>NZ_CP092355.1:0-403934 GCF_022354505.1 Rhizobium sp. C104 | reverse complement strand
GGTGCGGATCACTTCTCTGCGCCTGGTCTGCTTCACGATACGAATCTGCTCACGTCAACACTCTGCATACAGATGACGTTCGAGACTGGATAAGTCAAATCAGGCGGCGAAGATATTGTTAAATTTTCGCTTTCTCATGCCCGAGATACCTCGGCTAACTCGACTTTGTGCCAACCACGCAGTCACAATGAACAAGAAATATCTATTGATTACTTTTTGCGCAAGAATTCGATCAATCTGTATGCACTTTGCAACGCGCAAGTCTTGCGATAACGGATAAATTATAAAAAACAACAGATTAATTTCTGGCACATGCATTGCATGCACTTTCCTGTACCCGTTCACAACCGGCCCAGCGCCGCAAGGAGCATTTCCGATGACCAAACTCCTTTCCATGAACCGCCGCAATTTCCTCCAGGCTTCCGCTGCCGGTGCGCTTGCCGGCGCCATGGCGGGTCTGATCGCCTCCTCCGCCGCAGCCCAAACCGCGCTGACCGTCGGCTTCATCTATGTCGGCCCCAAGGACGACTACGGCTACAACCAGGCGCATGCCGAAGGTGCGGCCGTCATCAAGGCGCTACCAGGCGTGACGCTGGTCGAAGAAGAGAATGTACCGGAAACCGTCGACGTCCAGAAGACCATGGAATCCATGATCAACCTGGACGGCGCGACCCTGCTCTTTCCGACCTCCTTCGGCTACTTCGACCCACACATGCTGGCCGTGGCCGCCAAACATCCCGACATCCAGTTCCGGCACTGCGGCGGTCTCTGGCAGGAAGGCAAGAACCCGGCCAATACGGGCTCCTATTTCGGCTATATCTTCCAGGGCCAGTATCTGAACGGCATCGCTGCGGGCCATGCGACGAAGAGCAAGAAGATCGGCTTCGTCGCCGCCAAGCCGATCCCGCAGGTTCTGCAGAATATCAATGCCTTCCTGCTCGGCGCACGCACGGTCGATCCTGGTATCACCTGCCAGGTGATCTTCACCGGCGAATGGTCGCTCGCCGTCAAGGAGGCCGAAGCCACCAACGCGCTGGTCGACCAGGGCGCCGACGTCATCACCTGCCACGTCGACAGCCCCAAAGTGGTCGTCGAGACGGCTGCCGGCCGCGGCGCCTTCGTCTGCGGCTATCACGCCAACCAGAGCCCGCTTGCTCCCGAAAAGTACCTCACCGGCGCCGAATGGGCCTGGGGTAACGTCTACAGCGACTTCGTCAAGAAGGCGCAGGCCGGCGAAAAGCTCGGCAACTTCGTGCGTGGTGGCCTGAAGGACGGCTTCGTGAAGATGAGCGCGCTCGGCCCAGGCGTGTCCGCGGAGGGCCGCAAGGCTTTTGAGGCCACGCAGGCGGAGATGATGAAGGGCGGCTTCTCGGTCTTCAAGGGTCCGTTGAAGGACAACAAAGGCGACACTGTCGTGGCTGCCGACAAGAGCTACGCCGAAGACGCGATTGAGCTCGAGAGCATGAATTATCTGGTCGAGGGCGTCGTCGGGTCCACAGCGTAAACCGCGAAGGGAGAAGCGCCATGACCATAGAGGCCAATGATCCCGCAATAGCCATCGTGGAAAAACCGGCTTCGCTGCGCCCCGTCCTCGAATGGATCGCGCGGCGAGCCGAGCCTGTTGTCATCGGCCTCGCGGCCATCCTGATCGGTCTTGCGCTCTTCTCCCTCTTCATCCTGGCGGTCGGCAAGTCGCCGGCCACCCTCTTCCAACTGATGTATACCGGCGGCTTCGGCAGCTGGTTTTCGGTGCAGAACAGCTTAAGTCGTGCCGCACCCCTTCTCCTGACGGCACTCT
This sequence comes from Rhizobium sp. C104, assembly GCF_022354505.1. Taxonomy (NCBI): domain Bacteria; kingdom Pseudomonadati; phylum Pseudomonadota; class Alphaproteobacteria; order Hyphomicrobiales; family Rhizobiaceae; genus Rhizobium; species Rhizobium sp. C104. The sequence goes on along the minus strand of NZ_CP092355.1, from coordinate 402,136 downwards.
GCGTCGCCCTGCCCGCCCGTCTCGGCCTCGTCATCATCGGCGGGGAAGGAGCGGTCGTGCTGGGCGGCGTTGCCGCCGCAGCCATGGCTCTGCCGCTCGCCGGCACCGCGCCTGTTTTCCTCACCCTCATTCTGATGGCAATCGCTGCCATGGTGGTCGGCGGTATCTGGATCGGCCTTGCCGGTTTCCTGCGCCATTATCGCGGGGTCAACGAAACCATCTCCTCGCTGCTGCTCTCCTATATCGCCATTGCCCTGATGAACCAGTTCGTCGAAGGGGTGCTGCGCGATCCGGCGAGCCTCAACAAGCCGTCGACCAGGCCGCTGCCGGCGGAATACATGCTCGGCAATATTCCCGGCATGGACGTGCATTGGGGTCTCGTCATCGGCATCCTCGCCTGCATGCTCTCCTGGATCGTGATTGAGGCGACGAGCTACGGTTTTGCCGCCCGCATCGCCGGCGGCAACGTGCGCGCCGCGCAGATCCAGGGACTGCCGGTGGGCAAGCTGATCGCCGGATTTACCGCGCTTGCCGGCAGCTTTGCCGGTCTGGCGGGCATGATCGAAGTGGCGGCGGTGCAGGGAAGTGCCAACGCCTCGCTTGCCGCCGGCTACGGTTATACCGGTATCCTTGTCGCCTTCCTCGCCAGGCACAATCCGCTGGCGATCATTCCGGTGGCGATCCTGCTCGGTGGCATCGACGCCTCGGGTGGCCTCATCCAGCGGCGCATGGGCTTGCCGGATGCGACGGTTCTGGTGCTGCAGGGGACACTCTTCATCGTCATTCTCTTCTGCGAGACCTTCTACGGCCGCTTCAAGATCTTCAATCCCGACCTCTGGAAAAGGAGCCTCTGATGGAAGAGGCAGGCATCGGCATCTGGGGCGTGCCGCTGGCGATCTTCGCCGGCGCCATCCGCGTTTCCACGCCCTTCATCTTCGTCAGCCTCGGCGAGACGATCACCGAACGCTCTGGCCGCATCAATCTCGGCCTCGAAGGCACGCTCGTCTTCGGCGCCATGACGGCCTATGCGGTGGCCGTCATGACCGGCTCGCCGACCCTCGGTGTGCTGGCCGCAATGATGGCGGGCGCGATCTTCGGCCTCATCCACGGCTGGATCTGCAAGTTCCCCAAGGTCAACGACATCGCCATCGGCATCGCCATGATGCAGTTCGGTCTCGGCATGGCGTTCTTCCTCGGCAAATCCTTCATCCAGCCGGTTGCCCCGAAACTGCCCTCGATCCCGCTCGGCGGCTGGTCGAGCACTCCGCAGGTCCAGGCGGCGCTCAATATCAACGTGCTGTTCTTCATCGGCGCGGCACTTGCCCTCTTCCTGTTCTGGGCCTTCAAGAACACCCGCATTGGCCTGATCCTACGCGTAGTCGGCGACAGCACCGACGCGGCCCGGGCCATGGGCATTCACCCGGACCGCGTTCGCTTGCTGGCAACGGCAGTGGGCGGTTCGCTGGCGGCAATCGGCGGCGCCTATCTCTCGCTCTACTATCCGGGCTCCTGGAACGAAGGCATTTCGTCGGGCCAGGGCCTGATGGCCGTGGCCCTTGTCATCTTCGCCCGCTGGAACCCGATCGGCTGTTTCCTGGCCGCCCTGCTTTTCGGCGGTGCCGGCGCGCTCGGCCCGGCGCTGCAATCGGTCGGCGTTACACAAGGCTACTATCTTTTTTACGCCGCGCCTTACGTGCTCACCCTCATCATCCTGATCGCCACCTCCTCGCCCACCCGCTCGCTCGCCGGTGCGCCGGGTGCGCTGTCGCTCACGAAATAACGGAGCCTTCCGATGAACGGACTTGGCGGTCTCAACAAATCCGAACACGGCGTCGGTATCGGCCTGGTACAGCTCCAGCTGCCGGTGACCGTCACCAAAGCGGACTTGGCAAAACAGACGCAGGTGATCGTCGATCTGGTGGGCAAGGCGCGGCGCAACCAGCCGGGCATGGACCTCGTCGTCTTTCCCGAATACGCGCTGCACGGCCTTTCGATGGACATCAATCCGGAGATCATGTGCACGCTCCACGGGCCGGAGGTCGCGGCCTTCAAGCAGGCTTGCAGGGACAACCGGATCTGGGGCTGCTTCTCGATCATGGAGCTGAATCCCGGCGGCATGCCCTACAATTCCGGCCTCGTCATCGACGATCAGGGCGAGTTGAAGCTCTATTACCGCAAGATGCATCCCTGGATCCCCGTCGAGCCGTGGGAGCCCGGCGATCTTGGCATCCCTGTCATCGAGGGCCCGCGGGGCGCCAAGCTCGCGCTGATCATCTGCCATGACGGCATGTTCCCGGAGATGGCGCGCGAATGCGCCTATAAGGGCGCCGAAATCATGATCCGCACCGCCGGTTACACGGCGCCAATCCGCGATGCCTGGCGCTTCACCAACCAGGCCAACGCCTTCTGCAACCTGATGATCACCGCGAATGTCTGCATGTGCGGCTCGGACGGCACGTTCGATTCCATGGGTGAAGGCATGATCTGCAATTTCGACGGCACGATCATCGCCCACGGAACCTCCGGCCGGCCCAACGAGATCATCACCGCGGAGGTGCGTCCCGATCTCGTTCGTGAGGCCCGGCTCGGCTGGGGCGTGGAGAACAATATCTATCAGTTCGGTCATCGCGGCTACGTCGCCGTCGCCGGCGGCGCGCAGGATGCGCCCTACACCTACATGCACGACCTTGTCGCCGGCAAATACCGCCTGCCATGGGAAGACGAGATAAAGGTCAAGGACGGCACGTCCTGCGGATTTGACAAGCCGATGCGCCGTTACGGCGAACCCCTCAAACCTGCCGCGGAATAGGAGAGAGAATGATGGACGCGATGGTCGAAACCGAAGGGCATTTTATCGACGCCGATCCGTATCCGTGGCCCTATAACGGCGCCCTGAGGCCTGATAACACCGCCCTCATCATCATCGACATGCAGACGGATTTCTGCGGCAAAGGCGGCTATGTCGACCACATGGGCTACGACCTGTCGCTGGTGCAGGCGCCGATCGAACCCATCAAACGTGTGCTGGCCGCCATGCGGGCCAAGGGCTATCACATCATCCACACCCGCGAGGGCCACCGCCCGGACCTCGCCGATCTGCCGGCCAACAAACGCTGGCGCTCGCAGCGCATCGGCGCCGGCATCGGCGATCCCGGCCCCTGCGGCCGCATCCTGACCCGTGGCGAACCCGGCTGGGACATCATCCCCGAACTTTACCCGATCGAAGGCGAGACAATCGTCGACAAGCCCGGCAAGGGTTCGTTCTGCGCCACCGACCTCGAACTCATCCTCAACCAGAAGCGCATCGAGAACATTATCCTCACCGGGATCACCACCGATGTCTGCGTCTCGACGACGATGCGCGAGGCGAACGACCGCGGTTACGAATGCCTGCTGCTGGAGGACTGCTGTGGTGCCACCGACTATGGAAACCACCTCGCTGCCATTAAGATGGTGAAGATGCAGGGCGGCGTCTTCGGCTCGGTCTCCAGTTCCGCGGCTCTAGTCGAGGCGCTGCCCTGATGCCGTCATTGCGTGCCCATGTCTTTCGCGTGCCAGCCGACGGCCCCGATGACGTTGCCGGCGTCGAGGCGCTCTTTGCCAGCGGCCTTCAGGCGAACAACGTCGTCGCCGTTCTCGGCAAGACGGAAGGCAACGGCTGCGTCAATGATTTTACCCGCGGTTATGCCACCCGCAGCTTCGAGACATTGTTCAGCAGATATGGCGTCGACGGCGTCTCGATCATCATGTCCGGCGGCACCGAGGGTGCGCTCTCACCGCATTGGACGGTTTTTGCGCGTGAAACCGTAGAAACGCCGGGCGAACGGGCGCTGGCCATTGGTGTGTCGCGTACCCCCGCGCTGCCCCCGAACATCTCGGGCGCCGCGAACAGATTCTGCTCGTTGCCGAAGGCGTGAAGTCCGCGATGAGGGATGCCGGCATCGATGATCCCGCCGATGTCCATTTCGTGCAGATCAAGTGTCCGCTGCTCACCTCGCGCCGGATTGCCGAGGCCGAGGCAGCAGGCAGGACGGTCGCAACCCACGACACGCTGAAATCCATGGGCCTCTCGCGCGGCGCTTCGGCTCTCGGCGTCGCCGTGGCACTCGGCGAGATAGATGCGACATCGATCGGCGATGCCGACATCTGCACACGTTTCGATCTCTTTTCGCGCTGCGCCTCAACCTCGTCCGGGGTCGAACTCACCGATCACGAAATCATCGTCCTCGGCATGAGCGCAAAATGGTCCGGTCCGCTGTCGATCGACCACGCGGTCATGCGGGATGCGATCGACGCGCATTCCGTCAGGAAAGCCCGCGAACGCCTGCCGGAAAACAGCCGGCTGGCGGCGGTTCTCGCCAAGGCCGAGCCGGACCCGTCCGGCAGGATCGGCGGCAGGCGCCACACGATGCTCGATGACTCGGATATTGCAGGCACCCGCCATGCCCGTGCCTTCGTCGGCGGCGTTCTCGCCGGCATCTTCGGCATTACCGATCTCTATGTGTCCGGCGGCGCCGAACACCAGGGTCCGCCCGGCGGCGGTCCCGTCGCCATCATCGTCGAAAAGGAGCAATGAAGTGAGCACAGTCCGCGACACGCCCCTTCCGCAAGCCGGCAAGGCCGTCGGCATCGATACGCTCGGCATGACCATGCGCTTCGGCAGTTTCACCGCGCTCGACGACGTCTCGATCGCCGTTCCGGCCGGCTCGTTTCACGCGCTTCTCGGTGAAAACGGCGCCGGCAAGTCAACGCTCGTCAAATGCATCATGGGCTTCTATCACGCAACCTCAGGCTCGTTGTCGGTCGACGGCCGCGAGGTGGCGGTCGCCTCACCCAAGGATGCCGCGGCCTATGGGCTCGGCATGGTCTACCAGCATTTCACACTGGTTCCCTCTCTGACCGGCGCGGAAAATCTGGTCATCAGCCGTACCGAAGTGCCCGCCGTGATCAACTGGGCCAGCGAGCGCAAAGATCTGGCGGGTTTCATGGAGCGCATGCCGTTCAAGATCCCGCTCGACAGGCCGGTGAGCGAGCTCGCGGCCGGCGAAAAACAGAAGCTCGAAATCGTCAAGCAGCTCTATCTCGGCCGTTCCTTCCTCGTCCTCGACGAGCCGACCTCGGTGCTGACGCCCGCCGAAGCCGATGAGATGCTCGGCATCGTGCGCGGGATGACCGAGCGCGGTGAGCTCACGGTGTTGATGATTTCTCACAAGTTCCACGAGGTGACCAAGTTCGCTGATGCCGTCTCGATCCTGCGGCGCGGCAAGCTGGTCGGCACCGGCAAAGTCGGCGAGGTCTCCACCGCCGAGATGGCGGCGATGATGATCGGCGACGTCAAGCTCGCCGAGCTCGACAGCCGTCTGCCGGTGGCGGAAGCGGCAAGACCCGTGCTGACCGTCAGCCAGGTGAAGGCCCCGGATCGCTCCGGCCTGAAGACTATCGAGATCGACGCGCTGACGGTCCGCTCCGGCGAGATCGTCGGCATTGCCGGCATATCGGGCAACGGCCAGAAGGAGCTGACCGAAATTCTGGCAGGCCAGCGCCCGACCGATAGCGGCCAGGTCACGGTCAATGGCGAGGCTTATGGCGCCACCCGCGACGAGACCCGCAAGAACAGGGTGCGTTTCATCCCCGAAGAGCCGTTGCAGAATGCCTGTGCGCCGAAAATGACCGTGAGCGAGAACCTTGCGTTCCGCACCTTCGACTTGAAGCAGAACGGCAAGGACGCGATCTGGCTGAACAAGGGCAGCATGAAGAAGCGTGCCTCGGCGCTGATCTCCGACTTCAAGGTCAAGACCGCCTCTTCCGCCTCGCCGATCGCAGCGCTTTCGGGCGGCAACGTGCAGCGGGCGGTGCTCGCCCGCGAACTGACCGGCGATGTCGATCTGCTGATCGTCTCGAACCCCTGTTTCGGTCTCGATTTCTCGGCCGTCGCCGAAATCCGCGCCCGCATCATGAAGGCACGCAATTTGGGCGCTGCCGTGCTGCTGCTTTCGGAGGACCTCGACGAACTGCTCGAGATGTCCGACCGCATCATGGTCATTTCGGAAGGCAAGCTGGTTTACGAGACACCGGCGCGCTCGGCCGATATCGGCGTGATCGGCGCTCACATGGCGGGACATCATTGATGGCGAAGATCAAAGCCGAACCTTTCGCCTTTCCGGTGAAGCACGATGAGCTCGCCCTCATCGTCATCGACATGCAGCGCGATTTCGCCGAGCCCGGCGGCTTTGGTGCAAGCCTCGGCAATGATGTCAGCCGCATCACGCGGATCGTGCCGGATGTCAAACGGCTCATCCAGGGCTTTCGCAATGCCGGCCTGCCTGTGATCCATACGATGGAGTGCCACCGGCCTGATCTGTCCGACCTGCCGCCGGCCAAACGCGACCGCGGCAATCCTTCGCTCAGGATCGGCGACGAAGGCCCGATGGGCCGCATCCTGATCTCAGGCGAACCCGGCACGGCAATTCTTGCGGAACTTGCTCCTGTGAAAGGGGAAATCATCATCGAAAAACCCGGCAAGGGCGCCTTCTACGCTACCGAGCTTGGCGCCGTGTTGCGGCAGAAGGGCATCAGCCAGCTCGTCTTTTCCGGCGTCACCACCGAAGTCTGCGTGCAGACGACGATGCGAGAAGCAAACGACCGCGGCTATGAATGCCTGCTCGCCGAGGAGGCGACGGAAAGCTATTTCCCTGAATTCAAAGCCGCCGCCATCGCCATGATCCGCGCCCAAGGCGCGATCGTCGGCTGGACCGCGCATGTCGACGACATTCTGGAAAGTATCGCCCATGCCTGAAACGACCCGCGAACGCCTGACGTCAGGCGGCTGGAAGGAGCTGGAATTCGGCCCCTTCCGCGATGCCGTCACCATTCACTGGATCCGCCCCTTCGAGGGTGATCAGCCGGGCGTGGCGCTGCTGAAATATGAGCCCGGCGCCTCCGTTCCCCGCCATCGCCACGAAGGGCTCGAGACCATCCTGGTGCTCGACGGCGTTCAATCCGACGAGACGGGCGATTACATCAGCGGCAGTTATATCGTCAATGCGCCGGGCAGCGAACACTCGGTATGGAGCGATACCGGCTGTGTCGTCCTCATCCAGTGGGACCGGCCGGTGAAGATATTCGAAGAGGAATTCGCATGATGCCGTTCCTCACTTTCGAGAGTGCCTCGCGGTTTTAACTCGGCGCTGTCGCGACTTGCTCTGCAGACGGGCTGGCGATCAGCATGACGATCTTCAATCCGACTATGCCGCACGAATCTTCGCCGTTGCGCCGTTTCGCGTGTCCTCTACGGCTCCGATCGCCATTCCGGCGCGCCGTCCCTCATAGAAGGCATAGGGAGCCTGCCTTGGTGCCACACCATCGCCGATCTCGACGAAGGGGATAGCGAGTTCGGCCAGCTCCAAGGCGAGCCAGTTCGCGGCAACATTGGTTGTGGAGAAGACGAGGCTGTCGGCTCCGATCGTCTCTCGTTTTCCGGTCAGGTGGGAGACGAGGATTGCGGCATTGCCTTGCCAGCTCTCTATGCTGGTCTCCGATCGGAATTGAACGCCGAGCATGCTGAGCGTCCGGCGCAGGGGAACGTCGGCGGAGGTGCGCTGCAGTTCCTTTCCGATGAGTGCGTCGGGTGTGACGAGCACGACCTCGTGCCCCTGCTCGGCAAGCTTCCAGGCCGTGCCGCAGCCCTTCCAGCCGCCGGTTTCGTCCACCACGACAACACGTTTGCCGAGCCGTGCCTGGCGGGCCATGACGCTTTCGGCGGAGAAGACGTTTCCTCGTTCAATGCCGGCGAGCGACGGGTGGTTGGGCATAGCCTTCTGAAAGCCTGTCTCCTGCGGCAGCGATCCGGTCGCTAAGATCACCACGTCGGCGCCGATCTCGGCGACGTCGCTTCCCTCGATATAGCTGTTGAAGCGAACCTCGACGCCGAGTTTTTCGAAGCAGGTTTCGTACCAGCGGATGAGGTCGAGGATCTGCGCCCGCCGGGGTTGCTCGCCGGCAAGGCGGAAAGCGCCGCCCAGCCGGTCCGAGGCTTCCGCAAGAATAACCCGATGGCCTCGTTCGGCGGCCACGCGCGCCGCTTCCAATCCGGCTGGCCCTCCCCCGACGACCAGCACGAACTGGGGATTGTCGACAGGTTCGAACCGGTCACCGCCCCATTCGGCCTCGCGCCCGACGGAAGGGTTGATCAGACAGCTGATCCAATAGTCGCGCGAGCGGCGGCCCCAGCACATCTGGTTGCAGGACAGACAGCCGCGAATATCTTCAGGCGTGCCCAGGCGCGCCTTGTTGGCAAGATGCGGGTCGGCGATCTGGCCGCGGACGATCGAAACCAGATCCGCGGCCCCCTCCCCGAGCGTGATTTCCGCATTTTCGGGCGTTCGAATATGGCTTTCCGCCGTCACCAGCGCATGGTTCACGACCTGCTTGAGGCGGGCCGACAGCTCGACACCCAGTCGCTCGGGATAGAGAAAGGTCGGCATCAGGCTGCCATAGTCGAAATATCCGCCCGAGCCGCAGGTCACGTAATCGATCAGCCTCTTTTCATCGAGGCCGGCAACGATCTCGGTCAACTGATCACGATTGAGAGCCGTGGGACAGCCCGGCTCGTCGCTGACGGTCAGCCCGATGATGAAACCCGGGCCGCAGGCCTGCCGGATGCGGCTGAGAATTTCCCTGGAGAATCTCGTTCTATTTTCGAGGCTCCCGCCCCAGCGATCCTCGCGGCGGTTATAGAAGGGTGTCCAGAACTGATCGAGAAGCCCGCCATAGGCGGCCCAGACCTCGACGCCGTCAAAACCTGCCGCCCGACAGCGCAGCGCCGCCTTGACGAAGGCCTCGATGGTCTCCTCGATCTCGTCCTCCGTCATCGCATGCGAGCCGTCGCTGTCGTGATAGCTCGGTCCTCCCGAAGGCGACCAATGCGGATGAAAGGAAAGATCGGAGTCTCCGTGGCTTCCGACATGATAGAGCTGCTGGACGATGACGGCCCCATGCTGCTTGACGCTGTCGGTCAGCCTCTTGAACGCCGGGATGACGGAATCGTCCGATGTGCGGAAATTGCCGCGCGTCAGCACGGTCGCCGGATGGACCGGCATCGGCTCGACGACGATCATCGCTGCCCCGCCGATCGCCCGTTCGACATAATAGGCGGTGGTCTGATCGCCCGGCAGTCCATTCACCGACATATTTGCCGTATGGGCGCCGAACACGATCCTGTTGCGCAGCCTATGGCCTGCAAGCGTGATGTCCGAGAAGGTCTTCGGAAAGGAACTCGTCATGTTGAATCCTAGCGGGTTTCACGGTTTGCCGTGCGGACGCGCGGGCCCCGGCGGCCCGCGCGCTTATCGTTCAGAAAGCGGCGGTGATTTTCGCCGCCACATCGGCGCTCAGCCACGACTTCCAGACCTCCGGATGCTCCTTGAAAAAGTGCACCGCGCCGTCGTCACCGCCGGCCTGGGTATCGGTCATCCACGACATGACCGAACTGACGGTCTGATTGTCCCATGAGCGCTTGCGCAGATAGTCTATCACGCCGGCATTTCCGCTTTCCGCCAGTTTCTGCGACACCAGCGTCACCACATGGTCCTTCGGCCACTCGTTCTTTTTCGGATCGGGACAATCGGCAACGGTGTTGCAGCGCTTCCACTCCGCCGCATCGTTGGTGACGCCGGCTTCGAGACGCACCATGGAATATTTCCCAAGAAGGGCGGTCGGCGACCAGTAATAGCCCATCCATCCCTCTTTGTGCTCATAGGCCCGCGCCATGGCGCCGTCGAGGCCGGCCTGGGTTCCGGGGTCGACGAGGTCGAAGCCCTTGGCCTCGCCGCCATACGCCTTGAAAAGCTGGGCAGTGACGACCGAGCCGCCCGATCCGGTCGGACCGTTGAAGACCGCTCCTTTCGCGGTATTCTCGGGCGCGGGGAAAAGCTCCGGATGCGCGAAGGCATCATCGACGGTCTTGATCTCGGGATGAGCGTCGACGATGAATTTCGGTATATACCAACCCTGAATGCCGCCATCGGTCAAGGCTGGTCCGATATTTACAATTCTGTGCTCGTCGACGCCGCGTCTGACGATTTCCGGAACGAGATCGACCCAGGCCTCGCCGGCAATGTCGGGCTGCCCTTTTTCCACCATCGAGGTGATCGTCGGCACGGTGTCGCCGGGCACGAACTCCACCTGACAGCCGAAACCGTGCTCGAGGATGAATTTGTCGACATGGGGCGAGAAGTTCGCCGCTTTGCCAGTTCATGTTGGCGACGGTGACGGTACCGCAAGCGGCGCGGCGTTGGATGCGATGCCGGCGATCAAAGCGACCGTCGAAATTGCGAGAAGATTCTTCATTATGTTCCCCTTTTGCGCTTTGGCATGTCTGCTTGGTGGGAGGGAATGCCGGTTTTCCGAGCCTCGGACCGCGCCTCCCAACGCAAATCGATGGTATTTGTCTTGGTTGCCGCGGTATTGTACGTTTAGGACAATTTCCATGGCCCGGAGGACCATCGTTTGCAGCCCGACTACTCCCAGCTGGGGCCGAGCAAGCCGCCACCCGAGATCACCTCTCCGCTCAGGGTGGGGATCGTCGCGACACCGAACTTCACGCTGATGCCGCTTGCCTGCTTCACGGATTTTCTCCGGCTTGCAGGCGACGAAGGTGATTTCAGCCGGCGCATCTATTGTGACTGGGATCTGCTGTCGCACAGTCTCGATCCGATACGGTCGAGCTGCGGCCTGGAATTGACACCCGGCAGGACATACGGGAATCCCAGTGATTACGACTTCATCGTCGTGCATGGAGGCATACTCCATGCCGACCACAGGATCCCGCCGGAACTCTATGACTTCGTTACTGCCGCCGTTTGCAACGGCGTGCCGGTGGCCGGCAATTGTTCAGGAAGTTTCGTGCTGGCCGAGGCGGGCCTGCTTGCCGGAAAGAAATGCGCCGTCCATTTCACGCTGGCGGGGCTGCTGCGCCAGACTTTTCCGGATATCACTCCGATCACCGACCGGCCGGTCGTGGTCGACGGAGACGTCATAACCTGTCCCGGCGGGTTGGCGTCGATAAAGCTTGCAATGTATCTGGTCTCGAATGCCTGCGGGGAATCCCGTGCGCACAAGGCGTTTCACTACCTTCTCGGCGATCACGGTTTCGACAGGCAAGGCGCGATCGAAGAGCCCGATCTCGGCATGAAGTGCGGGGATCGCCGCGTCGTGAATGCGATCGGGCTGATGCGGCAGAAGATGTACGAGCTCTGTTCGCTCGCCGACATCGCGGCGAGCGTCGGTACATCGGAACGGGAGCTTTCCCGGCTTTTCCAAAAACATCTGCAGGTCGCTCCCGGCGAATATTGGCGCCAGATGCGCCTGAAAGCCGCGAAGTGGATGGTACTTAACAGCGATCGGTCTATCGCCCAGATCGCCTATGAATGCGGCTTTACCGATTGCGCCCATCTGGTGAACTGGTTCAGGCGCACCTATCACGTCACGCCCGCAAAACTCCGACGGTCGCATCGCGAACTGGGCGTGCGCTGACGGGAACTGCTTCAGCCAACGCCTCGCAAAAATTCCTCGGTCTCCATCAGTTCGAGCTGCACGGAAAAGCGGTCGTGCAGGAGTTCCAGCGAGGCGTCGTGCGTATCGTCGGCGCCGCTGCAGACGGCGTCTTTCAGCACGATCACCCGATAGCCGAAATCGATGGCGCCGAGTGTTGTGGCAAGCACGCAGACATCGGTTTCACCGCCTGTTATCACAAGCGTATCGACCCGTTCCGACTGAAGGATCGGATGGAGGCGGCCGTCGATCCAGGGGGAATAGGTGCGTTTGTCGAAGTGCCTTGCCGGCGGAACCAGTGATGTCAGCGATGAGGCCAAATCGACGAGGTCGCGCGGAAGATGCTCGCCGGTCATCATCCACCATTTCCGGTAATAATCCCGCCATTTCCCCGGCATCTCGTCGGCATGATCGGGTGGCAGGAAGCGGGTAAAGATCGTTCGGGACGGGTGCCGCCCAGCGAGTTCCTCGATCTGCGGCGAGACCCGCGCCATCCAGGGAACATGCCAAGGCGTGTCTTCGGCAAACATCCGCTGCATGTCGACGCAAAGGTGCCGCCACTCGCCTATCTCGCCCATCCCATCCTCCGTTCTCCGGGCGTCAACCGCCGCCCGCGGCGAAAGTTCCCGTGACCTGTGGAAGATCGGAAGCCTTCAGGCGACGGCGCCTGAAGCGGTTGTCAGTAATCCGGCGGCGCTCTCAGCTTCGCGGAAACAACCGAGTTCGCGGAGAGGAACCGGTTTGGAGAAGAAATAGCCTTGGAGGTCGGTGCAGCCAAGGGCGGCCAGGAAGTCGCGTTGATATTCGGTTTCAACCCCTTCCGCCGTCGTCGAAATACCGAGGTTGCGGCTGAGCGCGACGATGGCGCCGATGATCGCTGCGCCGTTGGCTTTTGTGCCGAGCAGCGAGACGAACGATCGATCGATCTTGATGCGGTCGATGTCGAAGCGCATCAGATGGCTGAGGCATGAAAAGCCGGTTCCGAAATCGTCGAGCGAAATCTGAACACCTCGGCTGCGCAGCGACTTCAGCACAGAATAGACGTCCGAGTTGTCCTCGATGAGCGAGGACTCGGTAAGCTCGAGCTCGAGCCGCGATGGCGGCAGTCCGCTCTCTTCAAGCACGGCGAAGACTTCCTCGGCAAAATTCGGCCGTCTCAACTGGGCGGGAGACACGTTGACGGCAACAAACGTATCGTCGGGCCATTTGCAGGCGGCTCGGCAGGCTTCGCGCAGCACCCAGAAACCGAGAGCGTCGATGAGGCCGCCCTCCTCGGCGACAGGGATGAAGCTGGCGGGCGTCAGCAGACCACGCTGGCTGTGACGCCAGCGCACCAGCGCCTCCGCGCCCGACGCTGCGTATCCGCCCTCGGCGCGGTGCACCGTTTGGTAATAGACCTCGAGCGATCCGAAGTCCGGCCTGGTTGTAATAGGATCCGAAGGTGAGCCGGCGGATGAAGCCGTGCCTTTGGCGAGAACTTCGCGCAATTCGTTTTTGAGAATGTCGCGCGCGTTCCTGCCGCCGTCCATGGAGGGCGAATAGAGGCGCCATTGACCTCTGCCGCCCATCTTTGCCTCGTAAAGCGCGACGTCGGCATAGCGCATGATGTCGTCGGCATTTCGGCCGGCATCCGGCACGACGGTCACGCCGATCGAGCCGCCGACGCGGGCGACTGCCTCGCCGTGCAAAAGCGGAAAGGGCTTGCCAAGTTCGGCAACGATGGCTTCGCAGATTGCCGGCAAAACCTGATCATGATCTTTGATGTCCCGGAGAAGCAGGGCAAATTCGTCGCCTCCGAGCCGGGCAAGCGTGTCGGCTGGACGCAGTATGGCGCGGATCCGCTCCGCAGCCATCCTGATGAGTTCATCGCCGGCCGCATGGCCGAACGTGTCGTTCACGGCTTTAAAGCGGTCGAGGTCGAGAAGCGCAACGGCCGAGCGCTCGGACGAATTGCGCGTCTCGGCCAGGCACTCGTCGAACCGCATCGCGAACAAGGCGCGGTTGGGAAGATCGGTCAGCACATCATGCAAGGCAAGCTGCCGCGCATGCAGCTCGCTCTTCTTCAACTCGCCGAGACTGCTTCGCAGGCGCACCAGCAGAAACGAGAACAGGACCGCGATCACCAAGGCTGCAATCGAAAGCGCCGGCATCAAACGGCCGATCACTCTCGATCCCGGAAGATCGGGCCGCCAGACGATGAAGCCGATCGGTTCGCCGTTTGCCGTCGCGTCGATCTGAAACGCAACCTCGTTCTCGTCGGCATCGGCGGTACGCGCAAAGCGCGCCCCGTTGAGCCCCTGTTGCCGGCTTAATTCATCGAGCGCCGCGCCATCGATAAACCGAACGACGACCAGGAATTGCCGTATCGGCTGCTGCCGTCCCTGATCGGCGTCGTTGATGGCGACGACCCCGACGATCGTCGGGCGGCCTTCCAACCGCATCAGATTGGCCAATGCACGGTTGGGGCGGGCGGCACTCGCAACGCGGCTTTCCATCGAGGACGGCGTTCGTTTCGACGCCGTCCCTTGTCTCACCCCCAGGCGGGCATCCTGAAGGAGAGGCGCAAAGAGGGGCTTCATCCAGCGGTAACGCTTTTCCGTCTGGGCGTCCGACAGCATGAGTAGTTGGGCCTTCTCGTCGACGACGAAAGCCTGGTCGTAACCGAAGGCGGACATTGCGGTCTGGCTGATCGCACTGCCGGCCGCCGCCGTCAGGACGGCGTCGAGGCTGGAGGAGCCTCCGTTTGACCGGGCGGCAGGATAAACGCGTGTGAGGTAGCCGTTGCCGAACTGGCCGATAACATGTGCGACCTGATCGACCTGCTCTCGCAGGCGCGCATTCACGAGCTGGCGCTGGCGATCAAGGGCGGCGGCGTCGCTCTCGGTTCCTGCCCAGAGCGCCGAAAGCACGACGAGCCCAATCGCTCCCAGCCCGCTGACGGCGATCAGAAAGAGAATCCTTCCCGAGGCGATCCAGGATTGCTGAAACGTATTGGAGCTGGAAGGAACAACGATGTGCAAGCCTAGACCCCTGAACACCACGATATGGGCGCATGCGTCGACGCTAGCAAAGAAGCGTTCACGTAGAATTAAAAGCTGGGGCGCACTATGGGCGAGATCGAATAGCCCCAAGGAGCACACGACGATGCTGCGCATATCCCTTCAGACGATGTTGCGCGCAGCGCTGATGGCGGGGGGCTTCGGTATGTTGTTGGCCGCGGCCGCGCCAATCCAGGCTGCCGCGCAAGATCGTATGCCGATGCGAATTGCCGTCGAAGGCGCATTTCCGCCCTTCAATTATCTCGATGCAAACAACAAGCTTCAGGGCTTCGACATCGATATTGCCAATGCGCTTTGCGAGGTCGGCAAGTTCGAATGCCAGTTCATCATCGAGAAATGGGACGACATAATCCCCAACCTCGTTGCCGATAAATACGACGCAATCATCTCGTCCATGTCGATGAGTCTCGAGCGGCGTCAAAAGGTTGCCTTCACGGAAAAATACTACAACAGTCCCTCCGTGTTCATCGCTCGGAAGGATTCGCCGATCAGCGATGTCAGCCCCACTGGCCTCAGCGGCAAGATTCTCGGAGTGACGTCGTCGACGGCGCAGGAATCCTACGCCAACCATCTCTATCCGGAGATGAAAAAGAAGATCTTCCGGTCTTCGCCTGAATTGTACAAGGGGTTGTCGGATGGCAGCGTCGATATCATCCTGGAGGACAAACTCGCCATCTACGACTGGATCGCCAACACCAAGGCGGGAACCTGCTGCGAGTTCAAAGGACCGGATCTGGTCGACGTCACATACTTCGGCGAAGGTGCCGGCATCGCGCTGCGCCTGGATGACAAGGAGCGTCTTACACGCTTGAACGAAGCGTTGAAGAGCATCAAGGCGGATGGGACCTACGACATGATCAACGCAAAATATTTCCCGTTCAGCATCCAGTAATTCCGCCGGCAAATTCCTGATGAATGCAGGATGGCCGGCTTGCGGCCGGCCATCCCATCGCGTCGAGTGTTCAATCGTAACCGCTAAGCGGCTTTCGCGACGTCCCCGTGCGGATCGAGGACGAATTTCGTCGCCGCTCCGTGGTCGAAGCTCTCATATCCGGCGGCGGCCTCGTCGAGCGGAATGACCTTGGCGTTGACGATATCGGCAATCGGCAGCCGGTCGTGCAGGATCGCCTGCATGAGCTTGCCGATTGTACTTGAGCACCGGCGTCTGGCCGGTGTGGAAAGACTGCGCCTTGGCCCAGCCGAGGCCGAAGCGGAGCGACAGATTGCCGTGCTTGGCGGCATTGTCGACGGCACCAGGATCCTCCGTGACGTAGAGGCCGGGAATACCGATCGAACCTGCGGCGCGGGTGATCTCCATCATCTGATTGAGCACGATCGCCGGCTGTTCGCCGCCCGAATGGCCGCGCGCTTCGAAGCCGACCGCGTCGATGGCGCTGTCCACTTCATTGCTGCCGACGACCTGGGCGATCATGTCGCCGAGGCGGTCGCTCTTGGAGAGATCGATCGGTTCGAAACCGACCCTTGCCGCATGCGCCAGGCGATCCTTATTGAAATCACCGACCATGACGACGGCGGCGCCGAGGATGCGCGCCGAAGCGGCAGCCGCAAGGCCGACAGGGCCGGCGCCTGCGACGTAGACGGTCGATCCGACCCCGACGCCTGCGCGCACAGCGCCATGGAAGCCGGTTGGCAGAATATCGGAGAGCATGGTGAGATCGCGGATCTTCGCCATCGCCTTGTCCCGATCAGGGATTTTGAGCAGGTTGAAATCGGCATAGGGAATGGTGACGTAGCGCGCCTGTCCACCGATCCAGCCGCCCATGTCGACATAACCATAAGCGCCGCCGGCGCGGGCCGGATTGACCGTCAGGCAGACGCCGGTATCCTGGGACTTGCAGCAGCGGCAACGGCCGCAGGCGACATTGAACGGCACCGAGACGATATCGCCGATGTCGAGCATCTCGACGTCGACGCCTTTCTCGATGATCTCGCCGGTGATTTCATGACCGAGGACCAGGCCCGGCATCGCCGTCGTGCGGCCGCGGACCATGTGCTGGTCGGAGCCGCAGATATTGGTGGAGATCACCTTCAGGATGACGCCGTGCTCGATGCGGCGGCCGTCGGGCGCTTCCAGCTTCGGGTCGTCGATGTCGCGAACTTCGACCTTGCCCGGCCGGAGATAAACGACGCCTCTATTCTTGCTCATGGATTCCTCCCATTCGTTGAATGCCTCGATCTGCAACCGATGCAATCGATGGCAATTTTTCCTCCGGCCTGCCTCCTCTGCAGCCCGGTATTCACAACGCCGCATCGGGCGATATACGAATTTCGCAAATAGGCGGGGACAGATTGGATGGAGGGGAAGAGTGAAGACGATAGGTCTGGCCTGTCGTTTCCGCTCGTCATCACCGCCGCAATCCGCCGATTTGCTGCGCAAAGAGCTGGTTTCGGAACTCCAGAACCTCCTTTCGATTCATCTTGGAATCTTCGGTCGGCCTTCCAACGGTTCTGTCGCCAGTGACGAGCGCCTTGAACATCACAAGCAAACCATGCCCGGCGGAAAACAGCGCCCGAAAAAACGACATGGGCGCAACTCAAAGACGACAGTCGGAAAACTCCGATAGCATGCCGCCGGAAGCTATGAGTTGATCCCCGGAATAGGGCGGTTTTCCGGATCGGTTCAGAAGATTTGAATTGCAGATCTCCGATCAAATGGCCTGAGCAATGCAAGGTTTCTCTGCCGGTTGTCGCGCTGTGACCGCCTCTGTCCGACCAGCGGCAGATGCCGTTGCCAATCGTGATTGGACATCGGCTGCGACCTGAGCCACGCTATTTTTGGGAGCGGACCATCTATTTTTCTCGGAGATAGGAGGCCGAAATGGAACAGTATGCACTGGAGCAGTTGAAAACGATTGCGAAGGTCAGCACGACCTGCAAGCGCCTTGACTTAACGCGGCGCGAACGGATTGAACGGTGGGCCGAAAGTCTCGAACGCAGCCCCAGACCGTTTCTTAAGACGCTTCACGAAACGGAATATCAGCCGATCGCAGATCGCATAGCCATGCGGGATGACGACACGCCGATCTCGGTTGCATTCGCTGATCCCATTCTGCGGGCGGCAGGAATGGAAAATGATAGTTACGGAGAAGCCAAACGGTTCTTCGAACTCAGCGACGGGGAACTGCACGAGCTTGTCTGCTTCTGTCATTTTGGTGAACGCGTCAGCGCGGCAACAGTCGCTCGCCGCGTGCGTAAGATGGCAGATCCTCAACCAAGCGGATTTTTCGCTCAGCTTCGTGCGTTCTTCGGCTAATTGAGGCTAAAGACCCCATGACGCTGCAAAGCCGGCTCTAAAGCGCGTCGCGATCTTTCAGATTCGCTCCTTGCGCTTTAGATCTTTGTTTTTACGCATGTCGTTACGGCAAAAGCGCTTCGCGCTTTGCCTGGGAAAACCGCTGTACACTTTTGCGCGACATGCTTAGCGGTCGCGTGACTGCTGGCTGCGGTTGAAGTCGATTGCCGTGTGCCAGAACACGGCGCCGAGGATGATTGCGCCGCCGAAATAGGTGGCGACCGGCGGCTGTTCCGAAAACAGCAGCCAGACCCAGAAGGGCGTCAGCACGATTTCCATCGTGCCGATCAGCGCGGCTTCTGCCGGCGGCATCCGTTTTGCGCCGGCGAGGAAGAGCACCAGCGCTAGCGAGAAATTGGTGGCGCCGAAGGCGGCAAGGACGATCCAGTTGTGCAGGTCGAGCGAGCCGACCGAACCGAACGGCGCGAAGATGACGAGGGTCAGGAAAGCGCTGACGACGGTCGGCGGCAGGCTCGGCACGCCGGGATTGATGCGCGGAATGATGATGACGAGCGCGAAGGACGCGGTCATGCCGAGCGCTAAGAGGTCGCCCCAACCAGTGCCGCCGCCGATCGACGAGGCGACGATGACGCCGACGCCGAAGAGGGACACGGCGCCGGCGATCAGCGTCCGCCTGGCGACCCTCTCTCCGAGGATGAGCCAGCCGAACAGAGCCGCAATGAAGGGCGTCGTCGCATAGATCATCGTCACATTGGCGACGGTAGTCATGTAGAGCGCCCCGATGAAACATCCCTGACTGAAGGTCTGGCATGCGATCATCGCAAGACCGGAGGGATGGAAGACGGAACGCCATTGCCGCCGCGAGATGCCCCCTTCGAGGAAAAGGCAGGGGATCAGCAGGAACAGGCCTCCGAACAACGACCGCCAGGCGATCGCCGTCCATACGTCGGTCGTGAGCAGCCGCGAGTAAACGCCGCTCGCACTCCAGGCGAGCGTCGCGGCAACGATGAGAAGCACACCCTTCTCGTGCTCGCTGCCTGCGAGGCGCGTGGTCGGATTTTCAATGGTCACGCAGATGGTCTCAAAGAAGGAAGTCGAACGCCGCTCATTTCTGCGCCGGTAATTGACATAAGACAAACGAATAGTAGAGATAGCTCTTATCGATTTTTTCTATGGCTCTGTCATGCATGAACCAATCGAGAGCGATCTCTTGAGGACCTTCCTGGTCGTCGCCGAGACGTCGAATTTCTCTGCGGCTGCCCAACGCATCGGGCGGACGCAGTCGGCCGTCAGCACCCAGATTAAGAGGCTCGAGGCGGCGATCGGCGAGATCCTCTTCGAGCGTGGCGCCCGCGGTGTACTGCTCACCCGCCAGGGCATCCAACTGGTGCCTTATGCCCGCAGGGTGATCGACCTCCTCAACGAGGCCGCCGCGACGATCCGCAGCAAGCCGCTCGACGGGCCGGTGCGGATCGGAATTCCCGAGGAATATAGCCAGACGGTGCTGCCGGCAGCCCTTGCGGCTTTCGCCGTGCGCCATCCGGCGGTCGAGGTCACGGTGTCCTGCGACTACACGGTCCGCAACCTCGCCGCCCTGGAACGGGACGAACTCGATCTCGCCGTCGTTTTCGACTGGAGCGACCAGAACAAGGGCGAGGTCCTCTGCATTGATCCCACAGTCTGGGTCACATCGATGGTCCACCGGCTGCATGACATCGATCCACTGCCCGTCGCGACCTATCGCAATTCCACCTGGTCACGCGATTTTGCGCTCCGCTCGCTGGAACAGATCGGCCGCAGCTACCGGATCGCCTTCATCGCCGATACCGGCTCGGGGCTGAAGAACGCGGTGACCGCAGGCCTTGCCGTCACCACGCTTTCCCGCAGCAGCATCCCGCCCGGCTGCCGGGAACTGACCGCCGAAGACGGTTTTCCGCCGGTCGATTCCTCGAAGGTCGTGCTTCGCCGCAGCACGTTCCGTTCCAGCGAGGCCGTCCGGGAACTCGCCGAAATGGTGCGCGAAGCCTTCCAGCCTATGGCGGCGCCGGCGATGGCGTGATGCGGCGGCGCAGGCGGCGACGGGTTTCGGACGGGCTCTCGGAAAAACTCGCCCGGTAGCTTCTTGCAAAGGCCGAGGCTGAATTGAAGCCGGTCGCCGCCGCGATGTCGGCGAAGGAGGCTGTTGTTTCGATCACCTTGCGGCGCGCCGCATTCAGCCGCAGCGCCAGATAATGCACATGCGGCGGCGCGCCGATACTCTGTTGGAAAAGATCCTGCAGATGCCGGGCGCTGACGCCCACCCTGCGGGCGAGCCGCGCCAAAATCAGCGGCTGCTCGATATGCTCCTCCATCAGTCGTACCGCCTGCGTCACGCGGGGATCATGCATGCGCAGTCCCGCCGAGGCCGCCGACAGCGGTTCATCGATATGAAAGGAGGGCTGCTCGTAACGGAACAGCCGGCTGACCTCGAGCGCCAGCGAATAACCCTGCCGCTGCCGGATCACCTCAAGCATCAGGTCGACGGTCGGCAGCGAACCCGATGTCGTCAACCGCTTGCCGTCGATGACGAAACGGTCTTTGACGGCCCTGACCTCAGGATAGGCCAGCGCAAAATCCTCGTAATCCTCCCAGTGGACGGTCGCCGGCAGCCCGTCGAGCAGACTTGCTTCCGCCAGCAGCCATGTGCCGGACTCGATGCCGGCAATGATCGTGCGGTGTCGGGCCGCCTGCGACAGCTGCATCTTCAGCGCCGGCGTCGCGCTGCGGCGCCAGTTGTAGCTGGCCAGCACGAAAAGCGGCGTCTCCTCGGTCGTCGCCTGGAAAGTGCCCTCAGCCGGGATGGCGATCGCGCTGGTGGTCGGGACCGGCGCTCCGTCCGGCGTCAAGAGCCGCCAGCGATAGAGTTCGCTGCCGGCGATGCGGTTGGCGCCGCGCAGCGGCTCGATGACCGACGCGATCAGGATCAGGTTCGTCTCCGGTAGGACGAGAAGGTCGATATCGAGCGGTTCCGTTGATCGCTGCAGCAAGGTCATCTCCTCTAGTTCCGATAATGTATCGATAGCTTCCGAGAATGCAAAGCATCTCCGCCGATCCTGCCGCGTAATGCCTGACAACACGGGGAGAACAAAAATCATGCCTCTTGCGATGAACCGCGATGTCTTCATCACCTGCGCCGTCACCGGCGCCGGCGATACGGTTTCCAAATCCAGCCATGTTCCCATTACTCCCAAGCAGATCGCGGACTCCGCGATCGACGCCGCCAAGGCTGGGGCGGCCGTTGTTCACTGCCATGTCCGCGATCCGGAAACGGGGGCCGCCAGCCGCCGCAACGATCTCTATAGGGAAGTCACCGACCGCATCCGCTCGGCCGATATCGATGTGGTCCTCAATCTAACCGCCGGCATGGGCGGTGATCTGGTGTTCGGCAATGTCGAAAGCCCCCTTCCCCTCAATCCGAGAGGCACTGACATGGCGGGCGCCAGCGAGCGCGTCAGCCATGTCGCCGAATGCCTGCCCGAGATCTGCACGCTCGACTGCGGCACGATGAACTTCAACCTCGGCGATTATGTCATGACCAATACGCCGGCCATGCTGCGGGCCATGGCGAGGAAGATGACGGATCTCGGCGTGCGACCGGAGATTGAGGCCTTCGACACCGGCCATCTCTGGTTCGCCAGGCAGCTTGCCGAGGAAGGCCTGATCGAAGACCCGGTGCTGATCCAGCTCTGCATGGGCATTCCATGGGGTGCGCCCGACGACCTCAACACGTTCATGGCGATGGTCAACAACCTGCCTCAGAGCTGGACCTTCTCGGCCTTTTCGATCGGCCGCAACGCCATGGCCTATCCGGCCGCGGCGGTGCTGGCCGGCGGCAATGTGCGCGTCGGCCTGGAGGATAACCTCTTCGTCGGCAAAGGCCAGCTCGCCACCAATGCGCAGCTCGTCGAAAAGGCCGTGCAGGTGGTCGAGGGCATGGGAGCGCGCATCATCGGACCGGAAGATGTGCGCAAGAAGCTGAAGCTGACGAAACGCTGAGGATATCATGACTAAGATCAGCAAGGCGGCCTGTATCGGCGGCGGCGTTATCGGTGGCGGATGGATCGCCCGTTTCCTGCTGGCCGGCATCGACGTCGATGTGTTCGACCCTCATCCGGAAGCAAGCCGCATCGTTGGCGAGGTGATCGCCAACGCCGAAAAAGCCTATGCCATGCTGACAGGCGCACCGCTGCCGCCGCGAGGCAGGCTGCGCTTCTGCCCGACGCTCGCTAAAGCCGTCACTGACGCCGACTGGATCCAGGAAAGCGTACCGGAAAGGCTCGACCTCAAGCGCCGCGTGCTGACCGAGATCGACGCCGCGGCCCGCCCGGAAGCGCTGATCGGCTCCTCTACGTCGGGGCTGCTGCCGACCGATCTGCAGCGCGACATGACGCATCCCGAACGCCTCTTCGTCGCCCACCCTTATAATCCCGTCTATCTGCTGCCGCTGGTCGAAATCGTCGGCGGGGCAAAGACCTCGCCGGCGACCATCCAGGCGGCGATGGAAAGACTGCCGCTGATCGGCATGAAGGGTGTCCACATCGCCAAGGAGATCGAAGCCTTCGTCGGCGACCGACTGCTCGAAGCGCTCTGGCGCGAGGCCCTGTGGCTCATCCATGATGATATCTGCACCGTCGAGACGCTCGATGATGTCATCCGCTACTCCTTCGGCCTGCGCTGGGCGCAGATGGGCCTGTTCCAGACCTACCGCATAGCCGGCGGCGAGGCCGGGATGCGTCATTTCCTCGCCCAGTTCGGCCCCTGCCTTGCCTGGCCCTGGACCAAACTCACCGATGTCGTCGATCTCGACGACGCCCTGATCGAAAAGATCGGCAGACAGTCCGACGAGCAGGCGGACGGCCTGTCGATCCGTGCGCTCGAACGCATCCGCGACGAAAACCTCGTCGGCATCTTGCAGGCGCTGAAGGGCGGCGACGGCGGCAAGGGTTGGGGCGCCGGCAAGCTGCTGAAGGATTTCGAGCAATCGCTCTGGGCAGCGGGCGGCGGCGCGACGAAGTCGTTCGACCCGTCGAAGCCGCTGAGGCTCGTCGAGACGAAGGTCAGCCCGGCTTGGGTCGACTATAACGGCCATATGACCGAGCACCGCTACCTGCAGATTTTCGGCGATACATCAGATGCTTTGCTGCGCTTGATCGGCGTCGATCTCGCCTATGTCGAGGCGGGGCAGAGCTACTATACGGTGGAAAGCCACATCCGCCATCTCGGCGAGGCGAAGCTCGGCCAGGCGATCCACTCGACCTGCCGGATCCTGTCGGTCGACGAAAAGCGGCTGCATCTCTTCCATACCCTCTCCGACACGGCGACGGGCGAGCCCCTCGCAACCGCCGAGCACATGCTGCTGCATGTCGACAGCAAGGTCGGCAAGGCCGCGTCGGCGCCGGCCGCCGTGCTCGACAAGGTCAAGGCGATCGCCAGCGCCCAAGCGGCGTTGGCGCTGCCCGAAGGCGCCGGCCGCTACGTCGGCCAGAAACGGTAGGAGACAGGGCATGGATTTCGGTCTCAGCCAGGAACAGGAAATGATCGTCGAGACGGTTCGCGCCTTTGTCGAAACCGAGATCTATCCGCATGAGAACGAGGTCGAGCGGACCGGCATCGTCCCGCCGGAGCTTGGCCGCGAAATCCAGCGCAAATGCATCGATCTCGGCTTCTATGCCTGCAATTTCCCCGAGGAGATCGGCGGTGCCGGGCTCGACCATGTCACCTTCACGCTGGTCGAACGGGAGCTCGGGCGCGGTTCGCTCGGGCTGACGGTTTTCTTCGGTCGGCCCTCCGGCATCCTGATGGCCTGCGAGGGTGAGCAGCGCGAGCGTTACCTCCTGCCGGCGGTGCGCGGCGACAAGATCGACGCGCTCGCCATCACCGAACCGGATGCCGGTTCGGACATGCGCGGCATGAAATGCGCCGCCCGCCGCGATGGCGGAGACTTCGTGCTGAACGGCACGAAGCACTTCATCTCGCATGCCGATGTCGCCGATTTCGTCATCGTCTTTGCCGCGACGGGTGAGGAGGAAACGCCGAAGGGCATCAAGAAGAAGATCACCGCCTTCCTCGTCGATCGTGGCACGCCGGGCTTCGAGATCCGCAAGGGCTACGATTCCGTTTCGCATCGCGGTTACCATAACTCGACGCTCAGCTTCGAAGATTGCCGCATACCGGAAGCCCAGGTGCTGGGCGAGGTGCATCGCGGTTTCGATATCGCCAATCAATGGCTTTACGGCACGCGGTTGACGGTGGCCGCCACCTGCGTCGGCCGGGCGCGGCGCGTCTTCGAGATGGCCCTGCCCTACGCCGCCGAGCGCAAGCAGTTCGGCAAGCCGATCGGCGCCAATCAGGGCGTCTCGTTCAAGCTTGCCGACATGATCACCGAGATCGACGCGGCCGAGTGGTTGACGCTTTCAGCCGCCTGGCGGCTCGATGCCGGCCTTCCGGCAGACCGGCAGATCGCTTCTGCCAAGCTCTATGCCTCCGAAATGCTCGCCCGCGTGACGGATGAGGCGATCCAGATCTTCGGCGGCATGGGCCTGATGGACGACCTGCCGCTCGCCCGCTTCTGGCGCGATGCCCGCGTCGAGCGCATCTGGGACGGCACCTCCGAAATT
This sequence comes from Rhizobium sp. C104, assembly GCF_022354505.1. Classification (NCBI taxonomy): domain Bacteria; kingdom Pseudomonadati; phylum Pseudomonadota; class Alphaproteobacteria; order Hyphomicrobiales; family Rhizobiaceae; genus Rhizobium; species Rhizobium sp. C104. Next base: position 377,597 of record NZ_CP092355.1, on the reverse strand, counting down.
CAGCGTCATATCATCAGCCGCGACCTGCTTCGGCCTTTGGGAGCGTGAGCCGATGACATCCAGCCCGCTCGACCGCCTGCTCAGACCGCAAACGATCGCCGTCTTCGGCGGCCGCGAGGCGCGCAGGCTGATCGAGCAGTGCGACCGCATGGGCTTTTCAGGCAAGATCTGGCCCGTCCATCCCAAACTCGACGAGGTGCTCGGGCGGCTGTGTTATCGCTCGGTCGCCGATCTGCCTTCCGCTCCGGATGCCGCCTTCGTCGGCGTCAACAGGACGCTCACCGTAGATATCGTGCGCAGCCTTTCTGCGGCCGGCGCCGGCGGCGCGGTCTGTTATGCATCAGGCTTCAGCGAGGCGACGGCGGAACTTGCCGATGGCGCCGACCTGCAGCAGGCGCTGCTTTCGGCGGCCGGCAACATGCCGATCCTTGGGCCCAACTGCTACGGACTGATCAACGGTCTCGACGGCGCGCTGCTCTGGCCCGACCAGCACGGCATGAAGCGCATCGAATGCGGCGTGGCGATCCTTACGCAGTCTTCCAATATCGCCATCAACCTGACCATGCAGACCCGTGGACTGCCGATCGCCTATATGGTCACGGCCGGCAACCAGGCGCAGACAACGCTTGCCGACGTCGCCTGCGCCTTGATCGAGGATCCGCGTGTCACGGCGGTCGGCCTTCATGTCGAAGGTTTCGGCGATCTCTCCGGCCTCGAACGCCTTGCTGCCATTGCCCGCCGGTCCAAGAAGCCGGTCGTCGTGCTGAAGGTCGGCCGATCCGAGCAGGCAAAACAGGCGGCAGTGTCGCACACCGCTTCGCTTGCCGGCAGTGATGCCGTGGCGGATGCCGTGCTTGCCCGCCTCGGCATCGGCCGTGTCCAGAGCCTGCCGGCGCTGCTCGAAACCCTGAAGCTGCTGCATGTCGCCGGCCCTCTGCCAAGCCGGTCGATCTCGTCGATGAGCTGCTCGGGCGGCGAGGCTTCGCTGATCGCGGATGCCGCCGTCGGCCGCAATATCGAATTCCCTGCGCTGCACCCGCAACAATTGCCGCGTCTGCGGCGGGTGCTGGGCGAGATGGTGACGCTCTCCAATCCGCTCGACTACCACACCTTCGTGTGGGGCGATTTCGCCAGCCAGACCGAAGCCTTCAGCGCCATGTTCAAAGGCGGCTATGCCCTCAATCTGGTCGTCCTCGACTTCCCGCGGCGCGACCGCTGCGATGCGTCCGAATGGGCAATGACGGCAGATGCGGTCATCACTGCTGCCTCTGCGACAGGTGCGCTGGCCGGCCTTCTCGCGACGCTTCCGGAGAATATGCCCGAACCTGTCGCCGATCGGCTGATGGCCAATGGCATCGTCGCCTTCTCAGGCATCGACGAAACCATGGCTGCAGCTGAGGTCGCAGCCGGCATTGGCCAAGCTTGGCAAGCCCCGCCTCCCCTGCCGCTGCTCGACGTGCCGTCCATGGATGGTGAGATCGAGACGCTGACCGAAGCTAACGCGAAGGCGGAGCTTGCTGCCTGTGGCCTCCCCGTTCCCCGGGGGCTGCAGGCTTTTTCTCCCCATGAGGCCGTCGAGCAGGCCGAACGGCTCGGTTTCCCCGTCGTGTTGAAGGGTCTCGGCATCGCACACAAGACCGAAGCCGGCGCCGTCGCGCTCAACCTCCGGGATAGTCAGGCGGTCTCGACCGCCGCGGCGGCAATGCGGCCGAATGCCGGTTATCTGGTCGAGAAGATGATTGATCCGCCGGTCGCCGAGCTCATCGTCGGCGCCATTCGCGATCCCGCCTTCGGTTTGTCGCTCACCTTGGGAGCGGGCGGAATCTTTGTCGAATTGCTCGAGGATTCCGTCATCCTGCCGCTTCCGACGACGAAAACCGAGATTCATGCGGCGATTTCGCGGCTCAAACTGGCAAAATTGATCTATGGCTATCGCGGACGGCCGAAAGGCGATCTCGACGCCGCGGTGGCCGCTATCGCAGCAGCGGCAGATTATGTCGTAAAGAACGTGGCACGCCTGGAGGAACTGGACATTAATCCATTGATGGTTCTTCCCGAAGGGCGCGGTGTTGCTGCAGTCGATGCCCTCATACGGCGTAGGAGGTAGCATAGGTTGAGCGAATGCATTCGCACACGACATGACGGCGGGGTGCTCGAAGTCGTCATCGACCGGCCGAAGGCGAACGCCATCGACCTTGCGACCAGCCGTGCCTTGGGATTGATCTTCCAGAATTTTCGCGACGATCCGGAATTGCGCGTCGCCATCGTGACGGGTGGGGGCGAAAAGTTCTTTTGCGCTGGATGGGACCTCAAGGCGGCAGCATCAGGTGATGCGGTCGACGGTGACTACGGTGTCGGTGGCTTCGGCGGGCTGCAGGAGCTGCGCGACCTCAACAAGCCGGTTATTGCAGCGGTCAACGGCATCTGTTGCGGCGGCGGATTGGAGCTCGCCCTTTCGGCCGACCTGATCGTCGCCGCCGAACATGCGAGTTTCGCCCTGCCGGAAATCCGTTCGGGCACGGTTGCCGATGCGGCGTCGATCAAGCTGCCGAAGCGCATCCCCTATCACATCGCCATGGACATGCTTTTGACGGGACGCTGGCTCGACGTTCACGAGGCGCATCGCTGGGGTTTCGTCAACGAGGTCCTGCCGGCCGGCCGGCTGATGGAGAGAGCTTGGGAGCTTGCTCGCCTGCTCGCAAGCGGGCCGCCGCTCGTCTATGCGGCCATCAAGGAAATCGTGCGCGAAGCGGAGGGTTCGACGTTCCAGACTGCCATGAACAAGATCACCAAGCGGCAGTTTGCGACCGTCGACAGGCTCTATTCGAGCGAAGACCAATTGGAAGGCGCACGGGCCTTCGCCGAGAAGCGAAGCCCTATCTGGAAAGGACAATAACGAGGCGGCAGCAACCGCAATGTTTCCCGCATGATGCGGGCACCGGAGGTGGAGAGGAAACCGCCTGCGATCCTGCCCGGAAGTTCTGTCAACGCACCACAAAGAAGGAACTGGGGAATGAACGACTATAGCAAATATCTCGCAGGCCGCGTCACCGCGGGCGGGCTCAGCCGCCGCGAATTCATGGGACGCGCCATGGCGGCGGGCATCACACTTGCCGTCGCCGACAAGCTCTTCACCGAAAGTGCCGAGGCCGCCGAACCGAAACGCGGCGGCCACCTGAAGCTCGGCCTCGAAGGAGGTGCAGCCACCGATTCCAAGGATCCGGCGAAGTTCCTGTCACAGGTCATGTTCTGCATCGGCCGCTGCTGGGGCGACATGCTGGTCGAGTCCGACCCGCTGACGGGTGCCGCCGTGCCCTCGCTTGCCGAATCCTGGGAGCCGTCGAAAGACGCTGTCACCTGGACCTTCAAGATCCGCAAGGGCGTCAAGTTCCACGATGGCAAGGAACTGACGATTGACGACGTTGTTGCGACGCTGAAGCGCCACACCGATGCTAAGTCGGAATCCGGTGCGCTGGGTGTTCTCGGCTCGATCAAGGAGATCAAGGCCGACGGCGGCAATCTGGTGCTGACGCTCAGCGAAGGCAATGCCGACATGCCGTTGCTGTTGTCGGACTACCATCTGGTCATCCAGCCGAACGGCGGCGTCGATGATCCGCTGGCCTCGATCGGCACCGGCCCCTACAAGATGACGAGTTTCGAGCCCGGCGTCCGTGCCACCTTCGAAAGGAACAAGGACGACTGGCGCACCGACCGGGGCTATGTCGATTCGATCGAAATCATCGGCATGAATGACGCGACCGCCCGCATCGCAGCACTGTCGTCCGGCCAGGTGCACTACATCAACCGCGTCGACCCGAAGACCGTCAACCTTTTGAAGCGCGCCCCGAACGTCGAGATCCTCTCGACTGCCGGCCGCGGCCATTACGTCTTCATCATGCATTGCGACAAGGCGCCGTTCGACAACAACGACCTGCGGCTGGCCCTCAAATACGCCATGGACCGCGAGACCATGGTGCAGAAGATCCTCGGCGGTTACGGCAAGGTCGGCAACGACTTCCCGATCAACAGCACCTATGCGCTCTTCCCCGAGGGCATCGAGCAGCGCGTCTACGATCCCGACAAGGCCGCCTTCCACTATAAGAAGTCGGGCCATAGCGGCTCGGTCCTTCTGCGCACCTCCGAAGTCGCCTTCCCCGGCGGTGTCGATGCAGCCGTCCTCTATCAGGAAAGCTGCAAGAAGGCCGGCATCGAGATCGAAGTCAAGCGCGAGCCGGGCGACGGTTACTGGACCAACGTCTGGAACGTCCAGCCCTTCTCCACTTCCTACTGGGGTGGCCGGCCGACACAGGACCAGATGTATTCCACCGCCTATCTCTCGACGGCGGACTGGAACGACACCAAGTTCAAGCGTCCTGACTTCGACAAGCTGCTGTTGCAGGCCCGATCCGAACTTGATGAAGCCAAGCGCAAGGATTTGTATCGCGCCATGGCGATGATGGTGCGCGACGAGGGCGGCGTGATCCTGCCGATGTTCAACGATTTCGTGAACGCCTCCACCAAGCAGGTGAAGGGTTATGTCCACGATATCGGCAACGACATGTCGAACGGCTACGTCGCGACGCGCGTCTGGCTGGACGCCTGATTGCAAAGGGGCGCTTGCCCCTCCGATCCCCAACGAAGCCGGGACCGTGGGATGAAACCCCGCGGTCCTCCCGACGTTTTAGCGCGAGGCCCTCGCCATGACCAATCCTGCCCCAAGCATCTTGCCCGGCCTCGGGTTCCGGCAGCGTTTTCCGCTGCTTGCCCTTATCCTCGAGCGTTTCGTGCTCAGCCTGGTCCTGCTTTTTGCCGTCTCCATCCTGATCTTCGGTGGTCTGGAAGCCCTGCCCGGCGATTTTGCCACAACCTATCTCGGTCAGTCGGCGACACCGCAGGCCGTTGCCAATATTCGACAGGATCTCGGGCTGAACCGGCCGGTCACGACGCGCTATGTCGAGTGGCTCGGCAATGCCGTCCAGGGTGACTTCGGCACTTCCTGGGCCAGCAAGAATTCAGTGAGTGAACAGATCGGCAAACGTCTCGGCAATTCGCTCTTCCTGGCGGGTTTCGCCGCGGTGATATCAGTGCCGCTCGCCGTCGGCCTCGGCATGCTGTCGGTGCATTTCCGCAACCGCCTGCCGGATAAGATCATCAACATTATCTCGCTCGCGGCGATCTCACTGCCGGAGTTCTTCATCGGCTACTTGCTGATCCTGTTCTTCGCGGTGAAGCTCGGCATGGCGACTTTTCCAGCGACCGTCTACGACAGCATGGGTCTCGCCGAGCGATTGAAGGCGATCGCGCTGCCGACGGCGACGCTGGTGCTCGTCGTGCTTGCGCACATGATGCGCATGACGCGGGCGGCGATCCTCTCCGTCATGTCGTCGGCCTATATGGAAACCGCCGAACTGAAGGGCCTCAGCGCCTTCCGCGCGATCGTCAAGCATGCCGCCCCCAACGCGCTCGCGCCGATCATCAACGTCATCGCGCTGAACCTTGCCTATCTCGTGGTCGGGGTCGTCGTTGTCGAAGTGGTCTTCGTCTATCCCGGCATGGGGCAATATATGGTCGATGCGGTCACCGTGCGCGACATGCCTGTGGTACAGGCCTGCGGCCTGATTTTCGCGGCTGTCTACATTTTCCTCAATATGACGGCCGATATCCTCGCGATTATCGCCAATCCCCGGCTGAGGCATCCGCGATGAGATTGAGAGACATTCCCATCACCGCCTGGATCGGCATGGCCGGCATCGCCATCGCCTTCATCTTTGCGATCTTCGCCCCCTGGCTCGCTCCCTATGGCGAGACGCAGGTTGTCGGCGACGTCTGGCAGCTGCCGGATAATCAATACATCTTCGGCCTCGACAATCTCGGCCGCGACATCCTCTCGCGCCTGATCTATGGCGCGCGTACGACGCTGCTGGTCTCGTCCGCCGCCACCGTCATCTCCTTCTCGCTCGGCATCATCCTGAGCTTCACCGCTGCCGTCTCGCGCGGCATCATCGACACGGTCTTTTCGCGTTTCAACGATCTGATGATGTCGATCCCGACGCTGATCTTCGCGCTGGTGGTTCTTGCGGTCCTGCCGCAGAATATCGTCGTCCTGATCCTTGTCATGGCGATCCTCGATTCCACCCGCGTCTACCGTCTTGGCCGCGCCGTGGCGCTCGATGTCGCGGTGATGGAATTCGTCGAGGCGGCAACACTGCGCGGCGAAGGCAAGCTCTGGATCATCTTCCGCGAAATCCTGCCGAACACCCTGTCGCCGCTGCTGGCCGAATTCGGGCTGCGCTTCGCCTTCTCGATCCTGTTCCTCTCGACGCTTTCCTTCCTCGGCCTCGGCATTCAGCCGCCAGCGGCCGATTGGGGCGGCATGGTCAAGGACAACAAGGACGGCATCATCTTCGGTATATCGGCAGCACTGGTGCCGGGCACGGCGATTGCCGTGCTTGCCGTCTGCGTCAACCTCGTCGTCGACTGGCTCCTGAAACGCACATCCAGCCTCAAGGGAGGGCGCGGCGATGCCTGAGCTTCTTTCCGTTCGCAATCTGAAGATCGAAGCAACCAGCTATCCGCCGGGCGAGCCGCCGAAGCGGGTGACGATCGTCGACGGCGTTTCTTTCGATTTGCAGAAGGGCAAGGTTCTCGGCCTGATCGGCGAATCGGGCGCCGGCAAGTCGACGATCGGCCTTTCGGCGCTTGCCTATGGCCGAGGCGGCGCCGAAATCACCGGCGGCGAGGTGCGGCTCGACGGCGCCGATATCCTGGTGCTTGGCAAGAACGGCATCCGGAAAATCCGCGGCGCCCGGGTCTGCTACGTCGCGCAATCGGCGGCGGCCGCCTTCAATCCGGCGCATAGACTCGGCGATCAGGTGATCGAAGCTTCGGTCAAACATGGTTTGATGAGCAAGGACGAGGCGCGCAAGCGTGCGCTTTATCTGTTCGGGGTTCTCGGCCTGCCCAATCCCGAAACCTTCGGTGAGCGCTTTCCCCACCAGGTCTCCGGCGGCCAGTTGCAGCGGGCGATGACGGCGATGGCGCTCTGCTCCAATCCCGAACTGATCGTCTTCGACGAGCCGACGACAGCGCTTGACGTCACCACGCAGATCGACGTGCTGGCGGCGATCAAGCATGCCATCGAGGAAACGCACACCGCCGCCCTCTATATCACCCATGATCTCGCCGTCGTCGCCCAGATTTCGGACGACATCATGGTCCTGCGTTATGGCAAGCAAGTCGAATACGGCAGCGTCCAGCAGATCATCGAGGCACCGCGGGAGGACTATACGCGCGCCCTCGTTAATGTCAGGCAGGCCTACCGCGAGGAAGCCGCCGACCAGTCTGCAGCACTTCTCAAAGTGGAGAATGTCAGCGCCGAATATTCCAACGGCTTCAAGGTGCTGCACGATGTCTCGCTGCACGTGCCGAAGGGGCAGACGCTCGCCGTCGTCGGCGAATCCGGTTCAGGCAAATCCACCCTGGCGCGCGTCATTACCGGCCTGTTGCCGCCGAGCAACGGACGCATCGTCTTTGATGGAAAGCCGCTGATGCCTGGCCTCAAAAGCCGGCCGAATGACGACTTGAGGCGCATCCAGCTGATCTACCAGATGGCCGATACGGCGATGAACCCGCGGCAGACGGTCCGCGACATCATCGGCCGCCCGCTGACCTTCTATTATGGTCTGAGAGGTGCCGAGAAAACCGCGCGGGTAAAGGAACTGCTCGACCAGATCGAAATGGGCAACGGTTTCGTCGATCGTTATCCGGCCGAACTGTCCGGCGGCCAGAAGCAGCGCGTGGCGATCGCGAGAGCCCTTGCCGCCAAGCCCGAACTTATCCTCTGCGACGAGCCGACCTCGGCCCTCGATCCGCTGGTTGCCGAAGGCATTCTGAAACTGCTGCTGAAGCTGCAGGAAGAGGAACATCTCTCCTACGTGTTCATCACCCATGACATCGCTATCGTGCGCGCCATTGCCGACAGCGTCGCGGTGATGCATCGCGGCAAGCTCGTCCGCTTCGGTCCCAAATCCCAAGCGCTATCGCCGCCCTTCGACGACTACACCGACCTGTTGCTGAAATCCGTACCGGAGATGGAGATCGGCTGGCTGGAGCGGGTGCTAACGACGCGGAAGATGGCAAGCGCCGGGAATTGAAGGCTCGAAATCTTCCGGCACTCATCCGGATGGCTTCGTTGAAAATCGGTTTCTTCAATACTCTGCCGGCACCGCATACACTTCCGCGGATGGATCTGCGAGGAACGAGCGCACCGTCGGTGGCAGCTGGCGTGAAGACAGCGGCAGTGGTCCGCAACGCGACAGAAGCTCGCGCAGGTTGGGCTCGGCGCCGACATGCCGCCAGATCATCCGCGACGCATACGGGAGATTTTCCCGTCGCCACGAAACTCCCATTGTCGTCCCGCGCAGATAGACGCGCTGGTACTCATCGAATGGCAGGAGGATCGTCTGTGAAAGTATCGGATTCGGGCCGACGACTCGCTCCGTAATGAAGATCCGGTTTCGATAGAAGGCCGCAAGGCCGACATATTTCGAAAATTGCTGGATGCCGTTTCCAGCGTCCCGCAGACGCTCCATTGATTTGACATGCACAAGCCCACCCTTCTCCACAAAGCGGCTGCACGAACACACAACCATTCCCGGCCAGGACGGGGAGCGATGATAGGTCTGGAAATAGCCGATATGGCGCCGGAGCGCGGTCAGATCGCCTGGGAACGCCTTTAATAGTTCGGAACTTTGATTGAGGTCTAGAGTCGGTTTGCGAAGCCGCTCGCGAAAGAGCCTGGGAACGAGACCAAAGTCGGCTGCGTCGAGATCGAAATACTTGGCTATGCGAGCGAGATTATGGGCAGACGGCCTCGTCTGGCCGTTGATGTATCGATTGAATTGCTGCCGATTGATATCGATCGCGCGGCAAAGATGCGAAATGGAACGCTGCGTGGCACAGGCGATCTTGAGGTTCTCGACTAGGTGAGGCATCGGCGGTTCCGTCTTAATGATAGTAGCGTAAACTCGCTCAAAAATGCGTCAAGTCGCGAAATTGCGTGAAGCAGCCTGATCTCTACGTTCCCTTCTAAGAACGTTGAAAAGGGAACTGAAATGACACGTGAAAAGGATCAATCTTCGCCTTTGAGTATCGGCCGTCGTCACTTCGTTGGCGGTGCCGTCGCGCTGGGTGCTTTGCCAGTCCTCCCCTCCGGACTCTTGATGCCGCGCGATGCCCGCGCGCAGGAAGCGAAGCGCGGGGGTCATCTGAAACTCGGTCTCAAGGGCGGCGCCACCAGTGATGCGCTCGACCCCGCGACCTATAGCGCCTCCGTGTTGTTCGTGATTGGCCGTCTCTGGGGCGACACACTTGTCGAATCCGACCCTAAGACCGGTACGCCCTTGCCGTCGCTGGCGACTTCCTGGACGCCATCGGCGGACGCATCCGTCTGGACTTTCAAAATTAGGAACGACGTGCAGTTTCACGACGGCAGCAAGATGACCGTCGCGGACATCGTCGCGACACTGAAGCGACACGCGGACAAGAATTCGCAGTCGGGCGCTCTGGGGCTCATGGCCTCGATCACCGGTATCGAAGAAAAAGCGGGCGACCTTGTCCTCACACTTTCGGAAGGCAATGCGGACCTGCCTTTGCTTTTGACCGACTATCACCTGATCATCCAACCGAAGGGCGGCCTCGACAAGCCTGCGGCGGCCATCGGTACAGGTCCTTACATTCTGAAAAGCTTCGAACCGGGCGTTCACGCAACCTTCGAGAAAAACCCGAAGGATTGGCGCTCCGACCGCGGCTTTGTCGACAGTGTCGAGATCCTCGTCATCAACGACAACACCGCCCGCGTTGCCGCACTTGCCTCCGGCCAAGTCCATTTCGTCAACAATGTCGACCCCAAGACAGTCCCGATGCTGCAGCGAGCACCGACCGTCGAAATCCTCCGGAATGCAGGCAAGGGCTTCTATTGTTTCCTGATGCATTGCGACACGGCTCCCTTCGACAACACCGATCTTCGGCTTGCGCTGAAATATGCCATTGATCGTCAGGCGATCCTCGACAAGGTTCTGGGCGGCTACGGAGTCATCGGCAACGACTATCCGGTCAATTCCAACTACGCTCTCGCCCCGACCGATATCGAGCAGCGCCCTTATGATCCAGATAAGGCCGCCTTCCACTTCAAGAAAGCGGGTCTCGACCGCTCCATTCAGCTGCTCACGTCAGACGCAGCCTTTCCTGGCGCTGTGGATGCGGCGATCCTGTTCCAGCAAAGCGCGCGCAAGGCCGGCATCACGATCGACGTCAAGCGCGAACCGGAAGACGGCTACTGGACCAATGTCTGGAACAAGCAGCCCTTCTGCGCCTCGTTCTGGGGCGGTCGTCCGACCCAGGATTCGCGCTATTCCACCTCTTACCTGTCGACCGCAGAATGGAACGACACGCGTTTCAAGCGCCCTGACTTCGACAAATTGGTTCTGCAAGCAAGGTCAGAACTCGATGAGGCCAAGCGCAAGGTGCTTTATCGGCAATTGGCCCTGATGGTGCGAGACGATGGCGGTCTGATCCTGCCCGTCTTCAACGATTACATCATGGCCTCTTCGAAAATGCTGAAGGGATATGTCGACGATATCGGCAACGATATGTCCAACGGCTACATCGGCAGCCGCGTGTGGCTTAATGCCTAAAGCTCTCCTGGATATATGACAATGTCAGACCGCAGCTTCACAACCATCGAAAATCAGTGGATCACCTTGAAGGATGGGACGCGGCTGGCGGCACGCATCTGGATGCCCGACGGCGCGGAGGAGGATCCCGTGCCGTCGGTCTTCGAGTTCCTGCCCTATCGCAAGCGCGACGGGACGAGCCTCAGGGACGAGTTGACCTATCCGGTCTTCGCCGCCGCCGGCATTGCCGGCGTGCGCGTCGATATCCGCGGATCGGGAGAATCCGACGGCGTCATCGATGGCGAATATACCGAACGGGAGCTTGCCGATGCCTGTGAGCTGATCGCCTGGATTGCCGCGCAGCCTTGGTCGAACGGCGCGGTCGGCATGATGGGCATCTCCTGGGGCGGCTTCAACAGCCTGCAGGTCGCAGCCCTGCGCCCGCCGGCGCTGAAGGCCGTCATCTCGATCGCCTCGACCGTCGACCGCTACAATGACGACATCCACTACAAGAACGGCTGCCATCTCTCCGCCCAGCTTTCGTGGGCGGCGACGATGCTCGGCTATCAGTCGCGCCCGCCCGATCCCGCACTGGCCGGCGAGCGCTGGAAGGCGCTGTGGCTGGAGCGCCTGGCGGGCGAACCCTTTTTCATGGAGGAGTGGCTGAGCCATCAGCGGCGCGACGATTTCTGGCGTCACGGCTCGATCGCAGAGGATTTTTCCAGCGTCGAGATCCCCGCGCTGGTCATTGCCGGCTGGGCCGACGGTTACCGCAATACGCCGCTGATGGCGGTCGAAGGCCTCGGCGATAAAGCCAAGGCGCTGATTGGTCCCTGGGTGCACAAATATCCGCACTTCGCCTGGCCGAAACCGCGCGCCGATTTCCATGGCGAAGCGATCGCCTGGTGGAACAAGTGGCTGCGTGGCGAGGACAACGGCATCGACAGACTGCCGCAGACCCGTGCCTATATTCTCGATGCCATCCGCCCTGCTCCACGCCGCGACAGCGATCCTGGTTTCTGGATCGCCAGGGATGTCTGGACGCCGCCGCGCATGCAGTGCTTTTACGTCGAGCAATTCGGCAGGCTGACGGAAGGCATGCCGATCCCGCACGCGCCCGAACATCCCGTTTATCTCCATTCTCCGCTCGATACCGGCACGGCATCCGGTGAATATTTCACGCTGAAGCCCGACGCCGAAATGGCGATCGATCAGCGCTCGGACGATGCCGGCTCGCTGGTCTTCGATACCATGCCGCTTTCCGGCGATTGCGACTATCTCGGCCAGCCCGTGCTGACGCTTGCGCTGCGCTCCCGGACGTCGGGCGGCAATCTCTGCGCCCGGCTGATCGATGTTCATCCTGATGGTACGGCAATGCGGGTCGCCTTCGGCGTCGTCAATCTCACCCACCGCGACGGCAATGCCGATCCGAAACCGCTGATCCCGGGCGAGACGGTGTCGATCCGTCTCGTGCTCGACGCCTGCGGCTATCGCTTCCGCAAGGGACATCGCATCCGCCTTTCGCTTTCCACCGCCTATTGGCCGATGATCCTTCCTCCGCCTGAGGATGAGGGAATCGAAATCGACATGGCATCGCTCGGCTTGGGGTTGCCGGTGCTCGGCGACCATCGCCGCATCGAAATCAAGGAGCCGGCCAATCCCGATCCCCTGCCTCGATATATCGAGCATGCCGCGGCGGCGACGGAGCGCCAGGTCGTTCGCAACCTCTCGGGCAACCGGACGGACTATCGCATCCACGAGGATACCGGGCTCTACGAACATCCTGAGACGGGCCTGTCGACCCGGCAATTGCGCGAGGAAGTCTGGTCGATTTCACCCGATGATCCGCTGTCGATGACCGGTGTGTCGACCTGGACCTGCGATATGCGCCGCCCCGGCTGGTTCGTGCGCACCGTGGCAACCGCGCGGATTGCCTGCACCGCCACCGATTGGATCATCAGTGCCGTCGTCGCCGCTTTCGAGGACGACGTGCAGATCTTCGAAAAGATCTTTGCGGAAAAGCGGATCCCACGTGATCTGATGTGATCGTCAGGACACGGCGAAATGCCGGACAGCCTCGCAGACGGCATGGAAGCCATCGCGGGCGCCATCGCTCATATGCCGGGCGCGCAGCCAGGCATGCACCATCTGGGGCTCCTCCCGGAACCAGACCTCTCCGCCCGCTTCAGTGAGCCGGGCGGCATAGTGCCGGCCGTCGTCTCTCAAGGGGTCGAAATGCGCGACCGTGATGAAGGCCGGCGGCAGCCCGGCAAGCGAAGACGCCTGGAGTGGCTCGGCGATCTCATTTCCTTCAGGCGCCTGCAGAATCTCGCGATAATAGGCGACATCGGCCGTCGTCAGGCCGGGTGCGGCGGCCATTTCGAGATAGGAACCTGCGTCGAGGTCGCCGCCGAGCGCGGGATAGATTAGCACCTGGCCGACGATGCCGGAGAGTTCCTCGTCGCGCGCCCGCAAGGCAAGCCCTGCCGCAAGGTTGCCGCCAGCGCTGTCGCCGATCAGCACGACCTTATTGCCGGCGGCAAGCAGATGTTTGAGCACGGCGAAGCCGTCATCCGTCTGTGCCGGCCAGCGATATTCAGGGGCCAGCCGGTAATCGACGGAAACGAGTTCGGCGCCGGCAAAATCAGCGATCTCGGCGCAGATGGCGTGATGGCTCTCAAGCGAACCGACGACGAAGCCGCCGCCATGGAGATAGAGCAGAACAGTCCGGGTGATGATTTTCCGCGGACGGTAGCGCCGGATCGGTATGCGCTGGACCATGCCGTCCGCAAAGATCAAATCCGGGGGCAGCGGGCGGTCGAAGCGGGCGCAAAGCGCATCGTACCAATACCGTTGCTGCTCGACCGACGCTTCGACGGCCTCAGTGGGATAGACGCTATCGCAAATCTGGAGAAACTGCAGAATGCCTTTTTCGGTGGGGACAGGGGATGGAGCGGACATGCAGGGTCCTTTCGATTTGGGACTGCGGAGACGTCCCTGGCCGACTCTCACCCCATCATGCGCCTTTGCGGCGGAGGCAATCTGTCTGGCCGCGACCCATGGATGTCGCGATGCTTCCTTATTTTGATCCTGCATTTCAAGGCTTTGCCGCTTTTTCAAAAAATTCCGGTATTTTTTTCGTCGTCGACCCAAGGAAAGCCACTGGAGAAACGTCTCAATCCCGAAATAGCATCTTGCTTGATAGCTTGGGGGTAGGTGCGCATTGGATGCGGAGCTCATAGAACGAGCGCAGGGCGGCGACCGGGAGGCCTTCGGGCAACTGGTCTCGCGCCATTATGATTTCGTCCACGCGACGGCATGGCGATGGTCGGGCAGTTCCGCCGACGCCGACGACATCGCCCAGGAGGTCTGCGTCAAGCTCGGCGCGGCCATCCGCGGCTTTCACGGCGCCAGCCGCTTCAGGACATGGCTCTATACGCTGACGCTCAATGCCGCCCGCGACCATAGACGCAAACTTGTACGGGACGAGCAGACATTCCGCGCTTACGCCTCCGAACCGCAGCCGGATGCACCGGGCGGGAACGACGACGAGCTGTCGAGCGAATTATGGGCGGCCGTGCGCGCTTTGCCGGAACGCCAATGCGACGCCGTGCTGCTCGTCTATGGCGAAGGCCTCAGCCATTCGGCTGCCGCCGATGTCATGGGCTGCTCGGAAACGACCGTGTCCTGGCAGGTCCACGAGGCGCGCAAGCGGCTGAAGGCCATGCTCGGCAAGGAAGAGGTATAATGGACAAGGAACTCGAGAAGCTCTCCCGCCTCACCCCGCCGGCAACCGATCCGGAGGCGCGTGCACGCGCCCTTGCCGCGGCAATGCAGGCCTTCGACAACGCAGAAAATAATGCCGCAGCAGCCCAAGGAATTACGAAAGGCTGGCGTCCAAGCTCCATCATCAACTGGATATGGAGCTCTGCTGTGAATAAGAAATTCCTCGCCGGTTCAGCCCTTGCAACGCTGCTCGTCATTCCCACCGCCGGCTATCTCACCCTCGAGCTGGCCCGCAACCAACCGATCGTCGACCAGGAAAAGATCGCCGGCACCGTTTCCAAAAATGACATGCCGAAACCGGCCGAACCTCGGCTTTCCGAAGCGCCAGCCGAAGAGAATCGGCCGGCTCAATCGTCGGCGGCTGATAGCACTCAACTCTTGCAGGACAAGGAACCTCAGGCCGCAAAGTCCGCTGCGGAGCTGCGCGCTGAATTCGATGCCGGCGAGATTGCCACTCTTAAGAACAAGTCGGAGGATTCCGCCGCGGCACTTGGCATGGCAAAACGGGCTGCGCCGGCTGCTCCCGGCGTGGTTGCTCAGGGCCAGCTGTCGGCAGAGCCGATGGCCGCGGCCCCCTCGCCTGTCCCGCCGGCGGAAGGGAATGTCCAGGTTCAGCTCGATCCCAGCCGCGAACGCTTTGCCAATGCCGCGGCAAATCCGATCAAGAGTGTCGCGACCGATCCGGTCTCGACCTTCTCTGCCGATGTCGACAGTGCCTCCTATTCCTTCGTCCGCCGGTCGTTGGCCGGCGGGGCGATGCCGGATCCGCAATCGGTTCGCGTCGAGGAGATGATCAATTATTTCCCCTATGACTGGCCGGGTCCCGAGAAGGCCGATCAACCTTTCAAGGCGACCGTGACGGTGATGCCGACACCGTGGAATCACGATACGGAACTGATGCACGTGGCGATCAAGGGCTATGACATTGCGCCGGCGGCCGCGCCGCATGCCAATCTGGTCTTCCTCATCGACGTCTCGGGCTCGATGGACGAGCCGGACAAGCTGCCGCTGCTGAAGAGCGCCTTCCGTCTTCTGGTCAGCAAGCTGAAGGCCGACGATACCGTCTCGATCGTCACCTATGCCGGCAATGCCGGCACGGTGCTCGAGCCGACGCGGGTAGCGGAGAAATCGAAGATCTTCGTGGCAATCGACAGGCTGGAGGCTGGAGGCTCGACCGGCGGCGCCGAAGGCATCGAGGCGGCCTACGATCTTGCCAAACAGGCCTTCGTCAAGGATGGCGTCAACCGGGTGATGCTGGCGACGGACGGCGACTTCAATGTCGGCCCGTCGAGCGACGAGGATCTGAAGCGCATCATCGAGGAGAAACGCAAGGACGGCATCTTCCTGACCGTTCTCGGCTTCGGCCGCGGCAATCTCAACGATTCCCTGATGCAGACGCTGGCCCAGAACGGCAATGGCAGCGCCGCCTATATCGACACGCTCGCGGAGGCGCAGAAGACCTTGGTCGAAGAAGCCGGGTCGACGCTGTTTCCGATTGCGAAGGACGTCAAGTTCCAGGTCGAGTTCAACCCGGAACGGATCGCCGAATACCGGCTGATCGGCTACGAGACACGCGCCCTCAACCGCGAGGATTTCAACAACGACCGCGTCGATGCCGGCGATATCGGCTCCGGCCACAGCGTCACGGCGATCTATGAGATCACCCTCAAGGGAAGTCCCGCGGTCATGAATGACGACCTGAGGTATGGCGCAGCCGACAAGGTGCCGGCCGCGGCATCGGACGGCACGCATCACGGCGAGCTTGCTTTCGTCAAGATGCGCTATAAGCGGCCGGGGAGGACAAGAGCGCGCTGATCACCACCCCTGTCGGTGACGGCAACGCGGTCGCCACCATCGACGCCGCGCCGCAGGACGTTCGCTTCTCCGTGGCCGTCGCCGCCTTCGGCCAGAAACTGAGCCGCACCAGCGCCCTCGACACCTATCCCTATCAGGCGATTGCCGATCTCGCTGCGGCATCGCGCGGGGCGGATCCCTTCGGCTACAGGTCGGACTTCCTCGGCCTCATCAGGTTGGCTGACGGCCTCAGCCAACGCTGAATTGAGGAATACCGCAGAGCAGAGACCGCCGGGGAAGCGGCCTCTGCTTCTGAGCGTTTGGAACGAGGAGTTCCCTGTTCAGTCTGTGGACTGATAATCGATATGGTTAAATCTGCCCACAGTATGAAACGGAAACCCATTAATACAGGTCGCGAGCTGATTTATTGTTGGAAGATAGGGCGCTCTATCCCAGTCTTGAGCCGTTGGCCGTGAGATAGACCGCATAGAGCGACGTGGTTGCCGTAATGAAGATGCGGTTCAATCTCTCGCCGCCGAAAGCGACGTTGGAGACAATCTCGGGAATATGGATCTTGCCGATCAGTGTGCCATCTGGATTATAGCAGTGCACACCGTCGCCGGCGCTCGTCCAGATCCTTCCCTTTCGATCGACGCGAAAACCATCGAAAAAGCCTGCGGTGCATTCGGCAAAAATGCCGAGATCGCTCAGCTTGCCGTTATCGGACACGGCGAGCTTTCTGATATGGCGCGGACCGCCGGACAGGTGCGATGCCCCGGTATCGGCGATATAAAGCAGCGTTTCGTCCGGGGAGAAAGCCAGCCCGTTCGGTTTGACGAAATCCGATGTCATCTGGTCGGTGGCGCCTGTTGCCGGGTCGTGCCGGTAGACGTGGCATCCGCCGATTTCCGCCTCGCCATAGTCGCCCTCATAATCGTGGAGGATGCCGTAGCTCGGGTCGGTGAACCAGATGGTCCCGTCGGATTTGACGGTGACATCGTTGGGAGAATTGAGCCGCTTGCCGGCAATGCGATCGGCCAGCACGCTGATCCCGCCGTCGAAATCGGTTCGCGTGACACGGCGCGCCAGATGCTCGCAGGTGATCAGCCGTCCCTGATTGTCGACCGTGTTGCCGTTCGAGTTGTTGCTGGGTGAGCGGAAGACCGATGTCTGCCCGCTGGTATCATCGTAGCGCATCATGCGATTGTTGGGGATATCCGAGAAGACCAGATAGCGCCCGGCGGCAAACCAGGCCGGTCCTTCCAGCCAGCGCCCGCCCGTCCAAAGCCGCTCGACGCGGGCATGGCCGACGAAACAGTTTTCAAAGCGCGGATCGAGAACCTCGAACCCAGTCCCCTCGATTTCTCCGAACATGATGCTCCCTCATCTCAAATTGTTATCGATACCATAATGCTTTGTTTTTCGCTCTTCGTACAGATATCGGCGAACTGTGGAACGCGGCATTCCTGCAATAATATCGATTGTGCGATGATAGCGATAACTTTATCGTGTGTTGAGTTGCCCAACTCGGAAGCTGTTTTGAAAGCGGAGCCAGTGAAAAACGAGGATGAGCCAAAAGACAAGCGTCTCAAGGGAGGCGACGCCCAAAAACTGACGATGGCTGAAGTCGCCAAATATGTCGGCGTATCTGCCATGACCGTTTCGCGCGCTTTTCGGCAGGATGCGAGCGTTTCCGAAGAGACGCGCAAGCGCATCATGGAAGCCGTCGATGCGCTCGGCTACGTGCTCGACTTGTCGGCCGGCAGTCTTTCCTCTCGGCGCAGCGGCTTCATCGCGGCGCTGGTACCCTCGATCAACAATTCGAATTTTTCCGACACCGCCCGCGGCATCACCGATGCCTTGGAAGATACCGGCCTTCAGCTTCTTCTCGGCTATACCGACTATTCCGCCGAGAAAGAAGAAAAGCTGATCGAGGCAATGCTGCGCCGCCGCCCCGAAGGCATCATCCTGACAGGCGGTTCGCATACCGACCGGGCGCGGCGCATGCTTGATAAGGCCGGCATTCCGGTGGTTGAAACCTGGGAAATTCCGGAAGAGCCGATCAATCATGTCGTCGGCTTTTCCAACAGCGAGGCGATGTCCCTGTTGGTGCGAGCGCTTGCGAGCCAGGGCTATCGCAGGTTCGGCTATATCGGCGGTACGACAGCGCGCGATACGCGCGGCAGCCAGCGACGAAGCGGTTTTCTGAGGACCGTCGAGGAACTGGGTTTGGGACCGGGGCGGGCGATTTCCTTTGGCGTGCCGCCGATCAGCATGGAACAGGGCGGCCAGGCGATCGTCAGCCTGTTGGAGCGTTGGCCGGATACCGAAGTCGTTCTCTGCGTCTCCGACCTGTCCGCCTTCGGCGCGATCATGGAATGCAAACGCCGGGGAATGCGCGTGCCTGAAGATATCGCCATAGCCGGCTTCGGCGATTACGAGATCTCGTCGATCTGTCACCCCAGCATCACCACCATCAATGTCGACTGTTACGGCATCGGCCGCCAGGCCGCCGCCCGCCTTCTCGATGCCTTGCAGGGCAGCGGCGAGACGACCGGCGACGAGATCACATTGACAGGCTACAGGGTCGTGCTGCGCGAAAGCACGGATCGCAGCGCCCAATAATGGGCGCCGATATCAGAAGGCGATCTGCACTTTCATCGACTTGCTGCGGTCGCTGGCCAATTCGAAGGCGGCGACGGCCTCTTCGATGGCAAAAACACCTGTCAGCAGCGGTTTCAGATCGACGCGGCGCGCATTGATCAGTTCGACCGCAAGCGCAAATTCCTCGTGAAAGCGGAATGTCCCGCGCATCTCGATTTCCTTGGCGACGATCATGTTCTGCGGGATGGAGACATCGCCGCCGAGGCCCAGCTGTACGAGCACGGCGCGAGGCTTCAGCGCCTCCAGGCCGGCGCGCACCGCCCGCTCATTGCCCGACGCCTCGAACATGACGTCGAAATATCCCTTGTCGGCGCCGTAAGCGGCGAGGTCGGCGGCATGCGTGGCAACATTGATCGTTCGATCCGCGCCGCTGGTGCGGGCGATCGCCAGAACGCTGTCGGTCACATCGGTCGCGACGATTTCGCGAGCGCCGAGAACACGCGCGGCAACGATCGCCAGCATCCCGATCGGGCCGCAGCCGGTGACGAGCACCCGTTTACCCAGCAGCGATCCGGCGCGGCTGGCCGCATGCAGCGTCACGGCAAAGGGTTCGGCGAAGGCGGCCTCGTGAATGGAAATGCCCTCCGCGACCTTGTGGCATTGCCAGCGCTCCGCCACCAGCCGCTGGCGAAAGCCGCCCTGAATATGCGGCATCGGCATGGCGCTGCCGTAAAACCGCATGTTGAGGCAGTGATTCTGCTGCCCCTTCAGGCAATATTGGCAATGATTGCAAGGCCGGCTCGGAGAAACCGCAACGCGGTCTCCGACGGCAAGGTCGCTCACACCGGCACCCAGCGCCTTGACTGTACCGGCGATCTCGTGGCCGAGGATCATCGGCTCGCGCAGGCGAACGGTGCCGAAGCCGCCATGATTGTAATAATGCAGGTCGGATCCGCAAATGCCGCCGGCTTCGATGGCGATTTCCACCTGCCCCTCGCCCGCAACCTCCGGCTCGCGCTCCTCGATCCTGAGATCCTTGGCGGCATGAATGACGATGGCTTTCATATCGAAACCCTCACACGACGGGAGTTGGAAGTGCTGCGCCGGCGAAATGCGCGGCGAGATTGTCTCTGACCAGCTGGCCCATGGCCTTGCGGGTTTCGACGGTACCGGAGCCGTGATGGGGCTGCAACACCACGTTCTGGAGTGTCAGGAACCGCGCATCGATCTTCGGTTCGTTCAAAAAGACGTCGAGGCCGGCGGCCTGGATGGTGCCGTCCTGTAGGGCTGCGATCAGCGCCTCTTCATCGACGGTGGTTCCGCGAGAAACATTGATCAACATGCCGTTCGGACCGAGCGCTTTCAGCACCTCGGCATTGATGATCTTCATGGTCGCCTGCCCGCCGGGGACGATGACGATCAGAAAATCGGCCCAATCGGCAAGTGCGACCAGGTCCGGCTGGTAGGCATAATCAACATCCGTGTGCTCATTGCGGGCGAAATAGGAGATGTCGCAGCCGAAAGCGGCAGCCCGCTTGGCGATCGCCTTGCCAATCCGCCCCATGCCGGCCAGTCCGACCTTCTTGCCGGCGACCCGCGTCACCAGCGGCATGGCGACATTGCCCCACTGGCCGGCGCGGACGAAAACATCGGCCTGCGGGATCTGCCGCGCCGTGGCAAGCAGCAGTCCGATGGCGATATCGGCGACATCTTCGGTCAGCACATCAGGCGTGTTGGTGACGCGAATGCCGTTGGCGCGGGCATAGGCGAGGTCGATGGCGTCGGTGCCGACGCCGTAACAGGAGACGATCTCCAGCTTCGGCAATTGCTTCATCAGCTCGGCGGAGGCGCCGAGTTCACCACGCGTCGCGATGGCGCGAATATCCTTGCCGACCCTTGCAATCAGTTCCTGCCGGTCTGCCGCTTCCCACAGGCGGTGAACGCGATACTTCGCCTCCAGATCGACCATATCCCATTCCGGATAAGCTCCGGTCATCAAGATCTCTACGTCAGGCATTCCGTCTCCGTCCCGCATTTTGGCAGTTGATTATGTTATCGATAACATATAATCCAGAGAAGCGATGTCAAGTGAGTTTCACCTGAAGTGGCGGTATAAGCCGTCATTCGCAGCGACACCGGAGGAGTTATTTGCATGAAGAACCTGTTTGATCTGACCGGGCAGCTTGCCTTGATCACCGGCTCGAGCCAGGGGATCGGTTATGCGCTGGCCGAGGGCCTGGCGCAGCACGGCGCCGAGGTCATCATCAACGGCCGCACGCCCGAAAGCGTCAAACGCGCAGTGGAAAGTCTCAAGGCTCAAGGCCTGTCTGCCCATGCCGCTATCTTCGACGTGACCAGCAAGGATGCCGCCAAAGCGGGCATCGATGCGATCGAAGCCGATATCGGCCCGCTCGACATCCTGATCAACAATGCCGGCATGCAGTTTCGCACGCCGCTGGAAGATTTCCCGGCGGACAAATGGGAGCTGCTGCTGACCACCAATATTTCGAGCGTGTTTTACGTCGGCCAGGCAGCCGCCAAAGCCATGATAGCCCGCGGTCAGGGCAAGATCATCAACATTGCCTCGGTTCAGAGCGAGCTGGCCCGCCCGGGCATCGCTCCCTGATACGGCGACCAAGGGTGCGGTGCGCAACCTGACGCGCGGCATGTGCGCCGACTGGGCCAAGCACGGCCTGCAGATCAACGCGATTGCGCCCGGCTATTTCAAGACGCCGCTCAACCAGGCGCTCGTCGACAATCCTGAATTCTCGTCTTGGCTGGAGAAGCGGACGCCGGCCGGGCGCTGGGGCAATGTCGAAGAATTGGTCGGCGCCGCCGTTTTCCTGGCGGGCCGCGGGTCGTCCTTCATCAACGGCCACACGCTGTACGTCGACGGCGGCATCACGACCTGCCTCTGACAGAGACGCGACGATGGAACTCGAAAAAGAAACGCTGCCTCTGGCCGTTGTCGTCATGGGCGTGAGCGGTTGCGGCAAGTCCTCGGTTGGAGCGGGCATCGCGACTCGAAACGGCATGCGTTTTGTGGAAGGCGACCAACTCCACCCGGCTCGCAATGTCGAGAAGATGGCGAAAGGCATACCGCTCACCGACGCCGACAGGCTGCCCTGGCTCGACCGGATCGGCGAGGAGATTAACACCGCGCAAAAGGCGTCGCAGGGATTGGTAATTTCCTGTTCGGCGCTGAAGAAAACCTATCGGGACAGGCTGCGTCAGGCGGCGGGCGGACGCTTGGCCTTTGTTTTTCTGGAGGGGACGCGCGATCTGTTGCTGTCGCGGATGCAGGCCCGTCAGGGCCACTTCATGCCGGCGTCGCTGCTTGACAGCCAGTTGCAGACGCTGGAGCCGCCGACCGATGAAGCCGGGGTGGTGACGGTGGCGGTCGAGAATGCGTTGGAGGATATTATGGCGCTGGCTTGCAAAGGGCTGAGCGGCGTGGCGGTCAAGGGAGGAGATAATCATGCAGGATGACTATAGAGCAGACGTCGCCGTCATCGGCGCGGGTATCATGGGAACGGCGATCGTCACGCGACTGATCGAAACCGGGCACAAAGTGTCGGTCTTCGATCTCGATGCCGAAAAGGTCGCGGCACTCACGGCCAAGGGTGCCCACGCGGCGAGTTCCGTGGAGAATGCGGTCTCGGCGTCGGAATTCTGCGTGCTCAGCCTCAATCACGCCAACATCGTGCGTGCCGTCGTCTTCGGCGAGAAGGGGGTAGCGGCGGCGGCAAGCGCCGACAAGCTGCTGATCGACATGTCCTCCATCGATCCCGCCGAGACGGTCGACATGGCGAAGCGGCTGCGTGCGGAAACGGGCATGGCATGGGTGGATTGCCCGTTGTCCGGCGGCGTGCCAGGCGCGCTTGGCGGAAAGCTGACGATCATGGCCGGCGGCAGCCCTGAGGATTTCGAACGGGCCCGCGTGGTGATGCGGCATCTTGCCGCCAATTATACGCTGATGGGCCAATCCGGCGCCGGGCAGACCACCAAGCTGATCAATCAGCTGTTTTGCGCCGTGCTGTTCCAGGCCGTCGCTGAAGCCGTCAAGCTCGCTGAAGCCGGCGGCGTCGATCCCTCAGCCATTCCGGCAGCCCTTGCCGGCGGCAGGGCGGACAGCCGGATATTGCAGGAATTCATGGCAAAATTCTCCGCCCGCGATTTCTCCCCGACAGGAAGAATCGACAACATGCTGAAGGACCTGGATTCGCTTCAGGCTTTCGCGCTGAAGACGAAGACGCCATTGCCGATGACCGGGGCGGTGGTCGAAATTCACCGACTGCTCTGTGCGGCCGGGCTTGGGCCGAAGGACTTGGCCGAGATGATGCGCCTTCTCGACGGGCTTCAGGCCGGCTGACGGCAATCTTCATTCGAAATTCGAGATTGTCATCTTTCCGCTTGACCATGCATGAATGTTATCGATAACATACAGCCAATGACAACCGCAGCTTTGGGAGGAGCCACAGTGGAAGCCAAGAGACTGCTGGAGTTCCAATCGATCACCAAAAGCTTCGGCGGCACGCAGGCGTTGCGTGACGTCTCGATCGATCTGCGCGAGGGCGAAATCCTGGCGCTGCTGGGCGAAAACGGCGCCGGCAAATCGACGCTGATCAAGACCCTCGCCGGCATTTACAGGCCGGATAATGGCGACATCCTTTTCCGCGGCCAGAGCTACCATCATCGTCCGCCGAAGCCGAACGAGCGCCAACCGGTCGCCTTCATCCACCAGGATCTCGGTCTGATCGAGTGGATGACGGTCGGCGAGAATATGGGCCTGTCACAGGGTTTCTCGATGCGTCGCGGCGTGATCGATTGGAACAGGACACAGGCGCGCGCCAAGGAGGCCCTGAAACTGGTCGGCTGCGACTTCGATCCGACAACGCGGGTCTCGGCCCTGTCGCGCACCGAAAAATCGCTTGTCGCCATTGCCCGCGCGCTTGCCGTCGAGGCCGACGTTCTGGTGCTCGACGAGCCGACCGCAAGCCTTCCCGCCGACGAAGTCGACCGGCTGTTCAATGCGATCCGCCCCCTGAAGGAGCGGGGCGTCGGCATGATCTACGTTTCCCACAGGCTGGACGAGATTTTCCGCATTGCCGATCGCGTCGCCGTGCTGCGCGACGGATGCATGGTGGGACAGAAGCCGGTCAGCGAGACCACCCCCGACGAACTGGTGACGATGATCATCGGCCGCAGCAGTGACAGCCTCTTTTCCAAGGCCGAGATCAAGCCCGGCAAGGCGATCGTCGAGGTTCGCGATCTCGTCTGCACCGGCACGAGCCCGATATCCTTCGATATCCGCGAGGGTGAGCTGCTCGGGCTGGTTGGATTGCGCGGCGCCGGTCAGGAACGCATCGGCCGGGCGCTGTTCGGCTGCGAGCCCTTCAACGGCTCGGTTCTGCTGCATGGCCTGGCCCCTGATCTTTCCAGCCCGCGGCAGGCCATGGCGTCAGGGATCGGTCTGATCGCCCGTGACCGGACGGAGGAATCCGTCGCGCTCTCGCTGTCAATTCGGGAAAATACCTATCTCAATCCGGGCGCCGTCGGACGCGGGATTTTCTCCTTCCTGTCGCCGCGTGGCGAAGCCGATCTTGCCCATGCGATCGGCCATTCCGTCGGCCTCAGGCCGAACGATCCGGATCTGCCGGTGGAGGCGCTGTCGGGCGGCAACCAGCAGAAAGTGGTCGTCGGCCGCTGGCTGGCGACCGGGCGCAAGCTGCTGGTTGCGGAAGACCCGACCGCCGGCGTCGACATCGGCGCGCGTGCGGAAATCTACCGCCTGATCACCCAGGCGCTGGAAGCCGGTCTCGCGGTCGTCGTGGTCTCGACGGATTTCGAGGAAATCGCCCATATCTGCCACCGCGCGCTGGTTTTCTCGCGCGGAAAAATCGTCAGCGAACTGAGCGGAAGCGCTCTGACTACGGAGGCGGTCATCACGGCCGCTTCGGCGTCGGAAGCCGCTTGAGCCATCGGGAGAACAGCCATGCAATCCATTGAATCCACCGCACTGGAGCCGACCAAGAGCGAAATGGCCGGCCTGTCCACCGGCCAGAAGATCGGCCGCCTGATCCCGGTTTACGGGCTGGTGATCCTGACCGTCGGCCTGATCGTAATCTTCTCGATCCTTCTGCCGGATACGTTCCCGACCGTGCTGAACGTTCGCTCGATCGTCTCCGACAAGGCGATCATCGCGCTTCTGTCGCTGGCCGCAATGATCCCGATGGCATCGGGCCGCATCGATCTGACGGTCGGCTACGGCATCGTGCTCTGGCACATTCTCGCCATCAGCCTGCAGACGGCCTACGGCCTGCCCTGGCCGGTCGCCGTCCTCATCGTTCTCGCGCTCGGCGTCCTCACCGGTTTCATCAACGGCCTGCTGGTCGAGGTCGCCAAGATCGACAGCTTCATCGCCACGCTCGGTACCGGCACGGTTCTTTACGCGCTTGCCCTTTGGCACACCGGCGGGCGGCAGGTGGTCGGTGTACTGCCTGAAGGTTTTTATGCGCTGAACGGTACCATGCTGTTCGGCCTGCCGATCACCGGCTTTTATGTGCTCTTGATCGCCATCTGCATGTGGGTCGTGCTCGAATACCTGCCGATCGGCCGGTACCTTTACGCGATCGGCGCCAATCCCAAGGCTGCGGCCCTCAATGGCATTCCGGTCCGCAAGTTCGTGATCGGCGCATTCGTGACCTCCGGCCTGCTGGCTGCTCTGACCGGGGTCCTTCTCGCCTCGAAGCTTCGCATCGGCCAGGCAAGCGTCGGTCTTGAATATCTGCTGCCGGCGCTGGTCGGCGCATTTCTCGGATCGACGACGATCAAGCCAGGCCGGGTGAACGTCTGGGGCACTTTGATCGGCGTCATCATCCTGGCAGTCGGCATATCGGGAATTCAGCAATTCGGCGGCTCGTTCTTCGTCGAACCGCTGTTCAACGGCGTGACCCTGCTGATTGCCATCGGCATTGCAGGTTATGCCCAGCGCAAGCGCGGAGCTGTGAGGAGGATCACACCCGCATCCAAATGAGGATGCCGGCTCACCGGCATTCCACAACAAACAAAATGGAGGAGTGAACATGAAGCGCAGGACTTTATTGCAGGCAACGGTCGCAACCGTCGCCATTATGCTCAGCATGCCGGCAATGGCCGATTCCATGGCCGACGCCAAGGCCGTGGTCGACAAGTATGCTTCCAAGGTGAGCGCATGGGATGGCCCGACGAGCGGCCCCAAGGCTGCTAGCGGAAAGAACATCGTCATTCTTGCTGGCGATATGAAGAACGGCGGCATTCTCGGCGTGGTCAACGGCGTTCAGGAAGCGGCAGGCGCCCTGGGCTGGACGGTCAAGGCGCTTGACGGCGCCGGCTCGATCGGCGGACGGACGGCTGCCTTCGGCCAGGCCATGGCGCTGAAGCCCGACGGCATCATCATCAACGGCTTCGACGCGGTCGAGCAGAAGCCGGCGATGGAAGCGGCAAAGGCGGCCGGCATTCCGATGGTTTCCTGGCATGCCGCCTCGGCCGTCGGTCCGGTTCCCGAAGTCGGCGTTTTCGCCAACGTCACCACCGATGCGATGGAAGTCTCGAAGTCGGCGGCGGATTGGGCCTTCGTCGACGCCGGCGGCAAACCGGGCGTCATCATCTTCACCGACTCGACCTATGCAATTGCAATTGCCAAGGCCGACCGCATGAAGAAAGAGATCGAGGATCTCGGCGGTACCGTGCTGGAATATGTGGACACGCCGATCGCCGAAACCTCCCAGCGCATGCCGCAGCTGACCACGTCGCTGCTGCAGAAGTACGGCGCCAAGTGGACGCATTCTCTGGCGATCAACGACCTCTACTACGACTTCATGGGACCGTCGCTTGCCTCAGCCGGCATCGCCGGCGACGGGAAGCCGGTAAACGTTGCAGCCGGCGACGGTTCGGAGAGCGCCTATCAGCGTATCCGCGCCAAGCAGTTCCAGGCCGTCACGGTCGCCGAACCGCTCAACCTCCAGGGCTGGCAGCTCGTCGATGAGCTGAACCGCGCTTTCGCCGGCGCCCCGTGGTCGGGCTATGTGTCGCCGCTGCATGTGGTGACCAGCGCGAACGTCGAGTTCGACGGCGGACCGAAGAATAGCTTCGATCCCGATAACGGCTATCGCGATCAGTATAAGAAAATCTGGGGCAAATAAGCCTCCAATCAGGGCGTATCGATCGATACGCCCTCACTTTCCCCCATCATATCGATCCGGCTCCGGCGAGTTTTGGAAAAGAGAACCTATGATCATCCGTTATGCTTTGTTTGAAGGCGAAATCCATCCCGGCAGAGAAGAGGAATTCCGCGCTTTTGTCAGGGAGCGGCTCGTTCCTCTATGGACGAAATTTCCAGGCGCCGAGGAAGTTCGGGTCTTGGACGGGATGGAGCGCGATGAAGGCGCCCCGGTCTATGCCATGGCCTTGGCGATCCGTTATCCCGATATGGATGCGGTGAGCGCAGCGCTAAGTTCCGATGTGCGCTTCGAGAGCCGTGAAGTTACCGGCGAACTCCTGCAACTCTTCACCGGCAAGGTGCATCATCACGTATTCCAGGCCAACGAATACCCGCCGGCCGCTGCCTGACGTCAGCGATTGACATCTGCCGGCTTCAAGACACAGTCGAAGACTGGAGTGACCACAAGGCGCCTGCGGCATATGTCTCAGGCGCCTTTTTTCGTCTGGGCATCGGCAATCCTCGGGGGCGCCCAATCGGGCCAGCGACCCGAGCTTTGGCACAATTTTTTATCAGCGACGTGATTATTGAATTAAATAGTCTATAGATTTAGTGGATAATGTTCCATCTTACCGTGCATCGTTCCTGCAATCAGCAATCCGAAACGGGAAGATCGACGATGACATTGGCAAAAGCATTCAAAATCGCGTTGTTCAGTCTGCTTGGCTTCGGCGCCATTCACAATCCGGCCGCAGCCCAGGCCGACGCGCCCCTCCTTGCTAAAGTGCCGCCGGGCACCGTGCTGACGATCGGCGACCCGGTCACGCAGAAGGCTCTCGAAGTGTCTGGCCTCGACAAGGAGCTCACTTTCGAAGTGAAATGGGCCAATATCAGCGGCGGACCGCAGACATCGGAAGCCTTCCGCGCCCATGCGCTCGACGTCGGCTCGGTGGCCGAGATCCCCTCGATCTTCGCCAACTGGAACAACCTGCCGGTCCGCAACATCGCCTATCGCGAACGCCGCGACCCGATCGCCAATCCGATCTACCGCTTCGGCATCGCGCCTGGCGCCGACGTCAAGACGCTCTCTGATTTCCGCGGCAAGCGCATCGCGTTTAGCCCCGGTCAGGCCCAGGGCACTCTCGTCCTGCGCGCGCTTCACACCGCCGGCCTGAAGAGCAGCGACGTCACTCTCGTGGAATTGCCGAGCACCGGCGATGTCTATCCGAAGGCCTTGGCGGGCAAACAGGTCGACATCGCGCCGCTCGGCAGCGTCTATATCAGGCGCTACATCACGCAATACGGGCCGGATGGCGCAACTCTCCTCGAGCATGGGCTGCGCGATGATCCCGGCCATCTTTATGCTCCGCAATGGGTTCTGGATGATCCCGCCAAGGCGGCTGCCCTCGCTGAATATGTCGGCCTGTGGGCGCGCGCCACCGAATGGGTGAACCGCAACCCGGACCTCTGGATCAAGGAATATTACGTCGGTCAGCAGGGCCTCAGCCAGGACGACGGGGAATATCTCGTCAAGATGACCGGGGAGCAGATCGTTCCCTCCGATTGGAGCGAGGTGAAGAAGCGTCATCAGGAAACGATCAACCTGCTAGCGGACGAGCTCGGTTACAAGCCGTTCGACGTGGAGCAGATTTTCGACAATCGCTTCGAAAAGCTGGGTGCGGCGGCTTTGGCCAAGGGCCTTTAACGTTCCCCATTCCATTCAGGAGGAGATTTCAAGCATGGCAACCATTTGGGATGCAGATGAAGCGAACCTGTCCCTGAGGTCAGGTGGCAGAATTGCGCCGGCGGGTTTACGCGCGGCAAGGCCGGTTGGTCTTCCCGGCTCTGCCGGCGCGCGCGCCCGGCGCAGGCTGGGTCCCGGCCCGGCGATACCTTTCGGGCTGCAGATCGGACCGGCATTGCTTGTCTTGGCCTGGGTCGCCGGCTCGGCGCTCGGATGGATCGACCCGCGTATCCTGTCGGCACCGTGGACGGTCGTCGAGGCTTTCGCGCGGCTTTTGGAACAGGGCCGCCTGCAGGACAATTTCGTGACGTCAGCGACGCGCGCTCTGCTCGGCCTCGGCATCGGTTTGCTGATCGGAACGATCCTGGCCGTCATCGCCGGTCTTTCCCGGATCGGCGAGGCGCTGATCGACGGACCGGTTCAGATCAAGCGGGCGATACCCACGCTCGCCTTGATCCCCTTGCTCATCCTGTGGTTCGGCATCGGCGAGAGCATGAAGGTTACGACGATCGTGCTTGCCGTCATCGTGCCGATCTACATCCACACCCACAATGCGCTGCGCAGCATCGATAGTCGCTATGTCGAACTGGCCGAGACGCTGCGCATGAGCCAGAAGGACTTCATCCTCCAAGTGGTGCTGCCGGGCGCTTTGCCCGGTTTCCTGCTGGGGCTGCGCTTTGCCGTCACCCTCTGCTGGGTTTCCCTTGTCGTCGTCGAGCAGATCAACGCCACCAGCGGGCTCGGCTACATGATCGATCTCGCCCGCAATTACGGGCAGACCGATGTCATCCTCGTCGGCCTGGTGGTCTATGTGCTCCTGGGTCTCGTCTCGGACGGCCTCGTCCGCCTCATCGAACGGAGGGCTCTCTCATGGCGCCGCACCCTGGCAAACTGAAGCCGGCGGCCACGGCCGTCCATGTGCGAAACCTCGTCCGCCGGTTTGCAGCGAAGACGATCCTCGACGGTGTCGATCTCGATATCGAAGAAGGCGAATTCGTTGCCCTGCTCGGCCGCAGCGGCTCCGGCAAGAGCACATTCCTCAGGGCCCTTGCCGGTCTCGATCACGGTGTGGAGGGAAGCGGCACGCTTGAGACGCCGGAAAGGCTTTCCGTGGTCTTCCAGGATGCCCGCCTGCTGCCCTGGCGCAGCGCCATCCAGAACGTCACGCTCGGCCTGCCCCGCGCCACCGGCCAGGAAGGCGGCAGGAAGGCTTTGGCGGAAGTGGGACTCGCGGGGCGGGAAACGGCATGGCCGAACCAGCTTTCCGGCGGCGAGCAGCAGAGGGTCGCGCTTGCCCGTTCCCTGGTGCGCGAGCCGGCCTTGCTTCTCGCCGACGAACCCTTCGGCGCGCTCGACGCGCTGACCCGGCTGAAGATGCACGATCTGCTGCGGGAATTATGTGCAAGGCACCGTCCCGCCGTGCTGCTCGTCACCCATGACGTCGACGAGGCAATCTCGCTGGCGGACCGGATTCTGGTTCTCGACGAAGGCCGGCTCATCGAGGATCTCAGGATCGATCTGCCGGCGCCGCGCGATCACAGCGATCCGCGTTTTGCAGAGTTCCGAAGCCATCTTCTCGGCCGGCTCGGGGTCAGCGTCCCCGGCCGCAGAGCAGCCTGATATAGCGGCGAAGCAAGCCAATGAGCACATCGAAACGGCAAATGCGGCTCGGCGCCTTTATCATGGCGACCGGCCATCATATCGCCGCCTGGCGCCATCCGGATGCGCAGGCCGATGCCGGCCTCAATATCGATCACTACCGGGACCTGGCGCAGACCGCCGAACGCGGGAAATTCGATCTCGTCTTCGTCGCCGACAGCCCGGCGGGATGGGAGCGGGCCGCGGATCCGGAAGCGTTTCGCCGCATTGCCCAGGGCGCTCATTTCGAGCCGCTGACACTCTGGGCCGCCCTCTCCCAGGCGACCAGTCATATCGGCTTCGTCGCCACGGCATCGACGACCTACGAGGACCCCTATCTTCTCGCCCGCAGATTCGCGTCGCTGGATTATATCTCCAAGGGCCGTGCCGCATGGAACGTCGTCACGACGGGCGCCGACGTGTCGAAGAACTTTTCGATCGCAGGCCATCCCGCCCATGCCGATCGTTATGAGCGGGCCGAGGAATTCGTCGACCTGGTGAAGGGATTGTGGGATTCCTACGAGGACGATGCCTTTATCCGCGACAAGCAAAGCGGGGTCTATCTCGATCCCGACAAGGTGCATCTCGTCAATCACAAGGGCAAGTTCTTCTCGGTGGCGGGTCCGCTCAATGTCGGCCGTCCGGTGCAGGGCTATCCCGTCATCGTGCAGGCTGGCGCATCGGAACCCGGACGCGAGCTTGCCGCACGCACCGCCGAGATGATCTTTACCGCCAACCAAACGATCGAGGATGCCCAGGAATTCTATTCCGACGTCAAGGGGCGGCTTGCCCGTTACGGGCGGCGGCCGGACGACCTCCTGATCAGTCCCGGCATATTCCCTGTTCTCGGCGGTACGGAGGCGGAAGCTCAAGCGAATTATGAGTATATCCAATCGCTGGTGCATCCCGCTATCGCCTGGAATATCCTTGCCCGCCACTATAGGGGCGTCGATCTTTCCGGCTATTCGCTTGATGATCTCGCCCCTCCCCTGCCTGACAATACCGAACTCAACAAAAGCCGCCTCAAGCTGGTTTCCGACCTCGTCTCGCGCAATCATCTGACGCTGCGCCAATTCTATCTGGCGGTCGCCACCGCGCGCGGCCATCGCACTGTCGTCGGAACGCCCGAGCAGATTGCCGATGCGATGCAGATCTGGTTCGAGAATGGTGCCGCCGACGCCTTCAACATCATGCCGCCGATCCTGCCCACGGCTCTCACCGACTTTGTCGATCAGGTCGTGCCGATCCTGCGCAGGCGTGGCCTGTTCCGGCATGAATATGAAGGCACGACGCTGCGGGAGAATCTGGGCCTCCAGCGCCCGCCGAACGGTTTTGCGCTTCAGGCGCAGGCAGCACAGGCAGCCGTATGATCTTCCCGGTCTTTCCTTGGCCTCCTTCTTCCAATCCCGAATAAACCGGCATCGCATGAGCAAGCATTCCGAATTTCTCTGGTATATTCCCAACGACGTCAGAGCAGGTCATCGCGGAGATTCCGCCGTCGACAACCACAACAGCCTCGACACGCTGACCAGCCACGCGAAGGCGCTGGAAGAGCATGGCTGGAAGGGCGCGCTCATCGGCACCGGCTGGGGCCGTCCCGACACGTTCACCGTCGCGGCCGCGCTCGCCGCGCGCACCACCAGCTTCGAGCCGCTGATTGCGATCCGGCCGGGTTATTGGCGGGCGGCGAACTTCGCTTCCGCGGCGGCAACGCTCGACC
The DNA here is from genome assembly GCF_022354505.1 of Rhizobium sp. C104. NCBI lineage: Bacteria > Pseudomonadati > Pseudomonadota > Alphaproteobacteria > Hyphomicrobiales > Rhizobiaceae > Rhizobium > Rhizobium sp. C104. The sequence continues at coordinate 345,438 of NZ_CP092355.1, read as the reverse complement.
ATCTGACTGGCGGCCGGGTGCGGATCAACATCGTCTCGGGCAAGGACAATCTGGCCGCCTATGGCGACAGCGAGGGCGACCAGGCGCATCGTTATGCCAGGACCAAGGAATTCATGCGGCTGGTCCGCAGGCTGTGGACCGAAGAAAACGTCACCTCGGCAGGCGACCATTTCCGGGTCGCCGAATCCACCGTGGTGCCGCGCATCGAGGTTCGCGGCAACCGCCGGCATCCGAAATTCTATTTTGGCGGCGCCTCGGAAGCGGCCGAACGGGTGGCGGCCACCGAGGCTGATGTCCAGCTTTTCTGGGGCGAGCCGCTCGAGGGCGTCCGCGAGCGGATCGGACGGCTCAAGGGGCTGAGCCGTGCTCTCGACCGCGACCTCCCGCCGCTGGAATTCGGGCTACGGATAACGACGCTGGTTCGCGACACGACGGATGAGGCCTGGGCCGACGCCGAGGCGAAGGTCGCCGAGATGGCAAGGAGCAAGGGCACCGGCTGGCACGATCACCAGCGCGTGCTCGCCGTCGGCCAGCAGCGGCTGCTTGCTCTCCATGAACGCAGCGACGTCCTCGACGACAATCTCTATACCGCGCCGGGCAGGTTCGGCGGCGGCGGTGCCGGCACCACCTGGCTGGTCGGTTCACCGGCAGACGTCGCCCGCTCGCTGCGCAAATACCAGGATCTCGGGATCACGCATTTCGTGCTGTCCGACACGCCCTATCTCTCCGAGATCAAGCGGCAAGGCGATCAGCTCTTGCCGCTACTGCGCGACTGAAGCAGGAGGCGACAGCTCGCCATCGACACGTATCGTTTGCGGCCGGTATTCTTGGCGGCGCAGAGATTGGCGTCGGCCACCTGCAGCGCCGCCTCCAAGTATTGGCCAAGGACCGACAGTCAGGCCGATCGAACAGGTGACTTCGAGCCATGGGGTCACCTCCGACCATTCGTGGTTCTGCAGCAAATACGACGAAATATACAAAAATCGCAGCATAATGACGCCCTGTGGGCTTCGTTTACACTCTCTAAAATATCTCCTCCTATTTTTAAGCATATCGGAGCGACGTTCTGAGGATCGTCACCTACGCCATGATGGCCGGCCAGGTATCCCGAAATCCCGCATGAAATCGACGTTGGTACCCTGACGCGCGCCCGCTTTGGAGGCGACGCGTGTAGTGGTGGCCGGCGGAGGCGTTCGGGGACAGATCCTGGTCACAGACACCTTTAAACCTCGCCGACACGATGGAGCGCGCGAATGAACAGCATTAAGAGTTTCGGGATCGCGATGCGTCTCGCCCTTGGTTTCAGCTTTCTGATCGTGCTGATGGCCGGCCTCAGCATCTACTCGGCGGTGCAGGTCGCGGAGATCAACAACAATCTCGGAACGATCAACGACGTCAACAGCGTCAAGCAGCGCTTTGCCATCAACTATCGCGGCAGCGTGCACGATCGGGCGATCGCCATTCGCGATGTGACCCTGGTGACGTCCGCCGATGAACGCAAGGCGGCCGAGGCATTGATCGAAAAGCTCGCGGCCTCCTACGCCGAAAACGAAAAACGCATGGCGGAGATGGTTGCATCGCCGGCGGGTGCGACGGATCAGGAAAAGACCATTCTGAGCGAGATCGCCGACATCCAGGCGAAAACCAATCCCCTGGTCGCCCAGATCATTGCGCTGCAGGAAAAGGGTGATGGCGAGGCTGCCCGCAAGATCCTGCTCGAACAGGCAAGACCGGCCTTCGTTGCCTGGCTCGGCGCCATCAACAAATTCATCGACTACCAGGAAGCATATAACAAATCGATCGGCGGTGAGGTCCGCAGCACGGCGAGCGGCTTCAAGCCGATGGTCCTGACGGCGCTCGGCATCGCAGCTCTTCTTTCGATCGTTGCGGCTGCGATTACCGCGCGTACGATCGTTGGCCCGCTGGCAAAACTGCAGCTTTCGCTGAAGGCGATGGCGGAAGGCAATCTCGATGGCGATCGCCGCCTCGAAGCGCGCGGCGATGAGATCGGCACGCTTGCGCGCGCCGTCGCCGGCCTGCGCGATGCCATTTCGGCAAAGGCTGAGCGGGAAGCCGACACGGAAGCCAAGCGGGCGGTCGCGGAACGGCATCGACTCGAACAGGATGCCGATGAACGCCGCACCCTTGCCGAGCAGACGGACCGAGCGGTCGGCCAGCTTGGTACTGCATTGCAGGCGCTGGCCGATGGCGATCTCACGCAGCAGATCGGCACGCCGTTCATTCCGTCCCTCGAAAAGCTCAGAGCCGACTTCAATGCCGCCGTCGAAAAGCTGCGCGCCGCCATGCAGAAGGTTTCCCAGAACGCCAGCGCCATCGCAGCCGGCGCGCAAGAGATCCGCTCCGCTTCGGACGATCTCGCCAAACGGACCGAACAGCAGGCCGCCTCCGTCGAAGAAACCGCCGCTGCCCTTGAAGAGATCACCACCACCGTCGCCGACTCGAGCAACAAGGCTCAGGAAGCAGGCCAGTTGGTTCGCAAGACCAAGGACAATGCGGAACGCTCGGGCAGTGTCGTGCGGGATGCGGTCGACGCCATGGGCAAGATCGAATCCTCCGCCACCGAAATCGGCAGCATCATTGGCGTCATCGACGAGATCGCCTTCCAGACCAACCTCTTGGCGCTGAATGCCGGCGTCGAAGCCGCCCGCGCCGGTGAAGCCGGCAAGGGCTTTGCCGTCGTTGCCCAGGAAGTACGCGAATTGGCGCAGCGTTCCGCCAAGGCGGCAAAGGAAATCAAGGAACTGATCAACGCTTCGAACGGCCACGTGAAAAACGGCGTCGCCCTGGTTGGCGAGACCGGAAAGGCCCTGCAGGAGATTGCGGCGCAGGTGCAGCAGGTCGACGGCAATGTCGGCGCGATCGTCGGCGCTTCGCAAGAGCAGGCGAAAGGACTGAAAGAGATCAATACCGCCGTCAACAGGATGGACCAGGGCACGCAGCAGAACGCCGCCATGGTGGAAGAAGCGACAGCCGCCTCTCATAACCTCGCCAAGGAAGCCGATGCATTGTTCCAGTTGCTCAGCCAGTTCAACATTGGCGGAGTAGCAGCACCGAAGCGCGTATCGCAGCCGGCGGCCCCGGCACAGCATGCTCAACCCGTGGCCTCGCCGGCACGCCAGATGATCGCCAAGGTGGGCAGGTCGTTCCAGGGGAATGCCACCCAGGGCAATGCGGCATTGGTTGGCGATTGGGAGGAGTTTTGATCGCCCAACCTCTCCTCAGCTTCTGCTGAAAAATAAAAGGACAAAGGGCAGCGTTTGCTGCCCTTCGTATTTTTGTCTTACGCCCGAGCCGGAACCTTGGCCGGAAGCAGGGCATTGATCACCACCGCGACGGCGATGTTTGCCGCCAGCGCCAGCAGCCCGGTATAGACGGTGAAGGGTTCACCGCCGAGGCTGATCATATGCAGCGGCTTCCAGCCGGCATCCCAGACGAGGAAGGTACCGCCGCAGAAGCCGACGAACCAGCCGGCCAGCAGGGCGGGTGCACGGAACCAGTTGGTGTAGAGGCCGAAAACCAGGGCCGGAAGCGTCTGCAGGATCCAGATGCCGCCGAGCAGTTGCAGGTCGAGTGCGAACTGCGTCGGCAGGAAGATGATGACAAGCAGTGCCCCGACCTTCACCACCAGCGACGTCACCTTCGCGACCTTGGCCTCGCCCGCGTCGCTGACCTTGGGGTCGACATAGGCCTTCCAGAAATTGCGGGTGAAGAGGTTGGCCGCACCAATGCTCATTACCGCCGCCGGCACCAGTGCGCCGATGGCGATCGCCGCGAAGGCGAAGCCGGAGAACCAGCCTGAAAACAGCGTCTTGAACAGGGTCGGAACGACATCATTGGCGCTGTCGAGCTTCAGGTTGGCGGCATGGCCCATATAGCCGAGCAGTGCCAACAGGCCGAGCAGCAGCGTATAGGCGGGCAGCATGATCGCGTTCTTGCGGATAGTCTTGCCGCTGTTGGATGCAAAGATGCCCGTCAGCGTATGCGGATACATGAAGGCTGCGAGCGCCGAACCGAGAGCGAGCGTGGCATAGGCGACATACTGGTTACCGCCGAGCAGCAGGTGGCCGGAGCCCTTGGCCTGGAAGGCCGCATCGGCAGAGGCGAAGACATTGGCGTAGCCGCCGAGCTTCGACGGGATCAGTGCGACGGCTGCGATAACCACGATATAGATCATGATGTCCTTGACGAAGGCGATCAGCGCCGGTGCGCGCAGGCCCGCCGAATAGGTATAGAGCGCCAGCACGATGAAGGCGATCGCCAGCGGGAGTTCGCCATGCAGCCCGAGCGCCTTCAGGACCGCCGTCATGCCGACGAGCTGGAGGGCGATGTAAGGCATGGTGGCGATGACGCCGGTTGCAGCGACGGCGAGTTCCAGGCCGCGCGATCCGTATTGGCCGTGGACGACGTCGGCGGCCGTCACATAGCCGAAATCCTTGGCGCGTTTCCACAGAACCGGCATGACCATGAAGACGAAGGGATAGACGACAATGGTATAGGGCAGCGCGAAGAAGCCGTAGGCGCCGACCGTATAGACTAGTGCCGGGACAGCGATCACAGTGTAGGCGGTGTAGAAATCGCCGCCGACGAGGAACCAGGTGATCCAGGTGCCGAAGTTGCGGCCGCCGAGACCCCATTCATCGATGTGGGCGAGCGTCTCGGGCTTGCGCCAGCGGCTGGCGACGAAGCCCATGACCGTGACGAGGACGAAAAAGAAGATGAAGACGGCAAGCGCCGTGCCGTTGATGTCAGTCGTCATGGCGCACGCTCCGATAAGCGATCCAGGTCAGCGTCGCTGTGATCGGCACCCAGAGAAGCTGATACCAGTAGAAAAAGGGAAAGCCGAAAAGCGACGGCTCGCGGAGATTGTAAAATGATGGCCAGAGCAGACCTATGTAAGGGATGATCAGCAGCCAGAGTGCTGCCTTGCTACGTGGTTTTTCCATGTCGGAATACCTTTCAGGCGCCGCGCGGCGGCGGTCGCCATGTTCCAGTTGTCGGCGTGGAAGGCAGGTCTTTCAGCCGGCGGCGGCAGCAGGCCCGTTTCGGGTCGCTCGAGCTTTTCCGGCGGATCGGAAGCTGATGTAACGCATGTGAATTCCTCCCAACGGCTTGGCACTTGGCCGGCCGTGACTGAAGTCCTCAGGGCGTTGGTTTTATCCCCACAAGATGGGCGCAGAGGCGAAATACCGGGGCCTACCCAGAAGTGGGTAGGCGCGGATTTCCTTCGCTTTTCGAGGCGATGCCATGGTCGAGCGCATAGCGGATAAGGCCTGCCGTGGTGGCGATGCCGAGCTTTTTCTTGAGGTTCTTGCGGTGGGTTTCCGCCGTGGCGGCGCTTATCCCGAGCGCTTCGGCGATCTCGCGGTTGCTCCTGCCGGCAACGATCAGCCCGAGCGTGTCGCGCTCGCGCGGCGTCAGAGGATCGCTCCCTTCTTCTACGCGCTCACCCATCAGCGCGTCGAAGACGCCGGAGGAGAAATAAGTACCGCCGCCCGCCACTGTCTCGATGGCCGCGACGATCTCGTCGGTCGACACGTCTTTCAGCACATAACCGGCGGCGCCATGCAGGACCGACGAGGAAATATACTCGCGGCTGTCATGCATGGAAAGCATCACGACGCGGGTTTGCGGAAGCTCGTTCCGGAACAATTCGATCGCATCGATGCCGCTGAGCTTCGGCATGTTGATGTCCATCAGCACCACCTGCGGCTGGACCTGCCGGGCGATATCAAGCCCGGTTTGGGCCAGTCCGGCAGTGCCCGCTACTTCGATATGGTCGAAGGTTTCGAGCACTGCTTTCAGCCCGTCCAGCACCAGCGGATGGTTGTCGATCAGGAGCACCTTGATTTTCGGGCGTTCGTTCATGCGGCTTCCGCCTGCTTGCCGGCGGGCAGATTGGCCGATCTCGGCATCATCGCCGTCAAAGTCGTGCCGGCCTCGCCGCTCTCGATCAGTAGCAGGCCCCGGAAGTGTGCCATCCGCTCCTGCATGTTGCGCAGGCCGAGACCCGAGCTGCCGGAAGCGCCATCCCTGGCGCCAGCGAACCCGGTGCCGTTGTCGGAGATGGTCATGCGGGCGCGGCCGCCGTCGCTCCAGAGCTTGACCGTAAGCCGGGAGGCGCCCGCGTGTCGCTCGACATTGTTGAAGGCCTCCTGGGCGACGCGGTAAAGCGCGGTGTTGGCTTCCGCCTTCAGCATGCCGGTAAAGCCCGAGGCGTCTATCTCCGTCTCGATCCCCGTCCGTTCGGCAAAGTGATGACAGAGCGCCTCCAGCGCCGCCGTCAGGCCGAGATCGTCGAGCACGCGCGGGCGCAGATCATGCGAGAGCAGCCGTATTTCCTTTATGGCGCCGTTCAGCGCCTCGACGCCGCGCTCGATGGTCAGCGCGGCCTCGTCGACATTGGTCCTGACCTTGCGGCCGGCGAGATCCATTGCATAACGCACGCCGAGAAGGGTCTGGGAGATGCCGTCATGCAGCTCGCGCGCCAGCCGTGTGCGCTCTTCTTCCTGGGTGTCGATGACCCGCTGCGTCAGTTCCTTCAGCCGGCTGTCGGCCATACGGCGCTCATGGAAGGTCAGCAGCATGCAGGTGGTGAACACGACCAGCACCGAAGGCACGGCGATCAGCGCGACGATGACGAAGGTCCGTCTGATGTTGGCGCGCGTCACTGCATTGGCGGCGGCACTCTGGGCAAAGACGTCATCCAGATAGACGCCGGTGCCGACGACCCAGTTCCATTTGTCGAGGCTGACGACGAAGGAGAGCTTGTCGGCGATCTGCCCGGTCGACGGTTTCTGCCATTTGTACTGATGAAGGCCGCCGCCTGCCTTGGCCGTGGCGATCAGTTCGGCGATGACCTTGTCGCCATCCGGGTCGGTAAGGTCGAGCCAATTGTGGCCATGCCGGAAACTCTGGCGCGGATGGACGATATTGTTGCCGGCGTAGTCGTAAACGAAGAAATACCCGTCCTTGCCGTAGTCGAGCGAGGTCAGAATTTCAGCCACCTGCTGCTTGGCGGCTTCGTCGTCGGCCCCGGCTTTGTCATAGATTGTCTGGATGGCGGAGAGGGCAAGATTGGTCAGGTTGAGGATCTCGGCTTCCTTGGTCTTCAGCATGTTCTGCTCGAACGTGTCGATGCTGTTCTTGGCGAGGTTTGCCGATTGCCAGGTGATGAAGGTGGTGATCGCAAGGATCGAAATGACGAGCGGGACGATCGCCAATGCGATGATCTGGTGTCGTAACGTCAAGGCTCGTTCCTCCCGAGAATTTGCGCCCGGAATTATGCCCTTTGCCGATTGCGAGTCCAGCGGCTTATCCGGCGCTATTCCAGGGGCACGAACAGGCCGAGCTTGACGTCGCGCAGCACGACATTGGTGTGCATGCGGCGGATCTGTGGATTGTCAGCCATGATCAGGGCGGCGATATCGTCATAGTGCTCGACGTCGCGGGCGGTGACGATGGCGATCAGATCGACGGCGCCGGTGACGTAATAGACCTGCTGGATATGATCCTGCTTCTCCGCCCAGACGCGGAACTTCGCCAGCGCGTCGTAATTGTCCCGCTCGATTTCCATGCCGACGATGAACACCATCGATGTTCCCGTCGCTTTCCGATCGACGACGGCGACCTCCGCCTTGATGATCCCCTCCTCGCGCAGCCGCTTCAACCGCCGTTGCACGGCCGAGACAGACAGGCCGACCCGTTCGGCGATCGTTTCGGCCTTCAGTTGGCAGTCGCGCTGAACGATATCGAGAATGTCACGGTCAAAACGATCCAGCTGTTCCATTGTCCAGTCCAATTCCAGTTATGGCTTTTCATAGATTTCGCCGCAGTCGAAGCGTGAGGAAGATTATTTTGCGCATAATATGCAAAAGAGGTGATAATTGCGCGAAAAAACCGCGTTGTTTTATCATTATCCTTCGCAAACTCAGTTCAGCCGGACCCCTGCATGTCGGATCAACCCTTTCCTGCTCTTCGCGTCGAAGATCTCCATAAAAGCTTCGGCTCGCAACAGGTTCTCAAGGGTATCTCGACGGAGGCATACAAGTCCGATGTGATTTCGATCATCGGCTCGTCGGGCTCCGGCAAGAGCACTTTTCTCAGGTGCATCAATTTCCTGGAAACACCGGATCGCGGGCGCATTGCGGTGAACGGCGAGGAAGTCGTGTTGAAAGCCGGTCGCGGCGGGCGGCTGCAACCGCAGAGCTGGCGGCAGATCGAGCGGTTGCGGACGGGGCTCGGCATGGTCTTTCAAAGTTTCAATCTGTGGGCCCATCGCACCGTGCTGGAAAACGTCATCGAGGCGCCGGTGCATGTCATGGGCATATCCAAGCGCGAGGCGATCGAAAAGGCGGAAGCCCTGCTCCACAAGGTTGGGCTCTTCGATAAGCGCGACACCTATCCCGCCTTCCTCTCCGGAGGCCAGCAGCAGCGCGCGGCGATTGCCAGAGCGCTCTGCGTCGATCCCGCCGTCATGCTGTTCGACGAGCCGACATCGGCGCTCGATCCGGAACTGGTCGGCGAGGTCCTGAAAGTCATCCGCGATCTCGCGGAAGAAGGCCGGACCATGCTGATCGTCACCCATGAAATGCGCTTCGCCCGGGATGTTTCGAGCCGTGTCCTCTTCCTGCATCAGGGACGGATCGAGGAGGAAGGGCCGCCGGAACAGGTTTTCGGGGCGCCGGTCAGCGCCCGCTGCCGGGAATTCACTCGTCTCAGCGCCCATTGATCCACACCAGCCGTCATCGACACCCACGAACCAGGAGAATCCTGCGAATGAAACTGCTCTCCATACTTTTTGCCGGCGCCGCACTTGCGCTTTCCGCGGTCACCGCGCAGGCCGAAGTCCGCTTCGGCGTCATGAACGAATCCTATCCGCCCTTCTTTGCCAAGGACGCCTCGGGTGAGTGGCACGGATGGGAAATCGACTTCATGAACGCCGTCTGCACGGAGATGAAGGAGAAATGCTCGATCGTCGACATTTCCTGGGATGGTCTCATTCCGGCTCTCCAGAGCAAGAAGTTCGACGTGATCTGGTCGTCGATGTCGAACACGGCGGAACGCTCGAAGGTGATCGATTTCACCGACAAATATTACAACACGCCGAGCACCCTGATCGGTCCCAAGGACCAGAAGCCGGGCGCCACGGCCGAAGACGTGAAGGGCAAGACCATCGGCATCCAGGTGTCGACGATCCAGTCTGAATATTACAAGAAGTATTTTTCCAATGCTGCCGAGGAGAAAACCTACCAGACGCTCGACGAGGCTTTCCAGGATCTGGCCTCCGGCCGCATCGACTACGTCTTCGGCGATTCCCTGGCACTCGACGCCTTCCTGAAGAGCGACGGCGGCAAGGATTGCTGCGCCAAGATGGGAGATGTCGCCGACGACAAGGAAATTCTCGGCGCCGGCGTTTCGGGCGGTCTGCGGAAAGAAGACACCGAGCTGAAAGCCAAGCTGAATGCGGCGATCGCTGCAGTTCGCGCCAACGGCCAGTACGACGCGATCACCAAGAAATACTTCGACTTCGACATCTACGGCGCGAAGTAAGCAATCCCGATGGCGACCGCTCAACAAGGCATTCTGGATCTGCTGTCTCCCTATCCTCCGGGATGGGGCGGCGTTCTTTTGACAGGTGCTGTCTCCACGGTCGCCATCTCGGCTTGCGCCTTCGCCATTGGCCTGCTCGTCGGCACCGGCGGCGCGCTCGGAAAGCTTTCCGGCAATCGAGCACTGCGCCTGGTGCTCGATCTCTACACCACGCTCATCCGCGCCGTTCCCGAACTGATCCTCATCGTCGGCCTCTATTATGCCGGCACCGACGGCCTCAACCGGCTGCTGGCGGCACTCGACCTGCCGCCGGTCAATGTGAACGGCTTCGTCGCCGCCGTCGCGGTGCTCGGCTTCGTGCAGGGCGCCTATATGACCGAAGTGCTGCGCGGCGCGATCCTCGCCATTCCCACCGGTCAGATCGAGGCGGCCAAGGCCTTTGGCATGGGGCCGATGCTGCGGTTCCGCCGCGTGTTGCTGCCGGCGCTTTTGCCGAACGCGCTGCCAGGGCTGGCCAATCTCTGGATGTCGGTCACCAAGGACAGTGCGCTCGTCGCGGTCGTCGGCTACCAGGAACTGGCGCTCGCCACCCGGCTTGCCGGGGCAAGCACCAAACACTATTTCGTGTTTTTCCTCGCTTCGGCCTTTCTCTACCTCGCCATCACCCTTGTTTCCAACGTCGCCTTCAAGCTGATCGAAGGGCGGGTGCGGCGCGGACAGCCGCGTCTCGCCTGAGGAAGCCGCGCCCATGAGTTTCACCTGGATTTCCTCCTATTGGCCGCTGCTTCTGACCGGCGCCTGGCAGACCGTGGCGCTGCTGGTCATCTCAGTCGTGTTCGGTTTCATCATCGCCATCGGACTCGCCTTCGCGCAGGTCAGCGGCGGCAGGCTGACGCGGCTGCTGGCCCGCGGTTACTGCACCTTCTTCCGCGGCACACCGCTGCTGATCCAGCTCTGGCTGCTCTACTATGGGGTCGGCTCGCTGCTGCCGATGATCCCCGGTATCCGCCAGAGCCTATTCTGGCCGATCCTGCGCGAGGGCTTCTTCTTTGCCGCCGTCAGCTTCACGCTGAATTATGCGGCCTATGAGGCGGAGGTTTTGCGCGGCGCGCTGCTTGCCGTTCCCAAGGGCGAACTTGAAGCCGGGCGGGCCTTTGGCCTGTCACCCTGGAAGCTGACCCGCCGCATCTGGCTGCCGCGCGCCATCCGCATCGCCCTGCCGACCATTGCCGGAGAGATCGTCATGCAGCTGAAGGCGACGCCGCTCGCCTTCACGGTGACGGTGATGGATCTCTATGCCGTGGCCAACAAGGTCCGTCAGGATACGCTGCTGGTCTATGAGCCGCTGCTCGTCGTCACTCTCTTCTATCTCGCCCTGACCGCAGTGATTGCCCGCGTCTTTCGAGGTCTCGAAGCGCAAGTGCCGGTTCGTCGTTAGCCGATCGGAAGAGCCCGCTATGAAACCCCGCCGCCTGTCGGAGCGAACAACACTCACTCACTCTTTTGTAAATGAAAAGCACGCCCGCCGGTGACGGTGCGGCGGCCCGAATGGAGACCCTCATGAGCAGGACACGAATCCTCGATGGCGGCATGAGCCGCGAGCTGCTGCGGCTCGGCGCCGAATTGAAACAGCCGGAATGGTCGGCCCTGGCGCTGATCAATTCGCCGGATATCGTCCGCGAGGTGCATAAGGAATTCATCGCCGCCGGCTCTGAGGTCATTACGACCAACAGCTATGCGCTGGTGCCCTTCCATATCGGCGAGGACCGGTTCCAGAAGGAGGGTGCGGGGCTGATCCGTCTTGCCGGCCGCCTGGCGCGCGAGGCGGCCGATTCCACCACCGATCGCAAGGTGCTGGTCGCAGGTTCGCTGCCGCCGATCTTCGGCTCCTACGAGCCGCAGAATTTTCAGCCTGAGCGGGTGCAGGGTTATCTCGAGGTGCTGGTCGAAAACCTCGCCCCCTTCGTCGACATATGGCTCGGCGAGACGCTGAGCCTGATCGCCGAGGGCGAGGCCGTCCGTCAGGCGGTGGCGGGATCGGGTAAATCGTTCTGGATTTCCTTCACGCTGGCCGATGACGAAGCGGATATCGAAAGCAGCGAGCCGAAGCTTCGCTCCGGCGAAAGCGTCGAGGATGCGGCGTCCTGGGCGGCGTCATCGGGCGCCGAAGCCTTCCTGTTTAACTGCAGCAAGCCCGAGGTCATGCGAGAAGCGGTCGAGACGGCCGCCGAGACGTTCCGCAAGATGGACGCCCAGATCGAAATCGGCGTCTATGCCAACGCCTTCGAAGGGGAACAGGGCGCCTCGGCCGCCAATGAAGGCCTGCACGATACCCGCGACGATCTGAACGACGATGCCTATTCGCGTTTTGCCTGCTCCTGGGCCGAAGCTGGTGCGACGATCATTGGCGGCTGCTGCGGAATCGGCGCCGCTCATATCCATCGTCTCGGCAAGACGCTTTCACGATAAGCCGCAGCGCGGCTTCGTTCACTCCACTTTCGGCGCCGTCTTCTGAAGCTCGAGCAGAAGCTCGATCAGCTTCGGCGCCATCACCCTGATTTCCGAAAGGTGGACGGCGCTCAGCCTCGTCAGAAGCTCGTCCGCCTTCTCGGTCAGGAGGAGTGTCTGACGGCGCCTGTCGACCGGATCGGCATGTCGTTCGACCAGCCCGGCATCCGACAGCCGCCCGACGAGCTCGGTCGCCGTATGCGGCGCGATGATCAGCCGCTCGGCGAGCATGCCGATGGTCATGATTTCGCCGCCGCGTTGCCCCTTGATCGCCAGCAGCGCTTGATGCTGCTGCACCGGCAGTCCTTCCGACTGGGCGGCCGACGCGCTGAAGTCCATGAACTGGCGAAGCGCGAATCTGAGGTCGGCGAGCGCCTCGTAATCCTCCTGTCTCAGCGGCGGCGGGATTTTCTTCACACTCATTCTCCTTTGCCGCTTGGTTCGCAGGAGGCGATCCATGCGCGCGCTATTGCCGATCTCGAATAGATGGGCAGCCGCCGGCCGGTCAAGTGAAGCATCTTCCGAGAGATTTTCGCCTACTTGCTTTCGTCCATTGATTTATATCGTATCACGATATAATGACGCCACTCAAGCAGACCCATTTTCGCGTAGCAGAGGCTTCCATGGCGCAGCATCAACCCAGCAACCGCCCGCATGATTTTACCGGCGGTCTTTCCCGACGCGAGGCCGGCGATTTCACTACCGACCGGCGGGTTCTCCTGCTGGTCGGGATGTCCATCATCGTCGGCACGGCGGGCGCCTTTGCGGCCTGGTGTCTCGCCAGCCTGATCGCGCTGGTGACCAATGTCATCTGGTTCGGAGAGATCGGCACTCAGCCTAACTCTCTGGCTTCAGTGCCGCGCTCGCTATGGGTGGTGATGGTGCCGCCGCTCGGCGGACTGGTCATCGGCCTGATGGCCCGCTTCGGGTCGGAGAAGATCCGCGGCCACGGCATTCCGGAGGCAATCGAAGCCATCCTGATCGGCGGCAGCCGGATGTCGCCGAAGGTCGCGGTCCTGAAGCCGCTGTCCTCGGCAATCTCGATCGGAACCGGCGGCCCGTTCGGCGCCGAAGGACCGATCATCATGACGGGCGGGGCGATCGGATCGCTCTTTGCCCAGTTCTTCCACATGAGCGCGGCCGAGCGGAAGACGCTGCTCGTCGCCGGTGCCGCCGCGGGCATGACGGCGATCTTCGGCTCGCCGATCGCCGCGGTCATGCTGGCGGTCGAACTCCTATTGTTCGAATGGAAACCGCGCAGCTTCATTCCCGTCGCCGTTGCCGCCTGCGTGTCGATCTGCTGGCGTCCGCTACTCTTCGGCACCGGACCGCTGTTCCTAACCCATTTCCAGGTTGATTTGCCCTGGTGGGGGATTTTTGCCTGTGCGGCGATGGGCATCATATCGGGGCTGCAATCGGGATTGCTGACGACGCTGCTCTACCGGATCGAGGACCTGTTCGAGGCGCTGCCGATCCATTGGATGTGGTGGCCGATGCTCGGCGGTCTCGTCATCGGCCTCGGCGGCCTGATCGAGCCGCGGGCGATGGGTGTCGGCTACGACATTATCGATGGCCTGCTCAACAATCGGCTGCTCGCGCCGGCGGTTCTGTCGATCCTCTTGGTGAAGACGATCATCTGGCTATTTGCCCTGTCGTCGGGCACCTCGGGTGGCGTGCTCGCGCCGCTTCTCATCTTCGGCGGCACGCTCGGATGGCTGGTCGGCCTCGTCTTGCCTGGCTACGATCCCGGCTTCTGGGCGCTGCTCGGCATGGCGGCGATGATGGGCGGAACCATGCGCGCGCCGCTGACCGGCACCTTCTTTGCGATGGAGATTACCGGCGACGTCAGCACGCTCGTTCCCCTGCTCGCCGCAACAGTGGTGGCCTATGCGGTCACGGTGCTGCTGTTGCGCCGCTCGATCCTCACCGAGAAGATCGCGCGCCGTGGGCAGCACATCACCCGCGAATATGGCGTTGATCCCTTCGAACTCTCCCGGGCAAGGGAGATCATGATCGCCGATGTCGACACGCTTCCCGTTACGATGACAATCGGCGAGGCCTGCGATTTCTTCGCCTCTCAGGAGAAAACCCATCGGATCTACCCGGTGGTGGACGCGGAAGGCAGATTGGCCGGCATCGTCTCGCGCGCCGATGTCCTGCTCTGGCAGGGGAAGGCGGATCTGGTCCTACAGACGCTTTCCGAAAACGTCACGGACGATTCCGTCCCCGTCGGGCATCCGGATGATACCGTTGCCTTCATCGCCGACCTGATGCTGTCGACCGGCGATGGGCGTATTCCGATCGTCGATCCGGCGTCCGGCAAACTCTGCGGCCTGATCGCCCGCAAGGATCTGTTACGGCTGCGCAGCTCCTACCGGTCGGCGGAACTGGATCGGCGGCCTTATCTGACTGCCGGAGCGAAGAGCAAGTCTTGATAGCCGCCTCCGGTTTCTTCAGCGCAATGCGGGGCCGAGACGCGCAACCCTAGGGATTTCGAGGGCTTTGGGATCGAACTGATCGATCCCTGGATCGTATAGTCTTGGCGAAGGCTGCAGCGGCAGCCTTCAATGCAGCCCGAACAGGTTCAGCAGCTGCTCGCGATGCCGGACGAATTCCGGTGCGCTGCGGTCGCGCGGGCGCGGCAGATCGATGTCGATCAGGCGCGGTTCGGCCCCCTTTTCCCGCGGCAGGATCAGGATCCGGTCGGCGAGATAGATCGCCTCCTCGAGATCGTGGGTGACGAGAATGGTCGTCACATCCTCATCGCGCCAGATCCGGGCGAGTTCCTGCTGCATGCCGATCTTGGTCATCGCATCGAGCGCGCCGAGCGGTTCGTCGAGCAGCAGGATTTCCGGCTGGACGGCAAGCGCTCGGGCGATGCCGACGCGCTGTGCCATGCCGCCGGAGAGTTGCCGGGGATAGGCCGCCTCGAACTGCTGCAGACCGACGAGCTTGACGTAGTGACGCGCCCGCGCCCTCGCCTGCTCGCGGGGGAGGCCTCTCGTTTCCAGCCCGAAGGCGACGTTGCCGAGGACATCGAGCCAGGGAAGAAGGCGCGGCTCCTGGAAGATGACGGCGCGTTCCGCGCCGACGCCGCGGATCGCCTTGCCGTCGACAAGCACCTCACCAGTGTCGGCCTCTTCGAGGCCGGCGAGAACCCGGAGCAGGGTCGTCTTGCCCGAACCGCTGGCGCCGACGATTGCAAGGCTTTCGCCGGAGCGGATGTGGAGATTGATATCTTTCAGAACCTGCAGATGGCTGCCGTTCAGCTTGTAGGATTTGGAGAGGTGACGGATTGTCACCTCTCCGCGGCGAATGTCCTGGGCGAGGCTCATCACTCTTCCTCAGTTGCTTACCGGCTTGGCATCGGCCGCGTAGATGATGTCCTTGGCCGCCAGCTGGCCCTGCTTCAGCTTGCCTTCGCGGACCAGCACGTCGATCCAGAACTGGATGTCGCGCTCGACCGGCAGGCCACCGGCGCGCACGCCGTAACCGCGGAAATACTGTGCGATGTCAGGGTTCTCGCCACGTTCGCTGAGTGCCTTTGCCAGGATCTTCTTGGTTTCCTCGGGATGTTCACGGGCATAGTCGAGGGCGCGGGCCGACTGCTCGACGAAGATCTTCGAGGCTTCGGGATGCTGCTGAATGAAATCGCGGCGCAGGACCACGAAACCACCGGCAATGTCGCCGAGCACGTCGGTATCGTCGAAGACCGCACGCAGGCCGCCGTTCTTCAGCGCAGCACCCTCGAAGGTCGTCTGCCAGTAGCCGAAGGCGGCGATATCGACCTGCTTGGAGCGCAGCACCTGCTCGAGCTGCGGCCCGGGAACGACGACCTGATTGGCGGAGTCGCTTGGCAGGCCGACGGAATGCAGGGCTTCGCGGATGGTGTAATCGAGATGGGCGCCGAGCGTATTGACGGCGATGCTCTTGCCGGCAATGTCCTTGATGCTTTTGATCGGGCTGTCTTCCAGCACGTAGAAGGTCGACTGCACCTCGTCATTGATGCCGTTCGATGGGTAGGCGGCGACGAAATCATTGCCACCGATGATCGAATTCAAGACGGCTGACGTGGCGGCGCTGCCGATCTCCACATCCCCGGATGCAAGAGCGATGAGAGAGGCCGGGCCACCCTGGGCATAGCCGACATTCTCAAACGTGATGCCGGTATCTTTGAAGTAGCCGAGTGCGTCGGCGAGTTCATGGGCGGCAAGGCCGCCTTGGCTCGCGAGATAGCGCAGCTTGACCGTATCGGTGGCGGCGGCCGGCGTGGCGAGACCGAGAGCGATCACGGCCGGCAGGAGAAGGTTGCGGGGATGGAAAGTCATGACGTGTCCTTTCGGAGGAGGAAAATCGGTGGAAGCGGTCAGGCGTTCGGCTGAGACCAGCGGCAGAGGCGGCGCTGCAGCAGAACGAGCAAGGCATTGGCGGCAAGGCCGAGAAAGGCGAGCAGCAGGATCGCCGCAAACATCAGCGGGATCTGGAAATTGTACTGAGCGTTCATGACCTGGAAGCCGATGCCCTTGTTGGCGCCGATCATCTCGGCGGCGATCAGCAGCAGAAGTGCCGTCGTCGCCGAGAGGCGCAGGCCGACGAAGATTGCGGGGACGGAGGCCGGCAGGATGACGCGGCGGAAGACGGTCAGCGATCCGGCGCCGTAAGTTCGCGCCATCTCGATGAGCTTCTGGTCCACCTCCTTGACGCCGCTGATCGTGGCGAGCAGCACAGGAAACAGCGTCGCCCAGAAGATCACGAAGATCTTCGATGTTTCGCCGAGGCCGAGCAGCAGGATGAAGACCGGATAGAGCGCCAGCGCCGAGGTCTGGCGGAAGAGCTGCAGGATCGGATCGAGCGCCTGCTCGACCGCGCGAAACTGGCCCATGAACAGGCCGAGCGGAATGCCGACCACGACGGCAAAGGCAAAGGCTGTTCCCGATCGCTGCAGGCTGATGGCGATGTCATCAAGCAGCGCGCCATTGGCAAGGTTGGTCCAGAGGGCCGACAGGATCACGTTCAGGGGCGGGAAAATGGCCGGATTGATCCAGCCCCTGGTGCTCGAAACCTGCCAGAGTGCGAGGAAGGCGATCAGCAGGCCGTAGCGCGGCAGAAGCGATGCGAGCGCATGGCGCACATGCGACGCGAAAGTGGGCCTATTGCTTTCGCTGCTCTTCAGGCGGCCGAAGCTTCTTGGGAGGACCTGATTGATTTCATAAGCCATGGATCGCTCCTCACTCTGCTGCCTGGAGAGCTGCGCGCCCCGCAGCCCATCGGTTGGTCGGGAAAGGTAGGCCGAGGTTTTCCCGCAGCGTCTTGCCTTCATAGGCGGTGCGGAACAGGCCGCGGCGCTGCAGTTCCGGGATGACCAGATCGACGAAGTCATCGAGCGCGGTGGGAAGCCAGGGCGGCAGAATGTTGAAGCCGTCGGCGGCTTCGTTCTCGAACCATTGCTGCAGCGTGTCGGCGATCTGCTCGGCGGTGCCGACGATGGTGTAGTGGCCGCGGGCCGATGCGATCCACTGATAGAGCTGGCGGATGGTGAAGTTATTTTCGTCGGCGATCTGGCGGATGAGGGCCTGGCGGCTCTTCATGCCTTCGGTCGGCGGCGCCGGCGGCAGCGGCCCGTCGAGATCATAGCCGTGCAGGTCGAGCGTGCCGCCGGTCAGGCCGTTGAGGAGGCCGATCCCATCCTCTTCGACGATGAGCGAGGTCAGGCGATCATACTTCTCCCGCGCCTCGGCTTCGGTCCTGCCGACGAAGGCGGAGACGCCGGGCATGACCAGGATGTGATCGGGATTGCGGCCGAGGCCGCGGGCGCGCGCCTTGATATCCCGGTAGAATTCCTGGGCGGTTTCGATGTGCTGATGGGCGGTGAAGATGACTTCGGCCGTTGCCGCGGCAAGCCCGCGCCCGTCGTCCGACTGCCCGGCCTGGACGATAACAGGATGTCCCTGGGGCGAGCGCGAGACGTTGAGCGGACCGCGCACGCTGAAATGCTCGCCGCGATGGTCGGTATCGTGCAGCTTCGCCGGATCGAAGAACACGCCGCTCTCCTTGTCGCGGATGAAGGCGTCGTCCTCGAAGCTCTCCCAGAGTTTGCGGACGACGTCGACATGTTCGGCAGCACGGCGATAGCGCTCGGCATGCGGAAGCTGGGTGTCGCGATTGAAATTCTGCGCCGTGAGGTCGCCCGTCGTGGTGACGACATTCCAGCCGGCGCGGCCCTCCGAGATCAGATCGAGCGAAGCGAATTTGCGGGCGGTCGTATAAGGTTCCTCATAGGTGGTCGAGGAGGTGGCGATAAAGCCGAGATGGGTGGTCAGAGGCGCGAGTGCGGAAAACAAGGTGACGGGCTCGAAGCCTGCGACACGAGCATTGCCGCCTTCGCGTGCGCCGCCAAAACCGACGGCCAGCCCATCGGCCAGGAAGTAGGCATCGAAGAGGCCGCGCTCAGCCGTCAGGGCGAGTTGCTTGTGAAACTCGAAACTGGTGGCGCCGTCGGCCGGCTGGTCGGGATGGCGCCACGAGGCGACGTGCTGACCGCCACCGGGGAGAAATGCTCCAAGCCTGATTTTCCGTGTCATTTCGCGTCCTCTCCGTTTGCCGTTGATCGCCCGGTCTTATTCAAGGCCAAGGCATAGATAGGCTGTCAGGACGCTAAACTACGTTTTCCATAAATTTTATAGAGAAACTACATTTCATAATTTCGGAGGAAGCGTGAATAGTTTTGCGGGATCGGCTTGAATCTGGAAATCGACGATCGCGGCGGCCAACAAGAGATATCTCTTGCGGCGGTCTTTTATCTTTCCATGTCGGACAGGTCGACGAGTGGCGTCCTGCCTTAGCGTGACATGATTTGGCGTCAGCCTCGTTTTGGCCGGGCCGGGGCATGCTCCAAGCCGGCGGCAGCCTTCTTCAGGCAGTCGAGATAGCGGTCCCGGTTGGCGATGCCGTCGTCGCGCGGGGTGACGAGGCAGAGCGTTGCGGCGGCATGGCCTTCCTCGCCGCGCACCGGCACGGCAAAACAATGGGTAAAGCTGTCGACGATGCTATTGAAGGTGAAGAGGCCTTCGCGCTCGGCCTGGCGCACCTCGGCGATGAAGGTCTGGGGCTCGAGCCATTCGCCGCCCGGTAGGCGGAAATCCTGCGGCGGAATGAAATTCAGAATGTCCTGATCCGAAAGATGCGCAACCAGCAGCCGTCCCGACGCCGTCCACGGGATCGGCACCGACTGGCCGACATCGGTCGAAATGCGGAACGGCCGCGCGCCTTCTCGCATGCGCACCACCGTATACCGGTTGCCATCCAGCATGCAGAACTGCGCCGTCTCCCGTGTCTCGTCGGCAAGCCGTTCCAGCGTCGCCTCGCATTCGCGGGTGAAATCGAAATGATTTTCATAGGCGGCGCCGAGGAAATAGAGTTTGCGGCCGAGATAGACCCGTCCCTCGCCGCCGGTGAATTCGAGAATGCCGTTGCTCAGCAGCAGGTTGACGAGCTCGTAGACCGAGGAGCGCGGCGCGCCGATCTGCGCTGCGATTTCGTTCGGCTTCAGCGCCTGCCGTTTCTGGCGCAGGAAATCGAGGATTTCGAAGGCGCGGTCGAGCCCGCGGGCGCGTTTGCCGGCTGCTTCGTCCTGAACTGCATCCATTGCTGTCGATCCCAATTTCTGTTCGGCCAAGCTTTTCAAATCCTCCGCCGCATCTGTCAACCGACCTCCGTGATTTCGCAGCAGACGAAAATTTTTTTCACCCCTCTTGCGAGGTAGAAAAATCGGCATAAGATCGCCTCGTCCGGTATAAAGATCATGTGTACAATATATTGGACATTGATGGCAGGCCGTCAAGGCTGCCGCACAAAAAAGGGGATCGACATGAAGAATTTTGAAAACAGCATTTCCGCTTCACTGCGCCGCCGCCTTCTCGCCGGTGCCGCCGCTGCCGCGGCCCTCCTCGTCTTTTCCACTGGCACGGCCTCGGCCGCCGCCAATTGCATCAAGGGCGATAGGAAAGCGCCCTATACGATCGGCTGGGCGAACATCTATTCGGTGCCGACCTGGATGAAGCAGACCGAAGGCACCATCACGGCCGAGGTGGAGGAACTGAAGAAGGCGGGTCTCGTCAAGGACCTGATGATCACCGACGCGCAGGGCAACGCCCAGACGCAGATCCAGCATATCCAGTCGATGATCGACGCCAATGTCGACGCCATCGTCGTCATCGCCGGCTCCTCCAACGCGCTCGACCGCGTCATTTCGGATGCCTGCGAGAAGGGCATCGCCGTCGTCAATTTCGACAGCCTTGTGAACACCGACAAGGTGACGGCGAAGATCAACACCGATTCCAACGAATGGGGTGCGACCGCTGCTAAGTGGATGGTCAGCCAGCTAGGCGGCAAGGGCAAGATCATCATCATGAACGGCCCGGCCGGCATTTCGGTGAGTGATGATCGCCGCAAGGGTGCCCAGCCGGTCCTCGACGCCAATCCGGGTCTGCAGGTGATTACCGAGACCAATACCGAATATAACGTTGCGCCCGCACAGGAAGCGATGACCAGCCTGCTCTTCGCCAATCCCGATATCGACGGCGTGCTGTCGCTCGGCGGCGCGCTGTCGGCCGGTTCCGTCCTCGCCTTTGAGCGCCAGGGCCGCGACCAGGTGCCGACGACGGGCGAAAACGCCCGGCAGTTTCTGGAGCTGTGGAAGGAGAAGGGCCTGAAGGGCTGGGCGACGATGCAGCCGAACTGGCTCGGCGCGCTCTCCGTCTATACCGCCGTGCAGGCGCTGCAAGGCAAGGACGTGCCCGCTTTCGTCAAGGTGCCGCTTCCCGTCATCGACGACAGCACCATCGGCAGCTACCTCGCCCGGGCCGACAAGTTTCCGGCCGACGGCTATATCTACTCGGATTACGACCAGGCGCTCTTCGACAAGCTGCTGGCCAAGTAATCCCGAGCTGAGGACACCGTCATGACGGAAGAACGGCCCCTGCTGGAAGCCCGGCAGGTGTTCAAGGGATTTTTCGGCAATCCCGTTTTGAAGGGCGTCGACGTCGCCCTTCTGCCGGGCAGGGTTCACGCCCTGCTCGGTGAAAACGGCGCCGGCAAGTCGACGCTGATCAATCTCCTGTCCGGCGCCCTTCAGCCGGACAGCGGCTCCATCCTCATCGACGGCAAGCCTGTCGGGCGTTTCAGCCCGGCGGCGGCGCGCGCGGCCGGCATCGCCGTGGTTCAGCAGGAGCTGAGCCTGACGGCCAGCCTGTCGATTGCCGAAAACATCGGAACCGGCGCCTTTCCGCGCCGGTTCGGCCTGATCGACTATCGAGCGCTGCATCGCGGCGTACGAGAGGTCTGCGACATGGTCGGGCTCACCGAACCGCTCGACATGCCGGTCGCCGATCTGGCCCTTGGCCGCCGTCAGGTGGTCGAGATCGCCAAGGCGCTGTTCCGCAAGCCGCGCGTGCTCATTCTGGACGAGCCGACCTCATCGCTCTCCGCCCATGAAGCCGGCATCCTTGCCCGTCTCATCGAAACGCTCAAGGGTCGCGGCACCGCCCTTCTCTATATTTCCCACCGGCTCAACGAGGTGCAGGCGCTCTGCTCGCATGTCACGGTGCTGAAGGACGGCGGCGTCACGGCCGACCAGTCGCTCTCCGGCATCGACGGCGAGGGGCTGGTCCGCCTGATGGTCGGCCGCGAGACCGGTGACCTGTTCCCGCCGCGTGTCGCCGCCAAGCCCGGCGCGACGCGCATCAGCGTCGAGGATTTTTCCGCCGGCATGGTGCGCCATATCGGCTTCTCCGCCCGCGCTGGCGAGATCGTCGGTATCGGCGGGCTGGTGGGACAAGGCCAGGAAGACCTGCTGCTCGGCCTCTATGGCGCGATTCCCGCGTCTGCTGCCCGGGCGGAAGTATCGGGAAATCCCGGTCTGCCCGCAAACGTCGGCGCGGCGAATGCGGCGGGCATCGTCTATGTGCCGGCCGACCGCAAACATGAGGGATTGGTGCTACCCCACTCCATCGCCGCCAATCTCATCCTGCCCTCGCTCGGACGGCTCGCCCGCAAGGGGCTGCGCGACCTGACGGCGGAAAGCGGCCTGGTCGCCGATCTTGCCCGGCGGCTGACGATCAAGGGCGATACGGCCCGCCTGGTGCAGGCGCTTTCCGGCGGCAACCAGCAGAAAGTGGCGCTCGCCAAATGGCTGCCGCTCGATCCTTCCATTCTGCTCCTCAACGATCCGACGCGCGGTGTCGACATCGAGACCAAGCGGGAAATCTACCTGATGCTGCGCGCCTTCGCCGCCGAGGGGCGGCTCGTCATTCTCGTCAGTTCCGATACGCCGGAGCTCGTCCATCTCTGTGACCGCGTCGTGGTTCTGCGCGAGGGGCGCGTTGCCGCGACGCTCTCGGGCGATGCGATCAGCGAAGGCGCGATCGTCGGTGCGGCCATGGGTATTGCGGCTGCGACGCAGGGAGAGGCGGCATGAGCACGATTGCGTCCTCCCGGCTCTACGGTTCGATCCAGCTCCGCCGCAACCGCGGCCTCGCCGGCCTCTATCTCGTCGTTGCCGGCTTTCTCATCCTCTATGCGGTGCTCTTTCCCGGCATCCTGTCCGTCGGCGGTTTCTCCAAATTCACGCAGAACTGGTTTCCGCTGGCGCTCGTCACCATGGCGCAGGCGCTGCTGATGCTGAACGGCGGCATCACCCTGGCGATCGGCCCACTCGTCAGCCTCGGAGCGGTGATCGCGGCGACGACGATGCAAGGGGTGCTCGGCGTGCCGGGCGGCATTCTGGCTGTCGCGCTCGCCGGCCTTTCGATCGGCGCCATCATCGGCGCCATCGTGACGCATCTGAGGCTGCCGGCAATCATCGTCACGCTGGCCGGTTCCTTCATCATCGGCGGCGTCGCGCTGATCCTGCTGCCGCGGCCGGGCGGGTTCATTCCCGATTGGCTGTCGACGGCGCTTGCCGGCCACACGCCCATCGCCTTCCTGCTGCTGGTCGTCATCCTCACGCTCTGGAAAGCCTTTCTGGCAACGCCGCTCGGCCTCGGCATCTATGCGGCCGGCGACAACCCGGTCGGCGCATTCCGCTCCGGTGTCCCGGTCGAACGGGTGAGGGTCGCTGCCTTCGCGCTCTCCGGCCTGCTTGCGGCGCTGACCGGCCTCTTCGTCGCGGCGCAGACCGGCTCGGGCGATCCCGTGATCGGCACACCCTTCACGCTGAATTCGATCGCCGCGGCCGTGCTCGGCGGTGTCGGCTTCCTTGGCGGCAAGGGCACGATGCGCGGCGCGATCTGCGGCAGCCTGCTGCTCTCGGTGATGATCAACGTGATGTTCTTCCTCGGCTTTCCGCCGGTCGCGCAATATGTCGCGCAAGGATTGATCATCGTCGGCGCGGTCGCCGTGCCGGAACTTGTTAAGGGTTGGAGGGCAAGGCGATGAACATCATCCGGTCCGCATTTCGCAATCCGCCGCTGCTTACCTTCCTTCTGGTCGCGCTCGTCTGGATCGTCGCAAGCGTCACCTTGCGCGGTTTCGGCGCCTACGGCCATCTGCGCTACCTCCTCGAACTCGCCGCGGTGATCGGCATCGTCGCGGCCGGCCAGACGCTCGTCATCCTGATGGGCGGCATCGATCTTTCGGTCGGCGCTGTTATCACAGTCACGGCGATCCTATTGCCGCTGATCTCGCCGGCCTGGGATCCGACCGGCCTTGCCGGCATCGCGGTGGGCCTTGCCATCGCCACCGGCATCGGCCTGATGAACGGTGCGGGCGCTGCCTATCTGCGCGTGCCGCCGATCATCATGACGCTTGCCATGGCGACTTTCCTGCAGGGCCTGCTGGTCATCGTCGCCGGCGGCAGCGCCGTCACCGTCAGCAATCCGGCCGTCATCCTGCTCGGGCAGGCGCGGCCGCTCGGCATCCCCTCGGGCATCTTGCTGTGGCTCGCCGTATCGATCGTCGTCCTGCTGCTCGTCCACCGCATGCCGATCGGCGCCCGGTTCCTGGCGCTCGGGGCAAACCCGCTCGCCGCCCGGCTTTCCGGCGTCAGCATCACCCGTAACACGCTGATCGTCCATACCCTGTCCGGCTTCTTCGCCGGGCTTGCGGGCATTCTCGTGCTGGGCATGAACCGGCAGGGTTATGTCGGCATCGGCGACCCCTATCTGCTGACCTCGATCGCCGCCGTCGTGCTCGGCGGCACCTCCATCCTCGGCGGCCGCGGCACCTATGCCGGCACTATCCCGGGGGCGATCCTGCTTGTCACCACGACGGCGCTGATCACCGTCGTCAATGCCTCGCCCGGCTGGCGCTCGATCATGTTCGGCACGCTGATCCTCGCCCTGCTGCTCGTTTCCGGCCGCGAGGCGCGCCGATGACGAAGTGCTATGACGGGCCGGTGATCGACCCGCACCACCATCTCTGGGACCTCAGCCTGCAGCGCCACCCCTGGCTTGAGAAGGCGCGGGCTTCCGGCGAGGAGATGGTGGTGGGAAACCTCGGACCGATCCTGCGTGATTACGGCATCGACGATTATCGCGCCGATGCTGCGCGACAGAACGTCATTGCGACGGTGCATGTGGAGGCCGGCTGGTCGGTTGCCTACCCGCTGGAAGAGAGCCGCTGGCTTGAGGGTCTCGACCGCAGTTCCGGCGTGGCCCGCCGTTATGTCGCCCGCGTTCCCCTCGACGGTCCGGATGCCGCGCGCCTGCTCGAGGCGGAAGCGGAAAACCCCAACGTCGTCGGCATCCGCGATATTCTGAGCTGGCATCCCGATGTGGCGAAGCGTTTTGCATCGCGTCCGGATCGCATGGCCGATCCCGCCTGGCGCGCGGGGCTTGCCCATGCCACGCGGCTCGGGCTGGTCTGCGACCTGATGCTCTATCCCTGGCAGATGGCTGAGGCGCTCGATCTGGTGCAGGCTTTTCCCGACACGCTTTTCGTGCTCAACCACGGCGGCAGCCCTGCCGACCGGACGAAGGACGGCATGGCGCTCTGGTATCGCGGCCTGCGGGCGCTCGGCGGCGCGCCCAACGTGCGCGTGAAGATTTCCGACCTTGTCGCCTATGACCATGCGTGGACGCTCGACAGCCTGCGACCGGTGATCGAACATTGCCTCGATTGTTTCGGTCCGGCGCGGTCGATGTTTGCCAGCGACTTCCCGGTCGCGGGTCTGCATGCTTCTTTCGACGAGGTCTATCAGACTTTTCGCACGGTTGCCGCTGAGCTCTCTCTCGACGAGCAGCGCGCCTTGTTCTTTGCCACAGCCAACGATAGCTATCGCCTAGGCTTGGACGATCCGGCCGGGATCGGCAGAGGCCGCCATGTCTGATCTTCATGCTGCGATGGACGATATGGTGCTCGATGAGCGGGTGCGAGGCTTTCCGCCGGGCCATCCGCAGTTGCCGCTTGCGGCAGTGGGAGCGCAGGGATGGAAACCTTATGACGGTAGGATGGCGCTGCCGCTGATCTCGCTCGACCGGCAGGCCTTCGCCAGTAATGTCGACTTGATGATGGCCTATGTGAAGAGCTATGGCGCCGAAATCGCGCCGCACGCCAAGACGCCGATGTCGACGGCGCTGGCAGCGGCGCTTCTGGCCGCGGGCGCCTGGGGCACGACCGTCGCCGATATCCGCCAGGCCGCCGTCATGCTCAAGGCGGGACAGCGACGGCTGATCCTTGCCAACGAGATCGGCGGGATCGCCGCCGCCCGCCGGCTTGCGGCCCTGCTCGGCCATTATCCCGATGCGAAATTGCATGTTTTCGTGGATTCGACGCCGCTCGTCGCGGCACTCCGGTCCGCATGGCAGGAGCGCGCGGATCTGCCGCCTCTCGGCCTGCTGGTGGAGTTCGGCGCCGGCCGCGCCGGTCTGCGCAGCACCGACGCCGCGGCGGCAGTTCTCGACGCGATCCTGGCGGTGGAGACGCCGGCCTTCCGGCTGACCGGTATCGCCGCCTATGAGGGTGCGGCCGCGACCGCCAATGCGGAAGAGACGATGCTTCGTATCGACGCGCTGATGGCGATGATACCCGATTTCCTGCC
This sequence comes from Rhizobium sp. C104, assembly GCF_022354505.1. Lineage (NCBI taxonomy): Bacteria > Pseudomonadati > Pseudomonadota > Alphaproteobacteria > Hyphomicrobiales > Rhizobiaceae > Rhizobium > Rhizobium sp. C104. The sequence continues at coordinate 319,325 of NZ_CP092355.1, read as the reverse complement.
GAAGATACGGGCCCGCATCGGCAAGGAACGGCCGCTGCTTCTGACATCAGGCGGCTCGGTGTTTTTCGATGTCGTGGTGGCGCGGCTTTCAGCGGCCGTCGCGGCCGATCCCGCCTGCCGGCTCGTGCTGCGCAGCGGCGCGATCTTCTTTCACGATCACGGCATCTACGAACGCGGCCTTGCCGGCCTCGATGCACGCGGCGGTCTGCGCATTGGCGACAAGACGGTTTCCGCGGCGGCGGGTTTCCGTCCGGCGCTCAGGGTCTGGGCCGAAGTCCTCTCGCGGCCGGAGCCACAGCTTGCGATTTCAGGCATGGGCATGCGCGACGTGGCGATGGACCAGGGCCTGCCGCGGCCTTTGGCGCTCTATCGCAATGGCGCATATCTCTGCAATTTCGAAAGCGCCGAGGTTTTCCGCCTCAACGATCAGCATGCCTTCCTGACTCTTGCCGAGGATAGCGACGTCTCGGTCGGCGACGTCGTCGAGTTCGGCATTTCGCATCCCTGCACCTGCCTCGACCGGCATGCAATCCTCTATGGCCTCGATCCGGATCATTCGGTGACGGCCGCCTATCTCACAAGCTTCGGCTGAATTCTCCCTGCAAAAACCAAGAAAAGGAAAAGCTGCATGATCCAGCGTTATCAGAAGGGCCCGCGTATGAGCCAGGCCGTCAGCTACGGAGGTCTCGTCTATATTGCCGGCCAGGTCGCGGAAAATCGCAAGGCCGGCATCGAGGAGCAGACCCGCGATGTGCTCGGCAAGATCGACGCCCTTTTGAAGGAAGCCGGCACCGATCGCTCGCATCTCCTCGCGGTCAACGTCTTCCTGCCGGCGATTACCGATTTCGAGGCGATGAACGGCGTTTATGACAGCTGGATCGACATCGAAAACCCGCCGGCGCGTGCCTGCACCGAAGCGCGCTTGGCCGACCCGGACCTGCGCGTCGAAATGACCGCGGTCGCGGCGCTGTAACTGCGCGGCAACCGCCCCGCACTGGAGGGACCATGCATAGCGGCCTCGTCAATCCGATCGACTTTTCGCGTGAGGGCCGGCAGGCCGGCCATCTCGCCATTCCCTATTCGATCGACCGTTCGCCCTATTATCAGATCCGCGTTCCGATCCTTTGCCTGAGAAATGGCGAGGGGCCGTCTTTGCTACTGATGGCCGGCAATCACGGCGACGAATATGAGGGCGAACTGCAGCTCGGCCGGCTGATGCGCCTGCTTGACGTCACCGCAATCCGCGGCGCCGTCACCATCCTGCCGATGGCGAACCTGCCGGCGGTGATGGCGGCCAAACGTTGCTCGCCCTTCGACGGCGGCAACCTCAACCGGGCTTTTCCCGGCGATCCCGCGGGGGCGCCGACGGCGCGCCTGGCGCATTTCCTCGAACACGAACTCTTCCCGCGCCATGACGTCATGTTCGACCTGCATTCGGGCGGCACGTCGATGGCGCACCTGCCCTGCACGCTGATCGAGCGGCAGGCCGACGCCATCCGCTTCGAGCGGTCGGTCGCGCTGATGCGGGCGATGGGCGCGTCGCATGCCTTCATCGCCGACAATGGCCCGGCGGCGCCGACATCGATGGGGGCTGCGGCCAGGGCCGGTATCGTCGGTCTTTCCGGCGAGTTCGGCGGCGGCGGAACGGTGACGCCTGCGACGATGGCCTTCACGGCGGCAGCGATCGACCGACTGCTTGTAACCCTCGGCATTGTCGGGCGTCCGGTTCTCTCCCGCACGCCGCTTGCCGAACCGGGGCCGCTGCAACTCCTCTCGCTATCCCGGCACAGCCAGGGAATCTACGCCGATCGCAGAGGCTGGTTCGAGCCGGCCGCGGCCCTTGGCGCCACGGTTTCGGCCGGCGATCTGGCCGGATGGTATCATGACTTGGAATGCCTGGAGCAGTCGGAGGAAGAGCTGCGCTTTGCCGAGGACGGTATGGTCATTTCCCACCGTCTGCATTGCGACAGCCAGGCCGGTGACTGCCTGATCCAGGTCGCCGAACCGATTTCCGCTTAGAGAAGCCCGTCGACCGCCGCCTTGACCCAATCGAGACGTTTGGCCGGGATCAGGCCGTAATTGTAGAAGTTGACGCCATTAGCGCCAGCGTCGACGGCAGCTTTGGCGCGAGCCGCCAGCACCGCGGCTTCACCGACCTCGGGATAGAAGACGCGCAGGCCGACACCGAGGAATTTCTCCGATCCAAGTGCTGCCCGGCCGGCGCGGATGACATCACCGACGGCATCCGGCGTCATGTCGTAGCAGCAGAGGATCGCCCCGTCGCAGAGCTTGCCGACAGCTGAGAGATCGACGCCGCCGAGCCAGCCGTCCTTCAGGTCGATCAGCACGATCCGGCTCGCCGGATCGGCCGCCGCCTTGATCTCGCCGATCAGGCTGGTCACCGGTTCGCTGCGCCAGGCGAGATAGGCGTGTAAGTCCGGATGGTCGCGGAAGGCATCGATGCCGGCCGCCGGAAAATCCGGGAACTGGCATTCCGGGATATCACGTTCGCAGAGTTCGGCGATGAAACGCGCAACAGTTCGGCGCGCACCTTCGGCCGGCACGCCGGCCTTTGCGGCGCGCGCCGCGCAATGATCGCAGAAGCAGAGCGACAGCAGAAAATCGTCTTCGGCGTTGAGGCCGACGCCGTCTTTCTCGTGATGGTATTCATGCGCGAAGCCCATGAAGTTCGGGCTTTCGAGCTCCACCATATCCGGCTGGTAATTCACGGTGATGTCGCGGACAAGGGTGACGGCATAGGCGCGCGCCGCCGGGCTGGAAGGGCAGAGATTGTAATAGTTGGGATTGCCGAAGGCGTTGCGCGTCACGTGATCAGGATGCAGCATGCCGAGACGGCTGTTGTGGAGGCAGACCGTCCAGCAGGAGACCTTGAGACCGGTCGCGTCGCGTCCCCTGGCCAGCGCCTCCAGCATGTCGCCGCGCTCGGTGACATTCCCCGCCATCAGCGGCCGGATCAGCTTGTCCTGCCACAGGCTCTCGTCCGGCCGGAAGTAGACCGTCCCGTCCTCGGGAAAATAGGCCTTCTGCCGCGGGCTGCGCGGCTGGAGAAAGCGGCCGGCATGATAGGAGGTCGCCATGCTGATCGTGTTGAGGCCTGCCCGGTTGCGAAGCTCTCCGGCAATCGCATCGAGCCCCTGGTCTTGGATATCCCAGGGGTAAGTCCACATGGAAAGGTGCATGGCGCGCTCCGGTTCAACTCTGTCCGCTTTATAGAACATGTGTCCATAATAGTGTCCAGGCTCGTTTGAACGCGGAGGGCGGCGCGAAAGCCGCCCACCCTGCCCTGTCAGCGGCTGATCGTTGCCTGCAGCGCCTCGATGGAGGATTGGATGCCGGCCTCGGTCGACATGGTGAAGTCTTCCATCTCGAGGCTGACCCAGCCGTCGTAGCCGACCATCCTGACCACCGAGAAGAATTCCTTCCACCACTGCAGGTCATGGCCGGCGCCGACGGCGACGTAATTCCAGGTGCGGTTGGCGACGTCGGTCACGTCCTTCAGCTCCAGAAAACCATTGATGTCGGCAAGGCCCCGCTCGATACGCGTGTCCTTGCCGTGGCAATGATGGATTGCGCTTCCGAGCGCGCGTGCCGCGGCAATCGGATCGGCGCCCTTCCAGAACAGATGGCTCGGATCGAGGTTCATGCCGACCGCCGGACCGACCTCGTTGCGCAGACGGAACAGGGTTTCCGGGTTCCAGACGAGCATCGCCGAGAAGTTTTCCAGCGCGTATCGCTCGACCCCGACTTCCCGCGCGAGCTTGACCAGATCATGCCAGAGCGGGAAGGCGCGATCTTCCCACTGGTAGCGGTCGCGTTCCGGCATCTCGTCCGGCCAGCTTTTGGTATAGACGAGCCAGTTCGGCACGCTGTCTCCGCGGGCGGCTTCCGGCAGGCCGGACATGGTAACGATCGTCTTGATGCCGATTTCGCCGGCAAGACGGATCGTCTGTTCCATTTCCTTGCGGTGGCGCTTGCCCATCTCGCCGGGATCGAGCGGGTTAGCCGAGCAGTTCAGTGCCGCGATTTCAAGGCCGCGGGCCTCGATTTCCTGAAGCTTGATTTTCAAAAGCCCCTTGTCTTCAAGCAGTTCGTCGGCGCGGAAATGTGGGGCACGCGACCAGCCGCCGCCAGTCATTTCGATGCCCTCGACGCCGAGTTCAACACATTTGTCGAGCATGTCGGTAAATGACAGGTTGCCCATAACGTCGGTGCAAATGGAGAGTTTCATCGTCTCGATCTTTCCTATGGAAATTGAGGGCGCGCCTTTGTGAGAGGGTGGAGGAGATCCCGGCGCGCCCTTGGAGGGAGCTATTTGAAGTCGATCCAGGCCGCGCCCGCATCAGCCGAGCGGACGCAGTTTTCCAGCCAGCGCACGCCTTCGGTGCCGGCTTCGATGCCGGGATAATGGTGGCTCCTGAGGAAGGCTTCGTCGCCGCGGCGTTTGGCATCGATCGCCTGGGCGATCCAGAGGTAGATGTTCGCCCAGCTGTCGCCGAGGCCTTCGGTGTGCAGCGCGCCCATGCGGTCAGCCGCCAGGCTTTCCTCTTCGAGATAGGGCATGCCGTGATGCAGAGTGCGGTTCGGCTCGCCCTGCACTTCATAGATCAGTTGGTCGGGATGGGCGTCCGACCATTCGATCGAGGCCTTGGAGCCGACGAAACGGTAGCGTTGCGAGCCCATGTTGCCGGCATTGACCGAGGATACCCAGAGACGGCCGCGGGCGCCGTTGTCGTAATGCATGAGAACGGTCGCATGGTCTTCGAGCGGCGCGCGGGTCGGAATGAAGGCCTTGCGGTCGCAGAGCAGCTTTTCGATCTTCAGATGCGGCAGCACCACTTCGGAGAGGTAATAGAGGTGGGTGCCGATATCGCCGAGAACGAAGGTCGGGCCGGCGGTTTTCGGATTGGTGCGCCATTTCACCGCCTCGCCGGCGCCGACATCGTCGCCCGCATTGAAGCCGTGGGTATATTGCATGTCGACGATGCGGATCTCGCCGAGCATGCCCTTCTTGACCATCGCCGCCATCTGATGCACCAGCGGATGGCCGGTGAAGCCATAGGTGACGCCGACGATCAGGCCCTTCTCTTCGGCGAGCTTGGCGATCTCGTCGCATTCGGCGACGGTGAAGAACAGCGGCTTTTCGCAGATCACGTGCAGCCCGGCTTCCAGGCATGCCTTGGTGATCTCGTAATGGGTGAAGTTCGGCGTGGCGATCGAGACGACCTCGACGCCGTCCTCGCGCCCGGCCTCCCCGGCGATCAACTCCTTATGGTCGCCGTAGCAGCGGTCGGCGGCGACGCCGATCTTCGTGCCGAAATCGCGCCCGCGCTCGGCGTCAAGGTCGAACGCTCCGCAGACGAGCCGGTAGGTGCCGTCCCGCTGGGCGCCGGTTCTATGCTTGTAGCCCACCTGCCCGGTGCGGCCGCCGCCGACCATGCCCCAGCGCAAGGGGCGCTCGATGGATCTTTCTCCGTTGATCATCTGATCATTGCTCCTGGAATGGCTTGCCGCGTCATTCCGCCGCCATGGCGGTCGGCAGTGCGTAAAGCTTGGGTTTCGGTATCATGTTGACCGGTTCGAGGCCGCCGCTGGTCACGGCTCTCAGAGCGGCATCGGCGACCAGCGTGGCGGCGTAACCATCCCAGGTGGAAGGTCCGCCGGCCGTTCCTTTAGAGGCGGCGACGATCCATTCACGGAACTCCTGGTCGTAGGCCTCGATGAAGCGCTCGCGCCAATCCTCGGGGATCGCCTGGCGAATGCCGTTCAAATCCGAGATCACGGTCGCCGGGCGGTTTGGAAGGGCAGCGACACCCGCCTCGCAGCTGATTTCGCCGCGGATGTCGTAGCCATAGGCGACATTCACCGAAATCTCGACATCGACAAGCGCTCCCGAGGCCATGTGCAGGAGCACGAACACCGGATCGCGCAACGCGCCGCCGCGCGAGGAGCGGCGCGGCACACGCACCTCCACGCCGGTGATTTCGTCGGAGAGGAGCCAGCGGGAAATGTCCGCGTCATGGACCAGCGTGTCGTTCAGCGGCATCTCCGAGGTGTAGAGTTCTTCGGGAACAGAAGCGTTGCGATGCACAGAGTGGAAGAGCAGCGGCGCGCCGAGTCTGCCGCCGTCGATGACAGCCTTCAGGCGGCGATAATCGGCATCGAAACGACGCATGAAACCCACCTGCACCAGCCGCCGGCCGAACGCCACTTCCGCCTCCATGACGCGGAGTGCGGCCGCCTCCGAGGTCACCAGCGGCTTTTCACAAAAGACCGGCTTGCCGGCGGCAATCGAGGCAAGCAGCTGCTCCTCATGCGCCGGCCCCCAGGAGCAGATGATCACGGCCTGCACCTTTTCCGAAGAAATCAGCGCCGAAGGGGTGGCGAAGACCTCCGCTCCCGCCGGGGCGGCAGCGGCGGCGCGGGCCTGGTCGATATCGGTAACGCCGACGATTTCGACACCGGAAACGACGTTCGTCAGGCGGCGGATGTGATCCTGACCGATCATGCCGGTGCCGATGACGCCAACCTGAAGGGTCATTTCGCCCCCCAGTGCTTATCGATGTAACGCTGCATTTCCGCGCGCATGAAGGTGCCGCTCTGGTCCGCTTTGTCCTCCCAGGCGAAGACGCAGGCGGTCATGATGCCGTCGAAGCCGATCTCGGCGAGCGTGCCGAAGAACGCGTCCCAGGGAACCTCGCCCTGACCGATATTGAGGTGCTGGTGCACCCGGGCGTTGGTGCCGGGCGGATTGAGGATATATCTGAGGCCCGACGAAGCCTTGTGGTTGAAGGTGTCGCCGACATGGACATGCGCCAGCACGTCCTTCGCCTCGCGCAGCATCGCCTTGGTATCGTCGCCGAAATAGAAGGTGTGCGGGGCGCAATAGAGGAACTTGACGCTCTTCGAATTGACCGTGCGGATGATGTCGAGCGCCGGCTGCAGCGTCTCGCACCAGTCTTCCGGATGGGGTTCGACATTGATCTGGATGCCCTCGCGCTCGAAGATCGGCACCAGTTCTTCCATCGAGCGCCACCAGGCATCTTCGCAGGCCTCGATCATCGAGCCTGTGTGGCAGCAGTAGCACGATCCCTTGTCCGGGTGCGGGCCGCGGCCGAACTCGGAATTCATGGTGTCGACTTCCAACTCGACCGCGATTTCGATGGCGCGTTTCCAGTGCTTGACGGCGGCCTGGCGTTCGGTCTCGTCATTGGAAGCCCAGCGATACATCGGCAGCAGCGAGGCAATGCCGACGTCCGCCTCTTTCAGGGCCCTCTTGAAACTTCTGATCCGCTCGGGAAAGACACGTGGCGCCTTGAACCATTCGAGGAAATCGCCGCGTGGGGATAGTTCGATCCAGTCGTAGCCGAGTTCCTTGACCTTTCTGGGCAATTCCTCAAGTGAGAGATGCCGATGCATGAACGGGTCGATTGCGATCTTCATTTTGACCTCCGGATTCCAGACATGATTTTCCTTCCCCGGCGGCGGTCTATTCTGCCGCTGCCGGACGCTGTACGTTTTGCGCTGTGTCGTTTGTGGTGCCGTCAGCGGTTACTCGGCCGGCGGCGAATGGCTCTCATGGCTTGCAATGTAAGTATCGATCTGGGCCTCGAGATCCGCCATGGTTTCCCCGCCGGCCATCAAATCGGTAATCTCCTCGCGGGTCTTCTCGCCCCGGCGGAAATCGGCGGCGATCGCCCCGCGGATGAGCACCGCGAAGTGATCCCCGACCGCCATCGCATGCATCACCTGGTGGGTGATGAAGATCACCGCCAGACCGCGCCGCTTCGCCTCATTGACGATCCTCAGCACGTGCGCCGCCTGCTTCACACCGAGAGCGGCGGTCGGTTCGTCGAGGATCAGCACGCGCGCGCCGAAATGCACGGCCCGGGCGATGGCGAGCGACTGGCGTTCGCCGCCCGACAGCCCGCCGACAAGGCGGTCGCCATCGTCGATCCGGGTGATGCCGAAATCCTGGACGGCTTTGACGGCAATCTCATTGGCTTTCCTGCGGTCATAGACCTTGAAAAGACCCCAGCCCTTGGTCGGCTCGACGCCGACGAAGAAGGAGCGGCCGATCGACATCAGGGGAAATGTGCCGCCGAATTGATGCACCGCCGAGATGCCCTTTTCCTGCGCATCACGCGGCCCGCTGAATTCGACCGGGTTGCCGTCCATCAGGATGGTGCCGCGCGTCGGTTTGTGGACGCCGGCCAGGGTCTTGATCAGCGTCGATTTGCCGGCGCCGTTGTCACCGAGCAGGCAGAGCACCTCGCCGGCGCGGACCTTGAGCGAGATATCGTGCAGCACGTCGATCGGGCCGAAGCTCTTGTCGACATTCTGGAGTTCAAGGATTGGAACATTGTCGGACATGGGTGACGCTCACTTGTTTTTCTTCGGCACGAAGCTCAAAGCCATCTGCCGGAACGTGTTGTTCATCAGAACGGCGGCCATGAGCATCACACCGATAATCAGGTTGGACCAGTTGCGGTCGATGTTGGTGAAGTAGATGCCCTGGCTTACGACCGCGAAGGTCAGCGCGCCGAGAAGATCCCGGCGACCGAACCGAAGCCGCCGGTGAGCAGCACGCCGCCCACCACGATCGAGACGACCGTATTGAAGATGTAGTTCATGCCGCCCGAGACCTGCGCGGAATTGAACAGGATGGCGCCGCACATTCCGACGAAGGAGGCGGCCGTGCTCGAGAGAACGAAGAGGACGATCCTCAGCCGGTCGGTCGGAATGCCGGCATTGCGCGCGCTGACTTCGTCTCCGCCCATGGCGACGATCCAGTTGCCGTAGCGGGTCGCGTGCAGCACGAAACCAAAGACCACCGTCAGTGCCAGCCACCACAGGATGATCACCTGGAATTTGCCGTGGATGAGGTCGCCGAACACCGTCTTGGCCCAGGCGGGGGCGTTGAGCGGAACCGAAGCGGCCCCGGTCAGGATGACGGATCCGGCCAGCACGAGCCCCTGCACCGCCACCAGCGTGCCGAGGGTGATGATCAGCGAGGGCACGCTGGTGCGCACCGCCAGGAGACCGTTGACCAGCCCGACGAGGACGCCGATGGCGAGCACGCCGAGCATGCCGATGACGATTGGCAACTCGTAATAGCCCGAGAGAATGGCGATCGTCATCGAGCCCGCCGGGATCATTGCACCGATCGAGATATCGAGCTCGCCTGATATCATCAGAAGGCCGACAGGCAGGGCGACGATACCGAGATTGGCGGCAAAATTGACCCAGCTTGCCGCGCCGAAGAGCGTACCGAGGCTGACGCCGCCAAAGGCGACATAGAAGACGATCACCGCGACGAAGCTCAACACGGCGCCGAATTCCGGGCGGCGTACGAAGTGTCCAATGGAAAAGCCGTTCATCTCTTCGCCCTCACTTCTTCTTTTTCGCGGCGTAGGACATCGCCATCAGCCGGAACTTGTCGTTCATCATCACGGCGAGCAGCAGGAGCGCCCCGATGATGACGCTGCCGAGATTCGGGTCTATGCCGGTGAAATAAATGCCCTGATTGACGATCGCGAAGGTGAGCGTGCCGAAGACGATGCCCACCACCGATCCGGCGCCGCCGGTCAGAAGCACGCCGCCGATGACCACGCACATGATTGAATTGAAAATGAAGGATTGCCCGCCGAGCACCTGCGCGCTTTGATAGACGAGCACCTGGCTGACGCCGACGAAGGCGGCGGAAAAGCCCGACAGCATATAGAGGGCGATGGTCAGTTTGTCGGTCGGAATACCGGCGTTGCGGGCCGAGACCTTGTCGCCGCCGAGAGCAAAGATCCAGTTGCCTACGGGCGAGATGTGCAGCAGGCAGAAGAACGCCACCGCAAACAGGATCCACCAAAAGATCGTCACCTGGAACATGCCGCCGATGAAATCGCCGAGGATCGCTTTGACGGCCGGGCTTGGCACCAGCGATACGCCGGTGCTGCCGGCGATCAGCACGGTGAAGCCGAGCGTCAGGCCCATGACGGCGAACATCGAGCCGATGGTGACGATCAAGGACGGGACTCGGGTGCGGTTGACGAGATAACCGTTGAAAAACCCGACGAGGAGCCCGACGCCCAGGCCGGCGGAAATCCCGACGATTTCGGGCAAGCCGTAATGGCCTGATATGATTGCCACCGTCAGTGATGATGCCGGGATCACCGCGCCGATCGAGAGGTCCATTTCGCCTGCGATCATCAGGAGCCCGATCGGCAGCGCAACGATGCCGATCTCGGCGGCAACGTTGAGCCAGCTCGCATAGCCCGCAGCGGACAGGAAGACCTTGCCGCCCAGCAGGGCGAAGAAGGCGAACACCGCAATCAAGCCCAGCAACGACCCGGCTTCAGGGCGCCGGGAAAGCTGACCGATGGTCGCTTTGGCATGGCCGCCCGAAGCAGCCGACGGGGCGAGGACATCGTTTCTCGCGTTCATTTGACACCACCAATAAAGCCGCATGACCGGTAAGGGTCGGCGCTTCTGAAAGAATGGAAGCTGCCCGCGTGAGGGGCAGGCAGCTTCACCACGTTCGGCCGATCCCTTACCGGGCGCCAGCCTTCACGCCTGCCAAGGTGGCGTCGACGTTGGACGCGTCGATGACGCCGGGGCCGGTCAGGATCTCCCGGGTCGGGACGGTGAGTCCGTAATTGACGTTGCCGTTCAGGATCGAAACCGCCAGATAGCCCTGCAGGTAACCCTGCTGGTCGATGGCACAAAGCTGGCTGCCGCTCTTGATGTTATTCAGAACGGTTTCATCCATGTTCATGCCGCAGACCTTCACCTGTCCGGCTTTGCCGGCCTGCGTCACGCCGTTGACCGCCGAATTGGTATCGACATTGCCGATCGCGAAGACCGCCTTGATCTCCGGATGCTGCAACAGATGCGCCTTCAGCGCCTGTGCCACGGCAGTTGCCGAACCGAATGACGTGGCGGGCAGCGGCAACGACGAACCGGTGCCGCCCCCTTCGGTCACGCCGTCGGTCATACCTTTGCAGAAAGCTTCGATGTTTGCCGCACCTGGAAGCGTGTTGAGGCAGACGGCGTTCTTCAGGTCATGCTTGGCGAAGTAGCTGCCCGCAGCCTTGCCGGAGAGATAGTCGTTAGAGCCGACATAGTTCATTGCACCGAGGCGATCGGCGGCTTCGATGCCGCCGGCATTATAGATGATCAGCGGAATTTTCTTGTCGACGACCGCTTTGAAGGCGGGGTCCATGGCCTCCGGCACCCAGTCCGGGCCGACGATCGCATCGGCGCCCTGGTCGATGGCCTGACGGATCAGCTCGGCCGCATCGACGCCGAGATTGTCGTAGTTCTGCGGCCCGAGCCAGACGACCTTGCCGCCCTGGGCTTCCGCGACCTTGCCGGCATCCTCGGCGCCACGCTTGACGATCGACCAGAACGGATCGTCCGGCTTGCCGCCCACAACGAAGATGTTGGCGGCCATAACGGCCGTGGCAGTGCAGGTCACGATGGCGGCGGCCGACACGGTTGCCGCGAAGCGGCGAAATTTAGTCATCTCAATCTTCCTCCCATGGCCCGCCTCCCTGGCTTGCCGTGAAGAGAAACATATCACCGCTTGAAATTCGCGAAATGTGAAATCATACTAAACATGCATAAAGTATCACAGAGTATCAGTCATAATGATACGAACGCTCTGACGATGGAGGGAATGATCATGCGGCGGCCGACCATCTCGGATCTTGCCAAGGAGGCCGATGTCTCCATTGCGACCGTCAATCGGATCCTGGCCGGCACCGCCTCCGTCAAAGGCACGACCGTGCAGCGCGTCCAGGCGGCCGCGGAGCGGATCGGCTTCTACGGCGCCGGGGCAATCGAGGATAGGCTGCGCAAATCGGTGCCAAAATACCGGCTTGGCTTTCTGCTGCAGCAATCCAGCCGTGAGCTTTACCAGCTGTTCGGCAAGAAGATCGTCGAGGCATGCCGCGCCAGGCGCGATGAGGTCATCGACCCGGTGGTCGATTTTGTCGATCTCCTGACGCCGGAGAATATTGCCGGCCGGCTCAAGGCGCTCGGCGCAAATTGTGACGCCGTCGCCGTGGTCGCCGCCGATCACCCGGTGATCGCCCAGGCCATCCGCGAGCTGCACGAGAAAGGCAAGCCGGTCATTGCCTATATTACCGACCAATCCGCCCGCGAACGGGCCGCTTATGTCGGCGCCGACAATTGGAAAATGGGGCGGACGGCGGCATGGCTGATCTCGAACATGACCCACGGACCGGGGCGGATCGCCGTCTTCATCGGCAACCATCGTTACCAATGTCAGGACGTCTCCGATGCCAGCTTCCGCTCCTATGTGCGCGAACATGCGCCGCATCTGACCATCGAGGAAAGCCGCCCCACGCATGAGGAGCCGAACGAGGCCTACCGGATGGTCAAGGAACTTTTGGCGGCGACGGATGACCTCACCGGCATCCTGATTGTCGGCGGCGGCATCTCCGGGGTCTTGCGGGCGCTGAGGGAAGTGCCGCAGGAGCGGCGCCGAAGCATCCGCCTCGTCTGCCGGGACATCGGCCCGGAGACGCGAAAAGGCCTGTCAGAGGGGATGATTACCGCGGCTCTCTGTCATCCGCTGGAACAGACGTCCACGGCGCTGGTCGAAACGATGATCGAAACGATCACGCAGGGTGCCTCGGGCGGCACGATTCAGCGGACCATTACCTTCGAAATCGTGACGCCGGAGAATATCTGAGATGACAGCCGCGGCGTTCGCCGCGACTGGAAAGCCGGCCCGGGCTTATCAAGGGCCGACCCGCGTGTCGGCTCAAATGTCGACGACAAGGCCCTTGGCTTTCAGCACCGCTTCCAGATTGCTGACCTCGATGACCGATTTTCCCGCCTTGTAGGCTGCGATGTAACCGGCTTCGGCATCTTCGCGCGCCTGCGACAGCCTCGCTGCTTCCTGCGCTTCCTGTCTGCGCACGACCACCAGGCCGTCGGCATCGCCGACGATGATGTCGCCGGGATTGATGGTTTCGCCGCCGACGATGATCGGGTCGTTCACCGCCGCAATGGTTTCCTTCACCGTGCCCTTGATGCAGACGCTGAGCGAGAAGACGGGGAAACCAAGTTCTCTGAGCTGCAGCGTGTCGCGTACGCCGGTGTCGGTGACGAGACCGCCGATGCCTTTGGCAAGGCAGGCATTGGCGAGTACATCGCCGAAGGATCCCGCTTCCTCGTACTCGCCCGCCGAGACAACGATGATATCGCCGGGCTTCGCGTAGTTGATGGCGAGCTGCAGCATGATGTTGTCGCGCGGCGCGCATTTGACCGTAAAGGCCGGACCGCACAGTTTCATGCGGTAGTCGACGGGCTTGAGGCGCGAGGAAAGCGCGCCGCGGCGTCCCTGGGCCTCGTGGATCGTCGCCGGCGAAAATTTCGAAACGGCCTCGATGTCAGCTTTGCTGGGCCGTTCAGCGATGTCTTTTATATGAATCATGGGTGCCTCACATCGTTGGTAGACGGCGGGCAAATCCCGCCGTCTTATCTCGGTTGAATGTCTTCGGGAGGTTCCGAGACCGGTCGGTCTACGGGATCGGGTCGAATTTCAGCTGCGCGAGCGGCACGACTTTGTCGGTGCGGGTCATCTTGTACTCGGTGTTCGGGCCGAGCCACTTGTCCCAGATTTTGTTGATTTCACCGGACTCGTCGAGCTTGTGCAGGATTTCGTTGATCTTGGCCGTCAGCTTCGGCTGATCCTTGGCCATGCCGATGCCGATCGGTTGATAGAGCATCGGCTCCTCGATCATCCGCATTTGCTTGCCCTTGCTCTTCGAATTCATTGACGAACTTGGTCGTCGTCATGGTGTTGGCGACCATGCCGCGGGCCTTGCCCTGCTGGACGGCGAGATAGGCAGAGGCGGTATCCTGGAAGGTGAGCGGGTCGGATTTGTTCAGCTTGATCGACATCTCAGATGTCGAGCCCTTGGTCGAAGCCAGGCGCTGGCCGGCGTAATCGGCCTTCGTCTTGCCGGCATCGTCGGCTGGCACGATCAGCATCTCCTTGGCGAGATAATAGGGATCGCTGAACTGAATCTGCTCGGCGCGGCTCAGCGTATAGGCAAGGTTGGCAACGGTGATGTCGACGCGGCCGAGCTTGACCTCCGGCACGCGGGCTTCGACCGAAACCGGCTTGATCTCGGCCTTGACGCCCAATTCCTTGGCGATGGCGCCGCAGAGATCGACGTCGAAGCCGGCCATTTCGCGGGTCTTCGGATCCGGCGAAGCGAAGGGAGGAACGTCGGCGAACGTCGCGCAGCGCAGGGTCTTGGCCGACATGATGGTGTCGAGCTGATCGGCTTTCGCGGGCAAGGCGGCTGCCATGCCGGCGAATGCGACGGTGAGGCTTAGGTATTTCCACTTCATTGCTGTTCTCCTTTGTTTTTAATGGTTAGGTATCAATGCCTGAGATCAGCGAGGAACCGCTGAGCCCGGGGATGGGTCGGATTGCTGAAGAAGTCCTCGGGGCTCGCCGTTTCGATGATCTGGCCGGCATCGATGAACCAGATCCGGTCGGCGACATCGCGGGCGAAACCCATTTCGTGGGTGACGCAGAGCATGGTCATGCCTTCGGACGCCAGGCTCTTCATGACCGCGAGCACTTCGCCGACCATTTCGGGATCGAGCGCGCTGGTCGGTTCGTCGAACAGCATCACCGGCGGTTCCATGGCCAGAGCCCGGGCGATCGCCACCCGCTGCTGCTGGCCGCCCGACAGTTGACCGGGATAAGCGCGGGCCTTGTCGGCGAGGCCGACCCGGTCGAGAAGCTTGAGCGCCTTTTCGTGCGCGACATCGGCCGTTACGCCCTTCACCCGGATCGGCGACATCGAGACGTTTTCGGCGACGGAGAGATGCGGAAACAGGTTGAAATTCTGAAAGACGAAGCCAATCCGGCTGCGCATCGCGTTGAGTGCCTTTGCCCGCATGGAGGCGTGAATGTTCTGCCCGTCGAGCGTGATCGATCCGCTGTTGATCTCCTCGAGGCGATTGATCGTGCGGATCAGCGTGGATTTCCCCGAACCGGACGGTCCGCAGATGACCACGACTTCGCCGCGCGCCACCTCAGCGTCGATGTCCTTCAAAACCGGATAGTCGCCATAGCTCTTGCAGACCTGCGAAAGCCGGATCATCTGCGATTCCTGCGTTGAAACGGACATGGTCATAGCTGCTCCGATACGATTTTCGACGGCGTGACCACGGCGGCGGAGACGTTGAGAAGTCCCGCACGCCGCCGCGTGATGCGCCGCTCGAGGCGATTTGCGAAGTAGGTCAGCGTCCAGCAGATGGCGAAGTAGACGATCGCCAGGATGAGGAAGACCTGGAAGGGCTGCGTCAGCAGCTGATTGTTGACCTGGCTTGCGGCAAAGGTCAGGTCCGGCACGTTGATCACGTAACCGAGCGTCGTATCCTTGATCGTCGAGACGAAGGTGGAGAGGATGCTCGGGATCATGTTGTAGAGCGCCTGCGGCAGGATGATGTAGCGCATCGCGCCGATATAGCTGTGGCCAAGCGCCCGTGCCGCATCCATCTGGCCAGGCCCGAGCGCGACGATGCCGGCACGGACGACTTCGCTCAAAAACGCGCTCTGATAGACCACGAGCGTCGTCAGCATGGTGACGAAGCTCGGTACGTCGGCGCCGGTCAGCAGCGGCACCAGGAAATAGCTCCACAGGATGAGCATCAAGAGAGGCACGCCCCTGGTGAAATAGACAAGGGCGGTAACCGGCCAGCGCAGCAGCGGCGATTTGGAGAGCCTCGCTGTTGCAAACAGGATACTGATCGGAAAGGCGAGAGCGATGCTGAGCGCCGACAGGATCAGCGTATTGGCGAGCCCGCCGAGCGGTCCGTTCGGATATTGGCCGATCAGGAGCAGCAGCCAGTAGTCGCGGACGATGGCGATCATGTCGTGGATCATGCGCGCGCACTCCTGGCAGGATCGGCGCGCATCGACAGATAGGCGCCGATGCTCATGATCACGAGCGAGAAGAAGAGATAGAGAACCGTGCCGATCAGGTAGATCTCGAAGGTGCGGAAGCTGAGGTTCTCGATTTCCTTGACCGCATGGGTCAGTTCCGACGCGCCGATGACGACGGCGAGGCTGCTGTTCTTGAACAGGGAAACACTGTGATTGATGAGCGGCGGCAGCGCGTTACGCACGCCCTGCGGCATGATGACGAACCGCATCGCCGAGACATAACCGTGGCCGAGAGCGCGGGCTGCCTCCATCTGGCCGGGACCGACCGAGCGCACGCCCGAACGAAGATCTTCGCTGAAATAGGCTGCCTGGCAGAGCCCGAGCCCGATCACTGCGAATATCGCCTCGGCATTGTGGCTTGCAAGCCATGTCGCCACCCCGTTCGGCATCAGGGTGAATATCCCGAAATACCACAGCATCAGCTGAACAAGGGTGGGCACGTTGCGATGGTAGGATACGTAAGCGGCGACTAACGGATCGCCGAAGCGAAAGGGCGACAGGCGCACAGCCAGCAGCAGCAGTGCGAGCGCCATCGCCAGCGTCCAGGACCCGGCATAGATGATGAAGGTCATCTCGATGCCATGCAGCAGCATGGCGGCATATTCGGGATTCTTCAGGATTGCCGAAAGGTCGAAGCCGCTCACGAGCCTGGCTCCCCGGATGGATCCGTCTTCGGGTGCGGCCTTGCGGTCTGCAGGCCGCCCATGACCTGCAGCGTCGGTGTGATCTCCATATGTCCGATGTTGACGGCAACGGGAGCCGCGATGGCGAAGGCGATCGCGTCGGCGATATCGGTCGCTTCAGGCAATTCGAAACCGTCGATGAACTTTTCCCGGATGCTCGGATCATTGCCATGAACGTGATTGAAAATATCCGTGGCGACCCGGCCGGGGCAGATTTCGGTGACCCGCACCCGCTTGCCGAAAGCGTCGATGCGCAGCTGGTTGGACAGCATGCTCACGCCGGCCTTGGTGGCGTGATAGGAGGAGTTGCCTCCGAAATTATAGGCGCCGGCAATCGACGAAATGTTGATGACATGGCCGCGGTCGCGCGCCACCATGCCCGGCACGACGAGGCGGCAGATGTGTAGAACCGCGCGGAGATTGACGTCGACCAGGAGATCGATATCGCCCTCGTCGGCCTCCAGGAACTTCTTCGGCCGGTCGACGCCGGCATTGTTGACGAGAATGTCGAACTCCACCCGGCCGGCGAGCTCGGCGATCGCCGGGCGGTCGGTCACATCGATGGCATGGGCAATGCAGCCCGTACGTTCTGCCAACTGCTGCAGTGCCTCTGCGCTGCGGGCGACGGCATGGACTTCGATGTTCTCCCGGCGAAGCCGCTCAACCACGGCTGCGCCGATCCCGGAGGATGCGCCGGTCACCAGTGCGGTCTTGTAGTCGGAGAATGGCATTGTCGTTCCCTTGTGGTTGATTGAGACAGTAGCGAAGCTTTAACCCCTTGCCTAAGACCGATTATCTCTGGAGCAATAAGCAACGGTTATGGAGCCGGCGCGGTCTGCCGAAGAAGAGAAAGCGGCGATGCCGGTATTCTCTCGCGGCCCCGCTTCAGGCTGCGCCGCGTTGCAAAAGCAAGGCGCCTCTGCAAACATGCCATCCGCAGATCAGAATGGTACCCCGATCCCCATGGACATCAGACGCCTCAAATCCTTCATCGTGATCGTCGACAGCGGCAGCATCACACGAGCGGCGGATCTTTTGCATATCGCCCAGCCGGCTCTGAGCCAGCAGCTCGCGGCGCTGGAAGAGCATTTCGGCCACAAGCTGCTGATCCGCAGCCAGCAGGGCGTCAGCATGACCGATGCCGGACACGCGGTATATCGCCATGCCCAGATCATCCTTCGGCAAATGGAGCAGGCGCAGGCCGATGCATCGGCGGCGGGCAATTCGCTTGCCGGGCGCGTGTCGGTCGGCCTGGTGCCGTTCAGCAGTGCGGCGACGCTCTCCGTCGATCTGCTGGCGGAAACCCGGAAACGGCATCCCGGTATTCTGCTGCACCTGACCGAAAGCGTCGGCCAGACCTATAGCCAGATGATCATGAACGGCCGGCTGGAGATGGCGCTTCTGCATGGAACCGGACCGATCAAAGGCGTGCGCTTCGAACCGATCCTCAGCGAAGAGTTTTTTCTGGTCGCCCATCGCGACTTTGCCATCGAAGCGGATACGAAAGCCGTTGCGGTCAACGCTCTCGACGGCATACCGCTGCTCCTGCCGCCGGCCTATAACTTCGTCCGCCGCGCGGTCGACACTGCCTTCACCCGCACACGCACCAATTTGAAGGTCGTGGCGGAGGTCGAGATCGTGCGCACGCTCGCCCGCGCGGTCGGCAGCGGCCTCGGCGCGACGATCATGCCGAAGGCGATTGCCGATCGCATCGTCTCGGAATCGAGCGAGCCGCTGATCTGCCGGCTGGTCTCGCCGCGGATCGAGGAAACGCTGTCGCTTTGCGTTTCCGATCAGAATCCCCTGTCGGAGCCGGCGCTTGCCGTCCGCGACATTCTTCTCGAGCTGACGGCGCGGCTGAAAGCCTGAGGTGGCTGCCGGCTAGCGCATATCCTTGCAGAACTGGGCGATCCGTGCGCAGCCCTCACCCAGTTTTTCCAGACTTGTCGCGTAGGAAATACGGAAGAAGGGGCTCATTCCGTAAGCCGCGCCTTGCACGGTCGCGACATAATGCTCCTCCACCAGACCGATGACGAAATCGACGTCGCTCTCGATCTTGCGCCCGCCCTTGCTGGTCTTGCCGATCAGCTCCGAAATGTTGGGATAGATATAAAAGGCGCCCTCGGGCCGGTGGCAGCGCAGCCCTTCCACTTCGGATAATTTGTCGAGAACGAAGTCGCGTCGCGTCTTGTAGATAGCGGCGCGCTCCTTCAGCAGGTCTTGGGACCCGTCCAGCGCCGCGGTTGCCGCCGCCTGGGTCAGCGTCGCAATGCCGCCGCCATTCTGGCCGTTGACGTTGCTAATCGCCGAGATCAGCTCTTTCGATCCGGCGCAGAATCCGAGGCGCCAGCCGGTCATCGCGTAAGCCTTGGAGACGCCGTTCATCGTCAGGACGCGATTGTACAGTCTCGGCTCGACCTCCGCGATCGTGCAGAACTGGAAGTCGTCATAGACTAGATGTTCGTAAATATCGTCGGTCATGATCCAGACGTTTGGATGGCGCAGCATGACCTCGGCGATGGCGGCCATCTCAGCCCGAGAGCAGGCGGCTCCGGTCGGATTGTTCGGGAAATTCAGGAAGAGCCATTTGGTGCGCGGCGTGATCGCAGCCTCCAGATCTTCCGCGCGCAGCTTGAAGCCGGTCTGCTCATGGCAGGGGACCGGAACCGGTACGCCGCCGGCGAATTTGACGATGTCGGCATAGCTGACCCAGGAGGGCGTGGGGATGACGACCTCGTCGCCCGGATTGCAGGTCGCCAGCATGGCGTTGAAGATCACCTGCTTGCCGCCGCCCGAGACGACGATCTGGCTGGCGTCGTAGTCGAGATTGTTGTCGCGCTTGAACTTCCGGATGATGGCGGATTTGAGCGCCGGCGTGCCGTCCATCGGCGGATATTTCGTATCGCCGGCGAGCGCTGCCGCGTGGGCCGCCTCGATCGCATGTGCTGGGGTGGGGAAATCCGGCTCGCCGGAGGAGAGGCTGACGACTTTGATCCCCTTGGCAGCCAATTCCCGGGCGCGCTGGGTCATGGCGGCGGATGCTGAAATGGAGACGTTTTTCAGGCGGTCGGCGATAATGGACATCGACATGATCCTTCGATGAGGAATTGAAAACGAGAGACCGCCCGCAGGCGATCGGGATTGCGTTATTCGGCGAGTTCGGCGGCAGGTGCGAGGGTCGCGCCCGTGGCTTCGATCTCGGCGCGCACGATGCCAGCAAGCTCAAGGGCGCCCGGCGTGTCGCTGTGGACGAGGATGGAGCGCGCCGGCATGGCGATCACACCGCCGTCGCTGGTCCCGACGCTGCCGTCGAGGAGGAATTTTCGCACACGGGCGCGCACGGCGGCTTCGTCCTTGATGACGGCGCCCGGCAGCCCGCGCGCAACAAGCCTGCCGCCGCCGTCATAGGCCCGGTCCGCAAGGAAAAGCACCAGCGTTTTCAGGCGCGCGCGTTTGGCCGCCTGCTCGATTTCGCTGCCTGACGTGACGAAGACGACGAGATTGGCGTCGACAGTTGCGATCGCATCCATCATCAGGTCGGCGAGAACAGGATCGCGGTTGACCATATTGCCCATGGCCGCATGAAAGCTGAGATGGGAGACGGTGACGCGCTCGGCTCTGGCGATCGCCATCAGCGCGCCGAGCTGGTAGAGCATCTGCTGGCGAAGCTCGTCTGCCTGAATGGGTATTTCACGCCGGCCGAAGCCCGGCCGGTCGGGCAGGCCGGGATGGGCGCCGATGCCGACGCCATTCTGCTTTGCCAGCCGCACCATCCGCCCCATCGTATCGGGGTCGCCGCCGTGGAAACCGCAGGCGATATTGGCCGAAGAGACGATCTTCATCATCGCTTCGTCGTCGCACAGCCGGTAGGGACCAAATCCTTCGCCCATGTCGGAATTCAGATCGATCTTCATCAGTTCCTCCTTTCGCCTCGCTTAAGCCATCGCCTTCAGGGCACGCTTGACCATCCCGGATGTCAGCCTGACATCCTCGACATAACGGGCGACGGCCTGTTCGACCGCACGCGCTTCCGCATGCGTCGAGCGGACGAATTTCAGGCGGGCGCCGATGCGGGCCTGACCGAGCCGCCAGAGGTCGCATTCGATCACGCCGGCGATCTTCGGATAGCCGCCGGCGGTATTCGCATCGCTCATCTGCACGATCGGTTCGCCGCCGGGTGGAACCTGGATGACGCCGGGCACGACGCCGTGAGAGCGCATTTCGATGGAGGCAGTCGGCGTGATCGGCTCGCCGGACAGGCGGTAGCCCGTGCGGTCGCTGCGCGAGGAAATCCGCCAGGTCTGGCCCCAAAAGGCTTCGCCGTCTCCGGCGAAAAGACCATGCTCGCCGGCAGGCAGAGCGCGGATCGGCAGCGCGCCGTCGACGGGAGCTGGGAAGACGTCGCGCAGTGCCACGCCCGGCTCGACGACGGCGAGGCCAGTGGCCGGCAGCATGGCGATCTCCGCATCCTCGCCGACCGCGATCCGATCATCCTTCGCCAGCGGCCTGCCGGCATTGCCGCCAAAGCCGCCCCGCAGCGACGTGCTGCGCGACCCCATGACAACTGGAATATCCAGCCCGCCGCCGAACGAAATATAGGCGCGCGCCAGCCGCGGGGGCTGCTTCAGTTCGAGAACCTGTCCGGGCTCTGCCATATAGGCGCACCAGGGAATGAGCTCCGATCCGTCGAGGTGAGGATGACCGTCGGCGCCGGTCACGGCAAAGACGGCGCGCCGCTCGAAACGCAGGCTGAACGGGAAGGTCTGCACCTCGATCACCGCCGCATTTTCGTCATTGCCGACGAGACTATTGCCGATCCTGACCGCAAGCGGATCCATCGCGCCGCTCGCCGACACGCCGATGTCGCGGTAGCCGGGGCGTCCGAGATCCTGCACCGTGTTGAACGGGCCGCTTTCCAAGATCTCGATCATAGCTCGATCCTTGCCGGCAGGAACCGCACCGTATCTCCAGGCGCCATCATGGCGGGGTTCTGGGCGGTCGGGTCGAACATCTCGAGTGTCGCAAAGCCGATGGAGTTCCAGCCATTGGGGCCGGTCAGCATGGCGACACCGGTTTGCATGCCGCCGATCGTCACGCAGCCCTTCGGCATCTTCAGCGACGGCACGGTCTTTCGCGGCATGTAGATGCGCGGATCGAGGCCATGCAGATAGCCGAAACCCGGCGCGCTGCCCACGGCGAAGACCCGATAGGTCGCTTCATGATGGATGCGAACGACCTCGCGGTCGCTTAAGCCCGAGAAATCGCAAAGGGCCGCAAGATCGCTCGCATGTTCGCCGCCGTACTGGACGGGAATCTCGATGGTCTTGCCGTTGAGATCGATGCTCTGCGCATGCTCCCATGCCTCCAGCAGCCGGGCGACCACCGCATCTGGATCCTCGGGCGTCTCCTTGAAGATAACCAGCAGGTTGGTCATTCCGGGAATATTTTCGGCAAGGTCCGCCCAGCTTCTCACCGTCTGAGACAGGGCCCAGATCCGCCGCTGCGCGATCAGATCGAAATCGCCCGGCGCCTCGAGCAGGAAGGATCTGGCCCCGATCGAGGAAACCCGCGCCCGGCTTTGGGTAGCCGGAACGATTTCACGTTGCGAGGCATGTCTGTTCGTCGTGGCGATCATGATGGCAGCTCGATTTCGAACAGAGGGTCACCGAAGCCGACCAGGGCGTCAGGCTCGGCGAGCAGCCTCGTCAAGACACCGGAACGGCCGGCGCGAAGGGGAAGCAGCACATGCCCTACCCTGACGAAGCCGAGGACATCTGCATCGGATACGAAGCGCGGCAGAGTTTGGGGCGTGACAGCGGCGGCCGGATGTTCGGCGCAGAAATGCCCCGCCAGCGGCGCCTTCACAACGACAGGTGCAGAGTTCGAAGCGCGGGGTGTGGCTGCCGGCACGCTGATGCGGGCGTCGCCCTCCTCCGAAACGACGATGCGAAGTTGCCCGTCCGGCCGGGAGATTTCGAGACCCTTCACGCCGGCGGCCGTCAGCGCCTCGGTGAGGAATGCGATGGTTGCGGGATCGCTGAAGTCGATGGCGCTCATGCCGCCCTCCTCCGCAGCTTCAGCCAGTGCTCGAGATAGTGGATATCGGTCTCACCGCGTGCGAATGCGTGGTCCTCGAACAGGGCGCGCAGGAAGGGGATATTGGTGGCAATGCCCTCGATCTCGGTTCCGGCAAGCGCCTCGCACATTCTGGCCATCGCTTTCGCCCGCGTCGGCGCGTGGACGATCAGCTTGGCGATCAGCGAGTCATAATAGGGCGAGACCCTGTAGCCGGCATGAATATGCGTATCGACCCGGATGCCCTGCCCCTGCGGCAAAGTCAGATGAGTGACGACACCGGCCGACGGCAGGAAAGTGTCGGGATCCTCGGCGTTGATGCGGCATTCGAAAGAATGGCCTTCGCAGGTGACCTCGCTCTGGGCGAGATCCAGAACCTCGCCCTGGGCCGCTTTTATCTGCGCCTGGACGATATCGATGCCGCTCGTCAGTTCGGTGACGGGATGTTCGACCTGAAGCCGCGTGTTCATCTCGATGAAGTAGAAAGCACCGTCCTCATAAAGGAATTCGAAGGTGCCGACGCCGCGGTAGCCGATCTGGCAGCACGCCTGGACGCAGGCCATGCCGACCGGCTGGATGATCTCAGGCGCGATCCCGGGCGCGGGCGCCTCTTCCACCACTTTCTGATGGCGCCGCTGCATCGAGCAATCCCGATGTCCAAGCCAAACGGCATTGCCGTGATCGTCGCAAAGAACCTGGATCTCGATATGGCGCGGATGCTCCAGGAATTTCTCCATGTAGAGGGCGGGCGAGCCGAAGGCCTTGCGCGCCTCTTCCCGGGTCAGTGCAATTGCCTCATGCAACTGATCGGCTTTCGGGACGACGCGCATGCCGCGGCCGCCGCCGCCGCCGGACGCCTTGACGATGACGGGATAACCGATCTCCAGCGCAATGCGCTCGATTGTGGCCGGGTCGTCGGGCAGCGCGCTGTCGGGACCGGGAACGCAGGGTACGCCGGCCGCCATCATCGCCCGCTTCGCCGCGATCTTGTCGCCCATGGTCGCGATCGACGAAGCGGTCGGACCGATGAAAGTCAGCTCGGCCTTTTCGACGGCGTCGGCGAATGCGGCATTTTCCGACAGAAAACCGTAACCGGGATGAATGGCGCCGGCGCCGGTCAGGCGTGCGGCGAGAAGGATGGCATCCTGATTGAGATAGCTCCTGCCCGCAGCCGACGGGCCGATGCAGAGAAAATGGTCTGCGGTCGTGACGTAGGGCGCTTGTCGGTCCGCTTCGGAGCAGATGGCGACCGTTTTCAGGCCGAGTTCGCGGCAGGCGCGCTGAACCCGGGCGGCGATCTCGCCGCGATTGGCGATGAGGACGGTATCGAAGCGGCGTTCTGAAGCAGCGGATTGTTCCGAGGTTTTCGGCATCAGACGATCTCCGCCAACAGGTCGCCGGTCTCGACCTCGCCATTGTCGATATCGGTCACGTGCGTGATGCGCCCGGATCGCGGTGCGGCGATCGTATTGAAGACTTTCATCGCCTCGATGATGAAAAGGGTCTGCCCCTCCTCCACCGCGTCGCCGATCGCGACAAATGGCGGCTCGCCGGGCGCCGGCGCCCGGTGCAGAACGCCAAAGACGGGCGCCTTCACCGCATGGGAGGTTTTCGCGACGCTCAAAGGCGCATCGGAGACGAGGTTTATCGTCGATTCCGGCTTTTGCGAGGGCTCGGCAACGCCTGCCTCTGCCGGCGACGTGCGAAAGATCCGAACCGTCACGTCCTTTTCTGTCACGGTCAACTCGGTAATATTCGATCGTCCGACAAAGTCGATCAGCGTCTTGATCTTCGAGAGGTCCATATGCGTGCTCGGAATTTCAAATTCCACCGCGCAGACCTGAAGTCTCACGTTGCCCGGTGTCGTGATTTTCGTAGCACGACGTATGGGCTGATGGGGTCAGACGAAGTTTTGATGGAGCGCAATCCGCGCCCTGTGGAAGATATCGCCGAATGCCCCGATGGCAGCCGGCGCCGTCGAGGTGAATCGAAATCGTGGAAGAGCAATGCGGTTTTGGAGACGGCTCGCGTGCTCATCTGTTGCAGGTCGGAGGAAGCGCCTGATGAACGACGTCAACCCTTTGGACCGCAACCCGTGATTGACAAAGTGACCGCGACGTCAGACGAGTTTGAACGTTTTTCGTGCCGCTTCGAACTTACCGTTCATATCATCCAGTTTTATAGCAACCCAAAATTCTGTTTTTTCGTCGAACGGGCCGGCGTCAAGCTCCGGTTTAACAATTAACGACAACACTTTATCTGTGCTTGTACCAGAAGTGTCAGTATCGATTTTGATTTTATATTTGTCTTTCTGCTTCTCGTCGTAGCCATTTGGGTTTGAAACGTCATCACTACCGTCTTCTTGGGTAGATATATAAACGTATATCTTGTTGTTGAGGCCAGAGCCTATGATCTTGAATGGAGTTCGAACAAGTAACGGAGCAACAACAATCTCCGGCTCAAGGCGCACGACTTTAACTTTAGGGTTCACGATGGCCATATAATCCTCCCGAGTTCCGTCCTTATAATGGGTTTAGTCGTTATCGCTCGATCTGCGAGGGATGAACCCGCCCGATCTTGACATCACACCACCAGAGCGGGACAAGGCGCCGCCCGATCGGGACATTGCGCCGCTGGTCATTCCTCTAGGGTCGGTTGAAACCTCGGCCGACAGCAGGATTTGCTCAAGGGTCCCTGTTTCGGCATCAAGCCTCATTGAGACATCGCCTTTGTCATAAATCCACACCCTCATGTCCTTAGCGAGTGCCCCGAATTGGGAACCAAGGCCGGTTCGTGCACTCGAACCAGGGGATCGATACAATCTGTCATACTCGATATCACCGGCCACGTTCCTCGGGGGTGGATCGTCTGGATCGGCCCCAGGACCGTGGACAACGAAGATGGCTGGCCGACCAAGTTCAATGAATGCTCCCTCGAAGGAGAAAGCAAAGATACGCGCCAGAACCGCGTCGGCTGCACCGAGCTGGTCTCTCAGGAAATTATTTCTTCCTGCAATTGGTACGCTTAGATTCTGATAGATCGGTCCACCTCTGAGAATCAGATCACTCAGTGGGCGCCCGAACAAATGTACCGCTGATAGGCCGAGTAAGGTTTCATTGTCTGCCACTTCTCCCTCCATTTACCGGATTATTGACTGCTCATTGATCTCGACAGCAGAACTTTCTCGCGAAAGGTCATTTTCGGAAGCTCCAGATAATCTATCGGCAGCAACGTCCGAGCAGAGTGGACGTGACTATGATGGCCGCCGCCTTTGAGATGCGGGCCAGCGTGCATTTCACCAATCGCCCGTCGCCTGAAGTTCCTACTGATGATCCGTGCGAACTGACCGCCACTTTCGTCCTGATCAATCGCAAGCATCGTTCTCGCGACGTCGCCGTAATCGAGGAAGTCGGGAGCGAGAGCCCACAAGGTTTCCGCCAGATATGTCCCGACGATATCGCGGGCGTCGAGCAATGCTTCGACAAACCCATCCGAATTCCACGCGAAAGCACGGTCGAAAGCATACTGCACGGGCGCCTCGGCGGCTGGATCGAACTCGGCAACATCTGCCAGATCTTCAACCGCGTGGGAGATCAGGCCGCGCGCCACTAGGCTCTCATGAAAAATGTCGACGAGGATGTCGAATATCGCACCGGTCAGCGGCTGCGAAAGCTCGTGCTCGTCCTTCCACCCACGACGCGCAAACTCGGCCATCGTCCGTTTGTTGTTTGCCGACCGTATCTGGCGATGCGGCGAAAATTCCGAAAAGCGTGACAGGCGGTTTGCCCGGTAGAGGTTCCCGCGCGTCTCCGCGAGAACATTGTCGATTACCGACGGAAAATGCATGGCCGCGATCAGCGACACGCAGTCGGAGAAGGCCTCCTGAAAACCAAGATATTCGGGATACTCAGCTTCGGGGTGCGGCACGCCCAAAACGCTGAAGATGATCGCGTGCCCCACCTCATGCGCGACGACGTCGAAATCCAGGCTGAAGGGAAGGACGCGCCCGTCGCTCTCGAACTGGTTGCCGACTTCGAGGAAACCATAGCCATATTGTGCATTGTCCCAGCGCCGCAGGATCGAGATCTCCAGACGGTCATAATGATCACGAAAATGCCAGGTGAGCGGTTGGCCGAGATAGCGCTCCCACACATCCAGTGTGAACCGCACGCATCCAAAAACATGCGCGGCTTCGAAGCCAGCCATCGACGGTCGGAGATAGTCGAAATTGCCGCACGCGTCGGGGGTGGCGGGCTCAAGGATTTTCCCGGTCCAGGGCGGCAGACACACGTATGGCGTACCGAGCGGCCCGCGGTTCACGCCGTAAGGACCGGTCTTGCCGACCGGCTCCACAACGAACATGCGATCGTCGGCCGGGCCCGCTGTCACGCTACCCAACGGAGACGAAACTTCGACGATCTCGGGACGAGACCGAGGATCTTCAAATGGAGGCTGTACAAAAAGTCTGAACCGGGTGCCCATCCGCTCCCCCCTCAAAAGACTTTTATGCTGCCAGTTTAAGTTGACGATCGGCGCTCGCAAGCATTTTAGCAAGTAGTAAAATAGAATTAGAGCCAGCCTGCAAAAATGTACCGGGGCGTTATTCTGACAGTTCAACCAACCCTAAATAGCGGGGGTGACTGCGAATCGGATCGAGGTCGGAATCGTTCTTGAACCACAGCCGCATCTCGATGCCGACCTGAGGCATCCAGACCTCGAGCAAGTCTATCGCTCGCTCGATTTCGCCAAGCAGTGCATAAGTGCAAGCAGCATTGTACTGAATGTTGATATCATCTGGATCCGTTGCCAGAGAACGGGCCAACCACTCCAGAGCCTGATCGCGGACACCGAGAAAGGCCAGCGCCGTCGCTCCCAGGCAGGCAACATTGGCATTCTCCGGATGTAGCCGCAGTTCTTCCTCCGCCTTTTTCAAGGCGATCCGCGCATAGCTGCTGGCCTTGTCTATTTGCCCGAGCGAACGAAGGACGTTCACAAGCATGATCGGCGCACCATAATCGGCAGGCTTGATTTCCATCGCACGCTGGAAGTGCGTTGCCGCGAGTTCGAATTGACCTTCGGTGACGCAGAATTCGGCATAGTACCGATTTGCCTCGTGGCAATTGGCGTCGAGCGACAAAGCCTGCTCGAATGCAGAAACTGCCTCGGTGCGATTGCCGGCGACCGCCAAAGCAAATCCCTTCGCCGCATGGGCCTCCGCCAGATTGGGATCGATAACGAGCGCCATCGTCGTATTCGCCAGAATGTCCTCTACCGGAATCCCGGTGCCGAACTGGGATCGCAAACGCGCATCGCAAACCGCGAATTCCCGCATAGGCGCGGGCATAATTCGGATCCAATTCGATGGCTCGGGCGAAGCTCTGCCTGGCCATCAGATGGTTCGAGCGCGAGGCAATATGGTAGTATTCCCGCCCTCTGAGGAAATGCGTATAGGCTTCGACACTCTCTGTCGGCGCTTGCTCGATTGCCTCCTTTTCCTCCGGGAGCAGCTTGACCCTTAGTTGCTCGACAATTGCCTTCGTGATCTCGTCCTGAACCTCGAAGATATCGGTGAGGTCGCGGTCGTAACGTGCGGCCCAGACGTGACCGTCGCTAGCTGCGTCGATCAATTCGGCATTGATCCTCAGATGGTTGCCGGCTTTGCGGACACTGCCCTCTACGATGTAAGCAACGCCAAGCTCCCTGGCGATGCGCTGCAGGTTCTCGCTGCGGCCTTTCCATGTGAAGACGGTGTTGCGGCTCAGGACAAAGAGGCCTGAAACATTCGATAGATCAGTGATGATGTCCTCGGTGATGCCGTCGCTGAAAAACTCCTGGGCGGGATCGTCGCTGATGTTGGCAAATGGCAGGATTGCTACGGATGGCTTGTTGACGGGTGCCTGCGTGTGGCCGTTTGTGGCAAGCGGCATGCCTTCACCGGAGGCGACATTGCCCCAATCGGCAAAATAGACGTGCACCGGACGGGAGATGTTCTTGACGGTCTTTTCGCCCTGGTCTGCGAAATCGAGGCCGAGCTTGTTTGCGACTTCGTGGCGCACGGCCGCCGAACAGGCGATACCACCAGGCGCCGCAAGGGCTTGCAGCCGGACTGCCACATTAATGCCGTCCCCATGAAAATCGTCCTCGTCGAAGACGATGTCACCCAGATTCAAGCCTATTCGGAACGCAAAATGCCTGTCCGCAGGAATTCCGATGTTGCGCTCCAGCATGCCGCGCTGGATTTCGACCGCACAACGTGCAGCACTCAGCACGCTGCCGAACTCGACAAGGAAACCGTCCCCCATTATCTTGATGATATGCCCGCCATGGGTTTCGACGGCAGGATCGAAGAGCTCCCGGCGATGTAGACGAAGGGCGTTGAGCGTCTCCTCTTCGTTTGCCTCCAGAAGACGGCTGTAGCCCACCACATCGGCAGCCAAGATAGCCGCCAGCCGACGTTCAAGAAGCTCTGCACACATGCCCGTCTCCCCAACGTGCTGGTGGCAATACTATGCAATTCTAGAAGCTAGCCGGTAATGTTGCCGGACGATTGTATTACTGACAACTAAAATCTCCCTCTCCCGGCCGAAAGAACTCCCGGAGTTGCAAGCTCACGGCAAGATCGGCATGCCACGGGCCCTGCTTAGTCAGAGATATGGCTGATATTGTCGACGAATGAATTCAACGACGACACAATGCTTGTTCTGACGGCCGGCAATGTTATATGTAGGTAAATACCTACATGAGGCATGCCATGACCGTTACCACGCTTTCCAGCCGCGAGCTCAATCACGATGTCAGCAGTGCGAAGAAAGCTGCAAAAAAGGGGCCCGTCATCATAACGGACCGCGGCAAGCCGTCCCATGTGCTTCTGACATATGAAGAATTTCAACGTCTTTCCGGCAGCCGCCAAAGCCTGGTCGATGGGCTTTCCATGCCGGGCTTATCGGAAATCGACTTCATGCCAACGCGGGTCGAGATCAAAACCCGCGGAGTTGACCTGTCTTGAGCTATCTGCTGGATACGAATGTCATCTCGGAGCTGCGCAAGGTTGGTGATGGCAAGGCTGATCCTCAAGTCGTGGCGTGGATCGAAACCGCGAACGCTTCAGACTTTTATCTCTCTGCAATCTCCATTCTCGAATTGGAACGAGGCGTGCTTGCGATCCAGCGACGAGATGCGCGCCAAGGCTCACGCCTGCGCACATGGCTGGACGACCATGTGCGCCCGGAATTCGTTGGCCGGATCCTGCCAATCGACGATGCCATTGCAACGCGTTGCGCGCATCTGCATATTCCCGACCGGCGCAACGAGGCCGATGCGTTGATTGCTGCGACCGCACTCGTTCACAATCTCACCGTGGTGACGCGAAACGTGAGAGATTTCGACGGCACCGGTGTCGTCATTGTCGATCCTTGGCAAGGCTGAGCAGCAGAGCTGCTTGCATGGATCAGATCGCGGCGTCAGAGATACACAGCCGGTGTTGCCGCGTCAGCTCTTCGGAGGAGCGATGCTTTCCCGCAGGATAAGCTTGCTGCGGATGATGGTGCGCACCGAGACCGGGTTTTGCTTTTGGCCAATGGCGTCGAGCAGGAGTTCCACCGCGGCGCGGCCCATCTCTTCCACCGGCTGCTCGATCGTCGAGAGCGGCGGCGCGGAGAATTCGCAGACCGGGGAGCCGTCGAAGGAGACGACGGATAGATCGTCGGGAATGCTCAAACCTGCGCGCTTGATGCGGCTGACGAATGAAATGGCCATGTCGTCGCTGGTGGCGATGACCGCCGTCGGTTTTTCAGCCAACTCCGCGAAATCGTCTGCCGCCTGCACGCCGATATCGAAACCGTGCTGATAATCGAGGCGACCACCCGAGCGATGCACGGACTCCTTCGGTAAGCCGGCTGCCTCAAGCGCCTCGAGCACACCGCCATAGCGCTCGACGTCGTGATAATTGCCTTCAGGTCCTGCAAGATAGAAAAACCGCCGATGGCCCAGCCGGATCAGTTCGGCCGTGACATCGCGCACAGCTTCGCGGTCATTGGTCACGACGCTCTGCAGGCCCGCATCGCTCATGTCGAGCAGCATCGACACGATCGGCAGGCCGGAATTTGCCAGCGAGCGCCCGTCGACCTCGGGAAGCTTCGACGACAGAATGATGGCGCCGCGGACGCTGCCGCCGAAGGCGAGATCGAGAATGTGCCGCTCGGAAATCTCATCACGATCGAGGTTGGCGATCATCAGATTGTAGCCACCTTGGATCAGCGATTTGTTGATGCTCTGCAGGACCTGCGGAATGATCTGTGAGACGCCGTAATAAAGCGATCCGGGCAGAATGATCATGATGATGTTGGATTTGCCGACCCTGAGGCCGCGCGCCATCGCATTCGGCGTATAGCCGAGTTGCTTGGCCGCGGCGTTGATCTTGGCGCGGGTCTTTTCGTTAACCCGCCCCGGGTTGGCGAGCGCACGGCTGACCGTCGATATCGCAACGCCGGCGAGCCGCGCGACATCGGCCATCAATGCGCCCGATTGATCCTCGCTGACCACATCCTTGTTTTTATTCACGTTTATTTCTTTCTCTCGGATGCTTCGATTTGCAACTTTAAGACAGGCTATGGTCGATAGCAAACGTTTGCCAAAAATCGCTTGCCAAAAAGATCAGCTTGGCTATCATCTTCAAATGGCAAACGATTGCCATTTCTTAATGCGTTGAAAACCCATAACTTATTGGATGCGGGACTGCTGTTCCGCACGCCGATGGGTCGTGCCTCGAGAATGGACAAATTATGGCGACTGGCGACAGGCTGCACTTCGGCGTCGATCTCGTGACGTTCTTTCATCCCGGCTTCTGGGGCGTCGATAGCGATGATGCGATCGTCGCCTATGCGCGCGCCGAACCGCGCCCCTTCTGGAACAAGATCCTCGACAGCGTCCAGGCCTCCGGCGTCACCGGGGTCGAACTCACTTTTTCTCCCTTCAACTGGCAGGATGCGATCAAGACCTATGGTTCGGTCGACGCTTTCGCGGCCGAGCTGGAAAAACGCGGCTTGACGCTCTGCAGCGGCTTCTTCGCGGAATTGGAGGCGGCGGGTGATTTTGCCGACCCCGCGGCTCAGCGCGCGCTGATCGACAAGGCGGAACGCTATGCCGACTTCCTGAAAGCCTGCGGCAGCGACATCATGGTGATCGGCGCGCCCTTACGCCAGACGCTCGGTGCCCAACCGGTACAGTTTCATGATTTCGACCGCGCCAAGTTGATTGCCGATTTTCTGAACCGGCTCGGAGCGATCCTCTACGCCAGGGGCGTGCGGCTGGCGCTGCATACCGAGGCGCATTCGATCTTTGCCGCCGCGCGTGACGTCGATCTGATGATGCTTCTGACCGACCCGGCCTATGTGCATATGTGCCCGGACACGGCCCATATCATCGTTGCCGGTGCCGATCCCGTTCAACTCGTCGATCGCCATCACGAGCGGATGATCATCGCCCATTGGAAGGATGCGATCGGCCCCATGCCCGCCGACACGCCGATCGACAAGCATATCCACGATCGCCACCGTCCCTATTTCTGCGACTTCGGCCTCGGTCGGGTCGACTGGCCGGCCTGGATCCGACTGCTGCGCGACCGGGCCTATGAAGGTTGGGCGATCCTCGAACTCGATGCCGCGCCGGATCCGGTCAGCGACATCGCCAATGGGCTAACGCTCGTCCGGCAGGCGCTCCTGCCGATCTATCGCTGACAAGACAATCCTGAAGACAACGAACGCCCCGCAAAGAGGGCATTTTCAAGAGGTGGAACAATGAAGACCATGATGAAGCTTTTTCTTGCCGGTGTGGCATTCGCCGGTCTCTTCGCTTCGGCGCATGCTGAGGACAAGCCAACAATCGAGATCATGTCGTCCTGGACGTCGGGCGGCGAAGCGGCAGCCCTCAACGTCATCAAGACCGAATTCGAAAAGCGCGGCGGCGTCTGGAAGGATTCCTCGATCGCCGGCTTCGGCGCCGCCGACGCGGCGTTCCAGAACCGTATTGTCGCCGGTGACGCGCCCGGCGCCAAGCAGGGTGTCATCGGTCTCGCCGCTGCGGATTTCGTCGGCCAGGGACTGTTCAACCCGATCGACGATGTCGCCGCTGCCGGCAAATGGGCCGACGTCCTGCCGACATCGATCCATGATCTCATCTCTTACGACGGCAAGGTCTATCTCGCGCCGACCGGCGCCCACGGCGAGAGCTGGGTCTTTTATTCAAAGGAAGCCTTCGGCAAGGCCGGCATCGCCGAGGAGCCCAAAACCTGGGACGAGTTCTTCGACGACTTCGACAAGCTGAAGGCTGCCGGCATCGTTCCCGTTGCCTGGGGCGGCCAGCCCTGGCAGCAGACCAAGGTCTTCAACATGATCCTGCTCTCGCAGGTCGGGATCGACGGCTTCCTGAAGATCTATGTCGACAAGGACAAGAGCCAGGCCTCCATTGACGGCGTCAAGAAGACCCTCGAAATTCTCGGCAAGCTGCGCGGCTATGTCGATGCCGGGGCTGCCGGCCGCAACTGGAACGACGCAACAGCCATGCTGATCACCGCCAAGGCCGGCGTCCAGTTCATGGGCGACTGGGCAAAGGGCGAATTCACCGTTGCCGGCAAGGAACCGGGCAAAGATTACGGCTGCATGATCGTGCCGGAGTCCAAGGGCATGGTGTATATCGCCGATTCCCTCTGGTTCCCGAAGACCGGCAATGCCGCGACCGACAAGGCGCAGAAACTTCTCGCCGAAGTCGTCATGGATCCCGCCGTCCAGGTCCAGTTCGCTTTGAAGAAGGGCTCGGTTCCAATGCGCACCGATGTCGACAAGTCGAAGCTTGATGTCTGCGCCCAGAAGGGTGTCGAGCTCATGGCTTCCGGCGCGATCGTCCCGGATCAGGCAATCGTGCTGACACCTCAGCAGGTCGGCGCGCTCGACGATTTCGTCGACGAATACTGGAGCGGTGGCTCGAACGATGCGGCCTCTGCGGCTGAGAATTTCTTCGCCGTCTTCGAGTAGAATAGTGCCGGCGGCGTCGGCCTGATCCCGGCGCCGCGGCCGCCACCCCTGCCTCGCGCGGTGTGCCCCGCTTTCCGTCAACGAGCTGGCCGATGTCCATCAAACGCAAACTCAATCTCTCCGCCACGATCGCCCTGCTGCCGACTTGGTTCGCCGCGGTCGCGGTCTTCATTGGCACCATGGCCTGGTCGATCCGCCTGTCCTTCACCAACTCGACGCTTTTTCCATCCTTGACCTATGTCGGATTTGCCCAGTATTCGAAGCTGTTCTCTTCCGCCAAGTGGCTCGCATCGCTGCAAAACGTGTTGATCTTCGGCGTGCTCTACGTCGCAGGCTGCCTGTTGCTCGGCTTTCTGCTGGCCGCGGCGCTGGATCGAAAGATCCGCTTCGAAAGCGCCTTCAGAACCATATTTCTATATCCCTATGCCATGTCCTTCGTGGTGACCGGGCTGATCTGGCAATGGATGCTCAATCCGACGCTCGGCATCCAGGCGAGCGTGCGGTCGCTCGGTTGGGAAAGCTTCGTCCTCGACTGGGTGGTCAATCGCGACATGGCGATCTATGCGCTCGTGCTTGCCGGCGTATGGCAGGGTGCGGGGCTGGTGATGGTCATCGCGCTTGCCGGCATGCGCAGCATCGAGGCCGAGCAATGGAAGGCGGCGCGCATCGACGGCATTCCCGTCTGGCGCATCTACACCTCGATCATCCTGCCGCAGCTCGGGCCGGCGCTGGCCGCGGCCGGCATGCTGCTCGCCATGGGCGTGATCAAGACCTACGACATCGTCGTCGCCATGACCAATGGCGGTCCCGGCAATGCGACTGAGGTGCCGGCAAAATTCATTATGGACAATCTGTTCGGGCGCCAGAATCTCGGCCTCGCCACAGCCGGCGCAACAGTACTTGTCCTCGGCGTCATCATCGCCGTCGCTCCCTTCCGCTACGCGATGCATATCCGCGCCAGAGCAAAGGGAGCCGCGTGATGACCGGTCCCCATCCGAACGGCCCGAAACCGGCGCGCCTGACGGCCGGGCGGATCGGCCTCTATGCCTTCCTGGTCGTTGCCGCGCTTTTCTTCCTGCTGCCGCTCTACACGATGGTCGTCACCTCGCTGAAATCGATGGACGAAATCCGGCTCGGTCAGATCTTTGCCCTGCCGGCGACGCTCGATTTCTCCGCCTGGGTGACCGCCTGGTCGGGCGCCTGCATGGGAACCGTCTGTGTCGGCATTCGTAGCGGCTTCTGGAATTCGGTGGCGATCACCCTACCCGCGGTGGCGCTCTCGGTCTTCATCGGCGCCGTCAACGGCTATGCGCTGTCGCTCTGGCGGCCGCGCGGGGCAAACCTGCTCTTCGGTCTGCTGATGGCCGGCGGTCTCATCCCCTATCAGATCTTCCTCTACCCGATGGTCCGGGTGATGGCGAATATCGATCTCTACAATTCGCTCGCCGGCATCATTCTCGTGCATGTCATCTTCGGCCTGCCGCTGGTGACGCTGCTCTTCCGCAATTATTTCGTCAGCGTGCCGGAAGAGCTCTGCAAGGCGGCACGCGTCGACGGCGCCGGCTTCTGGCGCATCTTTTTCGAGATCATGCTGCCGATCGCCGTGCCGATGGTGGTTGTTGTCTCCATGCTGCAGTTCACCGGCATCTGGAACGACTTCCTGCTCGGCCTGGTTTTTGCCGGGCGCGACAACCTGCCGATGACGGTGCAGCTCAACAATATCGTCAACACCACGATGGGCGAGCGGACCTACAACGTGAACATGGCGGCGACGATCCTCACCGCCATCGTTCCGCTCGCCATCTATTTCCTATCCGGCCGCTGGTTCGTGCGCGGCATCGCCGCCGGCGCAGTCAAGGGGTAACGTTTCCATGCAATCTGCCGTTTCCGTCAAGGACCTGAAGATCGCCTATGGCGACCATAAGGTGATCGAGAAGCTGTCGATCGATATCGCCCCGCAGGAATTCCTGGTGCTGCTCGGCCCTTCCGGCTGTGGCAAGTCAACGCTTCTGAGCGCAATTGCCGGCCTCCAGGATATTACATCAGGCGAGGTGTGGATCTCAGGCAAGAACGTCAGCTGGGAAGAACCGAAGGACCGCGGCATCGGCATGGTCTTTCAGTCCTATGCGCTTTACCCGCGCATGTCGGTCCGCAAGAACCTTTCCTTCGGCCTTCGTGTCGCCGGTCTGCCGAAAGCCGAGATCGAAGCCCGTGTCGCCCGAACGGCCGCCCTCCTCCATCTCGAAGCGCTGCTCGACAGGCGCCCAGCGGAGCTGTCCGGCGGCCAGCGCCAGCGTGTCGCCATCGGCCGGGCGCTGGTGCGGGAAGTCGATGTCTTCCTCTTCGACGAACCGCTGTCGAACCTCGACGCCAAGCTGCGCAACGAATTGCGCGTCGAGATCAAGAAGCTGCATCAGCGCCTCGGCAACACCATGATCTACGTGACCCATGACCAGGTGGAGGCGCTGACGCTTGCCGACCGCATCGCCATCATGCGCGACGGTCTGATCCAGCAGCTCGCTTCGCCGGCCGAGATCTATCGCCGTCCGGCCAATCTCTTCGTCGCCGGCTTCATCGGCGCGCCGGCGATGAATTTCGTCGAAGGCCGGATCGAGCGCAGCGGCGCCTCGCCGCTCTTCCGGAGCAAAGGGCTCGCCGTCGAGCTCTCCGGCTATGCCTTTAGCGCGGGGGCGGCGGAAGGACCGGCAACACTCGGCTTTCGCCCCGAACACCTCGTGCTCGACGGGGCGACAAGCCGCCTGCCCACCATTCCCGGCCGCGTTTCCGTCGTCGAGCCGATGGGGTCGGATGCGGTCGTCTGGTTCGACTGGGCCGATCAAAGCCTCTCGCTGAGACTCATGGGCGACGTGGATCTGCAGCCGGGCGACGCGGTGGCTCCCGGGCTCGATATCGCCAAGGCGTCGCTCTTCGTCGCCGACGGATCGCGGCTCTGATGCGCCCCTTGGTTTTCTCGCAATTGCCGGCGCGCTGCGTGCCGTTTTGAGCAATTGCTCCAGGACAGGATTTGGAAAGACATGTCTGAGATCGTCTATGATGCGCTGGTGATCGGCTCCGGCGCGGCGGGTTCTTTCGCGGTCAAGGAACTGACGGCGCAAGGACTATCTGTGCTCCTTCTGGAGGCAGGTCCTGCCGTCGGGCCTCAAGATTTCGACCCTGCACGCAAGAAGGCGCCCGCCAGCAGCATCAATATCTGGGAGCGCGCCCGGGCCACGATCAAGGGTCAACCGATCCAGGCGCGGGCGGCTTTTTTTACCGAGCGCTTCAGCCATTTCTTTGTCAACGACCGCAAGAATCCCTATACGACGCCAAAGGGCGAGCCTTTCCTGTGGATCCGCGGCCGCCAGGGCGGTGGGCGCCTCCACAGTTTCGGCCGGGTGCTGCTGCGCTGGACCGACGACGATTTCAAGATCCGCTCACGCGCCGGAAAGGGCGTGGACTGGCCGGTCTCCTATGACGAGCTGGTGCCTTTCTACGACGAGATCGAGGCCTATCTCGGGCTCTACGGCAACAAGGACAACGTGGCCACGCTGCCAGATGGCATCTATGCGAAGCCGGCAAGCCTGACGCCCGCCGAACAGATCTTCAAGCAGGCGGTTGAAAACCGTTGGCCGGAAAGGCATGTCGTTTCCTGGCGCTACATCGCGCCTGACGCCGACCGGATGCCGCGACCGCTGCGAGAAGCAAAGGCGACCGGCAACCTGACCATCCTCTACGACGCCGTCGTTCGCCGTATCACCACGGATGAGAAGACCGGCCGCGCCACCGGAGCGGAGTTCATCGATCGCAATACGGGCGAAGTATCGACCGCGCGAGCCGCGACGGTGGTGCTTTCGGCCTCGCCGATCGAGAGCGTGCGACTGCTGCTGAATTCGGCGTCGGCGAAACATCCTGATGGGCTCGGCAACAGCTCGGGCGCCCTCGGCCGCTATTTCATGGATCAGCTTCCGTGCCTCGCGTTTGGGTCCTTTTCGAAGGCGAAGGGTTGGGCGGTCGACGAGTCTGCGCCGACCGACCCGTTCTACAATCCGTCAGGCGGGATCTTCATTCCCCGCTTCGGCGAGGGCGACGCCGCCCGTGGCGATTTCGACTACCAGGGAAGCGTCGGCCGCGCGCCGGTCTCCGGGGACACAGATGCACGTCTCGCCTTCTTCGGTTTCGGCCGGATGCTGCCCTATGCAGACAATCGCATCACGCTCGACGTCAGGCGTAGGGATGCCTGGAACATTCCCGTGCCGCATATCCGCTGCGTCATGCAGGCGGAGGAGCAGGCGCTGCTTCGCCTGCAGGAGGAGACGCTGATCGCCATGGTGAGCGAGGTCGGCGGAGAACTCGAATTCATCGGCTCGCCCACCGGCCTCAAGGAGATGGGCAAGGGCGCTTTCCCCGACGCCGATGCTTTCAGCCGCTTCATGTTTCGCACATGGTTTCGCAAGACCATGTGCATGGGTGCGGCAATCCACGAAACCGGCGGTGCCCGCATGGGCGAAAGCCCGGACGTGTCGGTGCTCAACCCTTTCAATCAGGTCTGGGATGCCCCAAACCTCATCGTCACCGACGCCAGCGCCTTTCCCGGCAGTGGCATCGCCGGCACGACGCTCACCGTCATGGCCCTGACGATCCGCGCCTGCCGAAACCTGGTCGACCGGTACCGGGCGGAGCAGCTTTAAGGCGCGCTTGGAACGAGAGGCGGGAGTAACCGTTTCAGCTCGATCAGTGGTCGTCATATAACCTTCGCACTGACATGCTCCTGTCAACAAAAGCAGGAAGGGAAAAACCATGTCGCAATCACATCAGGACCAGCTCAGCCGGATAAAGGCCGAAATCGCCGACAGCTTCGATGAGGAGCTGGAAATGCAGATGGAGGAGGACCGGCTGGACGATCTGGTCGCCGAGGGAATGTCGGAACCGGCCGAACAGACGCTCGAGCGAAAGATCTATTTCCGCGAGCTCTTCCGGCTGCAGCACGAACTGGTGCGGCTGCAGGATTGGGTTCAGCACAAGAAGCTGAAGGTCGTCGTGCTTTTCGAGGGCCGGGATTCGGCCGGCAAGGGCGGCGCGATCAAGCGCGTCACCCAGAGGCTCAATCCGCGCGTCTGCCGCACCGTCGCGCTGCCCGCCCCGACCGAGCGGGAGCGCCATCAATGGTATTTCCAGCGTTACGTCCCGCATCTCCCAACCGCTGGCGAGATCGTGCTCTTCGACCGCAGCTGGTACAATCGCGCCGGCGTCGAGCGCGTCATGGGGTTCTGCACCCGGAAGAACTTGAGGAGTTCTTCCGCTCGGTGCCTGAATTCGAACGGATGCTGGTCCGCTCCGGCATCGTGCTGATCAAATACTGGTTTTCGATCACCGACGAGGAGCAGGAATTCCGCTTCAAGATGCGCATCCACGATCCGCTGAAGCAGTGGAAACTTTCACCGATGGATATGGAAAGCCGTGTCCACTGGGAGGAATATACCAAGGCCAAGGAAGAAATGCTGGCGCGCACCCACAGCAAGGATGCACCCTGGTGGGTGGTGCAGGCGGTGGACAAAAAACGGGCGCGATTGAACTGCATCGCCCATCTGCTCGAACAGATCCCTTACGAGGATGTTCCGAAACCGGATATCGAGCTGCCGGATCGTATCCGCCACGCCGACTATAACAGGGCGCCGGTTCCGCCTGAAATGCACGTGCCGGAGCGATATTGAGGCATAACTCTACCTGCCTTCACGGTCGCAGATGACGAGCGGACCCCAGCTTCGCCGAAGTTTCGGCTATCGCTATCCCACGTGTGAGCGTGGTGCAGCGATAGTGCGCGGCCTTAGAAGATCAGGCGGCGATGTTTCCGATTTGGTTGAGTTCGTCGATAGTCTCATCCGGCAGAACGAGCGCGGCAGCGGCGAGGTTCTCCCTCAGATGGCCAACGGACGAGGTGCCGGGGATCAGCAGGATGTGCGGCGCGCGGCGTAGCAGCCAGGCGAGTGCCACTTGCATGGGCGTGGCATCAAGGCGTGCGGCGACATCGGACAGGGTGGACGACTGCAGCGGGGTGAAGCCGCCGAGCGGGAAGAAGGGCACATAAGCAGTGCCATCGCGGGCGAGTTCGTCGATCAGGCGATCGTCGGCCCGATGCGCAAGATTGTACTGATTCTGCACGCAGACAATCTCGGTGATCCCGCGCCCTTCGGCGATCTGCTTCGATGTGGCGTTGCTTAAGCCCACGTGACGGACCAAGCCCTGCCGCTGGAGATCGGCAAGCACCGTCAGGGGTGCTTCTATCGAGCCTTCCGCGGGGCCATGAACGTCGAACATGATTCTGAGGTTGACGACGTCAAGCACCTCAAGCCCTAAATTACGA
The DNA here is from genome assembly GCF_022354505.1 of Rhizobium sp. C104. Classification (NCBI taxonomy): domain Bacteria; kingdom Pseudomonadati; phylum Pseudomonadota; class Alphaproteobacteria; order Hyphomicrobiales; family Rhizobiaceae; genus Rhizobium; species Rhizobium sp. C104. The sequence goes on along the minus strand of NZ_CP092355.1, from coordinate 279,167 downwards.
AGATTGTCGTGGACCGCCGCCGTCAGTTCTTCCGGCGAAAAGGCAGGGTTCCATGATCCATCCGTGCCGCGTCGTGCGCCGAGCTTGGTGACGATGACAAGGTCGTCACGATAAGGATGGAGCGCTTCACGGATGATCTGGTTGGTGACGTGCGGACCATAAAAATCGCTGGTGTCGATGTGGTCTACGCCGCTCTCAACCGCCTCGCGCAACACGGCCAAGGCCGCGCCATGATCCCTGGGCGGGCCAAAGACGCCTGGCCCGGCAAGCTGCATGGCTCCGTAGCCGAGGCGCTTCACGTTGCGGTCGCCGAGTTTGAAGGTTCCGGATCGATCGATGATGGACATGACCTCACTCCTTTCAAGAGATGACGCCAAGATAGGCGTTGTCGGCGCGCTTGATAATTCGCTACAATCCGCACAGGCTGTGCGGAGTGGCGAACAGTGAAAGTCGATTTGGGCGATCTCAATGCCTTCGTTGCGGTGGCGCGGGCCGGTGGTTTTCGCGAGGGCGCGCGTGTAAGCGGCGGCAGTGCTTCCTTCCTCAGCGAGGCGGTGCGTCGGCTGGAGGCCGAGCTCGGCGTCAGGCTCTTCAACCGCACGACACGCAGCGTCGTTCCGACCGAAGCGGGTAGAGGCTTGCTGGAGCGGCTCGGCCCTGCGCTGACCGAGGTGGAATCTGCGCTCGACGTGGTCAACGGATTTCGCGACCGGCCGGCCGGCTCGCTGCGGCTCAATGTACCGGTCAGCGCGGCGCGGCTGGTGCTGCCCGCCATCGTTCCGCCGTTCCTCGAAGCCTATCCCGACATTCGCCTTGAGGTGATCACCGAGGAGAGTTTCGTCGATGTGCTCGCTGCCGGGTGCGATGCCGGCATCCGCTACGACGAACGGCTGGAGCAGGACATGATCGCCGTGCCGATCGGGCCGCGTGTCCAGCGCTTCGCCACCGCAGCTTCGCCTGTCTATCTCGACCGCCATGGCCGGCCGCAGCATCCGAGCGAACTGCTCGGCCATGCCTGCCTGCTGGGCCGTTTTGCCAGCGGCGCGCTGACGACGCCATGGGAGTTCGAGCGAGACGGTGAGGTGGTGCGGGTCGAACCGTCAGGACCGTTGATCGTCAGGGTCGGCGGGGCGACCGATCTGACCGTCGACGCAGCGATCTCGGGCACCGGAATCATTTGCGTATTCGAGGACTGGCTGCGCCCCCACCTCGACACCGGCGCCCTCGAGCCCATCCTGGAACCCTGGTGGCAGCGCTTTTCCGGGCCGTTTCTCTATTACCCCGGACGGCGACTGGTGCCGGCGCCGCTCAGGGCATTTATCGATTTCGTCAAGGCCTCGAACAGGCAGGCTTGAACAGCGCTGGATCCGTCAAAGCTGGACCTCGGCATTGTCGCCCATATCGGGCTTGCTGTTCGAGACCGCTGCGGCGGCCATCTTGATATAGCTGATGATCGTGCCTGGACTGTCCCAGTATTCGGCCGAAGACGGGGTCATCTTGAGGATGCGGATGGAAGGATCGTCGGGATTGTCCCACCACGCCTTGGCCGGCGTCGCCCATAATTCCCTGATCTTTTCGCGGTCGTTCTGCACCTCGGCCGTGCCCGACAGAGAAACGTATTTCTGCCCCTTGGTATCGGCAAAGGCGAGGCACACATTTGGCCAGCGGGCGATCTCATCGTCCTTGTGGCTGGCCACATCGGTCAGAAAATAGACCGCGTTCTCGAGACTGCGCGCTATAGGCGGACATCGGGCGGGCACGCAGATCGTCACCGCTGCGGGTCGTCAGCATGCAAAACCCTATTCTGTCGATCAGTTCCCATACCCGCGTCGCATTGTTATGCTCGGCCATCGTCATCTCCATTTGGCAAGAGGAGACGAAGTAACCATTTGCCGTGGCCAATGTTCCGCAAACTCGACCACTGCCACCGTCCCTGCGCTTGTTTCTCAATGCACGCTTGGGGTTTCCATGACCATTGCGAAGTCTTCAGCGACCAGTTCGCTGACGGCGATGAGAATTTCCTCGCGGGAAAAGCCTGAGATCAATGCGCGTTGGATGAGATCCTGCAGATCCGGCTCCACGACATCGCGGCAATCCTCGAGGCGTTCTTCTGAAACGGTGAGGCTATTCAATTCGTCCATTGTCTGTCCTTTCCAGGGAATGCAACCGTCGAAGCTCGGCAAGCCGGTCGTACGCTCTTTGACTGGAATTGCTCTAACGGGCGGCCGTCCGCTTCGGCTTGGCGATCAGGCCTTCGCGCTGCAGCTGCTTGCGTGCCGCCTTACGCTGCCGGCTGATCGCCTGCGCCTTTTCCCTGACGCGCCGTTCGGAAGGTTTCTCATAGGCGCGCCGTTCCTTCATTTCGCGGAACAGGCCTTCGCGCTGCATTTTCTTTTCAAGACCCTGAGGGCCTGATCGACATTGTTGTCTCTGACAACTACCTGCATTTCGAATTCTCCGATGTAAGGGACGCTTAACCGAGCTGCTCGGCGATGAGCGCCTGCAATTCACGGCGGGTGAGAAGGCATGGAAATGGCTTCCAAGTCTTGGCAGCGCGGCGAACGGTCTCGTCACCCTCACGCGAGTTCGCCGCCGCAATCGCGGTGGCTGTATTGGTATTGATCAAAAAGAAATCCTTTACCGGCCATTGCCGGCTTCATCGATTGTTTTGGATTTGACCACCGCGCTGCCTCAAGGGCGTGCGCCGATTCAGCCGATGTACAAGCGTCCCGTTCCTAAGCCTGCGACGGCTTCGAGTTCCACTTTGGCCCTAAAATAGTTGGCGTGGCGTGCAATTGCAACAGCTGAGCCGGATCGTTCGGTTTCAGGGCCCGGAATCACCCTTAGATATATTCATTGCGGATGTTCAAGTTAGCCGGGTATAGATTCGCTCGAATTTTCTTCAATTTGGCGTGAAAACGAAATTATTCGCCCAGAAATTAAGCAACGCCTGTATCGGTGATGACATTAACCTTTCATTAAATAACCTATTGACTTGCAGTATTAATAGGTTGTTAAAGGGGCCGCTTGCTGAGGTCAAAACTGACCCGCCATAATAATTTAAGGAGAGAGCGATGGCTTCGCCGATACACGCAACCGATGATAGTGCAACATTTCTAGAAACTGACGTAATTTCCGGTAATCTGCTTTCCAACAATTCATCCGATAACGGCCACCTGTTCCTGCGCGCCTTCGACGGCGAGACCGTTGGCGCCAAGAGCGGCAACAGCCAGATCACCGAGATCCATGGCGACTACGGCACGTTCTTCGTCAAGCCGGACGGTAGCTACACCTATGTCCTGAGCGATGCTGCCAAGATCGGCTTCGCCAACGGCGAATCGTACCAGGAAAAGGTTTCCTACAAGATCTCCGACGGCAGCGGTCATACCGACGTCGGCCTGTTCACTTTGAACATTCAGGGCGTAACCCAGGTCAAGCCGATCGCGGTTGATGATGTCTACAACTTCACCGAAGGCCATGCCATTGGTGGCAACGTTCTGGATAACGACATTGCCGGCGACAACGGCAAGATGTTCCTCCGCCAGTTCCTGACCACCAAGGTAGACGGCACTGCCGACGCTGTAACCGACGTTGCCGGGACCTACGGCACGTTCCATGTCAAGTCGGACGGCACGTTCACCTACGACCTGAACACAGATCTGAATGACGGTCAAACCTACACGGAAGTTCTCCGTTACTACAAGATCTCCGACGGCGAAGGCCACACGGACACTGCCAAGGTGACGCTCAACATCACCGGCACCGACGCTCATATCGCCTGATCAGTTGCGATAGTCTGTGAGACGTGACGCCCGCCGTGCAATCGGCGGGCGTTTTCGTATATTCGTGTGTCTTGACGGCACCTGACTTATTCCGCCGAAAATAATTCTTTTTAGCTAGTTCTTATATAAGCTAGGGAAGCGTAGTCTCGAAGTTCGGAGGACACGCCCTTGACCGAACACATCGAACCCAAGCAAATTGAGACCGATGATCTGACGAAAGTCTGGTCGGTAACCGAGTACTGCGCTCGCCATCGGATAGATGCCGAGGAACAGGCGCTGTTGCTCAAACTTTTCGGGCCATTCGCGACAGCCTGCGAACTGCTTCACAATGCCAAGCGCGCACCACGATTCAGATGAGCCTTGTATATTTCCTTTGATCTTCTGGCACATACCAACTCGTCGGCGAACGAGGCTGCCAGACGTCGCGTGACTGGGTGACACCCGGCCACCCTGACTGTTAAAAAAGCGCGGCGCCATTCCACGCGAATGGGCAGCGCCTGCCGCGAGAAGCGTGAATGACAAGCCGTCTTCGGGCGGCCGTGAGCCTTTCCGTATCTTCACGTCCCCGAAGATTCCTGAATTGCTCCTCACCCTCTGCACAAAATCTGCAATCCGGCGCGGCATGTTTCCGCCATGAGCACGAACGACATCCAGCCCGGCGACCCATCCCCAGCTTTGCCGGAACGCCTGCGCAATGACGGGTGGTGGCTTGCACAGGAGCCTCAAGACTCGCCTGCCGCGGCGAGGTTGGGAAGCAGGCTCATCGTGATCGAAACGCAGCATCCGCAAGAGGAACAGCAATGGATACAGCCAATACTTTGACAGAACCGATGCCAATCAGACGCGGCAGCGGCCGAACTGTCGCGCTGCTTGCGCTGGTGGGATTTGCGGATTTTCTGATTTTTGGCCACCAACTCGGTATAAACCTTTTCCTTTTCGCGCTCGCCGTCTTCGCGGGCATTCTGCTTTCGGCCAGGAGGAGACCTCGGCTTTCGATGGCGGCGTTCCTGCTCAGCTTTTCGATTCTGGCGTCGGCGCCCCTAGTGGAATCGCCTTCGCTGACTGGTGTTGCCCTTTGCCTCGGCGCGCTAATGTCGGTTGCGCTCATCAGCGCCAGGCTCCTCCCCCGCCGCCTGCCCGCCCTGCCCCTCGTATTCTTCCGTTTCGCCCTCGTCATTCCCCTGCGGCTTGCCGAAGATATCAGGAAGTCTCTTGCGACACCGGGAAAACGTTTCTCCTTCACCATGGTCCGACAGGGCGTCGGCCTCTGGCTCATGCCGCTCATCCTCGCGGCGGTCTTCGTATCCCTCTTTGCAACTGCGAACCCGCTTATTGAAATCGCGCTGCGCAGTATTGATTTTGCCGTTCTGCTGCAGTTTCTCGATCTTTGGCGGATCGGCTTCTGGATGATAACAGCCGTTGTCGTCTGGGCGATGTTGCGGCCGCGCCTGAAGCGTCGCGCCAAGAGGCCGCCGGCCGGCCGGCCGTTCATGATCGTGCCCACCAGGAGTGCGCCGTTCGGTCATGCTTCGCTGCTGCGGTCGCTCATCCTGTTCAACGCGATCTTTGCCGTGCAGACGCTTCTCGATCTCGTCTATCTCTGGGGCGGCGCAGATCTGCCCGAGCACATGAGCCATGCCGAATATGCCCATCGCGGCGCCTATCCGCTGATTGCCACAGCACTTCTTGCCGCAGCTTTCGTCCTCGTCGCCATGCGGCGCGGCGGGCCCGGTGATCATAGCGCGCTGATCCGCGGCCTCGTTCATGCCTGGATCGGCCAAAATGTCCTGCTCTGCCTCTCCTCGATGCTGCGGCTTGGACTTTATGTCGAGGTCTATTCGCTGACAGAACTGCGTGTCGCCGCCGGTCTCTGGATGGGTATCGTCGCCATCGGCCTTGTCTTAATCCTGCTGCGCATTCTGCTCAACCGATCCAATGAGTGGCTGGTCGCTGCGAATCTTGCCTCCCTGCTTTTGGTTCTCTACATCAGTTCCTTCTTCGATTTTTCGGCTTTCATCGCCCGTTTCAATGTCGCCCACAGCCAGGAGATCAGCCAGGAAGGTCCGCCGCTCGACCTCTCTTATCTCTCCTCGCTCGGTCCCTCCGTCATTCCGGCGCTCGATCTCTATCTCCAGAAGCTGCCGCGCCATCTGATCGACCAAAGAAGCAAAGCGGTGACAGCTCGCTTTTACCTCGTCAGGGATTTTGAGATGCAGCCGCGCGACTGGCGGAGCTGGACCTTTCGGTCTGCACGGCTGGAGACCTATCTTCTATCTCCTGCAGCCATTGCAAGAGAGAACGAGAACGATGACAACAAGCAGGACAAACCAACACAGGACCGCTGATGGCGCCCCGCATTCTTGTCGTCGATGACGAACCTCACATCCGCGATGTGATCTGTTTCGCTCTTGAGCGTGCCGGTCTGATATCGACGGCCGTTCGCAACGGCACCGAGGCGATCGCGGCTTTCCGCCGCGGCAGCATCGATCTGATCATTCTCGATATCGGCATGCCGGATATGGATGGTCTTGAGGTCTGCCGCCAGATCCGTAAGACATCGGGATTGCCGATCCTGTTTCTTTCCGCGCGCGACGAGGAGATCGACAGGGTGCTGGGTTTGGAAATCGGCGGGGATGATTATGTCACCAAGCCGTTCAGCCCGCGCGAACTCGTTGCCAGGGTCAAGGCGATCTTGAAGCGCAGCGGCAGCGAAGCGGAGCCTGAGAGGCGCCGCGCCATCTTTGTCGCCGGCGAGCTCAGCCTGGATCGCCTAGGCAGGACGGTCATGTTCGGGCACAGCGCCATTTCGATGACGGTGCTCGAATTCGCCATCCTGGACGCATTGTTGTCACGCCCCGACATGGTCTTCAGCCGCGAACGACTGATGGAGGCGGCCTATGGCGCCGGAACCTATGTCGCCGACCGCACGATCGACAGCCATATCCGCAACATCAGGGCCAAGTTCCTGGCGGCCGGCGGCCAGGGGATCATCGCGACGGTTCACGGCATCGGCTTCAAACTCGGCAGTAAAAGCGGGAGGAAGGCCTGATGCCGGCACCGAAAGTCAGGACGAAATGGCGCCCGACGCTGGCGCTGATCGTCTATGTCGTACTTCTCGCCGTCATGGCGCTGCCGATCCTGATCGTCATCTGGTTTCGTGCGGTCGAGGCGAGTTCGAACCGGATGGCGCCGGCGGAAATCGTCGCTCTCGCGGTTGTGGCCATGCTGACGCTCGCTATTGCCTATGTGCTGACGCGCACCATCACCGGCCCGATCGACGCCTTGATCGCCCGCACGGAAGAGATTGCCCGCGGCGGCAAGGGAGCAATCCGGCCGCTCGAAAGCTACGGAACGCGCGAGATCGCAGTGCTGTCGCAAAGCTTCCTCGATCTCGCCGGAAAACTGGTCGATCGCACCGAATATGTCGGCTCATTCGCCGCACATGTCTCCCACGAACTGAAATCGCCGCTGACGGCCATTCGCGGGGCAGCGGAACTTTTGCGCGACGACGATGCCGAAAGGCCGATGACGAAAGCGCAGCGTTTACACTTTCTCGATAATATCGTCGCCGATGCAGCCCGGCTCGATGCGCTGTTGCAGCGGCTGAGAGAACTTGCGCAAGCGGAAACCCCGGTAGCCGAGGGCAAAAGCAACATCTCGGATATCCTGCCCGCACTGCGCGGGCAATTCCCCGCCCTTTATATTTCCGGGAAAGGCGATACGGAGACATCAGTTGCTCTTCCACGGGAAGCGGCCGATATCGTCTTCGCCAATCTCGCCGAGAATGCCCTTCAGCAAGGCGCCACGCTGTTGGAATTGAGCGTGTCGGCGGATGCCCGGACAACCGTTATCCTAGTCCGTGATGACGGCGGCGGTGTTTCCGAGTCAAATCGCCAACGTATCTTTCAGCCGTTCTTTTCAACCCGCCGCGAACAAGGCGGCACCGGCATGGGTCTCGGCATCGTTCGCGCCATGCTGAGCGCCCATGGCGGTACGATCCGCCTGCTGCAGACGGCCGGCGCAGGCGCCGAGTTCGAAATCACCTTACCCGTGTAATTCTCTTATGATTGGGAAGGGGTTCACTTCTGCCTGAAGATTGTTCCCACGTTGACCTTCTGGACCTGATGCCGCTCGGAAGCAAGCGGATCAGTTGTGCGGTTTTATTGCCGTCAACGCCGCCTGCGCGATGATATCTGCAATGCGTTCGGACAGCGCCGGGTCGGACACGGCGCGCGCAAGGGTGACACCGCCGCTCAGCGTGGCGAGAAGCAGGATCGCCTGATCTTCCCGGCTTGTTTCGGATCCGCCCTCCATCTTGTGCTCCGGCAGGCCGGCGGCAACTTCTTCGACGAGGCGTTTGATCTCCGCCGTATAGGCGCTTCGCGTTTCATCATCCGCGCGCATCACGTCGGGCGAAAGGCTCGGCAGAGCACAGCTCTCGCCCAAATCGCATGTTCTTTTATAACCGAGATAGTAGCTGACGAATGTCGGCAGCCAGTCTTTCGGCTGATTGGTCTTCAGCGCGGCGATTCCCTGCCGCAGATCTTGGAGCCCCTCCAGCACGGCCGTGCGAAAGGCTTCGGCCTTCGATTTGAAATGTCCGTAGAAGGCGCCGTTCGTCACGCCGGCGGCCTTCGTCAGCGCGTCGATTCCGGCGCCGCCATAACCGTCCTTGCGGAAGACCTGACCCGCGGCTGTGATGACGCGGGCCCGGGTTTCCAGTTTGTGTTCGGCGCTGTAACGCATGAAAACCTCATTTAGAGAGCAATCTCTCTTTATTGCTTGCTAAGAGAGTGACCGGTGTGTATGCATAAAGAGTGATCGGTATATCAGAAACGGTCACGATTCAAAGAGGAGATATCGGATGCCTATCACACTCACCGTGCCGGAGGGCCTGCTCTCGCCGGAGGCTCAGGCGCAAGCCTTTGCAGGATTGACGGACGCTTTGCTTGATGTCGCCGGTTTGACCGGCAACGCCTTCATGACCGCCAATGTTATCGGCACCATCAACGTGCTGCCGCGCGAGCACGTGCTGGCGGCGGGAAAGCCGATCGCCGCAGCATTCGTCGAACTTAAATTGCCGGAGGTCGCGCTGGCGAGCGCTGAAGCGAAGCAGTCCTTTATCGAAAAAGCGGCCGATGTCGTCGAGCAGGCCGCCGAAGGCCGGCTCAAGCGAGAGCATATATGGTCGAACATCGTCTATGCTCCCGAGGGAGCGTGGGGAATTGCTGGCGACAGCTATAGCAATGCCGATTTCGTCGGCGCCATCCAGCAAGCGGCCGCCGCGTCGTAACGATGGCGGCGGATGTGCGAAACCTCAAACCTGACACAGCAATGCGCCGCCATCCGGCGGCGCGACGGAGCCAACCCATGCAGCTTGCCAACTATCTGTTCTTTTCCACCGGCTGCGAGGAGGCGCTCGCCTTTTATGCCGAATGCGGGCTTGGCCGGGTCACGCAATTGAAACGTCAGGGCGCAAATGGAATGCCCGTTGCCAGCGAAGCCATGAGGGGCAAGGTGATGCATGCGCGTTTCGAAGGACCCGGCATTCTGTTCTTCGCCTCCGACAATCACGATGCCGAGCCGATGCGAGGCTCCGCCCATATGCTGATCATGGATGACCGCGACAGGACCGAGGAGCTCTTCGCCCAGTTGGCCGAAGGCGGCAGGATAACGACGCCGCTGGCGGTCCAGCCATGGGAGAGCTATTACGGCAAGCTCACCGATCGTTTTGGCGTCCAGTGGATGCTCGATTGTCTCGTGTGAGCATATGCAGCAGCGGGCGCCCTGCCGCCCCGTGTCCGCTCATCACCGCGTGGTATAGCCACCATCGATGACAAGCACTTCGCCGGTCACATAGCTTGCCGCCGCCGAGCAGAGAAACAGGGCAGCACTGGCCACCTCCTCCGGCTGCCCGACGCGTCCCATCGGGGTCATGCTGCGCCAGATCGGGAACCAATCGGGATTATCGATGCCGCCGCGCGACAGGTCGGTCTCGATATAGCCAGGCGCGATGGCGTTGACGCGGATATTCTCGGCGGCGACTTCGCTCGCCAGGCTCTTGGTCATCATATGAACCGCCGCCTTGGAGGCGTTATAGGCGACCTGGTTCTGCGGAATGTTGGAGACGATGCCCGAAATCGAGCCGATATTGAGGATGGCGCCGCCGCCCTGGCGCCGCATCGGAGCGAGTGTCGCGCGGCAGGCGCGGAAGACAGCGTCGACATTGACGGTCATGATCTCGCGCCAGATCGCATCGGCGAATTCGCCGCTGTCGCCATGAATGGCGATGCCGGCATTGTTGACGAGGATGTCGAGCCGGCCCGCCCGTGACAGCGTCTCTGTGACGAGCGCGTCGGCGGCATCGTCTTTCGTCAGGTCGGCGGCGATGAAATCGCAATCGACACCAGCCTTGGCGAGCCGATCTTCCGCCGCCGCATTGCGGGTCCTTCCCGTGATGACAACCTTGGCGCCGGCCTCGCCGAGTGCCTCGGCGATCGCAAGCCCGATGCCGCGCGTGCCGCCGGTTACCAGCGCCACCTGCCCGTCCAGGCGAAATCTATCGAAGATCATGGTGGTCCCTTTCTGGTTTTGGGAAAGCGACGAGCGTTCATCAGATGTCGGTACTCTGCGGCAGGATGACGAGATCGCGGATTGTGACGTTGCGCGGGCGCGTCAGCATGAAGAGCACCGCTTCGGCCACTTCCTTCGGCTCCATCAAGCCGCCGGCGGCAAGTGCCTCATCCAGCTTCTCCTGCGGCCAATCGCTCAAAAGAGCGGTGACCACGGGGCCTGGCGCGACCGCCCCGACGCGCAGGCCATACTTCGCCACCTGCCGCCGCAGCGTATGGACGAAGGCCTGCACCGCATGTTTGGAGGCTGTGTAGATCGGCTCCCATACCACGGGAACCAGACCGGCGACGGAGCTCGTCAGGATGATATCCCCGGTCTTGCGCTCGACCATATGCGGCAAGACGGCATGCACCGAACGGAATGCGGCGTTGATGTTCAGATTGAGCATCCGGTCCCAGGCGTCGGGATCGCCGCCAAGCACCTCGCCGCCGATATAGGAGCCGGCATTAGCGTGGAAAATATCCAGTTGGCCCGCCTTCGCCAGGATCTCAGGCATCATCCGCGCCACGCCTTCCGGGTCGGTGAGATCGATGACCAACGGAATTGCATTGGCGCCAAGCGTCGAGCAGATTTCCTTTAAGGCCTCCTCATTGCGATCCACCAGCACGACCCGAGCGCCGGCGGCAAGCAAAGCCTTGGCGCATTCCAAGCCGATGCCCGATGCCGCTCCGGTGACGGCCGCGACTTTTCCAGACAGATCCTGTCCCATTTTCTTCCTCTGTTTTCTTAAGTGGTTAAGCGCGGCCGTGCGAAATTCGCGATCGGCGGGCTAGCGAGTTCGACGATGACGGCGACGGCGAGGACGGCGCCGGTGATCATGTATCGAAGCGACGACGACAGATCGAGGAGCGTCAGTCCGCTGGCGATCGACTGGATGACGATGATGCCGAGAAGCGCCGAATAGGCGCTGCCCCGTCCGCCGAACAGGCTGGTGCCGCCGATGACCGCTGCGGCAATGGCGTTGAGATTGACGTCGCCGGTACCGGCCTGCTGGCTTGCGGTCGCCAGTCGCGCTGCCGAAAGCACGCCGCCGGTCGCCGCAAGCAGGGCGCAGGTGACGAAGGCGCTCGCATAAATGCGCGACACATTGATGCCCGAGCGGCGGGCGGCCTCTCTGTTGCCGCCGACGGCTTGCATGGAGCGTCCCCATTTGGTGCGCGTCAGCGCATAGTTCATCGCGGCGACGAGCCCAACGAAGAGGCCGAACATCCAGGGAATGCCGCGCGACTGGTTGAGGTAGAAGGCAACCGCTTCCAGGGCGACCGTGATGACGACGGCGCGCAGCAACAATCCGCCCGTCGATTTCGCCGACAGTCCGGCTGCCCGCCGGCGCGCCGATGTGCGGTAGCCGGCGAAGAAGAAGGCAATGCCGGCAAGCGCCACCAGCAGATAGGCGACCGGATCCGGCATGACCATGATCTGGCCGAAATTCACCAGCCAGGAGCCATAGGGGAGATTGATCGAACCGGTCGCTCCCAGAATATAGAGCTGCAGGCCGAGAACCGCGAGCAGGCCTGACAGGGTGGAGACGAAGCTCGGCATGCCGAAGCGGTTGAACAGGAAGGCGTAGAGCGAGCCGATCAGGGCGCCGACGATCATCGCGATGAGGACCGCGAGCACCACCGGCCAGCCCTGGTTGACCCAGAAGACGCCGACCAGCGCCGAGGCGAAGCCGCTGACCGAGCCGACCGAAAGATCGATCTCGCCGACCATCAAGATGCAGACGATGCCGAGCGAGATGACGCCGACCGTCGAGCAGTCGAACAGCAGGTTGACGAGATTGGCGCTGGAGAGAAACACCGGATTGAGCGCTTGGAATACCGTCCAGATGATCGCCAGGCCGACAATGACCGGCAGCGAGCCGAGGTCGCCGGAACGGATGCGATCCCAAAAGGCGCGGATCGAGCCGGCAAGACTATCGTCATGGCGCACTCTTTCGTCGCGCCGGTCGAGAAGTGCGGGTGCCGCCGGTTCATTCTGCAAGGTCTTCATCATGCCCTGCCCTCCTCGTTCTCTCGGCTTTGCGCCTTGCGGCGCGTGGCGCGGCGGGAGACGGAATTGTTGGATGCGCCGGTGATCGCGCTGACGAGCTCTTCATTGGAAGCATCGGGCATGAAGGTGCCGTTGTTGCGTCCGAGCCGGAGGACAACGATGCGGTCGGCGACCGCGCGCACATCCTCCATATTGTGGCTGATCATGATGACGGCGAGGCCGCGTTCACGCACGCGCTCGATCAGGTCCAGCACTTCGGCGGTCTGGGCGACACCAAGTGCTGCCGTGGGTTCGTCGAGCATGATCAGTTTCGGCTCGAGCAGCAGAGACCGCGCAATTGCCACCGTCTGGCGCTGTCCGCCGGAGAGCGAGGCGACGGGCTCGCGCACGCTGGGGATTCGGGCCGAAAGCTCGTTCAGAAGCTTCCAGGCGCGGATCTCCATGGCAACCTCGTCGAGCTGGAAGGGGTTGAGCTCCTTGCCGAGAAAGATATTGGCGACGACGTCGAGATTTTCGCACAGCGCCAAATCCTGGAAGACGGTGGCAATGCCGAGGTCGAGGGCAGCACTCGGGCTCAACAGATTTGCCTGCTTTCCCTCGAACAGGATCGTGCCCGAGCTCGGCTGATGCACGCCGGCCAGGATCTTGACCAGTGTCGATTTGCCGGCGCCATTGTCGCCGACGAGCGCCACGACCTCGCCGGCATACACGTCGAGTTCGATATCGGTGAGCGCCGACACGGCCCCGAAGTGTTTCGATATTCCGCGCAGGCTGAGAACAGGCTGGCGGGAGCCGTCAGGAATATGAGAGGTTTCAGACATCGCCTGACCTTCCGAAATGAAAACCGGAAGCGCGGCCGGCGTCCGGCCGCGCTTCCCCTTTGGTGCGATTACTTGGTGATGCCGAGCTTCTTGCAGCCGTCGGCATAGCGGCCGGTGCAGAGTTCCTCGGCGGTGTTGATCTTCTTGTCGATGATCTCGGCCTTGAGGTTTTCAGCGGTGACGACGGCAGGGACGAAGAGCTGCGCCGGCGTGTCGTAAAGCGTCATTTCGGCCTTGATCGTTTCTCCTGCCAAAAGCTTGACGGCGACGTCTGCCGCAGCCGCGGCGACGATTTCGCTCGGCTTGGAGATCGTGTTGTACTGATCCCCCGATATGATCAGCTGCAGCGCGGCGATCGTCGCGTCATTGCCGGTCACCGGCGGCACGGGATCGACGCCGGCTGCCTTGAAGGCGGCGATGGCGCCGCCGCCGGTGCCGTCATTGGCGGCGACGACGCCGACGATCTGCTTACCGAAGCGGGTGATCTGGCCGGCCGCCCATTGCTGCGCGTTCGCCGGCTGCCAGTTCGGCGTGTCGAATTCGGCAAGCGTCTTGTAGCCGCCGCTGGCAAGACCCTCGTGAATGCCGTCCTTGATCAGCCCGGCGGCCGCATCGGTGGGTGAACCATTGATCTGCAGGATGCCGCCGCCATCGGTCGGCACATTCTTCGCCTTCAGATGCTGGACGAGCGATTCCGCGATTGCCTTGCCGATCGCCTTGTTGTCGAAGGAGACGTAGAAATCGGCCTTGCCCTTCGGGATCGGGCGGTCATAGGCGATGACCTTGACGCCCTGGCTTTGGGCGAGCTGAACGAGAGAGGCGGCCGCTGCCGAATCCACCGGGTCGAGCACGATGACCTTGGCGCCCTGCGTGATGGCCGAGTTGAACTGCTGCTGCTGCTTGGCGATATCGGCATCGGCATTCTGATAGAGAACCTTGCAGGATGCGCAGAGCTTCTTCATTTCCGCGACGAATCCCGGATGGTCATGCTCTTCGTATCGGGTCGAGCCCTGGTCGGGCATGAGGAATGCGACCGTTGCATCCGCAACGGCGTTTTGCGCAAAGGCGGACGTCCCGCCAAGCAGGGAAAGGGCAAGTGCCGCGGCGCCTGCCGCTTTTGTCGAGAATTTCATCATTTCCGTCTCCTCCCATTGGAAAAATTGTGTAGCTTCGTTCGTTGCAGTGTCTGTAGCTGCCGTTCGGTTGAACGACCCACCACGCTTGTCCCGGCGGTTTGCTGTTTTCTGAGGGCAAGCGTCTCCTCTCGCGAACCGCGCGTTGCGCGCTCGCGTTCAAATCAGCATCGGTTTTGGTTCCTCCTCCTCGTCCTCCCTATCGCCGTCTTCGGCGGACCGTTGCTTTCTACTCCCTGGAACCGTGCCTGTGTGGCTTCCTCAAGCCGCCTTCGCCACGTTGATATTGTCACCCAGCAACCGCCGGAAACGGGAAGGCGTCATGCCCTTTTCCGCGAGAAATTGACGGTTGAAGTTGGACAGGTTGTTGAAGCCGACCTCGAAGCAGATATCGGTGATTGATGCGTGGTCGTCGCTCATCAGTATCTGACAGGCGAGATTGATGCGCAGGCGTTTCACATATTGCACGAGCGACATGCCGGTATGCCGGCGGAAGGCGCGTGAAAAGGCGCCTGTGGACTGTTCGGCAATGCCGGCGAGATCGGCTTCGTCGAAGGATTTCGTCAGGTTCTCCCGGATATAGGCGAGTGCCTTGTTGATGCCGGCCGACATGTAGCCGGACGGATCGGGCAGATAGCTTGGGCTGGCGAGAAGCTGGGCATCCTGCGCCCGGCTGAGCAGGCCGACGATCATCATGAAGAGCTCGATGCGGCGCACGCCCTGCGCCTGCTGCACCTCGTTCATCAGCGGCGCCACCTGCCGGCTGGTGTCAGTGCCGAAGAGCACGCCGCGGCGCGACGCTTCGAGCACCGGCTCGAAGGGGCCAAGCTCGGCCAGCACCTTCATCGTGTCGCTGATAAAATTCTCGCTAAACTGGATGAGCTGGCATCGAAGCGGAATGCTCGACCCCTTCGGGACGTCGCTGATCCAGTTGTGGGGAAGATTGGGGCCGGCAAGCACAAGATTGCCCGGTTCGAACTCGCCGATGAAGTCACCGACGAAATAGCGTCCGGTTGTCGCCACGACGAGATGCAGTTCGTATTCCGGATGAAAATGCCAGCGAACCGTATGGTAGGGATAGCCATGCGCCTTCGTTGCGAAGGATTCGCCCGGCCTGATCTGAACGACTTCCAAGTCAGGTTCCATTGTTTCCTCCTCCGAGGACGGGTTCCAAGCCCGCACGCCAAATTCCCTTTTGGCTTTATTGTTGAAGGCGAGTGTAGTGGGCTCGTTTCAAGCCCGCCACCACGATTCCCGGTCAAAACTGATACTTTTTTGATGATTGATGCTGCGCAGTCGATGCAAAAGGCAACCGCAACCCACATTGGGTATCGTTCAAGTCGGATCAGGCAGCCAAAGCGGCAATAACGTTTCTGACCAATGCCGCCGAAGACAGCCGGCTCGTTGCGCAGCTCGGGGCGCCGATCGCCCCGACACGCACCGACACGCCACCGCGAGCATTGGCGATCGCAAACATCGACTCGTCGGTCAGATCATCGCCGATGGTGATCGGGCAGCGGTCCTTGAATGGGTCGGACTGAAAAAAACGTTCCAGCGCATCGCCCTTGCTTGAGCGCGCCGGCCGCAGCTCGAAGACCATCTTGCCGAGTTGTAGCGCCCAGTTCGGCCCGGCGACCTTGGCATAGTGATGCATGCGCTCTTCGAGCACTTTTTCATATTCGGGCGCGAGCCGATAATGGGCGGCAACGGCCGCGCCCTTGTCCTCGATCAGCACACCTGGATAGTGTTCGGCTTCCTCGGTCAGGGCGTGCTTCAGCGCCTGAAATTCGGGACTGGCCTCGAGCGTGTGCATCCCGGCGGCACTTCTGATTTCCGCGCCGTGAAGGCCTGCCGTCGGAAATGCAAAGGGTTTGAACAGCGCGTCCGCATAGGCAAGCGATCGTCCGGTGACCAGCGCCAAGGCGCCGCCGAGCTTGTTCGACAGGCGGTGAAGCTGTGCGGGAAGAGCCTCCGGTACTTCGATCGCATCCGGCGTGGGCGCGAGATTGAGCAGCGTTCCGTCGATGTCGAGAAACATCGCCCAGCGTTCCGGTTCTTCCAAGACCAGTGAAAGCATTTCCTGGGTAGCGGCGTCGTCCTGCACGGCATTCTCCAAACTCTGCAATGATTGAAGCTAGGTCACGGGTCGACGAGGACAAGGTGAGGTTTCGGACGCCGGAACATCCGGGGCTAGTCCGCGTTGTATCTCGCCGCCCGTTCGAGCCCTCGCCACGCAGAAGGTATTTTGATGGCCAAAAGCAGTTCCGAGCCCCGTGATGAGGTCAATGCCCCGTTGGCACATGGCGCGTTAACCCTGCCATTGGTGACGATCGACGACTATAACAACGAACTGCGTGACAAGGATGGTTTCGTTGGCGACAACGCCAATAAGAAGACGTTCCAACAGAAGCTCGACGATTGGAGAAAACGCATTCGCAAGGTCGGAGACGATCCGATTGGCAATATTGCGACGGAGAAGCTCTCCAAGAAGAAAATCGACGCCATTTTGAAGAGCGATGATTTGGCGGCGGCGGCGTTGGTCATGGGGGCCGTGGAGGACTTTGCCCGGGACTTTGCCGATGTGATAGGCAAGTTTCTGAAGGACAAACGCTGGGGAAAGACAGAACGCATCGTCGTTGGCGGCGGCTTCCGGCGGAGCCACTTTGGCGAATTAACGATCGCCAGGACGATGGTTATTCTCAAGGCCGCCGGCATCGATGTCGAGGTCGTGCCGATCGTTCACCACCCCGATGAGGCCGGACTGATCGGCGCGGTCCACCTGATGCCGCGCTGGATGTTCAAAGGCCACGAAGCGATCCTCGCCGTCGATATCGGCGGCACGAATGTTCGTGCCGGCGTCGTTCAATTCGGCAAGGACGATGTGCCGAATTTTGCGGATGCGAGCGTCTGGGAATCCGCCATCTGGCGCCATGCCGACGACGAGCCAAGCCGCACTGCGACCATCGAGAGGTTGGCGGCGATGTTGCGGGATCTGATCGGCAAGGCTGAGAAGGCCAAACTCAAGCCGGCGCCCATCATCGGGATCGCATGCCCCGGCATCATCAAAGCCGATGGTTCCATCGAACGCGGCGGGCAGAACCTGCCGGGGGAAACTGGGAGAGCGACAGCTTCAACCTTCCCGCCGCGCTGATGAAGGCCATTCCTGAAATCGGCGACGACAGCACATTCGTGATGATGCACAACGACGCCGTCGTGCAGGGATTGTCGCAAATCCCTTTTATGACTGACGTGTCGCGATGGGCCGTGCTGACAATCGGTACGGGCCTGGGCAATGCGCATTTTACCAATCGCGAGACAACGAAGGCGCGATAGGCTCAAGCACCGCCTCACGCTACGCCTACGACCACCGAATTCGGTTCTTCCGCCGCTGCGGACCATCTATGGTAAATAGCAGGTAAACAAGAGGGAATTCCCCAGACGGAAGCGAATTCGCCAATAAGTTCCGTCAGGAAGTGCCGGCTTGAGCTGGAGTTAGGTCAAATGGGCCAGCCGCAACTCTGCGACATCGCAATCATGCCAATGCTGCGGAGCATACCCACCGCGACCTGATTCGCCTAGGATGCGCCGTTGTGATCTTACAGTTGATGTGATCGTGTCGCCTCACGCTCCATTGCCGGCATGGGAGGGATGACACTGATCCCCGATCGTCGGCGTCACCTTCGGAGGCCGCAAGCGGCGCGGCCGTAGAGAGAAGAAGGCTCCTACCCCTCCCCTTCGCTTCGGAAAAGATGGTGATAACGCTGAGGGGTTGTTTTCGGCGGGTCAAATTGCGCTTATCTCTGCAGCGTTAAACAAGCCATGCGCAGACGAAAGATGGATTATGAACTTCAAGGGAATAAGCGCTCCGCTCAACGCCGGTCGTCTCGAACAAATGCTCGGCCTTGCCCCGTCACGCCGCGATCCTGAAACCCAGGATGCACACGACAAGTCTTCCGGCAATGGACCCGTGCGCGGGCCGGAAACCGAAAACCTGTACCATGCGTCCGCCTATAAATGAGAGACTGATTGCTAATCCGCCTGCGCTCAGGGACATCCGTCTTCGGTGAGTTGGCGCCGATGCCGACTCGCATCGAGTATGTCGCGATATTTTGAAGGCTGGCTTCCGCGGATGTGGAGACGGCCGCTGTTGTCAGCTGACAACAGCGCTAAGATTCCGGAATTGCACATGATTTTTCTGTCGAATCCGGTTTGTTATCCATTCGCTAACCAAGAAAACGCTTGACGTCATTGCCAGACTCACGATCATTTGCGCAAAATTACCCGATTTATCAGGATTTGCGTGAATGCCGACCAAGGCCGCGATTGTTGAGAAAGCCAGGAGAGCGAGTTAAGTCTCGATCGACGAGACGATTGCCCAGGATTCGACGATGCTCAGCAGCCAGCTCCAAGTGCTGTTCGAGCGGTTGTTTTCGCCCGACGCCCGCAAATCGCTGCGGCGCTTCAGCAGTACCGAGGCCGCCAAGCTGCTCGGCGTCACCGACAGCTATGTTCGCCACCTCGCCGCCCAGTTGGAAACCATCAATCCCGAAAAGACGGCATCCGGCCGCCGGGTGTTCTCGCTTGAGGAAATCCATGCGATGCGCCAGCATCTCGGGCGCACCAAACCTTCCTACCTGCCGATGCGCCGGCCGGGTGATCATCTGCAGGTGATCGCTGTCACCAATTTCAAGGGCGGCTCCGGCAAGACGACGACATCCATCCATCTGGCGCAGTTCCTGGCGCTGCGCGGCTATCGCGTGCTTGCCGTCGATCTCGACCCGCAGGCGTCGATGTCGGCGATGCTCGGCTATCAGCCGGAATTCGACGTCGGTGAAAACGAGACACTCTATGGCGCCATAAAATATGACGAGACACGCCGTGACGTCGCCGACATTGTTCGCCAGACCTATTTCCCCGGTCTCGATCTCATCCCCGGCAATCTCGAACTGCACGAGTTCGAACACGATACTCCAAAGGCCCTGGCCGACACCAACCGCGACGACAAGGACATGTTCTTCATGCGGGTCGGCAATGCGCTGCATTCGCTGGAAGAGAGCTACGACGTCGTCATCATCGATTGCCCGCCTACCCTCGGCTTCCTGACGCTGTCTGCTCTCTGCGCCGCCACGGCCGTGCTTATTACCGTTCATCCGCAGATGCTCGACGTCGCGTCGATGAACCAGTTCCTGACGATGACCTCCGACCTTCTGTCCGTGGTCAAGGAGGCCGGCGGCAATCTCGATTACGACTGGATGCGCTATCTCGTCACCCGCTATGAGGCCAATGATGGACCGCAGGCGCAGATTGTCGCCTTCCTGCGCAGCCTGTTCGGTGAGCGTGTGCTGACCTCGATGATGGTCAAGTCGACGGCGGTTTCGGATGCGGGTCTGTCCAAGCAGACGATCTACGAGGCGGGACGCGAGACGATGCATCGCCAGACCTACGACCGCGGCGTCGAATCCGTCGATAACGTCAATGCCGAGGTCGAGCAACTCATTCGCAGTGCATGGAGCAGGACATGAGCCCAAAAGGTCGCGACATCCTGAAGAGCATGGTTGGCGCCGTGGAGCCGGCACGGCCGGATGCGCAGAGCGCGCCGCCGCCGCACCGGCCCTCGGGCGCGGTCAAGGCGATGAACCTGTCGCTTGGACGATTGGGGGAGGAAGCGGCGGCCGCCAAGGCGCTGCGCGAATCGCTCGCCTCCGGCGACAAGGTGCTGGAGATCGACCCGGCTGCCGTCGAAATGTCCTTTATCCGCGACCGCATCCCGGTCGACCAGGATCCCGAGTTCGAGCGGCTGAGGCAGTCGATCCAGGAAAGCGGGCAGCAGGTTCCGATCCTGGTGCGGCCGGACCCTGTCAAGGCCGGGCATTACCAGGCCGCCTACGGCCACAGGCGTCTGCGTGCGGCGGCGGAAATCGGGGTTCCGATCAAAGCTGTGGTGCGCAAGCTGACGGATGAAGAACTGATCCTCGCACAGGGTCAGGAAAACGGTCCGCGGGTCGACTTGAGCTTCATCGAACGGGCGCTGTTTGCCCGACGCATGGATGAACATGGCTTCAACCGCGACATGATTGCCCAGGCGCTGGCGACGGATAAGCCGGAAACGTCAAGGCTGCTGCAGGTGGCGCAGACGATCGACCCCGAGATCATTCTTGCCATCGGTCCGGCGCCCAAGGTCGGGCGGCCGCGCTGGTTGGCCTTTGCCGAGAAATTCAGGGAGGCCGGGGGGCAGAAGAGGGCGAAGGCCGCAATCGGCGTTGCAGCTTTCCAAACCCTGGAGAGCAATGGCCGCTTCGACGCCATCTGGAAGGCGCTTGAAGAAAAGAGCGCGCCGCAGCGGGACGAGCAGACGCTTCGGACCCAAGGCGGCACGCAGCTTGCTTCGGTGACCCGCTCCGGGAAGACGTTTCGCATCACCGTCAAATCGGCGGCGTTTTCAGAATTCCTGTCTCAGCGGTTGGTTGGCCTCGCCGCTGAGTTCGAAGAGGAAAGTGAGGGAAAATGAGGCAGTTAGACCGATTGTCAGCTGACAATTCGGATAGGAGATAACGCGCAAAAGAAAAAAGCCCCCGAACGTCACCGTCACGGAAGCTTTCCTCGTAGTCTTGAACACCTCCGAGAATCGCACTTCCGAGAATCGCTGTCAAGAGTTTTTGGCGCCGTTTTGGCGAGCGGATTTTTTTTGCCTCGTCGAGGTGGAAGAGATGGAAACCGGAAGTATAACGACGCCCTTCGGGCGGCGGTCGATGACGCTTGGCATGCTCGCAAGCCAAGTGATGGCAGGTGAGATCAAGCCTGATCAGTCGGTCGACAAATGGAAGCTGTTTCGTTTGCTGTGCGAAGCAAAGCCACTGCTCGGCATCAGCGATCGCGCGCTTGCCGTGCTCAATGCGCTGTTGAGCTTTTATCCGAAGAACGAGCTGGCGCAGGGAAACGGTTTGATCGTCTTCCCGTCGAATATCCAGCTTTCGCTCAGAACGCATGGCATGGCCGAACAGACTGTGCGGCGTCATCTCGCCGCGCTCGTCGAGGCAGGTCTTCTGGTGCGCAAGGATAGCCCCAACGGCAAGCGTTACGTCCGCAGGGACAGGGCAGGTGAGGTCGACGAGGCGTTCGGCTTCTCGCTCGCGCCGCTGCTTGCCCGGGCCGAGGAGATCGAACAGCTCGCCGCCGCGGTAATGGCCGAACGGTTGCATGTCCAGCGTCTGCGTGAACGCATCACCCTTTACCGCCGTGACATTGCAAAATTGATCGAAGCGGCCGTTGAAGAAGAGATCCCTGGGGATTGGCAAGGCCTGTACCACAAATTCAGGGACCTCATCGAAGGCCTGCCACGATCGCCGACGACAGCGCAGCTTGAACTGTTGCTGGATGAATTGACGGCTCTGCGCTCAGATATTCTTAACCGGCTGGAAAGGCGGGTTAAATCAACAAAACAGCGCGGCAATGCCGATTATATCGAGCGTCACATACAGAATTCAAATACCGAATCTATCTCTGAACTTGAACCAAGCTTCGAAACGAAGCAGGGCGCGATAGCTGAGCCAGACAACGACCGAGGGGCCGTGACGGTAGAGAAGGGAAGGGGTAAGGCAGCCCATCCCATCGGGGAGAAGGAGGAAGAGCAAAGTCGACGGCCGGGGGTCCGCAATGATGGTGGCGGGCTGAAATCCTTCCCACTCGGCCTGGTTCTACAGGCCTGCCCGGAAATCCTTGCCTATGGGCCAGACGGCGCAATCCGCAACTGGCGCGATCTGATGGCCGCAGCCGTCATTGTTCGATCGATGCTGGGTGTCAGTCCATCGGCCTACGAAGAGGCCGCCAATGTGATGGGTCCGGAAAACGCCGCGACCGTGATGGCATGCATCCTGGAGCGAGGCGGCCACATTAATTCGGCCGGTGGCTATCTTCGTGGCCTGACGCGGCGAAGCGAAGAGGGCGAATTCGCGATCGGCCCGATGCTGATGGCGCTTCTGCGGGCAAATGCGCCGGCCGGGCGGAAAGTTGGATAGGCCTTCGGCTCCGTGCGGGCGGCGGCGATAGCTAAGCTCGGGCAAAAGTCTGCAGGGTGCTTCGAAAAGCTCTGGCGCGAAAGCCTTCGAAAGGAGATCTTTGTTTTGCGGATCGTATGATTGCGAGGTTTCGCTTTCGCAGGTAGCTACCGCTGCAAAGAGGTGCAAGCTTCACAACAGGCGAGCGGCCCGACCACTTCGCCGAGTTGCACTGTTATAATAACTGGAAGCCTGCTGCACCGATCGATGGCGCGACTGTTCCATGGCCTCGGGGAGAGGGATGCCGCGGGTGGCGGCTTCGGTAAGATACCCTGACCGTAATCCATGTGCCGAGAACTCCCCACGGTCTAATCCAGCCAGTTCCACCCGCTGCTTGATGATCGCGTTGACCGACTGCGGATCGATGGCCCGTCGCGACACAGTCCCCCATCGCCCGATCGCCCGAAACACGCTCCCCCTGTCGATCTTCGCCGCCGCCAGCCAGGCATTCAGTGCTTCCACCGGCCGGCCCGTCAGATAGACCACGTCGTCCTGCTCGCCACTGCTGGTCTTGGTGCGACCGAGATGGATGGCGAGAGAAGGGAGGGGAGGGCCGTCCGGCATCGCGATCGGTGCCTCGACGCTCAGTTGCTCTGCGCGAAGCCCGGCAATCTCGCTTCGTCTCCGACCACCGGCGGCAAACGCGACCATCAGGATCGCCCGGTCGCGCAGATCACGCAGGCTATCGGTCGCGCAGGTCGCCAGCAATTTGGCCAGCACGTCGCCGGTGACCGCCTTGGCGCTCTTGCGACCCCGCGTCCGGGGACGGCGCGCACGGCGAGACGGATGGCCGACTTGAGGGCAGGGGAGGCGAAGGCGCCGTCCAGACCACGCCATTTGGTCAGCGTCGACCAGTTCGCCAGCCGCCGGCGCACCGTCGATGGCGCGTGCGGACCGATGTTTGAGGAACCCCTGGCTCCGGAGGCTGTCGTCGACATCGGCCGGCATGCCGTGATCGGGCTCGGCTGCACGCTTTTCAGGATCCCAGAGATGATGGGCGACAAATTTCAACAACAGCGCCTCGGGCGCCGGCCAGGGCAGGGAGCGTCCGGTGGCGGCCAATCCCCAAGCTTCGAGATAGGCGAGATCCGAAGTCAGGGCGCGCAGCGTATTGTCACCCATGCCCTGGTTGACGAGATGGCGCAGCGTCTCGACATCGTGGTCGGTCAAAAGTTCGGCGAGCTCGTTGCGGCGTTCGATCGGCAGGACGGCGGCGATGGTGTCGAGTTCTTCGGCGCGCCGCTCAACCGCGGACAATGATTTCTTGGGTTTGGCCACAGGCGCTCCAAAAGCACGGTCTCGGCGGCCTCCATGGCCGTGATTTGCTGCGATTCTTTCTGATGTGCGGGTCGAAATCAATCTACCATCGATAAGAGGTACTTATCGATGGTTAGAACACCAGCCCACGACCATACTATGTGAGGAACTGTAATATTTGTATAGAGTTCGTTTCATAAATCATTTACCATAATTTCAATGGCTTACGATCTCGCGAGAATCAGCATGACAGCCCTGATGCGGCCGGCTTTCGACGCCGGTCTCGCGCTCACCCGTCTGGACGAGCGCATCGCCCGTTCTCCCGTCGGCCAGGGATGGATCGAACGATCCCAATTCACCGATGCCTGCGCCTCGCTGTGGATCGACGGCGAACTCGTGCATCTCGAAGACCTCGTCCTCCACGACGCTACCCGCGATATTCGCACGCCCACCCACGAACTGACAATTGCTCGCGACGTCCTGCGCACCCGCCGGCGGATCGCGGCGCAGGAACCCGGCTGGGCGCTGTCGAACGACGGCATTCGCACGCTGCGAAAAACCGCGGAGATCACGCAGCCCGACACGGACGAGGCGACGACCGCCGATGCCATTCGGCCCGCAGTCGCGATCGATCGGGAAGGGGAGGGGGATGACGACGACGTCGCCGAAAATCTCCCCGGCCTCGACTATGCCGCCATCGATGCGCTGCTCGCCCGATCGGACGCGGCGATCGAGAACGCGAAGCGGACCGGCCGGACTGGCGCGGAAAAAGATCCGTTGGTCTACGATCTCGACTGGGACGAGGGTTCCAGGCTCATCGAATGGGGCGGCGTATTGCGCGAGGCGGAGAACTTGCCGGCGGTGCTGCAGACCATTGTTGCCGTGGATGCCTGGAACGAGCTTTCCGTGCTCCAGCACGCGCCCTGGCTGGGCCGGCTGCTGGCCGCCTCGATCCTGCGTCAGGACGGCATCACCAGCGGCGCGCATCTCGTCGCCGTCAATCTAGGCCTCAAAACCATTCCCGTCGATCGCCGCCGGCATCGCGACCGGGAAACGCGGTTGCTCGCTATCGCACACGGGCTCCTCGCGGCCGCCGAGATCGGCATGAAGGAGCATGACCGGCTGGCTCTGGCGCGAACAATGATGGAGCGGAAGCTGGAGGGTCGCCGGACGTCTTCAAAACTTCCGGAGTTGGTTGAGCTGGTGATGGCGCGGCCGCTGGTGTCAGCCAAAATGGTCGCCAAGACGCTCGAGGTCACGCCGCAGGCGGCGCGCCGGATTGTTTTGGAGCTCGGCCTGAGGGAGATGACCGGGAGGGGGAGGTTTCGGGCGTGGGGGTTTATTTGAAAGTGGCCGCACCTTGCGACGCTGAACCCACTAGCTTGTGGAGTTACCTCCAAATAGAGCCTGTCCCTGGCGAAAGTTCATCATGATCTCGACGCAGAGCAACACAACGATCTGCATAAAGATACGCGCGCACCGATCAAGATAGGTCACGTAGGTCATGGACTGCTCCTCCCCGGTGCCCCCCTTACCGGCACGGTATAGAACGGTGTGACGATCCGCGGAAAGCTTGATCCCTCGATGGTGCGAAGCATTTCGGATTTGGTTGTCGATTTCGACGCAGAGGTCCGTGAAGACCGCGTTGCCGGCGAAGGGATTGAACTTGCTCGCGTTGTCGAGTTCCCGATATTTCTTCAAGGTCAGCCGTTCTCCCTGGCCGTATTCTCGCCCGGCATCCAGGTTGTTGAGCATGGTGAAAAGCTCCACCAGACCTGCGAAGGTCTCAAAGGCATCCCCATAGAAGGTCTTCACACTCTCGAAATTCGTCGAGCCAGCGGCCGCGTCTTCTGGCGCTCGGGCGCCAAGTCGGACTTGGTACAGCACCTGAGAAAATTCAGAATAGTTCCGGAAGAAGTCTGTCAGGATCGCGAAGTATGCGTCTCGCCTGGTAGCTCTGAGGTCTGCGAAGTAGTGTTCCATCAGGCCGCTCGCATCCTTGGCTGCCACAATGCGTTCGACCTCTTTGCTAATTTTTTCGAATATCTCGGAATTGTCGGGGCCGACGAGCCTCCGCAGAAACCGGATAACCCAATCGTCCAGACCGTCGAGCCTTTCGCCTTCGTAAAATAGCTCACCAGTAGTTTCGATCTCGCGCCTTGAAAGCTTCGACTTGCCCCTTGTTTCAAGTCCGATCGCTTTTCTCAGATGCGTCCACTCTGTCGGAAACGACAGTCCTCGTCCGCGCGAGGCGCCGGCCATTTGATCGAGCGATATACCGCGCGCCTCGATCGCCTTGACCATCGTCCTCATTTGCTCAAGCCGGGGAAAGGAAAGCGGCGAATTTGCCTGATCTTTTGGAATTACAAAGTTGGGGTCCAGATTAACAGTAAGGGCCTTGGCATCTTCGTCGCAAAATTCAGCGTTTTCGGAACACGAAAAAGCCCCTTCGCGACTTCCGGTCCCAAGGGTAAGCACGACCTCAAGTTCCTCTCCGCAGTTCCTACACGCGAAATGATGCGGCTGTCGCTTTGCATCGCCAATAGCTATGCGCAGCGTGTGGACCTGATCACATGTCAGGCATTGGAGATATTTACGGATGATCACAGCTATTTTCTCACCTGCGGGCGGACAGCCCAGACTTCATGGATTGTTGCGGACCAGCTGATGAGGAAAAAGGCCAAAGCGACCTTCGTCAATCATTCCGGAGAAATGAATGACTCGGTCACTAAGCTCTACGTCCGACGGGGGGGCCATATTCTCTACGATGATCGCCTGGCTGTCGCTTCCAAGACCAAATAAACAGCGCCCTTTAGAGGGAGCTCGCTGGGTGAATATTCGGCGCCGAAAGGCGCGTTCCTCATCAAGCATCTGGTCACTACGTCGCTGCTGAAGTCGAGGGCTTTAGACGTGCGCTAGAAGCTGTCGAGAGTGCCCTCATTCGCCGGCTGAACCGCCATCTCGACAGGCTGCAGGACAAGCTTGGAAAACCAGTCCTGCTTTCCGAGCACTGACTGCCATCGATCGTGACCCGGATGGGGAAGACCTTGGGCTTCGGGCGGAGCCTAGGCGACCGCTATGTGGGCAGCATGAGGGACGCTTCACAGATGCCACCGCCAGGATAGGGACACTCCCTCTACTACTAGCCCACAATGACTAAGGGCGCAGTCGGTGAAGACCACGCCCAGCCAAATTCCGTTTAGACTCTCCAAGTGCCATGGTAAGGCCATGGGCTCGCAACACCATTGTGCCACCACTCAGCGAGTTACTATGTTATAGGGACAAGAGACTCGCATTGCAAGGGGGGACCAGGTGTCCAGCATCACCAAGCGGCATGTGCCGACATCACAGCTCCTCGGTGAATACCTGACCTTCGTCCCCACCCCTCAGCAGGTGGACCACTTCAGGGTAGACATGCGCACCCTCAACCCCACGCTGCTGCGCGACACCATCCGCGAAGGGGTACAGGTCCGGGCCCTGCAGCAGATACCCATACATGACCAGAGGCTCGTGATCCACAGGATCTATACCCGCAAGGTCAAGGAATTCTCGGCAATCTATCCCTTCGTGTTTGCCGTCGAAAACGCCTTACGGTCGGTTCTGGCCGATTACCTGGAAGAGCGCTTCGGGCGGATGGACTGGTGGACCTTGATCCGCAATGCTTGGCAGCATGGACAGACCTATGCCGCCTTCTCGAGCATCCTGGGAACGACCGTCAACCCTGCCTTCGTCAAGGCAGTGTGGCGGGTCTTCGACACCATGACCAACCAGCAGCAAGCCAGCCTTGCAGGCAATGACAAGAGTGACGAGTTTTACTACTGCCTTACACTGGGTGATCTGTGGGCGATCATGCAGGGGGACTGGCCGCTTGTCCGCGACATGTTCGCGCCGGACGCCGCCCTCGGCTTTACTTTCACTAAGACCCTCTTCGTCGATACGATGCGGATCATCAAGGACACGCGCAACGAACTCTTTCACAGCAACCCGATCAAGGACCGCAAGAAAATCGTCGAAGCCTGCGAGCGCATCCTGAACGGCCTGCAGTTCCATCTCGGCGACTACGACCACGATCTCAGCGTCGCCCAGTATGTCCGCGTACCGTCGAGCGTTGCCCGGACCCACCGCCATGTCATCCCAGCTCGGTAGCCAGCGAAATTGCAGACCCGCCATGGTGGGCCTGCAAGGCTGTCTGTCAATCAGCATCCAAAATTTGCACGCCGAAACACACTTACGGATTTCCGCCGCGATCACCGCCGATTCACCCTCCGCGCCGCCTTGGATGTTGGCGTTGAGGCCAGCAGGTTGGTCTGCAAGGTAATGATGAGCCCGTTGATCTGTTCGATCTGGTGAGATCGTTCTCTCGCAGCTAAACGGCCACATCCTTTAACCAGTCTATGACTGCGTGGCTTTCAGCAACCCATCCGAAGTTTTTGTCGACAACGTCCAGCATCGTTTCAGTCGCGCGCGGATCATACGTGGCCACGCCATCTGTGATCACCACTGCCGGGTAATGCAGCTGATAGGCTTGTCGGGCCGTGTCTTCGACACAGCATTCGGCCATGACACCCGTTATGACAACGCCGTCGATCTTAAATTCCCGTAGCATCGCGTCGAGCCCGGTTCCAAGGAAACCACCATAGCCGCGCTTCATTAGCTGGATTTCATTGTCGTTGGGTGCGAGTTCGTCGATGATTGCACAGCAGTCCCGTACTGCATCGATATCGGCATAGTGACGGAGATGACCGGGCCGGCATCCTTTGATGTCCTCGGCAAGTCCCCGCGCCCAGGTGAACTTGTCTTGCATACGCTGGTAAGGGTCGTTTTCGACGCCTATCCACTTTAAAAACACGATCGGCAGCTCGCGCGCCCTGAAGGCATCGATCAGGCGCTGTTGCGGGAGAATGTGTCAATCGGCTTGGTAACGGGACCCCTTATCGGCTCCCAAAAGTGACCCCTGCCTCTGGTTGCATAGGGTCAGCGCGCGTAGGCCCGGAGCTTTTCATTTAGCGCAGGGGCCTGCGGGCGCGGGTTGGTTGTCTTTTCGGCTTTAGCTTTGAGAGCGGTTTTTGAAGCGCCAGGATTCATTTCCGGTTTCCAGGATCTCGCAATGGTGGGTGAGCCTGTCGAGAAGAGCGGCGGTCATCTTGGCGTCGCCGAACACAGCGGGCCATTCTCCGAAGGCTAGGTTGGTCGTGACGATGACCGACGTCCGCTCGTAAAGCCTGCTGATCAAATGGAAGAGAAGCTGGCCGCCGGCCTGAGCGAACGGGAGATAGCCGAGTTCGTCCATGATGACGAAGTCGAGCCTGGTGATGAAGTCGGCAAGCCGCCCCTGTTTGCCATTGCGTGCTTCTGTCTCAAGCCGATTGACGAGATCGACAACATTGAAGAACCGGCCCCGCGCTCCGTTGCGGATAAGAGCACGGGCAAGCGCGATGGACAGATGGGACTTCCCTGTGCCGGTCCCGCCGACCAGAACAACATTGTGTTGCTCGGCGAGGAACGCCCCGGTCGCGAGCTGGCGCACTAACCCTTCATTGACCGGTGTATCGGTGAAGTCAAAGTCGTTGATATCCTTGGCCAGCGGCAATTTGGCGATGGCGATCTGGTATTTGATCGACCGGGCCTGCTTCTCAGCAATCTCTGACTGCAACAAGTCACCGACAATACGGGGCGGTTCATGCTGGCGTTTGATGCCGGAAGCCATTGTCTCGTCGTATGCGCTGCGCATGCCAAACAGCTTCAGCGTGCCCATCATGTCGAGGATTTGGGATCGTTCCATATCAGCTTGCCCTCCTGAGGCTGTCGTAACGTGCGCAATCGGCCAGAGGCTCATGGGTCAGGCGAAGCGCATCGGGAATGGAAAGGATGGCGGCCGGTTGCGGATCACGCTTACGGGCCAGAATGTTGATGATGACGGCGGATGAGAACACGCCCTGATCGAGCGCCTCCTGGCAGGCTGCTTCAACGGTGGGAAGCCCGGCCTCACCGACACATTCCAGGATCGCCACCATCTGCCGGTCGCCGTCATGCATGGCCTTCAACCGGCGGCGCACCTTCTCCATGGCGGCGGGCAAAACCCAGTCATGGAACGGGGCGCCGTTGCGTAGGGCTCCCGGCTTGCGGGTCAGGACCGGAACGTAATGCCATGGATTATAGATCGTCTCGCCGCGGCCGAAGCAGCGGTCGTGCTGACCGATCTCGATGCCATCTTGCCGGATGACGATGCGGTCGGCATAGGCATGTACCTCTGCCGGGCGACCGACCGCGGTGGACAGCACCGAGTATTTGTTGTTGTCGAAACGCACGAGGCAGGTCTTGCCGATCGAGGCCTGGACGGCGTGGAAGCCATCGAACTTGCCGGGATAACTGATCATATGCGGCCGCTCCGCATCGAACACCTCCCAGATCGTGTGCTCCGTCTGATCGACATGCTTATGGGCGCGGGCATAGCTGATGCACTTGTCCAGCAGCCAGCCGTTCAGCTCATCGTAGGATTTGAAGCGCAGACGTGGGGTGAAGAAGCGCTCTCTCACCAGATTGACCTGGTTCTCGACCTGGCCCTTCTCCCAGCCGGACGCCGGCGTGCAGGCCACCGGCTCGACAAGGAAATGGCTGCACATCTGCAGGAAACGACGGTTATATTGCCGTTCCTTGCCAACGAAGACCGTCTCCACCGCCGTCTTCATATTATCATAGATGCCGCGCGTGCAGGCTCCGCCGAAGAACGCGAACGCCTTGTCATGGGCGTCGAAGACCATCTCCTGCGTCTCTCGCGGATAGGCCCTCACAAACATCATTCGGCTGTGGCAAAGCCGGACATGAGCCACCTTCACCGTTGTCGTCACGCCGTTCAGTACGACAATCTCGTGGCTCCAGTCGAACTGGTAGGCTTCGCCGGGCGCGTAATAAAGCGGGACATAGGCTTCCGCCGTCACGGCCCCGCGCTCTTTCGACCATGTCCTCGCATAACGCCGAACGGTGTCGTAACCGCCTTCATAGCCGAGGTCGCGTAAATCCTCGTATATCCGGATCAGCGTCAGGCGCTCGCGGGAAGCCTTGGCCTCATTGGCAAGCAATATCCGATCGAGTTGTTCGCGCCATGGTCCGAGCTTCGGCTGAGGTTGACGGGCTCGCTCGTATTTGAACTCCGTCTCATCGGTGCGCAAAACCTTCCGCACCACTTTCCGCGATATGCCCAACTCCCGGCAGATCGCCTTGATCGACTTGCCTTGCACATGGGCCAGCCGTCGTATCTTCAGAATTGTTTCCACAATAAGCATCCAAACAAAAAGCCTCCGATGAAACCGGAGGCTGTTGTAACCCCATCGCAGATGGGGGTCCCGTTTGGACGCCGATCACCCCAAATGCGGGGTCCTTATTCCATGCCTAATCACAGAATTCGTCACGTTGAGGAAGATCTGTTCGTCTCCAAACACGGTGTATCCGCCGCCCAAGCCCTTTTCCGTTGCGTCTGCTGCCTCGAAGAATTTCTGCGCGACGGTGGCGTTAAGGCTGTCTTGGTGAAACCGCACGACAACAAAGCCCGTCTTACCTGTTGTGTCATTGAGGCGAGAGGCAAGGACGCTATATTGGCGGAAGACGTAGCCCAGGGAGCCGGCAAGCCGATCAGCCGCGGTGTTGTCAAGATCCCCCTCGGTCTGAAGTGACGCATTGGTTTTCAGGAGATACCCGCCGGGCGTCACCTCTGTCTCCAAGGTCGCAGGGTCGATACCATTGGCTGTTACGATCTTCGGCACGATCTCTTTTAGCACTTCGGCTGAAAATGCCGCTCGATCATCATAACTGGCCTGGGAAAGCCGCGGCAGATGGAAACCTGCGGAGGGCGTCGCCTCGTAGGACAGAAGCACCTTTTGGTCTGCAAGCGCCGTATTCTGGAACGCAAACGGGATGATGGCAGCCAGAACGGCTGCTCTCAATGTGGTTCGCAACACGCCGGCTCTTTGGGCGAAAAATCTGCTTTGCATGCCTTGTAGTCCTGGTTGAACGTTGCAATGTTTTGTTGTCGATGACGATGTTGAAGATCACCTGTTGAGGGCTGACGGCGCTGTTCCTGCCATGGTGTGAGGAGCCAGAAGCTCTTTCAATGGCAGTGCCGATACCGGCGCGAAGAGATTTCGATAGTGAAGCTCGGCGCATTTCGATTGGAGTTCCTTGTCCGTGCCGTCTTCGAAATGGTCGTCGAGGAGCAGGGAGCGATACTCTCGAGCGAGCAACCTCGTTTCAAGATCGTCGCGCAGTGCGGAAAGCCGGAAGAATTGGCGTAGCCTGCCCATGGTGTCTCTCCGATTAGGCGGCGTGATGAACGCCGGCGTTTGATGCCGACATCAGTTTGTGGATTGCCCGCAGCACGTCCGACGGCGAGGCAAAGTGCTGGCCGTCGAGGTCATGAACATGAAACTTCACGGCGATGAACTTCAGCAGGTCCTTGTCTGGAACGACGATACCGACCGGAACGCCGGCGTATTCGATCACCTGTTTGGCCATTGCGATCATCCGATAAAATCGGCCCTCTTGCGAAGTGCACTCGGCGGAGGCACGTTATAGTCTATTAATTTTATAGACTATATAAGAAGGAGATACGGGAGACCATTCCCATCGATGCCAACTTCTCCCTGTAGTTTGAGAAAATATTTCTAATTTGAGAGCGTGCGGCTTTCGGGCATGGGTCTAAGTGGCACCCAGACCTTGATTTCCGACGGCGTCAGCATCAGCAAACAAATTATTCTTTTCCAACGCAAAAGAAATTCTGCCTTCCGGCCAGCCACATCCTAAGGATAACTGAACGGGCCGCGGCGACTGCATAATTCATAGTGTGCAGAATCCTCTGTACGTCCAAAAAGACGCGCAGCACCGTAGTCCCGAGCAAGGCAGCGCAGGCGGACACGTTATTCATGCAAAAGCGACTTATCCTTACGGCTGGTATCAACAGTACCGGATATCTTGCCGATTCCTGGCGCCATGTCGGCGGTTCGCCACTCGTCTTCGCGGAGTTCGACCATTATCTGCGCACGACCAGGATTGCCCATGCCGGCACTCTTGATGCGGTGTTCTTTTCAGACCATCCGGCGCTCGGCGCCGATCCTGCGCAGCGGCCACTGCACAGCTTCGAACCGCTGACCCTGTCGACGGCGCTTGCTGTTGCCGTGCCAGATATCGGCTTCGAGATTACGGTTTCCTCCACCTACAGCGCGCCCTATGATCTGGCGCGCCGGCTGGCGACCCTCGATCACATTTCTGGCGGCCGCGTCATCTGTAATATCGTCTCGTCCTTCAACCCTGCCGTCGCGGCGAACTATGGCTCTGCACCTTTGCCGCCGCGCGAGGCGCGCTACAGGCAGGCACATGAATTCATGTCGGTGGTCGGTGCGTTGCTGGACAGCTGGGAGCTGCGTCGGCCAGCCGATCCACAGGCTGGGCTTTGGGATCGGGATTTTGCCCGTCCGATCGGGCACAGGGGCGAATTCTACAATGTCGCCGGGCCGCTCAACGTGCCTCGCGACCGGCAGCGGCGCGCCCTCATCGGCCAGGCGGGAGCCTCCGGGCCGGGGCTCGATTTTGCCGCGACATATGGCGAGATCATTTACTGCTCGCTGCTGTCGCTATCGGCGGCTCGCGCCTTTCGTGACGAGCTCCATAATCGGGCCATCGCGAAGGGGCGTGACGTCGACTCTTTGCGGGTTGTTCCCGGACTGGTTCCGATTATCGGGCGCAGCCGGGAAGAGGCGTTGGAGCGGCACGAGGCGGTGTCGGGCACAGGCAGCGAGGAGGGGCTGTTGCGGCGCTTCGCCAGGGATGCCGGGATCGACTATGGCGCGCTTGATCCCGATGCGCCGGTCTCCGGCGATCTCTTTAAGACGACGGCCGATCAGCAGCGCCCGGCAGGTTTCTCGCAGGCTCTGGCCGAACTTGCGCGCCACGAGCGTATCACGCCGAGGCAATTCGTTCGGCGCATGGAGGGAGGCCACAGGCTCGTGGCCGGCACGGCTGACGATGTCGCGGCCGACATTATCGCCTGGTGGCGTTCTGGCATCGTCGACGGTTTCAACATCCAGGCTCCGGTCCTGCCCGACGATCTCTCCGACTTCGTCGAACAGGTAGTCCCACGCCTGCAGGATGCCGGCATATTCCCGCGGCATTATGAGAGTGGAAGCCTGCGGGAGCGCTTCAGGCTGACGCAGGAAGCATCATCATCAGATCGTTATCTCAAGGAAAGCGGCAGCGCATGAGCGGCAGATTGGACATCGTCGATATTCATACTCACCTCTGGCCGCGAGAATGGGGCCATGATGGCGCCAGGCGCCTTTCCTCCGGGCTTTCCGACGATAGCCTGAGGAAGGTCGTCGATCCGGCCGCGCTGCTCGACGAATTCGAGGCGGCGGGTGTATCGCTTGCGGTGTTGAGCACGACGGTTGAAAGCCTGTTCGGCGTTGCGGGATCGATCGATGCCGAGGTGATCTCCAATGTCAACGATTGGCTGGCCGGACTGGTTAAGGCCAATCCTGGGCACCTTGCGGCATTGGCGACCGTCGATCCTTTTTCAGGCGAGATCGCTGCGCGCGAGGCAGAGCGAGCGCTTGGCGAACTCGGCCTGTCAGGCCTCGTCATCGATTCTTCCCGTGACGGCAAATTCCTGGGCGACGCCAGTGTGCGGCCGACACTTGCGGTCGCAGCCAGGTTCAAACGACCGGTCTTTGTGCATCCGGTCAACGCACCGCAGGCGGATATTCTGATCGCAGGCGCCGGCAAGCTTGGTAACTCCCTTGGCCGTGGGCTGATGAACGGCGTCGCCTTCCTGTCGGTGTTGGAGAGCGGCCTGCTGGACGAATTTCCCGACCTCGATTTCGTTTTCGCGACCCTTGGCCTCGGCGCCATCGTGCAGGCATCACGCGGCGGCCGTTACTCCCGGCAGAACCGCGCCGAGGGCCGTAGGCCGAATATCTATTTCGATACGATGGGTGACGATCCCTCGATCATCGCCATTCTCGCGGAATTCTTCGGTCCCGACAGAGTGCTTGCCGGAACCGACTGGCCGATCCTGCCATCGCTTTCGCAACAATCCCTGGGCAGGAGTTTCAAGAGGGCCGGCCTCGACGCGGCGGCGCAGGCGCTTATTGCTGGCGGCAATGCGCGACGGCTTCTCGGCCGCGCCGACCGGTAGATCGACGGTTCGGCAGATGCTCGATCGTTGCAGCGATCCGGAGACAGGCTCGAAACGCTGACAAGCTTTGCTTTCAAAGAACGATAGAAAATCTGCCTTTGAGTTAGAGGGCTGTACAGGGATCATCCGGACAACGGGGCATGGGGCTCCGTCCGCGGCCTGCCGTGTTTGTGCTTTCGGAGCAGCCTATGTCGATCAATCGCCGCCAGTTCAACCAATTGCTACTCGCAAGCGGGGCGGGCCTCGCGATGGTCGGCGTGCCTCGTTTTGCTGAAGCGGCCGCTGAAACACCGGTCAGGGGTGGTACGCTCAATTGGGCCTATTATCCCGACCCGAGCGCACTGATCGCCATCAACACGTCATCGGGCACCGGTCAGGCGATCGGACCGAAGATCAATGAGGGCCTGTTCGATTTCGACTACGACCTCAATCCGATCCCGCTGTTGGCGACGGAATGGTCGGTCAGCGACGATCAGCTGCGCTATACCTTCAAACTCCGCGAGGGCGTGAAATGGCATGACGGCGCAGACTTCACCGCTGCCGACGTGGCCTTTTCGATTCTTCGGTTGAAGGAAGCCCATCCCCGCGGCCGCATCACCTATCAGAACGTGACCGCGGTCGAGACGCCCGATCCGCATACGGCGATTGTCGTCCTCTCCAAACCCGCGCCTTATCTGATCACGGCAATCAGCAGTTCGGAATCGCCGATCGTACCGAAGCATGTCTATGAAACCTTCAAGCCGGAGGAACAGCCCAAGCTTGCGCAGACGATCGGAACCGGACCGTTCATCCTCAAGGAGTGGGTGCCGGGCAGTCATCTGATCTTCGACCGCAATCCGAACTATTGGGACGAAGGCAAGCCCTATCTCGACCGGGTCGTCCTTCGCGTCATCCTCGATCCCTCGGCTCGCGCTGCCGCGCTCGAAACCGGTGAAATCGACATCGGCGCCAACCCGGTGCCCCTGTCGGACATAGAACGCCTGAAGGCCAATCCAAACCTGGTCGTGGATACGACGACCTACGCCTATTCCGGCCCGCAGCAGCAGCTGTTCTTCAACTATGAGAACGAGATTCTCACCAAGCGCGAGGTTCGGCTGGCAATCGCCCATGCCATCGATCTGCAGAAATTGCTGGATATTGCGCTGTATGGCTATGGCGCCGTTTCGCCGAGCCCAGTCAGCACCGCATTGCCGAAATGGTATGATCCGAGCATCAAGGCCCGGACGCCAGATCCGAAACTCGCAGAAAAACTGCTCGATGAGGCCGGCTATCCCAGAGGCGCAAACGGCAGCCGTTTCAAGCTTCGCCTCGCCTATAACTCTTTCCTCACGCCTTCTTACGCCGACTTCATCAAGCAATCCCTCGCCGTCGTCGGTATCGAGGCGGAGATCCTCAAGTTCGATCTCGCGACCTACCTCAAGACCGTTTACACCGACCGCGCATGGGATCTGGTCATCGAATCTCTTTCGAACACCTTCGATCCGAGCCTCGGCGTCCAGCGCGCCTACTGGTCGAAGAACTTCAAGATCGGCCTCGTCTTCTCCAACGCCAGCCACTACGTCAATCCCGAGGTGGACCGGCTTCTTGAAGCGGCGGCAGTCGAGCCCGATGAGGCGAAGCGACGCGACCTCTGGTATCAGTTCCAGCGCATCATTCACGAGGATGTTGTCTCCGTCGATCTGGTCGCGGCCGGTTCACAGATCATTGCAAGCAAAAAGGTCAGGAACTTCGCGCCGGGTGCGCAGGGCATCAACAA
Organism: Rhizobium sp. C104; assembly: GCF_022354505.1. Lineage (NCBI taxonomy): Bacteria > Pseudomonadati > Pseudomonadota > Alphaproteobacteria > Hyphomicrobiales > Rhizobiaceae > Rhizobium > Rhizobium sp. C104. The sequence goes on along the minus strand of NZ_CP092355.1, from coordinate 242,557 downwards.
CAGCTTCGGCCAGATATGGCTCAGCCCGGAGAGCTGATGCTGGTGACCATGCGATGACGCGGGTGGAGAGACGTCGTCCACGTCTCTCCACCCGCCCCAATATCTTTCAAAGATCAACATCAATGCGTGATGGAGGTCCAGCGTGACCCAGAAGACAATCTCCCGAGACACATTCCGCAACTGGCTCGCAGACGGTGAGGAGCTGGCGGTGTTCGACATCAGAGACCCGGCAGCTGTCGGCTATGCGTCGCCTCTCTTCGCCACCAATTTGCCGGCCGAACTTGTGGAAAGCGAGATCGGCCGCTTCGTCCCGCGCACCGTCGTGCGCACCGTTCTTGTCGATGGAGGCGATGGCGCCGCTATCCTGCTTGCCGAAAATCTGGGGAAAGCAGGATGGGCGAATGTCTTCGCGCTCGATGGCGGCATTCCCGCCTGGACGGCGAAAGCAGAGGCTTCCCTTCCGACATTCGACACGCCAGGCGTCGATTTTTCGCTTGCAGTGCGAGACGAAAGGAACACGCCGGTCATCTCGGTTGAAGAATTGAAGCGCTTGCGCGATGCCGGTGAAGACGTCGTCGTCATCGATACGCGCACTGTTGCCGAATTCAGTCGCGATCATGTCCCCGACGCGGTCAGCGTGCCGGGTGCGGAGTTGCTATTGCGCTTCAAGGACGTCGTGCCGTCGGATAAGACCAAGGTCGTCGTCTCCTGCGCCGGCTTGCCGCGCGCAATCCTCGGCGCCCAGACGCTGATCGACGCGAAGGTCGCCAATCAGGTCTCCTATCTGCATGACGGGACGAAGGCCTGGACCGGCGCCGGCCTGGAACTCGAAACCGGCAGGAGCCGTGTCTACGGCGAGGCAAGCCCAGCGGCGCTCGATTTCGCGCGCGCGCATCTCCAGACACTGAGCGCCGATGACCGTTTTCCCGAGATCGATGTCGCCACCGCCCGCAAGTGGGCGCACGATCCCGGCCGAACGACCTATCTTCTTGATGTGCGCACGCCCGAGGAGTTCGAGAAGAGCCATCTCGACGGGACGCTTTCGTCGGAGGGCGGCCAGTTGCTCGGCGTCGCCTACCGCACCATCGCCGTTCGCGGTGCGCGCGTCGTCCTCATCGACGACCCGCTTGGGGTGCGGGCGCGCACCGTTGCGCATTGGCTTCAGCGCCGTGGCTTCGAAATCGCAATATTGCTGGTTGATTTCTCGGCTCAGCAGCTGAGCGCAGTTGCTTGATGTGAAATTCAGGGGAGCTTGCAAAAGCGAGGTCTCCGCAGCGGTTCGCTGGGAACCATGCGAACGGCTGAAACCGCCGCAATCCCCAGCCTTCGTCAGATCCCCGTCGCCGCCAAACGTGCAAGGGCATTCTTTGCGGCGATCGTTCTGATCATATGGTTCTGTGGCGCGTGCGAGCGGGCGGTCATGGCATCGCGATGCTGGCGTTCGAGCTGGAAGTCGCGGTTCAGACCGGGATTGCCGGCCAGGTCGAGGGCCAGGCTCGTTACGGCGACGCTATTGTCGATGACGACATGGCGAACGTTCATGCCATCCATGCCGACGGCCCTGCCGGCATCGACATCTTCGCCGAGCGATCTGAGCAGTCTGGCGCTGGTCGCGAGCCGGACTTCGATCTCGCCCAGTCCGTCCTGGATGCGGGGCACCGTCGCAATCGGCGCGCCGAGGCTTGCCGGCGTATGGCGGGCGGCAAAGGACAACACCCGGTCGCGCGCGGACAAGGCAACGCCGTGATAGACGGCGCCGATCAGCGAAAAGAAGAAGGCCGTCGCATGCTCTTCACGCCGTATCGGTTCCGATGCGGGCTGCGCCTCGATCACATCTGAAAATGGGATGACGACATCGTCAAGAATGATGTCGTCGCTGGCCGTCGCATGCATGCCGGCCGCGTTCCAGGTTTTTTCTATCTGCAGGCCGGGACTGTCGGTCGGGACGAGGAAGGACGCCAGACGTGGCTCCGGCTCATCGGTGAGCGCCAGCAGCGATACCCATCTCAAGATCGGAATACCCGTGACGTAAGTCTTGCGACCGGTGATCCGCCAAGTGTCGCCGTCGCGCCTGGCGACCGTTTCGGGAAGCGCTCCATGGGCGGGCGAGCCGATGCGAGGTTCGGCCTGAGCGGCGTTGATGAGGGCAGGCCCGAGACGATTTGCCGACAAGACCCGCTGTGCCAGATGGTTCGGCCAGTTTCCGAAGCGGCGCAGGCTGTAGTGACTGTTGTAGTGCATGGCGAGCACCAGTGCGGTCGAGGGTTCGCCACGAGCGATCTCGCTGATGACGGCCTGTGCTTCGACCAGACCGCCGCCATGGCCACCATGTTCTCTGGCCGTCACGAGGCCGAGCAGACCGGCCTCGTAGAGATGGGTGAAGTTTTCGAAGGGAAACTCCCCCGTCGCATCGAAATGGGCCGCGCGCTCGGCAAAGTCGATGGCCAGCCGCCGCGCCTTGCCGACGGGATCGATTGCTTCCTGCAACATGGTCTTACACGCCTTTCTTCTCAGGCTACGGCGCGCTTGGCGAAAGCTTCGAGATGACGGCGATCGACCCACTCGGCAACATCGAAGTCGGCAGCGAGGAAGCCGAAATCGCGCAGGAAATCCTGGTAGTGGCTGACGGCCTCGACCAGTTCGGGCTGCAGACCGAGGCCGAGGTGGCGGTGAACCTCCGCACCATTGGCGGCGAGCACCTGTTCTTCGGTCGCGCCGGCTTCGCGGGCGACGAAACGACGTGTCTCTTCCGGATGCGCTTCAGCCCAGGCGCTGGCCTTGAAGATCGATTCCAGCAGCCGGTGAACCAGATCGGGACGTTCTTCGGCAAGCAGCTCGTCCACGGTCAGCACACGAGGTGAGCCGGAATTGATGCGGATCTTCGGATCGGGATGGAAGCCGAATTCGGCGACCTGAACGGCGCCGACCAGATTGGCAACGTTAATGCCCGCCGTTCCCTTGACGTAGATCGCATCCACCTCGCCGCGAATGAGCGAAGCGATTTCCTCGCCATATGCCTGCCGGCGCTTCAACCCGAAGAGAGAAGGGCTCTCCTGGCTCGCAAGGACGGAATCGGCAAGCGCGATGTCGACGACCTCGACGTCTGCAAGCTCCAGCCCTTCAAGCGAAAGAGCGGAGATGAGGCCCTTCAGCGCGGTCGCCCGCATGAAGTCGACAATGCCCTCCGGGCGGCGGGCGATGCCGAAGCGGCGGCCTTTGAGATCCCTAGTGCTCTTGATGCCGGTCTGCGGCAGCGTGATGATCGCCTGGAACTCATCCGTCCAGGTAATGCCCACCAGTCGGGTTTTGCGGCCTTCCGATCGGGCGCGGATCGGGGGCACGTTGCCGCCATGGCGGAATGACCAGTCGAGCGTGTGGTTGAAATGGCTCTGGCGGATGCTGCGATCGGGCGAGTCGATGATCGATCTCAGCGTCACGCCTTCCTTGCGGAAGTTCTCCTCGAGATAGCCGAGCTGTGCGGCAAGCCCGACGGGCGTCGGCACCGGGCAGCGGGTATACCAGATTTCCGAAATGGCATTGCTCGTCATGATCGTCCCTTTCAGTGGCGCAGCCCCGCCTGTTTCATCAGCGGCAGCACCTCGCTGCCGAAGAATTCGAGATCGTCGCGGAAATCGAAGAAGCTGAGTTGCAAACCGTCGACGCCGGCTGCCTTCAGCTTGACGAATTGGTCGACGACGCTCTCGGGCGATCCAATCACCCTGATATTGCCGCCGACAAAACGATAGGCGTCCTGCGGATCGCGGCCCTTCCACGCTTGCGCGTCGGAATTCAATGACTGGAAACCCTGTGGCGAGCGCTGGTCGGCATGCGCGACGATGCGGTCAGCGAAGGCCCATGCCTCCTTCTCGGTCGGACGGCAGATGACCATCGGATTGAGCAGCGTGCGCACGGTGCGCCCGACATCGGTCGCAGCGTCCTTGACCCTTTTGGTGTGTGCCGGCAGCGACTGCAGCGCGCTGTCGATGTCGGCACCCGTCGGACTGGTGATGAAGACGATGTCGGAGTAGCGCCCGGCAAAGGCAATGCCGGCATCCGAACCGGTGGCGTTGACGAGGATCGGACGGCCGAAATTCGGTTTCGGCGTCACGAAGCCGCCGCCAAGTTTCCAGCTGCTTTCGCCTTCGAAGGAGAAGTTCTCGGTGTCGCTCCAGAGACGCTGGACGACTTCGAGGAATTCGGCCGCAAGTTCGTAGCGCTTGTCGTGTTCGATGCGCGGCCAGCCGAACATCTCGTGTTCGACCGCGCGATGGCCGGTGACGACGTTGATACCCCAGCGCCCGCCGGTGATGTGGTCGAGCGTCGCGCCGAACTTTGCCAGATGCAGGGGATGCCAGGGGCCGTAAAGAACGTGCATGGTCGAGATCAGCATGATCTTCTTGGTCAGGCCCGCAAGTGCCGCCGTGGAGACGAAGCTGTCGAGCGCCTGGCCGTCGAAGACGCCGCCATAGCCGCCCTTCGGCAGCCATTGCGACAGGGCAAAGACAAGATCGAAGCCCAGTTCCTCTGCTCTGAGAGTAAGGGCCTTGTTGTAGTCGAACCGCCAGTCCGTCGAGCGTTCGAGCGTCGACTGCGTCCAGCCGCCCGCCTGGATCGGCAGGAAGAGACCGAGAAGAACCGGCTGTTTGAGAGCCTGCGACAGCGGGCTCTCAGGAAAATCGGTCGGGGCGGCGAATTTCGGCAGACCGACGATGGAGCCGGGAAGATGTTGAACGGACATGGTTGTCCTCCGCTTGATCGTTGGCTCGTCGCTCAGGATGCTGCCACATAGGCGTAGGCGAGGCTGCTGGAGACCCCTTCGCCGCCGACCGTGTGATCGGCGATGCGCTTGTTGTAGATGGTCAACTCCGGCTGGCTGACGATATCGATCGCAGGCAGGTCTTCGACGAGGATCCGCTGGATCTCGCGCCACTGTTCGACGCGCTTGTTCGGATCGACCTCGATTGCCGCGGCTTCCAGCAGCGCGTCGACCTTGGGATTGCTGTAGGCCGAACCGTTCGAGAAGGGAACGCCGGGCTTGAAGTTCTTGCTCCAATAGAGGCGCTGTACGCCGACGGTCGGATCGAAGAGGTTGCTCATTCCCTCGAAAGCGAAGTCGAAGTCGCGATCGGTATAGATACGCTTGGTATAGGTGGCGAAATCCTGGCTGCGCACCGTCGCGTCGATACCGACCTTGGCGAGCGCCTGGCGGATATATTCGGAGCCACGGGGGTAGCTTTCTCCGCTCGGCACATAATCGAGATTGATGCGCGCGCGAATGCCGTCGCTGCCGCGAGGGTAACCCGCCTCATCAAGCAGCTTTTCGGCTGCCGCTAGATCGATCGGATAGGTTTTCAGATCCGGATCGTACCATTTCGTCAGGTTGGGACTGATCGGGCCGGGAATGGCGCTGCCATAGCCGTAGTTGATGGTGTTGAGGATGACTTTCCGATCGATGACGTGGGCAAAGGCCTGCCGCACGCGGATATCCTTGAAGAACGGACGCTCGAGATTGAATTCGATGCGGCTGATACCATTGGCATACTGATAACCGCGCGGCTCGAAAGCGATATCGGGGAGGGACTTGAAGCGTTCCAGGTCGCTGAGTGGCACGGGTGTGGAGGGCGCAAGATCGATCTCACCGGTCTCAATCGCGATCGAGCGTGCTGCTGCATCGGGAATGAAACGGACGATAAGCTGATCGAGATAGGGGCGCGGCTGATCCCAATAGTCGGAATTACGCTCGTAGACGATATGGCTGCCGCGGATCCATTCCTTGAACTTGAACGCCCCGGTGCCGATCGGCGCAAGATTTGCCGGGTTTTCGGCCACCTTGGTGCCCTCGTAGATGTGACGCGGCACGATCGGCGTTTCGGACGCCGCAAGCGCCGTGATCAAATAGGGCGCCGGCTTGGATAGCGTCAACACTGCCGTCAGCGGATCGGGGGTCTGGACGTCCACCAGATTGAGGAAAGTGTTGCGGCCGCGCGGGTGAACTTCCTTCAGCGTCTTGATGGAGAAGGCGACATCGGCCGAGGTGAACGGCTGGCCGTCGTGCCACTTCACGCCGTCGCGCAGCTTGAAGGTATAGGCCAGCCCGTCCTGGCTGACCGACCATTCCTTGGCCAGAAGCGGCTTCGGATTGAGATCGAAGTCATAGGTCAGCAGTCCTTCGATGACTTTCGGCGAAACATAGACCGAATTGAAGGCCGTGTTGGCGATGGTCGTCAGCACCGGCGGTTCTGCCGAAAGCAGCAGTGTTGCCGTGCCGCCGCGCGCAGGTGCTGCGAGGGCTGGGATGCGGGCTGTCGCGGTCACGCCGAGTGCGACGGAAGCCAGGAGAAAGCTGCGGCGCGTGGATGCCGGAAATACTGCCATAGGTTCAACCCTCGTCTGCGGGCCGCGTGATGCCGGGCGGCCCTTGCTGTTTCGACTTTCCAACGACAGGCCATCTCGTAGAGTTTTTTACCCGGCCGGAAAGCATCCTTGATCTTTGGTTCCGAAAAGAGACTTATAGACAGTAAATAATTCCAAGATGCGCCGTTAATTGTAGGCAAGTTGGAAATATTTACCAATACGGATTTGACAAAACCCACCGATTTAGTCAACTACTATTGCATCGCTAAGCCGAAATCTTCTCAAGCGGCGAGGAAAAACAATGTCAACTTACGGGCGGCTCGGCCGCACCATCAGAAAGACGATCCTCCAGGCCGTTCCGACGATGCTGGGCATTGTCGTCCTGAATTTCTTTCTGCTGAAGCTCGCGCCTGGCGATGCCGCAGATGTCATGGCGGCGGAGTCGGGATCTGCGACGGTCGAGACCATGGCCGCACTGCGTGAACGTTTCGGGCTCGACAATCCGATTCTCGTTCAACTGGCCAACTACCTCAACAATCTCGCGCATTTCAGCCTCGGCTTTTCGCCGCGCTATGGAATGCCGGTCGCCGATCTCATCGGTCAGCGTTTGCCGGGCACGCTGATGCTGATGCTGGCGGCGCTCGCGATCGCCATCATTGTCGGCCTCCTGCTTGGGTCGCTGATGGCGACATTCTCCGGCCGGGTTGCCGATCGCGCAATCTCGATCGTCTCGCTGCTTTTCTATTCCATCCCAGGCTTCTGGATAGGGCTGATGCTGATCCTGCTGTTCTCGGTCAAGCTCGGCTGGCTGCCGAGCGGCGGGGATAGCACCATCGGCTCACGGCTGACCGGACTGCCTGCGCTCCTCGACCGTGCCCGCTACATGGTACTGCCGGCAACATCGCTGGCCCTCTTCTATCTGGCCATCTATGCACGCCTGACACGCGCTGCCATGCTGGAAGTGAAGTCGCAGGATTTCGTTCGCACGGCCCGCGCCAAGGGCGTCTCGCCATTTTTCCTGACCACACGCCATATTCTGCGAAACGCGCTGATCCCGATCACCACGATGGCCGGCATGCACTTCGGCGGCATGCTCGGCGGCGCCGTCGTCGTCGAAACGGTCTATAGCTGGCCGGGTCTCGGCCGACTTGCCTTCGAGGCCGTCATGGCGCGCGACTTCAGCGTTCTCCTCGGTATCCTGCTGCTTTCGTCCTTCATGGTGATCGTCGCCAATGCGGCTGTCGATCTTCTGCAGGCCTGGATCGATCCGCGAATTGGAGCAAGTCGATGAACAGCCATAAACTTGGAACCTATGCGGCAGAGACGATCGATCTCGCGCCGCCGGCAAGGGCAGAGGCCGCACGCCCCGCAACCCAACCGGCAGCCCAACCGCGCTGGACTCACGTCCACGCACCGGATGTGCGCGCTTCCGCCGTTCACGGCACGGCCTGGCGTGGCTTGCGCCGCGAGTTCAAGGTTTTTCTGTCCAATCCGAATGCATTGTTCGGCGTTGCTTTCCTGCTCGTCGTTGCCGTGTCGGCACTTCTCGCTTCGCTGATCTATCCCGGCGATCCGATGGAAATGGTGGCGAGACCGTTTCTCTGGCCAGGCCAGGATGCAGCTTATCCACTCGGTACGGATTCGATGGGCCGTGACGTGCTTGCCGGAATCCTGCATGGGGCCCGCATCTCGCTGACGGTCGGCATCGCCGCGACACTGCTCGGGCTTTCGGCCGGGATATTGATCGGTGCGGCCGCTGGCTATTTCGGCGGATTGGTGGACGACATCCTCGTCAAGTTGGTCGAGATCTTCCAGACTATTCCGAGCTTCGTCCTGCTCGTCGTGCTGGTCGCCATCGCTCAGCCGACCACCGGAACGGTGACGGTGGCCATCGCCCTCGTCAGCTGGCCGACCGTTGCACGCCTGACCCGGGCCGAATTCCGCGCGATCCGGGAGAAGGATTACGTGCTTGCCGCGCGCAGCCTCGGCTTTGGCCATGCGCGCATCATCTTTCGGGAAATCCTGCCCAACGCCCTGCCGCCGCTGATCGTCACATCGTCAGTCATGGTGGCCAGCGCAATCTTGATGGAGTTGGCGCTCTCGTTCATGGGACTTGGCGATCCCAATCGCGTCTCCTGGGGTTCGATGATCGGCGCCGGCCGCGACGTGATCCGCACCGCTTGGTATCTCACGGCCCTGCCAGGCCTGGCGATCGTCTTCACCGTGCTTGCCCTCAACCTGATCGGCGACGGCCTCAATGACGCGCTCAACCCGCGTTTTTCGGAGGAGCGCTGATGGCAGCCTTGCTTGACGTTCGCGACCTTTCCGTTCGCTTTCCCTCGGCCGAACCCGTCAAGGGCGTAAGCTTCACCGCCAATCCCGGCGAGATGCTGGCGATCGTCGGCGAATCCGGATCGGGAAAGTCCCTCACGGCATTGGCGCTGATGGGGCTTTTGCCGAGGCAGGCGCGGGCTGGCGGTCAAATCGCCTTCGACGGCCACGACCTGCTGTCGCTTCGCGAGCGGGACCTGCGGCGCATTCGTGGTCGCGACATCGCAATGATCTTTCAGGAACCGATGACATCGCTCAATCCGGTGCTGACAATCGGCGATCAGATCGTCGAGGTGCTGCGCATCCATGAGGATCTCAGCCGCCGGCATGCCCGCGCCAGGGCGATCGAACTTCTGGAGCTTGTCAGTATCCCGGAACCTGCCAGGCGCATCGATGACTATCCTCACCAGCTCTCCGGCGGCATGCGCCAGCGGGTGATGATTGCGATTGCCGTTGCCTGCAATCCGAAGCTCCTGATTGCCGATGAAGCAACGACCGCGCTCGACGTCACGATCCAGGCGCAAGTGCTGCAGCTGCTCGACAATCTCCGCGTCAAACTGAACATGGCCGTCATCCTCATCACCCACGACCTCGGCATCGTGGCGCAATGGGCCGATCGTGTCGTCGTCATGTATGCCGGACGTAAAATCGAGGAAGGCTTTCCAGGCCCCGTGTTCGACGCGCCGTACCATCCTTACACCCGCGGGCTGCTTGCCGCCTCTCCGCGACTGAAGGCCGACTATCACTACAGCGATGGTCCGCTTTCCGAAATCCCGGGTTCGATCGTCTCGGCATCAGGCGAAAAAGGCTGTTCCTTCCGCCCGCGCTGTCCCGTCGCCCGGCCGGCCTGTGGTTTGGCGGTACCGGAACTGCTGTCGGTTTCCGCCGAGCGGCAGGTCGCCTGCCCCTATGTTCCGGTCCTTTCGGAGGTAGCCCATGTCGCTCCTGTCGGTCGATAGTCTCTCGACCCATTATCCCGGGGCCGCCGGTACGGTGAGAGCCGTCGACGGCGTATCGCTTGAGATTGCCGAGGGCGAAACGGTGGCATTGGTCGGTGAATCCGGCTGCGGCAAGTCGACGCTCGGCAAGTCCTTGATGCGCCTCGTCACGCCTTCGTCCGGCCGCGTCCGTTTTCAAGGACGTGACGTCACGGCGATGTCGGCGAAGGAATTGCAGTTAATTCGCCGCAGCGTTCAAATGATCTTCCAGGATCCCTTCGCCTCGCTCAATCCGCGCCAGACGATCCGCACGATCCTGACGGCGCCGCTCGCTGTCCATGGCGTCAGCGGCCGCAAGCGGCGCGAAGCAATCGCCGCCCAGATGGCAGAGCATGTCGGCCTGCCCGCTGATGCGCTTGATCGCTTCCCGCATGAATTCTCCGGCGGCCAGCGCCAGCGCATCGGCATCGCCCGCGCGCTGATCCTGCAGCCGCAGCTGGTGATCTGTGACGAGCCGGTTTCGGCGCTCGATCTCTCCATCCAGGCGCAGATCCTCAATCTGCTCGTCGAGATGAAGACCGAACTCTCGCTTTCCTACCTCTTCATTTCCCACGACCTGTCGGTCGTTCGCTACTTCGCCGATCGCGTCCTCGTCATGTATCTCGGCCGCATCGTTGAAAGTGCGTCGACGAGCGATCTCTGGCGCGGTGCAAAGCACCCCTATACGCAGGCGCTGCTTGCCGCCGTTCCCGACCCGAGCCGCCGCAAGCAGGCGGCTCCCATCACCGGCGATCTGCCGAGCCCGCACAATCCGCCGGCCGGCTGTCGTTTCCACACCCGTTGTCCGCTTGCCACCGACATCTGCCGGACCGAGGACCCAACGTTTCGCCAACTCGCCGACGGCCACGCCGTTGCCTGTCACCACGCTCAATGAATGGAGAATGAAATGGTCGATTATCGCTACCTCGGACGCAGCGCGCTGAAAGTCTCGCCGCTCAGCTTGGGAACGATGATGTTTGGTGGGCCGACACCGGATGACATCGCCTTCCGCATCATCGACAAGGCGCGCGAACAGGGGATCAACTTCATCGATACCGCCGACGTCTATCACGACGGCAAGTCGGAAGAGGTGGTCGGGCGCGGCATCAAGGCGCATCGCGATCACTGGGTACTGGCGACAAAGTTCGTCAATTCCCACACCAAGGGGCCAAACCTTGGCGGCCATTCGCGCAAGTGGGTAATCGAGACGGTCGAGAATTCGCTGCGCCGCCTCAACACCGACTATATCGACATTCTCTATTTCCACCGCGCCGTCTTCGACGCACCACTGGAAGAGCCGCTGCGTGCCATCGCCGACCTCATTCGCGCCGGCAAGCTGCGTTATTTCGGCGTTTCCAACTTTCGCGGCTGGCGCATCGCCGAGATCTCGCATCTTGCCGATCAGCTCGGCATCGATCGTCCGGTGGCAAGCCAGCCGCTCTACAATATCGTCAACCGCACGGCCGAGGCCGAGCAGCTTCCCGCAGCGCATTATTACGGTCTTGGCGTGGTCTCCTATTCACCGCTCGCCCGCGGGGTGCTGACCGGCAAATACGAGCCTGGCAAAGAACCGGCCGCCGATACCCGTGCCGGCCGCGGCGACAAGCGTATTCTCGAGACCGAATGGCGACCGGAATCGATTGCCATCGCCAAAGAGATCGCAGCACACGCGACCCGCAGGGGCATCAACCCGACCGAATTCGCATTGGCTTGGGTGCTGAACAACAGGCTGATCTCAGCAGCCATCACCGGTCCGCGCACCGAAGAACACTGGGACAGCTACGTCAAGGCCCTCGGCGTCAAGCTCGATGCCGAGGACGAAGCCCTGGTCGATCGGCTGGTCGCGACCGGCCACCCCTCGACGCCCGGTTTCAACGATCCGAGCCACCCGGTCGAAGGCCGCGTGCCGCGCAGCCCGGCATCGGGCGCCGACAATGTGGTGCCATTGACACGCGCCGTCGCCTGACAACCCCGGCTGGACCCGCAGATCGCGGATCCAGCCGGTCCTTTCCAATTGGTGCTGAGAAGGTCCACCGCATGCCGAACCCCGCCCCTTCTGCCCTGTCGCCAGTCGCCGGGTCCGCATCTGTTGCAACCGACCTTGCCGCACTGCTCGCCAAGGTGCCGGAGCTTGCGGCCGAAATTGCCAGAGAAGCGGCAAAGCGCGATCTCGAGCGCGAGCTGCCGTTCGAGGCCTTTCGTCGGTTCAAGGAGGCAGGGCTCGGGGCGCTGCGCATTCCAGTCGCGCTCGGCGGACCGGGGGCTCCGTCGTCGACTACATTGAGACGATCATGACGCTTGGCGCGGCCGACTCGAATGTCGCCCACGCACTGCGCAGCCACTTCAATTTCACCGAAAGCCTGCTTCTCAACCCGAATTCGGCCATCGACCGCACCCAGCTCGGACGTGTGCTTGCCGGCAAGCTCTTTGGCGGTGCGCACACCGAGCAGGGCACCAAACGGCCGGGCGAAGTAACGACACGACTGACGAAGTCAGGCGAAAGCTTCCGGCTCAACGGCCGCAAGTGGTACGCGACGGGAACCGCCTTTTCCGACTTTGCCTCCTTCAGCGCCAGGAATGACGAGGATCAGCTGGTCAGCCTTCTCCTGCCGGTCGACCGGAGGGGCATCACCATCCTCGACGACTGGGATGGGATGGGCCAGCGGCTGACGGCAAGCGGCGGCGTGTTGCTCGAGGATGTCGAAGTGCTGCCGCACGAAATCTCCACGCGCGGCCTCAATACGCTGGTCGGGCGCCACACCTCGACGCTGCGCCAGCTCCATCTCGCCGCTTGCATGGCCGGCGCCGTCCGAGGCGCCGTGGCCGAAGGTACCGACTACGTGCGGCGGCAGGCGCGTTCCGCCGCCCATAGTGCGGCCGAAACCGCCAATGCCGATCCGTTCGTTCAGAAGATATTGGGCGAGATCGCCGCCGGCTCGTTTGCTGTCGACACGCTGATCCGCGAGAGCGCCCGTGCGCTCGACCGCTCAGTCGAGGCCTTCGGTGCTGGAGATCCGGACAGGCTGGAGGCGGCGCTGATCGAAAGTGCTTTGACGACGGCACGCACGCAAATCGTCGCCTCACAGATCGCCCTTGCGGCGGCCACCAACGTCTTCGAACTTGGCGGCGGTTCGGCCACGTCCCGTCATCTCAATCTCGACCGGCACTGGCGCAATATCCGCACGGTTCTGAACCACAATCCGCTGCTGCACAAGGCGCGCGTGGTCGGCGATTATTACATCAACGGAACGACGACACATTTGGAGGAAGGCAGGGTCTTCTAGCCCCGTCGTCTCGTGGGAAAGGCTGTTTCATGACTTCGGAATTCATCGGGCATGTCTCGAACCGCGAAGGTTCGGATATCGTGCCACCGCAGGGGTCCGTTATTGACAAGGACTATATCCTGAGACATGCCCGGGCGGCCGAAGGAGCCGGCATAGACCGGTTGCTGATCGGTGCATTCTCGACCTGGCCTGACAACAACCAGATCGCGGCGCATGTCTTTTCCCACACCAGCCGCATCGGGGCGCTTCTGGCTCACCGCACCGGCTTCATGGCGCCGACACTGGCTGCCCGTCAGCTTGCGACGCTCGATCAGTTTTCCGACGGCCGTCTCTGGGTCCATATCATTACCGGCGGCTCCGACGCCGACCAGCAACGCGACGGCGATTTTCTCGATCACGACCGACGCTACGAGCGCACCGACGAATATCTGACCGTGCTCAAGAAGGTCTGGGAAAACGAGGCGCCTTTCGACCACGAGGGTGAGTTCTACAAATTCAAAGGCGCGTTTTCGCAGGTCAAGCCGGTCCACGGCACGCGCATCCCGATCTCTTTCGGCGGCTCGTCGGAGGCAGCCTTCAAGGTGGCGGGAAAGCACGCCGATATCTATGCGCTCTGGGGCGAGCCGCTGGACGGCGTGCGTGAGACGATCGGCAAGGTGCGGGAAGCGGCAGCGCCGTTCGGCCGGGCCGATGACATCCGCTTCACGCTCGCCTTCCGCATTGTCGTTGCCGAGACCGAGGATAAGGCATGGGAAAGGGCTGACGCCATTCTCGAGCGGGTCAAATCGGTCGCGCGGCCGGGCGGCAATGGCGAAAAACTGCCGTCCAATGTGGGTTCGTTGCGGCTTCGCGAAGCCGCAACGCGCGGCAAGGTTCTCGACAAGCGGCTCTGGACGGAGGTTGCCGCGGCAAGCGGAGCGGGCGGCAATTCAACGGCCCTCGTCGGCACGCCAGACCAGGTCGCCGAGGCGATCCTCGACTATTACGACGCCGGCGTTTCCAACTTCCTGATGCGCGGGTTTTATCCGACCGAGGATACCGTCGCCTACGGGCGCGATGTCGCGCCGCCGGTCAAAGCGGGCATCGCGGCACGCCAGGCGCGTGCTGTCGCGGCGGAGTAATTGGCCAGGCAACGATCGCCATCCGCAGCTTTCATATTCCAATCTGATCCCCTGCCGCCGGCGGGAAGGAGTTTTCATGCGCATAGACCATCGTCCTCACCATTCCATTGTTATCGTCGGCGGCGGCTTTGCGGGGGCGTTGACGGCGCTCAACCTCCTCGATCGAACGGCAGTGCCGCTCGCCATCACCATCATCGAACGGCGGGAAGAGCTCGGTCGCGGTGTCGCCTACAGCACGACCGAGCCCGCTCATCTGGTAAACGGACCGGCCGACAATTTCTCGCTCTACGTCGATGATCCCGGGCATCTGTCCCGATGGCTTTCAGAAAAGCCCGCCGCCAATGGCTGGCAGCCGCCGGAGAATATCGGCTCGAGCAGTCCGCCGCGTTACCTTTACGGAACCTATGTGCGCGACGAGCTGAAGCGTGCCGTCGGCGAGGCCCGGTTCGGATCGAGCCTGCGCCATATTCGCGCCTCGGCGTCAACTTTGTCGTCCACCCCGCATCGGATCCAGGTTTCGACGAGCGACGGCCTTGTCGTGGAAGCGGACGAGGCGGTGCTGGCGCTCGGCGTTTTTGCGCCGGATCCACCGACGCATGAGGTTGCCGGCCATCCGCGCTTTGCCGTCAATCCCTGGGATGCGGCAGCACTCGACAGGCTGAAGGACTGTGAAGAAATCCTGCTCATCGGCGCGAGCCTTTCGATGGTCGACGCCGTTGCGAGCATGGAGGCAAGAGGGTTCCATGGCCACTACAGAGTGATATCGCGGCGCGGCCTGTTCGTCGAAGGCAGGCGGGACGTCGCGGCCGCACGAGACTTCCTTGCCGACAAACCGCTGCCCTCGACCGCCCGGTCTCTGCTTTCGCTTGTTAAGACCGAACGACGTGCGATCGCGGCGAGCGGCGGTGACTGGCAAGGCCTGCCGCTTGCCATCCGCCCGCACATCCTCTCTCTCGGCAAAAGGCGGAGGACTTGGAAAGGCTGCGCTTTGCCCGGCACCTCCGAGCCTTCTGGGATGTGACGGCGCATCGCTCCGCTCCGGAGAGCAACCTGATCGTCGAGAGGGTTCTTTCGCAAGGTCGCCTGTCTCACGGCGTGGCGCGGCTCATCGATCTGGCCGTCGACAAGAAGGGCATCGCCGCTAAACTGAAAACGCGGACCGGCATCGAAAGACACGTGTTCGATGGCGTCATCGATTGCCGCGGTCACCAGTTGCACGACTGGCGGCGCATCTCCGATCCCTTCATACGCCAGCTGCTTGCGAGCGGCGAAGTGCGCCCCCATACCACCGGCTTTGGCATCGACGCCACGCCCGAGGGGGATCTCATCGATGAGGAGGGACAGATCCACCGCAATCTCAGCGCCATTGGCCATCCGCTGCGCGGCGTTGCCTGGGAGTCGAGCTCGATCACGGAACAGCGAGCGCAAGCGATCGCGCTTGCGGATCGTATCCTGCTGAAATTCACGCCTGCCCGAGCCGCATCCTGACGGCGCCGTCGGACAAGGAGAAAACCTGACAAAGGAAGGGGCGCATCGCCGATGCGCCCCTTATCCTTGCAAGCCGGCCGCCATTGCCCACTCAGCCTTGCCCGTCCTTGATATAGACCTCGGCGAAATTCGCCTGGACACCTTCGGCGCCGGTCGTGTGGTTCTTCACGCGTTTGTTAAAGACAGTGACGTTCTCGAGCGCGATGAGGTTCACGACCGGAACTTCGTCAGCGATGATCTTCTGGAACGCGTTGAATTCCTGCTTGCGCTTGTCCTCGTCGATTTCGACCGACGCCGTTTCCAGAAGGCGATCGACCTCGGGATTGGCATAGTGGCTGGCATTGGAGAAGGGCAGGCCGAGTTTGAAATTCTTCGACCAGTAGACGCGCTGCACGCCGAGCGTCGGATCGAACTGGTTGCCGAGGTACTCGGCCGTCACGTCGAAGACGCGCTCCTTGTAGACCTTCTGGATATAGGTCGAGAAATCATAGGAATTGATCGTTCCGGCAATGCCGATGCGTGCCAGGTTCTGCTTCAGATATTCAATGACGCGCTTGAAACCCTCATTGTAGGAATTGTGAGTCAGCCGCAGCTTGAAGCGGATGCCGTCTGCGCCGCGCTTGTAGCCGGCCTCATCGAGCAGTTGTTCGGCAGCCTTGAGGTCGAAGGCATAGGGCTTGATCGAGGGATCGTAGTAGCGCGGCAGGAAGACGCTGATCGGTGTCGGAGAAATATGGCCGTAGCCATACCAGACGGTGTTCAAGATGACGTCGAGATCGATGGCGTGGGCAATCGCGCGTCTGACTTTGACGTCCTTCAGATACTCGTTGTCGAGATTGAAGATCAGCTGGGTCAGGTCACCCTTGGTTTCGTATCCGCGGGAATCGACGCCGATGTTCGGCAACGCCTTGATCCGCTCGAGATCGCTGAGCGGTATTGGATTGTCGCCGCCAAGGTCGAACTCACCGGTTTCGAATCCGGCCGCGCGCGCCGCGCCGTCCGGCACGAAACGGATGGCGATCTGATCGAGATAGGGCTTGCCGGCATCCCAGTAATCGGGATTGCGCTCCAGAATGATATGCGAACCACGCACCCACTCCTTGAAGACGAAGGGGCCGGTTCCGATCGGTGCGCTGCCGTTCGGATTGACCGGCACGTCGGCGATCGCGACATTGTCGTAGACATGCTTCGGCACGATCGGCGATTCTGCTGCATAAAGCGCGCGCAACAGATAGGGTGCCGGTTTGGAAAGGCGGATGATCGCCGTCAGAGGATCCGGCGTCTCGACTTTCGTGACATTGGCAAAAGTTCCCCGGCCTCGTGGGTGGACCTGTTTCAGGAGCTCGATGGAATAGGCGACGTCGTCTGCGGTAAAAGGCTTGCCATCGTGCCATTTGACATTCGGACGAAGCTTGAAGGTGTAGCTGAGCCCGTCATCGGCGATCGACCATTCGGTCGCAAGCTGCGGCTTAGGCATCAGATCGAAATCATAGGTCAGAAGTCCCTCGGTGATCTTGGGACTGATCTTTTGGGTGCCGCCTGCCGTATGCGCCAGCGCAAGGATTGTCGGCGGCTCCGGCTCGACGATGAAATTGAGTGTTCCGCCACTCCGTGGCGACTGGTCATTTGCTCTGGCGGCGAAGGACGGCAGAAGCGTGCCGGCCGTCGACAACAGCAGCAATTGGTTGAACCGGCGTCGATTGATGCTCATCGGACCATTCCTTGTCAGCGTCAGGCGTTCTTGAGGATGTAGGTGGAGGAAAGGCTGCCGGAGAGGCCGTCTGCGACGACCGTATGGTCCTGCACCTTCCTGTTGAAGATCGTCAGCTGCCGGAAGGAGACCAGCGTGATGTCGGGCAGGTCACGGGCGATGATCACCTGCATGCGGTTGAAGAGTTCGACGCGTTTGGCGTGATCATTCTCGACCGCCGCCTGTTCGAAGATCGCATCGATTTCCGGATTGCTGTAGCCGGAGCCGTTGGAGAAGGGCACGCCCTTCTTGAAGTTCTTCGACCAATAGAGGCGCTGGACGCCGATCGTCGGATCGAAGGTGTTGCCCATACCATTGGTGACGAAGGCGAAATCGCGATCGGTATAGACGCGTTTCAGCCATGTCGGCACGTCTTGACCGCGCAGGCTGACCTTGACGCCGATTTTCGACAGCGCGTCGCGCAGATAGTTGCCGATCCGCGTGTAGGTATCGCCATAGGGCATGACGTCGTGCGGCACCTCGAAACGGATGCCGTCGGCCCCTCGCGGAAAGCCGGCCTCGTCAAGAAGTTCTTCCGCTTTGGCGGGATCATAAGCATAGACCGGCACGTCGGGATTGTAGAAGGCCTTGAGGAAAGGGCTGATCGGGCTTGGGGCCGGAACGGCGTAGCCGTAGAAGGCGATATCCGCAATCTTCTGCCGGTCGATCGCGTGGGCTACCGCCTGGCGGACCTTGTCATGTTTGAAGTAGTCGTTGGCGAGATTGAACTCGATGCGGTAGACGGTCGGTGAATAGTCGTTGCCGCGGTCGTCCACGGCAAGCGTCGCCGACGCCTTCAAACGATCGATTTCGCTGAGCGAGACGGGCGTGTCGGGTGCGATGTCGACCTCGCCGGTCTCCAGTGCCGCGAGCCTGGCGCTCGCATCGGGAATGAACTTGATGACGATACGATCGAGATAGGGCTTCCCTTTGTCCCAGTAATCAGGATTGCGATCGAGAATGATGTGACTGCCGACGGCCCATTCCCGGAAGATGAACGGCCCGGTTCCGATCGGCGCGCGGCCGTTCGAATGGGCGGCGAAGTCTTTCGTGCCGTCATAGACATGTTTGGGCACGATCGGCGACTCGCTCGCCTGCAATGCGCCGATCAGGTATGGCGCGGGCTTCGAAAGCCGGATGATCGCCGTATACGGATCGGGGGTCACAACCTCCTTCACACTGGAAAAGGTGGCACGACCGCGCGGATGGACCTCCTTGAGCGCCAGGATCGAAAAAGCCACGTCCTCGGACGTAAAATCTCTCCCGTCATGCCACTTGACGCCCTCTCGCAGCTTGAAGCTGTATTCCAACCCGTCGTCGCTGACATGCCATTCAGTGGCGAGCTGTGGGATCGGCTTGAAATCGAGGCCATAGGCGAGCAGGCCTTCGGTGACCTTGCCGCTGACACGGGTTGTCGGGCCTGCCGTATGGGCAAGCGTGACCAGCGTTGGTGGCTCGGGCTGGACGAGAAGGTTGAGCGTTCCGCCCGCGACGGGTTGTGCGGCTTGCGCAAAATCCCTGAAGGGCAGGATGGCACCGACCGCGCTCAAAGCGAGAATCTGGTTAAGCTGACGTCGGCGAATGTCCATTCATACCCCTTGATCCGGAACGAACCCTTTCGGGCAATGCTTTTTCGCGACCATCATCGGGCGGGAAAAGCCAAATCGCGAAGAATGTTTTTCTGCCAGTGACCGAAAGAAAAGCTTGCGTTCGCTCGCGAGCCGCCGGCACGCACGCGCCTATAGTCTAGTGTTTATATAGACAATTCGCGGGTTTTAGTTTTTGCTCCTCATCTGAGCGGCTTAGGGAGAAGAAAATGTCCCCGCCTGCAGGCCTCGCGCAAAGCGGATGCTCGTCTAGCCGGGCCTGTTTGTGGTGCAATCGCCTCATGAACACCTCCGTCCAATCTCGCAAGACAGTCATCCAGCCGACGCTCGCGCGGCTTCCGCCGCTGACGTCGTTGCGCGCCTTTGTTGCGACGGCGCGGCATCTGAATTTCATCCGCGCAGCAGAAGAGCTGCACGTCACTTCAGCCGCCGTCGGTCAGCAGATCAGGCTGCTGGAAGATTATCTCGGTCAGTCGCTGTTTCATCGTGCGCGCGGCCAACTGCAGCTGACGCCAGCGGGCCTGGCATTGGTCCCTGGTCTCACGGCCGCCTTCGATGCCGTGCTGTCGGCGATGACGCAGTTCGTCACGAGCGACCACGAACAGCCGATCCGTGTGTCCGTCGCTCCTTCCTTCGCCAGCAAATGGCTGATTCCACGGCTCGATGCCTTGCGTCGTGCAGCGCCCGGCCTGCAAATCCTCGTCGATGCCTCGACACAGCTGACGGATCTCGATGCGGGCGATGCCGATTGCGTCATCCGCT
Organism: Rhizobium sp. C104; assembly: GCF_022354505.1. Taxonomy (NCBI): domain Bacteria; kingdom Pseudomonadati; phylum Pseudomonadota; class Alphaproteobacteria; order Hyphomicrobiales; family Rhizobiaceae; genus Rhizobium; species Rhizobium sp. C104. Next base: position 222,883 of record NZ_CP092355.1, on the reverse strand, counting down.
ACGGCAGCGGAGCCTATTCCGGCCTCGCCGTCGACTATCTCTTGTCCGAAGCGGTGTTGCCGGTCTGTAGTCGCGAATTCGCCGATCGCCACGATCTCTGGAAAGGGGCGGAAGCGATCGAGGGGGTGCCGTTGTTGCACGAGGAGGGTGCCGAACACGACCACTCCTGTCCCGATTGGCACAGCTGGTTGCGCGCAGAGGGGCTTTCGTATCGGCTGTCGCAGGGCGGCTTTCACCTCAATCAATCCTCGCTCGTGCTCGATGCGGCAATGGCGGGGCAGGGGCTTGGCCTTGGCAAGATAAGGCTTGCTGAAGCCGAAATCCGGTCCGGCCGGCTCGTCAGTCCTTTTGGAGCGCCGCAGCCGGTGAGCTTTTCCTATTTCTTTGCGACAACGCAGCACAAATCTCGGCTTATGCGCGTTGATCTGTTTCGTAATTGGCTGCTTACTGAGGCGCGCGCCTCGCAGACGATCGATGCGATCGCGATGGGCAGCATCCGTCCGGCGCTCGGCATGATCGCGGCCGAATAAGAGCCTGCGTCAAGCCGGGGCCGATCCGTCTTCACTTCAGTTTGAAGCCCAGCCTGCGCGCGACATCAACGAGGACATGACGTCCCTTGAGGGATTCGACCGTAGCGATGCGGCTGCTCACCTGGTCGGTCCAGTCTACCAGAGGCATTGCCTGCTCGCTCTGGAAGCTTTGGAGCACACGATTATAACCGGCAAGATCTTCCTGCGGCAGCTCGCCGTCATAGCTCTCGCGATGCAGCACCGTGGTCTGCGGCAGGCGCGGCTTTACACCTGCAGGCACCGCCGGATCGGGAAAGCCGACCGTGAGGCCGAACACCGGGAAGACGCCGTCCGGCAGGCCGAGTTCACGGGAGACGGTCTCCGGATCGTTGCGGATCGCACCGATGTAGCATGTCCCGAGCCCGAGCGATTCAAAGGCGACGACGGCATTTTGCGCAGCAAGAGCTGCGTCGATGACGCCGAGAAGGAAGCTCTCGACATAGTCGAGACCCTCTGCCGTCGAGCCGCGCTCTGTCGCGATTGCGCGCGGGCGGGCCAGATCGGCGAGCCAGATGAGCAGGAGCGGCGCCTGTGCGATCTGCCGCTGATTGCCGGCAACGGCATTCAGTCGGCTGCGGCGATCCGCATCCTCGACGGCGACCACGCTCCAGGCCTGCAGATTGGATGAACTCGGCGCCGACTGGGCGGCGGCAATAGCAAGTTCGACCGTTTCGTATGGCACCGGGGTGGGCAGATAGTGGCGTACACTCCGATGACTGAGGATGGTATCGACCGTCTCATTCCAGCGTCTGCCCAGGCGTTGGTCATTGCGATAGCGCTCTCCGCCAAGCTCCCTCAGGCGATCGCTCTCATCTGTCTTGGTCGCTACGGAAGGGGTCATCTCATTCTCCTTGTTGATCTCGTCATTCCGCCGCTGCGGCATAAGGGTTGGCCGGACGGGCGAGACCAAGATGCTCGCGCAATGTCCTGCCGGTATATTGCCGCCGGAAAAGGCCGCGTTGACGCAGGATCGGCACGACCTCGTCAACAAAGACCTCCAGGCCGTGGGGCAGCACATCCGGCATGAGATTGAAACCGTCAGCGGCCCCCGCGCTGAACCACCGCTCGATATCGTCGGCGACATCCTTCGGCGTGCCGACGATGGTACGATGGCCAGTGCCGCCGTTGAGTGCCCGGATGAGGCCGCGCACGGTCAGACGCTCGCGCCGCGCAAGCGCCAGTGTCGCCCGGAAGAAAGTATGGCCGCCGTCCGGCGGGAGCGGAATATCTTCCGGAAGCGGCGCATCGAGATCGAGGCCTCTCGGATCGAGCTGCAACACCCCTGCAAGGCGCGACAGGCTGTATTCCAGTGGGATCAGTTCGCGGAGCTCCTCCTGGCGGCGGCGCGCCTCTCCCTCGGTGCTGGCGATGATCGTTGCAAGGCCGGCCAGGACCAGGATGCCGTCCGCCGGCCGGCCGAAGCGGCTGGCGCGCCGCCTGAGGTCGGCAGCGTACTCCAGGGCTTCCTCGAAGGATTGCGAGGCGGAAAAAACGGCTTCGGCGTGTTCGGCGGCAAGTTCCCTTCCGTCATCGGAGCCGCCGGCCTGGACAAGGACCGGGTGGCCCTGCGGGGGGCGCGGGATGTTGTGCGGCCCATGGACGGAAAAGTGCTTTCCGCGATGGGCGATGGCATGGACCTTTGCCGGATCGACAAAACGCCCCGTCGCGACGTCGCCGACAAAAGCATCCTCTTCCCAGCTGTCCCAGAGGGCCTTGACGATTTCGGCGAATTCGCCGGCGCGCTCATAGCGGCTGCCGTGGGCGACCGGTTTTTCCAGTCCGAAATTGCGGCTTTGAGACAGGTCCGCGCTGGTGACGATGTTCCACCCGGCCCGCCCCCCGCTTGCATGATCGAGCGTCGCGAACCGCCGCGCGAGATTGTAGGGTTCGTTGTATGTCGTCGACGCCGTGGCGATCAGACCGATCCGCTCCGTATGGGCCGCGACCAGGGCCAGTACGATGGTCGGCTCCAGCGACGTCAATGGCCGGAAGTCCACCCGGTCCGAGATCGCCGCCTGGTCGGCGAGGAAGACCGCGTCGAAAGTGCCGCTTTCGGCGATCCTGGCGACATTGATGTAGTGGTTGACGTCGAATGAAGCGCGCGGATCGCTGCCCTCCATCCGCCAGGCGGCGGGGAGAAGCCGGAATGCAGGATGTTGATGTTGAGATGAAGATCGCGCCGGCTCATTGAAAGATCCCAGGCTCGGGATATTCGCCCGTCAGAAACCATGTCCCGACATTGCGGGTCTTATACTCTGCCGGATTGTGCAGCGTGTGAATGCGGACGTTGCGCCAGAAGCGGTCGAGGCCGTAGGGGCGGACGGCCGAGCGCGCTCCCATGACCTCGAAGATCTCGCTGGTCACTTCGAGCGCGACGCGACCCGCAAGGACATTCGCCGAGGCGACGGCGATCGCGGCCGTCCCCCGGTCGGCCTCCGTCAGATCCTGTCCTTTTTCATAGACCGCATCGACCGCTGTCAGGGCGCGGTCGGCAAGCGCGGTTGCCGCCTGGACCTTGATCCAGAGTTCGCCGTACTGGCGTTTGATCCAGGGATCGTCCTGATGACGCTCGACACCGGAAAAAATCCAAGGGCGCGATCTGGAAACAGTGTAGTCCCGCGCGGCGATAAACGCTCCCTGGGCGCTGCCGATGAAGACGTTCAACAGCACGCTTTGCTGCTGCAGCGGCGCAAGCAGCGCGATCGGATCGCGCGGCCGCTCGGGCACGATCTCATCGGCGTGGATTTTCACGTCCTTGTAAAAGACCCGGCCACTTCCCGTCTGCCTCTGTCCGATGCCGTCCCAGTCGTTGGCGATGGTGACACCTGCGCGTGTGGGCGGGATATAAGCGATGCTGCGCGCGTTGGTCTCTTCGTCCTCCCAGGCAACCAGCAGATAATCGGCCACATGCGACCCCGAGGCGAACGGCCTGAACCCGTTGAGGACAACCCCATCCGCTTCGCGCCGCCCGAAAAGGCTTTTCGAAAAGCTGTTGCTGGTATTGCCCCAGAACCAGCGTCCTGCCGCCGAACGACGGAGAAGGTCGCGGGCGTGAGCGTCTGGTCCGGAGTTGATCGCATTTTGCAAGGGGCTGAAATGGTATCCGAACAGATGTCCGAGCGATCCGTCGGCCTTGGCGAACTCGCGAACGATCCGCATCGCCGTCGAGTAACGCTCGCCGATGCCGCCGAATTCCTCAGGGATCAGCAGGTTGACCAGTCCGCTTTCCTTCAACAGCCGGATCTGTTCTTCCGGTCTGCCGCCGGTTTGGTCTCGCTCGATCGCATCCCTTGCGAAAATATCGCGCAGCTCCGTCGCCTTGGCGATATGGGGGTTCGTTCTGTCCGGCTCGAAAAGCTCAGGCGAGGGGTGGGTCGTTCGAAGCTAGCGGGTTTTACGGTCATGGCTCGTCACTCCTCATTTGTGCAGGCGCGGAAAGCCGTGCCGCTCGGAAAGCAGCTCGAGAATGCGATCGGTCGTGTTGACAAAACGCTTGCCGTTCCAATCGCCCGCATCAGGCGGGGCTGCCTCGGCAAGAATGAAGACCGGCAAGGACTGGTTCTCTTCACCGACCTCTTCGATGACTTTGCGACGCGGACGAGGGAAGGGTACCCGCTCGACATCGATCGTTGCTGCAAGCTGCGGAAAACTGGCAAGCAGCCCTTCGATCGCGTTGCAATGAGGGCAGACAAAGGTGATGCCGGGATGTTTCGGATCTGAAAAGCCAGGCTCGATCAGGTAGAGTTTGTCACGCGCCATTGATCTTGTCCTATTCCGCGGCTGCCGCATTGTTGACGGCAAAGCGATTGACTGGACGCTTGAGGCCGAGATTTTCTCGAAGTGTCGTACCCTCGTACTCGGTGCGGAAGAGGCCGCGGCGGCGCAGTCTCGGCACGACGAGTTCAATGAAATCGGCAAGGCCGCCCGGCATCATCGGCGCCATGATGTTGAACCCATCCGCACCGTAGTTTTCGAAGCGCTCTTCCATCACGTCCGCGATCTGAGACGGCGTACCGACGACCTGCCAGTGTCCACGGGCGCCGGCGATCCGCAGATAGAGTTGGCGGATGGTGAGGTTTTCCCGGCGGGCGAGATCGAGCACCAGTTCCTGGCGGCTCTTGCCGGCGTTGGTTACCGGCAGATCGGACGGGATCGGCCCGTCGAGCGGATAGGGGCTAAGGTCAACGCCGCTCAGCTGTGACAACAAGTTGAGGCCAACCTGCGGCTGGATCAGCTCCTGCAGTGCTTCGAACTTCTCCTGAGCTTCCGTCTCGCTGCGGCCGACGACGGGAAAGATGCCGGGCAAGATCTTGAGATCGTCGGGGAGCGGCCGTATGTGCCGAGCTTTCCTTTGACGTCGGCATAAAAGGTCTTGGCCTCATCAAGCGTGATGTGCGCGGCGAAAATCGCTTCTGCGGTGCGGGCGGCAAGCTCTTTGCCCGGCCCCGATGCGCCCGCCTGAACCAGGACGGGGCGTCCTTGCGGCGAACGCGGAATGTTCAGCGGGCCGCGCACCTTGAAGTGCCGCCCCTTGTGGTTGAGCCTGTGCAGCCTTACCGGATCGAAATAGCGGCCACTTTCCCGATCACGGATAAAGGCATCGTCATCCCAGCTGTCCCAGAGACCGAGCACCACGTCGGCGAATTCCTCGGCCCGATCGTAGCGGTCGGCATGCAGGATCTGCGCCTCATGACCGAAATTATAGGCGGCCTCCGGGTCTGACGACGTCACCAGGTTCCAGCCGGCGCGGCCGCCGCTCAACCGGTCGAGCGATCCGAACTGGCGGGCAAGGTTGTACGGGTCGGAGAAACTGGTCGAGGCCGTGGCAATCAGGCCGATGTTGCTCGTGACGCTTGATAGGGCAGACAGGAGCGTGATCGGCTCAAAGGGGTAGACGCCGCTATGCGCTTTCCGGCTTGCGGCTTCGACATCCTTCAGCCGAGCGGCCACGCCGTCAGCGAAGAATATCGCGTCGAACTTTGCCGCTTCGGCAAGCTTGGCGAGTTCGAAATAGTCCTCGAAATCGGTTCCGACCGAAGCCTGCGGATGACGCCATGCCGCAACGTGATGGCCGGTAAACAGCAGGAATGCGCCAAGCTTGATCTTATCTTTACGTCTACCCATGAGATGTCCCTTCAGCGGTACATTGCCGGCACCGGGAATTCGCCCGAAAGGAGCCAGGTGCCGATCGTCCGCTTTTTATATTCAGCTGGATTATGGAGAGTGTGGGTGCGGACATTGCGCCAAAAGCGGTCGAAACCGTTGGCATTGGTTGCCGAACGCGCGCCCATGACCTCAAAAATTTCACTTGAAACTGCCTGGCCGGCCTCGCCCGCGTAGACGTTGGCTGTCGCGATGTCGATTGCCGCAGCACCCCGATCACCGGCAGTCAGACCGGCCCCCTGGTTGAAGGCTTCGTCGAGGCTGCGGGCAGCCTTGTCTGCGAGTTCGGTCGCGGCGAGCGTCTTGATGTAGAGTTCGCCATATTGCCGTTTGATCCACGGATCGTCGGTGTGTTTTTCGACGCCGGAATAGATCCAGGGACGCGACAGGGTCGAGCTATATTCCCTGCCTTCGTCCAGAGCGCCTTGGGCGCTACCGACGAAGACATTGAGAAGGACGCTCTGTTGTAGCAGCGACGTCAGCGAGGTATAGGGCGTCAAAGGGACCTGCGGCGAACTGATCAGCTCTTCGTCGAGGATCTCCAGATCTTTGAAGCTGACGGTGCCGCTGCCTGTCTGGCGCTGGCCGATACCATCCCAGTCGTCTTCGATCACGATGCCGGCCCGGTCAGCCGGAACAGCAGCAGTCAGCCGCTCTCCCTCCGGATTTTCCCATGACACCTGGATGTAGTCCGCAATGTGGGATCCGGAGGAAAACGGGCGCGAGCCGTTCACGACCCAGCCGGTGTCGGTGCGCCGGCCCGACGAGGTTTTCGACATCGCATTGCCGGAGTTGCCCCACATCAGATTTCCGGCGGCTGACGCGCGCAGCCAGTGGTCTTTCTGCGCGCTCGAGCCACGAAAAAGCACGAGGTTGAGGGGAAGATGATGATAGCCGTAGAGATGGGCCAGCGAGCCGTCGGTGCGGGCAAATTCTCGCACGACACGCAGGATCGACAGCCAGGAGGCTCCCCGTCCGCCGTAGCCGACCGGGATCTGGGCCGACGGCAAGCCGCTTTCTTTGAGAAGCCGGATCTGCTCAACCGGCCTGCCACCCTGCTTGTCGCGCTTGACCGCGTCTTGATGAAAAATCGTCTTTAGCTCGATGGCCCTGGCAATGAAGGGATCCGTTACATTGCGTTCGAAAGACATTTCAGCCCCATACCTCTCCGCCATGTGGCAGCGCTTCGGGCTCAAAGGTTCGGCGAATGTCGGTTCAAGTCCAGCAATATCTATTTGAGTTCACGGCAAGAGATTCTTCTCGCGCCAGGTCGCGACGTGGCACGCGAGTTGCCATTGACGTCGGCTCGATGGTCGAGTCCTGCCAAGAGCAAGTACTCGAACACTCAGCGGTCGGGCATTCGACTGCCGAGGACAAATTGGTACCGCTCTGGTCGAATAAAAAATTCAGACTTTTCGGCGCAAGCGCCCGTTTCGAAATAGGAGCTCCGTTCCAGCACAAGCAGGACCGCATGTTCAGCCGCTCCGATCAGCGACGTTATCCGAGGCGAAACAGCACGCGCCCCGATCGCAATCTCAGCGGAGACAATGTCGGCGCCGGCTTTGTCTTTCAGTAGTGCATAAGTTGGTTGCTGTTCGGCGATCTCTCGCTCCAGCTCCGACATGAATGCCGGCAAGAAGCTTCGGCCCAATGCAATCGGCTCGTCGTTCACCACATGAAGCCGTTCCAGAAGTGCGCATGTCGTTCCGAACAGCGGGATGAAAGCAGACGGTGTTTCAATTGCGGTCAACTCGACAATCCGCATCGTAGCATCGAAGCCCTGGACTTTCAGCGATTCATGAAAGCTACGCAGTGTATCAATTTGATGGCGCACCTGCTTGCCGGCCACGAAAGTGCCTTTGCCTTTCCGGCGTTCAATCAACCCATCTCTATCGAGCTGTTGGAGCGCCAGCCGCACGGTGACGCGACTGACTGTGAAGCGTGCCATAATTTGCGATTCCGACGGGAGCCGTCCGGACGGCTCATAGGCGCCTTCGGTGATCTCGGCACGAAGCCGATCGGCGATCTGCTGGTACATGGCCACCGGGTTATTGCGTATGAGACTCATCTATTTTCCATAGGGTCGAAAACACCACGAAGCAGCGAAGCTTTGGAATAGCGTTCCCTTTTGCTGCCACACAAGGGGAACTCTTCACGTTGATGACCTGTATTATAATGTATTAGAAATTGGGACAACTCCAATCCAGGGTCGTCCTAACGCAACATGGCATCTCCAGTTATCCCAAGGCAGGTTTCATCCGGTGCCGCCTTCTCGGTGGACCGCATGGCTTTCGCCTATCCCGAAAGCCGACGCGCCGTGTTCGAACGGTTTTCGCTGAAGGCTCGGCCGGGAGAATTCGTGGCGATCCTGGGTCCGTCCGGTTGTGGCAAGTCGACGCTCCTTAATCTTCTCTCGGGCTTCCTGCGCCCGCAATCTGGGCATATCACCATAGACGGTGTGGCTGTTGTCCCGGAGCATCCGGTCCTCGGATATGTATTTCAGTCGCCAAACCTCTTCCCTTGGTTGAGTGCCCTGGAAAATGTTCGCTTTGGCCTGCGCATGAATCGCCGTGGATCTGCGCAGGAGCAGAGAGCCGTCGCGCTTAATTTTCTTCGACTTGTCGGTCTGGAAGAGCAGGCACATGAGCCACCTCACCGATTGTCGGGCGGCCAGCGTCAACGGGTTGCGCTGGCGCGCTCACTGGCGCTCGAGCCGCGCCTCCTGCTCATGGACGAACCCTTCGCAGCGCTCGACGCCCTGACGCGCGCATCCCTTAATGACGAATTGCTGCGCATCTGGTCGGGCTTGGGGAAGACCGTACTGTTCATCACCCATGACATCGACGAAGCGATCTATCTTGCCGACAGGGTTCTCGTCCTTGGGCTACCGCCGACGGGCATCACCGCTGAAGTGGCGATCGACCTGCCGCGTCCTCGCGATCAGCGCGGCACGAGAGCCAATCCTTTATTCGCGCAACTTCGCGAACAGCTCTCGGAGGAAATTGCCAAAGTCATGATCAGCAATCAACCCGTTACCTGAAGGGAGCATCCGATGAAACACATTCTACCTGCAGTTCTTCTCGCCCTTGCAGCCGCTTTGCCTGCCCATGCCGAGGACCCGCGGCCGCTTCGCATTGGCTGGGTCCAGGCTATGGCGAATGCACCTGCCCTGATCGCCGAGGAGAAAGGTTATTTTCGCGACGAGGGGTTGAACGTCGAGCTCAAGGGTTTCGGCGATGGTCCCGTCATCCAGCAGGGGGTGGCTGGAGGCGAAATCGATGTGGCCTATATCGGTGCGCCCCCGGTCTATCAATGGGCGGCGCGCGGTCTTGAGGCGAAAATCATCGCCAAGGTCAACTATGGTCAGGCAGCGGTAATCGCGAAGACTGACGGTCCGATCCACGCCCTTTCCGATCTCAAGGGCAAGAGGCTTGCCGGCGTCAACAGGGGCAGCGGCATGGACGTGCTGCTGCGTGGCTACGTTCTCAAAGAGGCCGCCGGCCTCAGCCCGGACGCAGATCTTGCGCTGTCGCAAATGCCCGTGGGTAACATGAACGCTGCCCTCGATACCGGCGTCGTCGATGCAGCCTTTTTGTGGGAGCCCTTCATCAGCCAATCGGTGCTCCGCGGTACAGGTCGCGTCGTCTTCGACGTGAACGGAGCTTTGCCCGGCTATCCCTGGTACGTCATAGCAGCGCCTGCCAAGACGCTGAAGGAACGCCCGGACGATCTCGTGAAATTGTTGCGAGCGAATTCGAAGGCCATTGCGTTTCTGCGTGAGCATCCCGAAGAGGCCGACAGGATCATCGCCCGGAGCTTTAAGCTGGAATCCCTGACGGCCGCGGACGGACGTATCGTTCCGCCGGAAGCGATCGTCACGGAGGCGAGGAAGCGCCTTGGGTGGTCGGCGGAAATCGAGCCGTCCGATCGTGCCTTCATCCAGCGGCTCATCGACTACTCGGTGGCCCTCGGCTTTCTCGAAAAGCGCTTGAATGTCGACGACATCATTGACGACAGCTTCGCCGCAAAAGCGGCCGCTCAGCGATGAGATCCGATCGATGAAAAAGTTGGCAGCGCGGCTGCGTTTTCCGCAACCGTCCTGGCGCTGGGCAGCGCTTCCGTTCCTCCTTGTCGTGTGGAGCATCGCGGCAAGCCGCGTTCCCTCCTATGTGCTGCCGCAGCCGTGGGACGTCGCGGCCGAGGGGTTCGCTGGATCCGGTCGGGCGAGTTGGGTCGCCAGGTCATGGCGAGCTTGTTGCGCGAATTCGGCGGCTTCGGCGCGGCCGTCGTGGCCGCTGTGCTCATCGGCGTGTCTGCCGGACTTTGGCGGCCGTTTCGCGAATTCGTCCAGCCGCTGCTCGGTCTCTTCATGGCCATCCCTCCGATCGCCTGGGCGCCGTTGTCGCTGATCTTCTTCGGCCTTGGATATCTCTCCATTGCCGTCGTCATATTCATCGCATCGGCCTTTCCGATGGCCCAGACGATTCAGGAAGGCGTGCTTTCCATCAGCAGCGGCGAGGTGCGTGCAGCGCGCATGCTGGGTGCCAAAAGGCTGCAATTGCTGGCCCATGTATATCTTCCCGCCTCTCTCCCGTTCCTCACTGCCGCCTTGCGCATCGGTTTTGCCCAAGCGTGGCGGGCGCTTGTTGCAGCCGAGATGATCGGCGCATCTCAAGGTATCGGCTGGATGGTCGCCATGGGCGGGCAGGTTGGCAATTCGGCGCAGGTGCTTCTCGGCATCGCGCTGATAGGAGTTACCGCGTGGCTGATGGAGAGCCTCGTGTTTCGACGGATAGAGCGCCGCTACGAAGGCTGGCGCGGACAATAACGGACGTTCCCCATGACAAAGATTTTGCCAGACAAGACGATTCAAGCCAGCGCCCATTCTCCGATGGGCCTTGCCGATCATTTCGATACTCTGCCCTTCCTCGGCCGTCTAAGCTGTCAGAGGCAGACGCTGACGGCGGGCGAGTGGACCGAATTGGAGCTCGTTTATGAGGTCGGAGCTGTCGGTCTCGCAGACGGAGCGTGGCTGAAGCTTGCCTTCAAGTTCTATTCCGACTGGGCGCTGTTCCAGACAACGGAGCCGACGGGCGCCAACTATATTTCCGCCGAATACCACGCCGGTCCTCTGGTTTCGGGGCAAAGCCCAGGTACCGTTCAAGCACTGAAGGTGCGTTTCGATCAAAAGGGACACGAACGTCCCTTCCAGAAGGCGGTCATCATCGACGTCGTCGACGGCTATCTCAACCCCGGCGACAGGATCGTCATCCGTCTGGGCGATCGGCGGCAGGGCGGCGCCGGCACACGTGTGCAGACTTTCGTGGAGAAAGTGTTCCGTTTCCGGCTGTTCGTCGACCCGCTGGGCAGCTCAAAATTTGCGGAGGTGCCAGGCGACTGCAAATTGGAGATCGCGGCCGGGCAGCCGCATGCCCTTCAGGTCATCGCGCCGCGGCTGGTTGGCAGCGGTCACTTCTTCGACGCTATCGTGCGCGTCGACGATATATGGGGAAACACTTGCCAGGACCGCGACCTGCATGGTGCGCTCGTCATTACTGCCCCGGATGGCGGGCAACGAACGGAGCTGGTGGCCTTCGCCACGGAAGGCTGGACATTTGCGCGGATTTCCGCCCTTTCCTTCGCTGCTGCCGGCGAGTGGAAATTGGAAGCATGGCTGAATGACGAACCCGGCGTTGCCCCGGGCGTCGCTTATGTCCAGAGCGAAGAGGGAGCCTTGCGCCCTCTCTATGCCGATCTGCACGTTCATTCCGACGACACCGTTGGCACCAATGATGCCACCTATAATCTCACCTATGGGCGCGACATCGCCGGACTTGACGTGGTGGGCTACACCGTCAACGATTTCAACATCACCGAGACGAACTGGGACGCGGCCGTCAAGACCATCCACGAACTCAACGAGCCCGGCCGCTTCGTCTGCTATCCAGGCACCGAATGGTGCGGCAACTCCGCTGCCGGTGGTGACCGAAACGTCGTCTTCCTGCGCGACGGTAAGCCCCGGTTTCCGTTCGACGAGCAGGGGCGCTCACTTCGCTCTTTCGAATGGAATGAGACGACGGCGGGAGCGATCCGTCCTGGGATATGGCCGGTTGACCGGCTCTATGGAGCCTATGAGGATGATCCGGAAGGCCATTTGATGATCCCGCATGTGGGTGGCCGGCGCTGCATTCTGGACTGGAACCATCCGGAGCTGGAACGCCTCATCGAAATTGGCTCCGCCTGGGGACAATTTCATTGGCTCTACGCCGAAGCTCTAGCTCGCGGACACAGAGTTGGCGCTTCCGCCGCCAGCGACGAACATCAGGGCCGATGCGGCGGTGGTGCGCCGGCCACCGGAACCTTCGGTGCACGTGGGGGACTCACCGGCGTCATCGCCGACGGTTTCGACCGTGCTGGCGTTGGCGCTGCACTTCGGGCGAGGCGCACTTTTGCCACGACTGGTGAACGGAGTTTTGCGGTTCTGTCCCAAGGCAAACATTTCATGGGCGAGGTGTTTGATGCCCAGCCCAATGAGCCGCTCTCTTACCGCCTGCTCGGCCACGCCGGCTGGGAGGAAGTTCAGCTTTTCGACGGCGACCAGATGGTGTGGCAACGCGATCTGCATGCCGAAGCTGGCTTCAGCGAGCGCAGTATGCGGATCCGTTTCGGCGGCGCGCGAATAAAGGATCGCTATCGCGCGGCCTATTGGAGCGGCGAGGTGGCTGTTACCGGTGCAGCGCTTCTGGATGTGCGCGGCATCGGCTTCGATCATCCCGAACAAAGCGTTTGGCGCACTGGGTTAGGCACTCTCAGCTTCAGGACGGCAACACATGGCGACGTCGACGGAATCGAAGTCAAGCTTTCGAATCTGCGCGACGCGCGCATCGTCGTCGCCGCTAAGCTGCACGGCTACAGCAAGATCGGCGATCCGCTTCAGCCGCCGCCACATGTCCATGCTCCCGAGGTGTTGCTAGAGGCATGCGGAAACGAGCTGATCGCAAAGGGCTCCATCTCGGTCGATCTTCCGGGCGTCGAGCTTAGACTTCTGTTGGAGCGTGTCACCGATCGTCCCCTTCCACGCGATCTCTCAGGCGAGATACCGCTGTCGGGACTAAAATTGAGCCAGGGCCGCGAACACCCTCTTTTCCTGACAGCGAGACAGAGGGATCAATCCCGCATTTGGACGTCACCGCTGTTCATGACAGCTTGAAATGAGCATAAGCTACAATCCGGAAGGTGGTGACTGGCTTCCACTATCGGAACGTGAAATGCTGCCAAACGGCCGATGCCTGGAGAAGGCGTCCTGGTACCCAATACGGTCGCCAGCCGGACTGGCTTTGACTTCGCCTTGGAAAAACGCTGCGGAATCCGTTACTTTGACATTGGTCGGATCAAAATCAGGACGTTGGACTTGGCGCATCGTGTGGGCGATCTGGAAATCAATCTTTTGCTCACGCTCGACGCGCTGCTGCGCGACGAAAACGTCACGCATGCGGCCGCAAGGCTAAATATTACCCAATCTGCCTTGTCCGGTCGGTTGAACAAGCTTCGGCAGATCCTCAATGACCCGCTGTTTCTTCCGGCGTCGACTGGACGGGGCGTAACGGCGACGCCGCATGCCCTGGCAATGAAGCCGGAATTGGAGCAACTTCTCGAGCGCTTGAAGCAATTCGCGCAGAGGGCCCATCTCTTCGATCCCGCATCGAGCGATCGCACATTCAGGATCGCAGCTTCGGACAATCCTGCGGCAATCCTCGCTCCCGACCTGCTTCCTCTTATTCATGATCGGGCGCCCGGCCTCAGGATCGCGTTCATCTTTCCCGACAGGAGCAGGATCGGCGAGCTGTCGGAGCATGGCGACCTCGATCTCTACATCGGCGCACCGGATGATGCGCCCCAGGATCTGATTGGCCGCAGCCTGTTCGACGACGAACTGGTAACCGCCCAGCGGATCGGTCATCCCCGCGGAACCGGACCGTTGTCCCTCGATGAATTCTGTTCGCTTGACCATCTGTTGATTTCGTCAAACGGGGGCATGTTTTCGGGGATTATTGACGGAGCCCTGGCTGAGCACGGTCGAAGCCGCAGAGTGACGGTGTCCGTTCAAAGTTATGCGCTCGCTCCTCTCCTCGTGGCGACGACCGACTGCCTGTGCACGCTGCCGAGGCGGTTGCTCCAACGCTTCACCCACAGCCTTGACCTTTTCGAACCACCACTCGCCCTCGGCAGGTTCGCATTGAAATACTTCTGGCATCCGAAGATGGCGGCGGACCCCGCGCATCGCTGGCTGCGGTCCATGGTGGCTGAAGCGGCGCTTGACAAGGCCTGAGGCGGAATGCAGCCATCAGGCAAAGCGATAGGTCACATGATCCATTGCGATTGGTCCTCGACGTCGGAGAATGGCACTTTTGGGTCGGCCGCAAGAACGGCCGCCGAGAGCTGGATCTCGCTCTAGACGTCGAGCCGATCGACATCTTCGAGCGTCGTTCAGTTCAAGCATCAGTTGAGCGGCCGCAAGCCAGCTTGTTGTCTCGCCACTGACGCTCCGGCCCGCAATCCAGGCCACTCGCTCACTCTTTGTCGCTCCTCGCCGACCATCTGTCCGGCGACGGATTTCAACGTCCAAAAAAGCAGGAATGAAAGAACATGACAACTGCAAGAACCCTACTCTTCTCGACCGCCGTGGTCCTTCTGACCGCGGGTTCTGCACCCGCCTTCGCAGTCGACAACGCACCGGCGACGGCGAGCTACCAGCAGGTCACCGACGGCTACTCCTTTCCTTTTGGTGATTTGCGGATCACAGCCCTTTCGGATGGCACCGTCCCGCAGGATCTCTATAAGCTCCTGATCGGAACATCCCACGCCCATACCGACGATCTCCTCGACAAGGAATTCCTCGCAAACCCCGTCGAGGCATCGATCAACGCCTTTCTGATCCAGGACGGGACGCGCACCATCCTTGTCGACACCGGCTCCGGCGACCTCTTCGGACCGGGGAATGGCGGCAAGCTCCTCGACAGCCTTTCCGGCGTCGGCGTGAAGGCCGGTGACGTGACGGACGTTCTCATCACGCATATTCACACGGACCATACGGGCGGCCTGGTGCGCAACGGTCGACCCGCATTCCCCAACGCCACGGTCCATGTGAGCGCTCCGGACCTGAAATTCTTCCTCGATCCCTCCAATGCCCGGAAGACAGGCTATGCGGATCAGTATTTCGACGAGGCGGCCAAGACGATTGGTGTCTATGAAAAGCTGGGGAAGGCGAAGACATTCGGCGACGGCGACACGATCTTGCCCGGCATCGCGACCTCCTTACATCCAGGCCACACGCCAGGCAGCGCCTTCTTCACCGTCACGAGCAAGGGCCGATCCATGACTTTCATCGGTGATGTGATCCATGTCGCAGCGGTCCAGTTTCCCGATCCGAATGTAACAATCGTCTACGACGTCAATCCACGGGACGCCGCGGCCGTGCGGAAGGAAACCTTCTCAGATTTTGCCGCGCGACGCGAACTCGTCGCCGCGCCGCATCTTCCCTTCCCTGGCGTCGGCTACATTCGTGCTGAAGGCCCGGACTCGTTCTCCTGGCATCCGGTCGAATATCGCAACCGCGCCGGCCAATAGAGCCTGACGAAACGTGCCGCCCCCGATTGGATTCAAAGGCTTGAGCCTTGCCAGGCCAGTGAACGAACCGGGGCGGTGCGCCTATCCGAACCTCCATGTAATCCTCGGGCATTGGGGCGAGCTGGTGCTCTTCTATCTGAAGCGGCTTGTCATGCTCGATCGGGTGTCCTGCTGCTAACTGACTTGGTCGATAGCTTCTGGGTGGTGAACGCGCCGGAATTCGAAGGAAAGGCGTTCAAATCGATCACGCAGGGAACTGCGGATCTGGCGCAGTATCCAAGGCCCGACAATCAAACGCCGCCGGAGCAGGACAGCGCCGGTTTGGCGACATTTATTGGCTTCGCAAGAGAAAAACCGGCCGTCAAGGCGCCTATGTTCGGGCATCCCGACCGCTTGACAGAGAGCGCGGTCTGCCTAGTTGCGCCGGTGGACGGCTACGACAGGCAGATGGAAAAGATCCTGCAAAACGCAGGTCGTCTCCAGGGAGCCACCAAACCGATCCTCGAAATCAACTTGGCACATCCCGTGATTAAAGCCATCGCGGCCGTAGAGGACGATGCCTCTTATCAAGAGGACGCAACGTTCCTATTGCTCGACCAAACGCGCATCCTCGACGGCGAACGGCCACGAGATCCCCGAGAATTCGCGCAACGGCTGGCGAGGGTTTTCGAGAGGTCAGTTCGGTCGTAGGGTTAGCCTGTTCACACTTTGCTTACCACTCGACGTGGCGATCTCGCTCGGCTCCATGTCAGGAGCCGAGCCTTCCCGGCCCCTATGGCTAAGGGTTACATTAGCTTGCTGTCGCGGCCCTCGCGGCTCGGGACAATGCGCATCATCACCGGCTGGCTGGGGTTCGATGGCTGCGAGGAGTTCTGTCAATGCTCCAAAGTGCTCCCGCGCCGTCCTCAGTACATCAGCGCCGGCAATAGGAAGATCGATGACGGCTTCAAGCGCACGAACGACACGGCGGGCAGCTCGGCGGATTTCACGAGAAGACATATCGGATTTCAGGATCTCCGTCGCCAGGATGAATTTGGCGCGGTAGCTCGTCGCGTTCTGGGAGGAGAGCTGCCATTGGCGGTAAATCTGTTGCATCTCGTGTTAACGCGTCAGCTGCCGAAAACGTCGCTCATCATCTGCAAACACAGTGAATCGCATTTTAACTAAAACTTAAGCGTAAGTTAGCAGAGTTTTATTAAACTGTTGCGCTTGGAGGCCGGCGCTCGCATTGTTTCAGTGCCCTTCTAATAGCCAGATAGGGCGACGGCCGCCGCGGGCACGCCTCGATGAGAATCCCGTCACATAGGAAGTCGAAACGTGCCGTGTCCGCCGGACGGCTGGGCGCCAGTTCGCCAGCCTACGGCGTCTGGGTGTCCGGGAGATTTCGCTTCGAGTTCGCGGACGCCCTGTGCTGACACGAAGCATCAATCACCGCCACGAATGACATGAGTTCCATAAATTGCTGTTATCCCACGCGATCGAAACAACGTGGTCGCTGGTTCAGATCCGTTCAAGGCGAGGGCATTTTGCCAGCGATCTCGCATTCGGATGGCGTCATACGGATTTGCGACCCCGAAAATGATTCTGACTGTTGTTGGTGGTGTTTAGCGAATATGGTCGGCGGTGCATTAGCGGTCTCGGCCGTCTCGATTTGTTGAAAAATGCGTTGATTGACGGGGCGTAAATGTCGATTTCCGATAACCAGCAACACGAGGGCCAGGCCCAGCTCGGTTTGCGACAGCTGGAGGCCGACATAGAAGCTGCGCAGCATGGACGTAATGCTGCAGCTTTTCTTGCAGCGATCGTCGAATCCTCCGACGATGCGATCGTTAGCAAGAGCCTCAGCGGAGTCATCACGACCTGGAACAAGGGCGCTGAGCGTCTTTTCGGTTATACGGCAGACGAGGCTATTGGACACCCGATCACGATCGTCATTCCACCCGATCGTCTCGATGAGGAACCAGCCATTCTCGCCCGCATCCAGGCCGGCGAGCGCGTCAATCACTTCGAGACGATACGACGACGTAAAGACGGTACCTTGGTCGATATTTCCCTTACCATTTCGCCCATTCGGGACGACAACGGAAAGATCATCGGCGCATCGAAGATCGCCCGCGACATCTCAGAGCGCAAGCGAGCCGCCGAGCATCAGGAGCTTCTGCTCCGGGAAATGCATCACCGGGTAAAAAACCTCTTCGCCATCACCGGCAGCATCATCACCCTTGCAGCGAGGACGGCAACGACGACTACCGAACTGGCCGCCGAGATGAAAGACAGGTTAATGGCTCTGTCCCGAGCGCATGAGATGACATTACCGAGTTTGAACGGTGAGGCCGCGACCGGCACTCCACAGACCACCCTATTTCAGCTTCTGTCGAATATTCTCGCGCCGTACGAGCGGGACGGTGCCAATCATTGGCAGCTGATCGGAGATGACATCGATATCGGCGGCACAAAAATTACAAACTTCGCGCTGCTGTTCCATGAACTCGCGACCAATGCCGCGAAATATGGCGCGCTGTCCGTCGAAGAGGGAAAGCTTGATATCGCAGCGACGATGAAGAGTGAGATGCTGGAGATCGTCTGGCTTGAGAGCAGCGGTCCTCCGCAGGCTGCATTAGAGCCACGTTCGATCGGTTTTGGAAGCCGGCTTGAGCAGATAATTAGTCAGAGCCTCGGGGTCGAGATCGCGCGCGACTGGATGCCAAATGGACTCTCGATCCGACTGTCCGTCCCCCGCGGCGCTATCAGCGGCTAAAACGAGGCAGCGCAGCCAGCCTCGTGTCTCAAACGGCCGGACTGAGTTGCAGGACGTTGGCGCCGATCGACGCGTCGGTGGCTCGTTCGAGGCGGTTTGGCAGGATCGTCACGTAGAGCTCCATCGAACCACGACCGACCTCGAGCGCCAACAGGTGACCACCGAACCGCCTCGAACGAAGCGTTGCCGGCGGTTGCGTGCAGATGCGGCAGCGGTTTTCCGTCCTTCCAGGCAAGCGAGCCGGTCAAATTGGTCACCTCAACGTTTTCGTAGCTCTTCGGCTTGTATTCGCGGGCTTCGAAATCGAAGAAGCCGAAGGTAATCTGGCCAGCGAACCCGAAACCAGACAGCATGGCCGACGGTATTTCTTCGCCGACCATCAGCGTTCCCAGGCGGGCAAGTACGTCGTCTCCCTGTCTCAAGACCATCAGGAATCCGCCAGGTGTTGGGATGTAGCGTTTCTGCTCAGTCACGGGACACGACAATCAATGGTGGGCGCGGTGCTCGGCGTTCCGTTTCTGGGTCGCAGCCGCCTTCTTTGCCGAAGCCGAACGGTCTGCGGCCGATCGCGACGCTGCCGCCTTGCCACCTTTTTCGCCACCTTTGTGGGCCGCGGGATGACCGGTATGCTTGCCTTGCCCGGAACCGCCGGCCTTCTTGCCGCCGCCATCATCCTTGTTGACGGTTGCCCAGGCTCGGCGCTCGGCTTCCTTCTCGGACACGCCGCGGTCTTCGTAACTTTCGGCGATGTGGTCTGCCTTGCGTTCCTGCTTGTCGGTGTACTTGGACTTGTCACCACGGGGCATGACATTTCCTCCTTCGTTGATAATCAGACGAACGACAGCGCAAAAAGTTTGTTCCGAGCCAGCGGCGTTACAGGAACAAAGGGATGAAACGGGCGTTCGCAGACAGTCATTCCGCATGCAATTCGCAAAAAACCTTGGGTGTCATTATGAGCGACAAGACCTCTTTGAACGATCCTCGCACGCTTTATCCAGCACCGCCTTTCCCAGACCAGCCGCAACAGGCGCCCGGTCTCGCTCGCAAGATGGATCCCACGCCGGATCACGGCGAGAAGAGTTATCGCGGCTCGGGCAAGCTCACTGGCCGGAAGGCACTCGTCACCGGGGGCGATTCCGGTATCGGCCGTGCTGCAGCAATCGCCTTCGCCCGTGAGGGGGCCGACGTGGCCATCGCCTATCTTCCGGACGAAGAGGCGGATGCCAAGGAGGTGATTGGCCTTATCGAAGCCGAGGGCCGTAAGGCCGTCGCGCTTCCGGGCGACATCAAGGACGAGGCATGGTGCCGGCAACTGGTCGACAAGGCGGTCACTGGTCTTGGCGGTCTCGATATCCTCGTCATCAATGCCGGTCGCCAGCAGTACCGCGAGAAAATCGAAGAGTTGTCGACGGAGGATTTCGACAAGACGATGAAGACCAATCTATATGCGCTTCATTGGATCGCACAAACCGCCGTGCCCCATATGCCGGCGGGATCCGCGGTGATCACCACCGCCTCCATCCAGGCTTACCAGCCGTCACCGATCTTGCTCGACTATGCCACGACAAAGGCCGGTATCGTCGCCTATACGAAGGCCCTTGCCAAGCAACTGATTGAGCGTGGCATTCGCGCCAATGTCGTCGCACCCGGACCGGTCTGGACGGTTCTCCAGCCGAGTGGTGGGCAGCCAGACGAGAAGGTGAAGAACTTCGGCAAGGACAGCGACTTCGGTCGTCCGGGCCAGCCGGTCGAACTGGCTCCCGTATTCGTCCTGCTTGCATCGCCAGAAGCAAGCTTCATCAACGGCGAGGTCTATGGTGTCACGGGCGGCAAGGGCGTAGCTTGATGGGATCGTCTTCACAGGTTGTCTTCGCCCAGCCGACGCTGATTGCCGAGATCGAATTCCAGGGCTGGACCGACGATGGCAATCTCCGGCACGCATACTAAAAGGCTTGCGCGAAGTTCAGGATAATGCCGCAGTTTATGCGCTTGACTGAGCCGATGGCCGGGTGAAGAAACCGCGTCAAATTTTTTCTACTGCTGCTCTTGAATCCAAATATGCCAAAAACCAAATCGATTGCCGCCAGCCGCTAAAGAAGGGCTGGCCTTGCTGGAGGCACCGTCTTTCGGCGCTTCCGTACCCATGTTGCTTCAAGGAGGATATGGCTATGGCAACATCTTACGACTACGCACCTCTGTTCCGCTCCAGCGTCGGCTTCGACCGGGTTTTCAATCTTCTGGAAAACGCCCAGCGCGCCCGGTCGATCAGCGACTGGCCGCCCTATGACATTGTCAAGACCGGTGACGACACCTATCGGATCTCGATCGCGGTCGCGGGCTTCACCCAGGACGAACTCGACATCACCTTCCAATCCAATCTACTGATGGTCACGGGCAAGAAGCAGGAAGCGGCTGCCGAGGGCTACCTACATCGCGGCATTGCCGGCCGGCCGTTCGACCACCGGTTCGAACTCGCCGACCACGTCAGAGTGAACGGGGCTGATCTGAGCAATGGCCTCCTGTCGATCGATCTGGTTCGCGAGATCCCGGAGGCACTGAAGCCGCGCAGGATCTCCATCCAGACCGAGCCCGCTCTGGTGCCTTCGGCCGCCCCGGCGCAGATCGAAGCGCAGAAGGCGGCTTGACCCGCATTGACCGCAGAACAAGGGCGCCGTGACTACGGCGCCCATCAACATTCCGGGTTGGGAAGGAGAGAGCGATGAAACCCGATATGTTTAGACAGCCTGTTTCCATTCTCGTCGGCCTTGGTTTCCCAGCAGAGGTTCGCTGCGTCATGGATGCCTACCGGCATCTTTCCGAATGGCCGACATCACTCAGGGACAGCACGCATGCGATTGCCCTGAAGGCCTGCAGTGCGGCACTGCGTGGCGAGATTGAAGCGGAAACCGCGCGTGGTCTGTTTGCGGCCTTCGCCGAGAAACATGATCTGCTGGCGCCGGAAACCAATATGATCGCGGCCTCACGCCTGCGGCGTGACCGGGATCCACAGGTACAGTGAGGTGGTTCGATGACGCACGACATGTTGCAGCAGGCGGCCAGCAACGCGAGGGCGATGGGACCAGCGGTCTTGCTTCAGGGTATGCAGCTTCAGCGGCCAATCGACGTGGTGAGAGCGCCGGCTCTTTCCGTCGATGATAAGCGAACGATCCTCGCGGCCTGGGCCTCCGACTTTTACGCTATCGATTCGAAGCCGGCCCTCCGGCAGGTGCCGGGAATGCCAGAGCCGATTTCGATCGATGAGGTACAGTCCGCGCTGAAAGAACTCGATCGGCGCTATGGTATCTGACGGACTGCGCGTTCAAGCGGCCTGCTTCGACGATTTGGCGAGCCGCTTGATCGCCTGTTCGAGGGAACGCTGTCCATCGAAATAATCCTGCCAGGCGCCGCCGCACCTCCCCCGCGGCAGACTTTTTCGTTTTCGGAGGCTTGTTCCTGCTACAGGTTGAGATCGAGTTGCGGCTTCCCCTCGGTCGCGGCGTTGGTCTGATCGTTGGTCAGCGACGAGAGCGTGACGCCCAGCAGGCGCACGGACAGCTTGAAGGGATAGACGGTTGCCAGAAGTCCGGATGCCGTGTCGAACACGTCAGTAACGCTTGCGAACGGGATTGTGCCAGTCCGACTGCGCGTCGCCTGGGTGAAGTCCGAGTATTTGACCTTCACGGTTACCGTCTTACCGCTAATTCCCTGCGCCTCGCAGTAGCGCCAGACCTTCTCGGCAAGCGGTTTTAGCTCAGCCGTTGCGTGTTCGAGATCATCGATATCCTCGGCGAATGTGTCTTCGGCTCCCACCGATTTGCGGATGCGGTCAGGCCGGACCTGGCGCTCGTCAATGCCACGGGCGATGCCGTAGAAATAGGGTCCCGACTTGCCGAAATGCTCCTGCAGGAAGATGAGCGACTTTGATTTCAGATCGAGCCCGGTCTCAATCCCGTATTTACGCATGCGCTCGGCGGTGGCCGGCCCGACGCCATGGAATTTCTTGACGGGCAGGGTCTCGACAAAGGCTGGCCCATTCTTCGGCGTGATGACGGCCTGGCCGCTGGGCTTGTTCAAATCGCTGGCCATCTTTGCGAGGAACTTGTTGTAGGAGATGCCGGCCGAAGCGTTGAGCCCGGTGACCTGCTTGATCTTGGCGCGGATCTCCTGGGCAATCTCGGTGGCGATTTCCATGCCCTTCAAATTCTCGGTGACATCGAGGTAGGCTTCGTCCAGCGATAGGGGCTCGATCAGCGGCGTATATTCGGCGAAAATTTCGCGGATTTGCCGGGAAACTTCCTTATAGACGTCGAAGCGCGGCGGCACGAAAATCAGGTCTGGACATTTCCGTTTTGCGGTGACCGACGGCATGGCCGAATGGACACCATAGGCTCGCGCCTCATAGCTTGCGGCGGCCACCACGCCCCGCGCTGCGGATCCGCCGACGGCGAGTGGCTTGCCACGAAGTTCCGGGTTATCACGCTGCTCGACCGACGCGTAAAAGGCATCCATGTCCACATGGACGATTTTTCGGATCGGCGTTGGCGTCATATCGTTCATGGCGGTTTCTGCAAAAAAGCTACAGGCTCGGTGTCCCCTTTGCAGGCCTTGCCCGAAACAAAGAGAGAACATAGCAGTCTTCGCGGCGATATCAACACGCGTTTTCCCGAAGCAGGGCTGCGAATCGATCACTTCGTCTTAAGCCCGCACTTGCTGACAATCTCAAGCAGGCCAAGGTCGACAAGTTGGACCACACAAGTGATTATGCACCGATGTGGATCGAGTTGCATTAGACCGGTCCAGATTCAGAAAAGGCTCGGCTGCGCGACCGGTTCTCCGGCCTTTGTTACGATCGTCGAGCCGTAAGGCTCCCGGGATACTACGATCAGCGCGTCGTTGGGCAACGGACGGGCAAGCGCTTTGGCCTCGTCCCATGGCGCGCGCATCCAGACATCGGTCTCTTCTTTGGTCAGCAGAAGAACCGGCATGGCTCTCCCGTGGATGGGCTTCACAAGGTCATTCGCATCCGTCGTCAGAAAACTATAGAGATCATCGGTCGTCAGCCCGTCCTTGACCTTCCGCACGCTCGTCCATTGCGGCACATGGACGCCCGCAAAGAACATCAGAGGCTTGCTTTCATCGCGTGCGAACCAGGCGTTTGGAGTCCTGCCGCCCTCTTCCTTGGCGGCTGGATCGGGCTCCGCGAAGCTGGTCACAGCGACAAGGCAGCGATGCTCGACACCAAACCAACGCTTCCAGTGCGGGAAATTGAGAGTGCGGACATTCGTGGTGCCGCCATCCACCTGATCACGCAGCAAGGCCTCGAAGTCGACGTCCTTACCCTTGGCTCGCAGTTTTTTGGCCTTCTTCTCAGCTTCTTTCTTGAGAGCGAATAGCGGGGAGGGCAGACCCCAGCGCGCATGCACCAGCTGCTTTCTTCCGTCGGCCGTATTGCGCAGGATCGGCCCGATCTGATCCGGGTTCATTTGGTACGCTGGCATGAGGTTGATCATGCTCTCGGCGTCCTGAGCCCACTTGGCAACCCAATCCTTGTCTTCCATGCGGTACAGATTGCACATGGGCAGTGGCCGCTCCCGTGAACACTGCGAGCATCGTAACCGATGGAATTGCGAAATGCCAACCGGCCGATAGTAAGTTGCGAATCCGACGAAATTTATTTCCGCTTCGACCAAATCGCCGCAATTGGCGCATGGCCATGATTCGCAAAGCGAATCTCTTGGTTTCCTGAAAGTTGAGAGATAATATTCCTATTCTCGGTTGCTTGACTCTTCGAGCGCGTCGGAACAGATAGAGAACATCTGCATTTGAACGACATGAAGTCGAAACTCCAACACGGCCTTCAAGGGACGCGTGAATGATGACTGCTGCCCGCAACAGGGTAATTACCGATCTACGCGACCGTATCGCCTCGCTCGAGGGCGGATCGACGAGAAAGGTCGGCTGCCTTGCTTTTGGGGTTTCCGAAATTGACGCAGTGCTTCCAGGCGGCGGTCTGGCCTATGGCGCCCTACACGAGTTTGCCGGTGGCGGGTCCGGAACGGTCGATGGTGCGGCCGCTGCCCTCTGTGTGGCGGGGATCGCTGCGCGAACCAAGGGGCAGATCCTTTGGTGCATGACGCGTCCAGACCTGTTTTTCCCGGCCCTGGCTTTGGCGGGTCTTCATTCCGATCGCGTGGTCTTTGCCGAGGCCGATAGGGAAGAGGATGTCCTGGCGACCATGGAGGAAGGTCTTGGCTACGGTGGCCTGGGCGCCGTGGTTGGCGAGCTCGTCCGTCTTCCGATGACCGCCTCGCGCCGGCTTCAGCTTGCGGCCGAGAAGACCGGAACGATGGGGCTGGTCGTGCGACGATGGCGACGCCAGACCGAGGCATCGGATTTTGGTCAGCCGACGGCGTCGACATCAAGGTGGCGCGTCAGCGTACTGCCATCGGAAGAGCTACCGGTTCCAGGCGTTGGGCGGCCGCGATGGCTCCTGGAGCTGATGAGAGTGAAAGCGGGTGAGTGCGCAGAGTTTATTGTAGGAGCGTGCGATGCCACGGGTCGTATCCATTTATCTACCGGATCTCGCGATCGACAGGATCAGGCGGGCCGATGGCGTGGGAATGCTCACCGCTGAGCGGTCACTTGTCGTCGTCGCGAAGAGTGGTTCCAAACGCTGGATCGCGGCGGCTGATGAAACAGCCCGATCGGCGGGCCTTCATATTGGCATGCCGGCCGCGAAGGCGCAGGCCATCGTCCAGGGCCTGCAGATGGTCGACGCCGATCCGATCGCCGACACTGCGGCCCTCGAACGCCTCACGGTCTGGGCGTTGACGCAGTACACGCCGATTGTCGCAATGGATGCGCCCGACGGCATCGTCATGGACACCGAAGGCGCCGATCATCTCCAGGGCGGCGAGGATCTGATGCTATCCGGCATCGTCAATCGCTTCCGTGCCAAGGGGCTGACTGCGCGGGTCGCGATTGCCGACAGCTGGGGTGCCGCGCATGCGCTGGCACGGGTGAGCAAGCGCGATACCGTAATCGCTGCGCGCCATGAAACATCGCGTTTCGTCGAACGGCTACCGATATCATCATTACGTTTGCCTGCGGAAACCGTCATCGGCCTGCGGACCCTCGGGTTTCAGACGATCGGCGAGCTGTCGGCCACACCACGCGCGCCGCTTGCCCTTCGCTTCGGTCCCGAAATCGGCCGCCGTCTCGACCAGATGTATGGGCGGCTGCCGGAGCCGATCGATCCGATCCGTCCAATGGATGTCATCGAAGTCAGCCGCGCCTTCGCCGAGCCGATCGGCGCGCCCGAGACCATTGCCAAATATGTCTCGCGGCTTGTGGTTGAACTCTGCGAAGCGCTCCAGAAAAAGGGCCTCGGCGTTCGCCGCGCGGATCTTCTCGTCCACAAGGTCGACAACACCATGCAGGCGATCCGCGCCGGAACCGCGAAACCCGCCCGCGATGTGGCCTGGTTGACGAAGCTATTCAAGGACCGGATCGAGAAGATCGAGCCGGGCTTCGGGATCGAGAAGCTCTCGCTGGTGGCTGTCATCGCCGAACCGCTCACTGAAGTGCAGAAAGCGTCCTCCCTGATCGAGGAAGAGATCGTGGATATCGCGCCGCTGATCGACGTGATCGGCAATCGCGGGCAGCGTGTCTATCGGATAGTGCCTGTGGCGAGCGACGTGCCCGAGCGCAGCGTCACGCGCGTGAGTGCGGTTGCCGAGGAGACCGGTGCGTTATGGAGCTTGCATTGGCCTCGACCCGTTCGGCTCCTCTCCTGTCCGGAACTCATCGAGGTGATCGCGCTCCTGCCGGATCATCCACCTGTGTCGATGACCTGGCGCGGCAAGCGCCGCCGGGTGAAACGCGCAGACGGCCCGGAGCGGATTTTCGGCGAGTGGTGGACGAGAGGCTCCGAGTTTGATGCAGTACGCGACTATTTCGTGATCGAAGACGAGGGCGGCGAACGGTTCTGGATATTCAGGTCGGGTGATGGCATCGATGCGGCGACCGGCTCGCACAAATGGTTTCTGCACGGGATTTTCGCATGAGATATGCCGAGTTGCAGGTCACGACCCATTTCTCATTCCTGCGCGGGGCATCGTCGGCGGATGAGCTGTTTGCGACCGCCAAGGCGCTCGGCATCGAGGCGCTCGGCGTCGTCGACAGAAACTCGCTCGCCGGCATCGTCCGGGCGTTGGAAGCCTCTCGTGCCACAGGCGTCCGCCTGCTGGTCGGTTGCCGTCTCGATCTGCAGGACGGCATGTCGATCCTGGTCTATCCGACCGATCGCGCCGCCTATTCGCGACTGACCCGGTTGCTGACGCTCGGCAAGGGTAGGGGCGGTAAAGCCAACTGCATCCTGCATCTCGACGACGTCGCGCTCTATGCCGAAGGTCTGATCGGTATTTTGGTGCCTGACCTGCCCGACGAGACCTGCGCCGTGCAGCTCAGAAAGATGGCGGAGATGTTCGGGGACCGGGCCTATCTGGCGCTTTCCCTTCGCCGGCGGCCAAACGACCAGATGCGGCTGCACGATCTGTCGAACATGGCCACACGCTTCAAGGTGAAGACCGTTGTGACGAACGACGTTCTTTTCCATGAGCCGTCGCGCCGTCAGCTGCAGGACGTCGTCACCTGTATTCGCACCAGAACCACGATCGATGACGTCGGTTTCGAGAGGGAGCGTCATGCGGATAGATTCCTGAAGCCGCCCGAAGAGATGCAGCGGTTGTTCCCCCGTTACCCGGACGCATTGGCCCGGACGATGGAAATCGCCGATCGCTGTCGGTTCTCGCTCGAGGAGCTGACCTATCAATATCCTGAGGAGGCGATCGTCCCAGGCAAGGACGCGCAAGCGTCTCTCGAGCATTATGTCTGGGAATGCGCGCCTACGCGTTATCCGGAAGGTCTGCCGCCGAACGTTCTGAAAATCATTCGGCATGAGCTCGACCTCATCCGGGCTATGAAATACGCACCCTACTTCCTGACCGTGTTTTCGATCGTCCGATATGCCCGCAGCCAAGGCATTCTCTGTCAGGGGCGGGGCTCGGCGGCAAACTCGGCCGTCTGTTATATCCTCGGGATCACGTCGATCGATCCCGAGACGAACGATCTCCTCTTCGAGCGGTTCGTTTCCCAGGAGCGCGACGAGCCGCCGGATATTGACGTCGACTTCGAGCATGAGCGCCGCGAGGAAGTCATTCAGTGGATCTATAAGACCTACACCCATCAGAAGGCAGCTCTGTGCGCGACCGTGACCCGATATCGTGCGAAAGGGGCGATCCGCGATGTCGGCAAGGCACTCGGTCTGCCGGAGGATATGATCAAGGCTCTCTCGTCGGGCATGTGGTCCTGGTCGGCCGATATGGTCGGCGACCGGAACCTGCGCGAACTCAACCTCAATCCCGACGACCGTCGCCTCGCACTGACGCTGAAACTTGCGCAGCAGTTGATGGGCGCGCCCCGGCATCTCGGCCAGCATCCCGGTGGATTCGTGTTGACGCATGATCGGCTCGACGATCTCGTCCCCATCGAGCCCGCATCAATGGCCGACCGGCAGGTGATCGAATGGGACAAGGACGATGTCGAAGCCTTGAAGTTCATGAAGGTTGATGTTCTGGCGTTGGGGATGCTGACCTGCATGGCAAAAGCGTTCAAGCTGATTGACGAGCATAAGGGCGAAACGATCGATCTGGCGAATATCGAGCAGGAAGACTCTGCGACCTATGCGATGATCCGCAAGGCCGACACTCTCGGAACGTTCCAGATCGAAAGTCGGGCTCAGATGGCGATGTTGCCGCGGCTGAAGCCGCGGACGTTTTACGATCTTGTCATCCAGGTCGCCATCGTCCGGCCTGGACCAATACAGGGCGACATGGTGCATCCCTACCTGCGCCGCCGCGAAGGCAAGGAACCGGTCGTCTATCCGACGCCCGAACTGGAAGCGGTGCTTGGAAAGACACTCGGCGTGCCGCTCTTCCAGGAGTTGGCCATGAAGGTGGCGATGGTCTGCGCCGGCTTCACCGGCGGCGAGGCCGATCAGCTTCGCAAATCGATGGCCACGTTCAGGTTTACCGGTGGCGTCTCGAAATTCAAGGACAAGCTGGTTTCCGGCATGGTGAAGAATGGATACTCGCCGGAGTTTGCTGAAAAGACCTTTTCGCAGCTCGAAGGTTTTGGCTCCTACGGATTTCCGGAAAGCCATGCGGCGAGCTTCGCGCTCATCGCCTACGCCTCCAGCTATGTGAAATGCCATTACGCCGACGCGTTCTGCGCGGCCTTGATCAACAGCCAACCCATGGGTTTCTATGCGGTCGCCCAGATCGTCGGCGACGCCCGCAACCATGGTGTGGAGATCCGGCCGGTCTGTATCAACCGCTCTCGTTGGGACTGCACGCTTGAGCCGGTCGTGGGTGACGAGCGCCGCCATGCTGTCCGCCTGGGTATGCGGCTGGTGCGTGGCCTGGCCTCAGTCGATGCGGCACGCATCGTGGCCGCCCGTGCCGATCAGCCCTTCGACAGCGTCGATGACCTGTGGCGGCGCGCGAGCGTTCCGGCGGCATCGCTGGTCGAACTGGCGGAGGCCGATGCTTTCCTGCCATCGCTCGAACTTCAGCGACGAGAGGCGCTGTGGGCGATCAAAGCTTTGCGCGATGAGCCACTGCCCCTCTTTGTTGCCGCGGCCGAGCGCGAGATGAAGACGATCGCCGAGCAGCAGGAGCCTGATGTCCAACTCCGGCAGATGACAGATGGGCACAACGTCATCCAGGATTACAGCCATACCGGTCTGACCCTGCGCGAGCACCCGATCGCGTTCTTGCGCAAGGACCTTGCAGCTCGAAGCATCGTCACCTGCGGAGAAGCGATGTCGGCCCGTGATGGCCGCTGGCTGATGACCGCAGGCCTCGTTCTCGTCCGTCAGATGCCGGGTTCGGCCAAAGGCGTGATGTTTCTGACGATCGAGGATGAGACCGGTCCGGCGAACGTCGTCGTCTGGCCGAAGCTCTTCGAGCGGCGCCGGCGCGTCGTGCTCGGATCGAGCATGATGGCGATCAACGGACGAATCCAACGGGAAGGGGAGGTCGTGCATCTCATCGCCCAACAGCTCTTCGATCTCTCCGGCGACCTATCAGCCTTGGCGGATCGTGATGGGGAGTTCAAGCTGCCGACGGGGCGCGGTGACGAGTTCGCCCATGGATCTCCGGGAAGTTCCGATTCAAGGGACCGTGCTCCGGCGGTCAAGCCGCGGGATATTTTCGTCCCGTTATGCCGAGTTCGGCATAAGGGAACTTATCCCGAGCCGGAGCCTATGCCGAACTCGTTTCCTAAAGCCCGAGATTTCCGGTAAAGCCGCGTGGCAAGCTCGGCATAATATCCAGTCTCCGCTGTTACAATTTAGCGGACACGAGCATGACCACTTTACCAGCAAAGAACGCAGTTCTTTCGCAAACTGTCGACGACTGGCCACATCACGCCTGCGTACGCTCCGTCGTCAACTCGATGACGGATGGAGGTTACAGTGCCAAAAGCAACCAATCGACGATCCGAACGATAACGACGTTCATCGAATGGAATAGGGGGTGCCGGAACGGCGACCCGACACATCTTGCCTACGATGATATTGATCGCTTCATCGAATGTCGTGCCGCCGCGAGTACATTGCGACACGGAGAACGGCGCTCTCTCGGGCGTCTGAGAGCACAACGGCGTTTTTACACTTTCTCCGGATGCTTGATGTTGGCATCTCTGCGCCGGCAGTAGCAGACATAGTCGAACTCTTCAGATCGCTGGTCCCAAGCGAATTGCGCTTCCGTCGGTGAAGCGCGAGAGGCGGAAGCGGTGAAGATTATGGCCGATCCCGTTTCCTTGGATCAGGTCGGATGCGACCCTGCCAATTCCAGGGCCAATACCAAAACCATGGCCGCTCATTCCCGTTGCGACGAAGAGCCCGTTGATCGCGGCCACCTGATCCACGACAGGGACCACGTCCGGCATGGCGTCGATCATCCCCGCCCAAGTCGTTTTGAGACGAACCGGGCCAAATCGCGGATACAGGCTGTCGAAGCCGCGCCGTATCGAGGTCAAGTCACTCTTGCCCGGAGCGGGGTTGAGCACCCGCATTTGTTCGAAGGGACTGGGGGTTTCCGCATTCCAGTCGCGTGGGGTCGACCAGCTATCTGGAAAGCCCGAGGGCGCTGCGGGAAGATAACGGGTGCCCAAAGGGTGGGCGAGTAGCGCCGGAAGATATTTCGTCGCATGACGGAACGAGTTTGGGCCGACGTACAGAAGGTGACTACCACCGGGAGCCAAGGTGTACCCACCGTCATGCCTGCGCCTAAAGGCGATATCATCGTCCATGGCCGCACCGGCGTGGAATGCCGGCAGAGGCTCTGTCGCCGCGACCGTTGCCCTAACGCTAAGCTGCGGGATCGACACACCATGCTTTCTGAGTAACAGGGATGACCATGCACCGCCCGCCACTAGCGCGATGGAGGTCGCGATCTTACCGTGCTCGGTGCAGACCCCTGCGACCCTGCCCCCAGCTATATCGAGTGCCCGAACAGCACAATTTTCGATGATCCGTACGCCCTTGCGAGCGGCGAGCCGTGCAAAAGCCGGAACAGCCAGCCATGGCTCGGCTCGCATGTCGGACGGGGTAGTCATTGCCCCGCTGAACCTCCGACTCATACCTGAGGCCACGGACGACACATCGTCGCCGTCTACAAGGCGCGTGTCGAGATCGTGGGCAGCGGCGATCTTCATGAAGTCTTCGAACGCAGCCATGTCCTTGGCCGTCCGGGCCAGATAGGTAACGCCAGTTTGTCGGAGGCCAATGTCTTCACGACATTCGTCCGCCAACTGTCGCCAGAGGCGGCAGGCTTCGATCACTATTGGCAGCTCGTCAGCGTCTCGCCCTTGCTTTCGTATCCAGCCCCAGTTGCGCGAGGACTGTTCGGCGGCAATGCGTCCTTTCTCAAGCAATGTCACTTGCACATCTCGATTAGCAAGGAAGATGGCGGTGCACACTCCGACAATTCCGCCTCCGATGATCACCACCTCGGAGGCATTAGGGATCGGACTGGAATGCTGAACGGGATCGGCTTCGGAGAAGGGAAACATTGGAATCTTTTCTTGATTGGCTTCCGCTGATCCCTAGCTCGTAGGCAATAATCGTTCAAGTTAGATGTCCGCAAGGGCGAAAACCCGCCTTCCAGTGCTTTGAAAATATGCCGAGCTTGCCACGCGGCTTCACCGATAGGGTGACCGAGCGCGCATGCGCCACACTGCGCACTGAGACTGGCATTGAAATCGCCTCGCTTGGCTTGCAGATCCACGGTGGCATGGGATACGTCGAGGAGACCGGGGCTGCTCAACACTGGCGCGACAGCCGGATCACCACGATCTACGAGGGGACGACCGGCATACAGGCAAACACGCTTGTCAGGCGCAGTGTCCTGCGCGACAACGGTGCTGCCGTAGCCGAGTTGATCGCCGAGATCGCGGCGGAGGGTCGCGCACTCGACGGGACCGGTCTCGCGGACGAGGGCGCAGCCCTCGCAAGCTGCAGCGGATGCGGCAACAGCAACGGTCGATCATCTTATCGCGGCGAACCAACGGGATACCCGGCTCGCGTTCGGTGGTGCCGTTCCGTTCCTCACCTTGATGGGAACGCTTCTCGGCGGCCAAATGCTGGCGCGTGCCGCCAAGGCAGCGCTCACCGAAATCGACCGGGGCAACAATGACCCTTGGTGGACCGCCCGTGTCGGTCTTGCCCGCTTCTATGCTGGGCACATCCTGCCACAAGTCGCCGCTCAGCGGACGGCGGTGATCAAGGGTGCAAGCACGGTTTTCGCCTTCGATGAGAGGCTTCTGTGACCGCCGTGACCGCCTGAGGACAATGGGTGTGGATAGCCTGAGCCGGTGCCGGGAGCGTTCGGCTGCAGCTTGGACCGGAATGCTGACAGCGAACGTCGCCTCAATGTTGAACGTGGTCCGTATTGATCGGCCACAAGCATCGAGAGGAAGCGGCCATGAACTAGGCATCGTAAACTTACCGGCAACGAGGGTTGACCATGGCGTCG
Source organism: Rhizobium sp. C104 (assembly GCF_022354505.1). Lineage (NCBI taxonomy): Bacteria > Pseudomonadati > Pseudomonadota > Alphaproteobacteria > Hyphomicrobiales > Rhizobiaceae > Rhizobium > Rhizobium sp. C104. The sequence continues at coordinate 190,667 of NZ_CP092355.1, read as the reverse complement.
GCCTATTTCGTCGGTCATGCCCGGCGATTTTCGCCCACAGGTTCATCGCCGCAGAACGCAATTCCGCGATACTGGTTGGAGGGGATGTCGTGGCGGGAGATGTGGAACAGGTTGGCAATCGGGTCGTGGATGGAGATGAAGCGTTGTAGATGTCGCTGTGACTTGAAGCGCTTCATGATCCGCTCTCGCCGCCGGACTGGTTGGCGAGAATCCTCCGCCCGATTGTTCAACCCTTTGTGGGAACGATACTCAACACCGGGCATGATCTCCCGCTTTGCGGCGTCATAAGATCGAAGCTTATCGGTGATCATTAACCGCGGCGCTCGGCCCTGGCTCTTCAGGAGCTTACGCATCAGGCGTTTGGCCGCCTTTGCATTGCCGCGGCTTTGCACCAACACCTCCAGAACAAACCCGTCCTGATCCACCGCCCGCCATAACCAATGCTTCTTGCCCCGGATCGAAATGACGGCCTCATCGAGGTGCCATTTGTCGCCGAGCCGACCGGATGAGCGGCGGCGGATCTCGTTGGCGAAGGTACGTCCGAATTTCTCCGCCCAAAGCCGCACCGTTTGATGCGAGACAATGATCCCACGGGCAGCCAGCCAGTCCTCGACCATGCGCAGGCTGAGAGGGAAACGGAAGTAGAGCCACACGGCGTGGGCAATGACTTCAGCGGGAAAGCGATAGCAATAAGATTGGCCGCACAAATCGCGGCCAATCTTATAAGTGCATTCAGCGTCCCAGTTTAGCCACCGCCTCGGCGACAGCATCGTCCCCGTTCGTCAACTCGACAATGGATCGCCGGACGGCAGGTTCTTCGATGAGTGCAACGATCGTTTCGGCGACATCATCGCGCGTCACGGTCCCATAGGGAATGGCGGCGTTGGCCTTGATCATCCCGGTGCCAGGTTCGTCCGACAGGGTTCCCGGCCTAAGGATGACCCAATCGAGCTCGGTGTCAGCAAGGTAGGCGTCCGCAAGTTTCTTGACGGCGATGTAGTTCTCGAAGCCTTCGCTGTTTTCCTTTTCGCGCCACGCCTCGGGAAAGGCAGAAACCAAAATGAAACGACGCACGCCCGCCAGTTTCGCCGCATCGACGGCTGTTTCAAGACCTCGGCCATCGATTGCATTCGTTTGTTCGACGCCCGCCCCGCCTGCGCCGGCCGTGAACACGACGACGTCACATCCGTCAATAATGTTTGCGAGACTCCGTGCATCGATGATCTGGATGCTGCCGAAAATCGGATTCGCGCCTGCTGCAGCAAGCGTGCTTTCCTGCTCGCGCTTTCGGTGCAATGCGTCGACCCGGTGACCGCGCACCGCCAATTTGCGGACAAGGCGGATTCCGACTTTCCCTGCAGCGCCGATAACAAAAATACTGGCCATAAAAGTATCCTTCGTCGTGCCTTTAATAGAAGTGTGGGTCTCGGGCCGCGTCACGCTATGCCGCCGCGCTGGACTGCGAAGTGTATGGTCCGAGTTGATGCAGCTTACGCTCACGATGATTCAGCCACCATCCGATCTGGGGCGGCCAGCTGCCGAATGGTGATGCAGGATCGGCCGCGTTGAGGGCCTGCTCTGCACGTAGAGCAAAATTTGGCTCACGTAGCGCCTCCCGGCCGATCGCGACGAGGTTAGCCTGGCCCGAGGCAACGATCGCTTCCGCTTGAAACGGATCGACAATGAGCCCGACCGCCATTGTGGCGAGGCCGCTTTCTGTCTGTATGCGTTCAGCGTAGGGAACTTGATGCCCGTAGCCGGTAGGATACTCATAGGGGCGTCCAATCCCGCCGGAAGAGCAGTCGATCACATCCACGCCGATCGCCGCGAGCTCCTTGGCGTAAGCTATGCTGTCATCGAGAGATACGCCTTCGCGGCTGCCGTCAACGGCAGACACTCTCACGAAAAGAGCTTTGTCTTGCGGCCAGATTTCCCGCAGCGTCTTCGCGATCTCGAGCGGAAGGCGCATACGTCCTGCAAGCGTCCCGCCATAGATATCATTTCGTTTGTTCGTCAAAGGAGACAAGAACGAGTTGAGCAGATACCCATGAGCGGTGTGAAGCTCGAGGACTTCGAAGCCCGCTTCAAGCGCGCGGCGCGCCGCGGCGGCGAAATCGTCCTTCACCTGTTGGATCCCCTTGATGTCTAGCGCGCCGGGGACTAGCCAGCCCGTATCAACGGGCAGGGGGCTAGCCGAAACGATAGGCCACGGATGATCACCGCGGGCGTGGTCGTCCCCTGTAAGCGGGCCGTCGCCGTAATAAGGTCGCTGCATGGCCGCTTTTGGTCCAGCATGAGCAATCTGGATCCCAGGGGTAGAGCCCTGCTTCTTCAGGAACGCGGCAATTTCGGCGAGGCCGGAGACCTGCCGATCATCCCAAAGTCCAACATCTCCATGTGTAATTCTGCCTTCAGGCGAGACCGCCGTCGCCTCGATCATGACCAGGCCGAAACCGCCAAGCGCAAACTTGCCGTAGTGAACGAGATGATAAGGCGTCACGAAGCCGTCGATGGCTTCGTACTGGCACATTGGGAGAGAGCCAGCCTGTTCTTTAGCGAGACTTGTCGAATGGTGAGAGGTTGAAAGAGGGATGACATCTGAACCGAGAATCCTTTTGCGATGCTAATTGTCTGTAACGAACATTACAGACGGAAATGTGTTGTCTCAGACTTGAAACTTCAACCCCCAGGATGTGCATCCCCGCGGTGCGACGACAATCCTCATTGACAGATTAACATACAATCTGTCAAACAAAGCGCGCAACGCTTTGGGAGGAGCCGACGATGTCATTCGACGAAGCACACCGAACGAAACTGCCGTATTTCTATCCATTCAAGTTCGGGGACGGCCAGATAACGGTCCTGTCAGACGGACCGCTGGAACTGGGTGATCCGAGCGAAAATTTCCTCGGTGTCACGCCTAAGACGGTCGGGGAAATGCTTGAGCGCAGCTTCTTGCCACTGGATAACGTGGTGCTTGAGCAGAATGTGCCGCTCGTCGAAATCAACGGCAAGACCATCCTTTTTGACACCGGAATGGGCACGTCGAAGGCTTTCGGGCCGACCACTGGCCGCTTGCTGACCAGCATGCAAGAGGCTGGTCGCAGTCCTGACGAGGTAGATGCGGTCGTGCTTTCCCACGCTCACATCGACCATACGGGCGGCCTATGCAACGAAGCGGGAGAACTGAACTTTCCGAACGCGGAAATTTACATAAGCGAAAGCGATTTCAACGATTGGACCGACGGTTCCACGCTCGATCCAGTATTCAAATTCCAAGTTGAGAACGCCAGACGGAATCTCCTCCCTCACAGAGATCGGACCTTTTTCTTCCGCGATGGACAGGAGATTCTCCCCGGCGTCCAGGCGTTGCACGCGCCAGGCCACACGCTCGGCCATCATTGCTTCATGATTGAGTCCGGCAACGACAGGCTGTGCTTCCTTGGCGACCTCACCCACCATCACGTCCTTCTGATGGAGCGGCCCTGGATGGAGTTCAAGTACGATACAGACCCGACTTTGTCCGCCAGGTCGCGCACCAGGGTACTGGATATGCTCGCGACCGACCGCATTCAGGTGATGTCATATCATTTTGCCTGGCCCGGAACCGGACACGTAGCGCGCGAAGGAGACGGCTTCCGTTACTTCCAGTCGCCGATGCGGCTATTAGCTCACTGATAATCGAGGATTCTCCAATGCAAATGCGTTCCGTAATTCTTCGGGAATCGGGCTTGTCGAAGCCGTACGCCCAGTCGAAACCGCTCGTTATCGAGACAGTCGAATTAACTCCCCCAGGCCCGTTGGAAGTTCTGGTCAAAATCAAAGCCGCCGGCGTGTGCTGTCAATCGGCTTGGTAACGGGACCCCTTATCGGCTCCCAAAAGTGACCCCTGCCTCTGGTTGCATAGGGTCAGCGCGCGTAGGCCCGGAGCTTTTCATTTAGCGCAGGGGCCTGCGGGCGCGGGTTGGTTGTCTTTTCGGCTTTAGCTTTGAGAGCGGTTTTTGAAGCGCCAGGATTCATTTCCGGTTTCCAGGATCTCGCAATGGTGGGTGAGCCTGTCGAGAAGAGCGGCGGTCATCTTGGCGTCGCCGAACACAGCGGGCCATTCTCCGAAGGCTAGGTTGGTCGTGACGATGACCGACGTCCGCTCGTAAAGCCTGCTGATCAAATGGAAGAGAAGCTGGCCGCCGGCCTGAGCGAACGGGAGATAGCCGAGTTCGTCCATGATGACGAAGTCGAGCCTGGTGATGAAGTCGGCAAGCCGCCCCTGTTTGCCATTGCGTGCTTCTGTCTCAAGCCGATTGACGAGATCGACAACATTGAAGAACCGGCCCCGCGCTCCGTTGCGGATAAGAGCACGGGCAAGCGCGATGGACAGATGGGACTTCCCTGTGCCGGTCCCGCCGACCAGAACAACATTGTGTTGCTCGGCGAGGAACGCCCCGGTCGCGAGCTGGCGCACTAACCCTTCATTGACCGGTGTATCGGTGAAGTCAAAGTCGTTGATATCCTTGGCCAGCGGCAATTTGGCGATGGCGATCTGGTATTTGATCGACCGGGCCTGCTTCTCAGCAATCTCTGACTGCAACAAGTCACCGACAATACGGGGCGGTTCATGCTGGCGTTTGATGCCGGAAGCCATTGTCTCGTCGTATGCGCTGCGCATGCCAAACAGCTTCAGCGTGCCCATCATGTCGAGGATTTGGGATCGTTCCATATCAGCTTGCCCTCCTGAGGCTGTCGTAACGTGCGCAATCGGCCAGAGGCTCATGGGTCAGGCGAAGCGCATCGGGAATGGAAAGGATGGCGGCCGGTTGCGGATCACGCTTACGGGCCAGAATGTTGATGATGACGGCGGATGAGAACACGCCCTGATCGAGCGCCTCCTGGCAGGCTGCTTCAACGGTGGGAAGCCCGGCCTCACCGACACATTCCAGGATCGCCACCATCTGCCGGTCGCCGTCATGCATGGCCTTCAACCGGCGGCGCACCTTCTCCATGGCGGCGGGCAAAACCCAGTCATGGAACGGGGCGCCGTTGCGTAGGGCTCCCGGCTTGCGGGTCAGGACCGGAACGTAATGCCATGGATTATAGATCGTCTCGCCGCGGCCGAAGCAGCGGTCGTGCTGACCGATCTCGATGCCATCTTGCCGGATGACGATGCGGTCGGCATAGGCATGTACCTCTGCCGGGCGACCGACCGCGGTGGACAGCACCGAGTATTTGTTGTTGTCGAAACGCACGAGGCAGGTCTTGCCGATCGAGGCCTGGACGGCGTGGAAGCCATCGAACTTGCCGGGATAACTGATCATATGCGGCCGCTCCGCATCGAACACCTCCCAGATCGTGTGCTCCGTCTGATCGACATGCTTATGGGCGCGGGCATAGCTGATGCACTTGTCCAGCAGCCAGCCGTTCAGCTCATCGTAGGATTTGAAGCGCAGACGTGGGGTGAAGAAGCGCTCTCTCACCAGATTGACCTGGTTCTCGACCTGGCCCTTCTCCCAGCCGGACGCCGGCGTGCAGGCCACCGGCTCGACAAGGAAATGGCTGCACATCTGCAGGAAACGACGGTTATATTGCCGTTCCTTGCCAACGAAGACCGTCTCCACCGCCGTCTTCATATTATCATAGATGCCGCGCGTGCAGGCTCCGCCGAAGAACGCGAACGCCTTGTCATGGGCGTCGAAGACCATCTCCTGCGTCTCTCGCGGATAGGCCCTCACAAACATCATTCGGCTGTGGCAAAGCCGGACATGAGCCACCTTCACCGTTGTCGTCACGCCGTTCAGTACGACAATCTCGTGGCTCCAGTCGAACTGGTAGGCTTCGCCGGGCGCGTAATAAAGCGGGACATAGGCTTCCGCCGTCACGGCCCCGCGCTCTTTCGACCATGTCCTCGCATAACGCCGAACGGTGTCGTAACCGCCTTCATAGCCGAGGTCGCGTAAATCCTCGTATATCCGGATCAGCGTCAGGCGCTCGCGGGAAGCCTTGGCCTCATTGGCAAGCAATATCCGATCGAGTTGTTCGCGCCATGGTCCGAGCTTCGGCTGAGGTTGACGGGCTCGCTCGTATTTGAACTCCGTCTCATCGGTGCGCAAAACCTTCCGCACCACTTTCCGCGATATGCCCAACTCCCGGCAGATCGCCTTGATCGACTTGCCTTGCACATGGGCCAGCCGTCGTATCTTCAGAATTGTTTCCACAATAAGCATCCAAACAAAAAGCCTCCGATGAAACCGGAGGCTGTTGTAACCCCATCGCAGATGGGGGTCCCGTTTGGACGCCGATCACCCCAAATGCGGGGTCCTTATTCCATGCCTAATCACAGAAAGACGATGCCTATTCCGAACGTCTGAAGGGCAGTCTTCAGATGAACTGTCGGATTGTGGCTCTTTCCGCGCGTCTCCAAAATCGCTTCGTTGGACATTGCATTTCCTTTCGACGGGCACATTGGATCGCCGCTCAAAGCGATCGCTGAGCTGCTGTGTGGTGGTTCACGAAGGTTATGGTTTGGAGACCGTCGCTTAGGCTGCGAGGTCCATTATGTTCTTTTGCGTCGCAACGGATGCATCGAGGGTGTGCGAGAGCTTGCCCCGACGGAAGATCGCTATCCTATCGCTCACGTGGAGCACTTCGGGTGCTTCCGAGGATACCATCAGTACCGCGTTGCCCCGTGACGCAAACTCGCGCAGAAAACGATATATTTCCTGCTTAGCGCCTTCGTCGATGCCTCTTGTCGGCTCATCGCATATGAGAAGCTTCGGATCGCTGGTAAGGCACCGGGCAATGATGACTTTCTGCTGGTTACCTCCACTAAGGCTCTCGACCGTGAGGTTGGGAGAAGCGCATTTGACGCGTTGGGAGGCGATCATGGCGTCGACGATACTGATTTCGCTACGTCGCCTAATCCAGAAAAACCGACTGAGTTTCCGGATGATGGAAAGGGTGATGTTGTGAGCGATCGAAGCTTGGAGAACGAGGCCGGTCATCTTCCGATCCTCCGGAATCATTGTCATCCCGGCTTCGATGGATGCTCTGGGGTTACCGGGACGGACGGCTTTACCGTCTAATTTGACCTCACCGCTGCTTGGCTTGCGAACGCCGTAGACCGCTTCGAGAAACTCGGTGCGGCCCGATCCCAAAAGACCGTAGATCCCCACGATTTCGCCGGCGCGAACATCAAGCGAAATGTTGTCGAATGTTCCCGGCTCGCTCAAGTTTCGAACTTCAAGCACCTTTTTCTCGGTAATCCGGGTGTCGAAATTGCGCTCCGTCTCGACTTCGCGGCCAACGATCTGCGTCACCAGATGTCTGCGATCGATATCGGCTATTCGCCCAGTTTCGATAAACTCTCCATCCCGGAAGATCGTGTATTCGTCCGCGATCTCGAAAATCTCGGTGAGTTTGTGGGAGACATAGATTATGCCCCTACCCTTCGTCTGAAGGCGGCGGATCGCCTTGAAGAGAATGTGCGCTTCGTGCTCGCCGATAGCGGATGTCGGTTCGTCCATGATGATGATATCTGCGTCGCGGCTGAGGGCCTTCGCGATCTCCACCAGTTGGGTCTGGGCCAGCGTGAGTTCATCCATCCTCGCGTTCGCCGGGACGTCGAACTCCAGGTCCGATAGGAGCCGTCGTGCGTCTCTTTGCATCGTCTTGTGGTCCACGAATACTCTGAGCTTCCTCGGTTCATGCCCCAGGAAGAGGTTTTCGGCCACGGTCATGGCGGGAACCGGGTTTAATTCCTGCGAGATCATCACGACACCCTTTGCCATGGCCTCCGAAGGTGTGTGGAACTCGACACGGTGGCCCTTGACGAATATTTCCCCGCCATCGCGCGCAAGGGCACCCATAAGAATGTTCAGGAAGGTGGACTTCCCCGCGCCGTTCCCGCCGCACAGGGCGTGGACGCTACCGGGGCGTACCTCAAGTTTCCCGTGTTTGAGCGCAGGGACTCCGTTGAAGGACTTTGCTATTCCGGCAGCGCTGATCAGTGGTTGAGCCGTCGACCCTTGGCCGGAAACTCCCGAAACGTTCACAGGCATTATCATGATCCTCCTACAGCGGCGTCGGGCTCCAAGTCCTCCACTCAAACCTGCCGCTTCTGTCAGATTGTCTGAAAATCAGTTTGAGTCAATACGCGGGGAAATACTTTTTCTGGTTGTGCAGCGGGCAAAGATGGATCAGGAATGCCTCTAATAACGCGAATAACTCACGAGAATGGCGATTCCGTTGATGAAATGGTGGCTTTTTTGTCCCTTGTATCTTATCAGACAATCAGACCAAGTTGCGGAGGCTATGACGGCGTGAGCCATCCCCTCCCAAAATCCAACGATCTGATTGTTGGGTGGACGAGATACGGAACCAAAATGCATGGGCATTTTCGACAAACCATTCGATGACGCAAACCACCGGGCGCTTGTGACGGGAGCCGGCAACGGCATCGGTCGATCGATCGCCCAGGCACTGACAGGAGAAGGTGTCAGAACTCTTTTCGCGGATGTAAGTGCCGAGCGCGTTGAGGCAGCTCTTGCGGGCGCTCCCCGCCCTGAACTCGCCGTGCCATGGGTCGGCGATCTGTCCAAGCGGGAGCGATGCGACGCTCTCCTGTCTTTCGCTGCAAAGGAAATCGGAGTGACAACCCACTTCGTTCACAGCGCCGCCCCGCCGAGGAAAGAGAGCGATCATTCGCTCGCCGTGACGGACGAAACCTGGGAAACCATGCGCTCGGTCAATGTCGACGCCGGTTTCCACCTTTCCCGGGAACTGGCCAAACCATTGATACGTGCCGGGCGTCCCGGATCGTTTCTGTTTCTCACGTCGCTCCATGCCGGCACCCCTCGCAACCTGCCGCACTACAGCACCTCGAAAGCTGCACTCGCCATGTTGGTCAAGGAACTTGCAAAGACCCTCGGTCAGTTTCAGATAAGGGTGAACGCCCTAGTGCCCGGTATCATCGGTGCGGGCGGTTTCGTCGCCGACCCCTCTATGGTCCGCTTCATTCCGCTTGGCCGGATCGGTAGTAGCGACGACCTCGTGCCAACTGCTTTGGTCGTGCTGTCCGACAGGCTATCGGGCTACGTGACGGGGGCGTCGTTGGTGGTGGATGGAGGCGCTTCGCTGACAAACTGGTTTGACGCCCCGTCGCTTGGCAGGGACATTTAACGCAAAGTTCGGAAAGCAGGAGCCAGACAGTGAATGCCGCCTGCCTCCTCACGCCATCAATTATCGATGACATCGATATTCGCTATGCGGGCCATCGATTGGACAGATGCTTAGAAACGTGACGAACCAGCAAATGGAAGGCTAACTGATGTCGATCTCAAACCGCATTGCCGAACTCAAACTTGAGTTGCCCATCGTCAAGGCACCCGCCGCCAACTATGCCAACGCCGTTCGCTCGGGAAGCTATGTCTACTGCTCGGGAACGGTCCCGGTCACCCCCGAGGGCGAGATCCCGAAGGGCAAGGTTGGGCGCGATCTCACGACCGAACAGGGTGCCGAGCATGCTCGATACGTAGGCCTGCACCTCCTCTCCATTCTCAAGGAAGAGGTTGGAAATCTCGATCGGGTCAAACGAGTGGTCAAGATTCTAGGCATGGTCAATGCCACGCCGGATTTCGAGGAGCATTCGAAAGTCATCAATGGTTGCTCCGACCTGTTCGAGTCTGTCTTCGGCGTGAAGCACGCCCGGTCGGCCGTCGGCATGGGCAGCCTGCCCTTCGGCATCAGCGTCGAGATCGAAGCGATTTTTGAGCTTGTGGAATGATAGCGATTCCATGGGGCCCGACCTCAGCTGTCGATGGATCCGATCGTTATCGGAAGCGCCCTGATGTCCGCCCTTCAGACGGTCGCATCTCGCAGCGGTCGACGCGGTTGAGCTCGGAATAGTCGATGTTCAGGAAGTAACTCCTCGGAGTGCAGCGGCGTTGGTGCAGCACGTTATATCCCACAACTCCAAAGCCTTCGACGGCCGGTGATTGGAGAAAAAAGGCCCGGTGTAAGCCGGGCCTGAAGGTGCGGAGCTGTGATAGTACTCCGCGGGGAAATCAATGCTCGCGTCACCGCGCGAGGTACCGCCCTAGACCGAAACGTCCACGGCGTCGCCGACCGCATAAAAATGACCGCCTGCAACATAGTGCAGGCTTCGCCATTCCGGGTCGGCATTTTCGAACTGCCAGTGCCCGTCTCGAAATATCCGGCGATCGGCCCACGCGCCGACGACTTCGGCTAGGAAGAGATCGAACCAATCTTGAATACCCTTGACGGGTATCACCTTACAAGCAAGCCAGGCGGAACAGCCCGATACGAACGGCAAGTCAAAACCGTCCATCCGGAGCAGTTCCACGCCCGACCGGGCGAGTTTGTCCGGGGTCGTCTTCAGGGAATTGCTTCCAAGCGCGAATGTAAGTGCTGCTTGGCGAGCCGTTGGCACCTGAACGACGAATTGCCCGCTCTTGTCGATCAATTCCCTTGTCGCCGTCTTAGCATCCAGAACCACCGTCAATTTCGGCGGTGAAAAGTCGAGGGGGCACGCCCAAGCGGCGGCCATTACATCGTCAACGCCTCCGCTGCGTGCGGATACGAGAACGGTAGGGCCGTGATTTATCAACCGGACGGCCTTTTCAAGCTCGACCGGAGCGATGTGCGAGCCTGCTGACAGCCAGCCCTCTCGCGGTACCGCTCCGGAAGTATGACCAGCAAGCGTCATGATGTCAGCGTGACTGACGCAAGTAGGCCTGCAGGCTATCGCTGCCGCCGATGATAAGTCCCTGCATCAGCTTCTCGTACTTGCCCTCCGGATCGGGCTCCCTGAGGTCGAACGTTGCAGACCAACGTATGAAGGAACCGCGCTCCCGGGTCAGCGGCGTGACCGCGACCGTGAGGGTGTAGTTGTCGAGCGGCAAGGGAGCCTCCTCGAAACGATACGTCAGACTGCGTCTCACATCGTCCGTGGCGAGCAGGCGTTCTACGATTACGCCGCCGTCGCCGAGGATGAGTTTGCGAACGCACCCAACCATGCCGTCCGGCAGTTCGTTGTCGATCCGGCTCTCCGCGATGTCGGAATGCCACTTGGAAATCTCACCGAATTTTTTAAGCACGTTCCATGCATGATCGGCGTCGCTGTCGATTACGTCGTTGAATTCGACCGATGGCATTTTTGAACCTCCCGATAACACTGCGAGCGTGACGGCCAGCAAGCCGCCAATGATTAGTAGTGATCCCTACAGACACTTTGTGTAATCTTTGCTACAGATGGTCAAGGGTACATTTTCAGAAACTGCGCTGCGGCTTCCGACCCCGTCAGACCCATGCCGCTCAAGCTCAAATTCGGCTTGACTACTACCGCTAAATTGTTCAGATTACCATCTGTAGCGACCACTACAGATGGACGACCAGGCGCACGAGGTTCGCTTCGTGCGAGCGATTTCGTTCGCGGGAACACCCGTCAATCCACCGGAGAAATTCTATGACCAAGAATATCAAGACCATCCCGACGTCGGACTACGAAGAGATCATCGCGACTGTTCAGCACTACGTTGACGGTCTGCGAGTTGGCAAATCCGGCGACGTCGCAAAGGCCTTCAACAAGGACGCCGTGATGTACGGCTTCACCAATGGAAAGCTGCTGGGCGGTCCCATTAAGAACCTGTACGACTTCGTCGACGAAAACGGCATGGCTCCGGAAATCAAGGTGCGTCTCGATATCCTCGGCATCACGCCGACGACCGCCGTTGTTCGCGTCGACATGGAAAAGGACGCTATTGGCGCTGACTACACCGACCTCCACACGCTAATCAAAATGGACGGCAAGTGGCAGATCATCGCGAAGGTCTACCACATGTACGAGGGCTGATTCCTCTCGCGGAAGCCCGTCACCACGTATCGGACGCCGGCCCCGGATTCGAGTCGAGGCTCTCCTCTCGATGGTTCTGCCCCAGGGTCGGCGCTCCGCGTTAAGGTAGCGCAGTGTGGCACAGCGCTACCTTAACACCTCGCTCCCGTCGGTACTCTAGCTTGATCTCTGCGCAGGCTATCTTGGAAAGCGTCATCGAAACTCTCGTGGACACTTGCGGTAGGGCCAACCACCGAGCGGTGCTGGGGCCGGAGACCGAGTCATGAAAAACCCAGCTGTCAATCGGCACCCAAGATTGGACGTCGAAGAGGGGTGAACATTCTCCGCGCCGATCGACAGATATGGCCCGCCACCGCTGCCAAAAACGTGCTGCAGGCCCTTCACAGACAAGCTCCTGGGTATCGCAGGGCCGCTGCGCCTGAGCACGACCTCCGACCAGGGGCGCGAGATGGCGCTGCTCAAGAAGCGCAGCGAGCGCGGGCATCGCCGTGTACTTCTGCGATCCTTACAGCTGATGGCGGCGGGGCTTATACGAGAACTTGAATGGTTTGGTGCGTCAGTATCTACCCAGGAGCACAAATCTCTCGGGCTGCAGCCAAGCACAGTTCGGTGCCATTGCCGATATGATCAACGACCGACCGAAAGGGTCTCGGCGTACGATCTCCGCTGGCTGTCTACCGTGAAATTCTCATCAGCAGTTCCCAGCACGTCGCCCTCGTTCATTGAAATCCAGGTGTTGCGCTTCAGGTTTGAATCCACCGCACCAATAATCAGTAAGGTTATCCTGCGCTAGCATCCAGCATGAAATCAACGAACGCGCGAAGCTTTCCCGGCATATGTTTGCGGTGTGGATAATACAGATGAAACGCATCGTCCATCCCGCTGTGCTGCTTGAGAATGTGCCGCAATTGGCCGCTGGTCAGCTCCTGTTTCGCAAACTGCTCGAATACGAAACCGATGCCTTGCCCCTGTACAGCCGCGTCCACGACAGACCTCATTTCGTCAAATAAAAGACGCCCCTGCACGTCGATTTGAATGATTTGACCCTCCGAACCGAACTTCCATTCAAACCACCGGCCTCCCACGGAATAGCGTTGCCGAATGCAGTTGTGGTCCAGCAGATCATCAATGGTCTTGGGTTCCTTTCGATTTTGAAAATAGTCTGGGGCGGCTACCACAATTCTTTTCTGTACCGGTCCCAGCTGAATGGCCACCATGTCGTTCTGCACTCGCTTGCCCATCCGAATGCCGACGTCAAAGCCGGCATTGACGATGTCGCCGAGCACGTTGTCCAACGATATCTCGACATGGATCAACGGAAAACTCGCCAGAAAGGCATCTATGTGGGGTTCGATCAACATGCGGTATGCGACGTATGAAGAATTGACGCGCACGGTGCCAGACGGCTGATCGGTTGCCAGCAAAGCTTCTGACAAGGAGTCTCTGATCAGTGCGAGCGCGGGTGCCATTTTTGAATTCAGTGACGAACCCGCCTCGGTCAGGCTGACGCTGCGCGTGGTGCGGTTGAATAGTCGGACATTCAATTGCGCTTCCATGGCTTTGATGGTGCGCGACACCGCGGTCGGCGTGACGCCCAATTCTGCTGCCGCCCGGGCAAAGTTCAAATGCCGGGCCGCCGCCTCGAACGTCAGAAGCCCCGGAAGATGCACCGGTAGCGAGGCGGGCACTCCCGCACGGCCGGCATGCGCCGCCTGGATTATGATCTTCTTGTTCATACTGTATGCCTGTTTGTGACTATATACGTCATTGTCACCGATCTCTATACTGCGGGCAACACAAATTCATCATGAAACTTGGTTGCCGCAGGGATTAAAAAATGACGCTCAGCAGTTCTTTCAGCGATCTTTTTTCGCCAATACAAATCGGTGCGCTGAGGCTCGCAAACCGCATCGTCATGGCTCCGCTCACACGTAGTCGCATGGGGACAGATGGCGTGCCTAATGAAATGCACGCCCGCTACTACGCACAGCGCGCGAGCGCGGGCTTGATCATCAGCGAGGCGACCAACATCTCCGCGCAGGGGCGTGGCTATGCGTTGACGCCGGGCATCTGGACGGAGGAACAGGTAGCAGGCTGGAAAAACGTGACCGATGCGGTGCACGCAGCCGGTGGCCTGATCGTGTGCCAGCTGTGGCATGTGGGCCGTTTCTCGCATGTGGACCTGCAGCCGGACGGTGCAGCCCCGGTGGCACCCTCCGCGATTCGGGCAGAAGGGCAGACCTATACCGAAAAGGGGATGTTGGATGTCTCGATGCCGCGTGCATTGGAAACGTCCGAGATTTCCGGCATCATCCAGCAATACCGGCATGCTGCGGAATGCGCACAACGCGCCGGTTTCGATGGCGTGGAAGTGCATTCCGCCAATAGCTATTTGCTGGACCAGTTCCTGCGCGATTCGACCAACCAGCGTGACGACGAATACGGCGGCAATATCGAGAATCGCTGCCGGCTCACGTTGGAAGTCACTGCGGCGGTGGTCGAGGTCTGGGGTCACAACCGCGTCGGCATCCGACTTTCTCCCGTGACGCCGGACGCTGGCAACACGCCGCTGGACAGCCAAGTCATGCAGACATATGGCCATTTGATCGAGCAGTTGAACCGCTTCCATTTGGCGTATATGCACTTTGTCGAGGGTGCCACGGCCACCTCGCGCTCCGTGCCCGACGGCGTGGACCTCGACGCATTGCGCGCACGGTTCAAGGGCCCCTACATCGGCAACAACAACTACGACCTCAACCTCGCGGTGAATCGCCGCGCGGAGGGCAAGGTCGATGCCGTCGCCTTCGGCCGTCCATTCATTGCCAATCCCGATTTGGTCCGTCGCTTGAAAGAGGGTGCTGAACTGGCTGTGGCCCCCCGTGAAACCTATTACGGCAACGGTGCCAAGGGCTACACCGACTGGCCTGTGCTGGCGGGCTGAGCAGGTTGATCACCGAAACGGTATCGATGTGGAATCGAAGAGTCATGGCGACTCCTTAGGAGTGATCGAGTGAAGACGACTTTCATCAAGACTTTGATTATTGCGGCAGTCGCTGTTGGCATGTTCACAACCGCCCAAGCCGCAGACTCGCCAATCCGCCCAACAGCTAACCAAGGAAAAACCATGAGCAAACCAACATACGTGCAGGATTACCAAGCCATCTCCGAAGTGCTGAACAAGTACATCGAAGGCTGCAAGCAGGCCAAGAGCAGCATTATGAAGTCCGCTTTCCACCCCCAGGCAACGATGTACAGCGTTGGCCCGGATGGCAAGCTCACCGGCGGCGCGATTCCGATCCTGTTCGAGGGGGTCGACAAGGATTTCCGCCCGTCTCCCGACGCGACGGCCGCGATAACCCGCATCGAGATTGTCGGTACGGCGGCTGGCGCCCGCATCGACGCCAATGACATGTCGGGCATCTCGTTCACCGATTTCTTCCATCTGCTGAAGGTGGATGGCCAGTGGACGGTGGTCAGCAAGATTTTCCACACGCACGTGGCGCGTTAACCAGCCATCTGCACAACTCATCCGAGACCCAAGACTGAGTCGGCCTGCCGGTTGACCTAGTCCAGTGGGAATGGTGCCCTGGATCGTGGTGCGCGCCACCGTGCCGCGCATCAAACTCGGCTTTGTCCACATCGAGGACATCGGCACCGCCACACGCGCCCGCGTCGACACCGACGCCTCAGGCTTCTGCTTTACACTCACTCACTGAAAAGAAAATATCATGAAAACCCTCACCTCCGCGGTCGCCCTGTCCGCTCTGGCCCTGGCGGTTGGTAACGCTTCTGCAGCCGACCGGCCGGGCGTCGAACACAACATAGCAAAATTCTTGCAATCTCTTGAGGGCGGCAAGACGCTCGACACCATGACGCCTGTCGAGGCCCGCGCCGCGCTGGCGGGTGCCCAGGCTGCCCCCAATGTGGCCTTGCCGGCGGCTGACGTCAGCGAGAAGACCATCCGCGTCAATGGCAGCGACCTGAAGCTGACGATCGTTCGTCCAGCCGGCAGCAAACAGAAGACCTTGCCTGCGTTCATGTACTTCCACGGCGGCGGCTGGGTGCTGGGCGACTTCCCGACCCACGAACGGCTGGTGCGTGACCTGGTGACAGGCTCGGGTGCGGTGGCGGTCTTCGTCAACTACACCCTGTCGCCTGAGGCGGGATACGGCGTCGCCATCGAACAAGGCTATGCCGCCACGAAATGGGTGGCCGAGCATGGCAACGAGATCAAGGTTGACGGCAAGCGCCTCGCCGTAGCTGGAAACAGCGCAGGCGGCAACATGGCCGCCGTGGTTGCCTTGATGGCGAGCGAAAAGGGCGCGCCTGAACTGCGTTCGCAAGTGTTGCTGTGTCCGGTGACGGATGCAAACTTCGACACGCCATCGTACAAGGAGTTCGCCAACGGCTACTTCCTGACGAAGGACTTGATGGTGTGGTTCTGGGACCATTACACGACCGATGTCGAGGCACGCAAGCAGATCTACGCTTCGCCGCTGCAGGCGGCGACCGAGCAGCTCAAGGGCTTGCCGCCGACGCTGATCCAGACCGCCGAATTCGACGTCCTGCGCGATGAAGCCGAGGCTTATGCCCGCAAGCTCGACGCTGCGGGTGTGCATGTGAAGTCCGTGCGCTACAACGGCATGATTCACGATTTTGGGCTGTCGAACGCGTTCAGCCATCTGCCGGCACCCCGCAGCGCGATCGCGCAGGCATCGCAAGAACTGAAGACCAACCTGGGCGAATAAATCAAAGGCATGTAACCCGCAGCTCATGGCAAAGGCTCGAGAGTTCATGATAAAAAATACCGACGCGCTGGAGGAAGCGCGTCGGCGAGAGATGTATGAGCATAACCAGCCGCGTGCTTTCCGTTCTCCTATGATTGAAAAATACGCGCCAGAAAACACGCCTCCTATCCTCACTTTACAGGCATCGCTGCTGCAGGAAGGAGGCCACGAGGACGGAAAAGCAGGAACCCAATCAGGATCGAAAGGATGAGGGGATCCCGGAAAACCAGGTAATCAGACGGAAGGACGATTTGTAGCGCGACTTCCATGACTCCAAGGAAAAACCCTCCTGCTACCGCGCCCGTCAAACTGCCCATACCGCCGACGATCGTTGCGACGAATGCCTTTACCAGCGGCGTGAAGCCCATATCCGGGGTTACCGACCCGCGCATTGAAACCCACAGCAGGGCGGCGACGCCAGCGAGCAAGCCGGACAGCGCGAAGGCTATGGCGTAGACCGTGTTCACCTTGATGCCCATCAATCTCGCTACGTCGAAGTCCTGGGCCGATGCAACAAGCGATAGACCGAACCGCGTGCGGTTCAGGAAAAGGTTGAGGGCGATGGCCAGAAGCGCAACGGTGAAGATTGAGATCAACTGCGCAGCGCCGATGTAAACGCCGCCCACATTGAAAGCGCCCGTCAGGAAGCCGGGCATGTTAAGGGGCTTGGGCAGCGCGCCAAACGCGACCTGGAAAATCACCTGGAGAGCTCCGGATATAGCGAAGCTCGTGACCAGAAGCGTCATGGGGTTAGCCCCGCGCAACGGCCGAAACGCGATACGTTCCATTGCGACCGCGGCGACCATGCAAGCGATCAGCGAGAGGATTACCGCCAACGGAAACGGTATGCCCGCACCCAGCGAATAGAACAACGCATAGCCGAAGAGCGTGAGAAGCTCCCCGTGGGCGAAGTTGATGAAGCCAAAGATACTGAATACGATTGCCAGTCCAAGGGCGATCAGCGCGTAGACACCGCCGAGGCTTAGGGCGTTGATGAGATATTGAATGAAGATTTCCATGGTCGCACCTATGCCGCTTCGATCGGGTCGGCGACCCCGAGGTATGAGTGCCGGACGAGATCGCTTTTAAGGATGTCATCCGAATCCCCACTCGCCACGATACGTCCGCTCTCGAGCACGTATGCCCGGTCGGAGATCGAGAGGGATTGGAAGACGTTCTGCTCCACGAGCAAGATCGTGAATCCCTCGTCCCGCAATTCGCAGATAAGATCGAAGTTTTCGGCCACGATCTTCGGCGCGATTCCAAGAGAAGGTTCATCGAGAAGAAGGACCTTGGGAGAAGACATCAACGCTCTCGCGATGGCGAGCATCTGCTGCTCTCCACCCGAAAGGGTTCCCGCAAGTTGGTTGCGACGCTCATGAAGGATCGGGAACCGGGCGTACATCCGGTTCAGGACCTCTGGGTTGCGCCAGTCCTTGAGGACCATGCCGCCTAAAAGGAGGTTTTTCTCAACGCTCAATCTCGGAAAAACGCGCCTCCCTTCCGGAGAAAGGGTCATGCCCCGCCGAACAATCTGGGCAGCTCCCACTCCCGATATGTCTTCACCGGCCAAGGTGATCGTACCCGATTGCGGTACGATCAGCTTCATCAGTGCGGCAAGAGTGGATGTTTTGCCGGCACCGTTGGGACCCAGGAGAGATACGATCTCGCCCTGGCCCACTTCGAAGCTGATCCCCTTGACGGCTTCGATCGGTCCATATCGAACGACCAGATTTTCAACGCGGAGCATGACGTAACCTTACATAATCGGAGCAGGGATATCGGCAGCGTCGATCGTGGCGGCCTTCATGAAGACGCCCTTGCCGCTTTTGATCTCGAGGAACGAGATCGGCACCATGGGACGGCGCTCGAAGCCCGTGTAGGAGACCTTGCCGTTGGGAACGTCGAAGTCCTTGATCTTGTCCAGGGCGGCGCGGATCGATGCGGAATCCGTCGCGTCGGCGTTCTTGATCGCTTCGATAAGGACCAGTCCGGCGTCATAGCCCACGATCCAGGCCGAGTTATCCACCTGGTCAGGATGCGACTTGCCGAAGACGCTGGCGATTTCCTGGTATTTGCTGCCTTCGACCGGCATGCGGTTGGAGAGGACGATCGTATTCTCGACCAGATCGCCGAGAGCGTAGAACGACGGGAAGTCGATGCCGTCGGCACCCACGATGCGTGACTTGATCCCGGCCGCTCTCGCCTGGCGCAGGAAAGCCGGCAGGTCCGGTTCGAACGCTGCGGTCATGATTGCGTCGGGCTCCGCGGGGAGCGCCTTGATCTCGGCGATGATACCCCCGAAATCGGCTTGTTCGAAAGTGAAGTTTCCTTTGCCGACGACCTTGCCGCCGTACTGTTCGAACGTTTTGGCGAAGTATTCCGGGACGTATTCCGTGTATGTGTTATCCGACGACTTGAGAAGATAGGCGGTCTTGATGCCGAGGTCCTTTGCTGCGAAGACGCCCGTGGAGCCGCCACTGACGTTGTCACTGAAGTTGGCCAGATACATCCAGTCGCCGACTTTCGCGGGGACGTCGACCTGGGTGGATGTTCCAGCGAACATCAACACGCCTTTCTTCTGGCCGGACCGGCCCGCCGCGACGGAACTGGTTGCGTCACAGCTCGTGAAGAGCACGTCGACACCCTTTTCAAGCAGACCGTCGACCGACTTGATCGCCTCCACGGAGCTCGACGCGGTATCCGTTCCTTCGGTGACTTCGATCTTGTACTTGCCGCCAGCGCCGCCCTTGGCGTTCGCCTCGTCGAAGGCCATGCGAAGGCCGAGGGCATAACCGACGTCGTAAGCGGCAGCCCAGCCCGTGTGTGCCAACGAGAAGCCGACGCGCACTGTCTTGTCCGCGGCGAACGCAGGCGAAACGCCGGCAATGCCGACTGCGGCGACACCGCCGAGCATTGTGGCGAGGACGGTTCTGCGGCTGACGTGCGAAGCAATCCTGTGATCTGACCCAGTCATTTGAAACCCCTTTTTGGTTGTTCGTGATCCATTCGGCCTGCGGGAACTCCCTCAGGGCCTTTTCTTTCTCCTGGCGGCGCGTACCTCCTGGCTGCCAAGATATGCTTCGATCACATTCGGGTCGTTCTGGACCTTCTCGGCCGAACCCGAAGCGATCATCTCGCCCTTGTTGAGGACGTAGACCTCGTCGCAGAGGCGCATGATCAGATGCAAATCATGCTCCACGATAAGGATGCCGAGCGCGAATTTCTCGCGGATGGACAGAATTGCCTCGATCAGGCCGGCGGTCTCTTTCGGGTTCATTCCGGCCGCGGGCTCGTCGAGGAGAAGGAAACGCGGCTCCAGAGCCAGCGCGCGCGTGATCTCCAGTCTGCGTTGTGCACCGTAGGGCAGGGCGGAGGATTTCGTGTCGGCGAGCTTTGCCAGATCGAAGTGCTCGAGGAGGGACAAGGCGTAGCTTTCCACCCCCGTCGCTAGGTGGCCGCGCGCGAGCGCGGCCGATACCACGTTTTCCAGAACGGTCATTTCGCTGAAGAGGCGGATGTTCTGAAAGGTTCTGCCGAGGCCAGCACGGGCGATCCGGCTCGAGGGCCATCCGACTATTTCCTGCCCGTCCAGAATGACCTGTCCGCGGGTCGGCTGGTGGACACCGGTCAGATTGTTGATGAGCGTCGTCTTGCCCGCGCCATTCGGCCCGATGAGGCCAACGATCTTCCCCGTTTCGACCTTGATCGACACATCGTTCAGTGCGCGGACACCGCCGAAATCGATTCCGATGGCATTCGTTTCGAGCGTGGCAGCGGGTCTTTCCGAACGGCTTTCCACCGCAGGAAGGGACGCAACGTCGACGGTCGACTCGGACAGCCTGGGACGTTTGAACATGGAGAGGGACAGCTCTCGACTCCCCATGATTCCGGCCGGGGCTTTATACATCACAACGAGGATCATCAAGCTGAGCAGGATTTGGGTAAGGCCCCAAATCGGCGGAAAGCTGATACCGGCAATGCCGCCGCCGCTTTCGATGGGTTTAACGATCTCGACCAGGGCGGTGATGAGAAGGGTGCCGATAACCGCGCCGGATATTGACCGCTTGCCGCCGACGACCAGCATTGCGATAAGCTCGAATGTAAGCGTGAGGTAAAAGTCATGGGGCTGGAACGCGCCGATTACATGGGCGAACAGCGCGCCGCAGAGACCCAGCACCACGGCACTGAGTGCCCACGCTTCCAACAGTCTGCGATTCGGATTGATGGCGCTCGACGTCGCCGCCACCTCGTTGTCTTGAAAGGCGCGGAGCTGCAAACCCAACCGGGAAACCTTGTAGGCGAAGGCAACAGCGATCGTGGCAAACACGAAAATGTAAGCCGTAGGCAGATTGACGAGTTCGGGCACTCCATAGATGCCCTTCGTCCCGTTGGTGATGTTCGTTGCACCCTTGAGCACGAAATTGACGATCACCAGCAGCCCGAATGTCGAAACGATCGCCGATGTCTCCCGCAGTCGCGAGAGTGGCAACCCCGTCACAACACCGAAAACCAAGGAAATAACGGCTACGGTCAGAAGAGATTCACCTAGCCCCATATTTGAGTTGGCGAGGAACGCGGGAAGGTGCCGTAGTGAATCAGCCTTGATTTCCGGCGGTGTGGTGAGAAGGGCCGTTGTATATGCGCCGACCGCGAAGAAACCGACGTGGCCGACCGTCAGAATGCCCGAGTTTCCTGTGTAGATGTTCAACCCGACAACAGCCGCGACATTGATCAGCACGAGGATTACGAGGCGCTCGACCGACGGACCGATCAGGGCGAATGGCAGGGATACCAGAAGCAGGACGACGCACAGAAGAAGCGCAGATCCGGCGGCTTTGCGGAACCTGCGTTCACCCCACAAGCTAGCCTTAGGGGCGTCAAGGTTCGTTGACACGGCGGGGAGCCCGCCTGCCTTCACTTGTTGCATGCTAAATTCCCCTCTACCTTTTTCGGCGAGTTCTATTTTTCTGTAGTGGTTGCTATAGACGTTAATAGCGAGTGATACAGACCGTCAACCATTTTTTGATGGCTATTGCATTTTTAACAGACAATCTGACAATGATGCAATCTCGACGATCAGAATCCACGATCGTAAAGGAAACACGCGCGATGCGGGCATTTCGCACGACCGCTCCTCCTGGGCCCGACGCAAGGGAACATCGAGCACAGGCTGGGTAAAAAATGTTGAGGGGGTTCTAGCTGTTTAAGCGCTGTGTCGCTTTGGAGGGACGGGTGCCGGCGGAATTAGGGTCATAGCGACTGCGGCCACGCGCTCCAGCTCTTCATGAGATACACCGTCCCGGGCTTGGATCGACATACCGTGGAACATCGTGTTGAGGGTCGACGCCAGTGTGTCGACATCGGTCCCCTCGGAAAACTCGCCATCGGCGACGCCCCTTTTGAGGCGAACGAGGAAGCATTCCTTCCCTTCTTCGCGCAATGCTTTGAGCGCATCGTTGACGTCTTGCGAATCCTTGGAAACGTTGGCGGCTCCGAGGACGACCATACAGCCGCAAGGGGCGTCTTGGGACGTTAGAATGACGGCGGCGTCCCGAAAGAAGCCCGCCATTGCCTTTCGGACATCCGGTTCATCTTCCAGCCGTTCCCACGCGTCGTTCCAGTAGACGTTTTCATAGTGATTGACAGCTTCCATGAAAAGCTGGGCCTTGTTGCCAAAGGCTGCGTAAACGCTTGGTGGGTTGATTTCCATTGCCTCGCACAGTTCGGCAATCGATGCAGGCTCGTAGCCACGCTTCCAGAACACCCCGAGTGCCTTCTTCAGGACCGCCTCGCGGTCAAACGTCCTTGGCTTCCCTTTGCTCTGATGCTGGGGGATCATCGAATTCTCCGAATGCTCTCACGAACCGTGCTTTTAATAACGTACATAATCCATCTGTATCGATCTTTAAAGAGTTCCCGTTTGGTTGGATTTTATCGCTCGTGTGACCTTGCCCGCACCGAACATTTCCAATAAGTGTATCGATCGCTACAGTAGATTAGCAGTGAATCTGACAATCTGCAGGCGGCTGGATGGCGGCGTCCGCCTAAGCACGCTCGGCGTGGCGTTCGCCCATATCAATCAAGCTTGACTAACAGGGAGGTTTCGAGAGTGACCGGTAATTCAGAAGGCAAATATCCGACCCGGCAACTGGGAAAGTCAAAAGTCGCAGTAACGTCGGTAGGCTTCGGCACCGTGCCGTTGGCTGGGTTCAAGGCCAAGGCATCCTATGCGGATTTCGAGGCCGTCATCAAAGCCGCCTATGACGGTGGCGTGCGATATTTTGACTGCGCGCCAATGTATGGATTCGGTAAAGCCGAATATTACCTCGGCCATGCATTGCGGGAACTCGGCATTCGCAACGACGTGGTCGTCAGCACGAAGGTCGGACGCGTCATGAAGGCCGCCAGCAGGGTCAAGAAACTCGATACCGTCTACGGAATCGAGTGGGTCGATCCCCTACCTTTCCTGGACACTTACGACTACACCTACGACGGTATCATGCGGTCGTTCGAGGACAGCCAGGTCCGGTTGGCCCTGGACTATATCGACGTGCTCCTCGTTCACGATCTCGGCCGGGCGTGGCATGGCGATGAGGCTGATGTTTACTGGAAACAGATAAGGGAAAGCGGTTACAAGGCGCTCGATGAACTTCGCAACGGCGGTGCGGTATCCGCGCTCGGCCTCGGCGTTAACGAAACGGAGGCCGTGGTAACTGTGGCACGGGAGTTCAACATCGACTGCGCGCTCATTGCGGGTCGCTACACACTGTTGAACCAGGGTCCACTTGCTGGTGATTTCGCCGAGCTTCAGCAGCGCAACGTTTCGGTTATCGCGGGCGGTGTTTTCAATTCCGGCATTCTCGCGACGGGCGTCAAGGGCGCGGGGGCGACCTACGACTATGGTTCCGTGCCTGATGAGGTCGTGCGCAAAGTCAGAACCATCGAGGAAATCTGCGAGAAATATCGGGTGCCCTTGAGCTCCGTAGCAATCGAGTTCGTCTTGATGCACCCCGCCGTTGCGACGGTCGTGCTCGGCGCGCAGAACGTTGCAGAGGTCAAGCAAAACCTCGCGTCGTCGGGAACCGCTATCCCGGCTGAACTGTGGACGGATCTGAAGGCCGCCGGGATTATTCCCGAAAATGCGCCAATGCGCCAAGTGGCCTAAGGTGCTATTAACAGGTCCCGCACTTAGCCTCGCGGCGGAGTGTGGGATCGCGCCCTCGGAAGTATGCAGCGCCATATACGTATGGACTATCCCCATAAATCCTAGACTCTGCGACTCGTACAGTCAGTCCGTCCTTGACCTTCCGCATACTCGTCCATTGCGGCGCATGGACGCCGGCAGAAAACATTAGGGGCTTGCCGGCTGGCGTATGAATGGCTGTCGTCGGTGGACCGGGGAGGGTACGCGACGGCTTACCAAGCATTTGCCGCCGGTGGACTGTTAATCTTCCTGCCAATCGGGTTCGAATTCCTGAAAATGTCGGGGGACTGATGGGGTTCTCTCATTTAGGGCGACGATTCTTTCAAGAATGAGAGGGTCTACAAGCAACGATGAATGGACCGCAAAACGAAATAGATAGAAGCTTGCCGCGATCACGCGAAAGCTGACGGAGAGATTGGACAAATGGCGTGTGTCAGCTTTGCATCGTTGTGGTGTCTTCGGTGAAAGACGCTCGACATTGGCGCTGTTGAAGACTGCGGATTTAAATCATCAAATTCGGCACCAAAAAATTTGGGGTTCGCGCGAGACAACGTAGCGGCGAAGGAGGGGCTAGTCGTCAGCATCGAGATTGTCTTGATGTCTTATGGTGATGTTCGGCCTTTGTCTGGCGGCCCTGATAATTGTTTTTCGCCAGTGTGCTGGAAACCCGGCGTGAGGAGGGTGCAGCCGGGCACCGCTTTGTGGAGGAAGTAAAATGAAGAAGTTTATCCTGGGCACTGCGATGGCGCT
This sequence comes from Rhizobium sp. C104, assembly GCF_022354505.1. Taxonomy (NCBI): domain Bacteria; kingdom Pseudomonadati; phylum Pseudomonadota; class Alphaproteobacteria; order Hyphomicrobiales; family Rhizobiaceae; genus Rhizobium; species Rhizobium sp. C104. The sequence continues at coordinate 166,060 of NZ_CP092355.1, read as the reverse complement.
CGTCATGTCGACGGCCGCTCACGCAGAAACCGTCGGCGTCTCGATGGCGAAATTCGACGACAATTTCCTGACGGTTCTGCGCAACGGCATGACCGATTATGCAAAGACACTCAGCGGTGTGACGCTGCAGGTCGAAGACGCACAGAACGACGTTTCCAAGCAGCAGAGCCAGATCCAGAATTTCATCGCCTCCAAGGTCGATGCGATCATCGTCAACCCTGTCGATACCGATGCGACCACGGCAATGTCGAAGCTCGCGGCCGATGCCGGCATTCCGCTGGTTTACGTCAACCGTCAGCCGGTCAACGTCGACACGCTGCCGGAGAAGCAGGCCTTCGTCGCTTCCAACGAACAGGAATCCGGCACGCTGGAAACCAAGGAAATCTGCCGCATTCTCGGCGGCAAGGGCAAGGCCGTCGTCATCATGGGCGAGCTCTCCAACCAGGCTGCGCGCATGCGGACCCAGGACGTTCATGACGTCATCAAGACGGATGAATGCAAGGGTCTGGAGATCGTCGAAGAGCAGACGGCGAACTGGGATCGTACCCAGGGCGCCGACCTGATGACCAACTGGCTCTCCAGCGGCATCGAATTCGACGCCGTGATCTCCAACAACGACGAAATGGCGATCGGCGCCATCCAGGCGCTGAAGGCAGCCGGCAAGGATATAAGCAAGGTTGTCGTCGGCGGCGTCGACGCCACCCAGGACGCGCTTGCCGCCATGCAGGCAGGTGATCTCGACGTCACGGTGTTCCAGGATGCCGCCGGCCAGGGCAAGGGCTCGCTTGATGCAGCGCTCAAGCTCGCCAAGGGCGAGAAGATCGACAAGAAGGTCTACATTCCCTTCCAGCTCGTGACGCCTGCCAACGTCAAGGACTTCGTCACCAAGAACTGAGGCGAACGCCAAGAGGATGCGGGCTTTGTCCGCATCCTTTTCTCGGGCGCTCGAAGTTCCACAAATCCTTCAATTCGATATGCAGTTCACGCGCGCCGTCCGGATTGAAGAGGTCATCAACATTCGATGCAAGGTTATGAGAGAAACCCGCACGCTGATACTTCTCGAAGGAAATTTGACGGTGGAAGCCGAAATTGTCGGCTTCTTCGATAAGCTGGCAATGTTTGCGATCCGCGATGCCCCTCGAACAAGCCAGGGAGGCGGTCGTCACGCCAGCGTCAACCGATGCCGAACTGCTATGGGCAATCACCCCGGCGTGCCAGAAGCGCATCCTAGATGCTTCGTCATAGAGGCGTTTCGAAAGCAGCGCTGACATAGCGCATCTGCGGACTCCCTTCACGATCTACGTTCCAGACGCGCTCGATGAGGCCGACCGGAGGTCGATCGCTGCTTTTGTTGGAGATGGGAAAGTCAGTTCCGACTACACGAGGTATATCTAGAGCCTTGGGAAAGAACTGGGACGGCGTAGAGCTTCCGCCGGGATCGATCACGCCACCTGGTGCGATTTCAACTTGGCGAGTGGCGACGGAAGCGTTGTTCCTGCCTGTCGCGGTCCTGTTCCTGGGGCTTTGATCGCTTGGGTGGTCGGAGCAGGATTCCGAGGCGCGCGACAACGGGCGATCTCGAGTTGCAAACCATTCATTACGAACCTCTGAAACTGTCCGCCGGAGACAGCATCCTCTTTGACGCGGACCAGTTACACGCCTATGTCGCCCCGGGGACGATGCAGAGATTTTGATGATGAATAGCGTCGCTGAAGTCGCTACGCCACCCCGAGCAGAGCCTGCGCAGCGACGCGATCGTCAGAACCCGCAAGAATCCCTCGAAGTTAAGCTTTCTCGCTTTTCGAAGCCGAGGAAGGATACGTTTATCGTTTTTCACTGCTGTGTCACATTGCGCCTTCGAGAGGCACGGGTCTTTGACGTTGGGTGTTCAAGCAGGCGGTGCCCTCTCCTTGACAGTCAGAAGTCGTACGTTTTTGGCGAGCCGAACGCACACCCGCGGTTCTCGCACAATCGTATGGACTGGACATCGAATAGAAAACCGGAGGGAACAGCAGATGAAGATTATCGGAAATACCGGACTACTGATCGGTGCGCTTGCGGCAATGCTGGGCGCGGTGCCAGCCAACGCCACAACGCTGGAGAGCGTCAAGCAGAAGGGCTTTGTCCAGTGCGGCGTAAGCCAGGGCAGCCCCGGTTTCTCGCTGCCGGATGCGCAGAACAACTGGACCGGAATGGACGTCGATTTTTGCCGCGCGGTGGCCGCCGCGGTATTCAACGATCCGAAAAAGGTCAAGTTCACACCTCTCTCCGCGAAAGAGCGCTTTACCGCCCTTCAGTCGGGCGAGGTCGACATACTTTCGCGCACCTCTACGTGGACGATGAGCCGCGATACGTCGATGGGCCTGTTGTTTGCGGGCGTGCTTTACTACGACGGGCAAGGCTTCATGGTGAAGAAGTCCCTTGGAATCGACTCGGCGTTGAAGCTTGACGGCGCGGCAGTTTGCGCTGGTACGGGTACGACCACCGAATTGAACGTCTCCGACTATTTTAATGCCAAAGGCCTGAAGTTCACGAGCGTTGCGATCGACGACTCCAACCAACTGCGCCAGGCGTACGAGGAGGGCCGTTGCGACGTGCTGACGAGCGACCAGTCCGTGCTGTACAGCGAGCGTCTTCAGCTCAAAGCGCCGGACGATCACGTTGTCCTTCCCGAAATCATTTCGAAGGAGCCGCTCGGTCCGGCGACCCGTCAGGGTGATGACCAATGGTTCAACATCGTAAAGTGGACCTACTTCGCCCTCCTGACCGCTGAAGAAGACGGCATCACAAGTTCGAACGTGGACGAGATGCTGAAGTCCACGAACCCGGAAATTCAGCGCTTGCTCGGCGTGAAAAACGCCGACGGCACCGCCGCAGGCTTCGGTGGCGGTATCGGCGTCGACGAAGACTGGGTTGTACACATCGTGAAGGGCGTCGGGAACTACGGGGAGATGTTTGACCGGAACCTGGGCGACAAGTCGGACCTCAAAATCGCACGTGGGAAGAACGCGCTCTGGAAGGACGGCGGGCTGCAGTACGCGCCGCCGATCCGGTAACCGCCAGTGCGGCGGCCCTCTCTGGCCGCCGCATCGGGCCTGTCAGGTTTCCACTACGCACAGGTGAATCCAGTGACGTCCGTAAAAACGATTAGCCGCGGCAGCGACGGCGGGTTTTGGCGCAATCCCAAGCGCCGTGCCCAGGCCTTCCAGATCACACTCGGGTTGGCCTTGTTTCTTTTCGTCTGTGTCATCTCGGCCAATACCGCCGCGAACCTGGGAAAGCTGAACCAACAGCTCTCCTTCGGGTTTCTCGGCAGATCCGCGGGGTTCGAGATCTCCCAGACCCTGATTCCGTACAAAAGCGTTTCCACCTACGGGCGTGCATTGCTGGTGGGTCTGGCGAATACGGTTTTGGTCTCCGTTCTTGGTATCGTCGCGGCGACCGTCCTTGGCTTTGCAGTCGGGATCATGGGGCTCTCGAAGAACTGGATCGTGTCACGTGTGGCGGCTGCCTACATCGAGTTCTTTCGAAATATTCCGTTGCTCCTTCAGGTGTTCGTTTGGTACTCGGTCGTCATTGTCCAGACGCTTCCGTCCCCGCGTGAGGCTTGGACTGTCTTCGGCTATGCCTACATCTCCAACCGCGGGCTGATGATCCCGTCGCTTTCGGAAGCACCCGACAAAGGCGCTGTCATCTGGCTCCTGGCGGCAATCGCCCTGGCGTGGGTTGCGATCCTGATCATCTCGCGGCTGGTTTACGCGGACGAGGGTGCGAAAACGAAAACGGGATTGCGCCTGTCCCTCCTCTTTCTCGCCATCGGAGCGCTGCTTGTCTTGGTCATGGGTCGACCATTCGAACTGGAGGCGCCGACGAAAACGGCATTCAGCTTCTCCGGCGGCATTACCATCATTCCCGAACTGATCGCTTTGCTGTTCGCTCTCTCGGTATACATGGCGACCTACATCGCCGAAGCGGTGCGCGCAGGCGTCATGGCCGTCAACCGGGGACAGGTGGAGGCGGCCGCCGCACTCGGGCTTGGCCCCCTCAGGACGACGAAGCTTATCGTCGTCCCACAGGCAATGCGCATCATCATTCCACCGTTGAGCACTACCTACCTCGGTCTTATCAAGAATTCCTCGCTCGCGGTCGCCATAGGTTATCCGGACCTCGTTGCAACCGGGGGCACGATCCTCAACCAGACGGGAAAAGCCATTGAAATTGTTACAATCTGGATGGTTGTCTATCTATCGTTGAGCCTCGCAACCTCGCTGCTGATGAACTGGTTCAACGCAAACTCCAAACTGGTGGAACGCTGATGGCCGCCTTTGTCAGAACCGAAGACAGTCCATGTTTGCCGCCTCCGCCCAGCGCTTCCGGTATCTGGGGCTGGCTTCGGCTCAATCTCTTCGCAGGACCTGGCCAGACCGTCTTGACGCTGTTGTTCGGAGCGACTGTGCTGTGGTTTGCCTGGACCGTGCTGAAATTCGCGGTCCTCGCGGGCATCTGGGACGGCGTTGATCGTAACGCTTGTCTTGCCAGCCCGACGGGTGCTTGCTGGCCTTTGGTGAGGGAAAAAATCGGCCAGTGGATATACGGCTTTTACCCGATCGATCAGCGCTGGCGGGCAAACGTCTGTTTCGCGCTCCTCGTCGCGGTGGGCATACCCATGCTCGTCCCGGCGTTGCCGTTCAAGCGCGTAAACGCTTTGCTTTTGGTGACGGCCCTCCCGCTGAGTGTGGTGATCCTCCTTTCCGGAGGCAACCTCGCGTTCGGACCGGGGTCCTATATCACCGTCGCAGTCTGCCTGTTGTTGATGACCGTGGCTGTGCCATTAGCGTCAACCGGGATAGAAGAAGTCCTGAGAACAAATCGGCTCTGTGTACTTGCCACCGGGATCGCGCTGGCTGCTGGCCTATGTTCCGCCGTATTGGCAGCAGTTTCGACGATGCCTGTGCTCGGTTCCGTTTCGGGCCTGATCGCGGTGTGCGTGACGGTTGCCGCGAGCCTCATCTCCATTGGGGCGTTGGCGATGCGACGCCAGATGAGTTCGGGCCAGGGGTTCGCCCTGGTTGCGGTGTCGGCGTCGGTGTTCGCCGGCATGGCGGCATTGGATTACGACTTCGGGCTTTCGACCGTAGACACTGCCCAGTGGGGCGGACTTCTCGTTACGCTCATCGTCGCCGTTGTTGGGATCATAACGTCGCTGCCGTTGGGGATTGTGTTGGCGCTCGGCAGGCAGTCAAGCATGCCTTTCGTGAGGACGCTTTCGGTCGGCTTCATCGAAATCGTGCGCGGAGTTCCACTGATAACCGTGCTGTTCATGTCGAGCGTGATGCTGCCGCTTTTCCTTCCGCCGGGCATGTCGTTCGACAAGCTCCTCCGCGCGCTGATCGGAGTAGCGCTTTTCTCGTCGGCCTACATGGCGGAGGTTGTTCGCGGTGGCATCCAGGCGATCGATCGAGGACAGTACGAGGGGGCAACCGCCCTTGGTCTTCGGTACTGGCCCATGATGATAAAAATAATCCTGCCCCAGGCTCTCAAAATCTCCATCCCGAACATCGTCAGCAACTTCATCAGTCTCTTCAAAGACACGACGCTGGTGCTGATCATCGGGGTCTTCGACCTGCTTGGGATCGTACAGACCACGTTGCGGGATCCGAAATGGGCCACTCCGACATCCGCTGCGACAGGCTATCTCGCGGTGGCGCTAATGTATTGGGTGTTCTGCTTCGGCATGTCCCGCTATGCGAAGTATACCGAAAGAAGATTGCACAGGGGGCACAAGCGGTGACTATGGCGGAACCAAAACAAGCGGCGCTCGACGGCGCATCCGATGTCGCAGTGGAAATCGTCAACATGAACAAGTGGTACGGCGATTTCCACGTGCTGCGCGACATCAACCTGAAGGTCATGCGCGGCGAGCGCATCGTCATTGCCGGCCCGTCGGGTTCGGGCAAGTCGACGATGATCCGCTGCATCAACCGACTGGAAGAGCATCAGAAGGGCCAGATCATCGTCGACGGCACCGAGCTCACCAACGATCTGAAGAAGATCGACGAGGTGCGTCGCGAAGTCGGCATGGTGTTCCAGCACTTCAACCTCTTCCCGCACCTGACGATCCTCGAAAACTGCACATTAGCGCCGGTCTGGGTCCGCAAGATGCCGAAGAAGCAGGCGGAAGAGGTCGCCATGCACTTCCTCAAGCGCGTCAAGATCCCCGAGCAGGCCAACAAATATCCGGGCCAGCTTTCCGGCGGCCAGCAGCAGCGTGTGGCGATCGCCCGGTCGCTGTGCATGAGCCCCAAGATCATGCTGTTCGACGAGCCGACTTCGGCGCTCGATCCCGAGATGATCAAGGAAGTGCTCGACACCATGGTGGGCCTTGCCGAGGAAGGCATGACCATGCTCTGCGTCACCCACGAAATGGGATTTGCCCGCCAGGTAGCGCACCGCGTTATCTTCATGGACCAGGGCCGGATCGTCGAGCAGAATTCGCCGGCCGAATTCTTCGACAATCCGCAGCACGAGCGCACCCGGCTCTTTTTGAAGCAGATACTGTAGGCCGCGCCAGTTTCCATGAAAAGCGTTCTCATCCTTCAGCATGTGGACCGGGACTCTCCCGGCAAGTATCTCGAGTCCTTCGCGAGGGACGGCTTCGTGCCAACCACGGTTCGGCTGTGGGCGGGCGAAGAGGTTCCCCACCTTGCGTCCCATGATCTCATGTTCGTGCTTGGGGGGCCGCAGGATGTGTGGGAAGAGGATAAATATCCATGGCTGCGCATGGAAAAACAGGCGATCAAGGAATGGGTCGCAGAACGGGCAAAACCATACTTCGGCGTTTGCCTCGGTCACCAACTCCTGGCAGACTCGCTAGGTGGGAAGGTCGGCCTTTCGGACGTCGGCGAGCACGGAGTTCTTCAATATCGATATCCCGCACAATCCCAACCCGTTGGTGGCGGGGCTTTCCGAACGTCACAAGGTCGTCCAATGGCATATGGCCGAAGTCTCCGACGCGCCACCCGGCGCACAAATTCTCGGCAGTTCGGAAGTTTCGCCCATACAGGTCCTCGCCGTCGGCGAACACGCATTGTCGACGCAGTTTCATTCGGAGTGCGGCGCGCAATCGCTAATGGCGTGGACGCAAACCCCCGGCTACATCGACCTCTTCGAGGCCCACAAAGGAAAGGGCTCCTACGAGAAATTCCTCCGGCAGGCATACTCCGCCATGAGCGAAATCAACACGACAAGCGAACGCCTCTACGACAACCTGGTCTCTGCAACGAAACTCGTCGCCTGAACCCACTCCGTCGACTCAAAGCCGCAACGTGAGCTCTTTCGCCTTTGCGGCCTTGCAGGCTTCCTGCGAAAAGGCCTCGACCAGCCTGTCCTTCGATGAAAGCTGCCTGTAGATGACCCCGACATTTCGAGTCGGAGCCCCGTCGACGGCGATCTTCCGTAACTGAAGTCCCTCAGGCCAGGGTGGCAGCCAATCCGGGATCAGCGATACCCCGAGCCCGCGGCCCACAAGGACCACAATGGCCTCCAGGGAGTCGAGTTCGTAGCGATCCAGGAGAGAAAGTTTCTCCCGCCGAAGATAGCTTTCGACGGTGCGTCCGCCCCAATGCTTGCGATCGTAGCGAATGAACGGAGCCTGCCGCAAGATGGTCAGGACATCCGTCTCCTGTTCCGTCGAACTCGTGAGAACGATCAACCGGTCGCGCCGAAGTTCCCGCCAGACGTGCTCTTTGGATATGGCAAAAGGGGGTTCCACCAGGATTGCCGCGTCGAGCGTACCGTCCAGCACTTTCTGATAGAGATCAACAGACTGACCAGGTTGTACCTCGACCAGGATTCCGGGACGTGTCTCCTTCATAGCGGTCAGTATTTCCGGCAGAAGCCCCGTGATCATCGAATGAATGACGCCGACCCGTATCGTTCCCACCTCCTCGTTGCGGGTGGCGATCGCCTTTAGGCTCTCCGTTCCTTCGATCAGCTTGCGGGCCATTTCGAGTATCGCTACCCCCGCCTCGGTCGGCCGCGTCGAGTGTCCTGATCGTCGAAGCAGCACCGCCCCGACATCGGCCTCCAAAGCCCTGATCCGCTGAACTACGGCCGACGGGGTCAACGACTCCATTCGAGCGGCGGCAGCAACCGACGTCAGCTCGACGACATTGAGGAACGTCTTAAGGAACCGGGTCTCCAAATTAAGAATTCCTGTGTTTCAAAATCACGAAAACACATATTTTCTAATGTCGGAGTTAATGTCAATCTCTCCTCGATCTTTCGACCTAGGGGAATACGATGACTCTCCAATTCAACCGTGAAAGCCTTTCCGCAAGGCTGAAGACGGTAAAACCTTCGCCAACGATCGCAATCACCAGGCTTGCCGCAGAGCTGCGTCGAAACGGAAAGAACATCGTTCCGCTTTCACAGGGGGAGCCCGACTTCGATACGCCTGACCATATAAAAATCGCCGCCAAAAACGCCATCGACAACGGCGAAACGAAATACACCGACGTCGACGGTACACCAGCTCTCAAGCGTGCGATCGTCGACAAGTTCAAGAACGAAAACGGGCTTGATTATGAGGTGGCCAACATTTCGGTCGGCACGGGAGGCAAGCAGGTCATTTTCAACGCTTTCTCGGCAACTCTCGACCAGGGTGACGAGGTTATCATTCCGGCCCCGTATTGGGTATCGTATCCCGATATGGTGTTGCTCACGGGCGGTGTTCCGGTGACGGTCTCGTGCGGCGAAAAATCCGGATTCAAACTTACGGCCGAGGCGCTCGAGGGCGCGATCACGCCGCGCACAAAATGGCTGGTTCTCAATTCGCCCAGCAACCCGACAGGAGCGGGTTACTCCGCCGCGGAGCTGAAGGCTATCGCCGAGGTTCTGCTTCGTCATCATCGGGTTCTGGTGATGACCGATGATATGTACGAGCATATCCGTTACGATGGCTGGGAATTCCAGACGATTGCGGCCGTCGAGCCCCGGCTGCGCGAACGGGTGCTGACCTGTAACGGCGTGTCAAAGGCTTACGCGATGACCGGATGGCGCATCGGCTACGCAGGCGGTCCGGTTGACTTGATCAGGGCCATGGCGACCATCCAGTCCCAAAGCACGACAAACCCGAGTTCGGTGTCGCAAGCCGCCGCTGTGGCGGCACTCACAGGTCCGCTTGACTTCCTGACCGAACGCAATGCGGTCTTTCAAGAACGTCGCGATCTCTGCCTCGCCGCTTTCAACGGCATCGATGGTTTGAGCTGCAAGACGCCCGATGGTGCCTTTTACCTTTTTCCATCGTGCGCTGGCGTTATCGGCAAGCAGATGCCGAATGCTAAGGTGCTTGAGACCGACGTCGATTTCGCGACGTACCTCCTGGAGTCCGTCGGCGTTGCCGTCGTGCCGGGTTCGGCTTTTGGCCTCGGGCCGTATTTTCGAATTTCCTTTGCGACATCGACGGATCGACTTCGTGATGCCTGCGAGAGGATCGCAGACGCATGCGCGTCGCTCAAGTAAATAGCGAGGAATGAGCAATGGATTTGGGAATTGCAGGTAAGTGCGCACTGGTCCTGGGCGCTGGCGGAGGCCTGGGCGGCGCGATCGCCGAAGCGTTGGCTGGTGAGGGCGCGAAGGTCGTTGTTGCGGACATCGATCTGGATGCCGCCGAACAGACGGCTACGTCGATCACCTCCAAGGGTGGCGAAGCCTTTTCGATCAAGTGGGACATCAGCGATCTCTCCGTGATCGACCAGAACGTCTCTCTCATCGAGAGTCGCTTCGGCAACGTGTCAATCTTGATCAACAACACGGGTGGCCCGCCGCCGACCCCGGTTTCGGGTCAGGCACCTGAGCAGTGGTCGAAATTCTTCCAGTCGATGGTCCTCTCGGTAATCGCGCTGACGGACCGCGTTCTCCCCGGAATGAAGTCATCGGGCTGGGGGCGCATCATCACGTCTACATCTTCGGGGGTCGTGTCGCCGATCCCGAACCTTGGGCTTTCCAATGCGTTGCGCAGCACGCTTGTCGGCTGGTCAAAGACGCTGGCTAAGGAAGTCGGCGGCGCAGGCATTACCGCCAATATCGTATTGCCAGGCCGCATAGCAACTCCGCGGATCACCTTCCTCGATGAGCAAAAGGCGAAGCGGGAAGGACGTTCAGTCGAGGACGTTGCTGCCGAAAGCACCGCGACCATCCCGGTGGGACGCTACGGCAAGCCGAAAGAATACGGAGACACGGTAGCCTTCCTGGCGAGCGACCGCGCCTCTTTCATCACCGGAAGCATCGTCCGCATCGACGGCGGCATGATTGCCAGTATTTGATAACGAAAAAAACGAGAGGTAATGCCAATGGCAACCGATTCAGAAATCAAATCCACGCTCGCGACAGTCACCACCGCTACGCTCACGACTATCCTCTTAAAGAAGGGCTTGCGCAATGTCTGGATGCGTGGAGCCATGCCCATCAAGCCGGGTCAGGGTCGCATCGTCGGCCGTGCGTTCACTCTTCGCTTTGTCCCGGCCCGCGAAGACCTAGCTACCCCGGAATCCTGGTCTTCCCCGAGGTCCACCCGCGCCGCTATCGAAGCGATGCCGGAAGGATGCATCGCGGTTGTCGACGCCATGGGCATCAAGGATGCCGGCATTTTTGGCGACATCCTCTGCGCGCGTATGGCTAAGCGGAACGTGGCGGCGCTCGTTACGGACGGCGTGGTACGCGATCTCGACGGCGTACTCGGTACGAACTTTCCTGTTTGGTGCTCTGGCGCGGCCGCTCCTCCGTCCGTGGCTGGCCTGACGTTTGTTGACTGGGACCAGCCCGTTGGTTGCGGCGGCGTAGCCGTGTTCCCTAACGACGTTATCGTCATCGACAACGACGGTGCCGTTGTCATCCCGGCTGCCATGATCGACGACATTCTCGACGCTGCTACCGAGCAGGAGCGTCTCGAAGGCTGGATTATGCAGGAAGTCAACAAGGGTGCGGCGTTGCCGGGGCTATACCCCGCGAATGCGGAAAACAAGGCGCGCTACGAAGAGTGGAAGAAGAACAACGCCTAATAAACGATCGTAGAGACGCCAGGGTCGGTGCTCGGCTCTGGCGCTTCTGAAAACATCAGGAAGGGTCGCAGAATGGAAATCCTGCTAATCGGTGTGGCCGTCACCGCCTTCTTTTGCTTCGCTATGTCGATGCAACTTTGTTGAACTACCGACGCCGAAACTGACGTCACGTCGAGGGCAGCGTTCTAGCCACTAGATATGTTGCGTTTGACGAGAACGCTTATCCGACTGCTGTCGTTTCGTACTTGCTCGAGAGCTGCGAACGTTCCGAGAAGTCGGTTCGTATTGCTGGCGTTGACTCGGGGGTGCCGGGAGCTTCATCAAGCTATTGGTGCACCTGCCAGATGGGTCCTGACCGTGGCGAGGGCCTGGGGAACGACATTATTCCTTAACGTCACTCGCTTCCAATATTGAAACGAATATTTCACCATTGGCGGGATATGAAATGTTTATTCCACTGATGCGTCATGCGTACGGCAGGGATTATGTGCAGAGCCGGTTCGAGGGGACCGGTATCTTCACCCGAGATTGATTGTTCTTCTTCAAGCCATTTCCTTCCGACGGATCTACGAATTTCTGAAGGTCGATAGGAAGGAGGGCGAGCAGCCGCTGGTTACGAGCAAACCTGTGTGGCTGCCGCCTCAGGCGGAAGGAGGGTTTTCACTCGAAGGGAGGCGACCTGCAACAGCCCCTGCGCCAAGCGCCGAAACGAGACGCTGTGAGCCGAGGAGGGAGTCATGTTGGGAAGACTGTTGTCACGTGTTCGCATCCAGACGCAGGTGATGGTATTCATCGTTCCGTTCGTCTTCAGCATCATGGCCGTGGGCGCGACCGGTTTTTATGCGTCAAGCCTGCTTCAGGGGCGGATGGATATTTCCAATTCCGTCCTGCAGTCCTTAAGCGGATTTCGGGATTTGTCGGCCGCGATGGGCGAGTTCCTCGCCAATGCCACGCAAGAAAACCGGGATGTCGTCGCCCGCAAACTCGCCGATCAGCGCGTTCTTCTGAAATCCGGCATCGACAAGCTCGCCGCGGATCGCAGCGGTCAGCAGGAACTGGAGCAAGCGCTGTCTTCCATCGATGGAATTTCGGCTCGCATGGATACACTGTGGCAGCTTCAGGAAACTCGGTCGGCGCTCCTTACCGATCTCCAGAAGGCGCAGAGCGTCGTCGTGTCGTCCCAGACGGATATCGTTGAAGGCTCCAAGGTTCTCCAGCGGGCCGCCGACATGCAGGAAGATGAAGCCCGCAATACACTGGGCGATGCACAGCGCATTTCAGACTTCGCCTCCTTCGCCCAATCGTTAAACGACAAGGTTCAAGCCGCCGACCCTATCAGCGGCCCCGATATGGAGGAACTCGCCCGGCAGCAGCGCATCGTGGGAATGGCCCTTGGCGGCGAGGCACCGGAAGCCAAAAAGGCGATTGACGATGCCATTGCTTCGTTGAAGCCGCTTGTCGAAGCCTCCGGCCAGACCGAGGAGCATGCAGCCGGTCTCAGGAATGCGACGAGCCATATCGTCGGCAGGCTGCCCGAATTGCAGGAGGTCGCCGCACGGCGCGTGAAGGCGGTAACGGATAAGGCGGCCGAGACCGCCAAAACGGTCGAGCGCGCCAAAACCAGCCAGAGAGACGGCCAGAAACTCACGACCTCGGCTTACGTGATTCAGATCATAATGGCGAAACTTACCTTGGCGCCAACGGACGCCAATCTCCAGCGGCTTTCGCAGGAAATCACGGCCGTCAGGAAGGGTCTGGACACGCTGATTTCCAATGCCGGCGGTGTCACCCAATTCGATAATCTCAAAGCCAAGCTTCCGCCGGCGCTGGACAAGATGCAGAAGGCTGCCACCGACCTCGTTCGCATCAGCGCCCAGCGCCAGGACGAATTCCGTTTGGCCGCGGCCGACGTGGACCGGATGTGGTCTCAGCTGACGGCCTTCGCCGAAATGCAGCGGCAGAATGCGGCTGACGAACGCACGGACGCCAATTCGATGTCTCTGGGAACGACGATCCTTGGCGTGGTAATCGCAATCCTCGCAGGCGTCGGGCTGACCGTTACGCTCAAGGGGCCGATCAATCAGATCACTTCGGCTATGAGGCGCCTGGCGGACGGCAAACTCGAAACATCTATCGTCGGTGACAGCCGAGCCGATGAAATCGGCGATATGGCCCGCGCGCTGGGCGTGTTCAAGAATAATGCCATCGCCAAGATCCAGATCGAGGAGCGCAGCGAGGTCGAGCGATCGAAGGCCGAGGAGGAACGGCATCGCAGTGATGAAGAAAAACGCACGGTCGAAGAGCAGATAGACTTCGCGGTTACGGCGCTGGCGGAAGGTCTCGGACGTCTGGCACGGGGCGACATTTCTCAGACGATCGCAACCCCCTTCTTCGGTCGATTGGAGCAGCTTCGCAACGATTTCAACTCGTCGCTCCTCCGGCTGCAGGAAACGATCGACCAGATCCGCACCAACACCCGGATGATCGAAGGGAACGCCGGTCAGATGGATCTTGCCGCGAGCGATCTTGCAAAGCGCACCGAGCAACAGGCCGTCGCACTCGAAGAGATAGCCGCAGCCATCGAAGAGATCACCACCACGGTTCGTTCGTCTGCGGCCTGCGCCGATGATGCCCACCAGATCATCACGGACACCAAACAGGTGGCCGATTCCTCGTCCCAGGTCGTTGCAAGCGCCATCGACGCGATGAGCAAGATTGAAGCGGCATCCGACGAGATCGTTCAAATCATCGGCGTCATCGATGAAATCGCGTTCCAAACAAACCTGCTTGCCCTGAACGCCGGCATCGAAGCGGCCCGCGCCGGCGAGGCCGGAAAAGGCTTTGCGGTCGTGGCCCAGGAAGTGCGCGATTTGGCTCAACGCTCCGCGGAGGCCGGCCAAAGGATCAAACAGCTCATCGGACGTTCGCAGACAGAGATTACCAACGGAGCGCGAGTCGTCCGCGAGACGAGCGAAGTCCTTGAAAGCATCTCGGCAAAGGTGGTCACCGCATCTGAGCAGATGGACGTCATCGCTCGCTCGAGCAGAGAGCAGTACAACGCGCTCCACGAAGTGAATTCTTCCGTCAACCGGATGGATCAGATGACGCAGCAGAATGCGGCCATGGTCGAAGAAACCAGCGCAGCGACGAAGGAACTCGCAGACGAGACGAGGATACTCCTCCAGTTGATCGATCAGTTCCAGCTGCGCGAGACGAGTGCCCCGCGGCGGACGACGGCAGTGGCATAGGTTGGCATTCCGGCGCTCTTGTTCCATAAATCTGCTTACGCCGCTGAGACTTGCCGCTCGACTACAGAATCTCCCAACGACCTGATTTTATTGATGATCGATCACAGTTCGGGCATTGGGAGGGCGATCTCCTGATCTTCCGGCGTGAACTCGGAGAGACCAACGTCACCTCTCTCGTCGAGCGCAAGAGCCGCTATACGGTGATGATCAAGAACCGCAGCCGTCACTCGCGACCGATCATGGACAAGATCATCCATGCCTTCTCACCATTGCCGTCTTTTGCACGCCGAAGCTTCACCTTTGATCGCGGCACGGAGTTCTCCGCTTTCAGGGCTTTGGAAGATGGGATCGGCGCCAGGAGCTGGTTCTGCGATCCCAATTCGCCTTGGCAGAAAGGCGCTGTCGAGAACACCAACAAGCGCATTCGACGCTTCATGCCTGGCGATACGGATCTGTCCAACGTCGCTCAGAAGCAACTTGTCGACCTCGCCCATCACCTGAATTCGCTGCCAAGAAAGTGCTTGGGCTACAAAACACCGGCCGAGGTCTTCATGGCGCATTTGCGTGAATGCGGCTGATCCCCTACCCTTCAAACGCCCATGTTGCACTTGGTGTAGATTCTCCATACTGTTTGGTTCTATTCCCAGCAGAGTCGAGCTTAAACACCATATCGGACAGCACAGACCAATCAGAGTGCTCATTTGCACTGCGATTTCCGATAGCGATTGAAGCGCGAAAGAACCTGCCGCCTGACATTGTGACGATCCCTCAGATCAAATCGGAGCCAAGGCTTTTCCTGCACGGATGATCAAGCCTTTGGCTTTCGCCCCGCCTTCATTGGTTCTGGCTTGCCTTCGGACGGTAACGGTTCAGAGAAAAACTCCGAGATATCAATCGAGAGCGCGATTGCAAGTCGATCCATAAGATCAATGGAGGCATTGTGCTTGCCTCTCTCCAAATCGCTGATAACGGTTCGGTCCACCTGCGCGTCCACAGCGAGGTTCTCCTGTGTGACTTTCCGCGAGACCCTGAGATTTCGCAGGTTCCAAGCTATGCGAGCGCGAGTGTCCATATCTCATGGCCACCATCTTGCATTGCGTTAATCCATCGGATATATCCGACATATTACCATTGTTGTCGTAGTTGATCGTCGAATGATGCGATGAAGGGCTTCAAGAGGAGACGTGCAAATGGAACTACGCCAGCTCTCCTACTTCGTCGCGGTGGCCGAGGAACTGCATTTCGGCCGGGCGGCCGCCAAGGTGCGCATCGCCCAGCCGGCGCTCAGCAATCATGTGCAGGCGCTGGAGCGCGAACTTGGCTGCGCGCTGTTCATCCGCTCGACCAGGCGGGTGGAACTCACCAGGGCAGGGGAGATCTTCCACGAGCGCTGCGTCGGGATCCTGAGCGAGGTCGATCTGTCCGCCGAGATCACCAGGGCGGTGGCCGGCAAGACGATAAGGCAGATCAGGATCGGCACCGTCTATCCGGCGACCACCGGCGTGCTGCCGGCGTTTCTTTCAAAGATCGCCCGCAAGTACCCGGATATCCGCATCCATATATCAAGCGGCAATACCGGCGACATCATCCGCGGCCTGGAAAACGGCCAGATCAATCTGGGCTTCATCCGGCCGGTGGAAAACATCGGCTCGTTGCGCTTCTCCTCGATCGCCCATGAACGGTATCTCTTGGCGGTCGCCAGGACAAACCCACTGGCGGAGCAGACGGAGATCGCCATCGACGACCTGCGCTCGGAAAAGATCATCGCCTTCAACCGCAAGAACCTCTCCTACACCGAGCGGTACTTCAATGAGAAGTTCGAGGAATACGATCTGACCGGCAACATCGCCTATAGCTGCGACGACACCTATTCACTGGTGTCGCTGGTCTCGGCCGGCCTTGGCATCGGCTTTGCGCCGGAATGGACCGAGGGCCTGCCGAACCGGGCCTTCGAGCTCAAGGCGGTCAGGGGCATCGACTTCAGGATCGGGCTTGGTGTTGCCTGGAACAAGGAGGATCCAACCGCCTCGCGCGATGACATCGTCGATATCGCGAGGTCTCTGGCACGGCCGGGCAGGTGAGGCGAGTTGCGCCGCAGCTCATTTGTGACGTGAGCGACATGACGCCGCCTCGCGGGGTTTGCCATGTCCGCCTCCGTCTGAACCTCCCCCTTGATTGCGGCCATCGCGTCCTGCCCCGGCTTTTGGTCCTGCCAGGCTCGCGCCGCCGGCAACGGCTTTGCCGTCCTCCACTTCGTTGCGGCCCTGCGGGTGCAGGCAGCGCTTGCAGCCCGGCTTTCGGACCGCCGTAGCAGGTCGCGATGGCCGCGACCTCGAAACGGAGGTTCCAACATGAGCAGCCAGCAATCCAATCAACGATCCGATATCTACAGCCGCATCACCAACACGATCATCGCCGATCTCAAACAGGGCGTGCGGCCATGGACCAGACCCTGGACGACGGGACATGCAACGGCCGAGATCAGCCGGCCACTGCGCCACAACGGCCAACCCTACGCCGGGATCAACGTCCTGCTGCTCTGGTCGGAAGCCATCTCCCGTGGCTTTGCCTCATCACGCTGGATGACGTTTCGCCAGGCAATCGAGCTCGGCGGCGCCGTTCGCAAGGGCGAAACCGGCACGACCGTGGTCTTCGCCAGTTCGTTCATCCGCACCGAGACGACCGAGACGGGGACCGAGATCGAACAGGACATTCCATTCCTCAAAGCCTACATGGTGTTCAATACCGATCAGATCGCCGGTCTTGATGGCCGCTTTGACGACGGCGCACCTTGCCAGGATCCGATGAGCCGCATCGGCGATGCCGGCCGCTTCCTTGCCAATACCGGGGCGCTGATCCGCCACGGAGGATCGGCTGCCTATTATGCCGCTCAGCGTGATTACATCCAGATGCCATGCCCAGATGCCTTCCGGGACGATGCTTCCTATGTCGCCGTCCTCAGCCACGAGATCACGCATTGGACCGGCGCACCGCAAAGGCTTGATCGCGATCTCAGCCGCTACGCCAAAGATAGGAGCGATCGTGCCCGCGAGGAACTGATTGCCGAACTCGGCAGCGCGTTTCTCTGCGCCGATCTCGGCATTGTCCCAGAGCTCGAACCACGCCCCGACCACGCATGCTATCTCGATGGCTGGCTGAAGGTTCTGGGCAACGACAAGCGTGCCATCTTCTCGGCGGCAGCACATGCCCAGCGCGCGCTCGACTTCCTGCATTCCCTGCAGCCGGAACTCGACGAGGAGGAGGCGGCGTGAGCCGTCTCTTCCTTCACTCAACTGTCTCTTCCTTCACTCAGGCATAAGAGACGCGGATGCGGATCACCGTAGGACCCGATAGCCTCGCGACCGCTTCCTGCGCAATAGGGTGAGCAGGAGATCGACGGCTTTTGCCTCGCTGTCGAAGATATTGATCTTCTGCTGCCCGCGGCTGCCGATGCGTCCCCAGCTGCGCACCAGCGATGTCCCGCCGAAGAGGTTCGGCTCGATCGACAGCGCATAAAAGCGGGCCATGTTCTTCGATGGGTCGATGCGTTCGATGTAGAGACGATAGGGCTGAACTGTCATGCGGGCAGAATCGCAAAGACCAGATGCCCGCGTCCAACGACATTTGTGAATCGATCCGGCTGGATCGATTCACGTTGGTGATGTCGCCTCGTCAGATCTGTGATGCAGTGAACAATCCGACGAATTCCGGATCGGAATAATAGCGCAGCTTTGTCGCGACGATGGGCCGCTGGCCGGCGATGAACAGCAGCTCGGTCTCGGCATGCATGTTGCGGACTTCGTCTGGCGTCAGAAGTGGTCGGGCGACATGCTGCTCGGCGAAGGAGAGGCCGGTCCTTTCCGCATCGAGGGCGCGCGCCGCGGTGTTGAACACTACGGTCTCCTGGCCAAGCAGATCGGATACCAGACGGGCGCTGTCGTGATCATTGACGCCGAACACTTGCAGCACGCCGGCGTTGGACAGAAACGTGCCGGCACGCTGGCCATAGGTGGCGCGCAGCTGATGAATGTCCTGGATGATCGGCCAGAGTTGCACACCGTAACCTGCCATCAATCCCATGGCCCGTTCGATCGGCGCCAGATGACCAAGGGCGGTAAACTCGTCGAGCAGATAGAGAACCGGTGGCGCAGATGAATGCGGCGAGGGTAGGGTTCGCGCCATCTCGGTCAGGCTTTGGGCCACCAGCAAACGCAGCCAACGCGAGTAGGCCGCAAGCCTGTCTGGCGGCAAGACCAGGAACACGGTCGCCTTGTCTGCCTTGAGGTCAGCGAACCGAAAGTCCGAGCACCCCAACACCCCGGTCATGCGCGGACTGTCGAGGAAATGCGTGTGTCGTTGGGCCGCCGAAAGCACTCCGCTGGCCTCACGGTCCGACTTGCCGAGGTGGCGATTGGCAGCCCGCGCAATCAGTCCGTTGACCGCGTCACTTGCCTGCATCTCGTCCAGCACGGCGCGGAACGCTTCCGGCGCCAGCGTCAGCAAATGCCTGAGGGTGGTCAGCGTGCGCCTGTCGTCTGGCTGGCTGGCGATCACATGCAGCAGCAAACCTGATATCAGTGCCTTTGCTTCCTCGTTCCAATGCGCATCACCTGACAAGCCCGGTTCGTCGAACACGAGTGCGTCGGCAAGTGTCGTTGTATCCTCGGCGACATCGACGCTGTCTGGATCAACGCCGTCGATCGGATTGAAGGCAGCCGAAGGTCTGCCGGTGATGCCGAATGGATCGACGATATGAACCGGCCCGAACGTCTCGCGTGCATCACCGGCGATGATCGCATTCTCGCCTTTCGGATCGATGCAGATGATCGAGCGGTCGGCGGTCAGAAGGTTCGGGATGATGGTGCCGACACCCTTGCCGCTGCGCGTCGGTGCCATGGTCAGAAGATGAGCCGGCCCGTCATATCGCAGCAAGCCGACCGGAGACCTTGCGCACGGCCGATCAGCAATCCACCTGTCTGCCTTTGTCAAAGGCGCAATCTCTCTTCGGCCGGCAAAGCGCGCAGACCCGTGCGTGTCGTCGCTGACAGTCCCAAAATGCGTGATCAACGGAACCGACAACAATCGAATGAGCAGCACGATGGCAAATGCCATCACCACCCAGTCGCCGACATGCCAGACGATGTCACCTCTGCTACCGCCGAGGATCACGCGTCTGAGGTAGTCGATCCCGAAGTAGACGGTGAACACGACAAGCAAATAGCCGACCGCACCCATGACAAACGACTTGGCATATCGCAGCGGAAACGTGATCAGGGCGACGATCGCCCAGAGCGGATCGCGGGACGCCAGGCGCATCATGTTTGCGAAGGCAGTCTTGATCTGGTTGGCATGGATCATGATGCCGCACTCCCGTTGCCGATATTGCCGAGAGACGGGTCGTGCGGCCGTGGTTCGAGCAGATCGTCGAACAGATCCCGATCGCCATCGCGGGTGAGGAATTTTGGCAGTTCGGATCTGAGCCAGGCTGCCAGTCCTCCGCCGATCTGCACATCGCGATCATTCTCCAGCCGGTGCAGCACCAGTGCGCCGATCAACACCTTGCGGCGTGTGTCGATGGCACGTTCCTGCTTGCTGAGCCGGATCTGCAATGTCTTTCGCTGCGCCTCCAGCTGCGCCAGTCGTTCGCCGATGGTTTTGCGCGCCATGATGATCTTCTTCCTTGCTCCTCGTTCAGCCATTGGCCGCGGCGATGAACGGATGATCGCAGCCGCTGGCGGGCCTGAAACGAGGTTGTCTGCGAAGAGCGGCGCTTCGAAACCCGCAAATCTGCGCGTGGAAGCGACCGGGTGAACGGCTTACGAGGTCATCGGGAGATTGCCGCGTGCTCCCACCAGTGCCCGAAGGAGCCAAGCGACGAAGGCACAAGGGCGCACTTACGAGTTGCTGGCGCAACTCAAAGCGCGGGCCGGCGGACCGCTAACCGAGGGGACATGTGATGGCGATCTATCACTTCAGCATGAAGCCGATCGCCCGCAGCGGTGGCCGCAGCGCTGTGGCGTCCGCCGCCTATCGCGCCGCCGTGAGACTGACCAACGAGCGCGATGGGCTGACGCATGATTTTAGCAACAGGACAGGTGTCGAGCATGCCGAGATCGTCTTGCCGGCTCGTTCTTCTGCCTATTGGGCGATGAAGCGATCTGCCTTGTGGAATGCCGCCGAGCGTGCCGAGAAGCGAAGTGACGCCCGGATTGGCCGGGAATTCGAAGTCGCCCTGCCGCACGAACTGACGCCGGATCAACGCCTGGTGCTGACGCAGGCGTTCGCGCTCTATCTCGCCAATCGCTATGGTGCTGCCGTCGACTTCGCGATCCATCGGCCAGGCGAGGGAAGCGACATCAGAAACAGCCATGCGCATTTGATGATGACGACGCGCCAGCTGACAGAAGCCGGTCTTGGCGACAAGACCTTGCTTGAGCGGGAGAACAGGTGGCTTCTCGCCAACCACCTGCCGCCATCGCAGCTGCAGCTGAAGGAACTGCGCCAGGCTTGGGAGCATCTGGCCAACTCTCACCTTGAGAGGGCCGGCCTCGATATCCGTATCGACAACCGTTCGCATCTGGAAGCCGGGATCACGATCGAGCCGACCGAACATGTCGGTGTGCATGCGACCGAGATCAATCGGCAGGGTGGGGCAGTCTCGCGCGCGCGCATCTCACCGCAATCGGCCGAGCGAAATGCCGAGACCATCCGCAGGCGCCCGGATGAGATCCTGAAGCTGATTACCAACGAGAAGAGCGTCTTCAACCGCTATGACATTGCCAGGGCTCTGCATCGTTATATCAACGACGATCCGCAGACCTTCCAGAATGCTTTTGCCGCGGTCATGGCGTCGAAGGCTCTGGTCGAGCTCAAACCCGACAGTTCAAGCCTTCGCGGCCGTGACGGGGAGGCGCGCTATTCGACGGTCGAGATGGTGGCGATCGAGGGCGCGATCGCAACAGCCGCCGTGGCGATGAAGGCGCGCCAAAACCACGGTGTGGCGAAGCGCAATGTCGATGCTGCGATCGCCGCTCAGGACAGATCGATCCAGGCGGGGAACCCTTCCCCGGGGCAGGGGCTGTCGGCGGAACAACGCCAGGCGATCGAGCATGTCACGGGTCCAGCTCAGATCGCCGTGGTGATCGGCTTTGCCGGTGCCGGCAAGAGCACGATGCTGGCGGCTGCCCGCCACGCCTGGGAAGCGCAGGGCTATCGTGTTCATGGTGCGGCTTTGGCCGGCAAGGCGGCGGAAGGCCTGGAGCAATCGTCCGGGATCGCAAGCCGCACATTGGCGTCGTGGGAATACAGCTGGCAGGCTGATCGCGGACGGCTCAACGCTCGTGACGTCTTCGTCATCGACGAAGGCGGAATGGTCGGCAGCCGTCAGCTCGCCCGCTTCGTCGACGAGGTCAAACGGGCCGGCGCCAAGCTCGTGCTGGTCGGCGACCATGAACAGCTTCAGGCGATCGGGGCAGGCGCGCCGTTCCGGGCGATCGCCGAAGCCGTCGGCCATGCGCAGCTGTCGGAAGTTCGACGGCAAAGAACCGATTGGCAGAAGCAGGCCTCGATCGACTTCGCCTCGCATCGGACCGCAGCCGGACTGTCGGCCTACGAGGCACGGGGAAGCCTTCATCTGAAGACGGATCGCGCTGAATGCCTGAAGGCGATCATTGCCGATTACGTCGCTGACCGATCGGCAAATCCCAACGACACGCGCATTGCGATGGCCCATCGACGCGACGACGTGCGCGCCATCAATGCCGGCATTCGTGCTCGGTTGCAGGATCGCGGCGAGTTGGCAAAGGGCAGCAACCCGGCTGGTGATAAGGGTGAGGAACTCACCTACCAGACCAACAATGGGAAGCGATCCTTTGCGCGTGGCGACCGCATCGTCTTCCTGGAGAATGATCGTGATCTCGCCGTCAAGAATGGCATGCTGGGCGAGGTCATCGCCGTCGCGCCGGACGCAATAGACGTCCGGCTTGACGGCAAGGCGCAGACGCAAGATGGCCAGCGCCACGTGACTATCCCGGTCAACAGTTACCAGGCCTTCGATCACGGCTACGCAACGACGATCCACAAGACGCAAGGCGCTACCGTCGACCGGAGTTTTGTTCTGGCGTCGACGACGATGGACCGGCATCTGACCTATGTGGCGATGACCCGTCACCGCGAGGCGGTCCAGCTCTATGCGGGGCTCGATGCGTTCAAGACAGTGCGCTCGCTGACAGAGACACTGAGCCGATCAGGCGTGAAGGAGACGACGCTCGACTATACGCATGACCTTGCCAATCGGCGCGGCGTGGAGGATCGCCGGGGGCAGGGCGAGAGTGATGTCGCATCTCAGGAAATCAGCAAAGGGATACAGCGCATTCCGGACACGGCGGTTGCCAAGCCAGTGGAGAAACCGCAGCCGCTTGCAGCCCGCACCATCGCCGATAACAGTCCTGCACACCAAGATCTCGGCGACCATGAACGCCGCGTGCTCATTGCGGCCGTGAAGACCTATGCGATGAGCGTCGAAGAGGTTGGACGGTCAAAGGCGATGCCGGCATTCGAACGAGATTGGGACGCGGCAAAGCAGCTTGCGCCGCAGGTGTTCAAGGACGCGCCAGCGACCATGGGAGCCTTGCGCGGCCGGATCCTGGATGAGAATGCAGATCCGGTCGCGCTCGCCTGCCAACTCAGCACTTCGCCCGAGACGATCGGTGCGCTCGCCGGCAAGACCGGCCTGTTCGGAGACAACGCCGAACGCAAACACGCGCTTTCCCGGATCGATGCGCTGGCGTCGCATGTTCGCCAATCCGGCAAGACCTGGCAGCGTCGCCTCGCTGCCGAATGCGGCTCGGAACGCTGGAAGCGGGAAAAGCAGGACGTGGTCGAGGTTCTGGGCCCGAGCCGCCGGAGCGAGGCGCTGCTGCGCCAGCTCGACGATCTCCCCTATAGCGACAAGGCAAAGTTCGTCGAGCAACTGGCGGGGACACCGGAAGGGCGTCGAGCGCTTGCCGAGGCAAAGGACATCGTCAGCGCGATCGAAACGCGCTTCGGTCGCGCCGATCCCTCAGATCTCGCCGACCAGCTGAAGCGTGTGGGACCCGATCAGGATGGTGACGTCGAGCGTATCCGCGAGGTTGCTCGCCTTGCCGGTCGTAGTCATCGTGCCGAGCTCACGCAGCAGATGGAGCTGAAACGCTCGCTGAAGCGCGGCAAGTCCTTGGGGCTTGGGATGTAGAGTTCCATCACCGACTTGCGGCCTTTTTTGATTTCTGGCAGGCGGACGAAAAGGGGGCGCCGCTTTGTCGAAATGGGGATTTCCGAGCAAGCGGCCTTGTGATAAAACCTCTGCTATATATTCGATGAATAGAGGAATCGTCACAGGCGATGATATTCACTACCGCCCAGAGACTTCGAGCGCTCGACCTCCTGAAAGCGCGGGGGATGCTCCGGCTGAAGGATTTCGTTGCCGAAGGCATTGGACCGGAGACGCTCGCCCGTCTCGTTCGGGAGGAGGCAGTAGTCCGCCCGGCACGAGGCCTGTATCAACTCCCGGACACTCAGGCTGAGGCGGCCCATGCACTCGCTGAAGCGGCTGTTCTGGTTCCAAAGGGCGTGGTCTGCTTGACCTCGGCCCTCCAATACCACGAACTGACGCTGCAGATGCCCTCGGCTGTGTGGATGGCGATCGACCGCACTGCCTGGCGCCCCAAGTTCGATTATCCGCCTATCAAGTTCGTACGCTTCAAGGGGTCCGCTCTCACCGAGGGCGTCGAACGGCATCGCATCGAGGGCGTCGAGGTGCCGATCACAAATCCGGCGCGTTCGATCGTCGATTGCTTCCGCTATCGGGCGAAAGTCGGCCTCGACGTTGCGATGGAGGGGCTGCGCGAAGGGCTCCGCCGGCGCAAGACCACAAGCGACGACCTTTGGACATATGCGAAAGAGGCCAGGATCTGGTCGATCATGCGACCCTATGTCGAAGCGACGGTGGCCGATGGCGCGTGAACTCAAGAAAAACGTCGGGGCATCGGTGCGCGCCCGGCTGCTGGATCGGTCTCGCGCAGAGCGTACGGACTTTCAGATCCTACTGACGCGCTACGCGCTCGAAAGACTCCTGTACCGGCTGAGCCTATCGGAGCATCGCGACCGCTTTATCCTCAAGGGCGCGATGCTGTTCGTAACCTGGGTCGCCGACCCGTTTCGGCCGACGCGGGACCTCGATCTGCTGGGCTACGGCGAAAACAGCCCGAAGGCCATCGCCGAAACTTTCCATGCCATTTGCACGCAGCCGGTCGACGATGATGGCGTGGTCTTCGACGTGAATGCACTCGAAGCCGCGCCGATCCGTGAGGAAGTCGAATATGGTGGCGTTCGTGTCCGTACCACTGCGATCATCGGAGGCGCGCGCATTCCCATTCAGGTGGATGTAGGTTTCGGTGACGCCGTCACGCCTGGACCGGTCGACATAGAATATCCGTCGCTGCTCGATGCGCCGGTGCCGCGTCTGCGGGCCTATCCGGTCGCGACCGTGGTCGCCGAGAAATTCGAGGCGCTGGTAACGCTCGGCATGGCAAATAGCCGCCTGAAGGATTTCTATGATCTCTGGCTGATTGCCGAGACGTTCGAGCTGGAGCGGTCCACCCTCGCTGAGGCGGTGCGCCAGACCTTTGCGAGACGAGGGACGGGTATTCCGATGGAGAGACCAACGGGTCTCAGCGAAGCCTATGCTGAGGCCTAGGATCGGCAATGGCGGGCGTTCCTTGGTCGCGAACGGATGGCGGCCGCACCACCTGCCTTGGGCACGGTGGTTGCTGATCTCGGACGCTTCCTATTGCCGCTGACGCAGCCTGTGGAAGGGGAATGGCGCTGGAAGCCTTGTGAGGGCTGGATTCATCCCAAGTAGAGCAACTTGGATATCCAAAGCGCTGAAATACGATATTCCGGACGTCAAGAGGAGCCTTCGCTCGAGAAAGCTTTGCATCTCGCGCCGTCCGTCTACGACGCAGTAGCCGACGACATCGGTGCCCATAATGCGATAGATCATGCGCTACGGCTTATGGTGTAGTTCCCGATATTCGGAAATTCCGATCCCCGCAAACTCCTTCGGAATATTTCCGCCGGCGCATGCTCTCGATTTCAGTCAGGAAGTGGCCCTGGCGTCTCCGTGCCGTCGCGCTGGCGATGAAGCGATAGCGATCCTCAATCTCGGCGAAATGACACGAGATGCCTCAAGGCTGGCTGTCAGCCAGACGATTTCGGATGCACGCGAAGGATTCCGCAGCGGGGCGCAGTTTGCCCTCCTCGACCTGCCGGCTGGTGAGCGCCAGCACCTTCAGGAACGCCAGTGTTTCCTGTGTTTCTTCGTATTGGCCGATGTCCTGAAGGATGGCTTTCGCTTCTCCGTGAAGCGTAATGACGATCGGTTGCGGATTGTCCTTCAGCTGCCGAACGATCTTGGGCGCATGCGCCTTGAGATAGCTGATCGGCCTGACCTGTTCTGACAGCTTCATGCGGTTACTCCCTTTCGACCAGAACATAGACCATCAAGTGGCAATTGAAGGAAGCATTGCGCTGTCGGTGAGATGGTCCTGGCAGGCGAATTTCCATCTTATGTGCCGCCGTTTTTTTTCACGCAACCGCTGCGAAAGAGAATGCCATTTCTTATAATGAAGTTTGTCTACTGATTTTATAGATTAAGCTTTGCAACCAGCGAGCGGATCGTGATCTCATGACCTATCTCCTCAGCCTTCTCGACAAAAGCCCGATTGAACAGGGTTTCACCGCTGCGGATGCGTTGCGAGCAACGGTCAAGATTGCCGCCCGCGCAGAGGAACTCGGTTATCACCGCTTCTGGGTGGCCGAGCATCACAACATGTCCAATCTGGCGAGTTCCGCGCCGGAGGCGCTGATCGCCTATCTTCTTGCCAGGACCTCGAAGATCCGCATCGGCTCCGGCGGCGTCATGTTGCAGCACTACAGCGCCTATAAGGTTGCCGAGACGTTCAATCTTCTGGCATCGCTTGCACCCGGCCGTGTCGATCTCGGTGTCGGCAAGGCGCCGGGCGGATTTCCGCTGTCGACGCGCGCCCTACAGCTCGCCGTCGATCCGTCCAGGAAGCCGGATTTTGCAAGCCAGCTTTCCGATCTCAACACCTATCTCGCCGCCGATCCGAATTATGACGGTGCGCAGGCGACCCCTTTCCCCCGACGGCGCCCGATCGCTTCTTGCTCGGGGCCAGCGTCGAAAGCGCCGAACTGGCGGCCGAGAAGGGCTGGGAACTGGTCTTTGCCGGGCACCTGAACGGCGATCCTGACAATCTGCGCAGAACCTTCGAGACCTATGAGCGGGCATCCGGCGGCAAGCGGCCGATCCTGGCGCTCGCAGCCTTTGCCGCCGAAAGCGAGGACTACGCCCGCGAGAGGATCGGCCATCTGCGCATCGTCAAGGTATTCCTGCCGAACGGCCAGACCGTCAATGTCGGCAGCGAGGAGCAGGCGGCTGAATTTGCCCGCCAGGCTGGCGTCACCGATTACCGCATCGAGGAGAAGGTGCCGAGCGTGCTGCACGGCACGGCAAAGCAGATCCGCAAGGAATTGGACGAGCTTCACCGCCGCTACGGCGTCAAGGAATTCGTGCTCGACACGCCGGCGCTTTCGGTTGCCGAGCGCCTGGCCTCCATCGAGCTGCTCGCCGAAGAGCGGCTTTCCCTCGTCGCCTGACCGTTTTGAAGGAGATCGATCCCATGGCTCAGAAACACGTCACGTTCGGCATCATGCTGCAGGGTCCCGGCGGTCACATGAATGCCTGGAAGCATCCAAGCGGACCAGCCGATGCCAGCGTCAATTTCGACTTCTTCGTCAAGACGGCGCGCAAGGCGGAGGCGGCCGGCATCGCCTTCGCCTTCGTCGCCGACGGGCTCTATATCAACGAGCAGTCGATCCCGCATTTCCTCAATCGGTTCGAGCCGATCGCCATTCTCTCGGCGCTTGCGGCCTCGACTTCGAAAATCGGCCTCGTCGGCACAGTCTCGACCTCCTATAGCGATCCCTTCACCATCGCGCGCCAGTTCGCTTCGATCGATCTCATCAGCGGCGGCCGGGCAGGGTGGAACGCGGTGACCTCGCCGCTCGAGGGTTCGGGGCGCAATTACAGCCGAGAACATCCCGAACATGAACTGCGCTACGAGATCGCCGAGGACTATATCGATGCGATCAAGGGCCTGTGGGATTCCTGGGATGACGACGCCTTCGTCCGCAATCGCGAAACCGGCGTCTATGCCGATAAGACCAGGATGCACCGCCTCAACCACATGGGCCGCTTTTTCCGCATAGAAGGACCACTCAACATCGGCCGCTCGAAGCAGGGGCAACCGGTGGTCTTCCAGGCCGGCGCTTCGGACTCCGGCGTCAGGCTTGCCGGCAAGCATGCAGACGCCGTCTTTACCAATGGCGGGCCGTTCGAGGAGGCGCAGGCCTTCTATCGGCAGCTGAAGGACAGCGTGATTGCGCATGGGCGCCCGGCGGCCGAAGTCGGCATTTATCCCGGCATCGGCCCGATCGTCGGCAAGACGGCCGAAGAAGCGGAAGCCAAATATCAGGCGATCCGCAATCTCGTCACGATCGAAGAGGCGCTCCTCTATCTCGGCCGCTTCTTCGATCACCATGATTTCAGCGTCTACCCGCTCGATGAGGCTTTCCCTGAACTCGGCGATATCGGCAGGAATAATTTCCGTGCCACCACCGACCGGATCAAAAGAACGGCGCGGGAAAAAGGCCTGACGCTCCGCCAGGTCGCGCTCGATTCCGCGACGCCCCGCACGGCCTTCATCGGGACGGCGGAACATATCGCCAACGAGATCATCCGCTGGGTGGACCATGGCGCTGCCGATGGCTTTATCCTCGGCTTCCCCATTATCGCCGAAGGCTTCGCCGACTTCGCCGAACATGTCCTGCCGATCCTCACGGCGCGCGGTTATTTCGATCCGGTCCTGAGGGGCGAGACGCTGCGCGATCATCTAGGCCTGCCCTTCCGGGAAAGCCGCTATGCGGCCGGCGCCGATCAGCTCGATCAGGGAAGGGCTGTCGGCGCCTGAGGCGCCGGCGAACCGCCATGGACACTATCGCTCGGAACCCGCGCAGCAACGATCCGGTCGAGAAGGGCATCGCCGCCTATCTCGACGAGATCATCGCCCTTCGCCACGATCTGCATCAATATCCGGAGCTTGCCTTCCAGGAACTCAGGACCAGCAAGCTCGTGGCCTCCCGCCTTTCCTCCTGGGGCTATGAGGTGGCGACGGGCATTGCCGGCACCGGCCTCGTCGCCAACCTCAGGCGCGGCGAAGGCAAGAAGCGCATCGGCATTCGCGCCGACATGGATGCGCTGCCGATCGAGGAGGCGACCGGTCTTGCCTATGCCAGCAGCAATCCCGGCGTCATGCATGCCTGCGGCCATGACGGTCATACCGCGATCCTGCTGGCTGCTGCCCGCTATCTCGCAGAGAGCGGTCATTTCAGCGGCACGTTGAGGCTGATCTTCCAGCCCGCCGAGGAAATCGGCGCCGGTGCCCGCGAGATGATCTCGGAAGGCCTGTTCGAACGCTTCCCCGTCGATGCGGTCTTCGGCCTGCACAACTGGCCGGGTGTGCCGACGGGCCAATTCGGTTTCGTCGCCGGCCCGGCCATGGCCTCGGTCGATCAGGCGGTGGTCAAAATCGTCGGCAAGGGCGGGCATGGCGCGGAGCCGCACCGTGCCGTCGATCCGGTGCTTGCTTCCGCCTCCTTCATCACCGCGCTGCAAAGCGTCGTCTCGCGCAATGTCGATCCGCAGGATATGGCGGTTGCCACCGTCGGCTCGATCCATGCCGGCTCCGCCTCCAATGTCATCCCCGAGAGCGTGGAGATGAAGCTCACCATGCGGGCCTTCAGCGAGACGGTTCGCCAGTTGCTCCAGGCGCGCATTCCAGCCCTTGCCCGCGCCCAGGCCGAAAGCTTCGGCGCGGTGGGGGAGGTGAACTACCGGCTCGGTTTTCCGGCGCTGGTCAACCACGCCAAGGAAACGGCATTTGCCCGGGATGTCGCCTATAACGCGCTTGGCCTTGCGGCGATCGAAAAGGATTTCCGCCCGCGAACAGCGAGTGAGGATTTTGCCTTCATGCTGCAGGCAAATCCCGGCAGCTATCTCTTCGTCGGGAATGGCGACAGCGCGCCTCTCCACAGCGCCCACTACAATTTCAACGACGCGATCATCGCGCCCGCCGCCCGCTACTGGGTGCGGCTCGCCGAGACCTTCCTCACTGATGACAACGGGTGATGAACGATATGAGCGATACGTTTCTCTATACCAGCCCTCTCGACCCGCGCGCCAAGCCGCTGATCGATGAATTGATCTACGAATACGACAGCCGTTACGGCAACTATTTCAATGCCGAAGGTGCTGCGGCCGAGCTCAACCGTTATCCTCCTGAGGCTTTTGCGCCGCCTCAGGGCAACTTTCTCCTGTTGATCCGTGATGGTGAAACCATCGGCGGTGGTGCCTTCAAGAATTATGACGACCGCACGGCCGAGTTCAAACGCATCTGGACGCGCTCCGATCTGCGCCGTCAGGGCTTTGCCCGCAAGGTGCTGGTGGAGCTGGAGGCTCAGGCCGCTCGCCAGGGCTATTCCCGCATCTATCTGACGACCGGCTTTCGCCAGCCCGAGGCCGTCGGCCTCTATCTGAACTACGGCTACACCGCTCTCTTCGACACATCCGCCGATCCCGAGATCTACAAGAGCCTGCCCTTCGAGAAGGACATCACTCATTTCGCTGAGCCTGCGCACGAAGATGCCGAACCGCGCCTGCGCGTGGCCGGTGCAAATTTTTGAAAACGGCAAAGACCGACAATCATAAAAGGGAAGCACAATGGCACTGACGACGGATTTCGCCGACATCGACGCCGGTAGCAGGGCGGCAGAATCGAAGGATCATTCCCGTTACCGCATCGTGCCGGCGCGCCATCCGGGCCGCCTGGCAGGCACGATCTTTGCCGCCCTCGTCATCATTGCCGTGCTCTATTCCATCTTCACCAATCCGCGCTGGGGTTGGAGCGTCTTCGCCGAATGGTTCTTTGCCGAACCGGTGCTCGTCGGTCTCGGCAGGACGCTGCTTTTGACCGTACTTGCCGCCATATCCGGCTCCATCCTCGGAACGGCCCTGGCGCTTGCCCGCGTTTCCAAGTCGCCGCTGCTCTCCGGCCTTTCCTGGGGCTATATCTGGCTGCTGCGCTCGATCCCGGTCATCGTGCTGCTGCTAATCCTGAACAATCTCGGCTACCTCTATGAGACGATCAAGATCGGCATTCCCTTCACCGATACAGTCTTCCTCGACTATCCCACCGTGCAGCTGCTGACGCCCTTTGCCGCCGCCTTTCTCGGCCTGACGCTCAACCAATCGGCCTTCTTCGCCGAGATCGTGCGCGGCGGTATTCTCTCGGTGGATCACGGACAGTTGGAGGCCGGCGCAGCACTCGGTCTGCCGCGCCGCCGCCAGGCCTTCCGCATCGTGCTGCCGCAGGCCATGCGCTCGATCCTGCCGACTGGCTTCAACGAACTCATCGGACTGGCGAAGAGCACCTCCATGGTCTACGTGCTGGCGCTGCCGGAGCTCTTCTATACGGTCCAGGTGATCTACCGCCGCAATCTGGAAGTCATTCCGCTGCTGATGGTCGCGACCGTCTGGTATCTGATCATCATGACGGTGCTGTCGATCGCTCAGCGCTATATCGAACGCTACTTCTCGAAAGGCGCCGTGCGCAATCCGACGCCGTTGCCCTTTCAGTCATTTTTCGAGCGTTTCCGCCGTCCGCTGCCTGTCCTCGATACGGTGACCGACACCGTGCGCAAGATCGGTTTCCAGGATGCGGCGACGCTGCGGGCCGCAGGAGGCGCGGTGCGCATTCACGGCATTTCCAAAAGCTTCGGCTCGCTGAAAGTGCTCGATGATGTCGAGCTCAGCCTTCCCGCCGGCAGCGTGACCGCCATCCTCGGTCCGTCCGGCTCGGGCAAATCGACGCTTCTGCGCGCTATCAACCACCTGGAGCGTGTCGATGAGGGGTTCATCTCGGTCGACGGCGATTTCGTCGGCTACAGCAGGAAGGGCGACACGCTCTACGAGCTCAAGGAGAAGGATATCCTCAAACGCCGCGCCGATATCGGCATGGTCTTCCAGAGCTTCAATCTCTTTCCGCATCTGACCGTGCTCGAAAACCTCATCGAGGCGCCGATCCAGGTTCGCGGCATCGGCCGTGAGGACGCGGTGCAACTGGCGCAGGAGCTGCTGGCGCGCATCGGCCTCAGCGACAAGGTCAACGCCTATCCGCGCCAGCTTTCCGGCGGCCAGCAGCAGCGTGTGGCGATCGCCCGCGCACTGGCGCTCCGCCCGAAGGTACTGCTCTTCGACGAGCCGACCTCGGCGCTCGATCCGGAGCTCGTCGGCGAAGTGCTCGACGTCATCCAGGAACTTGCCCGCACCGGCACGACGCTCGTCATCGTCACCCATGAGGTCGGTTTTGCCCGCGAAGTCGCCGACACGGTCGTCTTCATGGAAAGCGGCCGCATCCTGGAGGCTGGCCCGCCGGCCCGCATCTTCGCACAAGCGGAACATCCCCGTACGCGGGAATTCCTCGCCAAGGTTCTCTAGCGCCTGACAGCGCTGGCGAAATGCCGGGCTGCGACGGGCTGCTCCGGCCGAATAACAATAACCACAACCTAAAGATGAAATGGAGAAGGGGCATGACATTTACAGATAGGGCAAGGCTTCTGATAGCGGGAGCCGTCACTATTGCCGCGATCGGTTTCGGTTCCGCTCAGGCGCAGCAGAAGTTCGATCTCAGCCCCGAGCAGCCCAACCGGCTGCGGGTGGAAAAGAACGAGAAGCGCATTGCCGAAGTCAAGGACTTCAAGTTCGTCGAAAATGGCGTCTTCACCGTCGGCATCAGCTCGAGCGGCAATCTGCCGCTACATGATTATGCCTCCGATTCCAAGACGGTTATCGGTAACGACGTCGATCTGGCGCAGGCCATTGCCGACAGCCTGGGCCTGAAGCTCGAATTGGTTTCCGTTGCCTGGGCCGATTGGCCTCTGGGGCTGACCTCCGGAAAGTTTGACGCCGTAATCTCCAACGTGACCGTCACGGAAGAGCGCAAGCAGAAATTCGACTTTTCGACCTATCGCAAGGACGAGCTTGGCTTCTACGTCAAGGCCGACAGCCCGATCACCGCGATCAAGCAGCCGAAGGATATTGCCGGCCTGAAGGTCATCACCGATGCCGGCACCAACCAGGAGAAGATCCTGCTGGAATGGGACCGCCAGAACGTCGCCGCCGGCCTGAAGCCCATCGAGGTGCAATATTATGACGACGACGCGGTCAAGGATCTGGCCGTTCAGTCCGGCAGGGCCGACACCGTCTTCAGCGTGAACGCGACGCAAGCCTATTCGGCGGGGATCAACGGCAAGACCAAGCTCGTCGGCACCGTCAGCGGCGGTTGGCCGATCACGGCCGAAATTGCCGTCACCACACGCAAGGGCAGCGGCCTGGCAGCGCCCTTGACCGATGTCGTCAACGACCTGATCGCCAGCGGCGCCTATCGGAAGATCCTCGATAGGTGGAACCTCGGTCCTGAGGCGATCGACAAGGCCCAGACCAACCCGCCGGGCCTGCCGAAGAGCGGCTCCTGATCGATCACTATTGGGCCGGCGGCAATGCTGCCGGCCTTTCCTGCCTGACAATTTGGAGATTGAAGACGATGATTGCCTTTCCGGCATTCCGGACCCTAATGATCGCCGCCATGGCGTCGGCCCTTTCCTTCGGCGCAACCCATGCAGCCGAGGATTTCGACCTCAGTCCGGAACAACCGGGCCGGCTTCACGC
Source organism: Rhizobium sp. C104 (assembly GCF_022354505.1). Lineage (NCBI taxonomy): Bacteria > Pseudomonadati > Pseudomonadota > Alphaproteobacteria > Hyphomicrobiales > Rhizobiaceae > Rhizobium > Rhizobium sp. C104. Next base: position 132,848 of record NZ_CP092355.1, on the reverse strand, counting down.
CGCCAAGAACGATGCGGCGATTGCCGCAATCCCCAAGGATTTCAAGTTCGTCACGTCAGGCAAGTTCACCATCGCCGTCAGCCCGGGCGGTCCGCCGCTTGCCACCTATGCCACCGACGCCAAGACCGTGGTCGGGGCAGATCCCGATTATGCCTATGCCATCGCCGAGAGCCTCGGCCTGACGCTGGAGATCGTGCCCGTCGCCTGGATCGACTGGCCGCTTGGCCTCGTCTCGGGCAAGTATGATGCCGTCATTTCGAACGTCGGCGTCACCGAGCAGCGCAAGGAAAAGTTCGATTTCTCCACCTACCGCCAGGGCTTGCATGGCTTCTTCGTGAAATCCGACAGCCCTGTGACCTCGATCAAGGAGCCCAAGGATGCGGCGGGCCTCAGGATCATTGTCGGGGCCGGGACCAATCAGGAGCGTATCCTGGTCAAATGGAGCGAGGAGGATGTCGCCGCGGGCCTGAAAGCGATCGAGCTGCAATATTACGACGACGAGGCAGCAAGCCTTCTCGCGCTGCGTTCCGGCCGGGCCGATGTCATCGTCCAGCCGCATGCACAGCTCGTCTTCATCGCCGCGCGCGACAAGAATATCAAGCGCGTCGGCACGCTGAGTGCCGGCTGGCCGGATCGCTCGGACGTCGCGATCACCACCCGCAAGGGAAGCGGGCTTGCCGATGCGCTGACTGTCGCCACCAATGGCCTGATCAAGGACGGCACCTACGCAAAAATCCTCGATCACTGGCATCTGTCCGAGGAAGCCTTGCCGGCATCCGAGACCAATCCGCCCGGCCTGCCGAAATACTGATCATCGGATGGCACGAGTGGGCAACATATCCATCAGCCATATCGGCTTTCTCACCCCCGGCAACTATCCCGACGACGATCCATTGTCGGGATTGGAGCAGACGCTCCAACAACTGCAATTTGGCGAGGAGCTGGGTTTCGACAGCGCCTGGGTCCGCCAGCGTCATCTTGAGCCGGGGATCTCTTCGGCGAGCGCCTTCCTGGCGGCGGCCACACAACGCACCAGCCGGATCGAACTCGGAACGGCGGTCATTCCGATCGGCTATGAGAGCCCCTATCGGCTGGCCGAAGACCTGGCCACGGTCGATATTCTCGCGCGCGGGCGCCTGAACATCGGTGTCAGCGCAGGCCGGCCGCTGCATGCCGAATTGATTGCCCCGCTCGTCTTCGACGGCGATTGGACCGGCCACGATGTCTCCCATGATCGCGTGCTGCGCTTTGCCGACAATTTGCGCGGCACCTATCTGGGCGACGAGCAGACGTTCATCAACACGCCCTTCGGCCCGCAGCGGCCGCGCCTGCAGCCCTATGCAAAGGGCCTGATCGACCGCATCTGGTATGGCGGCGGCTCGCAGCGCTCGGCCGGATGGGCCGGCCGCAATGGCTTCAATCTGTTGACCGGCAATGTGATAAGGGGGAGGGGACGGATGATTTCTTCGTTGCCCAATCGAGGTTGGTTGAAACCCACCGTGCCGCCGGACCTCAGCGCCGTATTGCGCTTGGCCGCGTTATCGTGCCTTTCGACAGCGCCGACAAGGCAACGCGCCGCCGTTACCGCGATTATGCCGAGAGCCGCCATGGGCGCACACTTTCGCCGCAAGGCGAGCGGCGCACCTTATTCGCGCGCGATGTCGTCGGCACCGCGGACGAGATCTTGGCGCAGCTTTATGCCGATCCGATCCTGCCTGAGGTCGGCGAGCTGAGGCTGGAGCTTCCTTACGAGTTTGAGCACGAGGAATACCGCCAGATCCTCTACGACTTCGTGACATCAATCGCACCCGAGCTCGGATGGAAAGCCCAGCCCCAAATTCGGGCCGCTTCCTGAAAAGGCGGAGGTCGAGTCGACGCCAGAAGCATCATCCCACGAGGAACATTCATCAGTGACCAAAAAGGTAGAATACTTCTTTTCGATCGGATCGCCCTGGTCCTACATCGGCTTCGACGCCTTCATCGAATTGGCGGCCAAGAACGACGTCGTCATCACGCCCTATCTGACGACGGTGGTCGAGGAAAATGGCGGCATCTTCTCGCGCAACCGTCCGGAGATCCGGCGCGCCTATTGGACGCGGGACCTAAAACGCTGGGCGCGCGTGCGCGGGAAGGAATTGCGGCTCGAACACCGCCCGGAGCTGAGCGATCCGACGACGGCCTCCCTTTTCGTGATCGCCGCCTATCTCGATGGGCAGGATTGGATCGGCGTCAGCAAGGCCTTGCAGCATGCCTTCTGGAGCGAGGCGAGGGATATCGGCAAACCCGATGTGCGCGAGGCGATCGTCACATCGGCAGGTTTCGATGGCGCAGCCCTTCTCAGGCGGCAACCCGACGAGGACGTCCAGAACAAGTGGTCGGCGGACCGCGTGCATGCGCGCGACAGCGGCGTTTTCGGTTTCCCCACCTATGTCCATGACGGCGAGATCTATTGGGGACAGGACAATCTGCCCTTCCTCGAGCGACATCTTCGCGGCGACAGACCGTAGGAAGATCACCAAGACGAATGTTTTTTCCGCCGAGCGTCAAAGGAGAGACGCTCATTCCTTTAATCCAGTAATTTTATAGACAATATTTGAGGCGATATAGAGAGGAAAAACCATGTCAGGTTTCAAACTCGTCGGCATCGCCGGCAGCTTCAACCGTCCATCGAAGACACTGGCGCTCGTTCGGCATGTCGCCGACCGCGCCAGCTACCGATACGGCTTTACCAGCAAGACCTATGATCTGCATGATCTCGGCCCGTCACTGGGCCACGCCTTGTGGCGCAAGGACCTCGATGAGCAGGCCGGGCGCGTCGTCGACGAGATCGTCAGGGCCGATGCCTTGATCATCGGCTCGCCGACTTACAAGGGCTCTTATCCCGGTCTGTTCAAACATTTGATCGATCTGATCGACCCGCAGGAACTTCGGGGCAAGCCGATCATCATTACCGCGACGGGCGGCGGCGACCGGCACGCGTTGATGGTCGAGCATCAGCTTCGGCCGCTATTCGGTTTTTTCATGGCCCATACGCTGCCGACGGCGGTTTATGCCTCTGACCGCGATTTCGCAAACTACGCGGTTTCATCGGAGGCGCTCTCGAACCGCATCAGCGAAGTGATCGGCGAGTTGGCAGCCTTCTTTCCTGAAGCAAGCCCGGCAATAGCGGCGGCGGAATAGGGATCGTCGCGATGGCCCGGTCTCAGGAGGCAGCAATGGACGATGCGGAGCGGCCGGGATCAGGCGAGCAATTGTGGAGCGTCTTTGAATTCGCCCGACGATATCGCCTCGCCAAGCGGGAAGAGAACCGCCTGTTGATGCTCTACGGACCGACTGCATCGTTTCGCGATCTTCTTGCCAATGCGCAACGTCATTCGCTGATTTCCTAACCGCCGAAGATATTGGTCCCGACAGGAGGTTTGTATGAAGCTTGATTTCTTTTTCCGGCTGAAACGAGTGATCGGCTACTTCCTCCAGCGCAAGGCGCGGAAGCCTGTAATCGGATTGTTTGCTCGTGACGAAGAGCGAGACCGGTCGGCCCGCGAATATGAACTCCATTATTGGGGTGCGATGCCCGGACTTTGGTATTGAGGAGGGCGGTGTGATGGCAATCGTCGTCGAGACCGGCCTCCGCCGGCGCGGCCCGAGAAGACCGGTAGGCAGCGTCATGCCGCAATTCAGGCATGCGGCGGGAATCTGCACGATCGTCGGTTCCTTCACGTTCCTCTTCGCCCTTGCGGTCGGGCGGATCCAATGAGTGCCGTCCTTATTCTTCCCGGACTTTTCGGCTCAGGAGAGGGGCATTGGCAACAGCACTGGCTGCAGGATCAGCCAGGCAGCCTTTGCGTCGCCCAGGACGACTGGGCTCATCCTGACCTCGACTCGTGGCTGGCGCGCCTGGAAGGCGTGCTCGAAGAGGCCGGTGAGGCCTATCTGGTTGCCCATAGTCTCGGATGCCTGCTCGCCGCCCGGCTGGCCGGGCGAAGTGTTGCCCGTCGGGTGAAGGGAGCGTTGCTCGTTGCTCCCTGCGATCTGCCGGCCACGGACATTCTGCACCCCGGGCATATCTCTTTCGGCGGCATGCCGACGGCGCCTCTGCCATTTCCGAGCATCGTTATCGGCAGCATGAACGACGCCTATATGGCGGTCGATCGACTGACCCTGTTTGGTCGCCTGTGGAAGGCCGAGACCAGGAATATCGGCCTTGCCGGCCACATCAATATCGCCAGCGGTTTTGGCCGCTGGCGAACCGGCTACCAGCTGTTGGATGCCTTGAAGATGCGCGCCGGCGATCGAAGGCGCAACGTTTTCGCGCGGCCGGCTTTCGCGCTGTGAATGGAAACGGAATGTCCGATCTCATCGACGATCTCCTGCGCCTCAGCGAAGATCCGAATGCTGACCCGAGGTGCCGGCGCCGGCAAACCATGGATCGATTGGTAGAGACGCTGCTTGCCATGGCTGATGCCGAAATTGGGCCTGAAGAGGTGCAACATCGTCATTCGATCATCCATTTGACGACAATCATCCGCGACATGACGGGCAGGATCGCAGAGGCCGACGATACGACATTTGCGGCGATCGTCAGGGAGGCCGCGATGCTGATCCGCAGCTTGCAGCGGCGCCGAGCCGATGCGGCCAGATTTACGGTGCATTGAAACGTGACCGGTCTTATCGCGCATAAGCAGCCCGGTATGCGACGAAGCGAGGTTCGGATGCTCAGCGCAACCAGGATGGCTCTCACGGACGAGCTCGTGTCGCTCAGCCTTCGCCCCGAGCGCGATCCCGGCCCGGAGCCGCACCGGACACCGCTGACCGAGATGGAGACGGAGATGTTTGCCAGGCGGCTGCTCCAGGAATCCGATGGCGCGCCGCTCTGGGTCTTCGCCTATGGATCATTGATATGGAAGCCGGACTTCGATGCCGTCGAGTGGCAGCGCGGCGCAGCAAGGGGTTGGCATCGGTCCTTCTGCCTTAAGATGACCCGCTGGCGGGGAAGCCGGGCGCAGCCCGGCCTCATGATGGCGCTTGATCGCGGCGGACGCTGCAACGGCATCCTCTACAGGCTTGCCGATGGGGATCGTCTTGGCCAGATTCGGCGGTTGATCCGCCGTGAGGTCGGCACGATCGAAGATGCCGCGACGGTTCGCTGGATTCCGGTTGAAACCGCACATGGCTTCGTGCGCGCCCTGGTCTTTTGGGCCGGCCCGAAGGGGGAGCGCGTTTCCCGCAAATTGCCGCTGGAGACGGTGGCGGCCGTGCTTGCCAGGGCCTGCGGACATATGGGCTCCTGCGCCGAATATCTTTATCTGACGGTCAAGCATCTGGAAGAACGCGGCATCCGCGATCGCAATTTGTGGCGGCTTCAGGAACTCGTCGCCGCCGAACTCCTGTCGATACACGGCTTCAGCGGGGTAACACAAAGCCGTTAAGTGCTGCGCGTCTTTTCAGACCCGCGGCGCTTTGAGGTTTTGAATTGGCTGCATTCCCTCAGAGCTTGCCTTTCCACGGCACAAGGTAGGTCTCCAGGAAACGGATGGCGGCCGAGAAGGTGAAGGCGCAGACCGCGATGATGCCGATGCCGACGAAGACGACGTCGGTTGCCAGGAACTGCGATGCCGACATGATCATGAAGCCAATCCCCCGCGTCGAGGCGATCAATTCGGCGGCGACCAGCGTGCCCCAGCCGACGCCGAGGGCAATGCGGATGCCGGTGAGGATTTCCGGCAGGGCGGAGGGCAGGACGATATCGATGAATAGCTGCAGCCGGCTCGCACCCAGCGAACGGGCGGCATTGACGCGCTCGATCGGCAGCGAACGGACGCCTGCCTGGGCCGAGAGGCAGATCGGCGCGAACATTGCCAGCACCAGGAGCGTGATCTTCGACGTTTCGCCGATGCCGAGCCAGATGATCATCAGCGGCAGGTAGGAGAGGGGCGGAAGCGGCCAGTAGAACTCGATCGGCGCATCGAGCACCCCTTTGGCCCAGCGGTTCAGGCCCATGAGCAATCCGAGCGGAATGCCGACGGAGATGGCGATCAGCGCTGCGACGACGATGCGGAACAGACTCGCGAGGATATGCTCGGAAAGCGATGCGCCGGCATAACCGTCACGATAGACGAGGCCGATCTGCGTCAGCACCTCGTCCGGCCGCGGCAGGAACAGGTGCGGCACGAGACCGAGCGCGGAGACGAGCCACCACAGCAGCAGAATCGCCAAGGCGGTAGCGACGCTGATCGCCATCGTGGATTTCTCGCCGGCGCCGAAACTTGCCATCTTCACCAGTTTGACCTGGCGGTCCTCTCTCCGCGCCGCGACCGGCGATCTCTGGACGATATCGCTCATGCGACGCTCCTCAAATCTTCGCTGCTGTGGAGAATGGCGCGTATCTCCTCGCGCAGCTCGGCAAATTGCGGCGAGGCCTTGATCGATCGTGCGTCGCCGGTTTCGGCGAAGCGGCTGATGAAATCGAGATCGAAGCGGGCGACAACGCGCCCCGGCCGAGGCGACATCACCAGAACCTGCGTGCCGAGAAACAGCGCCTCTTCGATCGAATGGGTGATGAAGAAAATCTTCTTCGCCGTCTTGTTCCAGACGGAAACCAGCAGTTCCTGCATCTGCTCGCGTGTCAGGCTGTCGAGCGCTCCGAACGGCTCGTCCATGAGCAGGATGTGCGGATTGGCTGCAAGGGCCCGGGCGATGCCGACCCGCTGGCGCATGCCGCCCGACAGTTCGTAGGGAAAGGCATTGGCGAATTCGTCGAGGCCGACGAGCCGGAGCAGTTCGAACGCGCGCGCCTGTCGCTCCTTGCGGTTGACGCCGGCAAATTTCAGTCCGAGCGCGACATTGTCGGCCACCGATTTCCAGGGCAGCAGCGAATCTTTCTGAAAGACGACGCCGCGATCGGCGCCCGGCCGTTCGACTGCGCGGCCATCAAGCGTGATCCGGCCATCCGACAGCGGAAGGAAACCGGCAATCGCGTTGAGAAGGGTTGATTTGCCGCATCCCGAGGCGCCGAGCGCGACGACGAAACCCCGTTCGGGGATATCGAAGGAGACGCGATCGAGCGCGTGGACGGTCCGCCCATCCCGAGCTGCAAAGAAAACGCTGGCGTGATCGACTTTAAGCATGGTCCGCTCGCTAGTTCGATGCCGGCGCCACAACAGCCGCGCCGGCATCGGGGAGGATCAGTTGCTGACGCTGGTAAGCGCGTCTGCGGTGACGAAGGCGCCGTAATTTGCCAGCACGTCGGACACCTTGCCCTGCTCTTTCAGGAACGATGCGGTGTCCTTGAGGATCTTGCCGGCGCCGGCCTTTTCGCCGCCGCCGAGCCAGGCGTCCGATGCCTGAACCTCTGGGGTGAGCAGCGTCAGGTTCTTCAGGGCCGAGGCCTGTTGCTCGGCCGTTCCGCCGAGAAGCTTTGCGAGCGACTTGGCGTTGTCGCTGTCGGGACCCCAGGCTGCTTTGTCGGAGGCAAAGGAGGCGTAGTATTTGTTGATGACCGAAGCGAAGCCCTTCAGGAATTCCGGGTTCTCGGTCGCAAACGTCGAGGTGGCGACCCAGGCGGAGAATGTCGGTGCACCCTTGTCGGCCACGTCCTTGGAAGTCACCAGAACCTTTCCGTTCTTCTTGAGTTCGGTGAGCGCCGGATCCCAGACGAAGCCACCGTCGATATCGCCGCGGTTATAGCTCGCCACGATCTCCGGCTGCGGGACTGCGTAATCGTCGAGAAGGGGCTGGCGGGAGGAATAACAAACTATATTTATAGACTATAGAGATAATTGTTTTCGTGATTCTGCCGCTCGTGCGGTCCGCAGGACCGGCGAGCGACGTCAGGGCTTAAATGACGAGATGTCTCGACAGCGTTTGAAGCTTCAGGGAGAATGCATTGATATACGATGTGATCGTCGTCGGTTCCGGTTTTTCAGCGATCGCTGTGACCTGCAATCTCATCCAGCAGCTTCCCGCTTCGGCGAAGGTTGCCGTCGTCGGCGACGATCCCAGTTTCGGGCGCGGGACGGCATACCGGACGGAGCTCTATCTCCATCGCCTCAACGTTCCTGCCGGCCGCATGAGCCTGCTGCCCCACCATCCCGACGACTTTGTCGACTGGCTGAAAAGCAATGGGCGTCCGCTGCAGGCAGGCGATTTCGCCTCGCGCAGCGATTACGGGCTTTATGTCAGGGATACGCTTGCCCGGCTGCTTCGCAAGCGGGAGCGCCGTTGCCGGGTCGATTTTATCAAGGCCAAGGCGGCGGGCTGCGTGGAACGCTATACGAGCACGCTCGCGTTCCATCTCGGCAATGGCGACGAGATTGCCGGCAAAAACGTGGTGCTTTGTCTTGGCGTCGGAAACGCCAACCTTCCGGTCGATCCGACCGGCGTCCCGCCATTTTTGCGATCCCACATCGTCGAGAACCCGTGGCGGCTCTCCTGGCTGAGGCGAGTCGCGCCGTCCGATACGGTTTGTGTTCTCGGCTCCGGCCTGACGATGATCGATCAGGTTCTGGCACTTCGCGCCCATGGCCACAGAGGCAGGATCGAGGTGCTTTCGCGGCGCGGCCTGGCACCGCTCGGCCATGCAAGGACGCTGCCCGCGCCTCTGCCGATCGACGTTCACGCGCTTCCCGCTACGATCAGTGGCCTGTTGAAGATCTTGCGGGGCAAAAGCAGGGAGGTCGCCGACTGGCGAAGCGTGATGGACGGCCTGAGGCCGGTGACGCAGGCTCTCTGGCAACGGCTTTCGAACGAGGAGCGGGCCCGCTTCCTGCGCCACGCGCTTCCCTGGTGGAACATCCATCGCCACCGGGTCGCGCCCGACGTATTCGCCGGCTTCGAGAAACTGGTCTCGGACGGTTCCGTTCGCTTCCACGCCGGCTTTTTGAAATCGCTCGAGGCCAGGGAAGGCAGGCTCGTTGCCGACTATAGGATCAGGGCCAAGCGTGAGATCGCCGAAATCAAGGCGGACTGGCTGGTCAACTGCACGGGGATGGAGCGCGCCGGGATCAGCCATTCGCCGCTTCTGAAGGAAATGAGCCGGTTTCAGCTGATCGTGCCTGATCGGCTTGGCCTTGGCATTCAGGTGGATGCGGCTTCTGAGGTGACGGCTCCATCTCGAATTTCGCCGGCCCGGCTGTTTGCCGTCGGCGCCTTGACGGCGGGGCAATTCTGGGAGATCACCGCCGTCCCCGACATTCGGCTGCAGGCGAAGGCCGTGGCCGAGGAGATCGTCAGGGCAAGACCAAATTCCGGCGCATAGGCTGACAAACTCGGGATCGGCGCAGTGCTGTTGAATTGCTGGCCGCCGACAGCTAAAGTATTTGGTAGGCCATAATACGATTCCCTGAATTCGGCTGCCGCAGAAGTTGAGCCTGCGAAGTCAATCCAAACACTGAGGTACAGCATGAGCGGTGCTCTGAAGGACGCAGCAATCAGGGTGGAGCGTCCTGCGAAGACATTGCGGGAATTGGCGCTCGACAAAGTCCGCGAGGCCATCGTGAACGGATATTTTCGTCCCGGGGACCGCCTTGTCGAGCGCGACCTCTGCGCCCAGCTCGGCGTCAGCCGGACGGTGGTGCGCGAGGTTCTGAGACATCTGGAATCGGAAGGGCTCGTCGCCAATCTGCCGAACAAGGGACCGATCGTCGCCCTGCTGGATATCGAGGAAGCCAAACAGATCTATGAGATCCGCGGTGCGCTCGAAGGCATGGCGGCACGGCTATGCGCGGAGCGCGGCAGCCCCGAGATCGTCGCCGCGCTCGAGGAATCCCTGACCGCCATCCGCAACAGCTATCGCGACCAAGATATGGCGGCTGTGCTTGCCCATACCTCGTCCTTCTACCAAACGCTGTTCACCAGAGTCGACAGGCATGTCGCCTGGGGCGTTGTCAACCTCCTCACCGTGCGCATCAACCATCTGCGCTCGATGACGATCAAGACGGAAGGGCGCGGCACCGAGGGGCCGCTCCAGATGTCGAAGATTATCGACGCCATTCGCCGTGGCGACGGCGAGGGGGCTCAGCGGGCCGCGATGGATCATGTCGCGGCCGCCAGCGCAATTGCCGAGGCGGTGCTGTCCGCTCAGAAGCCTGCCGAATAGGTTGACACGTCAACCACCGCTGCCTTTGCAGGAGGCTGCCAGTGGGGGCCTCGCATCGACACTGTCGATGCCTGTCGCCTGCATCCGTAATCAGTTCCTGGCCGGCGTTGCGTCGGTCCGGAACGATTTTATCGTTCTCATGCGTTGGGAGGCTGAACAATTGCATTGGCGATTATAACTTTGCGAGACTTTAGACAATTCAACACCAGATATAGCATTGCTTTGCCATAATTTAATTTCAGCTCTTTTCATACTAAGTACCAAAGCCCGTACTCCGTGGTTTGCAACCTTTTCATATCATTTTTTATGGTGGTTGATGGTCTCGCTACCTACGAGACCCCGAGAGGCGGCAAGTAACTGACACCTGAGTAAGTCTCAGCGCGGTATCACGATGGCAAGCAGCCATCCTCCGGTGATCCGACGCCGTCGCGCGCCGAGCTCGACATACGAAGCTGTTCATCCAGGCGGCCAAGCCGCTCCACATCAAGGACGGTCGTGTCAGCCTGAAGGGGATTGAAGCTGATCTGAAAAGCAGGGGCAAGCTTCAATTGGCGCTCGTAAAACAATCTGTACATTGACCGAGTACCGAACCCGTTGCTGCATATCCAGACCCAGAGCGGTTCCGTCTCTGGAGCAGCACCTGTCAGCTACCGTATATCCGTGTCCCTTGGATGTTCAGGGCAATGAGGGGAATTCAAACTCCAAGCTTGACACCCAACTTTGCTCGATGTGATGGTATACCATAATCACTAATATCTAAGGCGGTCATAAGGGCCGGGATAATATTGGCGTTGTACGTGTCGCGTCACTACGGACGCGTCACGCCGTCCGGCTCTAGAGCTGAAGGAACAAGCGTTTCCGGGCGACGGGAGCGCACACGCCAAGCCAATCTTCGGACTTTATTTTGTCTCGGCCAAAACCAAGTTGACACACATATATTATGGTATACCATAATACCAAACAGAGAGACGAGATATTCCATGGCCATTCAAATTCGCAAGACAGGACTGCAGATTGAAACGACGCTGATCGAAGGCGGCAAGGCCGCGGCGGTGCCGCTGAAGATGTTTACCGCTTTCGCGGTCGTGAAGAACCCATGGGCGGACCAGGGCTTCGTCGAAGACCTCAAGCCCGAAATCCACGCCGGTGCACCGGTTCTCGGCGAATTGCTGGCCAAGATGATCATCGATGCGGTCGGATCCGGCGATGCCGTCGAAGCCTATGGCAAGGCCGCCGTGGTCGGCCTGGACGGTGAGATCGAACATGCCTCCGCGCTCATCCACACGCTTCGCTTTGGCAATTTTTATCGTCACGCCGTCGGCGCCAAGTCCTATCTCGCCTTCTGCAATACGCGCGGTCCCGCCAATGCGCCGATCATGATCCCGCTGATGGACAAGAACGACGAAGGTCGTCGCTCGCATTACCTGACCATCCAGACCTCGATCCCCGATGCGCCGGCCGCCAACGAGATTGTCGTGGCTCTCGGCGCGTCGGTGGGCGGGCGCCCTCATCACCGCATCGGCGACCGCTACCAGGATCTGAAAGATCTTGGGCAGGACGTCGCCAATCCCGCGGGCGTTTGAAAGGGGCTCCGAGATGCTGACAGCCGGATCGATCTCAGGCGCCGCTGCAGCAAAGAGCGTCGCCGGTGACTTGCCCCGAAGGAAGACGGCAAGCGGAACGGCCTACCACGAGGCCGGCAGCGGTAAGCCGCTGGTTCTCATTCATGGCGTCGGCATGCGGCTCGAAGCCTGGGCGCCGCAGATCACCTTTCTGTCGGCCGGCCATCGTGTCATCGCCGTCGACATGCCGGGACATGGCGAGAGCGCAAAATTGCCGGCGGGCAGCCGCCTCAATGAGTTTGTCGCCTGGTTCGGGCGTTTTCTCGACGAGATGGCAATCGATACGGTGAATGTTGCCGGCCACTCCATGGGTGCGTTGGTATCCGGAGGAGCGGCGGCGACGTTCGGCGAACGGATCAGCCGTGTCGCGTACCTTAACGGCGTTTACAAGCGCGATCCCCAAGCAAAAGCTGCCGTGCTCGCACGGGCCGCGGCCATTCCGGTGACGGGCGTGGACAAGGAAGGTCCCTTGGCTCGCTGGTTCGGCGATGACGCTGACAGCGTTGTTGCGCGGGAATTGACGCGGAAATGGCTCAACCTCGTCGATCCGGAGGGTTATGCTGTCGCTTACGCCGCCTTCGCCGGCGGCGACGAGACCTATGCCGATCGCTGGAAAGACGTGGCTGGGCCGGCCCTGTTCCTGACGGGGTCCGATGATCCGAATTCGACACCTCTGATGGCGCAGCAGATGGCGGCGCTTGCGCCGAAGGGCTGGGCCCGCATCGTCGAAGGCCATCGTCATATGGTGAACCTGACCGCGCCTGATATCGTCAATTCGCTGCTCGCCGAGTGGCTGTCGTTCGGGGAGGATGAACGATGACAATCCAGACTGTCGACCCAAGAGCATTGCGAGATGCATTCGGCGCTTTTCCCACAGGCGTGACTGTCGTCACCGCCTGCGACGGAGATGGAAATCCGATCGGCTTCACCGCGAACTCCTTCACATCGGTCTCGCTCAATCCGCCCTTGCTCCTCGTCTGCCTTGCCAAGACGTCGCGCAATTTCGCCACCATGACCGGTACGCCGCATTTTGCGATCAACGTGCTGTCGGAAACGCAGAAGGACGTGTCGAACACGTTTGCGCGGCCGGTCGAAGACAGATTTGCGGCGGTCGAATGGGCCAAGGGATCGGCCGGCTGCCCGATATTCTCGAATGTGGCCGCCTGGTTCGAATGCGCCATGGAACAGGTCGTCGAGGCTGGCGACCATGTCATCCTGATGGGCCGCATCGAATCCTTCGACAATAGCGGCCGCAATGGTCTCGGTTATGCGCGCGGCGGCTATTTCACGCCGACGCTCGCAAGCAAGGCGGTTTCCGCGGCAAGCGAAGGCAATATCGAACTCGCAGCCGTCGTCGAGCGCCGCGGAGAAGTTCTTCTGCTCGGCGACGATGTGCTCTGCCTGCCGAGCGTCGACGCTCATGATGGCAACCCGACCGAGGCGCTGCAGGAATATCTGGAGACGCTCACCGGGCTGAAGGTGAGCATCGGCTTTCTCTATTCGGTCTACGAGGGCAAGAGCGATGGGAAGCAGCATATCGTTTATCACGCCGTTGCCGGAGACGGTGAGCCGGCCGGCGGCAGGTTCGTAAAACCTGACGCCCTGGCTACGGCAAAATTCAAGACCAGCTCGACCGCCGATATCGTCAACCGCTTCGCGATGGAAAGCTCGATCGGCAATTTCGGCGTCTATTTCGGCGACGAGACCGGCGGCACCATTCATCCTATTCCAGCCAAGGGCGCAAAAGCATGAAGTTTTCCCTCTTCGTCCATATGGAACGGCTCGACGCCAACCAGAGCCATAAGAGCCTCTATGAGGAATTCGTCGCGCTCTGTGAGATCGCCGACAAAGGCGGCATGCATGCGATCTGGACGGGCGAACACCATGGCATGGATTTCACCATTGCCCCCAACCCCTTCGTGACCATTGCCGATCTCGCGCGGCGCACATCGCGGGCAAGGCTCGGGACGGGGACGGTGATCGCCCCCTTCTGGCATCCGATCAAGCTTGCCGGCGAGGCAGCCATGACCGACATCATCTGCGACGGCAGGCTCGATATCGGCATTGCGCGCGGCGCCTATTCCTTCGAATACGAACGGTTGCTGCCGGGTCTCGACGCCTGGGGTGCCGGCCAGCGCATGCGCGAGCTCATCCCGGCGGTCAAGGGCATATGGGCCGGCGACTACGCCCATGACGGGGAGTTCTTCAAGTTCCCCGCGACCACGTCGGCGCCGAAGCCGCTGCAGCAGCCGAACCCGCCGATCTGGGTCGCTGCGCGCGATCCGAACTCGCATGAATTTGCCGTCGCGAACGGCTGCAACGTCCAGGTCACGCCGCTCTGGCAGGGCGATGACGAGGTCCAGTCGCTGATGGACCGTTTCAACGATGCCTGCGCCAAGAATCCCGATGTCGAGCGGCCGAAGATCATGCTTTTGCGCCACACCTATGTCGGCTCGTCGGAAGAAGACGTCGCCCAGGCCGCCCATGAACTCAGCGTCTACTACAACTATTTCTTCGCCTGGTTCAAGAATGAGAAGCCGGTGACCCAGGGCCTGATCGAACGGATTCCGGACGAGCAGATCCGCGCCAACGCCATGCTGTCGGACGAGGTCATGCGCACCAACAACGTCGTTGGCGACGCCGAAACCGTCATCCGCAGGCTCAAGGCCTATGAAGCGCTCGGCTATGACGAATATTCCTTCTGGATCGACACCGGCATGAGTTTCGAGCGCAAGAAGGCGTCGCTCGAGCGCTTCATCGCCGAGGTCATGCCGGCATTTCAGGAGTAGCACCATGCGGCGTTTCCAGCATTACATCGACGGCGAATTCTCGGATGGCGAAGCGAGCTATCCGAGCATCGATCCGGCCACCGGTGCGGTCTGGGCTGAAATGCCCGAAGCGCGAGAGGGCGATGTCGATCGGGCCGTGAACGCTGCCGAGAGGGCGCTTTATGATGGCCCCTGGGCGAAGATGACGGCCACGCAGCGCGGCAAGCTGCTCTACAAGCTCGCCGACCTCGTCACTGCCAACGCGCAGGTCCTCGCGGAACTGGAAACACGCGACACCGGTAAGATCATCCGCGAAACATCCGCGCAGATCGCCTATGTCGCTGAATATTATCGCTATTATGCCGGCATATCAGACAAGATCGAAGGCTCCTATCTGCCGATCGACAAACCCGACATGGATGTCTGGCTTCGCCGCGAGCCGATCGGCGTCGTTGCGATGGTCGTGCCGTGGAACAGCCAGCTCTTCCTGTCGGCGGTCAAGGTCGGCCCGGCGCTCGCCGCCGGCTGCACCATGGTGGTCAAGGCCTCGGAAGACGGGCCGGCGCCACTGCTTGAATTTGCCCGTCTCGTGCACGAAGCTGGCTTTCCCGCCGGCGTCGTCAACATCATCACCGGTTTCGGCCCCTCCTGCGGTGCGGCTCTTGGCCGTCACCCGAAGGTCGCCCATGTCGCCTTCACCGGCGGCCCGGAAACCGCCCGGCACGTCGTTCGCAACTCGGCCGAAAACCTCGCCTCCACCTCGCTCGAACTCGGCGGCAAGTCGCCCTTCATCGTCTTTGCCGACGCCGACCTCGACAGTGCCGCCAACGCCCAGGTCGCCGGCATTTTCGCAGCGACCGGGCAGAGCTGCGTTGCCGGATCTAGGCTGATCGTCGAACGCTGCGTCAAGGACAAATTCGTCGCCCTGCTGCGGGAGAAGGCCGAGGCGATCCGGATCGGCGCGCCGCTCGACATGACGACCGAGGTCGGCCCCCTTGCTACCCGGCGCCAGCAGGACAATATCGGTGCACTCGTTACCAGGTCGGTCGAAAGCGGCGCCCGTCTCGTTACCGGCGGACGCAAAATCGATGGTGAAGGCTTTTACTTCCCGCCGACGATCCTCGATTGCGACAATGTCGCTTCGCCGTCGCTGATCGAGGAGTTCTTCGGGCCGGTCCTTTCCGTCGTCTCGTTCGAGACCGAGGCAGAGGCGCTGAGGCTTGCCAACGACACCCGCTATGGCCTGGCCTCCGGCATCTTCACGCAGAACCTGACCCGGGCGCACCGGCTGATGAAGGGCATCCGTGCCGGCATCGTCTGGGTCAACACCTACCGCGCCGTCTCGCCGATCGCGCCCTTCGGCGGCTTCGGCCTGTCGGGCCACGGCAGGGAAGGCGGCATGGCCGCGGCGCTCGACTACACCCGCACCAAGACGATCTGGCTCCGGACCTCGGACGATCCGATCCCCGATCCCTTCGTGATGAGGTGATGCCGATGTTTTACGAAATCCGCACCTACCGGCTGAAGAACGGAACGATCCCGCAATATCTCAAGGTCGTCGAGGAAGAGGGCATCGAGATCCAGAAAAGCCATCTCGGCACGCTGGTCGGCTACTTCTTCTCGGAGATCGGCACGATCAACGAGATCGTCCACATCTGGGCCTTTGCGAGCCTGGATGATCGGGAGGCGAGACGCCAGAGGCTGATGGCCGACCCACGGTGGCAGGCCTTCCTGCCCAAGATTCGCGACCTCATCGAGGTGGCGGAAAACAAGATTATGAAGCCAGCAAGCTTCTCCCCCGGAGCGAGCAGCACTGACGACATAAGGAATACCCGCAGGACAAACCAGAACAGGGATAAGGGAACATGAAAACGACATTTGCTTTCGCGGCGGTTGCCGCATTCATCGCAGTCTCCGCGCCGGCATACGCCGACAACATGGTCTTCTCGAGCTGGGGTGGAACGACCCAGGATGCACAGAAGGCGGCATGGGCGAGCCCCTTCACCGAAAAGACCGGCATCACCGTCGTGCAGGATGGCCCGACCGACTACGGCAAGCTAAAGGCCATGGTCGAGGCCGGCGAAGTCACCTGGGACGTCGTCGACGTTGAGGGCGACTATGCCGCCCAGGCCGGCAAGAACGGCCAGCTCGAGAAGCTCGACTTCTCCGTCATCGATAAATCCAAGCTCGATCCGCGCTTCGTCACCGACTATTCGGTCGGCAGCTTCTATTATTCCTTCGTCATCGGCTGCAATGCCGACGCCGTCAAAGCCTGCCCGAAAACATGGGCAGACCTGTTCGACACCGCGAAGTTCCCCGGCAAACGCACATTCTACAAGTGGTCGGCTCCCGGCGTGATCGAAGCCGCGCTGCTCGCCGACGGCGTGCCTGCCGACAAGCTCTATCCGCTGGACCTCGACCGCGCCTTCAAGAAGCTCGACACGATCAAATCGGACATCATCTGGTGGTCAGGCGGCGCCCAGTCGCAGCAGCTGCTCGCATCCGCCGAGGCACCCTTCGGCAGCGTCTGGAACGGCCGCATGACGGCGCTTGCTGCGACCGGCATCAAGGTGGAAACCTCCTGGGAACAGAACATCACCGCTGCCGATGCGCTCGTCGTGCCGAAGGGCTCGCCGAATGTCGAAGCTGCGATGAAGTTCATTGCACTGGCGACCTCGGCCGAACCGCAGGTCGCCCTGGCAAAGGCCACCGGATATGCGCCGATCAATGTCGACTCGGCCAAGCTGATGGACCCGGAAACGGCCAAGACCTTGCCGGATCAGCAGACCGCAAGCCAGGTCAATGCCGATATGACCTACTGGGCTGATAATCGCGATGCCATCGGCGAGAAATGGTACGCTTGGCAGGCGAAATAAGCTGAAGCTTGAGATCAACGGGCACGGCGAAGGTCGCCGTGCCCCCCGCAGCGCCAGTGCCAATCGGTTGCACCTATGCGCCTCGCGGAAATTGACGGGTGGGAAGGACTGTCATGTCGACGTTTAGCGATGCCTCCGGCGTAATTGCGCCCTTGCCGAAGATACGCAGGCCAACAGGTTTCAGCGGGGTCGTTCCGGCTTTCGCCTTCGTCGGTATCTTTTTCGTCGTGCCGGTAGCGATACTGCTGTTGCGAAGCGTGCTGGAACCCGTGCCGGGTCTGGGAAACTATGCGCAACTGATCGGGTCATCGACCTATCTGAAGATTTTCGCCAACACCTTCATCGTCTCGGGTCTCGTCACGGTGATTTCGCTCGCGATCGGTTTTCCCGTCGCCTGGGCGCTGGCAATCATGCCCGGCCGGCTGACCTCGGTGATCTTTGCGATCCTGCTGCTGTCGATGTGGACCAACCTCTTGGCCCGCACCTATGCCTGGATGGTGCTCCTGCAGAGGACGGGGCTGATCAACAAGATGCTGATGGGAATGGGCCTGATCGACCAGCCGCTGGCGCTCGTCAACAATCTGACCGGTGTCACGATCGGCATGACTTATATCATGCTGCCTTTTATCATCTTGCCGCTCTATGGCGTGATCAAGAAGATAGACCCGTCGACCCTGCAGGCGGCCGCCCTTTGTGGCGCCAACCGCTGGCAGTGCCTGACGCGGGTTCTGCTGCCGCTGGCGATGCCCGGCATGGCGGCGGGCGCCCTGATGGTCTTCGTCATGTCACTTGGTTATTTCGTCACGCCCTCGCTTCTCGGCGGCACTGCCAACATGATGCTCGCGGAGCTGATCGCGCAGTTCGTGCAGTCGCTGGTCAACTGGGGAATGGGGGGCGCTGCGGCGCTGGTCCTTCTGGTGGTGACGCTCTCGCTTTATGCCGTGCAGTTGCGCTTCTTCGGCAATCAAAACCCGGGAGGACGTTGACATGCTGCTCAATTTCGACCGTCTCGGCTGGTGGAAATACGTCCTTCTCGGCATAACGCTTCTGACCGCAGCCTTCCTGCTGCTGCCGATCGTGTTCATCGCGGCGCTGTCCTTCGGCTCCTCGCAGTGGCTGATCTTTCCGCCGCCGGGCTGGACGTTTCAGTGGTACAGCGAACTCTTTGCCGACCCGCGCTGGCTGGAATCGGCTTTGACGAGCCTCAAGATCGCGGTCATCGTGACGATCTTGTCGGTGCTGCTCGGGCTTGTGACATCCTTCGGGCTGGTGCGTGGTTCGTTCATGTTCCGGGATGCGCTGAAAGCGCTGTTCCTGACGCCGATGATCCTTCCGGTCGTGGTTCTGGCGGTCGCCCTCTACGCCTTCTTTCTCAGGATCGGCCTTGGCGGCACGCTGACGGGCTTCGTCATTTCGCATCTCGTGCTGGCACTGCCCTTCTCGATCCTGTCCATCTCGAGTGCCCTGGAAGGCTTCGACAAGTCGATCGAGGACGCGGCCGTGCTCTGCGGCGCCTCGCCTTTGGAAGCGAAGATCAGGGTCACCCTTCCGGCAATCAGCCACGGGTTGTTTTCGGCGGCCGTCTTCTCGTTCCTGACATCCTGGGACGAGGTGGTGGTGGCGATCTTCATGTCCAGCCCGACCCTGCAGACGCTGCCCGTGAAGGTATGGGCGACGCTCAGGCAAGACCTGACGCCGGTTGTCGCCGCCGCATCGACCCTTCTCATCCTTTTGACGATCATCTTGATGGCGCTGGTTGCCGTCGTGCGTAAGGTACTGAAACAATGAACGAACCATTCCTTCAGATCCGCGGAATACGCAAGGAATACGGCCCTGTGGTCGCCGTACATGATGTTACCCTCGACGTTCGGCGCGGGGAGTTCCTGACCTTTCTCGGGCCATCGGGATCGGGCAAGAGCACGACGCTGTACATCCTGGCGGGATTTGACAATCCGACGAAAGGTGACATTACGCTGGAGGGCAAGACCCTGCTCGCCACGCCGTCGCACAAGCGCAACATCGGCATGGTGTTCCAGCGCTACACGCTGTTCCCGCATCTGACGGTGGGTGAAAACATCGCCTTTCCGCTGAAGGTCCGGCGCAAATCGAAGGCCGAGATCGACAGCAAGGTGAAGGAGATGCTGCGCCTCGTCCGTCTCGAAGGCTTCGAGGATCGCAAGCCCGCGCAAATGTCCGGCGGCCAGCAGCAGCGCGTCGCGCTTGCCAGAGCCCTTGCCTATGATCCGCCGGTGCTTCTGATGGACGAGCCGCTGTCTGCGCTCGACAAGAAGCTGCGCGAGGAAATCCAGCATGAGATCCGTCGCATCCACCAGCAGACCGAAGTGACGATCCTTTATGTCACACACGACCAGGAAGAGGCACTGCGGCTCTCCGACCGCATCGCTGTCTTTTCCAAGGGGGTCATCGACCAGATCGGCACCGGCCCCGAACTCTACGCCAATCCGAAGACCCGCTTCGTTGCCGAATTCATCGGCGACAGCGACTTCATTTCCTGTGACCTGCTGTCGTCATCCGACGGACAGGCCACGATTTCGCTAGGCCGCGGAACCGTCTTCAACAGCATTCCGGTGCATGGAAAAGGCGCTGCCGGCACAAAAGCAGCCTTGATGCTGAGGCCGGAGCGCATTCGGCTGTCGCGCGCTCATGCGGGAGTGGGTCTCGCCGCGACTGTCAGCGACATTACTTTCCTCGGCAACAATATTCACGTTTCCACCGAAATGGCCAACGGCGAGGCGCTGGCGGTTCGCCTGCCGTTCGGCCACGATGCGATCACCGGGCTCAGCCGCGGTGACACGGTGCATCTGGATTTCGATCCGGGTGCGGCCCACGTATTCTGTTGAAAGTCATCCTATGAAGCTTAATGATCCCTCGCTGTTCCGTCAGGCATGCCCGGTCGGCGGCCGCTGGATCGAAGCGGAAGGCCGCCAGGCGACGACTGTGCGCAATCCGGCAACCGGCGAGCCGCTCGGTGCGGTCCCCGACCTCGGGGCGGCGGAAACGGAAGAGGCCATCGCCGCCGCCGTCATTGCCCAGAAGCTTTGGGCGAAGAAGACCGCCGGCGAACGCGCCGCCGTTCTCAAGGCATGGCACCGCCTGATGATCGAAAACCGCGACGATCTGGCGATGATCCTGACGCTGGAGCAGGGAAAACCGCTCACTGAGGCTAAGGGAGAGATCACCTATGGCGCGAGCTTCATCGAATGGTTCGCCGAGGAGGCAAGACGCATCAACGGCGAGACCATACCGGGACATCAACCGGATAAGCGCATCCTCGTGCTGCGTCAGCCGGCAGGCGTGGTGGCGGCGATCACGCCCTGGAACTTTCCAAATGCGATGATCACCCGCAAGGTGGGCCCGGCCCTTGCCGCCGGCTGCGCCGTCGTTCTCAAGCCGGCGCCGCAGACGCCGTTCTCGGCAATCGCCATCGCCATTCTTGCAGAGCGCGCCGGCCTGCCGGCAGGCCTGCTCAACATCGTGACCGGTGATGCTGCCGCAATTGGCGGGACGCTGACGGCAAGCCGTGACATCCGGGTCCTGACCTTCACCGGTTCCACCCGGACGGGCGAGCTGCTTTACCGGCAATGCGCGCCGACGATCAAAAAGCTCGGCCTCGAGCTTGGCGGCAATGCACCCTTCATCGTCTTCGACGATGCTGATCTCGACGCGGCCGTCGAAGGCGCAATCATCGCCAAGTTCCGCAATAATGGCCAGACCTGCGTCTGCGCCAACCGGCTCTATGTCCAGGACGGCGTCTATGAGGCCTTTGCCGCCAAGCTGGCGACGGCCGTTTCGGCACTGAAGGTTGGCAATGGCCTGGAGCGCGATGTCGTGCTCGGCCCGCTCATCGACGAAAACGCCGTTGCCAAGATCGAAGCCCATATCGGCGATGCCGTCTCTAGGGGCGCCCGGATTGTTTCAGGCGGCAAGCGCCATGCGCTTGGCGGCCATTTCTTCGAACCGACCGTTCTCCGCGATGTCGCGGCCGGCATGCAGGTCGCCCGCGAGGAAACCTTCGGACCTCTTGCGCCGCTCTTTCGTTTCCGCGACGAAGAGGACGTCATTGAACAAGCAAATGACACCGAATTCGGGCTTGCCTCTTATTTCTATGCACGCGATCTGTCGCGGGTCTTCCGTGTCGCTGAAGCGCTCGAATATGGGATGGTCGGCGTCAATACCGGTCTGGTCTCCACCGCCGAGGCGCCGTTCGGCGGTGTCAAAATGTCGGGTCTCGGTCGCGAAGGCTCCAGGCACGGGTTGGACGAGTATACCGAACTCAAGTATGTATGCCTGGGCGGCATTGCCTGACTTGGTCGACATTTGCGCATGCCGCAAAAGAAAGACCAGCATGCAATTCGCCAGCATAGCGATGTATCTCACACCCCAGCCGCTTGCAGATGCGACGGCCAAGCTCTGGTCGTTCCTCCGGCATTATCTCTCGCAGGCCGGCCTGACGGACCTGCCCGAAACGCTCGATCGGACGCTGCCCTATGACGAGGCCTGGCTGAGATCGGATCTTCTCCTTTCGCAGACCTGCGGCTATCCCTTTGCCAGCCGCCTGCGCGGCAAAGTTCGCCTGGTTGCGACACCGGTCTATGATCATCCCGGCTGCGACGGTCCGCTGATGCGCAGCTTCATCATCGTCCGCACGGGTTCTTCCCTTCGCACGCTGGAGGATCTGCGCGGCACCACGGCTGCAATCAACAGCCCCGACAGCAATTCCGGCAGCAATCTCTTTCGCGCGGCCGTCGCTCCGCGTGCCCGCGAAGGCCGTTTCTTCGGGCGGATCATCGAAACCGGCAGCCATGGCAACAGCATCGCTGCCGTCGTCGAGGGCAGGGCGGATAGCGCGGCCATCGATTGCATCACCTATGGCAATATTCGCCGTTTCAATCCCGGCCATGTCGACGGGGTCCGCATCATCGCCGAAACGCCGAAAGGCCCAGGACTGCCGCTCGTAACTTCAGGCGATGCTTCGGACGAGAGGGTCCTTCTCCTGCGCCGTGCGCTGACCGCCGCTGTCAAGGAGCCACCGCTGGCGGCGACGCGGGCCACGCTCGGCCTCGTTGATTTCGCGGTGCTTTCCGAAGCCGACTACGAGCCGCTTCTCTCATTGGCCGGCGACGCATTGCCGCAATTAACGGCTTGAAGAGGCGGCGGACTTCACTGCGCCGCAGGTGCTTCCAATGCGGCAAGACGATGGGCGATGCGATCGGCATTGGCCATGATCGTCATGGTGATGTATTTCGAGGACAGATCGGGAAGAATGGAGCCGTCGACGACGTAAAGACCCGGGTGGAGATTTAACTCGCCGTCCGAGGAGGTGCCGAAGGGGCCGGCTTCGCCCATAGGCAGAGTGCCGGCGAAATGGGCGTCGATACCGGGCTCCGCCAGTGATGCGCCCGGGAGCTGAATAAGCCCCAGCCGTTTCCATTCCCGGCGAAGCGCTTTTTTCAAAGCCTCGGCGCGGATTTCGAAACCGTCCGTGAAACCGCCGCGGACGGTCAGCCCTTTTTTCGCCGTTGCATCCCGGTGAATGTAGCTCCGGCTTTGATCGCCGGGATAGTAGATCGTCGCGACGAGAAGGCTGCCGGCGATCAGTTCGAAGGCGGCTCGCCCGGCCTTTCGGCCGAGCGGCATCCTGTTGACGAAACTCTGCACCGGCAGGGAACCGACTTCATAGATCGCGCCCGTCACGTAATCGGATGCGCCGTCGCCATAGCGCAGTGACAATCCGAGTTGCGCAAGACTGTGCGTCGGCGTCGTCGAACGCAGCAATCTCGCGGGAGAGAGCAGAGGGATGGCCAGTGTGGGGCTGTTCAGGAGACGCAGTCCCTGCTGGCCGATCGGCAGAAGATCGGTGAGCAGGGCGGCCGTTCCGAGAACTCCTGCGGCAAGAATGATCCGCGGTGCGGAAAATGACGACCCATCGGCCGTTTTGACCGTCCAGCCCAAGTCCCGTGTCAACGAGACAGCCCGCCTGTTGTCGAGCAAACGAAAATGCGGCGACTTTCGTAAGAGCAGCAGATCGTGCCTGCTGTTATAGATCGCGCCGCTGGGGCAGCCATAGAGACAGTCGCCCCGCAGATCGCACGCCGCCCGTCCGGGCCTCGCCTCGGAGAGTATCGCATTGACGGCGGCAAATAGCCGAAACGATCCATCCGCCGGTTTTGCAGCCTTGTGCCGACGAAGAACATGGGCGGCGGTCGCGCCAAACGGCAAGACGGCCTCGCCATCGGCGCCGGTCGTGAGATCGGCGTTGGTGCTGATCCCGATGCGTTGGGCGACCCGCTCGTAAGAGCTCTGCAGGGACGCGAGGTCGATCGGCCAATCGGCGATATCCCCAGCGTCGAGATAGCTGATTTGCGCACCCCAGATATTGGAGAGCCCGCCGCGCGCGAGACTGCCGATCGGTTTGAAGCCATTGCCCGATATTCCGGCGTCGCGTTGGAATCGTTCGAGAATCCCGCGTGATACAGGAGTCTGCAGTTTCGGCGAGCTGCCGTCGTCGACGCGCAGCGATTCCAGATCGCTTCCCAGGACACGGACGCTGCGGTTTTCCTCCTGCAATCCCAAGTCATCGCCGGCATCAAGCATCAGAACGCGGCGGCCGGCCACTATCAGCGGAAACGCAGCGGAGACGCCTGCAGGGCCGCTGCCGATGATGATGAAGTCGGCATCGGGCGCATTCATCGATATGTCCCGGCCAAAAGCGCGCGGAGCGGAAACAACAGGACATCGCCGGCGATGGTCAATGCTGCGCCGAAAAACCCGGCCTTTGGGCCTGCATGCCTTTCCGGTTCGCTCGCGAGGTCCGCCAGATAGAGGGCTCGCGCGAGACGATGCTGCGTCCGACTGGCCGGCGGCTCGAAGAACGCCAGCAGGCGCGGATGCCTGATCACGGTTGTGGAAAGGCCGAGCGGCGACAGCCCTTCACGCCGAAGCCCTTCGCAGAGCCGCTGGAGCTGCATTTCGGTCGGCGCGATGCCGAGATATCGCAGCAGAGCCTGCGCCTCGCTGCGCGAATGATCCTTGCCTGTTTGGCTGAATTCGCCAGCAAGCGCAGTCATCGGGTCAGCCAGGTTCAATTTCAGCAGTCTGAGGCTCTCGCCGCTTTCCATGGGAGCGGCACCCGCAAGCCCCAGGACGCGCTCCGGATCGACCGTCGGGATCAACGGCACGAGCTTGGTCATGCGGCAGGCAAAGAGGGCGGCGGCCAGGGGGATCGGTATGAAATGGAGATTGCCCTTGCCCTGACTGCGGCGAAGCATTCTGAGCCATGCGGCAAAGCTTATCGGCTTTTGCTGCGCAAGCACGAAGGTCTGCGGGGGCTGGCTCTCCTGGGTCGCCAGCGCCAGCAGACCTTCGGCGACTTCGTCGAGATGAATCGGTTGGACCTCGCGGCTGAGCCCGATCATCGGCAGAAGCGGACTTAGAGCGGCCAACTTGGCCATCAGTCCGTACATGGCGGTACGTGGTCCACCATAGACGAGCCCTATTCGTGCAACGCGAACGATCGGCGCTGCGGGGCTGGCAGCCAAATGCTGTTCGATCCTGAATTTGGTGCGGCCGTAAACATTGAGCGCCTCCCGCCGGGACGAAGTGGAGGAGGAAAAGACGAAACGCGGCACGCCGGCTGTCTTTGCGGCCTCCGCCAATCTCACCGTGCCGGATATATTGATGTTGTCTTCTTCGGCGGCCTCCGGCTCGGTGGCCCAGGAATGCGCGAGATGGACGATTCCCACCGCCCCTTCCAGGTCGGAGGCAGCAGGCGCATCACCGATGCGCCATTTGGCTCCGGACCGCCGGCCGAGTTCAACCACCTCGAAGCCGCGCTCACGCGCCATCGCTGCCAGTCTTGCGCCGATATAGCCGGTCGATCCCGTGATGATGAGACGCGGTGCCATTCACACCCTCTACTGCGCAAAGGCGATACGCGCGCCGCTCCAGTCGAAACGAAACTCGATTTCCTTGAGCTGCGACAGCGCCTGGCGCACTTTTTCCTGGCGGTCTTTCGGGCAATAGAGGACGAGGAAGCCCCCTCCGCCAGCACCTGCCAGCTTGCCGCCGATGGCGCCGGCAGCACGGGCCGCATCGTAAAACTCGTCGATCGCGCTGTTGGTGATCTTCGAGGTCAGCGACCTTTTCATCATCCATCCGCGATGAAGCGCTTCGCCGAAGGCGCCGAGATCCCCGCTCATCAGGATGTCGCGCATTTCGTAAGCCAGTTGCACCATGCGCTCGACGGTCCGAAATTTTTCCTCGTCCGCCTCCATGGCCTGCACCTGCGTCGACAGCACAGAGCGCGTATCGCGCTGGCTTCCGGTGAAAAACAACAGGATGTTGCTCTCAAGCTCTGCCATCTTTTCAGAGCTGAGGACGACGGGCTGTACGTTCACGCTGCCGTTGGAATTGAATTCGATGAAGTTCAAGCCGCCATGAGCGGCTGCATATTGGTCCTGTTTGCCAATCGGCTCCTTGAGGATATCGATTTCGAGTTTGCAGGCTTCTTCCGCCAACTGGTCCTTGGAGGCAAAACGCGACCTGTGAGCATAGAGCGCGTTGATCAGTGCCACGGAAAAGGAGCTGGAGGATCCGAGACCCGTTCCGGAGGGAATGTCGGCGACGGAAGCGACCTCGATGCCGGGCTCGACGCGATGCATCCGAAGTGCCTCGCGCAACAGCGGATGCGCAATCTCCTCAAGCGTCTCGGCAAGTTCGGTACGCGTATATTTCAGATGATATTTGTTTTCATTGAAATAGTTGTGCACGATCACGAAGCTGTATTTGGCTATCGCACAGGACAGTACCGCGCCCGCCTGACGGCGGTAGTAGGACGCTATGTCCGAGCCGCCGCCGGCGAAGCTGACCCGAAAAGGTGCGGATGAAACGATCAAAGGATTGCCTCCTCGAGATTGATGACGATATCGGCCGATTTGCGCTGCAGATCGATCCTCGGCCACTCTTCCTGAATTCGCGACTGCCAGAGCGCTTCGGCGGCAACTGGCGTAAGGCCTTTCCAGGCGTAGAACGTGTGAAAGCGGTTCAGCAGGCTCTGCTGAGATGCTTCGACGAAGACGGACATGTCGACCTGTTCTCGGATCGACGCATGTCCGGCAAAGATGCCGTCCATGAGGATGACCTCGGCATCGCGGGCGTCATAGGCGGTGGTACCCCTAAGCCGGCCGCGGCTTGCCGCGTCATAGCCGGGTGCCTTAACCTGCCCGGAGCGGCGCAGCATGCTGACGATCTCGGGATAGAGCTCCACTCTGCTGCGCTCTTCCGCATTCATGTCGGGGCG
The DNA here is from genome assembly GCF_022354505.1 of Rhizobium sp. C104. Taxonomy (NCBI): domain Bacteria; kingdom Pseudomonadati; phylum Pseudomonadota; class Alphaproteobacteria; order Hyphomicrobiales; family Rhizobiaceae; genus Rhizobium; species Rhizobium sp. C104. The sequence continues at coordinate 106,167 of NZ_CP092355.1, read as the reverse complement.
GCGATGTTCGAGCGGCAGTATCCAGCGGTCGAGTTCAAGTCTCAGCACCCTCCGCCCTGTTTCCGAGAGCATGCGTTGAACGGCATGCGCAAACGTACTTTTCCCGGAGCGGGAACGGCCGCATATGCTGATGAGCAACGGACCGGCCGTAGATGAAAGCCGTTCATCAATCGCACCGGACAGAGCCTTGCCGATCTCTTGGTAGCCGCATTGGAAACGGACCGCGTCATAGACCGTGTCGAAGACAAGATCGGCATGCGGAATCTCTGTTTCGACGGTGGGATAGCTCTTTTCGTCCCGCAGGCCATAGCCTGTCCGAACGCCGTAGGACCAGATGCCCGCCTTGCGGCCAGCACCGATGTCGCGCAGGCTGTCGCCGATGATGATGGATTTCGATTTTTCGACAGGCAGTTCCGACATGGCCTGGCGGATCATCAGATCGCCCGGCTTCCGGCAGGCACAATCGATCTTGAGCGCGGCGACTTCGTTGGGAAATCCTTTGCCCGGATGATGCGGACAAAAATAAATGCGATCCAGGACGCCGCCATCTTCGGCAAGCTCGGCCTCGAGGCGACCGAGAACATGATCCAGCCCGGTTTCATCAAGAAAGCCTTTGGCGACCTGCGGTCTGTTCGTGACCGCAATCGTCAGGAAGCCCGCCTCACGGGCGAGCCGCACGGCTTCGCCTGCCCGGTCGATCAGCTTCACCTGGTCCGGATGGATGACGCCATGGCCGCCGACATCTTCGTTGAGCACGCCGTCGCAATCGAAGAAAACCGCGGGCCTTCGCACCGACAGATGCGCCGCATGAACCCGTTCCTGCCGGAGGTCCTCCTCGGCGGCAGCATGCCGGTTCGGCGACCCGGTATCCTTTATATATTCCGGCGTGTCATAAATCGCGACCGGAACGGACCGTTCGAGGAGGCGGGGAATGACGTCGTGGATCATATCCGCCGTTTGCGCCGGCACGAGCGCCTGGAAAAACTGCTCGGAGGCAACATACAAACCGGCCGGCACCAGATTGCGCCAATCCGCATCGCGCGGCGTTTTGCGGGGCAAGAGGCGCTGGAGATAACCGCTCTTCTGGACGACGAGATCGGATGTGCGGGGATGATCGTTGGGATGGGCGATGATGGTCAGAGCGGCGGGAAATTGCTGACGATGACGCGTCAGCGCCGATAGATCGATATCGAAAAGCATGTCGCCGTAGACGATCAGGACGTCGCCGGCCGTCATGTCCAATGTCGTCAGGCAGCCCGCCGTGCCGAGCGGAGATTTCTCGACGAAGACCTCGATCCTGATGCCGAGTTTTTCAGCTTCCGGACCGAGGGCGGGCTCGAGCTGGCTGCCGAGGTGGCCACCAAGCACGCGCACATGCTGAATACCTTCGCGGGCCAGGATGCGGATCTGCCGCAAGATGATCGGCACGCCGGCAAGCGGCAGAAGCGCCTTCGGGATAGCATCGCCCGTCATGCTGCGCGCGCGCGTTCCAAGGCCACCGGCAATAATGATCGCCTGGCGGATCGCGTCCTCAGAAGCCATTCGCCAGAATCCGTTCGACGGCAAGTTCAACGGCTTCTGTCGATTTCCGCTTCGGAGACCAGCCCAACGTTCCCAGCCGGCTTATGTCGTAGCTGAAGCGCGGCACGTCGCCCAGCCAGCCGCGGTCCTCGCTTCCATATTCGATGGCAGCTCCGGCCGCGACCTTGGAGACCACGATTTCGGCGATATCCCGGACCGACGTCTCGCCGATGCCGCTGGCGTGAAATACCTCATAGGGGCCGGGCGCCTTGTCCCAGGCCAGGAGAATCGCGTCCACCAGGTCGCCGACATAGAGATAGGGCTTCGTCTGCCTTCCGTTGCCGAGCACCTGAAGTCTCGTCGGATCGGCTTTCAACCTGTTGATGAAGTCGTAGATTGCCCCGTGGGTTGAGCGCTCCCCCACCACATTGGGAAAGCGCAGCACCAGCGTCTTGATGCCGAATGACAGAGCATAGACGGACAGATAGGCCTCCGCAGCAAGCTTGCTGGCGCCATAGAGCGAGATCGGCCGCAGGGGGCCGTGGTTCTCGTGGATGTTTCCTTCGGCTTCGCCGAAAACCGCAGAAGTGCTGGCAAAGAAAAGCCTGCCGACACCGTGCTTGCGCATGATGGCAAGCAGCGTCGTCGTCGTAAGCTGGTTCAGCTGCAGATCCAGTTCCGTATTGGTATTGCCCGCGGCAATATCGGAATTGGCGGCGAGATGGAAAACAGCATCAGGACGATCTGTCGCAAAGAGTTGATCCATGCCCTCCCGATCGAGCATATCAAGCTTCTGGAAGCGAAAATCCGTCCGGCCCTGGAGATGATCTATATTGCGCATCCGGCCGAGGTGAAGATTGTCGATCGCGGTTACCCGATAGCCCAAGGCCAAAAGGCGATCGCAGAGATGGCTGCCGATAAATCCGGCCCCTCCCGTTACCAAGGCATGCATGTCGGCAGCTCCATATGATCTGTTAAGGCTCATCAGAGCGCTTTGATCTTTCCCGAATGGGGACGCGAAAGGACGAATACACCACCGGCCAAGCCGACCACAAGCTGCAACAGGCCGAAAACCACCGATAGCGTTGCGGCGTCCGTCGTGCCGATGCCGAATACGGCAAGCGAAATGACCATGCCGCCTTCCCGCAGCCCCCATCCTCCGACAGAAATGGGAACCATGGCGATCAAAAGCACTGGCGGGAAAGCGGCTGCGGCCTGACCCCAATCGAGCGGGAGGCCAAGTCCGAGAACGAGGATCTCAAGCGAGACGACACTCAAACCGTGAATGACGAGGGTCAATAGAGATATTCCGAGCATTCCCCGGTGGGTGAGAAAAGCACCCAGCGCGTCGCTCAGCGCGTGCAGCTTTTCCGGAAGAAGCCGAACGAAGAGATGGCGACGCCAGCAGAACACCAGGGCCGATGCGATGGTTCCCGCGACGGCAAGGGCCGTGAGTTCGGTGAGATAGGGGATTGGGAAGTCGTGCCCGTAAAACGCCCGCATGATGATCAGACCGATGAGCGCAACGACCGCCAACCCGAACAGGGTGAGGATACGGTCCATGACGACGCCGAGCGTGGCTTCCTGGATCGTCAGGCCGTATTTGAGGGCGCCGAAAATGCGTGCGGCATCGCCTGGAATGGGACTTGGAAGAGCCTGATTGTAAAAGAGGCTTTGCATGAACAGTTTCATGGCGCCTGATATTTTCAGCCTCTGCCCGATCATCTCCGCTAGAAGGCACCACCGCCAGGCCGAAAGCAGGGCCTGCAGGAGAAGAAGGAAGATGCTGACGCAGATGGTCGTCGCCGACAGGGTCCGGACCGCGGCCCAGCCTTCTGCGAAATCGACCTTACGCGCGATCCATATGACGAGGCCAAGCGCCACGGCCACTTTCAGAACCGGTATGCCGATGCGAAGGAATGCTCGGGAGGATGGAGTCGTCACGATGCCCGATCCGCGTCAAAACGGTAGAGCTTCCAGCCGAACCGATCCGTCAAGATCAGCGAGGCGCGGGGCATCATGTGGGCTATGACGCTGTTGGCCAGCATTATTTTGTCTTCTCCTATGCGTTCTGCGAGGAACGCGCTGCCAGCATCCGGGGGAAGGATGAAGTAACCTATATGATTATCCCGGATGAAAGCATCGATATCCGACCCCGGTCTGGGCAGCACATAGCGTGGCAATTGCCAACCGCCATCGCGGCCATCGTTATAAGCCGTCGACAATAATGTGTTGGCGGTGTCGAAAGGCTGAAAAACGGTCCGCAGGTCATGCTCCGCGATGTAGCGATACATGAAATAGGCTTCGCGGTGGCTCTCCATATATTTGTCGACACTGATCATCCCGAGCACGACGTCGAGGTCTTTCGCCTTGCCGGGATCCATGTCGCTGCCGCCCACGCGGTACCACTGCGACAGCCAGAGTCCCCCGGCCAGCACGCCTAAGATCACCGGGCTGGCGATCATGCATGCCGGCGAAGAGGCGATTTTCGTAATTGGGGCCATCCGCGGCAGAACTTGCCGGTCGAGCCATTGATCCAGCCGTTCCCGAACCAGGGAGGCGCCGATAAACCCGGTCGAAAAGAACAGCAGATAGGCTGGCGTCGCCCACCGGATGTGATTGAACATAACGGTGTACCATATCACAAACATGGCAGCGGTAATCGCTGCGAGAAATGCGATGCGCCGAAAGGCCACGGCAAGACCGGCCAGGATCAAAGCGAGAGCGACGAAAGCATTCGGCTTGCCGGCCAGGAACCAGCTGTAAAGGATATGGAGGAAGTCGCGCCAACCTTGCAGAGTTGCGAGGTTCGTTACGAAATGTCGGTTAGCGGGATCGAAGGCCCGGCCCAATTCGAGCATGTAGTCCGCCATCCAGGCGTCGGTGAGGCCCGGATGACCGAACATGAAAGGATAGATCGGATTGCCGAGAACGATCAGGTTTTTCGCATACCAGTAGCCCGCGACTGCAAGGAATGCGCAAAGGCATGACAAAAAGAGCGGCAGCGATACCCTTCCCTTGAGAAGCATTGGCATCAGCGCCAGCCCTATCAGGCAAACCATTTGCAGTTCCGTATATTTCCCTCCGACCGCTCCCCCCAGCACGAGCGCACAATGAAAAAGCTCCCCCGGACGCCGGGTTTCCAGATAACGCCACAGGAAAAGCACAGCGGCGACTGAGAAACACGACCGTGCCAGATCCGTCATCGGTTCGCCGACACTTCCCCTGAAGAAGGGGATGCTGAGCATCAGAGCGGCCACCAGGAAAAAACCGCATGCCCGCCAACGACTGGCGCAGCTTGAAAGCAGGAACAGAAATCCGAAGAAAATTGCGACATTCATGATCGCCGCACCGGTCCAGTGACCGCTGACCATCATGACGAGCGCAAACAGCAGATTAAAGAAGAGCGGAATATTGCCGTAGAAGGGATGGTCGATCTGCGGCGACACAAAGCCGCTGTGTTCGATGATACTGTTTGCGAGCGGGATGTGGAAAACCCAGACGTCGGCAATGCCGGATGGAAACAGGGCCATAACGCTCCACACATAGCAAAGTACAGTGCATGTGAGTGCTGCAAGCACCGGAACCGGGTTTCCGGATCTCGTTTCAGCGGCAATTTTACGAAACAGCGAACCGAGGTCGTAGAGAACGGCGACGAGATCGCGCCACCGCCAAATCATCGAGACAGCGACGATCGGGAGAACGATCTCCCATCGCAGCCCATGGAACGCCCCAAGGACGGTGGCCGCGCCCCCGGCGATCGCCAGAGCCGGCAGAATACCGCTGAGCAGAAAGTCGGTGCCGTCTCGAAAGGGTTGATCGCAACGTTGGTTGAGCGAGGCAACGATGCCTCTGTCGATCACGAGGCCCCATAATATTATGGCGAGAACCGTGCACCAGCCTACGATCATGATCGACCCTTTCGTGGCTCCTATCCCGCGAGAGGAGGCGTAGGCTTTTTGACGGGCAGCATGACCCCAAGGGCTCTTATCATCAGCCCTGATATAAAGATCTGAAACGCGGTAATGATGAGCCAGAGCCCGAAGACGGCCCAGTTGGTCTCGATGCCGATCTCAGGCAGCAGGTATCCGTTCCCGACATAGGAATCGAAGAGCGGAACCGCCAGAAAAACGCCGGCCAGAACGGCGACCACTGATCCCCAGATGGTTGCATTGTAAGGCAGGAGCCGCTCGAAACGGCTCTGCACATGTCCTGAATAGTCGAAAATCACCCGACCGATTGCCGCCGAAACCAGCATTGATTGGCCAAGGACGGCCAGGGCCATGGCAAACAGCATGGCATTGGACGAAAACCGCACACCGCCAATAGACATCGGCCCGGCGAGCAGCGGCAGCATGATTATCAGGCCGAGGGCCAGAAGCAGGAATCCCGGCCAGATGAGAAAAAAATCAAACCCGTAGACGAACATTGCCTGCAGATTGCGCCAGCCTGCGCGCCACGGCTCCATCCAGCCCCGCCGCTTCATGTGGCTTAGCCGGCCTTCCGGATCCTTCAGGAAGTGGATTGGCACCTCTGTGGTCGGAAGCTCCATATGCACGGACTTCAGCACCATCTCCGACGCATATTCCCATCCTTGCGATCGAAGGTCCATGCGAAGCAAGGCATCGACGCTGATGCCCCGCATGCCGCAATGGATGTCGGAAAAGCGGCTGCTGAACATCCGATTGAGGATCCACGTGGTCAGCGGCGTTCCGAAATAGCGATGCAGCGGCGGCATCGCTTTGTCTTCGATCGAGCCCTTGAACCGTGAGCCCATCACGAAGTCGAAGCCCTTCCGGAAGGCTTCGATAAACGGCGCTATTTGCCGAAAATCATAGGTGCAATCCGCATCACCCATGATGATGAACTTGCCGCGCACGTATGGAATGGCATCGATGTAAGCTCTGCCCAAACCGCGCTTCGGTGTCCGCAATACGCGGGCTCCTCTGTCACGGGCGATTTCCGGGGTTCGATCGGTGGAGCTGTCGACGATAAGGATCTCCACAGCCGCACCGCTTGCCGCAATACCCTCGCGGCACCAGTCGACGAAGGTTCCGATCGTCAATTCCTCATTGAGAGAGGGAACGAGGATCGTCACTTCGGGGTTGGCGACGTCATCGTCGGGCGTCAGAAGCGTCAATTCCGGATCGTGGATGCGGGGAAAATTCATGCGCGTGAAACGGCTCTTCAGGAAAGGGTAGGCGGAACAAGTCCGCAGGAAAAATCCAATACGGCATGGCATATCGCCAGATGGGCGATCTCCACATAACCATATTGATCGGACGCCACATAAAAGTTCAGGTCACCCAGATCGCGCAGCGGATTGCCCGGAGCGAAGCCGCTCAGGGTCATCACGGCGCAGCCCTTGTCGCGTGCGGTCCGGACGGCCTTGGTAATGCTTTCCGATCTTCCGGAGCTGCTGATTGCCACCAGCAGGTCACCTTCATTGGCGTGCATATCGATCTGCTTTGCGAAGACGTTCTGATAGCCGAGGTCGTTCGACAGGCAGGTCAGCGTCGCGCCGTCGTTCATCGCCATCGCGCGCAGCCCACCGTTTTTCGAGTAGTCCGTCGCCATGTGGCTGGCAATTGCCGCGCTGCCGCCGTTGCCGATGAACATGATCTTTCGGCCGGCATCGTGTGTGGCACGGGCCAATTGCATGGACTCCGTCACCGCCGCCGCATAATCCAACGGCTTTCCGGCTGACCGCGTGGCGGTCGTATTCACCAGAGCATGGCGGAGAAAAGTGAAGTAGCGATCCAGATCGCCGGTTGTGACACCGAGCCCCGAAGACCTGTTCTCATGATCTGACATGCTCGTCCAGTCCCTCCGCCTTGGAAATTGGGGCGTCCTTAAAGTGTAAATGGTACAAAGGCAAGTTGCTCGCCCGCTCTTTTAAGGGTTGTCGGCAAGTGTCACGGCTTTGCAACCAACGGCCTCACGCCGCTTTCAGCGCTCGCACGGGTCATGCCATACCGGGTGGGCGAGGGGTTGGCGGTCGTTTCCAGCAAGGACCGACCGTCAGTTCCCGATTGCGGCGATCATGCCGATCTCCACGGAAAATTCCGGCGCGGCGAGCCTCGCTTCGACGGTGGCGCGCGCCGGCGCGTGGCCGGACGGCACCCAGGTGTCCCAGACGGCGTTCATCTCTTCGAACTTGGACATATCCGCAAGCCATATCGTCGCGCTGAGGATTCGTGTCGAATTGCTGCCCACGCCCTCCAGAAGCCGCGTGATCCGCGCCAGGATGTCGGTCGTCCGCTCGCGGACGGAGGCATGAGGCGCATCAATCGCGACCTGGTCTGCGAGGAAGACGAAGCCGCCATAGGTCACGGCCTGGCTCATCCGCTTTCCGGTTTCGTAGCGCTCGATCTGCATGCTCAAACTCCTTGAGTTAGTCTCTGTGCGCGATCTTCTGGCGTTCGGCGCGTCGCTGCAGCCATTGGATCGTGGCGAGAAACAGCGTCGAAAACAGGATGAGGAGGGTGGCGACGGCAGCGATCGTCGGACTCAGCGTTTCCCGCACGCCGCTCCACATCTGGCGCGGCAGGGTTTCGGTACCCACACGCGTCTGACGGAACATAAGCATCTGTCTCCATGGGAGGTCCATTCCTGCTCGGTCTGTTATCGAGAGTTCTCCAGGGCCTGTGGCCCGGACGACATTCCCTACTATCCGATCCGCCTGATGGAAGAGAAGACGCAGCTTGCCCAATATGTAGCAAGATCCCTGCGGGAGACCTCCGTCACCTTTGTCGGTGGGCTCGGGACATACCGCTATCTCGACATGGACGTAACCATCCGCGAGGCGCTGGACACGGTCCGGCTATATCTATCCGCCGGGGCCGAGATGCCGGCATTCCTGCATCGGCCGCTCTAGCTATTTTACTCTCCTCGAGGGGCTTGGTCTTACCTTCAAAACCGATGCTCCGATCCATCGACCGGATTTGCCCAGACCGTCATGCCAGGTGCAAACGGCGTCTCGCCTTCGGCGCGCACGACCATTTCTCCTAAATCGGGAACGTCGAGGTAGAGGATCGCGTCGGCGCCGAGCCGTTCCACATGCCGGATCGTGCCCTGCCATTGTCCGGCATCTTCCGAGAGTTTGATATGTTCCGGGCGCACGCCGTAGGTCGTGCAGTTGAATCGCCGCGCCGTCTCGCCGCCGTAGAGGTTCATCTTCGGGCTGCCGATGAAGCCGGCGACGAAGGGTGTGGCGGGATTGCGGTAGAGTTCCATCGGGCTGCCGATCTGCTCGACCGCCCCGCCGTTCAGGACGACGATCTTGTCGGCCATCGTCATGGCTTCGACCTGATCGTGGGTGACATAGATCATCGTCGATTTCAGCCGAGCGTGGAGATCGGCGATCTCGAGGCGCATCTGGGCTCTCAGCGAAGCGTCGAGATTGGAGAGCGGCTCGTCGAAGAGGAAGACCTTGGGGTCGCGCACGATCGCGCGGCCGATGGCGACGCGCTGCCTCTGGCCGCCGGAGAGCGCCTTCGGCTTTCTCTGCAGGAGATGGGTGAGCTGCAGCGTTTCGGCGGCTGCGTTGACCCTGGCTGTGATTTCCGCCTTCGGACGGCGGGCGAGCGAAAGTCCGAAGCCGATATTCTCGGCAACCGTCATATGCGGGTAGAGCGCATAGCTCTGGAACACCATGGCGATGCCGCGCTCGGAGGGTTCGGCATGGGTCACATCCTTGCCGCCGATCGTCAGTACGCCCGACGTCGTCTCCTCCAGGCCGGCGATGATGCGCAGCAGCGTCGATTTTCCGCATCCCGACGGGCCGACGAAAACGACGAACTCGCCGGAGGCGACCTCCAGATCGATGCCCTTGATGACCTCGAGGGCGCCGAAGCTCTTGCGGACCTTTTTCAGAGTGAGCTCAGCCATCTTCTAGCCTTTGACCGCGCCTGATGTCATGCCCGCGACGATCTGCCGGTTGAAGAAGATGAAGACGATCAGCGGGGGGATCGTCACGAGCAGGATATTCATGAAGAGCAGGTTGTACTGGCTCGTATACATGCTCTGGAAATTATAAAGCGTCAGCTGCACCGTCACGTTCTCCTTGCCGGGAAGGTAATAAAGCGGGTTGGTGAAATCGTTGAAGATCGCGATCGACTGCACGACGATATTGGTTACCGTCACCGGTTTCAGAAGCGGCAAGATGACCCTGAAGAAGATCTGCCGCGGCTTGGCGCCGTCGATCAGCGCCGCTTCGTCGAGATCGCGCGGTATGGTCGAGATGAACGACCGGTAGAGCAAGATCGAAAAGGACAGATTATAGGCGACCTGGATCAGGATCATTCCGGTCATGGTCTTGAAGAGACCGATCTCCTGCAAAAGGCCGATGGTCGGCACGACCGCCGGCGGCATCATCAGACCCATGAACAGCGCAACCGAAGCCACCTTGTTCCAGACGGTCCTGCGGCGCTGCATCACATATCCGACCATCGCCGATAGCAGGAGCAGGATGCTGACAGAGACGACGGTGATCAGAGTGGAGTTGAAATAGGCGAGCGCGAGCTGGTAGTCGCGAGCCTTGAAGACGGCGATCAGATTGTCCCAGAACAGCCACTGCCCGGGCAATTCGAAATCGAGGCGGGAGGCTTCGGATTTCGATTTGACCGCCTGAAGAGCGACGAAAACGAAGGGCATTACGAAGATCACGGCCGCGACGGCCAGGGCGATCGCGCCGGTCACGTAAGGGCGGACGCTTCTCATTCTTCGACCTCGCGCCGGTTGAACCACAGGGAGATGGGCAGGATGATCCCGGCGATCAGTGCAAACAGGATGACGTTTCCGGCGGTCGACAGCCCATAAAAACCGGCCTGGTACTGCTTGTAGATGACCGAGGCGATCACATCCGAGGAGAAACCGGGCCCGCCGCGCGTCATCGCCCATATCAGGTCGAACGAACGAAGCCCGCCGATCAGCGACAATGTCACTACGACGATAGTGGCGGGACGCACGAGCGGCAGGGTGATCCGGAAAAATTGCTGAAGCCGTGTCGCGCCGTCGATTCTCGCCGCCTCGTAATAATCGGGGCTGATCGCAGCGAGGCCGGCGATGAAGATCAGGGTCGCAAGGCCGACACCCTTCCAGACATCGACCAGGGCCACCGAAAAAAGCGCGAGCGCCGGATTGGTGAGCCATCCCGGCCCCGGAATGCCGAGCGCTTCGAGCGTGACATTGATGATGCCCCTGGTCGGATGCATCATCACCGTGAAGGTGATGCCGATGCCGATCGTCGACACAAGGACGGGAAAGAAGACCAGCGTGCGCAGGAAGCCGCGAGCGAAAATATTGCTGGTCAGCAGCACGGCGAGCAGCAGACCGCAGACCGTCTTCAGGCCCGACGTGGTCACGGCGTAGATCAGCGTATTGACGAGCCCCTTGACCAGGAAGGGTTCGGAAAAGAACTGCCGAAAGTTTTCGAGCCCGATGAATTCTGCCGTCGAAAGATCCCAGCGCGTCAGGCTGAACCAGAGAGACGATACCGTCGGAAAAAGAAACAGCACGCCGTAAATGATGGCGGCGGGAATGAAAAACCACAGCGGATAGGGCGATTTGCGCGCCGGGCGGCGTGTCTCGGTCATGGCTCCCTCTTCCCTCGGGCGGAGCCTCGCTTTTTAGAAACGAGGCGCCAACTGCATAAGTGTTACAGCGTCATTTGCGCGTCCGAAACGATGCGCGGCGCCGTAGCCCCGAAAGACCGCTCTACCAGTTGGGCAGGCCGAGCTGCTTGGCCTGCTTGCGCACATCCTCGTCATAGAGTTTCGCCGCCTCGGCGGGTTGGCGAATACCGGAGCCGACCTCAACGGTGATCTGCTCGAGCGCCGGTCCCTTGACGGGCGACACGAATTCCAAGGCGGGAGTCGTCTTGTCCTTGGCCTCGAAATAGGGAAGCATGTCCTTGATCGCAGGCGGCACGTCGGCCGGCAGATCGCAGCCGTCGACCAGGGAGGGGCCCTGGACCGCGTTGGTTTCCACCATGATCTTGCAGCCCTCGACGCTTCCGGCGAAGTCGACGAATTTTTTCGCTTCCTCGGCATGCTGGCTGGTCGCGGGAATGTAAAGGCCCGGTGGCATCCAGACCGTCAGGCCGTTCGTTGCCGCATCGTCGCTCGGCTGGGCGAAGAAGCCGACATCTGCGAGGTTTTCCGGATAATTCTGTTTGAGCGCACTGACCGCGAAGCTCAGCATCGGATAATGCGCCGCCTCGCCGGTCGATACCATTCTCAAGCCGTCGTCGTAGCTTGCCGCGCCGAAGTCTTCGTTCATCAGGCCGGCGTCGTGAACGTCCTTCAGCCGTTCGAAGCCCTTCATAGCCGCCGGTGTCTCCGCATATTTCGCCTTGTTGGCGGTATAGTCCGCGGCGAAATTCGGCACGGCGGCATGCAGATTGTAATAATCGGCCAGAACGAACAACTGCGAAGTCCAGGTATCGCGATAGGTCTGCGCCACGGCGACCTTGCCGGATGCCTTGACCTTGGCGTTGTTCGCCATGAAATCCGCCCAGGTCTTCGGAACGGAGAGGCCGAGATCCTGATAGATCTTCCTGTTGTAGAGGATCCCGCCGGCCATCGCCGTGCCGAAAGGAACGCCGTAGAGTTTATCGCCGGCGCTGACCACCGCCTTGAAGCTTTCGTCCACCTTTGCCTGTGACGGCAGGCCGCTCAGATCGACAAGTTTCTGCGTGGGCTTGAGCGCCTGTAAGAGCGAACCGGAATTATAGAGGAATACATCGGACATCTCCCCTGTCGCCAAGCGCGTCTTGATGATGTTGTCGCCCTCGCCGCCGCCCGGCCGCTGTTCGATTTCGATCGTCACGTCGGGCGCCTTGGTCTGATAGGCGGCAACCAGGGCCTCGGCTGCTGCGACCGTGTCGGGATTGTTGTCAATCAGGAAAGACAGCGTGGTTTCTGCATGCGATGGACCGGCCGCTGCCAACGCCAGAAGCGTGGATGCGCCCGCAAGAATGCGCTTTATCCGATGTGTCATGACGTTCCTCCTCTGAACGGTGTGACGTTTATGCTCCTCAAAATTCGGGTAGAGAAAAGACCAGTTGGTGCGTTCCCGGGGGAGAACGGCCTCCTCGCCGACGGGCTTTCCGTTCAGCGAGGGGTTCTGATGCCGCCGTCCGGGCCGGAAGCGGCCGATGCAGCCTTCCGGAAGGGTCAGCACATAGGTGACCTCGCTGCCGGTGCAATGCCAGCCGGCCTCGATGCGGCCCTGGCTGACGTCATGATGGGCCGCAACCGGCGAGAGGCCGGGGATCGGCGCGGGATCGACGATCACCTCGGCAAAGCCGGGCGCGCTCGGGTTCGGCGAAATTCCGGCGACGCATTCGAACAGCCACTGGCAGACGGCGCCATAGGCGTAGTGGTTGTAGCTGTTCATGTCGGGTTCGTAGATGGTGCCGTCAGGCGCCATCGAATCCCAGCGCTCCCAGATTGTCGTCGCCCCCTTCGAAACCTGATAGAGCCAGCCCGGCACATTCTCCTGCAGGAAGACCTTTTCGGCGAGATCGTCCATCCCGAGCTTCGTCAGCGCCGGCAAAAGGGCAGGGGTGCCGATGAAGCCGGTGCCGATCCGGTAATCGGCATCGATGACCACCTGCCGGAAATGCCGCCGGGCAGCCTCATGATGTTCCTGTGGGATCAGATTGTGCAGGAAGGCCAGCGCATAGGATGTCTGGTCGTTGTGCGCGAGCCGCCCCGCCGGCGTGATGAACTCGTCGGCGAAAGCCCGCCGGATCTCGCCGGCGCGCCGCTTCATCTCGTCTTCAAGTTTTTGCTCGCCGAGAACGGCGGCGATCCTTGCAAGAAGGTCGGTGGAGATGAAGTGGTAGAGTGTGGCCGCGCAGTCGTCGGCAATCGTCGGACGCGGCTTGCGGTTGTCGCCGACCGGCTGCAACCAGTCGCCGAAAGTAAAGCCGCGGGCGCCCCAATGCGACGGCGGATGCACGATCGGGCCATCCGAAATGGACCAGACGAAATCGACCCAGCGCACCATTGAGGCTAGGCATTCCGCCAGAACCGCCCGGTCGCCGTAATGGGTGTAAAGCACCCAGGGGATCACGACGATCGCATCGCCCCAGCCGGTCGAGCCCGCATAACCCGGGAAATTGGCGGGATGCAGGCGCGTCGGGTCCGGCGAAAAATGCGAGACGGCGCCGTCCTCTCGCTGATCGGCCATCACATCGCGCAGATATTTCCTCAGGAACGACTGGCTGTCGCTCAGCCAGCAGGCGGTTGCAGCAAACACCTGCGCGTCGCCGGTCCAGCCCAGGCGTTCGTCGCGCTGCGGGCAATCTGTGGGCACTTCGACGAAATTGGCGCGCTGCGACCAGATGGTATTCTGGACGAGGCGGTTGACGAGCGGGTTGCCCGAGGTGAACGCGCCGGCCGGTTCCGGCACCGATGAGATCGGGATGGATGCGATTTCAAGAATCTTCGCATTTCCCGTGATCGTCACCCTGGCATAACGGAAGCCGTGGAATGTGAAATGCGGCGCATAGGTCTCGTCGCCGTCGCCGCGCACTGTGTAGAGCGTGTGCGCCGCGGCCGTGCGATAGTTGCGATTGTCGAAATGCCGGTCGGGGCCGAGCACTTCCGAGTGCTCCACCCGCACTTCGGCACCGCCGACGCCGCGGACTGTATATCTGACGTAACCGCCGACGTTCTGGCCGAAATCATAGATCGTTCTGCCGTCGTCGTCGGTCCAGCTTTCGACGGCGGCGAGCGGTTGCAATTCCCGCACTGCTGCCGTCTCATGCGCGACGAGCAGCGCCGTGTTGAACGGCAATCTTTCGGTGCCGTGCGTTTCCGTGGGATTTTCCAGCAGCGCGTCATAGATCTCGCCGAAATAGATCCCCGATTTCAGGATCGGCAGCCTGCCGCTGCGCCAGGTCGTGTCGGTGGAAAGAATGACGCCGCCCGGTCCCACAAGATCCGCAATAGCGCCGATCCTGTCGCCCCAGCAGTTCGGGATCGGCTTGGTGCCCCACATCAGGGGCGACCGGTACCATCCGTCGGCAATCCAGATCTCGATGCGATTGAGGCCCGGCTTGATGAGGCTGGAAACATCGTAGCGCTGATAGGCGATGCGATCGTCGTAATTCGTCCAGCCCGGCGTCAACAGGTCGTCGCCGACGCGCGCGCCATTGATGAAGCAGCGGTAAAGGCCGAGGGCGGAGATGAACAGTTCGACGGGAAGTTCGGCGCCATCATGTTCGAAGCTTTTGGAGACGAAGCTTGCGGCGGTTCCCTGGCCGCCGTCCGACAGGGGCGCGATCATCTCTCCCGACCAGGCGCGCGAAACGAGATTGCCGCTTATGGCTGCCGGCTGAAAGTTCATCAAATCCTCCCGATGAAATGTAGAACGTTCTCCATATAACGTTCTACATTTTCTTCGGAAGCGCAATAGAAATTTCATCGCCAGTCTGCCATGGTGGTTTCGCGGGCGATTAATGACGGCTCGCAGCCGCAAGCCAGAGAGTCCATGTCAGTCGAAGACAAACAGAAGCCGCAACGAAACGATCGCGTGACGATCCGAACAGTGGCAACCCATGCAGGCGTCTCGGTCGCAGCGGTTTCCAAGGTGATGCGAAACGCCTACGGCGTCAGTGAGGCGCTGCGCGCCAAGGTGACGGATGCCATCGAGACGCTCGGCTATCGTCCCTCGCGGGCAGCAAGAGGCCTGCGCGGCCGCAGTTTCACCATCGGCGTGCTGCTGATCGACATCCGCAATCCTTTCCTCCCGGAAGTGATCGCCGGCGTCAACGGGGTACTGGCGCCTTCGCATTATCAGGCGATGATCGGCGTCAGCGATGCGCGCGTGCAGCTGGAGACGTCGTTGATCGAGTCGATGATCGACTACAAGATGGACGGGCTCGTTCTCGTGGCGCCGCGACTGCCCTCGGAAATCCTCGCCAAGTTCGCGGCCCAGATCCCGATCGTCGCTGTCGGCTACCACGATGCCGGCGCCACGGCCTTCGACACCGTCAATGCCGACGATCAGCGCGGCGCGGAGATCGCGGTGGAAGCGCTGCTTGCCTGCGGCTATCGCGACATCGAAATGCTCAGTCTCGGCGAGCGCGAAGGGCATGCGGTTTCCGTCGTCCGCCAGCGTGAGATCGGGTACCGCCGAGCGATGCAGCGCGGCGGGCTCGGCGCCTCCGCGCCGATCGGCAAAATTCCGATCGCCCCGCTGAAGCGGGAAGCCGCGATGCGAAAATTCCTCGCGAGGAAAGACAGGCCGCGCGCCGTATTCTGCTGGAGCGATCTCGACGCGATCACGCTGCTGAGCCTGGCGATGGAAATGGGCGTGCGCGTGCCCGAGGACCTCGCGGTCATCGGATATGACAATTCGTCGACCGCAGCCCTCGGCCTCGTCAATCTCGCCAGCATCGATCAGTCGGGCAGGGAGCTTGGCCAGATCGCGACCCGGACCCTCATCTCCAGAATTGAAGGCCGCACCGCGGCCGAGCATATTCTCCAGACACCATCGCTCGTCAGCCGCAACAGTCTGATCGGGTCTGAGGACGCGAGACAAGGCTGATGCCGACCGAGCCGGTCTCCTGAGCGGGCACCATGTCGTGCCCGCTCAAGGCACTGCACCTTAATCCTGAACGCCAGCAGCGCTCCCCGCCTTCAGCTTGACCTCGATGACCGGGACGACGACCTTGGGGCGGCGCAGCGGCAACACGAATGTCAGTTCGTCGTCGCCGACGGGGAACTGGGTGTTCGTCCACAGCGTATTGGCGGACGGGCGCAGCCAGGTGACCTCACTGGCATCGTGCAGGAATTGCGCATATTCGATCTTGCCGGCCAGGGAACCGCTGGTTCAAGATCAAGCTTTCTGGCGTGGTCGATGCCGATATCGACCGGCTGGCGCGGATCGCCGTCGTGCTGGACCGCCTGCCGGACTATCGGCTGACGGTCGACAGCAACGAACAATTCAGCTCTGCCGAACCGCTTGCCGACCTACTGGCGCGCATCGCGGGGATGCCGCCGCTGGCACGGTTGCGTGCGTGGGGCCATTGCCTTTGTCGAACAGCCGTTCTCGCGCGCGATCACCATGGAAACACCGCTCGGGGCTCTGGCGGCGCAGCTGCCCTTCCTGATCGATGAGAGCGACGATGGCGACGAGGCCTTCGCCCGCGCCCGTGAGCTTGGCCATACCGGCGTCTCCTCGAAAACCTGCAAGGGCGTCTATCGCTCGCTTCTCAAGGCGATCCGCATCAGGACGACAGGCGTGCCGGGCCTGTTCCTCTCCGGCGAAGACCTGACCTGTCAGGTCGGGCTTGCCGTGCAGCAGGATGTGGCGCTGGTTTCGCTGCTCGGCCTCTCCCATGTCGCGCGTAACGGCCATCACTATGTAGCCGGCATGCAGGGTGCGCCGCAGGCGGAGATGGCGCGTTTTGCGGCGGCCCACCCGGATATTTACGAGCAGGGTGCCGAAGGACCGCTGTTGTCGATCCGCGACGGAAGGATCTCTATCGCTTCGCTGGGGGCGATCGGCTACGCCAGCAGCGCCTTGCCCGATTTCGAGGCGATGAAACCGCTGTCGTGAGCGCGCGATGAATCACCCCGTTCCGCCAATTGAAATGTCTTCCGACAGAGCATCACGCTCTTTGCGAAGGCTCTCCGCACGGCCTGGTTCAATCGCTTCGCTCAGAAAATGAGAGAGCAAGACGTAGTTATCTTGCAGGCAAAGTCGAAGAACTTTGGCAATTCTATAGTCGTAAAATATCGAGTGAAACGGACGCGCCCTCCGCGAAATCGCGGCGAGTATGACTTTCCCCTCCGCGAAGCGGCCAAGCAGAATATTTCGAGGTGCCTTGGACACACGACCCTCCGGATTGAGCTGAGGTCGATCTCTAATAGCTGTGCGGATGTCAAGCGCAGTTAAGGAAGTGTAAAGTTTGGTAAAGATTCTCGTGGCGACGTGCGCGCTGCGCTGCGGGCAGTCGATCGAGACGGGGAAACTGCAATCAGGATGAGTGCTCGGACTAGGAGTTCGTGGACTCTTGGGATTCCCAAAGGTGAGCAAATCAGATTCAAGACTGTCTTTTGGAGGCAGTCATGGGTGTTTTAGATCGTCTCATTCGAGATGACCAGTGGGAGCGGATGTCTCGTCATATCATTGGCGATGATCGCACGCGCGGTTCGTCTGGACGTGACAATCGCATGTTTGTGGAAGCGGTCTTGTGGATCGTGCGGACGGGTTCGCCCTGGCGCGATCTGCCGGAGGTGTTCGGTGATTGGAACAGCGTGTTTCGCCGCTTCAGCCGCTGGAGCCAAAAGGGTGTCTGGTGGCGTGTCTTTGAGGCGATGTCGGAGGATGCCGACTTCGAATATCTGATCGTCGACAGCACTATTATTCGCGCCCACCAGCACGCCTCCGGCGCAAAAAAGGGGCTGAAGATCAGGCCCTTGGCCGTTCTCGCGGCGGCTTGAGCACCAAAATCCATATGGCCGTGCGTGGCCTTGGATGTCCCGTTCGTTTCATTCTGACCGCCGGTCAGAAAGGCGATGCACCGCAAGCCGATCTCCTGATCGAAGACCTACCAGCCGAGGTCGTCATGGCCGATACCGCCTACGACAGCGACCGGCTACGCAAACTCATTGCCGACAAGGGCGCGCAAGCGGTCATCCCGAACAGCCCCTCGCGTGCCAAGAAGTATCCGCTCGACAAGCAACTCTATGCTCAGCGCTATCTCGTCGAATGCTGCTTCTCGAAGCTCAAGCAGTTTCGACGCATCGCCACACGATATGAGAAAACCGTTCGAAACTACAAAGCCATGATCGCTCTGGCCGCAACAATCCTATGGCTCAGATAAGTGTCCACAGCTCCTAGCGTTTCTAGAAGATGCAGGACGCGCAGGCGGCTTGTGGCCGCCTGCGGGGAATACGTCCCGCGGTCTTGTTCCGGGGGAGGGGAACGCGACCGAAGAGGGTGCCGTCGCCGGCCTTGTGCGGTGGGGCAGCGTCTGCCCAATCACCTGTGGGGCATCATCTCTGAGCTTGTCCCCGTTTCGAAATCTCAGGCTGGAAGGCGATCGCCGCGTGATCGTTGGACGCATGCGGCTTATCCCCGGCGATGTCCTCGGCCAGTCCGATCCGGCGCAGGACCCGTTTGAGGATCTGTTCCAGATCGTCGACGAAAGTGAAGATGACGGGGATGACGATGAGGCTGAGCAGCGTCGACATCACCACGCCGCCGATCACGACGATTGCCATCGGCTGGCGGAAGCTCGAATCACCGCCCATCAGGCTGAGTGCCGCCGGCAGCATGCCCGAGGCCATGGCAATGGTGGTCATGACGATCGGCCGTGCGCGCTTATGGCAGGCATCCACTAAGGCGTCGAATCTCGACATGCCACGCTGACGCGACATGATCGCATATTCGATGAGCAGGATGGAGTTCTTCGTCACCACGCCCATCAGCATGAGCAGGCCGATGACAACAGGCATGGAGAAGCTCGTTCCGGTCACCACCAGCGGCACCAACGCGCCGCCGAGCGAGAGCGGCAGCGCCATCAGAAGCGTCAGCGGCTGCAGGAAATCGTGGAAGAGCAGCACCATGACCGCATAGATGCAGAACACGCCGATCGCCATCGCCAGCCCGAAACTCTGGAACAGCTCCGAACTGCGCTGAACTTCGCCCTGGTTGACCACGGTGACGCCCGAGGGCAGATGACGAAGTGCCGGCAGCGCCTGCGCTTCGCGGTTGACGTCGCCGAGGATGCGGCCATTGAGTTCGACGGAAAGGGTAACATTGCGCATCCGGTCGATCCGATCGATCTCCGACGGGCTGCCGCCGATCTTCACATCGGCGATCGATCCGAGATCGACGTTGCCGTTGGTTCCCGCGACCCGCATGTTCTTGATGTCGTCCAGATTGGTCCGCGCCTCGGGCGAGAAGCGGACGACGATCGGAATCTGCCGCTGAGGCAGGTTGAGCTTCGGCAGGTCGGCCGAATATTCGCCGTTGGTCGCCACGCGCACGGCCTCGGCGATGGCGCTCGACGTTACCCCAAGTGCGGCGCTGCGCGCAAAGTCGGGCGTGATCTGGATCTCGGGCGCCTGTCTGGCTGCGGTCGATGTCACAGCGCCGATGCCCTGCAGTGAGCGGAGCTGCTCCTCGAGCGCCGTACTGGCGCTGTCGAGGACATTTGCATCGTCGCCAGCCAGCGTGATCTCGAGTTTCGTGCCATTGCCGCCGCCGCCGACCTCCACGCGCACGCCGGGGAGGATGGAAAGCGCCTGCCGGATATCGTTTTCGATTTCCGACTGCTTGCGGTCACGCTCGTCGATGGGCGGCAGCACGGCAACGATCGTCGCCGATCCGACATCGCTCGTGGTGCCGGCGTCGGGACCGCCGCCCGAGGACACCGATCCGACGGCGGAGAAGACATGGGTCACGTCGGGAAGCTTGCCGATGATATCCGCGGCCTTCCTGCTGGTGGCGTCGGTCTGCTCGATGGTGGCGCCCGGCTGCATGGTCAGCGTGATCTGGGTCCGCGCGTCGTCGGACGCGGGCAGGAAGCCCGATTTCAACAGGGGAATGGTCGAAAGCGAGAGCGCCACGATGACGGCGGTGACGGCCACGGTCGTCTTCCTGCGGTGCATGGCGGCCTTCACGATTGATATATAGGCGCGCATGATCCGGCCGTCCTTCTCCTCGGTCGGATGGGCCTTCATGAAATAGGCGGCCATCATCGGCGTCAGCAGGCGAGCGACGACCAGCGAGGCGAGAACGGCAACGGCAGCGGTGATGCCGAACTGGCGGAAGATAAGGCCCGGTATGCCGCTCATGAATGCTGTCGGCAGGAACACCGAAACCAGCGTGAAGGTGGTTGCGATGACGGCAAGCCCGATCTCGTTGGCTGCTTCGAGAGCGGCATCGATCGGCCGCTTGCCCATCTGCAGGTGGCGGGCGATGTTTTCGATCTCGACGATGGCATCGTCGACAAGGATGCCGACCACCAGCGACAGCGCAAGCAGCGTGACGATGTTCAGGCTGAAGTCGGCGAGATACATGACAAGGAAGGTCGGTATAACGGACAAGGGCAGCGCCACGGCCGACAGGATCGTCGCCCGCCAGTCCCGGAGGAAAAGCCAGACGACGATGATCGCCAGGATCGCGCCTTCGTAGAGCATGTGCATCGAGCCATCGTAGTTGCCGATGATCGGACCGATCGTGCTGTAAGCCTCTTCGATCTCAACGTTGGAATGCTTGGCGGCGAACTCCCCGATCGCCTTGTCGACATCGGCGGCGACACCGCTGTCGGAAAATCCGTTCGAGCGCTTGATCTCGACCGCGATCACCGGCTTGCCGTCGAGATAGGCCATCGAGGAGCGCTCGGCGAAGCTGTCGCTGATGGATGCGACGTCGTCGAGGCGAACCTGCTGGCCGTTCGCCAGCGGGATTTTCAGCCCCTTCAGCGCCTCGACCGATGGCAGGGCACCGAGCGTGCGCAAGGTCTGGCGGGTGCCGCCGATTTCGCCGAGGCCGCCCGACGTATCCGTCTGCATGGCCTTCAGCTGCGACGATACGGTGGCCGCGGTGACGCCGAGCGACGCCATCGTCGCGGGATCGAGATCCACATGCACCTCGCGGTCGATCCCGCCGATGCGGTTGACTTGCCCGACACCGGGCACCGAAAGCAGTGCCTTGGTCAGATCATTGTCGACGAACCAGGAAAGCTCGGTCTCGTTGAGAGCGGTCGAGCGGACGGCATAGGTGACCAGTGCGGAGCTCTGTACGGTGACCTTGGTGACGCTCGGTGTTTCCATCTGCGCCGGCAGGTCGCCTTTGACGCTGTCGACGGCATTGCGGACTTCGTTCAGGGCCGTTTCGCTGTCTTTTTCCAGCTTGAAGGACACCTTGACCGAAACGGTTCCATCCGTGATCGTCGTGGTGATGTGATCGAGATAGCTGAGCGCGGCAAGACTGTCCTCGATCGTGCGGGCAACCTCGGTTTCCAGCTGCGTCGGCGCCGCGCCGTCGAGCGTCGCGGTGACGTTGATCGTGGGAAGATCCATGTCGGGGAAATTCTGGATCGGCAGCTGTTTGAAGGCCAAGAGCCCGCCGGCTGTCAGCATCACAAACAGCAATATCGCCGGTACGGGGTTACGGATCGACCAGGCTGAGAAGTTCATCAGTTTGTCTCCGCAATCTTCACGAGGTCGTTGTCGGACAGGAACGCGCCGCCCGAGTTCACCACTTTCGCCGAGCGATCGATGCCGGAGACGATTTCCACCTCGCCATTGTTGCGGCGGCCGGTTTCCACTCTGACCTTTCTGACCCGCTGATCCTCACCTGAAGTGAAGAGGTAACTGATGCCATCCCGGAACACGATCGCCGTCTCCGGAACGGTCAGTGCCGGCGAGGTCTGCAACTCGATATTGCCGGTGACATAGAGACCGGTGCGCGGCCGGACATCGGTGGGAAGCGCCACATAGACGATTGCCCGGCTGGTATCGGTGCTGACCGAAGGCCCGACAAGTCTCACCTTGCCGTCGATGACCTGGCCGTACGGTCCGTTGATCCTGACGCTCAAGCCTTCCGAAATGCGCGGGAGGTAGCGTGCTGACACTTCGGCCTGCCATTCGACACGCTGCTGGCGAACCATGCGAAACAACTCGGTGCCGGCGGAGACGACGGCGCCGAGATTGGCGGAACGCGACGTGATCACCCCGTCGTCGACGGCCGTGATTGTCGTCTGCGCAAGCTTGATCTTTTCGGTGTCGAGCGCGGCTTCTTCGGACGCAACACTTGCCGTCGCCGTCTGCTCATCGGCCAGATATTCGACGATCTTCTCGTCGGAAAGCGCGCCGGAAGGTTGCAGCTGTCGCGCCCGGTCGGCATTGGCCTTGGCCTTCGACAGGCTTGCCTTGGCGTTTTCGACCGCCGCCTCCTGCTTGCGGAGATCGGCGAGCACGCTCTCCTGCGAAAGCTGGACGAGCGTCTGTCCCTTGGTGACCACGGAGCCGACGTCGACCAGGACATCGGTTATGCGCAGGCCGCTGGTTTCGGAGGCGATGACCGCTTCCTGCCAGGGCTTCAGCCAGCCGCTCGCGGGAACGGTCTCCGGCCAGTCCCGCTGCGCCGGCGCCGTTAGGGAGACGGTGAGGGCGGGCGCCGCCGCCTGCTCGGCCGCGGCATTGCGCAGGGGGAAGAAAAGCGCGGCCGCAACGAGAGCGGCGGCGCATAGCCTGGATGGTTTTCTCAACGATGCACTCCTTGTGGTCAAAGGCATCGCTGCCTTTTCCCGATCCGCGATCAACTCGATGACGGATTGCGGCTCATGCACGGCAATCCGATCCCGGCTCGCGTCGATGTCATGGCAGGTTAAGTAACGGACCGAACGTTAAGTGCGGTCAAGTTAGTGTTAAGTTGGGTAAAACTTGGCCGCGCGACTGTGCATGTGCTGTATGGCTGCCGGGATTCGAGCATGATGCCGAAAAGTGTGAGCGGTTTTCTCAAGACATCATGCTCTAACTCTTTAATGGAGAACAGGATTCAGATTTTAGGCCGACCGGGCCTAAAATCATCCTGTTCTAATGACGGACGAAGTGAATGAACAAGGTTCTCCTCATCGACGACGATGCCGAGCTGACGACGCTTCTGCAGGAATATCTGATCGAAGAAGGGTATGACGTCGCAACGGATACCGACGGTCGCGCCGCCATTGCCGCTGCCGCCGGCAATACCGTCGATATCATCGTGCTCGACATCATGATGCCTCGGATGAACGGGATCGAAGTTTTGCAGAGAATCCGGAAACTGAGCCAGATTCCCGTACTGATGCTGACCGCAAGAGGCGACGACGTTGATAGGATATCGGGCCTCAATCTCGGTGCCGACGATTATGTGCCGAAGCCATGCTCGCCGGGTGAATTGGCGGCGAGGCTGCGCGCCATCCTGCGCCGCGCCGGGCAGCCGGCAGCCGGCGCATCGACCGACACGATCAGGGCGGGGCAGCTGGTGATTCACTCCGGCAGCAGAAGTGCTGAATGGCGCGGCGAGACTTTGGAGCTGACCGGCACCGAATTCAGCCTGCTCGAAGTCCTCGCCCGCAGCGCCGGTCAGCTGGTGTCGAAGCAGGATATTTCAAAGCGGGCCTTCGGCAAGCCGCTCACGCCGTTCGACCGCCGTATCGACGTCCATATCAGCAGCGTTCGCCAGAAGCTCGGCCTGAGGGAAGACGGACAATCCTGGATCCAGTCCGTCCGCGGTCAGGGCTATCAACTTCTCGTGGACTGACCATGCCCCGGCTTTTCTGGAAATTCTTCAGGATCATCTGGCTGACGCTGGCCGCAAGCCTCGCTGTCATCATCCTTATCGTCAAACTGCTTCAGGCGGTTCCCTTCGCAGGTGAGCTGGAACAGGAGCGGCGGGCGCTCGTGCTGAACCTGACGGCAAATATTCTGGTTGAGGACGGCGAAGACGCCGCGGCCCGTTTTGTCAGCACAAGCGAGAAGACTCAGCCACTGGGCCTCAGCCTTGCGAAACCTGCGCAAGCCGATGCCTGCGCCGGGAAGAACACGGTGACCACCCGATCCGTGCTGAAGGATGGCGTGTGCTATCGGCTTTCCGTGTCGGCTCCAGCCAGTTCCATCTTCGACAATCTTGGTCCGTTCATGCCGTGGTTCACCATACTGATCGCCAGCACGATCGCGGCCGGCGCATTGGCGCGATATCTCATTCGCCCCGTCGTGCATCTGCGCGACGGTCTGAGCGCGCTTGCCCATGGCCGCTTCGATTTTCGCATCGGCGACAAGATGGCTGGCCGAAAGGATGAGGTGACGGCACTCGCCTATGATTTTGATGCGAGCGCCGCCCGGCTTCAGGAATTGCAGGATGCGCAGCAGAGGCTGTTCCACGACGTCTCCCACGAACTGCGTTCGCCTTTGTCCCGCCTGCAGGCGGCCGTCGGCGTTCTCAGGCAAAGCCCGGCCAAACTCGGCGCCATGCTCGACCGTATGGACCGGGAAGTCGAACGGCTCGATACGCTGGTCGGCGAGGTTCTGACCCTTGCCAGGCTGACGGCGGGTTCCGGTCGGCCGCTGAAGACGCAGACCCTCGACGTCATCGAGCTGCTGAATGAAATCCTCGGCGACGCGGCATTCGAGGCCCAGGCCCGCGAGGTGACGATCACGACGAGTGTCGACGGCGTCTTCCGGGCCGAGGTCGAAGGCGAACTGATCTACAGGGCGCTCGAAAACGTCGTCCGCAACGCCGTCAAATATACGGCCGAGCATTCGCGCATATCAGTATCCTGCGAGGTAGGGGCCGACCGCCTTACGATCCGCGTTGGGGATCAGGGGCCAGGTGTCGGCCGGGACGAGCTCGAACGCATCTTCCAGCCGTTTTCCCGCGGCAAGGACGCCGTGCCGAGAGGCGGATACGGCCTGGGACTTGCCATCACCCGGCAGGCGATCGAACGTCACGGCGGGCGCGTGCATGCCTCGCTGCCGGAGGCCGGCGGCCTGGCGATTATGCTGGAGCTTCCGAGGCGGCCGATGCCCTATGGTGTGGCCGGCGATGAAAGCTGATTTAGACCGCTCGACGGGCGGTGCCGGATTTTACCTAACTTTACAGTTTCTTAACCGCCATTAACGCTGGTCTCGCTAAGCCTGAACCCACGATCCCGGTTCGGAAGGCTCGCCCGTGAGTACGTCGCTTCGCACAAGACTATCATCCCTCCGCTACGCCGCATCCGCACTGACGTTTCTGCTGACCGGCTGCGTCAGCGGCCCGGATCATGTTCCTCCGCAAATGCCGCTTCCGGTCAAATTCGAAGAAGGGGGCAACAAGAGCAACGGCAATGTCGTGACGGCCGAGTGGTGGACGGCCTATCGCGACAAGCGGCTCGACGGTCTGGTGGCGCACGGCCTCAGCGAGAACCTCGACGTGCTGCAGGCGCTCGAAAGCATCAACTCGGCTTCGGCCAATGTCACCGTTGCCGGCGCCGGCGGCTTGCCGAGCCTGACTGTCGACGCTTCGCACACATCATCCGGCGAGAAGGGCCGGCTGCGCACGACCGTCGGCACCACGAACACGACGGGTGGCGAGGCCAGCCTCTCCTGGCTGCTCGATTTCTTCGGCCAATATCGTCGCTCCAGGGAGAGCGCAATTGCCTCGTTGGGGGCCGCCTATGCGACCGCAGATAACGCCAAGCTCACTTTTCTGAAAGACCTCGTCGAGAGCTATATAGACGCCCGCTACTACCAGGAGCGCATTGTGCTTTCAAAAGCGAGTTTGAAATCCCGCCAGCAGACTTACGAACTGACGCAGCTGCAGTTGAAAGCCGGTGCCGCCTCCCGCCTCGACGTCGTGCAGGCGGAGGGCCTGGTACAGTCGACAAAATCCGACATTCCCGGCCTGGAAAAGAGCTTCACGGAATCGGCCCATCACATAGCCACCCTCATTGGAATGCCGGCATCCGCGCTGATGGGAGAGCTGCAGAAGAGTGCGGGCCAGCCGGTGTTCCGCGGCGATCTTCGCGCTGGCATTCCGGCCGATCTGATCCGCAACCGTCCCGACATTCGCAAGGCCGAACGCGAACTGGCGGCCGCCGTTGCCGATATCGGTGCAGCCGAAGCCCAGCTCTACCCGTCGATCTCGCTCTCCGGCTCTATCTCGCCGAGTTGGGTCAAATCATCGGGCGCCAAAGGCGCAAGTCTGACCAGCTGGTCCTTCGGACCCTCGCTTAACCTTCCGATCTTCGACGGCGGCACGCTGCGCGCCAATGTCGATATCGAAAAATCCGACGCGAAGACCCAGTATCTCGCCTGGAAGGCGGCAGTGCTGAACGGCGTCGAGGAGGTCGAAAACGCTCTGTCGGCCGTTCGCCGCGACACGCAGACGTTGGAGCCGCTGCGCCGGCAGGTGCAGACGGCGCAGGAATCGCTGGCGCTTTCGACCACGAGCTACAAGGACGGCGCCTCGTCGCTACTCGATATCCTGGAGGCGCAGCGTTCGGTCTCCGATGCCGAGGCAAGCCTTGCCGGCACCGTGCAGCAGGTCGCCAAGGACTACGTCGACCTCTACGTCGCTATCGGCGCCGGTTACCTGGAGCCGCAGCAGGTCGCCACCAAACCAGCCGCAAAGTCGGGCTGATCGGCAGAGGCTATTGTCCGGCGCTCTTCAAAAGGCGGAGCGCGAGCTTGAGATGTGGCAGGTCAAGCATGCGCCCGTCAAGCTGGATGACGCCGGCGTCGGGCCTGGCGGCAAAGGCGGCCGCAACTTTCTCTGCCCAGGCGATTTCGGACGCATCCGGCGTGAAGGCGTGGTTGATCGTCTCGATCTGGCTCGGATGGATGGCCATCATGCCGGAAAAACCGTCGCGCCGGCCGCGGCCGGCATAGGCCCTCAGACCGTTGTGATCGCGGAAATCGGGATAGACGGTTTCGATCGCCGGAACGGCGGCGGCTTGCGCTGCAAATAGCATGAGCGAGCGGGCAAGCTCGTAAGGCGGCGTATAACGGCCGTCGGTCCTCCGCGCGGTCGTAGCCCCCATGGCGGCCGGCAGATCCTCGGCCCCCCAGGTCAGCCCGCAGAGGCTGGCCGAAACCTCCCGATAGCTGCCGATCTCGAAGATGGCGGACGGCGTTTCCGTCGCGATCGGCAGGATGGGAATAGCCGATGCGAGGGAGTTTGCGAGCTTCAGCACGGAAGCGGCCCCCTCGGCCTTCGGCAGCATGAGAGCGAAAGGTTGGAGGCCGGTCAGGGCGGCAAGGTCGTCTTCGAATTCAGGCGAGGCGAGGGGATTGATGCGGATCAGGAGAGCGGTTTCGCCGGAATGGTGCAGGGCGAATTCGTGCACGCTCTCGCGTGCCCTCGGCTTATTCGCAAGCGAAACCGAATCCTCCAGATCGAGAATGACGGCATCGGCGCCCGAGGCGAGGGCTTTTTCGAAGCGTTCCGGCCGGTCGCCGGGCACGAAGAGCAGCGAGCGCAGCCTCATGACGGCTTCACCTTCAGCATCGCCGTGCGCAGGCACTGACAGACGATCTCATCGCGCTGGTTGAGGGTGATGTGCCGGAAGGTCACGATGCCGGCGTCGGAGCGGGAGTTGGAGCGGCGCAGCTCCGTCACCTCGGTTTCCACCCGCAACGTATCGCCGATGAAGACCGGTTTCGGCATCGTCACCTTGTCGTAGCCGAGATTGGCGACGAGCGTGCCGAGCGTGGAGTCGCCGACCGAAAGGCCGACGGTGAGCGCAAAGGTGAAGGTGCCGTTGACGACGATCCGGCCGAATTCGGTGCCGGCCGCATATTCGGCATCGAGATGCAGCGGCTGCGGATTGTGGGAGAGCGTCGTAAACAGCAGGTTGTCGGTCTCGGTGACCGTGCGGCGGATGTCGTGGGCGATGCGGTCGCCGATTGCCCATTCGTCGAAATAGCGGCCGGCCATCACTCCTCTCCCTTCATGACGGTGACGACCAGCTGGTTTTCCGAGACCCTGGCGCCGGGGGAAACCTGCAGTTTGCCGACGATGCCGTCGAAGGGCGCCCGCAGCGTATGCTCCATCTTCATCGCTTCGACCGTCAACAGACGGTCCCCCTTGGCGACCGGATCGCCTTCGGCGATATCCACCGAAATGACAAGGCCCGGCATGGGTGAAAGAATGGCGCCGTCGCCCACGCCGTGATTTGCCTCGACCTCCCCCGCATGGGGCAGGCCGATCGACCAGGCATTGCCCGCATCGAAAAGCACCGTCGCCTCGTTCATCTCGACAGCATTCGCCTCGAGGTCGGCGCGGGCACGGCCCCAATGGAGATGACCGTCAATGCGCACGCGCACGCGGCCGTCGTTTGGCCCGGCGATGCGGAAGCCGGTCAGCGTGGACCAGGGGTCGCCATCCATGTCCTTCGAAAGTGCCGTGGCCGCTTTGTCGATGACGGTTTCATCGGGCTCGCTGGCGACGAGGTTTTCGCCGTGGCGGTCGAGGAAGCCGGTATCGATCCGCGCGGCGCGAAAATCCGGATCATTGGCGATGCGGGCGATGAGGCCGGCATTGGATCTGACCGGCCAGACCTCGATGCCGGCACAGGCGGCGGCGAGCTTCGAAAGGGCGGCCTCACGGTTCGGCCCATGCGCGATGATCTTGGCGATCATCGGATCGTAAAAGGCGGTGATCTCATCGCCCTCAACGACGCCGCTGTCGACGCGGGCCGTCATCGGCAGTTTGAGATGGTCGAGCCGGCCGATCGAGGGCAGATATCCAGCGGCGGGGTTTTCGGCATAGAGCCGGGCTTCGAAGGCCCAGCCCTTCATTGTGATCTCTTCCTGGCTTTTCGGCAGCGGCTCGCCGCTTGCGACCGTCAGCTGCCAGAGGACCAGATCTTCGCCCGTGATTGCCTCGGTGACCGGATGTTCCACCTGCAGGCGCGTGTTCATCTCCATGAACCAGATACGGTCGGGATCGAGGCCAGAGGAGGCATCGGCGATGAATTCGATCGTGCCGGCGCCGACATAGTTGACCGCTCTTGCGGCCTTTACCGCCGCCTCGCAGATCGCCGCCCGGGTGGCGGCATCGAGGCCGGGGGCAGGGGCCTCTTCGATGACTTTCTGGTGACGGCGCTGCAGCGAGCAATCGCGTTCGAAGAGGTGGACGCAATTGCCTGATTTGTCGGCGAAGACCTGAACCTCGATATGGCGCGGATTGGCGATATAGCGCTCGATCAGAACGCGGTCGTCGCCGAAGGCGGAAGCCGCTTCACGCCCGCAGGAGGCGAGACCTTCGGCGAAATCCTGCGGCCGGTCGATGCGACGCATGCCCTTGCCGCCGCCGCCGGCGACGGCCTTGATCAGCACGGGGTAGCCGATGATATCGGCTTCGGCCGCGAGCCTTGCTTCGCTCTGGTCCGAGCCGAGGTAGCCGGGGGTGACGGGCACGCCCGCCGCCTGCATCAATTGCTTGGCGGCGTCCTTCAGTCCCATGGCGCGGATGGCGGCCGGCGGCGCGCCGACCCAGATCATGCCGGCCTCTTCAACCGCTTCGGCGAATTCGGCATTTTCCGACAGGAACCCGTAACCGGGATGGATGGCGGCAGCACCTGACTTTCGGGCGGCTTCCAGGATGCGCTCCTGTGAGAGATAACTCTCTCGGGCCGGCGGCGGGCCGATGGCGATCGCCTCGTCCGCTTCCCTGACAAAGGGCAGGCCGGCATCGGCCTCGGAATAGACGGCGATGGTGCGGATGCCGAGCATCTTTGCCGTGCGGATTATGCGGCGGGCGATCTCGCCCCGGTTGGCAATGAGGAGACTTTCCATCATACCGCGCCTCACATCCTGAACAGGCCGAAGCGCGGCCCTTTCGGGATCGGCGCATTCAGGCAGGCCGAAAAGGCGAGACCCAGCACATCGCGCGTCTGGCGCGGGTCGATGATGCCGTCGTCCCAGAGACGGGCCGTGGCAAAATAGGGATTGCCCTCCGCCTCGTAGCCGGCGCGGATCGGTGCCTTGAAGGCCTCCTCCTCGGCGGCCGACCAATCCTCACCGCGCGCCTCCATCGCGTCGCGGCGGATGGTGGCGAGCACCGAGGCCGCTTGTTCGCCGCCCATGACGCTGATGCGGCTGTTCGGCCAGGTAAAGAGGAAACGCGGGCGATAGGCGCGGCCGCACATGCCGTAATTGCCGGCCCCGAAGCTGCCGCCGATGATGACGGTGACTTTCGGCACGGTGGCGGTCGCAACGGCCGTCACCAGCTTCGCCCCATCCTTGGCGATGCCGCCGGCCTCATAGCGGCCGCCGACCATGAAGCCGGAGATGTTCTGCAGAAAGAGCAGCGGCACGCGGCGCTGGCAGGCGAGCTCGATGAAGTGGGCGCCCTTCAGCGCGCTTTCGGAAAACAGCACGCCATTATTGGCGATGACGGCGACCGGCATGCCCCAGATGCGGGCGAAGCCGCAGACGAGCGTGGTGCCGTAGAGCGGCTTGAACTCATGCAGTTCCGAGCCGTCGACGATCCGGCCGATCACCTCGCGCACGTCATAGGGCGAGCGCACATCATCCGGAATGAGGCCGATGAGATCTTCGGGATCGAGTTTCGGCGGGCGCGGCGGCGTGACGTCGATATCGACGGATTTGACGCTGTTGAGGCTGGCTGCGATATCGCGAACCAGGAGCAGCGCATGTTCGTCGTTCTCCGCGACATGATCGACGACGCCGGAGCGGCGGCCATGGGTCTCGGCGCCGCCGAGTTCTTCGGCCGAGATGATTTCGCCTGTGGCGGCTTTCACCAACGGCGGGCCGGCCAGGAAGATCGTGCCCTGATTGCGCACGATGACCGTTTCGTCGGACATGGCCGGCACATAGGCGCCGCCGGCGGTGCAGCTTCCCATCACGCAGGCGATCTGCGGAATGCCTTCGGCCGACATTTGCGCCTGATTGTAGAAGATCGCGCCGAAATGGTCGCGGTCGGGAAAGACCTCCGCCTGATGCGGAAGATTGGCGCCGCCGCTATCGACAAGATAGAGGCAGGGCAGCCGGTTCTGCAGGGCGATCTCCTGCGCCCGCAGATGTTTCTTCACCGTCAGGGGGTAATAGGCGCCGCCCTTCACGGTCGCGTCATTGGCGACGATCATCACCTCACGGCCCGAAACGCGGCCGATGCCTGATATGATGCCGGCGCCCGGCGCCTCGTCGCCATACATGCCGTTGGCAGCCAGCGTGCCGATCTCCAGGAAGGGGCTGCCGGCATCGATGAGCAGCTGGATGCGGTCGCGCGGCAGGAGTTTGCCCTTGCTTGTGTGGCGCTCGCGTGCCGATTGCGATCCGCCCTCACGCGCTTTCGCCGAACGGGCGTGGAGCTCGTCGATCAGGGTTTTGTTCTTGACGGCATTGGCCTTGAAGCTGTCGCTGTCGGGATCGATCGCAGTCGAAATCACCGTCATGACGCAATGAGCTCCCGGCCGATCAGGTAGCGGCGGATCTCGTTGGTGCCGGCGCCGATATCGTAGAGCTTGGCATCGCGCAGGAAGCGTTCGACCGGCCATTCCCTGGTATAACCGGCGCCGCCGAGCGCCTGGATCGCCTCCAGCGAAACCTTCACCGCATTCTCGCTGGCAAAGAGGATCGCGGCGGCGGCGTCGGTGCGTGTCGCCCGGCCGGCGTCGCAGGCCCGGGCGACGGAATAGACATAGGCGCGGGCCGAATTCAGCGCGACATACATGTCGGCGATCTTGGCCTGCATCAGCTGGAAATCGCCGATCGGTTTGCCGAACTGCTTGCGATCGCGCACATAGGGCAGCACGACATCGAGGCAGGCCTGCATGATGCCGAGTGGACCGCCGGCAAGCACGGCGCGCTCGTAGTCGAGGCCGGACATCAGGATCTTCACGCCTTCTCCCTCCCGGCCCATCAGCGCCTCGGCCGGCACCTCGCAATCCTGGAACACCAGTTCGGCCGTGTCGCTGCCGCGCATGCCGAGCTTGGAAAGTTTTTTCGAGACGCTGAAACCAGGCAGGCCTTTTTCGATAATGAGGGCGGAAATGCCTTTCGGACCAGCCGCCGGATCGGTCTTGGCATACACGACGAGCACGTCGGCATGCGGCGCATTGGTGATCCAGAACTTGGTGCCGTTCAGGATATAGCGGTCGCCCTTTTTCTCGGCCCGTAGGCGCATCGAGACGACATCGGAACCGGCGCCAGCCTCCGACATGGCGAGCGAGCCGACATGTTCGCCCGAGATCAGCTTCGGCAGATGGCGGTGTTTCTGTTCCGGCGAGGCCCAGCGGCGGATCTGGTTGACGCAGAGATTGGAATGGGCGCCGTAACTCAAGCCCACCGAGGCCGAGGCGCGGGAAATCTCTTCCATGGCGACGACATGATCGAGATAACCAAGACCGGCGCCGCCGAATTCCTCTTCGACGGTGATTCCATGCAGGCCGAGCGCGCCCATCTCAGGCCAAAGCTGGCGCGGAAACGTGTTGCTTTCGTCGATCTCCGCGGCCAGCGGAGCGATATGATCGGCCGCAAACCGCGCCGTCGTTTCACGGATCGCGTCCGCGGTGTCGCCGAGCGAAAAATCAAACATGGCACTCCTCCCGCTGAAATATGTAGCGCGGGTTGCGGAAGGTTCAAAGTGTCCTTGATTGCAATGGCCCATCCAATTGCGAGAGAGCTTCCTCCCGGCGAAAGACCTCGGGGCTCTTGCCCATCCATTTCCGAAAGGCTCGGAAGAAGGCGCTCGGCTCGGAATAGCCGAGCTGCACGGCAATCTCACCGATGGACATCGAAGTGTTCAGCAGCAGTTCGACGGCGAGATCCCGGCGGATGTCGTCCTTGATGGCGGCATAGCTTTGTCCCTCGTCGTGCAGACGGTGGCGTAGCGTGGAGGGCGGCATTCGCATATCGGCGGCAAGCTCGGTAAAGCGCGACCAGGCAGCCGGCGTGGCCAGATTCAGGCGGCGGCGGACGGCGGCGGCGATACCGGCATCATAGCGATAGCGCACCAGAATATTGGCGGGCGCGCCGCGCAGGAACTGTTTGAGCGCCTGTTCGCTGCGCGCCACCGGCAGGTCGAGCAAGGCGCTGTCGAAGCCGAGCCGGCTGATGGTTTGCGAGAAACGCACTGGCGCGCCGAAGAAGAGCCGATAGTCGGCGCCTTGTTTGGGCTCCGCGCAGCGGAAATCGACGAGCCGGATCGGAATGCGCCGGCCGACCAGCCAGCAGGTGATGCCGTGCAGGATGATCCAATAGGTGCGATAGGCGAAGGCTGAACGCGGGCCGCCGGCATCCGTGAGCTCGACCTCGGCCAGGCCGTCGCGGATGACGAGCCGTCCCCTGGGATCGTCGAGCACGACATCGAGGAAACGCAGCGCTCGGCGCAGGGCGTGGCCTAGCGTTGGCGCATGCAGCACAGAGTGGCAGAGCAGCGTGAAGCTGCCGCCGCGCATCGGTCGGCCACCCATGCCGAAGAATTCGTCGTCGAGCTCGGCGGCGATTGCCAGCCAGAGCGCGCCATAGGTCTCGGCCGACACCGGTTGATCGACCAGCGGCGGCAGTCCCACACGCGCAAGAATAGGCTCTGTCGGCTTGTCCAGCCGCCGAAGGCTGTCAAGGGCCTCCTCGACAAAGGCCGGTGCAATCATGCGTCGCTCGATTTCGGCCATCGCGCCCTCTATGGCAAAACTGTCCGAAATAATGGAGCAGTTCTGTCATCGCTTGCAATAGGTCGACGGAATGAGAATCCTGTCATTCGGCTGAGCCTGGAGGAGGCGTGGCCGGCAGGAGGAACAGGTCCATGCTGATCCGAGGTTCAAGTTTCATCGTGACCGGCGGCGGCTCCGGCCTCGGCGCGGCGACGGCGCGGATGCTTGTGGAGGCGGGCGGGCGGGTGACGATCGCCGATCTCAACTCGGAAGCCGGACAGGAAATCGTCCGGGAATGTGGAAGTGATGCCCGTTTCGTCAGGGCCGATGTGACCGGTGGCGAGGAAGGGGCGGCGGCGGTTGCCGCTGCCGTCGAATCCTTCGGCAACTTGCGCGGATTGGTGAATTGCGCAGGCGTCGCACCGGCCGAAAAGGTGATCGGCCGCGACGGGCCTCACCGGCTGGAGAGTTTTGCCCGCACGGTGAGCATCAATCTCATCGGCACATTCAACATGATCCGGCTTGCCGCCGCAGCAATCCAGACTACCGAGCCGGATCCGGAAGGCGAACGTGGCGTCATCGTCAATACGGCCTCGGTTGCCGCCTTCGACGGCCAGATCGGCCAGGCAGCTTACGCCGCCTCCAAGGGCGGGGTGGCGGCCATGACCTTGCCGATCTCCCGCGAGCTTGCTCGTCACGGCATTCGCGTCGTGTCGATCGCACCCGGCATTTTCGAGACGCCGATGATGGCTGATATGCCGGCCGAGGTTCAGGCGGCGCTCGGTAAGAGCGTGCCCTTTCCACCGCGGCTCGGTCGGCCGGCGGAATTTGCCGGGCTGGTACGCCATATCTTGGAAAACAACATGCTGAACGGCGAGGTCATCCGCCTCGATGGCGCATTGCGGATGGGCGCGCGGTGAACGCTTCGCCCCAAGGAGGAAAGATGGTTTTGCAGGATCCCATCGTCATCGTCGGTGCGGCGCGCACCCCGATCGGCAGCTTTCAGGGAGAGCTGAAGGAGGCGACTGCGCCGGAACTCGGAGCAACGGCGATCCGCGCGGCGCTGCAGCGGAGCCGCATCGCGGCCGAGGCGATCGAGGAGGTCGTCTTCGGTTGTGTCCTGCCGGCCGGGCAGGGGCAGGCGCCGGCGCGCCAGGCGGCGATCCATGCCGGTCTGCCCTTCGCGACTGCGGCGAGCACCGTCAACAAGATGTGCGGCTCAGGCATGAAGGCGGTGATGATGGCGCATGACCTGATTGCCGCTGGCAGCGCCTCAGTGGCGATTGCAGGCGGCATGGAAAGCATGACGAATGCGCCCTATCTTCTTGACAAGGCCCGTGGCGGCTACAGGCTCGGCCATGGGCGTGTCGTGGATCACATGTTCCTCGACGGGCTGGAGGATGCTTATGACAAGGGGCGCTTGATGGGCAGCTTCGCGGAGGATTGCGCCGAGGCCTATCAGTTCACGCGCGACGCGCAGGACAGCTACGCCATCGCCTCTCTGACGCGGGCGCAGAAGGCGATCGCGGACGGGTGTTTCGAAAGCGAGATCGTGCCGGTCACGGTGAAATCGGGCAAATCAGAGCAGGTGGCGAACCGCGACGAACAGCCGGGAAAGGCCAGGCTCGACAAGATCCCGTCGCTGAAACCGGCTTTCCGCGACGGCGGCACGGTGACCGCGGCGAATTCCAGCTCGATCTCCGATGGCGCGGCAGCCCTGGTACTGATGCGCCGCTCCGAGGCGGCGCGGCGCGGCCTGACGCCGCTCGCCACGATCCTCGGCCACGCCACGCATTCGCAGGCACCCAATCTTTTCGCCACCGCGCCGATCGGCGCGCTGCAGAAGCTCTCCGACCGGACCGGCCTGGCGCTTTCCGACGTCGATCTCTTCGAAATCAACGAGGCTTTCGCCGTCGTCGCCATGGCGGCGATGCGCGATCTCGACCTGCCGCATGAAAAGGTCAACGTGCATGGCGGCGCCTGCGCGCTCGGCCATCCGATCGGCGCATCGGGGGCTCGGATTTTGGTGACACTGCTTTCGGCGCTGCAGCGATACGGACTAACGCGCGGCATGGCCGCGCTCTGCATCGGCGGCGGCGAGGCGACGGCTGTCGCCATCGAGCGGCACTAGCGGGGGGCGAGCAGATGATCCTTTCCGACCTCCAACAGCAGATCACAGATCTCGCCCGTGATTTTGCCCGCGATCGGCTGGCGCCGGGAGCCGCTAAACGCGACCGGGAGCATCTGTTCCCGCGCGAGGAACTGAAGGAGATGGGCGAACTCGGCCTGCTCGGCATGCTGGTGCCGGAGGCCTATGGCGGCTCGGATACGGGCGTCGTTGCCTATGCCGCGGCACTCGAGGAGATTGCCGCCGGCGATGGACCTTGTTCGACGATCATGAGCGTGCACAGCTCCGTCGGCTGCGTGCCGATCCTGAAATTCGGCACCGAGGAGCAGCGGCAGCGCTTCCTGCCGAAACTGGCAAGCGGCGAATGGATCGGCGGTTTTGCGCTGACCGAGCCGCAGGCCGGTTCCGACGCCTCCAACCTGAAGACCCGGGCGCGGCGTGACGGCGATCATTATGTGCTCGACGGTGCCAAGCAGTTCATTACCTCGGGAAAAAACGGCAATGTCATCATCGTCTTTGCCGTCACCGATCCCGATGCCGGCAAGAAGGGCATCACCGCCTTCGTCGTGCCGACGGAGACGCCGGGCTACGAGGTGATCCGCGTCGAGGAAAAGCTCGGTCTACATTCCACCGATACCTGTCAGATCGCCTTCAACGCCATGCGCATTCCTGCAGAATTGAGGCTCGGGGCGGAAGGCGAGGGCTATCGCATCGCGCTCGCCAATCTCGAGGGCGGGCGGATCGGCATTGCAGCGCAGGCGGTCGGCATGGCGCGGGCGGCCTTCGAGGCGGCGCGCGATTACGCTAGGGAACGCACGGCCTTCGGCAAGCCGATTTTCGAGCACCAGGCCGTCGCCTTCCGCCTTGCCGATATGGCGGTCCGCATCGAGGCGGCGCGCCAGCTGGTCTTTCACGCGGCCGCGTTGAGGGAGGCCGAAATGCCCTGCCTGTCGGAAGCCTCGATGGCGAAACTCTTTGCCTCGGAGATGGCCGAGCGCGTCTGCTCCGACGCAATCCAGATCCATGGAGGCTACGGCTACATGGCCGATTATCCGGTCGAGCGCATCTACCGTGATGTGCGCATCTGCCAGATCTATGAGGGAACGAGCGACGTGCAGCGCATGGTAATCGCCCGCAATCTATAAGAACCATACCGGCCTTGCCCCCCGGGAGAGGGGCGTGGCCGGCAAAGGGAGGAAAGAAAAAGCATGGTGGATTCCGGTCGTTTGAGCCTGCACGTCCCCGAACCCGCTGTCCGTCCGGGCGGCCAGCCCGATTTTTCCAACGTCAAGATCGCCAAGGCCGGCTCCGTGCCGCGGCCGGAGGTGGATGTCGCCTCGGAAGAAATCCGCGACCTCGCCTATTCGATAATCCGCGTGCTGAACCGCGACGGCGAGGCGGTCGGTCCCTGGGCGGGGTCGCTCTCCGACGAGGAATTGCTGACCGGGCTACGCAACATGATGAAGCTGCGCGCCTTCGACGCCCGCATGCTGATGGCGCAGCGCCAGGGCAAGACATCTTTCTATATGCAGCATCTCGGTGAAGAGGCCGTCAGCTGTGCCTTCCGCAAAGCGCTCAACAAGGGAGATATGAACTTCCCGACCTATCGCCAGGCAGGTCTGCTGATCGCCGATGATTATCCGATGGTCGAGATGATGAACCAGATCTACTCGAACGAGAGTGATCCGCTGCGCGGCCGGCAGCTGCCGATCATGTATTCTTCCAAGGAGCACGGCTTCTTCACCATCTCGGGCAATCTCGCCACCCAATATGTCCAGGCTGTCGGCTGGGCGATGGCCTCGGCGATCAAGAACGACAGCCGCATTGCCGCCGCCTGGATCGGTGACGGATCGACGGCGGAATCGGATTTCCACTCGGCGCTCGTCTTCGCCTCGACCTACAAGGCGCCCGTCATCCTCAACATCGTCAACAATCAGTGGGCGATCTCCACCTTCCAGGGCATCGCCCGCGGCGGTTCGGGGACTTTTGCCGCCCGCGGCCTCGGCTTCGGCATTCCGGCGCTCAGGGTCGACGGAAACGACTATCTCGCCGTCCACGCCGTCGCCCGCTGGGCGGCCGAGCGGGCGCGGGGCAATCTCGGCCCGACGCTGATCGAATATGTGACCTACCGTGTCGGCGCGCATTCGACCTCCGACGATCCGAGCGCCTATCGGCCGAAGACGGAATCGGAGGCCTGGCCGCTCGGCGATCCGGTGCTGCGACTGAAGAAACATCTGATCGTCAAGGGCGCATGGTCGGAAGAGCGGCATGTGCAGGCAGAAGCCGAAATTATGGACGAGGTGATCGAGGCGCAGCGCCAAGCGGAGGCTCATGGTACGCTGCATGCCGGCGGCAGGCCTTCGGTGCGCGATATTTTCGAGGGCGTCTATGCCGAGATGCCGCCGCATATCCGCCGTCAGCGGCAGAAGGCGGGGTACTGACATGACCAGGATGACGATGATCGAGGCGGTGCGCAGCGCCATGGACGTCTCGATGGCCAAGGACGACAATGTCGTGGTTTTCGGCGAGGATGTCGGCTATTTCGGCGGCGTTTTCCGTTCCACGCAGGGCCTGCAGGCAAAATACGGCCGGACGCGCTGCTTCGACACGCCGATCAGCGAATCCGGCATCGTCGGCACGGCGATCGGCATGGCGGCCTATGGGCTGAAGCCCTGTGTCGAAATCCAGTTCGCCGATTACATGTATCCCGCCTATGACCAGCTGACGCAGGAAGCCGCGCGCATCCGCTACCGCTCCAACGGCGATTTCACCTGCCCGATCGTCGTGCGTATGCCGACAGGCGGTGGCATCTTCGGCGGCCAGACGCACAGCCAGAGCCCGGAAGCGCTCTTCACCCATGTCTGCGGGCTGAAAGTGATCGTGCCGTCGAACCCCTATGACGCTAAAGGCCTGCTGATCGCCGCGATTGAGGATCCGGATCCCGTCATGTTCCTGGAGCCGAAGCGGCTCTATAACGGCCCCTTCGACGGCCATCACGAGCGGCCGGTGACGCCTTGGTCGAAGCATGAGCTCGGGGAGGTGCCCGACGGCCACTACACCATCCCGATCGGCAAAGCCGAAGTGCGGCGCGTGGGATCGGCGGTGACTGTAGTCGCCTACGGCACGATGGTGCATGTGGCACTTGCCGCCGCCGAAGATGCCGGCATCGACGCCGAGGTGATCGATCTTAGAAGCCTGCTGCCGCTCGATCTCGATACGATCGTCAAATCGGTCACCAAGACCGGGCGCTGCGTCGTCGTGCATGAGGCGACCCTGACGTCGGGCTTCGGCGCCGAAGTCGTGGCGCTGGTGCAGGAGCATTGCTTCTATCATCTCGAAGCGCCTGTTGTGCGCGTCGCCGGCTGGGACACGCCCTATCCGCATGCGCAGGAGTGGGATTATTTCCCCGGTCCCGGCCGGGTTGGGCGGGCGCTTGCCGAAGTCATGGAGGCCTGAGCCATGGGCGAATTCATCATCAAGATGCCGGATGTCGGGGAAGGGATCGCCGAGGCCGAACTTGTGGAGTGGCACGTGAAGGCAGGAGATCCGGTCCGCGAAGACATGGTGATCGCCGCCGTCATGACCGACAAGGCCACAGTCGAAATTCCCTCACCCGTCAGCGGCACCGTCATCTGGCTCGCTGGTGAGATCGGAGACCGTATCGCGGTCAAGGCGCCGCTGGTGCGGATCGAGACAGCCGGCGAGGCCGACGAGGCTCAGCCCGTGCAAATCTCGCAGGCGCGTGTTGCAGAAACGACGAAAGTCGAGATTGCCAAGCCTGCCCCTGCGGCGCCTGCCCCTGCGGCTGCACCGGTTGAAAAGCCGCTTGCCGCGCCCTCCGTCCGGCTCTTCGCCAGGGAAGGCGGGGTCGATCTCCGGCAAGTGCAGGGCACGGGGCCTGCCGGTCGCATCCTGCGCGAGGATGTCGAGCAGTTTCTGTCTCAGGGAGCAGCGCCCGCAACGGTAAAGAATGGTCTCGCCAGAAAGACGGCGACCGAGGAGATCAAGCTGACCGGCCTGCGCCGCCGCATCGCCGAGAAGATGGTGCTGTCCACCTCGCGCATTCCCCACATCACCTATGTGGAGGAAGTCGACATGACCGCGCTTGAAGAATTGCGCGCCACCATGAACAGCGAACGCCGCGAAGCGCACCCGAAATTGACGGTCCTGCCCTTCTTGATGCGGGCGCTGGTCAAGGCGATTTCCGAGCAGCCCGAGGTCAACGCCACCTTCGACGACGATGCCGGCATCATCACGCGCCATGGCGCCGTGCATATCGGCATCGCCACCCAGACGCCCGCGGGTCTGACCGTGCCGGTGGTGCGGCACGCAGAAGCGCGCGGCATCTGGGATTGCGCCGCCGAAATGAACCGGCTGGCGGAGGCGGCGCGGACGGGGACCGCGACGCGCGACGAACTTTCCGGCTCGACCATCACCATCAGCTCTCTGGGCGCTCTCGGCGGCATCGTCTCGACGCCTGTTATCAATCATCCCGAAGTGGCGATCATCGGCGTCAACAAGATCGCCACGCGTCCGGTCTGGGACGGAACGCAATTCATGCCGCGCAAGATGATGAACCTCTCCTCGAGCTTCGATCATCGCATTATCGACGGCTGGGACGCGGCGACCTTCGTGCAGCGCGTCCGTACGCTCCTCGAAACCCCGGCGCTCATTTTCATCGAAGGCTGATCCATGAAAGAGATTGTCTGCAAGCTCCTCGTTATCGGCGCCGGCCCGGGCGGTTATGTCTGCGCCATCCGCGCCGGGCAGCTCGGTGTCGATACGGTGATCGTCGAAGCCGGAAAGCCGGGAGGCACCTGCCTGACGGTCGGCTGCATTCCCTCCAAGGCGCTGATCCATGCCGCCGAGGAATTCGCCGCCACGCAAAGGATGCTTGCCGGCAAGAACCCGATGGGCATCCGTGTCGAAGGCGCCTCGATCGATCTTGGCAGGACGGTCGCTTGGAAGGACGGCATTGTCGGCCGGCTGACGAACGGGGTTTCGGGCCTCTTGCAGAAGGCGCGGGTCAAGATCGTTCACGGCCGGGCCCACTTCCGTGACGGCAAGACGGTGGAGGTCGAGACGGAAACTGGCCAGCAGATCATCCGCGCCGAGACCGTGGTGATCGCCACCGGCTCCGACCCGGTGGAGCTTTCCAACCTGCCATTCGGCGGCCGCGTCATTTCCTCGACGGAGGCGCTGTCGCTAACGGAGCTGCCGAAAAAGCTGGTCGTGGTCGGCGGCGGTTATATCGGCCTGGAGCTCGGAATGGCCTTCGCCAAGATGAGATCGGAAGTGACGGTCGTCGAGGCGACGCCGCAGGTGCTGCCGCTCTACGATGCCGAACTCGTGCGGCCTGTCATGCGCAAGCTTACCGAAAGCGACATCCGGGTGCTGACAGGCGCGAAGGCGATGGGCCTTGCTGACAACGGTGAGGCGTTGCTTGTCGAAACCTCCGATGGCCGGCGAGAAAGCCTGTCGGCCGACCGCATTCTCGTGACCGTCGGTCGCCGCCCGCGGACGGCGGGATCCGGTCTCGAGGAGCTCGATCTCGATCGCGCCGGTCCCTATCTCAGGATCGATGATCGCTGCCGCACCTCGATGCGCGGCATCTATGCGATCGGCGACGTGACCGGCGAACCGATGCTGGCCCACCGGGCCATGGCGCAAGGCGAGATGGTGGCGGAGATCATCGCCGGCAAGAAGCGCGCCTGGGACAAGCGCTGCATCCCCGCCATCTGCTTTACCGATCCCGAGATCGTCAGCGCCGGTCTCTCGCCGGCCGAAGCGCAAGCGCAAGGCTATGAAATCCGCACCGGCCAGTTTCCGTTCAGCGCCAACGGCCGGGCGATGACCATGGTATCGGAAGAGGGCTTCGTGCGCGTCGTCGCCCGCGCCGACACGAACCTCGTTCTCGGCATCCAGGCGGTGGGGGCAGGCGTCTCCGAGCTCTCGGCGGCTTTTGCGCTGGCGATCGAGATGGGCGCGCGCCTGGAAGACATCGCCGGCACGATCCACGCGCATCCGACCCGCAGCGAAGCGGTCATGGAGGCGGCGCTGAAAGCGTTGGGAAGCGCCCTGCATATCTGAGGCGAAGCCCGATCCGGATTCTGACGATCCTGGAAATTGGGATATTAAATCAAAATTATAACGATAAATCGGCAGTCCGTCAGGAGGGAAATCTGATATATTCAATTATAAATTGTAAATCTTGCATAAGTTGAATTATGGAACTAACGAATCCCGCTCATTTGAGATCGGAGCATGCTTTCTTCGGCATCTTTGACACAGTTTGTCCCTGATACCGCCTTTCGCTGCAATGCGGGACGCAAGACCTCCGAGCGCCTTCAGCGGCATTCAAGCCGGGGCGATCGAGAGCCGGCGTCTCAGGCCGCTGCCGAATATATTTCGAGATTCCGCCTCAGGAGATCAAGCAGCGCGTCTCGTTCGGGATCACGGACTGCTTTCATCCAGGCGACAGCTAGCGGCAGTTTCGGCGTCGTCTGCCCTGCTCCCTCCTGCACCGGCAGAAAGCGAACGCCGGCAGAGGCGAGAGAGGATGTCCACCGCGGGACGATGGCGAGGCCGAGGCCGGCGGCGACCATGCTGACGATGGTTTGCTTTTCATCGGCGACCTGGGCGATATCAGGGTGCAGGCCGGCTGCGGCAAACAGGTTCATCGTCAAATCGTAGCTGTGGGGCCGGGATCGCCTGTCCGGTACGATCAGCGGCGCATTCGCCAGATCCAGGACAGAGACGTTCTTATGGTCAGCGAGTTCATGAGAGGCCGGGACTGCGACGACGGTCGTCTCGGAAAACAGATCCTCGACCGCAAGATGACGGCTCATTCCCGGACGCGGCCTGATAAAAGCCAGATCCAACCCGCCGGCCAGCAGTTTGGGCACGAGCCGAATGGATTTGCCCTCCATCAGCTGGATTTTGACATCGGGGGCGATGGCTCGAAAGTCGTGGATCAGTGTCGGAAGGAGGCCGGCGGCGGCGCTATCGATCGCGCCAATCCGAAGGATGCGGCTGCGCCGGTGATGCCTGGCACGAAATTTTTGACCAAGTTCATCGAGCCGGGCGAGAAGCGGCCTGACCTCCTCCAGCAGCGCTACTCCATCCTCGGTCAACGAGACGCTCCGGGTCGTGCGGCTCAGCAACTGACTTCCGACCGACTCTTCCAGCAGGCGCACATGGCGCCCGAGCGATCCTGGAAGCAACCCGATCCTTTGCGCCGCCCTTCCAAAATGAAGCTCCTCGGCAACGGCAACGAAGCACCTCAACTGCTCCAGTCTCCACAGGCAGCCTCCTATTATATCCATAATTTATATAATTCTTTCATCGTTGAGTAAACCGAGAGCTCGGCACTAGGCTTAAGGTAGAACGCGTAGGCCGCATCGGGTGGACTGGCGCGGAAGAGGTTGCCGGAGCAAATCAATGCGTGAATATTCTATCGCCGCTATTCCTGCGGACGGGATCGGGCCCGAAGTCATTGCCGCCGGGCGAACGGTGCTCGCAAGTCTGGAAAAACGTCTCGGCGATGTGAGATTTGCCATCGAACACTTCGACTGGGGCTCCGACTACTACAAAAGACATGGCGTAATGATGCCTTCCGACGGGCTTGAACGGCTGAAGAAATTCGACGCGATCTATTTCGGCGCCGTCGGCGCGCCGGATGTTCCCGATCATATCACCCTCTGGGGGCTCAGACTGCCGATCTGCCAGGGCTTTGATCAATATGCCAATGTGCGGCCGACCAAGATCCTTCCGGGCATTACTCCTCCGCTGTGCAACTGCGGCGTCGGCGATCTCGATTGGGTGATCGTCCGTGAGAATTCCGAAGGAGAATATTCCGGCCATGGCGGCCGCGCCCATCGCGGCATGCCAGAGGAAGTCGGAACAGAGGTTGCCATCTTCACCCGCGTCGGCGTCACCCGCATCATGCGTTACGCCTTTAAGCTGGCGCAGGCGCGGCCGCGCAAATTGCTGACGGTCGTGACGAAATCGAATGCCCAACGGCACGGCATGGTCATGTGGGACGAGATCGCCGCCGAGGTGGCCGCAGAATTCCCTGATGTCACCTGTGACAAGATGCTGGTCGACGCCATGACGGTGCGGATGACGCTGAAACCGCAGAGCCTCGACACGATCGTCGCGACCAACCTGCATGCCGACATCCTCTCCGACCTTGCCGGCGCGCTCGCCGGCAGCATCGGAGTCGCGCCCACCGCGAATATCGACCCGCAGCGCCGGTTTCCCTCGATGTTCGAACCGATCCATGGTTCGGCCTTCGACATTGCCGGCAAGGGCATCGCCAACCCCATCGCAACCTTCTGGACCGCCGCGCAGATGCTCGACCATCTCGGCGAGCAGGAGGCTTCGGCCCGTCTCATGCGCGCCTTCGAAGCGGTGACAGGCGCGGGTATCCTCACCCCCGACGTCGGCGGTACTGCCACGACCAAAGAGGTTACCGATGCGGTTTGCGACGCGATCCATTCCTCCAATGTTTAGAACAGGGCTGCGTGATGTCACGCACCATCGCCTCGCCGGCGGGCAGCATAAAATGCTGTCGCAGGCCAGGACGTATACTATTCGTCCCGCCAGGAGCCCAAGAAACGCGATCGACTCGCGCTTTCGATGTGGTAGTGTTGGCAGTGTAGCGGCATAATATGCTGCGGCGCTGGCAGGTTCGACAGGCGGAGTGAAGCGATGAAACTCGACCGGATCGATATAAAAATTCTGCATGAGTTGCAGAAGAATGGCCGCGTCACCAATGTCGAGCTCGCCGAGCTCGTCAACCTGTCGCCGAGCCCCTGTCTGATGCGGGTGAAGAAGCTGCAGTCTGAAGGTTATATCGAGGGTTATTCCGCGCAGATCAACGTCGCCAAACTCGGCCAGACGCTGACGGTGTTCACGGAGATCACCCTGAAAAACCACCGGCAGATCGATTTCGCCCGGTTTTTGACAACGGTCGAGAAGATCGACCAGGTGATCGAATGCCATCTGGTCTCCGGCGGCTATGACTATCTCTTGAAATTCGTGACGGCCGGGATCGGCGAATACCAGACGATCATGGAGCGACTCTCCGATATGGAGATCGGCATCGACAAGTATTTCAGCTTCGTCGTCCTGAAATCGCCCATCGTCAAATCGCACATGCCGTTGACGAGCCTGTTTCCGCTTTAGTTCGATCGTCGACCCGGC
The DNA here is from genome assembly GCF_022354505.1 of Rhizobium sp. C104. NCBI lineage: Bacteria > Pseudomonadati > Pseudomonadota > Alphaproteobacteria > Hyphomicrobiales > Rhizobiaceae > Rhizobium > Rhizobium sp. C104. The sequence continues at coordinate 61,195 of NZ_CP092355.1, read as the reverse complement.
CGCGGCGGCAACAAGGTGGGAATGCGCGTGGTATCGCCCTTGTTATAACGTTGCTATGAAACCGCAGCGGGCCGCGGTCAGCCCTTCAGGGCCGCGCGTACATCGGGGTCGGCCAGGGTGTCATCAAGCGTTTTGTGCGTGCGCTCGATGATGGCGTCGATATCGGCGTCGGTGCAGCAGAGCGGCGGCGCATAACCGAGCACGCCATTGGCGAAGGCACGGATGACCAGGCCGTTTTCCCAGGCGCGGTCGAAGACGCGGCGCGCCGGATCAGCGGTCGACGGCAACGGCGTCTTTTTTCCTTGTCGACCACCAGTTCGATGGCGGCCAGCATGCCACGGCCGCGCACGTCGCCGACAAGCGGATGGTCCTTGAGGCTTTCAAGCCCCTGCATCAGCCGTGCCCCGGCTTTCCGGCCGTTCTCCAGGAGGCCGGTTTCGTAAAGGTTCAGCACTTCGAGACCGACGGCTGCGCTGACGGGATGGGCCGAATAGGTATAACCGTGGCCGACGGCTGCGCCTCCGGCGCCATCCGCGATGGCCTGGTAGACATGATCGGTCATGAAAACCGCGCCCATCGGCACATAGCCCGAGGTCAGACCCTTTGCGGTGGTGATGAAATCAGGAACGATCCCGTCGTCCTCGCATGCAAAGAGCGGGCCGGTGCGGCCGAAAGCGGTAATTACTTCGTCGGCGACAAAGAGGATTCCGAGCTCGCCGCAGAGCGCCCGCATCGCCTTCATCCAGCCCTTCGGCGGCACCAGTACACCGCCCGAACCCTGAATGGGTTCGGCATAAAAGGCGGCGACCCGTTCGGGGCCGATTTCTTCGACCTTGCGGCGCAGTGCCGCGAGCGAGGCGTTGATGATCGCCTGCGAATCCTCACCTACCGGGTTGCGGTAGGCGTAGTGCGAGGGGATTTTATGCTGCCAGTCGAAGGGAATGCCGAAGCCGGCGTGGAACAGAGGAAGCGCCGTCAGTCCTGCCCCGACAGTCGATGAACCGTGATAGCCTTGCTCAATGGAGATGAACTGGTCGCGCTGCGGCTGGCCGCGGGCGATCCAGTAATAGCGGATGAACCGGATCGTGCTGTCGACGGCATCGGATCCGCCCAAGGTGAAGTAAACATGATTGAGATCGCCCGGCGCCCGTTCGGCCAATGCCGCGGCAAGCCGGATCGCCGGTTCCGAACCGAGACCGAAATAAGTGGTGGCATAGGGCAGTTCGCGCATCTGCCGCGCCGCCGCCTCGACGATCGATTCATGACCGTAACCGGCATTGACGCACCACAGGCCGGCAAAGCCGTCGACCAACTGCTTGCCCGAAGCATCGGTCACCGTCGCCCCTTTTGCCGAAGCGAGCACACGCACATCGAGCTTTTCATGGTTGCGGTAGGAGGCGACGGGGTGGACGAGATGGGCGCGGTCGAGTTCGACAAGGGAATTGCTGTACATAATGCTCTCCGGATCAGCCGAGTGCCTGGTTGGCGAGGGCGAAGATGGTGGCGACGGAATCGACGGCTGGGATCGATGGCTTCATCATGGCGATGCCGCCGCCGACATGGGCGAAGCCTTGTTCGGCCAGCCAGCCGGACAGGCCGGCGGCAGTCGTGGTATCGACCCTGAGGAACGCGCCGGGGCGCCGTGCGATGAAATGCGTGACGAGCGCCTTGGCGTCATCCACGTTGCCCGCAATGACGGGGCCGATGACCTCGCCCCGGCCGAAGCTGCGAAGGACCGCAAAACCGCTGACGCTTCCATTGCGGCGGCGTACCACGGCGAGTTCACCGACCTTGGCGAGATATGCGATCAGATCGGCGCGATCGGCGCCGAAGGCCTGTCGATCGAGTTCGGTGATTGCCGAGAAATCGGTCATGGCGGCGGCTGACGTTGCCGTCGGCGCGGCGCGTTCTGCTGCGATGCCTTGATGCTGCAGAATGCGGCCGGTCTGGCGGAAGCCGAGCTTCTCGTAGAGTGGAAGGCCATCGGCGGTCGCTACAAGCCGGAGCGGGCGATCGCCGGCGAGCTCCATTGCGGCATGCATTAGCTTGCGGCCAAGGCCGCGGCCGCGCATGGCTTGATCGACGATGACCATGTTGATCGTGGCGCAGTCTTGCTTGTAGGGGGTGACGAGCACGGTGCCCACCACCCGGTCGCCCTCGATGGCGACGACGCCCTCGCTCAAGGCACGCGCCATCTCCCAGTCTTCAGGCCGATGGGGCCAGCCCGCCTGCCGCGACAGCGTGAGGGCGGCACCCAGGTGTTCGCTGCCGAACGCGGCAAAGTCGATCTGGCTTGTCTGCATGACACTTCCCTTATTCTCCTGAGTGGAAGTGTGAAGGAGTGCGGGTTGGCTAATCGTCTGAAGGCTGCGCCCTGAGCGGTATCTTATCGTTTTCCCTTTGTCGCCTGCCGCATCTTATGCTGGCATGTGGGCGCCACCGGGCGGATCGCGAGCAACATTCGCTGCACGTCGGCAAGCCGGGTGAGTGAGTGCGGCGAGCCGATCAAATCAACAAGCATCATAGAGGCCGACATAGCCATCCTCGCCGTCGTTCAGCCACCGCCAGCGAGCGGGGCACCTACTACCATCTGCCAAAGCCGCCTTTCGATACGCAATAATCTGCTTCGATCGCAGCTACATTCAGGCGAGCCGCGGGGTGGGCCGCGCCTATCATGACTGCGCCCCGGTCCACGCTCCAAAGGATATGTTCATGACCCTCATGCGCCCGAAATACATCACCTTCGACTGCTACGGCACGCTGACCAATTTCCAGATGGCGGAGGCGGCCCGCGACCTTTACGGCAATCAGCTCGACGAGCCGCGCATGGCCGAGTTCGTCCGCAACTTCGCCGCCTATCGCCTCGATGAGGTTCTGGGCGACTGGAAGCCCTATGCCGAGGTCGTTCACAATTCGATCGAGCGCAGCTGCAAACGCAACGGCATCAAGTTCAGGGACGAAGACGCCCGGATGGTCTATGAGCGCGTGCCGACCTGGGGTCCGCATGCGGATGTGCCGGCTGGCCTCGCGAAGGTCGCCAAGGAGATCCCGCTGGTGATCCTGTCGAATGCGATGAATTCGCAGATCATGTCGAATGTCGAAAAGCTCGGCGCTCCGTTCCATGCGGTTTACACGGCCGAACAGGCGCAAGCCTACAAGCCGCGCCTGCAGGCCTTTGAATATATGTTCGATATGCTCGGCTGCGCGCCCGAAGATGTCGTGCACTGCTCCTCGTCATTCCGCTATGACCATATGTCGGCCAACGATATCGGCATCAAGAACAAGGTGTGGGTCAACCGCCGCCATGAACCCGCCAACCCGTTCTATGGCTATGTCGAAATCCCCGACATTTCCGGCCTGCCGGGCGTTTTCGGTCTCTGAACCGTACGAGGAAAAGCGCGGGCGTTTCCTCCCGCGCTTCTTTTGAAGTGATCGGCTGTGCTTGCGGACCGACTGAAGCCGAAGGGTTGCCAACCCTCGTGTGTTGCGGTGGTTGTAAAAAAAATGGCGCACCCCGCGTGCGCCACATTGCTGGTTCTCGTCCCGTAATCGCTTCAGGCTCAGCTCAGTCCGCCGATATGGAAGCTCTTCATCTCGAGATATTCTTCGATGCCCGCCTGCGCGCCCTCGCGCCCGAGGCCGGATTGCTTGACGCCGCCGAACGGGGCGACTTCGGTTGAGATCGCGCCGGTGTTGAGCCCGATCATGCCGAACTCGAGCGCTTCGCCGACACGCCAGGAGCGCTTGAGGTTTTCGGTGTAGAAATAGGCAGCCAGGCCGAAGGGCGTGCCGTTGGCGATTGCGATCGCCTCGTCTTCCGTCTCGAAGCGGAAGAGCGGAGCAACCGGGCCGAAGGTTTCTTCGCTGGCAAGCAGCATGTCGGTCGTCGCCCCGGTCAGCACCATCGGCGCGGCGTATTGCGAGCCCTCCGCCACGGAGCTTCCCTGTGCGGCGATCTTGGCGCCTTTGGAGAGAGCGTCTTCGACATGGCGGGTGATCTTGTCGATCGCCGCTGCGTTGATCATCGGGCCGATAACGTTGCCGGGTTCCGTGCCGGGGCCGACCTTCATGGCGTTGACGCGAGCGCCGAGTTTTTCGGCGAAGGCATCATAGACACCGGCCTGCACCAGGATGCGGTTGGCGCAGACGCAGGTCTGGCCGCCGTTGCGGAACTTGGACAGGATTGCGCCCTCGACAGCGAGATCGAGATCGGCGTCGTCGAAAACGATGAACGGCGCGTTGCCGCCGAGTTCGAGGGAGAGCCGCTTGACGCTGTCGGCAGCGCCGCGCATCAGAAGCGAGCCGATCCGGGTCGAACCGGTGAAGGAGATCTTGCGCACCGTCGCGTTTGCCATGAACTCGTTGCCGATCTCCGTCGGCATGCCGGTGACGATATTGATCACACCTGCCGGAATGCCGGCGCGCTCGGCAAGGACACCCATGGCGAGCGCCGAATAGGGGGTGAATTCCGAAGGCTTGACGACAACCGTACAGCCGGCCGCCAGGGCGGGCGCCACCTTTCGGGTGATCATGGCGATCGGGAAATTCCAGGGTGTCACGATGGCGCAGACGCCGACCGCTTCCTTGAGCACGACGATGCGGCGATCCGGCGTCGGCGAGGGAATGGTATGGCCGCCGATGCGGCGAGCTTCTTCGGCAAACCATTTGACGAAGGAAGCACCGTAACGGATTTCGGCACGCGATTCATCGAGAGGCTTGCCCTGTTCAAGAGTGATGAGCAGCGCCAGATCCTCGAGATTTTCGATCATCAGGGCATACCAGCGCTCGAGCAGAACGGCGCGTTCGGCATTCGTTTTCTTCTTCCACGAGCTGAAGGCGGCATTGGCTGCGTCGATCGCCGCCCGGGTCTCGGCTGTGCCCATGTCGGGAACGGTGCCGAGATTGTCCTGAGTGGCGGGATTGACGACGTTTACCGTCTTGCCCGACGCCGCACGCGACCAGATCCCGTCGATCAGTCCGGCCTGCTGGAAAAGGTCGTTGTCGTTCAAATCGAGCATATCGTTTCCTCTCTGACCATTGGTCGCTGGCTGCAAAAGCCAGCGTCTGGAATGAATTCCGTCTTGGTCGTTATCGCCGGCCTCGACGTGTTCCCGACCAAAGCCTACCGAAACTGAACAAGCAGCATGCATCGACAGTGGGTGCCGGGGCGGTGGAAAATAATGTTTTGAGTGATGAGACAGTCATCTTCGGCTGATGAAGGGGACGCGTTTTTTCCTCCTGGGCGGTGCGCTTCCGACGGATACCAACACCCCCTCACGCCTTTCGGCGTCATGCTAAAGCGCGTCGCGATCTTTCAGCTTCGCTCCACGCGCTTTAGGTCTTTGTTTTTACGCATGTCGTTATCACAAAGCCGCTGCACACTTTTGCGCGACTTGCTTTAGAAGTAGCCAAGGATGGATTTGACCTCGAGGTATTCCAGCATGCCCTCAATGCCGAATTCGCGTCCGTTTCCAGATTGCTTAAAGCCGCCAAAAGGCGCGTGTGGATCCCAGGCTGGATAGTTGAGATGCACTTGACCGCAGCGGATCCGTGACGCGACGTCCCTGACGACGTCTGTATTTTTACCCTGCACATGTGCACCCAGACCGTAGACGGTATGGTTGGCGATGGTGATGGCTTCCTCCACCGTGTCGTAAGGAATGAGGCAGAGAACCGGGCCGAAGATTTCCTCCTGGGCGATACGCATATCCGTGCGCACGTCCGAGAAAATTGTCGGTTTGACGTAGAAGCCGGCATTCAGACCGGCGGGACGACCCTCGCCGCCGGTGACGAGCGTCGCGCCTTCCGCAATTCCGACGCCGATCATGGTTTGGATCCGATCGAACTGGGCCCGGTTGGCGATCGCGCCATGGGTGCTGGCTTCTGAAAGGGGATCACCGACAACGATCTCATCTGCGGTTCTTTTGGCGATGGACTCGCTGTTGGAGAGCATCGCGCGCGGCACGATCATACGCGTCGGCGCGCTGCATGATTGGCCGAGATTGCGGAAGGCAGCCGCTAGGCCCATGGCAACGGCGCGGTCAAGATCGGCGTCCGGCAGGATCACGTTCGGCGACTTGCCGCCAAGCTCCTGCGCGACGCGCTTGACGGTCGGCGCGGCTGCCTGGGCCACAGCGATACCGGCACGGGTAGAGCCGGTAATCGAAATCATGTCGACATCCGGATGGGACGCGAGAGCCGAACCGACGCAGGAGCCGTCACCATTGACGAGGTTGAAGACGCCGTTGGGGAAGCCGGCTTCCTCAATCGTTTCTGCAAACAGCAGCGCGCCGAGAGGCGAAAGCTCGCTGGGCTTCAGCACGACCGTGCAGCCTGCGGCGAGTGCCGGCGAAACTTTGGCGGTGATCTGGTAGAGCGGCCAGTTCCAGGGCGTAATCAGTGCGCAGACTCCGATCGGTTCCTGGGCGACGGCGGTGTGGCCGCGCTGCTTGACGAAGGGGAAGGCTTCCAGGAGATCGCGGGCGACCTTCACATGGGCGATCGCCAGCGGCACCTGAGCGCTGCGCGCATATCCGATCGCCGCGCCCATTTCGAGAACTCAGGCACTGCGCGAACAGTTCGCTGCGCGCTTCGAGCAGCGTCCGCAGGCGATCGAGCAGACCCGCGCGGTATTCCGGCCTGGTCCGGCTCCAGGTCGCGAAGGCCCGCCGGGCGGCGGAAACCGCCGCGTCGACATCCTCGCCGTTGCCGAGCGCAAACTGGGTCACCGTCTCTTCCGTGGCAGGATTGACTACGACGCCCTTGGCGCTGCCTTTGGGTTCGAGCCATTGACCGTCGATGAAGAACTTGCCCAGACGACCGTTGCGGGACAGATGTTCGAGAGGTGTGATCATTGCAAAGTCCTTATGCGGCAACAGGCACGGAGGATCGGCAGGGAATCAGGGGTGGCCGTCCTGCGTTAGGCCATCGGAGCCCGCGCGGGGCGCGGCGCCAGGATCGGTCAGGGCAGCAGGTCCTTCATGCGGTAATAGGTGCCGACGATGGGCAGAAACCACGGGTTTCCGGTATGCATCGGGACGGCGGGCCACGCGAAGCCGTCGAGCGGATTGGCGTCCTTGCGCCCCATCGCCATATTGGCCAGCGCGCTGCCCATGAAGGTCGATAGCTGGGCGCCGTGGCCGGAATAGCCCATGCTGTAAATCACACCCTCGGCGCTGCCTGCGCGGGGATAACGATCCTGCGTGCAGCCGACGAGGCCGCCCCAGCAATAGTCGATCTCGACGTCTGCAAGCTGCGGAAACATGCCGAGCATCTGCTGGCGCAGAAGCTGCCCGGAGCTGACGTCGGTTTTCTGGTTCGATACCGCCGAAAATCTCGCCCGCCCCCAAACAGCATGCGGTTGTCTGGCGTCAGGCGGAAGTAGTTGGCGATGTTGAGGGAGTTGGTGAAGTTGCGGTTGCCCGGAACTGTCGCCGCGACCTCCTGCGGGGTGAGCGGGCGTGTCGCAATGATGAAGGAAGCGATCGGCATCAGCCTCCGGCGGAAATAGTTAAAGACGCTTGGCGTATAGGCATCGGTCGCCAGGATGACCTGGCGGGCGGTCAGCGAGCCGGTCGGCGTGGTTAGCCGCCATCCATTCGGGACGGGCTCGCGGGCGGTCACCGGGTTGTGTTCCCAGATCGCCGCGCCATGGCGGTGGGCCGCCTGCGCCACGCCGTTGGCGTAGCGCCCCATGTGCATCATGGCGGATTTCGGATAGAGGATCCCGCCATGGAAGGCATCCGATACCACCTCGTTGCGGAGGTCCTCGCGCGTCAGCCATTCGGCTGACGGGTCGACCTCGCGGCGGATTTCTTCGGCCATTGCCTGCAGCTTGCCGACATGAGAGGGCTTCGAGGGCAAGCTTGAGCTTGCCGCCCCTGCGGAAGTCGCAGGCGATCTTTTCCTCCTCGACGATGCGTTCGATCATGTCGATCGAGTCGTCATAGGCCCGCCACAAGCGGCGCGCCCGGTCTTCCCCGAGATGCTGCCTGGCGGCGCCGAAGCTTGCGAAATGGCCGCTGTTGAGGTGCCCGCCATTGCGGCCGGACGCACCATAGCCAACGTGTTCGGCTTCCAGCAGAGCGACCTTCACACCGGATTGCGCCAACGTGCGCGCGGCGTTGAGCCCGGTGAAACCGGCGCCGATCACCGCAACGTCGAAATCTCCCGAGACGGGGTCGGCGATGCCTGCGGCGAATGGGATCGAGGTATCATGCCAGTAGGACGCAAATTTCATTGGCGCATGCCTTTATGCTCGTCTGATCCAATGCAGGAAGTATAGGCCTGCTTGCGCTGGAGAGGTGCGGCGCAGGCGGCTTTGTTTCGCAACAATTGCCTGTGTTGGGGGCAGCAAACCAAAGGATATTCTGTTTAAGCGCCAACTCCGCAGCGCGCCCCTTGAAGCCACCGATTAGGATCTATGCAGAATTCGAGCCAGTGACTGGCAGATTAGCCCTCGGCCCATCGGCAACAGCATCAGCCTATGAATATCTCACCAAAAATGGGAGTGACGTCATGACCGGTAAAACCATTCTCCTCTTCGAGGCGAAAAGCGGATCCGCCCCTGAAGGCAAACGAAAAGCCTTGGGACCAGACGACATATTCGCGGTCGGCCGCGATATCGTCTGGAGCGCCTCGGGCGGCGTTTTCGCCGGATCGGTCCATTGGAATGGAAAAGCCTCGATCGCCGGCTTTCCCCACACGGAATGCCTGGTCGTCGTGGCAGGCCGTCTTGTCCTGCATTCGGGCGGCTCGACGTTTCATCTCACGTCCGGCGACAGCGTGGTCATCGGCCAGGGCGAGGACATTACGGCGGAAGCGGAAAACGGCACGCAGTGGATCTTCTGCGCAACGACCGCGGCGACATCAAGCGCGCAGGGCGTCGTGGCGATCGACAGGGATGTGGCGCTTGCCCCCTCCCCGCCGCCTCCGGCGCAGTTCGTGGAAGGGGACACGCCTCAGTGCCGTCTCTTCAGGGCATTTTCCGACGAAGAGGCCGGCTTTCGGGCTGGTGTCTGGGCGACGACGCCGCACATCCGGATGTCGCGCTCTCATCCCGTCCATGAATTGATGTACATCCTGGAGGGGCAGGCTGATGTGACCGATGGCGACGGGACGCAAACATCGGTTGGCCCGGGAGACGCGATCTTCGTCGGCCGGGGGACGGTGAACCGTCTTTCAATTCAGGGCAACCTCAAGAAGATCTTTGCTATCGCCGAAGGCTAATGCGTGCGCGCTTTAGAGAGTTGGCGGTTCAGCCGCCTCGTGTTTTCAGCACGTGATTGCCGGATATAAGCGGCGTGCCGTTCTTCGGGCGCGCGCCGGCGGCTTCTCAGTCGTAAACGCAGACGTAGATCTTGCGCACGGTTTCGATGGTGCGCCAGACGCCGACAAAGCCAGGCTTCATCACGAAACTGTCGCCGGCGCGATACATCTTTGTCTCGCCGTCTTTTTCGTCGATCTCAATGACACCGGAAATGATGTGGCAGAATTCGTAGACCGTGCCCTTGATGGAATGGTGCTCGCCGGGGGTTGCTTCCCAGATGCCGGTGAGCACTTTTTCGCCTTTTGAGGCATCCTGTGCCCAGGTCTTGTAGGCCGGATTTCCTGAAATCAGCCGTTCCGCATCCGGTACGGCCTGCTTTGGAGTAAAGTTCGGATTTGTGTCGATGGTCTGCAGAAGCGACATGTCATTTTCCTCGTTTAATAACCACGTGTCCGATCGACCAGGCCGATCAGGGTTTCGCCGGCGCGGTGGCGCCGGATATTTTCGATGACCGAATGCGCCGCCGTTTCCGGCTGGGTGACGGAGGCGATGTGCGGCGTGATCGCCACTTTTGGATGGTGCCAGAGCGGATGGTCTGCCGGCAGCGGCTCGGGATCGGTGACGTCGAGCATTGCGGCGGCCAAGCGGCCGCTATCGAGCGCCTCGATCAGCGCCGTCTGGTCGAGCTGCGGTCCGCGGCCCACATGCAGCAGCCTGGCACCGGCCGGCAGCTGGGAGAAGAGCTCGGCATTGAGAATGCCGCGCGTCTCATCGGTCAGCGGCAGCAGGCAGACCAGAATGTCCGTCTCGGCCAGAAAATCGGCAAGTCCATCCGGGCCATGATGGCAGGTGACACCATCGATTTGCTTTTTGCTGCGGCTCCATCCGGCGAGCGGAAATTGGAACGGCTTCAAGCGCTCGATCGCCGCCTGCGCCAAAATGCCGAGGCCGAGGAAACCTATTCTGCGCGCGGTGGCCTGCGGGGCGGCCAGCGTCTGCCACGCAGACTGTTTCTGCAGGTCCCGGTAAGCGAGCATCTCCCGGTGGAGCGTCAGGACCCCAAGAGTGACGTATTCCTGCATCATCCGGATAATGCCATCCTCGACCATACGGACGAGCGCCACATGGTCCGGCAGGCTGTCTTGTTTGAGCTGATCGACGCCGGCGCCGATACAAAACAGCACTTCCAAATTGCGGTAACGCGCGATGTCGCCGGGGACCGTCCAGGTCAGGAGATAGCGCACCTTGTCCGGATCTACCGGTTGGCCCTGTCCGACGAATTCCAGATCCGGAAGCTCGCGGGCAAAAGCTTCCTTGAAAATCGCGCCGCGTGTGGCATCGGAGTTGAAGAGAAACGCCATGGAAATCGCCTTCTTTCAGCCTTCGGCAAGGGAGGCGCCGAGTTTCTCGATCATCGTCTGGCATGCGGCGAGCTCGCCGATCTCGATATACTCGTCGGGCCGGTGCGCACGGGCGATATCCCCCGGTCCGCAAATGATCGAATCGATGCCGGCTTGCTGATAGAGCCCGGCTTCCGTGCCGTAGCTGACCGCGGCCAGCGGCTTCTGCGCCGTCAATTCCGTCAGCAGCGCCGCGAGTTCGCTGCCTTCGGGGAGCGCAAGACCTGGGTAGGCGCTCAACTCATGCCAGCCGACCTCGAATCCCTGGTCTCTGAGGGCCGTGAGCCTGGCTTTTACCGGCTCGAGCAGCGATGACGTCGAGATAACCGGCACGGCGCGAACCTCGATATCGGCGGTGCAGCGATCCGGTATGATGTTGACCGACTGGCCGCCGGCAATGACACCGACCTGCAATGACGAGTAGGGTGGCGCGAAATCGTGGTGGAAAGGGCCGCTCGTCAGGGACCTGCCGTATTCGGCGACCTCTGTGATGAGATTGGCCATGGCATGAATGGCGTTTAATCCGAGATCAGGACGAGAGGAATGACCTGATCGCCCGATCACCTCCAGCCGGACCGCTGCCTTGCCCTTATGCCCCCGCACCGCCTGCATCCGGCTCGGTTCGCCGATGATTGCACCCAGCGGGGCGTTGCACAGCTTCGGCAGCGCCGCGATCAGATGCGGCACCCCGCGGCTGCCTGCCTCCTCGTCATAGGAGAAGGCAAAGTGGATCGGCCGCTGCAAATTCATGGCGGCAAGCTTCGGCAATGCGGCCAGTGCGCAGGCGAGAAAACCTTTCATATCGGTGGCGCCGCGTCCGTAAAGCCTGTCTCCCGCCGCGCGCAGCACGAAAGGATCCGAACTCCATTCCCGTTCACCGGCCGGCACGACATCCATGTGTCCGGACAGAATGTAACCTCGGCCTTCGCGTGGTCCGACGGTCGCGAAAAGGTTGTATCGGTCACCTTCCGGGCCGGGGTGGACCGTCACCTCGGCTCCCGCCTTCCGACAATAGTCGGCTATCCAGTCGGCAATCGCGCCGTTCGTCGTTCCGACGACGGAAGGGAACGCGATCAGCCTCGCAAGAATATCTATGACGTCCATGGGTGACCAAGTTGCCTTTGGAGTGGTCGAGATGCTAGCTAGCCTAAGCAAAGGCAGGAGTTTTGCCTGCTGAGTGGGGCCTCGGTTCAGCTGAAGATTTCGAATTGTTGCGGCGAACAAGCCAATCCTGCCGGCCTTGGTGTGCGATATTGTGACTTGGTTGCAATCGGCGCAGGATCAAAGACGCTGTTCACTTCCAGTGGAGTCTGGTGATCTGGCGAACGGAACGGATACCCGAAATGCAAAAATCAGTGCGGCTGAAATCGTTCGAATTGATTGCGCAGGATATCAACAGTGTCGATGTCAGCCTGCTTCACGCATTGTCGATCGGCGTCGGCTGGCCGCACCGGCCGAAGGACTGGGATATGCTGCGGCGCGCGGGCCGCGGCATCGTTGCGGTCGATGGGATCGGACGCGTGTTCGGAAGTGCGATGTGGTTTCCGCATGGTGATGATTTCGCCACGATCGGGCTGGTGATCACATCGCCGCGCACGCAGGCGCAAGGGACCGGCCGATGGCTCATGGAGCAGGTGTTCGAGCAGTGCGGCGACCGCGATCTGAGCCTGAATTCAACCCATGCGGCTTATAGAACTCTATGTTTCGCTCGGCTTCACCAAGGAAGCAATTGTCTATCAATACCAGGGGGATGTCGCGCCTAAGCTCCCTCCCCTGCCGGAGCTGAACGGGCAATTGAGCGAATTGTCAAATGACAATGTCGAGGAGATCAACGCTCTCGATACGCGCGCTTTCGGCACCGATCGCGGCAAATTGCTGGCTTTACTTGCCGAAGGTGCTTCCGTTTGCACACTCCGGCGGGGTGACGAAATCGTCGGCTATTCCATGTGCCGCGAGTTCGGACGCGGCCATGTGGTCGGGCCGATCGTGGCAAGCAATGATCAGGACGCGATCCATCTGACCGCCGTGCATCTCAAGGATCTGGCTGGCCGCTTCGCGCGCGTCGATACGCGGGAAAAAGGCCTCTTCGCCGAGTTCCTTCAACAAAGCCGGCTGGCCGTCTCGGAAACCGTGACGACCATGTCCAAGGGGCGGCGTTTCCTGAACAGGAAGAATGGGGAGCCGGCGGTTTACGGCCTGGCCGGCCATGCCGTCAGCTAGAGAATGACACTGACAAATGTTGCTCGATGTCCTGTCGATGACGGTGGCTGAGAAGCCGTCCGTGGCGTCGCATCGAACAGCCCTCGACAGTTGCTCTTCAATCACGTTTAAACGCTTCGCGCCCGGATTCCAAAGCGCGTCGCATCAAACTTGATCCATGCGCCGCGCTTTGGTCCTTTGTTTTATGCATGTCGTTACCCGGAACCGCTGCACATTCCGGACGACATGCATTGAGGATCGAAGCAAGATGCCAATTCATGAACTTGCCGCGCTCGGAGCGGCAACGTGCTGGGCCTTTACGGGTTTGATCGCGGCGGGTCCATCCGGCCATCTCGGCGCGCCGGCCTTCAACAGGGTCCGCCAGGTTTTCGTCACCGGTCTTTTGGCGCTTTATGTGATTTTTACCGGATCCTGGCGCCAACTGGACGAGGCAAGCGTCGGTCCGCTGCTCTTGTCCGGACTGATCGGCATCTTCATCGGCGATACGCTGCTCTTTGCCGCCCTGAACCGGCTTGGCCCGCGTCGTGCCGGCATCCTGTTCGCCCTCAACGCTCCGATTGCCTCACTGCTCGGCTGGCTGGTGCTGGGGGAGGTTCTATCGTTTTCCGCGGTGGTGGGGATTGCTTTGACGGCCGCAGGCGTTTTTCTCGCCATCGTGTTCGGCAAGAGCCGATCGCAGATCCATCAATGGGAGAGGATCAAGGGGCCACTGTGGATCGGCGTCCTGCTTGGGCTTGGCGCCGCAACCGGCCAGGCGGTCGGTTCCATCATCGCGCGACCGGTCATGGTCAGCGGTATCGATCCATTCGTCGCGTCCCTGCTGCGTGTCGCCATGGCGGCCCTTTGCCTCAGCATCCTGATCCAGTTGCCTGTCCAGTCGGTCAAGCCGAAGGGACCGCTCACCTTCAAGGTCGCGGCATTGACCGCCCTGACCGGGATCATCGCCCTCGGCATGGGCATGACACTCCTGCTCTTTGCGCTGGCTGGCGGCAAGGTCGGTATCGTTGCGACACTGTCGGCAACATCGCCCGCGATTATTCTACCGCTGTTGTGGCTGAAAACCGGCGAACGCCCGGCCGGCGGCGCCTGGGCCGGCGCCGCTCTTGTTGTCGTCGGGATGGCTTTGATCTTTCTTCGATGACCGATAGCGACAGTTCCGTCGCTCGTCACGATGCCGCCTGCAAATGCCGCCGGCGCCAGGCGGCCGGCGCCTCGCCGGTGCGTTTGCGGAAGAAGCGAGAGAAATAGGCGGGATCGTCGAAACCGATCTCGCCGGCAATATCTTCCACCGAGCGGACGGTGAACATCAGCAGGCGTTTGGCTTCCAACAGGCGCCGCTCCAGCAGCAATTCCTTGACGGATAATCTGAAGACTTCGCGGGCGGCCTTGTCGAGCAGATGCGGCGTGGTCGCAAGCAGATCGACATAGGCTCTCACCGGCCAATCCTTTCTGTAGTGAAGATCGACGAGACGGCGCAGCGCGAGGCCGAGTGAGACAGTCGCCGAGGTCGACGGCAGGGCGACCCGGCCGCCGATGCGGCCCATCAGCGACAGCACGACCGAAATCAGGCCGCAAAGCACCTGTTCGCCGTACGCACCTCGATCGCGATAATCCTCGGAGACCATGTCGAGCAGTGTTGCGAGCTTGGTCCATACCGGATCTGCAGGCTGGCCGGTCAGGAAGGTCGGCACGTCGAGATTGAGCGCGATCTGCGGCACGATCGCCTTCAGCATGTCGTCCGAGACCGATACGACGATCGCGTCGGACTGTTCGTCGACATCGAAACCATGCACCACGTTGCTCGGCACGAAGCTCACGGCGGGAGCGGAAAAATTCCAAGTTTCGTCTTCAATCCGATAGGTTCCGCCCCCTTGAAACCAATAGGTGATCTGTCCCATCAGCGGATGTTTGTGCGGCGAGACATGGCCGAAATGCAGGTTTTTTCGCTCCATCACCGTTTCGACGTGCAGGAATCCCACATCGAGCGAGCGGCTCGGCTCGCCATAGACGAAAAAATTCGGAACATCGTTTCGTGTCGCCATAGCGGAAAAAGTACCAGCGAATTCCCTTCTTTGTCCATGGTGTGCCCGCCGCTCCCGTTTTAGCTTCTATCAATATTCCAAGGGAGGAACCTGACATGCGAGCTGAAGACCACCGCGGCGACAAGACCCGTCCGTTCACCGGCGCCGAATATCTCGCCAGCCTGCGCGACGGACGCGAGGTCTATATCAACGGTGAGCGCATCGCCGACGTCACCAGCCATCCGTCGATGCGCAATTCCGCCCGTTCGATCGCGCGGATGTATGATGCGCTGCACGCAGAGAAGACCAAGGACCGCCTGACATCGCCGACCGATACCGGCAATGGCGGCTATACGCATAAATATTTCCGGGTGGCGAAATCCTCGGCCGAGCTCGTCGCCCAGCAAGGCGCCATCGCCGATTGGGCCCGCATGTCCTATGGCTGGATGGGCCGCACCGCCGACTACAAGGCGGCTCTGATGAACACGCTCGGCGCCAATGCCGACTGGTATGGGCCGTTCAAGGACAATGCGCTCGCCTGGCACAAACGCGCCCAGGAAGCAGCGCTGTTCATGAACCATGCGATCGTCAATCCGCCGATCGACCGGCACAAGCCGGCCGATGCCGTCAAGGATGTCTTCGTTCACATCACCAAGGAAACCGATGCCGGCATCTACGTCTCGGGCGCCAAGGTGGTGGCGACTTCCTCGGCGCTGACACATTACAACTTCCTCGCCCAGAGCTCGGCGACGGTGACGGAAGATCCCTCGCTCTCGGTCATGTTCATTGTGCCGATGAATGCGCCTGGCATCAAGATGTTCTGCCGCGTCTCCTACGAGCAGACCGCCAACACGGTCGGTCAGCCTTTCGACTATCCCTTGTCGTCGCGCTTTGACGAGAACGATGCGATCCTGGTGCTCGACAACGTCTTCGTGCCCTGGGAGGACGTGCTGGTGTTGCGCGATGCGGCCAAGATCCTGTCGTTTCACCCGGCTTCCGGCTTCATGCACGGCTACTGCTTCCAGGGCTGCACGCGCTTTGCCGTCAAGCTCGACTTTATGGCGGGGCTGCTCGCCAAGGCGCTGCGCGCCACCGGCGGCGACGCCTTCCGCGGCAATCAGGCCGCACTCGGCGAGGTCATCGCGCTGCGCCACATGTTCTGGTCCTTCTCCAACGCCATGGCCCACAATCCCCAGCCATGGGCAAATGGCGCCGTGCTGCCCAACATGGAGGCAGCCCTTTCCTACCGCACCTTCATGTCGGAGGCCTATCCGCGCGTAATCGAGACGGTGCGCAAGGTCGTCGCCTCGGGGCTGATCTATCTCCCCTCCTCCGCCAAGGATTTCGGCAATCCCGAGATCGACCGCTATCTCGCCCAATATGTGCGCGGCTCCAACGACATGGGCCATATCGAGCGCATCAAGATCATGAAACTGCTGTGGGATGCCACCGGCACCGAATTCGGCGGCCGCCACGCGCTTTACGAACTCAACTATGCCGGTGCGCCTGAGGAGGTCCGGCTGCAGGTGCTGAAGGGCGCCGAGCGCGGCGGGCGGCTGAGGGAGATGGAAGCGCTCGTCGACCAATGCATGAGCGATTACGACGAAACCGGCTGGACCGGCGACACCTGGCTGCCGCCGCTCGATCAGGCATCCGCCGTCCGCAACGCGGCCGAGTGAGGAGACGGCCATGGAGGAGCAAGTCTCGAAAACCGAGTTCCGCGACGCGATGGCCAGGGTCTGTGCCCCGGTCAACGTCATCACCACCAACGGACCCGCCGGGCGCGGCGGGTTCACCGCCACCGCCATGTGCAGCGTCACCGACGAACCGCCGACGCTGCTGGTCTGCATGAACGGTCGCTCGGCCCAATGCGGCGTCTTTCTCGAAAACCACCGCTTTTGCGTCAACGTACTCGCCGATGACCATCAGGAGTCTCGCCGGCTATTTCGCCGGCCGCCAGGCGGATATGGCAGCACGCTATGCCGCGGCGGAATGGGTCGACATGCCGTCGGGAAGCCAGGCGCTGGCCGGCGCCATGGTTTCCTTCGACTGCCGGCTCACCGAGGCGCGCCTGGTCGGCACACATCATATCTTCATCGGCCAGGTGATCGGCATTCGTGCGCGGGCGGATGGCAATGCACTGCTATACTTCGACCGCAACTATATCAACGTGCCGACGCAGGTGGGCAGTTTCGGGGGATAGGCGATCGGCTTCCCCATTGCCGACCACCGATGGGAAAGCCGACTTGTTGTCGCCCCAACGGCTCTGGCCAGTGGCCTGCCCCTTACCGATCCGGGCCGAGTCACTCGTCTCGACTCGTCCTTCGGACCCCCGTAAACAGAACGAGGGGTGCTAGGCGTGAGAGAGCAACGGAGAGGTTGCGGCTATCTCCCTTCGCCCCGCTAGCGGGGCGAAGGTGTCGGCAGGCGTGACCGGCAGTTCGGTTGGCGCCGTTCCTCTCAGAGCTGGATCCACGCGGTTTTCAGATCGACATACTTATCCAGCGCATGCAGCGATTTGTCGTGGCCGTTGCCCGATTGCTTGACGCCGCCGAGCGGCACGCTGTTGTCGGCGCCGCCATAGGTGTTGACGTGCACGACGCCGGCGCGGATGCCGCGGACCATCCGATGGGCGCGCGACAGGTTCGATGTCCAGGCAGCGGACGCCAGCCCATATTCCGTGGCGTTGGCGATCTGCAGAGCTTCGGCCTCCGTCTCGAACGGAATGATCGACAGGATCGGCCCGAAGACTTCCTCGCGGGCAAGCGTCATCGATGGCGTCACGTCGAAGACCGCCGGTCGCATGTAATAGCCGCCGGTCTCCTCCAGGATGCGGGTGCCGCCGGTGCGCAGCAAAGAGCCTTCCGACACCGCCTGGGCGACATGGCCGAGGTCTTTCCGCAGCTGGATCTCGCTTGAGATTGCGCCGGCCTCGGTGGAAAGCTGCAAGGGGTCGCCGACCCTCATGGAGGCGGCGATGCCGGCGACCTTTTCCGAAAATTCCTGATGGATCGATTTTTCCACCAGCAGGCGGGAACCCGCGACGCAGACCTGACCGGAATTGCGGAAGATTCCGTAGGCGGAAATCTTGGCGGCCTGATCGAGATCCGGCGCATCGGCAAAGACGATGTTCGGCGATTTGCCGCCCAGTTCCAGATAGACGCGCTTCAGGTTGGAGCGCGCCGAATATTCCAGCAGCCGGCGGCCGATCGGGCCGGAGCCGGTAAAGGCGAGCACATCGATATCCATATGCAGTCCGAGCGCTTCGCCGCTGACGGCGCCGCGGCCGGTGACGACGTTGAGCACGCCATCGGGTAATCCCGCCTCGGTGCAAAGTTCGGCGAGCCGCAGCAGGGTCAGCGATGCGCCCTCGGCCGGTTTCAGCACCACCGAATTGCCGGCCGCAAGGGCCGGCGCAATCTTCCAGGCGCCGATCATCATCGGGAAATTCCACGGCACGATGGCGGCGACCACGCCCACCGGCTCGCGGTGAACGAGGCCGAGAATGTTGTCGGCTGTCGGGGCGATCTCGCCATAGACCTTGTCGATCGCCTCGGCATAGTAGCGGAAGGTGCCGGCGGCATTGCCCGGCTCGGCCTTCAGCGCCATGGAGATTTCGGTGCCGTTGTCGCGCACGCCGAGCACGGCGAGTTCAAGCGCGTTCTTCTCGATCAGTTCGGCGATCTTCAGCAGCACCTTCTTGCGCTCGGCAGGGGCTGCCCGCGACCAGCCGCCTTTTTCGAAGGCGCGCCGCGCCGCTTTGACCGCCTGATCGACGTCTTCGGCGCCGGCATCGGCGATCGTCGTTAGCTTGGTTCCGTCGATCGGGGAGATGACGTCCATCGCCGCTCCGCTGACGGCCAGGCGCCAGGCACCGCCGATAAACAGCGATTGGGGAGGAACGGGCTGCGTCCGCAACTGATCGATCTTGTCCTGCATCTCATGCTCTCACGAAAAAGGGTGGCGGAGATGATCCGCCACCGTTGATAGGGTTCGGTCAGGCTTCCTGCCCGGCGCCAAGCCGGGCAAAACCGACGGCATCCGCAGACTTCAGGCGCGCTGCGGCTAGCAATCCGACGATCCCGGCGATCAGCACGAGACCCGGCAGGAATACGCCGAGCGCGCCATTGGCGCCGGCGATGGCGCCAAAATTCGCCGAGATATAATAGACGAGCGCAAGCAAGATCAGGCCGGTGACGACAGGCAGCACCTTGACGGCCAGCACATTCCGCTCGAGCCCCGGGTTGCGGCTGAAAAAGGCGACGATCGCAAAGGCGGTGAAGGCCATCAGCAGGATGATCGCAAGCGTCGCCACATTGGTGAGCCACGAAAACAATGCGAGCACCGGATCCTGGCCCGTCATAGCAAAGAGCGCGACGACAAGAACCGCGATGACCGTCTGGATGATGGAGCCGACATGCGGGCTCTGGAAGACCGGATGCGTAACGCCGACCGACTTCGGCAGCAGACCCTCGCGGCCGGCGACATACATGTAGCGTGCAACGCCGTTGTGGAACGCAAGGACGCCGGCAAACAGACTGGTGATGAAGAGAACGCTCATCACGACGGTGATCCAGTGGCCGACATAGCGCTCGGCAAGGCCGAAGAGGAAAGTCGTGGGATCGGCGAGGCCCTGCAGTTCGGGCACGAGCTTGTCGGCGCCGGCGCCGTTCACCATTAGCCATGACGTCAGCATGTAGAAGAGGCCGATGATCAGAACCGAGATATAGGTGGCGCGCGGCACGGTCTTGTGCGGTTCGCGGGCTTCCTCGCTGTAGATGGTCGTTGCCTCGAAGCCGATGAAGGCGGCGAAGCAAAAGAGGATGCCGATCGCCGGCGTTCCGCTCCAGAAGGCGGTGGGCGTGAAGGGGGTGGCGGACAGGCCGCTGTCACCGCCCTTGGCCAGGATCGCAGCGTCAATGACGAGGGCGACGAGATATTCGAGAATGACGAGAACCATCAACACCTTGGCCGAAAGATCGACTCGCCGGTAGCCGAAGACGGCGACAAAGGCGATGCCGATATAACTCCAGACCCACCAGGGAAGGTCGAGGCCGAGCTGCTCGGCGAAAAAGCCCCTGGTCGCTGCGCCGAAGAGGCCGAGGACGCCGACCTGCATGGCGTTGTATGCGAGGATCGCGATCAGCGCCGCCGCCCCGCCCATCAGGCCGCCGAGGCCTTGAGCCGTATAAGCGTAGAAGGCGCCGGCATTGCGGATATGGCGCGCCATGGCGACATAGCCGACGGCAAACAGCAACAGAATGCCGGTGACCAGCAGGAAGGTTAGCGGAATGCCCGCTCCGTTGCCGAGCATCATCGACAGCGGCACGCCGCCGGCAACCGCCGTCAGCGGTGCGGCGGCCGAAACCACCAGGAAGGTCACGGCGCCGACGCCGAGACTGTTTTTGCGCAGCTGGTTCTCTGCGGCGCTTTGCGAATTTTGCATATTCATCTGCCTTCGTTCCCCTTGTTTAAGGACATCCGATCATCGCTGCGATGCGCGCACGCGACCTCCACCAGAACCGGACTGACAAACGGTGTTTTTGGCTTTTGTTGATTTTGCCGCCGTCAGCGCTTATGGTTCATTATTTGAACCGCAGCTTCAAATATAGACTTGCAAACAATCCCGGGCTCTGTCAAGTTAATTCGCATGTTAAGTATCTTGGGTCGCTGCTATCGTGCCGCGGTACAGGGTTTGCGGGCTGATTTGACGGATGGCGTAAAGCCGGATGCAACAAGCCCGGGACATGAACCCTACTCCCCGAGAGGAAGAACGATGAGCACGATCGGAAAGGCGCTTTCATTGCTGGACACCCTGTCACGGCTGGGCAAGGAGGTGGGTCTGACCGACATCGCCCGCCTGTGTTCGCTCGACAAGGCGACGGCACGGCGCTTTCTGGTGGAACTGGAAAAACACGGTTTCGTCGAGCAGGACCCTGACAGCCGCCGCTATCGGATCGGTTCGGCGCCAGTTCGGCTCGCCCGCATCCGCGAGGCCCGCTATCCCTTCCTGCGGGTCGCTGTGCCCTTCATCAGGACACTTGCCGAATCCTCGGCGGAGACGGTGCATCTTTCCGAATTTTCAGGCGGCCGGCTGTCGACCATCCATGTGGAAGATCCACAGCGGGCGCACCGCATCATCGTCGATGTCGGCAGCATCCTGCCCTTTCACGCCACCGCGTCCGGCCTTGCCTTCCTCGCCTTCTGCCCGTCGACGGAGATCGACGCGGCGCTGCGAAAGCCGCTCGAAAAATTCACCGACCATACCGTCGTCGACCCGCAGCTGGTCCGCGGCCTGCTCGACGAGACGGCCGCGCGCGGCTTTTCCATCAGTCATCAGGGTCTCGAAGCCGGCGTCATCAGTGCCGCCGCACCCGTGCGTGCGCCTGACGGCCGGCCGATCGGCTGCGTGGCCGTCGCCGCCCCGCTCTCGCGCACCACCAAGACCGCCATTTACGAATTCGGCGCGCAGGCGATCGCCGCTGCCGACGGAATTTCAGAAAAATACTACGGGTCGGAAAGGCTCACGGGAACCAGTCCAAAAACCAGGAGGAGAGATTGATGAGCCCTGCGGCTCCCTCGCCAAAGATACTTGTCATCGGAACCGGTGACACCAAATGCGACGAACTGCAATTCATGGCGTCGGTCATCACCGAAGCCGGCGGCCGGCCTGTTATGGTCGATGTCAGCATTCTCGGCGACCCGCCCTATATTCCCGACCATTCCAAGCACGACATCGCCAAGGCGGCCGCGACCTCGATTGCGGCGATCACCGAAAACGGCGATGAAAACAGTGCGATGGCCGCCATGGCCAGGGGCGCCGCGGCCTTGACCCGCCGGCTTTACGAGGACGGGCTTGTCGATGGCATCATCGTGCTCGGCGGCTCCATGGGTACGGATCTCGCCCTCGACGTCGCCGCCGTTCTGCCGCTCGGCGTGCCGAAATTCGTGGTCTCGACCATCGCCTATTCCCACCTGATTCCGCCGGAACAAATCGCCCCCGACCTGATGATGATCCTGTGGGCCGGCGGCCTCTACGGCCTCAACAGCATCTGCCGCTCGGTGCTGTCGCAGGCCTGCGGCGCGGTCGTCGGCGCCGCAAGGCACGGAACCAAACCCGATCGCACCCGCCCGCTGATCGGCATGACCTCGCTCGGTTCCTCCTGCCTGAAATATATGAAGTATCTGCGGCCCGAGCTGGAAAAGCGCGGTTATGACGTCGCCGTCTTTCATTCCACCGGCATGGGCGGCCGCGCCTTCGAAGCCATCGCCGCGCAATCCGGCTTTGCCGCCGTCTTCGACTTCTGCATCCAGGAGGTCAGCAATCACCACTATGGCACGGTGGTGACCTCAGGGCCGGACAGGCTCGAATGTGCCGGCCGCGCCGGCATTCCGCAGATCGTCGCCCCCGGCGCCGTCGACATGGTCGATCTTCAGGCGTGGCAGGCCCTGCCTGACATTTTCGCCGAGCGCCCCTATCATGCCCATAACCGGCTGATCGGGTCGGTGACGACCTCGCCGGAAGGCCGGCGGGAAGTGGCGCGGCTGATCGGTCAGAAGCTGGAACGGGCCGATGCGAAGGTCGCCTTCCTGCTGCCGACCGAAGGGTTGCAGGAATGGGACAAGCCGGACGAGCCGCTGCATGATCCGGAAGGCCTCGCCGCCTTCCTCGACGAAATGCGCCGCGCTGTTCCGCCCTCCGTCACCTTCCGGGAAGTCGACGCCCACATCAATTCTCCCTCCTTTTCCGCCGCAGCCCTTGCCCTTTTCGACAGCTGGGTTGCCGAAGGCATCATTCCGGAAGGACGGCCATGACAAGAGAACGCGCCCTCATCCTCGATTTCGGCGGCGTGGTCACCCGCACCCTGTTCGAGACGCATGACATCACCGAGCGGACGCTCGGCCTTCCCCAAGGCTCGCTGACCTGGCTTGGGCCGTTCGACACGGCGACCGACCCGCTCTGGGTGGCGATGCAGAACCGCGAGATCAGCGAACGCGATTATTGGCTGACGCGGACCGGCGAGATCGGCCGAATGGTCAGAGAGAGCTGGACCGATATGCAGACTTTCGTGCGCCGCGCCCGCGGCGCCGAGCCGGAGTTGGTGCTGCGCCCTGAGGCCCGCGACGCCATCCTGCGGGCCAAGGAAGCAGGCTTGAAGCTCGCGATCCTGTCGAACGAACTCGACCTTTTCTACGGAGCCGAATTCCGCAAGCGCTTCCCGCTGATCGACCTCTTCGACGTCATCGTCGATGCCACCTACACCAAGATCCTCAAGCCCGACCCGCGCGCCTATGAGCAGGTGCTTTCCGAACTCGGCCTGCCGCGCGAGGCCTGCGTCTTTGTCGACGACCAGAAGAAAAACATCGAAGGCGCCGAAGCCGTCGGATTGCCGCATGTGCATTTCGACGTCACCCGCCCTGCCGAAAGCTATGCCCGCGCCCTTGCGATGCTGGGCCTCTGAACGAGAGGAATTGAGATGCGTGAAACCAACTTCATAATCGAAAACAATGCCCGCCACATGTGGCACCCGATGGCCCATCCGGCCGAAATGCAGGCGCAGCCGCCGCGCATCATCAACTCAGGCGAAGGCGTCGAGATCGTCGATATCCAGGGCAAGAAGGTGCTGGATGCCGTGGGCGGCCTGTGGAACGTCAATCTCGGTTATTCCTGCGAGCCGGTGAAGAAAGCGATCCGCGACCGAGCTCGACGAGCTGCCCTATTATTCGACATTCCGCGGCACCACCAATTCGCCGCTGATCGAACTCTCCTACGAGCTTGCCGAATGGTTCAGGCCGGACGGATTGAGCCGTTCCTTCTTCACATCGGGCGGCTCGGATTCGGTCGAGACCTGCCTGCGGCTGGCTCGCCAGTACCACAAGATCAACGGGCAGCCGGAGCGCACCAAATTCGTCGCGCTGAAGAAGGGCTACCACGGCACGCATTTCGGCGGCGCCTCCGTCAACGGCAACCAGAATTTCCGCCGCAATTACGAACCGCTGCTGCCCGGCGTCATCCATCTGCCGGCGCCGTTCGCCTATCGCAACCCGTTCAATACGACGGATGGCGCGGAGATTGCCGCCGCGATCGGCCGGCTCTTCGAGGACGAGATCGCCTTCCAAGGGGCCGACACCGTCGCCGCCCTGATCGTCGAACCGGTGCTGGGGGCCGGCGGCGTCGTCGTCCCGCACGAGACCTTCCTGCCGCTGATGCGCGAGATCTGCGACCGCCACGGCATTCTACTGATCGCCGATGAAGTCATCACCGCTTTCGGCCGCACCGGCGCCTGGACGGGATCGCGCCTCTGGGGCGTCAAACCGGATCTGATGTCGACCGCAAAGGCGATCACCAACGGCTATTTCCCCTTCGGCGCCGTCATGATCTCAGACAAGGTGGCCGAAGTGTTCGAAAGCAGCAAGGGCGCATTCGGCAGCATCGGCCACGGCTATACCTATTCCGGCCATCCGACGGGTGCGGCCGCCGCGCTTGCGACCTTGAAGGAGACGAAACGGCTGAACGTCGCCGCCAATGCCGCCGTCCGCGGAGAGGAACTCATCGCAGGCCTCAGGAGGCTGCAGGACAGGTATGAACTGATCGGCGACGTGCGCGGCAAGGGCCTGATGTGCGCGCTCGAACTCGTCAGCAACCGGGAGAAGAAGAGCGCCGCATCGAAGGATGTCATGCAGAAGGTACAGGATGCCGCCTATGAGGCCGGCGCGCTGGTGCGCACTTCCGGCGCCAACGTCATCATGTCGCCGCCGCTGATCGTCACGGCGGGCGATGTGCAGACGATCCTGACGGCGCTCGATGCCGGCCTTGCCGCCGCGGGAGCCTGATCATGTCCAACAACGCTGCCCTTATCGCGCGCCGCGAGCGGCTTCTCGGCCGCAACATGTCGCTCTTTTATGACGATCCGGTCCATCTGGTCCGCGGCGAAGGCGTCTGGCTCTGGGATGCCGACGGCCGGCGATATCTCGATTGCTACAACAATGTGGCACATGTCGGCCATTGCCATCCACGCGTGGTCGAAGCGATCACCCGGCAGGCGTCGACGCTGAACACCCACACGCGTTATCTGCACGAGGGCATTCTCGACTATGTCGAACGCCTGACGGCGACCTTCGACAGCAGCCTCGACGCCGCGATCCTGACCTGCACCGGCAGCGAGGCGAACGACGTGGCGCTGCGCATGGCCCAGGCCGTCACCGGCAGGACCGGTGTGATCGCCACCAACCATACCTATCACGGGAATACCGCCGCCGTGTCGCAGCTCTCGACCCGCATGCCGCCGGTCGGCGGCTTCGGCGGCCATGTCAGGCACGTGCCGGCGCCCGACAGCTACCGCCCGCTCGGTGGCGAAGATGGCGAGGCCTTTGCCGCCGCAGTCGAGGCGGCGATCGCCTCGCTGCAGGAAAGCCCGCATGGTTTTTCCGCACTGATCATCGATCCGTTCTTTGCTAATGAAGGCTTTCCGGATCTGCCGCGGGGCTTCCTCGACAAGGCGGTGGCGGCGGTGCGCAAGGCCGCCGGCCTCGTCATCACCGACGAGGTGCAGCCCGGTTTCGGCCGCACCGGCTCTGATATGTGGGGCCATCAGCGCGCCGGCATCGTTCCCGATATCGTGACGCTCGGCAAGCCGATGGCGAACGGCCATCCCGTCGGCGGCGTCGTTGCCAATGCCGATCTGCTGAACGCCTTCCGCAAGGCCTTCCGCTATTTCAATACGTTCGGCGGCAATCCGGTCTCCTGCGCGGCCGCCATGGCGGTTCTCGACGTGATCGAGGACGAGAAACTCGTCGAGAATGCCCGCGACGTCGGCGAATATACGCGCGATGCCTTCAAGAGTCTGGCGCAAAAACACACGATCATCGGCGACGTGCGCGGCAGCGGTCTCTTCATGGGCATGGAATTCGTGGCGGACCGGGCGACGAAGGAGCCGGCCGTCGCTGAGGCGAGCCGGATCGTCAATGAAATGCGAGAGCGCGGCGTGCTGATGGGCAAGATCGGCATCCACCAATGCGCCACCAAGATCCGCCCGCCGATGCCCTTCTCCCGGGAAAATGCCGATCTGATGTTGTCGGTCTTCGACGACGTCCTGTCGGGGTTGTGAGGCTGAGATGACCGATCAATTACCGCAGACCATCCGGGATGACCTGCTGGAACGGGCGCTCGAAGCGCTCGATCATTGGGCGGTGCGGGCGGATGAACCGGTCCTGCTGAAATACCGGGAAAACGCCGTCTTCCGCATCACTCTTGCCGACGGGCAATCCGCCGCCTTGCGGCTGCATCGGCCGGGCTATCATGACGAAACGAGCCTGCACTCGGAACTCGCCTTCATGGCAGGACTGCGGCGCGGAGGTCTCGACGTGCCGAGCCCCGTACCAACAGGCGACGGGCGCAACCTTGTCCGACTGCCGGCAAACCGAAAGTTTCCCGAGCAGCATGCCGACGTCGTCAGCTGGATCGACGGCACGGCGCTCGGGCAGACCGGCACGCCGCTGTCGGAATCGGCCGAGACGCAGGCGGATATTTTCTTCCGCATCGGCCATGTCATGGCGACGATGCATGATCTTGCCGACGCATGGGCGCCGCCAACAGGCTTCCGCCGCCCGGCATGGGATGCCGAGGGTCTCCTCGGAGAAAGGCCTCTCTGGGGCCGCTTCTGGGATTGCCCGGGGCTTTCACGCGGCGAGGCCTCGTCGCTTTCGGCATTGCGCGACGACTTGCGGGACCGTCTTGCCAATGCGCAGCGACACGGCCTCGACTACGGCCTGATCCATGCCGATCTGGTGCGCGAGAACATCTTCCTGACGGGAAGCGAAGACGATATCGCCTTCATCGACTTCGACGATGCGGGATATGGCTTCCGCCTTTTCGATCTCGCCACGGCCCTGCTGAAGAACCGCCAAGAACCGGCCTACCCTGAAATCGAAAACGCCCTGATCGCCGGCTATCGCAACAGGCGCGGCCTTTCCGATGCGGCGCTGCAAAGCCTGCCGCTTTTCATGGCGCTGAGGAGCCTCACCTATATCAGCTGGCTTGCCGAGCGGCCCGAGATCCCGAACGCTCCCGAGCGGCTGTCGCGTTATGTCGCCGAAAGTCTGGAGCTTGCAAGAAAGCTCGATATCGACGCTTGACATCCCTCACAAATTGATTAACGTGTTAAGTAAATAAGCCGTGGGAGGACGGATGCCACATCTCACCATCGAATATTCGGCCAATCTCGACGGCCGCGCCGACATTGGTGCGCTCTGCGAGACGCTGCTGAACACCGTGCTCGAGACTGGGCTTTTCGAGATCGGTGCGGTGCGGGTGCGCGCCCTTCGCGCCGATCATTATGCGATCGCCGACCGGCTTGCCGAAAACGCCTTCGTCGACCTGAACTTCCGCATCGGCAAGGGCCGCACGACCGAGGAAAAGAAGCGCACCGGCGAAGCGATCCTTGCGGGTGCGGCGGAAGTCCTCGCCCCCCTCTTCGAGACGCCGCATTTCGCGTTGTCGCTGGAGATCCGCGAGATCGATGCGGAGCTGAGCTGGAAGAAGAACGCCATTCATCCGCGGCTGCGCGGCAAGTGACAAAACCCCGTATCGCGGGACGAGACAACATCAGGGAAACAGACGATGTCCAAACTGCAGGAAAACATCGCAAAGGCGGAAACCTACCTTGCTCGCTTCAAGGAGCGTGGCGTCCTCAACCGCATCGGCGGCGAGGATGTGGGGGCGGTGACGGCGCAACCTTCGAGACCCTCTCACCGGTCGATCTGAAGCCGCTCGCCACCGTCGCCCGCGGCAATGCCGCCGATATCGACCGTGCGGCCAAGGCCGCCAAATCAGCCTTTGGCGAATGGGCCGCCATGCCCGGCGATGCGCGCAAGAAGCTGCTGCACAAAATAGCCGACGCGATCGTCGCGCGCGCCGAGGAAATCGCCTTCGTCGAATGCATGGATACCGGCCAGTCGCTGAAATTCATGGCGAAGGCGGCGCTTCGCGGTGCGGAAAATTTCCGCTTCTTCGCAGATCGCGCGCCGGAGGCCCGTGACGGCAAGGCGCTGCGCGCCGACGGTCAGGTGAACGTGACGACGCGCGTGCCGATCGGCCCGGTCGGCATCATCACGCCGTGGAATACGCCCTTCATGCTGTCGACCTGGAAGATCGCGCCGGCCTTGGCCGCTGGCTGCACCATCGTCCACAAGCCGGCCGAATTCTCGCCGCTGACGGCCCGCCTGCTCGTCGAAATCGCCGAAGAGGCCGGCCTGCCCAAGGGCGTGTGGAACCTCGTCAACGGCTTCGGCGAGGACGCCGGCAAGGCGCTGACGGAGCATCCGCTGATCAAGGCGATCGGCTTCGTCGGCGAAAGCCGCACCGGCTCGATGATCATGAAACAGGGCGCCGACACACTGAAGCGGGTGCATTTCGAACTCGGCGGCAAGAACCCGGTCGTCGTCTTCGCCGATGCCGATCTCGAACGCGCCGCCGACGCCGCCGTCTTCATGATCTATTCGCTGAACGGCGAGCGCTGCACCTCGTCCTCGCGCCTGCTGGTCGAAGACAGCGTCTATGACAGGTTCACCGCCCTCGTCGCCGAAAAGGCCAGGCGCATCAAGGTCGGCCATCCCCTCGATCCCGAAACGGTCATCGGCCCGCTTATCCATCCCGTGCACGAAAAGAAGGTGCTGGAATATATTGCGATCGGCCGCTCCGAGGGCGCGACGCTCGCGGCCGGCGGCGAGAAGTTCGATGGCCCGGGCGGCGGCTGCTATGTCTCCCCCACCCTCTTTACCGGCGCCGACAACAAGATGCGCATCGCCCAGGAGGAAATCTTCGGGCCGGTGCTGACAGCCATCCCCTTCAAGGACGAAGCCGATGCGCTGGCGCTCGCCAACGACGTCCAGTACGGCCTGACCGGTTACCTCTGGACATCAGACGTCACCCGCGCCTTCCGTTTCACCGACCGTCTCGAAGCCGGGATGATCTGGGTGAACTCGGAAAACGTCCGCCACCTGCCGACGCCTTTCGGCGGCGTCAAGAACTCAGGCATCGGCCGCGACGGCGGTGACTGGTCCTTCGATTTCTACATGGAAACCAAGAACGTCGCCTTTGCCACCAAGTCGCACGCCATCCAGAAACTCGGCGGCTGAGCCGACCGCGCGCATAAGAGCGGGTCAGCTTTTCAAGGAAGCATGGAGCCGCTCTTAATTTCGTTTTTACGCAATTCCGGACGGAAAACCGCTTCGCACTTTTCCTGGAAGTTGCTCTAAGAGGAGGAACCCATGCCCCTGCCGACACCCAATCTCTATCCGCCTTTCAACATCGTGCGTCTCAGCCATGTCGAACTCGGCGTCACCGATCTCGCCAAGTCCCGCGCCTTCTATGTCGATACGCTCGGCTTGCAGGTGACGGATGAGACCGCCGATATCATCTATCTCAGGGCGCTCGAAGAACGCGGCCATCACTGCATCGTGCTGAAGAAATCCGGCAAGGCCGAAGCCCGCGACCTCGGTTTCAAGGTCTTCGGCGACGAGGATCTCGACAAGGCCGCCCATTTCTTCAAGGATAAGGGCCTGCCGGTCGAGTGGGTCGAGCGCCCCCACCAGGCGCGCACTTTCCGCACCCGCGATCCGCACGGCATTCCGCTCGAATTCTATTCGAAGATGGATCGCCTGCCACCGATCCATCAGAAATATGCGCTCTACAAGGGCGTCAAGCCGCTCAGGATCGACCACTTCAACTGCTTCTCGCCGAATGTCGACGAGAGCGTCGCCTTCTATAACGAGCTCGGCTTCCGCGTCACCGAATATACCGAGGATGCCGAGACCGGCCGCCTCTGGGCCGCCTGGACGCACCGCAAGGGCGGCGTACACGACATCGCCTTCACCAACGGCCGCGGCCCGCGCCTACACCATACCGCCTTCTGGGTGCCGACGCCGCTCAACATCATCGACCTGCTGGATCTGATGGCGACCACCGGCTGGGTCGCCAACATCGAACGCGGCCCAGGCCGCCACGGTATCTCCAACGCCTTCTTCCTCTATATCCTCGATCCCGACGGCCACCGCATCGAGATCTACTGCTCGGATTACCAGACGGTCGATCCCGATCTGGAGCCGATCAAGTGGGACCTCAAGGATCCGCAGCGCCAGACACTTTGGGGCGCACCGGCTCCCAAATCCTGGTTCGAACATGGTAGCCTGTTTGCCGGCGCCGATGTGGTCGAGCCTGATCTGAAGGCACAGCCGATCATCGCGCCTTGAACGTTTACCCGAAAGCGGGCGAAATCGCCCGCTTTTCAACGTTGGCGAGGATAGAGTCATGGAATTGAAAGACGCAACATTGTTCCGGCAGGCTGCATTGGTTGGCGGCGATTGGATCGAGGCGGGGGACAATGGGATCGCGGTGGACAACCCCGCGACCGGCGAGATCATTGGCCGCGTTCCCAATCTCGGCGCAGCCGAGACCAAGGCGGCGATTGCCGCGGCCGAGATTGCGCAGAAGGAATGGGCCGCCCGCACCGCCAAGGAGCGGTCGGTCACCCTGCGCCGCTGGTTCCAGCTGATGATGGACAATCAGGACGATCTCGGCCGCATCCTGACGGCAGAACAGGGCAAACCGCTGGCCGAAGCTAAGGGTGAGATCGCCTATGGCGCGAGCTTCATCGAATGGTTTGCCGAGGAGGCGCGGCGGGTCTATGGTGACATCGTTCCCGGCCATCAGAAGGATAAGCGCATCCTGGTGATGAAGCAGCCGATCGGCGTCGTTGCCGCCATCACCCCGTGGAATTTCCCCAATGCGATGATCACCCGCAAGGCTGGACCCGCCTTTGCCGCCGGCTGCGCCATGGTGCTGAAGCCGGCCTCGCAGACGCCGTTTTCGGCGATCGCCATCGCGATCCTCGCCGAGCGCGCCGGTTTCCCCAAGGGCCTGTTCAGCGTTCTCACAGGTTCGGCCCGCGCAATCGGCGGCGAAATGACCGCAAGCCCCATCGTGCGCAAGCTGACCTTTACCGGCTCGACCGAAGTCGGCGCCGAACTCTACCGGCAGAGCGCACCGACCATCAAGAAGCTCGGGCTGGAACTCGGCGGCAATGCGCCCTTCATCGTTTTCGACGACGCCGATCTCGATGCGGCCGTGGAAGGCGCGCTGATCGCCAAATTCCGCAACAACGGCCAGACCTGCGTCTGCGCCAACCGCCTCTATGTGCAGGAGGGCGTCTATGACGCTTTTGCCGAGAAGCTCTCGAAGGCCGTCGGCGCGTTGAAGACTGGCAACGGCTTCGACGAGGGCATCAATCTCGGCCCGCTGATCGACGAGTCCGCCCTTGCCAAGGTCGAGGAGCATGTCGCCGATGCGCTGTCCAAGGGCGGCCGTGTCGTTGCCGGCGGCCACCGCCACCCACTCGGCGGGCGCTTCTATGAGGCGACTGTGCTGGCCGACGTCACCCCTGCCATGGCTGTCGCCAAGGAAGAGACGTTCGGGCCGGTGGCGCCGCTCTTCCGCTTCAACGACGAAGCCGATGTGATCGCTCAGGCCAACGACACCGAGTTCGGTCTTGCCTCCTATTTCTACGCCAAGGATCTCGCCCGGGTCTTCCGGGTCGCCGAGGCGCTGGAATACGGCATGGTCGGCGTCAATACCGGGCTGATCTCGACGGCCGAAGCCCCATTCGGCGGCGTCAAACTTTCTGGCCTCGGCCGCGAAGGCTCGAAATACGGCATCGAGGAATTCACCGAAATCAAATATGTCTGCCTCGGCGGTATCGCCTGAGGTAAGAGAAGGCCCGAGACAAGCATGACCCATCCACGATTCCTGTCCTTTTCCAGAAACGGCCATCATGGCTATGGGCTTGCCGTCGAGAACGGCGTCATCGACCTGTCGGCTCGCCACGGCGCAAGCTGGGCGAGCCTTCGCGAAGTGATCGAGGCGGGCCGCCTCGTTCAGCTCGCCGAGGAGAGCAGATCATTGAAGCCGGATTTCGCGCTCGACGACATCCGCTTCGAAATTCCTGTTCCGTCGCCGGAAAAGATTATCTGCGTCGGGGTCAACTTCCCCGACCGCAACGAGGAATATAAGGACGGTCAGGCAGCACCCTCCAACCCCTCGCTGTTCATCCGTTTTCCCCGTTCCTTCACCGGCCACGGCGAACCGCTGATCCGGCCGCCGGAAAGCCCGCAGCTCGACTATGAAGGCGAGATCGTCATCGTCATCGGCAAGGGCGGCCGGCGGATTGCCGAGGCGGACGCCTTCTCCCACATCGCCGCCCTGTCGCTCTGCAACGAGGGCACGATTCGCGACTGGGTGCGCCATGCCAAGTTCAACGTCACCCAGGGCAAGAACTTCGATCGCACCGGCGCGATCGGCCCCTGGCTGATCCCCTTCACCGATGCCGCTCAGCTCGAAGACATCAAGCTCGAAACCCGCGTCAACGGCGAGGTCCGCCAGAGCGACCGCACCAGCCGGATGATCTTCTCGTTCCGCAAGATCATCAATTATATTTCCACCTTCACCACGCTCGTTCCCGGCGACGTCATCGTTACCGGCACGCCGACAGGCGCCGGCGCCCGCTTTGATCCGCCGATCTGGCTGAAACCCGGCGATGTCGTCGAAGTCGAGGCCGACGGCCTTGGCATCCTGAAAAACACCATCGCCGACGAGGTGTTGTGATGCTGTCTGAGGATGAAATCCAGGCGGCCGCCGAAAGCCTCGACCAGGCTGAGCGCACCCGCATCCAGGCCGGCCTTCTGTCGCTGAGGCATCCCCGAATGGATATGGACGACGCCTATGCCGTACAGAGCGCCTGGGTGAAAAAGAAGATCGCGGCCGGCCGCAAGCCAATCGGCTGGAAGATCGGGCTGACCTCGAAGGCGATGCAATATGCGCTCAACATCGACATCCCCAATTCCGGCGTGCTTCTCGACGACATGATGTTCGAAGACGGCGCCACCGTGCCGGCCGATCGCTTCATCCAGCCGCGAATCGAGGCGGAGATCGCCTTCGTCATGAAGGCGCCTTTGCGCGGGCCTGATATCTCGATCTTCGACGTGCTGAACGCCACCGATTATGTGACGCCGGCGCTCGAAATCCTCGACACCCGCATCCTGCGCGTCGATCCGCAGACGAAGAAGCCGCGCACCATCGTCGATACCATTTCCGACAATGCCGCCAATGCCGGCATCGTCACCGGCGGCCGCGCCGTGCGGCCCGGGGAGATCGACATGCGCTGGATGGGAGCGATCGTCAGCCGCAACGCCGAGGTCGAGGAAACAGGGCTTGGGGCGGGCGTCCTCAACCAGCCTGCTCGCGGCGTTGCCTGGCTCGCCAACCGGCTGGCGCAATATGGCGATGGCATCGAGGCTGGACAGATCGTGCTGGCTGGTTCATTCATCCGTCCGATCGAGGCACGGCACGGCGATACCATCAACGCCGATTTCGGCCCTTACGGCTCGGTCAGCCTCTATTTTGCATGAAGGAGTGAAACATGCCGGCGCCCAAAAACCTCTTCAAGCAAGCCCTGAAGGAGGGGCGGGCGCAGATCGGCCTCTGGCAGGCGCTCGCCAGTCCCTATACGGTCGAGATCTGCGCCGGCGTCGGTTATGACTGGCTGCTGCTCGATGCCGAACATGCGCCGAACGACGTGCCGCTTCTCGCCTCGCAGCTGCAGGCGATGAAGGGATCGGCAAGCCATGCGGTGATCCGCCCGCCGGTCGGCGAGACCTGGATCATCAAGCAGATGCTCGATATCGGTGCGCAGACGCTGCTCATTCCGATGGTCGACAGCAAGGAGATGGCGGAGGCCATGGTCCGCGCCGTGCGTTATCCGCCGCAGGGTGTACGCGGCGTCGGTGCCGCCCTTGCCCGCGCCTCCGATTTCAACCGCATCCCCGATTATCTCCAGACCGCCAATGACGAGATCTGCCTGCTGCTGCAGGTCGAAAGCCGGGCGGGACTCGCAGCGCTCGACGCGATCGCGACGACCGAGGGCGTCGACGGCGTTTTCATCGGCCCGTCCGATCTCGCCGCCGACATGGGCTATCTCGGCAGACCGGGCGCGCCCGAAGTGCAGGCCGAAGTCGAAAAGGCGCTTGCCAGGATCCAGTCGCACGGCAAGGCCGCCGGCATCCTGATCGGCGATCTCGCCCTTTCCAAGCGCTATCTCGAACTCGGCGCCACCTTCGTCGCGATCGGCAACGACGTCATGCTGCTCGCCAATGCCACGGCCAAGCTGCTTGAGGATTTCCACAAGACCGAACCCGCCAGGCCGGCGGGCGAAGTGAAGGTCTACTGACCTCCCGCATTCAGCATCGTTTTGCACGCTCAGTCAAAACGGACTGCACAGCTGGACAGGACGCCTCCCGGCCTTTCGACCATGATGATCGAAAGGTCCAGGAGGAAGAGATATGCGTTTCAGCAAGAAGACAGCGCTGATCACCGGCGGCGGCACGGGCATCGGCGCCGCCGTCGCGCGGCGCATCCGTAGGGAAGGCGGCAACGTCGTGCTCGTCGGACGGCGCCCCGAACCGCTTCGCGCCGTTGCCGATGAGATCGGCGCCACCGTCATCACCGCCGACGCGGCCGATGGCATTGCGATGCGGAAAGCGCTCGAAACGGTCGTCGAGACTTTCGGCGGGCTCGATATCCTGATTGCCAATGCCGGCGGCCACGGCGTCGGGCCGACGATCAGCATGTCTGACGAGACCTGGGATCTCGCGGTTCGGCTCAATTTGAACACCGCCTTCGTCAGCGCCCGCGAATCCCTCCCCTATCTGATCAAGAACAAGGGCAATATCGTCGTTCTCGCCTCGATTGCCGGGCTGTTCGCCGGGCCGGATGCGGCGGGCTACGTCACCATGAAGCATGCCTGTATCGGGCTCGCAAAATCGCTGGCGCGCGACTACGGCCGCAAGGGCGTGCGCACCAACACCGTCTGCCCGGGATGGGTGACGACTGACATGGCCGACGAGCAGATGCAGATGATCGTCGAGAAGTTTAGGCTGAAAAGCATCGAAGAGGCTTATGCGCTCGTCACCAAGGACGTGCCGCTCGGTCGCCCCGCGAGTACCGAGGATGTCGCCAACGCCGTCTGCTTCCTGGCCTCCTCGGACGCCTCAATGATCAACGGCGCGATCCTGACCGTCGACGGCGGAGCCGGCACGGTCGATCTGCCGACCCTCGCCTTTGCAGAATGCTAGGAGGAGACAACGATGAACGAAAATCCGAAGGATTGGAAAACCTACGACGAATTCGCCTATGGCATCGACACGAACCGCCTGCCGGCGAGCGAAGCGCTTTCCGGCTCTTCCTATAAGATCGGCTTCGACGACGGCCGCCGGCTCGACCTTGCCTTCGGCAGAGGCGAGGCCAGATGGTCCGACGGCAAGGAAAGCGCAACCGACAAGGCTGAGGTGATCGAGGTCGCGCCGAATACCTATTTCATCGAAATCGTCTTCGCCGGCCGCCCGAGAGAAGCCGAAACGCTGATCCTCAATGTCGAGACCCGCCGAGCGTTTTCGATCTATTCGATCGTCCGCGACGCGAGGGATGCCGTCGGCGAACCGCAGGTGGCGCAGATCTTCCGGCCCGGCGTCATCGAAGGTGGCACTTCAAGCGGGCCGGCGCCGGCCGAAAGCCGTGATCTCATCGGGCTCAGGGCGCATTTCACCTATAGCCCCAACCATGTCTACGAACACACCTACCTCTCCGCTGAGCGCTACGCCTGGCAGTGCCTGGTCGGCGTCCAGCGCGGCCATGGCGATGTCGACCTGACAACCACCTACAAGTTCGACGAGAACCAGTACGTCTTTACCTTCCGGGAGTTCAAAATCGCGGTCGCCTCCACCTTCTTCTACAATTTCAACGATATGCGCTCGACCGGTAAATTCCTCGGCATTACCGGCGACGGACGCATCCAGAACAGTCCTGCCGGCGCCTTCATCCGCAAGGCCTCGATGACCTATTACCTGCCGGGCCAGGAACCGGTGTGAGAGACAGAACCATGAAAACAGCTTTCGACATGGTGAAGGCGCATTACGACGCCAACGACCGCCGCGATATCGACGGGATGCTGGCCGACATTGCGCCCGACTGCCGCTGGACCGAGATGGACGGCTTTCCCTGCGCCGGCACCTATGTCGGCCCGCAGGAGGTCTTTAGACACGTCTTCCAGGCCCTCGGTGAGGCATTCGATGGCTACACCTTCAAGCTGGAACGTCTTCTCGACGCCGGCGACGATGTGATCGCCATCGGCGACTACAGCGGCACGCACCGGCAGACCGGTAAATCCTTCAAGGCCCGCGTCGTCCATGCCTGGCGTGCCGCGGACGGCAAGATCCGGCGCTTCGAGCAGTTTACCGATACGCTGCGCGTCGCGGAATCGATGCGATAAGAATCTGGGCGGCTCGGCGCAGACCGGGCCGCCCTACAAAAGCGCAGCCTTGCGCCATTGCGACGGCGAAACGGCGTAGCGGGCGCGGAAAGCCCGCGAAAAATGCGCGCTGGAGGAAAAGCCGAGCGCAAAGGCGATCTCGGATATCTCGCCGCTATTGCCGGCGGCTTTGCGCAGCCTGGCCGCAGCCTGCTGCAGGCGCAGGTCCCAGATATAGTCGGACGGCGTCAGCCGTTCGGTCTCGAATGCGCGATAAACGTAACGCACCGAGCAGCCCATGCGCCGCGCGATCATGGCGACGGTCAGATCCGGCCGGGCGATATTCCCGGCGATGAAATCCTTGATGCGCGCCAGCAGCAGATCGAGGGGATTGGCGACCAGTCCCTCCGGCCGCCCCTCGCCGATCATCGTGCGAACGAGATCGATCATCGTCTGGCCGACGCTCGAACGCCGCGCTTCGTCGAGATGGCCGATCTCGTGCATGGTCGTTTCCATCAGCGACAGCAGAATACCGCACATGCCGTCATACTCGGCATGCGCGGTGAAGGGTGCTGCCAGCCGCTCGACCGCGGCCTGCGGCAATGCCTGCCGCGGCAGTTGCAGCAGCAATTGGCGGACCGGCGTGCTGTTGGTCAGCACATAGGGCCGGCGCGGATCATAGATCACAAGCGCATCGGTGGAGATCGGCGCGTGCAAGCCACCCTGGGTGATCGAGGCGCTGCCTTCGGCCTGCAGGATCAGCTTGATCGCGTCGGGATCGTCAGGCCTGGCCGTCACCCGCTCGCCGAAAACCATATGCCGATCGGCTTCCAGCCGCGTCAGCCGGCAGGCTCCCAGCATAGCGGAGAGCATCGAACTCTTCTCCTCGTCGGCTGCCGTGAAATCGAGCCTGACATTGCCGAACAGCGTGCGGGCAAGCCCGGCGAACTCCTGGCCCCGAGCTGTCTCGATAGGGCGGTGATCAGCGGAAAAACGCATAACAACCTCCTCACTTCAGCTCGCCAGATAGGCGCCATGGAGGATGTCCGGCTGGGCTTTCAGCGTCGCGGCGGGACCGTCGAAGACAAGGCGGCCGCGCTCCAGCACGAGGGCCTTATCGGC
Organism: Rhizobium sp. C104; assembly: GCF_022354505.1. Taxonomy (NCBI): domain Bacteria; kingdom Pseudomonadati; phylum Pseudomonadota; class Alphaproteobacteria; order Hyphomicrobiales; family Rhizobiaceae; genus Rhizobium; species Rhizobium sp. C104. The sequence continues at coordinate 23,811 of NZ_CP092355.1, read as the reverse complement.
GAGATCCAGCGCGAGATTGGCGAATTGCTCGATCAGCAGCACGCCGATGCCGCCGGCAGCGGCAATCTTCAGCGCCTCGGCCAGACGCTTGACGACGGCAGGCGCCAAGCCGAGCGAAAGCTCGTCGACGATCATGAAACGTGGCTTTGCGACGAAAGCCTGCGCCATCGCCACCATCTGCTTCTGACCGCCGGAGAGATCGGAAGCCGACTGACGCCGGCGCTCGGCAAGCTCGGGGAATATCTCATAGGCGCGCTCCAGCCCCTGCCGGCGGGCAGTCGCCGCAGGATCGAGCGCGGAGACGAGGATATTGTCCTCCACCGACAATTGCCCCAGCACGCGGTGCCCTTCCGGAACGAGCGCAAGGCCTGCCCGACGAATGCGGTCGGGCACAAATCCTTCGAGTGCGATGTCTCCCAGCCGCACCGCGCCGCCGCGCGGCAGAACACCTGCCATGGCCATGACCGTGCTCGATTTTCCCGCCCCATTGGCGCCGAGCAGGGTCGTCACCTCGCCGGCCGCGACCGAAAAGGAAATGTCATGGATGACGCGTTTGCCGCCGCGTTCGACGACGAGGTTTTCGACGCGGACCTCGGAATTCCCGCTCATCTCAGAACTCCCCAGATAGGCGCGCCGCACGTTCGGATCGGCAAGCACGGTCTGCGTCGGGCCGAGGGCCAGCAGCTTTCCGTAGTCGAGCACCATGGTCTCGCTGCACATGGAGCGGATAAGATCGACGTCGTGATCGATGACCAGAATCTGCGCCCGGAATTCCGCGGGGATGCGCAGCACCAACTCGCGAAACGCCTTGCCCTCCTCCTCGGTCAGACCGGCGGCCGGCTCGTCCAGCAGGATCAGCTTCGGCTTGCCGACGACACATTTCGCCAGTTCGACCAGGCGGCGCTGGAAGAGATTGAGCGATTGCCCCAGCCGGTCGGCAGCCGCGCTGAGTCCGACGAAGGAAAGCGCCTCGTCCACGGCTTCGGAGCGATGCGGCGCGCCGACCACATGATCGGCGATCGCCGCGATATTGCCGGCGACGGTCAGGTCCCCGACCACCTGTTCGGTCTGGAACGAGCGGCGCAGGCCGGCGCGTACGCGCTGCAGCGGCGTCATCGGCAACAGCGCCTGGGCGCCGAGCGACACGGTCCCCTGAACCGGCCTGATGAAACCGGAGAGCACGTTGAGCAACGTCGTCTTGCCGGCGCCATTCGGGCCGATCAGGCCCGCGACCGGTGCGGTGAGCACGGCGCTGAGCTCGTTGATCGGCTTCACACCACCGAACTGGACGACGAGATTGTCGATGGTGATCATCGTGCCCTCCCCCTTGATAGGCCGCTGTTCAGACGGGCGATCAAGCCCGCGATCTGGCCGGCTATGCCGGTCGGCGCGGTTGCCAGCGCATGGAACAGGGCGACGCCGAAAATACCGATCGTGATATAACCGTCGATGCCGAGATCGGTCAGCAGCGCCGGCACCGCGCGCAACAGAAGCCCGGCGATCAGCGCGCCGTACCAGTTGAAGACACCGCCGACGATGGCGAGCGCAAAGAGGTTGAGGCTCTCGAAGGCGCCGAAGGCGCGCCCGTCGAGCTGGCCGACATTGCCGGCCAGCAGCCCGCCGGCAAGGCCGGCGAGCAAGCCGCTGAGCGCAAAGGCCCAGGCCTTGTAGATGAGAACGTTGACGCCGCTGGCGACGGCGACAGTCTCGCCCTTGCGGATCAGCGCCCAGGCCCTGCCGGGACGCGCAAGCTTATGCCATTGCGCGATCAAAAGACCGATCGCAGCTGCCGCGCACACATAGAGGAAATAGGCAACCTCGCCGTCGGCCATGACAGGCCTCGCCAGCATTTCGCGTCCGGAGCCGTCCGCCCGACCGAGAAAGCCAGGACCGCCATCAGGGAAACCCCAAGCGCTGATGATTATCTGGAAGCCGCCGGCGAGCATTAGGGTGACGAGCGCGAGGTAGAGACCACGCAGCCGCAAGGCCGGCACGCCGAAGGCGAGCCCGACCGCGGAGGCGACGATGCCGCCGGCAAGCAGGCTGACCTCGAAGGGTGGATGAAAGGCGTGACCGATGCGCAGCGTTACCCAGCCGCCGACGCCGACGAGGGCAAACTGGCAGAGCGAAACCAAGCCGAGCTGGCCATAGAGAATGGCAAGGCCAGCAACCGACAGCGACAGCGCGACGGCCGACGTTGCCGCCGAAAGCCAGAAGGAATTGGCGAGAAGGACGACCACGGCCGCGAAGAGCGCCGTCGTCACGGGGACATGCAGAAGCTGTTTCGGCAGGCGCATTGTCGACAGGCCTTCAGCGTTGGAGGCGATTGTTTGCGGCTGAACGCTCATCGGTCTTTCAACGCGGCCTTCGCCGTGCCTCCGAGGATCGTGACGGCGGCGAGCGCGATGATAAAGGGCGCCGCCGCCCGATAGGGCGATATCCAGGCAATCGGGGTCAGCGCCGCCTCGGCAATGCCGATCAGAATGCCGGCAGCCGCCGTCTCCCAAAGCGACCGCAACTGGCCGAGGATCGCCGCGGCAATGGCGGGAATGACCAGCAGGGTCAGGAAGGTGCCCTGCAGGCGCACGAGATCGGCCAGCAGCAGGCCGGCAAGGCCTGAGAAGATGCCGGTGATGATCCAGGCGGCGGTCTCGGTATGGAGGACGCGCACGCCGAGGACGGCACTGAGATCGCGGTCATTGGCCAGTGCGCGCATATCGAGGCCGAGCCGCGTGCGAGAGAGCAGCAAGGTGATCGCGACGACCATGGCAACGGCTAGAAGAAGGGCGATGATGCGCGTGTAGGTCAGGCGCACGGCAAAGAGCGAGACGAACATCTGGTCGGTCGGAAACTGCAGGCGGCGCGGCAGCTCGCCCCAGACGACACCCATGACGGCGATCAGAACCAGAGCCGGCGCCAGTGTGCCGACGGCGCGCACGACGGTATCGCGATGCGACAGCATGGGAGCGAAGATCCGCCCGTAGAGAAAGCTGAGTGCCGTCGAGACCACGACCGCCGCAAGGATGGCGACGATGAGCGGAGCCTTCCACTCGAGCAGCTGCCAGGCGCAATGCGCGCCCATCGCACCAAAAGCACCGAAAGCGAAATTGAGAACGCCGGTCGCGCGAAACAGCACGACGAGTCCGACACCCGACAGGGCATAGACGGCGCCGATTCCAAGCCCGGAAATGACGAAGGGAAGAATATTCATAAGCCGATCCTCTAGCACTTGCCCGGCTCCGCGGGGTAACCGCCGCGGAGCACGATGGCAGTCGCAGGCTCAGTTGATGCCCGCGGACTTTTCGAAGGCGCGGATGTCCTTCAGCTCGGGGTCCGGCGACGGCGCGCAGTCGGAGACGACTTTCCACTTGCCGGCTTCGCTGACGGCCATGCGCGTGGTCGAATTGGCATTGTGGCGAGTCTGGCCGTCACCGAAGTACCAGGGGGCACAGAAAATATCGCTTTTGAAGCCCTTGATTCCTCGCACCGCAGCCGACGCCGTCTCGCGGTTGACGTTGGCGGGATCGAGCGTCATCAGTGCCGTCTCGGCGATCCGTGCCGCAAGATAGCCGGCCTGGGCGAAGGTGTCGCGCGGATCGGACTTCTGGCCGTACTGATCCATGACAGCGAGCCAGTTCTGATTATCAGGCGTCGTCGCCTCGAGATCGTTGAACTCCATGTTGACGATGAAATTGCCGTCCCAGCCGGCGCCGATCGTGCCAGGCACCGAGAGATCATAGGCGGAGGCGGCGCTCAGGAACTTGATGCTCTGGTTCAGCCCCTGTTCTTCCGCAGCGGTCAGCAGCGGCACGGTGACGCCCTTGGGCAGGCCGAGAATGATCACATCCGGCTTGGAAGCTGCCGCCTGCAGGATGGTCGATGTGGAATCGGCGGTGCCGGGATCCATCAAGATCGTCTCGGCCGTCAGGCCCTTCTCTTTGGCGAGCTGAATGATCCCGTCGCAGGACCAGGTGCCGACATTCGGGATGTTCGGCCCGATGCAAACGACCGACTTTGCCTTCAGTTGATCGAGCGCATAGCCCATTGCGCCGAGCATCGACACGCGAGGACCGGCATTGGTCGGGGCATAGTTCGCCGCGAAGAAACATTCGCGGGGAACGCCGACGCCGGCGACGACGAGAATGGCGGATTTCTTGTAGAAATCGGCATTGGCGCCGCATTCGACGAAACTCGAATTGCCGACCATCAGCACGGCCTTCTCGTCATTGACGAGCTTGGCGGCGAGCTGTGCTGCTATCTCAGGATTCCACTGGTCGTCCTCGACCAGATATTTCACCGGCCGTCCCTTGATCCCGCCGTTGGCGTTCAGGCAATCGAAATAGGCCTTGGCCGCCTTGGTGGAATTGGAAAAATCATCCGGTCCCGTCTTGCCGGTAATCGCGCCGACCACAATTGGTTCGCCGGTTGCCGGCTTACCGCTATTGTCGCCGCAGGATGCTGCAGCATTTGCGCTGAACGCCGAAACGAGCGTCAGGAAAAGGCCGATTACCAGCCCTTTTGGATTGATAGGCATTGTCTCCTCCAGTGTGTTGTCCCGCTCCCCACGGGATATTACGATCGGCGATATCAGGCTCAGCCGGAAATCGCCTTCCCTGTCATGAAGGCGGCAGCCTTTGCCGCAATCATCATCGTCGGCGCGTTGGTATTGCCCGACACCAACGTCGGCATCACCGAAGCGTCGCAGACGCGCAGCCCCTCGACGCCGCGCACCTTGAGGTCCGGTCCGACCACCGCCATGCGATCGTCGGCGCGGCCCATGCGCGCAGTTCCCGCCGGATGGAACACTGTTTTGGCTGATTGGCGGATGTAATCGCGCAGAGCCTCCGGATCCTTTTCGATCCCAGGCTTCGGCAGCACGCGGCGCTTCACCAGCTTGGCAAGCGCCGGCGCATCGAGGATGCGGATCGCCGTTTCGACACCGCGCACCAGCGTCTCGATATCGGCGGGATCGGAAAGCAGATTGGCGTTGAAATCCGTCTGCTCCCTGGGATCGGCGCTCTTCAGCTTGATCCAGCCGCGCGACCGCGGCCGCAGATAACACGGCCCGATGCTGAGACCGTGGCCGGGCTCCGGTTCGCGGTCGACGAAGCCGATCAGCACCGGCAGGACATGGAACTGTACATCCGGCTGGCCGGTGCCTGCGGTATCGACGAAGCCGCCGCACTCGACGACGTTCGATGACAGCAGCCCGCGACGCGAGGTGAGGTAACGCAGCATGTGGCCGGCGGCACGCAGACCCTTGTCATGACCGAGGATCGAGATCGGCTCGCGCGTCTCGCCCTGCACCGGCACTTCGAGATGATCTTGATAATTGGCGCCGACACCAGGCAGGTCGGCAACGACCTGGATGCCGAGCGAGGTAAGATGCGCACCGTCGCCGATCCCCGACAATTGCAGGATCTTCGGCGTGGCGATGGCGCCTGCGGTGAGCGCGATTTCGCGCGACGCCTTGAAGATCGTTCCATCGAGCAGTTCCACGCCGGCCGCCCTCTGCCCCTCGAACAGCAGGCGCACCACCTTGCGCTCCGTCAGAACGGTGATATTCGGCCGCTTCTCCGCTTCGCGCAAAAAGGCCTGAGCCGAACTCCAGCGCCGGCCGCCATGGGTGGTGCTCTGATAGAAGCCGACACCCGCCTGATCGGCGCCGTTGAAATCGTCGTTCTGGGGAATGCCGATTTCAGTCGCCCCCTTGACGAAGGCCTCGCTCAGCGGGTGGCGGTGGCGCGGGTCGGAGACGTGCAACCCACCCTTCTTTCCGTGGAAATGGCCGTTCAGCCGCTCGTTCTGTTCCAGCGAGCGGAAAGCTGGAAGCACGTCGTCATAGGACCACCCCTGGCAGCCCATTTGCGACCAGGTATCGTAGTCGTTGCGATGGCCGCGAATATAGATCATCGCATTCACCGAGCTGCCGCCGCCGAGCACATTTCCCTGCGGCACGATGCACGGCCGGCCGTTCAGGCCCTTGTCGGGGTTCGATGCGTAGGGATGGATGTCGATGCCCTTGCCCAGCACCTTGAAGAAGGTCGCGGGTATATGGATCCACGGATCGGCGTCGCGGCGGCCGGACTCGATCAGCAGGACCTTATGCGCCGGATTTTCCGACAGGCGGTTCGCCAGCACGCAGCCCGAGGATCCGCCTCCGACGATGATATAATCGTAAGTCGTCATGGCTCAGCTCAACACCGTCTGGATCGTCGTGAATTCCTTCAGTCCTTCGGCGCCGAATTCCACGCCGATGCCGGATTGTTTGACGCCCCCGAAGGGTGCATTGGGTTGAATCGTGCCGTGCTTGTTGATCCAGACCGAGCCGCATTCGAGCTGCCTTGCATAGCGCTTGGCCTTCTCGACATCGGCAGACCAGACCGAACCGCCGAGACCCGCCGGATTCTGGTTGGCGCGGGCGATCACCTCGTCGAGATCACTGTAACGGATGATCGGCAGGGCCGGACCGAACTGCTCCTCATCGACCAGCCGGACACCATGATCGACATCGGCAACCAGCGTGATCGGATAGAAATAGCCGGGCCGGTCCATCGGCGCGCCGCCGGTCAGAATGCGGCCGCCTTGTGTGCGCGCATCATCGACGAGATCGCGCACCTTGTTGAACTGCATTTCGTTTTGTATCGGGCCGAGGATGCTGGCCTCATCCAGGCCGTCGCCGACAGTGATCTTGCCGGCATAATCGGCAAGTGCGCTGCAGACCTCCTCATAGATGCTGTCATGCACATAGAGGCGTTTCAGCGCCGCGCAGGTCTGGCCGTTATTGATGAAGGCGCCCCAGAACAGGCCCTCGACAATGCCTTTCGGATCGACGTCGGGCAGCACGATGCCCGCATCGTTGCCGCCGAGTTCCAGCGTCAGCCGTTTCAAGGTGGCGACGGCCGAGGCCATAATTTTCTTACCGGTCTCGGTGGAACCGGTGAAGGTCATCTTGGCAATACCGGGATGAGCGGAAAGCGCAGCCCCGATGCTGTTTTCGCCGGTGATCACATTGACGACGCCGGGGGCAGCACCTCGTTGATGATCTCGACCAGACGGATGGTCGAGAGCGGCGTCAGGGGCGACGGCTTGATGACGACGGTATTGCCGGCCCGCAGCGCCGGCACGATGTGCCAGCAGGCAATCATGACGGGCCAGTTCCAGGGCGTGATCGAACCGACAACGCCGATCGGCTTGCGGTGCAGCTCGACACGTCCTTCATTGTCATCCTGCAGGATTTCCACCGGCAGATCGAGTTCGGCCGTATGACGTGTCCAAGCGATCGCGCCGCCGATTTCAAACCGCGATCCTAGACCGTTGAGCGGCTTGCCCTGCTCCCGGGTTAGGATCTGCGCCAGTTCTTCGGCGTGCTCGGCGATCTTCTCGGCAAGGGCCCGGCAGGCCGCGGCGCGCTCTTCATTCGAGGTCTGCGACCAGCTTCTGAAAGCCGCGGCGGCGGCGGCAACGGCTTGGTCGAGATCGGCTTCCCCGGCAAGCGGCATATAGCCGACGATTTCGCCGTTCGATGGATTGGCAACCGGCGCATGATGGGTCGTGGCGACAGTTTCGCCACCGATGAGCAGGGTAGACTGCTTCACGATATTCTCCTCCCGTGAGATTGGGGAGGACTATGACTTTGGCTGGATAAGCCGTCTTGGGGAGAAACGCGCCTCGTCTTGGACGGAAGCGCAAATTGCGCGTCAGACCATCCGTGGCACCGCTTCGCCGGCGCGCAGCAGCTCGCTCGGCGCACAATCGAACAGTTCCTTGAAGCTGCGGTTGAAATAGGAAATGTCGTTGAAGCCGGCGGAATAGGCGACTTCGGCGATCGTTCCGGCGTGGCGCTGCTCCTTGAGCTGCTCGATCTTTTCGCGTGCAAAGCGCAGGCGCTTGTCGCGGATGACGGTGGTGCAGGTCATGCCCAGTCCCTGGAAGTCCTGCTGCAGCGTGCGGATCGAGACGCCGAGCCTCGTCGCCAGCCATTTGGCGCTGAGATCGCTCTCGGTCAGGTGTTTGTCGATCAGGATATCGACCATCTGCATGCGCCTGCCGGCACTGTCATGCAAGGAAGTCAGGCTTGCCGTCTGGATGTCGGTCGACAGAAATGCCTGGCGCGTCGTGTCGAACATCAGCTGGCGCAGATGCGGCGAGGCCGCCTCGCTTTCCGGCGTCGTCATCATCTTGGCGATCAGCGCACGCAGCATCATCGTCATCGGATCGTCGGCCGCAAGCTTGCGGGCCACGTCGAAATCCACCTTGCTGCCCGAATACATCAATTGCCGCGGCAAATGCAGGGACAGATGATTGGAGAAGTGACCGCGGAAATAGAAGGTGGTCGGCCGCGTGGAATCGACCAGAATGCATTCGCCGACATCGAGAATGTTCTGCTGGCCGGAATGCTCTACGCCGCAGGCTCCCTCGAGCTGCAGGATCAGGAACAGATGTTCGTGGGCATCGCGGCGAATGTCGTCCCAGCCGCGATGGACATAATCGAGATCGTTGGAGACGTGGGCAAATTCCATGCCGCAGACGTCGATGCGGCTTGCCGTGCCGGTCACCTTGTCGCCCCGTTGCATCGTATGCGCGTTGAAATTCCCGCAGATATTGTGAAGGTCATCCGACCATTGATCGTAAGGCGTCGGCGACCAGGCGCGATCGACGAGGCTGCGGTTCTGCAACAGGTCCAACTCTGCCTCCCAACAGTGTCTACACAGCTGAAGACTGCCGCAGGCCGGACTGGCCGTCAATTAAATATTTAACACATTAATCAAGAGGCTGTGCATCGGGCGGAAGCCGTCACTCCTCACCGCCGGTCGCGCCTTCGAGCCTCAGCGCCGTCAGCTCGTCCAGCATGTCCAGCAGTTGCTCGACCCGCTCCGCCCCGAAGCGTACGCCGATATCGGCATAGACCTTCAGGCTCTCCGGCATGACCTCGTCGACCATTGCTCGCCCGGCAGGCGTAATCCGCAGCAGCACCCGCCGACCGTCGGCCTTGTCCTTATGTTTGGTGATGAAGCCGCGCTCTTCGAGCGAGCGGATCATGCGCGTCAGGCTCGGTGCCAGGATCGAGGCCTTGTCCGCCACTTCGCTGGCATCGAGCGTACCTGCTTCGGAGAGCACACGGATCACCCGCCACTGCTGCTCGGTTACATCATGCGCCGCCAGGATCGGTCGGAAATGGCTCATCACCGCTTCGCGCGCCCGCAAAAGCCCGATCGCGAGCGACCGCTGGCGCTCTTGCGATGAACCCGGCAACGACGGCATCTCGCGTTTCTCCTGCTGTCCATTCTTCATCGGCGTCCGATCGTGCAATGATTGAATATCGATTCTTCGCCACATTGAGCCGCCGCGGAAAATCGCAAGACAGCTAGTTAACACAGCAACGACCAACCACAAGCCCATCCGCTCGATCGATCGACAAGGCTTATGAGCATCGTGACGGTCGCCGGTGTTTGCAGAGCAAACTCCGACGGCGTATCCTCGCTTCGACGATACCCCTTTCGCAAGTGCATTCAGGCGCTATGGTGTTGGAAAAACAATGGCGAGCATGAGACAAAATACAAGCCACCTCCAGGAGCGGATGACCATTGTCGGTGATCTCAAGGCTGCGTCCTTTATCCCCTGGATCCGGCGCCATGCCGCCAAGCTCGGGCTGTCGCACACCATATCCCATGCGAGTTCCATGCGGATCGAACTCGAGCTTTCAGGACCGGAGGATTTGATCGACATGATGGAGGTGGGGTGTTCACTGGGGCCAATCGACGTATGGGTCGAGTGCATAGAACGCACTGCGAGGATGGGCGAAAAGGCCTAACACCATGTGCGGTTTTTGCGATATGCATATTATTTAACCATCGTTGCCAATGCGAAAAAACTATGCAAACGTGAGGCCTTGAGCGTATCGTTTTACAAAACGTAGTGTAGTTCAGGAAGTCTAGTCATGCCATCCGATCCGACCGGCTTTTGGACGCCAGTCGCCCTCTCCCGGGATCTGCCGGCCGCAACAGTCATGCCGGCCCGGACGGCATCTGGATCGATTGCCCTCTGGCGCAGCGCTTCGGGGCGTATATCGGCATCGGCGGATCGCTGTCCGCATCGTGGCATGCGCTTGTCCCATGGCTTCGTGCGCGGCGAGGCGCTTTCCTGCATCTATCACGGCTGGAGTTATGGCCAGGCCGGAAACTGTCTGCGCATTCCTGCCCATCCGGGGCTGGCGCCGCCAGAAACCATCCGTGTCGCCACCCATGAGGTCGAGGAAGCGGGCAGCATGATCTGGGTGGCCGTGGGCACGCCCACTTCGAAGCCGCCGAGGCTTGATGGCCTCATTCCCCTGCGCTCGCTAACGGCGTTTGCAGGCACTGCCGCGATTGAAGCGGCGGCCGGCGTGAAGGCGAACCCTGACGGTCTTGTCGAGATCGACGCACCCACCGGCAGCCTCTGTCTGTTATTATCCGCCCAAGAAGACGGGCAGACGCTGATCCATGTGCTCCTGAAGGATAACCTCGGCCCAGCTGCGGCCATCGGCGCTTCGCGGGTTGCCGAAAGTCTGCGGCGCCGGGCTGAAGATCTTCAGAAAAAGGAGATCGCGCGGTGAGCATGCAGGCGATGATCGACGAATGGTATCCGGTTGGGCTTTTCAGTCAACTCGACAGCGCCGGTCGCAAAACGAGGCTGATGGGCGAGCCGATCGGCGTGGCGAGCGACGCCGATGGCAATGCGAGGGTAACGGGCGACGACGGCCGCGTTCTGCCGGTGCGCGTGCGTTACGGCCATGTCTGGTCCTCGCTCGGCGAGCCGAGGAAGGATATTTTCCCGATCCCCGAGGCCGACCAGCCCGGCCGCCGTTTCGTCGACGTCGGCGTGGTGCGCGTGCGCTGCTCGCCCCTGCGCGCCGTCGAGAACTTTCTCGACATTGCCCATTTCCCCTTCGTCCACACCGACATTCTCGGCGCAGAGCCGCACACCGAGGTTCAGAACTACAAGGTCGAGATCCGCGAGGAAGAAGATGAAGTCTGGGCAACGCAGGTGAAGTTTTACCAGCCGCAGGCCGCCAAATCGGCGAGCGGCGGGATCACGACGGAATATATGTACCGCGTGCCGGCACCGACTTGCTCCGTGCTCTACAAGACCTGCCCGCCTCGCCCGAGCGAGTGGGATGTCATCACGCTCTTCGTGCAGCCGCTGGCCGAGGACCTGTGCGACGTCTGGCCATGGATGGCGCTCTTCGACGACGAAACCGCGATGACCGACCTGATCCACTTCCAGCAGACGATCTTTCTGCAGGACCGTTCGATCCTGGAAAACCAGATCCCGCGGCTCCTGCCGCTCGACCCCGGCATGGAAATCCCGACGCGGGCCGATCTCACATCGATCGCTTACCGGCGCTGGCTGAAGCGTCACAATTATACCTATGGCGCGCAGCTGGTGGCGCAATGAAGCTCTACGACTACATTCTCTCCCCCAGCTGCTACAAGGTGCGCCTGATGGCGGCGCTGACCGGCGTCAAGCTGGAACTCCGCCCGGTGGATTTCCATCCCGGCGCCGAGCATCGCGGCCCCGAGCTTCTCGCCCTCAATCCGGCAGGTTCCATTCCAATCCTGGCGGATGGCGATCTGATCCTGACCGAGTCGTCGGCAATCCTCGTCTATCTCGCCGCCAAGGCAGCACCCGAATGGCTTGGCAATGGCAAGGCCGAAGAAGCGGCAAAGGTGCAGCAATGGCTGTCCTTTTCCGGCCGGCTGACGGCAAGCCTGGGCGGCGCGCGGCTTCACGAAATGCTGCTGCGGCCGGGCGATATCGGCGGGTTGCAGGCCCAGGGCATCGCCGCACTTCGCGAGCTTGAGGCGGGACTGGTCGAGCAGGGTGTTCGCGGCATGCGCTTCCTCGCAGCCGACCAGCCGACAATTGCCGACATCGCCTGCTTCCCCTATGTGGCGCTGGCGCCCGATGGAGGCGTGGCGCTGGATGCTTATCCCGCCATCCGGCTCTGGTCGCGGGCGCTACGTGCGCTCGATAGGTTTATCGAAATGCCCGGTATTCACCGGCTGCACGAATTGAAGCCGGAACCCCAGATCGAGCCGGGCGAGGTATGACATGACCGGCTATCTCCTGAAGAACTGCGCAGCCGTGATCGTCGACGAGGGCAAGGGGCCGGTCGTCCGTCGCCAGGTCGATCTATTGACCGAGGGTCCGGCGATTATGGCGATCGGCGAAAATCTGGCTGCGGACGCGCTTCCCGCCGGCACGACCATTCAGGATGCCGCCGGCTGGTTCGTCTATCCCGGCCTCGTCAACACCCACCACCATTTTTTCCAATGCTTCGTGCGCAATCGCGTCGATCTCGACTGGACAAAGCTTTCGGTCATCGAGTGGCTGGACCGGATCTACCCGATCTTTTCGCAGCTCAATGAGGAGTGTTTTTACCACTCCTCCGTCACGGCGATGGCCGAGATGATCAAACATGGCTGCACCACGGCCTTGGATCACCAATACAATTTCCCCCGCCCCGCCGGGAAGCGGCTGATCGACCGCCAGTTCGAGGCAGCCGAGCTGCTCGGCATGCGCTTCCACGCCGGCCGCGGCGGCAACACCCTGCCGAAGTCGGAGGGCTCGACCATTCCCGACGCGATGCTGGAAACGACCGACGAATTTATCGCCGACTGCGCCCGGCTGATCGACACTTACCACGATGCCAACCCGTTCAGTATGCGCCAAGTCGTGTTGGCGCCCTGCCAGCCGGTGAACTGCTATCGCGAGACCTTCGTGGAATCGGTGGCATTGGCGCGCGATCGCGGCGTCATGATGCACACCCATGTCGGCGAGGGCGAAAGCCCGGTTATTCAGGCTCGTCATGGCATGCGCACGGTCGATTATCTGGAAGAACTCGGCTTTGCCGGGCCCGACGCCTTCTATGCCCATTGCTGGGAGCTGACTCACGACGAACTCAGGAAGATGGCGGCGAGCCGCACCGGCGTGGCGCACTGCCCGGAGCCGGTTTATCTGGTCGGCGCCGAGGTCACCGACATTCCCGCCATGGCTGCCTTCGGACTGCGTATCGGCCTTGGCTGCGACGGGGCCGCCTCCAACGACAATTCCAACCTGATGCACTGCCTGCACTCCGCCTATATGCTGCAGTGCCTGGTATCTTCCAGCCGCGCCCATCCCGTGCCGCCGCCCGTCGATTTCCTCGGCTACGGCACGACAGGCGGTGCGAGCCTGCTCGGCAGGCGCGACATCGGCCGGCTGGCGCCCGGCATGGCAGCCGACCTGTTTGCGATCGACACGCGTCGGATGGATTATGTCGGCACGCGGCACGATCCGTTGAGCCTGATTGCCCGCGTCGGCATCGGCATGGCGACCGATATGACGATGATCAATGGCCGCATCGTCTGGCAGAAGGGGGAATTCCCCGGTCTCGACGAGGCCAAACTGGCCGCCGACGCCGAGGCCGCCCTATCCGCCGTAGAATCTTAAAAAAGCCAAAAGAGGGAACTGAGAACATGACCAAACTGACCCGCAGAAACCTGATGACGGCCGCTGCCGCCACCGGCCTTGCCGGCGCGCTCGGCAGCCGCCTTGCTTTCGCCGCCGACCAGCCGCTCGGCATCACGCTCGTCGTCCCTTCGCCGATCGGCGATGTCGGCTGGGGGCACGCCCTTGCCGCCGGCCTCGAGCCGATCAAGGCCGCTTACGGCGACAAGGTGAAGGTCACCGTGCTTGAGAATATCGCCGAAGGCCCGGACGCCGACCGCATCATGACCAAGACCGTCGCCGACGGAAACAAGTTTCTGATCGCCGGCTCCTTCGGCTATCAGAACGGCGCGTTGCAGATCGCCCGCCGTGATCCAGGCGTGACGGTCCTGCATGCCTCCGGCTTCCAGGTTGCTCCCAATTTCTCGCCGTTCGCCGCCAAATATTTCCAGGGCACCTATCTGCTCGGCATGGCTGCCGCAGCACTTTCCAAGACCGGCAAGCTCGGCTCCGTGTCCGCCTTCGCGATTCCCGAACTCATCACTTCGATCAACGCCTTCACCCTCGGCGCCCAGGCCGTCAAGCCCGATATCGAGGTCTCGGTAGTGTGGGTGAACTCCTGGTTCGACCCGGCCAAGGAGCAGGAAGCCGCCAAAGCCTTGATCGCGCAGAAGTGTGACGTGATCTTCTCCAACGCCCAGGACACGCCGTCCGTCATCTCGGCCTGCGAGGAAGCCGGCGTCTACGCCTTCAACCTCAACTCCTCGATGAAGAAATACGCACCGAAAACCTATCTCGGATGCATCTCGACGGATTGGTCGCCGTTCTTCAAGGCATCGGTCGACGCCCATCTCGCCGGCACGTTCAAGGGCGCCAATGCGTTCCTCGGCGTCGCCGACAAGGTCGTCGAAGTGGTCGATTGGAATCCGGATGTTCCGGCAGACGTGATGGCCAAGATCAAGGAGATCGAGGCAAAGATCGCCGACGGCAGCTTCTCGCCCTTCACCGGGCCGATCACCAAGGCCGACGGCAGCGAGGGTGTCGCATCTGGCGCAACCATGGCCGACCCCGAGATCATCGCCATGAATTGGCACGTCAAGGGCGTCTCGACGCCGCTGCCGAAATAAATCATGACCACCCCGCTCCTGTCGCTGCGCGGCATTTCGAAAAGCTACGGCCAAGTCCACGCCAATCAGGCAATCGATCTGGACGTGGCTCCGCAATCGATCCACGCGATCCTCGGAGAAAACGGGGCGGGAAAATCGACGCTGATGAAGCTGATCTACGGTGTCGAGCAGCCGGACGACGGAGATATCGTCTGGGAAGGCACACCCTTGCGCCTCGCCTCCCCCGCGGAGGCGCGGCGCAAGGGCATCGGCATGGTCTTCCAGCACTTTTCGCTGTTCGAGACCTTGACGGTCATCGAGAATATTCAGCTGGTGGTGCCGGGTCGGAAAGCCGATCTCAAGGAACGTATCCGGTCGCTTGGACGGGAGTTCGGCCTTGAAGTCGATCCGCTTGCCCATGTGCATGCGCTGTCCGTCGGCGAGCGGCAGCGGGTGGAGATCATCCGAAGCCTGATGAGCAATCCGAAGCTGCTGATCCTTGACGAGCCCACCTCCGTCCTTCCGCCGCAAATGGTGGAGAAGCTCTTCGACACCCTGCTTCGGCTGCGTGATGGCGGCGTTTCCATCCTGCTGATTTCCCACAAGCTCGAAGAAATTCGGGCGATCTGTGACCGCGCGACGATCCTGCGCGGCGGGCGCGTGACCGGGGATGTCGATCCGCGCGAGCATGATGCCCATGACCTGGCCCGGATGATGATCGGCCGCGATATGCCCGCACCCATCTCCGCGCTGCCGCTGTCTGGCGGGGAAAAGCGGCTGGAGATCATCGGTTTGGACCACCAGCCCGACGATCCCTTCGCGGTGCCGCTTTCCGGCCTCAGCCTTGAGGTGCGTGCCGGCGAAATCCTCGGCATCGCCGGTGTTTCGGGCAACGGCCAAAGCGAGCTCGCTGCGCTGATTTCAGGCGAGACCATGCTGGGGCGCGAACAACGCGACCGGATTTACATGATGGGAATGGATGTCGGCAGGCTCGATGCCGCCGCGCGGCGGCAGCTCGGATTTGCCTTCGTTCCGGAAGACCGGCTCGGACGCGGCGCGGTGCCCGAAATGTCGCTCGTCCTCAACAGCCTGCTGACGGCCCATCCGCTCAAGCTTTTACGGCGTGGTCTCATCGAAAGGGCACGGGCGATGACGTTCACCACGGATTGTATCCATCAGTATGATGTCCGGACATCCGGCCCGGATGCGGAAGCCGGCACCCTGTCCGGCGGCAACCTGCAGAAGTTCATCGTGGGCCGCGAAATCATGCTGTCTCCAAAATTGCTTTTCGTGGCGCAGCCGACCTGGGGTGTTGATGTCGGAGCTGCCTCTGCTATCCGCAGCCGCCTGGTCGCATTGCGCAATCAGGGCATGGCGATCCTCGTCATTTCCGAGGAGCTGGAAGAATTGTTCGAACTCTGCGATTGCATCCAGGTGCTGCATCACGGACGGCTCAGCCCGCCGCTTGCAACCCGGGACACCAAGCCCGAGGAGATCGGCCGATACATGATCGGGGCCCATGTCTCGCCCGAGAAAGTTCAACAATGAGCGTCTGGTTTCCTGCTTCCCTTCCCACCCTGGTCCGCCGGGAGCGCGCCTCGCTGGCCGCGGCCTTGGGCGCACCCGTCATCGCGCTCGGGGGGGCGATCGCACTTAATCTCGGCCTTTACGTCTTGATGGGCCGCGACCCCGTCGCGGTCATCTATGCGATGCTTTTCGAGCCCTTCCTCTCCTGGGCTTCATTTTCGGAAGTTCTTCTAAAGGCCGGGCCTCTCCTCCTCATCGCCCAGGGGCTGGCAATCGGCTTTCGCGCCAAGGTTTTCAATATCGGCGCCGAGGGCCAGTTTATCCTTGGGGCGATCTTCGCCTCCGCCATTCCGGTCTGGTTTCCCCAGGCGTCGGGCCAGTGGATCTGGCCGGCCATGCTGCTGCTCGGCGCCATCGGCGGCGCGATTTGGGCTTCCCTCACCGCCTTCTGGCGCGTGCGCCTCAATGCCAATGAGATCCTCGTTTCGCTGATGCTGAGCCTCGTTGCCGCGCAGTTGTTGAACTATCTGCTGCTCGGGCCCTGGAAGGATCCGAACGGCTTTAATTTCCCCCAGTCGGTGATGTTCCAGTATGATGCGATGGTGCCGACCCTGATTGTCGGCACTCGCGTCAATGTCTCCTTCCTCATCACCCTCGTTTTCTCGGTTGCGGCCTGGGTCTTCATGCAGAAGAGCTTCATCGGCTATAAGCTGCAGGTCGGCGGCTTGGCGCCGCGGGCTGCCGGCTACGCCGGCTTCAGAGAAGGTTGGGCGATCTGGCTTTCGCTGCTGATCGGCGGTTTTGCTGCCGGTCTTGCCGGCGCCGCCGAAGTCGCCGGTCCGCTCGGCCAACTGCAGCGGTCGGTCGCGAGCGGCTACGGTTATGCGGCCATCATCGTCGCCTATCTCGGCGGCCTGCATCCAATCGGTATCGTGGTCTCGGCGCTGGTCATGGCGGTTATCTATATCGGCGGCGACAATGCCATGGTCTCGGCCAGCCTGCCGATCGCCGCCGTCCGCGTCTTCCAGGGTAGTCTGCTGCTCGCCTACCTGATCGCCGTCGCCTTCGTGCGCTACCGTCTTGAATGGCGCCGCACCGCCCAGCGGAGCCTGCCATGAACGCCATCGAGTTCATTCTTGCTGGCATGCTTGCGGCTGCGACACCGTTTCTTCTGGCGGCACTCGGCGAATTGGTGGCCGAGCGCGCCGGTGTCCTCAACCTCGGGGTCGAGGGATTGATGGCCCTTGGCGCCGTGCTCGCCTTCATCGTCGTTTATCATGGCGGCGGACATTTTCTTGGTTTCATCGTCGCAGGGCTCGGCAGCGCCGCCCTTTCACTGCTCTTTGCCTTCGTCACGCTCGGGTTCCGGGCAAACCAGGTGGCTTCCGGCCTTGCCATCGGCATTCTTGGCCAAGGCCTTTCGGCCCTCTTCGGCAAGACCTATGAAAGCCTGACGGTCAAGGGTCTTCCAAAGCTTGCTCTTCCAGCGCTGTCGGAACTGCCGGTGATAGGGGGCCTTTTCGTTCAGGACATCGTCGTGTGGATTTCGCTCGCCGCGACGCTGGCTCTTTGGGCCATACTTGCCTACACCAAGCTTGGTCTCATCGTCCGCGCCGTCGGTGAGAACCCGAAGGCCGCCCACGCCATCGGCTATTCGGTGATATCGGTCCGCATCCTCGCCATCGCCTTCGGCGGCGCGATGGCAGGTTTCGCCGGTGCCTATGCGGCGGTCGTTTACACACCACTCTGGGCTGACGGGATGATCGCCGGACGCGGCTGGATCGCCATCGCCCTCGTCGTCTTCGGGACCTGGCTCACCGGTCGCATCTTCCTTGGGGCCTGCCTTTTCGGCGCAGTCTCGTTGATGGGTCTTGCGGCCCAGGCAACCGGACTGGACGTTCCCTCGCAGCTACTGTCGAGCCTGCCCTATCTCGTCACCATCATCGTGCTCGGCATCATCTCCGCCGACCGTCGCTTACTGAAACTGAACGGTGTGGCTTCGCTCGGCGAACCATTCGAGCGATAGCGCATCGTGCGGTCTGTTGATTACCGCCGGTATGCTGGTTACCTTGATATGTCCGTCCATTCGGAAGGGTCGCAAGGAAGCATTCGAGGCAAACGAAGATTGCGGCGGGGAGGCTGACTGTCGGTAGCGGTGGCCCTCTCTCAGAAAACGAATTCGCCTGTAATCCAACGGAGCAAGCCATGAAAGTAAGCAGCCTCCAGTCCCGCCGTTCGACCCGGCTGGCGCAGGCTATGCTCTGCCTCGATGACTTCGAGCCAAAGGCAAAACGGCATCTGCCGAAGCCGCTCTATGCCTATATTTCCGGTGGAACCGAAACCAACGCATCGCTGCGAAATAATCTCGAGGCCTTTCAGGCTTATGCGTTTCGACCGCGTATTCTGCGGGATGTGTCAAAGCGAAGCACGGAGACGACCTTATTCGGTCAGACCTATGCCGCCCCATTCGGGATTGCCCCAATGGGTATCAGTGCGCTCATGGCCTATCGCGGCGACATTATTCTTGCTGCCGGTGCGGCGCAGGTCGGGATTCCGATGATCATGAGCGGATCCTCGCTCATTCGACTCGAGGAGGTTATTGCCGCCGCGCCCGCGAGCTGGTTCCAAGCCTACCTGCCCGGTGAACCCGAACGCATCGATGCGCTGGTGGACCGCGTTGCGGCGGCAGGCTTTAGCACCTTGTTGCTGACCGTCGATACCGCCACGCTCCCGAACCGGGAAAACAATATCCGGGCAGGCTTCTCGACGCCTCTGCGGCCGAGCCTTGCTTTGGCCTGGCAGGGTGTCTCGCACCCGCAATGGGCTATCGGGACATTTCTGCGCACTGTCGCCCGCCACGGCATCCCGCATTTTGAAAACTCCTACGCAACCAGAGGCGCACCCATCATCGCCTCGAACGTCACGCGGGACTTCGGCCGGAGAGACCATCTGAACTGGAGCCATCTCGAGCGCATCCGCAGCCGCTGGAGCGGCAAGCTGATCGTCAAGGGCATTCTTCATCCGGACGATGCGGCGCGTGCCGTCGAGACAGGGGCTGACGGGGTGATCGTCTCCAATCACGGCGGCCGCCAGCTCGATGGCGCCATATCTCCCCTCGCGGCGCTTCCCGAGATCGTGGAGCGTCTGGGTGACACGATCCCAGTCATGATCGACGGCGGCTTTCGCCGCGGAACCGATATTATTAAGGCTTTGGCGCTCGGGGCACGTTTCGTGTTTGTCGGGCGGCCGTTTCTTTATGCGGCGGCCGTTGCCGGTCTGCCTGGTGTATTGAGGGCGGCAGACATCCTGAAAGTCTGAGCTCCACAGCAATATGGCCCTGCTCGGCGTAACGACGATCGAGCAAGTTTCTCGCGGCCACCTCGTTCCGGCTTGACGAAACAGCCGTGATCTCTCACCAGCGCGGATCGTCGTCGCGAACCTTCCGGCAGCGGGCGCGCCCATCGGCATTTTTGGTCGAGGCCTCTCCGCCCTTGTCGGCAAAACCTGTGACTGGAGCGACGATTTCGGCTTGATGGCACCAGCCAGCGACCGAAATGACGCGTGTGCACTGCACAAATAGGCGCATTCACGACTGCGAGCATAGCAACAATCGCCCAATGAATCGGCACTTAGCATTAATGCCTAAAATATAATCAATAGCGGATTTGCGAAATATCTCCTGTTGATTCAGTCTGTTAACGGCCGCTTTCAGGGTTGGCACGCTGATTGCAGGTTCTAAGGCGCATCGGTCAACGGCGACCGGCGCGGATAGGCGCGGTATAAGCGCCTACACAGACACCGACGTCGCAAGGTCTTTGCACTCCAGGATGCTCCCATCCCTGGACGTAAATTCCGGCGGCGTTTTTTTGCGTCCGAATTCAGACAGCAGAGGGGAACCTGCAGATGAAAAAAATTTCGACGACTGGGATTTCAACAACCGGCATTACCCGCCGCAGCATGCTCAAGACGACCGCAGCGGCTGCCCTCATCGGCGCCGTCAAGGCTGCCTTTCCGTCCGGCGCCTTCGCAGCCGGAGCAGGCCCTGAGGTGAAAGGTGCCAAGCTCGGCTTTATCGCTCTCACGGATTCCGCACCGTTTATCATCGCCAAGGAAAAGGGCTTTTTCGACAAGCATGGCCTTCCGGAAACGGATGTGGCCAAACAGGCATCCTGGGGAGCGACCCGCGACAATCTCGTGCTGGGCGGCGCAGCAAACGGCATTGACGGTGCCCATATCCTCTCGCCGCTCCCCTATCTCATGCATACCGGCAAGGTGACGCAGAACAATAAGCCGGTGCCCATGGCAATCCTCGCCCGGCTCAACCTCGACAGCCAGGGTATTTCCGTCGCCAAGGAATATGCCGAAACCGGCGTGCAGCTGGATTCCTCCAAGCTGAAGGCGGCATTCGAGAAAAAGAAGGCGGAGGGCAAGGAGATCAAGGCCGCCATGACCTTCCCGGGCGGCACCCATGACCTTTGGATTCGCTACTGGCTCGCCGCCGGCGGCATCGATCCGAACAAGGACGTTTCGACCATCGTCGTGCCGCCACCGCAGATGGTTGCCAACATGAAGGTCGGCAACATGGACGTCTTCTGTGTGGGCGAACCGTGGAATGAGCAGCTCGTCAACCAGGGCATCGGCTTTACCGCCGCCACCACCGGCGAACTCTGGAAGGGGCATCCTGAAAAGGCGCTCGGACTGCGCGCCGAGTGGATCGAACAGAATCCCAATGCTGCCAAGGCCCTGCTGATGGCTGTCATGGAGGCTCAGCAGTGGTGCGAAAGCATGGACAACAAGGCGGAGATGGCTGACATTCTCGGCAAGCGCCAGTGGTTCAACGTTCCAACGAAGGACGTGCTCGGCCGGCTCAAGGGCGATATCAATTATGGCAATGGCCGCGAGGTCAAGGCCACCGACCTCTATATGAAGTTCTGGAAAGACGGCGCCTCCTACCCGTTCAAGAGCCACGATACCTGGTTCATGACGGAAAACATCCGCTGGGGAAATCTGCCGGCGAGCACCGACATCAAGGCGCTAGTCAACCAGGTGAACCGCGAAGACATCTGGCGCGAGGCCGCCAAGGATCTCGGCGTCGCGGCGGCCGATATTCCCGCATCGTCTTCTCGCGGCAAGGAGACTTTCTTCGACGGCAAGGTCTTCGACCCTGAAAATCCCTCGGCCTATCTCGACAGCCTTTCGATCAAGGCTGTCGCGTAACCCGCCTCCGGCGCGCAACGGGCGCGCCGGCCTTTCATTCACGTGAGGAGCACGTTGATGTCCGCCCTGGCAAATAAAGAAAATCCCTCCACGGCCGCCTCTGCCAAGCTGGCGGCAAAGGTTCTGCCATTTTCCGGCAAGCACGGATCGCGGATCGATTTTCGTCGAGCGGCACTGACCGCCCTTCGTAATGTCGTTCCGCCAGTCGTCGTGCTGGCACTCATCCTGCTCGTCTGGCAGGTGCTCTGTTCGTCGGCGGATGCGTCTTTACCCTCGCCGCATCGGGTCTGGCAGGATAGTTATGACCTGATCGCCTATCCGTTTTTCAACTATGGCTCCCAGGATATCGGGCTCGGCTGGCGCGTGCTCATTTCGCTGCAGCGCGTTCTCTATGGTTTTGGTCTTGCGGCGGTCACCGGCGTCATCATCGGGGCGATCATCGGCCAGTCGGTCTGGGCGATGCGTGGCCTCGATCCGATCTTCCAGGTGCTGCGTACGGTTCCGCCGCTCGCCTGGCTGCCGCTGTCGCTCGCAGCCTTCCAGGATTCCAACCCCTCGGCGATCTTCGTGATCTTCATCACGTCGATCTGGCCGGTGATCATCAACACCGCCGTCGGCGTCCGCAATATCCCGCAGGATTACCGCAATGTCGCCGAGGTGCTGCGCCTCAACCAGTTCGAGTTTTTCTGGAAGATCATGCTGCCTTCGGCAGCGCCTTACATCTTCACCGGCCTCAGGATCGGCGTCGGCCTCTCCTGGCTCGCCATCGTCGCGGCCGAAATGCTGACGGGCGGCGTCGGCATCGGCTTCTTCATCTGGGACGCATGGAACTCGTCGCGCCTTCCGGACATCATCGTCGCGCTCGCCTATATCGGCATCGTCGGCTTCGCCCTCGACAAGTTGGTGGCAGCACTCGGCAAACTCATCACCCGCGGCGCCATGGCCAACTGAGGAACGCACCTATGAACGCCTATCTGAAGCTTGATCATATCGACAAACATTTCGATCGGGGTGGCGTGCGCGCCGAGGTCCTGAAGGACATCAACCTGACGATTTCCGCAGGCGAATTCGTCTCGATCATCGGCCATTCGGGCTGCGGCAAGTCCACCCTGCTCAACCTCATCGCCGGCCTGACCCCGGTTTCGGCAGGCGCCGTGCTCCTTGAAAACCGTGAGGTCAACGGACCCGGTCCGGAGCGTGCCGTCGTTTTCCAGAACCACTCGCTGCTGCCCTGGCTGACGGTCTACGAGAACGTCAATCTCGCCGTCTCCAAACTCTTCAGCCGAACGAAGACCAAGGCCGAGCGGCATGAGTGGGTCATGGCCAACCTCGACCTTGTGCAGATGGCGCATGCCAGGGATAAGCGGCCTTCGGAAATTTCAGGCGGCATGAAACAGCGCGTCGGCATTGCCCGCGCGCTTGCGATGGAGCCGAAGATCCTGTTGCTCGACGAGCCCTTCGGCGCGCTCGATGCGCTGACCCGCGCCCATCTTCAGGACGCGGTGATGGAAATCCACGCCCGGCTTGGCAATACGATGGTGATGATCACCCATGATGTCGACGAAGCGGTGCTGCTGTCCGATCGCATCGTGATGATGACCAACGGCCCGGCGGCCCGCATCGGCGAAGTGCTCGATGTGACCATGTCCCGTCCCCGCAATCGCATCGAACTCGCCTCTGATCGGACATATCTCAAATGCCGTGAAGCCGTGCTGAAGTTCCTCTATGAACGCCACCGCTTCATCGAAGCGGCGGAGTAGAAACCGGGAAATAACCTCGGCGTTTGCCGGCCGTGATCTTTTCGTCTTCGTATCGGGTCCGGCAGCGCCTGATTTTAGGCGTTGGGCTCTCTTTATTCCCCGGGCGTTGCAAAGACCGCGCTGGCATCGCTGACAATTTCCACATGGGAATATGCCGCCTGCCCTGCGGCCGCGGCATCCGCGCGCATGATGGCGGTCACGATCCGGCCGTGCTCCTCATAGGATTTTGCCAGGCGCCCGGGCAGACGGAACTGCGCCCGCCGAAAAGGCGCGAGCCGCGCCCGTGTCTGGGTTACCATCTCAAAGACATGATCATTATGCGCGCCGCGATAAAGCCGGGTATGGAATTCGGTGTTGTGAGCCGAATATTCCTCTTCCGCGCCGGCGTGCACGAGCCTCACCGATGCCCGATGCTCCAACTCCAGCGCGCGCCGCTCGTCGACCGTCATACGCTCGGCCGAGAGCCTGGCGCAGATCGCTTCGAGTTCGGCCATCGCTTCGAACATCGAATGCAGATAAGCCTCGGTGACATTGGTAACGACGGCACTGCGGTTCGGCTCGCGTGCAATCAATCCCATAGCGCCCAACTCACGCAGAGCCTCGCGTACCGGCGTGCGCGAAACGTCGAAACGAACGGCGAGCGACACCTCGTCCAACTTCGCGCCCGGCAGGATTTCACCTGTGACGATCATGTCGGCGATCGCCCGCACCATCTGTTCGACGGTGGTTCC
>NZ_CP092347.1:0-237978 GCF_022354505.1 Rhizobium sp. C104 | reverse complement strand
GCTGTCGCGCGTGCCTGCGCTGTTCCGGCATGATCTTTCCATCGAACCGGGTTCGGATCATGGTGGCGACCAAACCGGTCGACTTCCGCAAGGGCCACGATGGCCTGGCAGCGCTGGTCAAAAACGAGCTGCACAAGGACCCTTTTACAGGGACGGTCTTCGTATTCCGCTCGCGCAAGGCGGATCGCCTGAAGCTGATCTACTGGGATGGCAGCGGTCTGGTGATGGCCTACAACGATCGGCGTTCATACTACACCTCTTTCCTCGCCAGTTGATGTTTTTGGCTCAGTTTGCGTTTCTCGATACGCAGCAGCGCGATTCTTGAGGGGGTTCCATCGGCTGCATTGCTTTTGCGGCAGGTCTCCATCGGCGATTTCGTACAGGCTATAGTGCCCGTTATAGGCATGTCTGGTGATGAGGCCAAATTTGGCCCATCTGGCGACGGTTTGCTCGCTGATATTGAGATGCGCTGCCGCTTCCTGTCTTGTCAGCATTCCCCGCTGTCGCAGTCGATCATATCGTGATCGCAGCTTATATTCGTGGATGAGATAGGCGACTTTGAGGGGTGTAAAGCGGGCGTCCTGGCAGCCGCGACGTGCGGTTCCACCTGGGCGATGTCCCTGCTCGTTTAGAATCTCGGCGATCTCGGGATAAATGTAATCGTCGAGAAGCCTATCGACCAGTTCAATGATACTGGGCTTTGTCTTGATCTGCTGAGGAGAGGATTTTGGGTTCATGGTGGTGAGCGTCTGGATTTTGCCGCCCTTGAAGCGAACGTGAAGCTTGGTGGTTCCTTCCGCTGGCAGCTTTAAGAGAGTGACATCCTCAATGATGTGGGCCAGTAATCGCTTGCGTTCGCGGCTTAGGGTATCCGGCTCTTTCCAGAGCTGGTTGAAGTCGGCCGTCATCGCGACTAACCGTTCGTGGACAGCTTTATCGAGGATGAATTGATCGTGCTCTCGGCCACGTTCGCGCTCTTCGCGGGCACTGGCCAGCGTGCGAAGCTTCTCGTTCCATTCACCTTCGAGCGTGTCGGCGACGAGGCGGTTACTAGGATCGACAAGCATGAAGCGGCGCTGAGCGAGCTCGGCTTCCGTTTGGGCGCGTTCGATTGCGCGACAGCGCAGCCGGTCTGCTTCTTCATGCCGGGCTTGGATCTCCTTGCGGACTTCGAGAGCGAGTTCGACGGCCGCCGGCGTCATTTGCTCGGCAATCAGCATACCGATGGCTTCATCGACGGGAGGCCCGGCGATCGACTGACACATAGGCTCCCCACGATAAATGCGGGCACGATTACAAATGTACCAGGCTTCCTGCCGGCCACGCCGCGCCGCATAGCGAACCCTAAGATGGCTGCCGCACTGCCCACATACGGCCCGGCCTTGCAGCAGTGCCGGTCCCTCCCTTGGGATTGAAGCTCGTGCCGCTTCAAATCCACGGCCATTCGCCTTGAGGATCTTCAGATTCTCCTGATGTCGCTCCCAGCTGATATAGCCGGGATGAGCATCGGGAATGCAGGCCGGCCAGTCATCAATGTCGCGCGCACGCAGAGTCTTTTTGCCGTCGATGGTGCGTCGAAACTGTCGTCGGCCATAGGTATAGGCGCCAGCGTAGCGCGGATTGTTCAGGACACGCATCGCCGTCGATGCGGTCAGCGGCCGAAACAGCGTGCCGCCGTTGTGTAGGCGCGATGGAAACAATAGGCCTTCATTGCGAAAGACCTTGACGGTCTGGGAGGCGGACCCGAGGCGAGAGAACATCTCAAAGAAATGAATGATCGTTTCTCTGACTTGCATGTCTGGATCGAGCGTCACATTGCCGAAATGGTCATAGACCAACCCAGTCGGCAGGAGGCAACGAAACTCGCCGCGCCGCACCTTGTTGAGAATGCCGCCGCGTAGCCGGGCTTTGATCACATGCAGTTCGGCCTCACTCATTGTTCCCTTGAGGCCGAGCAGGAGCCGGTCGTTGAAACTTGCCGGATCATAGACGCCGTCCTCGTCGAGGATCAGGGTGTCGGCAAGGGCGCAAATCTCCAGCAGACGCTGCCAGTCGGCATTGTTGCGCGCCAGACGCGAGACCTCCAGGCCCATGACGATCCCGGCATGTCCCATGCCGACGTCGCTGACCAGCCGCTGAAACCCCTCGCGCCACACCGCCGATGCACCGGACTCTCCTTGATCGTTGTCGATGACGATAATCTGCTCGTCGCGCCAGCCGAGGGCGACAGCGCGTCCCCGAAGCGCATATTGCCGCCTGGCGCTCTCGACGTTCTCGACGACTTGCCGCATGGAAGACTGGCGGATGTAGAGGTAGGCGCCACGTTCGAGGTGATGAGGCTGGACTTTGAGATGTACATTCATGGTGACCTCCGATCGTTGGTGCTCATAGCGATTGTCGCAAGGACGTGAACGACGGCGCTGTGTCCGCCGCGCAGCGGCCAAGCCATTGACGATGGGTAATTCTGCTCTGGCGGGGTGACTGCTGTTGCGGTCAGCGCCTGAGCCCATCCCCACATGCCCCGGCGCAGAAAGAGCATCAGGCCGCTACGGGCCATAAGTGGCAGCGCTGCGCCGAAGGCGGCCTTGCGCAATACCTCGTACTGGGACGCGATGGTCGACGGTTGGGTCGGGCATGCCGCCGTCGCGGCAATGTTTACGTGTCGCTTTTTTTAGAACCCGCTCGATCGATCTGGGATGAAGCTCGATATCGAGTTCCTGGCGGAGCAGCTTGGCCAGTTCCCGGGCGCGAACGGGTTCTCCTGGGGCGGTCTGCGCCTGCAGAAATGCCAGGACTTTGTCGTCGATCTTGTGGGGACCGCGGGGGCCCGGCTTTGTCGGCACCAGTCCGGCAATCCCGGCCATGTCGAAGTTCACCTTGGCCTGGTAATAGGTTGGCCTGGAAACACCGTACTCGTCGGAGGCCTCCGTCACCGACACCTTGTCGATGGACACGCGACGCAGCATCTCGTATTTGACCTGCACGGCGTCGTGCGGATCGAAGAACTCGCTGCCCCGAAACTTTGGATCGCGCACCTTCTCGGGGGTGGGATTGAACGTGCCCTCTTCGATGAGGACATCCATCTTTGTGCGCTTGCTCTCGTACTTCGCAGACATCAATGGCTCCGAGGACATGAAGCGGCGTTAGCGTAATGCTAATTATGCCGCATTCTGCTACCTCGTCAAGGCGATGTTTATGGTCTATCTGACGCGATATCTCGTATTTGCAGGCGTACCATCTCATAAAAACGACCTCTTGCGGCATAATCCACTTTACAGATGCGACATATTTACCTTTACACTTCAGCGCGTCAGCGCGGGCTCGATTTGCTCGAAAGGCGCTCCACCAGAGTGGCCAACTCCATTAAGTCGACAATCCGCAAGAGCAATCGTCCGTTGCTCATGACGACTTCGGGATCCAGGCTCACAAGATCAGTCCATTGCGGAGGAACCGACCAAACAGTGGCGTCCTCGGTCTGCAGCAAAAGGCGTTCACCATGCCGGTTGTAGCGCTTGCCGATGCACGGCAACTGTCGTGGGAATAAAGGATGAAACGGATGCGTTACCCGCACTAACTGCGTATCTGCGTTGGCAGTGGCTGCATTCTGTTGTGAGGTACAAGCGGCTGGAGGAGCACACGTTCACCTGGCCGGGCATCAAAGATGGCCTGATGACGTTGGGCCATGCTCAGTTCGAGGCGCTGTTTGCAGGCCTCGACTGGCGTCGTGTCCGTTCCATGGAGGCAAGAGCGCCGGATGCCATCGAATAGATGCGGCACGATGACTCGGGCGGTAAATTCCAACGGCGAAGCGACGCTAGCTTTGATAGACTTCGGCCATGTTGGACGCCGCCAATCTTCCCGACGATATTGCTGCCTTGAAGGCGATGCTGATCGCGGCGCAAGCGCGTGAAGTTCGCAAGGATGAACGGATCGAGCGGCTAGAGAAGCTGGTCGCCGCCTTCAAGCAAGCCGCCTTCGGCCGCAAATCCGAGAAGGCTGATCCCAGAGCAATTCGATCTCGCGCTGGAAGACCTGGAAACGGCCATTGCAACCATCCACGCCGAAGACGAAGCCGATAGCCCTTCTGGGAAGCCGCACTCCAAACCCCGCGCCATCAATCGCGGTTCTCTGCCCGCCCACCTTCCTCGCGTCGAGGAGATCATCGAAGCCGGAAAACCTGATCTGCGCTTGCGGCGGCAGGCTTGCATTGCATCGGCGAGGACGTCTCCGAGCGGCTGGATGTCATTCCGGCGCAGTTCCGTGTCGTCGTCACCCGTCGTCCCAAATATGCCTGCCGTTCTTGCACCGACGGCGTTACTCAGGCTCCGGCTCCTGCCCGATTGATTCAGGCCGGATTGCCGACAGAAGCGACCATCGCTCATGTGCTGGTGTCCAAATACGCCGATCATCTGCCGCTCTACCGGCAGGCCCAGATAATGAGCCGCCAGGGCCTTGATCTCGACCGATCCACACTCGCCGATTGGGTCGGTCGGGCTGCATTCGAACTGCGCCCGGTCTTCGACGCATTGATTGCCGATCTGAAGCGGTCGACGAAGCTGTTCATGGACGAGACCCATGCGCCGGTCCTCGATCCCGGCTCACGCAGAACCAAGACCGGATACTTCTGGGCCCTGGCCCGTGATGACCGACCTTGGGGCGGAGGTGCGCCTCCTGGTGTAGCCTTCACCTATGCTCCAGGTCGCGGCGGGTTACATGCCGAGCGGATATTACAGGGGTTCACGGGCGTCCTTCAGGTGGACGGCTATGCCGGATATAATCGGTTGATCGCACCGGACCGTGTCGGTCCCGACATCCGGCTAGCCTATTGTTGGGCGCATGCCCGGCGTAAGCTGGTCGAGATCACCCGCAACTGGCTCGGCACCGATTGCCGCGGAAGGCGTGAAGCGGATCGGCGAACTCTATCGCATGGAAGACGGAACTGCGCGGTCGTTCGCCCAGAGGCTCGCCTGGCCGGGCGACAGGCAGCGATCAGCGCCATTGATCGCCGACATGCGGATGTGGCTGACGCAGCATCGCGCCCGCGTCGCTGGCAAGTCGCCGCTTGGCGAAGCTCTGGCCTATATCGCCAAATACTGGGACGGCCTCTGTGTCTTCCTGACTAATGGCCGCATCGAGATCGACAACAACACCGTCGAGAGAACCATCCGGCCGATAGCCCTCAACCGGAAGAACGCTCTCTTCGCCGGACATGACGCCGGGGCGGAGAACTGGGCGACCATCGCCTCGCTCATCGAGACTGCCTTATGCCGCGCGCGGCATAAGGCGGTTTATGCCGACCGGCGAACTATGCCGATTAATCAACTTTTTGCCAACGTTTCCAGCACCATAGCGGCCGCCTAGTCGGCATAGCTTAGGGTCTCTCCGTCGCAATTGTCGCGAAGGAGAGGACACATGAACGCAACTGACTATTTGAATCGCAGCGCCCTATACCGGAAGCTGGTCTACGGTCCGTATCGGGAGTTTGCGGGCGTTTACGCCGCCAAAATGTCGAACGAAGGTTTGGGGCGGCAATGCACGTGGCGGTCGCTGAGCCTGTTTCGGGATCTGATGGACTGGCATGTTGGCAATGGACATGCTCCGCAGGATTTGAATGAGGTTCACGCCGACCGCTTTCTTGAGCATCGTTTCAAACACTGGAAGCCCGACTCGGGCGATCGATCGGCGCTCCGCCGCTTGCTTTTGGCGTTACGGGAGAAAGGCTTAATACCAGCCGCGCTTCCGATTCAGCGCAGTGAGCACGAGATGATCGTCGATGTATTCGGGCAATATCTCTCGAATGAGAGAGGGCTCGCCGCCGCGACAGTGGGGAGCCACAAGCTTCTGTCGCTTCGATTTCTCCGGGAGGTGTGTCCTTTCGGCGCAGACGAGTTTGCAGCGCTCACCCCGGAGATCGTTATCGGTTATGTCGAGCGACATGCGCTCGACGGTTCCGCCGACAGTGGCAAAGCCATGTGCGGGGTTGTGCGTGCTTTCCTGCGCTATTTGCATCTGAAGGGCTTCATCTCGACGCCGCTCGCTGACTGTGTGCCGTCCATCCGCCGCTGGCGACTTGCCGGCCTTCCAACCTTCCTGCCGCCCGAGAAAGTCCAGAAGGTTCTCGATGCCTGCGATCGGACGACGGCAATGGGTCGTCGGGACTATGCGGTTCTGATGATCCTCGCCAAGCTCGGTTTGCGCGCCAGCGAAGTGGCCACCCTCAATCTTGACGATATCGACTGGCAGTCGGGCACGATCCTCGTACACGGAAAGGGACGACGACAAGCGACTATGCCGCTGCGTCACGACGTCGGAACAGCGATCGTCGCTTATATCCGGCATGGGCGCCCAGCTTCGGCATGTCGGCGAGTTCTTCTTGCGAACACTTGCGCCGCATGTGGGCTTTGCCTCCGGCTGCGCCATCACGATGATCGCGAAGCAGGCACTCGAACGGGCAGGCATTGACGGCTATGCGCATCACGGTGCCCATCTTTTCCGCCACAGCCTTGCGACCGACCTTTTGCGGTCGGGCGCCAGCTTTGCCGAGATCGGTCAACTGCTCCGCCATCGAAGCATCGACAGTACAAGAATCTATGCAAAGCTCGATATTGAGAAGCTGCGGGAACTGAGCCTACCCTGGCCGGGAGGTGTCCAATGAGCCGGCTTCGCACCGCGCTTGAGCGCTACATCGGCATGCGCCAAGGGCTGGGATACAAATATGACGGTCCGGCAAAACGATTGTCGGAGTTCGTCGCTTTCATGGAAGCCCGCGGCGCCGAGACCATCACGGCGGACCTGGCAATGGAGTGGGTCACCTCGATGGGCCGGCAGCCGAGTTGGTCAATCCGACTGGCTGATGTGCGCTGCTTTGCCCAGCACCTCAGTCATTTCGATCCTTTGACGGAAGTGCCACCGAGCGACGCTGTGGCGCCGGCACGGCGGACAAAACCCTACATCTATAGTGAGGTCGAGATTCAGGCACTTCTGGCGGCAGCACTGTCGTTGCCGCCGGCCAACGCCCTGCGGCGCTGGACATATCACTGCCTGTTCGGGCTGATAGCGGTCGCCGGACTGCGCCATTCCGAAGCGCTCAGCCTGCTCCGGGCCGATGTAGATCTCGACCAGGGCGTCCTCACCATCCGAGAGACAAAGTTTGGCAAGTCACGGCTGGTGCCGCTGCATGCCACGACAATTGCTGTCCTTTCAGGCTATGCCGCCCGACGCGATGCACACCTTGGTACGCCGCGTAGTCCCTATTTCTTCGTCGCCGAACAGGGCGGCAGATTGCTGCATCAATACGTGCACCGCGTGTTCTGGCGACTATCTCGGCAAATCGGATTACGGCAGGAGGGGAAACGAGATGGCCCACGGATTCATGATCTTCGTCACCGTTTCGCCGTCCAGACCCTGATCAACTGGCATCGCGCCGGCGAAGATGTGGAACGCGAGCTGCCGGTTCTCTCGACCTTCCTCGGCCATGCGAATGTTCGCGACACCTATTGGTATCTGTCCGCCACGCCGGAACTGATGAACCATGCCGTACGGCGATTGAATAAGCGCTGGGAGGTACGGTCATGAGACGCACGAAAGACCTGGCCGTGCTGATCGAGCGGTGGTTCACAGATCGGCTCATGAAGCATCGAGGTGTAAGTTCTAACACCATCGCCTCCTATCGCGACACCTTCAGGCTCCTGTTTGCGTTCGCACAGACGCGCCTTGGGAGATCCCCATCGGAGTTGACGCTGCGGGATTTGGACGCTCCCTTCATCGGCGCATTCCTGGAGGATCTTGAGACGAAGAGATCCGCCTCGGTGCGGACCCGGAATCTCCGCCTTACAGCCATCCGCTCTTTCTTCCGATATGCGGCGTTCGAGGAGCCGGCACATAGCGCCCACATTCAGCGTGTGCTCGCGATCCCCAGCAAGCGATGTGACAAGCGGCAGCTTCAGTTTCTAACTAGGCCCGAGATTGAAGCGATCCTGGACTGCACGGATCGAAGCACGTGGCTGGGACGCCGCGACTACACTCTGCTGTTACTGGCCGCCCAAACGGGGCTGCGGGTCTCGGAGATCATCGACCTTGACCGAGATTCGGTAATGCTCGGCCGCGGTGCGCATGTGCAATGCATCGGCAAGGGCCGCAAAGAGCGAAGTACGCCGCTCACAAAGGTTGCACAGCAAGCCCTCCGTTATTGGCTCAAGGAACCAGGGAAGCGAGGCTCAACAGCCCTCTTTCCGAATACGCACGGTGGCAGGCTCAGCGCCGACGGCGTGCAGGCACTGCTGAACAAATATGTCGCCAAAGCACGTGAGCACTGCGTCTCCCTTCGCTCAAAGCGGGTGTCGCCCCATGTCTTGCGGCACTCTGCTGCCATGGAGTTGCTGCAGGCGGGCGTCGACTGCTCCGTCATTGCCCTGTGGTTGGGCCATGAAGCGATGGAAACGACGTTGACCTATCTTCATGCGCATCTCGAACTGAAGGAATCTGCACTCGCAAAGCTGAAGCCGTACGAAGGCGCCAAGGCCGAGCGATTTCGACCAAGCGACCGGCTTCTGGAATTCCTGAACACCCTCTGAGCATGAGAACTATGCCGAGTGCCAAACAACGGCGACCCGCCAAACTGGCTCGGAACGCACGGTTTGCCGTTCCTGCCAGAAGACGCACTCGGCATAGTTCGCCGGTCGGCATAAACGTGTAAGCTCAATACTGTCGATCCGCTTGCCTATTTGACCTGCACACTCACCGCCATTGCCAACGGTCACAAGCAGCGCCAGATTGAGGGTCTCCTGCCGTGGAATTACTCCTTAGCATAATGGGTGTTTGAAGGCTTTCGTCGGCCCGTTAGCGAAACGACGACGCAGCTATGTGTTTGGCTCTAGATTCGGTCTCCAGGAACTGGGTAAAATTGATCCTGTGCCTTTAACGACCTGTTTCTTGATCACCGTTACCCTGCCCAGGTGGCCGTTCGGCGCTAACCAATACAGTTCCAGAGAGGCGGAGCGTGCAGCAGATTCATTATCGCTTATTTCGCTGTGTGCTTTTTGCTGGCCTTCTCGTGGCGGCTTCGTGCTCGGACAACAGGGCGACCGCAGTAGTGAGCAAATTTGCCGAAAGCGAACTTCACTACATTGGGACTGGATGTGAGGGGCCATTCTGGGCCATTCGAGACGGCAACTTCGTCGCCTTCGACGGGGCGGCGTATCGGGTCCAGATGGAGAATGTCACCCTTGAGGATATCGGTTCGCATCGCGTTTCCATGTCCTCGCCATTGCCAAAAGGGAACCTTGTTACGACATTTGTTGGTTTCCACGCAGAACTGAGCCGGTTAGGCGCATAATTTCCATTGAGAATTGAGCCATGTGAACCTTCCCCCAACGCGGAGAGCGACGGGGGCAACGGAGTGATCCACATGGGACTTTTAAACATCATCCGTCGGATGGCGCTGCGCGAGAAGCAGTCGATCCGCGAGATCAGCCGGCGCACTGGACTGTCACGCAACACGATCGCGAAGTATTTGAGTGCCGGTACGATCGAGCCGACGTTCACGGTACCGGAACGACCGAGCAAGCTTGATCCTTTTGCCGACAAACTTGCTGGCTGGCTGCAGACCGAGGCCGGAAGGTCGCGCAAGCAGCGCCGAACGCTGAAGCAGCTTCATGCCGATCTGGTGGTTCTCGGCTTTACCGGCTCCTATGGACGGGTCGCCGCGTTCGCCCGTGAGTGGCGGGTTGAGCAGCAGACGGCGGGCCGCGGCATATTCGTTCCGCTGTCTTTCCGCCCAGGCGAAGCATTCCAATTCGATTGGAGTGAGGACTATGCCGTAATCGGCGGCGAGCGCACGAAGCTTCAGGTCGCCCATATCAAGCTATCACACAGTCGCGCCTTTCTGGTCAGAGCTTACCTGCTGCAGACGCACGAGATGCTCTTCGACGCTCACTGGCACGGGTTCCGCGTGTTCGGCGGCGTACCTGGTCGCGGCATCTATGATAACATGAAGACCGCGGTCGATCGTGTTGGCCGCGGCAAGGAACGGCAGGTCAACGTCCGCTTCCAGGCGATGACGAACCACTACGTCTTTGCGCCCGAGTTCTGCAATCCCGCCGCAGGCTGGGAGAAAGGCCAGGTCGAGAAGAACGTCCAGGATGCCCGACCACGGCTGTGGCAACAGATGCCGGACTTTCCAGATTTAGCGGCGTTGAACGCATGGCTGGAACAGCATTGCCAGGACCTGTGGCGCGAGACACCGCATGGCACCTTGTCCGGTTCGATCGCAGATGTTTGGGGTGATGAGCAGCCTGCCTTAATGGCATTGCCCGCCATGTTTGACGGCTTCGTCGAGCAGAGCAAGCGCGTCTCACCGACATGCTTGATCACCTTCGAGCGTAATCGTTACAGTGTGCCTGCATCATTTGCGAACCGGCCCGTCAGCCTGCGGATTTATCCCGAGCGGCTGGTCGTTGCAGCCGAGGGCAATATCCTCTGCGAACATCCGCGGATCATAGAACGCAGCCACGACAAACCACCACGGACGATTTATGACTGGCGGCATTACCTTGCCGTCATCCAGCGCAAGCCCGGTGCTTTGCGCAATGGCGCACCCTTCCTGGAATTGCCGCCGGGCTTTCGACAACTGCAGGATCAGATGCTTCGCCGCCCCGGTGGTGATCGGGAGATGGCCGACATCCTCGCTCTGGTTCTTCATCACGACGAACAGGTTGTCGTCAGGGCTGTGGAACTGGCTCTGGATCAAGGCGTCGCGACCAAGACGCATGTGCTGAACCTGCTGCATCGTCTGATCGATGGGAAGACGACTGATGGTCCTGACATCGACACGCCACAGGCGCTGACCTTGCTGCTTGAACCCAAGGCCAATGTAGAACGCTATGACGGTCTGCGGGTCCGGATCGTAGGAGGTCGTCATGCGTCATGATCCTGCCAGCGCCGCCGTCGTCATCATGCTGCGTAGCCTGAAGATGTATGGCATGTCTCAAGCCGTCACGGACCTGATCGAGCAAGGGGCTCCAGCGTTTGATGCAGCCGTGCCGATCCTGTCCCAATTGCTGAAAGCCGAAATGGCCGAACGCGAGGTCCGCTCCATCGCCTATCATATGAAGGCTGCCCGCTTCCCGGCCTACAAAGACATCTCCGGATACGACTTCGCCGCCAGCGAAGTCAACGAAGCGACGGTGCGCCAACTAAACCGATGCGAGTTCATCGACGGAGCGCAGAATATCGTGCTTGTCGGCGGGCCGGGCACAGGCAAAACACATGTCGCGACCGCCCTCGGTGTCCAGGCGATCGAGCATCATCGCCGAAAGGTCCGCTTCTTCTCGACCATCGAATTGGTCAATGGGCTCGAGCAGGAGAAGGCCAAAGGAAAAGCAGGCCAGATCGCCGAGACACTGGTTCGCCTCGATCTGCTGATCCTCGATGAGCTGGGATACCTTCCGTTCAGTGCTTCGGGTGGAGCGCTGCTCTTCCACCTCTTGAGCAAGCTTTACGAGCGCACCAGCGTCATCATCACCACCAATCTCAGCTTCAGCGAATGGGCCACGGTCTTCGGCGACGCCAAGATGACGACCGCTCTGCTCGATCGCCTGACCCACCGTTGCCATATCCTGGAAACCGGGAACGACAGCTTCCGCTTCAAAGCCAGCTCGGCCGCCGCGGCACAAAAGAGAGGAGAAAAGGCCAACCCATTGACCAAAGCATGATCAGAAAACCATACTTAGAGGTGGCTCACTTCTCGGTGGAAAAACCGGCTCAGTTCCGCGTGGAAACCAACAGACATTCTTGCTCAAGCACGATGATACAGTCGCCATAATCGAAGGCATTCGCCCGGTTCCAGATTTCACGCCTGAGCAATGGGCATCGGCTTATGGCGCTCAGATGCGACAAGCGTCAGAGACATTAAGAGCGAGCCCCTCATTGGTTTTATGCCCGGCTTCGAAAAGCTAGAGTAGGACTGCAATTGGCGCGATGCAGTCGTCCCCGGCCTCGCAAGACAGTTCGAAACGCCTAAAGCATCTTGATCGAGTGCGACCGGGACCCCGCTTACTCTTCCATCACTGATGAAACAACGTGACATCGCCCCCCCCGGCGCGCAAAATACCACGCTCCATCCATGAGGGCGCTCGCGACATGGCTCGCGATATCGCCAAAACGGAAGCCTATGTCACTTCGAGGCGGGAGAGGAAAAAGGTCGAGATGCTCTTTGCTCACCTCAAACGCATCCTCAGATTGGATCGCTTGCGACTACGAGGGCCGAATGGAGCTAGAGATGAGTTCCACCTCGCAGCCGCAGCCCAAAACCTCCGGAAACTCGCAAAGCTACAAAGCTAATCCCGACGCCGATGCCGAAACCAGCATAAAGGGAGCTACACCTTGGCGCGCCAGCCGCAATCCAGATGCTGCCGCACGATCTCGACGCGACTTTATCAATGGTATCGGCCCATTACCGCCATCCCGACTATTTCTAGGGCATTGGCTTCTGATTGGGATTCGCGGCCAGGAATTCGCCAAGAGCCCGGTCCTCGGCATGGCGTTTCTGCTGATCGATAATCACGAAGTTGGTACCCAACTCGACCTGAAGCAAAAGCAGAAGCTGGTCCACATCGCTATTGAAGCGGTCGCACCTGGCTTGCGTCCAGAGGCTTGGATCAGGTGGATACAATGGGTTGAGGTAGCTAAGATATTCTTGATCAAGACGGTTGATGAGCGAGTGAACGTTGCTTGGCAATAAAAGCCGGGGGAAGTGCGACATCCCCTTGAAGGTCATACACGGTCGCATCAAGCGGTCCGACGCCTAATTTGGATCGGGTAGCATCATCACCCGCCCACAAGCATCCGCCAGCCCCAAAATCAAAGAAAAATCGTAGTGTACCTTTTGTCATGGTGGGAACAGTCATGTTTTACGAAATGTCCGCAAGTGGCGCATCGTTGCCATCTCTATCACAGCGGTATTACTCGAAACAGCAATACGCGCACGGTCAAGGTGCGAGGCAAACAGCGCTAACTCCGATGTGTGGGCGCCTGTTCGTGTTCCGCGGGCGTGGCGGCGGCCTGATCAAGGTCATCTGGCATGATGGTCAGGGAGCCTGCCTGTTCACGAACGATCGGCGTTCATACTACACCTCTTTCCTCGCCAGTTGATGTTTTTGGCTCAGTTTGCGTTTCTCGATACGCAGCAGCGCGATTCTTGAGGGGTTCCATCGGCTGCATTGCTTTTGCGGCAGGTCTCCATCGGCGATTTCGTACAGGCTATAGTGCCCGTTATAGGCATGTCTGGTGATGAGGCCAAATTTGGCCCATCTGGCGACGGTTTGCTCGCTGATATTGAGATGCGCTGCCGCTTCCTGTCTTGTCAGCATTCCCCGCTGTCGCAGTCGATCATATCGTGATCGCAGCTTATATTCGTGGATGAGATAGGCGACTTTGAGGGGTGTAAAGCGGGCGTCCTGGCAGCCGCGACGTGCGGTTCCACCTGGGCGATGTCCCTGCTCGTTTAGAATCTCGGCGATCTCGGGATAAATGTAATCGTCGAGAAGCCTATCGACCAGTTCAATGATACTGGGCTTTGTCTTGATCTGCTGAGGAGAGGATTTTGGGTTCATGGTGGTGAGCGTCTGGATTTTGCCGCCCTTGAAGCGAACGTGAAGCTTGGTGGTTCCTTCCGCTGGCAGCTTTAAGAGAGTGACATCCTCAATGATGTGGGCCAGTAATCGCTTGCGTTCGCGGCTTAGGGTATCCGGCTCTTTCCAGAGCTGGTTGAAGTCGGCCGTCATCGCGACTAACCGTTCGTGGACAGCTTTATCGAGGATGAATTGATCGTGCTCTCGGCCACGTTCGCGCTCTTCGCGGGCACTGGCCAGCGTGCGAAGCTTCTCGTTCCATTCACCTTCGAGCGTGTCGGCGACGAGGCGGTTACTAGGATCGACAAGCATGAAGCGGCGCTGAGCGAGCTCGGCTTCCGTTTGGGCGCGTTCGATTGCGCGACAGCGCAGCCGGTCTGCTTCTTCATGCCGGGCTTGGATCTCCTTGCGGACTTCGAGAGCGAGTTCGACGGCCGCCGGCGTCATTTGCTCGGCAATCAGCATACCGATGGCTTCATCGACGGGAGGCCCGGCGATCGACTGACACATAGGCTCCCCACGATAAATGCGGGCACGATTACAAATGTACCAGGCTTCCTGCCGGCCACGCCGCGCCGCATAGCGAACCCTAAGATGGCTGCCGCACTGCCCACATACGGCCCGGCCTTGCAGCAGTGCCGGTCCCTCCCTTGGGATTGAAGCTCGTGCCGCTTCAAATCCACGGCCATTCGCCTTGAGGATCTTCAGATTCTCCTGATGTCGCTCCCAGCTGATATAGCCGGGATGAGCATCGGGAATGCAGGCCGGCCAGTCATCAATGTCGCGCGCACGCAGAGTCTTTTTGCCGTCGATGGTGCGTCGAAACTGTCGTCGGCCATAGGTATAGGCGCCAGCGTAGCGCGGATTGTTCAGGACACGCATCGCCGTCGATGCGGTCAGCGGCCGAAACAGCGTGCCGCCGTTGTGTAGGCGCGATGGAAACAATAGGCCTTCATTGCGAAAGACCTTGACGGTCTGGGAGGCGGACCCGAGGCGAGAGAACATCTCAAAGAAATGAATGATCGTTTCTCTGACTTGCATGTCTGGATCGAGCGTCACATTGCCGAAATGGTCATAGACCAACCCAGTCGGCAGGAGGCAACGAAACTCGCCGCGCCGCACCTTGTTGAGAATGCCGCCGCGTAGCCGGGCTTTGATCACATGCAGTTCGGCCTCACTCATTGTTCCCTTGAGGCCGAGCAGGAGCCGGTCGTTGAAACTTGCCGGATCATAGACGCCGTCCTCGTCGAGGATCAGGGTGTCGGCAAGGGCGCAAATCTCCAGCAGACGCTGCCAGTCGGCATTGTTGCGCGCCAGACGCGAGACCTCCAGGCCCATGACGATCCCGGCATGTCCCATGCCGACGTCGCTGACCAGCCGCTGAAACCCCTCGCGCCACACCGCCGATGCACCGGACTCTCCTTGATCGTTGTCGATGACGATAATCTGCTCGTCGCGCCAGCCGAGGGCGACAGCGCGTCCCCGAAGCGCATATTGCCGCCTGGCGCTCTCGACGTTCTCGACGACTTGCCGCATGGAAGACTGGCGGATGTAGAGGTAGGCGCCACGTTCGAGGTGATGAGGCTGGACTTTGAGATGTACATTCATGGTGACCTCCGATCGTTGGTGCTCATAGCGATTGTCGCAAGGACGTGAACGACGGCGCTGTGTCCGCCGCGCAGCGGCCAAGCCATTGACGATGGGTAATTCTGCTCTGGCGGGGTGACTGCTGTTGCGGTCAGCGCCTGAGCCCATCCCCACATGCCCCGGCGCAGAAAGAGCATCAGGCCGCTACGGGCCATAAGTGGCAGCGCTGCGCCGAAGGCGGCCTTGCGCAATACCTCGTACTGGGACGCGATGGTCGACGGTTGGGTCGGGCATGCCGCCGTCGCGGCAATGTTTACGTGTCGCTTTTTTTAGAACCCGCTCGATCGATCTGGGATGAAGCTCGATATCGAGTTCCTGGCGGAGCAGCTTGGCCAGTTCCCGGGCGCGAACGGGTTCTCCTGGGGCGGTCTGCGCCTGCAGAAATGCCAGGACTTTGTCGTCGATCTTGTGGGGACCGCGGGGGCCCGGCTTTGTCGGCACCAGTCCGGCAATCCCGGCCATGTCGAAGTTCACCTTGGCCTGGTAATAGGTTGGCCTGGAAACACCGTACTCGTCGGAGGCCTCCGTCACCGACACCTTGTCGATGGACACGCGACGCAGCATCTCGTATTTGACCTGCACGGCGTCGTGCGGATCGAAGAACTCGCTGCCCCGAAACTTTGGATCGCGCACCTTCTCGGGGGTGGGATTGAACGTGCCCTCTTCGATGAGGACATCCATCTTTGTGCGCTTGCTCTCGTACTTCGCAGACATCAATGGCTCCGAGGACATGAAGCGGCGTTAGCGTAATGCTAATTATGCCGCATTCTGCTACCTCGTCAAGGCGATGTTTATGGTCTATCTGACGCGATATCTCGTATTTGCAGGCGTACCATCTCATAAAAACGACCTCTTGCGGCATAATCCACTTTACAGATGCGACATATTTACCTTTACACTTCAGCGCGTCAGCGCGGGCTCGATTTGCTCGAAAGGCGCTCCACCAGAGTGGCCAACTCCATTAAGTCGACAATCCGCAAGAGCAATCGTCCGTTGCTCATGACGACTTCGGGATCCAGGCTCACAAGATCAGTCCATTGCGGAGGAACCGACCAAACAGTGGCGTCCTCGGTCTGCAGCAAAAGGCGTTCACCATGCCGGTTGTAGCGCTTGCCGATGCACGGCAACTGTCGTGGGAATAAAGGATGAAACGGATGCGTTACCCGCACTAACTGCGTATCTGCGTTGGCAGTGGCTGCATTCTGTTGTGAGGTACAAGAAGTTGGAACGTGGACGTTTCATATGGCCGTCGGCGGCCGATGGAACGGTCGTGATTACGCCTGGGCAGCTCGGTTATTTGCTGGAAGGTATCGACTGGCGGATGCCGCAAAAGACCTGCGACCAACCTCGGTCGGATGAGCAAAAATACTGGAATAGCGGGGGCGAATATGATTCCATCTCGCCATGAACAGCCCTGTCGACCAGCTTCCAGATGACCTTGCCAGTGCGCTCGCACTGCTGGCCGAAGAGCGAGCGCTGCGTGTTGCTGCCGAGGTGGAAGCGGCGACAGCCAAGGCGGAAGCTGCCAGCGCAAAAGCGCTCGTGTCACATTCCGAGGCGCTGATCGCGCGGCTGAAGCTGGAGATCGAGAAGGTCCGCCGAGAGCTTTACGGCAGCCGCTCTGAGCGCAAGGCGCGGCTTCTCGAACAGATGGAACTGCAACTCGAAGAACTCGAAGCTGATGCCGGCGAAGACGAACTCGCGGCAGAGATGGTTGCCAAAAGCTCGACCGTCAGGGCCTTCGAGCGCAAGCGTCCGTCACGCAAGCCCTTTCCTGAACACCTGCCGCGCGAGCGCGTCGTTATTGCCGCCCCATCCAGTTGCCCATGCTGTGGATCGGCCAAGCTGTCGAAGCTCGGCGAGGATATCACCGAGACCCTGGAGGTCATTCCGCGTCAGTGGAAGGTTATCCAGACGGTGCGGTAGAAGTTCACCTGCCGCGAGTGCGAGAAGATCACGCAGCCGCCAGCACCCTTCCATGTGACACCCCGCGGCTTTGCCGGCCCGAACCTTCTGGCGATGATCCTGTTTGAGAAGTTCGCGCAGCATCAGCCGCTCAATCGCCAAAGCGAGCGCTATGCCCGAGAGGGGATCGATCTCAGCCTGTCGACGCTTGCCGATCAGGTCGGCGCGTGTGCCGCAGCCCTGAAGCCCATCCATTCGTTGATCGAGGCCCATGTCCTGGCGGCCGAGCGGCTGCATGGCGACGACACGACCGTGCCGATCCTGGCGAAGGGAAAGACCGATACCGGCCGCATCTGGACCTACGTTCCGGACGATCGGCCGTTCGGCGGACAGTCACCGCCCGCCGCCCTCTACTATTCCTCTCGGGATCGGCGGCAGGAGCATCCAGAGCGACATCTGAAGACCTTCACCGGCATTCTGCAGGCGGATGCCTATGGCGGCTATAACCCGCTGTTCAAAGCAGATCGCGATCCCGCGCCTCTGCGCCAAGCACTCTGCTGGGCACATTCGCGCCGCAAGTTCTTCGTGCTGGCCGACATTGCCACGAACGCCAAACGTGGCAGCAAAGCCGGACCGATCTCACCGATGGCATTGGAGGCCGTCAAACGGATCGATGCCCTGTTCGATATCGAACGGGAGATCAACGGTCTTAGCCCCGAGCAGCGCCAGGAGCGCCGCCGCAAAGACAGCCAGCCGCTCGTCGAAGAACTGCATGACTGGCTCCAAACTGAGCGGGCAAAGCTGTCGCGCAGTTCTCCTGTCTCTGAGCCGATCGACTACATGTTGAAGCGCTGGAACGGCTTCACGGCCTTCCTCGAAGACGGCCGGATTTGCCTGACGAATAATGCCGCCGAACGCGCGCTCAGAGGCTTTGCTCTCGGAAGAAAGTCATGGCTCTTCGCCGGATCGGATCGTGGCGCTGATCGTGCCGCCTTCATGGCCACGCTGATCATGACGGCATTATGCCGCGCGCGGCATAAGGCAGTTTATGCCGACCGGCGAACTATGCCGAGTGCGTCTTCTGGCAGGAACGGCAAACCGTGCGTTCCGAGCCAGTTTGGCGGGTCGCCGTTGTTTGGCACTCGGCATAGTTCTCATGCTCAGAGGGTGTTCAGGAATTCCAGAAGCCGGTCGCTTGGTCGAAATCGCTCGGCCTTGGCGCCTTCGTACGGCTTCAGCTTTGCGAGTGCAGATTCCTTCAGTTCGAGATGCGCATGAAGATAGGTCAACGTCGTTTCCATCGCTTCATGGCCCAACCACAGGGCAATGACGGAGCAGTCGACGCCCGCCTGCAGCAACTCCATGGCAGCAGAGTGCCGCAAGACATGGGGCGACACCCGCTTTGAGCGAAGGGAGACGCAGTGCTCACGTGCTTTGGCGACATATTTGTTCAGCAGTGCCTGCACGCCGTCGGCGCTGAGCCTGCCACCGTGCGTATTCGGAAAGAGGGCTGTTGAGCCTCGCTTCCCTGGTTCCTTGAGCCAATAACGGAGGGCTTGCTGTGCAACCTTTGTGAGCGGCGTACTTCGCTCTTTGCGGCCCTTGCCGATGCATTGCACATGCGCACCGCGGCCGAGCATTACCGAATCTCGGTCAAGGTCGATGATCTCCGAGACCCGCAGCCCCGTTTGGGCGGCCAGTAACAGCAGAGTGTAGTCGCGGCGTCCCAGCCACGTGCTTCGATCCGTGCAGTCCAGGATCGCTTCAATCTCGGGCCTAGTTAGAAACTGAAGCTGCCGCTTGTCACATCGCTTGCTGGGGATCGCGAGCACACGCTGAATGTGGGCGCTATGTGCCGGCTCCTCGAACGCCGCATATCGGAAGAAAGAGCGGATGGCTGTAAGGCGGAGATTCCGGGTCCGCACCGAGGCGGATCTCTTCGTCTCAAGATCCTCCAGGAATGCGCCGATGAAGGGAGCGTCCAAATCCCGCAGCGTCAACTCCGATGGGGATCTCCCAAGGCGCGTCTGTGCGAACGCAAACAGGAGCCTGAAGGTGTCGCGATAGGAGGCGATGGTGTTAGAACTTACACCTCGATGCTTCATGAGCCGATCTGTGAACCACCGCTCGATCAGCACGGCCAGGTCTTTCGTGCGTCTCATGACCGTACCTCCCAGCGCTTATTCAATCGCCGTACGGCATGGTTCATCAGTTCCGGCGTGGCGGACAGATACCAATAGGTGTCGCGAACATTCGCATGGCCGAGGAAGGTCGAGAGAACCGGCAGCTCGCGTTCCACATCTTCGCCGGCGCGATGCCAGTTGATCAGGGTCTGGACGGCGAAACGGTGACGAAGATCATGAATCCGTGGGCCATCTCGTTTCCCCTCCTGCCGTAATCCGATTTGCCGAGATAGTCGCCAGAACACGCGGTGCACGTATTGATGCAGCAATCTGCCGCCCTGTTCGGCGACGAAGAAATAGGGACTACGCGGCGTACCAAGGTGTGCATCGCGTCGGGCGGCATAGCCTGAAAGGACAGCAATTGTCGTGGCATGCAGCGGCACCAGCCGTGACTTGCCAAACTTTGTCTCTCGGATGGTGAGGACGCCCTGGTCGAGATCTACATCGGCCCGGAGCAGGCTGAGCGCTTCGGAATGGCGCAGTCC
Source organism: Rhizobium sp. C104 (assembly GCF_022354505.1). Classification (NCBI taxonomy): domain Bacteria; kingdom Pseudomonadati; phylum Pseudomonadota; class Alphaproteobacteria; order Hyphomicrobiales; family Rhizobiaceae; genus Rhizobium; species Rhizobium sp. C104. Next base: position 218,130 of record NZ_CP092347.1, on the reverse strand, counting down.
GGCGACCGCTATCAGCCCGAACAGGCAGTGATATGTCCAGCGCCGCAGGGCGTTGGCCGGCGGCAACGACAGTGCTGCCGCCAGAAGTGCCTGAATCTCGACCTCACTATAGATGTAGGGTTTTGTCCGCCGTGCCGGCGCCACAGCGTCGCTCGGTGGCACTTCCGTCAAAGGATCGAAATGACTGAGGTGCTGGGCAAAGCAGCGCACATCAGCCAGTCGGATTGACCAACTCGGCTGCCGGCCCATCGAGGTGACCCACTCCATTGCCAGGTCCGCCGTGATGGTCTCGGCGCCGCGGGCTTCCATGAAAGCGACGAACTCCGACAATCGTTTTGCCGGACCGTCATATTCGTATCCCAGCCCTTGGCGCATGCCGATGTAGCGCTCAAGCGCGGTGCGAAGCCGGCTCATTGGACACCTCCCGGCCAGGGTAGGCTCAGTTCCCGCAGCTTCTCAATATCGAGCTTTGCATAGATTCTTGTACTGTCGATGCTTCGATGGCGGAGCAGTTGACCGATCTCGGCAAAGCTGGCGCCCGACCGCAAAAGGTCGGTCGCAAGGCTGTGGCGGAAAAGATGGGCACCGTGATGCGCATAGCCGTCAATGCCTGCCCGTTCGAGTGCCTGCTTCGCGATCATCGTGATGGCGCAGCCGGAGGCAAAGCCCACATGCGGCGCAAGTGTTCGCAAGAAGACTCGCCGACATGCCGAAGCTGGGCGCCCATGCCGGATATAAGCGACGATCGCTGTTCCGACGTCGTGACGCAGCGGCATAGTCGCTTGTCGTCGTCCCTTTCCGTGTACGAGGATCGTGCCCGACTGCCAGTCGATATCGTCAAGATTGAGGGTGGCCACTTCGCTGGCGCGCAAACCGAGCTTGGCGAGGATCATCAGAACCGCATAGTCCCGACGACCCATTGCCGTCGTCCGATCGCAGGCATCGAGAACCTTCTGGACTTTCTCGGGCGGCAGGAAGGTTGGAAGGCCGGCAAGTCGCCAGCGGCGGATGGACGGCACACAGTCAGCGAGCGGCGTCGAGATGAAGCCCTTCAGATGCAAATAGCGCAGGAAAGCACGCACAACCCCGCACATGGCTTTGCCACTGTCGGCGGAACCGTCGAGCGCATGTCGCTCGACATAACCGATAACGATCTCCGGGGTGAGCGCTGCAAACTCGTCTGCGCCGAAAGGACACACCTCCCGGAGAAATCGAAGCGACAGAAGCTTGTGGCTCCCCACTGTCGCGGCGGCGAGCCCTCTCTCATTCGAGAGATATTGCCCGAATACATCGACGATCATCTCGTGCTCACTGCGCTGAATCGGAAGCGCGGCTGGTATTAAGCCTTTCTCCCGTAACGCCAAAAGCAAGCGGCGGAGCGCCGATCGATCGCCCGAGTCGGGCTTCCAGTGTTTGAAACGATGCTCAAGAAAGCGGTCGGCGTGAACCTCATTCAAATCCTGCGGAGCATGTCCATTGCCAACATGCCAGTCCATCAGATCCCGAAACAGGCTCAGCGACCGCCACGTGCATTGCCGCCCCAAACCTTCGTTCGACATTTTGGCGGCGTAAACGCCCGCAAACTCCCGATACGGACCGTAGACCAGCTTCCGGTATAGGGCGCTGCGATTCAAATAGTCAGTTGCGTTCATGTGTCCTCTCCTTCGCGACAATTGCGACGGAGAGACCCTAAGCTATGCCGACTAGGCGGCCGCTATGGTGCTGGAAACGTTGGCAAAAAGTTGATTAATCGGCATAGTTCGCCGGTCGGCATAAACCGCCAAGCTCAATGACATCGACCCACAGGCTTGGCTCGCCGACGTTCTCGCCAACATTGCCGACACGCCGATCAGCAGGCTGGAGCAATTGCTGCCGTGGAACTGGAAACCGACGCAAACAGCAGCCGTTGCGGCATAGGATCAACGATGGATCGCAAAGCCAACCGAGCTATCATTCGGAAAATATTGCTCACCGAGTGGGACCCCATCGGGGTGTCGGACATTCCTGAAGCGCAAGACGAATATGATGCCTATGCCGATACCGTCTATGGCATGCTGGCCAATCAAACCGCCTCAGTTGATGCCATCGCGCAGTATCTCTTCAAGATCGCGACCGAGCACATGGGGCTCTCATACCCAGAACTTTCAGAGCGCTGCGACAAGGCGGCAAGAGCCGTCGGGGCACTTCAGTCAGACCGCTGAACCTACACACCATCAGCGCCAGGTGCGGCAATCACCGGATGCTTACGAAAGCAGATCCGGCCCAACGACTTCTCCGTGTTGGGGTCCAGTATCGCGATTTCTTGAAAGCTAAGCGAACGAGCGAGACAACAAAGAGCCGTAGCCTGCAGATCAGTCCGAAGTACACGGTCGCGTTCTGGCGCGGCCTCGAACTGGATCCCGACAATCCGAAACAGGAGGAGTGGCTGAAAGCAGTCGATGTCCTAAGGGATCGCATACAGGGCCGATTTATCAAGCCAGCGCAGACCCTGATCGATGTCGATAAATCTAACCACCAGCAAACATATGGCTTTGCGATCCTCGCCCTGGATTGCCTCGTTCTCGAAACAATTCAAGGTTTCCGTGAGGGCATGACCAACCATACACGTCAAAGCGGTCGGCTGTTTAGAGAGTTCCTGAGCAACTGGCAGCCATTTATCAATTGTCTCGGCGCTGGCATGGTGGCGACGAAGAAGGCTGACGAGTTCTATAGCCAAGGGCGATGCGCACTCCATCACAGCGGGCGACCGAAAAGATGACGGTCGGGGTCAGCGGCCCAATAATGCGCTTCGATAATGGTCAAATCACTGTGAACCGCACACTATTCCACACAGAATTGGAAGCGGAGTTTGATCGATATCTGGCAACCTTGGCCGGCCCGCACTCTGTAGATCTTCGAAAGAAGTTTCTCCTAAAAATGAACACCATATGTGGACTATAATAGCTGCGACGGCATCCGGTCCGTCGCACCTGCCAACTTTGGAACCCAAGCCGTTGCCGTCGTAGCATTCTCATAGACCAATATATCACCGGACGGCCTTTGCCGAAGCCCCAAACGAGAGTAAGGATAAGGTGCCGGAACACCTGACCTGACGTCCGAGCAGGGCTCTAGTAGCCGTTCGCAACGAGGCTCTCATACTCCGAGACAAAGTCCTTTCTCAGATAAAAGCTGAGATATGCGTTCTTTAAGGTGTCGAAATACGCCTCCTTGTCCTGAAAAGCATTCCGCACCATCAAAGGCGCGGCCGGCCCTTCGTCACTATGATAGTCGTTGTACTTTACAATATCAGCAAAGCTGAAGCCAAGCTTCTGCAGATCGCGATAAATCGCAGACCTGCTGACCTTGCCCCCAAGTTTTATCCAGTTTTGCGTTCGCTCCAGCGGTTTTTGGTTGCTGTTGTTGGTTCGGTAGCGGCGGGTTGCGGTGCGGAGCCATTTCGGCTGCGCAGCACCGCATCACGTCGCGGGTTGAGTGTCTGAGCGAATTCGGCCGGTGTCAGCCAGCCAAGGCCTGAATGCGGGCGTTGATCGTTGTAATCGCTACGCCAGTTTGAAAGCGCAGACCGGGCGTGAGCGAGCGACGAGAACAGAGTTTCATTCAAGAACTCGTCTCGCAGCCGCCCGTTGAAGCTTTCGATAAAAGCGTTCTGGATAGGCTTGCCAGGCGCAATGTAATGCCAGTCAACCTTGGTCCGGTCCGCCCATTGCAGGATCGCGTTGCTGGTGAACTCGCTGCCGTTGTCGGAGACGATCATCCTCGGCTTGCCGCGCTCCTCGATAATCCGGTCAAGCTCCCGTGCGACGCGAAGACCGGAAAGTGATGTATCGGCGACGAGCGCCAGGCACTCCCTCGTGCAATCATCGACGACGGTCAGAATCCGCAGCCTGCGCCCATCGGTGAACTGATCCGACACGAAGTCTAGCGACCAACGGTCATTGGCCACCATCGGCACCAGCATCGGCGCTCGCGTGCCTATCGCTCGCTTGCGACCGCCGCGCTTGCGCACCGTCAGTTTCTCCTCCCGATAGAGCCGGAAGAGCCTCTTGTGGTTCACGAGGTGACCCTCCCGCCTCAGCAGCACATGAATGCGTCGATATCCAAAGCGGCGGCGTTCATGCGCCAACGCCTTCATTCGCTCGCGAAGCTCATGATCATCGTCGCGCCTGGTCTCGTAACGAATCGTCATTCGGCAAAAACCAATGGCTTTACACGCCCGCCGTTCGCTCATCTCATGATGGATCATCAGATGCGCGACAGCTTTCCGCTTGGCCGCGGGCGTCACCACTTCTTTCCCAAAAGGTCTTTCAAAGCGGCATTGTCGAGCATGGCATCCGCCAGAAGCCGCTTCAGCTTCGTGTTCTCGTCCTCCAGCGTCTTCAGCCGCTTGGCTTCGGATACCTCCATGCCGCCGAATTTGGCCTTCCATTTATAGATGCTGGCATCGCTGACGCCGTGCTTGCGGCAAAGCTCCGAGACCGGCGTGCCAGCCTCGTGCTCCTTCAGAATGCCGATGATCTGTTCGTCTGTGAAACGATTGCGCTTCATTCCCTGGTCCTCTCAATGGGCCAGAGCTTACTTCAAAATGGATTATTTCAACGGGGCAAGGTCACTGCTGTCGGACATTTCAGCAGGAGATGGGTCGCGGGAGTTCTCAGCAGGTAAGAAAATACCATCGAGATCTTGCGAGAGCTGCTTGTAGCTGAGGTAGGCTTCCACTTCTCTACGATCAGTCAAGGGACTGCTTCGGAGCTTCGAAGCCGCGTCAACAAAATCCTTGTAGATCGCAAAATAAGCGAGGCTGACACCTGACCGCAGAGCGAACGCAATTGTTTCGTTGGCGCTCTCGGCGCTGTCATGTTGCCCACCGAGGATGAAGTACCCTTTAGTCTTAATTCCTGCGGCTTTGAGGCGTAGAATCAATGCACATATGTCGTCATTACTGAGTGCCGTCGAAGTCTTGTTTGCTTTCAGCTTTTTCCGCTGCGTCTCATTGCCATGTTCGATCCCGAAGGCCAACATGCTACAGCCCGATCTAACAAGTTGGCCGATAAAGTCGGGAACCTGCTTCTCATATTCGATGAAATCCTCAAAGCGGAAGATGCCCCGCCAACCAAAGCCGCAGGGCGCGCCTTCACGAACGTCGACAAGACCCGCCAGGAAGTCCTTTGCCCATTTGAGATCGTGCAACACGGCAAGCTCACTGTCAGGAGGTCGAGCGGCGATCTGGGGCAGAAGATTGTCGTCGATGAACTGGATACGCAGGTCTTGATGCTCTTGTGCCAACGCCATCAGTTCACTCAGTACAGATCCGGTGGAGCGCCTTCTTTCGCCCCCGCTTAGATTCCTGCGTTCGGTGCAAAAAGTACACTTCCATTCGCAGCCTCGCGACATGACGACGTGCGCTTCTTTATAGGTGCGATTCTTCTTGCGGGTGGGCGCTGGCTCGTAAGCGCCATCTGGACCTCGGAAGACGCGCCTGTCGAGCATCGCAATCGGTTCCCAGGCGTCCGGCAAAGCGTTCTCGATTGCTTTAGGATAAAAGTGCCATTTCTCGCAGTGGGTGTCTAAGAGTCGTTGATTCTTTGGATTTGCGATTACGTCGGCGATTTCCGGCCACGCGCCTGCACTACCCGTCAGAGCCACCAGATCGACGAAATTCTGCTCCGCATTTCCCCTGACAATGAAATCCCAGTCAGCTTGGCCTGCTCCTGAAACCGAAGTTTGCCAGACGCCAAGATTTGCTGCCGGTCCGCCTATGGCAATCATGACATCGGGGGATCGAGCCTTGATGTCGGCAACGATTTGCTGAGTGGACTTTACGGTGCTCAAAACAACATTGAACCCTACCCAATCGAACTCGCCCGCTCGATCCGCTAACTCTTTGGTCAGTGATGGAAAGCGATGACAGTCGGCAATCTCGACAAAATGTCCGGCACGACTGAGCGCGCTCGCAATGAGACCGAGGCCCAACGGGGGCGTGGTGGTGCGAGATGCATTTTTTCGTTCGGCGCTACCTGCGATCTCGATCGGCGGTAGCACGAGCAAGATTCGCCTCACATCTGCAGCTGCGGCTTTTCGAACATCTTCGACTTCCGGGTGCAGCTTCGGTCGAGCTTTGTCCGTCGTCCGATAAAAACTCGCGCCCAGCAGCTCACGCGACCTCGGAAAGTCATTCAAAGTGAAAGGCGTGAAGCCGCCGCGCCAACCTTGCTTAACCTCCTCGTGATAGAGCCTAATGAACTCGCGCTGAAGCCACGGATGAGATCCATCGTAGCGTACAGCGGAGTCAATAATTTCGCCCAGACGCGTTGTCAGGTTCGTACCGGCTATGAACGGTCGGCTCTTATACGTAGCCTCGACACGCGAGCGAAACGAGCGCGAGAACGCTACATCGACGCACGCCCAGCGAATAGTCTCGTCTTCATCGGTTGAGAATGCCCCAAGCACGCGAAGCGCTTTGTCGACCGGCAGGGCACTCAGCATTGCCGCCACCGGGAAGCGCTTATCGCCTCGCCAACGTCTAGGAATTGAACCGGTTCCGAGCGCCTCCCTGATGAAGTCCAGCGTGAAGTCAGGGGAGTATATCCCTTGAAGGGCGCTTTCGCTTGCTAGCCACAGGAACGTAGCAAAGTGCTCAGGTTCGACTTCTGCAAAATCCAGCTGCTGAGCCTGAAAGGCAGTTATTACGGCGGCGAACCTAGGCAACTGGCTGTAGTAATCGCTCTGTCTCAACACGTCTAGCAAAACTGAATGCTTAAGGCCCAACCGGGCAAGCCGTGTCTGAAAATCGCCATCCGCCAGTCCCCGTCGAATGACCTCCTCGATTTTTGTGGTCACCTCATAGTCGTGGGACTGGAAGTCGTTGTCAAATCTGCAGAGGTAGAAAAAGAATTCCCGTAGCAGGAAACCATCGCTGCAAATCTGCCGCCAAACATTAGGCCTTACGAGATTGATAAAATCGTTGATCGATCCCGACACGCTTGACGCGGCCGCCAGGAAGCGCCAGATGACATCCAGTTCCCCCGAGCTGCGCAGGGAGAAGGTCACTCCCCGTTGACTTTCCAGCATTGTATCAAGCGTCAGCGACAATTGGTCGAGATATGCAAGAGCTTCAAGCCCGACTACTCCGTGTTCGATCTTTCCTCGCGCACTAAGTATGTTGAGGGCGGTACAAACGCGCTCCCACTCGGCATAGACCAAGCCGTTCGCGACGATTTCCTCCGCTTGGCGTATGAGCCCGTCTTCAGTTTCAGGATCCTGCAGGGTGATCTTGGCGACTGCCTGTCTTTCCTGCCATGCGACTGATGTCGCAAGTGGCCAATCGCACGCGCTCGCGAATGCTTTCGCGCAGGCTGACCATGTATAGTGCGCTCTCAAGAACGATGCGAGTTCCATGGCACCATGCTTGCGTCGGCTATAGTTCCCAGTGAGGCCAAGGATAGCTTTGCTCATGGTCTCAGCATCGACGGCCTTTTCGCCCGTGAGGGAAATTTCAACCACCCCCTCGCTGCTAACACCGACATTTCCGCCCCAAACGTTGGCCTTCAAGAACTGGAAGAGGCCGGAATGGCTGGAACAGATCAGTGGTACGCCGAGACTGAGAGCTTCCCAACCGGAAAGCCCAAAGCCCTCGTGCCAAGATGGCATCAAGGCGAAATGAGAATTCGCGAGTGTCTTAAATAGACGTCCCGCATCAGCTGTGTACGAAACCGGATCGAGTGAGATGTGCTCGCCATACTCAGAGAGGTTTGCCGGCTCGGCTGCTTCGGGACCAGCTCCGAACAACGTCAAGCAACCTCGATTTAGAAAACGGCTATCCCTGCCCTGATGGACCTCTTTCGCCTTTCGATAAGCAATGGCAACCGCAGAAATTGCTAGCTGCGCGTTCTTAACCCGGTCGTCCTGCTGGCCGAGACGGCCGCTCATAAAGATCTGCCAAGCCGGTTCGTTATTTTCCATGGCGGGCTCTAACGGCGGCACACCGGGGATGAGCATGCTTACGCGCTTTTTGCCAGTTGCGCCATAAGAGCTCTCAGCGAGAAGTGGCCCAACCGCCAGGACGAGGTCCGCACGATCAGCCAATTCAGTCTGCCGAGCTTCCTTCTCCCCTCGCTCTTCGAGGGAAAGCCCTTTCTGTAGGTCGTACTGCTTGTAATGCATATGCTTGATTACAGCAGATCGGACCGTCGGAAGCTTAAGCCCCCTCAGATAGCCAACGGTATCGATTGCCAGGAAACCTGTATGCACGTCATGTCCGACTACAATGACGTCGTTCTGTAAGTTATTAGAAGCCGCAAGTGCCGCGTGGATACGGTTCGCGATGGCCTCCGGGCACCCGAGTTCCTCTCCTGTTTCGACAATAACCTGATCCTCGACCGAGCTTGCCCTCGGCCCCATCACGAGACAGTGGCACAACCCGGTCGAGCCCAGCTCCGCGGCTACCGCCTTGGCAAGGTCCTGATTGAAGACGTTGATACCGCCGTGTGCGCGTCCCCAGTGCGTGGCGAGAAAAAATGCAGAATAACTCATCGTTTACCGCCGGCACCTGAACAATCATCGGATTCGCTTTCGATCGTGACTACCACAACCTGACTCGTGCGAAAATCCATTTGGCAAGCGAGTTTAGGCCAGAAGAAGAACCGGCGCATCGCGGAAATTGTGAGTATTTGTCCTCGGGTTGATTAGGGCCTGCCTTTTTTCTGCGCTCGAGTGCATCGACGGAATTTAGCTTCATGTGGTTTTCCGAAGGCGCGGCGGAGTGGATCGAGGAGGTGCTGCACGTAGTGTCGGACATGCGGCAGTGCCAATCCTGCTGAGCACCAAGACGTGCGCTGCGCCGTATGCGCCGTCCACGCCCCATTGATTTTTCAGTTTCCGCTACTGGGTAGTGCTGGCTGAGGGCTGGATGTGAGCTCACCGAATAGTATCTGACGAGCTCATTGTGAGGCTTTGATGCGGGCGTCATAGGCCATGGCATCAGGGCATCGATGTCTTTGGCGAGGTGGCCGTGGCGGCAGGAACTTCTAGGGATGGAAGCGCTCGATCCCGTCCGGCGGTATGTGAGGATCGGTGAACAACCGTCGACGTGGGGTTACTCCCGCCGCCGGCTCTACGCGCATGACGCACTGTTCCGTGAGAACTCCGATGTCTACGAGGTCCTTCACGAATTCGACTTCGTCTACACGGAAGACAAGAGGCTGTTCTTCTTTCTGGCGATCTTTGGAGAAGAATACGGGATCGATATGAGCGATCCCGACGCTGCCAGTTGTTTCGACTTTCTTGAAAAGCAAAATGGCGGAAGCCCGCTTTACCCTTCGACGGGCTAGCAATGGTCTAATTCTGAGAACCGGCGTTTGTATCAAAGGCATCACACGAACTCCAACACGAGGGGTGGGTTGTACTCCTTTTTCATTTTGAATCCTGGCCCTTTGCATCCGTGTCTGTACAGATGGTATAGTTGTGCGTACTCGGATACTGAGCAGGCGATCGATTGCCTGTCGAGCGCCTGGGCTGCCTTTCCCCAAGCTGACCGCCTATGAACACAGAAGCAAAGATGAAGATTACTGAACGTGCCGTCGCTAAGCTTGCCAATTCAATGCGTATCTACGCAGAAGCGAATGCCAGGTTCAACGAGCTAAAAAAAGTAGACCTAGAGGAAGCCATCGATAATCTCGATCGCGCATTCGAGGCGAAGCTAGAAGCTTTTCACAGCGTTTATGACGTAGATCGAGCGGTTTTCAATTATTTTGATCATGCCGACACCGCGCTTATTTTAATGCTTAGAAATGCGATCCATCACAGAGATCACGAACTGTTCTCCAGCTGGAACAATACGATGGCGCAGGATGGAGGCCCCCATCGGTTCAGCGGCGCCGAATTTTTGATCGCGAGCCACACCTTGGTAGGCGAGGCACATGTCGGACGCCAACTCTACAAGGCCGAAGATTTCCTGTTTCGCCTCGACCCCAGTCAAAATTCACCTGCTCTAGAAGGCAAAATGAGTGCTTTGAACAGAAGCAAGCTTCTGGGACAATTGAAAGCTGACCTCAGCTTCAGCGAATTTTTCTCGAAGGCACGGCGAGAGGGCTACCCTGACAAACAGCTCTATTTCAACGTTATACCTCTCTTCATATCGGCAGTTTGCCGCGTGTTTCGAAGCTTACGGGCAAGAGGCGTGCGGTTCGTGGGATACGATGCGAATGCATATGAGATGCATTTCACGGACGAGCTGAAAGTAGACTTGTCATCCCTGTCCTACGCTACCATCAGGATCAACTGAGTTGATTCGATTCATCGGCTCAATGTGGAGGTTATTTCGTTTAGCCACTTCGCTACGAAATCCCCCACGCTCGAAACCTCCCCCTGCCCGTCATCTCACGCAAGCCCAGCTCCAAAACAATCCGCCGCGCCGCCTGCGGCGTGACGTCGAGCGTCTTCGCCACCATCCCGGCCGACACGAGCGGCTTTGCCATGACGAGCTCGACCAGCTCCGGCAGCTTTGAAGACGTCCGGCGCCCGTCCAGCTTTCGGTCCATCATAGTCTTCGCCAGCACCAGCCGGTCATGCTCTTTCATGCCGATCTCGGCCGCCGCCAAAAGACCTCGCGCGATGGCGAGCATTCGAGTTTCCCGGTCGCGATGGCGGCGCCGATCGACGGGAATGGTTTTGAGGCCGAGGTTAATGGCGGCCAGATGGGCGCCGGTGGTGATGCCGGCCTGGCGCAGGATTGAGGCGCAAAACAGCCGGCCGAGCCAGGGCGCGTGCTGAAGGACGGAAAACTCGTTCCAGGCATCGAGGGCGACAATCGCCTGCAGCACCACCGGCAGGTGTTCGGCCTGGCGGAGCACCCCGCGCCATTCGTCGAGCCGGGCATCCTCGTCCCAGTCGAGATCATAGACCAACGCATTGCGTTCGCGGATCTCGGCTCGGCCCGGCTTTTTCGCCACCGTCGGCATCGTCCCCCTCCCCTTCCCGAACCGGAGCAGGCTCCACGTCGGCTTCCCTTTCAACCTCGCCACCGCCACCCAAAGATGGTCCAGGCCACGCCTGGCGCAGCGAGCGGATGCCGTCGGCAGAGAGCGCCCAATCAGGAGATTGGCCGGCAACCCGCCGGCGGGTGCGCAGCACGTCGCGGGCGATGGTCAGCTCATGGGTGGGTGTGCGAATATCGCGGGTGGCGTCATGGAGGACGAGGTCTTCCAAGTGGACGAGTTCACCATCGATCCACAGCGAGGCGCAGGCGTCGGTATAGTGCGATCGTTCGATCCAGCCTTGCCCGACCGGTGAACGGGCGATGCGCTCGTCGAGCCGCACCAACAGGTCGCGTCAGCAACCGGTCGCTGAAGGCTGGTCATGAGGATTTTGGACAAATCATAACGCATTGAATTCATGGTAAATGATTTGTTAAACGGACGCTATTGCGGAGTTAGCATCCGTCACTGGTCGACATCGTTGAGACGACGCCTCACTTCCGATAAGTACTGCTTATCGGAAGTGATTGCTATAACGCCGCAAATCAGCGAAAACGGTATCAATGGAGGGCCAATGCGGCCGTGCTGACACCCGGTTTTCGCGCCTCAGGAGGCATTTTGGACATTCTTGCTGCGAACACGGCACCAGACGCGATCGCCCGGCGGGCCGAAACCCTCGACACCATTGCCGCGGTGCTGCCGATCGACCGGCGCGACAAACTCGCCGAAATCCTGTCCGACCAGGACGTCGAGACGCTCAAACATCTGGTCAACGAAGGCATGGGTGCCAACACGCTTCGGGCGCTGACGTCCGATTTCGCTTACCTCGAGGCCTGGTGCTTAGCGGCGACCGAAAGTCCGCTGCCCTGGCCGGCACCGGAAGCGCTGCTGCTGAAGTTCGTCGCCCATCATCTCTGGGATCCGACGCGGCGCGAAAGCGATCCCCAGCACGGCATGCCGCCCGAGGTGGACCAGTCCTTGCGAGACGGGGGCTTTCTCCGGTCGGCCGGGCCGCATGCGCCGGCGACCGTCGGACGACGGCTCGCCAACTGGTCGACGCTGACCAAGTGGCGCGGCCTCGACGGCGCCTTCGCCTCCCCGACTTTGAAATCCGCCATTCGTCTCGCCGTGCGCGCCGTCCCCCGGACGCGCCGCCGCAAGAGCGCCAAGGCGGTCACCGGCGATGTTTTGGCCAAACTGCTGGCGACCTGCAGCGGCGACAGCCTGCGCGATCTGCGCGACCGGGCCATACTGATGGTCGCCTTCGGCTCCGGCGGCCGCCGGCGCAGCGAGGTGGCCGGCCTGCGGAAAGAACAGCTAACGATCGAGCCGCCGGTGACTGTCGAGGATGGAAGCCCCCTCCCCTCGCTCTCCATCCACCTCGGCCGCACCAAAAATTCCGGCGCCGGCCAGGACGAGGTCGTCTATCTGACCGGCCGGCCGGTGGAGGCGCTGCATGCCTGGCTGGCCGCCGCCAAGATCGACGGCGGCAGTGTGTTCCGGGCGATCGATCGCTGGGGCAATGTGTCTCGCCGGGCGCTCGATCCGAAGGCGGTCAATGATATCGTCAAGTTGCGCGTCGAAATGGCCCGATTGGAGGTGGGGGAGTTTTCGGCGCATGGATTACGGTCGGGGTATCTGACGGAAGCAGCCAACCGCGGCATCCCGTTACCCGAGGCGATGGAGCAGTCGAGGCACCGGTCGCTTCAGCAAGCGTCCAGCTACTACAACAACGCGACGCGGCGAAGTGGGCGGGCGACTCGCATAATGGGATGACGAAACATCCGTCCGACGGGCTTGGACGGGTTTAAGAAGTTCATTCTGCTGCCTCCAAGGCCTAAGCCGGATTATGCGAAGAGGCAGCGTTGGTCGACCGAGTTTAGCCGCCTCGTCTTGACTATGCGTGACTTGAGTCGTTGCGCGTCCAGACCAACAGTCTATGATTCCAACCCGGGGCTGAGTTACGCGATGACGGCCGAAAACTGGTCAGTCTCTACCAACTGCCAGCCCTTGCTCGTTGCGAAGTAAATCTCGCCGGTAAACCCGCCGCTTGAGCGGGTTTTGTCCACCAAACAAGCCGCACACCAGTTGCCAGAAGGTTCTCTTTTGAATGATCCGTCAGCCATATACCTTAGGTGTGCAAATGGGCGACCACAGTAGTCACACCCGGCTGGTAGTTGACCAAGCCAAAACTTGTCCGTTTTTGTCGCGCGAGTGGCCGATATGACCTGTTTGAGAAAGGCCTCAGCCTGAACTATTTTCTGATAGTGGTAACCTGCGATGGCGTTTTCAAACCCGGTGTCGGTCTCATCAAAAAACTGCGCCAATTCGGCGACGGCCTCCTGGGCATATGTGACAAAATCCGGAAGCCCTTCCTTTGCTGATTGTACGACCATTTCTTTGCCTTGCAGGCGAACGCGATGGAAACTTCTTTCGGAGGTCTTTCCGATCGAATAGCGCAGGCCAAGATCCGACATGACATCCATGTTCCGTGGTCGGTGCGAGCCCCAAAATTTCTCCGAAGCATAGTCGCGCGCGTGATCTCCGAAGTGACGACGTATGACGGATCGAACGTCTACCGGTGCTCCATCCCATTCCAGGAAGCCCTGGAACACCTCGCGGCGGGTCACAAACTCGATCTCACATTGGAGTGCAGGGGTGTAGAGGCTAGCCTCGTAGTACTCCGCTGCCAGAACGCGGAGAATATCGTCATTGCTGTAGATTTGAAGGCGTATCACCGCCGGTCCACCTGCACTCGCGTATTCGAAGAGCTCACGCAGGGTCGCATGCCACTCGTTGTTAAATTGAAGCGCACGCTTCACAGATGCGGCCAGCTCTCCCATCTGTGCATTCGATTCGGTCGTGGCAACAATATCGAGATCATTGAACGAATCCGTTACAACGAGTTCTTTGATCAGCTCCGCGTCAGTCATCGATACATCGATGAACCTGCCGTAACGCCTGATCTCGGCCTCGCTAATACGATCAGGCGTGAACCATTCGCCTGCCCGCTCCGGGTACGAGATCGTAGAGCTGATCGATCTCAATCTCGAATGGACAAGTTCGAAACCAGGTTCGTACATCCTATCAGCTGCGACAGCCTCTTGATCGATTTGGAGGACGTGACCCTCTACGTCATCCTTGACTTCTCGAAACGCCGCTCGCGAAAGTCGTCTCTCGAGATCGTTCAGATAGAACTCCTTCGAGTTTTGTTGCTGAGCAAAGTATAGGTAGTGCATGTCATCGGCGGGTATTTTGGAAAAAATCAGAATGAAATCTTCGACACCGCTGGTGTTCATGTGCTTTGCGATGAGCTTTATGGCTCGGTCGATGTCCGGTTGAGACCCAAACCGCCACATGTAGTGCCTTCGAGCAATGCGACGATTGAGAACACGCGGATTCGAAACAACCTTTTCGATGCGAGCCGGAAGTTTATTTTGCCCCAGCACAATTCGTCCAGCCGAAACGTCATAGGGGCAGTTCCGCATCCACTCGGAAAACGGGACATGCAGATCCACCCAGTCCACAGATAGAAGGATAAAGCGGTATTCCCGCTCCTTGACTAGAAGCTTGTGTCGAAGAAGTGCGGCATATTTGATCAGTTCATGCACTGCATCGCGCGATGCACTTCGCGTCCGTTTGATCTCAATGATTACATACTCACCTCCCGGTGCGACCGCGAATATATCGAGGAATCCGTCTGAGCCATTTGGGTTCCTGAGGTGGTGTTCCTTACCTAGAAATTTCAGGTTTGGTTCCACCAGATCCAAATTGTCGATCAAATAATCCCTGATTTGATCCTCATTCACACCAGACATGATCGACTCTCGCGAAACCGCTAAATGCCGATTCATATCGGGACAATTGTTACGATACAGCAAACTCCAGCCCAAAATGCCAAACGACGATCAAGCCGCGGGTGGAAACCGCTAGCCTGGATCGCGGGGAGTTTTCCCCTAATGGATTGCGGGCCGGATGATCACGGTGCCGCCAATCGTGGCTTTTCCTCCTCCCGTAGGCGATCGAGGAGACGCTGCATCGACAAGTGCTGCAAGCCTCAAGCTATTTCAATCACGCTGGCCGGCAGTGGGCAGCTGCCTGAATGCAGATTGCCTATTATTCGAGGCACGTAATCGGCCGCAGCTAAGACGCCTTGCAATTAGGAGTAGGGTAATAGAATTTCGGCTACATAAACTTTGATAGGGTTGCCCGATGTCCGAATCCAATAATTTCCGAGATTTTGTCCTCTACCTTGAAGCGGCATGGGACAATCCAGGAAGAACCGAGCTTCCTCCACCTGCCGTCGCGTTTCGTGACGAGGAGGAGCAACTTAACGCAATGCTAGCAAAAGTTCTTTTGGACGACGGAAGCCCCTTTTCAGTGGCCGACCTGCGAAAGCTTATCCGCTACGCAGCATTGTCAAACGCCCTCACGGGGAGAGACGGCGCGCTGCTCTTCGTGTTGGAAAAGATCGCGCAGCGCTTTCCTGTCTCACAAGGTCTTATCAAACCAAGCCACGAACGATGGCACATTGCGCTTGATGTAGGTAGGCGGTTGTTAGCCTTAAACAACTTCAGAACGCCCGATTCAAAGACGGAAAACATGGTCGCTGCCCTGCAACGCTTGCGTGATGGCGGCCACAGTTTCTCGCTCGACGAGACGGGCATTGACCGCAATTCGGACGGTTTCCTGACCGTCACACAGCAGATCCTTGCGCGATTGACAAGCGTTGGCCGGACAAAAGCTTTTTCCTTCTTGGAAGGCTTAGCAAGGCGCCTTTATGATTATGAGTTCGACCAAGTCCTATACTCACGCAATCCAAAACAGCACCCAAGAGAATCCTCCGTGCCCTTCGGATTTCTCTGGCAGCTGACGGCCCGCGTGGAAGGTTTGACGTCCATCGTAGCTGACCATAATGATGTCCTGCATCAGGCTGTGGCGCTGGCCCGCGATCTTGTAGCCCTGACCGGCATAGAGAGCTACGGCCAGTTTTGGGCGTTGAGCGTGTCGACTAGGGATATCGACCAGTGGCTCGCTGACGCGACGCTGCATGATCACCTATTTTCGCTGCAGCAATGGACGCCGTTCATTACTCCCATATTTCTCCGTAGCTTCTTTGGCACCGATCAGGATTCAAGGCTGCGCGGTCAGTTGGGATGGGGAGTGGAGGACGCAGCAACCGCATCAGAGGCCCTGATAAGAGAGGTAGCAACCAGTCCTGGCGTTTTAACTGAGAGCGCATTGGAGTTCGTTCTTCCTGCAGAAACGGTGTCTGCGTTGCTTCGTGACCTGACGCATCAAGCTCCAACCCCGAACAACAACTACGTATCTCCCTTCTCAGCACCCGAAGCAGATCTCATGTTCAAGCCTTTCTGCAGGGCAGGTTCGACCGCGGACGTGTTTATCCCGACTCGATCGGCATTTGGCCCTGCCTGCTACGAGGCCGTCGCTGCTGGCCTTCGCAAAGTGCTCACAAAAGATGAAATTGGCGCATTGACGGGTGAGGGCCTCGAGCGAACCACCGGCGCAATCCTGAAGTTTCGAGATGTCCATCCGACGATAGAAGCTAAATCGTACCAGATGGCCGGTGCCGATGGAGAGTGCGATCTGGTTCTCGAGGATGACAATACGATCATATTTATCGAGTGCAAAGCCAAACCCATTACGCGCACCGCCATGTCGGGCAACGCAGCCGACGCGATACTTCTTTATCTTGAGGGCATCGTTGCCTCACAAGCGCAAGCCCTCCAGCATCAATCCATGCTTGAGAGCCATGGCCGGATTGTTTTCGAGGACGGTTTCGTTCTGGAGCACCGCGCCAGGAAGATCATTCGTCTTTCCATGACCCTTTTCGACTATGGAACCCTGCAAGATCGATTTGTCTTCGCACAGCTTTCTGCTGCTCTAACAGATAGCGAGCTGGTGGCGAAAGATCCTTCGGCCAAGAAGAGAGTGAAGAAGGCAAACGAAACGCTCGAAAAGCTGCGAAAGACCCTGGCCATCGCTAATAATCTGAATGATGACGTATCGAGGCAGATTTGGATTCGCTCACTCCCTACGGCATCGCTCTCTATTGGGCAATTGGCTGCGCTCCTAGTCGAACAGAACGATGTCGCGAAACTCGCCCGCGTCCTTTCCCGACCGGCGAGTTTCGCAACGGGAAGCGTACTCAAGGAATACCACTACTTGCGAATGCAACAGCTAGTCTAACCATCCCGGTGTATCGCTCCAGTCCTTTCGCTGGTTCATTCACACGAACCCCCACCTCGAGAGTGCCGTATCGGAGTAAATCATACGTCCGTGACCCTGACCCTTTCTCGGCTTTTGCGACGAGCGCTTCATAAGGGGTCGCCGACCCGTAACGCCAGAAGTTCGTAGGTGAACCACGCAGCAAATGACTGCAATGCGACGCTCACGATTTCTCCGAACCGTTGCCATATCGGTGAAGGCCTGCATGTGTATCAGCCCATCACGCATCGCGGATCTTTGCCTTCAATAGGAGCGGGCGAAATGCGCTAACCAAAACCCTGACAGCTGTCAGGGTTTTGTCTGTGGGGGCCTTAGGTGTTTAGTCCCGGCATTTGATGGATGGGATCGATGATGAATCGATCTGGCTCCAAAGTCCATCGTTTGCATATGAACTCGTAAGGCGTGAGGCCCTTTAGCGTCTTGAGCCGGCGCCCGAAATTGTAGGCGTCGATAAAGTCGGCGAGATGTTTTTTTAATTGCGCATGATCGTCGTAGTGGAAGCGCTTGACGGTCGCCTCCTTGATCGTTCGGTTCATCCGCTCGACCTGTCCGTTGGTCCAGGGATGCTTCACCTTTGTCAGGCGATGCTCGATGCTGTGATCGTCGCAGACCCAATCGAAGATGTGCTGGAAGGCATTTCGATCACAAGCTCGGTTAGTGAACTGAATGCCATTGTCGGTCAAAACGGTGTGAATGGTGTAGGGCACTGCCGCGATCAGATTGCGCAAGAACTGGGCGGCATTCATCTTGTCGGCTTTGTTGTAGAGCTCTGCGAACGCGAACTTGGATGTTCGGTCAATTGCGACAAAGAGATAGAGCTTGCCCTCAGCCGTCTGCACCTCGGCAATATCGATGTGGAAGTAGCCGATCGGATAACTTTTGAACTTCTTCTTCGGCTCCTTGTCGCCTCCGACCTCCGGCAGACGTGAAATGCCGTGGCGCTGCAAACACCTGTGCAACGACGAACGCGTCAGATGTGAGATGGTAGGCTGAAGAGCGTAGAGGCAATCATCGAGCGGTAGCAACGTATGCCGGCGGAAGGCGACGATAACGGCCTCTTCTTCGAGGGAAAGGGTCGTCGAGTGCGGGTCCTTCGGACCTGTAGGAAGATCGACCAACGATGTCCGCTTCTTCCATTTCGCCACGGTTTTCTGGTTGATCCCGTATCGCTTCGAAAGCGTTCTCAGGCTCTTCTTCACTATTTTGTATTGCTCGACGGATTGCCTCTGTCGTCGTGGCGCTCCCGTGTAGAACTATGGCCCATAGTGCTTCCCTCCATGCCAAGAAAAATATTGCACCATCAAATGCCGGGTCTAAACAACTAGCCCACTGCGCGCTCGCCTTGTCCGTGAACTCTTAGCAGCGCCATGAGAACCGGCCCTAACGAAAATTCGCCCCGTGCCGCCTTGCGTGTTAAATCTCGGAGATATCCTCCTGGCGCGTTGATGTGCCCTGCCCGCTCGAGGATGCAAGCGATCGCCGTCGCCGCGTTTTCCGGCCCCATCACGTCGCATGCCTCTTGATAGGCCGACGGGCTGACGCCCAGCATCGATCGGGCGACCACCGCTGCAATCATCATTGCGCGCCAGCTGTCGATCGTACCGCCCGGCCCATACATCGAGATCTCGGGGCAAGCCCGCATCACCATGCCAAGCGGAAAATTCCGGACTGGCTCCCGCTTTGGCCGACCATCGTTCACGGCCTTTGCGCCCTGCTCGTTCCTAGAGCTAGGTTCAAATTCACAGCAAGATTCGGTATTTGA
Organism: Rhizobium sp. C104; assembly: GCF_022354505.1. NCBI lineage: Bacteria > Pseudomonadati > Pseudomonadota > Alphaproteobacteria > Hyphomicrobiales > Rhizobiaceae > Rhizobium > Rhizobium sp. C104. Next base: position 199,149 of record NZ_CP092347.1, on the reverse strand, counting down.
ATTCTGTATGTGCTGCTCATGATGGTCACCATTGGTGCTAACATTTTCATCTTTTTGATGCATTTCCAGGATGTTGATGATCTCCTGCTGCAGAAGCTCCATCTCGTCCAGGATTGAATTCACATCACTGAGCGTCGGAGAGCGCGGAATCCTGCCCACGAGACCGGTGTAGATCGCTTCGATGCTTTCCCAGTTGCCCGACGCACCTTCCTCGATCGCAGCAGAAATGAGCTTTCGAACGTCGCGCCTGCATATCGTTAAATTTTCCTTCGCCCGACGGAGGGCAAAACGATCGGCAACGACTTGTTCCGCCATCATTGCAAGCTCATCCACCCGCATGAGCAAGGGTGACAGATCAAAGCCGAATGCGCTATCGATCTCACCTGCCTTGTCCTTCCGGGCATAGCGCTTCCCATTCGCGCTGTCCTTGCGAACGATCAGTCCGGCCTCTACGAGAAGAGCCAGATGTCTGCGAAGCGTGGCGCCAGCGATACCGTGCGCCCGAAGTGTCAACTGGGCGTTGGACGGAAAAACGATGAGCTGCGCATCTTGGCGCAATTCGTTGTCGGGATAAAAGCTCAAGAGTGCGTCGAGGACGGCGAGGCTGCGATCCTGCAACCCAAGCAACTCCCTTGCTTCGGAGGCGTCCCTAAAGACCTTCCATTTGTCCGCCGTCTTGCCTGGCTTAATCTCACTCGCCTCAATTTGCCGCTTCACCAAGGCAAGCGTCATCGGCCGTCGCCCAAAGGGCGTCGTCACACTTCCAATCTGCATTTTTTTCACCTTCAAAAAGGCAAAAGAAACCCGCTCACCAAAATTACGGTGCCAAAGACTCTTGACTGGGATTCGGGGAAATGCGATTCTCTAGTTGTCACACATTGAGAGAGGCTTCCACGACGGCAACGTTTGGGGGCCTTTTTCTTTTGCAGCGCTTCCTTTCTTCCGAACCCTGACAACTGTCAGGGTTCCTCGTTTTCTCGCAGGCGGGCAAAGCGCTCAGTCAGCGCTGGGAGCTCCGCCTCAACAAACTTCAAAAATTCAATCCCAAGCGTGCCCTCAGCCGAAATTCGAACCTCTTTCGAGGACATCGACAGGGTGCCGAGCTTCGTTCCGCTTTTGTCTTCAATCGGGATTGGCTCCCGACGACCCGTCGATACCGGCTTGATCGCGTTCAATGCACGCTGAAACCTCTGATCGGAGGTCTCTGCAGCATCGCCTTTTCTATCCAGCGCCGCCCGTAAGGCGTCGAGCGTTCCCGCGTCACCCGCAACCGTCTTGGCAAGATCGAGCCAACGTGGCCGCCCGATCTTTGGAGCCCGCCCAATGGCCTCGATGATATCTGCCGGAACGACCCTGTAGACATTCCGCATCCGAGCCAGTTCTGCGTCTTCGATCGAAAGCGCGGCGTATATGTGCCGAGGCTTGATCCCCGCATCATCCATTCGTGATGCAAATAGCGCGCGCTCGATCCAGGTGAGGTCTTGGCGCGCCGCGTTTTCAATACCTTGTGCGAGAACCAGGTCGAGGTCGGAAATCTCGACTTCGAGCGCGCGAACAGGCCTCTTAAGCTGCATGGCAGCGAGCCAGCGTCGATGCCCGTAGATGATCTGATAGCGACCCGGCGACGAGGGGTGTTTGCGGACTTGGACCGGAACCTTTTGCCCCTCAGTCTCGATCGACCGCTTGAACACCTCGAAGCTCGCCCCGTCATCGTCCGGCAGCCTGTCCGGATAAGGGGAGGGGTCGATGAGTGACGGATCCAACTCGCGAACCGCACCACCGCCCGACTCAACGATAGCCTTCAAGCGATCTCGCTCGGTTCGAATGTCGTCGATCGCTCGATGAGCAGCACCGATCACACCTGCTCCGACACGATTGCCGGGAGCCGGGGCAGGGGTCTGCGACGGCTGCTGTTGATCCGCAGCCTGATCACTCTCCAACTCCGCGGAAAGCAAACCGAAGCTGGCGACAATCGACTTGCGAGGAGATTTACTCATGTCCGCCCCCAGCTGTCATTGACGAGGCGAACAATCGCCTCGTTCACAGCATCTACTGCCTCGCGGGCACGCTTATGAGTATCGCGCCCGATCTGCCCCAATTCGAGCTCGTATACTGAACGTTTCGCCAAGCCGGCTGCCTCAACGGCGGTGCTTTCAATGGCGGTTGGCAATAGTACATCGGAGCCGAACAGGTGCCGAAGCATCGCAACGACTTGCGACTGTGGCGCGTCATTTGTGTCGTGCCGTGTGACCAGATACCGAATGAAGTCCTGGTCCAACTGAGCGCCGCTCTCGTTCAAAACACTAATCAGATCGCCCATCATGAGAAGAAACTGGCTCATTGACGCGACGTCCAGCATGGCCGGGTGGACCGTGATGATCATGCTAGTCGCGGCGTATATCGCGCTCAACGTCAGAAAGCCGAGCGACGGCGGAGTGTCGAGAATCACGATGTCGTAGTCCGCCTCGACTTCCGAAAGGGCGAGTTTCAGTCGCTCAAAGAAGATCGCGCCGAGAGCTGGACTTGTTCGCCAATATCCGTGGCGTTTCGTGCTCATACTCCATGACTTCAAGATTGCCAGGAATGAGGTCGATGCCATCGAAATATGTCTTGCGAATTATCTCGCGGATTGGACGACGTTCGGCATCGTCGTAACGCAAAGCGGCATAGATCGTTTCATTCGAGCCGACGTCAACCTCGGGCTGAGCACCGAACAAAGCGGACAAGGATGCCTGCGGGTCTAGGTCGAGCGCGAGGACGCGATACCCATGCAGGGCGAGATAGTGGGCAAGGTGGACGCAGGTTGTCGTTTTCGCGCTGCCGCCCTTGAAGTTGGCTATCGCAAGAACCTGGAGGTGCTCGCCGGCACGACGTCGAGGAAGGAATCGCAAGGCGTCTGCAGGTTTCTGCATCGCGAACAATTCACGCAGTTCATTGATCTGGGCTAGCGTGTAGACGCGATGGTTATTCTCCAGCCTGCTGGGAACCGGACCACGTCCTTCGGTCGACATCAGCTTCAGGGTCGAATCGGGTATAGACGTCAGCTTCGACACTTCATTGGTCAGAAACGGACGCAGAGTCTTTTCTGACTTTGGCGGATACATACGAGTTCTGAGCTGCTGCAATTGCCCGGACAAGAGCCCGGCATGGCGCATGATTTTGCTGCCGGCATCTTCCTTCGAGCCAACAACAGTTTCTACTCGGTTTGCTATCGCCATCTGTCCCTCTTGGCGGCTTTCTACCGGTTTACCGGCCACTGCCCGCCAAAGATAGAACACGATTCTCCGAACCGGTCCAGAAGTTTAGGGTTAACAGAACGTTAACGACTGGGGACAATCTGCATGAAGCTATTCGGGTTTTTGCTTTTTTGCTCCGTAAGTTAGCTCACATCACCGAGTCCTTGATCCCGGATTGTTCTCCTGTGAAATCCTACAAATCCGAACAGCATAACAACAAGGAGATTCGGAGGTTCTGTAGCACCACACCCCCCTTGAACCGCGACTCACCTCGCAACGCGCATGTTGAATCCTACAATTGCCCCTCGATTCCAATCTGTGCTGATTTCCGGCCGTCCAACAAACGACGGAGAAAATCATGCAGATTCTCGCGATCTCAACGCCTCGGACGATCCTAGAGGCGCACCTCCTTCACATCCACTATCAGCTACGTGCGCGGGTCTTTTCCGATCGCCTGGGCTGGGAAGTCAACGTGACGGCGGGGTGTGGGTCCGATGATTTTGACGCGCTTCGGCCGACCTACGTTCTCGCCATCGCAGAGACGGGCCAACTGGCGGGGTGCGTGAGGCTCCTTCCCACGCTTGGTCCGACAATGGTAGCCGACGTTTTTCCGTCGCTTCTCCCCGACGGTCGACTCAACGGTCATGCCGCGATGATCGAGAGTTCTCGCTTCTGCGTCGACACGGCTCTCGCGGAGGGGAGGGGGGACGGCTTCGTCCACGAAGCCACGCTGACCATGTTCGCGGGCATCATCGAATGGTGCATGGCGAATGGCTACACCGAGATTGTCACGGTAACCGATATTCGGTTCGAGCGGATCCTCGCTCGCGTCGGATGGCCGCTCAAGCGTTTGGGCGAGCCAAAGAAGATCGGCGTGACGATGGCCGTGGCTGGGGTCCTGCCCGCCAATGCGGCGACGTTCCTCAGCCTCCGCCCTTCCAATTACCGTTCTGAACTCACCCCTCTCAGCCAGGCAGCTTAAGGAGAAATCCGTGAACCAGCTTCGCTCCCACCCGCGGCTTGTCCGCAAACTGCAAGAAGCGCTTGGCGATCAGCTCTGCGTGGCGCTGGACGACGCGAATGTTGTCGAGATCATGCTCAATCCGGACGGAAAGCTGTTCATCGAACGCCTCGGTCACGGCGTTGCGCCCGCCGGCGAGATGTCGTCTGCCGCCGCGGAGATGGTGATCGGGACCGTGGCGCATGCGCTTCAATCCGAAGTGGACACGGAACAGCCGATCATCTCCGGCGAGCTGCCGATCGGCGGCCACCGCTTTGAGGGTCTGTTGCCCCCAATCGTCGCCAAGCCTGCCTTTACCATTCGGCGCCGCGCGTCACGCCTCATTCCGCTCGAAGATTATGTCCGCACCGGCGTCATGAGCGAGTACCAGGCATCGACGATCCGCAGCGCCATTTCCGCGAGGCTTAACATTATCATTTCCGGAGGAACCGGTTCGGGCAAGACGACGCTTGCAAACGCTGTGATCGACGCGATCGTCAAATCTGCGCCGGAGGATCGCCTGGTCATTCTTGAAGACACCGCGGAAATCCAATGCGCGGCCGAAAACGCCGTTCTCCTCCATACCAGCGATACGATCGATATGGCGCGGCTCTTGAAGAGCACCATGCGGCTGCGTCCCGACCGGATCGTCGTTGGCGAAGTCCGCGACGGCGCGGCCCTGACGTTGCTCAAGGCCTGGAACACCGGCCACCCCGGGGGCGTGGCGACCGTTCACTCCAACACTGCCATGTCGGCGCTGCGTCGCCTTGAACAGCTGACGGCCGAAGCAAGCCAGCAGCCGATGCCCGAGGTGATCGGAGAGGCCGTCGACCTGGTTATCTCGATCGAACGGACGCCGCGTGGGCGTCTTGTTCGAGACATCATCCAAGTCGAGCGGTTCATCAACGGACGGTACGAGATCGAATCCGATCAGCTCACCGAAGAACAGGAGGCGCGCCATGTCGCGTAAGCATGCTCTCATCGTTGCCGCGCTCTGGGCGGTGCCAATCGTTCTTGCCTCGGTCGCGCCGGCGCTTGCCAGCTCCGGCGGCAGCCTCCCATGGGAAGGGCCGCTGCAACAGATCCAGGAGTCGATCACAGGTCCGGTCGCGGGTGCGATCGCGCTTGCAGCCGTGGCCATTGCCGGCGGCATGCTCATCTTCGGCGGCGAGCTCAACGATTTCGCGCGGCGACTTGTGTACGTCGTTCTCGTCGCCGGCATCCTGCTCGGCGCCACCAACATCGTCGGCCTGTTCGGTGCGACGGGCGCTTCGATCGGGCTGACGGACGATCAGATCACAATTGTTTCGAACGGAGGAGGGGAGGGCGATCATGGTTGAGTCCCTTTCCGGCCTGCGGCGCAACCGAATCCACCGCGCGCTTTCGCGCCCGAACCTACTGATGGGCGCCGACCGGGAGTTGGTGCTGATCACGGGTCTTGCAGCGGTGATCCTGATCTTCGTCGTCCTCACTGTTTATTCGGCGCTCTTCGGCGTCGCTGTATGGGTCGTGATCGTCGGGCTGCTCAGAATGATGGCGAAGTCCGACCCGCTGACGCGGCAAGTCTATATCAGGCACATTTCCTACAAGCCCTACTACAAGGCGACCACTTCGCCGTGGCGGCGGTATTGAGGAGGCGGCCATGGTAGCTCTCAAACGCTTCCGGGTGACCGGCCCATCCTTTGCCGATCTCGTTCCCTACGCCGGCCTCGTCGACAATGGTGTCCTCCTGTTGAAGGACGGAAGCCTGATGGCCGGCTGGTATTTCGCTGGCCCGGACTCCGAAAGCGCGACCGACCTCGAGCGCAACGAGCTGTCGAGGCAGATCAATGCCGTTCTGTCACGGCTTGGAAGTGGCTGGATGATCCAGGTCGAGGCCATCCGCATTCCGACGGTCGACTATCCCTCGGAAGACCGTTGCCATTTCCCTGACCCGGTGACCCGTGCGATCGATGTCGAGCGCCGGGCGCATTTCGCACGCGAGCAGGGGCATTTCGAGAGCAAGCATGCGCTGATCCTTACCTACCGGCCGCTCGAGTCCAGGAAGACTGCTCTCAGCAAATACATCTACTCGGATGAGGAAAGCCGGAAGAAATCCTACGCGGACACTGTGCTCTTCGTGTTCAAGAACGCGGTGCGAGAGCTTGAGCAGTATTTTGCCAACACACTTTCGATCCGACGAATGGAAACCCGCGAAACGGTCGAAAGGGGAGGGGAGAGGATTGCCCGATATGACGAGCTCCTCCAGTTCGCCCGATTCTGCACCACCGGGGAAAGCCATCCAATCCGGCTTCCCGATGTTCCCATGTATCTCGACTGGATCGCCACCGCAGAGCTCGAACACGGGCTGACGCCAAAAGTCGAAAACCGTTTCCTCGGCGTCGTTGCGATCGATGGTCTGCCGGCCGAAAGCTGGCCGGGCATTCTGAACAGCCTAGACCTGATGCCGCTGACCTACCGATGGTCATCGCGCTTCATCTTTCTCGATGCCGAGGAGGCCCGACAGAAGCTCGAACGCACACGCAAGAAATGGCAACAGAAAGTTCGGCCGTTCTTCGACCAGATATTCCAGACACAAAGTCGATCCGTCGACCAGGACGCCATGACCATGGTGGCCGAGACTGAGGACGCCATCGCGCAGGCCTCATCGCAGCTGGTTGCCTATGGCTATTACACACCGGTCGTCGTGCTGTTCGACAGCGATCGCGAAGCACTCCAGGAGAAGGCCGAAGCGATCCGCCGGCTGATCCAGGCGGAAGGTTTCGGGGCGCGGATCGAAACGCTCAACGCCACTGACGCCTATCTCGGTAGCTTGCCAGGCAACTGGTATTGCAACATCCGTGAGCCGCTGATCAACACCAGCAATCTCGCCGACTTGATTCCGCTGAACTCCGTCTGGTCCGGAAATCCGGTCTCCCCATGCCCCTTTTACCCACCGAATTCCCCGCCCTTGATGCAGGTCGCGAGCGGCTCGACAGCGTTCCGTCTGAACCTGCACGTCGATGATGTCGGCCACACGCTGATCTTCGGGCCGACCGGTTCAGGCAAGTCTACTTTGCTCGCCCTGATCGCGGCACAGTTTCGCCGGTACGAAAATGCGCAGATCTTCGCCTTTGACAAAGGCAGTTCACTTCTGCCCCTGACGCATGCAGCCGGCGGCGATCTCTATGAGATCGGTGGTGACAGTGCGGAGGGAGAAAGGGCGTTGGCCTTTTGCCCCTTGTCCGAACTCAAAAGTGACGCCGACCGGGCGTGGGCGACAGAATGGATCGAGATGCTGGTCGGCCTGCAGGGTGTCACCATCACCCCCGATCATCGTAACGCCATCTCTCGGCAGATCGGCCTGATGGCGAGCGCATCCGGTCGGTCGCTGTCTGATTTCGTCAGCGGCGTGCAGCTGCGCGAGATCAAGGACGCACTGCATCACTACACCGTCGATGGTCCAATGGGCCAGCTTCTCGATGGGGAAGAGGACGGCCTCACGCTCGGCGCCTTCCAGACCTTCGAGACCGAACAACTGATGAACATGGGTGAGCGAAATCTCGTGCCAGTGCTGACCTACCTGTTCCGTCGAATTGAGAAGCGTTTGGATGGGTCCCCAGTCTGATCGTGCTCGACGAGGCGTGGCTGATGCTCGGCCATCCTGTATTCCGCGACAAGATTCGCGAGTGGCTGAAGGTGCTGCGCAAGGCGAATTGCGCTGTCGTTCTTGCGACCCAATCGATCTCCGATGCCGAACGGTCCGGGATTATCGACGTGCTGAAGGAATCCTGCCCGACCAAGATTTGCCTTCCGAATGGCGCCGCCCGTGAGTCGGGCACGCGAGAATTCTACGAGAGCATCGGCTTCAACGAGCGACAGATCGAGATCGTCGCTACCGCCATGCCGAAGCGCGAATACTACGTCGCCACGCCAGAAGGCCGGCGGCTCTTCGACATGTCGCTTGGGCCAGTCGCCCTGAGCTTCGTCGGCGCGTCGGGCAAAGAGGACCTCAAACGCATCCGCGCGCTGAAATCCGAACATGGCCGCGACTGGCCGATCCACTGGCTTGAAACGAGAGGAGTTCACGATGCCGCATCGCTACTCAAGTACGAATAGATGGCTTGCCCGCTTGGCGGCCGCCGCTCTCGTGATCGGAGCTGCAGGCTCAGTGCAAGCCGGTACAGCCACCGGCGCTGCGACCGAATGGACGCAGCTCGCCAACAATGCGCAGCTCGTGGATCTCATGAAAAGCTCCGGCATCCAGGTCGACAATCAACTGACCCAGATCAGCCAGCTTGCAGAGCAGATCCAGAACCAGCTGAAGATCTACGAGAACATGCTGCAAAACACTGCGCAGCTTCCTCACCATGTCTGGGGTCAGGTCGAAAGCGATCTCAACCAGCTGCGCAGTATCGTCGACCAGGGACAGGGCATCGCCTTTTCGATGGGGAATGCGGACGACGTTCTTCAGCAGCGCTTTCAGAGTTATGCCGATCTCAAGACGAATTTGCCGGACAACGCAACGTTCTCCTCGACCTACCAGTCCTGGTCGAACACCAACCGCGACACAATCGCCAGCTCGCTGAAAGCGGCGAGCCTCACGGCCGACCAGTTCGATAGCGAGGAAGATTCGATGTCGTCGTTGAGGTCGATGTCCGAAACGGCTGACGGGCAGATGAAGGCCTTGCAGGTCGGCCACGAGATCGCCGCCCAGCAAGTCGCGCAAATGCAGAAGCTTCGCGGTCTCGTCTCCCAACAGATGACAATGATGGGAACCTGGCTTCAGACGGAACAGACCGACAAGGACCTGGCGCAGGCGCGGCGGGAAAAGTTCTTCAACGCGGAGGTCAAGAGCGTTCCGGAAGGCCAGAAAATGGAACCGCGATGGTGAGCCGCCCCGTCCTGATTGCCTTGCTGGTGGCTGCCGCCGCTGCATCGTCTGCAGCGACTGTGCTAATCCTCAATTCGCGAAACACAGGAATAACTGCGCTAACCGAGGAGCAGCGCGCCGTCCGGGAAAAATTCTTCGGCTCCGACAAGGAACTGCCGCCGATCAAGGAAGGCCAGGAGATGCGCCCGAGATGGTGAAGGTAACTGTTGCGCGTTCGTTCCTGATTACAGGCCTCTTCTTCCTCGCCTATGCAGTTCCCGCATTTGCGCAGGAGGGACAGGTCCTCACGGAACTGGAAAACCAGGTCTCGTCCGCTGCGAAGGGGTGGGAGACCACCATCATGGAGGCGGCGAAATCCCTATTCTGGATTCTCGCAACGATCGAGATCGGCATTGCCGCCGTCTGGTTGGCGATACAGTCAGCTTCACTGGACAGCTGGTTCGCCGAACTGGTGCGGCGGATCATGTTCATCGGGTTCTTCGCATTCGTTCTGACCCAAGGTCCGACCTTTGCGCGAGCAGTAGTCGACAGCCTTTTCCAGATTGGCGCCGGCGGGGGTTCAGCTTCGCCCGCTGAAGTGTTCGATGCAGGCATCCGCGTCGCCTCCCAAATGTCGCAACAAGCACAGTTCGGGGTGTTCGAAGACAATGCGCTCGCGATTGCCGCCGTTCTCGCCATGGGCATCGTTGTCATCTGCTTCTCGCTGGTTGCGGCTATTTTCGTGTCGGTCATGGTCGAAATGTATGTCGGCTTGCTCGCCGGCATGATCATGCTCGGACTGGGCGGCTCTTCCTTCACGAAAGACTTTGCTGTTCGCTACCTCGTCTATGCCTTCGGCGTCGGCATGAAGCTCATGGCCTTGGTGATGATCGCCAAGATCGGATCGAACGTGCTGCTCGGCCTCGCTCAAGCTCCGACTGCCTCGTCAGATCAGTTCGTCACCACCTTGGCCATCGCCGGTATTTCCGTCGTGGTCTTCATTATCGCCATGTATGTCCCGAACATCATTCAAGGCGTTGTCCAGGGCGCATCGGTTTCCGGAGGAATGGAAGCGATCCGCCACGGCGGGCAGGCGGCCTCTTTCGCCGCGGGCGCTGGCTTCCTCGCTGCCGGCGCTGCCGGCGCGGGCTTTGCGGCCGCTCAAGCCGCACGAGCTGGCGGTTCATCCGTCGCTGGTGCCGCTCTACGGGGGATAGGTGCAGGCTTCGGTTCCGGCGCGCAAGCAGCCGGATCGGCCGCGAAGGAAAAGGCGATCGGTTCGCCCGGCGCCTATGCGGGGTCCATTCTCGGACTGGCCAACGCCAAGCTCGATCAACAGCGCGGCGGTCATAGCGGACCGAAACCTCCTCCCGAACGCAACGACAAACCGTAATCGAGACAAGGGAAGAATAAATGGCAGCGAACCGCGCCCCGGAAAACCCGTATCTTGCCGCCCGCCAGGAATGGAGCGAACGTTATGGCTCCTATGTGAAGGCCGCAGCCGCATGGCGCATTGTCGGTGTCCTCGGCCTGGTCATGGCCGTCATCGGCTTCAGCTACGCGATGTATCTGAGCACGCAAGTGAGGCTCGTGCCTTACATCGTCGAGGTCGACAAGCTCGGAGCCGCAGTCACGGCAGGCTTTCCCGAGCAGATCGAGTATGCCGATGTCCGCGTGGTGCGCGCCACACTCGGCAACTTCGTCACAAGCTTTCGCTCGATCACGCCGGATGCGGTGGTGCAGAAGCAATATATCGACCGCACCTACGCCCTTCTTCGCACCTCCGACCCGTCAACCGAGAAGGTCAACGCCTGGTTTCGAGGCAATTCTCCATTCGAGAAGGCGAAGTCCTCGACCGTTGCCATCGAGGTCAACAACATCGTCGCGCTCTCGAACCAGACCTATCAGATCGACTGGACGGAATACGAGCGGGACCGCAAGGGCAAGGAAACCGGCACACGCCGTTTCCGCGGGATCGCAACGGTGACGCTCACCGCGCCACAGGATGAGGCGACGATTCGCCTCAATCCGATCGGCCTCTACGTCCGGGATTTTGACTGGACGGGACAGCTTTAAGGGCAGGGATTCTTTCAATGAAAAAAACGGGATTGATCGCAGCCGCCGGCTGCATGGCCGGACTCTTGCTTGCGGCGGGCGCGCAGGCGCAAAGCATGACGACGAATGAGGTCAGGGGAACAAATCTTTCCAGAAAGTGGCGTGGCACGCCGGGACTGGTTACGACAGGTCCGGACGGCAAGGTGATCTTTCTGTTCGGCGAGACCCAGCCGTCCGTCGTCTGCTCGCCGCTGCAGGTCTGCGACATCGAACTTCAGGGTGGCGAGATCGTCCGCGACGTCCTCGTCGGCGACACCGTGCGCTGGAAGGTAGAGCCTGCGACGTCGGGAGCGACAGGCGGGCAGGCCATCCACCTGATCGTCAAACCCTCCGAACCTGGGCTCGTTACCTCGATGGTCGTGACGACATCGCGGCGCACCTATCATATCCAGCTCAAGTCCCACCCCAGCCAGTACATGGCGCGCGTTGGGTTCGAATATCCGGAAGACGTGTCGACCAAGCTCGCCGACATCAACGCCCGTCTCGAAACCGGTGGCATTCCGGGCGCCGCGCCGGACAAGCTGAATTTTTCCTATTCGATCAGCGGCAGTGCTTCTTGGAAACCGAAACGGGTCTATTCGGACGGGGTGAAGACCTACATCCAGTTCCCGAAATCGATCTCCGGCGAGGACGCGCCGGTGCTCTTCGTCGTCTCCGGCGGTCAAAATCGCATCGTCAATTATCGGATGAAGAACGACGTGATGACCGTCGACTATGCGATCGACAAGGCGATCCTCGTTTCCGGCGTCGGTTGGCGGCAACAGAAGATCAGGATCCGGAGGGGAGGCTGACCATGCGGAGGCTTCTCGCGTTTTTCATCGCGGTCGCGCTGCTCTCCGGCTGCCAAACGGCGGGCGACGCACTGACCACCAGTTCCACGCCTGTGGCCGTCACCGGACCGGCTGCAAGCGCCATCGCCGGCGACATGGCAAGTCGCCTGGCTGAACAGATCGGCCCGGCCGGTGCTACGAACACGATCAAAATGGAAAAGGATACGTCTGAATTCGCGACCGCCCTTGAGGCGGCCCTGAAAGGGTGGGGCTATACAGTCGCCACCGACGGCAAAACGGCCAAAGACGTCAAGCCGGTCGAACTTGATTATGCAATCGAGGGCTTCGACGGGCAGGTGCTGGTGCGGCTCTCGACGCCTTCCATCGCTCTTGGCCGCGCCTATACGCCGACAGAGGCCGGCGCCACGCCGGCCAGTCCGCTTTCGATCATGCAGCGCAATTGACGGAGACAAACATGGTCCAGTCGCTCCAGCTTGGCACGCCCAGCCAAGCCGACGATCAGAATGGCATGCGCCGGCTCAACCGCCTGCCGATCATCGTCGCCATCATCGTCATCGTGCTATTCATCGGCGTCGTCGTGATTGGTCTATCGCTGCGGGGGCTCTCCTTCAATCGTGGCGACATCGAGGGTGCTTCCAACACACCGGCGACGACTTTCGGGGACCAACTCAAGCGGGGTGTCACGGATGGCATTATCGGTGAACCAGAAAAGCAGGAGGTGTTTCAGCCGACACCCGTCGTGGTGGAAAAAAGGAGACGCAGGAACCGGTCGTCGAGCGCCGACCTGAGGAGAGACAAGACCGTCGCCAAAGGCTCGAGTCAGAGGAAGAGTGGAAGGCTCGCCTGAAACGGGAGGAGGATGAACAATATATGCGCGAGGCCCAGCGCCAACGGATGGCACGTCTCCAGGCTCGCGCGACGGCGCTCGAATCGCCGTTGCAGGTAGACATCTCCGACGTCGAGAAGGCCGCAAACTCCACCAACGACACCGGCCGTCAGCCGACAAATATCGCAGCAAACAGCGCGTCAGACCTTTATGCCGCCGCCATGAAATCCGGCCTGATGGGACAGAACGTCGATCAGAACGGGCAGACGTCGAAGGAGGACTTTTTCAATCAGGACATCAAGGATCTCGGCTACCTGCCGAACCAGGTCGTGCCGCAGATGTCGCCGTATGAGCTGAAGCGTGGCTCAGTCATTCCCGCCACCTTGATCACCGGCCTCAACTCCGACCTGCCGGGGCGCATCAGCGCGCAGGTCAGCCAGAACGTCTATGACAGCGCCACCGGCTATCGGCTCCTGATCCCGCAGGGTGCCAAGCTCTTTGGCCGTTACGATTCCAAAGTCTCGTTCGGCCAGGAGCGTGTCCTCGTGGTCTGGACCGACCTGATCTTTCCTAATGGATCGACCCTGCAGATCGGCGGCATGGCCGGCACGGACGCCGAGGGATATGGCGGCTTCAAGGACAAGGTCGATCGGCATCTCTGGCGCACCTGGAGCTCGGCAGCACTCGTCGCGTTGATCGGAACTGGGATCGACATGTCGATGCCGGAGAGTTCGACGATTGCGACGCAGGACACGGCGTCCGATGCGGCTAGGCGGAATTTCGCGGAAAGCTTCGGGCGCGTCGCGGAGCAGACGATCTCGAAGAACCTCAATGTCCAGCCGACGATCCAAATCCGCCCGGGCTACAAATTCAACGTGCTCGTCGATCAGGATATTATTTTTCCGCAAGCTTATCGACGGTAGCAACTGTGATGAATTCTCTTATCACTGCACATGCTCCAAAAATACTCGCGACGATAGCGGCTTCCACAGTATATGGGCTTTTTCCGCCCTTAGGGGTTGCATTTAGCGACTGGCTCGGCGATTCTGGGGTCACTAACCCGCAAACGATAATGACTGTTACGGAAAGAAGCATGCAGGAAAACGAGCATTCGCCAACCTATCCCAACGCTTTCAGCGCGATGAAAAATGCGGCGACAGTGGCGTCCGCTTTGGATGAATTCCAATCGCACTATCCCATTGATTTCGTCACATTCCATCTTGCGAGGACAATCGTCGATAGCGTTGACGCGCCATTTGTACGAACCACCTATCCCGATAGCTGGGTTTCGCGCTATCTGCTTAACGACTACATAAACGTCGATCCAATCATTCGAGAGGGTTTTTCTCGACAGCTGCCTTTCGATTGGCGCGAGATTGATATTGCCGAGACCGCGCAGGAGTTCATGGTCGATGCCGAGCTGCACGGAATCGGGAGCAACGGGGTCTCTATCCCGATTGTTGACAAATCGCGTCGTTCGCTCCTTTCGATCAACTCCCAGAAGAGCGATGATGAGTGGGCGTTCATCGAGCGCCAATTTTTACCGGAGTGGCTTGAGCTCGGATTCCTTCTGCACCGCAAAGCAGTGTTCGAACTCCACGGAGAGAATGATCCCGTGCCTGCGCTAGGATCACGGGAAATCGAGTGCCTTCATTGGGCCTCGCGCGGTAAAGATAGCAAGGACATTGGCAAGATTCTGGGATTATCCGAGCATACGACGCGCGGCTACCTGAAATCGGCACGCTATAAGCTGGGTTGCCCCACATTGTCGGCCGCCATAGCCCATGCAGTACACCTGAACCTCATCACTCCTCATCTGGGTACCCCAACCTAGGGGTATCAGTCCGGGGGATTTATCTCCGCGCATTCCCGCTGCATGTTCGGACAGCCCGACGAACAGAGGGAGAGTGGGATTGAACGACGCGTTGAGGAATTTGATCGATACGATAGAGGCGTCGCAAGATGAGGTAGCGATCAAAACAGCGTTGCGTAACTACGGCAATGCATTCGGGCTTGAGCGATATGCTTATGTCGACGCGTCAGGCACCGAAATTCGCACCTTCAACAACTATCCAAAAGAATGGCAAGAAACATATTTAGCCAATCATTATTCACGCATCGATCCAGTCGTAACTGAAGCCAGGCGCCGACGCGAGGCCTTTGTCTGGACCGCAGATGATTGGCCGGCTCGAGGCATGTCCCAACTTCGAAAGTTCCGAGATCAGGCGTTCGATCACGGGATCCGTCGCGGCGTCACAATCGGGCTGAACGGCAGTTTCGGTTCACACATGATGCTGACGTTTGCAACATCGGAGGCACGAACAGATTTCCATGAATTGCAGCAAACACTTCCAGCTTTGCAGGCTTTGATGGTCATTCACTACCAATTGAGGTTCATCGCTGCGAAGATGCGCCTCGCCCCAAAGCAAACGCTGTCACCGCGTGAAGTGATGTGCCTTATGTGGGCGACGAAGGGAAAGACCGCACCCGAGACGGCGGTGCTCACCGGCATCAATGCTAGAACCGTGCAACACTATCTCGACAAGGCGCGTGAAAAGTTTGACGCCCAGTCCGTGCCGCAGCTCGTCGCAATTGCCAAGGATCGCGGCTTGGTCTGACGTTTATCCGTCACTCTCAAGTGGCACGTCCGGAACGTAGCCGAGCGCGTCCAGGATTTTCGAGAGTTCCTCTTGCTGGTTCTCGGACTTCTTCTGGCGCGCGATGTGTTCGTTTTGAAGGGCTTGAAGCACCGAACCGGAGATCGACGGGTCGTCACTGGCGAGAACCCACTCGTCATATACGGCTTGATCGGCTGCGAGGAGCCGACGGTGTTCGCGGATCGCCGAAACAGCCAGCGTCTCCAAATCCGATTTTCGCGCTGAACTGTAACGAAGTTGTCTTCCATTTTTGTCGTCTGCGCCGGATGAGCTGGCGTCCTTCATCCCCGTCTCCTCAAATTGCATACTGTGACGTCAAGACCCGAGGCCGCATACGCTCGCGATTAAATACCAGATCGTCACAGGATGGGAGGGAGTTCGTATTTTGAGCGGCTCAGCACTCGCGCGAAACTAACTTTCTGACGCTGCTGCATCATCTTGATTCGTCAACGGAATGTCTTTGTAGAGAATACTCCGTGGTGAAATACTCTACAAGCCGATGCTCTCTCGATCATGGAGATTCGAGAGGTATTTGCACGAAATCTGAAAGCCGCGCGGCTGGCCAAAGGCCTATCGCAAGAAGAGCTTGCTTTTCGAGCAGATATCGATCGCACTTACATCAGCTCCCTCGAGCGCAGCGTCTACAATGCGAGCATCGATGTGGTGGACCGCTTAGCAGCGATTTTGGAAGTAGAAGCATCTGATCTGCTGAAGCGGCCGCCGGAGAAGAAGTGACCCCTCCTTACTGGTCTGACGGGTCCCTGGTATCGAGAAGCTCCGTCAATCTTTACGGGCGATGTCAGCTGCATTATATATTCTCCACAAGGAGAATGATTATGACCGACACCTCACACGCCTACACGCCCGCCGAGGCCGCGGCTGTCAGCGAGATCGCTGTGAAGTCAGTGCACAATGCGATCGACAAGCGGATCATCGCGACGCATCTCATTGGCAGCCGGGGTCGAGCGCTCACCGATGAGGATCTGCTTCGGTTGAAGCTCTGGTACGGCGTCGGATCGATCTTGTCTGCCGAGCGCCGCAAGCGCTTATTCGATACGATCGACCAGAACCCGCATGCCGAAACTGTTAGGGCAGACGACTATCTCATTATCGACGTTGCGCGGGCACGAGAACAATTGGCCGCGCGGGCCGAGGCGCTTCGAGAGGCCGAACGAATGATTGAAAGCGTGAAAGGGGTCGTGGGCGGCGAGCCGGTGTTCAAGCGAACCCGTGTTCCCGTGCGAACGATTGCCGCGATGAAGACCCAGGGCGCAAGTACCGCGGAAATCGTCGAGGGTTATCCTGCGGTCACCGAGCGTATGGTGGACCTTGCCGAGATCTGGGCTGCGGCCCATCCCGGCAGGGGCCGGCCGCGGAAGCTTTCGGAACAGGGCCTGACGGTGAAATCCGTGAAGCGTCTGCGATTTCGAAACGACAGCGCTCCCAAACCCTCCGGCTCGACCTCGTGAAGTTCCTTATCGATGAATGCCTCCACACATCGCTTGTGGCCGTAGCGCAAGCGCATGGCCACGATTGTTTTCATGTGAACTGGCTGGGACTGAGCGGCGAAACCGACTGGGATCTGATGCCTCGGATCATCGAGGAGGATTTCACGTTCGTGACGAACAACGCCCGCGACTTCCGGAAGCTGTACGCGAAAGAGGAATTGCATGCGGGCCTGGTGATCATTGTCCCGCAGGTGCTTCCCGCGCAGCAACGAGAATTGTTTGCCCCTCATACTGCAGGATTTGGCGGGAGAGCAGGCTATGGTCAACGAAGTCATCGAAGTGACCCTCGATGGCGAGGACGCTGTTCTCACGCGCTATTCGCTTCCGGAGGCTTAGCGGCCTTCATTTGGCATCATTTGCCCCCAATCCTCGACAGGTCAATCCGCATCTCCGCTGATCCGACGCTTTCGGCATCTGTATCCGCAGGCGGCAGGTCGACGGTGGCCTTGTCCTGGTGTGCAGGCAACACGTTGTCGATCGTGACGCTTTTCCCAGGATCTTCCGCCTGAAAAACGCTCACCCCTCGAACTCTCCGGTCTTCCAGGCATAGACCGCATCGTCGAAGATCTGCGGGAAGACATCGTCGTTCTTCGGATTGCCGTACCACTTGGCGACAATCCGCAAGACCTTGGCAAACATAGCCGTTCCCTTGCGGAGGTTTTCGCAAGGATCGACGAGATCGGGCTTCAGATCAGCCGCGTCCTTCACACCGACGCCAGCCGGAAACTGCGTCAGGCCGACACGCACCACCGCCTGGCCGACATACTGCCGGACGATCGCCATCGCCTCATCCTGCGTTGTCGCCTTCGGAACGAGGATCAATCGGCCACCTGATTTGACGGTGACGGCGAGCGGACCATTTGCGCCCGCCGCGGTCACGAACTGCTCGACGATTGCGGGCTTCAAAGAGGGGTCGGCGCATTGTTGGATGAGAGCGGCGTCGAGCATCAGGTCTCCATGGCATTCAGGTGTTGAAGGAGAAAACGACGGGTTTGTCGAACAGACGCGCCCAAGCGTTTGTGCTGGCGCGCTGGATAGCCACGATGGACGTCCCCTTGGTCCACCAACCGTTGCCGACGGCAATGACGACGTCCGGATCGTGGAGCATGGATTGGAGAAGGGGCCAGACGATCAGTTGCTCGTAGCAGATCAGGGGTGCGGCCCGCCTGTAGGCAATTGTCGCGACCGGGTTCGCGAAGAAATGCGCTCGCGCTCCGCCGCTCTGACCGAGGAGGGGCCGCCAAGGCTGCCACATCGAACCTGGCACCGGCATGCGCTCGCGATAAAGGAGGCGAGCCCCGTCGCTGGAGATGGCGATCAGAACATTGTCGTATCCGCCTGCATCTACGACAGCGGCGCCGGCGATAACGGTGGCGTCAGTTGCCTGCAAAGCTCGCACCCATAGCCGCTCGACGGTCGGCGTCCAGAAGCCAAGAGCGCTTTCGGGAAGAACAATCGAGCGGGCGCCGCCCGATGCCCGATCCGTGACCGTGGCAATCAGATCACGGTAACGCTGCAAGCTAGTGTCGCGCCCCAACGACGCTCCCATTTCGAGATCGACCCCCTGCCAACCTTGGGGTAGCGTCGATTCGTCCCAGGTTGCGGCGGACCCGATCCAAAAGCCTGCCAGGACGATCGCGACAGCTCGCCACATGCGGGTTACGAGGCCCATGAGGCCGGCTGTCACGGCAACCAGCCCCCACCATCCCCATCCTGGAAACAGCACGCCCGCGGCCGTGATCGGATGAGCCCAGCCGGTGATGCCGAATGGCGGAATGGCCATCAGAGCCGCTGCCAGGAAATAGTGACACGGACGAGCACCCGTCTCCTTCGTCCAGAGGACGGTGTACACGATGACGAAGCCGGTGGACGCACAGAGCCAGAGCAATAATCCAGGCCAGAGGTCAGACGAATAGAAGGTGGCTACGCCCTGCGGCAGACCGCGTGACGCAGCGAGAAAATAGCCGGCCGAGACAAACGCGGCCGTCAGCCTCGTTCGCGCAAGCGCCCAGAGAACCGGAAACGCGAGCGCGACCGGGAGAAGGAGGACATGTCCACTCCATCCCACCGTCCCGGCGACGATTGAAACGGCCATCAATGCGGTTGGCTGGAGGTGCTCACGGCGCATAGGTGAGCACCGGTTGCGCCAGACCGAGGATTCCGGAGGCGGGCAGGGGGCCGAAATAGCGGGAGTCATAGGAGCTCCTGAACGGTGAATGGAGAAAGACGCTTTCGTCGGGCACGACGCCGCCGGGAAATGGCTTCATCGACCGGCCATTGCCGTCCCGCTCTGCCAGATCGGAAAATGGGATTGGATGCCCATCGATTGTCACTCGGGCGCCGATTTGAACATGCTGCCCGGGGACTGCGACGACGGTCTTGATGAGCGGCGCTACGCCGCCCGGGCAGGTGCCGGAGCGGAGATAACCACGCTCTCTCGCCGCCATCATCACCGCAGTTTGCGGAGGGCAAATGAAGACAAGGTCTCCGGCAGCGGCCGGGCGATCGAGCGCCACGATCCGCCAGAGGCCGAGGGGTTCGCTCGGTGTCAGGTTGATGCGGAAACCGCCGACGATTGCGGCAGCAACACCGCTGCCAACGATGGATGCCGCCAAGGCCAAGAGCACGACTGCATGCGCCCTTCGAGCGCGTCGCGTCCCAAACGCAAACACGGATGTCTTCATTTGAGCGAGAGCCCCTGGCTCTTCGTCTGACGCAGGGTCTCCGCTTGCTTCAGCGCCTCGGTCGTGCGCTCATGAGCGGCGAGTTGCTGCACCGTCCGCATCGAATTCCACGCCGATTGCACCTCCGTCTTCTGTCCGGCCGTCATTCCCGAAGTGACGGCACTGAAGGTCTGTCCATTGGGTTCCTTCGCGGCAAGCGACAGGAAGGTTCGCTCGCCGAACCGCTCCGATACCGCCTTGGCGAAACCCTCCAGTTCCGCCTTCACCATTTTGTCGGCGAGCGCGTATTCGAGACCGGCGGGCAGGTCGTTCCGGTCGATCGCATCGCGAACGCGTTCCAATGTTTGTTTTGCGTTTGGCGACAGTGCGGGAATATCGATCGAGACCTTCAGCCGGACGGCACGTTCTTCGACCTCGAACTTGCGTTCCGCCTCCGCCCGCTGGCGCAGATAGCGCTCCAAATTTCGGGCCAGCGCCGGCGCATTGGTCCCAGCCTTCTCGCGCTCCTGTCTGTCGGAGCGGCTGGCGAGGATCCCGGTCTTGCCCTTCAGCGCGCCGAAGCTTTCGGGCTCCGACCCAAGCTTGGCCAACGTGGATTTCTGGGCGGTCTCGTCCTTCAGCATTGCATCGACATTGACTGCCTTGAACGCGCTTTCCGGCTGGGCGTAAACGAGGTGGAAGCGGGTCGAGACCTCCTCCCATTGCTTCTTCAATCCTGGATCGGCGGCGATCTTGTCCTCGATCGCCTGGTCGACCGATTTGGCGAAGGTTGTGATGCCCGAGACCATCGGCTTTGCCTCCTTGGTGTTGTTTTGGGTTGGGGACTGCGCGGCGCCGCGGATGAGGCCGAGCTTGCCGGCGACGGCGGCAAGGCGAGCGCCGAGATTGGCAAGTTTTTGCTTTTGGCTGACGACCCATTCCAGCCGGTCGCGAACCAGGGTTCGGGCGACGTTGACCAGATGCAGACCGCGTGCTTCGGCAAAACGAAGCGCCTCGCGGTAGAAGTCACTTTTCTCGTAATCGAGAAGTCGTTTCCTTCGCGTTCCTTCGCGACAAGATCGGGATCAACCCACCGTTCTTCGCGAAGGATCTACGGCCGTAGTAGACGGTCAGGTCCTCACGATGACGGGTCATGGCGACATAGGTGAGATGGCGATCGAGCGAAAGGGAAGCGAGCACCTTGACCTGGTCGACCGTCGCGCCCTGGCTCTTGTGGATGGTCGTGGCATAGCCGTGATCGAGGTTGTTGTAGAAGCGCTGTTCGACCAGCACCTGGCGAGCATTCTCCCTCTCGCCGATCCGCGCGGTGATGCGTCCTGGTCCCGTCTCGACGACCTTGGCCAGCATGCCGTTCTTGACGCCGAGCGATCCCTCGTTCTTCAGGAAAACGATCTGATCGCCGACGGCGAAGTTGCGTCCGCCATCGGCGGTCTTGAACATGGTTCCCTGGTCGAGAACCCCGCGTTCGATAAGCTTGATGCGCGCCATTTGGTTGAGCATGCGCACGTCGCGGCGCAGATGAGCGAGGATAAGCGACGTCTTTGCCGGATCGTAATCGCGGTCCCAGGCAGCGATCAGGTTGTCGACTGCGTCGGCTTTCAGGTCCGATCCTATTATCTTGCCATTGGCACGGTAGGCGTCGACCGCCCGGCCGACCTTACCGCGCGCGAGATCGAGCGAGGCATAGCGCATCCATTGCTGGCGCTGGCGATAGATCGTTTCGAGTTCGGCATAGCCGATGCGATCGGCGATGGCGCGGAAGGCAGCCCCAGCCTCGATCGGTTGAAGCTGTTCGGGATCGCCGACGAGAACGAGCTTGGCACCGGCTTTCGTCACCGCTTCGACGAACAGCGCCATCTGCCTAGATGACACCATGCCGGCCTCGTCGAGAACGAACACCGTCTTGCCATCGAGCTGGTCACGGCCCTGGTTCCAGCGAAGGTCCCACGATGCAAGGGTCCGAGAGATGATGCCCGCTTCCTTCTCCAGGCCCTCGGCCGCCTTGCCGGCAAGTGCTGCGCCGACGACCCGATAACCGGCCGCTTCCCATGCCTCCCGCGCCGCCTTCATCATCGTCGTCTTGCCGGCGCCGGCGCGGCCGATCACGGCGGCGATCCGCTCAGGTCCCGCCACATGTTCGATCGCGGTCCTCTGCTCGTCAGATAGACGTTCATGACGCTCGAATGTCGCTGCCAGCACTGCGTCGCGAACGCCATGCGAAGAGCGCTGAGACAGCCAGATGGCGCGATTGGCCATCTCGGCTTCGAGCCGGATCATGTCGCGCGTCGTGTACTTGGCGGGCACTCGGATACCGGTGGCAAGGTCGATCCGCTCGCGCTCGATGCGGAAGGTTTCGGGGTGCAGAATGATCCGTACCATAAGGCTTTGGAACAGATCCGCGTCGTCGACGTAGCGGTGGAGGTTCTTAGCCACGTCGCGCTCGTCGAAGACGCTCTTCTCACGCGTGATCAGGTCGAGCACGAGCTTCGGATTATGGTCGATTCGTCTCGCGTTCTCGGCCCTGCGAGCCTCCTGCAGTTCGAGGCGTTCGAGCTCGACCGGGTCGGACGCACCATCTGATTTTCGCTCGATCGCCTTCGTGCCGACGCCGAGATGGATAGTCGGCTCGAGTTCAATCCCTTGCTTCTCGAAGGAGCGGCCATCGACGTAAATGTCGAGGCCGGCGAGCGCCAGGTGCCTGTTCTGGCAGGCAAACCAGCCGTCGCGAAACGCGTTGAAATCGTCGATGCTTCCGGCCCAAAGCTCATAGACGATTTTGCCGGCGTCGTTGCGGATCGGATTGCCGTCCGGTCCTGTTACCGGGACCTTCTTGGCTCCAAAACCGTCCGCGGTCAGCGGCCGCAAGGTCGTCATGAGATGAACATGCGGATTGCCGGGCGCATCATGGTAGACCCAGTCGGCCACCATGCCCTTCGCCGTGATGTACTGCTCGACGAAATCCCGCACCAGCGCGATGTTCTGCTTGGGCGTCAGCTCGACCGGCAAGGCGATCGTCACATCCTTGGCGAGCTGCGCGTCGGAGCGCTTCTCGAAATCTTCGACCTTGTTCCAGAAAGCCTCGGAAGCGCCGGACACCGAACGATCGGCAATCATCGAGCGCAGCCATTGCGGCGCGTCGGCGGGAATGACGAACTCCTCATGGAGCAATCCCTGCTTGCGGGTGTAATCGATCGTGCGGGCCTCGCGCTCGAACTCCATCTTGGCGCAATGCCGGTAGGCCGCTGACAGCACGGCGCTGCGGCCTGAGCCGCGGGCGACGACGCTGACGGAGAAATGGGGGACGGCCACGGCGGAACTCTTTCAACAGGTTCTGTCCAAGAGCGGCAGGCCCGCTAGGGGCCTCAAGCAAGGACGTCGCACCAGCGACGTATAATTGCGCCCTTCGGATCCGCTCCTTCGGAACGGCCGGGATCATTCACGAAAGCATCGCCCTTGGCGATTGTAGGATTCACAGTAGTGCGTTCCGCACTCACCTCCGGGACATTGGGTACGAAAGACAAGCTTTCTCACCCAAGGGAGTTAGACGGAATGAAGAAGCCATCCTCGAAAATCCGCGACGAAATCGCCAAGCTCCAGGAGCAGCTCAAGGCCGCCGAGACCCGTGAGGCAGAGCGCATCGGCCGGATCGCCCTCAAGGCTGGACTTGGCGACATCGAGATCGACGAGGCGGAGCTGCAGGGCGCCTTCGAGGATCTGGCCAAACGGTTTCGCGGAGGAAAGGCCGCGACGACCGGAGGGAAGAGGGGAGCTGACGTCGGCGAAAGCAGCGCACCGTCCACGCAGAACCCGTCTGTCGCGCCTGCGGGCGGGACTGCTGAGGCTTGAGCGGATGGCGCGCACGACAATATCCGACGCCCGCAAGAAGGACACGCGGGAGAAGATCGAGCTTGGCGGTCTGATCGTCAAAGCCGGTCTTCGCTACGAGAAGCGGGCGCTTCTGCTGGGCGCGCTGATCGATTTGAGCGAGCGGCTCAAAACCAATGTACAGGAACGATCGCGGCTTCTGGCAATCGGTGCGGAGGCCTTTGGGAAAGCCGATGAGTAGGATCATGCTCTTCATCGCCCCCGTCGCGCTCATGATTCTCGTCGCCGCTGGTTTGACCGGGATCGAGCACTGGCTGTCCGGGCTCGGAAAAACGGAAGCCGCACGGCAGACGCTTGGTCGGGCCGGGATCGCGCTGCCTTATGTCAGTGCAGGGCTCGTCGGCATCGTCTTCCTGTTTGCCAGCGCCGGCGCGATCAGGATCAAGACGGCTGGATGGGGCGTCGTCGCCGGCGGTGCGGCGACGATCCTGATCGCCGCAATTCGCGAAACGATGAGGTTGTCTGCGCTCACCGATAAGGTTCCGGCCGGTATGTCCATTTTCTCCTATGTCGATCCGGCGACGCTGATCGGAGCGGCGGCGGCGGCGATTGCCGCATGCTTTGCTCTGCGTGTCGCGTTGGCCGGCAATGCGGCATTCGCCAGCGCCGAGCCGAAGCGCGTCCGCGGCAAGCGGGCGCTGCATGGCGAGGCCGAGTGGATGAAGCTGCCGGAAGCGGCAAACCTGTTTTCGGATACCGGCGGAATCGTGATCGGTGAGCGATACCGTGTCGACAAGGACAGCACCGCAGCGCGCTCGTTTCGTGCCGACGAGCCGGAAACATGGGGCGCCGGCGGCAAATCACCGCTGCTCTGCTTCGACGGCTCGTTCGGTTCGTCGCACGGTATCGTGTTCGCCGGTTCGGGCGGTTTCAAAACAACATCGGTGACGATCCCGACCGCTCTGAAATGGGGCGGCTCGCTGATCGTTCTCGATCCATCGAACGAGGTGGCGCCGATGGTCTCAGCCCACCGGACGAGCGCGAACCGGGATCTGTTTGTCCTCGACCCGAAGAACCCGGCAACAGGCTTCAATGCCCTGGACTGGATCGGCAAGTTCGGCGGGACGAAGGAAGAGGATATCGCCTCCGTCGCCTCATGGATCATGAGCGACAGTGGCGGCGCGCGCGGCGTGCGCGATGATTTCTTCCGAGCCTCGGCATTGCAATTGTTGACGGCGATGATCGCCGATGTTTGTCTCTCCGGTCACACGGAGAAGGAAAACCAAACGCTGCGCCAGGTTCGCGCCAATCTCTCTGAGCCCGAACCGAAGTTGCGGCAACGTCTGCAGGAGATCTACGACAATTCGGACTCGGATTTCGTCAAGGAGAACGTCGCGGCCTTCGTCAATATGACACCCGAAACCTTCTCTGGCGTCTATGCCAACGCGATCAAGGAAACCCACTGGCTGTCGTATTCGAACTATGCCGCGCTGGTTTCGGGTAGGACGTTTTCCACGGGCGATCTCGCCGATGGGAACACCGACGTCTTTATCAACATCGATCTGAAAACACTGGAGACGCATGCCGGCCTCGCGCGCGTCATTATCGGCTCGTTCCTCAACGGGATATATAACCGTAATGGGACTATGCCCGGCAGAGCGCTCTTCCTCCTCGATGAGGTGGCGCGGCTCGGATACATGCGGATCCTGGAAACGGCGCGCGATGCCGGCCGAAAGTACGGCATCACGCTCACCATGATCTACCAGTCGATCGGCCAGATGCGCGAAACCTATGGCGGGCGCGACGCCGCCAGCAAGTGGTTCGAGAGCGCGAGCTGGATCAGTTTTGCGGCGATCAACGATCCGGAAACGGCGGATTACATCTCGCGCCGTTGCGGCACGACGACGGTCGAGATCGACCAGGTCAGCCGCAGTTTCCAGGCGAAGGGATCCTCGCGCACGCGATCGAAGCAGCTGGCCGCGCGACCGTTGATCCAGCCGCACGAGGTGCTTCGCATGCGCGCCGATGAGCAGATCGTCTTTACCGCGGGCAATGCGCCGCTCAGATGTGGCCGCGCGATCTGGTTTCGGCGCGACGACATGAAGGCTTGCGTTGGGACGAACAGGTTTCACAGGCTCAGAGGCACGCCGGAAGCCTCTCGGATCGAGCCGGCGCGCAGTGCAACGAGCAAGGCCGATCCAGAACAATGAAGAGTATCGGAGAAATCAGCATAGCGGCCGCACGAAAGGGCGGGATTTCGGGAATTCTCGTCGTGCGAGGAGCGGGAAACAGCGCAGCCGCAGGAGCCTCAACATAGTGGCCCGGAGGGGAGGCGGGACCGACTGCGCCCCGCTCCCGCACACCATATTGCCGGCCCGACTGCAGGTCGAGGCCGTGCGTCTCCGTAAACGCAGATGAAACCGGGGTCGATATAGGATGAGGCAAACAGGAAGGGAGCGGGCAGGTGGCGAAATCGAATGTGGTTCCGTTCAGAAGGCCGCGGAAATCCGGCGGCAAGAACGATCGCCGTAGCCCGCAGAGAAAATCCCGAACGGGATGGAAGGGTCCACGCATATCGCTGATGGCAGTCATCTCAGCTATTGTCATTGCTGCGGCAGGCTGGCTTGCCTTTGGCGGCGCCGGCAGCCTCCCCGGACTGCCGGCCGTGGCCAAGACACCGGCAGCGGACTCATCGTCGGCCGCGTTTTCAATCTGCGGCGACGGCCGTCATGTGAATTGTGTCGTCGACGGCGACACGTTCTGGTTCCAGGGCCAGAAAATCCGCATTGCCGATATCGACACGCCGGAACTCAGCCCGCCGCGCTGCGAGGCGGAACGGATCAAAGGCGAGGCGGCGAAGGCACGCCTGCTGGCGCTGCTGAATGGAGGCAACTTCTCACTGACGGCCGGCTGGCGCGACGAAGACAAGTATGGCCGCAAGCTCCGGACCGTAACGCGATCGGGACACTCGATCGGCGACACACTTATCGATGAGGGTCTCGCCAGACGCTGGGACGGCGCAAGACATGGATGGTGCGGCTGAGTGCCGCGAGAGGATCGTCGCCCATGGGGCGGAGACCGTGTGCGGGCTCCGTGAGCGCCGCGACTAGAGCCGTGCGCCGCAGGCGTCTCGCCCAAACACAATGCGAGTTTTCGCCTATCATCACCGATATGAATCGATCAACGCCGACCGATTTCATAACTGTCGTTGGACGCGATTCCGGGGATCGGCGATTCTGGTCTCATGATCGCACAGCCCTATCACCTCTATGTCGAACGCACCGATGTAGCGAAGAACATGGCGCGCTACTATGCCATGTCGATCGAACCGAACCTCTTCGGCGATGTTTGCCTGCTCAGGAAATGGGGGCGCATTGGCGCAAAGGGTCAGACGATGATCCATCATTTCGGACGGGAAGAAGAAGCCGTGCGGCTGTTTCTCGATCTGCTCCGACAAAAGCGAAAACGCGGTTACCGCCCGCGCGCCTCTGTGGCGAGTTGAGAAAGGCCCGTCGAAGCGGGCCATGTGGGCGCCTCATCGGCGCCGGTCCCAATCGGTCTCGAAGGACACCTCGATATCGAGGAAGAACGGGATCTTGATCGCAAGCTTCAGGCCGATTTTCCCCTTGCGGAAGAAGTGGCTGATCACTTTGCCGAGGGCGCGGAGCCGGCGGCCAGTGGCGGCGAGGAATTTGGCGAGCTGTTGCATGGTATTTCTCCTTTCGAATTGCGGTCATCGCGAGGATAAGCGGCGGACCGGAAAGGAGGGGCGCACCCAGAGGGCCGCAACGAACGGACTTGCCGGCGACTGAATTTTGATCGGCGAGGAGCCGCAGAAGGCGGCGGGGAAAATTCTGGCGGCGGCAGGTTGCGTCGCGACGCAGGGGCTGCAGCATCCCCGATGATAGATGACGGCAGGTCGAAAGGAAGAGGCTCAGCTGGCCGTTCTCGCCATCATTGCGATGGTCTCGCAGGCAGCGCAACGAAGGGCCGCTCTCGCCGCCCTCCGGATGGTCGAGCCCGCCGACGGATTGATTATGATGCTGGGCACCTGATGTAGCTGACACGGGAGGCGCTTACAGCGATACCGGTTTCGCGTGTGATATCCTTGATGATCGGCGCAAGTGAGCCGAGTTCGACGTCGGTGAGCGCAATCAGCTTCGGATAGTCGATGTCGACGCCGGTATAGTCAGCCGTCAAAGCGCTGGACCAATCGCCGCCGTTGATGCGGAATTCGTGCGTGTCGAAATCGATGTCGAGCTCATCCATCAGGTTGATGGTGAAGCGCCCGAAGATCTCAGCCTCACCCTCAAGCCGGTACTCCGCGATGAGAACGCTGCGCTCCAGCGCCATGATAATCCGCACGCGCCCAATTGCTGCCTCCAGTCCTTCGAGCAGGCGATCATGAAGCTCTCGCGAGAATTCGCTGTCGCGGCCGAACCGGTTCGCCAGGACGACAAGCCGGAAACCGGAAAGCTTGGTGTAGAGCGCAAGGTTATGGTCAGATGTCATTGTGTGATCTCCTCATCTTGATGACGGAGATCGGCCACTCCGTGGCAAAGAGGGGTCAAGGACCGCGGGACGCGGCTCGCAAGCGGGGGAACCGATTTTTCCGAGAAGCGAAGTGCAACGCAGCGGCGGAAAAATTGGGGGAACCGCGCCGTCCTTGACGCCGGATTTGCTGGAGTAAAATAGGAGGTCAGAGAGAGAAGAGACCCACGGCCCTGGAGGGGACGTGACCGTATCCGGCGCGAGCCGGTGAGAGTGTCGAGGGGAAACTCCTGACAGCCGGGAGGCCGGTCGATCCGGCGGACCGGCTCATGATCCAGCAGAATGAGAGCCGCCTCAGAAGGGCGGCTCGGCTTCGATGATGCCGTCCTGTTCGGCAAGCGCCACGGCCAGATCAGCCTGGGCGAGCTGAAGCTCCGCTTCGACCTGGCGCCGCTCGACGGCGTCGCAGGCGTTCCTCAACTCGGCCCGCAGTCTCCTCGATGTGCTGTTCGATGGTCATCGTCTCATCTCCTTGAGTTCGTGAAAGACGAGACGGCGGGGCGGGAAGAGATGACGGGGTCAAGGAGCGCGGAAGCGACCGGCGGAGCCGGCGAGTGGGGGAGCCGATTTTGTCGGAGTGGAGGGCGCACCGGAGCGAAGGCAAAATTGGGGGCACCGCTCGTCCTCGAGGCAGGCATTTCTTCCCGGCACGATAGCCTCCACTGAGCAGACAAATTCCGGTTCCGTATCGCACCGAAAAAGCCGGCGGCAGGCTCGACGCCTGCCGACGGCTTATCTTTGTCGCCGGTTGACCCCGCCTCGGCGGCGGGGCCTGTCCGGATCTCAGTCCCGGTTGGGGCGGGACCAGATCAGCTGGTAGCCGTCCTCGCCCTCGACCTCGGTGAGCGTCGCGTAGATCGGAGCGGGGAAGCTCGGGTCGTCGAGCTTGACCGAGAGGTAGTCGCGATCCTGCTCGGAGCGCTTCTGCCAGGCCGCACCCAGTTCGACGTTGCCGGCGTAGATGCGGTAGTGCGGGCCCTTGTCGGAGGGGTTTTCGATGCGGGCGATGCGGGCCTTGACGTTGAGGGCGAGGGTGCGGATCGAGCCGTTGAAGCCGGTTTCGGTGGAGGTGAAGGTGCCGATGGTTGCCATTGTCGTATTCCTTTGCTGTTCGGGCCGCGCCCATCGCGGCCTCGATGGCTGTCGCAAGGATCGGGGACGATCGGACCGCACCCCCGGGGTCCCTGTTGCGCCTGCGCAATGGGGTGGCTCGTAGGGCCGGAATGAAATGGAGGGCGGCCAGGAAAAACTTTGTTGTTCCGCGAGGAATGGGCGCACCGCGCTCAGGGGAAGAAAGTTTTGGAAGGCCGTTGCGGGAGGACGATCGAGGCGAAGCCGGTTTTCGATCAGACATGCCTCATCGAGCCCGCGAAGGACGTGGCTCGGCTCAGTGGCGGAAGGTATATGACGATGGCAGCCGCGCTCCGACTGCCTGCCGGATCCTGCCGTCATCAAGGGAACATCCGTAACACGACGCTTGCCGCCCCCGTAGCGAAAATCAGGGATTTCCGCGACACGGGTCTCGTTACCACTCCCGCCATTCGGCGGTGATATCTTCATCATCCGGGAGGCTGAAGCCCGAGGCCCTTACGACCGCCTCGATCAGGACACCAAGTTCGTCGCGCTCCAGTGTTTCGATCATCCCGCTTCTGCCGTGGATCTCATTGATCGCAAGAACGATGTCCTTGACCGCTGCCTGGATTGCCTGCGCATCCCGCTGGCTGGTTGCGGCCTTCACCGTGTCGATGAACCCATTCAGCGCCGTTTCAGCCGTGGCGATATCGGCCGCGTTGAAAAGCTCGTCTCCCTCGGCCATGGACTCCCGCCAGCGCTGCGTCGGCATCTGGACCCGCAATGCTTCGACTTTATCGATATTCCCTGGCATGATCTTCTGCTTGGGCAAGGACGCCTTTCGGCGCGTGGCCTTGAGCATGGTGCGGTCAGCCTGCATCAGATAAACCGCCATCAGCCGCAAGTCGGAGTCATATTTTGCGATCGCGACTATATTGCCGACAGCATATGAGTGAACGAAGCGTTCGGCTGAATATTCCGGCAGCGTGCTGCTCTTGCCTTCTCGAAACGGGCCCGTCCCGAGCTTCTCGGCCACGATGTCGCTGCTGTCTCCGAACGTCAGACCGAATGGCAACGCCGACGAATAGGCGCGTTGCACTGCCCTGATCGCATCCGGCCCGGTAAATGACAGGCGAGAGACAATCCTCTCCTCGCCGTCCGACAGGCGTCTTGACCGCACCTCTTCGAATTCGGCAATGTATGCGGAAAGGCTTTCCACCTGCAGACCGAAACCGCTATCGAAACCGCCGAAAAATCCCATCTCCGCATTCGTACGAAAATCGATAGGGTCAAGCTTCTCGTGATGGGCAAGATAAGACTCGACAACTGGGTCGGCAATGCTGCGGCCAAGTATATCGAAATGATCCATTCTCTGCCTTCCTTTCACAGTATTTCTATCCAACATGACCTTACGTTCATTGTGACGTCGAACGAGTTACGTCCGCTTATGGCAGATACCGTTGAAAAACTCCGACGAGCGGCTGTTGAGATTAGATTGCTATCCGTTAACCTGTACGCGACCGCCTTCGATAACGACATGGCGGCCTTGAAGCTCGACAAAGCGCCAATCCTCACCAAGTGAACCATCCGGGAAAACCTGCAGGCGGTAACCACCTGACAGCAAGAAGTCGGCCCCGCCGTAGTTATCTGTGTTAACGGCTATGACGACGAGTTGCTCTGTGGCGTTCACGAAGGAGTTTGTCTCCGCGTCGTAGCCTTTCAGCAGAGATGCAATTTTGATGAGCTGTAAGTTTCCCGATTTAGGGTCGTCATCGTTTGGCTCCGTTCCTTCAGCCGGCTCGACGAAACGATCTGATGTCCCTGTGACTATTGTCTTCTCGTCAACGAAGCGCCACGGGCATTGAACATGCAGTGCATAGGCCCCGACAGTCCCTCTGCCTGAGGGATGCGGTCGAATGGTACCAAAATGGAAAACCTTCATGTCCGCAGCGTTGCGGGCAATGCTTAATGGCAGCCCTACCAGTAACTGAAGGCAGTTTTCGAGGCTGACTTGAATATCGTTTTCGGCCATCAAATTGAAACTCGGCTAAATCAGAAAAAAGACGCGCTCGTTGACGGCCCTGTTAGGGTGGCTTGCCCTGGGAGCAGCGCATTAAATCAAACGCGCCTCTTCATCTCAAGTTCTGCTTGCCCTTGCTCACATAATCAGACACTTCCGGTCACGCATGGCACCGAAAAAGCCGTCGGCAGGCTCGATGCCTGCCGACGGCTTATCTTTGTCGCCGGTTGACCCCGCCTCGGCGGCGGGGCCTGTCCGGATCTCAGTCCCGGTTGGGGCGGGACCAGATCAGCTGGTAGCCGTCCTCGCCCTCGACCTCGGTGAGCGTCGCGTAGATCGGAGCGGGGAAGCTCGGGTCGTCGAGCTTGACCGAGAGGTAGTCGCGATCCTGCTCGGAGCGCTTCTGCCAGGCCGCACCCAGTTCGACGTTGCCGGCGTAGATGCGGTAGTGCGGGCCCTTGTCGGAGGGGTTTTCGATGCGGGCGATGCGGGCCTTGACGTTGAGGGCGAGGGTGCGGATCGAGCCGTTGAAGCCGGTTTCGGTGGAGGTGAAGGTGCCGATGGTTGCCATTGTCGTATTCCTTTGCTGTTTCGGGCCGCGCCCATCGCGGCCTCGATGGCTGTCGCAAGGATCGGGGACGATCGGACCGCACCCCCGGGGTCCCTGTTGCGCCTGCGCAATGGGGTGGCTCGTAGGGCCGGAATGAAATGGAGGGCGGCCAGGAAAAACTTTGTTGTTCCGCGAGGAATGGGCGCACCGCGCTCAGGGGAAGAAAGTTTTGCAAGGCCGTTGCGGGAGGACGATCGAGGCGAAGCCGGTTTTCGATCAGACACGCCTCATCGAGCCCGCGAAGGACGTGGCCTGATCTGCGGCGGAAGGGAATATGGCGATGGCAGCTGCGCCCCGACTGCCTGCCGGATCCCTGCAACGGTGGGCTCGCCGCCCCGTCCACATGTCAAAATCAAACGTCCGGGAACAGCCAAGCAAGGGCGTTGCGTTGGCCGTTCTTCGGGCTATCGTCGTGCTCGCGAATCGTCGCCCATCGTCGAAATCAAGCCATCCCGGAAGCTCAAGCCGATCGACCGGAAAACCTCGATCTGGGGCAAATTGGATCTCACGGCTGATCCCGACACGCTCCCCACGTTGAGGCCTGAACAGTTGCCGGCCGCTGGCGAGACCAACGACCGACGCTAAAGTCCTCAGGCAGCGAGCCGGTCGTCGGCACGTTCGGGCTGTAGGCCATGCAGGAAACTTACGGCCCGTTGCGCATGCGCCGCCGCCTGGAAGATCGCCCGCCTGTCGTCGCTCAGGACCTTGAGCCAGGAGTCGAGGTACGAGGCGTGATCAGGGCGGGGCCTGAGCTCGGGAGCAATGCCGAGATCGGCGCACAGGAAGCAACTGCCGAGTTCGGCGATCAGTTCCTCTCGCGCCCGCTCGGATTTGTCCTCGTCATAGCGGCTGAGGTCGCGGCCGAGGCGATGGCCCGGCGCCGTCCAATGGGTGACCTCGTGACTCAAGGTCGCGTAGTAGCTTGCCGCATCCTTGAAGCTCTCAAATGGTGGCATCTGGACGATGTCGGCGGCCGGCGCAAAAAAGGCCTGGTTGCCGCCATGGCGAATTGAAGCACCGGTGTTGCGGAAGAACCGATCGGCATTCTCGATGCGCTCGACGGGATCGAGAACCGGAGCCGGCTGGTGATGATACTGGTCGGAAAGTCCGTCGATCTGTTCGACGTTGAAGACACTGTACGCCTTCAGGAAAGGAATCTCCCGCTCGACCTCGCCGCCGTTCCCGTCGGTTTCGGACTTGGTGAAACGGCTGGCGAAGACGACCGTGGCGCCTGTTTCGCCCTTGCGGACGGCAGCACCCAGTTCGAGGGCCTGCTTGAACGTCATCCACGTGGATGACGTATATCCCCGGGCGCTGCCCTCCGACCAAAGAAGCAGCACGTTGACGCCGGAATACGGCTGCCCGTTATGACGCAGCGGCCGGGTAATACGGCCGGTCGTGTTCTCGGCGTTCCATGGCTTCATCCACGGCCGCACGCCCTTCGCCAGATCCTCAACGATTCTGTCCGTGATCCGGGTATAAAGATCGACCCGCTGTTTCTCCGTATTGCTCATCTTCAAGCCTCCGTTTTGAGGCCGCGCCCGTCGCGGCCCGTTACGGAGGGCAGAAGGCAGGAGCCGATCAGCCGGCCGATGCACCGGAACGGCCGGAACTTCAGTGGAGGACGGCGGAGCCGTTGCATCTGCCGGTGGCTCCTGCAGACCCGACGAACGGAACGGGCCGTGAAGGGCGTGCCATCCGCCTGATTTCCGTTTCCCTATTGGCCGCGTCAGCGACACGAAAACAGGCCGGCTCCGCCATGGAACCTGCCGTTCACGCGTTTGTCGAGAGGCGGGGCCGGAGCCCCGCCGGCACGGCCTAGTCGAAGGCCGAGATCTGGGCTTCAGCGGCCTTGCGGCTGAGCGAATGACCCGGCTGCTCGACCGGCCGGTCGAAAGGCTTCCAGGTCTCGCCGATCACCTGGGCATAGGCGGCGACGGCGCCTTCGGCCGCCATTCTGAGCGAATGGGCCTGTATGCCCATGTCGGCGGCGAATTCGCGCTTGCGCTGGGCGGCGCTGTCATAGCCGACGGGGCCGTCGAGATCCTCGTCGCGGGCATCGTTGGCGGCCTTGGCGGTGGCATCGCGCGCCTCGGTGACAGCGCGGCTGTAGAACTGCCCGGCGCCGTGGGCAGAGCCGACGAAGGCGCCGACGATCCGCTGCAGGTGGATCTGCATCGCCTTGTCGCCCAGGCCCTCACCGAGCGCATCGGCGGTCTCGATGACGAGCCGTTCGTGCAGGTCGCGAATGCCGTCGCTGTCGATGACCGCCGTGCCGAAACTCTCGGCGATCTTCACCGCCTGGCTGGCGTCCGGGCATGTCAGCCGGACCATTTCTATAGTGGCGCCCTTGCGCAGTTGCACGACGCGGGCAGACTGGCGAGAGGAGGGTGCGGACTTGGCCATGATCGTTTCCTTTCGAGGTCGTCCGATCGGGCTCCGGCCCATGCCGGCTTGCCCTTCGGTGCGGTCATTCCAACCGGCGGAAGACGGGCGTTTCAGGGTCCGGTCCTGCCTGGACGAGCGGAGCCGGTTTGCGGGCGACGAGGGCAAACTGCCCGCGAACGAGCACGCGAGCCTGATCCGTGAAGGACGGCGGGGTCCGGCCGCCCCGCGGCGCGACAGCGGCCTTGAAGCGCACGGCCGCCGGTTCAGACCGCAGCAAAACCGAAGGGCGATCCGGCAAGGCGCGGGACTATGATGTCCTCGAACGAAACGACAGGCCCGCCCGCTTGCCTGAGCCTTTCCAGCTCACCGACGTCAAGCGCTCGACCTATCGCTTGGCCGGCTTCGGCAACCGGTAGGATTGTAGCCAGGTGGGACCGTGCGAGTTGCGAAGTCCACGAAGCAGACCGCCGTCATCATACGGCGGCCCGCCCATCCAGGCGTTGTTGAGGATCGATTTCCAGCGCCTTCCATTCCTGGCGGCATAGGCCTGAAGTGCTGCTTCCTGTTCCGGCGTCAAAGGCGGCAGCGTTTCGCGTGTGCGACGAACGGTGCGCGTTTTTGGTCTGGGATCCGCCGGTGCTTCCCTTAGAGCGATCAACCGCCTGAGTTCCGCGACACCGGCATTGAGGCAGGCTTCGCCTTCGAGGTGATGGAACTGCAGCCAGAAAGCGGTGCGCTCCGCCGGTGATGCGCCGATGCCTGCTCTTCGCTCCAGGTCTCCGATCGTGCTCATGGCGTCCTGCCTCCCGGACCGGTAGCAGCCACGACTGTGCCGTCGGACCCGGCTCTCGCCCGCAGCGCCGCGATTGCCGCATCCTGTCGGGCGAGTTTTCTCGAAAGCGCATCGATTTCCGGCTGACGCTCGGCGGTGATCGCTGCCAGGTTGGCCCGGTAGCGTTCGAGAAAGGCGCCTGCTTCCGGCGCCTTGCCGCGGCGATAGCCGGAGTGACGGCGACCAAGCTGGGGAATGATCGTGATCATGCGTCGCATGATCTGCCGGTCGATCAGATCGAGCTGGTGCTGGGTCTGCCGTCGCGCCGATTCCATTCTGGTAAACTGCCCGGCGCGTTGCTCGGAGTTGGACATTACGACGCCCTCCCGCGCCAGGCGGCGAAGCTGGAGGAACCCTCATAGGCGGCATGCCGTGTCTCATCGATGACGAAGCCAAAGCGGCCGGCCGCATATTCGTCGCTCTGCACCAGGAAGCGGCGCTCTTCCACTCGCTCGCCGCGCGCGCCGCCGATGGTGGCGATCACCTCGATCATACCAGTGTGATGGTCCGAACGAAGTGCCGCGGTGACGATCCAGTCGCCGGCATGCTCTCGTGCGAATGCCTGGGCGTCTCTCTGGTAAGACTCGCCGGGGGCGAGCGCCCGACCGAAGATCGTTTCCCAGGCGTCCGGCCAGCTGTCGCGGATAGTCTTATCGGCGCACTTGCGCTCATAGGTCGTGAACAGGTCCGGAAAGGTGAGTGCGACGATTGCCCAGGCAGCGTCCTCTTCATACCAGCCGCCATCTGTCCTGAGCATCGGGTGGACCTTGGCATTGCTGGCGTCAGAGAGCCTGAAGCCACCGTGACCTGCCGTCGTATGGCAGACAATTCCATCGGCGTAGACGGTGGCGCCCTGCGACGGACCCCATGGCGTGCTGCAGGTCACCCGGACGGTCTGGCGGGATAGGAGCCGCAGTTCGCGGCTATGCCCGGCCTGTTCGATCATGCGGTTTCGGAAAGCGGCTTCGCCCTCAACAGAGCCGTAGTGCGAATAGAAATCATCGCGCTTCAGTTCCGCAAGCGGCCGTGACACGCGCCAGGCGCTGGCGAGAAAATACTGGCCATCCCGGGCCGGAACCATCGCGAAGACGAGATCGCCGACATGTGCGACAGCCATGCCGTCGGCGCTTCTGCCGAACTCCGCCCCCGACGCGTCAGGGGCGGAGACTTCGTTGGAGTCAGAAGAAAGCATAGTCATGCCGCAGCCCTCCCTTCGATCTCATCTGCGGCGACCTCGTCGGCAGTCGCCTCCTCGAGAACGGCATGCGGATAGCCGTGCCGGGTGAGCCATTCCGCGGCCGCCTGCCGATTGTCGGCCAGGTGAACGAGTTCGGCATTGGCGCCGGGGCGATCGAAGACGCGAACAGATCCAAGCGCGGGGCGCTCGACGACTTTGAATGTCAGGCCGCTATCGAGCGAAAAGGTCCGGTGGATACGGACGGTGATGATGCCATTTGCGCCGAGATCGCCTTCATGCAGCGTGAAACACGGTGTCAGACTGGTGTTGCCGACGCAGCGCTCGCCTTCCTTGCGGATCAGCCGGCCCTGGCTATTGCGTGTTTGCCAAGCGGACAGTTTCTTCCTGTGGCGCTCGGGCGGTCGTGGGGTACCATCCGACCAGGCGACGATGGAGCCGATCGGGGCGAGGTCATAAATCAGAGACGCGGACATCGCATCCTCCTTCAGGTTTTTGTGGGTGGTGGAAACGAAACCGCCGCCGGGAGGACCGGCGGCGGAAGATCAGGCGGAGAAGGACGGGGGCGGCTATTCCGCCGCGATCCCGTAGGCGGTTTCCTCCTCGTCGGAGGCGGCATCACCCACGGGTTCGGCGACGGGATCGCCATGTCCCGTCGCTGTTGGATCGAACCTGTCGACACCGACGTTCTCGCCCTCAGCACCGTCGCCGTCGTCGCCGGTGAGATCATCGGCGTGCTTCATAAGATCTGCGATGTCCTTCGGGTCAGGCGCAAACAGCGCCGCCGGAAGGACGAAGGCAGCATCGGCCGCGAAGTGACCGATAAGTGCCGCGCGGGTTTCGCGGACCCGTGCCCGCGGGACGAGATTGACCGACTTGGCGGCGGCTTCGAGCGCCTGACGCGACAGGCAAAGCAGGAAATCCTCGGTGCCCATGTTTGGAAGGAAAGCGTCCGCGCCGATCGCGTCACCGGCAATGCGCGAGACGACGCCACTGTTCGACATGCCGCGCCGGCATGAGAGCACGTCGATGAGAACGGAGCGGGCGGCGACACGCACGCCGTCCATGTCGAACGACAAGCGTCCGTCTGCGGAATAGAGGCGCGCGACATGACGCTGGAAACGCTTCGATCCGAACACGGTGTCGTTGGCACCGGAATCGACCCGAACATTGGTGCCGGCAAACGCCATGACCAGGAGCGCCATCAGCATGTCGTCCTCGATCGGCGCCCGGGCGAGCGCCTCATGCAGCGCATCGGTACGGAAATCGCCAATCATGTCCTGGCCCTTCTGCGTGACCTCGGGCCTGGTCTTCCCGACGACATCGGTGTCGTCGTCGGCCTCCGTCGAAGCGTTGCCGGCCGGACCGGATCGCCCTTCGGTTTTCCTTGCCTCCGGCATCCGGTAGTGGACGCTCTGCACCTTGCCGTCGCGATCGAGATACATCGCGGTGCAATCGCCCTTGGCCGGCTTGCCGTAGACGCGTTCGGCCTTCTTGGGCAGTTCCGGCTGGCCCCAATTGTTGACCTCGACGATGGCGCCCTTCTTCGGAAGGTTGCTCGCCATCCACTCCTGCTGG
This sequence comes from Rhizobium sp. C104, assembly GCF_022354505.1. Classification (NCBI taxonomy): domain Bacteria; kingdom Pseudomonadati; phylum Pseudomonadota; class Alphaproteobacteria; order Hyphomicrobiales; family Rhizobiaceae; genus Rhizobium; species Rhizobium sp. C104. The sequence goes on along the minus strand of NZ_CP092347.1, from coordinate 161,410 downwards.
GCGCCGAGAAAGGCTTCGACATTGGTGGTGTAGCGATTGTCCTCGTCGGCAGGGCCGAACAGGTCCTCGGCCCACTCGATACCGTACGCGAGGCGAAGATCGTCGCCAAAACTTGCGTCGCGGGCATGCATGCGGGTTTTCGAGAGGCCGTTGGCGATCTGCCACCAGGCCGCCGTGTCGCCCTTCTTCGGCTTATGGGCTTTCCAGACCTCTTTCTGCTCTTCGGACGATGCGGCCGCGATCGTCCTTAGCTGCTGCTCGTTGGGCATGTCCCCCTTCGCCATCTGGTCGAGCATGGAAGGCAGCACGTTGGCGAGCAGACGAAGCTTGCGGATCTGGCGGACGGGAAGCGCGAGCGCCACCGCGATCGCCTCCTCGGTCCAGCCGAGCGCGACCAGCCGCTCGATGCCCCGCCATTGGTCGACCGGATTGAGCGGCTCGCGCGCAATGTTCTCGACCATCGAGCGCATGGCGCCGTTGTCGTTGGCCGCCTCAACGACGATCACGTCGATTTCCTCGAGACCGGCGGCAATCGCCATTCGAGTGCGCCGGTGACCGGCTTCGATGATGTAACCGTTGCCGCCGACTTCCGGGAAAATGACCGGCGGCTGGATCACGCCGACGGCCTTGATCGTCGCCAAAAGCAGGGCGTCGGCCTGCGGCGTCGACTTCGATTGGCGCGTGTTGTCGGGGTTGTCCTTCAGCGCACGCGGATCGACCTTCATCAGTTGCATGGGATGCTCCTTGTCGGGGATTGGACACGGCCCTCTGCCTGCCCTTCTCGCGTCTTCATTCTTTCCGAAGACACTTTCCGGACCGCCGAGCGGGCGGCTGGGTGCAACTGCGGCCGAGCATCGCTGCCGCGAAGGACGAGCGGGGCTTACAGCCCTGCGAAGGACGAGTGGCGGGATGCGGAGGCGGCGGTTGAGCGGAAGCGGCGACCAGCCGACTGCTCTGCGACCGGTTCATCTCCCTCTTCCTCCTTTTCTCCCTTGCCTGCTTCTCATTTCGGCGGCTGACGCCGCCGGCCTGCAAAAACGCATCGGCTTGCAAGCGACTGGATGTCGATCGGGATAGATGGGAGATAAAAAAATGGGCCAGCGGAAACCGCGGCCCATGAAGTGTGAAGGTCAATAAACCTCCAGAGGGGAACAGCTGCTGCGGCGGAACTGGGAGGAAAGCCGCCATGTGCATCAGCTGTGTGCACTATGCTCGAATTTTGACCACTTGGAAAACACTTTTTGTGCACTGCAGCTATGTGAATGCTGCAGCGCTTCCAAAATCCGCGGATGGAGGTCAGGCAAATGGCGTCAGACCTCAGGCCGCTTCCGAGTGGGCCAAACCCTCCTCGCGTGCCACGGCTGCCAATGCCTGATCGACGTCCCGTAGTTGCCGGCGCTTCTCGGCGAGTTCTTCGGAAAACGCAAACAGGCCGCCCTCGCGCGAGCGGTAGGAGGCGAGACGCCGCTGGGCGTCATGAAGGCGATGGCGATAGCGTTCCTGCTCCTCGTCAAAACCGTCGAGCGCGTTTTCGAGGCGGGAGGTAGCGCCAAGCGGCGTCACGGTCACCGGCAGATCGATTTCGTAATCCGCTCCAGTGCGTTGGAGAAGGGTCGTGTAGCGATACCCATCGTCCCTGCCGAATCGCTCGCCGAAATAGACGAGATCGAAGCCTCCGATCGAGGCGATGACGCTCTCGTCTTCCTGCTGGAGCTGAACCAGGGTGAGGATTTCCTTCATCAAGGCGCGACCGGCGGCTTTCCGCTCGTTGAAAGCCTCGTCGACGACCGTCATGGCAAAGGCCTCGGCCGCGGTCGGAACAAGACGGTCAATGTCCTTGCCGATTTCCGCAACACGTCGCTCCGAAATCTCGATATCGCGTTCGGCGTCGCGGATCTGCCGGCGCACCGCATATTGATCGTCGTCATGGGCGGCGCGCAGCCGTTCGAGCCGGGCAATGTCCGCCTCGAGTCCCGCCTTCTGCATCAGGCGTTCGTCGCCACTGGCAATCGCCTTCGCCATGGCGAACTGATTGGCCGCTCCTTCCCCGAGATCTTCCAGCCGGCGGATCGAGGTATCGCCAGACAGCGCCGCCGCGATGAAGCGGGCCTTGCGTTCGTTGTTCTGCCACATCGAGGCGTCAAGCGAACCTTGGGTGGCGTAGGCGAAAATATCGACCTCGTCATGCTGGTTGCCCTGACGAACGATCCGGCCCTCGCGCTGTTCGATCTGCGAAGGCAGCCACGGGACGTCGAGGTGATGCAGCGCCTTAAGGCGCAGTTGCGCATTGACGCCGGTCCCCATCGTGTCCGACGAGCCGATCAGGAAGCGGACCTTGCCGGCGCGGACGTCGGCGAACAGACGCTGCTTCGCCTCGGTCTTCTTGTAGTCCTGCATGAAGGCGATTTCGGAGGCCGGAACGCCCAGGCGGACGAGCTCATCCCGGATCCAGCGGTAAGCGGAAAAGCCTCTGCTCTTCTCGACGTTGATGGTGCCGAGATCGGAGAAGATCATCTGCGCCGCGCCAGGCAGATCGAAGGGCTTGCCGTCGGGTCGCACGAACGTGCTTTGCGACGTCTCCTGCCAGATACGGAAAGCGTTCTGGACGAGCAAGTTGAGCTTGTTGTCCGGCTCGTTGTCATTGTCCACGTCGACCAGGCGCAAATCGATGGCGGCATGGCGACCGTCGGTGATGACGGAGAGCAGGATGTCGTCGCCGGGCTGCGCCGGCCCCTCACGCATCTCGATCGCCTTGATACGGGCGTCGAGGACCGTCTGGTAATTCTTGAATGCCTGGGTCGGCTTGGCCGTCAGGATCTGCCGGCGGCCGGTCGAGATCTCAGGCACCTTGACGTAGTCGCGGAGATCGCCGGGCAGCACCACGTCGGCGAAAGACCGGAACATGGCGATCAGTTCCGGGACGTTGACGAAGGAAGCAAACCGGCTGACCGGCTTGTATTTGCCTGATGGCTGGATCTCCAGTTCCGTCGTCGTGTCACCGAACGTCGAGGCCCAGGCGTCGAATTCATGCAGGCCGCGTTCGGCCAGCGCCGCGTGCCCAAGCTGACGTTGGACCGAAAACATCTCGCCAAGCGTATTGGTAATTGGCGTGCCGGAGGCGAGAACCAAAGCCCGGCCGGGGTCCTTCGTCTCGACGAAACGAGACTTGACGTAGAGATCCCAGGCACGCTGCGAACCGTTCGGATCGATGCCTTTCAAGGTCGACATGTTGGTGGCGAAGGAAAGCTTGCGGAATTCCTGCGCCTCATCGACGATGATCTGGTCGACGCCGATTTCGGAAATCGTCAACAGGTCGTCCTTGCGGGTGGACAGCGCCTCCAGTCGTTCCTTCAGTCCCTCCTTGAGCCGTTCGAGACGCTTGCGGGAGACACGGTCCTCGCTGTCGACCTTGGTCAGCAGCTCCTCGTAGAGCTGCAGTTCATCCTGGATCATCTGCTGTTCGAAACTCGACGGCACGGCGATGAACCGGAATGCCGAATGGGTGATGATGATCGCGTCCCAGGTCGCCGTCGCCGCCCGCGAGAGGAAGCGAGCGCGCTTGTCCTTGGTGAAGTTGGTCTCGTCGGCGACGAGGATGCGGGCGTTCGGGTAGAGCGCGAGAAACTCGCGGGCGGCCTGGACGAGGCAATGGCCCGGAACCATCAGCATCGCCTTGGCGATCAGCCCGAGCCGGCGCTGTTCCATGATCGCGGCCGCCATGGTCATCGTCTTGCCCGCACCGACAGCGTGCGCGAGATAGGCCGAGCCGGACGAAATGATCCGCCAGATGCCACGCTTCTGATGCCCATAAAGAACAAAGGCGCCAGAGGCGCCGGGAAGCATGAGATGGGAGCCGTCGAACTTTCGAGGCGCGATATCATTGAAACGATCGTTATAGACCCGCGCCAGCCGGTCGGTGCGATCAGGATCGGTCCACACCCAGTTCTGGAAGGCCGTCTTGATTTTCTGCAGCTTGTCGCGGGCGGCTTCGGTATCGACGACGTTCAGCACCCGCCGCTCGCCATCGGCATCCTTGAAGACGTCGAAGATCTGCGGCACGCGGCTGTTCAGCGCATCGGCAAGCAACTCGCCGGCGTGGCGTCGGTCGGTGCCCCATTCGGATGTGCCGGCCGCCGTCCATCCAAGTTGCCGCGCCTCGACCGTCCATGAACCGAGTTCCGGCATGTGGTGGATCCTGATCTCGGCGCCCATCGTCTCGTGCACGAAGTCGACGATATCGGCGGCCGGAATCCAGGGAGCACCCAGCCGTGCGGTGATATCAGACGGGCGAAGGTCGGCGGGCTGCACCGCCTGAAGCGCACGGACATTGCGCTCATAAGCGGGATCGAGCTCGGCCGCAGCTGCCGCGGCAGCAAGTTTGGTGCGCACGGCCCCAGAGAGATAAGCATCCGAGGTTTGCCATGAGCCGTCGGCGGGATCGCAAAAGATTGCGTCACCGAGCGCATCGAGAACCGCATCCGTGTCGCAATGCAGAAGCTCGGCGATATGATCGAGGTCGATGCGCCCGCGTTCGTTGAGGACGACCGCTAGAGCATCGGCTGCGGAGGTGATGACGGGCGGGGAAGGGGGCGCGATGACGCGTTCCGAGAAAATCGGCCCGGGCCTGGCGGTGTCGGTTTCGAGGTCATAGTCCTCGATGGAGGCAACCAGCCAGCAGTCGGGATCGTCGCGAAATGGCATAAGGTTCGGCTGGCGATGGGTTTCACGAACCTCGCCCGTCGTCTCATCCTCGATGATCGAAACCGTGGTGTGGTTGATCGGGCCAAAATCGCGCACGAAGTTCGACCAGGCGATGCGCAGCCGCACCTGTAGCTCGCGCCACGGCCGGTCCAGTTCCTGGGCTTTCAGGACGTCGCGCACGGCTTCGCGGATCGGGATCAGTTTGCGGATGATCCGGACGTGCTTTTCAGAAATTCCCTCGCCACTGCGCGCCTTGCGCACCTGCACCGCGACGGGCTCGCCATCGACGACCTGCATGAGGCCGTGCCTGACATCGACAAAATAGCTGCCTTCGCGCATCTTGGCATCGTCGGGGCGGAGATCGACGTTCTCGGCAAGCTCGTCCTCCAGATCGATGTCGATGGCCGTCGGCTCGCCGTCATAAAGGCCTTCCGGAAGAAGAGCGATGGCTGCCGTCAGCGCCGCGTCGAGCTCCTCGCCGGCGCGTGATCGGCACGTATAGGTCTCCCCGAAGGGACCGGAGCTCAGGGCATGGTCGCCGAGGACAAAATCAGGATGCCGCGCGAACCACCTGTTCACGCGGATCGCGCCCTCGTCCTTGGTAGCCGGCCGGACTTCCTCCAGGTCGAGCCACGAAAGGTCGCCTTCCGGCTCGCCTGCCTTGCGTTTGCGAAAGAAGAGGGTGTCGACCACGACATCCGTTCCGGCGTCGCGCCGAAAACTGCCTGCGGGCAGTCGGATTGCGGCGATCAGGTCGGCGGACTTGGCGATGTGTTCGCGTGCGGTGCCGTCCGCCTTGTCCATGGTGCCGGCGCTGGTGACGAAGGCAGCCAGGGCGCCCGGCTTCAGGAGATCGATCGATCGGGCAATGAAGTAATCGTGCAGCCGAAGAACGAGCGAACGATATTGCCGGTCGGAGCGAACCGTCCGATCGGAGAAGGGCGGGTTGCCGATGGCAAGATCGTAGATCGCATTGAGGTCGGCGCGCGCGAAATCGCCATTGATGATGCGCGCCTTCGGCTGCAGCAGTTTCGCGATGCGGGCCGTGACGGGATCGAGCTCGATGCCGGTGACGTAGCTCAGTTCGCGGTACTGTTTCGGCATCAGCGCCGGAAACAGGCCCGTTCCGATCCCGGGCTCCAACACACGGCCGCCGCGCCAGCCGAGACGTTGAATGCCCATCCAGATTGCCCGAATGACGAATTCGGGGTGAAGTGGGCATATTGGGTGCAACGGGCAAGCGACGCATAGTCGCCCACGCTGACCGCGGATTGCAGCGAGTTGCCGAGATCGTCCCAGCCTGTGCGGAAGTCGGCTTCGCCCGGCCGCCGGAACATGCCATTTGCCAGCTCGCCGGCGCCGAAGCCGGTGAAGCGGATGAGCCTCGCCTGCGCGGCCGGAGTCACCGGCAGGTTCATCTTCTCGATTTCGTTGGCGGTGAGGATTGCCGCAACGTTGATGCGTGCCCGCTCCTTCCAGCTCGCGGCGAGCTCGCGGTCGCCATCGTCGAGATAGAAGTTGGCGCGCTGCCCCTGCTTCCGCGGGACCGGCCGGTTGGTCACCGGCAGAGCCGGCTCAGAAGAGGGCGGGGTCGGGTCAGGCTCGTCGTCGTTGGCGGCAAAACCGCCGAACGCAGCGACGCCAAGACCAAGTCCTGATGACAAAGCGCTGCTGCCAAACATATCAAGGGTGAAGGGATCGCTGCTCATCGAAAACTCCTTGTGAGCGAGCGTCATCGATCCGCCGCAAGCGACAGTCGAGGAACGCGAAGGGGGGAGGCCGCCTGCATGGGCTGCGCGGCTATCGTGGTCCGAGCGCGATCGCTTCGCGCACGGATGCAAACGGAAACTCTCAAGCCGCGATCGGCGAGGGGAGGTGGCGCAGTTGTACCGGCAGTTTGGCGGCGATCTCGTCCTCGCTGAGGTCTTCCAGCAGCTTCAGAACAGTGCCGCCTTTACCGCCGTAGATCATCAGGGTGCGTTTGCCGCGCGAAGCCTCTGGCCAGCGCTCGCCAGCATAGCCGCGATAGTCGTCCGCCGTACTGCTCCAGATATGCTCGAGACGCTCCTCGCGCGTCATGGACCGAACCGGGCGGCTTTCGCGCTCAATTATCGCGACGCGCATGGTCTCGACGGAGGCTTGATCGGCAAGATCACAATAGCCGTGAAAATAGCGGATCGCCTCATCGATCCGGAGTGCGAAGAACACCGATGTCACCGAGCCGGTCAGGAACTCGCGCATCGCAAACATCGAACCGCGGATCCAGAGCGGCGGCAGGATTTCGAACATGTAGTCGTGCTCGGCCTCGCCGATCTCGAACCATTCGCCGGCATAGAGCGGCGTTGCGTCGGCTTCCCAGCGGTTGGGCCGCTGGAGATGACGGTCGAACATGCGGAACATCTGCGGTCGGCTTGCGACACCCTGGAAGACTTTTCGGATTGCGGGAGAGGGGTTCATCTACAGCTCCTTCGGAGGTTTCGGACCGAAGCGCGGCACTGTCCTCTCGACCGTGCCTTCCTATTCAGTCCTTCATGACCCCTTGGCTGCCGCCGGCATCGCGACCGTCAGGGTCAAGGGCCGGCTACGCCGGGCGAAGCCTCCCTTGACGCGGGCGGCGCGGATGCGGCACGCCTCCTCCTTCCATCCTTTCCCTCTTTTCCTTTTCCCTGATCTTCAGGGTTTCGTTCCAGTCCTCTTCCGGCGGCCGAAGCCGTGTCCAGTCGCAGCCGGCATCGTCGGCAAGCGTCCGCAGCCGTTCGGCAAACATGTCGCCCTGGGGATTGGCGTCCGTCGCCGCGATGATCTGGACGCCAGTTTTCGCGGCCAGCTCCCGCAACGCTGCCTCCGTGGCCGGCGACCATCCGCCGCCGGTGCTGAGATAAAGCGTGCCCTCCCGCAAACCCTCGATCGCCGCGAGGCTCATGGCATCGATCGCGGCTTCTGTGACGGCCAAGCGCGATGCGCTGTCCGAACCGAAACGGAAAAGAACCTTGGTTCCTCCGGATGCAAAACCCCGGTATTGCGGACCCCGCGCTTCCCAGCCGGTCAAGGCCCCCGCCTGGTCTCGGTGCGCCGCCCACATGCTGCCTTGCGGACCTTCTCGCAGTAGGTCGCCTTTGATAGTCGCTCGCAGCACGTAAGTTGGCACGTGGCGCTCGCCACTGAGGTATCGACATGTCGAGGAACCGGGCCAGGGTCGCCGGCGGGACTGCCAACGATCGGGAAGAGAGAGGTCGCATCTCTCGCCATGTTTCGCCGGCTGCCACTCCGGCTCCGTGATCTGAAACCCGATGAGAGCCGCGATCCGTTCTGCGCCTTCGAGAAAGCCGACCCGTTCGAGATGCTCGACGAGCCGGAACACATCGCCTTTCGCGTCGGACAGTGGATCGAACCATCCGCGTCCTTCATAGGTGACGATGACGATCTCGCCGCCGCGGCGGAATTTGACTGCCCGCCGTGTGCTTTCCTTCGCGTCTATTGCAAACCCGGCATGCTCAAGCACCGCCGCACATCTGACCTGCTCGCGCAACGCTTCTATTTCTCTTCTCTTCATTTTTCCTTCCGATCGCCCGGCGATCGGCCTCCATAGCCCTTCCTTGCCCGTCGGTTCACCCGACCCCTTTCGGCAGGCCCCAAAGAGCAAAGGCCGCAAGGGCGCGGCGCGCAATTGTCGGATCATGCAAGCTGAAATTGGCCGCGGCGAAGCTTCCCTTGCGGCCCGCCGCTCGCAAGGGGCACGCCCCGGCGGTGCCGGCTCAATGAGCCGGCCAAGGCATGTACTCATGCACGATCGCCAGATCGTCGTCGGCGTCGATCTCATCGGAAGGAATGACGCCATATTCGCCGTCAACTTCGAAAAGGGTGACCGGTACCATCAGGTCACGGGAGAGCTGGAAGGCGTGGGACTGGGCGAGAGAGAGATCGTGCGACATTTGAGAGGCTCCTTCGGGAGCGGGCCAATTCCCGCTCGATGGCTCCTCCAAAGGCACGGGTCCGGGCGCGATCACCGCGACGCAAAGCGGAAGCGGCCGCAGCTTGCTAGCGGACCCCTCGCGGGTTGATCGTGGAAGATCCGGAACCGGCCAGGACGCCATCGGTAAAGAGCGGGATTGGCTTGCTTCCGTTTGGGCCACCGTTTGACGCACGATTTTCGAGCTTCGTGCCAGGTCGTCGCTCCCCCAGGCCGATTACTCGTGTCTTCGATTTAGCGGGTCAGGTGTTAGCTGAGCGAAGGAACTCTGCGTCGCCGCGTGACCGAATGTCGCGTCAGCTTCAGTCGTGGCACCGCCTAAGTTGCGATGAGTCGTGCCTTTCGCGGTTTGCGGAACCCGACCCTGCAAGCGAGAGCGATGGTGCCCGGAGACCGAATGCATAGTTCGCCGCCGACCCAATCTGTCCGCTAAGTTTGATTCCCGGATGGCCGCGAAAGCGGGTGTCCACCCTCGGGCGGCACACGGAGGAGTGTTGCCGGATTTCTATCGCGGCGCGTTTCACATCAATAACCGAGCGGCACTCTGGATTGGCTTCCCCTTAAGCTCGGCATCACTTCGGTTCTCAGTATGATCACGCTCAAGAAGCGATGACACTATTGAAGCCTATCACGGGTTCCCTCAGACAACTCCTTGAGGATCAGCGCGCAAGACGTCGCACCAGCATCCAGCACGCCGAGCGATCGTTCGCCCAGCCTGCTGGCTCGGCCGATCCGTGCGATCAAGTTCACCGTCGAATCGCGGCCACTTTCGGCTGCCGCAACGAGGAGTTCCAATGCCTCGTCGAAGGATTTTCCTTCTGATGTCGCTTTGTCAAAAGCTTCAACAGCAGGCACCAACGTGTCAAGCAATGTCTTGTCGCCGACTTTAGCCGAACCAATTTCTTGAATACCCGTCAAGCCAGCATGCAGCATTCGGCTGAACGTCTTGCTGTCGATCTGGTCGACCTGATCGATCTGCTGGGCAAACTCGGTGAACATCACACCGTAAAGCGGACCCATAGATCCGCCGATCTCGGTCATCAGGACTGTTCCCAGGGTCTCAAGCGCTTTTGCGAGCGATAGCTCCTTGCCGCGTATCCGGTCGGCCACTAAACCGAAACCTTTCGCCATATTTATTCCGTGATCGCCGTCGCCAATCTTGCCGTCGATCTCGCTGAGGTAGTCGCGGTTGTCGATGATCGCTCTTGCCATGGAGACTACGATTTCTCCGGCTGCCGCGTTATTCATTTTTTGCATTGTTCCCTCCTTAAAGTGTCGCCGCGCAGCGAACCTCGACCTCCAGTAGCGACTTTAGCTCTTCATCGAGCGCCATAACCGTCAAAGTCGCTCCAACCATCTCAAGAGACGTGAAGTAGTTACCAACATACGCTTTGTGGATCCTGAGGCCGCGGCCGGAGATTTCCTCCTCGACTGTGTCGAAGAGAATGTAAAGTTCGTTCAGCGGTGTCGCGCCAAGGCCAGATACCAGTACGGCCACTTCTGTCCCCGAGCCGAGATCATGGTCATCCAGCACGATCTGGCACATATCCTTGGCGACCTCTGATGCGCTCTTGAGCGCTTCTACTCGCACGCCCGGCTCGCCGTGATGGCCGATACCGACTTCAATGGTGCCAGGCTCGATCTGGAAGTTCGGATGTCCGACCGCTGGAAGAGTGCACGGCCCCAATCCGACACCGACCGAGCGGCAATTGTCGATGGCCTTCTGCGCTGCGTCACGAACCTCGGATAGGCTGGCGCCCATCGACGCTTTCGCTCCCCCCACCTTCCACATGAAGATCTCTCCGGCAACGCCTCGGCGCTTCGCCTGCTCCTCCGCGGGGGCGGAGCATACGTCGTCGGTTGCAACGACCGTGGCAACCTCGATGCCGTCCTTTGCGGCGAGCTTCATCGCCATCTTCACGTTCATGTTGTCTCCGGCATAATTTCCGTAGAGGACAACGACCCCTTTCCCACCATTCGCTTCGCGTATGGCATCCTGAAAGCTCTTGGCCGTTGGCGACGAAAACAGCTCGCCGACCGCGACCGCGTCAAGCATGTTGCGGCCTATATAGCCAATGAAGGCAGGCTCGTGTCCGGAGCCACCTCCAGTTACGACACCCACTTTTCCTTGCGCGGGCCGGTCAATCGCCGTCACCACGCGTTGGTTTTCGGCGAGGCGCACGATGTCTCGGTGTGCCTTCACAAAGCCCTTGATGGTATCTTCCACGACCTCATCGCGGTTGTTTACAAAACGTTGCACTGCGTCCTCCTCCAGACACGGTCATTGATTGTCGTTGAGCGCTCGCCGGACGACCTTGAGCGACCGAGCCAGCGAGTCCTCGATCGATGACAGCGGCACGGGATCTCGGCGGCGAACGGGCTGCGCCTGCCGATTGCGATGCAGTCTCAAGGGAAGTTCAATACTGACCGGGAGGCTGTCGAGCTTTGCGATTGCAGCCAGGAGGCGCTCGCACCCGACCTTGCCGTCGCCGATATCGCAGAAAAACCAACCTTCGTCGGTTTCACGAACATCCTTGATATGGGCGTGCGCCGATTCCGGCAGCGCCAGGATTCCATCACCTGCGAGATCGTCCATGTCCGGTCGATGTGACGCTGTGTTTGCGGCGTCGTAATTTAGCTTTAGAAAGGGCGATCCGAATTCCTCAACAAGAGAAATACCGTCTCGCGCGGTGTTGATCAGGCTATCGCTGCCGTCTCCTGGGTTTTCCAGGCCAACGATGATATCGAAGGCTTCCGCTCTTCTCAGTATGGTTTCGACGTTGCGACGGAATGTTGCCTCTCTTTGTCGGGCGGCCGTGTTGGTCGCAATAACCTTGGCTCCAATCGCCGCGGCGAATGCCATGCGGCCCGTGAACACTTCGACCGAATCTTCGAAACCGAGGTCGATGTGCGACGACATTGCATGACACAAGAGCCCCGAAAACCTAAGCGCGCTGCGCCAACTGGTCATCTCGGAAGGTTTGAAGGCGGTCTCGTCAAAGGGTTCTGTATATCCAACGATAAAGGCCGGCTCGAAATGCGTGAACCCGAGGGTTGCCGCGCTCTCCAGTGCGGCCTCTCTGCTATGCCCGTCGTACGGCGCGCCGGACACGGAGATCACCCGTTCAGCCATGCATTCCTCCCTTAGAAGAACGGCGCAAAGTCCGTTCCGAAGGGCAAAGTGTTAAAAACGCTTCATCCGGACAAGCGAATTCCGTCGGTCAATGCATGAATACATCTCAACAGCTGCATCATTTGCGTTAAATTTCCTCATGGAATATAGATGAAGGGCGTCCTCCAGCGTACTGAATCTCTCCAGTGGGAAAGGTGGCGAGGCACGCATAAACGGGAGGAGGGGTGATGAGCGCGTTGGAGTTTCCTTCGCTGCGATCGCTACAGGTGTTGGAAGCTGTCGCACGTCTTGGATCTTTTGGAAAAGCCGCCGAGGAACTGAGCATCAGCCCCTCGGCCGTGAGCCATCAAATGGCCGCGCTGGATTCGGAGCTCGGAATTGCTTTATTTCATCGCTCCGGGCGTTCAATCATACTGACTGACGCGGGGAGGGCTTACGCCGAAGAGATCAGCGCCTCGTTTCGAAGGATCGAGAGCGCCACGCGCAATTTCACGAAGAAGGGCAAAAGTGACATTCTGAATATCCATTCGGTCGTCAGTCTAGCTTCGCAGTGGCTCATGCCTCGCCTGGCCCGGTTTAGCGCCCGCTATCCGGAGATCGATCTTCGACTGCACGCTTCTGGTGACCCGGCCGAGCTCAGGACCGGCAACGTCGATATAGACATCCGCTACGGAACGCAGCCCGTGGAGGTTGGCATCGCCGTCGAGCCCTTCCCACCCGAGCCAATAATGGTCCTGTGCGCCCCATCGTTGGTCGAGGGCGCAAACGGAATACGCTCACCGCAGGATCTCGCCAGATTTCCGCTCATCCACTCCGAAGTGAACCTCTATCGCTGGCAGGATTGGGCCGACGACCACGGTGTGAGGCTCAACATGGATCGGGGACTGCGTTTCGATAGATCTTTCATGTCCATCAATGCGGCCGCGGATGGACTTGGCGTTTGCCTGGAAAGCCTCATACTCGTCCGGCAAGATCTGAAAAGCGGGAGGCTCGTTGCGCCGTTTGGCCCGGAAGGCCCCAGCATCAATTGCCATAGTCTCGTGTACTTGAGGTCCAGGGCAAGAACACCAAAGATCGCTCTGTTCAAGCGTTGGATCGAAGAGACCCTGGCTGGCGACACGGTTTCTGCGAGTGAGATCGACGTCGGCGGGAGGTGAGTTATGCACACTCAGGGTCGGTGATGCGCGACTGGTGGATCAGACGCGCATCCCCGACGTCAGGCAGTGGTTTAGCCAAAGAATTTCCGGAGTTCGTTCGCTATGAATTCGGGAGCTTCTTCCGCAACCCAGTGACCCGAGCCCGGGATCAATCCGCCTCGAACGTCACTCGCCACCCGCTGCATTGATTCCATCGTCTCCATGCCGCGGCCAAAACCACTGTCTCCGCCCAGGGCGAGGACCGGCATTTCGAGCTTGCCATCCCTCTCGAGGAATAACTCGTTGTCTTTGACGTCGGTTGGAAAGCCCCGATAATAGGCGAGAAGTGTGCGTAGGCCACCCGGTTTTAGGTAGGTACGGAAATACTCATTCTTGTCTTCCTGAGATAGCACGTTTGCCCGGCTGCCATAATTGTCAAACAACCATTCCAGATAGATATGCTCGCGACCGCCGAACATCGCTTCCGGCAAATCCGGCGTCCTGAAGAAGGGGTGGTGCCAACGCCGGCCGCCTTGCGACATGTCCGCTCCATCGCCAGGAATGGTAACGTCCAGGATCGCGAGCTTGCTAACAGCCTCCCGGTGCTGCGCGGCCAGGGCAAACGCCACCGGGCCGCCCCAGTCGTGTCCCACAAGATTGAAGCGATCGATCTTCAGATGTTCAGAAAGAAGCTCCCACACGTCTTCGGCAATCGTCTTCTTGTCGTACCCATCGGCGGGCCGGGAAGTGTCGCCGAGGCCCCGCAGGTCCGGCGCGATGATCGCGTACTTGTCGGCGAGGAAGGGGATCACGTGCCGCCATTCGTGCGAACTCTGCGGCACCCCGTGAAGGAGAACCAGCGGCTTACCGGATCCTGCGGTCAGGTAGTGCATGGTGATGCCGGACAGTCGCGCGTAATTGCTTTTGATCTCGGCACTCATTTCTTTGCCTCCTTCTGGCCCGCGGTCATCCCCCGATACGCACGAATGACCTGACTGTCATCTGCCGAGCCCGACCCCTGGCCAGACGCGGCAAGGAAGAACTGATGCGCAACGGAGGCGAGCGGCAGGGCGGCCCTGGCAGAGGAGCCAGCGGCAAGCACGATACCGAGATCTTTCACAAAGATGTCTACCGCGCTCGTTACCTCTGGGTCTTCCAGAAGCATACGCTGGCCACGATCGTTGAGCATCCAGCTGGCAGCCGCCGAGCCGGACACGATCTCGAGTACCGTTGAGGTGTCGAGCCCAGCCCTTTCGGCGAGCGACAGCGCCTCAGCCGCTGCCGCCAAGTGTACACCGCACAGCAACTGGTTGACCGCTTTGGCAACCGATGCCTGGCCAGGCCGCTCCCGAGATAATAGATCTTGGAGCCGAGCACGTCGAGAAGATCGCGGCTCATTTCATAGGTTTGCCTGTCGCCAGCCACCATAATGGAAAGCGACGCGTCACGCGCTCCGGCGACGCCGCCGGAAACAGGTGCATCCAGAAACCGGTGACCGCGAGCAGTCACGGCCTCGGCGAGCTGTTCAACCTCGCCGGGAGGGCATGTTGACATCAGGACGACGATGCTGGTCCTGGTTGAATTTGCCAGGGCGCCCCGTTCGAAGAGGGCTTGGTGCGCCTGGTCGATGTTGACCACCATCAACATCAAGACGTCGGTCTCGCTGGCGGCTTCTGTGGCGTCTGGATAGGCAGTCCCGCCACTGTCAGCGAAGCTTTTTAGAGCATTCTCCGAGATGTCAAACCCCTTGACGTTGAAGCCGCTTTTTAGGAGATGCGACGCCATGGGCAATCCCATGGAGCCGAGACCAAAAAAACCGATTGTCGGTTTTCCCGGTCCTCGTGCCGGGCTCGGCTTTGTTTCTAAAGCTTGGTGCAATTCCGGTCTCCTCCGAGATACTGGCACGTCATAGGTCGGCACATCCCACCGGAGTGCCATGGTCGCATGCAAAGCGGTTAGCATAGCGGCTTCCTCCACATCAAAAGAGTTTGCCCAAAAAACATGTGATCTGGATTCATGTTGCCTGGCGCGTTCTCCTAGAAAAACTTTGTCTCCATCGCGGGTCACGCCGAACTCGCCTGAGTTCAACTCACCATTGGCCTGAGGCAATTCATTTGCGGACGTTTGGCGCAAGCGCCTATTTTACGTCCAGCCGCACAGTGGGAGGCTTCCGGCTTCAGCGACGTCACACCAAGGTCTAAGCAACCTGCGAGAAACTGAGGACCGCTTACGAGGAGAGCGCCTGCGCTGGAGGCTCCTAAAAACATCGACATAGATCAACACGGTTAGAGGAGGAACCAATGATCACAATGAACCGCCGTACCCTTATTATGAGTTCCGTGGCGATGACCGCCACGCTTGCGGCACCTCGCACAATGCGCGCGAGCTCGCCAGAGTTTTCGTTTAAATTTGCCAACATCATGCCCGTTGATCATCCGCTCAACACCCGCATGACCGAGGCTTCCAACAAGATCAGCGAGCAAACAGACGGCCGCGTGAGTATTCAGGTGTTTCCCGCGAGCCAGCTCGGCACCGATGCTGATATGCTCAGCCAGCTTCGATCGGGTGGCCTGGACCTTCTTGCGCAGACAGGCCTCATCGCAGCGACACTCGTTCCGCCCGCGGCCATCACCGGCGTAGGATTTGCCTACCCCAACTATGCTCAGGTCTGGAAGTCGGTGGATGGCGAGCTCGGCCGGAGCATCCGGACGGCTTTTGAGAAGGTCAACCTGATCGCCTTCGAGAAGATGTGGGACAACGGCTTCCGGCAGACCACCTCGATCGGCAAACCGATCAAGTCGCCCGAGGACCTCAAGGGCTTCAAGATCCGCGTCCCTCCTGCGCCGCTCTGGACATCGCTCTTCAAGTCCCTCGGCGCCGCGCCGACATCAATTCCATGGGGCGAAACCTATTCCGCGCTTCAGACTCACGTGGCTGACGGTCTCGAAAACCCGCTCGCTGGCATTTACTTTGCCAAAATGTACGAGGTTCAAAAGTATCTTTCCCGGACCAACCATATGTGGGACGGCTTCTGGATCCTCGCCAATCGGGACAACTTCGAGATGTTGCCTGAGGACTTGCGTGACATTGTCGTCACCGAAATCAATCGCTCGGCTCTCGTGCAACGCGCTGATGTCGAAAAGCTGAATTCCGAACTCCAGGCAGAGCTGACGAGCAAGGGTCTTGAATTTATCGACGTCGATACTGCCCAGTTCCGCGCGACGCTGCAGGCTTCGTCGTTCTACTCCGATTGGAAGGGGCGTTTCGGCGAGGAAGCATGGGCGTTGCTGGAGTCTACCTCGGGCAAATTGATCTGAGGCGTTGACATGGCTACTTCTGAAAATGTCAGCCCCCCGGTGATTGGCGCGTGGCCAGTCCTGGCCAAAGCTGAAGCGGGCGTGGTGCGCCTGATTGAATTGATCGCCGCAGCACTTGTTGTCGTCGAGGTACTCGTGCTGTCGGCGGGCGTCTTCGCCCGCTATGCATGGGGCGAGCCGCTCATCTGGTCGGACGAGCTCGCCTCCATGTTGTTCCTCTGGCTTTCGATCGTGGGCGCGGTCCTCGCTTTTCACCGCGGACAGCACATGAGGATGGGCGTTATCGCGGACGCGATGCCGCCCGTCGTAAAGGCAAGACTGGAGGTGGCTGCACTTGTCTTTTGCCTTTCGGTCTGCGTGCTTCTTCTACCCAAGGCCACGGTCTACGCTCTTCATGAAGTTCCGGTCGTCACTCCCGCGATGGAGGTTTCGGTCGCATGGCGTTCGTTTGGTCTTCCGATCGGACTTGGCCTGATGCTTATCCTTGGCGTGACCAATGCCCTTCAGCGCATCAGGCTGAGCGATTTCCTGATCGGAGTCCTTGTAGCCGCATGCTTGATAGGGTTGGCGATTGCGGCGAAACCGTTGATCATGGCGATGGGCAACTGGAACCTCGTGCTTTTCTTCGTAGTCTTCATCGCACTAGGTGTGCTGAGCGGCGTACCAATCGCGTTCGTGTTCGCTCTCGCTGCCATCAGTTATGTGGCTCTGGGTACGAGCCGTCCGATAAGCGTGATCGCGGGTCGGCTTGACGAGGGAATGTCGCATCTTCTCCTGCTGGCGGTCCCGCTGTTCGTGCTGCTGGGTATGCTGATGGAGGTTACGGGCATGGCAAAAGCGATGCTGAACTTCCTGGCGTCCTTGCTCGGACATGTCAGAGGCGGCCTGTGTTACGTCCTCGTCGCGGCAATGTATCTGGTGTCTGGGATATCGGGTTCGAAGACCGCCGACATGGCTGCTGTCGCCCCGGCACTGTTCCCGGAGATGAAAGCGAGAGGATCAAAGCCCGGTGATCTCGTGGCCCTGCTTGCGGCTACGGGTGCGCAGACGGAGACGATCCCGCCGAGCCTCGTATTGATCACCATCGGATCGGTTACGAGCGTATCGATTTCGGCCCTGTTCATAGGCGGTCTTTTGCCGGCGTTCGTCTGCGGATTGATGCTTTGCGTTGTCGTCTGGTGGCGCTATCGCAACGAGGACATGTCGGGTTTTCGCAAGCCGCCGGCCAGGGAGATCTTCCGCACATTCCTGATTGCGCTTCCGGCTTTGGCCCTGCCTTTTATCATCCGTACAGCGGTTGTCGAAGGCGTTGCTACCGCCACGGAAGTCTCGACAATCGGCATTGCCTACTCGCTGCTGGCAGGCCTCCTCATTTACCGCCGGTTCGACTGGAAGCGG
Organism: Rhizobium sp. C104; assembly: GCF_022354505.1. Taxonomy (NCBI): domain Bacteria; kingdom Pseudomonadati; phylum Pseudomonadota; class Alphaproteobacteria; order Hyphomicrobiales; family Rhizobiaceae; genus Rhizobium; species Rhizobium sp. C104. The sequence continues at coordinate 143,755 of NZ_CP092347.1, read as the reverse complement.
GTGGGTCCGATGCTGGTGGAAACGGCGGTCTTGTCCGGAGCCATCCTTTTCATCATCGCGGCGGCAACGGCTGTGGCCTGGTGCCTAACTCAATCGGGTTTTTCGCGTGGGCTGGTTCAGACGATGGCGGGTCTACCCGGAGGAGCGCCGATCTTTATGATCGTGTCGATCGTCGCGTTCATTGTGCTCGGTAGCGTGCTGGAAGGCATTCCCGCGGTGGTTCTGTTCGCACCTCTGGTATTTCCGATCGCCAAGGGATTAGGGATCCACGACGTGCACTATTCGATCGTGGTCATTCTCGCCATGGGAGTGGGCTTGTTCCTCCCGCCGTTCGGCGTCGGTTATTATGCCGCCTGTGCAATCGGCCGTGTGAACCCGGTGGAAGGGATAAAGCCGCTGTGGGGGTACATGATCGCCCTGCTTCTCGGGCTTGCGATCGTCGCAGCGGTGCCCTGGATCTCGATCGGCTTCCTATGACGTGCGACCGTAGGCGGCCGGTAGAGAAGTCGGCCATTCTACGATCGTAACCATGTCGGATAAGGCGGAATGCCGGGCTGGCAACGTGCTTCAGAAGCATGCTGCTGGCTCCGCAATATGCCCGGGAAGGAATGTAGCGCCCACCGGAAGATCGTTACGTCCTCGCGGTTTTCCGTGGCTTCTTCCTCAAGGAGCGGTGCGCTCTTCGAGGGAAGAGGTAACATCTATCCTCCTACCGCTTAATGAACACAGTTGGCGACCTGACGCAGAGCCACTCACATGACAAAGAGGCAGCCAAGGCGATCCACGATAATCTTGCCGATACTCGGATGCGAGCCGCGTCCCGCAGTCAGGGAGCCAAGAGTTCTTTCGAACTCACCGTAAGCCAACGAGATCTGATGGCCGGAGCAACGCGGTACCCCGAAACCGCTTGTTTCGATTGATTAATCGCAGGTCCGAGCGAGATCATTTGTTGAGCGATGCTCATTGAAATGGACTTGCAATTCAATTGTCGTAGACCTGCCACTTGATACCTTTCCAATGCAGACAAAGCCGAAATCCGTCGCAAGACAAGCGCGGTCTGCAGACGCTTTTTTACAAATGGGGAGGAGTGAAATGGGAAATGAACGTTTCGAGATCGACCGCCGCAACTTACTATTGGCAGGGGGAGCTGCTTTGAGTGGAGCCGTTTTGGGTGCGAACAGTATAGCGGCTCACGCTAGGGCGAGCCCCGTTTCCGGGGCACAAGCTCCGGACTTTTATCGATTTGCCATTGGGGACGCCCAGGTAACCATCGTATCAGACGGCCCACTTCCGCTCGGCGACCCGACACAAAGCTTTCTCGGCGTCCCGGCCGACGAGATAAGATCCATGCTAAACCACAGCTTCCTGCCCACGGATGAGATCGTTCTCGCTCAGAACGCACCTGTCGTAAACATCGGTGGCAAGCTGATTTTGTTCGACACGGGGATGGGATCGCTTAAGCAATTTGGCCCGACGACTGGCCGTCTCAAGTCTTGCTTGGCCGCCGCGAATATTGCGCTGGAAGATATTGACGCTGTCGTCTGTTCGCATGCTCATTGGGACCACGTCGGCGGAATCTGGGGCGACGACGGGAAACCAACGTTTCCAAACGCCCAGGTGTACATCAGCCAAACCGACTACGATTTCTGGACCGACGAGAAAAAACTTGGAGGCGATCTCAACGGTCTTGTTAAAGCCGCGATCCACAACCTCAAACCCGTGCGGGACCGCATGGTTTTTTCCAGGACGAACAAGAGTTTCTTCCTGGTATTCATGCCATTAGCGCTCCTGGACACACACTCGGCCATAGCTGCTTTATGATTGAATCAGCAGGAAAGACAATGTGCTATGGCGGCGACCTCACTCATCATCCTGTGCTTCTGTTCGAAAAGCCTTTGATGGAATTTGCGTTCGATACCGATCCCAAACTGTCGGCTCAATCGCGTGTGCGCATTCTGAAAATGCTGGCCTCCAATAGAATACCCTTCATGTCCTACCACTTCCCATGGCCGGGCTACGGGCACGTTGGCATAGCGGGAGAGGGCTTCGAGTATTTTCCTGAGCCACTACATCTTAGCCTGTTGGACTGAGTGGTAGAGAAGGGCGCGAGGGCAATACCTTCGCGTCAATCCTATCCGGAGGGCAGTCGAACGAAATCATCACATGGCGGAAGTTACGCAACAAGCAGTGTGCGCCTTCATCGCGTTGCTAGACATCAAGTCTCGCGGGAACGCCAACTGAAATCAAGAGCGATCGGCGGACCGCACCTAAAGGCCATTCCTGATCGGAAACATATCCTCGCCGTAGTGGTGAAGCCTCGTGTGATGCCGTCGGCATAACCAGCGCACCTTTAAAGGGTCGTCGTATTGATCATGATGGGCGTCGACCATTTCAATCCCGCAGACCTCACATGTTTGCTTTTCCAGCTCGCCTGCCTTTACAGCTCGCTGTACAGCAAGATGAGCATCATATTTCGCTGGATTAGCACGGCGCCAATTTGCTTGGCGGGTGTCGGTTTTCAGCATCGCCGCATCCTGTGCCTGTAATTTTGCGCTCTCGACCGATAGATACCTGGAAAGGGCTGCAGGCTCAAGTTTCGGCACAGATCGACGGCGTCTGTCCGTGGCTCCGCGTCCGAAAACAAGATTTCTCATTGCCAGAAATGATCAGGGTTGGGCGATCGAGATCCACCTTTGCTGCCCGCAATCTTCGCACCGGCGGATACGATATCGCTCGGGTGGATCGGTGCTCCCGATCTTAGCGCGCTGGATGACTAAGCTTGAAATTTCTGCTCGATACATATGTCCTGAAGGAGATCGGTCGAGCCGAACTGCACGAGAATGTGGCAGCCCTCGATATGATTGAGGATTCCGATCTCGCGGCTAGCGTGAGCTCAGTTCGAGAGACTGCGAAAGGCATCAAAAAAAGCGTAGGACCGACGCTGTCGCGAACGTGTCCGCCAACGCTTCCGACGCCATCTTCGCCGCCTATGAAGGTCGGTATCCTTCCTGTCGATGACAATATCGCCCGTCTTGAGCCATTCATTCACTCATTCACCGAGCTTCACCGCCACTGCGCTCTTTTTTGGAACTCAACCACCGCCAAACGTAGTCTTTGATTCTCTGCACGATTAGAGCGCTAAGACAGCGCCCTTTTGCGTGACAGTTCCACTCAAACGGATGTCGGTGGCCGAGAACCCAACCATAACTGCAAATTCCCCCGTCTCTATCCGCCAGCACCGCTCGGTCGTGTCGAAGAAGGCAAATGTTCGGGCGTCAAGAATGAAACTGAGCCTTCGTTTCTCACCGGGTTCCAGGCCGATTTTCGAGAAGGCCTTCAATTCTTTAACCGGTCTGGGTACAGATGCTTCAACATCGCCCACATAGATTTGCACCACTGCCGAACCTGGCCGCTCGCTGACGTTGGTCAATCCCAGTGTCACTGTCACCGCGCCGGCAGGATCCGGCAGCCCCACCGTCAGGTCTGACATCGCAAAGCTTGAATAACCGAGACCATGACCGAAGGGGAACAGTGGCTTAATGTCCTGGCGATCGTAGTGCCGATATCCAACGAACACACCTTCGTCATATCGCACATGGCCATTCTTGCCTGGATAGACCGCGTCATCCTCGGTATGTGTGGGATTGTCAGCCCAGCGCACGGGGAAAGTCTGTGCCAGTCGGCCCGAGGGCTCGGCCTTGCCAAGGAGCACATCGGCGATCGCGTTGCCAGCTTCCTGACCGGGATACCAGCATTGCAGTACTGCACGAGCACCGGAAAGCCAGGGCATTTCCACCGGTCCACCGGTTTGTAGGACGACAATCGTGTTCGGATTGGCCGCAATTACCGCCTCAACAAGCTGGTCCTGCAGACCAGGAAGTGCAATGCCGCGGAGATCGGAGCCCTCGGTATCCCAGTCGCCCGTTCTGCCCACGAAGACTACCGCATGATCAGCCTTCGCGGCGACGGCTGCTGCCTCGGCAATCTCCGCTTCGGCCGAAAACCTGCCTATTCCTACCCGAATTGCGGCGATATAGAGGTTGACGTGATCGTGCCGGGCGTACTCGGCGACGACCTCGTATGTACGGCCGGCTTCGAGCGTGATTTCGCCCACGACCTCCTCGCAGCCTTCTTCAAAGAATGTGGTACCACGTGTCCAGGAAGCCCAGGCGTCCACCACAAGCCTGCCGTCCACATAGACCCGACCAAGCCCGGCCGAGGTCAGGCCGACGCGATAGACGCCGGCTTCTAAGGCTGTGAATACGGTGCGCATTCGGGCGGAAAAGCGATACGGATCGACTAGGCCCCCGGCCACGGGGGCAACCATACACCGAGGCTCGACGGTTCCTCGATAACCTTCACGGGCTCGCCAGCAAGCTCCCTTTCTTGGAAAAATTCGAAGGTTGTCGGGTTTTCGATCAGCGGCTGAAACCGATAATTGCTGCAACCCTGAGCGTAGCACACGTTCTCCTCACCCAGGGCGTCCGCCAGCCCCTGCCACGGACTGACGACATAGTGGGGGTTCAACTGCGCCGAGCCGCCTCCCATAACCTGCGCGATCTTGGCATTGGGTCCAATGATGGCGACCGTACCTTGCTGAGCCAATGGCAGGATGCCGTCATTCTGTAGCAGAACTGCGCTTTCCGCTCCCGCGCGCCTGATGAGTGCCCTATGTTCCGGCCGATTAATGGCGTACTCCTTAAACTCGCGATGATCGTTGATTGCGCCGGTGCGTTCCATCAGGGTCAGGATATTGTGCACACAGGCGCGGACGGTCTCGACACTTACCTCGCCCGCGTCGATCGCCGCCAGAAGCTTGGAGCCGCGGTCGCGGGTCGGGCCCGGCATCTCCAGATCCAGCCCAGCATTCACGGTGGGTGCGGTCGAACGCGAGCCGAACCAGTCCGACATCACCACGCCGTTAAAACCCCAGTCACCGCGTAGTACCTCGTTCAACAACCAATGGCTTTCCGCCGTGTAAGTACCGTTTAGTTTGTTATATGAAGACATCACGGCCCAGACCTTTGCCCGCTTCACCGCCGCCTCAAAGGGTATTAGGTAGACTTCGCGCAGAGTGCGTTCATCGATATCTGAAGAGATGGTTGTACGTTCGATCTCGGACTCGTTGCCGGCGAAATGTTTTATCGTGGCACCCACTTTCTTGGACTGCAGACCTTCGATATAGCCGACGGCAAGTTCCGCCGTCAGTATCGGATCCTCAGAGAAACACTCAAAGTTGCGGCCGTTTGTGACGCTGCGCTGGATGTTAACGGTCGGCGCCAACGAGACATGAGCCCCTTTGGAAAGAACCTCGTCACCTAGCGCACTGCCGATTTCCCTGGCTAGGTCCGGGTTCCAACTCGCTCCGATGGCAATGCCTACCGGGAAAGCCGCTGCAGTCACACCCCCGACAAAAGACCCCGCCCCGCGGGCGCCGTTGGGGCCGTCCGTCAAGCGCAATCTCCCTATCCCTAGGCGGTCGATGGGCGGTAAAGACCAGAACGTATCGCCGGAAAGTAGCGAGACCTGCTCGGCCAAGGTCATATTATCGAGCAATGCTCTCGTATCAGTCATCTTCTCTGCTTCCTCAATCTCAACACTTACCGTTCCCAGATCGGGCATCTCTATATGCATATTGGGAAAGCTGGTGAGGTCGGCGTCATCCGTGGAGCCGTCCATCCATGAGAAGGAAGGCCCGTTTGTTCACCAAGGCGCCGTCACCACGACGACGACATGTTCGCAGCCTTCACGTGGCCGAGATGACGTCACCGCTTTCCACTGAAAACAAGGACATCGCGGTTTGATCGATGTCAGCGGTGAAAGTTGTGCCGGCTGCGGCAGCGCCGGTTCTGGAGTTATTCCTCCGCAAGTTCGCGAGACAATTTGAAAACCTGAACATGCTATCAGACAATCTGTTGACAGACAATCCTCAGTCGCGCAGCCTCGTGTCGTCATTGATGATTCGATGTCTCCATCGGAGGCGGATCCCGATTGATGAAGCTTCTTCACCGCCTATGGACAAGGATGGACCACGATGGACAGGCTGTTGTCCCGTTTCCGGCTACAGACAAAAGTAATCATTTTCGTACTGCCTTTCATAATCAGCATTTGCGCGGTGGGATTTTTGGGGCACTACGCCGCGGGTCTCCTACAAAGCCGCCTGGAAACCTCGAGCCAGGTGATGCAGGTGCTCTCGGGTTTCCGTGACGTCTCCGCCTCGATGAGAGAGTTTCTCGATGAGGCGTCGGAAGAAAGGCGCGATCGCGTGAAGGCTGACCTGCTCGCCCAGCAATCGCATCTGCAAGCTTTAGTGACGAATGCCGGAGCTACGGGGGAAAGCGAAGGCCTCCTGTCGGCAAACGCGATTATGCGGGACGTGGTGGACAATTTTGGCTCTCTCTGGAGCATCCATGAAAGCGAAGAGCAACTGATAACCTCGATCGCCAATCATTCTGAATCGCTGGTTTGGTCGCAGGATGAAATGCTCAGGCTAGCTGACGAGTTGAGGAAGTCCGGCGAGCAGTCCGAGGGCGCCGCCAAATCGATGTTGCGCGATGCCGACAGGGTGACAGGCTATGCAACCTTCTTCCTTGATTTTGCCGCGGGCTACCAATCCGCCGGAACGACCGAGCTGAAACTCGAATATTTGCGCGGCAAAGTGGGCGAGTTGCGTCGAAGCGCCCGAAATCTGCGGGCTTCCTTGCCGTCGGACGCTACAAAACTGTCGAGCTCGGTCGACGGCGCGGTGAAAAGCGTAACAGAAATTCTGTCGCAGGGCGCCGCATCGGACAACGCCGTAGGCCTCGACACCGCAATGTCCGCGTTCAAGGAAATCTCCGTCGGGATTAACGCGGTGGCGAACCAGCAAACAAAGAAAGCAATCGTCGAGTTCGCAGGTCTCGACCAACGTTTGGCCAAGATCAGCAGCGCCTTGGACGGCAGCCGAAGACTTTCGGACTCCAGCTATCTCATCAGGATACACCTTGCGCGCTTCATAGCCGACCCTACCGAACAAAACCGCGCGCAACTCATCCAGAACTTCGACAGAACGAAGAAGGAGATATTGGACATCTGGAGTGCCGCTTCCGATCTCGACCTTTTCAAGGCAGTCCAGAATACGGTCCCTCCGGCGGTAGAGGGTATGACGCAGGACAGTGCGAAGCTCGTCGAGATCTCGGAAGTCAGGCGTGCGCAATATAGGCAAACGACAGACCAGTTGAACACCATATGGGGCCACCTCACGACGTTTGCCGACGCCCAGCGTGCCAGGGCCATCGAAGAGACGGCCCGTGCGAACGGCATTGCCCTCATCACGATATTTGCAGGCGTCCTCGTCGCGCTTCTCGCTGGCTTCGGGATGATTGCGACTTTCAAGAAACCTGTCGTCCGGTTGACCGACGACATGCGGCGTTTGTCCGAAGGGGACCTTGACATAGAGATCGGCGGTTCTGAGCGCGCTGATGAGCTCGGAGAAATGGCCCGGGCACTCTGTGTCTTCAGGGAGAATGCCGTAAGGAAAATCGAGATCGAGAACGACGCGGATCGTCAACGATCAGCTTCCGAAGCTGAACGTCGGCACAACGAGGCGGAGAAAGCCCAGATCGACAAACAGATCGGCGACGCCGTCGACAGTCTTGCCGCTGGGCTGGAGAGGTTATCCAACGGTGATGTTTCGAGCACGATCGATCAACCGTTCTCCGGGCGGCTGGAACAGTTGCGAAAAGACTTCAACAATTCGTTGCTGCGCTTGCAGGCGACGATGTCGGAACTTCGCGGCAACATCGTGCTCATTCGGCAAAATGCAGACAATCTCAGCAGTGGCGCCGATGATCTCTCCCGCCGCAGCGAGCGCCAAGCCGCGTCGTTGGAGGAGACAGCGGCTGCGGTTCATCAACTCACCGCGACGGTGCATTCGTCGACAGAGCAGGCGCAGGCCGCAGCCCGGCTTGTAAAGGAAACCAAGCAGGCCGCGGATGCGTCTGCTTCAGTGGTCACGAACGCGGTCGACGCTATGGGCCGAATAGAAGCGGCTTCCGGGCGCATTTCGCAAATCATCGGCGTAATCGACGAGATCGCTTTCCAGACCAATCTCCTGGCACTCAATGCCGGCGTCGAGGCCGCGAGAGCAGGAGAAGCCGGGCAGGGTTTCGCGGTCGTCGCCCAAGAAGTCCGGGAACTTGCCCAGCGGTCGGCTCTAGCCGCCCAGGAAATCAAGGGACTCATCGCAAGATCGACCGAGGAAGTCGCCTCGGGATCGCGATTGGTGAACGAGGCGGGCAGGGTGCTCATTGCAATATCGTCGAATGTTGCCGGAATTTCCGAAAGGGTTGAGCTTATCGCTGCGGCAAGCAGGGACCAGGCGGCTTCGCTTATCGAAGTGAACCAGGCCGTCGGCGAGATCGATGACAGCACCCAGCGAAACGCTGCCATCGCCGAGCAAGCCCACGCCGCCACTCAGGAACTCACAAAGGAGACCCAGCGACTGATGCAGCAGATAGAACAGTTCAACATCGGCAGGCCGAGGGGTCACATGCTTTCGATCGTTTCCTGACGACAGACTATCATCAATATTCTGTTGACAGATTTTCATACAATCTGTCAAATGGTACAGCCAATCTGGGAGGATATCCGGCGTGCTCAATGACCAAGCGCATCAGACTAAGTTGCCCTATTTCTATCCGTTCAAGTTCGGAACCGGCGAAATAACGGTGCTTTCGGACGGACCGTTGGAATTGGGCGACCCGCGGGAGAATTTTCTCGGAGTCGACGCGGCCACAGTGACGGAAATGCTCGACAGGAACTTCCTGTCCAGTTCGTCGGTAACCCTCGAGCAGAACATCCCGCTGGTCAAAATTAACGGAAAGACCATCCTGTTCGACACCGGGATGGGGACGTCGAAGATTTTCGGGCCGACGACCGGCCGCTTGCTGAAAAGCATGCAGGAGGCAGGCATCGACCCCTTGGAAGTCGATGCCGTGGTGTTGTCCCACGCACACATCGACCACACCGGCGGACTTTGCGATCAGGACGGCAAGCTTAATTTTCCGAACGCGAAGATCTTCATAAGCGAAAGCGACTTCGATGACTGGACCGACGGAGGCAAGCTTGATGCCGGTTTCAAGGCTCAGGTGGAAAATGCCCGGAGAAACCTTCTTCCACACCGTGATCGGATAGCGCATTTCGTGGACGGTCAGGAGTTCCTGCCGGGCGTGCAAGCGGTGCACGCTCCAGGCCACACCTTGGGCCACTTTTGCTTCCTCATGCAGTCTGACAACGATCGGCTCTGCTTCCTCGGCGATCTCACCCATCATCATATCCTGCTGATGGAACGCCCGTGGATGGAGTTCAAGTACGACACCGATCCCAAGCTCTCGGCGCGCTCGCGCACCCGGGTGCTGGATATGCTCGCGACAGACCGCATACCAGTGATGTCCTATCACTTTGCGTGGCCCGGGCTCGGCAACGTCGCCCGGGAGCGGGAAGGCTTCCGCTACGTACCCGCCGCCATGCAGATGCTCTCGAGATAGGAATACACGACAATGCAGATGAAATCCGTCATTCTCCGAGAGTCAGGGCTTCCCAAGCCGTATGCAAGTTCGCGACCTCTCAGTGTCGAGACCGTCGATCTGACGCCTCCGGGCAATCTTGAGGTCCTGGTCAAAATCAAGGCCGCTGGTGTGTGCCACTCCGACCTGTCGGCGATAAACGGCGACCGGCCCCGCCCGCTGCCTGTCGCGTTGGGGCATGAAGCATCCGGCATCGTCGAAGAAATCGGACCCGGTGTCGATACAGTGAAGGTTGGCGATCACGTCGTGATGTCGTTCCTGCCGATCTGCGGACACTGCGATTACTGCGCGGGAGGACGCGCTAGCCTCTGTGAGCCTGGCTATCGCGCAAACGCCGCCGGGACATTGTTGAACGGTAGCAAGCATATCCGTCTTCGCGGCTACGATATCAACCATCACAGCGGCGTATCGGCGTTTTCGGAATACGCGATCGTGTCGGCGCACTCGGTCGTCAAGATCACCAAAGATGTGGACGTCACGATGGCGGCCCTGTTCGGATGCGCCGTCATGACAGGCGTCGGTGCGGTCGTAAACACGTGTGGCGTGAAGCCGGGACAGTCGGTCGCCGTCATCGGCCTTGGGGGCGTGGGCTTGTCGGCGGTCCTCGGAGCGGTGGCCAGCGGAGCAAGCGAGATCGTCGCCATCGATTTGATGCCGGAAAAGCTTGAGCTGGCTAGGTCGCTGGGCGCGACGCGTACCTTCCTGGCAACCTCGCCGGATGTGGTCGGCGAGGTCAAGGAAGCGACACGCGGGGGAGTGGACTACGCCATCGAGATGGCAGGGTCGAGCAAAGCGTTCGAAACCGCTTATGGCATTACGCGGCGCGGCGGCACGACAGCCACAGCGGGTCTGGCGAACGTGAACACCAAATTCGAGATCTCGCCGCTTCCTCTTGTCGGGGAAGAACGCATCATCAAAGGCAGCTACATGGGGTCCTGCGTGCCTTCGCGCGATATTCCCCGTTATATCGACCTGTTCCTCAAAGGCAGGTTGCCCGTGGAGAGACTGCTGTCCAGCACTGGCCCGCTTGAGGAAATCAACGAGGCCTTCGACCGGTTAGACCGTGGCGAGGTGATCCGGCATCTGCTGGTTCCCTGAGCCTGCGGAAGGAGCGAGAATTTGAACGACTGGAAAGTCCTGGCGATACATTACGGCACTGCGGTTCGGCCCGTTAGCGAACTCGGCCTGGAAGCAGGAGATCCCCACGACGCCCCGGGCAGGATCGAGTATTTCGTCTGGTTGATCCGCCATGGTGAACGTCTGATCCTGGTTGACACCGGGTTTAGCCCGCAGGAGGCTGAAAGGCGCGGGAGGACCATGTTGATCCATCCGGTCGAGGCGCTTCGCCAGCTCGGGATTTCCGCATCGTCCATTACCGACGTCGTTATCACGCATCTCCACTATGATCACGCGGGAAACCTTGTGGACTTCCCCAAAGCCCTGTTCCACTTGCAGGATCGGGAGATGGCCTACGGTACAGGACGATGCATGTGCCATGATCGTCTTCGGCGTCCCTTCGCAGTGGACGCCGTCGTTGATGCGGTCCGCCTGACGTTTTCCGGCAGAATGCGCTTCCACGACGGGAACGGCGAGATTATGGAGGGACTCACCATCCATCTCGTCGGCGGTCATTCCAAAGGCCTTCAGGTCGTGAGGCTGGACGATGGCGATGAAGTCGTCGTCATCGCATCGGACGCACTCCATTTTCAACGCTATCTGGAGCATGACGACGTCTTTCCGCTTTTTGCCGATTACGCCGACGTACTGGAGGGATACCGAACGCTCCGTGAACTATCAGGACCGTCCGGCTTACTTGTTCCAGGCCATGATCCCGCAGTCCTGACGGGTTTTCCATCGCTGTCACCCGATCTCGCTTTTGCAAAGGTTCTACGGTAATGGGGACGCGTGGAATGTCCGGTAAGAGATAAAGCTGAGGCGTTCTTCGCTTTTGTCAGACAATCGGGTTGTCTCACCAGGATAACCCACCATATAGTACCATGACTTGCACGGCCGCTTTCGGCCTTGGTAAAACGGACTTTTGGATCCAATGGGTGATATGGATTTACAGATTGCACGACAGAGTGCCACATTGCGCACTCAGGTAGAAGATAAACTGCGGCAGGCGATATCAAGCGGCCGTTTCAAGCCGGGTCAGCGCCTCGTTGAGCGAGAACTCTGCGAGTCGATCGGTGTAGGACGGACATCAATCCGCGAGGCGCTTCGACAACTCGAGGCCGAGGGCCTCATTACCAGCTATCCGCACCGCGGTCCCGTCGTCAGCACTATCACTTACGAAGAAGCCGCTCAGCTCTACAGCGTCAGGGCTTTGCTAGAGAGCTATGCCGGAAAGGAATTCGCTGAAAACGGAACCGCCCAGGATATCCATACACTCAATGAGGCGGTTGCTGAGTTTGCGGAAGCGGCGGCAAGCGGCGGTGGGAGCAGGCTCATCAAGGCGAAAACCGCGTTTTACGATTGCCTGATGCAAGGGAGTGGAAACGTCTTCGTCAAGCAAATGCTGACATCGCTCCACAATCGGGTAACTCTTCTGCGCATGACGTCGATGACGCAGCCGGGGCGCTTGAACCACAGTGTGGAAGAGATAAAGGAGATCGCTGCGGCCATTACTGACCGAAACGGAGCGAAAGCCGCCGCAGCCTGCAAGTACCACATCGACATGGCGGCTAAGGTCGCACTGGACTACCTTCGTAAAACCTCCGAAAACGACGGCGATTAAAGGAAGCGGCAACAGCCGGTATTGACAGATTGTCTGATAATCTGCTTATTCGAAGTCATGGCGCTGCCGACGCGTGCGGCCTGGCGCTCGTTCGAACAGGGAGGTTGCTTTGGGCACTTTTAATGAATTGCGGTCCCGCATGGCGGAGGCTCTTGGGGATCCGGAATTGCCCCGGCTCACTCCGGACCTGACAATGGACATCGCCTTCTACGTCGGCGATCAGGTGATCGCCCTCAATTTCGCTGAAGGCGGCGCGGCGATCTGGGGGAAAGCGATGACCCCCAGGTGACAGTGAGGGCCACTGCAGACGCCTGGGAGCAGCTTCTGATGACGCCGCCGCCCGCCACCTTTCATTCCTTCACGGCGTTACAGCTTGCAAACCCTCTCTTCGAGATCGCCGGCTCACCGCTCGCCCTCGCGAAAGCACGCCCGGCTCTGGAACGGGTGATTGAGCTCGTCGTAACGTCCCCCGAGATGAAAGCGGAGCATGCGCAACGCGACCTGCGTCAAATCCGGGGGCAGTATGCCGTCGTCGATATCGATGACGTCCCCCATGAAATATATTACGAAGAAGCAGGCGAGGGGGTGCCGGTCCTGTTTCTCCACACCGCCGGAGCGGATAGCCGCCAATTCTTGCCTCAGCTGGCGGACACCGAGCTTGCGAAAAACTACAGGCTGATCGCGGTTGACCTACCATTCCACGGTCGGTCCATGCCGCCGCTGACATGGGACGGCGCACCCTACAAGCTCACGGCATCGCTGTACCTGAAATGGTGCACGGCCATACTCGAACAGGTGGTTCGCGAAAAGGCGATTGTCGCGGGTGGGTCCATGGGCGCGGCAATGTCGCTGGTTCTCGCCGCGGAACGGCCGGAGCATGTCCTCGGGATCGTGGCGATCGAGCCACCTTTCCGCTCCAAGGGACGCCGGAACCCATACCAGCACAACGTAAACGTACACGGCTCACTTCATAACTCGGCGTATGTCAGAGGGATCATGAGCCCACTCAGCCCCGCAGGGGACCGCAGGAGGTCAAGCTGGATCTATTCGCAGGGAGCACCCGGAGTTTACCCAGGCGATCTTTCCTTCTACAGCGACGAGTTCGACGGAGCAGTGACAACTCCCCGGATTGACCCGTCGCGCACCCCGGTGGCGCTGCTCTCGGGCGACTATGACTACTCAGCCACTCCGACGGATGGGGCCAGGCTCGCCGAACTTATTCCGGGATGCCTCCACCTCGTCATGGATGGGCTGGGTCATTTCCCCATGTGCGAACACCCGAATTTCTTTCGGAGCTATCTTGTAAAAGGGCTCGAGTTCGTACGGCAAGCCGCGCGCTAAGCGGTCGCAGTGACTCTGGTCGCTCGGTGCAACACGCCGGGCGATCAAATTTGAAAGTGGGCGGGCGCCTACCGAGGCTTCGCAATTGGCGTCCCGGCGATGACACAGCCGGCATCGGGGGCGGCATCCTCACGCTCCCGAGAAATTCCGGTAAGAAATTGGAAAAATTCCCGCGATATCTGAGTGAAGGATCAGGCGCGGCGATGCGTTTAAAAAATGCCGTAGCGGCGCCTCATCGCAGGGTCCTGATCACGCAGCCTTGCGCGTGATCTCTATCTTCCCGCCGCGGCCTCTGTGTTTCCGACATGTAGTTGCCACAGTAAAGGTGCCTCCCCTTGGTCAAGAAGGAGGCACCCATCAGCACCCATGTGCTTTAGCGCACCAAGTGGTTCCCGATCGACGATCCTCCGTCGACGGTGAGAGTGCTTCCGGTCGCAAACCGCGAGCGGTCCGAAGCTAGAAAAAGCATCGCCTCGGCGATCTCTTCCGGGTCGCCCATCCGGTGCAGGGCTGCACGGGCGTTGAAGTCTTCCCGCAGGGCTTGCGGGTCTGCCGCTTCGGCGAAAATCTTGGTGAAATAGGGAGAGTCGATCGTTCCGGGGGCGACAGCGTTGACGCGGATCCCGTCTTTTGCGTGGTCCAGTGCCATGGCTCTCGTGAGTGCCGAGATCGCGCCTTTCGACGCCACGTAGGCCGTGCGGTTAGCGATGGCTGACACGGCCGTGTATGAGGTCGTGTTAATAATGGATCCGCTGCCCTGTTCCGCCATGATGGGAACCACGTATTTCGAGCATAGGAATATCCCCTTCACGTTCACCGCCATGATCCGGTCCCAGTCGGATTCGGCGATGGTCGTGACGTTTCCGGTCATTCCGAACCCCGCGTTGTTGACGAGAACGTCGATACGCCCCCATTTTTCCTTAACTGACCTAACCATCGCCTCTACTTCGGCGGACAAAGACACATCGGCCTTTAACGCGATCGCACCTGTCCCCATTTCTCGCGCGACGTCTCGTGCGGCATCGATGTTGACGTCGACGACGCCAACCTTAGCGCCCTGGCGCGCAAACAGTTCAGCTGTAGCGCGCCCGATCCCGCTGCCAGCCCCCGTCACCACACATACTTTCGATTCCAGATCCATAATCGTCTCCTCTTTCGCTGTATCGAGAAAACATTTTCGCAGACAATCTGTCAATGACGAATAAAACGTGTTGACAGATTGTCTGCTAATCTGCTTATCTTGGCTATCAAATGACTTGGGGAGGTAACCATGGCTGGTGCTGAAATAGCAGCGCAAGCGGCGTTCAAGACCGCTTTGCGCCGGTTCACATCGACAATTTGCCTGATCACAACGGAATGGGAAGGTGCCCGTTACGGAATGGCTGCAACCGCCGTCCAGTCGGTGACGGCTGACCCGCCGACCCTCCTGGTTTGCATCAACCAATCTGCTTCGATCAGCGGCCCACTCAAGCTTACGGGAAAATTCGCGGTCAACATGCTGCATCTTAGCCATGCGCCTTTGGTTCCGCTGTTTAGTGGAAAACTGAAGGGAGAGGAGAGGTTCGCGCATGGTGAGTGGATCACGGCTGGCGGCGTTCCCATCCTCGGCGACGCCCAGGCCGCATTCGTCTGCAGCCTCAACTCCGCAGTCTCCGTCGGCACCCATGATGTCGTTCTAGGGGAAGTTATCGAGGCCCGGTTTATCGAGAATATTGCCCCGCTCCTCTACGAGGACGGGAAATTGGTTAGATCGGCAGCGCTGATCGATGCTGCCGCCTGAAACGTTTGGCCGAGCTTTTTCGGCCTATCACATCCACCAGCCTTTCGGCCGATAATGAGGAGTTTGATCCGTGACTATTGCCACCGATGTGAAATCGCAAGTGAATGGGCGTCCCGTCAGTGAACGGTTCGAAAAGGGTCTGCAGACCCGTCGGGAGGTTCTCGGCGGTGCATATGTCGACGCTTCGGTAAACAAGGCGACCGAGTTCAACTGGCCGATGCAGGAGCTTGTCACCGAGTATTGCTGGAACGAGATCTGGAACAGGCCCGGCCTCGACCGCCGTTCACGCAGCCTTCTCAATCTGGGCATGATTTCCGCCCTTAACCGCCCCCACGAGTTGAAGCTGCACGTTCGCGGCGCGATCAATAACGGCCTCAGCAAGGACGAGCTTCGTGAAGTTTTCCTTCAGGTCGCGATCTATTGCGGCGTGCCCGCGGCGATCGACAGCTTCCGCGTCGCACAGGAAGTCTTCGAGGACATGGGCATCTAATCGGTGCCCCGACCTTCGGGCCGGGAACAGACCAACTCTGTGGAGGAGACTTCAATATGACGACCAGCGATGATTTCCGCGCCGCCGGAAACCCGATGTTTAACAGCAACAAGCTGAAGCTTGGCGTATTTGGAACAAATTGTTCGAGCGCATGCGCCATCACCACCGCGGAATCAACGTTCGAACCGACTTTCGAACATAATGTCGAAATTGCCAAAAAGCTCGAAGCGGCTGGGTGGGAATGCATGGTGCCGATCGCCCGGTGGCGCGGTTTCGGCGGGCCGACGAACTTCAACGGCGTGAACATGGACACGTTCACCTGGGCCGCGGCCCTGGCTGCCGTGACCACGAAGCTGCAATTTTTCTCGACGACGCATATCCCGACCCTGAACCCGATCGTCGCGACGAAGATGGCGACGACGATCGACAATATTTCGAAGGGCCGATACGGCCTGAACCTGGTGACGGGTTGGTTTACCCCGGAAATGGAGATGTTCGGCGTTCCGATGATGGAACACGACACCCGCTACGAATATGCCACGGAATGGATGGAAATCGTTGACACCTTGTGGAAGAAGAACGGTGTCACCTATGACGGCCAGTTCCTCAAGGTGAAAGACGCGTTCAGCGAGCCGAAGCCCTATAACAAGGAGACGGGCCGCCCGGTCCTCATCTGCGCCGGCTCCTCGGGCAAGGGCCTGCACTTCACCGCGAAGTTCTGCGACTTCAACTTCGGCTTCATGCAGGACATGGAATCGGGCGCAGCCTGGGTGAAGAAGGTGAAGGAACTGGCTCGCGAGGAATACAAGCGCGAACTCGGAACCTTCACCGCGTGCCCGGTCGTCGTTCGCGAGACCGAAAAGGAAGCCCAGGACTACTATGACTACTACGTGAACCAGAAGGGCGATTGGGAAGCCTGCGAAAACATCTGCGAGGTTCTCCAGGTTCAGTCACAGAACCACTCGGCGGAGATGTACCAGAAGTTCAAGGAGCGCTTTATCGCTGGCTGGGGCGGCTACCCGATCGTCGGAACGCCGGAACAGGTCGCCGACAAGCTCGTCGCGTTGAGCAATACGGGCGTCGACGGCGCGCTTCTCACAATGGTCGACTACAACGAAGAACTGCCGTTCTTCAACGACCGCGTCATGCCCCTGCTGAAACAGGCTGGCCTCAGGAACTGACCGTTCCGCGGGCGGCTAAGCCGCCCGCCACCGATCCGAAATCGAAACACGTTTCACCAATTCCGTGGCTCGACGCCAACGGCGTCGACTGCTGTAGCGGATGTACGAAGGGGAGGAGACCCTACACATGCTGAAGAAGGTTTACACCGCATTGAGCGTGATCATCGGGCTAGGCCTGATGACCACCGCCGCATTCGCGGACGGATTAGAACTCGCTACCACCGGACCAGAAGCAGCTTTACCAGCTCGTGGACCCGGCAATTCCCCTCGGCGGTACGCCGCTCAAGGATTTTGTGGCGAAGCGGCCGCCGCCGTGGAAAATCGGCTACGCGTCCACTTATGCCGGCAACACGTGGCGTGCCCAGATCCTCACTGAAATGAACGAGGTTCTGCTTCCCAAATACAAGGAGGCTGGACTGGTATCTGACCTTGTCGTCACGCAGTCCGACCTGAAGGACGCGACGCAAATCCAGCAGATGCGCCAGATGGTCGACGACGGCGTCGATGCCATCATCATCTGCTGCTCGAACGTGACGGCCATCAACCAGACCATCGAATACGCGCATTCCAAGGGCGTCCCGGTTTTCTCCTTCTCGGGTTACGTGACATCGCCCTACGCGATCAATGCGACCGAAAACAACACCCAGGGCGGTTACACGGCCGCGAAATGGCTGGCGGAGGAAATCGGCGGTAAGGGCAACGTCCTGACGGTTTCAGGCATCCCGGGCTTCGCATCGTCCGACAGCTTCAATGTCGGTGCCAAGAAGGCGTTCGACGAGTATAAGGACATCACCGTCGTGGGCGATGTCGCTGGCAAGTGGACCGATCAGGTCGCCCAGGTCGAAGTCCAGAAATTCCTCGCGACCAACCCTACCGAAATCGCAGGTATCCTGGTCCAGTCGGCGTCGGAAAACGGTGTCGTCAACGCGGTCCAGCAGTCCGGGCGCGACATGATGCCAATCGTCCTCGGCGGCGAGGCGTCGGCGGCGTGCTACTGGCGCAACAATCCCGACTTCATCAGCCAGAGCTTCCATTTCTGGCCGCCGCGGGCCGATGCTCGCCTGGTGTGGGACGTGATGATGAGGACACTCCAAGGCCAGGGGCCGAAGATCCAGTCGATCCTGCGACCGGCTCTTCCCTACACGATCGACGATGTGAAGGAAGCAATTCCGGAAGATTGCGATCCGAACTCCACGGCGTGGATCGAGCCCAAGGGCGACGCATGGTGGCCCGCGGACGTAGCAGCACAGTACTTCGAGCGCCCGGAAGATCCGCTGGCCTGGCGCCCGAAGAAGTAATCGACGACCTCCCAAGTTGTCCAGCGACCTCCGCGCCGGCTTCATCCGTCGGCGCGGAGGACCTACGATAAGGAGCCAGAAGTTGGAATTCCACAAGATACAGCGTTTGCCTCCTTACGTCTTCGACCAGGTGAACCGTCTCAAGTCCAGCGCGCGCGCGGCCGGAGTCGACATCATCGATCTTGGAATGGGCAATCCCGATCTTCCCACGCCAAGCTGGGTTGTGGACAAGCTATGCGAAGCGGTGCAGCATCCGCGCACGCACCGCTATTCGGCTTCCAAGGGCATTATCGGGCTTCGCCGCGCCAAGGCTGCGTATTACGCCCGCCGGTTTAATGTGAAGCTTGATCCGGATACCCAGGTTGTTGCAACGCTCGGGTCCAAGGAGGGGTTTGCGAACATGGCGCAGGCCATAACCGCCCCCGGGGATGTCATTCTCTGTCCGAACCCTTCCTATCCGATTCATACGTTCGGATTTGTCATGGCAGGGGGCGTGATAAGGTCGGTACCGGTCGAGCCGGATGAGACCTTCTTCCAAGCTCTCGAAATGGCGGTGCGGCATTCGGTACCGAAGCCTCTGGCGCTCATCATAAGCTACCCGTCGAACCCCACCGCTCGCGTCGCGACGCTCGACTTCTATAAGGACGTCATCGCCTTCGCGAAGAAGCACGATCTCATCGTTCTGTCGGATATCGCCTACGCTGAAATCTATTTCGACGGTCCGCCGCCGCCGTCTGTTCTCGAAGTCCCCGGCGCGATCGACGTGGCCGTCGAGTTCTCCTCGATGTCGAAGACATTCTCTATGCCCGGTTGGCGCGTTGGGTTTGCGGTGGGCAACGAACGCCTCATCCGGGCGTTGACGCGCGTGAAATCGTACCTGGACTACGGAGCATTTACGCCAATCCAAGTCGCCGCCGCTCATGCCCTAAACTCGGACGGGGAGGACGCCGCGCGGGCCCGAGACATTTACAAGACGCGCAGAGATACACTGGTGAAGACCTTTGCCGATGCCGGTTTCGACGTTCCAGCTCCTGCGGCGACGATGTTCGCATGGGCTAAGATACCTCCGGATTTCCGACACCTTGGCTCGCTGGAGTTTTCGAAACTCGTGCTCGAGAAGGCACAGGTCGCGATTTCGCCTGGTATCGGTTTCGGCGAGATGGGTGACGAATTCGTACGGCTGGCTCTCGTGGAGAATGAAGACAGAATCCGGCAGGCTGCACGGAACCTGAAGCGGTGGCTTTCCGCGAGCGCGCGACCGCCACAACTCGATAAAGCAATGAAAGGATTTTGAAGATGCCGATCCTCGGATCTTGCCAATGTAAAGCGGTCCAGTACGAAGTGTCGGAACTGGACGGCCCGATGTGGAACTGCTTCTGCCAGACGTGCAGAAAGTCCCATGCGGCCGATCATAACACTGCCGCCAAGGTGAAGAGTGAGAACTTTAATCTGATTTCCGGCGATGACGTCCTTCACAGCTTTGAGTCGACGCCTGGAAAACTGAGGTGGTTCTGCTCACGGTGTGGTTCGCACGTTTATGCCGAACGGCCTGCCAACCCGGAGATGAAGGTGCTGCGGGCAGGCACTTTTGACACTGATCCTGGTTCAGTTCCTATGTCCAACGTCTGGCTGTCCCACGCCACGCCGTGGCTTGCCCACGACCCCGCGAAGGAAAACTTCGAAGAATTCCCGTGATCCTTTCACGGTTGCGCGCCCCTATGGGCTGATCGACAATGAGTGCGGTTTGCCCGGGCACGCCCGTGAAGGGGCTAAATCGAGTGGCACTTGCCGCGTTCGAAGCGTGGAGGTTGGGCTGTGACGTATCCCCCAATTGAAACGGTCGCCTTCATCGGAGTGGGTGCGATGGTAATTCCCATGACCGGACACCTTCAACAGCGCTTTGGTCTTGGCTTGATAGCGGAGGCCGCCAGATCGCTTCCGATCTGGCGGACGAGTTCCGGTTGAGAACCACTGACCGGACGTCAGGTGCGTGCCAACGCGCTTTCGCAAATATCGGGGCGTCTAGCGACCATATCATCGTGATTTCATCGAAACCAACTCGACATCCCGACAAGGGCATGACGTCTCTATTGACAGATTAGCAGACAATCTGTCATTCTGCAGTTCGCCGGGTGAGTACTCGGAGCATTCAAAGACGGCAGTCACAATCCAGCAAGAGGCCGGGCATCGGATGCCCTGGCGCGATTTGCTGCTGCCTAAAGGGAGGATGGGCATGACGAATGACGTCGCCGTAAGCATGACGGCCGTTGCCAAATCGTTTGGCGAAACGAAGGCTTTGAAGAAATGCGATTTTGTCGCCAGGGCAGGAGAGGTGCACGCGATCGTTGGCGAGAATGGCAGCGGCAAGAGCACCATGGCGAAGATCATGTCCGGCGTTATCGCTGCCGATGGAGGATCTGTCCTAATCCTTGGCAAGTCCATCACCTCGCCAGTCGATGCCAAAGAGGTTGGTCTCGCTACGATCTTCCAGGAAGTCCTTGTCGCCGATGAGGCAAGTGTCCTCGACAACCTTTTCGTGGGAAGCGAGGACCTGTTCTCGCTTCGGAAATCCTCCAAGGAACGTGGAAGCGTTGCGCAAAGCCTTCTGGACCGCCTGGTCGGAAAGCATATCGATCTCAGGCAGAACGTCGGTGATCTTCCGCTCAGCATCAAGCAATGGATCGTTATCGCCCGCGCCGTCCTGAGGAAACCCAAGGTCTTGATCCTGGACGAGTCCTCGGCTGCACTCGATCTCGACGCGACCGTCCGGCTCCACGAAGAGATCGATCGGCTCCGGTCCGAGGGGTGCGCGGTAATCATCGTCACGCACCGCATCGCTGAGCTCGTCCGTATCGCCGACCGGGCGACAATACTGAGAGACGGTTTCACCGTCGGTGTCCTTGAGAAATCCGAGATCACCGAGGCGAACCTCCTCCGCATGATGACCCCTCAAGACCGCCAGATTTCCGCCGCCGCTTCAACGTCTGCAGCGGGCCTGTCGGGTGATCGCAAGGAGGTTCTTTCCGTGCATGGCGCGCGCCCCCAAGAGGCATCGCAACCCTTCGACTTCGTCCTTCCGCAGGGATCTATCGTGGGCGTTGCGGGTCTGGACGGCCAGGGCCAGGACGCGTTCGTGCGACTGGTCGCCAGGATTATGTCGCCGTTCGGAGGGGAGGTCCGGATCCTGGATCGGGAAAGCACCGGTCTCGTCAAAGTCAGCACGCTCGACGACGCCGCGAATAAGGGCATTGTGTACGTATCCGGAGACCGGAAGCGGGAAGGAATTTTCCCACAGCAGAGCATTTTCGAGAACCTCGCCATCGGTATCTACCAAAAGAACCTGGGGCCGTTCGGTGTCATCAGGCGTAAAAGGCTGAAGCAGACGTTTGCCCGGGAGGTCGAGCGGCTCCGCGTCAAGATCGGGCACCCGGACAACCGCATTACGTCCCTTTCCGGGGGTAACCAGCAGAAGGTCCTGATCGGTCGTGCCTTCGCCAATGATCCCAGAGTGATCGTTCTTAACGACCCTGCTCGAGGCGTGGACCTCAACACCAAACGCGACCTGTATCGCGAGCTTCGGCTGTTTGCCGAAGGTGGCGGCTCGGTAATCTACCTTTCAAGCGAGATCGAAGAGTTTCTCGGTTTCGCCGATCGCGTTGATGTCTTTCACAAAGGGAGCATCCATCGTTCCCTCGACGGCCCCGACATCAACGAAGAAACCATTCTCGCTGCAATGTTCGGCCGCTCGGTTGCCGACACCATGGAATTCTCCAAAGAGAGAAAGGCACACTGATGTCGCAACGTTTTGGATTTCCTGCGCTCGACAGGTCGCTGACCGTACCGCTCGTTCTTTTCGGAGTGTTGCTCGTCGCCGCAGCCGTGCTCTCGCCGCGGCTGTTCACCGCAACCGGAATGGGCGGAGCAATCATCGTCGCAGCACCTTTGATCCTCACGACGCTGGCCCTGACACCGATCGTGATGGCAGGCCGCGGTTCGGTCGACCTTTCCGTTGGCCCGCTGATGGGTTTCGTGAACGTCACCCTGATCGGCTGGCTCTCAGCAAGGGGTTACACGTCTCCGCTCGCAGTGATTTGCTGGGTGGTGGCAGTCGGCGCACTGTATCAGTTGCTGCAGGCGCTCATCATCATCTACGTCCGGGTCGCCCCCATCATCGTCACGCTCTCCAGCTTCCTCGTCCTTTCAGGCTTGAACCTCATGGTCATGTCAAGGCCGGGCGGCGTTGCGCCGGACTGGATGATGACGTGGGGAGCAGGAACGACGATCTTATCTCCGGTGCTGATCATCGTCTTGGCGGCGTTGGCTCTTTGGGCCGTTATGCGCCGGACCACCTTTTACTCCCACCTTCGCATGACAGGCGCTGACGAACGGATGGCCTACACGAGCGGGGTGAAAGTCGACACCGTACGCATCTGCGCCCATCTCCTCGGCGGCGTCTTCGTCGGCCTTGCCGCGCTCAGCTATACGGCATTGATCTCTTCTGGCGATCCTACCCAGGGAAGCAGCTACACGCTCCAGGCGGTTACCGCCCTGGTGCTCGGTGGCGCAAACCTGGCTGGCGGGAGAGGAGGAGCTTTGGGGGCCACGCTTGGTGCGCTGAACATGTTCCTCATCTCGTACCTGCTTTCCGCCTTCAGCTTCGGAAGCGTGACGGGGTTCGTGACGCAAATGGCTTTCGGCCTGATCCTCGTGGCATCGCTCCTCGTCAACGTATTCATGACGGCCCGGCGCACGGCTTTCTAGAGAGGACTGGTAATGACTTCACTCACAACGGAACAGACGATGAGCCAAATCACAGGACGATCGGTAAAGCTTCAGCGCAGCATCGTAATTGGCTTTGGTCTGCTTGCCGCACTTCTCGTGTTGGGTACGATCCTTGTTCCGGGGTTTATCTCGCCCCGTAACGCGCGTTCGATATTGCTGCTTGCCGCTTTCCTGGGGCTTGCATCGTTGGGACAGACGCTATGTGCCATGGTTGGCGCGCTTGATCTCTCCATTCCATATGTCATCGGGGGAGCGAATATTCTCTTCCCAAGCCTGTTGGTCACCGGGATGCCTGCCTGGCTGGCCGTGATAGCGGTCGTTCTCCTGGGAGCAGCAATCGGGCTTGCGAACGGCTTTTTGAGCTTCAAGCTGCAGGGCCAGGCTCTCATCATGTCCCTTGGGGTCGGCTTCGCATTTGTCGGCGCGGTACAACTCTACACCTCCATCGGTTCCGACTACGGCGGAACGGTTTTCGCCCCCGTACCGGACTGGCTCCGCAATATCGCCGCGTTCAACGGGAAGACCTTCGGGCTGCCCCTGCCGCCAGTGGTACTGGTGTGGCTCCTCGTCACGCTCGTCACCATCTGGGCTCTGTATAACACATGGTTCGGCCGCTCCATCTACGCCGTCGGCGGCAGCAGGACTGCAGCGGCACGGCTTGGCATTTCCGAAACCAAGGTCTGGACCAGCATTCACGGTATCAGTGGGGCGATGTCGGCACTGACGGGCGTATTGCTGCTCGGGTTTTCCGGCGGCGGCTTCGTTGGCGTCGGAGACCCATATCTCTTCACCACCGTTGCGGCCGTTGTGATCGGCGGCACCTCGTTGCTCGGTGGCGCAGGCGGATACGGGGCAACCGTTCTCGGGGTACTCGTATTGACGATATTGACGTCCCTGCTGGTCGGGCTCGGCCTCAGCTTTGCCGCGCAACAGGCGATCGTGGGTTTGCTGATCGTGCCGATGGTGGCCGTCTACGCGCGTACCCCGCATATCCGCAACCAGATCTGATCGGAGGGCCGGCAAAATGAAGATTGTCGCGATAACCGGCAATGTCTCGCGCCCCTCCAAGACGCGGGCGCTCGGGGAATACGCACTCTCGAGCGTCTCGCCCGGCCACGGCCGGTATCTCTTTGACCTGGTCGATGTTCTCCCGGTGTTAGGAACCACGCTGTGGCGTTCGGAGGCTCCTGCTGGACTTGCGAACGTTCTTGACGCAATCCAATCTTCAGACGTCCTCGTTGTGGGGACACCGGTCTTCAAGTCCTCGATGACCGGTCTTCTCAAGCATCTTTTCGACCTCTTCGAAATGACAGCCCTGCAGGGTAGACCCGTTTTGATATTCGCAACGGGCAAGGCCGAGGCCCATGGCGAGCATGTCGAGGCTCACCTGCGCTCATTGATGGGCTTCTTCAAAGCCGAGGTTCGCGGTGACTTCATCTATGCGATGGACGGCGACTTCCCGGATTCGGCACCATCTGCGGAACTTCGGGAGCGGGTCGACCGCCAACTCGCACGCACTCTGGGCCATGGTTAGTTCAAGGAGAAGAACATGAAGTTTGCTTCCATCGAGAGCGCGGTTAAAGCAATCGCCGCCGGAGAGATGATCATCGTCGTGGACGACGAAGACCGGGAAAACGAGGGCGACATCCTCGTTGCCGCGGAGAAGGTGACGAACGATCATGTTGCCTTCATGATGCGTTATGCGCGCGGCCTGATCTGCGTTCCCTTGACCGGGGAGCGGTTGGACGAACTGGATATCCCGCTCATGGTGGAGCGCAACTCGGATTCCATGCAGACGGCGTTCACGGTCTCAGTGGACCTGATAGAAGGCGTATCGACCGGTATTTCCGCAGAAGACCGCGCCAAGACCATCAGGGCGCTTGCCAACGCATCGACGATGCCGGAGGAGCTGTCCCGGCCAGGCCACATATTCCCCTGCGGGCAAACCCGTCGGGTGTTCTCGGACGCCCCGGCCATACGGAAGCCGCGGTGGATTTCGCTCGGCTCGCCGGGCTCGAGCCAGCGGGTGTTATCTGCGAAATCGCCAACGACGACGGCACTATGGCGCGTCTTCCCGAACTCAGCGAATTCGCCGCGCGCCACAACCTTCTCATGGTGACCATCGAAGCCCTGATCGATTATTGCCGCGAGATCGATGAACGCGGCCCTCGTTTAGAGGACGCGGGCGCGGCGGCGGCGCTGTCGAATGTTTCGTATCTGGCAAGCAGACGTACTACATGCCCCCAGCGGGAGAGCGGAACTACTGCGTTCGCAGTCTCTGATACAGCACAAGAAAAGTGCGTTTCGCAGGTGCCAACGGGGGGAACGGACCTTGGGTTCGCTGTGCGATGATTGGGCATGACAAACCGTGACCCGCTTTATCGCCCCCGCCGCTTTCCTGCTGAAATTATTGCGCACGCGGTGTGGCTTTCTTTCCGCTTTGCTTTTGCGCCTGCGGGTGATCGAGGCCATGCTGGCCGGTCCTGGGATCATTGTCTCGCACCAGACGATCCGCCTGTGGGCAGAGTAATTTGGTCATACCTCCGCCAACAACAAGCTTCGATCCTACCACGCTGTAAAACGAGAGTTCATGCCGGATGTAGCGCTTCGGCTCCACCCTGTTCCACACCCCACCCCATGACCTCACCACGAGCCATCGTCGCGAACTGGGAGTAGAAGCGATGAACCTATGGGCCCAAATTGCTCGCGCATCACTGACAAAATCGACCGGCGTCATGGGCTCGTCTCTTTGCCCTTAAGTCTAAGATTCCCGTCGAAGTGACGGCGAAGGACCGGCTGCAAACCCTCAATTGCCCTGTTCGCCCGTCGATGGCGAAAGGCCGACCTCATGCTTGGAAACCGTTTCGGGAAGGAAGTGATGATGTGGAGAGTTGAGAGTGTCCCCTCCAAGATTGACCATTTCTCGCTCAAAGGCACTTGCAGCGAGGAACTCGCGGAAGCGCTTTCCAGGCTTTCCCCGCAATCTCCAGCGCATGTACAGGGCGACAAGACGATCGCCTACGATATACATGCGATTACCAATGGCCCGATTGCAGTTATTGCCGCGCATTACGAGGGCGACCTAACGGTCCAGCACCAGGGACCGGCGGAGGCAAACATTATCATGCTTCCACTATATGGGCGATCGGTCGTTACCGTGGACGGCAGACAAATCCTGTCAGAGGGAAGGCGTGGCGTTTTCGTGAACAGTATGTCGGCGAGTACAACCCAATTCATTGGGCCCAGGAAACATTTGGGTCTTAGGATCTCCCATGATGAGCTGACGCGCCGTTTAGCACGTCGGCTCAATACGCCAATAAGAGGCAGCCTCGATTTTTCGCCAGAAATCGACCTATCGGTCGGGTTCGGCTCCCTTTTGGTGCAACTGGTACCAGTGCTTTATGCTGGATTACGAGACGGAACCCTCCTTCAATCGCCGATAGCACTTAATCTCCTCACCGAAACGACGATAGAGCTTTTGATCGAAGCTGCGCAGCATCGCTACTCACCTGAGTTATGCCGCGTTGCTGAACCACCCTTACCCAAGGCCGTTAAGCGGGCGGTCGACTATATGCGTGCCAATATTGCTCGGCCGCTATCTCTTGAGGAAATCGCAACGGCTTGTGGCGTGAGCCGACGCACTCTTCAGAGCGGTTTTCGCAACTTCCGAAATACGACCCCTCTGGCATTTCTGCAGCACCTACGGTTGGAATCAGTGCATCAGGAACTGATGACAGGCGAGCCTGGCATCTCGGTCAAGCAGGTCGCTCTGAAATGGGGCTTCATTCATAGAGGCAGATTTTCTGCGGACTATCGCAAGCGCTATGGAGTATATCCCTCTGAAACATTGCGTATATCGGAGGCGGATTGCGCCGACTGATCTACGATCAGTCAGCGCGCTCGACCGTCTTCGAGGCTTGATAGCAACAGAACTCTCCAGCAAACCGACTGGCTCGGCCCAAGATCTGTCTTGCAGATGATCCCCTGAACGCAACGATGTTCCGATCTGCGCAACGCAGTTTCAAATCAGTACAGGGGTTAATCATATGGTAAGTCTGCCGAGCTCATCTCATATGTAGCGGTCGATTTCACAATGTTCTTGACCGCGTCGCTAATGGAATCCGGTGTAATTTATAGTCCATGAGGAACGTATGTCCAGACTGCCGCTATCCCTACTTTTAATGATTTTGGCAATTATTCCGTTGACGGCGTTCGTACTCATCGGAGTATCAACATCACTGGGATATTACCACGAATATTCTATGTTCCGAAGCGCACAAACAACGCAGCAACTTGGGCGGGAAGGCGGATTCCTCGCCCAGGCTATAGCGGCGGAAGCGTTTGCAGGCGCCGACGTCCGTCGGGCGAAGCGAGCCGCATCGGACAGGGCTTTTACAGCGGTCTTTTCCGCTTACGACTCTTGGAAAAAGGCATTTGACGATCCGGCCATAGAACGGGCAGTGCAGATCATTCGTGAAAGGCGAGACAATATCGATAGCTTCCGCCGGCGCATCGATGACGGAACGGCGGGCGAGGCGGAGGGAGCCGTTGCCTTGCGCCCAGCTGCCGTTGCGGGTTTGGAGCTCGTCCGTCGCACTGGGGCGACTGTCAATAATTTGAATTTGGCACGCCAAATTACCGGTTTTCACGCGCTGATGCAGATCACGGAAGCTAGTTTGCTGGAGATCAGGCCCGGCCGAGCTTTCATCAAAAATTCAGCGATCTCCGTCGATCTATTTTCGTCCCTCTTACAATCAAAAAATCTAAAGCAGCTTTATGTGCCTACGATGCACGAATTTCTCCCTGCCGATCTCGTCAAATCTTATGACGACTTCGAGGCCAGCGCCGCAGGCAAGTTCATCGCGGGCGTTCGCGATCAGATGTATGCGAACCAGCCGGGCG
The DNA here is from genome assembly GCF_022354505.1 of Rhizobium sp. C104. Classification (NCBI taxonomy): domain Bacteria; kingdom Pseudomonadati; phylum Pseudomonadota; class Alphaproteobacteria; order Hyphomicrobiales; family Rhizobiaceae; genus Rhizobium; species Rhizobium sp. C104. Next base: position 115,678 of record NZ_CP092347.1, on the reverse strand, counting down.
TTTCCTTCCCCCCGAGACGTTGGATCGATGGAATGAAATCACCCAACAGCGGGCTGCTTTGTTGACCGAGCTCATAATGCGCACCGGCGACAAGTTGGACGAGATGGCATTTCAGCGGTACGCCGATCTTCGCAATGCCTTTATCGGCTACTCCGGCGCCACGCTTCTGATCATGTCTACGGTACTCATTCTGTGCATTTCGGTCGTTCGGAGAATTTCAAATTCCATTCGGACTCTGACAAGCCGAATGAAGGCACTCGCAGAAGGCGATACGTCGGCGCCGGTACCCTTGACGATCCGACGCGACGAGATCGGGGACATGGCGCGTTGCCTTGAGTTTTTCCGCGGCGCGGCCATACAAAAAAATCAAATGGAGACATCCGCGGAAGCTGAGCGCATTCGTTCTGAGAAAGAGAAGCTGGATATTCAGATAAGGGCTGAAAAAGAAGCAGATGAGCGCCTCGTTCGAGCGACGACGGCATTGGCAACCGGGTTGAAGCGGATGGCGGATGGAGACTTGATTTATGAGATTGAGGAGCCGTTAGCGCCACAGTTTGAAAGGTTGCGCGGCGATTTCAACGCTTCCATTCGTCAGCTCCGGGACGCGCTTGTTACCGTCGGCCATTCAGTCGAAACGGTCACGAATGGCAGCTCGGGCGTCTCGGCCGCATCTGAAAATCTTTCAAGACGCACCGAGCAGCAGGCGGCTTCGCTCGAGGAAACTGCAGCGGCGTTGGAGGAAATAACCGTCAACGTTGCATCGACGACAAAGAGGACGGCCGAGGCGCGCGGAGCCGTCCAACAGATGCGAGATCATGCGGAAATGTCCGGTCGGGTTGTACGCAATGCTATCGGAGCCATGCATCGCATTGAAAACTCCTCCAAACAGATTTCGCAGATCATCAGCGTCATCGACACGATCGCCTTTCAAACGAACCTCCTGGCGCTGAACGCCGGCGTCGAAGCAGCGCGTGCTGGCGACGCGGGAAAAGGCTTTGCGGTTGTTGCCCAGGAGGTCAGGGAGCTTGCGCAGCGCTCAGCGACAGCGGCAAAAGAAATCAAGGATCTCATCGGCAATTCAGCTCTGGCCGTCGACGAGGGCGTAAGGCTCGTGAGCGAAACCGGATCGGGCCTGAGAACGATTGAAGAGCTTGTGCAGGATGTAAATCTTCATATGGACGCAATCGCAACGGCCTCCCAAGAACAATCGTCGGGCCTGCGCGAGATCAACGGCGCGGTTAATCATATGGACCATGCCACTCAAGAAAATGCGAGCATGGTCGCGGAGATGAATTCTGCAGGATCACACCTCGCCCAAGAGAGCCAAAGCCTAGCCGCGCTGTTGAGACATTTCCACTTCAAAGACGAGAGCGGGGATTTCAAGCCACAGAAGGTCTCGGGCGAACCTGGCAAGAGTTTCCCGGCCGGTCAGACAATGGTTGACCGCGGAAACTATCCGATGCGCCGCGGTAACCTGGCGCTCGCGCCTTCGAATGATGATTGGCAAGCGTTCTAAATCATATGGGCGGCGTCGCCGACCACAGTCAAATACACATCTTTGATGATTGTGAACGAGAGCGATATCCCGGTGGGGTAGCGGCATGGTACTCCGCCAAATGACTTGTGCGGTCCTAACAAAACCCTGGCTTGACGCATGATTGTTCAGCCACGTTACAAGAGGACTTGGCACATGAAACAGATACGTCAATCGGAACTAACATCCCGCCTCGGACAGCCTGTAGAAACGCAGATGGCGACTGATGCTCAAAACATCCAGGGGCGTCACGCCTTACGCAATGCGGTCAATGCCAGTCCTCCGCTTGCTACGGGCACGGCACCGCCATTTTCGGAGGCCTCCATTGTCCGGCCATCGCCCGGTCACGACGAGGATGTCGCGAGGCTTGGGCAACCCTTTGAGAAGTCTTTTCGGGCGCCCCCCGGCAACCTGAGACAAACGTCGACATGCCATTCAACGCCGAAGAGATGTCCAGTGCCGTCGTACTCGACGCGATCCCGCTACCCGTCTTCTTCAAGAACAGAGATGGGGTACACCTTGGTTGCAACAGGGCGTTTGAAAGCTTCTCCGGTCGCTCAAGAGCAGAGATTATCGGAAAAACCGTTTTCGATTTGGTACCCGCACCCATAGCCGAGACGTATGCCGCGTTGGACGAGGCGCTTTTTGCAAATGGCGGTGTTCAGCAATATGAAGCAAAGGCCACCGCCGAAGATGGTGGCGTAGTTGATCTTTTACTCAGCAAAACAGCGATCACTGATATAGCTGGCAATAGGGTCGGCTTGGTTGGCGCGATGTTGGACATCACAGAGCGGAAACGTACGGAGCATGATCTCAAAGAGGCTCTTGAATTCGCAGAGGGAATTATCGCCGCCATTCCTGACGTTCTGTTCGAGGTAGATGCCGACGGTCGCTACCTGCAGGTCTGGGCCAGGGATCAGGAGCTCCTGGCGCAACCAAAAGAAGTGCTGCTCGGCAAGCTTGTCCGCGATTCGCTCCTTCCAGATCAGGCCGACATCGCTATGCTGGCTCTTGAAGAAGCCGATGAAACCGGCGCCTCCTACGGTCGATGTATCCGTATCGCCCTTCCAAATGGCGAATCCCGTTGGTTTGAACTGTCGGTCGCAAAGCGACCAAGCAGCAATCACTCAACCGTCACTTTTCTTGTGTTATCTCGCGATATTACAGAGCGAAAGCACGCCGAGGGAACAATCATTGAAGCTCGGACTCGCCTCTTGAGTGTACTGCAGACCATTCCGGACATGGTATGGCTGAAAGACGTAACAGGCAAATATCTGTTGTGCAATCATGCCTTCGAAGGATTGGTCGGCAAGGCAGAAGCGGAAATCGTCGGGAGAACGGATTATGATCTGTTTACTCCCGAACTCGCCCAGTTTTTTCGGGACAAGGATAAAGAGGCCATGCAAGCCGGCCGTATTCTCATCAATGAGGAACGGATCACCGATCACGAGGATGATCGATCAGTGCTTTTGGAAACTCGTAAGGTTCCGGTATTCGCGGGGGAAAGCTGACCGGGATTCTCGGCGTGGCCCGCGATATCACCGAACTGGACACGTCCCGTAAGAAAATCCGTCAGATGGCATTCTATGATTCTCTGACCGGCCTCCCTGAACCGGACACTTTTCAATGAGCAGTTACGCGAGATGATCAGGGACGCGGCTTCGGCGGGCCAGCGAGCCGGGGTGATGCTAATCGACATGGACCATTTCAAAGCAGTCAATGACACTATGGGACATCCCGTCGGTGACGAGTTGCTGCGGCAGGTGGCGACCCGCTTGAGAGAAGGCGTCCGTACTACCGACACAGTGGCGAGACTCGGTGGCGATGAGTTTGCTGTCTTGCTTCCGAATGTTAAGGACACTGAGGATTTGGCTCAAATTGCCAGCAGAATGCTCGCCGCATTCGGAGAACGTTTCATGCTTTCCGACAGGGAGTTCTTTGTATCCTGCAGTATTGGGATATCGGTATTTCCAAATGACGGCGACGCACCCGACGATTTGGTGAAATATGCGGATTCTGCGATGTATCTGGCAAAGCGTTCTGGGCGTAGCAACTTCCGCTTTTACTCAAGAGATCTCACGATTGGGGCTGAAAAGCGCCTGGCGCTCGAATCAGACCTACGCCTTGCTATGAAACGTGGGCAACTTGAACTCCATTATCAGCCAAAGGTCCTTTTGGACAACGGAAAGGTGATCGGTTCAGAAGCCCTGCTTCGATGGCATCATCCGAAGGTGGGAATGATCCCTCCGGGCGAATTCATAGGTGTCGCCGAGGAGACCGGATTGATCATCGATCTGGGACGCTGGGTGCTGCATGAGGCGTGTCTGACGGCTGCCGCCATGAACGCAGATGGACTGTCCCCGCACAAGATCGCGATAAATTTGTCTCCCAAGCAGTTTCAATGCCCGCATTTGTCGCAAACGATCGCGGACATATTACAGGAAACCGGTTGTCGTGCGGAGTGGATCGAGGTCGAAATAACTGAGAGCCTCCTGCTCCACAACTGTGAGGGCGTTTCGACGACACTCTCTCAATTGCATGCGAGCGGAATTTCCATAGCGATCGATGATTTCGGCACCGGCTACTCATCTTTGAGCTATTTGGCCAACTTTCCCATTGATACCCTCAAGATCGACCGGTCATTCATCAATCGATCCGACAAGCGTAGTCGGGAACTGGTGAAGGCAATTCTCTCGATTGCGCGTTGCCTAGGGCAAAATGTGGTCGCTGAGGGCGTGGAGACGGTTGAACAAGAAAAATTCTTGACTGAAAGCGGCTGCGCTGTGGCACAGGGCTTCTACTATAGTAAGCCCATTCCGAAGTCCGAACTTCTCGTCGCGAACGCACGCCCCTGAGGGCATCGTGACGGCAACGGACCTTGGGATTTGTCGTGCGATGATATGGCATGATGGATCGTGACCCACTTTGTCGCCGCGAGCCCTTCTTGCTGAAATTATTGGCTACGCGGTGTGGCTTTAGTTCCGTTTCGTTTTTGAGCCTGCGGATGGTCGAGGACATGCAGGGCCGCTCGTGGGATCATTGCCTCGCACCAGACGATTGGCCTGTGGGCAGGGCACTCTGGTCGTACCTTCGCCAACGACATTCGCCGCCGCAGTTCCGGTCGGCTCGCCCACAAGTGGCATCTGGATCAGACCGGTGTTTCGATCCGTAGCAATAAGCATTGGCTCGGACGAGCCGTAGATCAGGACGGATTTGTTCTGGATGTGCTCATACAAAGCCAGCGACGTACCAGACGGCCATGCGGGCCGCACATCAGCCGGCTGATGACCTCGTTCCATTCCAATCCTGATTGTTGCCGTGCCGCTGTTGATTGTGCGCGTGAAGCATGCGCTCGAGGCCGAAGCATAAATCTCACGGAATTTGATGTTCCGGCGTGAAGGGCGCGCCGGGACCATCAGTTCAGAGCGCAAATAAATGGTTATTTCACCCTTAGAGCGTATCCGGATTTAGTTGAATCGGAAGGGATTCCGTTTTTGGCTGTTTTGTGATTCAAGATGCTGCTGGAGTGGAGGCCAGCATCGGATGACTCGACCTCTTTCAAATGATCTTCGCAAGCGTGTTGTTGATGCAATCGAAGCCGGCGAGAGCTGCCGGTCGGTGGCGGTGCGGTTCGGTATTGCCGTGTCTTCAGCGGTGAAGTGGTCTCAGCGCTACCGTTCGAGCGGATCTGTCGCGCCTGGGAAGATGGGCGGCCACCGCAAGCGGGTTCTTGAGCCGTACCGAGCGTTTATCGCCGAGCGGATCAACCAGACGCCGCATGTGTCACTGAACAGGTTGAAGGAAGAACTGGCCGCACGAGGGGTGAAGGTATCCCACGACACCGTATGGCAGTTTCTGCGGCGCGAGGGACTACGGTTCAAAAAAACACTGTTCGCCCTTGAGCAGGCGCGCGCTGACGTCGCACGACGGCGACAGCGCTGGCGATCCTGGCAGGCTGGCCTCGATCCAAGCCGGCTGGTCTTCATCGATGAAACCTGGATCAAGACCAACATGGCGCCGCTTCGAGGCTGGGGGCCGAAGGGCAAACGGCTGCGCAGCTTCGCCCCGCACGGACATTGGCGCACCCTGACTTTCCTCGGCGCGTTGCGCTGCGATCGGCTCACCGCGCCTTGTGTCTTCGATGGACCGATCAACGGTGAGTGCTTTCGCGCTTATGTCGAACAGCAACTCGTACCAGTGCTCAAACCCGGCGATATCGTCGTGATGGATAATCTCGGCTCCCACAAGTCGGTCGCCATCCGTCAGATGATCCGCAACGCTGGTGCTCGGCTCTGGTACCTGCCGCCATACTCCCCCGACCTTAATCCGATCGAACAGGCTTTCGCCAAAATCAAGCACTGGATGCGCCTGGCTCAGAAGCGAACCATCGATGACACCTGGCGCCACATCGGACACCTCGTCACAACCATCGAGCCCAGCGAATGCAGCAACTACTTCGCCAATGCCGGATATGCTTCCGTGAAAACCTGAAACGCTCTAGTTTCAACAGGTTAGAAAAAAGCAGATAAGGGTTATTATGGAACAGGATCAGTAATAGCCAGTAGAATATCCCCAGCATCCGGGGCGAGAGTGCCCAGGCCGGGCACATCGTCGTTCCTTCGGAACCGGATCGTTTCTAGAATTCCTGCTGACGCGACCAGCGGCATCTCCCATGTCATCAACCCCGCCCGAGGCCGGCCGGGGTAGCGTTTCACTGCCTACACAGCACGCAAGATCAGTTGGTGGGTCTCCAGGAAAGCGGATCTGCTGGATTGTCGAAAAATTTAGCGGCAGCGTCAGCAGTCCACCAAGCTGCATCCTTCGGTTCGAGCCAGTCTTCACTATTAGGGTCGCAATCAGCTGGCAGATCCGATTTTACATCATCAATCGTGTAAGGAATCGCCGGTCGCAGAATAGACTGTATCTTCGGACCTTGACCCTCCAGAGTGCGCATCATCACGTCCCATACGAAACGAGCCTCGGAGCGCGGCGGCCAGAAGTGGAAGCTCCTGCTTACAAATTCAGGATTCTTACGCCAGTAGCATGATGCCGAAGCCTCTCCGCCAAGCACGACCGGCACAATCTCGCGCCCGGACTGGCGGACGGCGTCGATCACACCAGACTCGGCTCCCGACTGAACAATAATACCATCAATTCGGCCAGGGTTGGCGGCAAGGAACTTCTGAACTTCGGATTGTGCGACGCTGTCTGTCCATTTCCCGTCAACTTGTCCCACGACGTTGATCTCGGGATAGTACTCCAAGGCTTTTGTGGCGCCGGCCTGAAAGCTGTCTGAGGAGGCGAAGCCAGTGATTCCGGACACAAGCAGCACATTGCCGCTACCTTCGATCTCTTCCGCCAACCACTTTGACGCCTCAAAACCGCCCTGCATGTTATTCTCTGTCGCATTGATTGCGAACGGCGACGTCACATAACCGGAGTATGAGATAACAGGCACGCCCTTCGAATGGGCGTACTCTATTGTCGGGTTGAGCGCTGTAAGGTTGGAGCAGCATATGATTATGGCGTCGACACCATCATCTACCATCTGCCGCATTTGGCTGATCTGGGCGCTATCATCGAGATTGGACTGCGTAACGACGAGTCTCGGATACCAGCCCAGCCTTCTTGAAAGTCGGCAGAAGCTTGTTTGTAAATTCATCAAGGACGTTCGCACGCCATGTGTTATCAGCGTAGCTCGAGGCGTAACCAATTTTCCACGGTGGCGCTCGCTTTGCTCTGAAATTCCGAAACACAGACTCTCCCGTGGGCAACCGCGGGTCCAATAACTCGTAGGTCTTCCGCTCTTCCCGCGGCAGTTCACTGAGCCCGCCAGCCTTCGCCGTCAGCGGGATGGCCAGGGTTGCAGCGAGAAAAAATCCAATTATCAACTCACGTACGCACACGGATAGGCACCTTTCAAAGTCTGAGCACTGGATGATAGTTTCGTTGTCTTAAGGTTGGCCCGGGCCGTGCTGAATCCTGCGCGACGGAGAGCGACAAAGAGCTACCAGGAGAGAGACCGGCGCATCGAAGCGAAATCGTGCGCTGGGGTATGTGACTTTCATTCGATCGAATGGCGGCATGGCCCGCCATCGGCATGCTTCGAATCTCACTACGCCTGCCTTATGCAGCGAGACTTACCCGATGAGCTGGCCTGTCATCTGTCAACTTGAACCCAGCAAGCCGTTCGCTGAGTTCGACAGTCTGATCAGAAAGCGTCTTCGTTGCAGCGTTTGTCTGCTCAGCCATGGCTGCATTCTGTTGCGTCCCTGATCAAGAACATTGACGTTGTTATTGATCTCGGCCAGCGAAGTCGCTTGTTCGCGGCTGGAACTCACAATCTGGTCAATGCGATCAGAAATCTGCACGATGGATGCCGCTATACTGTGCAGAGCCTCCCCGGTCTTGCCGACGTAATCCGAACCGACGGCCACCTCTGACGAAGATTCTGAAATCAACTGCCGGATCTCGAGCGCTGCGGCTGACGATCTTTGGGCGAGCTCGCGCACTTCTTGTGCGACTACCGCGAAGCCTTTTCCAGCATCGCCGGCACGAGCTGCTTCAACGCCGGCATTCAGCGCAAGCAAGTTCGTCTGGAATGCAATGGTATCGATCAATCCTATGATCTGACCGATCTTGTAAGATGCATCCTGAATTCGTGCCATGGCGCTTATAGCATCAGTTACAATGATGGCCGCGCCCTCTGCATGTTCCTTGACTGCAGAAACAAACGCTTGTGTCTCGCAGGCATTCTCCGAAGAGTTCCTCACCGTCGCAGTCACCTGCTCAACGGCTGCTGCGGTTTCTTCGAGAGAAGCAGCTTGTCGTTCAGTCCGTCGTGACAAATCATCAGAGGCTTTGAAAAGTTCGTCGGTTCCCCATTTGATTTGTTGGGTGTTTTCGTCGATATGGGACACGGTTTCCCTGAGGACGCACAGTGAGTGGTTGAAGTCACGCCGCAGTTGCTCGAGATTGGGATGGAAGTGGCGGTCGATGGTCTGCGAGATGTCTCCTCGCGCCAATCTAGAGAGTGCCTCCCCGAGTGTTTGTACAGCGCTGGACACTTCTTTCTCAAGCTGAGCACGTTCAAACTCACGATCCGTTCGCTCCTGATCAGCCGTTTTACGGTCGTCTTGCGCGCGGGCTTCAACCTCGAGCTTCGAGACCGCATTTCCGCGAAAAACTTCAAGCGCGCGAGCCATATCGCCAATTTCGTCTTTCCGCTGGCAGCCAACGATGTCTGATTGAAGATCACCGGTCGCTAGCCCCTGCATGCGCCTTGCGATCCGTTCGATTGGAGCGCGCAATGTCACCATCAGGCCGGCTCCGGCCAAGAGGGCGACCAAAACACCGGAGACGGTAGCAGCTTGCGGACAATAGTCGGGCGAAATCACTTTCCCGGTGAGCGTCATGTTCCTGAGTCGACGCGAACGACACGAGATTTTTCCATATCGACTGGACGGTTTTATCCGCCTCTGCGTATTGCGCCTGCCGCCCTTCCGCGATCTTGACCAACTTCTCGGTATTCTGTTCGATGGCATCCCCCTGTAAGTAGAGGACCTCCTCCATTTTGGGGAAGTCTGGCAATGAACCGGCTACGCCTCCAACCGCTACGGTGTCACGAGTCAGTTTCGTAAGCTGCTCAATGAGTCGCTCCTGGTTTTCAGTGCTGGCCGCCCGCAACAGGTTGTTTATCTCAATTTCTATCGAATCGGCATCCTGGCCTACCGATGCCACTGCCGCAATGAGCGTCTCCGATTCCGCCAATGGCTTATCCAAGGCTCGAACTGCTTGGGTTCCCTCGATCATATGCTGTATGGCGTCATCTCGCAGTCGCGGGGCAAACGCACTAAGGTCGATCCCTAGGCTGTGAAGGAAAGCGCTATCCAGCCCGGAATTGGCGACGACGCTGGAGATTGCCTGTTCCAAGTTTGCGACTGCTTGTCCACCATCGCCCGTTGCAACGACGCGCTTGACGGTTTTCATCGCCTTTTTGATCATGAGCGCCTGTTGCTGTGCCTCGGGGGTTTGCATCGCGCTGGCCGGCAGATTCACCAAATTTTCCGACAACCGCTGCATAATTGCCGCCGTGTCGATTGAGCGGGTAGCCTCTCTGAGCATCGTTTTGCCAGAGTTTTCCTGGTTGCGGACCTGCGCACGGACTTTAACCGCGGCCAGCTTCAGGTCGGCCGCGACCTGCTTGATCTCGGTCAAGCTTGCGGCAACGTCACGACGAATGGACAGCTCATCGTTGTGCAGGGACCACATGCGGTCCATGCTGTCAGAAATCGCGGACATTGCGGACTCACTGCTTTCAAGAGCACGAGTGTCACTACCAACGTCAGTGGCGACTTCCTGAAGCGACAGCATCGTGGCGCCCTGCCCCCTTAGACTTGCCAGGGCCTCATCACGGTTCTCCGTAGAACTCTGCGCCAAAAACCGGTTCATGCTCTCAGAGACGTCCCGAAATCCGCTCAAAGTCTCGAGAACTTCGCTCGATAGCCGAAGGCGAGATTGCAGCAATCCGGTCGCCTGTAGGCTCACGACACCGACGGCCGCCAGGATCATGACCAGCGGCACCAGTACTAATAAGACTTTCGCTCTGATGCTGAAAGCGGATAGCAAGCGATCGACGAACATAAAACCTCCAGATGACTAAAGCGGGCACTGCCACCCATTTCTGGAGTTTTAGTTATTCGACCTAAACGAAGAGGAAGAAAGTTCGACTGCGGAAATGCAAAGTGCTTTACATCTTGTTAGGATTTCCACGTCGAATTGACGCTCAAACTATCAACCTTAACGACAGGTTAATGTCTTCTCGAATTATCGTCGGAAAGGACTATCGTCAGGTTTCAGGTCGATGTGCAGGACGTTCCCCGTGAGCTTTCCAGACAGTTCTGGATTTGCGAGGAATTGGACAGCTTGAACAAGTGTCCTAAGCGTCTCACTTTGAACGTAAGATGTAGAACGCGCATTTCTGGTATGAACAGCGTTTATACGAAGCCCCGAGTTCGAAATACTTCTTCGCCATCGCACTCGTCGTAGTTCGTAAGGCCGCTTGGAGCACAGCTTCGCGGTCGGCCTCTAGCAGCGACTTCTCGTCGAACCAGGCGATATTCACAACAGCGAGTTCCTCTCCCTGGAGGCGGGAGCCGAAAGCACTTGTCACCCTTATCAGGTTGGAGACGGCATCAAGCCCAAGATCCGTAGCGGAAAGCGGTTCGGCGCATTCACGGCGACGGAAGGCTATGTTCACCAGAATATCGACCCGGCTCCAGCGTAGGTAGACCTGATCGACCATTGAATTGACATACACGTCCCTATTCAAATTGACCTTAACCGGAAACAAATTCGTCCCCGAGACTGCGGTTAAAGAACTGAAGTCTGAAGGGTCGAGGTCACCTACGGCGACACGGTAGCCAGTTTCGAGGAAAGACTGCGCAAGACAGAAACCGACCGGGTTTGACGCGCCCACCAACACGCATACTTTGCCTGCATGAGAGCCGGCATCGGTTTGTCCTCCTTCGATAAACCCTTCCGTCGGCGGTGTCCGGCAAGCGTTGTGAAGTCTTAGATCCTGGTTTCACGCGGAAAACGGTCCATGTGTGAAACCGTGAGATCTAGCAACTCGTTCGTATCTCAACAGGGAGACCACCACACACTTATCTCCAAATTACGTTGTCTCCCGCCTCTCCGACCCCAAGCCAAGAGGACATGGAAGATGATCGACGGACAATCCATCGATCCGGTTTCACGAGGTCTTTGGCGCGCGCCGGTTTGGTCTCGCCGTGCCACAGTTGGACCTTCCATGGAACAGCCCATGGATGTCTCTGGGGAACGGCATCTTTCCGGAAAGTCCTACGCTTTCACACGCGGCTCTCTGACGCGTATGGCATTCGTTTGGCCCTCAACGCTTGCACGCGCAGCATCGTCGAGCGCGTCAACGTCTATTGCAGACTGGCCTTCAGATAGGCACTCGCCATTCTCGCGTTCCACGGTCGAGGTCGGTGGAATGATAATGCTGTCTTTCAAAAACTCGCTCATGTTTCGTTCCTTCAATAGCTGCAGGTGACAAGGTCGTTCCGCGCAATGCCCACGAAAGCGTGGCGTGCTTCCGCCACGTCACTGATAAATCCCTGCTAGACCTCGTCCTTCAGCGTCTCCTTCTGGGTAATAAGGCGGGCAGAGTGGTGTCCGGAGGTAAATGCCCAAAGCCAGCTCAGCGCGACCGCCATGCGGCTCCGTGTTCCGATCAAAAAGTAGATGTGGGCAAAGCCCCAGATCCACCAGGCGATGGAGCCCTTGAGCCGAAGCCTGCCGAAATCGATCACCGCGGAGCTTGGCCCTATGGTGGCAAGATTACCAAGATGCCTGTACTTGAAGGGAAGCGGCGCTGAGCGCTGCTTAAGGCGGGCCTTGATCACCTGGGCGACGTATTTTCCCTGCTGCTTTGCGGCAGGAGCGATACCAGGAACCGGCATTCCCTCGCCGGTCTTAACGCTCGCGGTATCGCCGACAACGAAGATCTCCGGGTGTTCTGAGATCGTGAGGTCGGGCTGCACGATAGCCCGCCCTGCTCGATCTGTCTCCGCCCCGACCCATACGGCGGCCTTGGATGCCTGCACGCCCGCCGCCCATATGACCGTACGGCTCGGGACGAACTCGTCCCCGATCGATATACCTTCCTCGGTGCAGTCGGTTACCGGCCGTCCCGTGCGAACCTCGACGCCCATCGACGCAAGGGATCGCTCGGCGTATTGCGATAACGCCTCGTGGAAAACAGGCAGAACACGCGGTCCTGCCTCTACAAGAAGAATACGCGCCAAAGTCGTATCGATGTTTCTGAATTCCTCGACAAGCGTCCTTTGAGCCAGTTCGGCGATGATCCCGGCCATCTCGACGCCTGTCGGTCCGGCGCCGATTATCGAGAAGGTCAGCATTGCGGCCCGCGCTTGGGGATCGGTTTCCAGCTCCGCCTTTTCGAACGCCAGGAGAAGACGACGGCGGATGGTGGTGGCGTCTTCCAACGCCTTCAGTCCGGGCGCGAAAGGCTCCCATTCATCCCGGCCGAAATACGCGTGACGGGCCCCTGTTGCGAGAACAAGGGTATCGTAGGGAATGGCATGACCGCCCTTGAGCGAGACAAGCCGCTTCTCGACATCGACGCCCACGACCTCGCCAAGAAGCGTTGTGACATCTTTCCTTCCACGGAAGACCGCGCGAATGGGCCAGGCAATCTCGGAGGTTGCCAGGACGGTCGTTGCGACCTGATAGAGCAGCGGCTGGAACAGGTGATGATTGCGTCTGTCGACGATCGTGATCGAAAGGTTTGGACATTTGAGATCCTTGGCCAATTGGAGGCCGGCGAAACCGCCTCCCACGATGACAACTCGATGCTCCATTTCGTCCTCCCGCGAGCCTTTGGAAAAAAACCCGCCTCGGATCGAAGCGCGTCCTTCGGTGTTGCACGATCGCAAGCTCAGTCGCTGATGCGACTGCTCACAATGATGGAAGGGGGGCTTACCAGCAACGGAAGCAGCGGTTCGAGAACACGCTTGACGTTCGCAGATTCTCCGTGACGCGCGGCTGCCTCCTCGTTTGCCCAACCATCGAGAATGAAGAACGTATTCGGCTCGTCGGAGCGCTGGTAGAGATTGTAGTAAAGGCAGCCCTCTTCCTCGCGGGCAGGGCCGACAAACTCCTGGAGCAGTGTGTTGACACGGTCCCGGTTACGCGTCGATGTTTTAAACTCAACGATGAGATGCTGTTCGTCGGACTTGCTCGATGGCATGTGGGAAGCTCCTATTGAAGACGATGACGGGCTTGATCACGCGGCCAGCTTCGGCATCGGCGATGGCCTCGTTGATTTTCTCGAACGGGTACTTTGTGATCAGCTTCTGGAACGGAAACAGGCCGGCCTGGTTTAGTTCGACCAGTTGGGGGATGAAGAGCTGCGGGATCTGATCCCCGAGGATGGCACCCTGAATTTTCCGGTTGAAGACCATGAGGTCCAGCGGGATTGGAATATCCTTGCCGAGCGCGTCGAGCCCGAGGAGGACGACATGACCCCCTGCCCGCGTGCATTTGATCGTGTTCAGGATGACGGGAACGATACCCACGGCGTCGATCGCAAAATCGGCACCGCCGCCCGTCAAGGCGTGGATCTGCTCCACGACGTCTGGGTCCCTGCCGTTGATAGCGTGGGTCGCGCCCAACGTCTCAGCCATGGCCAAACGCTGCTCGTTCAGGTCGATGATGATGATCTTGCTGCACCGCCGGACCTTGGCGGCCATCACCGCAGCCATGCCGACCGCTCCCGCGCCGAACACGGCAATGGTTTGACCGATCTCCGGCTTCATGGCGTTGATGACGGTACCTGCTCCCGTTGCCATGCCGCAACCGAGCGGGGCCGCATTCGTCAGGTCGAAATCCTTGGGAAGCTGCGCGGCGTTGTTTTCAGTCGCCAGGACATGGGTCGCGAAGGATGACTGGCCGACAAAGTTGCTGCCGATGCCGACTTCATCACACAGCAAGGCCTTCTTGCCGTTCGGACGAAGCCCCGTCAGATTGTACTGGGTGTAGTTCTGGCAGTTCATCGGGTGAGAGCGCCGGCAATCGCCGCAGAAGCCACATGAACTCTGGCTGAGCGCAACGTGGTCGCCCACCCTTAAACCTTGGACGTCCGCCCCGATGGCCTCGACGATACCAACACCTTCATGTCCTGGTATGACCGGGGCGGGAGGCCCAAATATCCCATCACGGAGCAACAGGTCGGTATGGCAGATCCCCGTGGCGACCGTCCGCACGAGAATTTCATTGCCTTCTGGATCCGCCAGCTCAAGTTCACGAAACTCAAGCGGAGCTTTCGGTTTTGCGGCCACGGCCGCCGTTATCTTCACCATTCTTATCTCCTGCATTCTCCCGCGTTGACACCGGGAATGACCTGTTTGGCAGATCCTTGCGGCTAGACGCGACCGACGCGTGCTCCGTAAATGATCGCAGCAAGCGCGATGATCCCGCCCTGGACGATCAGCTTGCCGGGCTCCTGGATGCCGAACACCGTCAACATCGCGAAGAGGAAACTGAAGGCGACGACCGCCACGAAAGGCCCCGCGACGCCACCGCGGTCGACGCCGAACGTCACCCCACCGAGGATCGTCGCGGCGAGAGCGTTCATGAAGGTGTCGAAGCCGGGCTTGATCGTGCCAACGGCCAGAGCCGACACCTGAACCAGGGCGGCGATGCCTGTCAGCGTGCCCGCAAGTGTATGGGAGACAAAAATCGTGCGGGCCAGAGGTATGCCTGTTATCTCCGCCGCCCTCGGATTGTCGCCGACAGCGCGGAAGTAGCGCCCGAGGATCAAGAAGCGGAACGCTAATGCGACGAGAACGGAAATCCCGATCCAGACGATCACGGAGTAAGACAGGCCGTAGATGTTCCCGCTCGTCAGGACGCGAAGCCAGCTTGGTGTCGAACCCGGTGCACGGCCCGAACTCATGAATTGGATGATCCCGATGAGGATCGCCGATACGCTCAGCGTCGCGATGACCGCGGAGGCGCGGACATAGGCCACGAGGGCGCCGTTGATCAGACCGACGGCAAGGCCGATGACGATCGGCATCAGGACCGTGACGAAGGGCGGGTAACTGTTGAGGAGCCCGGAGCTGGCGAGATAGATCGAAAAAGCAAACACGCCACTGACCGAGAGATCAATAGAACGCACCCGCATGACAAGAGATTGCGCCAGCACCGCGATCCCAAGCGGCGCTGACTGTTTCAGGATCACGAACCAATAGTTTGGATTGATCAGCGTCGCGCTTACAGCGGGGGCCACAGCGATCAGGATTGCGAGCACGTAATATGCCGGGGGCAAACCGAGCACCCAGGAAAGTATGCGCCTGGCGGTGAGAGTGCGCGATGGCGTCTCAATTTTCGCATCCGTTGTGGTCATCGAGAGGTCCATCTCTTTCAAAGTCCGATCGTTTTGCGACGCTGTGAGACGACGAGTGCTAGCAGCAGAAGGCCCTTCACGACCGACTGGAGGAATGCCGAGACGTTAGCGAGGTTCATCACGTTGTTGACGATGCCGAGGATAGCCGCGCCGGCTACAGTGCCGAGGATGCTGCCGATACCGCCAGCCAGGTGAACACCCCCGAGCGCTGCTGCGGTAACGGATTCAATTCCGAATGTGGCGCCCCCTTGGGATCGCCCGAGGCAAGGCGACCTGCGAGGAACATCCCGGCAGCGCAAGCAAATAGCGCCGACAGGATGTAGGCCTTGATGACTGTGCGCTCGACCGGGACGCCATTCATGCGGGCATTGAAGTCGTTACCACCCGAAGCGAACAGGTAAAGGCCAAACGGTCTGCGATAAAGCAACCAGGCAGCAACGAACGTGGCGACGATCAGCCAGAGCAGCGAGTTTGGCACGGGCCCAACGGAACCCGCGACTGACGCCGAAAGCCATTCGGGCACCTTCCCGCCGGGGATAGGAAGAATGATAAGCGCCAATCCCTGGCCGATACCCATGGTTGCCAGGGTCATGATGATCGGATGGACGTTGAGCCTGGCTACGCCGTAGCCATTCGACAATCCGAATGCGATCGCAACCGCAATGCAAAGCATGACACGGACAACCTCGGGCATGTCGAGTGTCATGATCGTAGTCGTCACGCTGATGATCGAACCAACGGAAACGTCTAGGCCGCCCGTCAGGATCACAAAGGTCTGGCCTAGCGCAGAAATAACAAGAACAGTGGATTGGGCCAGCAGGTTCGACAGATTCTCCGGCGCCAGAAATTGTGGAAGCAGGATAACCGAGGCGACCACCAGCACGAATAGCGTCCCGATCGACAGCCGGATCGCACCCGCCCTATAGGGTGCCTTCAGGAACTTTGCGACGGTATTCATGTATCCTCCTCAATGAACAGCGGCGCGCGGATCGTGCGCGGAGTTCGAACCGAGTGCGGTTCCCAGGATGGTTTCCTCTGTGGCATCAAGCGCGGGCATCTGTCCGACGATCTTTTTGTCGTGAACGACCAGGATGTTGTCACAGAGCCCGATCAGTTCGGGGTGCTCGCGTGACGAGACGATCACTGCACCGCCACGATCGGCAAAATCGCGAAGGAGCTTATAGATTTCCGCTTTAGCGCCGACATCGACGCCACGTGTCGGCTCCTCGATGACAAGGATATCAACCCCCGAAAGCAGCCAGCGGCCAAGAAGGACCTTTTGCTGGTTTCCGCCCGAAAGTTTGCCGACGGGCGAGGCTGGGTCGGCAGCCGCAACACGGAGCGACTTTATGACATCGTGAACCCTGGAGATGGAACGCCATGCAACGCTCGCCATGTTCCGGTTCAACTGCTTGCCAAGTGCGATGTTATCGTAGATCGGAAGCCGAAGAAATAAGCCTTCCTGCTTGCGGTCTTCAGGAATGAAACCAATGCCGGCTGAGATCGCACTCGAAAAGCCGGAGGATACGTTCACACCGATCATGCTATCGTCGCGGCGACGCCGGACGGTCACAACTGCGGCGGTTTCGACCCCGACGACCGCACGCATGATTTCGCGCTGCCCCTGGCCTTCCAGCCCGGCCAGTCCGATGATCTCGCCCGTGCGTACGGAAAAACCGACTGGCGGGCCATGGTCATTGAGACGAAGCCCTGCCACGTCGAGCATCGGCGACCCAATGGTCTGCGCCCTCGGCGGAAAGAAATTCTGAAGCTCGCGTCCAACCATGTTTGCCACAAGCGTTTGGAGATTGAAGTCTTCTGCCCTGGCTGTCTTTACCCAAGCCCCATCCTTCATGACGGTGATGGTGTCGCACAGTTCGAACACCTCGTTCATCCGATGCGAGATGTAGACGACAGCCTTCCCTTGCGCCTTCAGATCGCGGATGACCTTGAAGAGATGAGCGACGTCCGTCGAGTTTAGTGCCGCGGTCGGTTCATCGAAAATGAAGACATCGGCATTGGATGTCAGACCTTTGGCGATTTCCACTGCCTGCTGCTGGGCAACCGTCAGCGTTTCCACAATCGCCGTGGCGTCCAGTTGAGGGAAAACGTCGACAAGCAGCTTGCGGGATCGCTCGACGACCTCGGCGGTGTCTATCGACCCGTCGGCACGCCGCGGTTCGTGTCCAAGAAACATGTTTTCGGCGACCGTGAGATTGGGGATGAGGGTGAACTCCTGAAACACTGTCGACACCCCGGCGAGACGCGCTTCCTTGGGGGAACGGAAGGTCACCTCTTCTCCTCGCAGACGGATGCGTCCAGCGGTCTGTTGATAGACGCCGGCCAGAATTCGCATCAGCGTGGATTTTCCCGCCCCGTTCTCGCCCATCAATGCGTGGACGGAGCCGCGTTCAAGCGAAAATTGAACATTCGACAGGACTTTGGCCGCACCAAAGGACTTGTTTATGCCGACCATCTCGACAAGCATACTCATGAACACTTCCATCTGCGAGGGTGAAGAGGGCGCGCTTTGTCCGCGCCCTCCATGCGTCAGGCCTTGAAGTACTCGAGGAGCTTCTCATTCGGCATTTCTGTCGGAGCCCAGTAAGCGTCCGTGAGATCGGAGCGGTAAAACTGTGCAAGATTGTCGTCGACGATCGGCTTGGGCCGGTTGGTCCAGTTGCGCTGGATCGGCTTGCCTTCGAGAAGCGCGAAGGCCGCACGCAGGGCTGCCGTCGAAAGAGCCGGAGGGCAAATGGGCCCAATCGAAGAGAGCTTTTCGTCATTCCAACGACGCATCCAACCGTTGAGCGCTTCTCCCGTGATCGGTGGAATGGTGGAAGCCCCGGCTTCCTGCAGCGCGTCCAAGACCCCGAGCGACATGTTCGCGCCGTCAGTCCAGACCCCGGCGACATCCGGATCAGACAGATAGAGGCTTTCGGCTATCTTCTTTGAGTCCTCGTAGGACCAGCTGCCGTGCTGGGTTGAGGTGATTTGGAGACCGGACTTGCTGAAGACCTCGATCGCCCCGGCGTAACGATCAGCATCGATCGGATGTCCGGCGACGCCACGCAGCACCCACACTTTTCCCTTGTTGCCGAGCTTATCGACCAGGAACTGCGCCATCACCCGGCCAAAGTAGAAGTCGTCGCCTTGGACCTGCACCGTGAATTCGTCGGTGTCGACGCGACCGAGATAGACGACCGTCGGAATGCCGGCAGCCTTCGCCTTCCTGATGCCTTCCACGGCCGAGCCTGTCGTAAGCGGCGCAATGATGATTGCATCTACCTTTTGTGCGATCAGATCCTCGATGTCGGCGACCTGTTTTGAGGCGTTGAGGTCGGCGCTTCGGAATTGATAGTCGCCGACACGGGCCTTGTTCCTGCTGATTTCGTATTCGGCCTCGAATGCGGTTTGATAGGTGTGCGTCGAACCGGCCAGGCCATAGTGGCTGTGACCAATCTTCCAGGGACCTGACTTGGCAAACTTACCAGCGTCGACGACGGGGTTTTCCCCTTCGGACGGCCAAGTGTCGGGCAGCAGGGTGATCGTATCCTCTGCCCGCAGGATGCCCGGTATTCCGAACGCGCCAGCTGCAATCAAGGCACTGCCCGTCTGTAGGAATGTACGTCTTTTCATCGAAATTCTCCTCCTCTTGCCACCCAACGTGGTCATTTTGTCTGCGATCTGGAGCGCCGCTATCCTCCAGACATCGCTGAATTCTCCCCACAAACGGCAGATCGCATCATTATGAATAAGCAGACAATCTGTCAATAAACTATATTGAATTTCAGCTTTTTGACGTGTCTTCTGTGTTATCATACTGATTTTTTTATTCTTTTATTGCTGCTTGGTTCGATATAGCAATAAGACAAAGCAGCCGCCCGTCACCTCACCCACGAGCACGCCAACAGGAACCAGAGGAGACCGCGCCTCGCCGGCGAGGTTCATAAAAAGGAAGTTGGGAGCCATAATCGCTACCATCACCCGGAAAGCGGGGCCGCGAGGCAGGAAATACGGGCACCACCGTCAGCCGGCGCGTTCGATGAATGCCACTTCTGAATCAGTCAATCTGTCAAGCGAATTCCAGTTTTAAGACAGCCAACAATTCGGACCAAGATCTAGATCGGCCGAATACCCTGAGGAAGCAATTGATATTACATCGATTTTTCTCTTTACATGTCCGTGTAGCGGGCTGGGATGGCCTCAGCGACCATTTTGGTTCACTGAAGATAATTGACTGATTGTCTGCGAACGCCTACAAGTGTCACCTACCGGCCGAGCGCGCACTGATGGAGTCATTTTATGAAAGAAGCATACGCTGCAATTTCGCGCGAAAAGGCAAAGCCTCTTGTTCTGGAGTGCATCGGTATCGATCAACCTCGCCCCGACGAAATCCTCGTCCGGATCGTGGCGAGCGGTGTCTGCCACACCGACATGGTTGTTCGCGACCAAGGATATGACGTACCGCAGCCCGTGGTTCTCGGCCATGAAGGCTCCGGCGTCGTGGAAGTGGTCGGGGCCGATGTAAAAGAGCTTTCGCCCGGCGACCACGTGGCTCTAAGCTACGCATATTGCGGGAAATGCGAGAAGTGCCGGGGAGGCACGCCTTATTATTGTGAAGACTTTTTCGGCAGAAATTTCCGTGGCACCCGGCCGGATGGCAGTTGCCCGCTACATGATTCACACGGTACCCAGATCAGCGGGTGCTTCTTCGAGCAGTCTTCTTTCGCCACCTATGCCATCGCCAGCGAGCGCAATGCGGTCAGGGTTTCCAAAGATGTTCCCCTCGAACTCATGGGACCGCTGGGCTGCGGGCTGCAAACTGGCGCCGGAGCGGTTCTCAACTGCCTCAAGCCCCAACCGGGATCTTCCATTGCAGTGTTCGGCGCGGGTGCGGTCGGCATGGCAGCCGTCATGGCGGCGAAGATTGCCGGATGCTCGACCATTATCGTGATCGACCTTAACGATGAACGTCTCGAACTGGCGATTGAACTGGGTGCAACCCACATCATAAACGCCCGCAATAGGGATAGCGTCAAGGCGATCAGGGAAATCATTCCCGAAGGCGCAGACTTCAGTCTCGAATGCACGAGCTCGCCGAAGGTGTTTCGCCAGGCGGTCGATTGCCTCGGCACCCCAGGAACCTGTGGACTGGTCGGATCGTCCGCGCTCGGAACGGAAGGGATCGTCGATATCGGCAACTTTCTGTTCGGCCGTACGCTCGTCGGTGTGGTCGAAGGCCAGAGCATTCCCTCCAAATTCATACCCGAGCTCATCGAATACTGGCAGCAGGGACGGTTCCCGTTCGACAAGCTCGTCCAGTTCTACGATCTCAACCAGATCAACGAGGCAATGGCCGATTCCGAGAGCGGCAAGGTCATCAAGCCAATCCTGCGCATGAAGCACTAAGCTCTCGTCACGAACATTGTCCAGAAGTCAGCCTCCCAAGGCAACGTCCGGCGGGGCCGTGGTCGTCACGGTCTCGCCCGGACACTCTGGAACGCAGGTGTGAGGCGCAACCCCGTTTCATCATTGCAACGCGACCAGGTCGCGGTAACGGTAGTGGGCTCTTCCAGGTCAAAATATTAGTCTGCGACGGCGCAATTTCTCGGCGATCCGTGACCCCCTCATCAAGGCCTTGCGGCAGTTGACGACCGCACGTCATTCAACTGATGCTGCCCTTGGGCCATAAGAGCACTCGGGCCGGCAGGCCGAGCGTCCCCGACACGTGCGCCTTGCGTCGACGTGCCACCAGCAAAATGCCAGACAATCGGCGATGATCTTGCCAGCGAGTGGCCAGTGGCGCGCTTTCTCCGTCCCGTCGAAAAATACCAACGAAACTTTCGAGATGGGTCATCAGGCGTTGGGCCAACGGAAGCCTTAAGCAGACAGACCCACGACAAAGGCGAGTCTCGCCCCTGCCTCTCTCCGCACGTTCCGACGTTCCATTGCCGTTCTGCCCTCGACGTTCGCCTGGGCAGCGTGATCGGCCGGGTCCTGCTCGCGGTCGGCCGCCTCGTTTTGAAGGCTGTCGGCGCGGTCTTGACCAAGACTCTCCCCGCCTTCTGCAGAATGTGTCATCGGGCTTCCGTGACGAGCTCAAACCTTGCTGGTGGCGAGCCTTAAGACCCACCACCAGCCGTTGGACTATGACTGTATGCCGCCCATGCAGACGTATTTCATGGAAAGGAAGTCATCCATGCCGTATTTCGAGCCCTCGCGGCCGAACCCCGACTGCTTGACGCCGCCGAACGGTGCAACCTCCGTGGAGATCAGGCCCGTGTTGACGCCGACCATCCCGTACTCCAGGGCCTCCGTAACCTTCCAGACGTTTCGAAGGTCGTTGGCGTAGAAGTAGGCGGCGAGACCGAACTCTGTGTCGTTGGCCAGTTCAATGACCTCTTCCGTCGTTTTGAACCTGAAGACAGGAGCGAGCGGCGCAAAGGTCTCCTCTCGTGCGACCTTCATTTCCTTCGTGGCTTCCGAGAGAAGCGTCGGCTGGACGAAGGTGCCACCACGCTCGTCCCTTGCGCCGCCCACAACGATCTTCGCACCCTTACCGACCGCGTCATCGATGTGACTATAGAGCTTCGCCACCGCATCGTCGTTGATCAGCGGACCGATGGTGGCTCCATCCTCGAACCCGTCAAGGACCTTGAGCGCGGAAACCCGCGCCGCGAGTTTCTCTATGAAGCGGTCGTAGACCCCGCTCTGGACGTAGAGACGGTTGGCGCAAACGCAGGTCTGGCCGGCATTGCGGAACTTGGACAGCATCGCTCCTTCCACGGCCTCGTCGAGGTCGGCATCGTCGAAGACGATGAAGGGAGCGTTGCCGCCGAGTTCGAGGCTGAGCTTCATGATCTTTTGTGCGCCCTGCGCCATCAGGATGCGGCCGACCTCGGTAGACCCTGTGAAGGTCAGCTTCTTGACGACGGGGTTCGAGCAGACTTCTTCACCGAACATCCGGGCGTTGTCTGTCGGCAGGACGCTGAACAGGCCGCCGGGTATTCCCGCGCGCTCAGCGAGTATGGCAAGAGCAAGGGCCGACAATGGGGTTTCGGCGGCCGGCTTGAAGATGATGGCGCAGCCGGATGCCAGCGCCGGGGCGATCTTGCGGCAGACCATGGCGGAAGGAAAGTTCCAGGGCGCGATGGCCGCCACCACGCCGACGGGCTGTTTGATGACTATCAGGCGCTTGTCGGCCTGATGCCCCGGAATGGTGTCGCCGTAAACGCGCTTGGCTTCTTCCCCGAACCATTCAATGTAGGAAGCGCCGTAGGCGACCTCTCCGCGTGCCTCGGCTAGAGGCTTGCCCATCTCGGACGTCAGGATGATCGCGAGGTCCTCGGTGTTGGCCGTGACGAGGTCGAAGAACTTCCGCATGACGCCGGCACGTTCCTTGCCCGATCGTGCGGCCCACTTTTTCTGGGCGAGTTTGGCGACGTCGATGGCTTCGCGGACGTCCTGGAGTCCTGCGCTCGGGAGGCTCGCAATCACGTCCCCGGTCGAGGGATTGTGGACCTGGATCGTCTTGCCGCTCGCGCCCTCTTTTCGCCAGTCGCCTCCTACCAGCATTTCCTCGCGTACCAGGGAGGGGTCTTTCAGGCGATCCAGTAGAGCGGTGGAGATAGCCATTGGTATTCCTTTCGATGCAACGTTCAAATCTGATTACGGATGTGTGGTGAGCGGGCGTAGATCGCGACCATGGGGACGATCAGCAGCCCTACGACGGCCTGTTGTGCCGGGAAACTGAGCCCCAGGCCGACGAGAAGCGAGGTCAGGACAGTAAGGACGAGGACGCCGAGGACCGTCGCTCCATACCCGCCGGCACCGCCTAGAAGAGACGTTCCGCCGATAACGACCGCCGCCACGGTGGTGAACAGATAGGGATCACCGACCCCGACAAAACCGCCGCCGGAGAAACCGAGGAGCAGCATTCCGGTGAGTGCCGACATCGCCCCGCTGACGCTGTGAATCACTGTCCAGATCTTGAATTCCGAGATTCCGAGGCGGGCGGCGGCCGTGCGGCTCCCGCCAACAGCATAGAGGCTCCGGCCAAACCAGGTGTTGTGCATTATCCAGCCCAGAGCGACGGCGATGAAAGCCCATATGACGATAACCGGTGGAAACGGCAGACCGAAGAACCTGCCATTGAACGCCGAAAGGTTGCGAAGCCATCCGGGGACGGGCGCAAAGACGGTACCGCCGAACTGCGATCCGAGCGAGGTGTAGATCTGGACCGCCCCGACGGCGGCAAAACCAAGACCGAGCGACATGATCAGCGCCTGACCCTGCAGCCGGAAGCTGAGGGCGCCGTTGCAAGCCCCGACCAAAATGCCAAGGAGAAGCACGACGATCATGGCGACGGGGGCGGGAAGACCCGCCACCATGAGGCTTGGAAGCAGGATATTGGCGCCACCGATGATGTATGGGATGGAAAGATCCAGCGCTCCAACGAGCGCGCAGAGCGTCTGCCCAACAGACGCCAGCCCAAGGAAGGCGGCGAGAAGGAGGATCGATCGCGCGTTCTGCGGCGACACGAAGCCCGGCACGAGCAGGGCTCCAAGAATGAGCAGACACGCAAGGAGACAGAAGCCGATCGAAATACTCTTGTGCTTGCGCAAAGGGCTGGCGCCACGGGTCGCGCCGATTTCTGTGTTCAAGACAGTGGAGATCATTTCCTTACTCCTCACGCGACAGTGCGGCGGCTGATGACGAAGACGTTCACGAGAAGTGACCCAACGAGGATCAGGCCAAAGGCCATTTGCGTGACGAAGCCGGAAACCGTCCCGAAGTTGAAAGTGGACAGAAGATACGAGATGAGGAACATGTTGATCGCGCCGAGCGTCGAGCCGAGCGCACCGCCGCGGCCCCCGGAGAGACTAGCTCCGCCAAGGACCAGCGCCGTCACCGCTTGCAGCGTGTAGGTGCTGCCCTGGGTCGGGTCGCCGGATGAGATCAGCGCGGTGTAGCTCAATGCGGCCAGCCCGGCAAAAACGCCGCCGACCGTATGGGCGATGATGCGCACGACGTCGACCTGCACACCGCTGGTATAGGCCATCCGCTCGTCAGCGCCTGTCATCCGCAGGTTGCGGTAAAACATCGTGCCCCTCAGGACGCCCCAGATTGCGAAAGCGCCGAGCAGAAGCAACAGGACAGGCGAAAATATGCTCGTTCCCGCGCCCCAGCTTAGCATCCAGTCTGGAGCGACACCGCCGGGACGCGACATGACCATCAGGTTGACGCCCGACAGAACGAGGAAACCGGAGAGCGTGACGATGATGGGCGCGACGCGCACATAGATGATCACAAGTGCTTGCACCAGCTGGAACGCTGCTCCCAATCCCACCGCCCAGGCAATGATGGCCAACGGGTGCGTGATGCCGTTGCCGACCAGCCACGTAATGAGCGTGACGTTGACGAAGCCCATGAGCGGGCCCACGGAAAGGTCCACCGCTCCGCGGCCCGCCATGACGATCGGTGTTATCGCGAGCGTGGTCAGGATCAGCGGCGTTGCAACCAGAATGGCTCCGGCCAGACCATTGTTCGTGAACAGACCCTGGCCCCGGAAGGCGACAGCGCAAAGGAGGACGAGGAAAAGCCCGGCCGGAACGAACAACGAGCGGTCCTGCGTGACTTGACGGAAAGCGGTTACGGACATCATGCGGTCCTTTCCAGATCGAAATCAACGGAAGCGTCCCGGGCTTTCCCGAACATAGCGGCGAGGATTGGTGCCTCGGCGATTTCCTCGCCGGTCAGGGATCGAAACAACGTTCCCCCGAAGAACACGTCGACGCGATCGGCAAACCCGATGAACTCCTCGATCTCACTCGAGACGTAGATGACACTGCCGCCTTTTTCAGCGAACAGACGTAACTCCCGGTAGAGGTCACGCTTAGTGCCGAGATCGACACCGCGCGCGGGGTCATTCAGGAGGATGACTTGGGGATCGTTTGCGAAGGCGCGCCCGATAAGCACCTTCTGCTGGTTGCCGCCCGACAGTGAGGTGATCCTGTTCGACGGGCTGCCGATCTTGATGCGCAGACGATCCACTTCGCGCTTAAACATGGATTTCAGCGTGGGCTTGCGGATCACGCCCAGGGGTCCGAGCGTCTTCCTGTAGACACCGATGGCGAGGTTTTCGAAGATGCTTTGTTGCGGGAAGATACCCTCGCGCTTGCGATCCCCGGAGACGTAGGAAACACCGAGCTTCGCCGCATCGTCGAGCGATTGCAGCGCGATCATCTTGTCCGTATCAACCGAGCGGACCTTCACCTCGCCACCGAACGGCTGGATGATGCCGGCCAAGACGCGGATAAAAGCGTCCTGCCCCTGCCCATCAAGCCCGGCTACGCCGACGATGCTCCCCTTGGGAAGGTCGAAATCGAATAGGCGCGCCGACCTGTGCGCGGCGAGACCCGTCGCGGTTAGTATGAGAGGGGCCGATAGCGCCTTCTTTCGGGAGGCGTATTCTGTCGCATCGCTGGCGCGCCGATCTGCCGGCGTCATCATGGACAGCAGGTTTTCCTCGGTAATCTCATCCTTTCCGAGCGTACCGACAGTTATCCCATCACGCAGGATCGTCGCACGGTCGGCGATACGCACGAGTTCCGCGATCCGGTGGGTTACGATGAGGATCGTCGCGCCCTCGGCACGAAGGCGGTCGATTTCCGCGTGGAGCCGGAGGGTCGAGTCGAGGTCGAGCGCGGCCGAAGATTCGTCGAGGATCAGCACCTGCGGCCTGCGAAGAATAGCCCGTGCGATGACGATCCACTGTTTGATGCTGAGCGGCAGGCTGCCTGCCAGTTGATCGAGGTCTACGGATTTTCCAACGAGCCGCGCCAGGATTTCAGCTGCTTCGCTCCGCCGATCGCCGGTCGACTGCGAACGAAAGACACCGTCACGACCGACATAGAGGTTCTCGAATACGCTAGCCTCGTCAGCAACCAGGACTTCTTGGAAGATGGTGGTCAGGCCGGCCCGCTTGGCGTCGACGGGCGAGGCAACCTTTTCACCCAGGATCGTGACCTTGCCTGCGTCCGGGTGCAAAACGCCCGACATGATCTTGGCCATCGTGCTCTTGCCGCTGCCGTTTTCGCCAACGATGGCGTGCACCTCCCCGGCGCGGGCCTCGAAGTCGCACTTCTTGAGTGCCTTCGTCTCCCCGAACGCCTTGGCGACATCTACCATTCTGACTGTTATCTCGCTGCCCATCGCAGACCTCCCACCCGCAACGTCCGCCAAGGCGGCTTTTACGATCTTCCAACGGTCGCCCGGCAGTTAAGCCACCGGGCGGATCCGGCTTACTTGGCTACCGGCTTCCAGGGATCGGCAGGACGCTCGAAGTACTGGTCGGCAATCGCACTTGGGAACCATCCGTCCGCCTTCGGTTCGACGAAATCCGTCGAGTTCACATCGCAATCCTCGGGGATCGAAGCGCGAACGTCATCGATGGTGAACGGCAGGACAGGGCGCAGGAAGGACTGTACCTTCGGCCCCTGCCCTTCGAGCGTGCGAAGCATGATCTCCCACATCTGCTGCATCTCGCGGCGCGGCGGCCAGATATGGAAGCCAGCATCGACCCATTCTGGATTCTGGCGCCAGTAACATGCCGCCGAAGCCTCGCCGCCCAGCGTAATGGGCACCATGTCACGACCCGACTGGAGCATGGCATTCAACACGCCGTTCTCCTGCGCGCCCTGTGTCAGAATACCGTCAATCTGAATGGGGTTCGTCGCCAGAAATTTCTGCACCTCGACCTGTGCTACCTGGTCGGTCCACTTGCCAGCCACTTCGCCGACAATCTTGATGTCGGGATACTTTGCCAGCGCTTCTTTGGCGGCCTTGTCGAAGCTGTCGGATGAGGCGAAGCCAGGGATGCCCGACACGAGAAGCACGTTGCCTTTCTTGCCGATCTTGTCTGCGAGCCAGGTCGCCATCTCGCCGCCGCCCTGCGCGTGATTGGCAGCGCCGTTGATCGCGTAAGGCGACGTCACGTATCCCGAAAACGAGAAAACAGGAACGCCTGCCTTATAGGCGTACTCGATCGTCTGGTTGAGGGCGGTGACGTTCGAGCAGCAGATGATGATGGCATCGACCCCATCATCAACCATCTGGCGCATCTGCTGAATCTGGACGGCGTCCTTGAGGTCGGACTGAGTGACCACGACTTCAGATACAAGCCCCGCTTCCTTGGAGCGCGGCAAGAGGTCATTCATGACGGCATCGAGGGCGGCTGCGCGCCACGTGTTGCCGGCATAGCTACTGGCGTAGCCGATCTTCCACGGCGGTCCTTTCTTTGGCTTGAAGTCCTTATAGGCGCTCGCTCCGAGCGGAACCTGCGGGTCGACGACCTCGTAGATTTTCTTCTCGTTGGGGGAGCTGGTCGACGCCGTCAGCCCAAGCAGTGGTCGTCAGGGCGCTGACCGCGATCAGCGCCCCCATGGTTCCGGTTAAACTCCGTCTCATTGGATGCTCCTCCCAAGAGATTGTTTCAGGCGACCTTCGCCCTGGTTGCGGATGCCTGCTGGATTTCCTCGAGGATCGGCAGCAGGTATTTTCTGAACTCGGTGTAGTCTTCAGTGACCGGGAAATGTCCGAGCTTCTCCATCGTCCAGAACTTGCTGCCCTTGACGAGATCGGCGGCGATCTTGGTGTCGGCCGGGGAGGTATTCGGATCGTATTCGCCCGTCAGGAAGTACAGCATGCACTTCGACGTATCGATCTTGCTCGCCTCTTCGGGCGAGACATTGTGGTCATAGTAGTAATAATAGAGGTCACCTGCGAAGACGCCCGGACCGCCGCAGCTATATTCCCATTGGATTTCGCGGACATTGGCTTCTGGTGAGTAGGGCGAGATATTGAGCATCATGGCCGCGCCGATGGAGGTGCGGTTCACGTTTGGGTTGTCGAATTCTTTCCGAATGCCTGCCATGCCGACATCGACATATTCGGCAGCCGAGCGCAGTGCGCCTTCGACGGAGATAGTAGCGCGGAAGTTGTCGGGGTAATTCGATGCGAGATCGATAGCAAGATGTCCGCCCATCGAGCTACCCATATAAACGGGGCGGTCCAGACCAAGGGCCTTAGAGAGTTCCAGTTGGAAATCCATCATGAACTTCTTGGTCATGTTGTACTCTTCTCCCACCAGCGAACGCCGTGGGGAGGAAGAGACTTCCCGTGATAGGGCAAGTCGAACGCGATGACGCGGAAGTTCTTGGTCACGTCTTCGTCGCAGAGCGTGTGCCGGTACTGGCGGCCGTCGGAGCCCGCCGTGTGACCGACAAGCAAGGGAATGCCCTCTCCGGCTTCCTCGTAATAGACGCGATATTCGATGCCTTCGATCGTCAGGTAGACGTAACGGCCCGTGATTGGATCATGCCTAGTCATGCTGCTACTCCTTCCGGGCGGGCTTCGCGCATCAGGTTCGTCATGCGATTGAGCGCAGGGAGATACGCGAAGGTTTCGTTATTGTTGCTAAGGTACAGACCGTGTTTGATGTTTGACGACTGCAGGCACTGATAAAACGGCCGCGGCTTCTTCTGGAGAAGCGCATCCCACTGTTCACCCGTGCCCCGGATGACGATCTTGCACGTCTCGTCGTCGTAGGCGGCTTCTTCGACCTTCACCATCTTGCCGTCTTCGAAGTGGAGTGCGACGCTGCGGGTCGGAAAATCGCATTTGATAATGCCGTTGAGATAACGGGTTTCGCGCTTGAACTCGAAGTCCTCCAGCGCCAGTTTTTTGAACTTCTCGAGATCGATGGCCAAGTTCGGCTCCTCCCTAGTTAAAACGGCGCGGCCGATCCACGCCCTTCAAAATTTTCCGCCACGCCTAGCGGCGGCGGCTTCAGATGCCCATTTCGTTGAAGACCTCCTGGGCGTTTCGGAAGCTGTCGATGCCCGCCGGTACGCCGGCGTAGATCGCGACCTGCAGGAAAATCTCCTGGATTTCCTCCTTGCTAAGGCCGTTGTTGATCGCGCCGCGCACGTGGCCCTTGAGCTCATGCGGACGATTGAGAACAGAGATCATGCCAAGGTTCAGAATGGACCGCGCGCGCCTGTCGAGGCCTGGTCGATTCCAGATCTCGTTCCAGCAATACTCAGTGACGAGCTGCTGCATAGGCCAGGTGAAGTCGGTCGCCTTACCGAGTGCTGCGTCGACATAGGCATCGCCCATGACTTCACGACGCGTCGCCAGCCCTCGAGCGAACTGTTCCGAAGGGACAGGCCGCTCCTTGCCGTGTGTTTTCACTTTCGTTTCTTTCGTGGCGGTCATTCGACAACGCTCCTAGCTCTACTGTCTACGACAAGATAAACTGATTATCAGACAATCTGTCTGTTTCGCCCGAATTCGCGAGTTTCCGAGGCTAATTGTGATCTTCGACGTATCGGATGATGCGGGTGTGGTCCTCGGATGGGCCTAGCGCCTTCTGTGCAGCATCCCAGGCGTCTGCCGTGCTGGCGAGAGCATCGAGGCGAAGACCAAGCGTCTTGGCGAGATCGGCGGCGATGCGGATATCCTTGGCCATCAGGCCAATGGCAAATCCCGACCCGAACGTCTCAGAGAGGATGAACTGCTTCATCTTCACTTCGGTGGCGTTGTTCTTTCCAGACGACGAGTTGAGAATATCGACGATCGTCGCCGGCTCCAGGCCGAAGGCACGTCCAAGAAGGACACCCTCGATCGCCGCCAGCACACCTGCACCGGATACGAAGTTGTTAATCGCTTTCATCGCGTGACCCGAGCCAACTGGCCCCGTCCGGAACACCTGTTGTCCCACTGCCTTCAGCAGCGGCTCGGCCTCCTCGATATCAGCATCCTCCCCACCGGCCATGATTGTCAAGGTGCCAGAAACGGCGCGCTTGACGCCTCCGGAGACCGGGGCGTCAACCAGCCGAAGGCCACGAGAAGCAAGTTCGAGACCGAGCTCCCTTGTGTCGTTTGGAGCAGACGAACTCATGTCTATGACGACGGCATTCTGCTTCAGGCCGCCACAGGCGTTTTCGCCCAGCAGCGCCTCGCGCACGATCTTGCCGTTCGGAAGCATGGTGATCACGAAACTGGCCCCGACCATGGCGTCAGAAATCGTTTCGGCGGCTCGCCCGCCCGCATCAGCGAGCTTTGTCTTGGCGTCTTTCGAGAGGTCGAAACCGACGACATCGAAGCCCGCCGAAATGAGATGTTGAGCCATAGGTTGGCCCATCGCGCCCAGCCCTATAAAGGCCACGCGCGTTGCGTTGAGTGTCGATGACATTTTTTCCTCCGGACGCGTGCGAGCAATGAAACCCGCCTTCCTTCAGAGAGGATTAAAAAGATTATCAGACAATCTGTCAATCGAAATTTTAAGTTTCTAGCGCTGCGTTCTTCCGGAGGTATTCAAGTGCGACCTTGGCAGCCTGGTCGATATGGAATTTGCAGGCCGCCGCCGCCAACGGCCCGTTGCGATTCTGGATTGCGTTCGCAATATCCTTGATTTCGGCAATGCTGTGCGCAAGGCGTCCCGGTTGCGTCATGGTTGTCATTCGAAGGAGATTGATCCGATTGTGCAGAGCTGTCAGCATTTGCCTTACGAACACGTTTTTGCTGCCGTCCATCAAACAGTTGTAAAATGCGTTTTTCGCATCTATGAGGCGCGCACCGACGCCACTTTCGGCGGCGGCTTCGAATTCGACCACCGCGGCTAGAAGTGTCGCTATGTCGGCGGCAGTGCCATGCTCAGCGAACTGCTGGCCCGCGAATCCTTCAAGAAGAGCCCGAACGGTATAGAGTTGCTGCGCTTCCTCGTAGGTGATCGTACTGACGACCGGTCCCTTATGGGGATAGCTTGTGATAATGCCTTCAGCTTCGAGCTGTCGCATTGCCTCGCGAACCGAGGTCC
Source organism: Rhizobium sp. C104 (assembly GCF_022354505.1). Classification (NCBI taxonomy): domain Bacteria; kingdom Pseudomonadati; phylum Pseudomonadota; class Alphaproteobacteria; order Hyphomicrobiales; family Rhizobiaceae; genus Rhizobium; species Rhizobium sp. C104. Next base: position 84,307 of record NZ_CP092347.1, on the reverse strand, counting down.
TGCCGACGCCCAGCATTTCGCAAAGTTCTCGCTCTACCAGTCGCTGGCCGGGCTTAAATCGCCCACTGGCTATCGCCTGACGTAGAGTCTCCTCAACTTTTACGCGCAACGTCGCACTTTGTCTGGATATCTGTAGGTCTGTCTGCATCGCCCGCCAACACCTGTAATCGGCTCACGCCGCGCTAAATCATTCTCTACATATGGAGGCATTCGCTCTTAATATCAATCCAGATTGTCTGAGAGCTGCCAGTCTCAGTTGATCTCTTCGCGACAGCTTTGCCTGCTCGTCGTGTCTGACAGCCATAGACTTGCGGGCTCTTAAGTCGCGGATAGCGCCGCCCGGAGCGCGATCTGACACGGTCCTACAGCTATGGCCTTGAAGTTGTCAGCGCATAGACTGGTGAGAAGGACAGAAGACGGCGCATATCGCGCTCGGTGGCCGCTCCCCTCGCAATCGCAAAAACTTCAAAAAATCTCGAGGCATGGCTAAGAGAAGGTTGGGCATCACGCATATTGCTGTCTCAGCGTTTCAAAGAACGCCGGACGATCTTGCTGCCCGTCAGAGGTTCGATCAGCCTCGCGCCCGCATTTCAGCCGAGGCAGCGTCTTCAAGCCATACGTTTTCCAGCCATTGCTTGAACGCGTTGACCTTTTCTGATCTGAGCCGCGAGCGGACATATGTGAGCGTGTGGCAACGAAGGTTGGGGCCTGTCATCCCGAACGGAAGGACGAGGTTACCTCTTTCCACATCCCGTTCAAGAAGCCGGTAGCTCTCCAGGCACACGCCGCGTCCTTCGACAGCGGTCGCGATCGCCATAAACGCATCGCGAAATCGAGCGCCGCGATTGACGTCAATCGCCAAGCCGTGGTCCTTCGCCCATTGTTGCCAGCTGTAAAGCGTCTGCTCCGACTTGATTAAGGTGTGGCCCACCAGATCCGATGGCTTGCGTATGGGCCGCTCGCCATTCGCCACCTCGGGAGAGCAGGCTACGACGATTGTCTCAAGGGGGAACTCCTCCGCCGCGATAGAGCCCAGTCGAGGAGCGCTGCCGTAGCAGATATCGACATCGACCGAGCCATCGGACAATTTTGCAGGATCCGATGTCGACAGAAGCCTGATTTCGATCGAGGGATACAATTCTTCGAACCGAGGCAATCTTGGCATAAGCCATAGCGAAGCCAGACTTGAAGCACAGCCGACGCTCAGGACGTCGACGCTGTTGCGCCGGCACACCTCATCGGTCGCCTGCTCAATCATCGAAAGCGCTTCTGAAAGATCACGGTGGTATCGCTCGCCAATCTCGGTGAGCGACACGTTCCTTCCAATGCGGTGAAAGAGTTTTTCCCCAAGGTCGTCTTCCATCAGCCTGATTTGGTGGCTGATCGCCGACGGAGTAAGCTGCAGCTGGGCAGCAGCCTCGAGAAATGAACCCTTTCTGCCGGCTGCGACGAACGACTGTATTGCACGAATGGATGGAAGTGACGTCATCACGTTCTCGATCCATAGACATCTGATCTAAGAGCACAGCGGGTCATAGCAATGCTACCTTGCGCGCGGCACGGTGGCCAAACTCGGACCGAATACTCTCACCTGCAGCAATCCGCTTGATGTCTCCGAGAACTTGCGAGAAGTCTGCGAGGCTCGAGGTGCCAAAGCCCATATAGACCTGCTTGAACAGCTGATAGAGGGTCTCATAACGTCCGCGCGTGCTCGGATCAGGCTCAAACTTTCTGTAGCCCACGCACATGGCTGCCTGAGCGCTCTCGATTGATCCATGATCTTTGGCTGCAAGAGCGGCGAATATTCCCGAACCGAGACCGGTCGGAATACCGTCGGGGACCAATATCGGCTTGCCTATAACATTGGCGTAGATCTGGTTGAGGATGTCGTTCCTTTGCGGGATACCTCCCCCATTAATGACGCGGTTCACTGGAACGCCGTGCTGCTCCATCCGCTCCAGGACAACCCGTGTGTGGAAAGCCGTACCTTCAATCGCGGCATACAGTTCGTCCTGCGCTGTATGGCCGAGATGCCAGCCAAGCGTCATTCCACCAAGGTCGGAGCGGACGAGAACCGTCCGGTCCCCGTTGTCCCAGGGGAGACGCATCAGACCGGTCTTTCCGCCTTCGATGCTTTCCAGGCCTTCAGCGAGCCTGGACACCGTCGTGCCGGCACGTCGTGCTATTGCATCGAACAGGTCGCCTGTCGCAGACAGGCCTGCCTCAACTCCCACAAGGTCTGGATGTGCACTCCCTGGGACGACGCCGCAAACACCGGGGATTAGCTTCACACGTTCACTAACGGCAATGATACAGGTCGACGTACCGATCACATTGACGACGTCCCCCAGACGGCAGCCAGCGCCAATTGCATCCCAATGGGCATCAAACGCACCCGTGGGAACTGGTATCCCGGAGGTCAGGCCAAGTCGTTCGCCCCAGTATGTGCTGAGCCCACCTGCGATCGAAGCAGAGGTCTGATATGTTCCGCCAATCTTCTCGCGCACGCCGTCGAAAAGCGGATCGACGCGGGACAAGAAAGCCTGCGAGGGCAAGCCACCCCATTTCGGGTTCCACATCCACTTGTGTCCCATGGCGCAGACGCTGCGCACCATGCGAGCCGTGTCGGTCACTCCGGTGAGGACCGCGGCCGCCATGTCGCAATGTTCCACGGCGGTCCCAAAGCGCTCGCGCTGGTCGGGATTGTGGCGCATCCAGTGGAGAAGCTTGGCAAAGCCCCACTCGTGGGAATAGGTTCCGCCGCACCATTCAATTGCTTCAATGTGCATGTCGTGCGCCATCGCCGTTATCTCTTCGGCTTCCGCTTTGGCGCGGTGATCACACCAGAGGTAGTAGTCCCCCAAAGGCTGCATATTTTTGTCGACAGGCAACACCGAGGACCCCGTCGTGTCGACCGCAATCGCACGGATCTCCTTGGAATCTACGCCGCATTCGTCGATCACTCGATGCATCGCCAGCACAAGCGCTTCCATATGATCTACGTGGGACTGCGTTGCCAGGTCGGGATCGGAACGACGCCGCTCGAGAGGATATTCCGCGACGCAGGTTCCAAGGGAACCCTTCTTGGAATCAGCCAGCGTTACCCGCACGCTCAAAGTTCCGAAATCAACTCCTGCTACAATCGACATGATAATCCTACTTGGAACTGTCTGGCTGGCCGTAGGTCGCCGACTGGCCGTGCTTGCGTTGATAGTGGAGGTCCAGCAAAGCGTCGGAAATTTCTGGATCGTCCTGGTTCAGTTGCCGGGCGTGGAAGGCAATCTTGGCGACAGCCTCGAGCATCTCCGCGTTATGAACGGCGTCGGCTGCGTCCTTGCCCCAGCAGAAGGGACCGTGATCGTTAACCAGGGCTGCGGGGACGGAGAGCGGCGCATTATTTCCGAGTGCCTCGACGATGACCTTGCCCGTGTTGCGGACGTAACCGTCTATGATTTCGTCGTCGCGCAGCTTGCGAGTAACGGGGATCGTTCCGTTGAAATAGTCGGCATGGGTCGTTCCCATGGCAGGGATACCCCGGCCGGATTGGGCCCACACCGTCGCGAAGAACGAGTGCGTGTGGACCACGGCACCGATAGACTTGAAGCTTTTGTAGAGTTCCAGGTGCGTATCGAGATCAGACGATGGTCGCAGCGTGCCCTCTAGGATATTGCCATCGAGGTCGGTTACAACGATATCTGCGACCTGCATTGCCTTATAGGAAACGCCACTCGGTTTGATGGCGACAACACGCTTCTCGCGGTCGATAGCGCTGACGTTACCGAACGTCGAGATGACAAGGCCGCTATCGTAGAGCGCGGCATTTGCATCAAGAACGGACTTGCGGAGCTCGGAATATTTAATCATCGTCTCCTCAGGCCTTTTGGCGGCGACTGAAACGATCGGCTGCCACGGCGATCAGGATGATCGTGCCGATGACGACCTGGTGCCAGAAGGTGTTCACGTTGAGCAGGTTGAGCGCGTTGCGGACGACCGCCATCAAAACGGCACCTACGGCGGTTCCAAAAGAGTGGCGCGCCCGCCGGACAAACCCGTTCCGCCGATAACCACGGCAGCTATGACATCCAGCTCGTACCCCTGGCCGGCTTCAGGCATGGCGGCTTCAAGGCGCGAGGTGAGCAGAACGCCCGCGAAGGCCGACAGGACCCCGACCAGCACGTAAACGGCGATCTTGACCTTGTCCGTGGGGATGCCGACCAGCCGGGCAGCGTCCGGATTGCTGCCGATCGAGAGAACGAAACGGCCGAAACGCGTGTAATAGAGAAGGTAGAAGGCGATCGCGAAGACGATGGCGGTCAGAATGACCGGAACAGGAACACCGCCGGCATAGCTCTGGCCGATCATTCGGAAGGCGGGGTCGGAGGCTCCGACGATCGGAATACCCTGAGTGTAGACCATCACGATACCGCGGCTGATGACCATGATGGCCATTGTGGCGATAAAGTCCGTGATCCCGACCTTGGTGATCAGGATGCCGTTCACCAGTCCGATCACCGCACCGACCGCAATCCCCCCTGCGCATGCCAGAGGAACGGGATAGCCAAGCACAATCAGGTTTGCGGTCACAAGACCGCTCAGCGCAAGTGTCGAACCGACGGAGAGGTCGATGCCCCGCATCCCGATCACAAAGGTCGCTCCAAACGCGGTCACGGCAATGGGGACCGCCTGACGAAGAACGTCAGTCAAGTTGCCGAAGGTGAAAAACCGCGGAGCGGCAAAGCCGAGCGCCACCAGAAGAACGACGAAGGCCAGATAAACGCCGGCATTGCCGCCGCTGCGTGCGAGCGTAAGGGGCGAGCGCGGGCGTGTAGCTGCAATATCAGCCATGGATACCTCCCTGAAGATGATGGCCTTGCGGCGGCCTCACCGAATGAAGAGCGAGTGTTTCTTCCTTGGAGGTCGCCGCATCGACGACCGCCGAGATCCGTCCTTCGAACATGACCGCGACCCGGTGACACAGTCCAAGAAGTTCCGCGTTGTCGGCGGACACCACGATGACAGCACAGCCGTCCTTCGCAGCAGCCTGGATGAGGGTGTAGACCTCGGCCTTGGCACGCACGTCGACGCCACGCGTTGGCTCCTCAAGCATGAGCACCTTTGGCTGGGTGAGCAGCCAGCGAGCAAGCATGACTTTTTGCTGGTTACCGCCGCTCAGCGATGTGATGTCGGCACCGGGGCCGTCGCATTTCACGCCGAGCTTGGCGATGTAGCCGGAGGCAATCTCGCGCTCCTTTTTCGGCATCAACGTGATTTTGCCGAGCGTTCGAAGGTTGGCGATAGAGAGGTTCCAGGCGACATTGTGTTGTGGAAAAATCCCCTCGGTTTTACGTTCGGCGGGCAAGAAGGCGACGTGTTGACGAATAGCGTCCGTCGGGTCCGAAATCGCCGCTTGCTTTCCGTCGATCAGAATCGAGCCGGTCTCATGCGGGATCTGCCCGAAGATCGCCCGCAGGAGCGCGCTCTTGCCTGATCCTTCGAGACCCGTGACGCCGAGGATTTCACCCTGGGCTACCGAGAAGGTGATGTCTTCGAAGACACCCCTTTTCGTCAAACCGCGAACGTCCAACGAGGGTTCGGACCTTGCCGGGACGCGGGGAGGAAACTGTTTTGCGAGAGAGCCGCCGATCATCGCACTGACGACCTTGTCTACGTCGAGCTCCGATACGGGCAGGTCTGCGACCGCGCTGCCATCGCGCAAGACCATCACGCGGCTGACGATGCCGAGGAGTTCCTGGATCCGGTGAGACACATATATGAGAGCTTTACCGGCCTGCTGAAGCTTCTTGATGATGGCGAACAGCTGTTTGCGTTCGACCTCCTCGAGCGCTTCGGTCGGCTCGTCCATGATGATGATGTCGGCGTTGCTGCTAATGGCTTTGGCGATCTCGATCATCTGCCGATGCGAGAGGCTAAGCTCTCGAACTGGCCTGTCGAGAGGTACGTCGACGCCTAACTCGCCCTTCAGGATACGCGAGGCGGCTGCCCGCATGGCCGAATGGTCAAGCGGTGATGCACTTGCACGCCCGTGCCGCAGCTCCCTGCCCGCGAATATATTTTCGGCGGCGTCAAAGTCCGGAAACAGGCTCAGCTCCTGGTAGATGATCGCGATGCCGGCCCTGGACCCGTCTTTGGGATTGTTCAGATCGACCCCCTTACCTCTGACAGCAATGGTGCCTTCGTCGCGTGCATATGCACCAGAGAGGATTTTCATGAGCGTCGACTTGCCTGCGCCGTTCTCACCGACCAGGCCGAGAACCTCGCCGGGATTGAGTACGAGCTCGATGCCATCAAGCGCCTTCGTGTTGCCGAAGCGTTTGGCAATGCCTTTCATCTCGAGCAGCGGAGCGTTTGTCATTCAGGTCGCCCTTTTTGAGTGGGCGGCCCCGCGCGAGGCGGGGCCGCGTACTGTCACATCTACTTCTGCTGGACGTAGACGTAGTCGTTCTGATCGAAGGTCTTGATGTTCTTCGCATCGTAGGTTTTGGGCGCCACGAAGATCTTCTTCGGCAGGGCGGTGCCCTTCATCACGAACTCATCCACCGCTCGAATGATGTTGCGACCTTCTTCCTTGGCCCCGGTGTCGACCGTTGCTGCAAAGTCGCCGGTGAGGATCGCGTCGTTGGCTTCCTTCATATTTTCGTAGCCGACGATTGCCACCTTGCCGTTCAGCCCCTTAGCCTTGAGGGCCTGCAGACCGCCAAGGGCCATCTCGTCGTAGAGCGCGACGAGGACTTCGATATCGGGGTTGGCGGTGAACATGTTTTCAGTCACCGACAGGCCTTGGGCACGCACCCAGCCAGCCGGCTGCTGAGCGACGATTTTGAAGTTGGGGTGCTTCGAGATGACCTCATTGAAACCCTTCATGCGCTGGCTCGTATGCGGACCGGGCAGGCCCTCCAGGATCCCGAGCTTGACTTCCTTGTCGCCATAGGTGTCAACCAGCCATTGCGCCTGCGCACGACCACCGTCACTCTGGTCGTAGCCGATATCGCTGACATAATATGGGTTGTCGGCGACGGGTGAATTGAAGAGGAAGATCGGAATGCCCGCCTCGGTGGCGCGCCGGATGGAGGGCAGCAACGCGCCTTCGTTGTATAAGGCAACCGCGATCGCATCCACACCGTCGTTGATCCAGGCTTCCATGGTCCTGATCTGGTCGTCCGTGGCAGACTGGCTGCTCGGAGCTTGCACGAGAAGCTGGATAGTGCCGTCGCCACCGCGCTTATCGATTTCTTCTTTCACGCCAGCCAGAACACGCTGATAGTAGGTGTCCATCGCCGTCGGCAGGAAGCCGACCTTGAGCGGGCGGTTATCCTTCTTAGCGGGTTTGACTTCCTGGCCTGTGGGCTTGATGTCCTTGTCCATCAAGATGCCAGGAAACACCTTCGAATAATCCAACTGCTGTGCAAGCGCTGGGCTGAAGGAAAGCGAAGCGGTGAGCCCGAGAGCAGCACCGAAGATTAACGTCCGTCTGAAAATTGTCACATGATCCTCCCTGGTGGTGACAAGACAAAGTTTTCCCAACCGCGGAACGGGTCCGCGGCGAAGCTTGGCAATCTGAGATTCAAATCTTCGGCTTACAGTCCCGGTGCGATCGTGAAGACCATCCGGATCGGGTTGGAGCCGTAGTTTAGGCACTGGTAGCTGATGCCGCCGGGCAGGAAGAAAGACTCGCCGTCACGGATGTGAAAGGTTTCGTCGGTATCCGCCAAATAGAAGGTTGCGGGGCCTTGCAGAACGTAGAAGACTGCGTCCCCTCCATGGCTGTCGGGTTCGCTCGCGCGCGGTCCAACGCCACCCACAGGGATAGTCAGCTCTCCGACGTGCATGTAATCGTTGCTGACGCAGAACTGGACGAGAACGGGATGATCGCGGCCGGAGACGATGTTCAGACGATCGCTTTTTGCGACCTTCACCAGGTCGCCCCTCTTGCGCGCCTGAGCGCCGTCTACTGGATAGGCTCCGAGTTTCTCAAGGCTCATCACGCTCTCCCTTCGTGCTTATAGAGGCGCGTCGGCCCGTCATAGCCGGTCGGAGGGCCATTCTCGTCCCAGATACGCGGTGCGATGCAAAACAGGATAACTGCAGCCTTGTCGCTGAAGTTATAGCCGCGATGCGGAGCGCCCTTGGGGATAAGCACCGCGTCACCGGGTCCGAGTTCCTCTGTCTGCCCGGTTTCGGGGTTTAGGAGATGCACAACACCTTCGAGGACATAGTACACCTCGTCACCCGCGTGAATGTCGGCCGGGTCGAAGTTGCTTCCCGGCGCGAGCTGATAGATGCCAGTGGTCTGCTGGTCCGTGCTGGCGAGCAGGTAGTTGAGGTCGCTCGAGTACGGCTTCGTCCCCGTATAGATGAACATCTTGTAGCTATCGCGCGTCAGATGGACCGGCTTCTTTTCGCTGGGCGGATGTGGGAAATTGCCGAAGTAGCTTGGCAGTTTTGGCATTTTAGTACCTTAGGTCCGGAGTTCGCGGAGCAGCGACTTGAGAAGCCGCCAGGTCGGATCGACTGTCGTGTGGTTGAGGCGCTCGCGCGTGGTGTGGACGTCGAACGCTTCCGGTCCGATCGACAGCATGTCAATGTCAGGAACCTTCTTTCGAAAAAGGCCGAGCTCGAGACTGGAGTGAGAGACTTCCACATGTGGCTGCTCGCCGAACTCGCGCTCGTAAGCGGCTTTGGCGGCGTTGAGCATTCGCGAATGAGGATTGTATGGCCATTCCGGGCAATCCGCGAATGTCTCCACGCTCGCGCCGTTGCCGATGAGTTCTGACAGCTGCCGGATTTTGTCGACGATGTTGTAGCGACGGGAGCTGACGGCGCTTGGGACCGTATTGACGATTTCGATGGCCTCTTTATCGCTTGAAAGCAACGCCACGGTGTTGGAGTTCTCGACGAGGCCCTCGACTTGAAGGCTCTTGCTCTGGACGCCGTTGGGAAGCAGGTTCAGGGCATCGACCAGCGCCCGGGCGGACTGAGCCGAGAAGACTTCAGTAATCTGCCTCCCTGACTCGCTGACTGTGACCTTGAGGTTGGGATCGCTTGCTTTGTACTCAAGCGCAATCGAAGCCGCTTCCGCTTCAATTCTCTGTCTGAGATCGACAATCCGCGAGGCATCGATCGAAATGATCGCCTCCGCCTCACCCGGGATAACGTAACGGTTCACGCCACCCTTGACTTCGGCTACGCTGGCCCCAGCATCCCGGATGGCAATCCGGAGCAGCCGTCCGAGCTGGACGATCGCGTTAGCGCGTTCAAGATGGATGTCGAATTCGGAATGACCGCTGCTCAGGCCGGAGATCCGCAGCGAAAGGGCGGCCTGCCCCGAAACGCGCGGTTCCCACTGAACCGGAATCTTGAAGCGCACTGAAATATCGCCAGCGCAGCCTGCGAAAAGCGACTTGGGATCGTGCCAGTTCATGTCGAGAAGGCGCTTACCGCTAAGCTTTGTGCCGTCGAAGTGTTGTGCGCCGCCCTTGCCGACTTCTTCTTGAACCGTCAGGATGACTTCAAGCGGCGGATGCGAGATATCGTCGGATGCCAGCAACGACATTGCGAAAGCCACACCAACGGTGTTGTCCGCCCCAAGGGTTGTCCCCGTCCCATGGATGAAATCGCCGATAACCTGAAGTTTGATGCCTTCGTTCTCAAAGTCGTGGTCAACACCCTCGTCGCTCTCGCAGACGATGTCGGTATGCCCATGAAGAATGACGGTCGGCGAGTTTTCGTAGCCGGGTGTGCCCGGCTTCTTGATGAGGAGATTGTAGATCTCGTCCTGGTAAACCTCGAAGCCGCGTGCCCGGGCAAAATCGGCGATGTGATCGCTGACCTGCTTTTCGTTGTAAGAACCGCGCGGGATCGCACTCAGCTCTTCGAAAAAGCCAAAGAAGATCGCCGGTTCGAGACCAGCAAGAATAGAATTGTCGCGTTTATCTACAGTTTTTCCAGCGGGGAAACTCATTCGGCCCTCCTCCTAATACGGCATCTGCGCAATACTTCTTCCCTCGCCGAACATAGTCCGGCGACCTCGTAAACCGTATTGCATCTCATCTTACGCGCTAAGGCGATCCAGGTTCAGATGCCCTCCACGCATCGAACCATCTCTGCTTTCAGCTCCTATTTCAAACGCAATATTTCATAAAATAGATGAGCTTTTTTCATCTGAATTCGTTATAGTATAAGCTAACGCATCCATTGAAGCGCAGGCCGAAACCTCTACGAGTTTCGGATACCATGTAGGCATCTGCGTAATTTGGAGCTGGCTCGCGAGGTCGCTTCAATCGTCCGGAAGCGGCGCCTTAAGGTGGTCGAGAAACGTCCGGAGCGCGGACGGCACCTGTCGGTGCGAAACGTAGTATGCATGAAAACCCGGCCCAGTAGACGACCAGTCCGGCAGCACCACTTCGAGCAGACCAGCCGCCAGTTTGTCCTCGACGCGTGCGCGCAGGCAGTAAAAGAGACCGCCCCCCTCCTGCGCCATGCGGATGGACAGTTCTGAATCCCCGAGCGTGAGCAGTCCAGGGACGTCTAGGGTAACCATGCGGTCTCCGTCGCCAAGTTCCCATTTGCAGACGTGGTCTGTACCGGTTCGGATCCGGATGCACTCGTGCGTCAAGAGATCTTCCGGCCGCTCCGGCCGCCCTCGTTCGTTGAGATAGGTTGGAGAGCCGACGACGATCCATTCAAGTTCGGCAGTCAGACGCGACGCGATCATCCCCTCGGGAACTGTTCCTCCATAGCGGATGCCCGCGTCGAAACCCTCGGCGACCATATCGATAAAGCGATCCTCGACGCTGACTTCGATCTCGACATCTGGGTAGTTGCTGCGAAAACTGTGCAGTCGAGGAGCGATCAACAGCTCGGCGGCGTCACGCAGCGTGGTCACTCTCACCCTGCCCGTAGGACCGCTCCTGAAACTGTCCAGGAGATCCATCGCAGCCTGGATGCCGAGGAAACGGGGCTCTAGTTCGGCAAGCAGTACTTCGCCGGCGGCGGTGAGACTGATGCTCCTGCTTGTCCGATGAAACAGACGGACGCCGAGACGGGCCTCCAAACCCCTGATCGAGTGGCTGAGAGCGGAGCCGGAAACGCCGCGAAGCGCGGCCGCCTTTCGGAACCCCCCGCCCTCGCGATCGCGACGAAAGTTTCAAGGTCGGCCAGATCGGCCCGCGTGGATACCATGAGTTATGGATACTCCCACTTCGACTGAATAAGATCGCCCTGGCCGACGCCGACCTTGCTTCAGACGGCTGGTATCTTCAATCCTTATTCATCTAACCTGGCTTTGGTATGTGATGACCACGGAAGCAGTCAAAAATTTGACATTAGTTGATCCATGTCGGATCCGGGGAGCTACGACGGGAGATGGGCCGGGTCGCTGAATAATAGCACCTCCGGGATTAATCGTCATGCAATGAAGATCATCTTGTCCACAGCCACGAGAGACGGCACCGGTTGGAACGGATACCACCTCCGCGCGGGCGGCCTGACGGTCCCGGAGGTTCAAGTTCTGAGCTTTCGAAAACGCCGGCTACCAGTCCTGCCGGGTTGGATGGACGACAATGTCGTTGATCGTGATCTCCGGGGGCTGATCTAGGGCATAGACCACGGCTTCAGCCACCGACGACGGCGGAATACCTTGCTTGTTGAGCTCTCCGGCGATCTTTCTGCCCGTCTCGTCATGAACCTTGTCGGCCCAGCCGGTATCGATCACGCCAGGGCTGATCATAGACACCTGGATCCCACTTCCCACGCCCACCTCCTTTCTGAGGCTTTCGGTGATACCGCGTATAAAGAACTTCGTGGCTCCATAAACGCCTGCCGCCTCGCCGACATGAACGCCGGCGATAGAGCTCATATTCAGGATGCGGCCGGACCGGCGCTCCAACATCGACGGCAGCACGGCGGCAATCGCATGTAGATAGCCACGCAGGTTGGTATCGATCATCTTGTTCCAATCGCCGACCGCGGCATCCTTCCAATAGGAAAAGAGCATGAGGCCCGCATTGTTGACCAATATATCGACCGGGCCGTACGTCGTCGTGGCGAACGGGACGAGGGCCTTGGTACTCTCAAAATCCGTGGCATCGGCAACCTTGTAGCTGGCAATACCTCCGGAACCGGCGATGTCTTCGACAATCTGACTGAGGCGTTCCTCATTGCGGCCGGCAAGGACGACGCGCGCACCTTTTTCCGCCAATCCTTTGGCGGTCGCTGCTCCAATGCCCGAGGAAGCTCCCGTGACGATTGCGACCTTGTCTTTCAGATGTGCCATGATGTGCTCCTTCACTGCGGTTGGGTCAGTTCGGCTTGCCGGGCGGCTTTAACAGGCTCCGGGGTCGTCCGGTTTTCCAACACCTGCCGCTTGGTTTTCTGGTCTCCGCCGACGACATGGTCGATGTCGTTCATGAGGGCCTCGAAGCCCTGCTTGGCGACGAGCGTCTTGTCGTTTTTCTGCTGGCCACCGAGCTTAGTATCGCCCATCCCAGCGTTCGCGTGGAAGTCGCTGTTGGTGGCGCCCGGAAGGAGTGCCGTCACCGTGACCCCGGTCGAGCGCAACTCCTCGCGCAGAGATTCCGCGAACATGTAACCGAATGCCTTCGACGGGCCGTAGACGGTTTCGTATGGCGTGGGCAGGGTCGCCGAAACCGAGGAGGTGATGAGGATCCTGCCGCGGCCGTTCTTGACCATATGTTGGACGACGCGTTTGGCCATATGGACGGTCCCAGTGACATTGATTGCAAGCAGGCGAAACTCATCCTCGAGATCGTTATCGACGAAGGCGCCGCCGATACCGATACCCACGTTCAGAGCCGCGGCTTCCAGTGGGCGCCCCAGCCCCTGCGTGAAGGTCCAGAACCCCTCAACGCCATCGTATGTCGAGGCATCCGCTTTGAACGGATACGCTTCGGCGTCAAGGCTTCGTAGCGCATCGGCGGCCTCGTTTACCTTGTCGCTTGAGCCTGAAATAGCGACGTCAAATCCATTCTTGGCGAATTGTTTGGCAAGCTCGAAGCCTATTCCAGATGAGCCGCCCGTGACCATTGCGAGTGGTTTATTACCAGTCATGATTTCACTCCTTTGGTTTTATCAGCACCTCGATCGCCTCGAGGCGCTGGTGACCTAATGCCCGTGGAGCCGGTTGGTTACATGAGCAAAATCGATCGGGGCGGTGAGCAAAAATCAACCACCGATCTGGCAGACACCAGAAGTGAGGGACCTTTTGGTCGCGTCCGCAGCCAAATTGACGAGGCATTCCCGACGTCACGAAGGCACCCAAGAGTGAACACGGCTCATCGGTGCGTGCGATCCAGCTCACTTCAAGTGGTCGGCGGAGTGCCCTATGTTGTTAGGGAGGTTGAGCTGTCGTTCGCAGCCAGCAGATATGGTCCGAGCACACAAGCGCCCGCGTAGCGCTGACGCACTTCTTGCGATGGTGCCGTCGGCCGAGAAAATCCACGCGACGGCGTGTCCGGCCCACCTTCCAGCGGTGACGGCCAATGACGGGAAGACAATGATGAGCGAGAGAATGAACAGCATCGTTGCTCCTGGCCGCGTTGCGGTCATCACGGGAGCTGCGAAGGGCATCGGCTTGGCGATCGCGAGGGCTCTCGCGGCCCGCGGCATGAAGCTCGCATTGCTGGATCTCGACGCCGACGCACTTGAGGATGTTGCCTCGGCACTCGATACGGACATCCTGATCGTGAGCGGCGACGTATCAGATCTGTCGGCACTAACTAGGTTGCGGGACAAAACGATTTCGCGGTTTGCTGACGTCGCCGTCCTTGTCAACAACGCGGGCATTACGCAAGGAGCCGGCCCCTGGGATGATCCTGCAAAGTGGCGACGCCAAATCGATGTAAACTTCGGAGGTGTTTTAGCCGCACAACACGTCTTCGTGCCCCACATGATCAAGGCAGCCCGACCATCGGCGGTCGTCAACCTCGGCTCCAAGGAAGGAATTACAACTCCTCCGGGCAATGCCGCCTATTCGGTGGCAAAGGCAGCTGTCAAGGTCCTGACCGAACAGCTGTCGCACGCGCTTTTGAAGGAGACGGGAGGTCGTGTATCGGCTCATCTCCTCGTCCCTGGCTACACGTGGACGCCCATGAACATCGCACTCAAGCCGCATGGCGCTGCCAAGCCCGATGAGGCATGGACCGCTGAGCAGTTGGTGGAATACTTCCTGGCCCGTCTGCTCGAGGAGGACTTTTACATCATTTGTCCCGATAATGCGGTTACGTCGGAGATAGATGCCAGACGGATCCGCTGGGCGGCCGACGACATGATCCTGAACCGGCCGGCGCTTTCACGTTGGCACCCCGACTGGATGGATAAATTCGCAGCCTGGTTGAAGGCAGACCACTGACGGTGGAATGTTTGTAGAGGAGTAATCCAATGCCCAGACCCCATGTAATCTGTCACATGATGTCGCCACTGGACGGTCGATTGATCGTCAATGATTGGGCTGAGGCGACCGGCCATTCGGTGGAGGAACTCGTGAAGGTCTATGACGACCTGCATGAGAAGATTGGTGCCGACGCCTGGCTTTCGGGAAGAGCGACAGGCGAGGAATTCGCAGACGCCGTCGACCGTCCCTATGAAACAACCGGCACAGTACCGCGGCCGATCCATAACGCCAACCCGGATGCCAACGAGTTCGCTGTTATCGTTGATAAGGACGGTCGGCTACGCTGGGACAAGAACGACATTGAGGGTGCTCAACTTATCGTCCTGACAGGATCTGACGTGGATGATGCTTACCTGGCGGGCCTCACCCAGGCTGGCGTTTCCTATATCGTATCCGAGAAAGATGGCGTCGATCTGAAAAACGCGCTCGATGTTCTCGGCACCGAATTCGGTGTGAAGCGCTTGATGCTGGAAGGCGGGGCGCAAACCAATGGCCATTTCTTGAATGAGGGTCTTGTTGACGAGGTCAGCCTAGTCATCTTCCCTGCGATCGGAGGCAAGTCGGATACACCGGCCATATTTGAGGGCGGCGAGGATGGGCTTGCCGGCGGGGCGAGGCTCACGTTTATGAGCGCCGAAGCCGCTGGCCTCGGCTCCGTCCATCTGAGATATCGCGTTGAACGTCCATAGGAGAAGCCCACAGGAGAAGATTGTGGAAGGGCTCCCCCCATCAAGGGCCGAACTTGAGATTCGGGGACGGGTGCCGCCTTGCGCGGCATCTACCCGAAGGATCGTTGGCCATATTCACTTCCTCTCCTGCGATGCCACTCTAAGCTGCACATTGGATCCTTCCAAAGCCGCGCGGACGTCGATTGTCGGTTCCTGGTCGGTGATGATAACTTCGAACTCGTCAATGGTGGCCAGGACATGAAGAGCAGTATGATTGAAGCGCTTATGGTTTAAGAGCAAGCAGCGACGCGCGGCGCTTGCAATCATCGCTCGCTTCGAGCGGACAACGTCATCATCCATATGGTAGACGCGCAATCCAGAAACTGCCGGCGTTGAGATAAAGGCGATGTCGGCGCTGAGACGCGACAATGCCTGTTCGGCGACGACGCCGAAAAAACCATTGAACTTCATCGAATAGCGTCCACCGACCGCAATCAGGTTGATCCCTGATTCCGTCTTGAGCCGATCGATGACCGCCGCATTGTTGGTGATCACCGTCAGCGGTCTCCTCTGTGGCAGCAATTCCCCGAGCACCGACGCCATAGATCCGTCGTTGACCATCACCGTCATGCCGGGCTCGACGAGTTCAAGGGCGGCCTCTGCCATCCGGCGCTTGGCCTCGCCCTCCTGCTGCTGGCGAAACCGGAAATCGCTTTCGAAATGGCCTCCTGCCTCGATCGTTGCCCCGCCGCGGACCTTGCGAAGCATCCCTGCCTGCTCAAGATCATCCAGATCCCGGTGGATGGTCATCTTGGATACAGCGAACCGATCGGATAGGTCGTCCAGATCCACTACCCTCTGCGCGACCAACAGGTCCATAATGGCCTGCCTCCGATCATCTCTCTTCATATTCTAGTCCTCCGGCGCACTAATCCGATCCTTTAACATCAAGATCCGACGCTACAAATCACATGCAAACATCATTTTTCGTTAGTTTGTGTTGCTCTATTCGACAACGCCCCTGACGCTGCTGGCATGATGGGACACGTGAAGACGCATGATGGTGCGATTGCACCACTCCATGCATGGCCGAAGGCGCTCATTTTCTAACGAAACAAGGATGGTTTGGAGGTTCAAGCGCAAATGTCGTCGCCATGGAGAATGGTCCCGCGCGTCAGCCGCGCACGGAAGATGGAGGCCTTGTCCTCCAGGGTGAACATCGCGGACTACCGGGCCGTCATCAAAGCGGGCGCGAATATAGGGCTTCTTCACCGGGCAGATCACCGTAGCGGGCAAGGTGTTTGGAAAAGGCCGGAGTCACTGTGAACTGACACCCGGCCTTTTCTCTGCTTATCGCCTTGGGAGGACGATTGTGAACGATGCAGCTTGGCGTTCGCGCTGCTTCAAATCGATCAAACTCTTGATACGTCTCCGTCGGCCACACAAATCTCGACGAGCATGAGCTGGCGAGCCGTCAGACGCGACGGATAGATTTTTGACAGCTGCTCCTCGTGCATGGGAACAATTCGTCGTTCGTCCATACCAACGATTTTGAGCATCTCCTCGGCGGACTCGATCAGACGTGTCTGGCTGCCATTGGCAAGGCCCGGCGGCACAAAGCAGGGATCGGTGGCGTCCTCACCCGTGAGGTTGCTGTAGGTGTAGATGACGTCGCCGGACAGGATAAACTTGCCGTCTCCACCGCCGGTCTCCACCACCACATATTGCGATCCTGCGGTATGGGTGTCGAATGCCGGATAGACGTGAACGCCTGGCACCAGGTTTTCCCGCTCTCCCTCCACCAAGCTCCAGGCGGCCTTCGATATTTGCCTGGGTCAGATAGAGGATATCCGCCGGATTCAGTCCGGCCTGCAATGAACGGAAGCGCCGACCCTTTGCCAGAATCCACATCCAGGATTCCAATTCTTTCTTCTGAATGAAAATCTTAGCATTTGGGAAGAACTTTAGGCCGCCAATGTGATCGAAGTGCGCGTGCGTGAGGATGACATGCGTGACGTCCTGGGGCCTGATCCCGCATTCCCCGAGAACGATTTCCGGAGGCGTCCAACCGGTAACGCCAATCGAATTGGCGATCTGGCCTCCGAAATCGGCGGCGTCGTGACCGGCATCAACCAGAACGACTGCATCTCCTGTCTTGATGAGAATGTATGCGAACGGCAGGTTCATCGTGCCCTGATTATGGGCGCCGTAAAAAACCCCGCTGACCGGGTGCACCGGGCTTCGAGAGTATTCAAGCACCCAGATCGAATGCGTTCCCATGGTCTTCCTCCCCATGTCCAAGGGACCCTCCACAGCATGCTGTCGTGTCGAAGGTCGACGTGCCTAAGATGGCGGCCGATCGTTTCAGCTGGATCGCCGCATTTGAAAGCAGCCCCAGCAGGGATGCATCTGAAACCAGGACACCGCGCTGCAGGTGCTCCTCCGCCTCGACAAGCAGGCCATCTGCCCGTCCAAGATGGTAGACTGCGTGGCCCTGTCCTGCGAGAAAGCGCGAGCCCGCAAGCGAGGAACGGACGGATCGCTTTATCTCTGTGGCGCGATCGGCGAGTTCTCCAATCAAGAGGCGCATGCTCTTCTCCCTCAATGCCATATGCATGAAGGAGTAGATCGCGAGAAGCTCGCCATAAGTCCTGACGAGCGCCTCGAGGCATGCGCGCGCCTCCGGCGATGGAACCGAACCCACGAGCGCTTCGCAGCGGAAGCCGCCGAAAACGGTGCCTCCGCGGGCCATCATCGTACAGCCGTCGGCAGCGGAGCGTTTGACGGAAGAAGGCTCGCTTCAGTCAAAGCGTCCCAAAATGCAGGGGGTATTGTCTCGTTGATCGCCTTGACGTTCTGCTCGACTTCCAATGCGCTCTTTGCACCCATGACCAGCGTGGCCACTGCCGGATGCGCATAAACGAATTGCATCGCCGCTGCAGGCAAGCTCACCGCAAATCTCGAGCAAATGCTCTCGATGGCCTTGACCTTTTCGACGACGGCCGCAGGAACCTTGCCGTAATCGTAAGTGGCCGCGGGACCGCCGACGCCTGTCGCCAGAATTCCGGAATTGAAGATCCCGCCGGCGATCACGGAGACGTTCCGCTGGAGCAACTCGTCGAACGCGGCCTCAAGCGGGGCATGATTCAAAAGGGTGTAGCGGCCGGCGATCAACGAGCAGTCGATCGGAAATTCACGAGCGACACCGACCACGGAGTTGGTTTCGTTGACCCCCAAGCCGATGGCTGAGACGGCTCCGCTGGAGCGAAGCTCGTCCAGTGCCTTATAACCGGAGGCCCGCAGCTGATTCCAATAGAACTCGCTTTGGTCGCCGTGCCATGCCCGACCAACGTCATGCACGAGAAGAACGTCGATATAGTCCAATCCGAGGCGCTGCTGGCTGTCTTCGAATGCGCGCATCACGCCATCATAGGTGTAATCGTAGGTATCGAGAAACGGAAGCGGGTCGATCCACTCGATGCCGTAGACGGTTTCAAGCTTCTTTGTCCTGCTGGCGGGCTTCAATACACGACCAACCTTGGTGCTCACCACCACGTTTTCGCGCAGCTTGTTCGCCCTGAGGGCATGGCCAAGATAATGCTCCGATTTCCCAAAGCCATACATTGGCGCGCAATCGAAGTAGCGGATTCCGACCGCGTAGCCAGCGAGGATCGTCGCTTCGAATTCGCCGTAGGAGACATCGGCGTTGAAGCCAGAGAGCGGCACCGTGCCTAGCCCCAGCGAAGTTACCCGCACTTTGCTTTTTCCGAGCGGTCTAGTTTCAAGTTCGGTCATGTGATCATCCCTAGATGTCGGTAGGAGGCGTCGAAGCGATGTAGCTTCCGCCATGCCGTCATTGTTTGATTAAAGCCCGTGCCCCAATGCGTGCCAGGTCGCGCCGGCGTCTGCCGCCAACCTCACCAGAAGGACCTCCGTGGCCTGACTCCTCAATCAGCAAGGTGTAAGGTATAAGGTCATACCTATAGAGGCAAGCGTTTTTTGCATGCCGCCATCCGCATTTGGCGAATCGCTTAAAAATGCCGCCTACGCGCAACGGGGCGCGGCAGCTCGTCTCAGCCGATCGTTGATTGCCCTGCCAAGGCCAATCAGAGGCACAGGGGCGAATGCAATCACGTCACCCGCGCCGGCCAAGGCGTCGGCTTCACTCATGGCGGTGTAGAGGTTGCGGGCAGCTTCCTGAAGGTCACCGGAAGAAGACAGCGTCATTTGACAGCCCTCGCACCCCGGTCCGAAACCGACCCAGACCATATTGGCGGCAGGACGGTCGACATTCATCTGAACGGCGGCTTCCGGAGCATAATGGCTCTTTAGCTGGCCTGGTGCCGAGACCTTTTGGGGGCCAGTGTCCTCGTCAATCGGGCCGAGTAACGCTTCCAGTGCCTCCCGCGGAACTGACCCGTGGCGTAGAATGATCGGAGATCCGACCAAAGACAGAATAGTCGATTCCAGGCCGTGATCACATATGTCTTCTTCCACGATTCCCGAAATCCGTCCGTCCAACTGGCGGACAACTTCCACGAAGCGGGTCGAGGTGACCTTCCCGGAACGATTGGCTGAAGGCGCTGCCACCGGAAATCCGACGGCCCGGATCAGCCGTTGGGCGACACTCGACGAGGGAAATCGGATTGCGACATTTTTCATGCCCGCGGTAACTGCGGTTGCGAGCCCCGCGTCTTCCCGCTTTGGCAGGAGCAATGTCAGAGGTCCCGGCCAAAAGCTGGCAGCAGCCAACTCTGCCTCCGGATTGAAATGTGCCATCCTGCGCGCCATTTCCACGTCCGAAACGTGGATAATCAGGGGATTATGCCGCGGGCGTCCTTTGGCTTCATAGATGCGCTCGATCCCGGCGGGGCTGCTGGCGTCCGCGCCGAGCCCGTAAACCGTCTCCGTCGGAAACGCGACAACTTCGCCATTTCGCATGAGCCGGGCGGCAGCTTCAATCGCGCTGTCGCTGACGTCAAAATGACGGGTGGTGGTCATCTTTTTCCTCGCGCTGGTTCTGGAAGGGAGCAGAGATCGATAGACCAAAGCCATTGGCTCAGGAGGCCCGGTTCGGCGTGCCTCCTGACAGCCTCAACGTCGTCCCCGCTGAGCCAAACTCAGTTCAAGCCGACTACGCTATGCGGCACGTATGGCTCCTCGAGTTCGCGGACCTCGTCGTCGCTTAGCTTGACGGCCAAGGAAGCGACGGCATCCTTCAGATGCTGTAGCTTCGTTGCGCCGATTATAGGAGCCGTCACGCCCGCCTTTGTGTTAAGCCACGCCATCGCAACGAGGGATCGCGGGACGTTCTTGTCGTCTGCAATCTTTGCGACGACGTCTACGACGCGGCGATCCGCCTCGTCCGCGTGACCGTAGAACCGAGCGGTGACATTGTCGGTCTCGGACCTCAAACTGCTTTCCTCCCAAGGCCGGCTGAGGCGCCCGCGAGCCAGCGGACTGAACGCGATGATCCCCACCCCTTCAGCTTTACAGAGCGGCAACATCTCCCGCTCTTCCTCGCGATAAAGGAGGTTCATCTGAGCTTGCATCGAAACGAAACGCGACCATCCGGCAGCGTCCGACTTGTAGAGCGCGCGCGCAAATTGCCATGCGTAACAATTGCTGGCTCCGATGTAGCGAACCTTGCCGCTTCGAACGAGATCGGTCAGCGCTTCCAGCGTCTCTTCGATCGGGGTCGAATTGTCCCAGAAATGAATTTGGTAGAGGTCGATGTAGTCGGTCGCCAGCCGCTTGAGGCTGGCCTCAGCCTCCGCGATGATTGCCTTGCGGGAAAGTCCGACCGCATTCGCTCCGTTGCGCATCTTGCCGTAGACCTTGGTGGCAATGACAACCTCATCACGCTGCACCATCTCCCTGAGCAGCTTGCCGATGATCTCCTCGCTGGTGCCGTCCGAGTAGGCATTGGCCGTGTCGAAGCAGTTTATGCCCTGTTCGAGTGCCTCTTTGATAAATGGCCTACTGTCGTCTTCGGACAATGTCCAAGCATGGTTGCCGCGATCGGCGACGCCGAAACTCATGCAACCGAGAACCAGTTGCGAAATTTTGAGACCTGACCGGCCAAGCTGACGATATTCCATCTGTCATCTTCCTTCTGATACGGTTTTAGAGCCGAACTTGGCGAGCGACTGCGCCAGCTCTGGATGAGATTTGGCATATTCATGGAGATCGATCCCGGCGACCGCGGCATCCCAGGCCGCACGAACCGCTCTGACACCCGCCGACGGCCCGCCGGGATGGCTGACGACGCCACCACCACAAAGGTAAAGGTGGTCAAGCGTCTGCTCCGTCCTTCGATAGGTCTCAGGCGCCTGTCCACCCCATTGACCCGAACAAACGACCGGTAACGGGCGGTCGGCATCACTGAAGATCGGTTTCTGGAGATCATGGAACGACTGAACGAAAGACGCGTCCGGCTCCCAGTATTTGGCGGCAATGCCGTTGATCTGGAATTGGTCGACGCCGAGAAGTCGCCAAAGCTGTTGGTAGACCGAGAAATCGAACCCAAGACCAGGATGTCGGGTGAGAAGATCCCAGCCGTTGCGATGGGCGTGCAAGACAAGGGACGACCGCCGACGCAGGAACAGAAAAGCGCCCTTGCCGATCGAATTGATGTTGATGACGGCGGCGTTTCCACCCTCGCGCACGACCAGGTCGTGCTTGCGAACCATCTCGTCGGGATCGACGTCGGAAATGCCGAAGGCATACATCACCTTCTTGCCGGTGCGCTGCTCCTGATCCCGGACGATCGGCATGATCGCTTTCACCCGCGCCTCCAACGAGGAGTACGGTGGCGACATCAGTTTCTCGTCGTCCTTGATGAAGTCGACACCGGACGCGACGAGTTCAGCAACCACCTGCGCCGTTTCGTCCGGGGTGAGGCCGAGCGCGGGCTTGATGATCGTGCCGATGATTGGCCTATTGTAGACGCCGGTCAGACGCCGGGAGCCTTCGATCCCAAATTGAGGCCCCGGGTAGACGCCTTCAAACTCTGGAGGCAGCTGCAGGCCGACGACCCTCAGCCCGGTGAATTCCTTGATCGACCAGACCCCGCCCAATGCAACCGTGGTGACTGCCGCGAGGTCAGTTCCGACGGCCTCCAGGGGATAGGCGATTGTTGTCTCCGCTCGGTTGAAGACTTCGCCCGCTGCAGGGAGCGAGGGAACCTCGACAGAGTCCAGTTTCTCGAAAGCGACCACGCGCGCGGCCGCGCGCGCCTTCAGTTGCGGCGTCTCTCCGGGCAGGTCAACAAATGTACCCGTCGACTGGTCGCTTCCGATCTTGACCGCCAAGGCCTCAGCGCTCCCGGCGGTCTCAATCCGATAGGTGACCAGAATGTCCGAGGGCCTGCGCTGAGCCAGATCCATCGCGATCATGCCTCCGGAACTGGCGCGGCTTCAGGGATGAGGCCGGACGACTTCAGGTCGGCCCAGAACGCAGCCGGAACCGGCGTCGAGATCGCGGCGACGTTTGCGACGACGTGTTCGGGCGCCAGCGCTCCCTGTACCACCGCGGTCACTGCAGGATGTGCGTAGACAAATTGTGTCGCTGCAGTCGCAAGCGAGACGCCATGGCGCTCGCAGACGGCTTCGAGCGCCTCGACCTTGCGGACGATCGCTTCAGGCGCGGGCTGGCAATCGTAGGTGCGGGTGGTTGTCATCGACTTGCTACCCTCGGCGAGGATGCCGGAGTTGTAGATGCCAGCCGCAATGATACCGATGCCGCGACGCTGCATTTCTGGATAGAAATGGTCGAGAGCGCCGTGGTTGAGCAGGGTGTAGCGCCCGGCGACCATGGAGCAGTCGAGATCAAATTCCTCTGCCACCTGCAGGACCGACGCGGTTTCATTGACGCCGAGGCCGATGGCCTTCACGGAGCCTGTGCTGCGCAGTCTCGTCACACGCCTTGTAACCGCTCGATCTCAGCGCCGAAAGGTGGGTGCTATACGCCTCGCGGTGCCATTCGCCGCTCACGTCGTGGAGATAGAGGATGTCAATGTGGTCCATACCCAGGCGCTGCTGGCTATCTTCGAAAGCGCGCATGATGCCGTCATAGGAATAGTCGTAGTCATCGACGAATGGCAGCGCCTTCACCCAGTCGATGCCGTAAAGGCTCTCGGCGCGCTTTGCGCGGCTTTCCGGCTTGAGTATCCGCCCCGCCTTGGTGCTGACCACGACCTTGCCGATGAGATCGTTGTTGCGAAGGACATGGCCGAGGGAATGCTCGGACTTTCCAAGGCCGTAAAGGGGCGCGGTGTCGAAATAGCGGACACCCAAGTCGTATGCCTTGAGGACGACCGCTTCGAAAGTCTGGAAGCTCACATCGACATTGCACCCACCGAGCGGCGAGGTACCCAGCCCTAGCGAGGTCAGCGTCACATCGGTCTTTCCAACTTTTCTCTTCAACATGATGGTCGATCCTATTTCCCTGGTGTAAGGCGGACGGCCGTACGGGCCGTCCGCCGTTGTCCGATTACATGTACTTCTCGACATTGGTGGAATCGAGCACGAGCCACGGCACGACGTAGTCCTTCTCGGTGCCGCCCTTCCATTCCATCAGCGAGCCCCAGATTTCGGACTGCGGCTTGTAGCTCTCGCCCTTGATCGCCCGCAGTGCGAGGTCGACCGCGCCCTGGCCTTCGGCGCGGGCGTACTTGTAGAGGCTGACCGCCATCTCGCCCTTCTTCACGGCGCGCTTTGCGTCCGGAATGCCGTCGATCGCAAGAACGGGAACGGTCTTGAGATCGATGCCGGCGCTCTTCATGGCTTCGATCGCGCCAAGCGCCATCTCGTCGTTTTCCGCAAGGACGCCGTTGATCTCACCCGGGTGTGCGAGCAACCAGTTCTCCATGAGCGCCTGACCCTCGGCGCGGCTCCAGTTGCCTGTCTTGTCTTCGATGAGCTTGAGGTTCGGGAACTTGGCGAGACCAGCGTCTATGCCTGCGCGGCGCTCGATCTGGGCCGACTGGCCGATCGGACCCTCCATGAGGACGACGTTGCCGCCGTTCGGAAGGCGCTTGGCGAGTTCCTCAGCGATGATCCGGCCGCCTTCGGTATCGTTAACGATGATGGACGCGGTGTATTTCGTCGACTTGGTCTTGAGCGCCGACACGATAAGCGGGATTTTCGCTTCGGCGGCCTTTTCGATCGGCGGCGCCGAGGCCTCGAGGTCGAAGGGTGACATGATGATCGCGTTGAATTGTTGGGTGATCGCTGTGTCGATCTGGTTCGCCTGTGTCAGTGGATCATACTTGCCGTCGAAAACGGTGATCTCGACCTCGCCCGATTTGACGGCGGGATGGTTCTGGATTTCCGTCGACCAAGCCTTCATGTACTCGCCGGACTCACCGAACGAGAGAGCCGCGATCCGAATTTTGTCCTGCGCGAAGGCGAAGTTCCCGCCAGCCAACGTCGCTACGGCGATTGCCATACCCACACCCGCATTGAGCAGGTTCCTCCTAGACATCTGCATTTCATATTCTCCTCTGGTTTAAGATACGTCCGGACGCGACACGCTGGGCCGGACATTGTCGCCGGCCTTCCCCGGCGGCAATTTCGGGATTGGTCTTATTTGCGGATTTGGTCGGCGATGACCGCGACCACGATGATCGTGCCCTTGAGGACCTGCTGGTAGTATGAAGACACGCCCATGAGGTCCATGCCGTTGTTGATCGTGCCGATGATGAGCGCGCCGATCAGTGTGCCGAGCAGCGATCCGCGGCCGCCCGCAAGGCTCGTCCCGCCGATCACGACGGCGGCGATCGCGTCAAGCTCATAACCGATGCCCGCTTGCGGCAGCGCAGCGGTGGTGCGAGCCGTCAGGACAAGCCCCGCAAGACCAGCCAGGAGGCCCGAGATCACATAGGTCGCACCGACGATCACCTTGGTGGAAATGCCGCTCGTGCGAGCCGCCTTCTCGTTGCCGCCAACTGCGTACACATAACGGCCGAAAGTCGTATAGTTTAAAACGGTCCATCCAATCAGGAAGACGACGAACAGGATGACGATCGGTACCGGGATATACATGATCTGCCCGGAGCCGATCCACTTGAAGGGATCCGACAGATTCGGGATGGGGCGTCCTTCCGAAAAGATCAAGGTGAGACCGCGGGCCACGCTCAACATGCCAAGCGTCACTACGAACGGCGGGACCTTGACCGCGGCAACAAGCACGCCGTTCACCAAGCCGAGGCCGGCTCCCGCCGCGAGGCCCGCAAAGATACCGAAAAGCACGAACTGCTCGTTGGTCTCCGTTACGAGGCTGGCGGCGATCATGCCCGCGAGCGCCATTACGGAGCCGACCGATAGGTCGATGCCCTTAGTAAGGATGACGAAGGTCACTCCGATCGCCAGAATGCCGTTGATCGACGACTGGCGAACGAGATTCAGCCAATTCAACCATGTCATGAAGTACTGGTTCGCGAACGCGAAGAACGCGACGATCAGGAAAAACACGAGAACGATGCTGAACTGCCTGATCATTTCCCCGGCGCGGAAGTTTCCGGGCTTCGCCGCAGCGATGGTATTCATTACTCAAGTCCTCCCGTGAATGGGGCTATGACCGCTCATCAGCTCGCCATGTCCATAAGCGTCTGTTGCGTTGCTTCGGCACCGTCGATGATGCTGAGGAGCTGCCCCTGTTTGAAAATCGCGATCCTGTCGCTGAGCTGCATGATCTCCGGTGCCTCCGAGGAGACCACGAGGACGCCGTTGCCCTTTGCCGCGAAGTCTCGCAGGAACGCGTAGATCTCCTGCTTGGAACCTTCGTCGATGCCACGCGTCGGTTCGTCGCAAATGAGAAGCTTTGGATTTGTCAGAAGGCACCGGGCCAGCACGACTTTTTGTTGGTTGCCCCCTGACAGAGTTTCGACGGCAACATCTGGCGACGCCGACTTGATCCTCTGTGAGACGATCATGTCTTGAACTGCGCTGCGCTCTTTGTCCCCGCGGATGAAACCGCTGATGGCCATCAAGGCCAGCGATGAAAGCGTGATGTTGTGGGCGATCGATGCCGAGAGCACGAGACCACTGTCCTTGCGATCCTCGGTCACCATCGCCATTCCACGTTGAATTGCGTCCTTAGGACTGCCTGGCTTGACCTTACCGCCGTTGAAGACAACTTCGCCTCCCGTTGGTGAGTGCAGCCCGAATATTGTCTCGAGGAACTCGGTTCGTCCGGACCCAAGCAGCCCGTAGATTCCGACCACTTCGCCGGACGCCACGTCTAGCGAGATGTCTCGGAAATGAGGCCCGCGCGCCAAGTTCGAGACCGAAAGCAGGATTGGCGCGTCTTCGAGAGGCTTGCCCTTCTCGACCAGCTTGACTTCACGGCCGACGATCTGTGTCACAAGATGACGGCGGTCGATGTCTTTGATGTTTCCAGTCTCGATGAAACGGCCGTCGCGGAAGACTGTGTACTCATCCGCGATCTCGAAGATTTCGGTGAGTTTGTGAGACACGTAGATAATTGCGGAACCGCGCGCGGTGATCTTGCGGAGCGCGTTGAACAAGACATGGACTTCGTGTTCGCCGATAGCAGATGTCGGCTCGTCCATGATGACGATATGTGCCCGATAGCTGAGAGCCTTCGCAATTTCGACGAGCTGAATCTGGGCGAGGCTCAGCTCCCCCATCTTCTTGGCAGCGTCGACTTCAAAGCCGAGTTCATCGAGGAATGCCTGGGCGTCCCTGCGCATCTGGCTAAAATCGACGAGCACGCCAAGTCGCTTCGGCTCGCGGCCAAGGTAAAGGTTCTCGGCGACGGTCATCTCGGGGACGGGGAAAGCTCCTGCGTGATGATCGCGATGCCGTGACGCAAGGCGTCAGCGGCGCTTTTGAAGTCGACCTGCTCGCCATCGATCTCCACTATCCCTCCATCGCGGCGGAGCAGTCCCATCGTGATGTTGAGGAATGTCGACTTGCCGGCGCCGTTACCGCCGCACAAGGCATGGACGGTCCCGGCCTTTAGAGTTAGTCGGCCATCAACGAGCGCTGGGACGCCGTTGAACGACTTTTCCACGCCCTCGGCCCGCAGAAGCACGCGTGCCGAAGACGACTGCGCGGTTCCCTGAACTGTTATCTTCTCAGTTGCGTTGACCATGATATGACGTCATACCTCGTAAAAATCCAAATCTATGCCTCGTGTGTGCGGATCGCATGCCTTATTGGATCTACGCGGCGTCCAGTTCGAGGATCGCGCGTGCCTCCTGGGGTGTAGCGGGCTCACGTCCGACCTTTTGGGCAATCTCAACAGCGCGCGATATGACTTCCGCGTTCGTGGGTGTGCCGAACTCGCGATAGGGATAGTCGCCTATTCCAATAGCCATGTGGCCGCCCAGACGGCAGATCGCAGGAGCAATGTTCAACAGATTGCCCCCAAGGCAATTGACCGTCCATTCGATCGGCCGGTCGTCGGGCAGAAATGCAAGATGCGCCATGAGACCCGCCTCGGTCGGCGGATGCCCGGTAATGTATCGCCCTCCCGTTAGGTGCAGGAGAAAGTAGGCGGGCCCCTCACAAGGCCCGCGTCCATCAGAGCGATCGCGCGGCGCGTGAACCCGACAGACCAGGAAACCAGCTTCGGCTTTACGCCCTTTTCGGCCAAGGTACGCGCGTAGTGCGCGAGACTTTCGGTCGTGTTGAGATACAAACGTTCTGGATTTTCGAACCTGCGCGTCTCGGCATCCCAAAGCTCGAGATTGGCCGAACCGGTATCGATGGGCGCAATATCGGGCTTCGTAGCAGGGTCCAATGCCAGGGTTGCGACCGTGTCGATGCGCTTCATGGCGTCGGCATCATTCGAGATAAAGCCGAGCGTGGGAAGGATGAGTAGATCGGTCGCCTGCCTGACTTCGCGGATGATTTCGGCGTTTGCCTCAACGGTGTTTGTCGCACCGCCGTCGGCTGTCCTGGCATGATAGTGGAGAATCGCCGCTCCCGCCTTGCGGGCTGCAACGGCGGCCTCAACGATCTCGTCGGCGGTGTATGGGATATTAGGGTTGGATGTGCGCGGCGCGTACTCGTTGACCCTGGCTTCGAGGATGATTTTCTTTTGCATCTTTCGCTCCTTACGCCGCCAGATAACCCGAGGTGCCCGCCTTTGCCCGCAGGAAGAAGTCATCGGCACCAATCTGCCCGCCCTTCAGCATGACTTCGAGGCCATCGACTTCGGCGTCGCCCG
This sequence comes from Rhizobium sp. C104, assembly GCF_022354505.1. NCBI lineage: Bacteria > Pseudomonadati > Pseudomonadota > Alphaproteobacteria > Hyphomicrobiales > Rhizobiaceae > Rhizobium > Rhizobium sp. C104. The sequence continues at coordinate 56,011 of NZ_CP092347.1, read as the reverse complement.
GCGCATCCAGGCGGCAGACATGGCAATTTTGAACTTCGTCAAAAACGGCGATCTCGAGCGCTTCGGCGCCGATTGTCCGCACCGCATAGCTCGAACTGTCACCGCCCGAAAACACGATCCGCGGCAAGGAAACCGCGCGGCGCACGGCACGCGCAACGTCACAGTAGATGGCGCCCAAGCGTTCCGCGGGAACATCGCCGCCGGCCAGACGGCCGGTTTCCCCGCGAGCCGTGTAGATGATTGTAGATCGACCGCGCACAAGGCTCTCGATCGCCTTCAAAGCAGCCTCCCGCGCAACTGCCTCAGCATCATCATCGGACCGGACTGTCGAGACATCCAAGTGGACAAGGTTCCACCCGGAAGCTTCGGCCACCGCAATCTGGCGCCCGGTTTGCAGGGCGCAACTACCTGATAAGACGAGTAGATTTTCGACGCCGGCAATCTCCGTCTTGACGGGCTCCGCCGACGATAGCAGGCCCAAGCGGGCCCAAAGAGCGCCGAGTTGTTGCGCCAAGCCTTGAGCTGCTAGCGCGAACATCGGACGTGTCGGATACCGCGCCCAGAGCAGATCGGCGACAGCCGCAAGATCCGCATTTTCGAGCCCATCGAAAATGACCCCTGCCCCCTCTTGGAAGGCCTTGAAGACACGCTCCTCCATTGCCGAGCGGTTCCGGATTGCGGGAAGCGTGACGTTGACGAATTCCTTATCTGTCTGCCCAGCCAGATGCATGCGCAGATCCGCCTCGTGCATCGGCGTCCTGGGGTGGCGCGACATGCTCGGGTGCCGGTCGAGCCGCTCAATCCTGTCGGCAAAGCGCGCGAAATGATTTCCGAAACAGGTGTAGCGCCCGAAGTCCGGGGTCGCGGCGAGGACTGGAACGTCCCTCTTGCCGAAGTGAGCCGCAGCGCGCGCCAGAACAGCACCATAGCTTCCAACGGTGGGCGACGAGTTCGAACGTCGAACAGATCTTGTATTGGATAAGCGGACTGTTGAGGGTGCGCATGATCGAAAACGCGCTGTCAAGCTCCTCGTCGAGCTCGACGCCGGACAACGCCCTTGCGGTACCGGCGAAGCCAAGCACATCATAAGACAGAGCATCTGTTGACGCCGTCTGTGCTGAAGGGCGTGCGAGATAGAGTTTTCCCTTCACACCACTGCGATGGAACTGCGCCAGGTTTTCGGAAGAACCCGTGAAGTCGTCGCCGTAAAACACGGCCTTGAGCTTGCCAGCTGATGTCATCGGATCCTCCCAATATCCCGGCCGAGGATATCTTCCTCCATACATCAGCCGGGCTTCACTCTTGACAATACTCATAGAAGCAGCTCATAACTCTGTCAAGGTCATACCTTATACCTTATACCTCATATCGAGAAAATTGGAGGACGACGAGATGAGACTTTCTGGACGCACTGCCGTGGTGACGGGCGCTGGCCGGGGCATCGGACTGGCAATCGCTGAAGCCTATGTTCGCGAAGGCGCGAATGTCGTTATCGTCGACCGCGATCTGGAAGTGGCGAACGAAGCCGCCGAGCGGCTTGGGGAGCGGGCTTTGGCCGTCCGCGCCGATATTTCCGTCAACGAAGACGTTGAGACGATCGTTAAGGAAACGATTGGCCGATTCGGCACGGTCGACATACTCGTGAACAACGCGGGCGTGGGCGCAACCACTCTGTTTCTCGAAAGCTCACGGGAGGAATTCGAACGCGTCGTCCGGATCAATCTGACCGGAACATTCCTCGTGGCGCAAGCCTTTGCTCGGATCATGGCCGCCAAAGGCTATGGGCGGATCATCAATATCGCTTCGCTGTCCGGTCAGAAGGGAGGTGTCGGGCGTTCGGCCTATGGAGCCTCAAAGGCCGGCGTCGAACTCCTCACGAAGGTTATGGCGGTCGAACTCGCGGAATCGGGAATCAATGTGAATAACATCGCACCGGGCCCGATATTGACCGAGGTCTCGAAAGTCATGCACACGGTCGAAACGCGTGACGCCTATCATCGGCTCGTTCCGCAACGCCGTTATGGCGAACCATCGGAAATCGCTGATGCCGCGGTGTTCCTGGCGAGCGACGATGCTGCCTATATTACGGGGCACACCCTGAACGTCGACGGCGGCTTCCTGGCCGCTGGCCTCATGTTCCCATTCGATCCAAAAGCCTCGAAGCGGCTGGGACAAATCAGCGAATAACCTGGAGAGGTGGCCAGTTCGACGTTCGGCATTTGTCGCAAGCGGGAAAACGCGGTATGACCTCGTACCTTTTCGATTTCTGATTGGAGCGTGACCAGGAATGCTGTCTGTTGACCCAAAGAAAATCCCAAGCCGGCTGGACATAGCGCTCGACTACATTACGGGCGAAATTGCCAAAGGCAACCTCGGGCCTGGTGACAAACTTCCCAATGAAAAAGAGCTGGCCCAGCTTCTCGGGATCAGTCGCACTCCAATCAGAGAGGCGATCAAAACGCTCGCGGTCTCGGGTCTTGTCGAGACGCGTCATGGCTTTGGAAATTACATCCGTAAGGACGAAGGCCTTCCGGCGATGCCGCTCGCGATGTTTCAGCTCTATCTTCAGAGCTCGACGCCTGAGATGCTGATGGAACTGCGATACATTTTCGACCGCAACTGTTCAGAACTCGCGTCGCTGCGGCGTACGGACGAAGACCTCGCCACGATGAGAGAGTGCATCGACCGACTAAAAAGGCTGTCGGAGGATGCGAACTCCGCGATCGAAGATCTCCTCAAGGCCGATCTCGATTTCCACCGAGCAATATACAAAGCCGCCGGAAACCCGTTGATCGTCGTGATCGCCGACTTCGTGCTGACGATGGTCGCGCCTTGGGTGCAAAAATCGCTAGAGGTCAGTGGCAAATGGCGCGCAGTCGATCTCCACGAACACATGTTTCAGATGATCCGGGACAGAAAGACCGGTGACCTCAGCCGCGAGAGCGTCGAGGAAAACATGGAACACTTCCGCACATCCCTGCTGAAATGACAGCCAGGGCATCACGTCAAGGCGTGGCGCATCTTACATTTCCCGCAGGTCGCACTGCGATCATCACCGGCGGCATCTGAAGGCGGACGCGAAGCCCGGATACCGTATGCCGCCCGGCCTATTCGCCGGGTTCTGAAAATTGCCAGAAAACGATAATGCGCCAGGCTGATTGCGCCTGGCGCATCGACCGCGAGCAATGCATGCCCAGCCTTCCAACTAGCGGGCGTGGTATTTCGTATCGACCTCGTCGATGGCGGCAACATTGCTGGCCGAGCGACCGTTCTCGTCGAACCTCTGGGCGAGGAATGAGTCGACGATCGTCTTCGCAAGTTCCGATCCAATGACGCGGGCGCCCATGGTAATGATCTGGGCGTTGTTCGACAACGCCGCCCGCTCGGCGGAATAAGTATCGTGTGTGAGGGCTGCCCTAATACCCGGCACCTTGTTTGCCGAAATGCAGACGCCGATCCCGGTGCCGCACACCAGGATGGCCTTGTCATAGGTGCCGTCGAGCACGCCGTTGGCGACCCTGTCGGAGAGGTTCGCATAGAAATCGTCGAGACCGGCGTCCGTCCGGGAGACCTCGAACACCTCAAAACGGTCCTTGAGATAATCGGCGAGGACCTTGGCGAGGCCCTCGCCCGCGCTGTCGCCTGCTACTGCAATTTTCATCTTCATCACTCCTCAGATTTTGGCCGCGCACTTTTCGAGGATGTCGAGGTAGCCCTCGATCTTCCAGGCCGAGCGGCCGATGAACAGCCCATCGACATGAGGGCAGGATATGAGCTCTTCGCAGTTGTCTGCGTTGACCGAACCGCCGTAGAGGCAGGGAATGCGCCGGCCGAGCACGGCTTCCGCGAACGCGATGATCTCGGCCTGGCGGGCGTCGGCGTAGTCCGCTGTCGCGGGGATCCCATCGACGCCAATGGCCCAAACAGGCTCGTAGGCAAGCAGTATCGGTTTGTGCTTCTGGTCGGTAGAAAGGCTTCCCAACGCGCCACGAACCTGGCGCTCGAGGACGTCGCGGGCTCGCCCGGCCTCGCGTTCGGAAAGTGTCTCCCCTATGCAGATGAGCGGGATCAAGCCGTGGCGAACCGCCGCCTCGACTTTCAGTCCTACCGTCACGTCCGTCTCACCGAAATGTTCACGCCTCTCGGAGTGACCAAGCTCGACGATGTCGAGGTTGCAGTCTGTAAGCATCAAGGCCGAAATCTCGCCCGTCCAGGCGCCCTCCTCGTCCCAGTGCATGTTCTGCGCGCCGACCTTTACCGACGTGCCCGCCAATGTGGTCTTCACTTCCCGGACAACAGTGAAAGGAGGGATGACAAAGCGCTGGATGCGCGGATGGGACGTGATGTCTGCGGCCCTGAGACCGTGCGCAAATTGCGCGGCATCGGCAAGCGTCTTGTTCATCTTCCAGCTGGTGCCAATCCAGAGGGTTTTCTTCTCGGTCATGTCCCGCTTCACCACGTTTGCGTTCGAACTGCTGTGACCTACCTAGAGCGAGCCGGCTCGATACCGCTTCGCCATTTCCGCGAGTGGCACGACGTTGATAGAGCTTGCGCGCCCTGCCGTTCCGAAAGCTTCGAATCTTTCGCGACAAAGCTTCGAAAGCGCCGTCATTGCGGGCTTCAAATATTTGCGAGGGTCGAATTCTGTCGGATCTTCGGACAGCACTCGGCGCACCTGCCCGGTCATTGCCATGCGGCAATCCGTGTCGATGTTGACCTTTCGCACACCATGCCGAATGCCGCGCAGGATTTCCTCGAGCGGCACGCCCCAGGTGGGCTTCATCCGCCCGCCGAAGCGATTGAAGATTTCCTGCAACTCCTCCGGCACGCTTGACGAACCGTGCATGACGAGATGGGTATTCGGAAGTTTCCGGTGGATCGCCTCGATAACATCCATTGCCAGCACGTCACCGTCCGGCCGGCGTGAGAACTTGTAGGCGCCATGGCTGGTGCCCATTGCGACGGCAAGCGCATCCACCTTGGTCTCCGCGACAAATTTCGCCGCCTCCTCCGGATCGGTCAGAAGCTGATGCGGATCGAGCTTGCCTTCGACGCCGTGACCGTCTTCCGCCTCGCCCGCACCGGTCTCAAGCGAGCCCAGAACGCCAAGCTCCCCTTCCACCGAAACCCCTGCCCAATGGGCCGTGTCGCTGACGCTTCTCGTGACCTTGACGTTGTAGTCCCAATCCGCCGCGGTTTTCCCGTCAGCAAGGATCGATCCGTCCATCATTACGGACGTAAAACCATGCTGGATCGCGGTGACGCAGGTGCTCGGTTCGTTTCCGTGGTCAAGATGGACGCAAACGGGGATATGCGGATAGATTTCCGTCACCGCCTCCATCATGTGCTTGAGCATGATGTCGTTGACATAGGCTCGCGCCCCACGGCTCGCCTGGAGGATGACAGGCGAATCCGTTCCGTCGGCCGCTTCCATGATGGCAAGCGCCTGTTCCATGTTGTTAATGTTGAACGCCGGGACGCCGTAGCCGTGTTCGGCGGCATCATCCAGCAGCTGGCGGAGAGTAATCCTGGCCATGACATGTTACTCGCTGGTTGGATTGGAATTGAGATAGCTTGCGATCACGTCGACCTCCGTCGCCGAACCGAAAACCAGCGGCGTGCGGCAATGGTGAGAGGTCGGGATCTTGTCCAGGATGGCGGTCGTGCCGTCGGTGGCCCGCCCCCGGCCTGCTCCATCAGGAACGCGATCGGATTCGCTTCATACACCAGTCGAAGGCGCCCATTTTCAAAGCCGGGTCGCTTGTCGCCGGCGTAGAAGAACACACCGCCCCTGATCAGGATCCGGTGGAGTTCTCCGACTGCCGATCCGAGCCAACGCATGTTGAAATCACGGCCGCGCGTTCCCTCCTTGCCGGTCAGACAATCCTGAAGATACAGGCTCATGGCAGGGTGAAGGTGACGGTGGTTGGAAGCGTTATATGCAAGCTCGGACGTGTCGCAAGGTATCAGAACCTGCCTTTTGACGATCAGGAACTCGCCGGTTTGGGGATGCATCGTCGCCAGCAGCACACCCTCACCGACCGAAAAGCCCAAATCGACGGTGTTGCCGAATGAGACATAACCGGCCGCGGCCTGGCGCTTTCCAGGGGTTAAAAAGGGATCTTCAGCTTCGCAGAAAGGCATGATCGAGAAGATCGTGCCGACGGGCGTGCCCAGCCCGACATTGCCTGAACCGTCGATCGGGTCGATTGCGACCGCAAAATGCTGGCCATTGAGCATAACTGGCGCGTCGGCCTCCTCGGACAGGACCCTGGCAGCGCCTGCGCGTGCGAGTATTTCGATGAACAACTCGTGCGACGCGATGTCGATTGCCTTTTGCGCATCACCGTCGGTATTTGATCCGACAAGGTGGGCCAGATCGCCCTCCAGGGAACCGGCTGCGATGCGTGCGGATAAAAGACAGGCGGCATCCAACACACCGTTGATTAGAGCCGCCACCCCCTGACGGGACAAATCTTCACCAGCCCAGGTCGAGAGGTACTCATCGACAGAACCATACTGGACGCCCGCTTCGTCATTTCCGGGTGTCGCCGGCGCGCTCATTGCTTGCCCCTTATCCTTGCTAGGGCGCGCGTGACGATTGCGTCACGCGTGATCCCAAATTGCTCGTACAGCGTCTCGGCCGGCGCAGACGCTCCGAAGCCGGACATCCCGATCACGTCGTCTTCGCTGTCGACATACCTAGTCCAGCCGAACTTCGAGAGCGCTTCCACGGCAATGCGCGGCGCGTTGCCGAGGACCGAGCTGCGGTAATCCTTGGGCTGCTTTTCGAAGAGATCCCAGCTCGGCATCGAGACGACAGCGGCGGGAACGTTTCTCGCCTCAAGCTCGTCGGCAGCCTGGATCGCAAGCGCGACTTCCGTTCCAGTGGCGATGATTGTGACGGCACGTTCGCTGCTCGCTTCCCGCAGCACATAGGCTCCCCGTGCGCAGCGATTGATGCCGTCACGCTGGGCGCGCAGTTGCGGGACATTCTGCCGCGAGAGCGCCAAAACCGACGGCGTGTTCTTGCTGGTTATTGCAAGATCCCAGCATTCCAGCGTCTCGATGGTGTCGGCGGGCCGGAATACATGCAAGTTCGGCATTGCCCTGAGGCTGGCAAGATGCTCGACCGGCTGGTGCGTCGGACCGTCTTCGCCAAGACCGATCGAGTCATGCGTCATCACGAAGATAGAGCGGACGCCCATCAGAGCCGCCACACGAATGGCATTGCGGCAATAATCCGAGAAGACGAGGAACGTGCCACCATAGGGTATGACGCCGCCGTGAGCCGCCATACCGTTCATCGCGGCGGCCATGGCAAACTCTCTAACGCCATAGCTGACATACCGCCCGCTTGCAGCGGCGGTGAAATCGCTGTCGACGGCCGGAACCCGGGTCAAGTTTGAGTGGGTGAGGTCAGCGGACCCGCCGATCATTTCCGGAAGCAGCTCCGTCAGCGCTTCCAGTGCGATCTGGCTTGCCTTACGCGTTGCCACTGATTGCGGCTTGTCGAGCAGCTTTGCCTTGGCGGCGTTGACCGCTTCCTCATATCGCGCTGGCAATGAGCCGGCGGTGCGGCGTTCAAACTCACTTCTGACATCTGCGCCCGCTGCTTCGAGCCGCGCTTGCCAGTCCTTGCGCGCCTTGGCGCCCTTCGCGCCGACTTCGCGCCAAGTTTTGAGGATTGGAGCAGGAATCTCGAAAGTGTCCGCCGTCCAGCCATAGACTGCCTTCGTCGCGGCGGCTTCGCTGGCGCCGAGCGGTGCACCATGTACGGAGCTTGTTCCTGCCCTTGACGGAGAGCCGTATCCAATGATGGTTTTCAGGGCTATGAGGGATGGTCTGGATGCTTCCGCCTTCGCCTGCGAGATCGCCGCGTCGATCGCATCCGGATCATGACCGTCAACGCGCTGCGTGTGCCATCCGTACGCGTCGAACCTCGCGAGCACATCTTCTGAAAACGCGATTGCGGTCGAGCCGTCGATGGTGATGGAGTTGTCGTCGTAAAGGACGATCAACTTGCCGAGCTGCAGGTGGCCGGCCAGCGAAGCAGCTTCCTGACCAACACCTTCCATGAGACACCCATCTCCACAGAAAACGTACGTCCGGTGATCGACAAGCGCTGCGCCAAATTCGGTTGATAGGCGCCGCTCCGCAATAGCCATTCCGACAGCCGACGCGATCCCCTGTCCGAGCGGCCCGGTGGTCGTCTCGACGCCAGCGGTGTGCCCATATTCGGGATGACCTGGCGTTTTGGAGCCCCATTGGCGGAAGTTGCGAACCTGCTCAATGGTCATGTCTTTGTACCCGGTGAGGTGCAGAAGGCTGTAGAGCAGCATCGAGCCATGGCCGTTCGACAGGACGAAACGATCGCGGTCCGGCCAGCCAGGTTCGCTTGAATCGAACTTGAGGTGCCGGCCGAACAGCACCGCCGCCGCATCAGCCATGCCCATGGGCATTCCGGGGTGCCCGGACTTTGCGGCCTCAACCGCGTCGATCGACAGGACACGGATAGCGTTCGCGAGATCGCGGATCGAAACTGCTGCTGTCAATTCTTCCTCCCCATAAACCGCGACCAATGTGGCGCATTTTTCTGGACATCACAATATCAGAACACAAAATAACGCAATACACACGATAAACATAACAATATCACATTCCGCTGCGACTGCGAAGAGTTTGCCCATCGACATCATACCTCATACCTTATACCTCTGTATTTGCGCAATAGCTTTTATTTGGCTACCGCGTCCATCGGGAGCCGGAAGGATCGTCCCGGGTCGCTTTCACGGGGGCGGTCTGCCTCGATCCGTTTGGTGGCAAACGGACAAGACGACCACCGTGATGACTACCGCGTTGGGCACTCACGGGTGGTTGAAACCATTCCAAATGCGGAATGCTCGATGCGGCTCGCCGATGTTTCCCGACATTTCTTCAGTTGACAGCTTTTACAAATGCATTAACGTATACGTTATTGAACTCAATAGGCCTTAAAGGGAGGAACCGAAATGCCTTTGACGATGCGCAAGTCCTTACAGATGATCGCCCTTGCCACTGCCCTCGGCGGTAGCGCTGCCTATGCGCCGAGCGCCTTCGCGGTCGATATCGATAAACAGATCAAGGATATTGAAAGTCACCCGGCAAGCGGGCCCAACGGCGAAAAAGCGACCCTCGCGAGCGACCTGAAGCTATCCGCCGAAGAGATCGAAAAGATCAAGGCGAAGCATGCCAAAGCGGCCATTGTGATGCACTACACGGCGTCTGACTGGGCCAAGGCCCAGATGGCCGGGCAAAAGAAGGCCCTGGAAGAGCTCGGCGTCGAAATCGTTGCGACGACTGATGCTGGATATCGCGCGGAGCAGCAAGTTTCAGACATCGAAAGCGTCATGGCGCTCAAACCTGACGTCATGATTACCGTTCCCGCCGAGCAGTCAGCCACGGCCGCAGCATACAAGAAAGCTGCTGCCGCTGGCATTAAGATCATCTTCCTTGACCAGACCGGCGCCGGGATGAAGGCTGGCAAAGACTATGTGAGCCTCGTCTCTTCCGACAACCGCGGGATGGGAAAGGTCGCCGCACTGCTCATGGCCAAGGCGCTCGACGGCAAGGGCGAAATTGGTCTCATCCCGCATGCGTCCGACCTTTTTGCCACCAAAGAACGCGTGGTCGGCTTCGAGGAAGCGATCAAGGATTATCCGGATATTAAGGTCGTCCAGGAGACCGGTGTCGGAGGCCCTGATTTCTCAAGCGAATCCGAGCGCGTCGCCTCCGCAATGCTGACGGCCCACCCCAACCTCAATGGCATCTGGGCCGTGTGGGACGTGCCAACAGAAGGCGTCCTGTCAGCGGCGCGCGCAGCGGGCGCGTCCAAGAGCCTCGTCATCACCACTTGCGACCTTGGCGTCAACATCTCGATCGACATGGCTAAGAAGGGTTACGTCAAGGGAACCGGATCCCAGCGTCCGTACGGCGCCGGTTATGCCGAGGGCATCCTTGCCGGATACGCCCTTCTCGGAAAGGACGCACCTCCCTACGTCGTGCTCCCGGCCCTTGCGGTGACCCGCGATAACCTGATCGAGGCGTGGCCGCAGTCGAACGGCGACCAGGCACCGAAGATTCTCACCGACGCAATGAACTAACGGTGCGCGGGAGCGGCTCCGACCGCTCCCCGTGCCCCAGCGGCGGACAACGACCATGAACACTCAAGCAGTCACCGAAACCCTCGCCGCCGTCAGGATGAGCAACGTGAGGAAATCGTTTGGCGGCGTGCACGCATTGCGCGGTGTCAGCCTGACGATCCAACCCGGGACAATCCATGCGCTGGTCGGCGAAAATGGCGCCGGCAAGTCTACGCTGTTGAAGATCCTGCAGGGCGTGGTCACACCCACGGAGGGATCCATCGAGGTTTTTGGCGAGCACATGTCGTCCAGCTCTCCGGAGAATTCCCGCAGGCTCGGCATTGAGATGATCTTCCAGGACCTCAGCCTGATCCCCACCCTCTCGGTCGCCCAGAACATTTTCCTGAACCGGGAGCCCCGCCGCCTGTCGATCTTGGTCGACGAACGCAGGGAAATCGCACAGGCAGCCGAGATCATCGGCCAGCTCAACCTCAGGGTTGATCCGAGGACGCCTGTTTTTGAACTCAGCCCCGGCCAGGCCCAGCTGACCGAGATCGCCAAGGCCATCCACCAAGACGCCAGGATCCTTATCCTTGACGAACCAACCTCGTCGCTGAGCGCACAGGAAGCCGACACTCTGTTCGGCATGTTGAAGAAGCTCACTGCGGCGGGAACAGCCGTGATCTACGTTTCCCATCGCATGACCGAGATCATGACGATCGCCGACGAGATTACAATTCTCCGCGACGGTCAGAACGTGACCTCCGGGAAGACATCCGAATTCACGCTCGACTCGATCGTGCAGCACATGGTCGGCAAGCGTGTCACCGGCTTCCAATACCAGGCGCGCGCCATTGATCGCAGCGGCAAACCCGCGCTGAGCGTACGTGGCCTTTCGGGCCCTTCGGGAAAACCCAGCGATGTCAGCTTCGACGTCCACAAGGGCGAGATTGTGGGAATAGCAGGCCTCATGGGCGCTGGCCGGAGCGAGCTTGCCCGCCTTCTTTTCGGCGTCGATAAGAAAACTGCGGGAACCGTAGAACTCGGCGACACTGCCGTTGAGTTCAAGTCACCTTCGGATGCGATCAAGGCAGGCATCGTCCTTGTTCCGGAGAGCCGCCACGAGGAAGGTCTGGTTGTCGAGCACAGCGTCGGCGACAATCTTGGACTGCCGCAGATCGGTCAGCTCGTCCGCGGTCCCTTCATCGATCGTCGACGCGAGGGAACACTGACCTCCGATCTCATCAAGCAACTGAGGATCAAGACGCCGTCCGCTGACAACAAGGTCAGGAACCTTTCCGGCGGCAACCAGCAGAAGATCGTTATTGCCAAATGGCTAGCGATTGATCCTTCGGTTGTCATTCTCGACGAACCGACAGCAGGCGTAGACATCGGTTCAAAGGCCGAGATCGTAGAACTCATTCGGAGCGTCGCCTCCTCCGGAAAGTCCGTCATCGTCATCTCGTCGGAACCAGCCGAGCTTCTGGCAACGAGCGACCGCATCCTGGTCATGAACAACGGACGTCTCGCGCGCGAAATCGAGCGCGACGAAATCGAAAGCTGGGCCACGATTGCCGGCGACGAAACTCAATCTCCGCTGATCCGCACCGAACTCGGTCTGCAGGTCGCGATTCAGAAGGCAACCCAAAATGTCCACTGAAGCCAAGACATTGAACACAGAGACGGATGCAACCCACATGCGGCCGTGGCACAGCAACTGGCGCGACTACGTCGTCTACATCGGCTTCGTCGTCATCTTCATCGTCTTCGCGATCTTGCTGCAGGATCGCGGATTCCTATCTTCAAACAACCTGCTCAACATCCTGCGGCAGACTGCGATCGTCGCCATCGTTTCCATGGCAATGTCGTTCGTACTCTCGGCGGGCGAGATCGACCTCTCGGTCGGAGCCATTGCCGGATTGTCGTCGGTGGTCGCTGGCCTGGTGCTGAGCAAGTACGGTCTATTCCCCGGCATTCTCGCGGGCTTGACCCTCGGGCTGCTGGTAGGCGCCATAAACGGCGGCCTGACTGCCTATCTCAACATCCCGTCGTTCTTGGTGACGCTCGGCATGATGGGGATCGCGCGAGGGGTCGGAATGTGGGTAAGCGGCACTTCGCCTGTTCCAATTATCAACGACCCGTTCATTTTCGTCTTTGGTTCCGGCAACATCGGCCCTGTTCCTGTCCTCGTTGTCTGGGTCGCCGTTCTGGGCATGATCGCCCATATCGCGCTCCGAAAGACACCGTTCGGCCGCAAGGTCATGTCGGCAGGCGGAAACTCGGTCGCAGCTCGCTACAGCGGAGTCGATGTCCGGAAAATCAAGTTCCAGGTGCTGCTACTGACGGGGATGGCCGCTGCGATCGCTGGCATGCTCTATGCTGGACGCCTGCAGTCTGGACGCTTCCAGCTTGGCGAAGGTGATGAGCTGTCTGTCATTGCAGCCGTGGTTCTCGGCGGTACCAGCCTATTCGGCGGACGCGGCACCGTGATCGGTTCCATCGTCGGTGCCCTGCTCATCGGTGTCATCAACAACGGTCTTATTCTTGGCGGCCTCGACTACAGCCAGCAGCTCATCGCGCGCGGAATGCTCATCATCCTGGCTGTGGCGGTCGGCCGAAGCCGCTAACCTGGAAGGTTCTACGGAGGTATTAGGATATGAGAGTTTTAGTCACAGGCGGCAGCGGCAAACTGGGTAGAGCCACGATCAAGCATCTGGTTGAGAGCGGCCACGACGTCATCAACGCGGATACGATCGCTCCGCCAGAAAACCTCTGCCCCTTCGTCAAGGTCGATTTCGAGGATATGCGCGCCACGATCGAGGCGATCAGTGGCTTTGATTGGGACCACAATCGCAACACTGAAGCCGTCGTCCATCTGGCCGCTGTGCCGATGCCGGGGCGCGTTGCTCCTGCGGATGTTTTCCGGGTCAACACCATCTCGACGTTCAATGTTTTCGAGTCATGCCGCTTGCTCGGCATCAAGAACATCGTGTGGGCGTCGAGCGAGACCCTGCTCGGCATTCCTTACGAGATCAAGCCTGACTATCTGCCGGCGGACGAGAATTATCAGTCGCGCCCGGAAACCTCCTATTCCCTCTCGAAGCATCTCGGCGAGGAGATGGCAAAGCAGTATTGCCGCTGGGACAGCGAGCTCAAGATCGTTTGCCTACGCTTCTCCAACGTTATGGACGAGAGCGAGTATGCCGACTTCCCGGCCTTCGAGCAGAACCCGGGCAGCAGACGCTTCAACCTTTGGACCTATATCGACGCCCGCGACGGGGCACAGGCGATCCGTCGCTCGCTCGAGTGGAGCGGCAAAGGTGCCGAGGTGTTCATCATCGCAAACGACGATGGGGTCATGACCACCTCCAACGAGGAACTCGTCAGGAGGTGGTATTCGGGGGTCCCGTTCAAGAAGCAGATCGGGAACAACGAAACCTTGCTGTCAATCGACAAAGCAAAGAGCGTTCTCGGATACCAGCCTGAACATAGCTGGCGAAAATATGTAGGCTCCTGAGAAATCAGCCAGCTTGAAGGGAAAGAAAATGCCGACCAGGAAACAGACAGCACCGGTCTCAGAGATCAAAGAGGACGCCTTCGCGAAAACAATGACCGCGACAGCGCACCTTCGGTTGCGCCAGCTCATCCTGGATAACAAGTGGGCGCCCGGTTACCAGGCGACCGAACAGGAAGTCGCCTCCCAGTTGGGAATGAGTCGGACGCCCGTGAGGGAGGCGCTCATGCGCCTCCAGCAGGACGGACTTGTTTCGGTTATCCCGAGGCATGGAATGCGGGTCCTGCCGATTTCTATTTCTGACATGAAGGAAATTTACGAAATCCTGACGTCGCTGGAGAGTACGGCTGCAGAGCTGGCCGCCAGCCGCCAGCTTTCCGAGGATCAACTCCGGGGTCTCGAAAAGGCTACCGCCGATATGGACCATGCGCTTTCGCAAGATGACTTGGAGCGCTGGGCGCAGGCGGACGCGAGATTTCATGAGCAACTGCTCGAACTTGGCGGCAACCAGATGCTCAAGTCGGTCGTCCTCAATTTCATCGACCGCGCACATCGCGTCAGGATGGTGACGCTGAAGATGCGTCCTAAGCCCGTCAACTCAACCCGCGAACATGCAGAACTCGTGCAAGCAATCCGCGAAGGCGATCGCGAAAAGGCACGAAACATTCACAAGGCGCACCGGGAGCGGGCAGGCAAGGAACTGCTCGACCTCCTCGAGCGCCTCGGCCTCAACCACCTCTAGGACAGGTTTCAAATGTCATCGTTGAACAACACTCTCAAGATCGCAGTCCTTCCCGGCGACGGGATCGGCAGGGAAGTCATGCCTGCCTGCATGGAATTGATCGACGCCGCCGTCGGCCAGGCGGGCGCGCCACCGCTCGTGTTTGAGACGCATCAGGCCGGTGCGCAGCACTACGCGGAGACCGGCCAGGCCCTGCCCGCCGCCGCGCTCGAGGCCTGCCGGACATCCGACGCAATCCTCTTCGGCGCGATGGGCTGGCCCGACATCCGCTTCCCGGACGGGACGGAAATCATTCCGCAGCTCGACCTGCGCATGGAGTTCGGCCTGTTTGCAGGTGTCCGTCCGATCCGGTGGTTTCCGGGCCTTCCGAAAGTGCTGTCCGATCCTCGCGCCGAAGGAATCGACTTCGTGCTGGTCCGCGAGCAGACAGAAGGCCTGTTTTATGCGCGCGGGCGCGGCGAGGTCCTGAACAACCAGGAGGCCTACGACACGATGCAGATCACGCGGGCCGGCACCGAGCGCGTTACCGAATTCGCTTTCCAGCTCGCCGCCCAGCGCAAACGTCGCGGCAAGCCCGGCACGGTGACCTGCGTCGACAAGGCGAATGTCTTCAGTTCGATGGCTTTCTTCCGCAAGGTCTTCGATGAGATCGCTGCAAAGCACCCTGAGTTGCACAGGGACTATGCCTACGTCGACGCGCTAGCGCTCAACATGGTGAAGAAGCCCTGGACGCTCGACGTGCTGGTGACAGAGAACATGTTCGGCGACATCCTTTCCGACCTTGCGGCCGGCCTGATCGGCGGCATGGGGATGGCCCCTTCGGCGGACATCGGTGATACCCACGGCCTCTTCCAGCCGGCACACGGGACCGCTCCCGATATCGCGGGTAAGGGCGTCGCCAATCCGGGCGCAATGTTCCTGTCAGGAGCGATGATGCTCGACTGGCTAGCGGTAAAGCACGGCGATCAGCGGCTTGCTGACGCCGCCGGGCTGATCGAGGCGGCGGTCGAGCACACCTTGTCGACAAAGATCGCGGTTCCAATGGAGTATGGCGGAAGCGCCAATTGCGCGGAGATGACGCGCAGCGTGATCGGCGCTCTGGGTGCCGTCCGCGAGGAGGTCGCATGAGTTCGGCATCCACAGGCTTCGTCGTGGTCGTTGAGTTCGTCGTTCGGAGCCAGTTCGCCGATAATTTCCATGCGGCGATAATCGAGAATGCGGCGACGTCGCTGCGCGACGAACCAAACTGCGAAGTGTTCGATGTCTGCCGCGATCCTGAGCGGCCGGAGCGCACCTACCTCTATGAAGTCTACGGCTCAAAAGCCGATTTCGACTTCCACCTGAAGACGCCGCACTTCCTGAGCTTTGATGCGATGGTTCGAGACTGGGTGGCCGAAAAGCGAGTGGAAACGTTCGAGCGCGTTTCGTCCCACAAGAAGGAGGGCGCTAGATGACCAATAGCGTCAAGGCCATTGTCTTCGACACGTTCGGCACGGTCGTCGACTGGCGGGGTTCAATCATCCGCGATCTCACCGGCTGGGGCGCGACGGAAGGCGTGGAGATCGACTGGCCCGGCCTCGTCGACCGCTGGCGAGACCGTTACAATCCCCAGAAAGCGCGGGTGCGCAGCGGCGAGTTGCCGTGGACGAACCTGGACGAACTTCACCTCGATGCCTTGAAGGCAGTGTTCGCAGAGATGGGGCTGGCCGAACTAGACCACGACCGGATGATGCACGTCAACAAGGTCTGGCATCGCCTGGACGGCTGGCCCGACGCATCGCGCGGGCTACACCGGCTGAAGTCGAAGTTTATCATCGGCCCGCTGTCCAACGCCAATGTCGCGATTCTCGTCAACATGGCAAAGCTTGCCGACTTGCCGTGGGACAACGTGTTCTCCTGCGAGCTTTTCCAGCACTACAAGCCCGATCCGGAGACCTACCTCGGGGTCTGCAAACTCCTTTATCTGGAGCCCGGGGCCGTCATGATGTGCGCTGCCCACAACTACGATCTTGCCGCCGCGCGCAGCCTTGGCCTTAAAACCGCATTCATCGCACGACCCACCGAATACGGCGAGGGTCAGACGACCGACCTCACAGCCGAGCAGCGCTGGGATTACGTCGCCGACGATCTCGAAGACCTCGCCCGACAACTCGGATGCTAGAAGAGAGAAAGACAATGCAGACATACAAGATGTTCATCGACGGCAAGTGGGAAGACGCTGCCAATGGAGATACGTTCGAGACGAAGAACCCTTTCAACGGGCAGACCTGGGCCGCTATTCCGAAGGGCGGCAGGGAAGATGCGGAACGAGCAGTCGAGGCTGCGCACCGCGCCTTCACGAGCGGTCCGTGGCCGAAGCTCACCGCGAGCGCCCGCGGACACCTTCTTCGGCGTCTTGGCGACCTGATCGCCGAGAAAGCGGAGCATCTCGCGACGATCGAGGTTACGGACAACGGCAAGCTCATCAACGAGATGCTGTTTCAGCTCAAGTACATCCCGCAGTGGTACTACTACTTCGGCGGGCTGGCGGACAAGATCGAAGGAGCGGTCATCCCGATCGATAAGGCGGACACCTTCAACTTCACTCGTAATGAGCCGCTCGGCGTCTGCGTCGGGATTACGCCGTGGAACTCCCCTCTCCTGCTGCTCGCCTACAAGCTGGCACCGGCACTCGCCGCAGGGAACACCTTCGTGGCAAAGCCCTCGGAGTTCACGTCTGCTTCGACCCTTGAGTTCGCAAAGCTCGTCGAACAGGCTGGCTTTCCCGCGGGCGTCTTCAACGTCGTCACAGGGTTCGGCGCGGATGTCGGCGAGACGCTGACGACCCACAAGTACGTCGCCAAGATCGCTTTCACGGGAAGTGAAGGCACCGGGCGCAAGATCGGCGAGCTTGCAGCGCGCAACTTCAAGAAGGTTACGCTTGAACTCGGCGGCAAGAGCCCGCACATCGTCTTCGACGATGCGGAGATCGACAATGCCGTCAACGGGGTGATCTCCGGCATCTTCGCTGCCACCGGTCAGACATGTATCGCGGGCTCACGGTTGCTCGTGCAGCGAAAGATCCACGACCAGTTTCTCGAGAAGATCGTCAACCTCGCAAAAACGGCGAGAATGGGCGATCCGCTATTGACGTCGACGCAGGTTGGCCCCGTGACGACGCCGCCGCAACTCGAGAAGATCCTCGGCTATATCGACATCGCAAAAGGCGAGGGCGCCGAATGCGTTCTCGGTGGGGGCGGCCGGACAATGCCGAGCTCTCCAGGGGCTGGTTCGTCGAACCTACGATTTTCTCCGGGGTCCGAAACGACATGCGCATCGCGCAGGAGGAGGTCTTCGGCCCGGTTCTGGCGGTCATCCCCTTCGACAGCGATGAGGAAGCCGTGCATATTGCCAATGACACCAATTACGGGCTGGCCGCGGGCTTCTGGACCCAGGACATGCGTCGTATCCTGAAAGTTTCGGCCGCCATCCAGGCTGGCACGGTCTGGGTCAACACTTACCGCGTCATCAGCTATATGTCGCCTCTTGGAGGCTACAAGCACTCCGGCATCGGTCGCGAGAATGGCATCGCGTCGATCCAGAACTACATGCAGACGAAGAGCGTGATGATCTCGACCGCTGACGACGTCGCCAACCCCTTCATCATGAGGTGATCCGTGGTGGCCGCCGGAAAGTTGCTGGTCGGCTGCGTGGCCGACGATTTCACGGGAGCGACCGACGTCGCGAACATCTTCGCGCGCGCCGGCCTCAAAACGACGGTGCTGATCGGCGTTCCTGAAGACGACCGGGACATTGACGCCGACGTGAGCTCGGCTCTAATGGGCTCGCCCGGGCTACGGCACGCTTTGAAGCCGGCGAACGCTGCGAGACATTGTCACTGGATTCCCAGTCTCGCTCGGGCCCCAAGCTCTGATACGGAAACTGAAAGGACGTCTCCCTTTTCCGCGATACGCACCAATAGCGTCATCGCAGAAGCCACCCGAACAACGTCAATCCCGATCCGCGGCGCGGCTGACCGCTTCTCGCTTCGCGATCTCCTGACGGACCTGCTCGAGTTTATTGAGAATGCCGTCATAGCTGATATTGCCAAGCGGCAGTCGCAGAGGCTTGTCCTCGTCATGAGCGACATTGACAATCGCCACGGCCGCCTTTGCCGGATCCCCTGGCTCGTTGCCGACGTTCTGTCGGAAGGACGCGCGCTGGCCACCCGCCGTATTGCCGTAATCGGCGATTTCACCGTCCGGTGGTACTTCATGTGCTGAGTTGCCAGCCCAATCCGTCGCAAACGGGCCGGGCTCGATGAGGACGATGTCAATACCGAGCGGCTGCAATTCCTGCGAGAGCGATTCAGAAATAGCTTCCACAGCGAACTTGGACGCGCAGTACCATCCGACAGCCGGAAAAGCTCGGATGCCTCCGACGGACGAGACGTTTATGATGGTACCTGAGCGCCGCGCCCGCATGGCAGGAAGAAACGCATTGGTGACGTTGACAAGACCAAAAACGTTTATCTCCATCATTCGTCGAATTTCCGCCTCCTGGCTTTCCTCGACCGCAGCGAAATAGCCAATCCCAGCGTTGTTGAAGAGGAGGTCGATGTGGCCAAAGCGTGCTTGGGCAGCGGCTACGCTGTGCTTGATCTCTTCGGAATTGGTGACGTCGAGTTGAATCGCCGCGACGCCTTCGGGAGAAAGTGCCACAAGGTCTTGAAGCGCTTCGACGGAACGAGCGGTTGCGGCGACTTTATCACCGCGGCGAATGGCTTCCTCGGCGACAGCGCGACCGAAACCGCGGGATGCACCTGTGATGAACCATGTTTTCATTTGCTAATACTCCACATTGCTGAGGTGGTGCCGCTACCAGCGACGCATCAGCGATATGGGTTGGATTTCGATTTGGTTGAGATCACATGACATCATCACTGCGTTGAGCTAAGCTCATCTGCAATCCACAAAAGCCGCGCGACGCGTGCGTTGGCCGGCGACAATTCCGCAGACAAGGCAGTCGTCGCACGGCTCTATGACCAGTTCGGCTTCAATAGGAAATGATGTAGATCTTTGGACAATGCGGAACTGTCCGCTGGCGCGCCATATGTTCTACCGCCGGAGTCGGTTATTATGTGCAAATGTCCGTGGATCTGACTGAATCCTGTTGCCCTGTCTGTGGGCTTTTGTGGCCTCTTCTTAATGAATTCCAAAATCGAGAGCAATCCAATGTCCCGACCTCTTTCGCTTCCGCGCGACCGGATTTCCGTACTTCTGCTTGAAGGGATCAGTCAGAGCGCGGTGGACTACTTTTCGTCATCAGGCTACGTCAATCTCACGCATCTGCCGAAGGCTCTGGATGACAAGGATCTTAAAAGTCATATAGCCGAAGCACATATTGTGGGAATTCGCTCACGCACATATCTGACAGAGGAAATCTTCAGATCGGCTAAGAAGCTCATGGCCGTCGGCTGTTTTTCTGTGGGGACAAATCAGGTCGATCTGGATGCGGCCCGCCGACGCGGGATACCCGTGTTCAACGCTCCCTATTCAAATACGCGCTCGGTCGCCGAGCTTGTGATCGGTGAGATCATCATGCTGACCAGGCGGATCTTCCCGCGTTCGGCTTCGGCTCATGAAGGCGGATGGGAAAAATCTGCCGTCGGCAGTCGTGAGGTTCGCGGGAAAACGCTGGGCATCGTTGGCTATGGCAATATCGGTTCGCAGCTTGGCGTTCTTGCGGAAAGTATGGGCATGAACGTGCGCTATTTCGATCCCTCGGACAAGCTTCGCCACGGCAATACAGAATCGATGGCGACGCTCGGGGCACTGCTCGAAATCTCAGATTATGTGACGATGCATGTTCCAGAGACCAGATCAACGCGAAACATGATCACTGAGGCTGAACTGCGCCGAATGAAAAAGGGAGCCGTTTTTATCAACAATTCCCGCGGGACCGTGGTCGATCTTGAGGCGCTTGCGACGGTTTTGAAAGAAGGGCATCTCGCAGGCGCGGCTGTGGACGTGTTCCCGAAAGAGCCGGCATCCAATAAAGAACTTTTCAAGACGCCGCTACAGGGTTTGGACAATGTAATTCTGACGCCACATATCGGCGGCTCAACCGAAGAAGCGCAGGAGCGCATCGGAGGGGAAGTCTCAAGGAAGCTCGTCGAATATTCGGACGTCGGTTCGACGCTGGGCGCGGTCAATTTTCCCCAGGTTCAACTGCCTCCGCGACCGAACGGCACACGTTTCATCCATGTTCATGAAAATCGCCCTGGCATCTTGAACAGTTTGAATATGATTTTTTCGTCCCGCGGACTAAATATCGTCGGCGAATTCCTGCAGACCTACGGCGAGATGGGTTATGTGGTGATTGAGGCCGAGAGCATTGGCCAGAGAGCGGGTGACATCCTTGATGAAATTCGCCAGATTCCGGGAACGATACGCGCTCGATTGCTTTACTAACCCGGTGGATTGCGCGTCATTTCGCTTTGGCCTAAACGTTTGCGAATTTGCGACTTATGCTGGCGCTATGTCCGTTGTCGATTCATTGGTCCGCGATCTCTGGAGGCGGACCGGTGGTCGAAGAAGAACTGGCCGTAAGCAGCGTCCCCTGGCACGTTGGCTGAAACTCGTTGATTGTCGTCGGAGATTTCGGCCATCAACACATCGCAAGTTGCGCCACATGTCATCGTCGCCTTTACATGCACTCCCAGCATCTAGCCCACTATGCAAGTTGACCAGGGTCGAACGCCCATTCAAATGCGTAGAGCAAAATCAACTCGGCCCCACGTTCACCGTTCAAATCGCTCCAGCATTTTTCTTAACTGCGCGTTTTGCAGCGTTAGCTTTCTCGCCAGCTGCCCCTGAGCACCCTGATCTCTTCATCGAGCCTTATCTCCTCTGCAATGTGTGCGATCTGGGATACGGGCGAAACGTTCGCAACCGCTACCGCTTCCTTGCTGCGACGTCTTTGCTTTCGCGGTGCCACTTTGACAGTTCGCCTGATCTGCGTAGTATCATCATGTGCAGCGGTGACGTCGATACCAGTACCGCCGGATAAAGCCTGATTAGCGGCCTGCCCAATTTTTGCTGCACCGCGTTCGACCCTATCGCGGGCACCGTTTTTGGCTTCATCCGAATGCACCGGCTCTACGGAAATTGCAGCGGCTTGACCATGACGAGGTAGCTCCTCGCTAACCGGTCGATCAGCGCCATTCACGCTCTCCTCGGCAGGCGCTTCAGTCGGACCGGAAATAGGCAACGCCACCGACGTAACCTTCTCGTTCGAGCCGCTTTCTCTTTTTTGTTGGCGTCCAGGTGAGATCAGACGGGCAAGAAATTTCCAGGGAGACGCCATCTATCCGACCTCGCGATTTATCCCGCAAGCAGGCAGTGAGTTTTAGTTCCGGCAACAGCATTCACCGTTGCCAAATTGTATCTCTCGATAAGCATGGAAATGCGGCCGGCGATTGACCAGCCGCTTTTGTCAATCGAGCTTGAGCCGTTTGCGCAGATCGGCATTTTCAGCGCGAAGTTTTTCAGCCAGAAGCTTGCGCAGTCGCTGATTTTCCTCTTCCAACTGCAGGAGATCCGCCATCTCATCGATCGCCGTCATCGGCGCGACCGGCGCTGTCTGCACAGCCTTTGGAGTGCGGCGCACAGGTGCGCGTTTGGCGCTCGCCGTAACTTCGATCACCTTTGCCTTGCGCCTTCTCCTTTTCACACCACCGGCGGCGACCAGAGCAACTGCTGGCTCTGCCGCAGCGTCAGCTGACGGCGTCTCAAGTGCCGCGGTTTTCTTGGCCCGGAGTTTGCGCTGTTTCTTCGGCGCAATAGGCGTTTCGACAACGGTCGGCACATCGGCACTGGTTGCAGTATCAGTCTCGTCGGCCATGCTTATCTCCTGTGTGTCTGATGCAGTTGTCGACGGCCCGAGAGGCGCTGTCAACAACGGCTCGACCTGATCTGCTTTTGGTAAAGACATTTCGCAGTCGGATTTGCCACTCTGAGAGCTACCCGACAGAAACGGCATTGCCTCTTCCTCCAGGTCGCGAGCGACGGATTTCAAATCAACGTTGCCCCAGATCGAGTTTGACCTGGTATCGAGTTTTCGCCTGCCGGTTTTGTACTCGACGGCAAAACTGCGTTGCACTTTTTTCAATACAAGAGGCCTTGGAGAATCCACGGGATGGTTTGCTGATGTTGGTACATCACGAATAGCGCCTACCGGACCACGCGTCTATACCTACCGTCATAATCGGTCCACCCCACCATTTCGGGAGCAGAATATGTGGCCAATCGAATGGGGCTGATGGCGGTCCATACTGAAAGGAAGCGGCGACCTGTAGTTTGTCCGAGACATACATAGGTTCCCGACGATCCATTATGCGATCTTCCTGGCCTAAAACGCGAACTCTATGGCAACAAGCCGGTCGCTGGCCTCGAGAGCTCTGGCCTGCCGGCGACGTTCGACGCCTTGCATAGGCAGCGGGCGCCTTCCTCGATCTTCCCAGAAAGAATACGAACGCGGCAAAAAAATACCAGTATGACACGCGTCGTCTTCCCCTCTCATTGCAAACTGTCAGAAAACTGTATATATTTCTGACAGGAGACATGCCATGCAAAAGCTGACGTCACAAATCATGGGCCATGCTGAACGACTGCCGGAAGGGTCCGCGCTTTCGGCAAAGAGCTTTTTGCATCTCGGAAATCGTGCCGCCCTGGACCAGGCTCTGTCGCGCCTGGCCGAGCGTGGCGAGCTCGTCCGGGCCGGCCGTGGTATCTATATGCGGCCCGTCAAAAGTCGTTTTGGCAGTCGGCTGCCGACGGTCGAACAGGCCGTAGAGGCAGTGGCGCAGCAGCGCGGCGAGGTCATTGTCTCAAACGGCGCCGCCGCTGCGAATTCCCTGGGCCTGACCACCCAGGTCCCGGTCCGCTCCGTCTACCTTACATCCGGCCGCAGCCGGACGATGAACCTTGGACAGCAAACGGTCGAGCTTAGGCATGTCCCTCGCTGGCAACTGGCCTTGGCCGATCGGCCCGCCGGCGTGGCGGTCCGTGCGCTCGCCTGGCTTGGGCCCGAGAAGGCCGATGAAGCACTGTCGCGGATCAAGCGAAAGCTGCCGCCAGACGCGTTCGGCGAGTTAGTGGCGGCGGCTCCGCAGTTCCCGACTTGGCTTGCAAGAAGCGTGGGAAAGGCTGCGCATGGCTGATCAGTTCCTGACCTTGTCAAAGGACGACCGGCGCGAAGCCTTGGCCGTGGCGGCCGACCGCACCGGACGGCCCATTCACCTGCTCGAAAAGGATGTCTGGGTCGTCTGGACGCTGCAGACGCTCTTTTCGTCCAAGCTCGGCGAGCACCTCGTCTTCAAGGGCGGCACTTCGCTTTCGAAAGGCTACGGCGTCATCAAAAGGTTCTCCGAGGACGTCGACCTGACCTATGATATCCGCGCCCTGGCGCCGGACCTGGTCGGCGATAATGATGAGGCGCTGCCGAAAACCCGCAGCGAAGAGAAACGCTGGACCAGCGAAGTACGGAAGCGGCTTCCGGTCTGGGTTTCGGAGTCGGTGGAGCCGGTCATCGCCGGTGCGCTGCGCGATCAATCTCTTCCGGCGGCAATTCGCCTCGAGGATGATACGCTCTATCTGGACTATGACGCGGTGAGCAGCGGATCCGGTTATGTCGCCCGGAGCGTCATGCTCGAATTCGGGGCCCGATCCACCGGCGAGCCAGCCAGTATTCGCGATGTCGACTGCGACGCCGCGGGTCAGGTCGATGGTGTCGAATTTCCGAAGGCGAGCCCCCGCGTCATGCACGCGGAGCGGACGTTCTGGGAGAAGGCGACGGCAATCCATGTCTTCTGCCTGCAGGAGCGCCTCCGCGGCGATCGTTTTGCTCGTCATTGGCATGACGTCGTCCGGTTGAACGATGCTGGTTTCGCCGACAAGGCATTCGCGGATCGGCAGCTCGCCAATGCCGTGGCGAAACACAAATCAATGTTCTTTGCGGAAAAGGCGGCCGACCGCTCGCCCATCGACTACGCCGCAGCCGTCAATGGCAATCTGGTTCTGACACCCTCCGGAGAAGGTCTGCGCGCACTCGGTGAGGATTACGCGCGCATGGTCGACGACGGTCTGCTGCTCGGCGATTCCGAGCCGTTCGAACACCTGATCGAACGATGCACGCAAATTCAGGCGCGCGCCAACAAAGCCGACACGCCGAAATAGCCGAAATTTGAAAGGAACAGGACCGTCGACCCCGCTATTTTCAGTGTCAGTGGCGTAACCGGTATTTATGGAACGACTTTAATGGAAGTTTCGCTACCTCAGTCACCCGACACTATCCTACGCGGCCCCAGGGAATGCCGAACGGTCGAGAGTGTCGGCATTGGTCAGCTGTCTTTCTTCCCCCGGTCGGTGATTAAGGCGCCGCATCTTTTTATTCTTCCTTGAAGGCTCGCGCGACCTGATCCATGAGAGGCTTCGTCAAATATGCCAGCGCCGTTCGTTCGCCGGTCTGTATGAAGGCTTCGACCGGCATGCCGGGAACGGGCGTGACCTGGCCAAGCCTCTGCCATTCGCCATCGGAAACCTTGGTACGGACGACGTAGTAGCTGAGGCCCGAGCGCTGATCGCTCGTCAGGTCTGCTGCAACACTGGTCACGACACCATTCAGCTCCGGCGTGTTCCGCTGGCTGAAGGCAGAAAATCTCAAATGCACCATCTGTCCGATGGACACTTGATCGATATCGGTCGGCATCAGCTTGACTTCGGCAACGAGGGCATCGCGATCCGGAACGATCTGCATGATCGCTTCTCCCGGAGCGATGACGGCGCCGGATGCGTGCACGGCAAGCTGATGCACAATGCCGCCCTGCGGCGCGCGAATGTCGATACGTTGCAAATCATCCTGAGCAGCGACCAGGCGTTCGGAATATTCGCCGATATCTCCCTCGGCCTGTCGAAGCTGGTCGGAGACCTCGCTACGCTGGTCATCATCGATCTGGATGATCTGGAGTTCTGTTTCCGTGACCTTACCCTTCGTCTGTGCTTCGGTCGCGACGAGGTTGCCGAGCTCGCCAGTGAGGCTCGCGGCCTCACGCTGCAACGCATATACCCGGTTGGCGGGAACGAGCCCTTGATCGAACAAGCGCTGAATGCTTTCCAGTTCCTTTTCGATCAGCGCAATCTCCTGGCGCTTGCCGGTTTCCTGGGCGACCAGACCCTCGGCTTCCTGCTTGAGTTGCTCGATCCGCTCACGCAATTGCGCCTTTCGCCCCACCAGCGATGACCGGCGGTTGGCAAAGAGGCGTTTCTCGCCCTCGATCGAGCGCGCGGCCTCTGGATCGCTGGCCTTTGCCAGCAACTCTTCGGAAAAAGCGATCGACTGTGTGCCGTCGCGTTCCGCTACAAGCCGAGCCGTCCTTGCGGAAAGCTCGTTCAGCCGCTTGGTTACGATGGCGAGATTGGCGCGGGTCTGGGTATCGTCCAAATGGATGAGGATCTGGCCGGCTTCCACCAGATCTCCATTCTTGACGAATATCTGGCCGACGGTACCGCCTTTCTGATGCTGTACCGGCTTCACATAAGTGTCAACGACGACCATTCCGGAGGCGATGACCGCGCCTGAAAGGTGGGTGGTGGCAGCGAGACCGCCCATCACACCGCCGAGTAGGACGACGATGCTGAGGGCGGCTACCGTCAGCTTGCGGATGGCGCCTTCCGCCGATGGCGCTCCGACATCGCTCATGTTCCCGTCTCCTCGCCGCCGATCAGCAGGCGCATCGGCTGCGGGGTCGCCGTGGCTGGCCTCGCCGTGGTCTTTTTCAATACTTCGTCCTTCGGACCGAAGGCCTGCATCTGGCCATTGCCCATGACAAGAACCTGATCGACTGCCGTGAGCGCGCTCGGCCGGTGTGCGATCACAATCGCAATCCCTCCCCTCGCGCGAACCCCAGAGATCGCTTTCGTCAGGGCCGCCTCGCCATCGGCATCAAGGTTGGAATTAGGCTCGTCGAGAACCACCAGAAACGGCTCGCCATAGAGTGCGCGAGCAAGCGCTATGCGCTGGCGCTGACCGGCCGAGAGCACCGATCCCTGTTCTCCGACCTTGGTGTCAAACCCATCTGAAAATTGCACGATCATGTCGTAGACGCCAGCTGCCTTCGCTGCGGCGATGACAGTCTCGGAGTTGGCCTTTGGGTCAAACCGTGCAATGTTCTGCGCGATCGACCCATCGAAAAGCGAGACATCCTGTGGCAGATAACCGAGATGGCGGCCGAGTTCGTGCGGATCCCACTGGGTAAGGAGAGCCTGGTCGAGCCTTACCGCGCCGCCCAAGGGCAACCAAAGGCCGGTGATTGCGCGGGCGAGTGTGGATTTTCCTGATGCGCTCGGACCGATAACGCCAACTGCCTCTCCTGCCGAAACCTTGAAGGAGACGCCGCGAAGAATAGGGCTGCGCCCGCCCGGCGCGGCGATCTGCAGGTTCTCGACGATCAGGTTTTCCCGCGGCGCCGGTAGATCGACCTCGCGCTGCTCCGACGACATGAGCGTCATCAGCTTAGTCAGCCGCCCCCAGCTTTGCCGGGCGGCAACGAAGCCTTTCCATTGCCCGATGGCGAGTTCTACGGGCGCCAGGGCGCGGCTCACCAAAATGGAACTAGCAATCATGATGCCGCCAGTTGCCTCCTGACGGATCACCAGAAGGGCGCCGACGGCGAGCACGCCCGACTGCAGCATCATGCGCAGGATTTTCGATGCCGTCGCCAGCCCGCCCGTGACCGTGCTGGCGGCAACGTGGTTTGCCAGATATTTTCGGTTGAGCTCGGTCCAACGCTCACCGATGAAATGGCCGAAGCCCATGGCGAGGACGGCTTCCGAGTTCCGTTTGGTCGCTTCGGCAAGATTGATGCGCTCGGCGGCAAGCTTGGCTGCTTCCTTCGCCGGCTGCCGCGACCGAACCTCGGTAAGCATGGTCAAGGCGATAAGGATCAGTGCACCGGCAAGCGCAGTCACTCCGATCCAAATGTGGAAGAGGAAACAAAGGAAAAGATAGAACGGCATCCAGGGCATGTCGAACAGCGCGGTCGGCCCCGGTCCCGACAGAAAACCGCGGACGGTATCGAGATCCCGCACGCACTGTAGCCCGTCGCCCGGCATCTGCATGCGCGACGGCAATAAGACGAGAGAGCCGTAAACGCGGTCACCGAAACGTTCGTCGACCGCAGTGCCAACCCGGACGAGCAACATCGACCGGATCAATTCCAAGACGCCCTGGAAGACGAACAGCGTTGCGGCGATGATCCCGAGTCCCACCAATGTCGGCAGGCTACGGCCGGGAATGACCCGGTCGTAGACCTGAAGCATGAAAAATGAGCCGGTCAGAGCAAGGATATTGATGACGCAGCTTGTCAGGCCGACTCCGAGGAAGGCCTTTCGAAGCGACGAGAGAACCGCCACAAGGAATACTTGTGACGACTGTTCTGCAGCCTTGTTCAAGACGATTTCCTCTTTCTCACGCTGCAGCCGTGAAGCGGAAATCATCCTGGTGCAGGCTTGTCAGCGCGACGTTCTTCAAAGTGATCGACGTGTTGGCGTCATGAGTAATCAACGTGTCTGCTCCGACCTGGGTGGCGGCCGCCATCACCGATGCAAAATCCGCGAAGAGGTCGTCACTGATGTCGAGGACATCACCAATGCCCGCACCGGCGGAGAAATCTGTCACCGTATCTTTGCCGAAGTCAGCCTTGAACACGAAAGTGTCATTTCCACCCACCCCGCGAAGAGTGTCGTTGCCAGCCCCGCCCTGGATTGTATCGGCGCCATACGTCCCCCAGATGATGTCGTCGCCGGCGGTCTGCTGGTCGGCTACATAGCGTGCCGCGATCTGAGTCTTGTTCCAGACGGTGCCGTCGGCAAAACGAACGAATTCGACACCAGCATCGCCCCAGAGCTGGTTATCGACAACGATGGAGCCTGTCATCCCTTGGAATGACAGCTTCATGTCGTTCACATCGCTCGTGACGTGTGAGAAGACAACGTCTGTTACCGCAATTCCGGCACCAAACTCGAGGACGTTGTTGCGGCTGCTTTGGTAGTCGAAGATAGCGTCGTCGCCATCGCCGACGTTGTACACGTAGACGTCGTTACCGCCGCCGCCGTCCAGGCGGTCGTTGCCCGCCCCGCCGGCTAGACGGTCGTTGCCATCGTAGCCGGCAATCGTGTCATTGCCGGCGCCGCCGACTACATTGTCGGATAGGTTCGTTGCCCAAATGGTGTCATCACCATCCGTCGTTTGACCCGCGACATATCGACGAGCGATCTCGGCATCATCCCAGATCGTGCCGTCGGCGAACCGAATAAACTCGACGCCGGCGTCGCCCCAGTGCTGATTATCGAGCACGATGGAGCCAGCCATCGATTGAAATGTCAGTTTCATATCGGCCGCATCGCTCGCGACACGTGAAAACACTACGTCCGCTGCCGAAATTCCGGCACCGAATTCGAGAACGTTGTTGCGGCTGCTTTGGTAGTCGAAGATAGCGTCGTCGCCATCGCCGCCGTTGTACACGTAGACGTCGTTGCCGCCGCCGCCGTCCAGCCGGTCGTTGCCTGCCTCGCCGATAAGACGGTCGTTGCCGTCGTAGGCTACGATCGTGTCATTGCCGGCGCCGCCGAATACGTTGTCGGATAGGTTCGTTGCCCAAATCGTGTCGTCACCAGCCGTCTTTTGATCTGCAACGTATCTGCGAGCGATCTCGGCATCGTCCCATAGGGTGCCGTCGGCAAACCGAATGAACTCCACACCGGCGTCACCCCAATGCTGATTGTCGAGCACGATCGAGCCGGACAATGAGCGGAACGTCAGCTTTATGTCGGCCGCGTCGCTCGCGACGCGTGAAAACACCACGTCCGCTGAAGAGATCCCCTGCCTGAACTCCAAAACATTGTCGCGACTGCCGGTGTAGTCGAAAATCACGTCGTCCCCATCGCCTGCCTCGTAGACGTAGACGTCGGTACCGCCGCTGCCGTCAAGGCGATCGTTACCTGTCCCGCCGACCAGACGATCGTTGCCGCCAAAGGTAGTCAGGGTGTCATCGCCCGCACCACCCGTTGCCAGGTCGGATAGATTCGTACCCCAGATGATGTCGTTGCCGGACGTCTGCTGGTCCGCAACATACCGACGCAACATCTCTGTTTCGTTCCAGACCGTACCATCGGCGAACTGAATGAACTCAACACCCGCATCGCTCCAAAGCTGACCGTCGAGCGTGATCGATCCAGACATCGAGCGGAAGGCGAGCTTAATATCGTTCGAGTCTGCGGCAACGCGCGCGAAAACAACATCGCTGGCGTCTATTCCAAGTCCAAGTACGAGTCGATTATCACGAGACCCTCGGTAGTCGAAAATGACATCATTTCCGTCGGCGGGTCGATAAATATAGGTGTCGGTGCCTTCCTTGCCTTCAAGTCGGTCGTCGCCCGCACCCGCATCGATGATGTCATTCGCCGTCGTTCCGGCAAGTGTATCGTTACCTGAGGTTCCATAGATTGCCAGCAGCCCCGTGAGCGCAGTATCCAACGCGCCCGCGGCACCACCGAGAACCTCGCCATCCTTGAAGACGATCGACTCGACGCCTCCGGCAGTATCGAATTGGTTCTTCAGCGTAATCGTTTCGCCGGTTGCGAGGACTGTGATGATCAAGTCGCTTGCGGATGTTGTCGACCGAGCAAAGAGAACTTGACTCTTGAGCAAGTCATCCAGCCTGAGAACATCGCTATCGGTTCCCGACGTCGGCTCGTCGATGATGTCGTTGCCATCACCTGCAAGATAGATGTACGCATCACTGCCGGCCCCGCCCTTCAAGGTGTCGTTGCCCAGTCCTGCACGCAACACATCTGCGGCCGAAGATCCGGTGATGATGTCGTTGCCGACGGTGCCTCCAGTATAGGCGATATGTGTCAGCATGTCCGCCCGCGTCCAAATCGTGCCGTCGGCAAAGACGATCTTCTCAAGGCCGCTCTGATAGTACTCGTTGAGATTGCCCTGGAGCAGGATGGAGCCGCCATCGCCCGCACCCGCCGCACTCTCGGCGATGACAAGCGTCACATCGTTGCCGTTGCGCACCAGCGTCACGTCGCCGGGATTGATGCCGGACAACACCAGCCGGTCGTCGGTATCCCACATGCCCGAATCCGAGATCGTTTCGTTGCCGTCGCCGCGGGAATAATAGATCGTGTCGTTGCCCCAGCCGCTGTCGATCGTGTCGTTGCCGATCCCGCCGGTGATCGTGTCATTGCCATCACCGGCATTGATCGTATCGTTGCCGGCGCCGGCATTGATGATGTCGGCCGCGTTGAAGCCGGTGATCACGTCGTTGCCTGACGTCGATGCCTCGGCCAGCACTGCTGCCCGCATCGTGTCACGCGTCCATATCGTGCCGTCGGCAAAGACGACTTTCTCAAGGCCGGTCTGATAGTATTCGTTGAGATTGCCCTGGAGCATAATGGAGCCGCCGTCGCCCGCACCCGCCGTACTCTCGGCGATGACAAGCGTCACATCGTTGCCGTTGCGCACCAGCGTCACGTCGCCGGGATTGATGTCGGACAACACCAGCCGGTCGTCGGTATCCCACATGCCCGTATCCGAGATCGTGTCGTTGCCGTCGCCGCGGGAATAATAGATCGTGTCGTTGCCCCAGCCGCTGTCGATCGTGTCGTTGCCGATCCCGCCGGTGATCGTGTCATTGCCATCACCGGCATTGATCGTATCGTTGCCGGCGCCGGCATTGATGATGTCGGCCGCGTTGAAGCCGGTGATCACGTCGTTGCCTGACGTCGATGCCTCGGCCAGCACTGCTGCCCGCATCGTGTCACGCGTCCATATCGTGCCGTCGGCAAAGACGACCTTCTCAAGGCCGGTCTGATAGTATTCGTTGAGATTGCCCTGGAGCATAATGGAGCCGCCGTCGCCCGCACCCGCCGTACTCTCGGCAATGACCAACGTCACATCGTTGCCGTTGCGCACCAGCGTCACGTCGCCGGGATTGATGCCGGAGAGCACCAGCCGGTCGTCGGTATCCCACATGCCCGTATCCGTGATCGTGTCGTTGCCGTCGCCGCATGCGTAATAGATCGTGTCGTTGCCCCAGCCGCTGTCGATCGTGTCGTTGCCGATCCCGCCGGTGATCGTGTCATTGCCATCACCGGCATTGATCGTATCGTTGCCGGCGCCGGCATTGATGATGTCGGCCGCGTTGAAGCCGGTGATCACGTCGTTGCCTGACGTCGATGCCTCGGCCAGCACTGCTGCCCGCATCGTGTCACGCGTCCATATCGTGCCGTCGGCAAAGACGACCTTCTCAAGGCCGGTCTGATAGTATTCGTTGAGATTGCCCTGGAGCATAATGGAGCCGCCGTCGCCCGCACCCGCCGTACTCTCGGCAATGACCAACGTCACATCGTTGCCGTTGCGCACCAACGTCACGTCGCCGGGATTGATGCCGGAGAGCACCAGCCGGTCGTCGGTATCCCACATGCCCGTATCCGTGATCGTGTCGTTGCCGTCGCCGCGTGCGTAATAGATCGTGTCGTTGCCCCAGCCGCTGTCGATCGTGTCGTTGCCGATCCCGCCGGTGATCGTGTCATTGCCATCACCGGCATTGATCGTATCGTTGCCGGCGCCGGCATTGATGATGTCAGACGTGTTTGATCCGGTAATCACATCGTCGCCTGGAGTACCGGCAAAGTTCACCAGCATCGCTCTGAGATCAGCTCTGCTCCACACCGTGCCGTCGGCGAAGACGATCTTATCAAGGCCGCTCTCAAGGTATTCGTAGAGATTGCCCTGGAGCAGGATGCTGTCGCCATCGCCCGCACCCGCCGCACTCTCGGCGATGACAAGCGTCACATCGTTGCCGTTGCGCACCAGCGTCACGTCGCCGGGATTGATGCCGGACAACACCAGCCGGTCGTCGGTATCCCACATGCCCGAATCCGAGATCGTGTCGTTGCCGTCGCCGCGTGCGTAATAGATCGTGTCGTTGCCCCAGCCGCTGTCGATCGTGTCGTTCCCGATCCCGCCGGTGATCGTGTCATTGCCATCACCGGCATTGATCGTATCGTTGCCGGCGCCGGCATTGATGATGTCGGCCGCGTTGAAGCCGGTGATCACGTCGTTGCCTGACGTCGATGCCTCGGCCAGCACTGCTGCCCGCATCGTGTCACGCGTCCATATCGTGCCGTCGGCAAAGACGACCTTCTCAAGGCCGGTCTGATAGTACTCGTTGAGATTGCCGCTGAGCAGGATGGAGCCGGCGTCGCCCGCACCCGCCACACTCTCGGCGATGACCAGCGTCACATCGTTGCCATTGCGCACCAACGTCACGTCGGCGGGATTGATGCCGGACAACACCAGCCGGTCGTCGGTATCCCACATGCCCGTATCCGTGATCGTGTCGTTGCCGTCACCACGGGCGTAATAGATCGTGTCGTTGCCCCAGCCGCTGTCGATCGTGTCGTTGCCGGTCCCGCCGGTGATCGTGTCATTGCCACTACGGCCATCGATCGTGTCCGCTCCCGCACCTGCGGCGATGACATCGTCGAAATCAAAAGCCGTGACCGTGTCGTCACCCTCGGTCACCTGGGCAGCGATCAACCGAACGATGATGTCGAACTTCGATAGAATCGTGCCGTCAGCGAACGCAAACTGCTCGACATCGTTCATGTCCCAGACGGCGATATCGTATTCGTTCCGAATGAGAAGAGAGTCATTCGATCCGGCAAGCGTTATCAGCAGGTCGTAGTCGCCGACACGTTGGAATGTGACGTCATCAACGTTGACGTTGCTGTTGAACCGGACTGTGTCGTTATCGGAATAGAGCACAATGCCATAGCTCTCTTGGACGATGTCTTGTCCGTCGCCATAGCCGAAGAAATAGGTGTCATCGCCATCGCCACCTGCGAGGTAGTCGTTGCCTGCCCCCCATCCAGGGTGTCATTTGTCCAGAATCCGTAGATGGAGTCGTTGCCTGCCGTTTTCATCGAAAGCAGATATTGGCTGCGGATGTCGGCGGCGTTCCAGACAACGCCATCTGAGAAATGGATCTCATCGACCTGGTCTGGTCGATAATTTATGGCATTGTAAGAGAATTGGCCGATCAGCGTCAGCGTTTCGCCGCTGTCGCGAAGCCTTATGACGAGATCGCTGCTACCTGCATCTCGAACTAGCTGAATGTCAGATGCGACTACCTGATCGTTGAAAATGATCTTGTCGAAATCGCCGCCATTCAGAGCGCCGGCGCCACGCTCCTGGATCGTATCGTTGCCGTAGCCATGGCCCCATACGTAGGTGTCGTTGCCGTTGTAACCGTACAGGGTGTCGTCGCCGGCCCCTCCATCAAGTATGTCGTCAATATCCAAACCTTCGATGATGTCGGCACCGCTCGTTTTTTCCGACGCGATGAGCATCGTCGCGAGTTCGTGCCAGGAAATGCTCTGGTCGCCCGACGTGAAATCAATGCGCTCGATACGGTCGAAGAAGATATTTCCAAAGACACCAGATGCGGCGTAGGCGAACTCGTTCTGGAGCGTAATGCTTCCCTGACCACCATTGACGTAGATAACAATTGAATGGCGGTCGCCATCCACCCTGCCGAAGCTAATATCCTCTCGGCCGATACCTGCTCCAAATCGCAGGAAGTCATCGGTTCCGGACAGAATGTTGGTCATTCGATCCTGAATGACGTCGTGACCGTCTCCAAGCGCATAGAGATAGAGATCGCTCTGATTTCCGCCGGAGATGAAGTCGTCACCCTTGCCAGCCCGCAGGATGTCTTCGCGCTCCATGCCATAGAGCTCGTCATTTCCATCAGTAGAATGGGCTTGCAACACGATGCTGGCGACCTGATCGCTTGTCAGGCTGCTGCCGTCATCGAACGTGAACAGGTCGATGCGGTTCATGTACCAGGTGCCATAAGGACCGGTATAGGTCGCAGCGAATTGTCCTTGGATGGTAATCTGGTCGAGCGGACTATTCTTGAAGCGGATGACGAGATCGTTCGATGCGCCATCGCGGAGGAATATCAGATCCCCACTACGGATGCCGTCCAGGAACTGAAGCATATCCTGGTCATTGCGGAAGGCATTGCCCTCGAAGTCGTGGATCGTATCCTGCCCGTCGCCACGACCGTAGCGATAAATATCAGTATCACCGCCGCCCTCGAGCAGGTCGTCTCCCTTACCACCCTGCAGGACATCGATGTCCTCCGTACCTGTGACGTGGGTCGATGCATCATCGATCTTCGAAACGGCTTCGGCAATGTCCACCTTAGTCCAAACGCTGCCGTCCTTGAATACGATCTGGTTGATTCCGAAGTCGTGGGAGGCGTCGCTAATCATCAAGCCAGGCCAGCGCCCTTCGAACTCGTTGGTGATGCGCAATACAGCGCCGGTGACCTTATCGGTCAGAAGCAGGTCGATACCATCGCGCGAGGCTATGATGTCGCCGGCATTGTGGGCGGAGAAGCGGACCGTATCGACGCTGCCGCCGAGACCATCGTCGTCAAAGATCTCAGTCGAGCCGAAGCTCTTGCCGATAACATAGTTGTCCGAGCCTGTCCCGCCGCGAACGACCGTTTCGCCACCATCGACGATCAGGATGTCGTCCTGTCCGCTGCCAATGACCACGCCGGTTCCGGTGAAGAACAGATCCTGCGCCATGCCGAAGGCATGCGCGAAGTCGACGACTGAGATGCCGCCGGCATGCTGCTCAACCGCGTTGAGCATGTTCTGCACCAGGAAGGCATAGGTGTTCTTCTGAGATGCCGATCCACGGGAATAGTCGGACAGGAATACGTCGAAGAAAGGCTTCCAATCGGTGAGCCATGACACGGCGTCGCTGCTTTGCTCGGCATCGGCAAGAAGCGCAGTGAAGACAGCGGCAATCTGCGAGCCGCTCTTCGAGGTGAAGCCGTCGCTTTGGGCATTATAGTCGATGCTATCGAAATAATGCGCAAGGGGACCGCTTTGCACCGCCAGCCGAACCGCAAAGAGGTCGAGGGCATCATCCATCTTGTCGAGGAAGGCCGCAACCGCCTGGTAGCCGGCGGTGGCGGAGTCCGGAACATCGAAGAACGCGTGCAGCGATTCACCGATCAACCGTTCATAGAAGGAGAAGTCCGAGCCGGAGATCGTGTCGATGACGACGCCGCTGCCGAGCGTGTGATTGGCCGACGATGCAAGATTGCTGCTCCAGTCGGCCTTCTGGTAGTTGTAGATGCGCAGGTAGTCGTCACCGTCGCGGTAATCGAGATAGGATACCGAAACGCCGTTATGCAGTTCCGTTCCGGTCGTGACGACAATCGATGAGTCGCCACCCGTCCATTGCGATAGGAGGCTGGAGAGCTCGCCGCGTCCCGACGTACCCTCACTGCTCGAGACGATGACGCCCGAGGCCATCCGGATGCCCGGAATGTCGGACGTGCTGTCACCGGCGGAGGAAACGCCCCAAGCGTAATCGACGACATTGCCGTCTTTGCGAACGATCGCAAGGTCGTCATACGCGGTCAGGCCCGCGGCGCCTGTTATAATATCAGCACCAATCTTGACCGGAGAGCCTTCAGCCCATGCCGTCAGGATAGGCCGGATTGCCTCGCGCAAGTCCGATAGGACCGGCGACGTCAGCGTTTGGACTGCAGCGCGCACAGCCGTCTCGGCTGTCGGAAGAACGCTCAGTGCCTCGTGCAAAGACACGAGGGTGCCACGCCCCTTAAGGTCGGCAAGGTCGAGGACCGACTGGGAGACCTGGATCGGAGCACCGACATAGGTGGTGTTCTGGTTGTCGAGACTGAGCAGCACGTCTGCGATCGTGCGAACCGTACCGTCAGCGAGCGTATAGCCTGCGGTGCTGGTGATTGTATTTCCATTGACCGTCTGGGTCGTGGTTCCGGTGTTCGGCGTCACGTTGATCGAGGTAATGCCACGATCCACGACACTCTTGAGCTCACCGGTATCGGTGCGGTGGTTCTCGTTGGCATCCTGCCAGACGAGAAGTGAGGAGAAGCTGTCGGCCGATGTGACCGTACCATCGCCATTGAAGTCTGCGAGCCCACTATCGTTGGCGTCGACCTTACCGTCGTGATTGCCGTCGAGAAGGGCGAGTGCGGCGAGTCCCGAAGTGGTGGCGTTGCCGAACATCTCGTCGGAACCAGTGATCTTGCCATCACCATTAAGGTCACGGACAAGAACGCCGTCGTCCTTGCCGACGAAACCGGATGACTCGGCATAGAGATCGTTGTCGAGATCGAGCTTCGATTTGGAGCGATCAAGCGCCGTGAGTTCGATGCCGTCACCATCGAGGTCGAGGACGAGAGGATCCTGACCACCCCAGGGATAATGACCCGTCATCGTCTTGATCATCAGGCCGAGAATGTCGAACGCGCCCTCGCCGAGCACGGAATACTGCCCCTTCATATCGAGCGTAATGTCACGGAAGCGGACGAAGTACATATGGTATTCGGCCAGGAAGATCCCGCCTGGCCCAACTTCGCCTTCGCCGCCTGGGCCCGCCGTCGCCTGATCCTTCCAATTGAGGACATACATCGTCGCGACGCCATCCGACGGGGTCCCATCGGCATTGGCCACATGCCAGAATGCATTGCGGATGACGAGTTCTCCCTCGGCATTCAATGCATAAGCTGTTCCATACGGACCCCAGGCATAGGGATCCTCCGACGCTTCGTTTTTGAGGCCGCCATAAAGCGTCAAGACACCGCCGAGCGCGATGCGGTCTTCGCTGCTGAGGTCAGTCACACCGATGCCGTTGGTGAACCAGATCTTGTCCTGGCCCTCACCGGTGGTGATGATCGAGCCGAAGTCGGCACTGATCAGCACATCATCATGATCGCTGAGCTTGACCTGATCGGCGCCTTGAACATGCAGCGCATTGTTGTAGCCAAGCGCTCCCTTGGCCGCGTAGTCGACAATGGTCAAGAGTTCCTGATCGTAACCCTGCCATTGGAATACGTTGTCAAGCGTGTAGACGTCATCGTGGTCCGACGTCACACCGTTGAGGTAGTTAATGCCGTGCGACAGCCCAGAGTAGTCGACGACATCGACGTTTTCAGTGAAGGCGTTAGGGCTCAACCTCTCGCCAGCCGGCACCTCGGATTGGATACGCCCGGATTTGCCCATATCGATGAGGATGGGTGCATCGAGTGCGGCATCGTTCAAAACAAGTTCGTCAGCTCGGTCTGACAATTCGACCTTATCGATCGAAAGAAGGATGTCAGTACCTTTTGCGCCGCTATTGGCGTCCTCTATAGTTATTTTAATGGCCTCAGCCTGGCCGAGCGTGGTTTTCTGGAGATCGGTGACGCGAAGGCCTTGTGTGAAGTCAGAAAGATCTCCGGTCGCCTCGGGATCCGTTGCTGACGCACCCGGATCAACCGTGTATCGGACCGTGTCTGTTTCGGTGCCGAATACGAGCCACTCGAGGAAATCAGTTAGAAGGCCAACCTTTTGATCGCTGCCGACGTAAATATCGTTATCGTTCTTATGGCCAGTGTTTACGTTCTCTTCAGTGACCGAGTCGATGAACAAATCGTTTCCGGAACCCCCGATCAAGATGTCGCGGCCGCTATGTCCATCCAAAACATCATCACCGTCCGAGCCAGCAATTATGTTGTTCTTAGAGTTGCCATCGACCGCGTCGTCTCCATCGGTAGCAGCTAGCAATGACGCATGGTGCGGGTCGTATCCGCCGTACCACTCAGGCAGCTTTGTCTTGAGCGGATCTTCGGAAACCGAAAATTGTATCGCGCCGATTACCTCTTGGATCGGCTTGTCTTCTGAGCTGGGATACAGAGTATGAATTGCCTCCGTAACGACACTGCTTCCGATTGTATCAGCCGTGCGCTCGAACAGGCTCTCCAGAAGCGTCTTCACGCCTCGGATTTCGATAAACGCGTTAGGGTCGTCCTGCCCCAAGCGCCATAGTTCCTGGTTTATTTCAAGCGTAAGAATACTTGCTTGATCAGCGGTCTGGACTGCATCGCCATTCTCGTCAGAAAGCTGAACAACTCCTTGCTCGGGACGGTAGGGGCTTGATTCGCCGTAGTCGTGATAGTTGACCTGTCGAACAGCCATCAAACCGGCAAATTGCACGATTGCTTCCGCCAGACCATCCAAAGCACCTTCCAGAACTGCTGATGACTTCCCCGATGAGACTAGAACTCCGAGAGCATCAGCGTCGTCGAAAGAGCGCGCGCCCCCGTGTTGCCGAAGATAAGATTGCCCTCGTCGAGTACGGAATAAGCGATCGCATTCAGCATCTTGCTGGCTGCCGTTCCATATCCGCCCAGTTGATCCGCTTCAGCCGCAACGCCAAGCTGTTCGTCAAAATATGCTTTGAACAGAGACCCGCCTACGGAACTCCAGCTCACATGATGTTCAGCATCGGCGTAAGTCGTGAGAACCATAAGCGCCTGAGAATGCAAGCTGATGGCATCCAGCAAGCCGCCGCCATAGGCATTCATGGGCACGATATGAGACTGTCCATCGACCGAGAGCCCATATACGAGAGCTGCCGCCGCGATGGCGTCGACCTGAGCCGCGTCTGCACCGCGAAGTTTGTCGATCAACAGATTCGTTGGTATCCCGAGAAACGGCCCAAGGACGCGCGCCAAAGCTGCCACCTCTCCATCCATTCGATAGGAGGTTACGCTCGTGGCCATGGGGAGCCTGAAACCGTTAATGGTTAGGCCTTCCCCTTTCAGCGCATCGAGAACTGTGTCGGCAATCTGCTTTGGATCGTCAGCGATTGTCAGGGTACTGAAAAACGTATCAAGCGACGCCGTAAGCGCGAGGCCTAAGTAGGGTATCTCGTTAAAAACAACAGTCTCGGTTCCTGTCAGAGACCCGATGAAACCAGCAAGACTACCGCCGAGGGAGTGACCGGTTATGATCACATTTGACGGTGTGGACGAGTCATAATCGTCATCGCTGGAGTTCCATCCGGGAAGACTTCATGACCCGTTACGTTTTTATAGAATTCTTCAGCATAGTAGGGCTGGAGATGAACGATCGGGACACCTGTATCGTCGCCGGTCATCCCAAAGGAACTGGACCAGCCGGCAATTATGTCCTTTAACGTCTCGATCGATGGCCAGCCGCCATTGGTGATAAAATCCGTGCCTCGATAGGCAATTACCGTTTCCGTAGTCCCGCCAACTGTCCATTTATAGGAAGTGGCGCTAAAACCAGATATGCTTGCAGTTCCGTCAAGTACATCGCTGGACAACTTGTCGACTTGGGCATTTCCAATTCTATTGGAGAGTTCGTTCCCGTCCTTGTCTGTAACTTGCGGGTTATCTCCCCTTGAATATGCATCCAGAGCAAGCAGGGCCAACATTACGTTCTTGTCGGTGGGCGTCTCTGTCATCGGCTTCCATCTCCAAAGAATCTGGCGGGAGTTATTATGTAGCTAAACGGCAGTTCATTGCGTGGGCGCGAGACCCCTGGAGGATCGCGTGGAAAAATTTTTCCGGGCGCCACGGCGGTATCGAGCCAGGGGAGCCGTTCTCGCAATTTATTGGTGATAGGGTCAGTCGTTATTTCGATATCGAGACCTGTGAAGTGGATACCTGGGAAGTATCGACCGAAATCCGCGGACTGGATTTCAAATATCGTTTTGGGATCGGTTTCGTTCTTGAACGAGACAATCACAGGCAGTCTGCCCGTTTTTAGCTTGAAGGGACGGCGACCGCTCGCATCGCGTAGTGTTGCAAAGTCCGCTTCCGACAGCGAACCAATGCTATTCTTGATGCCAAGGCTCGTCAGTACTCCGGCTTCGTAAACTTGAGTCAGAGTGTTGTTCGGATCATGCTGGACCGGCAGGATATAGGCCGTACTTTTGTCTCCGAGATCGAAAATCAGCGCCTCGCCGTACAGACGTGTGACGCCACCATTTCCGATAAGGCTGCGCGTTACCTTGGAATAGGTGATTTCCATCACCGAGGAACTCTCAATCGGTCGGCCATCCACCGTAGCCGACGCAATAACCTTAAAGCGAACAGATGCACTCTCACCCTGGCAAGACGCGAGAGGCAGTGCGCAAAGTGATGCCAAGAGCGACCGACGCTTCATTAGCTGCCCATTTTTCAATCAAGAGTTTTTCGCTACGATGAGGGGCACAGCCTTCATTATAAGCGACGCGAGCACGCTCACTGTCTGCATGTTGGTGCCAAACCCACCGCAACGGATATCGCACACCCGGTCGAGGCGCGCTCAAAGTTGACATTTGTTGTTGGAGTTTCGGCGGCCAGCTCGATCAGTTCATCACGTTGCCAAACTCAGCGCTGCTTGCAGCCGCTGACGTGACACCGTTAGTCAGTTTTCCCAAGATTTCCCGATCGACTAAATGGGCGACCATCGGGTGGATCTTGATGTCTCCTCGCTTGGCAACCTGATGAAAATTCGCCAGAACCATCGTTGCCAGCTCGCGTGTGGGCGCGATCACGTCGAGCAACCAAACGACCTCACCGCTCTTCCAGTCTTCCGGCTTCAGGCGGGCCGGGAACACTCCCGCCTTAGCCTGCTCCGAAATACGAGCATCAACCTCGGCACTGACAGTCGCCCAAATGGCGATCGCCGGCGGCTCAATGCCAGTGACGGCCTTGGGTGTCGCGATGGCGATACGATCATTAATTAAGGGATCCACAACCAGATGATGGAGGTCGGATAACATCTGACTGCGGTAGCGTGGCACCGAGCTCATCGCTAGAACAACCTGCCCAAATGTTGATTGCAATGCCGCCTTAGCTCCGGCAAGCTTCTTTTTGGTTTCATCAGATAATGGGTTTTGACTTGATTTAGCCGACGCTTCCGTCGCAATGTTATTCATGTATCCCCAGCCCCATGGGTTTCGAGCAAAATGGCTCGATAGAGTTGCAATCGGTCTATGCGCGACTGCCAGATGGACATTACAAATTGAATGTACAATTGCAAGTGAAATTGCCGCGCTATGCTCTCTTTGGGTGAAAATTTCGTCCGTGTCCTCTTCCGGCCCTTGACGGATGAGGCATACCCTCTCGTCAACAAGTCAGCGACCGAACTCAGTCGACTAGTCGGGCCGGGTCCCGACTCGGCCGCACGAGCCGCTACGGCTATTGCGTGCCAAGTCGCCCGAACTGACCCGGCCGACGTTTAGCCGATGTCGGCTGGGCCAACTTGTAACGGGCGGGTGGGCTGGAGTCCTCACCGGGAATGAAGGCAAGAACGAGAAGCATGCCGTAGAAGAAACAGGTAATTCCCTGGATCGCAAGCGTCGGCAAGGGAATTGCGAAAAACCTCGGTAAGAAGACGGGCGCGAGCAGCAGCCAAAGCAGATATTGAGACCAACCAATGTCGCGAAGCCGACTCGATACCATGTAGAGCAGGCCTACAATGGTGATCGCTGTCATCGCAATCGCGGCAACCATGTAAAGCGTTTCGAAGAAGGAGCGGCGGGCAACGAGCTTGGCTGTTTCGGCATCGCCCGCTCCAGTTCCCATGGCCATCTGTATAGCCCCTTTGGCCGCCATAGCACGGAAATTTTGCATGTCCTCTGCCGTCGGCTTGCGGCCGGAGGCTGCAACCTGCTTCACCAACTCTTCTTGCCCTTTGAACATCAGCGGCATGTTTTTGCCGCTGACCTCTCCTCCGACGGCGGTCCCTGTGCGTGGCGCCATTAACTCACGCGCTGCCTGATCATGTTCGGCCATAATCAGGCGCTCGATCGGGTCCTTCGCAAAATCGAAGCAGAACATGAGCAGAAGCAGCACGGCGTAGGTGATGCGTGTTAGGCGCGATTGGCCAAAAATGGTCATCAAGTCCAGATCCATCTCGAGGTGAGCGGACGATGCTCGCTGCAGCTCAAGGATTCGCTAACGCAATACAACTAGTTTTACGGATATAGGTGAAAATCATCGAGTTTTTCCTTCGCCGCTTGGTCTGTTCTCAATTTTCGCATTTGGTCCATCGGCGTTGGACGCGGGTTTTGATCTGAAGTGACGGATAGCTGTTTGGATTGCGAGAGTCCTCTGCCTGTGAAGCTCTTGAACGGGTCGAAAGCGGTGAGAAGGATTGGCTGGTGCCGCGCCTTGAACGGTTCGAATACGAACTGCATCAATAGCTATGTGCCTGCCATGCTTTATCTTTTGTTCACCTGCCGGCGGGTTCCCTTCGATCCTTTATGCGATCTTCCTGGCCCAAAACGTGAACCCCATAGCAACAAGCCAAGTGCTGGCCTCGAAAATCTCTCGCCGCGCCAGCGACGTAGGAACGTCCTGGGCCGAAGCGGATGTCGACTGCGGGCCAATATCGGTTCCCCGGGGGAAGCTTCATGCGTGCGAGCCCCCATTCTTTTGGATAACTTTCCGCACATCGTAAAAGCGTCATACTATCTTGGCGGGAATCCGGAGAGGGGCATGCAATATCGCCAGAGGTCGGTGCTGTTCGCAGCACCTTGGCTGATCATCGGAGCTGCCGCAGTCGGCGTTTCGGGCGGTATAACCGTTGCAGACTTCGAAAAGCCGGAACTGTTAGTCGCTGCGCTGTTTGTCGGCATTATCATTGGGATGGCCATTGAGCAGTTCCTAACCGCGACGAGCAAACAGCCGGGGCGTGAGAGGAGCAGATCACGCCGGGAAGAAAGGCGCTGGAACGAGCGCGTCATACAGGGCCCCTGGCTTCAGACCCCAGCTGCTCAGCTATCGCGGCCAATCGATGCCACGGATCAACTGCGTATCGTGATGCGTTCGAAGTTCACCATCCAACCATTGCTGAACAAGAGTGAAGCCCGGGTGTTTCGAGAACTCGACAGTGTCGTGATCGGCTGCAATTCGTCCTGGCAGGTGATGGCTCAGGTTTCATTGGGCGAGATCCTTCGAAGTGCCGACTCAGAGGCCTACAGCTGCATCAACTCCAAACGTGTCGACTTGCTGCTCGTGGACGGCAATTGCCACCCACGGCACGTCATCGAATACCAGGGCGGAGCGCATCACCAAGGCACCGCGGCCGCGCGCGACGCGGTCAAGAAGGAGGCGCTGCGACGCGCCGGGATCGGCTATTATGAGGTGGTGGCTGGCCAAACGACGCCGTCGGAACTCAGACAATTGGTCGAGAAGCTGGTGGACAAGCCGAGTGTCACCTAAAGCGATCTCATCACGAACGCATGCAGGGTCGAGCCTCTTCGACCGAAAGAAACGATCGTCTTGCCTTGATGGAAGTGAGGCGCACCCGGGGATGATCTCCGATTTCCAGGCAGTTCGCGAAAATCTGTTTCCGGCCAGTCGCGCAGCGATCAAGGACTGGAAGGGGTTTCCCTGGCATCGTGATCGAACCAATCGAATTCAGGCCTATAAGGCGCATTCGTCGCAAGCCATCGCAATCGATGTGTTCGGCACACTTAAGATGAGCACAGATCGCGACCGCATTTTCGACGCCATCGCCGAGCGTGTGGGAGTGGCACCGGGTGGCCCATGGACAGTGACACTCGAGTGGACTGATACCGATCGGCTTCTGGGAGAACCCAGGCTCACGCAAGTCGATGCACTTGCCGTCGGCTCCGCGGCCGCACTCGTCATCGAGTGCAAGTTCACCGAACCCGGAGGACAATGTAGCCAAACGGCTGCTTCTCGCTCAGGCCAACGTCAATGCAACGGAAACTACGAAGACCAAATCAACCCGGGGAATGGCGTGCGGTCGCGATGCGCTCTGACAGGCAAGAGCATCCGCTATTGGGAATACATCCCAAAGGTCTTCGAGCTCGATCCGGTTGTCGACCATGCGCCCTGTCCTTTTAGGGGAGACGCCTATCAGTGGATGCGCAACGCCGTGCTGGCGGCAGCGATAGGCAAGCGCCGAAACCTTCAAGCGGCTGCCCTGGCAGCCTTTGCCGATCACCCAAGCTTTCCAACGGCGCGGAAAGCGATACGGGGCCTGATGGATCCGGGCCTCGCCGGCCAAGGGGCGATCACGCCTATCTCCTACCAGCAGATCATTGCGATCGCCTGCCAAGCCGGTCGAGACCGAGCGCTCTGGGACGCGCTTTCTGGATGGATAGATCATAAGATCGCACGGGCAGCGTCGCGAAAATCAGGCTTCCAAGAGGTTTGAAATGGATGCTGATATCTGGAATCGAGCCTTCTATGACGACGGCGAGTGGGTTTCCTGGTCCGACGTGGAAGAACAACTCCAATACCACGAGTGGCGCGCCAAATATCCCAATGCTATCCGACATCTGATCCCGTATTTTCAGGACCTCTTGGCACTGGCCGAAAGCTACCACCGTGAGACAAGTCGTCATCTTGATCTGTACGGCGTCATTGGCGAACTGTTCGGCGCCATCACCTACGGGATAAAGCTGAACAAGAACTACGCGCAGGGTGCCGACGGGCGGCTTGGCAACGATCACGTGGAGATCAAAACCATCACGCCGTTCAAGTCCAACGATGAGGTTTCCGTGAAAGTGTCGGGGAATTTCAGCAAGCTGCTCGTCGTGAAGATCAACGCCGACTTTGAAGTCTCATCGCGGATGGTTGATCGCTCGAAGCTTCCTAAAACGGCTAAACCTCTGCTGAGG
The DNA here is from genome assembly GCF_022354505.1 of Rhizobium sp. C104. Taxonomy (NCBI): domain Bacteria; kingdom Pseudomonadati; phylum Pseudomonadota; class Alphaproteobacteria; order Hyphomicrobiales; family Rhizobiaceae; genus Rhizobium; species Rhizobium sp. C104. Next base: position 11,022 of record NZ_CP092347.1, on the reverse strand, counting down.
ATAAGGTGGAGCGATCTGCCCAAAGCCCAATGACGACTTCATGCGTGATCGCGCTAGTGGCGGCCTACCCCTCGTCGTCGAGCGCCCTCACTTCTCCGCGCGGCAGACTTTCATCGCTCGACGTGGCAGCCATAATTCTTAATTCGGATTTTTAGAATGCGCGCGTATAGTCCGCTTGGGATCGCAGCATCCGTGCCTTGAGGGGTCGGGGGCAATGAACTGGAATACATCGTCGACATTCACACCCGTTGGACTTACGCTGCGCGGTCAGCCAGCCCACAAGATCGTTCGCACGCTCGGCGACGCAGCGCATATGCTGATCACGGACTGGCCTTCCGATGATGGCGAGGAATACGTCAGCGCGGTGAAGGCCTGCGTTGATGCGATCAGCGGTCAGATTGCTCCGGAGCAATTCCGGGAAGCGTTTCTGCGTGCGGCCGATGAGGCTGGTATTGCTGCACTAACCGTCGTTCACCGATGAGAACTGTTGAAGAAGCGCAAAGCGACCTGTTCGCACCGCGTGGGGCGGCTCGCGCTGCGAACAGACTCAGGTTGCTGTCTTAGTGTGAGCAGAACCGGAGACCTCGATATTCGGCATCCGTGCGCCTTGAGCGGAATCGAACCCGCAACCTGCGAAAGTTCCAAAATCTCATCTCTCTGAAATCCATGGGCAATCCCAATGTTTGCCTACGGGCTTCCATTCTTGGTAAACACGCCGGCGAACAGCTTGTCGCCACGGCAATCGAGTGCATTCGCACTGAGCATCCGCTGTCTCGGCATGACCTCGCTCTCTAAGTCTGCGTAATGATCATGCAAAAATATCAGCGTCTTTCGCCTCGCGAACCCCTGCAAATATCTATCACCACACGCTTACACAGTTTATTTTGACGTGTAGTCTGCGGCCATGCTCCGATTACGGGCATAGCGCGATCGTACCGAGATCGCAAATGGAGGGATATTCATTGGGATACTGGAAGGATTTACCGGCATCTGCCGATCATCTGCGGCTGTTCAACCCAGCCAAGGGCTGGGTCGAGTTCGCCGATCAAGTTGACGGCGATGGCAAAACTACCAGTTTCGGCGCCAACCGCGATATCGATCTTGCGTTGAGCATCGCCATGAACGCCTCGAACCTGATGGTGCTGACCGGGGCCGGCGCATCATTCTGCGCACGAAATACCGCACAGAACGCTCTCACCGCGCCCGGCATGGGCGACCTTTGGGATGCGGTCAAAACCGCAGCCACCGACGACACATTCCAGGAAGTGATCAAGCTCATCCCCAAAGCCAAGGACATTGGAAAGAACATTGAGAAATTGCTGACCCAATGCAAAATTTATGTCGAGCTCTTCGACAACGCCCAGAGCGCCAAAATCACGAACTTCATTGGAACCGCCGAGAAGGCGATCTCCAAGCGCGTCAGCTTCGTCAACAAGGATACGGACCTCAAGGCGCACGGCACGATCATCCGTAAGATCGCGCGGCGCGGCGTGCGTAAGCCGCGCGCCAAATTTTTCACGACCAACTACGATTTGTGTTTTGAATACGCCGCGCGGACACAGCGCTTCTCCATCATCGATGGCTTTTCCCATTCCATGCCGCAAATCTATGATCGCGGCCATTTCTCGCACGACATCGTCCGCCGCGAGAATGCCAAGGAGGGGCCTGACTATATCGAGAACGTGTTCCATCTCTACAAACTCCACGGCTCGATCGACTGGAAGCGAAGCGGTGCCGATATCGTGCGGACTGAAGGCTCGGAAACGCCTCTCCTGATCTTTCCGCGCGACAGCAAATACCAGGAAGCGTTTGAGCCTCCTTATCTTGATATGATGGGCGCGTTTCAAAGCTCGCTGCGCGAGCCGGATACCGCCCTGATCGTCTCAGGCTTCGGCTTCAACGACGACCACCTGAGCAAGCCAGTGATGGCGGCACTGGAGGCCAATATGAGCCTCAAGCTGATCGTGTGTGACGTGGCTTTTCTCAGAGACGATGTCTTGGAGAAAGGCGATCATACCATCGCCGGGGAAAGCGCGGTGCGCGAGCATATCAGCGACTATTTCGAAAGGTTCAAGCACTTGGCGCGGATTGGCGATCAGCGTATCACACTGCTCAGCGGCCGCTTTGAGGATTTGGCGCTAGCCATCCCTGATCTTGTTGCGCAAACCGAACGCGAACGCCATCTTGACCGTATGCAGGCCGCGAGAGGCTTCGGCGATGGGGTACAGTCGTGATCAAACACAGCCTGGTTGATCCCGATCGCTATGTCGGCACGATTTCCGTCGTGACGGCGTCAACGGTGCAAGTGAACTTGCCTTACGCCACCGCCCGGCCGGAGCGCCGTGCCCTTGCGCGCGGCGCCGTCGGCGACTTCGTATTCGTGGATTGCGAGCTCGTGAAACTTCTCGGTCGACTGGTCGAAGTCAAACTGCCCGACGCCGAGCGATTGACCGTCGAGCCGACGCTGGGCACGCAACCCGACCCTCACCCGGTCGGCAGGGTGCAACTGCTGGCGTCAGTCGATCAACGCCAGAGCAAACTCATCCGTGGCATCCGCCACCATCCCCGCGTCGGCGACGCGGTTTACCTGGCCGATCCGTCGATGTTCGGCGAGCTCATGGCAAATTCACTGGTGGCGAGCGGTACGAGCGCGCTCGACATCGGCACGCTCGATGCGGGCAGCGGTGTACATTTGCGCCTGCCGCCTGAGAAGCTCTTCGGCCGCCACTGCGGCGTGTTTGGCGCCACGGGCGGCGGCAAGAGCTGGACCCTGGCCACCATACTCCAGCAGGTCAAAGCCGCTGGCGGTAAATGCATTCTCTTTGATCCCACCGGCGAATTTGCAGAAATCCCCGCCATATCGGAGCACTACGCCTTCGACCACGAAGAAGCCGGCAGCCAGCAGGTTCATTTCCCCTACCAGTTCATGACCGAGGACGATCTGTTTGCTTTGTTTCGCCCATCGGGCCAAAGTCAAGGCCCCAAACTCCGCGAAGCGATCAAGAGCCTCAAGCTTGTTAAGAAAAGTGAGGGACAGCTTGAAGGCGTGACGATCTATGAGAAAAAGCTGCTCCTTAAGAAGCAAAAGGACCGCCGCCCCTTCCTGAAAGCTTTGGAAGTGCATAGCGATGTGATTCACAGTCCGCTTTGCCACTTCGACATTGAAAACCTTCCCGACCAGGTTCAGCAGGAGTGCGTCCAGCCGACGGATTGGGACAATCCGACCCACTGGGGCAAGGTCAATGAGCAGGCCGTAGGCTACTGCGAAAGCCTGATCGCGCGCATGCGCACGTTGATCCATACCCCTGAGCTTGAATGCCTGTTCGGTAATCGTGGACAGTCCTTAGTAAAGGTTCTGGAAGCATTCTTTGCGTCCGAAAGGCAGGACATCCTGCGAATATCCTTCAAAAACGTCAGGTTCGAGCACAACACGCGCGAAATCCTTCTGAATGTCATCGGGCGCTTTCTCCTGGCCCGCGCCCGGCAGAACACCTTTCGAGACAAACCGATGATCACACTACTGGATGAAGCACACCAATTCCTAGGCCGAACCATCGGCGACGAATACGCCAGCGTGAAACTTGAAGCGTTTGGGCTTATCGCCAAAGAAGGTCGCAAATACGGACTGACGACCATCCTTGCCACACAACGCCCTCGCGATATTCCGGCCGATGTTCTCAGCCAACTTGGCACGTTGATTGTGCATCGTCTGACCAATGAAGACGATCGCAATGCAGTCGAGAAAGCCTGCGGCGATCTTGATCGCAACGCCGCTCTGTTCATCCCGACTCTCGCGCCTGGAGAAGCCATAATCGTCGGGCCAGACCTTCCCGCGCCGGTGCCTGTTTTGATTCACGAGCCCCCGTCGCCGCCCGATTCCAAAGGGCCAAAATACACGTCGTACTGGGCCAGTCGTCAGCCCAGGGCGGACTAAGAGCGATGGGGTGAAAGCATGCTTACAAATCTCAATCACCCAAAGAAGATGCGGAAGACCGCGCCTGCTGTCCAGGAAGCGAACCATCTCAACATGCCCAATCGGTCTGGGCGACGTGCCGCAGAGCGAACATTTACCAATGAGATCAAAAAGCAAAGTGATGCTACCTAAGGCCGACAATCTTCCATTGCACGCAACCGCCCTTCATGTAGATTACCTATACTGAATACTGGGGGAAGTCTTGCCGTCAACAACAACTATTTGGAATCCCGACGACTGGGAGATATTTGCGCTTGGCCTCCTGAATTGTCGGCATGGCGTCTTAAACGTTCACAAGGTACCCGCCAAAGATCAGGGCGACCTTGGTATCGACTATTACTGCAACAAGGACAGCGTCGCATATCAGTGTTACGCGGTAGAAGAGCCGATCGGAGTCGCTGAACGCGCGAAGAAGCAAAAAGATAAGATCACCAGGGATCTGGGTAAGCTTCAAAAAAACAACGTTATCGTATCGAAACTCTTCCTCGGCGCGCCGATAAAGAGATGGGTCCTGCTCAGCCCATTACACGACAGCAAGGACGTCAACATACACTGCGCGAACAAGACGACGGAGCTCCGATCGAAAGCACTGCCTTACCTCGACACTGACTTTGAGGTCCTTATTCATGATCAAGCATTTTTCGGCGCTGACGCCCTAACGCTGAATGCGGCGCAACTGTCGCTCATCAAACTTAGCATTCCAAATCCGACAAATCCGCAGATTAGCTCTTGGGAGAAGGAGAAGGGGTCACAGGATTTGCTGTCAACGGCTCGCACGAAGCTGGCGAAGCGTACAACTCCTCAAAAGCTTGAAGATGCGGTTGCGGATGCTACTCGTTATCATCTGCAGGGCGCGGCGCTTATGAGTGCACTTCGTTCTCAGGCACCAGAGTTACATGACAATCTTGCCACGGTGATTGCGAGCCGGAGGCGCCATTTAGAGTTTGCCGGCCCCACTGCAGTTACGGCCAGTGGCATCCTGAACGATGAGATTATGAACCTGAAGGAAGCAATCAAGGGTGCGGCGCCAAACCTATCACCTGAGAACGTCGATCAACTCGTGTTCGGAACCGTCTCTGAATGGATAATGCAGTGCCCATTGGATTTCCCAGATGTCCCGTGAAAGCCCTTTCTTAGACATCCTTAATACATCCAAGTTCACGTTCACCGTCCGCCCAGAGCCTGTCGCAGGCGACCTGCGGATGGCTTGGGGAATGGCGATACTGCTCCTAAGTGTATTTTACAGTCGAGGGAAAAAGGCGAGTTTTCAGAAGCTCCAATTTCTTGCTCATAATGTGCGACTCGAGGAGGGTCGAGAGGAGGCACTAGGATTGATCGCGGGACGGTATCGTCCACTCGACGTATCCGTAAGGGTCGAGCCTTGGCTAAACCGCGCGGTAGCGCTCAGCCATTCGATGGGTCTCGTTAGCGTTAACAAAGGATCGGTGGTTGTTTTGACGGACGAAGGTCGCAAAGCAGCTGAGGCAATTGCCAAAGCTAGCGGCGTACTTGACGCCGAGAGAGCCTTCCTTTCCGAGGTGGCGCCGAAGCTAACTGATGGCTTTATGAAAACGGTCTGGCGTCCGGAGAATCTTCTATGACTTTTAAACTGAGACGCCTAAGGCTTCGCGCGCTCACAGAGCGGGGCTGGTACGGAGTTGAACTCGGTTTCACCGACGGGCTAAATGTTCTTTGGGCCGACAACACCATGGGTAAATCAACCTGCCTTCAAGGGATGATTTACGTTCTTGGTTTGGAACGAATGCTGAGCCCTCGTCGAGAGATCCCTCTTCCACACGCGATGACAAGCCATCTTGTGACAGATAGTGGCGAGAGCGTGCGGGTCGTTGAATCTGACGTGATGCTCGAACTGGAAAATTCAGTCGGCACAATAGCGACAGTCCATCGCCCTGTCGTCTCAAAACTCGATGACCGCCTGATAACAGTAAAATTCGGCCCTGGTCTGTCTGAACCTGAAGGCCAGTATCGGACTCAGCAGTTCTTCGTGCGAGACCCGGGGGCTGCTCAACGTGAGGACGGTTTCCATCATTTCCTCGAGAATTTTCTTGGCTGGGAGCTTCCCGTCGTTCGAGGCTACGAGAAAGAAGATATCAAGCTCTATCTCGAAACCGTGTTCCCGCTGTTCTGGGTGGAGCAAAAGTCCGGGTGGTCCTCCATCCCCGCAGCCATTCCGACATATTTTCGCATTCGAGAGGTCCACAAACGAGCAGTCGAGTTCATCGCGGGGCTCGAAGCCTACGAGATTGAGCGCAAACGTGAACAGCTAAATCAACGCATCAACGTTCTTACCAGCAGATGGGAAACAAATTGGCATGACCTCAGCCAGCTGCTGAACAGATCTGCCTCACGCATTGAGGCACTTGGTACGAAGCCGATCGTTGATTTGAATGCGATCTCGAAAGCGTTCGTGTCAGTGGCAACACAAGTTGGCTGGACGCCACTTGATGACCATCTTAGATCGCTGAAGTCCGAACTCGACACTATTTCCCAAGCCGAAGTGCCGGTCGTGTCCGACAATGTCCCCGCCATAGAAGCCAAACTCGCCGAGGTGATCGCCCACGCGGAGAGCCTCAATGTCCAGCGCCTTTCGTTAAACGGCGTGAAGCAGGTAAAATTAGCAGACGTTGACGCCCTGACACGGCGGATCCAGACTTTGCGAGAAGATCTTCAAAAAAACCAGGATGTTCAAAAGCTACAGCGCTTTTCAGGCGTTCAATGGTCACTTAGTCCTGACCGGTGCCCCACCTGCGAACAAGGCTTGCAGGACACTTTACTTTCGCAAAATGCGTAGCATCGATCATGCCAATCGAAGATAATATCTCATACATCAAATCTGAAATCAGAATGTTTGAAGACATACTTCGGCGCGAAGAAGAGGAAAATCGAGAGCGTGAAGGATTACTCTCACAACTAAATCGAGATCTCAGCGAAGCGTACACGGTAATAAGAACACTAAGAGCTGATTTAGTAGCGCCGGCGACGAGCGTTTCGGCTTCAGCGATTGAAGAGCGAATTCTGATTGAACGGAAGATTCGAGATTTTTCCGAACTGCAGTCTTTCTTTGACGATGCGGTGAGCAGTTTCAGCACCCTGTCTGAGCAGTATACGACGCTTCTTCAACAGAGAAGCGCGCTTCCTGACGACGAGCTGTCCGACAGCGATAAGGCAAAGCTCAACCGTCTGTCTGAATTGCTACGTGCACAGGCGCGGCAGTTTGGATTTAAAACCTTTCAACCCGACGATCTTGCTATCTCCCAGGATACGTATCGTCCCGAGGTTGAGGGTTTTGAGATCGGTTTTGAAACATCCGCAAGCGACGCAATAAGATTGAAATGGGCGTATCAGCTTGGGCTGCTCGAACTCGCCGCTTCTTACAGCACGAACCATCCAGGTGTTTTGGTCTTCGACGAACCGCGCCAACAATCATCTTCGAAGGTCAGCTTCGAGCAGCTTTTGCGACGAGCAGCGACATCGAAGGCTCGTGGACAACAAGTGATTTTCTCCACGAGTGAGGATTTGTCGATCCTAGCACCGATAATAGGCGAGATTGACTGCACCAAGATCATTCTTAAAGGGCACGTCCTACAACCAATTTCGACAGGTGATTGACGCGAACCTGCCATGACGCCGGCAGGAGCCGAAGATGAACAACTTCTCTGTCGAGCGAGGTCGACGAGCGGCAGACGAGATTGACCTAAGATGACAGCTCTCAGCTTTTACGCGGCTCTCCTTGACCAGATGGATCTGGCCCTCGAACATCTCGACAAGGGCGGCGTTCATGATGCCCGGTTTGCGTTGATGCTGACCGACAATGCGGTAGAGCTGGCAATCCATAGGCTCGCTACAGAAAAGCATGCTCACCTCAAGAGCTGGCACCATTTAGAGGAGGCGTACCCCCATAAGCTGGAGTTGGCCGAGGCTGTCGGACAGTCTTTCGACGCGAAGCTAAAGTTTGCACGTATCGCGAAGATGGTCACAGAGGAACAGGCGCGGACAGTTGCAATAATGCATGAGTTCCGAAACGAGCTGTACCATGTCGGCCTCCAGCACGAAGCCATCCTGCCAGCCATTGCTAATTTCTACTTCTCGGTAGCCTGCGACATTCTGAAGGCGTTTCCCGGGCGTGGTCTTTACTACGGCAATAAGATGGTAATCCCGGAACGCGCGAAGAAGTATTTCAACAGCAGCAGACTCAATCCGGCCGAACTAGGTGACTTCGAGAAGGCGTGCGCAACGCTGAAGGATCGGTGCCATTTTGATAGAGGCAAGACGATCGGTGCGCTCGCGGACTATATGGATTATATCATCACTGAGAACAATGTTTACCTCGATGTCATCTCAACTGGCGTGTTTCCCAAGGGGAAGGGGATCACGCGAGATCAGGCGACAATCAATTGCCAGACATGGCGGCTGGCCTTCTCGCCTGTGGGTCACAAGTTCGCAAGCGAGAATGGCTTTTCCGGCAGATCTATCCATGACCTTGTTGATTGGCTCGCCGCCAACTACCGCCTGACGATCAAGAAGGATCCCGTTCCAGGATGGAAGCGGCGGGTTCAGCGCTTGCGCTCTAAGGCCAACACACATCTGGCCGTCGCCACCTATGTCGACTTCCTGAGAGACACCTTGCAATTCCGCGAGGATCTCGCGGAGAGTTGCGCAGCCGCCGAGGCTGAAATTGACCGTCAAATTGACGAAATTCGTGCGCGCCGTCGAAAGGATTGATCCTCCTATGCTGAGATTCACAGACCCACAGGAGCCAACGATCGCTGATCGATGTATCCGACCACTTTGTTTCGCCGCCCTTGGGGACGAATACTATGGTCTGGATGGGTTCGAGCTCACGCTGCAGGATGGCGCGGTTGCTCGCCGTTTGCTGTTTGGACTTCAGGGTAGTGCCGTTCTCTTCCAGTACCGAGGGCGACATTTCGCCGTCTTCACGCGCCACCAAATAGCAACGATCGCGGGTGAAACAGCAGCGGCTTTTAAGGACCGCTTGGACTATCTGGTAGTGCTGATGGACGATGGCACCGACAGCACCAATATTCCGTTCAACACATACCTATTCTCGCCTGGTTCCACAGAGGATGAAAGTGACTATGTGATCGGTGTGGTCGAGTATGAGATGCTACCATCATACTCACGACATCAGTTCTTCCCCGTCGAACGTCGCCACATCGGTCGCGCTGGTGATTTAGCTTTAGCCTCAGGCTTGCCAAGCCATCTCCAGCGAATGGTGATGGAGAATGGCGGGATGCGGATCCATCCGATCTGCAAGTCGGGACACCTAAGAGTCCCGCAGTAACTGCGGCGTGTTGCGATATCCTGAGGACTTAGAGCCTTTGGATGGCATGAGTGGTGGAGCGGTCTTCGTTACTCGATTAGCGGGTGATGGTCATTCCTTCGAGATCTTCTTGGATGGCATTATCCAGCGGGGCGGAGGAGGTTACGTTCGCTATCTCGGTCTCGAAATCATTTTGGACCGGGTAGATGATTACATCTCTCGCCTTCGAAATGTGGCCGCGGCAGACGATGCCTGAGACCTTCGACACGTCCGAGAGTGAAGCGACCGGACGTGGTCCGCGTATTGAGATTCTGGGAGAATACGAAGAGCAATGACGCTGGAAAAACTATCGTCCCCGCAATCCGGAACGCTGGGCGAGACTGCTGACCGTACCAAAGCTGAACACACTCGGACTGGCCGCCTATATGAGCCCCGAAGGCGCACCTGGGCACGATGTCATTGTTGTCGTCGGTGGGCAGCCGAAATCGATCGAGGTGAAGACGCGGCAGTTCCTGCGCCGGCCGACTGAGATCACCCGCTGGCCTGTAGAAATGCACAAGAAAGGCGACGCGGACTTCTTCATCTTCATCGAACTCGATCTGAGGACGATGGCACCAACGTTCTACGTCCTGACGAACGAGCAGGCTCGCGCAGTCCACAGGAACTATGAGGGCGGAGGAAATTGCTATCCTCCAGAAGTTCGAAAGCAGGTAAGCCCACGGTGAGGGCCGTCTTGCGAGGTTTATGCGAACATCGGAAGTCCTAGTGCAAACACTAGGAGTAGTCCTATGACCAAGCATCCGATTGAAGTGATCACGTCTGTCGAGCGCCGTCGGCGCTGGTCTCGCGAGGACAAAGAGCGGCTGGTTGCAGCCTGCCTTGAGCCTGGTGCGGTTCTTTCCGAGATTGCCCGTGCGGCCGGCATCCACGTGAGCCAACTCTTTCGGTGGCGCAAGGAACTCTGCCGGATCGAGGAGCCGTCGACGCAGGTGTCGAGCACCTTGGTGCCCGTGATCGTTTCGGAGGCCGCGCCGGCAGCCCAGCCCGCTGCCTCAGAAGCGCCGGCCTCATCGCATCCCCGCCGGAAGCGCAGCGATGTGACGATTGATCTGGGCCGCGGTCGTCGTGTCCGTGTGGACAGCGACATCGACACGGAGGCACTTGGCCGCATTCTCGATTGTGTGCTGGGTCGGCGATGATCCCGGTTCCTGCTGGTGTGAAGGTCTGGCTGGCGACCGGCCATACGGACATGCGCAAGGGCTTTCCCGGTCTGTCTCTGATGGTGCAAGAGACACTGAAGCGCGATCCGATGTGTAACCGGTGTTCCGATCCCACATTGTCCTCGCCGCCCTGATCTGTGATCGCCTTTCCATGGACGAGCAACGGGAGTTTCTCCATGGAGAGTACATTGGAGTTTCTCACAACCAGGAAGTCTGGACGTGAGGTTCATCGGCATTGGCCTGATGAGGTCAAAGCGCAGATCGTGTCTGAGAGCCTTCGGCCCGGTGCGAAGGTGAATGAGGTCGCTGAACGCTTTGGATTGCGGGCGAACCGCCTTTCGACTTGGCGGACGATGGCGCGGCAGGGCAAGCTTGTTCTGCCTGCACCCGAGAATGCTGTGGAGTTCGCAGCGGTAGTCGTCAATCCACCCGTTTTGGAGCCGCTGATCAAGACTAGCCGCCCCGAGATCATCGTCGGTTCGGTCACGATCCGCCTGGAAGAGGGCGCGTCTGCCGCCCGCATCGCT
>NZ_CP092353.1:0-399699 GCF_022354505.1 Rhizobium sp. C104 | reverse complement strand
TGTTTCGCGACCAGCAAGTTCCGACTGTCCTCGGAGCCTGGGAGGTCATCGTCCTGAAGCATCTCGCGGAAGCGTTGCAAAGATTACAAGCTAATGTCTGCTTTCAGTCGTGACAAACATTGTCATTGGTCGCTTGATGGGGATAGGGGGAGCCTGTTGCCTCGGCTCCTCCCTCCCAGCCACCCGGCATCCGGATCCGCACCGGGCGGTTGGAGCAGTTGAAGTCGGCAGGATCGCAGTTCTCCCAGCCTGACGCGTGGCGTTGCTTATCCTGGTGCGGCGGATTTCATTTCTCGCTGCCGTGGCCCTTCGAGCTTCACCCTACCTGCCAGATCGGCGAGCTTCGCTGACGCGACCATCAGAGACCGTTCAAATCAGATAACCAGCGGTTCTCCCTTTCGCTCGTTCGGCCCTTCGTCCGCACTTCCGTGCTCACTACTAAGGCCTCTGCTTCTCGCTCAGGCTCGACACCGTCGCCCTTTGGCGTGAGGCGAGATCTCCCCAGGTAAGAGCGCACTCCTTCACTGCCCGACCGCCGGATCTACGCCACCGCCTCTTGGTCAAGAGAGCTTCGCCGTTCTTTGCCCGCTCGCCCTGGTCGGCACCGCCATATCCGATTCTTGTTCATCGGCCCTCAGTTTCGATCCACGCTTCCTCCTCACGGTTGGTCGCCCTTCCTCAGTTGCGCTTCGCTTCGCTCGCCATGACCAACTTACGTGGGGACTTCCACCCACAAGAGTGCGCCCATGCTGGGCGCACAACACGAAGCTGCTCGATCGGGTCCGTGCATCAACTGACCTTACTACACCAGCCGCATAGAAGGCTGGCGGCCATTCTACCCAGTCAACCGTGACCTTAGAATGTCATGAGATCTTTACGGTCATGACGATCAAAATTGCCCATCAAAACCTGCGAACCCATGGCGGCGACAGGACGGTACCTATCTCGATGGCTGACCTTGTGAAAGGTGGCCCCGAGGAGCTGCACCGTTCCAGAAGCGTCTGAAAAGTCGTTTCGTTTCAAAGTGTTGGAGCTGTGGTCAGCTGACCACTGGAAAACTAGCTGTTGGCGGGGCGTCTTACTCCAAAAAACTCCCTGCCAGTTGGCCCACGACAGCAGGTCGGGCGGAAAAACCTTGATCACTGGACCCGCTGGCTGGCGCTCAATCCTCATCCGGCGGCGATTAGACCGTATGTTCGTAGGGTGAAGGTGGCCCGCCCCCGCGGTAAGCTGAATTCGGGGGTTGCTCTGGATAGGCCGGAGCCGAGCCCCACGCTTAGCGAGGGCGAACCATGAAAGAAGATAGCGTAATTTTCGTCGGCTTGGATACGTCGAAATTGAAGATTTCGGTGGCCATTGCCGACGGAACCCGCAACGGCGAGGTGCGGTTTTTCGGCGACATCTCCTCGGAGCCGGCATCAGTGGCATCTATGGTCAACAAGCTTTCCAAGCGCGGAGCTAAGCTTCATTTTTGCTATGAGGCCGGTCCAACGGTTACGGTCTTTACCGGCATATTGTCGAACTGGGGCATGATTGCGTGGTCGTGGCGCCGTCACTGGTGCCCAAGCGTGCGGGCGACCGGGTGAAGACAAACCGCCGGGATGCCATGGGTCTAGCGCGCCTGCACCGGGCGGGCGAGCTGACCGCAGTCTGGGTCCCAGATGAAGGCCATGAGGCGATCCGCGACCTGGTGCGGGCGCGTGAGGCGGCCAGCGACGCGCTGAAACAGGCGCGTCAGCAACTTCAGTCCTTCTTGTTGCGTCATGGCCGGATCTATGCCGGACGCGAACCATGGACGCGTGCCCATACAAGATGGCTGACTGACATGCCAGGCCTTCGATCATCCCGCCCACCAAATCCTGCTGGCGGAATATTGCCAGGCAGTCGCGGATGCCTGCGTGCGCCTGGATCGGCTGACCAAGCTGGTCGTCGAGACCGCGGCATCCTGGTCAATGGCCCCGGTTGTGGCCGCCTACCAGGCGATCCGCGGCGTCGCGTTCATGACGGCGGTCACCTTTGTCGTCGAGATCGGCGACGTCAGGCGCTTCGATAATCCCCGTCAGTTGATGGCGTATCTCGGTCTCGTGCCGTCGGAAAGCTCAACCGGCGAACGGGTCAAGCGTGGTGGGATCACCAAGGCGGGCAATACAAGGGCTCGAAGGGTACTCATTGAAGGGGCTTGGACATATCGCTTCCCGGCTCGCGTGAGCCCGAAGATCCAGGCGCGACTGGACGACCTACCAAGAACGGTTCGCGAGATTGCTTGGAAAGCCCAGGTGAGGCTTTGCGCGCGCTATCGCAAGCTGATGGCGGCAGGCAAGCCGAAGGTCGTCGCGGTCACCGCCATTGCGCGAGAAATGGCAGCGTTCCTGTGGGCCATCGGGCAGGAGGTCGCTCCCATAGCAAAAGGCTAAAGGCGAATAACCAGCTTGAACAGAGACGCTTAACCCGCAAATTGAAATCATCTGCTGTTGGACAAAGATGGAGGCAGGGCTCCGGTGGGGAACCCTCGCAGGCTCTATGTGGCGGACAATTCCAAGCCCGAGATTAGACAGAGGCAGCCCCAGACGAACACACGGAAATGCGGTACCCAACCCGCGCATAAGAGTATGCCAGCCGTCGTCGAAATGCCCTGTCTCCTCCTTTGTTCAACAGCTACACGCATCGGCTTTCGTCCTCAAAACCGGAAAGAAAGACTCATGACTAAAGAGCTTGCAAACGAACATAAGAGAGCCCGGCGGTTTAGAGTAGGCCAAATGGCGCGGTTACGGCGGTTATTTCAGCATCATTTGTCGGGGTCTGGATCCGAGCGATGCGTGCGGCCGGAATTGGTTGTACAACACGACGACAGAACACCCACGGGACCGAGGTTCGCGAGCTTCTGTATCCGTGGCATCCCTGGTCCGGACGGCTTGTTCACGTGCATGAGGCGGTGTCTAAAGGGACGCATATTTTCCGCTGCAGCCTTTCTGGTTCTTCTTCTGGTCGACTTCTTGAGGTCCCGTCGTGGATGTTCGACCGATCAGTGAGTGGTTGTTGGCGCAGCCTGGCGGTCCCGCACGTCGATCTCGCAAGCCTGCATTCTTTGGCAAGATTGCTGAAGGACGCTGATGCCTCATCGCAATCTTCGGTAATGGGCGCAGCATTGGTCTCTCACGAAACGAGTCGGAGAGATGTTCATGCCTCGCCAGCCCATGACATGCCAGTTCGATCTGTTCTCGGCCCCGCAGCGGGGAAGACGGCAGGGACGCCGCAATGGCCGGAGTTGCCGGAGGAGACCCGCCAAGCGTTGACGGTGCTCATCGTGCGGCTGTTCGTCGATCACGCAAAGTGCGGACATGCCTGCCAACAGAAGGAGGCCGGTCATGATGCATGAGAAGATCGCGCCGCATCATCTGGAGCGGAAGGCCATCCTCTATGTTCGGCAGTCCTCGGCTCACCAGGTTCTGCACAATCGAGAGAGCAGCGCCCTCCAGTACGCCATGCGCGACCGTCTGGCAGCGCTTGGATGGTCACATATAGAGACGGTGGATGACGACCTTGGTCGTTCGGCCGCCGGCGGCGTGACCCGCGCTGGATTTGATCGGATGGTGGCGGAAGTCTGCCTTGGCAAGGTAGGCGCCGTGGCCGCGCGTGAGGTATCGCGCTTCGCCCGGAACAGCCGCGATTGGCAGCAACTCATCGAGATGTGCCGCGTTGTCGATACCGTCCTGGTCGACCAGGAAGCAGTTTATGCGCCCCGCCAGGGCAACGACCGCCTGCTCTTGGGTTTGAAGGGCAGCCTCAACGAGTATGAACTCGATCTCTTGCGTCAGCGTTCCCTTTCCGCCCGCTATGAGAAGGCTCGCCGCGGTGAACTCGTCGTCACTGTTCCGGCCGGCTTCGTAAAGGCCGGTGACAGGATCGAGAAGGATCCCAATCGGCGCATCCAGGAAGCCATCGCACTCGTCTTCGACAAGGTCACCGAACTCGGGAGTGCCCGGCAGGCCTTGCTATGGTTCCTTGAGCAGGGATTGGACCTGCCCGTCAGGTGCGCCAACGGTGACGTCATCTGGCGCAGGCCAAATTATGCCACCATCCACCGGATGATTGCGAACCCGATCTACGGCGGCGCTTATGCTTATGGTAAGAGTCGTTCCGTACCAGGATACGATGGCCGATCTGGAATTCGCCGCAAGGCGCGTGATGAATGGCTGGCGCTGATCCCGGATGCGCACGAAGGTTACATCAGTTGGGAACGGGCGGAGGAGATCCGCAAGATGGTCAGCGACAATGTACCGGCCAGTCGCCATCATGGAGCGCCGAAGCATGGCGACGCTCTGCTTGCCGGCCTGTTCCGCTGCAAAAGGTGCGGCCGGAAGCTGACGGTTCGTTACACAGGAGCCAACCATAACATCCCGCGCTATTCCTGTTGGCGAGGGTTGCTCGACAACGGCGAACCACGTTGCATCGCCTTCGGCGGTCTGCGGGTCGATGACGCGATCGAAGAGGCACTTCTCGGCGTGGTCGAGCCAGGAGCCATTGCCGCCGCCGTCGAGGCGGAACGCAATATGGCCAACCAACGCGATCAGGTTCAGGATGCCCTGATGCGCGACCTCGAGGCAGCACGCTATGTAGCCGACCGGGCATTCCGGCAATATGACGCGGCCGATCCAGAGAATAGGCTGGTGACGTCGGAGCTGGAAGCACGCTGGAACAAGGCGCTGACTGGCGTCGGTGAGATCGAGGCCAAGATTGCCAAACATCGGACAGTTACGCCGCATCCGTTCCCCATGTCCGCATCACAGGTAACCGCACTTGCGGGAAACCTTCGCGCCGTCTGGACGGCGCCGACAACCGATGCAAGGCTGAAGAAGCGCATCGTGCGCACGCTCATCAATGAAGTGGTCGCCGATCTCGATGATGGAACCTCTGAGATCGTCCTCGTCATTCATTGGGTTGGAGGCGTCCACACCGAACTGCGCCTGCCGAAGCGACACCGTGGCCAAAGAAATGCGACCCCTGACGACATTGTCGACGCTGTGAAACAGCTCGTCTTGATCGCCAATGATGATGTGATTGCCGGTGTCCTCAATCGCAACGGACTGACGACCGGCAATGGCAATCGCTGGACACGGGAGCGGGTCACCGCGCTGAGGTCATATCGCAAGATTCCGGTCTTCCGTCCGCAGATCGACGGGGTTGAGCCATGGCTTAATCTGGGCGGTGCGGCGAAGTTACTCGGGATATCGCCAAAGACGCTGCGTCTGGCGGCCGAGGCTGGCGATATTAAGGGGGCTCATCCGCTACCCGATGGCCCATGGATCTTCAGCCGTTCCAAACTCGCGACCCCGCAAGCACGTCAGATTCTCGATCGTGCCCGGAAGAACCCTCGCCACCCCGCGGGATCGCCTCCAGATCAGGAAAATCTATTCCTTTCAATGACATAGAAAGATGGGTGTTATGAAACAGGATTGTAATCGTCGGCCCATTCGGCAATGGCACTTCGGGCATGATCGAGGCCGAAGAAGAGGCTTTCGTTGAGCAGCTCGTCGCGCATGCAGCCGTTGGAGCTCTCGACATAGCCATTCTGCATCTCCTTTCCCGGCGCGATGTAGTGCCGCTCGACCTCATGATCTTTCGACCGGACAAGGATGGCATTTGAGGTGAGTTCGGTGCCTGTCGGAAACGACCATTCCAGGTTTGCCGCGCATAGGATGAGGGTCGTCAGCTCTCGAGCGACGCGACGACGCAAGATCGAGGTGTCCGGGATCGCCGCCAGGCATTCGCGCGTCACATCGTCGACGATGTTGAGCACGCGAAACCGCCTTCCGCAAGTGAACTGGTCGTGAACGAAATCCAGCTACCAGCGGGCATCGGCTTTCGCTTCGACCAGGATCGGGGCCTCTGCGGATAGCAGCAGGTATTTGTTCCTATTGTTTGCGTCCTATTCCTTCGGCGCCATCGCGCATTCGCGATTAGCCGGCGCAGCAGACCACCTTGCGATTTGCTCGCCGCGACGGTTCCAATGAATTACTGAATCGTGCGAAGACTTCGCTCCTGGCTTGTTTGTGCTCGACTTTGGAGCGACTTCGTATTGAGGTCACGGTCTACTGTTCCCCTAAGAGGCGTCATTTGGCTCAGGGCCTGACGGTAACCTACACACAGTCCCTCCAACCAGTCTCCTTCGAAAATCAGCGTCTTCCAAGGGGTTAGCTCTGTGGTCAGCTGACCACAACCGAAATCCTCAGCGGCAGGATAACGATCAGCCGCACCTACCCAGCCCTCAAACCACCTTGTCCGTTGGCCTTCAACAACGCCATTAACATCGGGCCAAGCGAGAATTCACCGCGCTCACTCCGACGCGTTAGATCCCGCAGATAGCCTCCAGGGGAGTTGATAAAATTAGCCCTTTCCAGGATGCACGCAATTGCCGCCGCCGCGTTCTCCGGTCCTAGCGCCTCGCAGGCATCCTGGTAGGCGGAAGGGCTTACCCCCAGCATAGATCGAACCACCACGGCGGCAGACATCAGATCTCGCCAGTTCCCCACGCCGCGTGGCGCATAGTCGCTGATCATCGGGCACGCCTTGAGCACCAATTCCAATGGGAATGCCCTTTGCGATTTATTCTTCGGCTGATGGCTCAAGCCAGCCTTTGCCCCCTGCTCCTTTTCGGAGCGAGGTTCATATTCATTGATGGATTCGGGTTTTGAATTCTGTATGTGCTGCTCAATACGAGCAGCATTGGTGCTAATTTCTTCATTATTCTCAAGGTTTTCCAATCGATTGAGCACTTCCTCACGGAGCATCAACATTTCATCGAGAACGCTAGTGACCCCTTCAAGGGTCGGAACACGCGGAATTCTGCTCACGAGCGCAACGTAGATATCTTCGGTCGTCTGCCAATCGCCGTCTGCGCCCTCGACCATTGCAGCCGTGATAAGTTTGCGAACATCCCGCCGGCAAATGGTAAGGCTCTCTTTGGCCTTCCTGAGAGAGGCTCTCTCGGCCGCCACTCTTTGCGCCAACATCGCCAACTCTTCCGATCGCGCCAGCAGGGGCGACAGGTCGAAGCCGAAAGCGTTCTCGATCCGGCCATCGTCGCCCTTACGGGCGAAGCGCTTGCCATTTGCGCTATCCTTACGGACGATTAACCCCGACTCCACCAGGATAGCTATATGCCGCCGCAACGTTGCGCCCGCCATTGCATGCGCCCGAAGCGCCAGTTGAGCATTCGACGGGAAGACAATCAATTGTGCGTCCTGACGCAACTCATTGTCAGGATAAAAGCTCAAAAGTGCGTCAAGAACGGCCAGGCTGTTCGACTGGATCCCGAGCAGTCCCATCGCGGCGGAAGCGTCTCTCAACACTTTCCACTTATCGGCAATCTTTCCATGCTTGATCTCTATTGCCGCCTGGCGCCGCACGAGCGCAAGCGTCATCGGCCGCCGCCCGAACGGCGTCGTCACATTCCCCGAGTGCATTGTCTCTCACCTTTCACCAGGCAAACGAAATTCGCTCACCAAAACGGCGCCAAAGACTCTTGACGAGGATTCGAGGAAATGCGATTCTGTTCTTGCTACAGAGACAGAAGGGCTTCCACGACGGCGACGTTGAGGGAGCTCTTTTCTTTTGCGGGTTACACTCCCTGTTTCCGTTGATGCGTTGCGCGATGCTCCTGGTAGAGCGCCGGCAAATGCTCGAGTACGAAAGCCGCGAAATCCGGCGTGGCTTTCCTGTCAATGGTAATTTCGACCTTGCTCTTGCTCTGCGTGACCTGCGCAAGCCTGTCGCCATCGGGGGTCGACATGACGTCTGGCAACCCGCGCGCAATCCGACGCGGTTTCAAATGGTCGATCACCGCCTTGAACCGGTCTGACGACGGCAGCGCCTGCACCTCTTCCGAGGCCGCATATTTCGCCGCGCCTCCCGGAGACGATGCTTTCTCAACCAGCTCTGCCAATTGCTGCCAACTTGGGCGTCCAACGCCTGGAGCGGCGCCAATGGCATCGATCAATTCAGAGGGGAGGGCGTCGACAAGCAGGAGCATCTTCGACAAGTTGCTTTTGTCGATTGACATTGCCGCGATGACGATTTCTCGTGGAAACTGCTTGTTTAGCTTGTGTGCGAAACGTGCCTTTTCGATGAAGGTGAGGTCTTCGCGCTCATTGTTTTCCTGACCCTGTGCGATAACCAACTGCTCGTCCGTCAAGTCCCGAACAACCGCCTTGACCGGCAGTCCTAGCTCCGAAACGGCGCGCAGCCGGCGGTGTCCAAAGGCAACCTGGTAGCGCGCGGGTTTAACGGGATGAGGTCTCACAAGGATTGGGACCTGCTGTCCTTGCTCGCGGACGGATGCAAGAAGTCCTTCGATATCACCTTGCATACGATCCTGAACGAAGGACGACTCGATTGACGACGTGTCCAGTTCAACCACGGCCTGACCTTCGGCTAGACGCCGCTCGATCTCGTCGGCACGACCAAGACGATCATTTTGCTCGCGCAACGCGTTACCGATGTTTGCAGTCAGCTTCGTCGCTGGATCTCGTTCTTTTCTGGTCACGCCGAGAAGCGGCATGGAGCGAGTCTTTGCCGCTCTGTGTTCAGCAGCTGATGAGCTGTCGGGGGCGTCCGTGGAGACGTCAAGGAGGTGCTTCCGACTCGATGTGGTTCTACCCCATGCTTTTTTGATCAGAGTTTCGATCTCGTCGTTGACGGCGTTCATCGCCTCTAAGGCCCGATCATAGGTTGAGCGCGTGAACTGTCCGCGCTCAACCTCAAAGAGGGTTTGATTTGTCAGACCAGCGTCCGAAACGGCCGTCGTCTTGAGCATCGGAAAATTGAGGACATTTTCGCCGAAGATCGAACGCAGATAGCCCACCATCTGGTTCTGCGGGCCATCGCTCGGTTCAAAACGAGTGACGAGGTAGCGCATCCAATTGAACTTGAACTGGGCGCCTGCATTCTCGATTTCCCGAAGGAGATTCGAGGTCATCGCCAGAAACTGGTTCATCGACATTACATCCAACATCTGCGGATGGACGGTGACGAGGATCGAGGTTGCGGCAGTCAGAGCCGAAAGAGTGAGGTAGCCAAGTTGAGGAGGGCAATCGATAACGACGACATCGTAGTTGTCCGCGATGTCTTCGATGACCTGACTGATCCGACCGTAAAAAAGCGTGTCGCCTTCCTTCCGGTTCATAAGCGCGCGGGGGTGTCGTGCTCGAACTCCATCAGTTCAAGATTGCCGGGAATTAGATGAAGATCCGGGATGTACGTTCCTCGGACAACCTGCTCGATTGGGACCTGCTCGTCATCATACCGGATGGCGCCATAGAGTGTTTCGTTCGGACCAACGTCAGTTTCTGGCTGACTGCCGAAGAGTGCGGAAAGGCTTGCTTGGGGATCAAGATCAATCGCCAGAATTCGGTAGCCACGCATTGCCAAGTACTGTGCCAGATGCGCGGCCGTCGTCGTCTTGCCCGAGCCGCCTTTGAAATTCATCACCGAGATGACTTGAAGCTGCTCTCCCGTGCGACGATGGGGCAGGTGGCGCCGGTTCCCGCGGCCAATCAGGTCCAGGTGCTTACGGATTGAATGAATATCTTCGATCGTAAACGTGCGTCGACCGCCAGGACTCATGCTAACGTGCAATTCAGGCATTTCCGAAGCAGTTTGCCTAAGATAAGACTCACCGATGCCAAGCAATTTTGAGGCTTCTGACGGTGCAAAGGATCGAATGCCCTTTTCGGACGTCGGCGGGAAGACCTTGAGATGATGGGCTTGAAGTTGGCTGGAGAGAGCGTCGGCATGACGCTCCATCAATGCGGTCAACCCTTCGACGACTGGCGCTGTTTTTGCTGCGGTCTTCGCCATCTCAAAACCCATTTCCTGCAAGTGGCGGAATTTTTCGCGAAACCGGTAAAGTTCCGCCACTAGCTATTAGAGCCGATTCTGCAATTTCAGCAAGGGCTTTTAGGTTAACGAAAGGTTAACGCGGAGAAGCCCGAAACGTAGAGCAAATGGATATTTCCGTTTAGAGCCTGAAGCTTAGCAAGGCCGCGGCACCGACGGGTTCACGGTATGTTTTACTGTGAATCCTACAAATGTGCCCGCGGCGATTTCGGCGAAAAGCAGAAGACTTCGGCAAAGGCGGTGATCTCCTTGCCGCGACTCACTCACAAAAAACCTTGTAGGATTCGACAACTGACGCCCGATTCCGATTCGTGCTGAGTTCCCGTCGCCTAACAACGACGGAGAAATCCATGCAGGTATTCGCGATCTCGACACCAAAAAATTGCTACGAAGCGCAGCTGGTTCAGGACCATCATAGGCTACGTGCGTCGGTCTTTTCCACTCGCTTGAATTGGGATGTGGAAGTGGTCGACGACTGCGAGGCAGATGGGTTTGACGCTCTCGGCCCGACTTACATCCTGGCTGTCACCGCGGCTGGACGGCTTGCAGGATGTGCGCGCCTTTTGCCTGCGATGGGACCGACCATGCTGGCAGACGTATTTCCATCGCTGCTCCCAAAAGGCCGCCTGAACGCTCATCCCCTGATGGTCGAGAGCTCTCGCTTTTGCGTCGACACCGCCCTCGAAGAGGGGAGGGGAGACGGTTCGGTTCACGAGGCAACGCGGACCATGTTCGCCGGCATCGTAGAATGGTGCCTGGCGGGCGGTCTCACCGAAGTCGTTACGGTAACGGATATCAGGTTCGAGCGAATTCTTGCTCGCGTCGAATGGCCTCTCCAGCGCCTGGGGCAGCCGGAGAAGATCGGTGCCACCACCGCCATCGCAGGCACGCTGCCAGCAAACGCTGAGACCTTCCTGAGGTTACGGCCGCCGAACTACCAATCCAACCTCACCGCCTGCAGTCATCAAGCGTAACGGAGACCACTTTGACCCAGCTTCCTTCTCATCCCCGGCTCGTGCGCAAACTTCAGGAGGCGCTTGGCGATCAACTCTGCATCGCGCTCGAGGACGCGGCGGTCGTCGATATCATGCTCAATCCCGATGGAAAGCTCTTTATCGAACGGCTGGGCCACGGTGTTGCCCCGGCCGGAGAAATGTCCTCGGCGGCCGCGGAAATGGTGATCGGAACCGTCGCTCATGCCCTTCAGTCGGAGGTGGACGACGAGCAACCAATCATCTCGGGCGAATTGCCGATCGGCGGCCACCGTTTTGAAGGGCTGCTGCCTCCAGTGGTGGCCAAGCCCGCCTTCACTATTCGGCGCCGAGCGTCGCGGCTCATCCCGCTCGACGACTACATCCGGTCCGGGGTGATGGGCGAACATCACGCATCGACGATCCGAAGCGCCATCGCCGCAAGGCTCAACATCATCATCTCGGGAGGAACAGGTTCCGGCAAGACGACGCTCGCGAACGCGGTGATCGACGAAATCGTCAAATCCGCGCCGGAAGACCGTCTGGTCATTCTCGAGGACACCGCCGAGATTCAGTGCACGGCTGAAAACGCCGTTCTCCTGCACACCAGTGATACCGTCGACATGGGGCGTCTCTTGAAGAGCACGATGCGGCTTCGGCCTGACCGCATAGTCGTTGGTGAGGTCCGCGATGGCGCTGCGCTCACATTGCTCAAGGCGTGGAACACCGGCCATCCCGGCGGCGTCGCGACAATCCACTCCAACACCGCCATGTCGGCGCTGCGACGACTGGAACAATTAACTGCCGAAGCAAGTCAGCAGCCGATGCAAGAGGTGATCGGCGAGGCGGTCGACCTGATCATCTCGATCGAGCGGACGCCGCGCGGTCGGCGCGTCCGCGACGTGATTCAAGTCGAACGGTTCGCTGGGGGGCAATACGAAACTGAGTCCGGCCAGCTCACCGAAGAAGAGGAGGCGCGCCATGTCGCGTAAAGTTTCCCTCGTCACCATCACGCTCCTTGCGGCCCCGGTCGTGCTTGCTTCATTTGGTCCGGCTCTCGCCAGCTCCTCGGGCGGTGGTCTGCCTTGGGAAGGACCGCTGCAGCAAATCCAGGAGTCGATCACCGGCCCGGTTGCGGGCGCCATTGCGCTCGCGGCAATGGCGATAGCGGGCGGCATGCTGATCTTTGGCGGCGAGCTCAACGATTTTGCGCGACGTCTCGTCTACGTCGTGCTCGTTGCCGGCATCCTTCTCGGTGCGACTCAGATTGTCGGTCTGTTCGGTTCGACCGGTGCGTCAATTGGATTGGCGAAACAACAGCTCAACCCGCCTGCGGGCGGGGAGGCGGCCGATGGCTGAGTCGCTTACCGGATTGCAACGCAATCTCATCCACCGGGCTCTTTCCCGTTCAAATCTTTTGATGGGAGCGGATCGCGAACTGGTGCTGCTCACCGGACTTGCGGCCGTGATCCTAATCTTCGTCGTCCTCACAATCTATTCGGCGATCTTCGGTGTCGCCGTCTGGATCCTGGTCGTCGGGGTTCTCAGGATCATGGCGAAGTCCGACCCACTAATGCGACAGGTCTACATCCGGCACATTTCCTACAGGCCCACCTACAAGGCGACGAGTTCGCCTTGGCGCCGATACTGAGGAGGCGCCCATGGTAGCTCTGAAACGTTTGCGGACCACAGGCCCATCCTTTGCCGATCTCGTTCCTTACGCCGGTCTTGTCGATAACGGCGTTCTGCTTCTGAAGGACGGCAGTCTCATGGCGGGTTGGTACTTTGCCGGCCCCGACTCCGAAAGCGCGACCGCTCTCGAGCGCAACGAGCTGTCGCGGCAGATCAATTCGATCCTCTCTCGGCTCGGAAGCGGCTGGATGATCCAGGTCGAGGCGATCCGCATTCCGACCATGGACTACCCATCCGACGATCGGTGCCATTTCCCCGATCCGGTAACACGGGCGATCGACGCCGAGCGCCGGGCGCATTTTGCGCGCGAACAGGGACATTTTGAGAGCAAGCACGCAATCGTTCTCACCTACCGGCCGCTGGAGTCGAAGAAGACGGCACTGAGCAAATACATCTATTCGGACGAGGAAAGCCGCAAGAAGTCTTATGCGGACACAGTGCTCTTCGAGTTCAAAAACGCCATTCGGGAAATCGAGCAGTATCTGGCGAACAACCTTTCGATCCGTCGGATGGAAACGCGCGTTGTCAGGGAACGAGGCGGGACGCGAAATGCACGGTACGATGAATTGCTGCAGTTCGTTCGCTTCTGCATCACCGGCGAGAGCCACCCGATCCGGCTTCCCGACGTTCCCATGTACCTCGACTGGATCGCGACTGCCGAGCTCGAGCATGGGCTGACGCCGAAGATCGAGAGCCAGTTTCTCGGGATCGTCGCAATCGACGGGTTGCCGGCGGAAAGCTGGCCGGGGATCCTCAACAGCCTGGATCTGATGCCGCTCACCTATCGCTGGTCGTCGCGCTTCATTTTCCTCGATGCCGAGGAGGCACGACAGAAGCTCGAACGCACCCGGAAGAAATGGCAGCAGAAGGTCCGGCCCTTCTTTGATCAATTATTCCAGACGCAAAGCCGGTCCGTTGACCAGGACGCCATGACAATGGTGGCCGAGACCGAGGACGCAATTGCACAGGCTTCGTCGCAGCGGGTCGCCTACGGCTACTACACGCCGGTGATCGTGCTGTTCGATCACGACCGCGAAGCACTCCAGGAGAAGGCGGAGGCGATCCGACGGCTGATCCAGGCCGAGGGCTTCGGAGCGCGGATCGAAACGCTTAACGCCACCGATGCCTATCTTGGTAGCCTGCCGGGCAATTGGTACTGCAATATTCGCGAGCCCTTGATCAACACCAACAATCTGGCCGATCTTATCCCGCTCAATGCGGTCTGGTCAGGTAGCCCGATCGCGCCGTGTCCATTCTATCCGCCAAATTCAGCGCCGCTTATGCAGGTGGCGAGCGGCTCCACACCGTTTCGCCTGAACCTGCATGTCGGCGACGTTGGACATACCCTCGTGTTCGGTCCGACGGGCTCCGGCAAGTCGACCCTTCTGGCGCTGATCGTCGCGCAGTTTCGACGCTACGAGAACGCCCAGGTCTTTGCCTTCGACAAAGGCAACTCACTGCTGCCGTTGACGTTGGCAGGTGGCGGCGACCACTACGAAATTGGCGGAGACACTGAAGGGGAGGGGAAGGCGCTTGCCTTCTGCCCGCTCTCCGAACTCGGAAGTAATGCGGACCGGGCCTGGGCGAGCGAATGGATCGAGATGCTGATCGCGTTGCAAGGCATCACAGTTTCGCCTGATTATCGCAATGCCATCTCCCGGCAGGTCGGCTTAATGGCAAGCGCCCCGGGCCGATCGCTCTCAGATTTTGTGTCTGGGGTCCAGATACGCGAGATCAAGGACGCGCTTCACCATTACACGGTCGACGGTCCGATGGGCCAGTTGCTCGACGCCGAGCAGGATGGCCTTTCGCTTGGCGCGCTGCAAACCTTCGAGATCGATCACCTCATGAATTTGGGAGAGCGCAATCTAGTGCCGGTGCTTACCTACTTGTTCCGGCGCATCGAAAAGCGCCTCGATGGCTCTCCAAGCCTGATCCTGTTGGACGAAGCTTGGCTGATGCTCGGTCACCCCGTTTTTCGCGCAAAGATCCGCGAGTGGCTGAAAGTGCTGCGCAAAGCGAATTGTGCCGTTGTTCTCGCCACACAATCGATCTCGGACGCGGAGCGCTCGGGGATCATCGACGTCTTGAAGGAATCTTGCCCGACGAAAATCTGCCTTCCGAACGGTGCCGCGCGCGAGCCGGGAACGCGGGAATTCTATGAGCGCATCGGCTTTAACGAGCGCCAGATCGATATCGTCGCGGGCGCAGCCCAAAAGCGCGAATATTACGTCGCCACGCCAGAGGGCCGGCGGCTGTTCGATATGACGCTTGGCCCCGTCGCGTTGAGCTTCGTCGGGGCTTCCGGCAAGGACGACCTGAAACGCATCCGGGCGCTGATTGCCGAACACGGCCGTGACTGGCCGATCCATTGGCTGAACACGAGAGGAGTTCACGATGCCGCATCGCAGCTCAATTTCGAGTAGATGGCTGACGGGCTTAAGCGCCCTCGCAATCGGAGTTGCTACCGTGGCGCAGGCCGAAGCTGGCACCGCCACCGGCGCAGCAACCGAGTGGACTCAGGTCCTCAACAACGGCGAACTGGTTTCCCTCGTCGGTCAATCCGGCGAGCAGATTCAGAATCAGCTGACACAGATCAGCCAGCTTGCGCAACAGATCGAGACCCAGCTGAACATCTATCAGAACCTTCTCCAGAACACGGCGACACTGCCGTCTTACATGTGGGGAAAGGTCGAAAGCGACCTCAATCGGCTCCGCAGCATTGTTGACCAGGGGCAAAGCATATCGTTCTCGATGGGGAATGCCGACGATGTCTTGCAGCAGCGCTTCCAGAGCTATGCCAACCTCAAGACCAACCTTCCGAATGCAGCCAGCTTCACATCCACGTATCAAACTTGGTCAGATACCAACCGTGACACGATCGCCAGCACATTGAAGGCGGCAAGTCTCACGGCCGATCAATTCGACAGCGAGGAAAACACGATGTCAACGCTGCGCGCGATGTCCGAGACCGCCGACGGGCAAATGAAGGCGCTCCAGGTCGGTCACGAAATCGCTTCGCAGCAAGTCGCGCAGATGCAGAAAATGCGCGGGCTCGTTTCACAACAGATGACCATGATGGGCACCTGGCTCCAGACCGAGCAGACTGACAAGGATCTCGCACAGGCTCGTCGGGAAAAGTTCTTTGGCGCGACTGCACCATCCACGTCCGGCGGGGAAAGGATGAAAGTCGAATGGTGAGAACCAAGTTGATCCTGACCTCTTTCCTGAACGTGGTCGGCATTCTACGCACGGCTTGGCTCATTTTCGAAAGACAGGCGGCGCATGAGCGCCGCGCCACGGTCTTTGATCCCTCGAGAGATTATCCCACCTCTGGCGGGCATAAAATGAAGGTCGAATGGTGATCATCATGGGCGCCACAACAAGCTTCCGTGTGCTGCGAGCCGCGGTGTTGGTCGCCGCACTTACGGCGGTGGCAGCTCAGCCTGCATTCGCCCAAGAAGGATCGGTGCTGACATCACTTCAAAAACAGATCACGACGGCTGCCAAAGGGTGGGAGACCACCGTCATGGATGCTGGGAAATCGTTGTTCTGGATTCTCGCGACGATCGAGATTGGCATCGCTGCCGTCTGGCTCGCAATCCAGGCCGCGTCACTTGATAGTTGGTTCGCAGAGTTGGTGCGACGGATCATGTTCGTCGGCTTCTTCGCCTTCGTGCTCGCGCAAGGGCCAGCCTTCGCCAAGGCCGTGGTCGACAGCCTATTCCAGATTGGCGCCGGCGGTGGAACTGCTTCACCTGCCGACGTCTTCAATGCCGGCCTCGCCGTCGCAACCAAAATGTCGGAGAAGATCCAGTTCGGCCTCTTCGAGGACAACGCGCTCGCAATCTCGGCAGCTTTCGCCATGGTCGTCGTCGTCATCTCGTTTTCGCTTGTTGCAGCGATTTTCGTGAGCGTGATGGTGGAGATGTATATCGGTCTGCTCGCCGGGATGATCATGCTCGGGCTTGGCGGATCATCCTACACCAAAGATTTCGCGATCCGCTATCTGGTCTACGCCTTCTCGGTGGGAATGAAGCTCATGGCGCTTGTCATGATCTCGCGTATCGGATCGGAGGTCCTGATCGGGCTCGCGAACCAACCTGATATCGGTGACCAGTTTCAGACAGCATTGGCGATAGCCGGTATAGCCGTCGTCGTCTTCATCATCGCGATCTACGTCCCCAGCATCTTGCAAGGCGTGGTGCAGGGGGCATCAGTTTCCGGAGGGATGGAGGCCATTCGCCACGGCGGACAAGCCGCGTCCTTCGCCGCCGGCGCAGGTTTTCTCGGAGCAGGGGCGGCGGGGGCCGGGTTTTCGGCGGGCCAAGCCGCTCGAGCTGCGGGCTCGTCAGTCGTGGGCGCGGCCTTCAAAGGCCTTGGCGCCGGCGTCGGTTCTGCTGGCAACGCTGCGGGATCCGCAACCAAGGAGAAGGCGATCGGCTCGCCCGGCGCCTATGCGGGGTCGATCCTCGGGCTCGCAAACGCCAAGCTTGATGAAAGCCGCAGTGGGCACAGCGCCGCCAAGCGACCACCCGAACTCAACGACTAGCAAGAAACAGAAATGGATGGATCCATGGCAGCAAACAGCGCTCCCGAAAGCCCGTATCTCGCCGCACGCCAGGAATGGTCGGAACGATATGGCTCATACGTCAAAGCCGCAGCCGCCTGGAGACTGGTCGGGATCCTCGGCATGACAATGGCTGTGATCGGCTTCACTTACGCCTTATATCTAAGCGCACAGGTCAAGCTCGTGCCCTACATTGTCGAGGTCGACAAACTTGGGACGTCGGTGATGGCCGGCTTTCCAGCGCAAATTGAATATGCCGACGAACGCGTGGTCCGCGCGACCATCGGCAACTTCGTGAGCAGCTTTCGCTCCATTACACCGGACGCCGTGGTCCAGAAGCAATATATCGACCGGACCTACGCACTCCTGAGGACTTCGGACCCGTCCACGGAGAAGATCAATGCCTGGTTCCGTGGCAACTCGCCATTCGAGAAGGGGAAGACGTCGACGGTCGCGATCGAAGTCAACAACATCGTCGCGCTCTCCAACCAGACATATCAGATCGACTGGACCGAATATGAGCGCGACCGCAAGGGAAAGGAGATGGGCACGCGCCGGTTTCGGGGCATCGCCACGGTCACGCTGACCACGCCTCAGGACGAGGCGACGATCCGGGTCAATCCGATCGGCCTTTACGTCCGTGATTTCGACTGGACGGCACAGCTTTGATGCGGGGAAATTAAATGAACAGAACAGGATTGATCATGGCCGCCGGCTGCATTGCAGGGCTCGCTCTTGCGAGCGGCACATTGGCGCAAGGCATGACCTCGAACGAGGCGAAGGGAACGAGAATTTCCAGGACGTGGCGCGGAACGGCCGGTCTCGTCACGACCGGTCCGGATGGAAAGGTCATCTTCCTGTTCGGCGAAACCCAACCCTCGGTGGTCTGCTCGCCGCTGCAGGTATGCGATATCGAGTTGCAGGGCGGCGAGATCGTCCGCGACGTGCTTGTCGGCGACACGGTGCGATGGAAGGTCGAGCCGGCGACGTCGGGCGCGACCGGGGGGCAGGCCATCCATTTGGTCGTCAAACCATCCGAAGCCGGGCTCCTTACCTCGATGGTGGTTACGACGTCGCGACGCACATACCATATCCAGCTCAAGTCGCATCCGACCCAATACATGGCCCGCATCGGTTTTGAGTATCCCGACGATGTCTCGATGAAGCTCGGCGACATCAATGCGCGGCTGGAAACCGGAGGCATTCAAGGCGCCGCGCCCGATAAGCTTAACTTCTCCTATTCGGTGAGCGGCACCGCCGCCTGGAAACCAAAACAGGTCTATTCCGATGGAGCAAAGACCTACATTCAGTTTTCAAAGGCGATCGCTGGCCAGGACGCTCCGGTCCTCTTCGTCGTCTCGGGCGGTCAGAACCGCATCGTCAATTTTCGCATGAAGAATGACATGATGATCGTCGACTACGTGGTCGACAAGGCGATCCTCCTTTCCGGCGTCGGATGGCGACAACAGAAGATCACGATCAAGCGGGGAGGGTGATCATGCGCAAGCTGCTGTTAGCCTCGATCGCCGTCGCCTTCTCTTCCGGTTGCCAGACGGCCGATGAAGCATTGACCACCGGTGTAACACAGAGGGCTGTCACCGGACCGGCCACAAGCGCCGTTGCCGGTGACATGGCCGGTCGGTTGGCCGAGCAGATCGGCTCTGCCAGAGTGACGACGATCCAGATGAACAACGACCAATCCGAGTTTGCGACCGCGCTTGAGGCGGCCCTCAAAGGATGGGGATACACCGTCGTTACAGACAACAAGATCGGCAAGGACATCAAGCCAGTCGAGCTTGCCTATGTGATCGACAGCATTGAGGGCCAGGTTCTCGCGCGGATGACCACCGCTTCCATCGCGATCAGCCGCGCCTACAAGCCGACAGCGGATGGCGCCACGCCAGCGGGTCCTCTTTCGGTCATGCGGCGCAATTGAAGAGGAGACCATGGTGCAATCGCTTCAACTTGGCGCATCCGGCCAGGCCGACGATCAAAACGGCATGCGTCGCCTCAACCGTCTACCGATCATCGTCACCATCATCTTGGTCGTGCTGTTTTGCGGCATTGTCGTGACCGGCCTGTCGTGGCGAGGACTATCCTTCAACCGCGGCAACGACATCGACAGCGCCTCCAATACCCCGGCGACAAATTTCGGCGAACAGCTCAAGCGTGGAGTTCCAGACGGCATTATCGGCGAGCCGGTTGAACGCGGATCGTTTCAGCCCACGCCCGTCATCGAGCAGAAGGTCGAGACTGAAGAGCCCGTTCCCGAGCGGCGGCCGGTGGACCGGGACCCGCGTTCCGGTATGGAGTCCGAGGAGGAATGGAAGGCGCGTCTGAAACGCGAGCAGGACGAACAATATATTCGGGAAGAGCAGCGCCAGCTGATGGCGAGGCTACAGGCGCGCGCAACTGCATTGGACTCGCCGCTAAAGGTGAATGTGTCTGACGCGGAAGAGGCTGCGGCGAACACCAACGATACTGCTCGACAGACCGACAGTACGACGAACGACGCCTCCGATCTTTATGCGGCTGCGATGAGATCGGGGTTATTGGGACAGAATGTCGATGGGAACGCCCAGGCCTCAAAGGAAGACTTTTTCAACCAGGATATCAAAGACCTCGGTTATCTGCCCAATCAGGTTGTGCCGCAGTTGTCGCCGTATGAGCTCAAGCGGGGGGCGTTCATCCCGGCCACGCTGATCACCGGCCTGAATTCCGACCTACCGGGACGCATTACCGCGCAGATCAGCCAGAATGTCTATGACAGCGCCACGGGACACCGTCTTCTCGTGCCGCAGGGCGCCAAGCTATTCGGCCGCTACGATTCGAAAATCTCCTTCGCTCAGGAGCGGGTTCTGGTCGTCTGGACCGACCTCATATTCCCGAACGGTTCGACGCTGCAGATCGGCGGCATGGCCGGCACCGATGCTGAAGGCTACGGCGGGTTCAAGGACAAGGTCGATCGCCATCTCTGGCGGACTTTTGGTTCAGCCGCTCTAATCGCGCTGATCGGAAGCGGGATCGAAATGTCGGCGCCCCAGAGTTCGACGCTCGCAAGCCAGGAATCCGCCTCTGACGCGGCAAGGAGCAATTTCGCGGAAAGCTTCGGCCGTGTGGCTGAGCAGACGATCTCGAAAAACCTGAACGTCCAACCGACCATCCGCATACGCCCCGGTTACAAGTTCAACGTTCTTGTCGATCAGGACATCGTTTTCCCGTCGGCCTATAGCGGCCCGTAACAGCCAAGACGATAGCTGCAAGCGAAGTCCGCGGCTTGGCGGCGGTAAAATCTTCCATCTTATGGTCTTGTTTTAGATCGACCAGAGCTTGAATACGCGCAGAACGTGAGTAGACATATCGGTGAGCGACTGTGGCATGCGTCCCACGGCTCTCATGAATCCGAGATTGGTTGACCTTGGGCCGGCTCTTCGCCGGCCTTGATGACAAGGGCGGCCAAGTTGCGGCGAGATCAGGGCCCTAGCGGCACGGGAGAAGGCAGGATAAAGGTCAATGGACGAAGACTTTCGCTCACTCATCGACATGGCCGAAGCCGCGCGCGATGAACGTATGATCAAGAAAGCGGTCAAGAGCTTTGCGCATGCATGTGGGTTCGACTATTTTGCGTATCTACAAACCGAAGGCGCTGAAGTGAAAACGTTCAATTCTTACCCTGAAACTTGGGAGGGGATTTACCTTGCCCGTCGCTACGCGCGGATCGACCCTGTGGTGACGGAGGCCAAGCGCCGCATGGACATGTTCGCCTGGACCTCCGACGACTGGCCGGCTCGCGGTTCTTCGGAACTCCGGCAGTTTCGCGACAAGGCAGTCGAGCACGGTATTTGTAGTGGAGTGACCATTCCCGTCGAAGGAAGCTATGGCTCGACAATGTTGCTGACATTGGCGTCATCGGAACGAAAGTCGGAAATACCGAAATTGCGTGATGCTCGAAAGGCAATGCAGGCGGTCATGGCTGTCCATTACAGCCTGAAGATCGTTGGCGCGACGACGCTCGTGGCTCCAAGACAGGCGCTTTCCCCAAGGGAGGGGAGGTGCCTGATGTGGGCGATGAAGGGGAAAAGCGCGCCGGAAACCGCCATGCTGACGGGCATCAACGCGAGGACGGTACAGCACTACTTGGACAGCGCGCGCCGAAAGTTCGAGGCCAAGACCGTTCCCCAACTCGTCGCAATTGCCAAGGACCGTGGCCTGTACTGACCGTCAGCCCTCCTCCTCTGACGAAATAAATGGAATATAGCCGAGGGCGTCGATGATCTCGGAAAGCTCTTCCTGCTGGTCCTGCGCCTTCTTCTGCCTTAAAAGATATTCGTCCTGCAAAGTCTGGAGAACATCGCTCGACACGGTGGGATCGCGGCTGGCGCTGAGCCATTCTTCGTAAACAGCCTCGTCGGCGCCAAGCATACTGCGGTGTTTCAGCAATGCTGAGACGGCCAGCGCCTCCAGTTCAGTTTTCGTGAGTGAACTATAGCGAGAAGCTCCCTCGTTTTCTTCGGGCTCTCCGGACGCATCACACTCGCTCATCCGCTTCTCCTCACACATCGTCCCCACTCTTCAAACGCTACTCACCGCAGTATATCGTTTGGGCCGCCGGTGTACGGCCCTGATCGCCATCATCCAGCTCAATCGACTCAAAGATTAACGCGCGGCGGCCACCAATAGCACGCGCCAGGCGGAATCGGAACTATACTTCCTAGAACAATAGTTCGGATTCAGGTTCCGCTCATGTCATGGATCTCAACGAGGTCATGGCGATGAACTTGCGTCGAATACGCCATGGCAAAAAACTGACGCAGGAAGAACTGGCCTACCGAACTGGTCTGAGCATGCGTCATATTGGTGCCATCGAACGTGCCGAGACGTCCGCAACCCTCACTGTCCTTGGCCAGATCTCTGACGCCCTTGGTGTCGATCCATCGGATTTTTTAGCAAGAACAAGTCCGACCTGCCGTGGCAACGCCCCCATCAGCTCCGGGTGCGCCAACCGGTCGTAAATTTCAGCACATTCCTCATCTCGAAGCTGTTGCACCGTTTCGCGGGCGCGTTCGCGCTACGATTGCTCAGCCAGTGTGAGCGAAAACGGTATCGTTGGAGCCGACCGCATCTCAAGGCCGAGGGTCCTTCGCCGTACAGCCTGTAGGCAACGATAGTGTGCTGACCTGACGCGCTTCCGCAACTGCAGAAATTCGCGCGATGACCAATTCCTGGATGCGCCGACACGCGAATCCTCCTGCGCTCCTTGGACCGTTTTACCTCTGTTCGAAGCAGGCGATCGTCCATTTGACATGATCATGCATTGGACAACAGATATAGCATTGGGGAGGCAGCCGGCGAGTGGACATGGTCCAAAGTGGCCAGCGTTCCGTTGCATGGTGGCGCCGGGACCAAGCGAGGTCGGGACGTTTACGCGATCAATCGAGATACAGAGACTTAGAGGCCTTTTTGACCGCCGATCCTCGACAGATCAATCCGCATTCCGGCTTTGCCGACTTCTTCCAACTCCTGAGGTTCCGCATCGGTCTGGGAGGGGGTGGCTTCGTCCACGAACTCAGTCTCCCCGCCGTCCTTCAGCTCGGTCTGATTAATGATAGCGCCGCCTGGATCATCCGCCTGAAACACCCCTACCCCTTCGAACACGCCGGTTTTCCAGGCGTAGACCGAGTCCTCGAAAATCTGCGGAAAAACATCGTCGCTTTTTGGATTGCCGTACCATTTGGCGACGATCCTGATGATCTTGGCGAACATAGCCGTTCCCTTGCGCAGGTTCTGGCAGGCGTCGATTAAATCTGGTTTGAGATCCGCCAGGTCCTTGACCCCCACACCGGCCGGAAACTGCGTCAGACCGACACGAACGACAGCCTTGCCGGTATATTGACGCACGATGTCCATCGCCTCGTCAGGTGATTTGGCCTTAGGCACCAGGATCAATCGGCCGCCCGATCGGACGGTCACCGCGAGAGGATCGGCAGAGCCCGCGGCAGTGACGAACTGTTCGACGATCGCGGGTGTGAGTGAAGGGTCGGCGCAGTCTTTGATTTGGGCCGCGTCGAGCATGGGACCTCCTCTGCATCAATTGTTGAAAGAGAAAACCAGCGGCTTGGCAAACAGTTTTGCCCAGGCGGCGGTACTGGCGCGCTGGATCGCGACGATGGACGTTCCCTTGGTCCACCAGCCGTTGCCGACAGCAACGATCAAGTCCGGACCTCCGAGCATCGATTGCAACACCGGCCAGACGATCAGTTGCTCGTAGCAGATCAGTACCGCCACCCGGCTGGAGCCGAGTGTCACGACGGGATTTGCGAAGATGTTCGATTTCGCGCCGGCGTTGCCTCCGAAGAGGGGCTGCCAGGGCTGCCACATCGACCCAGGGACAGGCATCCGTTCCAGGTAGAGGATCCGACTGCCACCCGCCGATATTGCGACAATCACATTATCGTATCCGGCCGCGTCGACGACTGCCGCACCCGCGAGAACGGTAGTGTCATGTCCTTCTAGCCCGGGTCTCCATAGCCGCTCTACTGTTGGCGTCCAAAAGCCCAACGCACTTTCCGGGAGGATGAGTCTTCGAGCACGGTCGGACGCTCGGTCAAGCACCGTTGCAATCAGATCACGGTGACGAACCATGCTGGTATCCCGCCCAAGCGAGGCACCCAATTCGAGATCGACGCCCCGCCATTGTTCGGGTAGCTTCGGATCGGTCCAGAAAGCGGCGGACCAGACCCAGAAGGCAGTAAGGCCTATGGCGACAGCTGGCCAGAGGCGGGAAACGAGGCCCGCCAGGCCGGCTGTCGTGACGGCCAGTCCCCACCATCCCCATCCCGGAAACACGACGCCTGCAGCCGTGATGGGATGCGCCCAGCCGGTAATGCCGAAAGGGGCACTGCCACTAGGAGCGCGGCCAGAATATAGCGAGTTGGTCGACGACCAGCATCCTTCGTCCACAGCAGCGCGTGCACTGCCACAAAGCTTGCGGAGGCAGCCAGCCACAGCAGCAGGCCCGGCCAGATATCCGCTGCATAGAAGGTGGCCACGCCTTGCGGCAGGCCGCGTGACGCCGACAGGAAATATGCGGCGGAAACCAATGTTACCGTCGATCTCGTTCTCGACAGCGACCAGAAGACGGGAAAACCGAGCGCCACCGGCAGCAACAGCATGTGGCCACTCCATGCGACCGTTCTGACCCCGAGCGAGGCGATGACAAGCAGTGTTGACCACCCCCAATTATGGCGCATAGGTCAGCACCTCGCGCGCCAGACCGACAATGGCAGATGCCGGCACAGGCCCGAAGTAGCGCGAATCGAACGAGCCGGCGAAGGCGGAATGCAGGAAGACGTCACCGGGCGGCACCACGCCGCCGGAAAACCGTGTCAGCGGCCGACCTTCTCCATCTTTTCCCGAGACCGCGGAAGCACGAACCGAGCGCCCATCGACCCTTACCTCGTTCGCGACCTCGACCCGCTGACCGCCGACCGCAGCCACCGACTTGATCATCGGGGCGAGATGGCCGGGGCAAAGGCCGGAGCGGAGGTAACCCCGAGTTCTCGCTTCGCGCATAGTGGCTGTGTCTGGCGGGCAGATGAACACCAGGTCGCCAACGCGTGGCGAACGGTTGAGGAGGACGATCTGCCAGAGGCCGAGCGGCTCGCTCGGCGTCAGGTTGACGCGATAGCCACCCAGGTAACCACCCAATGACATCAGCGCGGCGGCGCCCGCAGCAACTGACAGAGTGCTGGCGGCTCGCCTTCGCTGGGCAGAGGCTCGTGTGTGTGTTCGAACTTGAAGCGTCATTTAAGCGAGAGCCCCTGGCTCCTCGTTTGCCGCAGCGTCACAGTCTGCTTAAGTGCTTCGGTCGTGCGCTCATGCGCCGAAAGTTGCTGAAGCGTGCGCATAGCGCTCCAGGCCGTTTGCACCTCCGCCTTTTGCCCCGCAGACATGCTTGAGGTCACTGACTGGAAGGTCTGACCGCTCGTGTCCTTGGCCGCAAGCTGCAGGAAGGTGCGTTCCCCGAAACGTTCCGATACGGCTCTCGCAAAGCCTTCGAGTTCGGCCTTCACCAAGTTGTCGGCGAGCGCGTATTCGAGGCCTGCGGGAAGATCGTTGCGATCGATGGCGTCACGGACGCATTCGAGCGTTTGTTTTGCCGCCGGCGACAGCGCTGGAATGTCTAGGGAGACCTTCAGGCGGGCAGCGTGCTCCTCGGCTTCATATTTGTGTTCCGCCTCCGTGCGCTGAAGCAGATAGCGTTCCAGGTTCCGGGCAAGCGCCGGTGCATTGGTGACGGCCATTTCTCGGGCCTGCTTGTCGGCGCGGCCGGCAAGGAGCCCAGTCTTACCTTTCAAGGCACCAAAGCTCTCCGGTTCGGAACCGATCCTGGCAATAGTGGATTTCGCCGCAGCTTCGTCCTTCAGCATCGCCTCGACGTTGACGGCCTTGAACGCTTCTTCCGGCTGAGCGTAGACGAGATGGAAGCGCCCCGAGACTTCCTCCCATTGCTTCTTCAAGCCGGGGTCGGCGGCAAGCCGGTCTTCGACGGCCTGTTCCAGCGATTTTGGGAACGTGGTGATGCCCGATACCATGGGTTTTGCCTTCTTGATGCTGCGCGGTTGAGTAGTCTTGGCCGCGCCGGCGGACAGACCAAGCCTGCCGGCGATCGCCGCCAGACGTGCGCCAAGCTCGGCGAGCTTCGACTTTTGCCGGACGGTCCACGCAAGGCGGTCGCGAACGACAGTGCGTGCGACGTTAACGAGGTGAAGACCACGGGCCTCGGCGAATCGAAGGGCTTGGGCGTAGAAGCGGCCGCTGGCGTAGTCGAGCGTTGTTTCCTTGGCTTGTCTGCGCGACAGGATCGGGCTCAGTCCGCCTGCCTTGGCAAAGGATCGCCGGCCGTAATACAGGCCAAGGTCTTCGCGATGACGCGTCATGGCAACGTAGGTGAGATGGCGGTCAAGCGAGAGGGACGCCAGTACTTTCACGCGATCGACGGTGGCACCTTGGCTCTTGTGGATCGTGGTGGCATAGCCGTGATCGAGATTGGCGTAGAAGCGTTGCTCGACCGTGACCGGGCGGCGGTGCTCGCCTTCTCCGACTTCCGCGACGATGCGCCCGGGCCCTGCCTCAAGAACCTTCGCGAGCATACCGTTCTTGACGCCGAGCGAACCCTCGTTTTTCAGGAACACGATCTGGTCGCCGGCTGCAAATTTCCGGTGTCCGTCGTCGGTTCGGAAGGCAAAACCCTCCGCGACGAGACCGCGCTCGACGAGCGTTGCCCGAGCCATTTCGTTAAGCATGCGCACGTCGCGACGCAGATGGGCGAGGATTATCGCTGTTTTGGCAGGATCGTAGTCGCGGTTCCAATCGGCGATCAGTGCCTGCAGGGCATCAGCCTTCAGCTCGGCTCCGTGGACACGGCCCTGCGCGCGATAGGCTTCCACGGCTCTGCCAATATTTCCGCGGGCCAGATCGAGCGACGCGTCGCGCATCCATTGCAGGCGCTGGCGATAGATGGTTTCGAGCTCGGCATAACCGATGCGATCGACAATGGCGCGGAGGGCAGCTCCGGCTTCGATCGGCTGCAGCTGTTCCGGATCTCCGACAAGCACCAGTTTGGCGCCAGACTGGGTTGCCGCTTCGACGAACAGCGCCATCTGCCGCGACGACACCATGCCCGCTTCATCGAGAACGAATACGGTCTTGTCGTCGAGCTGACTACGGCCCTGGTTCCAGCGCAGTTCCCATGATGACAGCGTGCGGGAGACAATTCCGGCTTCCTTCTCCAAACCCTCGGCGGCCTTGCCCGCAAGCGCCCCACCGACAACGCGATAGCCGGCGGCTTCCCACGCTTCGCGCCCCGCCTTCATCGTCGTCGTCTTGCCGGCACCGGCACGTCCGATCACCGCGGCGATGCGCTCGCCGCCAGTAATATGTGCGATCGCCGTCTTCTGCTCGTCCGAGAGGCGCAAGTGACGCGCGAAGGTGGCTTCGCGCACAGCTTCCGCAATCCCGTGAGAGGAGCGTTGAGCCAACCAGATCGCGCGGTTGGCCATCTCCGCCTCGAGCCGGATGAGATCCCGCGTCGTGTAGCGCGCCGGCTCGCGTCGGCCGCTTGAAAGTTCGATGCGTTCGCGTTCGAGCCGGAGCGTCTCCGGGCTTTGCAGGATCCTTGCCAACAGATTTTGAAAGAGGCCAGCGTCGTCGATATTGCGGTGGAGGATCTTGGCGACGTCGCGTTCGTCGAAGACGCTCTTCTCCCGCGTGATCAAGTCGAGCACGAGCTCGGGGCGGAGCTGGATGCGGCGGGAGTTTTCAGCCCGGCGCTCCTCCAGCAGCTCCAGCCGCTCCAGCGAAATATCCCGCTCGGCTTCTTTCGACTTCCGTTCGATCGCCTTGGCGCCGACACCGAGGTGGACGGTCGGCGCGAGCTCGATCCCCTGCTTCTCGAAGGAGCGGCCGTCGACGCGGAGGTCTAGGCCGGCAAGCGCCAGGTGCCGGTTCTGACAGGCGAACCAGCCGTCGCGAAAGGCGTTGAAATCGTCGAGGCTGCCGGCCCAGACCTCGTAGACGATCTTGCCGGCATCGTTGCGCAGAGGATTGCCGTCAGGGCCGGTCAGTGCGACCTTCTTGGCTCCGAAACTATCTTCGGTCAGCGGCCGGAGCGTCGTCATCAAGTGCACATGCGGATTGCCGGGTGCGTCGTGATAGACCCAGTCGGCCACCATCCCCTTCGATCTGATGTACCGCTCGACGAAATCCCTCACCAGCCCGATGTTCTGCGCGGTCGAGAGTTCCACCGGCAGCGCAATGGTCACGTCCTTGGCGAGTTGGGCATCGACACGTTTCTCGAAGGTTTCGACGCTATTCCAGAAGGCCTCGGAGGCCCCGGAGACGGAGCGATCGGTAATCATCGCCCGCAGCCATTGCGGTGCATCGACCGGGACCACGAACTCTTCATGCAGCAGGCCCTGCTTGCGCGTGTAGTCAATCGCGCGGGCCTCGCGCTCGTATTCCATCTTCGCGCAATGCCGGTAGGCCGCCGACAGCACAGCGCTGCGGCCGGAGCCGCGGGCGACAATGCTGACGGAGAAATGAGGGACGGCCACAGAGGAGTTATCTCCCGATTGCGAGCAAAATCAACTTGTTCGGCAGCGAGATCGGCCCCGCCAGGCGCTATCAAAAGGACGTCGCGTCAGCGACGTATAATTGCGCCCTTCGGATGCCGCCCTTGTCGAGCGGCCGGGATCATCCAGGAAAGCATCGCCCTTGGCGATTGTAGTATTCACAGTAGTGCGTTCCGCACCGACATTCGGAAGATGGGTCCCAAAGACTAGCTTTCGCACCCAAGGAGACATCCGGACATGAAGAAACCTACCTCGAAAATCCGCGACGAAATCGCCAGGCTCCAAGAACAATTGAAGCTCGCCGAGACCCGGGAGGCCGAGCGGATCGGCCGGATCGCGCTGAAAGCCGGGCTCGGCGAAGTCGAGATCGACGAGAGTGAATTGCAGGCAGCGTTCGAGGAACTGGCGAAACGATTTCGCGGAGGCAAGGCCCGTCCGAACGGAGGGAAAGGCGCCTCCAACAATGGGGAGGGGGGCACACTCTCCGCGCAACACCCGCCTGGCGCGGCTGAGGGCAGGACTGGCGAGGCTTGAGCGAATGCGAAGATCCACGACATCCGACGCCCGCAAGAAGGACACACGCGAAAAGATTGAGCTCGGCGGCCTTATCGTCAAGGCGGGGCTGCGAGACGAGAAGCGCGCGCTACTGCTCGGGCTCCTCATTGATGCCGCCGCGCGACTGAAGGAAGACGCACAGGAGCGCTCACGGCTTGCCGTTATCGGTGCTGTGGCGTTTAGAGAGACCCATGAATAGGATCGTGCTGTTCGTTGCACCCTCAAGTTTGATGATGCTGGCGGCCATCGGAACGACAGGGATCGAACACTGGCTCGCCCCTTTCGGCAAGAGCGATGCCGCCCGGCAGATGCTCGGCCGCGCCGGTATCGCTCTGCCCTATGTCGCCGCGTCGGTCGTCGGCATCGTCTTCTTGTTTGCGAGCGCCGGCTCGGTGCGGATCAAGACGGCCGGATGGGGCGTTGTCACCGGCGCGATAGCCGCGCTCCTCATTGCTGTCATGCGCGAGGCATCGCGACTCTCCGCGTTTTTCGAACAAGTCCCGGCCGGCAGATCGATCTTCAACTATCTCGATCCCGCAACGGCGATCGGCACCACCACGGTGCTGATGTCGGCGCTGTTCGGCGTGCGGGTGGCGATTGCCGGTAATGCCGCATTCGCCAAGGCCGAGCCGAAACGCATCGTTGGAAAACGGGCTCTGCACGGCGACGCGGACTGGATGAAACTATTACTAGCCGAAAAATTGTTTCCCGAGACCGGCGGAGTCGTCATCGGCGAGTGCTATCGCGTCGACCGCGACAGCACTGCATCCCAGCCGTTTCGCGCCGGCAGTGCCGAGACCTGGGGAGCAGGTGGCAAGTCGCCGCTGCTTTGCTTCGACGGCTCGTTCGGCTCGTCTCATGGCATCGTTTTCGCCGGAT
This sequence comes from Rhizobium sp. C104, assembly GCF_022354505.1. Taxonomy (NCBI): domain Bacteria; kingdom Pseudomonadati; phylum Pseudomonadota; class Alphaproteobacteria; order Hyphomicrobiales; family Rhizobiaceae; genus Rhizobium; species Rhizobium sp. C104. Next base: position 370,006 of record NZ_CP092353.1, on the reverse strand, counting down.
CGGGCGGCTTCAAGACGACGTCAGTCACGATTCCGACGGCGCTGACATGGGGCGCTGCGCTCGTCGTCCTCGATCCGTCGAACGAGGTCGCGCCAATTGTGTCGAAACACCGTGGCAACGCCAACCGCGACGTCTTCGTCCTCGATCCGAAGCAGTCGGAGATCGGTTTCAACGCGCTCGACTGGATCGGCCGCTTCGGCGGAACGAAGGAGGAGGATATTGCCTCCGTCGCATCGTGGATTATAAGCGACAGCGGTGGCGCCCGTGGGGTTCGCGACGACTTCTTCCGCGCCTCGGCCTTGCAATTGCTCACCGCGCTGATTGCCGACGTTTGCCTCTCCGGCCACACGACGGAAAGCGACCAGACGCTCCGGCAAGTACGCAAGAACTTGTCCGAGCCCGAACCCAAACTGCGAAAGCGGTTGCAGGAAATCTACGACGATTCAAGTTCAGATTTCGTGAAGGAAAATGTCGCGGCCTTCGTCAACATGACACCGGAAACCTTCTCGGGCGTCTATGCTAACGCGGTCAAGGAAACCCACTGGCTATCCTACCCGAACTACGCCGCCTTGGTGTCGGGAACGAGTTTTACGACGGGTGATCTTGCAGACGGAAAAACGGACGTGTTCATCAATCTCGATCTCAAGACGTTGGAGACGCATTCGGGCTTGGCGCGGGTCATCATCGGTTCGTTTCTAAACGCGATCTACAACCGCAACGGCGAGATGCGGGGAGGGCGCTCTTCCTCCTCGATGAGGTGGCGCGCCTCGGCTACATGCGCATCCTGGAGACCGCACGCGACGCCGGCCGCAAATATGGTATCATGCTGACCACGATCTACCAGTCGATCGGCCAGATGCGCGAGACCTACGGCGGTCGCGACGCTGCCAGCAAATGGTTCGAGAGCGCAAGCTGGATATCCTTTGCAGCGATCAACGATTCCGAGACCGCGGACTACATCTCGCGCCGTTGCGGCATGGCGACCGTCGAGATCGACCAGATCAGCCGCAGTGTTCAGTCGAAAGGATCGTCGCGCACGCGATCGAAGCAACTCGCCGCCAGACCCCTGATCCAGCCGCATGAGGTGCTGCGCATGCGGGCCGACGAGCAGATCGTCTTCACCGCTGGCAACCCGCCGCTCAGATGCGGACGCGCGATCTGGTTCCGCCGCGACGATATGAAGGCCTGTGTTGGGACCGAGAAAATTCTACCGGTCAATTGCACTAGAGAGTAAATTGGCGGCAGCCTCAGCTTTATGGTGCGCGAGCAGTCAAAATCTCGAAGCGAATGTGTCTGCGCTCGCTTATCCTTGCCGCGCTTCCGATTCTACAGCACCGTTGCGAAAACTGGGGCCGGGCGAGGGCAGACCGATATTTAAGCTCGATGGGCCGCACGAACTTTGCGCAGACTTTGCGGCTTGCTTGACGCGAGGATCCCCCTGAGCTGAAGAAGGCCGGCTGCAACAGCGCCGAGCATTGGCGCAAATATATAAAGCCACAGTTGAGAGAGTGCCGCCCCTCCTGCGAAAAGTGCTGGGCCGATCGATCGTGCTGGATTCACAGAAGAACCAGAAACCGTGATACCGCCAAGGTGGATCGCAACTAAGGTAAGTCCAATCGCCAATCGTGCGACAGCGCCCCCCTCTGCCGTGCATTTGAGGAATACAGTCACGAACAGGAACGTGGCGATGAACTCAAAAAGGAACGCGGCTCTCCACCCATAGACTATCCAGCCGGTTTGAGCGAAACCTTCTATGGTGATATCGTACCCGCCGACCTTTTCCATAGCGATAAGGTAGAGCGTGCCCGCCGCCGCGATAGCTCCTGCACATTGAGCAGACGCATACCCGACAAAGTCCCACGCTCTCAGTCGGCGCGACACAAGGAAACCCAGGCTGACCGCCGGATTAAGATGCGCACCCGAGACTGGGCCAATCGTGTAGGCCATAGCAACCACGGTCATTCCGAAGGCTAAAGCGACACCCAGCAGGCCCACCTCTAGACGCATATAGAGCAGTGTGCCGCAGCCGAGGAAGACAAGCGTAAAGGTTCCGAAGAATTCGCAAACATACTTTTTCATGTTTCACTCCATTAATTAGACCCCGCGAAATTTTTCGGTGTCATCCTCGTGCCGCCAAGCGTTCCACACGCACCGAACCAATCATCGTATCAGGTTCTGAAACTCCGCTCTTGATTTAAAATCAGTCCTCGTCCGACGAGGCCGGCATCAGAGCCTTTGGTCAAGCGGAGTTACCAAAACCAGCAAATTTCGTACCAAATGAAAATCGCATCACGGCGTCACTCCGATGGCTTCGGTCTTACGTTCGAAACGTGTGATGAACAGGATCTGCAGGCGCATGCCGTTTCCGAGCCGAATGGACCCAAGCTGGGCTACGAACAAAGCGCCAAGCGCCCATTCAGGCTGTCGAACGAACAGCGACGCTTTTCATGGTCTCCAAGCTCGGAAGGTGGCGCAACAGCAGGACTGGGACAAGGTTTGATAAGCGCGCGAGGGATACGTTCGCGAGAAGTCGAGCTTGCCCCGGTCAAGACAGGCACACGATCCTTGGGCCTCGCCGTAGTTCCAATCGGTTCAGCTGTCTCGTGGCCCTCGGCGATGAACCGATTATCCGGTTGCCAAGGCAGATGCCCCGTGATCGGATCGCCACACATCGTGACATTCGTGTCCCATGCCGGTTCCGCGGATGCGGATGCGGCGGTTTCTACCCAGATGACGGCCGGTGTAAAGAAGGCACTGCGCTTGCACGCAATGTCTCGCGCAAGCTGACCGTCAAGGCAAACACCAGTGCGCGGCTGACGGAGGCACTTGCGGCGAGGACCGCAACGTCACTTTCCACCCCGCAGGCTCAATACGATCCAACACAGGACGATCCTGAGCGCGATTGAATTACATGCTCATTCGCTTGTCCCCATCTCAGCTGTCCACATGTCTCGCAAATGTCGGGCACCCGACACCTATTGTCGAATTGTCGAGATTAGAACGTTTGTTCGCCGGTCTCTCCGCCAAATACCGATCAATCCGCCCATCGATAAACAAAAATCATCTTCTTGGAGCATCTGAGCAGTTGGCATGGTGTTTGCTGATCCCTGGTTACAAGCGGCAGAAAGCAGTCTGCATGATGGCGGTTCATGAAACGAACGGAACGGAGGCCACATGACGGTTCGTCATCGAACCGACGTTCTACCAAGCGGCCTGCATAGTCCGCCGGCGGAAGGGGCAATCCCGACGTCACAGCTTGCAACCAACTCAATGAGAAGGAAAACGCTATGACCAAGATTTCCGAAAGATCCTTTGAAACGATCGAAAACCCGGCGTCATCGCCGCTCAAGGTGCCAGATCAGTTCGGCGCATCCGTTGAAAAGGGGAACAAGCAGGTGACAGAGGCTTTTTTGAAATTTGCGTCCGGTGCTGAAGCGACACAGAAAATGCTGCCTCCGATCCTCGAAACGACAAGTCTGTTCGGCAACGAATTGTCGTGGAAGACGATCGCTGCACTGCAGGCCGACGCCGAGGCCAGCTTCTCGCATCTGCAAGCTTTGCTTAGCGCAAATTCGCCGTCGCAGGTCCTCGAACTGCAGTCGACCTTCCTGCGCAAGCGGGTTGAGACAAGTTTGCAGCACGCCAAGGAATTCCGGGTACTCGCAAGCAGGACGGTGGAGGAAATCTCAAAGCCGGTCAAGGATGCTTTTGACAAGGTGCTGACGGACCTCAAGGCGACGTAAAACTGAGGAGACACCTAAATCGCCTGGACGGATCGTGATCGAAGCTTCTTTTGAGGAGTTTAAGACTATCTTTGACGAGTTGGTCATTGGGAGAGGATAGCTCCGCGGCAAAGACACCAATCGCTATGGCAACGATAGCAGCAGCCGCCCTTTTTAGGGCGGCCCACTTTATCAGTCGTCCATTTCAAAGGTGCGGTATTCGCCGCTTTCGTTGTCGTAAACCTCGACCTCGACCGAGCCTCCAGAACGCTGGATGCTTTGGACATCAACGTCACGGTACTCGCCCGCTTCGTAGTCGTAAACCTCGACGGTCTGTCCCGATCTGACTAGATTGCCTTTGCCAATCTCGACCGCACCGCCAGAATCGCTATCTACACCATCCCAGGCGAAGGTGTTCGCCGGAAGCGATAGCGTCAGGACGGCGGCCACCAACAACGATTTCAATGGCAATGGTAATCTCCGGTCTTGTGATTGGTGTGGCAGCCGTTTGAATCCGTTCCGCCACTGTGAGCGGAAGCTGCCGAAACAGACAGCGAGAACGTGGACCATGCGACCAAGATTGCGATTGCGATTTTCATTTCTAACCCCGACGGCAACAGGTGGGTGCGAGTTAGCTCGCCGCGCCTCGCGGAGTTGCCCAGAGAGTTGGATGCCCCACCCAAGAACATCTAATTCAATTTACACTAATCGAGTCGAGCACATTAGTACGAGGAACTACAATTTGGAGTATGGTAATTCGGTGACGTTCGATCCAACCTCGTGAACAGCCTGCGACGGAGTAACCTTTCGCAACATTGTGCACACGCCGCGCGCAGCGAGTGTCTGGTCAGGACTGGCATGGTCGCTGCGTTATCGCTTGCACCACGGCCGAGGCTCCGGCGGGAAGCTCATTCTGACAGACAAAGGCCTTGCGGTCAGAATGCCATGAAGGGGTGCGTGGGCACGAGCGCGTTGTCGAAAACAGCAAACCCCGCAGAGAATTCGTTCGATCGAGCCGGTGCGCAGTGCAACGAGCACGGCCGATCAAGGATGATGAAGAGTATCGGAGGTGGCATGAAAGAGGCCGCGCCCACCGAGAACGGATATCTGAGATGGATATGCTCTTTGGAAAGTCACGCCTTGCACCGCCTGGCTTACCTTACCTGGGTTTTCGCGAACTCAATGAAGGAGAGCAAACCATGACTGCCCCTTATCATTATCACATCGGCGTGGACTACCACAAAAGCTACAGCCACCTTGTCGTGCAGGACTCTGCCGGGAAGACATTGCGATCCGGCCGTGTGAAGAACGACCGCCAGTCTCTCGGATCGTTTCTGGAACGGTATCGGGAGAACAGCCATGCAGTGATCGAAGCGACCCGCAACTGGATGGTGATGTATGATTGGCTGGACGACATCTGCGACGATGTCGTTCTGGCGCATCCGTTGAAGGTGAAGGCGATCGCCGACGCCAAAATCAAGACGGACAAGATCGACGCGACGGTGCTGGCGCACTTGTTGCGTGCCGATCTGGTGCCGGAAGCCTGGGCACCAACGGAGAAGGCGCGGGACCTTCGCGTGGCGCTTCGTGAGCGGATGTTCTATGTACGGCTGCGCACGATGGTGAAGAACCGGGTTGTGACAGTGTTCGACCGTTACCCAGAGCAGACGGCGCAGTTGAAGAAGCTGGGCGACCTGTTCAGCAAGACCGGCCTCCAGCAGCTCGCCACGCTCAACGTATCAGCGATCGACCGAATCCAGATCGACCGCGGGCTAGAGTTCATCGGCGACATTGACGGGCGGATCAAGCAGGCCGAAGCCACGATCAAGGCGATGACGAAGACCAACGGCAATGTGAAGCTGTTGAAGACCATCCCTGGCATCGGGGAGTTCTTCGCCCGGCTGATCGATGCGGAGATCGACGACATCGATCGCTTCCGGAATCCGAAGAAGCTGGCTGCCTATGCCGGGCTTGTTCCCTCGACCTACTCGAGCGGTGGCAAGACCTATCATGGGAAGATCATCAAGCAGGGCAACAAGTGGCTGCGCTGGGCCTTCGTCGAGGCTGTTGCACCGGCCGTCGCTGCCGACTCGCAGCTTCGTGCCCAATATGAACATTTGAAGCGCAATTCAACCAACAACAAGGCGCGTGTCGCGATCGCGCGCCAGCTTTTAACGATCGCCTTCCAGATCCTGCGTGACCAGCGCCCTTACGAGCGTCGCGGCGTCGTTGGTGAGGAAGGTGCATCGGCAACGATATCCCGGCTGTCCCGATGATTTCTTAGCGAGCCCGGCAGGTCTGGGCTGAGCTCTTATCGGAGAATGGGAAACCGGGAACCGAACGCCACTATGTGACCGAAGCCGGAAGGAAACGGCATCAGGGGCACGGATTGGAGAATGGTTCAAGACCGGAGGACGGAACACGCCGTCCTTCGAACGGGGAAGATTTTTCCGACCGGCCGAAACGTCGGTCAAAGTAAAGCCAAACCCAGGGAAAGCCACGAAAACAAAGCGTTTTTTTCCTTGTGTTCTTTCATTGGAGAAATCAGCATAGCGGCCGCACGAAAGTGCGGGATTTCGGGAATTCTCGCCGTGCGAGAGCGGGAAACAGCGCAGCCGCAGGAGCCTCAACATAGTGGCCCGCAGGGGAGGCGGGACCGACTGCGCCCCGCGCCTCGCACACCGCATGGAGGCACCTTGTCCGCAAACGCAGATGAAACTGAGTCCAAGATAGGTTGAGGAAAGCAGGAGAGGAGCAGGCAAATGGCGAAATCGAATGTGGTTCCGTTCAGGAGGCCGCGGAAGTCCGGCGGCAAGATCGATCGCCGTAGCCCGCAGGGAAAACCTCGAACGGGACAGAGCGGTTCGCGCAAATCACTGATGGCAGTCATCTCAGCTATCGTCGTTGCTGCGGCAGGCTGGCTTGCCTTCGGCGGCGCCGGCAACCTCCCCGGACTGCCGGCTGTGGCCAAGACACCGGTAGCGGACTCAGCGTCGGCCGCCTTTTCAATCTGCAGCGACGGTCGTCATGTGAATTGCGTCGTCGACGGCGATACATTCTGGTTCCAAGGCGAAAAAATCCGCATTGCGGATATCGATACACCTGAGCTCAGCCCGCCTCGCTGCGAGGCGGAACGGATCAAAGGCGAGGCCGCGAAAGCACGCCTGCTGGCGCTCCTCAATGCCGGCGCGTTTTGGCTTTCGGCCGGCTGGCGCGACGAAGACAAGTATGGCCGCAAGCTCCGGACCGTAATACGATCAGGACACTCGCTCGGAGCCACTCTCGTCAACGAGGGCCTTGCCAGGCGCTGGGACGGTGCAAGACACGGATGGTGCGGCTGAGGACCCGCGAGAGGATCGTTGCCGGATGGCCGAAACCGCCCGGCGGGTTCGGGGAGCGTAAGCGAGTAGAGCCGTGCGCCGAAGGCGTCTCGCCCAAGCCCACCACTCGCGTTTCATAACAGATCTGAATCAATCAATACCGACCGATTCATAAGTGTCGTTGGACGGGATTCCCGAGATCAGCGATTTTAACCTCATGATCTCGCAACCCTACCATCTCTATGTCGAGCGCTCAGACGCGTCCAGGAACATGTCGCGCTACTACGCCATGTCGATCGAACCCAACCTGTTCGGGGACGTCTGTCTCCTGCGTAAATGGGGCCGCATTGGAGCCAAAGGCCAGATGATGGTCCATCATTTCGGACGGGAAGAAGATGCCGTCGAACTGTTTCTCGATCTGCTCCGACAAAAGCGAAAACGCGGTTACCGCCCGCGCGCCTCTGTGGCGAGTTGAGAAAGGCCCGTCGAAGCGGGCCATGTGGGCGCCTCATCGGCGCCGGTCCCAATCGGTCTCGAAGGACACCTCGATCTCGACGAAGAACGGGATCTTGATCGCAAGCTTCAGACCGAGCTTGCCCTTGCGGCAGAAGTGGCTGATCACCTTGCCGAGATTCCGGAGCCGGCGGCCGGTGGCGGCGAGGAATTGGGCGAGTTGTTGCATGGCGTTTCTCCTTTCGAAATGCGGTTATCGCAGGGGATAAGCGGCAGACCGGAAAGGCGGGACGCACCCAAAGGGCCGGAACGGACGTGGAGGACCTGCCGGCGACCGAATTTTGATCCGCGAGGAGCCGCAGCGCGGCGGGGAAAATTCTGGCGGCGGCAGGTTGCGTCGTGACGAACGGGCTGCAACATCCCCGATGACAGATGACGGCAGGTCGAAAGGAAGAGGCTCAACGGGTCGTCCTCGCCATCATTGCGATGGTCTCGTCGGCATCGCAACGAAGGGCCGCTCTCGACGCCCTCCGGCTGGTCGAGCCCGCCGCGGGATTGATTATGATCCTGTGCACCTGATGTAGCTGACACGGGAGGCGCTTACCGCGATACCGGTTTGCCACGTGATATCCTTGATGATCGGCGCAAGTGAGCCAAGTTCGTCATCGGTGAGCGCAATCAGCTCCGGATAGTCGATGTCGACGCCGGTATAGTCCGCCGTCAAAGCGCTGGACCAATCGCCGCCGTTGATGCGGTATTCATGCGTGTCGAAATCGATGTCGAGTTCATCGAGCAGGATGATGGTGAAGCGTCCGAAGATCTCGGTCTCACCTTCCAGCCGGTACGCCGCATATTCGTCGTCGCCGGCAAGAACGCTCCGCTCCAATGCCATGATGGTCCGGATACGACCGGCAGCCGCCTCAAGCCCTTCGAGCAGTCGATCATGGAGCTTTCGCGAGACGTCGGTATCGCAGCCGAAGCGGTTTGCCAGGACGACGAGCCGGAAACCGGAAAGCTTGGTGTAGAGCGCAAGGTTCTGGTCAGATGTCATTGTGTGATCTCCTTCATCTTGATGACGGAGACCGGCCACTCTGTGGCAAAGAGGGGTCAAGGACCGCGGACCGCGGCTTGCAAGCGGGGGAACCAATTTTTTCGGGAAGCGAAGTGCAACGCAGCGGCGTTAAAATTGGGGGAGACCGCGCCGTCCTTGACGCCGGATTTGCTGGAGTAAACTGGGACGTCAGAGAGAGAAGAGACCCGCGGACCCGGAGGGGACGCGACCGTATCCGGTGTGAGCCGGAGGGGAGCGTTGAGGGGTGAATCCCTGACAGCCGGAAGGCCGGTCGATCCGGCCGACCGGCTCATATTCCGGCAGAATGAGAGCCGCCTCAGAAGGGCGGCTCGGCTTCGATAGTGCCGTCCTGTTCGGCAAGCGCCACGGCCAAATCAGCCTGGGCGAGCTGAAGCTCCGCTTCGACCTGGCACCGCTCGACGGCGTCGCAGGCGTTCCTCAACTCGGCACGCAGTTCTTCGATGTGCTGTTCGATGGTCATCGTCTCATCTCCTTGAGTTCGTGAAAGACGAGACGGCGGGGCGGGACGAGATGACGGGGTCAAGGAGCGCGGAAGCGACCGGCGGAGCCGGCGAGTGGGGGTGCCGATTTTGTTGGAGCGAGGAAACCGGAGCGGAGGCAAAATTGGGGGCGACCGCTCGTCCTCGAGGCCGGCATTTCTTCCCGGCACGATAGCATCCACTGAGCAGACATATTCCGGTTCCGTATCGCACCGAAAAAGCAGGCGGCAGGCTCGATGCCTGCCGCCGGCTTGTCTTTGTGACCAGTTGGCCCCGCCTTGGTGGCGGGGCCGTCCGGGCCTCAGTCCCGGTTGGGGCGGGACCAGATCAGCTGGTAGCCGTCCTCGCCCTCGACCTCGGTGAGGGTTGCGTAGATCGGAGCGGGGAAGCTCGGGTCATCGAGCTTGACCGAGAGGTAGTCGCGGTCCTGCTCGGAGCGCTTCTGCCAGGCCGCACCCAGCTCGACATTGCCGGCGTAGATGCGGTAGTGCGGGCCCTTGTCGGAGGGGTTTTCGACGCGGGCGATGCGGGCCTTGACGTTGAGGGCGAGCGTGCGGATCGAGCCGTTGAAGCCGGTTTCGGTGGAGGTGAAGGTGCCGATGGTTGCCATTGTCGTATTCCTTTGCTGTTTCGGGCCGCGCCCATCGCGGCCTCGATGGCTGTCGCAAGGATCGGGGACGATCGGACCGCACCCGGAGGGCCGGAATGAAATGGTGGGCGCCCGGAAAAACTTTGTTGTTCCGCGAGGAATGGGCGCACCGCGCTCAGGGGAAGAAAGTTTTGGAAGGCCGTTGCGGGAGGACGATCGAGGCGAAGCCGGTTTTCGATCAGACATGCCTCATCGAGCCCACGAAGGACGTGGCCTGGCTCAGGGCCAAAGGAATATGGCGATGGCAGCTGCGCCCCGACTGCCTGCCGGGTCCCTGCAACGGTGGGGCTGCCGCCTTGCCACATGTCAAAATCAGGCGTCCGGGAACAGCCGAACAAGGGCGTTGCGTTGGCCGTTCTTCGGGCTATCGTCGTGTTCGCGAATCGTCGCCTGGAGGACCTATGCGTCAGCAGCCAAAGCCGTTTACCGTCGAAATCAAGCCGTCCCGGAAGCTCAAACCGATTGACCGGAAAACCTCGATCTGGGGCAAACTGGACCTCACGGCTGATCCCGACACGCTCTCCGCGTTGAGGCCTGAACAGGTGCCGGCCGCTGGCGAGACCAACGACCGACGCTGATGGCCTTCAGGCCGCGAGCCGCTCGCCAGCGGTTTCGGGCTGCAGGGAGTGCAGGAAACTGACGGCCCGTTGCGCATGCGCCGCCGCCTGGAATATCGCCCGTCTGTCGTCGACCAGGACCTTGAGCCAGGAGTCGAGGTACGAGGCGTGATCGGGGCGGGGCTCGAGCTCGGGAGCAATGCCGAGATCGGCGCACAGGAAGCAGCTGCCGAGTTCGGCGATCAGTTCCTCTCGCGCCCGCTCGGATTTGTCCTTGGCATAGCGGCTGAGGTCGCGGCCGAGGCGATGCGCCGGCGCCGTCCAGTGCGTGACCTCGTGACTCAAGATCGCATAATAGCTGGCCGTATCCTTGAAGCTCTCAAACGGTGGCATCTGGACGATATCGGCGGCCGGCGCAAAGAAGGCCTGGTTGCCGCCGTGGCGGATCACAGCACGGGTGTTGCGGAAGAAGCTGTCGGCACGCTCGAGGCGCTCGACCGGGTCCGGCGCGGGCCCCGGCTGGTGATAATATTGGTCGGGCAGTCCGTCGATCTGTTCGACGTTGAAGACGCTGTAGGCCTTCAGGAAAGGGATCTCCCGCTCGACCTCGCCGCCATTTCCGTCGGTTTCGGACTTGGTGAACCGGCTGGCGAAGACGACCGTCGCCCCGGTCTCGCCCTTGCGGACAGCAGCGCCCAGTTCGAGGGCCTGCTTGAACGTCATCCACGTGGATGACGTATATCCCCGGGCGCTGCCTTCCGACCAGAGAAGCAGCACGTTGACGCCCGAATATGGCTGCCCGTTATGACGCAGCGGCCGGGTAATACGGCCGACCATATTCTTGGCGTTCCATGGCTTCATCCACGGCCGCACGCCCTTCGCCAGATCTTCAACGATTCTGTCCGTGATGCGGGTATAGAGATCCACCCGTTGTCTCTCCGTACTGCTCATCTTCAAGCCTCCGTTTTGAGGCCGCGCCCGTCGCGGCCCGTTGCGGAGGGCAGAAGGCAGGAGCCGATCAGCCGGCCGATGCACCGGAACGGCCGGAACTTAAGTGGAGGACGGCGGAGCCGTTGCATCTGCCGGCAAGCTCCTGCAGACCCGACAAGCGGGACGGGCCGCAACGGACGTGCCACCTGCCTGATTTCCGATTCCCTTTTGGCCGCGTCAGCGACACGAAAACAGGCCGGCTCCGTCAGGGAGCCGGCCCTTCTCGCGTTTATCGAAGTGCGGGGCCGAAGCCCCGCCGGCATGGCCTAGTCGAATGCCGAGATCTGGGCTTCGGCGGCCTTGCGGCCCAGCGAGTGACCCGGCTGCTCGACCGGCCGGTCGAATGGCTTCCAGGTCTCGCCGATCACCTGGGCATAGGCGGCAACGGCGCCTTCGGCCGCCATTCTAAGCGAATGGGCCTGTATGCCCATGTCGGCGGCGAACTCGCGCTTGCGCTGGGCGGCGCTGTCATAACCGACAGGGCCGTCGAGGTCCTCGTCGCGGGCATCGTTGGCGGCTTTGGCGGTGGCATCGCGCGCCTCGGTGACAGCGCGGCTGTAGAACTGGCCGGCGCCGTGGGCAGAGCCGACGAAGGCGCCGACGATGCGCTGCAGGTGGATCTGCATGGCCTTGTCGCCCAGGCCATCACCGAGCGCATCGGCGGTGTCGATGACGAGCCGTTCGTGCAGGTCGCGGATGCCGTCGCTGTCGATGACGGCGGTGCCGAAACTCTCGGCGATCTTCAGGGCCTGGCTGGCGTCGGGGCATGTCAGCCGGACCATTTCGATGGTGGCGCCCTTGCGCAGCTGCACGACGCGGGCGGGTTGGCGAGAGGAGGGTGCGGACTTGGCCATGATCGTTTCCTTTCGAGGTCGTCCGATCGGGCTCCGGCCCATGCCGGCTTACCCTTCGGTGCGGTCATTCCGAACCGGCGGAAGACGGGCGTTTCAGGGTCCGGCCCTGCCTGGACGAGCGGAGCCGGTTTGCGTGCGACGGGGGCAAACTGCCCTCGAAAGAGCACGCGAGCCTGCTCCGCGAAGGACGGCGGGGTCCGGCCGCCCCGCGGCGCGACAGCGACCTTGAAGCGCACGGCCGCCGGTTCAGACCGCAGCAAAACCGAAGGCAATCCGGTTTTGTGAGGCAGATGGCGTCCTCGATGAATGACAGGGGCTAACGGGCAAGTAAGCCTGTGCGCCGACGACGCTCGACCGGCTAGGCAACCAATAGTATTGCAGCCAGGCTCGCAAAACATTGCCGCCATCATCGGGCGGCCCACCCAACCAAGCATTGTTCAGGGGCTCTTCATTGAGAACCCTGCTCGTGCACGGAGTGATGAAAATGAGAGCCGAGGGACAACATGGAGTGGAACACCGGATACGGCGAAAATATTGACAATCGCACGTTATGGCATCGCAAGGCCGGCAGCTATGGCGGCGAGCATCTGCCGCTCAGGGGCGGCTTAGGGGTAACGGATAGGGAAGACCCGCGTGTTAGGAGCACCTTTGTAGATCGGGCTTCGGTCCGCTCGGCATTCATGATTGATCGCACTCCATGTCGTCGATATCCTCGGCCAAATCCGCGGCGTGCTCCGACAAAATGGCAGCGACGTTTTCGAGGAGCATAGCTAAATCGGGATCGTTTTCGAAAAACTGTTCCAGTTTGGCCTTTAGCTTTTCGATATAGAAGTTATGAATATGCAACGATCCATTCATCTCTGCGAGGCTTGGCATGTTGTGCTCCGGATATGAGAGGTAGGATTACGTCGCCTTGATACACGCGTGCGCGACCGGGCGCTATCTGTTGCGGTCTTATAGTAATGTGACGCTTGATTTGCATCGACCGCGTCAATCGTCGGCGCCTCGAGCTTTTACTTCGGCAAGTCGAGCTTCAGAGTGCGGTTTCGAGGTGAACCCGGTTGCTTTCGGTGAGAAGTCCCACGCCTGCGCATTTCAGTACTCTCGATTTCTATCTGCTGAACGGCTTCGAGGAGGTCGGCCGCCGGTGACTATTTGGCATCAGGATTGGCTTTGGAGCCACTTGGCGCGTTCTGCGAGGAGTCGGGCATGCCGCCGGCGATCAACCTCCGTTTCAGCTTCGTAGGAAACGCTTCAGTAGAATGGCATTTTCTGTGACGGGCCGTCGTTCCTCGACCTGTAGAACCTGGATCAGCGATCGCTGCTGGGCGAGCTTGTCCTCCCACGCTGCGAGTTTCTCGGGCACGACCTTGCGATCGTTGGCGCGGCGCAATTCGTTGATCTGCCGACGGTTGGTGTAGATCGCGATCCGCCGGCGTGCGCTTGGCGTGCGCGCGCCGCGGCGATCAGCCGGTGCGGTCCTGCCGGCTAGCCTGGGCTTCGATCGGCGCGTCATCTCCAGCAATTATCGAGCGGTTCGGCACCTAAGTCCTTCATGCCCCTTTCCTCCGCCGACATCGCGACCGGCCGGGTCCAGGGCCGGCTTGAACCGGGCGGAGCCTGCCTCGACGCGGCTGGGGCGCAAGCGGCACGCCTCCTTCTCTTTCCCACCCACCCTTTTCCTGTTCTCATTCCTCTGTTTCACGCGAAGCTTCAGAGCCTCGTTCCAATCCTCTCGCGGTGGGCGGAGCCGCATCCAGTCGCAGCCGGCGCCGTCGGCAAGCGCCCGTAATCGCCCAGCAAACATGTCGCCTTGAGGATTGGCGTCTGTCGCAGCGACGAGTTGGACATTGCGACGTGAAGCAAGCGCACCAAGGGCTGCGGCCGTGGTCGGAGACCAGCCGCCGCCGGTGCTGAGATAAAGCGTTCCATCACGCAATCCTTCGATGGCGGCAAGGCTCATGGCGTCAATCGCAGCTTCCGTCACAGCCAGGCGCATTGAAGCGTCCGAGCCAAAGCGGAACAGGACCTTCGCTCCCCCGGTGGCAAAGCCGCGATATTGCGGGCCGCGCGCCTCCCATCCGGTGATGTCGCCGGCATGGTTCGTATGAGCGGCCCAAAGGCTGCCGTTCGGGCCTTCTCGAAGGAGGTCGCGTTCGATCGCCGTGCGGAGCAGATATGTCGGAAGGCAGCGCTCGTTGTGCAGGTATTGCCAGGTCGATGAGCCTTGCCACGGGCGGCGACGTGCCTGCCAACGATCGGAAACGGAAAACTCGGAGTTGGCGACAGGGCTTCGAGATTGCCATCCTGGCGCGGAAATTTTGAATCCCACGAGAACTCCCGACCTTTTCGACGGCTTCGAGAAAGCCGGCGCGATCGAGGTGCTCGACGAGCCCAAAGACATCGCCTTTCGCCTCGCTTAGGGGGTCGAACCATCCGCGCCCTTCATGCGTGACTATGACAATCTCACTGCTGCGCCGAAACTTCACTGCCCGACGGGAGCTCTCCTTGGCGTCAACGGCAAAACCGGCCTCTTCCAGCACCGCGGCGCAGGATACGGCCTCGCGAAGGCCCTCTATCTCTCTTCTTTTCATTTTCCTTCCGATCACGAGTGATCGCCTCCTGCTCGTCAGCGTTATCTATTAGCCGCTTCAGCGGCCGCGAAGAGCAAAGGCCGCAACGGCGCGGCTGGCAACCTAGTGAATTATACAAAGTCGGCCGCGGCGAAGCCTCCCTTGCGGCCCCGCCGCTCGCAAGCGGCACGGCCGCAGGCCATGTCGCCGCCCGCTCAATGCCAAGGCGTGTATTCATGGACGATCTCAAGATCGTCGTCTACGTCGATTTCGTCGGACGGCAGGACGCCGTATTCGCGGTCGACGGAAAAGATGGTGGCGGGGGCCATCAGGTCGGAGAGAGCTGGAAAGTGCGTCTTAGCGATCTCGATAGCTCCAGCTAACAAGCTCCCGAAAACAGATCGCGGGCACCCGGCGTGACATATCGGACGCTTTCGACTGGCGAAGAACCCAGCAACTTGGTATCTCACCGCGTAGGCGGCAGGCCGGGCAGGGAAGTTGGTAATGGATTCACGCAGGGACATAGCCGAGCGGGTCATCGCGCGTTGGAATGCACGGGGAATTCGGCTCGATGAAGACCCGGGTTTCATGGAACTGGTCGCTCTTTGGACGGCAGGGAGGATTGCGTCCGATGAAATGCGCCGCCGATATTCTGCGCTTCAGCGCGAGCGGTCGCTGTCCAGGTCAAATCCACTTGGTGTGAATCGCTGCGACGAAGGGGCGGATGTCGATCATCGGTCGATTGCGATTCCAGACGATGGACCGGATGACCGGGGAGGTCTCGGACTGCCGCCGCAAGGATAACTTTCACGAAGGGCTCAACGGAAGAGAAGCTCCTTCGCCGAGTTGCTTCGCGCGGGAATGCCGAGAATAAAATCGAACACCGGTTCCGGATTTCCTGGAATCGCGACCTAAAACAGGCGGCGTTCCCGCGGCTCCTTCCACCGTGCGCTCGAATCCGAATTTTCAAAGCCTCAAGCAGCGCGCCGAAAGATCGCCATCACTTCAAGCTGTCTTTTCGATCATACGAATGGCCGCCTCAATCGAGTCTGCGCCGAGCAGCACCAAAGCATCCTGCAGGCATCGCTCGATATCGACGACGGTTCGGTCCTCGATCCGCGCGATCTCTTCCAACGTTCTGCTCTGTTTCAGCCATCGGAGGGAGGCCAACTGGAGGGGGCAAAGCTTCGACGTATCCATTATCGAACGATCCTCTCTTGCTGGATGAGTTGCCTCGGAGTCGCATAGCGTGCTCATTTCTGGGAAACGTACGGCACGGGCGTGGACTTGCGCGCAGCCGTCGGGCGCTCCACCAGAACGATTGTTCGCGGGAGGTCGGATGCCACGCTCAGCGACTTGAGCTCATCGCCCAGGCGCTTGTCCGCTTCGTTGAGGCGGTGATGAAGGCGATGGTAATCCGTCCAGGTTGGCGTCCGAAAGGTCTCGAGCCATCGCGAAGGCTGCTGAACATCGCGCGTGAGGGTCCAATGGCGTGCGCCGGCTCGGCTTTGAACATGCCGCCGTCTGCGCATGATCTCAAGAAAGACAGCGGCGTTTTCTTCGGCAATCGCATATTCCGTCGTCACCAGAATTGGGCCGCTTCTCGGCTTCAGATCGAGTGCAGGTACTGGCGCATCGAAGGCGCCGGAGGCTTCGAGTTCAGACTCCAAGCGGTTGCTGATCGGCAGCTTGAGCCCAAGTGCGGCGACCAGCAACGAGGCGGCAGCAGAACATGCCAAGGATAAGGAGAGGGAATGGTTTTCGGCGATAATTCCCCAGAGCCAACTGCCAGCGGCGATCCCCCCATAAGTAAAAGCGCTGTAGATGGAAATCGTGCGACCCACCACCCAGCGCGGGCTTGCCAACTGCACGTTGACGCCGAACCCCGACCATCCGGTTACCCAGCCGGCGCCGCCGAAGGCGAGGCAGACTGTTGCGATGATCAGGGAAGACGTCAGCGCAAGTGAGATCGCACATACCGCGCACGCGACACATGCCAGAACAATCAGCAGTTCCTGCGTGACCGCGCGCCTGAGTGGCGGGTTCACGAGCCCCGCGATCAGCGCGCCGGCGCCGAAGCCACCCATGAGAATACCGTAGTCGATTGGGCCGCCCTGCAAGAGTTCTCTTGCGACGAGCGGCAGGAGCGCCAGCATCGAGGTTCCGGTCAGCCCAAACAGCGTACCGCGGACAATAGCTGCCTTGATTTCCGAGGATATCGCCGTGAACCGCAGTCCATCATAGATCGCCGTCATGAGCGCTTCGCGAGGGAGGGGCGACGCTTTCACGGTCCACTTGTTTCGCCACAGAGCGGTGAGGGGCGCGACGAAGCCAAGCGTGGTGAGCGCGAAAGTGACGAGCGGCCCAAAAATCGCAACGATGATGCCGCCAAGCGCGGGACCGACGCTACGGACCGTGTTGAATCCGACATTGAGAAGGGTGACGGCCGACGGCAGATAGCGGCGCTCCAGCATGTCGCCAAGCGAAGCGCGCCACGCGGGATCGCTGAGTGCGATACCGCAGCCGTCAAGGAAACTGAACGCCAGGATCATCCATGGATCGGTGATGCCGAAAGCCATCAGGATCGTCAGCATCGCCGAGGCCGCCATCATCAGGCTTCGGCCGACGATCATGACCATGCGCCGGCTGTAGTTGTCGGCAATCGCGCCAACGAAAATCGCAAGAAAAAAGGCAGGCAGGGTAGACGAGGCCTGGACCAGGGCGACCATCACATCCGAGGTGGAAACGGTGGCCATCAGCCAGCTGAGAGCCACCGTCTGCATCAGCCAACCCAGGCTGGAGAGCTGAGACGCGAAGAAAATCGAACGGAACGTCGAATTCTTCAGTGGCGCCAGTAGGCCTACGGATGCTGTCCCTTCATTTGATGGCATGTCATTCGGTCTCTTTCGGACGGGGCACTTCGGCCGTCTTTGCGGGGCGGCGGCGATGAGGGAGGGCAGTGGGAACTGGGTTGGCCTTACTTCCTCTCTCCGGCCTTGAGCCTGTGAGCAGAGGGTCGCAAGTTCCGCTTCGGCGGGCTGCGGCAAGACCACAATCAAAAACAGAGGAAAAAGCGGCTGTCGTCGACCAGGGATCGACGACAGCCGAGTGAACCTGGATGGCAGGGGTTGATGCCACTCCCAGGCCAGGAGCCGTGTCGGACTTGCGGCTATTCTCCGCAGTCCTAGTGATCGTGAGGTTTTGTTTTTGGTCGGCGCCGCCTTTTAACCGTTGCTGCTCGACGGATGGTCTCATCACTAATCACCTCACGGACGCAAAACGCGCGGGACTGGATGGCTCCGGGTTCGTCGCGCGTCCGTTGTACGTTCAATAACGAGCTCAGTTTCCGCAGGCTTTTCACTCAAATGCAAAGCGGCGAGAAGCTGGGAGACGTCCTGATCCGATAGAGAGAGGCGATGATGCAGACGCCGGAAACTCATCCAGGCCGGCGTGCGAAACGTTTCCGTCCAATGGGAGGGCTTTCGAAGATTTCGCTGGAGCGTCCAGGCGCGCGCGCCTGCGTGAGCTAAGGCGTATCTGCGAGTGCGCATGTGATCGAAGAAGCTGTCCAGGTCGCTTTCGTCTATGGAATACTCTGTCCTCGCTGCAATCGGACCGCTTTGCGGCTTCAGATCAAGCGCCACCGATGGAGCCGGAAAAACCGCGCCCTGCTGGTCTCCCTCCGCCCCCAGATGCACCTGCAAGACCAACCCTGACGCAGCAACAAGAAGCAGGGCGGCCGCGGCCAGCTCGAGAGAAGAAGCGAGCGAATATGACTGGGCAACATGGCCCCAGATCCAGCTGCCGGCTGCCATGCCGCCGGATAGGAACGCATAATAGATCGAGAGCGTGCGGCCGACGACCCAGCGCGGACTTGCCAATTGCACCCAGACGTCAAAGCCGGTCCAGGTGATGATCCAGCCGGCGCCGCCGAAAGCAAGCGCAAGTGTTGCTGAAGGCACAGAGGAGGTGAAGGCAAGTGAGATGCAACACACCGCGCAAGCAATGGAAGCAATTGCCATCAGCCATTCCTGCCTTAAGAGCCGGTTGTTCAATCCGGCCACGCAGGCGCCCGTTCCAAAACCTGCGAAAAGAACGCCGTAGGCGATGGGGTCGTCGGCCAAACGATCGCGGGCGACGAGCGGCAGAAGTGCGAGGATAGCAATAGCGGCCGGGCCGAAGAGGGTTGCGCGCATGATTGTCGCCCGGATATCGGACGAAAGCGCCGTGAACCGGATGCCATCTCGGATTGCGGTCGACATAGGCTCCGCAGGCAGAGGAGACGGGCGCGCGTGCCACTTGTTACGCAATACCGCGGCGAGAGGCGCCAGGTTGCTGCATGCGGAGAAGAGAAAGGCGGCCAATGGTCCGAGAAAGGCGAGAATAACCCCGCCCAGCGCCGGCCCAACGCTTCGCGTCATGTTATATCCAGTAGACATAAGCGTCACCGCGGCCGGGATATCCCCCACGGAGGCGTGCCAGGCGGGGTCATTCAGCGCAAATCCGCAGCCTGCGATAAATCCCAGCGCTAGAATGAGCCAGGGACTGAGGAAGTCGAAGGCGGCGGCACCTGCCAGTGCGACAGACGCTAGCGCGATCAATGACAGTCCTATGATCATCACCGATCGGCGGCTATGAGTATCGGCGATGATGGAGAGTATGAATGCCGGAAGCGTTGTCGACGCCTGTACGAGCGCGACCGTCAGATCGGAAGCGGTGATCGTCACCATCAGCCAACCAATCGCGACGGTCTGCACAAGCCATCTGAGATTTGCGACTTGCGCTGAACTCCAAATCGAACAGAATGCTGCATTGCGCAGCGGAGCAGGGGTGGTTGCCCCGGTCATGGAAACGTCTTCGATCTGCATCTGCATTTAGGTTACTCTGACGCTTCCCATCATCTCGCTGACGAAGGAGCTTATCCGTAACCACGATATGATTTCCGGCGTTATTCAGCTGCTTGGCGCAGGAACACTGCATCGAGCAGGAGAGACACCAGGCACGTAGCGCCGGTGTGAAGGCGGGCCGCCTGATATTCTCCCTCGCGAATCTTTGAACCGGCCGCCGAAATTTGTCCCTTCAGAGTTCACGCACGGCACTGCCGGTTCGGCCAACTGCCAAAGGCTTTCCCAGACCTCATGCGCCTCCCATACTCGCCGGGATTTGGCCCTAGACGGAATCGCGCGAGGCGCAACGGCCCGACATGGTAGCCGTGGCTCGCCAGACGCGCACGGGATGCGGCTGCCGACCCGGAAGTAAGCACAATCCGGAATAAAGTTAGGGTAACGGGCCGCGAATTTTCGCAGCAGCCATGACCATATCATCTATCGCTAAGGACCTCACGAGAGGCTCCCCACAAGGTCAGAAAAAGGGTGCCTAGAAGTGACTAGCGAAAACCTTGATTCACTCCGATGGCTTAAAAATCAGGCCAAACATATTGCGGATGGCACCTCGTCGCCTTAAAGGTTTTTGCAGCGGCAATCTGCTTTGCAATCGTGAAGGATTTGTTCATGGCCACCGGAACAGTTAAGTTTTTCAATGGAGACAAGGGTTTTGGCTTCATTACGCCCGACAATGGAGGCGCTGACGTGTTTGTGCATGTGTCTGCTTTGCAGGGCGCCAGCAATCTGAGCGAAGGGCAAACTGTGAGCTACGATGTCGGTCAGGATCGGAAGACTGGTAAATCGAAGGCAGAAAACGTACGCGTTCTTTGATTTGCGATCGTCTAGTTTGTCCATCGAACTTGGCCTTGCAGGCCGTTCGTTGTTGCGGGCGAAATCCTCAGATTGGAGCTCGAATCCTGTCCTTCGGGCTTCAGGTATTTCGAGGAGTTGATTCCCAAATCCCCTCCGGGAGCTGTGTGTCGGCTTCGAAATACAGCAGTTAGACATTCCTTCACTTGGACTTAAGCTCGACGTCCAGACGAAGAGGGCGCAGCGGGTACGTTGTCCAGAGTAAGCTTCTATTCCCGCATACTAGTGCATACCCGCGGATTTCCGCCGCCGCGTGGCGCGGTTGAAGGTACTGCCTTACGTGACGCAATAAATCTAATTATATGATGTCAAGCGGATCGCGATCTCACAAATGCTGGCAAAGCAGGGGTGTCCCAATATGCAATTTCCCATGTCGAACTTGAGGGAAACATCGAAACAAAAATGATCTACAACCCAGGCAAGTTGACCCTTTGCCGTGACTGAGAGCTTGTGGATCCACTCGGCGTTTGCCCGCGGTCCGCCTACGGCAATAGGCCGGATTTGTCCCTCATCTTTCTGGACTGCGTGGGCAAGGAGACGTGCGGGTGGATCGCCGGCTGGCACGCCGCTACCGAGGGTACGGTTCCACAGCTGACTGACTAGCGTCAGGCTGAATTCGCCAACCGTCTCTCTCTGGGAACCTCCCAGCGTTATGAAGAAACAAATTTCGAGTCCAGCTTTGCCAGAAAGACACGTTCAGTCTCGGGTTGCTTGATCCATACGTGGCAGCGGTAGCCTGATTGTCGGCAATTGCATCAAGCGCGCGGAGCGTGGGCGGCTCGTCCGCATAGATCCTCGTTAATTCAGCCCTCCACGCTGCACAATCGTCCATCGTAGGCCCGCGTGTCTCTTCGACAGATGCGAGCAGATCATAGTAGCGCTTTTGTAGGCGCTCATGGTGATGTGCCTTTCCACTAAAATCAAAGATGAGTTGTACAGCTCCGAGAGTAGCCGAAGCCAAACCTAACACAAACGTTCCTCGTGGGCTGTTGATAAAGACCTGCGCTGCGTAACTCGTTCCACCGAGAATGACTGCCAAATTGAGAAATCGGCTGACGCGTTCCAACCATGCACGTCGCGCAATATGGTAAAGCGCGTTGCGCAGAGTGTTGTGGCGAATGCCGTGCACCTCGTTATAGCAGTCATCCTCTACGTTGGTCATTTCTATCCCTTCCTGGGAGGTGGCGGCGGTGGTTGAGTTCCAACATGCCGTGTTCCACCTTTTTCGATATGAACGGGTGGCCGTGAAGGCGCCGGAGGACGCGGTGGCGGTGGCGAGCGTTTGTCTGACATAGTTTTCTTTCCAACTCGTTTTGGTTTAGAGGATCTATGCCGGAAGCAGCATAGACAGTGACAATTCCATCAGGCAATCAACGGTTCTCTTTCCGATAAACTAGCTATCATGCATTGAAATGAATGAACAATTCGCCGATTATGATCTTGCTACTTCCGCAGAGCGTTCTTAAGCAATGGCAGATATTTCTGGACCTGCTCGCGGTCGCTTTTCTTTTCCGTATCGGAAAGTTGCGAGAACGGCGTAGCAATCTGTCGTTCCCATTTGGCGACAAGATTTGCAGGAATGACGATAGAGCCATCAGGTTGCTTAAGGGATTGGCCGTGCACATATTTCTGCCAGTGGGCCCAACGTTCGTGTTCGATGCTGGCTAATTCGTCCACGAGGCCATCTAGGATGTCGTCAAGGGCCATTGCTTAGATCATCCCCGCTCCAACAAGCTTTCGATAGTGCTCACCTAGCACGGTCAGCTCGCAGCCCTTACTCTGCATTGCAGCGTGCCACATATGAGGTGCGTTTACCGGCCGGACCAAGTTGACCTTCACGTATCTCTGAAGGATCGCAAAAACAGAATTCTTTGCGGGATCTGGCTTTGGGATTGTTGGATCGTTCTTTTGTTCGTCATTGCGTTCGGGCTCGTATTCGGGATCAAGCGGAAATACGTAGTCCTGCGAAGGGAACAAGGTCGCCAATTGCTGCAAATCCGCAAGAGGAATGGGGGCGTCAGCCTTTTTCAAAGACACGAAAGTTTTGACGTTAGTTTTGAACAGCGGCCGTTGACCGGCCCAAGGCCCGAGCGACTGATCAATATGGGCGTAGACGCTCCCCGGCGTGACATCTCCGACAAGATTGGCGGCTGCGCCAGCCAACGCGTCTATCAAGAGGCCCGTGAAAACGCCACCCGGTGTGGGTCCGTTCATTTCAAGTGCATACTGTTCTGCGGTTGACGCGGTGAGTATGGTCATCCCGGTCACGATTTCGAAAACACCCTTCATAGTCGGGTTTTCACCAGCGATTCCGCTGTGGCAACTATCCAGGATGATGACTTTGTTGGTGGCTGGGGAGTTGGCTGCGATGGTCATGACCTCATTCAAGGCAAGACCATCGTCTCCTACCTTGCAATCTCCCGCACATAAATAGCCACCTGTATCCTCGATGTAGCCATGCCCGGCAAAATAGAACAACGCAATCTCGGACCGGTCGGCAAAAAGCGCTCGGACAGCCTCCTTAAGCTCCGCTCGCTCTACAATGTCGCCCCGTCCGGTACCGGTAATTAGCTTGGGCGTCTTGAAGTTGGTTGTACCGTCTGCGTTACGTTCGAGGGCTGCACGGACAGAGTGAGCATCGTTTACGCACCCATTCAGACATGCAATATGCTCATAATGATCGATACCTACAATCAACGCTTTACGCATGAGGCTCCTTACAGGCTATCGATCCAATTGCTGATGTTTGCCCACGTCCATTCCATTGTTTCGACGCCGGCAATTTGAGTGTGATCGTCCTTGTAGGCCCAGATTCCCCGTACAGGCACACCTACTTCATGAGCGCACGCGATTTCCCAATTTTGGCCTGTCGATGATATCGAATTTTTCGTCACGATCACGAGAACCCCAGCCGAGCGCAAGATTCGGGTCTTCACTTTGTTTTTCCAGTCGGATTCGTATGCCTCTTTCACCGACATGTCGATGTATTCGAACGGCGTGCCCGTGTTCAGCGACTGACCTTTTATCATGTCCCGAATACTCTCGTCTTCGATGGCAAAAGCCACGAAGATGACTTTCTTAGTTGCCATGTGATAATCTCCATCGCCGATCCCCGGCACTAAAATGATTTATTTGCATTGATGAGAATCAAATCGCAGCCACAACAATGGTGAAGTCCCGCAAACCGACGACAGCTGCCATGCGCATCCTGGATGCGATCTCTGATCGGCGGCCGGCCGAGCTTCCCATGGCAAAGTCCTTGATCTGCATCAAAGGATGCGAGCCGGTATCGTAGTACTTATACCGCCATATCACTGATATCGATGGTCACGACGTGTCCCCCATTGATGTGTCCTCAGCCGGACACTTTCGTCGGAGCCCTCACAACGGCAAAATACTGCCGCGCCCGAGACAATGTGCAGCGTTTAATAGGGAGTTTCTGCAGGTCCGCGGCGATTTTCGGGCGAGTCCGCAGGAATGCTGCAAGTAAACGCAGAGCGCTCCTTGACGACCCATCGACCGTAGACAGATGTTCGTATTGCCTCATTGGCGAATGCCTCAGCGCCATGCAATCACTGGCTCACGAGACTGCTCCTTTCGCCACCCGCGTAATCGGTCTAAACCCTCGGACTGAATATCTTAGCTGAAGGTTTTGATGCATTTTCTAGCCGGGAAGAAACGGGAGACAATGAAAGGTACAGTAGTTTTCGGTCACGCAGAAAGTGTAGCGTTTTAGCGTCGTATGGAGCGTCCTCAAATATTGAGGTCCAAATTGAGAGCGCCGATGACCTGCCACTGAATTTTCATCCAACGGCGATTAGAGCCCCGGCGGTTTTGAATACGCCAAGTGGCGCGGTGTGAGCAACCGGCGGAAACGCGAAGCTTTCATCTCGCGCAGCGTTGGAGCCGGTTGCGGCAATTGTATCGGCATAGCTTGCCGGGGTCTGGTATCCGAGCGATGAGTGTGGCCGGAAATGGTTGTACAACACGACGACAGAACACCCACGGGACCGAGGTTCGCGAGCTTCTGTATCCGTGGCATCCCTGGTCCGGACGGCTTGTTCACGTGCATGAGGCGGTGTCTAAAGGGACGCATATTTTCCGCTGCAGCCTTTCTGGTTCTTCTTCTGGTCGACTTCTTGAGGTCCCGTCGTGGATGTTCGACCGATCAGTGAGTGGTTGTTGGCGCAGCCTGGCGGTCCCGCACGTCGATCTCGCAAGCCTGCATTCTTTGGCAAGATTGCTGAAGGACGCTGATGCCTCATCGCAATCTTCGGTAATGGGCGCAGCATTGGTCTCTCACGAAACGAGTCGGAGAGATGTTCATGCCTCGCCAGCCCATGACATGCCAGTTCGATCTGTTCTCGGCCCCGCAGCGGGGAAGACGGCAGGGACGCCGCAATGGCCGGAGTTGCCGGAGGAGACCCGCCAAGCGTTGACGGTGCTCATCGTGCGGCTGTTCGTCGATCACGCAAAGTGCGGACATGCCTGCCAACAGAAGGAGGCCGGTCATGATGCATGAGAAGATCGCGCCGCATCATCTGGAGCGGAAGGCCATCCTCTATGTTCGGCAGTCCTCGGCTCACCAGGTTCTGCACAATCGAGAGAGCAGCGCCCTCCAGTACGCCATGCGCGACCGTCTGGCAGCGCTTGGATGGTCACATATAGAGACGGTGGATGACGACCTTGGTCGTTCGGCCGCCGGCGGCGTGACCCGCGCTGGATTTGATCGGATGGTGGCGGAAGTCTGCCTTGGCAAGGTAGGCGCCGTGGCCGCGCGTGAGGTATCGCGCTTCGCCCGGAACAGCCGCGATTGGCAGCAACTCATCGAGATGTGCCGCGTTGTCGATACCGTCCTGGTCGACCAGGAAGCAGTTTATGCGCCCCGCCAGGGCAACGACCGCCTGCTCTTGGGTTTGAAGGGCAGCCTCAACGAGTATGAACTCGATCTCTTGCGTCAGCGTTCCCTTTCCGCCCGCTATGAGAAGGCTCGCCGCGGTGAACTCGTCGTCACTGTTCCGGCCGGCTTCGTAAAGGCCGGTGACAGGATCGAGAAGGATCCCAATCGGCGCATCCAGGAAGCCATCGCACTCGTCTTCGACAAGGTCACCGAACTCGGGAGTGCCCGGCAGGCCTTGCTATGGTTCCTTGAGCAGGGATTGGACCTGCCCGTCAGGTGCGCCAACGGTGACGTCATCTGGCGCAGGCCAAATTATGCCACCATCCACCGGATGATTGCGAACCCGATCTACGGCGGCGCTTATGCTTATGGTAAGAGTCGTTCCGTACCAGGATACGATGGCCGATCTGGAATTCGCCGCAAGGCGCGTGATGAATGGCTGGCGCTGATCCCGGATGCGCACGAAGGTTACATCAGTTGGGAACGGGCGGAGGAGATCCGCAAGATGGTCAGCGACAATGTACCGGCCAGTCGCCATCATGGAGCGCCGAAGCATGGCGACGCTCTGCTTGCCGGCCTGTTCCGCTGCAAAAGGTGCGGCCGGAAGCTGACGGTTCGTTACACAGGAGCCAACCATAACATCCCGCGCTATTCCTGTTGGCGAGGGTTGCTCGACAACGGCGAACCACGTTGCATCGCCTTCGGCGGTCTGCGGGTCGATGACGCGATCGAAGAGGCACTTCTCGGCGTGGTCGAGCCAGGAGCCATTGCCGCCGCCGTCGAGGCGGAACGCAATATGGCCAACCAACGCGATCAGGTTCAGGATGCCCTGATGCGCGACCTCGAGGCAGCACGCTATGTAGCCGACCGGGCATTCCGGCAATATGACGCGGCCGATCCAGAGAATAGGCTGGTGACGTCGGAGCTGGAAGCACGCTGGAACAAGGCGCTGACTGGCGTCGGTGAGATCGAGGCCAAGATTGCCAAACATCGGACAGTTACGCCGCATCCGTTCCCCATGTCCGCATCACAGGTAACCGCACTTGCGGGAAACCTTCGCGCCGTCTGGACGGCGCCGACAACCGATGCAAGGCTGAAGAAGCGCATCGTGCGCACGCTCATCAATGAAGTGGTCGCCGATCTCGATGATGGAACCTCTGAGATCGTCCTCGTCATTCATTGGGTTGGAGGCGTCCACACCGAACTGCGCCTGCCGAAGCGACACCGTGGCCAAAGAAATGCGACCCCTGACGACATTGTCGACGCTGTGAAACAGCTCGTCTTGATCGCCAATGATGATGTGATTGCCGGTGTCCTCAATCGCAACGGACTGACGACCGGCAATGGCAATCGCTGGACACGGGAGCGGGTCACCGCGCTGAGGTCATATCGCAAGATTCCGGTCTTCCGTCCGCAGATCGACGGGGTTGAGCCATGGCTTAATCTGGGCGGTGCGGCGAAGTTACTCGGGATATCGCCAAAGACGCTGCGTCTGGCGGCCGAGGCTGGCGATATTAAGGGGGCTCATCCGCTACCCGATGGCCCATGGATCTTCAGCCGTTCCAAACTCGCGACCCCGCAAGCACGTCAGATTCTCGATCGTGCCCGGAAGAACCCTCGCCACCCCGCGGGATCGCCTCCAGATCAGGAAAATCTATTCCTTTCAATGACATAGAAAGATGGGTGTTATGAAACAGGATTGTAATCGTCGGCCCATTCAGCAATGGCGCTTCGGGCATGGTCGAGGCCAAAGAACAGGCTTTCGTTGAGCAGTTCGTCGCGCATGCGCCCGTTGAAACTCTCAACATAGCCGTTCTGCATCGGCTTTCCCGGCGCGATGTAGTGCCACTCGACCTTATGATCCTTCGACCAGGCAAGGATGGCATTCGAAGTGAGTTCCGTGCCGTTGTCGGAGACGATCATTTTAGGTTTGCCGCGCCGTTCGATGAGGGTCGTCAGTTCGCGAGCGACGCGACGACCGGAGATCGAGGTGTCCGGGATCGCCGCCAGGCATTCGCGCGTCACGTCATCGACGATGTTGAGCACGCGAAACCTCCTTCCGCAAGCGAACTGGTCGTGCACGAAGTCCAGCGACCAGCGGGCATTGGCCTTCGCTTCGACCAGAATCGGAGCTCGCGTGCCGACAGCACGGCGTCTGGCTTTGCGCTTGCGGACAGAGAG
This sequence comes from Rhizobium sp. C104, assembly GCF_022354505.1. Taxonomy (NCBI): domain Bacteria; kingdom Pseudomonadati; phylum Pseudomonadota; class Alphaproteobacteria; order Hyphomicrobiales; family Rhizobiaceae; genus Rhizobium; species Rhizobium sp. C104. The sequence continues at coordinate 342,482 of NZ_CP092353.1, read as the reverse complement.
ACCCTCCTCGCGATAAAGGCGATAGATGCGATTGACCCCGGACGGTTCTCCCTCCCGCCGAAGCAGGACGAACAGCCGCCGGTAGCCGAAACGCCGCCGCTCATTGGCGAGGTCACGTAGCTTTGCCCGCAGTTCTACCTCCGGCGGTCGACTTGACCGATAACGGATCGTCTTGCGGTCGGCGGATATGATCTGGCAGGCCCGCCGTTCCGAAAGACCCATGACGGTCTTCAGATGCGTGACGGCGTCACGCTTGGCGACAGGCCCTACCATTTTTTGAAAGAAGCTCGCGGAGTGCTGCTGCGTCCAACATCTGCTCGGCGAGCAGCTTCTTCAGCTTGGCATTCTCATCTTCAAGCGCCTTCAGCCGCTTCGCCTCAGAGATCTCCATGCCGCCGTATTTGGCTTTCCAATTGTAAAACGTGGCTTCCGAAATTCCGTGCTTGCGGCAAAGGTCGGCCGCCTTCGCACCAGCCTCCTGCTCCTTCAGCACCCCAATTATCTGCTCTTCGGTAAATCTCTGCTTCTTCATTCGTCCGTCCTTTGATGGGCCGGACTCTAATCAATTCTGGAGGAAATTCGCAGGGGCAGGTCACCGAAAGACATGACAATTATCATCGAGGCAAGGCCACGGCTGCAACGGTCATCGACGCGGTCAAGGGGTTTCAAGCTGATATCGGCAAGCCTGCTGGTCTTGCCGCGGTGATTGTGGGCAACAATCCGGCAAGCCACGCCAGTTGCTACAGGATCGCGGGAAGGCCGCCGTTAGGGGCAATGGTGACATTGCCACCATTGATGAAAAAATCGGTGAGGCTGCTGCCGCCCCCGATCCGTGGCTCAGAATGTCAGCGGCTTATTGGTTATGGAGACCCCTGTCGAGACCGCACTCGAAATGGTCGAGCGCCACTTGCTGCGCGGTGAAGTGATCATCGAGCAGCAGCGCATGCTTGTCCAGCGCCTCCGAGAGGCAGGCGCGTCGACGGTCCAGGCTGAGCATGTTTTGGACGCGCCAAATAAGATCGACACCTCGTTTGGGCGAAAGGGTTATTCCTTTGCTGCAAAGCCTAGCTCAACGCGGCTTACATCCAAGATCGCCCGAAGGACGTCGATGCCGAATTTGAGGCTTTCTACCTCGACATCCAGCGAGATGCCCTCGGTGACTGTGCCTTTTGCGTTAGCGATTACCACCTCCTCCAGGTCTTCGAACCACTGAGGATTGTTCCCTTTGTGAAGCTTCGATAGTTCCGCAATCGCGACACTAAATGCCGATTGGACCGCGATTAGAGCGGCGCCGAGCTTTCGTTCGTCCACACCCGAGATGCAAACAATGGGGCTGTTTTTCTCATCCATGGGCTGTCCCTCTGCTGGCTCGCCACGAAACCCTATTTCAACTGATAGGCGACAGAGTCCTCGATCGCCGATGAATCCAAAAAGGCCCGTAGGCTGGAGTCTCGGGTAGTTAGATCAACGAATACGCGATGCTGGGATGTGGAAATGGCCGATGCGCTTGAGGACTGTTGGTATCGGGTCCAGCTTGCGAGGTTTCCAACCGGCAGCAAGGCCTCTAGGCCATAAGCATCGCACCTTTCTGATACGCGAGAGCGGGTAATCCTTTCTACAAAGTGGCTCGCATGCAAGTTCGCCCGAAGGACACAAGTGCCGAGCCTGGGCTTCCTTGTTCGGAACTATTGCCACCACCCCCCTGCCTTCTGCCGTACATTGCGACGCTCCTTAGGTCATTGCGTCACTGCTGATGTTATTTCCGTCGCGACCTTTCCTTCCAATACCAAATTCGTATCCCGTTATGCTTCGGGGGCATGGCCAGCGGCCTTCCTCGAGCTGGACAGCGCATGATTCTTATCGCGACGTTGACCAATTCCACCATTGACATGCTGCGCGAACTCGGCCTGACAGGCATGGCCAGCGCCCATCAGAAACTCGAAACGCAAACGGAAGCGAGACACCTTCGAGCATGGCGAAAGGCTTCGACTGCTGCTCGAGGCGGCCACGCTCCGCCAGAAGCGCTTCGAGGCGAGAGGCCGCCCTACAAAGCAGCGCTATGACGCCCAGATCGAGAACGCTGATTTTTGCGCCGCCCGCGCCCTGATGGCAATTTCGTGACGCCGAGTGATAAAGGTATTTCATCCTCATCGATGGGCTATACTCCAGCTTGGTGGAGACATAAACTAGACGCATTTGGAGCCGCTTGCGGCCGATTTCGCGAGGCAACTCCATCAACTGAGGCGCAAGTTCCCGGAACAAACGCTCACGCACCATAACCTTTCCTCATTTTCGGGCAATCTCGCGGTGTCGCGTTGATTCGGTAGGTCAGCTTACGACGCCGAAGCCGTTCCGCTGTTGATCTCTACGCCTGCAGGGCCCTGACGACTTAAAGGCAACGACTGCCGGACAGCCCAGACCCAGAACCAGTTCACCTTGACATCGTGTCACTCGGGCGTCACAGGCGGCAGCCCGAGTGTCGCAATAAGCTTCATTATCGACGGCGTGGGTGGACCCGGTGTCGGCGGCGGCATGGAGACGATGGACCCGAGCCGCGGAGGCGTTGCCATAACGCCAATCATCGTGCCGATAATGGCTATCCCATCGGCGCTGATTTCGATGGCCTGGGGGCCGGTTCTGCCCGATACTACAAGGCGGATCTTGTCGGGTGTTACCTCGACGCGGCTACCCAAGGCCGCTGCGGCAGAGGACGCGGGCGCGGCGACGCCCGAGGTCAGGAGGAAGTGTCTCTTGACGTCGATGCTGTAGATATTCCCGACCTCGACGGTATGATTCTTCTGCGCCTTCAAATAGACCTCCTCACGGCCTTGCTTGTCCTCAAAGCGCAGTTCATTGTACGCATTAGCGGCGCCGCCATCGGTATGCGTCCGGAAAGTCGACCGCGTTTTGTCAGTCGGCAGGGTTTCAGGCGGCAGATTTGAGCCGTTGTATACGACGCCGGTCACCAGGGGCGTGTCGGGATTGCCGTGGATGAAATCAACGACGACCTCATGGCCGATCCGTGGGACGACCAGGTTGCCAAAACCCTTACCAGCGAAGTTTTGGGCCACCCGAATCCAGCAGGAGCTGTTCTCGTTCTTTTCGCCTTCTCGATCCCAGAAGAACTGAACCTTCACACGGCCGTACTTATCCGTCGCGATCGACTCGCCCTCGGGGCCTACGACGACGGCCGTCTGCGGTCCGTGAATCAACCGCGCCGATGTGCGGCGCCTCGGGCGGTACTGGGTGGTCGCGGGGATAATCTCTACGTTGCTGTGATAGAGGAAGCGCTCGCCCTTCCCCCCACGGTGTCCGCAGTGAGATCGTCCCCCACCTCTCCGATGACAGTGAAGTCCTGTCCGACTGCCAGAAAGCGATCGGTGGGTTTCGGCCGGGAACCGACCTGGCCGTAGTAGAAGGGATTTGCGGCCTTGAATAATGACCCGGTCGTTATCTGGCGCGCAGTGCTTTCGATCCGCGCGCGATAAGCGTTGCAGGCGAGTTCCTCGGCACGGATGGTGGCGTAGAAATCGCCATCGCTTTTTTTTGTATAGTGGCCTGGATACTCGAAGACCTCCCGCATTGCCGTGCAGCCGCTGCTTCCCGACGAGGTCTCGCCCGTTCTGACCGCCACGCTCTCCGGCGGTCGGGTGATGGCGCTTCCCGTGAGCTTGCGGGGCGGAATGCCGCCTGTCCTCACGGGAGGAACGCGCGCGACAGACGTGAGTTCTGCCATCGGCTTCTCATGGTCATAGTCCCTGAGAACGACCTTGTTCGGCTGTAGCGAAACGACCTCGTCCCAATGCAGGATGACGTCTTCTTGGTAAAGACTTCGGGCAGGCCTGAGATTGTGGTGGGTCTCCACGATCTCAGGCGTGCAGGCCATGTGGCTCGCGGCGTTGTCGACCAGCACGAGGTCATGTTGGTCCTCAGCATGTTCAAAATAGTAGTAGATGCCGTCCTGCTCCATGAGGCGGCTGACGAAGGCCAGATCCGTTTCATCGTACTGGACGCAATATGGGCGCTCTGGGAACCGTCGGGCGGTCTGATTCTTGAAATTGCCTTTATGTTCTCGAAAAATCGTGGTGATGATCTCGATGCTGGTCTTGTTCTGAAAGACCCGACTGTTAGAGCGATGCTCGAGCAATGAAATCCACGGGCGCACCTGCGCCACGTAGTTGAGGTGCTCGGTATCGTCGAGGCCGAGATATTGGAAGCGCGTAACAACACCGTTGAAGAAGCGCGTTTGCGAGTCCTTGAGCTTAAGCCCGATTGTCAGGCTTTGACCGGGAATCGTAGCAAAGTTCTGAACTGGATTGCGGCTGGCGAGCTTCACCTCGTAGAGGAAAGGTTCCCCCAGCCGCTCGGTGCCACTGAGCCGTCGGAGAGAGATTTCATTCAACTCGGACGCGGCCGAAGTGACCGCAACAAAACGATTGTGCCTTAAGAGACTCTCGATTCTTGACAGGACCATGGTGGTGTGTGTTCCGCAGATTTGATGAGAAGGCGCGGTTGCGCCCGATAGCGTGAGTAAGATGCCGCCGAAGCCATCGGCGAAGATGCAGAAAGGCGTTTATCTCGTGCATCGAAATCGCAGACCGTTGCTCAGCCAAGATGGCTTGCTGGCCCGCATCGTCAGAGCCAAGCGGGGGGGCGGGGCGAAGAAAGCGTGTGGGCCTCTTGGAACTCACCCACGCTAACTCCCACCCAAATCTCGCCATGCGGCCTTAGAACATCGATGAGTTGGCGGATTCCGGCGGTGCTAGCGACGACGTATCTCCTGGAATTCTCAGCCAGGCCCAGGGCGCAGCGCCCTAGCGGACAACCACGGTGGTCGAGTTTCGCCGCGATCGTCGCCTCGATCGGCCTCTCCGCTGCTGAAGCCTCAAGGGCGTCAAAATGGCGAGAACATTCCAAAGAGGCGTCACGGCGAATTTTGCAAAGGGCCTTGGCGGTCTCATTGCAGTTTGCGTTGAGCTTACTGAAGATAGTCTGGCTTCCGATGCTTGTCATAACGGGCCTTCCAAGCCGCCGCCCGCCGTGCCGCCGCACTTGGCATCGAGGGCACGTGGGCCATTCATCCGATCCAGATCGATCTCGCCAACGAGATCTTCTCCCGCCCGAAAAGAAGGTCGAGCGGGCCCGCCGCATCATGGATGTCCGTTTCGGGAGAGTGCCATGCGGCAGCCGGTGGGCCGCGGTCAGTTGGGGTAGTTGTCAAGTCATCGGCGTGCTGGCGCCTTTTCCGCTTGCCCATCCAACTGGACCAACCGAGTCTGCCGCAGCGACCCAACTGCACTTCCGGGACCTGCTCCTGACGAAGAACGAGGTTAATCTCCCAGTCCAGTTCATCTCCAAGGTAGTTGGAGATGATCTGCGCTATCGACTTGAGGCCGGGAGTTGCGGGCAGAAGCGACTCGTAATGAGCCAGGCTGAGGGGACCCACAATGAGTCGGAACCGATGGTGCCACACTTTGATCCTCGCACCTGCAACAGCCGTGCTGTTCAGCGTACCCGTGCCCGGGTCGCGGCCCAGGAGGCAGAGCGATATGCGGGGCAGCTCGACCCATTTTGGGACAAATTCACGGATATCAACCGGCGCCTCGACGAAGCTGGCGAGGATGGCAGCGAGCCCCTCGGCGTTGCGGGTGTGTGAGGCGAGACGGCCGGTGAAGTGGAGTTTGGCCAGATCGGGCATAGCATCCCGCGCGCGCAGGGAGGTCATCCCGAAGCCGGCTAGCGCGCCGAGTCTGAAGGGCAAATCGATCTTCTTGTGGCCTGTCATAGCTCACGGTCGGTTCGCCCTCCGCCCATGCGCGGAAGAAGAACGAGGCCATTCGATGATGAAAGGTATCAGCAAATCGGATCAGCGTCTCATCCGCGGCGTTGTGCTGCCGGAGAAGGGCGTACTCCGTCAGATGCAATGGGAGGGGACCGTGGGGTCCAAACAAGCCGAAGGCGTAGGTGGAGATTACGGGATCGTTCTCCTCGTGCGCAGTCACGCCCGCGATCGATCGAGTCGGAAATGCAAGGGAGGGCTGCTGGGCGATCCGCACACGATCCAGGCTGGGACCGCTCGATTCTCCCAGCCGAGGCCGATCTGAGCTGATTGCATCGATCCGCCGCAGAGCCTGGAAGAAGTCGCAGGCATGCGGCTCGGCCCCAAGCGAGCTTAGGAAGTCGCCGAGTGCCCCCGAAATCAAAGGATCGCCCGGCGGCCGGCCATCGTCGGCCATCGCATTACCTCCCCGCGCTGTAGCGTCGAGACGACCATCTCGGTGAAGCTGTTGATGGATACGTATTTTGCGAAGAACTGGTTGAGCACGGAGGCGAGCGGAAAGATGCCAACGCCTTCGAAGGCCGCTTCGTCCAGGATGATACCAACCTCAATCCCACGTGCTACGGCGGCTTGTCCACCGCTGGACAATCGCCTGACCGCAGGCCTGGACCGGATCTCCCGGATCCCGTCGATCTGCCGTGAGGCGAAGGCATTGACTGGATCGACGTAGAGGCGGAGGAGTTCACGCAGCGCTTCTGCGCCCCGGTGGTCGTTCCTATCGGAATTGCTGATCGAGAGGTAGTTCAGTGAGAGATGGCTAATTAATCGCCAGGTGATATCGCCATTGGCGAAAGAGTGGCGCGGTCGGCTCGGGGGCGATACGCACCGGGTGGCGGTAACTGGAGCGCCGATTTCCAGGGTGAAGTCTGTCTCGTCCCGGCCAATCGGCAGCAGCAGCGCCAGGTCCCGGTTCGAGCACAGGCAGTTTACAGACAAATGCCGGAGTTCCGCCGAATAGGGAGCCGCCTGGCGATCAACTAGAGAAACGAACGTCTCGCTGCCGATATAGCCAGTCCGCGCGCCATTTAGACGCTGGTGCTCCGACATGAGGCGCTGCTCCCGCCGGATCGCGTAGTATCTGGAATGCTGCTCCTCCTGACCGTGCGCGCTGATGCTATAGAACGGGTAGAACCTCACGGGAGCCGCTTCGTTTTTCGCCCCGTCTCCGCTCATCTCGAGGATCGAGTGGACCTCAAAGTCGAGCGGCCTCATCCTGTCAACAATCACATGATGTTCGGTGTTCTTGTCGCTCACGTGGACGAGATCTGCCTGGCGTTCGAACAGATTAATCGCGGGCGTTGCGAAGAGAACGATATTTTGGGGTCCGAGCTGTCGTTCCAGCCGTGGCTCGACACGTCCAAGTGCGAAGACGATCTCAAGGGTCTCGGCAGTTGACAGGGCTACTGCGTCTGCCAGCCCGCTAACCTCGACGAACAACGTCCGCTCCGCGAGGGCGAAATACTCCTGTAGGAGACGGTACCCGTCGAAAGAGCGTGGCACCTCGGGCAGGAGAGCACAGCTCGGCTCCAAACCGCGCTGCTGCAGCGCATGAACCGGAATCTTTTCCTGCCAAGGGATGGGCCGGCCGACCGGACGGGCTATGATATTGCATGCGTCACCGAGAAGCTGTTCGGCGAGTGCGGCGCCGATGCCACCGGGGCCTGTTAGGTGCAGTGTGAGAGCGTCTAGTGCGAGTCTATTGAACGGCATGCCATTGGTGGTGCGAAGGCGTAGTCGCAAAGCAGCCTTCGCATCTTGCCGGGCCGGAAGATCCAGTGCGGCGATCTGCCCCGGCGTCGAAAAATAATCGGCAGCGCTTACCACAATTGGCCAGAGATGCACATCATGGGCCGTGCGGAACTCGCAATGTGTGACGGCACCCGGAGCAAGGCGGCCCAAAAGCTTGGTTCCCCGCGGCACGACGTATCCATTCTCAAGTCGTCCGGCCTCCTGGTCGGGCTCGAAGCGCACGATCGTCATCGACGGGAGCGGCGGTAGAAAATGCGGATAGACCATCTCCAGGAGGTGCTGGGTGAATTCCGGAAAGCGAGACTGAAGCTTCAATTGCACCCGCGCCGCCATGAAAGCGAAGCCTTCCAGAAGCCGCTCGACGTAGGGGTCGGCGACCTCCACTGATTCCATCCCGAGCCGGGCGGCGACCTTCGGGAATGCGCGGGCGAACTCGGCCCCCATCTCGCGCATATAAGCAAGTTCATCGTTGTACAGTCGCAGGAGCCGGGGATCCATCAGCTTATCTCTGTACCGAGATGAAGGACGCGGGCGGATGCGAGCTCGGAGTTTACCTCCGTACGCATCACCATTCGCACCGGCAATGGCTGCGCCCACAGATCGGCTTCGATCCTAAAGCGAAAAGTGCCGCAACCCTGACCATCGTCCAGGACCGTCACCTTGAGGGTGTCCGGTAAGAGACGCGGCTCAAAGCGCTGAAGGCTCTCGATTATCGCTTCGCGCAATGCGCTCTTATCCATGCCTTCGCGAATTTGTCCGCTGAGAGGCCAGGCACCATAATTAAGTGCACTGGCCGCTACGTGAGGGTACGCTTGTAGATCTACGGTTGCACCCAATTGGTTGGTGTTCAACAACCAGGAAACATCGCGTAGAATCACCTCTTCCAGTTGGCGAACAGAGAAACTGCGCTTGTCCTGCGCTTCACACGAGCTGCGCGGCTCATCGTCCGTAAGCCGGTCCAGGAGGGATGGTTGCACGAGATCCCGCTTAACATCTCTGCCCATGTTACAATCTCCAGGTGCAATATCGAAGAGGCGATCCGCCGTTTTCGCGCGCGGCCCGGAATATTCCCGTTCCCGATGGCCCCATCAGCCGACGAGCCTATTGAAGTCGGTACTGTTCGCGATTTGGTTCCAGATGCCCTCGCCTGCTTTGGTAAGAGCGCCTTTTTCATCCTGCCTGTAATAGATGACCTTGCAGGCGCCGAACCGGAATGTGATCGTCTCCTCGGGGGCCTCTTCCGCATAGGACCACTCGACCTTCTCGACTACCAGCATATTGAAACTCCAGTGCAAGAACAGGTTCGATTCTGATGTAGCTTGTCCGCTCCCCGTCGCTTTGAAAAGTTTTAGTTCAACGTTATTGAAGTGGGCGCCGCGACCGCAGGCAACGTACAAAGAGGGCGATGACGTATCCACCTGCTTCTTGATAGTGAAGACCTCGAATTCGGCCTTGCCCGCGCCCGCCCCGGCGGTATGAGGCCCAATGTTCAGCTTGTTTTCGAGTGAAAAGCTCCATTCGTCCGCTAGCGTGATACCGTCCTTTAGAATGATAGATTCGCCCTTGGGCAAAATGCCGTCCTTGGACGCCTGCGTGAACTTTATAACCGCGTCGAACGCCATGATGGATTTTCCTTATCTCGTTGATCTGATTGGGCCTGGATTGCATCGGCCAGCCCAGGGCAGCCATTCCCGAGTTTTGGCGCCGAGAACGGAGCACAATCATCTGCGGGTTTTCTCAGCCCTTGCGGGCGGATGGCAGGCGCGAGACCAGTCTCAAAGAGATGGTTAGGCCTTCGAGCTGATAGTGTGGCCGCATGTAAAATCTCGCAACGTAATATCCGGGATTATCTTCGACCTCTTCCACCTTGACCTCGGCCGAGGAGAGCGGCTGCTGTGCCTTACTCTCTTCGCTCCCAAGCTCGGGCGAGGGGTGGACGTAGCCCTGAATCCATTGGTTGAGCCACTCCTCGACCTCGTGGCGCTCCTTGAACGTGCCAATCTTGTCCCGGACCATACACTTCAAATAATGTGCGAAGCGGCAGGTTGCGAAGATGTAGGGTAGCCGGGCACTGAGTTCGGCGTTCGCTGACGCGTCGGGGTCTTCGTATTTGACCGGCTTGTTAATAGTCTGAGCGCCAATAAATACGCCGAGGTCCGTGTTCTTGCGGTGCAACAGCGGTAGAAGACCGTTTTTGGAGAGTTCGGCCTCACGGCGGTCGCTGATCGCGATCTCAGTGGGGCATTTTAGGTCGACGCCACCGTCGTCGCTGCGGAAGGTATGTACCGGCAGGCCCTCGACGAGGCCGCCGGATTCGACGCCACGAATTCTGGAGAGCCAGCCATAGAGCTTGAACGAGCGCGTGATATTTACGCCCATGGCGTAGGCTGCGTTCGTCCAAAGGTATTTCTCGCTGTCGCCGCCGTCTGTGTCCTCCTCGAAGGCGAATTCATCGACCGGGTTGGTTTTGGCCCCGTAGGGCAGCCGGCCAAGGGTGCGTGGTAAGGTCAGGGCCACGTACCGCGAGTTCTCGCTTTCGCGGAACGCTCGCCAAGGAGCATGTTCGGGAGTGAGGAAGATTTTGGTGATGTCACGCGGGTTCGCAAGCTCACGCCAAGAATCCATCTGCAGCAGATGTGGTGAGACGGCAGATATAAGCGGTGAGTGGCTCGCCGCCGCGATCTGCGCGAGTCCCGAAAGCAACTCTACGTCCGGTGGGGTATGGTCGAAATAGTAGTCGGCAATCAGGCAGCCATAGGGTTCACCGCCGATTTGGCCATATTCGTCTTCGTAGATTTTTTTGAATAGCGGACTCTGATCCCAGGTGACACCCTTATATTTCCGCAAAGTTCGGGACATCTCCACCTTTGAAACTGGGAGAACGCGAATCTTTAACGTCTCATCGGTTTCGGTGTTGAGGGCAAGGTGATGCAAGCCCCGCCAAGCTGATTCCACGCGCTGGAAATTTTCGTGATGGAGGATCTCGTTGAGTTGCGCAGAAAGCTTCTGGTCGATCGAAGCAATCATTTTTTGGATAGTCGCGACGACATCGTCGCTGATCAGCGACGTGTTTTGAAGTGCCTGCTCGGCCAGTGTTCGGACGGCACTCTCTACCAAGTCACGGGAGTGGTCCGAGCGGATCCTGAACTCGAATCGAAGCATGCGGGTGAAATCGCCGAGATCAACGGTGGCGACCTGTACATCTGTGGCATCTGCAGGCGTCACGATCAGTTCTCCTCTGTGTCTGGGGATGCCAATGGCGGAGCGGCAACCACTGCATCAGGCTTCTCAGTCTCGATGCCACTGCCGAGGGCGCTTAGCAGTGCCGAATCGGCGAGGAAGTGGGTGAGCAACTCTTCGGCACCGTTCTTCCCGTCCATGTAGGCCAGCAGATTGGAGAGCTCCGTTCGCGCTTCGAGCAGCCTGCTAAGGCTGTCGACCTTGCGCGCCACGGCCGCCGGCGAGAAATCTTCGAGCCGCTCGAAGGTCAAGTCGACAGCGAGTTGGCCTTCTCCGGTCAATAGGTTCGGCACCCGCATCACCACCCTGGGCCTCAGCGATCTGAGCCGATCATCGAAATTGTCGATATCGATCTCCATCATCTTACGCTCCGCGACAGGAGCAAGCGGCTCGGCAGCATTGCCAGCGAGATCGGACATCACGCCGACCACGAAGGGAAGCTGAACCTTCTTCTGAGAGCCATAGGTCTCCACGTCGTATTCGATCTGTACGCGAGGCGGACGAACCCGCGCGATGAACTTTTGACTACTCGCCTTTGTCATGTGTTCCACTCCTGATTAGGAAGATTACGCACGTCACGTGCCCTCATCGACCGCCAGGCCGGCAATCGAGCGGTACTGGGCAACCCCTTCTGGCGCCAACTCTTTGACAAGAGCCATGAAGTCCTTCGAGACAAGTCGCTGCGCGCGCTCCAGAAGGGCTGATAGCGGGCTCGCGGGTTCGTTCACCTGGTACCAGTGGCAAATGCGGCCAAGGATTTCGACAACGTCATCGCGGTTGCGGATCACGTCGGGGTATGGGGCCTTGCTGGAGTCTGGCAATGGAGATGCCGCGGCGGCAGGCTGGGCCCTTTTCCGATGGACGTCGACCAGATCCTTGGCCTGGGTGAGTAGCACTATCAGAGGGTCGAATCGAACGGCCTCGTCACTCGCAACGTGCCGCCGAACACTCGCGTCTAGATCGGTGGCGGCTGCTAGGCTGGCGTCGAGACCAGTGCTGATCTGCTCGAGCTGCAGTGGGTCGGTGTCGGTGAAAGCGAGCTCGATAGTCGAACGATCAACTTCCGCAGACTGCGACCGTAGCGCACCAGCCCAATCGCGGAGCGTAAATGCCCCGAATTGCCTGGAGGCGGTGAGTGGAACTTGGCGTATTTCCGCCAAGATCCCGGAGAGATCGCAGAGGCTTGCCAGAGCGTTGAGGCGAACGGTCTGATCTCCGTCATCTTCTGGATCCGGTCGCGGATGTAGCTCTGACCAGTAGAGCTCGACATAGGCCGCGAGCAGCTCAAGCCCCTGACTTAGACCAGGGAAGCCGAACTGACTGAGGGCGGATCGTGTGAGCAAGATGCCGACTCTTAGATCCTTAGTGCGGGCAGAAAGGTCGAGGCCAAGCCGCCACACCTCTGTCCAATTGGGAGCTTCCTCGGTGGCGATGGAGTCGCCTATCTGCTGGTGCGGCTTGCCATGCGACGCGATCTCGAGCTCCAGGAAGCTCAGATCGTAATCGAGAGCATCCCCGCATGCGTTGCCGTCGCTGATCGGTTTTAATAAATGATCTGCATCGAGCATGACCAAAATCCCAGTTTTCCCGACATTAAAGATCGTCGCGCCTCTGTTTCTCAACGTTTAGCAATGAGCAGACGCGATTGCTCATGCACAATCGACATTCGTATATGTCGTGAATGCTTGGGGCGTGAACGCCGCCGCTTCGGATCTTGATGCAGCTATGTGCTGAGGCGCAAAGGACACCTTGTGAACCACAAGAAGCTCTTCCGGCTCCATCGGGAGGAGAAGCTCACGATGCGCAAGCGCCATGGCCGGAAACGAGCGAAAGGCAAGCGTTGGTGTTGATCCCGCTGGCTGCCAATGATCGTTGGTCGCTGGACTTCGTGTCGGATCAACTCACCGATAGCGCGGGGGGCAGTCGGTGCAAAGGGCAACCTGCGGAATACCGTTGCAAACGTGAGCCGGAAGGCCTCCAACTACGGAGTCTTCGCGCGGCCGCCTCCGCGCCAGCACCAGGGTCCGCACCAAGGCGACGGGCTTGGTGTGATACATGTGAAGCTCAACGCCAGCTGGCCTCGAATTGACCTGATGAGGTATACGAGATTGCCGACGTGCGAGGTCCACGCCACCCGGTCAAACGCTTCAGCTTGCTAGCGCGAGAAAGCCTCGGAGCTGCAACCATTCGGCCGTCTGCCGCTCTGCCTAGTGGAGGATTCGAAGCGCAGAGTGTGCAATGGGTGCTGCATAAGGTGGATGGCGTCGTCGGCGATCGGTCTTGGGGGTGTCGGGGCGCGGCCCCACATCGAACGAGCGGCCAGCCGGCGGGTCCATCGCGCGTGCAGCGACCCGCCGTCAGTGGTAGAACGCCTCGAGCACTTCAACGGCATGTAATCTCCTGCGCTCCGCCGGACCGCCGCACGAGGCTTATAGGGCGACAATCTAGATGAGATCCGTATTGACCGCATGTAACGATGCTCCCCGAGATTCGCACGTTGCCTCATTCATTTCGCTCCCAGTTGGAGCGAAGGAGTGGGGTGCGGAGATGGCGGGGTTTCGCAGCGGCCGGCCTCCTTCGCGAGCGCCATTGCCGTTTTCGACGGAAGTCGAAGTCTAATAACCATCGTCGCGGTATATTCTATTGACAATGGGTGTGATGCGGCTTTGCGTGATCTTCTGAAAGGAATCGAATCCCGCCGCCAATCTCCCGTTCTACCGCGCACCTACCGGACCCCAACGTGACTGTCGACCCTGCTTCCATTAATCGTGCAGGGCAACCACGCGGTCTCTCGTGCAGATCCCTGCGATTTCGAATTGACGGACACCGAACCCGTTAGACGGTCGTGGAGTGCACGCACTTAGTCACCCTAGCCGCCCGGGCACTGCAACCCCGCTGTACCGATCCTTCTACCTCTATGCTAAAGAACGTTTTGGGAAAACTTGCCTCCTCGTCATCGTTCGACGGCGGCCTTGGCGCCAATCTTGCGAGGAGCAGGCCGATGGTCGCAGCGGCATGCGAGCCGACATTCTGCGATCCGCGCCGTCGAAGACGAGGTCGCTCTCGGCGTGTTAGTCAGCCGGAATGCGCCGGCCGTCGTGCCCCTAAATCTCGATCTCGAGCCAGGTATTGGCCTCCAGGCTGAAGAAAAATTCGGCGCTCTCACATGCTCATGCAATCCCGTGGTGGACAACCAACGCACATGATGGTGCAGTTCCTAGGGAATGTGGTGATGAGCCATGAGCCGTCCTATATCACCTTGAACGCTGAATTAGCCCCCGAAAGGTCCGGACATGCTCCACCACTTAGCTAAGTGGGTAGGAGTAATGTTGGTAATATGACTAGCAGCAATTTTAAGATGGAAGTCCTCGGGGGGCCGGAACGTCGGCGGCGCTGGAGCACGGCAGAGAAGCTCGCGATCATCCACGAGACCTATGAGGCGGACGCGACGGTGAGCATCGTCGCGCGTCGGCACGGCATCCAGCCGAACCAGTTGTTCGCCTGGCGCAAACTGGCGTCCCAAGGGGCTCTGACGGCGACGGCCGCCGAAGAGGAGGTTGTTCCGGCTTCCGAATACCGGGCGCTTCAGGCCCAGGTGAAGGAGTTGCAACGCCTGTTGGGCAAGAAGACGATGGAGAGCGAAATCCTGAAGGAAGCTCTCGAAATCGCCGGTGGCCCAAAAAAACATCTGTTGCGCTCGCTCTCTCTTCCGAGGGGGATTTTGGAATGAAGACCGTCTGCGAAACTCTAGGTGTCGCCCGCTCGAATATCGCCGCGCGTGCCGCAAGCTCCCCTTCCAGAGCCAGAGGACGCCCGCCACTCCCGGATCGAGAACTGGTGGAGCACATCAAGGCCATCATCGCCGACATGCCCACCTACGGCTATCGGCGTGTCCATGCCATCCTGCGTCGGAATGCCCGGAAAGATGGGCGTTCGTGGCCCAATGCCAAGCGTGTCTACCGGGTGATGAAGCTGCACAATCTGCTGCTGGTGCGTCATACCGGAGCGGTCGATGATCGCCTTCACGACGGCCAAGTCGCCGTCGAGCGTTCGAACGTCAGATGGTGCTCCGACGGCTTCGAGATCGGCTGTGACAACAAAGAGAAGGTCCGCGTCGCCTTCGCCCTCGACTGCTGCGACCGCGAGGCAATCGCCCATGTCGCCACCACCCAGGGCATCAAAAGCGAAGACGTGCAGGACCTCGTGATCACCGCTGTCGAGAACCGTTTCGGCCGCATCAACGTGCTATCCGAGCCCATCGAATGGCTCACCGACAACGGCTCCTGCTTCATCGCGAAGGACACCGCATCCTTGCTACGCGACATCGGCATGGAGCCGTGCACGACACCGGTGCGAAGCCCACAGTCGAACGGAATGGCGGAGGCGTTCGTCAAAACCTTCAAGCGCGACTACGTCTCGGTCAATCCAACCCCGGATGCTGAAACCGTCATCGCTCAACTGCCATTCTGGTTCGAGCATTACAACAATCTTCATCCACACAGTGCTTTAGGATATCAATCGCCGCGCGAGTTCATCAGCTCGCAATCTCAAACCTGAGCATGTCCGGTCTTTTGGGGGCAACTCCATATCACCTTGAACGCTGCCCTCCTGGCTATCCGTTTCTTTGAGGCACCCACAATTATGGCGGCATCGGCGGCGCTGAGATCGGGATGGGCCGCCTTCAGCGCGTCCGCCCAGGCCGCATTGCTCTGCCCCGGCAGCTGCGGTGTCTGCCTCGCGATTTCGTCCAGCCTCGCCTGGTCCTGCGCCGACACCGTCTGGAACGCCGTCCTCACGGCGATATCGCGCCTTACGGCACCCACGATTATGGCGGCATCGGCAGCGCTGAGATCGGGATGGGCCGCCTTCAGCGCGTCCGCCCACGCCCCCTTGCTCTGCCCCGGCAGCTGCGGTATCGCCGCCTTGATCTCGTCCAGCCTCGCCTGATCCTGGGCCGACACCGTCCGGAACGCCGCCCTCCTGGCGATATCGTCCTTAAAGGTGCCCACAATTATGGCGGCATCGGCGGCGCTGAGATCGGGATGGGTCGCCTTCAGCGCGTCCGCCCAGGCCGCATTGCTCCGCCCCTGCCGCGGTGTCGCCGCCGCGATTTCGTCCAGCCTCGCCTGGTCCTGGGCCGACACCGTCCGGAACGCCGCCCTTTTGGCAATATCCTGCTTTACGGCACCCACGATTATGGCGGCATCGGCAGCGCTGAGATCGGGATGGGCCGCCTTCAGCGCGTCCGCCCAGGCCGCATTGCTCTGCCCCGGCAGCTGCGGTGTCTGCCTCGCGATTTCGTCCAGCCTCGCCTGGTCCTGGGCCGACACCGTCCGGAACGCCGCCCTCCTGGCGATTTCGTCCTTTGCGGCGCCCACGATGGTGGCGGCATCGGCGGCGCTGAGATCGGGATGGGCCGCCTTCAGCGCGTCCGCCCACGCCCCCTTGCTCTGCCTCGACTGCCGCGGTGTCTGCCTGGCGATTTCGTCCAGCCTCGCCTGATCCTGGGCCGACACCGTCCGGAACGCCGCCCTCACGGCGATATCGTCCTTTAAGGCGCCCACAATTATGGCGGCATCGGCGGCGCTGAGATCGGGATGGGCCGCCTTCAGCGCGTCCGCCCACGCCCCCTTGCTCTGCCTCGACTGCCGCGGTGTCTGCCTGGCGATTTCGTCCAGCCTCGCCTGATCCTGGGCCGACACCGTCTGGAACGCCGCCCTTTTAGCAATATTATGCTTTACTGAACCCACGATGGTGGCAGTATCGGCGGCGCTGAGATCGGGATGGGCCGCCTTCAGCGCGTCCGCCCACGCCCCCTTGCTCTGCCCCGGCAGCTGCGGTGTCTGCCTGGTGATTTCGTCCAGCCTCGCCTGATCCTGGGCCGACACCGTCTGGAAAGCCGCCCTCCTGGCGATAGCCCGCTTTACGGCGCCCACGATGGCGGCGGCATCGGCGGCGCTGAGATCGGGATGGACCGCCTTCAGTGCGTCCGCCCAGGCCCCCTTGCTCTGCCTCGACTGCCGCGGTGTCTGCCTGGCGATCTCGTCCAGCCTCGCCTGGTCCTGGGCCGATACCGTTTGGAACGTTGTCCTTTTAGCAATATCCTGCTTCAGGGCACCCACGATGGTTGCGGCATCGGCGGCGCTGAGATCGGGATGGGTCGCCTTCAGCGCGTCCGCCCAGGCCGCATTGCTCCGCCCCTGCCGCGGTGTCGCCGCCGCGATTTCGTCCAGCCTCGCCTGGTCCTGGGCCGACACCGTCCGGAACGCCGCCCTTTTGGCAATATCCTGCTTTACGGCGCCCACGATTATGGCGGCATCGGCGGCGCTGAGATCGGGATGAGCCGCCTTCAGCGCGTCCGCCCACGCCCCCTTGCTCTGCCTCGACTGCCGCGGTGTCTGCCTGGCGATTTCGTCCAGCCTCGCCTGGTCCTGGGCCGACACCGTCCGGAACGCCGTCCTCCTGGCAATATCGTCCTTAAAAGTGCCCACAATTATGGCGGCATCGGCGGCACTGAGATCGGGATGGGCCGCCTTCAGCGCGTCGGCCCACGCCCCCTTGCTCTGCCCCGGCAGCTGCGGTGTCGCCGCCTTGATCTCGTCTAGCCTCGCCCGGTCCTGGGCCGACACCGTCCGGAACGCCGCCCTCCTGGCGATAACCCGCTTTACGACGCCCACGATGGCGGCGGCATCGGCGGCGCTGAGATCGGGATGGGCCGCCTTCAGCGCGTCCGCCCACGCCCCCTTGCTCTGCCTCGACTGCCGCGGTGTCTGCCTGGCGACTTCGTCCAGCCTCGCCTGATCCTGGGCCGACACCGTCTGGAACGCCGCTCGATCGACGAGATCGCCCGTTGAGGCCCCCACGATTATGCTGGCATTCGCGGCGCTGAGATCAGGCGCCAACGCCAGCGGCCTTTGAGCATATAACCTCTGCTTGCGGCTGGGCCTGGGATCTGCGCCCTTCTCAGTAGTCTGCCTCTTGCGCCCGCCACCGGTCGGATCGCCGGGCTCCGCGGGCACCTCGGACATGGCCGAATGCTCCTCTCTTTCACCTGTCACCTCGGTCGGCCTGGCAACCGCCGAAGCTTCAAAATTATAAAACTTTTGCTTGCGGCTGGGCCTGGGATCTGCGCCCTTCTCAGTAGTCTGCCTCTTGCGCCCGCCACCGGTCGGATCGCTGGGCTCCGCGGGCACCTCGGACATGGCCGAATGCTCCTCTCTTTCACCCGGCACCTCGGTCGGCCTGGCAACCGCCGAGGCTTCTAAATTCCCAAGGCCATGCAGCCCCCTGCGCTGAGGGCCAGTCTCCAGCGGCTGTCCCTCGACGAGGTGAATAATGCGATCGGCATTATTGTATTCATCTGTTGTCCTCGTGAGGTTGAACGCGGTCTCTGCCGGGACGACCGGAACTCTCATCAGTTCCGTCATGTCAGCCATCATTTGCGGGGTTAGTTCTTCAGGGCTTTGAAGCTCGGTCGGCGGGCTTGGCTGGTCGACGCTTAACGCAGCCCAAGAGGCCGTTTCAGAAGGCTCCAGCCAGAAGTCCTGCGAATTGAAGCTGCCGGCTGACAGCGGACCGGCTTGATCCGTCGCCTGCCAAAGCTCCTCTTGATCGGCAGACGCCACTGAAGGCTGCGGGCTTTGATCCGTTGGCTGCCGAGGGCTGGCTCCCGCCGCTGTCGCGCTCGCGAGGTTGAACGCGGTCTCTGCCGGGGCGACCGGAACTCTCATCAGTTCCGTCATGTCAGCCATCATTTGCGGGGTTAGTTCTTCAGGGCTTTGAAGCTCGGTCGGCGGGCTTGGCTGGTCGACGCTTAACGCAGCCCAAGAGGCCCACTCAGAAGGCTCCAGCCAGAAGTCCTGTGAATTGAAGCTGGCGGCCGACGGCGGACCGGCTTGATCCACCGCCTGCCAAAGCTCCTCTTGATCGGCAGACGCCACCAAAGGCTGCGTGCTTTGATCCATTGGCTGCCGAGGGCTGGCTCCCGCCGCTGTCGCGCTCGCGAGGTTGAACGCGGTCTCTGCCGGGGCGACGGGTACTCGGGTAAGCCCCGTTAGCCTTTCCACGTAACGCAACATCGGATTCTCTTGCCAGATGTCGTCCGAATTGAAGTTGTCGGCCACGTGATCGACACGCGCCACTGAAGACTGCGCTCTTTGATCCGCTGGGTGCCGGCCCTCCTTCGCGCGCGAAGAGCCCTGCCCTTTAGTCCGAGGGTCCCAGTCAACCATGCTCACCCCCCTGGGATATGGCCTTCAGGAAACAAGGGGTCAGCTGTCGAGCACCGACTGCTGACGGGAGGTCAGAATTTATCAGGGGCTCAAGCGACTTAACCAGATCGCAAGGGACGCGACTGCAACCATCGACCGCTCCAGGTTGCCGAGCCTCGTTCGGACGCCGCTCAATCACCGTGGGTCCCGTTTTCTGCTGTTGTGGCATGGGGCGGCTCTGCGGAATCGAGCTCAGGTGACGGGAGGCCGGCAGATCCCGAAGACATGGCCAGGCCGTTGATAGCTGGTGGCGTGAACGCATCATTGCAGCAGAACCTCGAAAACCACGGAGAAGAGCCCGCGATTCAAACTAGCGCAGTCCCGGTATTGGATTGCATGCACAGGTGATATGCTCGCATCCAGTTAGTGAGCGGCTATGGCGCAGCTCCTGCGTGAACCCGTAACGACAGCGGCGATCCTTCGAGAGATGCAGCGACGACCCGTTCTCCAGACCGGAGGTCCGTGCTTGATGTGGCGATCGGTACGGATTGCTATCAACGCTGACGGCCGCCGGTGCCGCGCAAGCCAGTTACGACGCGAACATCGACATAATCTCTTCTATGGTGGGATTGATTGGCCCACCGATACCAGGGTAGTGGCAACTGTCACCAATTGCGGCGCCAGTGAGGTCGGCCCTTCGTCTTCGAACTCTTTGCTGGCTTCCGCTAAACAACGCGGCCTTATCACAAAAGACTGGGAGATTTAACGATAATCCCGGCATCCGGACTTCTGCGCATTGCCGGCCGGTAATAGCGCGAAAGACTTGCAGCAATCGCAGCGCCGGCGGCACCCGTGACCAGTATCCGCACTGCCTGGCTCGTAACAATGCGCTGTGACCAGCGGAAGCCGATCTCGTGGCAAGACAAGGCATGCTGCGGGCTGATATGATGAAAGACGCCGGCAATGGTGCGGCGGACCCGGGACTTGAAACCTCCCACCGAGTTGACGTGGGCGGCGTCTCGAACGAATTCGCGGCTCGAATGCTTTACGTTCTCATGCGTAGCGAAGCTCTTGCCAATCGCCATGAACGCCTCACCGCCCATCAAGCAGGCATGCGGTTCGATCCCTTTTCGCCGTCGCGCGCCCTGCACGTATCGAAAGGCCTTTTCGGCCCCGTCCAGGCGGTAGACCGTCCGGATTCTTCTCGGTCGCTCACCGAGATGAAAACGGTCAATCTCCACCGTGCCATCGAGCATGTGCTCGCGCGCCAACATGAGGCGCAGCGCATATCCCATTCGCTAGCTATTGGGCATCACCAAATGTGCAAATGCCTATCTTCGCCGCATGAATGATCCATGCCGCCAGAGCTGCTATCCCGCTAATCGCTAAACTAGTCGTCAAGGTGCTTTAGGGGCGGCGGCGCGTGAAGACGATGTTGGCGGCGGCACATGCCTTCGGCGTATTCACGAACATTTTCGACGAGGCAATGCGCATCACGTGTCACCTTGCCTGTTGCGCTGCACTTTTGGCCCCGTACTTGCGGCGCCGGCTCTCAAGGCTTCCGGGCGGTCATTTGCAAGATTCATCCCGTACGAGCGACAGGACAGGCCGAATTGGCGCGTAGTAGGTCAGTGTGAACATGAACGACCAATACGGCTCTGAGGGCAACGGGCTGCTGAGCGACAGTCTAGATGAGATCCCTTGCGTGTCGCGCTGCAAGGGGGGCTCATGACCAATCCTGATGAGCTTAGGCACTTGCATATCTGAGCTGTCTCGACACGCGATGCTCTTCTACCAGCGCATTGTTGGATATCAGATGTGCATGCAAGGGGGCAGTGAAGCTCTGCTACTTTTTACGGAGAAAGCCGTTCTGTCAGGTGGACGCGAGGCGAGTTCTTGAATGTCGTGGAATAATAGGGTCGTCTGGTCGGAGGGCTTATTCCTCCGCCCCCAGCATTTTCAGCAGGCCGATCGTCACGTCGAACAGCTGGTGCGTAGCAGGACGGCGGTTTTGCATGGGTACGGGTGGGGTATCAGCGAGCTGCGGCTCAATCGAGAGCTACTTGGTCTCGGCAAGATCGCCATCGAAGCGGCTCGCGGCGTCTTGGAGGACGGCATGCCCTTCAGTATTCCTGACGAAGCCAACCAGCCAACTCCCTACGACGTTCCGCGGGATTTTCGAGATTCGCTTATTCACTTGGCGGTACCGTTTTATCAACCCGGCGCTCTTGAAACCGACGCGCAAGCGGGAATTGACGTACCTATCCGCTTCGCAGTCTCCACTGAGGATGTTGTCGACACCAACGCTGGCGAGCGGGGCAGCGCCTCCATCGACGTAGCGCGGCTGGATTTTCGACTGCTGCCGGACGCGGCAGACCGGTCTGGCTACACTTGCATCCCAATCGCCCGTATCATAGAGGTCCGGGCCGACCGACAGATCATTCTGGACGAGACGCACGTGCCGCCAACCCCCGACTGCGCCAGCTCCCGGGTCCTCTCGAACTACATCACTGAGATCACCGGCCTGCTTCACCATCGTGGTGAAGCTCTGGCTACTCGGGTCTCCCAGTCGGGCACGAACCGGGTTGCAGAGCTCGCGGACTTCCTTCTGCTGCAGGCGATCAATCGGTACGAGCCGTACTTCTGCCACCTGTCCAAGGCCGCCGTTGTAAATCCGGAATCGCTGTATGTTCTCATGCTCCAGCTGGCGGGTGAACTAGCCACGTTCGCCCGCCTCGATAAACGTGCCCCGACCCTTGGTGTTTACAAGCACGACTCTCTCGCGGAGGCGTTTTTGCCAGTGATCCAGTCGATCCGGGCTTCGCTGGGTGCGGTGATTGAGCAGACTGCGGTCTCCGTACCGCTGCAGCGGCAAAAATACGGTATCCATGTGGCTGAGGTGGCCGACCGCTCTCTCTTTACGACCTCGAGCTTCGTGCTGGCTGCTCGGGCTGATATTGAGGTCGAGCGCCTCCGGCGCGAGTTCCCGTCTCAGATTAAGATCGGCCCGGCGGAGAAAATCACGGAACTCGTCAATGTCGCACTGCCCGGCATTATCATCAATCCCCTACCGGTCGCGCCGCGTCAGATCCCGTTCCATGTTGGATTCAGCTATTTCGAGATCGATCAAAATAGCCGCTTCTGGAAGGATATGCCCCAATCCGCTGGCTTGGCGCTGCACGTTGCTGGCGACTTCCCAAATCTCGAAATGGCTCTTTGGGCCATCCGAGCCGGACAGAACCCAAATTTGAGTTAGCCCACCAATGCCCCTCACGCTACGTGTACACTGCAATAGATGCAGTTTTCCGGAATATCTCGTGCCGGGCGACGCGGCTGGTGGGCTGACTACCAGCCGAGCAGGCAACAGCCTCGTTCTGCCGGATGATCAGCAGATGGTCTCGAAATACCACTGCTCAATCGAATGCATGGCACGGCGATACGGACTGATCGACCGAGGCCGCGGCAACACATGTCTGAGTGACGAGGCTGTGCCGCTTCCGTCAGAGGCGCCGGTCGCCCGGAAAACCAGCGATGTTATTCAGATCGGCGCCTATAGGATCGATGTCGTCGTGTCGCCTTCGATATCCATTGCGGAGAGTGCCGCCGAACCGGAGGGACAACTTGCAGCGACAAGTGAGGAGTTGAGTTTTCTTGGCCCCCTCGAAATGGCCTCGTCGCTCCTGGCGGGCAATTGCACCCGGGGTGAAGAAGCGCTGCTGGACCTGAGGGACGGCGATTTCCCACCATTGCCAGTCTTAGACACTCGGTTTGACGCGCTGGCGGGCATGATGAGAAGTCCGTTGGATATCTACGCAGACAGTGTGCCGGATCGGGCCCCCATCTTGGCGCAACCCAAGGTAGATCAATCATCTCGACAAGAATCATCGGGCGGCCGTCACGGCTTTTCTTGCCGCCTGCGGCTTATCATTGGCAGATGTCCGGAATGCCGGCATCGTAAGCGTGCTGGATCGTGCAGGGAAAATGCTTCTGTATTCCGCCGCGCTGCACAGCATTCTCTCCGAGCGAGAGCTGGCGAACAATCATTCAGAAATAAGAGTCCCGACGAAAAACCCCTGAGGTTCGTTCCGGATGTCAGGGGGTTCCTCCGCGGAGACCTGGCCATTGAGCATGCCTTCGCCGACCGTGGGACGCATGACGTGTTATTCGCGGCTGTGCAGAAGGCTCTGTCCAGCGTCCGTGCACGCTTGTCCCTACCAGGGATCGAGAAGGCGATGGGGCGGACCCGTTCCCTTTTGCACTGCAACCATAAGGCGCGAAACCGGAGTGCGTACGTGCGTGTCTTCAATGACGTCGTATCGAACATCGAAACTGATTTGCTCCGGAGCTTCGGCGCCGACTTCGCGCGCCCAGTGCGAGAGCGTCGCCGACCCGCCCGCCGATCCCACGATGAGAGCGTCCGCTCCGAAGGGAAGTGGGCGGGTTGATGATGGTGATTGAGGAAACGATGCCAAAATCCCAGCCACTCGTCCTCCTCCACGCCGAGGAGCAGTTGGCTGTCCCTTCGCCGTCATCGCCAGTGCCGGACGAACTTACCTGGGAGATGCTTGCGCTCGACCGACTTAATCCACTGGTCGCCGCCGCGGCGGCGCTGCTGGGTCTCAGCGCTCAGCTCAAGAGCAGTGCTAGCCATATCGACGTTGAAGCACTGCGCCTTAGAGTGCTGCAGGAGATCGATGCTTTTGAGCGTCGGATCACGCCGCTCGGATTGCCATCGCGAGCGATCAAGGTCTGCAAATACGCCCTCTGCGCGACCATCGATGACATCGTTCTGAACACAGTCTGGGGCAGCAACAGCGTCTGGACGACGCGCAGCTTGGTGGGATCGCTGTTCAGCGATACCTGGGGCGGCGAGCGTTTCTTCGATCTACTGACGCAATTGAAATATGAACCGGCCATCAATATTGAACTGCTGGAGCTGCTCTACTACTGCATGAGGTTGGGCTTCGAAGGCCGCTACCGCGTCACTGCGGGAGGAGCCGCAGAGCTCAGTGTGCTGTGCGAAGACGTCTACCGCCTGATCCGAGCAGCCCGTGGTGACTTCGAGCGCGAACTATCCCCGCACTGGCGGAGGAACTCTAATAATCCGAAGCCACGCCGCACAATCGTTCCAATCTGGGCTGTCGTAGCGTTTGGGGCAGGGTTACTCCTCTCGATCTATACCGGACTCCTGCATGCATTAAATGCCCGCGCCGATGCTGTCTTCAACGATCTCGCGACATTGCCGCCGAACGGCGCTGTCAGATCGGTGAGAATCGTATTGCCGCCAAAGGTTGTGATGAGCAGCGGCCGACTGCGTAACTTCCTCGAGCCCGAAATCCGCGAAGGGCTTGTCACTGTGTCCGAGGACCCACAGCAGATCGTCGTTACCATTCGCGCCTCCGGGATGTTCGATTCTGCTAGTCCGGAAGTGAAGAAAATGTTCCTGCCGCTTCTTTTACGAATTGGTCGTTCTCTGAACGATGAGTCGGGAGCAATCCTCCTGACCGGGCACACCGACGCCATGCCGGTGCAATCGCTCGCCTTCCCTTCAAACGATTCCCTTTCGCTCGCGCGTGCGAGGACAGCTGCCGAGATTATTAAATCCATCATGGATGACCCAGGCCGCGTGCGAGAAGAGGGCAGAGGGAGCGGTGAACCGGTCGCTTCGAACCATACGCCCGAGGGCCGCGCGCGGAACCGTCGGATTGAAATCATCATCACAAAGACACGATGAAGGCAGGCCATGCAGTCAATCAAAAAAGCGCTTAGGTGGCAATGGCTCCGTGTCGGCGGGGCAGGGATCGTGTGTGCCTTAATCTTCACGCTCGGACCACACATCTCGGTCGGAGGATTTGCGCCGCTTGACAGCCTTCGCAGCCAGATCGCGGCATCGATGCTGATTCCGGTCGGATACACCGTGATCTACTTGATCCAGTCCCAGCTTTACAAGGTTCAGGCCTATTTTGAAGACCTCGTCCAATCACGAGTGTCGGGAGCCCTGGACGAGGTTGGGGCCGAGCAGAAGAAGGGAGACCCAAGGCCTTCCGACCGAAGTGTGGGCCAAGCCAGCACGCTTGCTGAAAGAGAGCTTGAGGCGATTCGTCATCGTTTCCGCGAGGCCCTTACCACACTCAAGGGGCGCCGCTACGCAGGAGGTATCAGCAGGCGGTGGCTCTATCAGCGGCCATGGTATGTGATGATCGGTCCGCCCAACTCGGGGAAGACCACAGCAATAGTCAATTCCGGGCTCAGCTTTCCGCTGGCGGCAAGGTCCGGTCTGAGAGCCGCCGGTGGGGTCGCGGGTACGGAAAACTGCGACTGGTGGATCACCGATGACGCGGTGTTCGTCGACACTGCTGGGCGCTACACGATACAGGAGGGTGATGCAGACCGGGACAAAGCGGTTTGGCGTGGCTTGCTTCGTATGCTCAGACGCTCCCGGCCACGGCAGCCGCTGAACGGGGTCTTAGTCACGATCGGGATCAGCGAGCTGAACTCGACATCCGAGGAAGTGCTCGCCGATCGCGCGCGCTGTATCCGTGAGCGGCTCCTCGAAATTTACAGGGAGCTTCGCCTGCAACTGCCGATTTATGTGCTTTTCACTAAGAGCGATCTGCTGGCGGGATTTGTTGAATTCTTCGACGATCTGGGTCGCGAGGGGCGGGAGGCGGTGTGGGGGTTCACCTTTGCGCAAGAGGCTTCGGAGGACGAAGACGATCCGATGGCGTTTGCCGCAGCATACGATGCGCTGGTTGGCCGCCTAAACGAAAGGCTGCTTGAACGAATGCAGCATGAAAGCAACCTCCAGCGTCGCGCGCTCATGTTCGGCTTCCCACAGCAGGTCGCTAGCCTCAAGCACCTGACGCAACAGTTCTTGAAGGAAGCCTTTGGCGGGAATTCGTTCCAGGAACCGCTTATGCTCCGCGGCGTCTACTTCTTAAGCGGCACGCAAATTGGCATGCCCTTCGATCGAGTTGCGAACGCCAGATCTCAGACCTTCGAGATCGCTCAGCCGCCCTGTACAGCGCTTCGTGGCCCGGGGCGTGGTTATTTCATCAGCCGGCTGCTGCGCGAAGTCGTTTTCGCCGAAGCTGGGCTCGTCGGTGCCAATCACCGCTTCGATCGGCGCCAGCGGCGGATCCGATATAGCGCCTACACGATGATAGCGGCGGTCATCGTTAGCGCCGGCGTCTTGTGGACGTTCAGCTATATTCGGAATGTTGAGCGGATCGAGAGCGTTCGCCTAATGGCTGGCAGCTATGCCAGAGGGGCCGAAAAGCTGAAGCTCGACCGGGTTGAGAGTGGCGATCTTCGACCCATCCTGCCACTGCTTCAGCGGCTGCGTGATTCTAACGGCGACAGCGCGGGCGGCCGCCTATCAAGTTCGGGTCTCGACCAGAGTAAGAAAATCAAGGTTCAAACGCTCGCGGCGTACCGCCGCGCCTTGAACACCGTCCTGCTGCCGCGGCTGATCTTCCGGTTGGAAACCTTACTGGCCGAGCGGCACGACGATGATCAGTTCGTCTACCAGGCGTTAAAGGTTTACCTGATGCTGGGTCAGCAGGGTCCGCTCCAGCGCGCGGTCGTCAAGAACTGGATGGCTGCCGACTGGGGAGTGATGTTTCCGGCCGAAGCCGATGCCGGCCTGCGCCGCGCGCTCGCTGATCATCTGGATGCCCTCATGGAAGGGCCGCTGCCCCATAGTGAGCTTAACGGCGAACTGATAGAGAGGAGCCGCGCGAAGCTCCAGGCCGTCTCGATGGCGCGCCGCGTCCTCGACATCATCGCGACCAGTCCCGAAGCCTCGCGGGCGCCAACCTGGCGTCTGGCCGACCATGCCGGGCCGCTGGCGCAGGGCGTCCTGGCTCGCAAATCGGGACAGCCGCTCAGCGAGGGGGTTCCTGGCATCTACACGAGGGCGGGGTTTTACGGAATTTTTCTGCGATTGCTGCCGCAGGTGGCTGACGCTGTCGCTGCAGAAGGCTGGGTTCTCGACGCACAGGTAGTCGCGCCGACCGCAGCCGATGATGTGAGCCAGAAGCTGCGGCGTTCGGCGGCGGATCTCTACGCTCAGGAGTTCGCGTTGCGCTGGGACCAGCTCATTGGCGATATGTCGATCCACCCGTTTGGGGGCATCGATGACGCGCTGCGCACCTTGAACACGCTGTCCGCGCCGACGTCACCAATGCGCCTGTTCCTTTTCGCGGCGGCGCAGGAGCTAAAGCTCAAGCAACCACCGGCTCCCGAGGACGGCTTGACGAAAGGTGACAGTGTCCCCCAGGGCGAGGTGTTGCCAAGCGAGCTCGAGGCACTGTTCCGCTCTCAACCGGCCGCGGACACGCCTGAAGCTCACGTCCGGCTCTATATGGGCGATCATTTCCAGTGGCTGCACCAGTTGGTCGAAGTGCCGTCGAACAGCCAAGCGGGCGCGCAGGCGCCGATCGACAGTGCTCTCCGCGATCTGGGCGAACTGTATCGCTCCCTCAGCCAGGCGCAGGGGCTGGCGGGTTCGAACATCTTGGAACACAACGGGCAGGCGGGCGTCGCCATCCACCAGATCGAGGCGGGAGCGACCAATCTGCCCGAACCCATCCGGCAATGGATCCTCGGCCTCAGCCGCCACAGCTCGGACCTAACCGTCAGCGGCGTGAGGCGCGAGTTGGCGAGCGGTTGGGCGGGCGGCCCCGGCGATTTGTGCCGGCGGGCTACGGAAGGACGGTATCCCTTCGCGCGCGGATCCCGCCGGGATGTCCCTTTGAGCGATTTCGCCCGACTGTTCGGCCGCAAGGCGGAGATCGACACTTTCTTCGCCGAGAACCTTTCCCCCTTCGTCGACAAATCCACAGGTTCGTGGCAGTTTCGGCCAACGAGCGGTGTCGATTTCCCTATCGGCCGCAATACCTTGGCCCAGTTCCAACGGGCAGCCACAATCCGCGACACCATGTTCGAGGATACCGGCCAGTTGTCAGTTGGATTCCTGCTCACCGTCGCCGAGACCGATCCGTTGACAGACCAGGTGGTGGTGGACATCGACGGCCAGCGCCTCGAACATCGACGAGGAACGGCCGCCGCGGCCATGCATTTCCATTGGCCCACGGCCAGCGGCGTCGGCGGCGCTTCCGTCGCTTTCATCGGTTTTCAAGGCGCCATTCTCTCCAAGAGCGGCCATTGGGCGCTATTTCGCCTCTTAAATGAGGCGGACAAGCGGCCCTTGGGAGGAGGGGACCTTATTCAGGTACGACTGGTGTCGGGTGACCATTGGGCGGTTTTTAACCTCCAGCCTGACAGCGTGATGAGCCCGTTGTCCCGCAATCTGCTGTCAGAATTCCGATGTCCAGATTTCTTATGACCGCCGGGATAGCATCCGACTTGCGCTGGGAAGGCCCTATGGGATCACGAGACGCCCACGCAGGTCCGCGGCGGGAGAGGTCGGCATTTCGGTTGCCGGCCGGATCGGAGGCGGTCACGGCTGCGACTGGCGGCGATCGTTGCTTGATCTCGGCGCGCCGCTTTCCGGCTCGACTAGACCGCTGGAGAGCGCGGTCACCTCCATCAGGCAGATCTTCGGGAAGTTGGGTGATCAGATCCTGTCCCATCCTATCAACCGACGTACACTGATCTAGAACAGGAAACTGGAGAGATATAATGGCCGGAATGAAGCACAATAGGACAAGAGCAAAGAAGTTTATGCAGTTGATCGACCAGACGAGGAACAGTGCGGATTTGGAGTTCTGCTTTGCGGTTGGCACGGTTGGCGATCTGCGGAAGCCTGCTGTCCTGGTGAGTAAGAAAAAGCTCAATGGATTGGCACAAACTTTGAAAAGCATGCCTTTTGAAGATGATGAGGATAGTGGTAAGGAGACCTTTTCGCTTCTGCGGAGAGGCACGGGCAGGATGAACGAAAACGGCGTTATCCTCGTCAAGTTGGCTGATGGTGGAAAGGCCGGGTTCCCGCAGGTCCAAAAGGTGATGAAGAAGTATTTCGTGAACTTCCGCATGAGGCTGCCTGACATGCAGGAAGCAGGAATTTTAACTGAAGAAGACATTCAGCAGTTTGAGATGAACGCCGAGGAGAACTCTCAATTTCTTCCACCCGACAACTCTGAAGAATTAAATCGGCCGATGGCGGCACTCGATAGCGCGGAAGGGAACTCCGCAGGGAGTGTTGAGGAAACTGAAGAGAGAAGCAAGCGTGAAGGCGGGGCTGAGTTCCTGGAGCAGCTTCTCCCGGAAGTGAAGGAGGGCATTGCCGCCGCGGCAGCGACCATTTCCAATCACGCAGTAAGTCTCAGCGCGCAAATTGGCGCGGGACAGACCGCAGAGTTGTCCCATCTGACCACGAAGATCGCGGATTGGCTGCAACGTGTGCTGGCTGCGACGCCTCAGGAAGAGCAGGAGGCAACGCTGCACAACTTCGCCGGCCGGCTTCTGTTGATGCTGGCCTATCCTGAGAATCTGCGAAATCTTCAATATGTGGATGACATGCCCGATGGGGCGGGGCAGGGCGAGACAAACGGCGACCGCCGCGAAGAGGTCGTGGTGAATGGGATCGATCTGAACAGAGTCCCAACGGGTGCTCTCGATCAAGACGAGGTAGTAGAGTCCTTGTTCCGTCTGATCAAGGCAAAGGCTCAGGAGCGACAGCTTTCTTATCCGCTAGAGAACGCGAATTCTGAAAGGATTGCGAAGATAGTGTCGTCGCAATGGCCGAAGGAACTAGGCGATGCAGCCCGTAGGCGCGCGGTTGTGGAGCGTCTGATCGCAGCGGTGGTCCCGCGGCTCGGTAACGATGATCAACTTCTGGTCCTTCTTGGCATCACAGACCAGCCCGAAAGGACCAAGTCCGTCGAAAACTCGGTCGAAAGTATCATAGCTGCATGGCAGGCTCATCTCGACACTGCCTTGACGCTGAGGGATGAGGTAAAGAGCAAGATCAACCAGATGGTCGATGTGGAAGCCCGCGGCGGAACGTGGAGGTATGTCGACGACATCTTCCTGCAGTTCGGTGGAGAGCTTTCGGATCAGCTCTCCGCCATCACCGAACGCAACGGTGACGCAATGTCGAGCGCGACCGAGCGTGTCAGAACCACAGTCCAGAAGAAGCTCGACTATCTCAACGGCAGCGACATTGTAGCCATGCTTGACAATCCTCCAATCGACATCGGTCCGGGCACTATAGGGCAGACGCTGCGGGAAGGGCTCGCCGCCATCACCGATGGACTGAAGCGCATCGAAACCTCGCGCGCCGCGCCCGCCGCGTAGTGATCGCCTGCCTCGATGCCGGTCGGCCCACCGGAAGGCCGGCCGAGCACGCCATCAACGGCTGCATCAGCGACGGAAGGAGTTCCGCCGCTCAGGTGGATCAGCGAAGCGGTGAAGGAGCGGCGCACCAACAGAGGCTTCTTCATCATCGGCTGCCGCTTCAACGACCAGATGCTGCGCACCTACGCCCGACAGATCACGAAGCGATCCAACGCCCCACGTTTGGCGGTGCTGGATGCGGCAGCGCTGACCAACAACGAACGCCGTTTCTTTGTACCCATCCGGCGAAGGCCGTCTGCCGCGATTTGCTGATTGGCTTTAAGTGCATGCCTTATGTCATGCGCTACAATTATTTCCCCATTGAGGTCTTGTCCGCCGATGATCTTGGTCGCCGGCGGGATTGGTCGGACGAAGAGAAAGTTCGGATCGTCGAGGAAAGCCTGCAAGGTTTTCGTCAGGGGTCAGCGACGGCGCGACGATATGGATTGTCGCGATCTTTGTTGACGGCCTGGCGTCGACAATACCGCAGCGGCCTTCTGAGTGTTTCAGCGTCAACGGGTTTCGTGCCGCTTACGATTTCGCCACCGCCGCCGGCGGCATCTGCGGAGATGACCGCGCCGCTGCGTTCTGAAGACGACATGACGATCGAGATCGGCCTGCCGAACGGCCGACGGCTGACGATCCCGGCCTCACTTGATCCGATCGTCCTCGCCCGGCTGTTGCCGATTCTGGATATGTCATGATCGCATTTCCCGCGGGGGTGAAGGTGTGGATCGCGGGCGGCGTGACAGACATGCGTTGCGGCATGAACAGTCTGGCGCTGAGGGTGCAGGAAGGCCTCGGCCGCGATCCTCATGGCGGTGAGGTCTTCTGCTTCCGGGGTCGCAAGGGTGACCTGATCAAGGTCCTCTGGCATGACGGCGTCGGCATGTCGCTTTACCTGAAGCGGCTGGAAGCTGGAAAATTCATCTGGCCGGTCAGCCAGAATGGCTCCGCCGTGTCTGTATCGTCGGCGCAGCTCGGCTATCTCCTGGAAGGGATCGACTGGCGCAACCCGCGCTGGACGCAGCGGCCTTCGAAGGCAGGCTGATCGCCTGCATTGCTCTGTTTTTGTTGGGCTTTCGACATGCGGCATGGTAGCTTTCGGCCATGGATGATGCTGCTTCGGAGATAGCCAGACTGCGCGCCGCGCTTGCGGCATCGGAAGTGCGTGCCGCCTCTGCCGAGTCCGACCTCGCACAGGTGCGCGCCTTCGTGACGACCTCCGAGGCGATGATCCGGCACCTCAAGCTCGAGATTGCCAAAATGCGCCGCGAGCAATATGGCCAGAGTTCGGAACGGCGCGCCCGGCTGATCGACCAGATGGAACTGCAGCTCGAAGAACTCGAGGCCGATGCCACCGAGGACGAGATCGCCGCGGAACGCGTGGCGGCGAAGATCACAAATGTCTCTGCCTTCGAACGCCGTCGCCCGGCACGCAAGCCGTTCCCGGAACATTTGCCGCGCGAGCGCCTGATCATCGAAGCTCCCTCGATTTGCACCTGCTGCGGCTCGGCGCGGATCGTGAAGATGGGCGAAGACGTCACTGAGACGCTGGAGGCGATCCCGCGCCAGTGGAAGGTGATCCAGACGGTGCGCGAGAAGTTCACCTGCCGGGATTGCGAGAAGATCAGCCAGCCACCGGCCCCTTTCCATGCGACACCGCGGGGATGGGCGGGACCGAACCTGCTGGCGACGATCCTGTTCGAGAAGTTCGGCCAACATCAGCCATTGAACCGCCAGGCCGAGCGCTACGCCAGGGAAGGCGTCGATCTCAGTCTCTCCACGCTGGCCGATCAGGTCGGAGCCTGCACGACGGCGCTGCAGCCGATCCATGATCTAATCCGCGCCCATGTGCTGGCCGCCGAGCGGCTGCATAGTGACGACACCACCGTGCCGCTTCTGGCCAGGGGAGCAACAAGGCAGGCACGGTTATGGACTTATGTGCGCGATGACCGTCCCTTCGCGGGCGGCGCGCCTCCCGCCGCACTCTTCCATTTCTCTCCCGATCGCGAGAAGACCCATCCCAACACGCATCTTGCCGGATGGCATGGCACACTGCAGGCCGATGCCTATGGCGGCTACAACGACCTCTATCGTGCCGATCGCCGCCCCGCGCCGGTCAGGAGCGCGCTCTGCTGGAGCCATGCGCGACGCAAGTTCTTCGAACTCGCTGACATCGCCGGCAACGTGCGCAAGGGCAAACCTGCCCATGAGATATCGCCCGTCGCGCTTGAGGCCGTGGCCCGCATCGACGCGCTCTTCGACATCGAGCGCGGCATAAACGGAATGCCTGCCGAGGATCGGCTCACAACGCGGCAGCAACATGCTCGTCCGCTCGTCGAAGAACTGCACGATTGGCTCATGGCTCAGCGTGGGCAAATGTCGAAGCACAATCCCGTCGCCAAGGCGATCAACTACATGTTCGAGAAGGAGGGTCGCTGGGAAGCCTTCACCCGGTTCCTCGACGACGGCAGACTGTGTCTGTCAAACAATGCCGCTGAACGAGCCCTGCGCGGCGTTGCTCTCGGAAGAAAGGCATGGCTATTCGCCGGTTCCCAGCGCGGAGGCGAGCGTGCTGCCTTCATGTATTCCCTAATCGTCACGGCAAAGATGAACGATATCGATCCGCAGGCCTGGTTGGCGGACGTGCTCGCCCGCATGCCCGGCATTCCCGTATCACGGCTGCCGGAGCTGTTGCCGTGGAACTGGCCCGCCGGAAGCGCCCGGCAGATGGCGGCGTGATGGCGCGCCCGACGCATGTCTACACGATCGACTATGTCGCCATGCTGATCGGCGAGAACCTCGAACTCATCCAGGAAGTCGCCAGCAACTCCGACAACATCGACTATGGTGAGACGATCCATGCCCATGACGGCAGCGAAGAGGGCATCACGACCTTCACCGACCGGGGCATCGAAAGCTTGAAGGAGTTCCTCGCCGATATCCGCACCTGGGAAGGAGGTCTTCGCCAGTTCCTTGTCGACGAGCAATGTGATCCGGAAAAGATCGAACGCATCATGGCAGACGAGCCGAAATCATAAGTGCCGCGGCCTTCGCCGGATGGATACGTTTCTTTGCAGCAAGCCCGATCACGCTTATCGACGTGCAGACTGGCGAAGCTGCGGCTCGGCTTGTCGGCTGAAAACTAGAGTAGAGAAGGAGTATTGCGGATGCGACGATACACGAGGATTTCGTCGGTCGGTCGGTCGACACCGACGTCGGAGGCGGATTTGCCGTAAACGTTGATCATCACGGCCGCCATTTGAAAGGAAGGATGGTAGTGCCGCTCGCCTTCCTATCAATCCACCCATCCCTTTTTTGCACGCATTCCATCCAAACAAACAATTTTACTGGTCAAAACAATTGCCCTTAGAAAAAACGCTGAAGAGCGCTGTGCAGAACGATTGTGTGGAGTTCTAAAAATGGGTCCTCAGGTTCGGTAGAGACTGTGCTGGAAAACGAGTTGGAGCACTCTGTCAGTTGCCTGGCCTCGATTGTTATCACGTTGGACGTGATCGGCCAAATCTTGGCCGTTGCTTCTGCCGTTTCAGTGCTAATGGGCTCTCACAAGAAGCACTGTTGCCTGGTCGACTAAATCTGTGAGTGCATCCCTCACAATGACTAGAAGCCAGAGCAGGCGCGCTCGCAGCCGCAAGGACATGATCTGCGCCTTTTGCAGGAACACCAAACCTCGTGATGTTTTCTTGCGGCTGTCGGGCCGAAATATGAAGGACTGAGTAATGTGGATAGGTTACGTGGCAGTTCTGCTGCAAATGCTTCGGTCAGGGTTTCCGTGCGGCGTCGCAACTATAGCATCAAGAAGGTTGCGCAGCATCGATTGTCGGCAATGTCGCCGAGCCGGTCGCTATTAGTATCGGCTTCGCCTGTGAGCTCTATCTGACACGTCAAACACAAGCTTTGAACTTACGAAAGCCGGCGGTCGGGCCAGAGCGACCTACCTTTCGAAACGGACTGGAGAGCAACATGCTGTGTCTAGGGCTGAGTGGGCGTCTAAGCAGAGTCTACGAAAATTCGTTCGATCTACCGAACAGCTTTATGCACGATGGGGCTGCGGTTCGCGTTCGCGACGGCCGAGTGATAGCGGCTGTCGAAGAGGAACGGCCTAACCGAATCAAGCACTCCAACACGCTACCAATTCGTTCGATTCAATATTGCCTCGCATCTGCAGGTGTTCAGCTCAGCGACATCGACCGCATCGCGTATTATGCAACCGAGGCCTATTGCAACGCTGTGCTCGAGCGCGTGCGCCTCTCTCACCCAAGCACCCCAGTATCGGATGCGAGGCTGTTGCAACGGGCTCAGGGAGGTCGACACGGGCTCTATATTCCTGTGGGACACCCCGATGTTCCATGTGATCGCCATCGTCACACAGATCTGGCCGCCCATTGGACGCGTGATGGCACAATGCCATGGAGGTTGTCACCCACGCTCCACCGCCGAGATGAACTCGAAAACGTTGGACCCGGAATTGATTGTTGAGGAATGAACTTCATGAAACGCAATGTAGAACAAGAGGTGACGGATCAACTCGCTTATAGGCGAAAGATGTTGCAAGATTGGAGAGGAGAGCGCCTCACTGGACACCAGATAAACCTAGCATCAATAGACCTCAACCTCCTGGTGGCGCTCGAGGCTCTGCTCGAATACCGGAACGTGACGCACGCGGGCCAGCACATCGGGCGGAGTCAACCGGCGATGAGCCGCGCACTGGGAAGGCTGCGCGGCTTGTTCAATGATGATCTCCTGGTGCGGTCTTCAACGGGTTTGATCCCAACGCCGCAAGGCGAACATTTGGCTCAAAGGCTGCCGTCGGCACTGCGTACGATCCGAGAGATGGTGACAAGCCGCAGCGTAATCTCAAAAGAAGCGGGGAGGGGGGCAACGCTGGCGATCCCCGATCATCAAGCTTTGGCTGTACTACCGCGCCTCCTGCCGTGGTTACGCGAGCGTGCCCCTCATCTCGACACACTCGCCTGTTTGCCATTTGATCGTGCCGTGCGGGGGCTTGAGCAAGGTGATATTGATTTGGCCGTTGGGCATATCGACGTGCAACTGCCTGGCTATTTTCGGCGGAGTCTTTATACAGACCGCTTCGCGTGTTTGTTGCGCCACGACCATCCAGCGCTGGCGCAGGAATGGACGATCGACAACTTCGCGACCTTGCGTCACGCTGCCATCAGTACGGACTCCCCGACCACTTCGGCCCGATCTACGACCACTTGCCCAACCTGCGAGCGGATCGTAGTCCCATACTGTTTTCCAGCGTTCTCACGGCAGCGGTGGTAGCTTCGGCAACGGATTTGGTATTGCTCGTCCCGCGCCGCGTTGCGACCCAAGTTTCCGCGATGCTGCCGCTTAGGGTTGTTGATCCACCCCTCGAGCCGGCACCGTATAAGGTCATGCTCATCTGGCACGAGCGGTGCCATCACGACCCGCAGCATAAATGGCTGCGCAAGGAGGTCGCCGCCGCGTTGGAGACGGGAGCGGACTGACACAAGAAGCGGTGATCGGGATGCTCCTGAAGCATCAAAGAGAGCAACCGGGCATTTTGCGCGGGGAGATGACCAAGGCCCCAGCGCTGCTGCGACCGAGAGTGCCAGGCATGTTGGACGAATATCGAGACTTGGCTGCCTATGTGCTCGCGGGGCCTGCTTGTGTCCGGGCTTCTGCTGAGCTGCGGCACGGCCCGGCAGTGGCGCGGATATCTTCGCGCCAACTCTCGGATCGACCATGTTGATGGTGATCGTCAAGTGATCAACATTCATGTCAGCAAGCTCGCCGACACGGTCCGGCAGTGCCAGACCGTTGGTTGAAAGACACAGCTTGATATCGGGGATCTCTGTGGCTCCACGTTCAAATGTCGCCTTTGTCTTCTTCCGGTCATAACAGGCATCGCTTGGTCCGGTGATAAAGAGCACGGAAAGCTGAGGGACTTCATTGGCGACCGCAACGACCTTTCGCAGCGCCTGGTCAGGCGTCAGCTTTTCCGAGACGACCCCAGGCCGGCTTTCGTTGGCGCAGTATTTACGATCGCAGTAGTTGCACTGGATATTGCAGGCTGGTGCGGCTACGACGTGCATGCGCGCGAAATAGTAAGCTTCTTCTGAATAGCAGGAAAGGTCCTTGATTTTCTCCCACACAGCCGGCTCGGCGTGGTGCGGCTTTGCGGACGAACCGCACAATGACGCGGCGCAAGCAGTGGACTTCGCTGTGGCCAGCAGTTGGTTCATGGTTGTCGTGCTGGTCAGGCTCTTGAGCGAAATCATTGGTGGGGACATTGAAGGCTCCGTTGCTGCTTAACATCGCGGTTCAAAAAGCAAGGGCCATGCCAATGAAAATCACTACTTTTTTTCAATATGTTAGCGTTTTTTGTCCGGTTCCCTCCATTTGCGACCCGACATAGGGTTGTCAGGCATTTGACAATAGACAGACACCGGTAAAATGGCGGCTCGCCTCGGGTGCATGAGTTGAGGAGGGCAGGTCGGGCCGTTCGACCACACCAGGCGTAGAACTTTCTTTCACCCCGATTTGAACCCGCGGATGGCATAACCAACCTAAGGTCGGGTGAGGCCGGAGGCGAGCCGCCTGGCCTGAACCCACCCAGATTTCTCCATCGCGTCGATCAGCCGTTCCCGCTCGGTCAGACGCGCACCGATTGCGAGCCAGGCAGGATCGTTCGGATCACAGGCTTTGGAGGAGGCTTCGCCGAGGCAGGCGCCAGCGCGCCCGGCGGCCGCAAACGGGGATCCAGTCGACATTCGGCTCTTTCTGGCGAACTCGTCAATCGCATTGTTGCCGAATGGACCGTTAGCTCCCTTCCACACAAGCGCAGAGAGGCACTGGCTGTTCTTGCAGGCAAAATCCAACGGAGCAATGGTCCTTGATTGCGCGAGAGTTGCTGTCTTACGCACGCGGTTTCAAGTTCACAGACGTTCCCTGGGAAGCGGCTTTGCGAGGCCAGGTCAAGCGCCGACGGCGCGAATGTCCGTTCGCAGATGCACCGAACGCCACTTTCAACTCAAGACTAGACTTGCGACGGGCCATGGACCACGAGAAAATGGTCGAATTGCATGATCGCGAAACGATCCGCGACTGTCTCTATCGGTATTGCCGCGCGATAGACGGGCGGACGAGGCGGCGCTGCGCAGCTCCTTCTGGCTCGCGCAGGACAATCACGGAGCGTATACGGGCTCCGCCGAGGCTTCATTGAGTTCGCGCTTGGTGTCTTCAAGACCGAACCGCCCAACATCCACCAGATCACGAAAGTTCTGATTGAGTTTATCAGCCCGACTGAAGCAGCTGTCAGAGCTACTTCACAGTGCAGCTTGAGGCGGGCCGTCGCAGACAGTCGCAGCAAGATTGCAGTCTCTAATCTTCGCCTGCGTCCTCGTAATAGAGGGGCGTATCAACTCGGCCGGCGGCGCAAAAGGTCATCACGATGACGGCAAACTTTTATCCGCGGTTCAAATTGAGTTGTTCGAAGTACCAAGACGGGTCATCATCGGAAGAATCTGTCTCGACACTGGCTTCACTCGAATGCCCCTCGACACCTGCTTCATCGTCGCTAAGATAGCCCACGGTTTTAGAGAGATAACTCGAAGGTTTGTCTGCGCGCTGCCATCCACCCTTGCTATTCTTTATCCACTTGTCGGGATGTTGCGTAGGGTCGAGCACCCAGCGATTTTCACCCACGTCAACGAAACCCATCTGCTCAAGACGGGTTCCCATCTCTGGCGAAGCGGGACGTGACATGATCAACGGCTGTTCGCCGTCGAGTTGAAGTTGATGTTCGAGCAGAATATCGCCAGCGTTCTCGACAAGCGGATGAGTAACGCGAAGGTCTACAATCGACGTGATTCTTTTTCGACCGGGAAATAGTTCCCGCCACGGCTCGTTTTCGATGCTAAATCCATCCTCTGTTCTTAAAAGCCCAACGCTTCGTTCTCCCAGATCATAGCTGAAATATCGCGCGCTGGGCGTATCATCGTCGGTGCCGCCGTAGAGTCGAGCGATGGTAGCCGCACGCAGGGCTTTAGAGGACACGAAGGGCGAGTACTCTTGTGGATTGACGGAAATGTGCTTGATATCATCACCGTAAAATTCCCTCACTTTTCTGGCAAATGTAGATCTGTCGAGCACCTTAATTGGAGGTTCGGAAGAGAGCGAGTATGGCCGCGTTGGCGACGAAGGCGAACGAGCATTGGGATCTGGCGTTGATCGGGACGGCATGCCCGTAAGTGTTTGTGCCCCGGTCATATTCTCGATCCACCCCGCCATGGCCCCGGTGCGATCATCTTCCTCGGAAATGTTGTAGCGCAGCGATCGTTCTGAGTTATCCATGGCGGTCTCTCCTGAGAGTGAAAGGTGTGATGAAGCGCATCCTGTTCAGTCGCTTCACATGTGGGAACGGTGCGCTCACTGTCCGGCCTATAAAGCGGATACGTGACTGCTAAGCTTCGATGAAGCGGGGGGTACGCGTTGCATGCGCGGCTCCTGGTCTCGCCTAGAGGGGACTAAACTTCCGCGAACTGGGCGGAAAGACGACCTGCGGGGCCCATATAGCCCGATGCGATCACTGGTTCTGCCAGCGTCGTCCGGACCCGCTCGGGAAGCTGCTCACAGCCGGTTGTCGTCCGCGAGCTTCTGGAGCTCTGGCGGAACAGTGCCGGCGGCTTGGCCAGCCGCAGTGATTGTAGTTGCATTAACATCGCCAGCGTCCATCCACGTTATAGTTCGTCTTACCGCCTCCAGCCGCTCCTCGTCTCCTCCTGATTCCTTTCCTCAGCCCAAGCCCCGAGGATTCGTGAAAGCGTGGTCCCTTCGCCAAACCATCGTCGAAGTCCGTCGGAGGTGTCTGCGCCGCGGCAGGGCTAAGATTAGCTTGAATGTTAGAGGTGTCCTCGGAGGATTTACCGCCCCGCGGGCCTGTTCTGTGTTCACCGCTGTTGGTCTCCAATTGCAGATTACGCATATGCTAGTGCAACCGGACTGTCAATCGGCTTGGTAACGGGACCCCTTATCGGCTCCCAAAAGTGACCCCTGCCTCTGGTTGCATAGGGTCAGCGCGCGTAGGCCCGGAGCTTTTCATTTAGCGCAGGGGCCTGCGGGCGCGGGTTGGTTGTCTTTTCGGCTTTAGCTTTGAGAGCGGTTTTTGAAGCGCCAGGATTCATTTCCGGTTTCCAGGATCTCGCAATGGTGGGTGAGCCTGTCGAGAAGAGCGGCGGTCATCTTGGCGTCGCCGAACACAGCGGGCCATTCTCCGAAGGCTAGGTTGGTCGTGACGATGACCGACGTCCGCTCGTAAAGCCTGCTGATCAAATGGAAGAGAAGCTGGCCGCCGGCCTGAGCGAACGGGAGATAGCCGAGTTCGTCCATGATGACGAAGTCGAGCCTGGTGATGAAGTCGGCAAGCCGCCCCTGTTTGCCATTGCGTGCTTCTGTCTCAAGCCGATTGACGAGATCGACAACATTGAAGAACCGGCCCCGCGCTCCGTTGCGGATAAGAGCACGGGCAAGCGCGATGGACAGATGGGACTTCCCTGTGCCGGTCCCGCCGACCAGAACAACATTGTGTTGCTCGGCGAGGAACGCCCCGGTCGCGAGCTGGCGCACTAACCCTTCATTGACCGGTGTATCGGTGAAGTCAAAGTCGTTGATATCCTTGGCCAGCGGCAATTTGGCGATGGCGATCTGGTATTTGATCGACCGGGCCTGCTTCTCAGCAATCTCTGACTGCAACAAGTCACCGACAATACGGGGCGGTTCATGCTGGCGTTTGATGCCGGAAGCCATTGTCTCGTCGTATGCGCTGCGCATGCCAAACAGCTTCAGCGTGCCCATCATGTCGAGGATTTGGGATCGTTCCATATCAGCTTGCCCTCCTGAGGCTGTCGTAACGTGCGCAATCGGCCAGAGGCTCATGGGTCAGGCGAAGCGCATCGGGAATGGAAAGGATGGCGGCCGGTTGCGGATCACGCTTACGGGCCAGAATGTTGATGATGACGGCGGATGAGAACACGCCCTGATCGAGCGCCTCCTGGCAGGCTGCTTCAACGGTGGGAAGCCCGGCCTCACCGACACATTCCAGGATCGCCACCATCTGCCGGTCGCCGTCATGCATGGCCTTCAACCGGCGGCGCACCTTCTCCATGGCGGCGGGCAAAACCCAGTCATGGAACGGGGCGCCGTTGCGTAGGGCTCCCGGCTTGCGGGTCAGGACCGGAACGTAATGCCATGGATTATAGATCGTCTCGCCGCGGCCGAAGCAGCGGTCGTGCTGACCGATCTCGATGCCATCTTGCCGGATGACGATGCGGTCGGCATAGGCATGTACCTCTGCCGGGCGACCGACCGCGGTGGACAGCACCGAGTATTTGTTGTTGTCGAAACGCACGAGGCAGGTCTTGCCGATCGAGGCCTGGACGGCGTGGAAGCCATCGAACTTGCCGGGATAACTGATCATATGCGGCCGCTCCGCATCGAACACCTCCCAGATCGTGTGCTCCGTCTGATCGACATGCTTATGGGCGCGGGCATAGCTGATGCACTTGTCCAGCAGCCAGCCGTTCAGCTCATCGTAGGATTTGAAGCGCAGACGTGGGGTGAAGAAGCGCTCTCTCACCAGATTGACCTGGTTCTCGACCTGGCCCTTCTCCCAGCCGGACGCCGGCGTGCAGGCCACCGGCTCGACAAGGAAATGGCTGCACATCTGCAGGAAACGACGGTTATATTGCCGTTCCTTGCCAACGAAGACCGTCTCCACCGCCGTCTTCATATTATCATAGATGCCGCGCGTGCAGGCTCCGCCGAAGAACGCGAACGCCTTGTCATGGGCGTCGAAGACCATCTCCTGCGTCTCTCGCGGATAGGCCCTCACAAACATCATTCGGCTGTGGCAAAGCCGGACATGAGCCACCTTCACCGTTGTCGTCACGCCGTTCAGTACGACAATCTCGTGGCTCCAGTCGAACTGGTAGGCTTCGCCGGGCGCGTAATAAAGCGGGACATAGGCTTCCGCCGTCACGGCCCCGCGCTCTTTCGACCATGTCCTCGCATAACGCCGAACGGTGTCGTAACCGCCTTCATAGCCGAGGTCGCGTAAATCCTCGTATATCCGGATCAGCGTCAGGCGCTCGCGGGAAGCCTTGGCCTCATTGGCAAGCAATATCCGATCGAGTTGTTCGCGCCATGGTCCGAGCTTCGGCTGAGGTTGACGGGCTCGCTCGTATTTGAACTCCGTCTCATCGGTGCGCAAAACCTTCCGCACCACTTTCCGCGATATGCCCAACTCCCGGCAGATCGCCTTGATCGACTTGCCTTGCACATGGGCCAGCCGTCGTATCTTCAGAATTGTTTCCACAATAAGCATCCAAACAAAAAGCCTCCGATGAAACCGGAGGCTGTTGTAACCCCATCGCAGATGGGGGTCCCGTTTGGACGCCGATCACCCCAAATGCGGGGTCCTTATTCCATGCCTAATCACAACCGGACTGGCCGCCACCATGCAAAATCGATATTCCAAAATGCTTTGGAAAAGCGGATCCACGGAGTTCCCTTAGGTGGTGAAGGCTCTGAGGAGTAGGTGGGCATCAGTGGTTTTTCGGCAGGGTCGGGTGGTTCAAGCACAGCCCGATAGAAGGCCACTGATGACCAATGAGATGATGGACCTCCGCTCGGGAATACGTCATGCCAAGCTGATAGCTGCTTGGCGGCGCAAGTCCCATCCGGCCAAAGTCCCATCCGGCCAAGGTCACAGCGGCGAAGCCGGGGCGAGTTTTGCGGGCGTCGCGGTAACGGGGGGCTGAAGTGTAGACAGATACGGGTGCGGGAATGAGCCTCGAAAGTTGAATGATCACGGAAGGCCGAGTGGGTTCTGTAGAGCGACAATCTGGCTGAGTCTCACCTTGTTTGCCGCCGCGCACTGAGGCGGTGAAATCAGAAGGCCGGCGGATGGATTGGTTGGAATTGGAAATTCTGACGGCACCTTCACGCTGCATGTTCCACACATCACCCGAAACTGCTTAAATGAAGGCCAATTTTAGCGGGCTCCGCATGGCAAGCGGCAAGCTGGCGAGCCTCTCAAGCCATGTGCCGGCCTGATGGTCGAGTGCAGACGATTGTCGGCAAGCCGTCGCCATATGGTGTTCGGCCATGCCTTGAGGGCATGATTGGATCTG
This sequence comes from Rhizobium sp. C104, assembly GCF_022354505.1. Classification (NCBI taxonomy): domain Bacteria; kingdom Pseudomonadati; phylum Pseudomonadota; class Alphaproteobacteria; order Hyphomicrobiales; family Rhizobiaceae; genus Rhizobium; species Rhizobium sp. C104. The sequence goes on along the minus strand of NZ_CP092353.1, from coordinate 299,943 downwards.
GCTTTAGCATGCTTGGCGGCGGTCGGCAGGCATTAGGATCGAGGTTCCAAATTTGATTTCCGGAGGACCGGCATCGATGTACCCAAGACGGAACCAGCCGCGCGATGACGATTCTCGCGAAGTAAGTGAGTGGATCGAAGGCGTGACCGGAGCTGTCGCGACGGACGCCTGGATCCGGGACTACTATTCACTGAGACGAGACATGGAACAGGATCTGAGCGACTTGCGCCTCGGGTCGCACGACAGTGACGCCGGCGATCGTGTGCCGCGTCGCAGATCCGTGGGCGGTTCGATGCGAGTGACGCCGCAGTCGCGGGCGCCAGAGAACTCGTTGAGCGGCGCCCGCCACAGCATAGACGTCTCTCGGGCGGGCTCCAGCAGCTTGCGATTCGGCGGCTCGGGGGCAAGACATCGAGCAATATGGCGGAGGCGGGCGAAGTCGCCGCGGCGCCGCAGGGCAAAAGCCGCGGATTTAAGTCGCGCATGGCGTCAGGGTTCAAGAAGGCGTTCGGATGGAGCAGCAAGACGTCGTCGCGGGGTTCGGGGCAGCAAGACGTCGATGCCGCAACGGAGACTCACGTGGTCTCAACCACGGTTCGCGTCGATTACGCCAAGCGTGGTCGCCCCGCCGACCGGGACATGTATCCCGATGACGAGTCCCGCATCAACCAGTTCGCGGAAGCAGTCCGAGACTACGAAATTCTACCCGACGGTAGCATCGGCCGAGGGGACGGAAGGGTTCCCGAGGGTACCCTCACGAACAATTTAAAGATTCTTCAGGAGGTTCGCTCGTTGGCTCAAAGCAGAGAACAGAGATTCGATGGCTTCTCGGCTTTTAAACGATCCAGATTCACTAGCCGTTGATATCGCGGATTATTGGGCAAGCGGTGGGGATGGTCAGGACCGTCTTAAGTCAGCACTGTCTCATTTCAGGAGGCTCGGGCCTGAGGGGCAAGAACTCCAAGCCGTTGGACCTGGGCCGCGCCTGATGGGGCGCCAGATACATGATCCTTATCCCGACGACGCCCTCATCATTGATAGCTTGGCCAAGGAAGAGCTGAGTAAGTTCGGACCGGTCCCGAATTCTCAGAAAAATACCAGTAACCAACGAAGGTTTAGTGCTTGGCTCCAAAGGACGGGCAGGGGGAGCATAGCCAGCCGACTCACGGGTACTGATCAGCAGCAACAGTCGTTGAAGGACGATTTTAGGGCCTTTACCAAGGATGAAGGAAAAAATATTGGCGGCGTGGGTCTCGATCGGCTGCGGCAGTATCTAGGCGCCGAGTTCGCAGTTGAAACAGCATCATCCTTATCCCGACGACGCCCTCATGATTGATGGCTTCGCCAAGGAAGAGCTGAGCAAGCTCGGATCGGACTCGACTTCCAAGAGGCAAGTTGCCCGGAATGTGGCCAGCAATCAACGAAAGTTTAGTGCTTGGCTGCAAACCAGGGGTAGGGAGAGCATAGCGAGCCGGCTCAACGGCAGTGATCAGCAGCAATGGTCGTTGAAAATAGATTACCAAGACTTCAGCGAAGCCATGGGAAAAAAACTCACTATGTCTTTCAAGCGGCTTCGGCAGTACCAGCAAGTCGTTGAGGCGAACGCAGCGTCGGGGTTGTCCCCTGAGCAGGCAAGTGGCCGGGAACCGGCCGGTCTGGACGGCCGTTCGGATCCACGTGCCGAGTTCAGATCAACTTCGCCGCTGCAGCAGGTTGATCCATCGATCGAAGGCCGCAGCGGATTGTCGCTCGACCATACCGAATGGCTGGGCGACCAGCATATCCAGACGGATTATGAGCTGCTAATGCAGGACTTGCAGCGAAACGATCCGGATCTCGCAGCCAGGACGCGGCTTATCGATCCCCTGATAGCCCATTATCATCTGCGCCTGGGCGATGAGAGCACCGCGCTGAGCGCTTTCCAGCGCATCGTTAATGATCAGAATGGAAGAGATACAGCCGACTTCCTGTTCCTTCCAGTGAGCGATGCCAGTGCTTCGGATCCTGATCACCGCGGCACCCATTGGTCGCTGCTACTCGTTGACCGTCGCAACCGCGAGGGGCCGGCTGCCTATCACTATGACTCCTTCCGGGGACAGAACGACGAGTTTGCAGCAATGCTCGCACAAAGGTTGGGTACCCGTCTGGAGCCCGTCCGCATGACCCAACAGCGCAACGACTATGATTGCGGAGTCTTCGTGGTTGACGGCACGCGGGCGCTCGTTAGACGTCTGGCGCGAAGAGGCCGGCCAGCCGTGCTGCACCTCGACAACCTCGTCGCCGATCGGGAGCAACTCCAACGACGTCTGAGCCCCGCGCCCAACAGTGCTCGAGCGGGGGCTGCGGCGGCTGAACCGGAGTCCTCCACACAGAGCGCCGATCCCGCAGAGTTTTGGCATGGAGTGGGTCAACCCGGCCAGCTTCCCGATAGCTGGAATACAGCGACCTTCCGGCAGGATTTGCCGTCAGCCGCCTATTCACCGGTGCAAAGCCTCAATCCGCCAGACGCACCATGGGAGCAAAGCTTGGGGGCATCGATCTTCGGCACCCCACAGTACATGCTGCCTGTGGACGACTTGGGAGGAGCTGTCCCTTCGAGCTGGCAACACCGCAATCAACCGGCACCGGCTGGCCTTCGGCTTGCAATGTACTATTATGACTTGCTGCCGAGCGCGGACAAACCCCAGACCAGCATCACTATCCATGGTGTGCCCTACACGGCCACTCTGGGGCCATCAGGCAGGGAGAACGACATTTACCTTTTCCTGCAATATCAATAGGGTGGAGATGGATCGAGCAATAGATGCCAGTCGTTCTTGAAAAAACATCAAACCGTTGAGGGAGAATCCGTTTTTACGCGGTACGTGCAGCGCGCCAACCCAGATGAGACGATCCCCAGTGCCGGGGGCGACATCGAATGTGCACGTCGCCAGTCTTCCTTCAAAACGTTGACGTTTGGCCAGCATCCCAAGAGGCGACGGCTGTCGCATCTCTCTTATGTCGTATGCAACTTCCTTCCGGCTTTGACGACGAAAGCACCGTGTGAAGCTACTGAGCAAACGAGGGAGACAGGGCATTTTGACGACGGCTCCCTTCCCAGACCATCGTCGAAACGGCTGACAGTCCGCCGGAGGTGTCTGCGCCGCGGCCGGGCTAAGATTAGCTTGAATGTTGGAGGTGGCCTTGGAAGATTTACCGCCCGGCGGATGGATTGGTTGGAATCGGAAATCCTGACGGCGCCTTCACGCTGCATGTCCCACACATCACTCGAAACTGCTTAAATTAAGGCCAATTCTGGCGGGCTCCGCATGGCAAGCGGCAAGCTGGCGAGGCTCTGTGACGGCCTGATGGTCGAGTGCAGACGATTGTCGGCAAGCCGTCGCCATATGGTGTTCGGCCATGCCTTGAGGGCATGATCGGATCTGGCTTTTGCATGCTGGGCGGCGGTCGGCAGGCATTAGGATCGAGGTTCCAAATTTGATTTCCGGAGGACCGGCATCGATGTACCCAAGACGGAACCAGCCGCGCGATGACGATTCTCGCGAAGTAAGTGGGTGGATCGAAGGCGTGACCGGAGCTTTCGATACGGACGCCTGGATCGAGGACTACTATCCAGAGAGCCGAGACATGGAGCAGGATCCGACCGACTTGCGCCTCGGTTCGCACGATAGTGACGCCGGCGACCGTGTGCCGCGTCGCAGTTCCGTGGGCGGTTCGATGCGAGTGACGCCGCAGTCGCTGGCGCCGGAGAGGGGTTCGGGGCAGCAAGAGGTTGATGCCGCAACGGAGGTCTCAACCGAGGTTCGCGTCGGCGCCAAGCGTGGTCGCCCCGCCGACCGGGACATGCATCCCGATGACGAGTTCCCGCATCAACCAGTTCGCGGAAGCAGTCCGAAACTACGAAATTCTACCCGACGGTAGCATCGGCCGAGGGGACGGAAGGGTTCCCGAGCGTACCGTCGAGAACAATTTAGGTATTCTTAGGGGTTTCGCTCGTTGGCTCCGAGCAGAGAACAGAGATTCGATGACTTCTCGGTTTTTAAACGATCCAGATTCACTAGCCGGTGATATCGCGGATTATTGGGCAAGCGGTGAGGACGATCAGAACCGTCTTAACTCAGCACTGTCTCATTTCAGGAGGCTCGCGTCTGAGGGGCAAGAACTCCAAGCCGTTGGACCTGGGCCGCGCCTGATGGGCCGCCGAATTCATGATCCCTATCCCGATGACGCCCGCGTCATTGATGACTTGGTCAACGAAGAGCTGAGTAAGCTCAGACCGGCCTCGATTTCCCGGAAAAATGCCAGTAGCCAACGAAAGTTTAGCGATTGGCTCAAAAGGGAGGGCAGGGGGAGCATAGTCAGCCGACTCACCGGTAGTGATGAGCAGCAACAGTCGTTGCAGGACGATTTTAGGGCCTTTACCAAGGCTGAAGGAAAAAAGTGGTCGTGAGTTTCGATCGGCTGCGGCAGTATCTAGGCGCCGAGTTCGCAGTTGAAACCGCATGAACCTTATCCCGACGACGCCCGCATCATTGATGACCTAGCCAACGAACATTTGAGCAAGCTCGGACCGGACTCGACTTCGCAGAGGAAAGTTGTCCGGACTATGGCCATAAATCAACGGAGGTTTAGTGGTTGGCTCCAAAAGAATGGTCGGGGGAGCATAGTCAGCCGACTCACCGGTAGTGATCAGCAGCAACAGTCGTTGAAGGACGATTTTAGGGAATTTACTACTAACGTTGAAGTAAAAATAAGCGTTGGTTTCGATCGGCTGCGGCAGTATCTAGGCGCCGAGTTCGCAGTTGAAACAGCATCATCCTTATCCCGACGACGCCCTCATGATTGATGCCTTCACCAACGAAGAGCTGAGCAAGCTCGGATCGGACTCGACTTCGCAGAGGAAAGGCGTCTTGAATCTGGCCAGCAATCAACGGAGGTTTAGTAATTGGCTCCATAAGAATGGTCGGGGGAGCATAGGCAGTCGACTCACGGGAACTGATCAGCAGCAACAGTCGTTGAAGGACGATTTTAAGGCCTTTACCAAGGCTGAAGGAAAAAAAATAAACGTGAGTTCTCGATCGGTTGCGGCAGTATCTAGGCGCCGAGTTCGCAGTTGAAACAGCATGATCCTTATCCCGACGACGCCCGCATGATTGATGGCTTCGCCAATGAAGAGCTGAGCAAGCTCGGATCGGACTCGACTTCCAAGAGAAAAGGCGTCTCGAGGCTGGCCAGCAATCAACGAAAGTTTAGTGCTTGGCTGCAAACCAGGGGTAGGGAGAGCATAGCGAGCCGGCTCAACGGCAGTGATCAGCAGCAATGGTCGTTGAAAAAAGATTACCAAGACTTCACCGAAGCCATGGGAAAAAAACTCACTATGTCTTTCAAGCGGCTTCGGCAGTACCAGCAAGTCGTTGAGGCGAACGCAGCGTCGGGGTTGTCCCCTGAGCAGGCAAGTGGCCGGGAACCGGCCGGTCTGGACGGCCGTTCGGATCCACGTGCCGAGTTCAGATCAACTTCGCCGCTGCAGCAGGTTGATCCACCGATCGAAGGCCGCAGCGGATTGTCGCTCGACCATACCGAATGGCTGGGCGACCAGCATATCCAGACGGATTATGAGCTGCTAATGCAGGACTTGCAGCGAAACGATCCGGATCTCGCAGCCAGGACGCGGCTTATCGATCCCCTGATAGCCCATTATCATCTGCGCCTGGGCGATGAGAGCACCGCGCTGAGCGCTTTCCAGCGCATCGTTAATGATCAGAATGGAAGAGATACAGCCGACTTCCTGTTCCTTCCAGTGAGCGATGCCAGTGCTTCGGATCCTGATCACCGCGGCACCCATTGGTCGCTGCTACTCGTTGACCGTCGCAACCGCGAGGGGCCGGCTGCCTATCACTATGACTCCTTCCGGGGACAGAACGACGAGTTTGCAGCAATGCTCGCACAAAGGTTGGGTACCCGTCTGGAGCCCGTCCGCATGACCCAACAGCGCAACGACTATGATTGCGGAGTCTTCGTGGTTGACGGCACGCGGGCGCTCGTTAGACGTCTGGCGCGAAGAGGCCGGCCAGCCGTGCTGCACCTCGACAACCTCGTCGCCGATCGGGAGCAACTCCAACGACGTCTGAGCCCCGCGCCCAACAGTGCTCGAGCGGGGGCTGCGGCGGCTGAACCGGAGTCCTCCACACAGAGCGCCGATCCCGCAGAGTTTTGGCATGGAGTGGGTCAACCCGGCCAGCTTCCCGATAGCTGGAATACAGCGACCTTCCGGCAGGATTTGCCATCAGCCGCCTATTCACCGGTGCAAAGCGTCAATCCGCCAGACGCACCATGGGAGCAAAGCTTGGGGGCATCGATCTTCGGCACCCCACAGTACACGCTGCCTGTGGAAGACTTGGGAGGATTTGTCCCTCCGAGCTGGCAACACGGCAATCAACCGGTACCAGATGACCTTCTGCCTGCAATGTACTTGTATGACTTGCTGCCGAGCGCGGACAAACCCACCAACTTCAGTATCCATGGTGTGCCCTACACGGCCACTCTGGGGCCATCAGGCATGCAGAGCGACATTTACCTTTTCATGCAATAGGGTGGAGATGGATCGAGCAATAGATGCCAGTCGTTCTTGAAAAGCACCAAACCGTTGAGGGAGAATCCGTTTTTACGCGGCCACGTGCAGCGCGCCAACCAGATAAGACGATCCCCAGTGCCGGGGGCGACATCGAATGTGCACGTCGCCAGTCTTCCTTCAAAACGTTGACGTTTGGCCAGCATCCCAAGAGGCGACGACTGTCGCATCTCTCTTATGTCGTATGCAAGCTCTTTGTCATGCTTTTTCCTTCCGGCTTTGACGACGGAAGCAAAGCGTGAAACTATTGAGCAAACGAGGGAGACAGGGCATTTTGACGACGGCTGACATACTCTTATGCGCGAGCTGGGTCCCGCATTTCCGTATGTTCGTCTGGGGCTGTCTCTATCTAATGTCGCAGGGACCGTTATCGGTCATGACGCGCTCGACGGTAATGCCGAGGTTATTATAGTAGGTCAGTGCCGCCTTGAGAAAGGCGACCGCGCTGTCCTTCTTTTCGTCTGGCAATATCTGCGAGAAGGCAATGCGCGAGGCGTCATCAATGGCGACGTGAACGTACTCCCAGCCGGCGCCCCAGCCTTTGCCCCTGCGCGAACTTTGGCGGGTTCGATCACCCGTGATGCGGTGGCTAACCTGGCTGAAGCGGCCAAGTTTCTTGATGTTGATATGGATCATTTCGCCAGGCCGCTCGCGCTCATAGCGTCACACCGGTTCGGCCGGCTCGATATCCTTCAGCCGGGAAAGACCGGCGCGCTTGAGAACCCGGCTCACCGTTGCCGCCGACACGCCCGTCTGCTTGGCGATGTGCTTGCCCGTCAGCCGCTGTCGGCGCAACACTGCAATCTCGCCGGCAATGTTGGCCGCGGTGCGTCTCGGACTTGTCCTCGGCCGCGACGACCGGTCCGCCATGCCGGCGGCGCCATCCGCCAGAAATCGCGCCTTCCAACGAGCGACCACCTTCGACGGCACTCCGCGCAGCCTCGGCTTTGGGACAAGCGCCCTCAATAACGGCGCGCGCCATCTCCTCTCGACGCCGCGGTGTCAAACGGGCATTCTTGTAAATGTTCATTCGGTCCTCCTGCGTTTTCATCTCGACGGCGGGTGTCGGCATGGCTCCCGACGGGCTCGATTTTCGTCCCGATGCGGCCCGGCTGGGCGATGCTGTGATCATCCCAGACTCCATCTGTGACCACGGTGTCGCCGTGATGTCGAAGCGCGAGAACCTGGAATTCGATAGAGATATCGTCTCCGCAGCGCAACGCTGCACCAGCTCGTAGCCGTGATGGTCGCGGCGGCGGGAGGCATATCCGGTTGATGCGGATCCAACGCGCGGCGGCATCGCCGCTACCCTGAACGAAATCGCCAGCCAGTCGAAAGCCGGCTTTCGCATCGAGGAGGATGCGATCCCCTTTTCGTCAGGCCGAAGGTATCGGATACCACGACATTTTCATGATGCGTCGATGGTACAATATGGAATTCACATATAACCTTCCGGAAGCTGAACGTATCTGCGGGAAGATGATTGACGCATCATCAAATAATCCGCGAGCCCTTAGTGAGTTCTGGAGCAAGCGCGGACAATGCCATTTCGCGAGGGCAACTTCTCTGGCAACGTCAAGTCGCGAAAAGCCTTTTATCTCTTCGGGACTCTATCGTTAATCCTTTCGAAGGATGGTGGATTGCGGCGACAGCTCGAATCGATGCTTGGGAGGGCAGTTGTTGGGCAGAACGTCCTTTGCACCGCCTCGTTTCGTGGATGGGGCAGGATGTTGAGCATATATTTTTGCTGATTGAGGAGTTAGCGTAGAAGCGTCACGATATCACTCCTGGCGCAGCCCAATTACTTATCCGCTATATTAGGCAGGTACCCGCACCGGGAAATGTAAGGAAGAAAATTAAGGGGCTCAGCTCAAGGGTAAGCCAGAAGTCTTGTCAAGACGCTACGAGACCTCGAGCGTTACCCAGGCTTTGCAAGTGTTTATGACGAACCGTAGAGATTTAGTCCTTGCTTTAGAAGCAAGTCAGCCCGCGGGGTGCGCGTGCCAATGGGGGCGCCACTATGACACGCGCACAACCCACAGACCTGTCCGCGGCAAAGGAGACGTCCGCTTGTTTAGAAGCGGAATGTTAGTGAGCCGTCCAACCCTATTGCCTTATTTGCACCCATAGGCCGAGATGAAATCTAAGTCACCGTGACAGCCGCCTGTGCGATGCCTTCGGCCGGCTTACTGCGACGAATGCGTCTTCACGGGAACGTGCGTCGCGGGGGAACCCGTGGACCACGCGAGCGAGTGAGGTCGCCTCATCGCGGCCATAAAGCTTGTCGTTGTCCCCACCAAGGAGGGCCGCATCCAGGTTGCGAGGCTTAAAGCGACCCATGTCGCCGTAGAAGTAGTCGTTGCCCTCGTCGCCAAAGACGTGATCATTGCCCATGCTACCGAATACGCGGTCATTATCCTCGCCGACCGAGATGGAGTCTTTTCCGGAGACCACCGTCGATCCTGAGATCTCAACAAGAGTTCTGCCTTGTGCGAGCCTTGTTCCGAATGAACCACTTGAGACGCAATTGCTCATTTCTGCGATACGTAGGGATCTGGCGGGGAATTGCGCGCAACTGGCGGGCGCTCCACCAAAATGGTCGTCCGTGGCAGGTTGCATGCTGCGCTCAACCCCTTCAGCTCATCGTCCAAGCGCTTGTCCGCTGCCGTGAGGCGGTGATTAAGGCGATGAAAATCAACCCGAGTCGGCGTCCGGAAGGTCTCGAGCCATCGCGAAGGCTGCTGAACGTCGCGCGTGAGGGTCCAATGGCGTGCGCCGGCTCGGCTTTGAACATGCCGCCGTCTGCGCATGATCTCAAGAAAGACAGCGGCATTCTCTTCGGCAATCGCATATTCCGTCGTCACCAGGATCGGGCCGCTTCTCGGCTTCAGATCGAGTGCAGGTACTGGCGCATCGAAGGCGCCGGAGGCTTCGAGTTCAGACTTCAAGCGGTTTCTGATCGGCAGCTTGAGCCCAAGTGCGGCGACCAGCAACGAGGCGGCAGCAGAACATGCCAAGGATAGGGAGAGGGAATGGTTTTCGGCGATAATTCCCCAGAGCCAACTGCCAGCGGCGATCCCCCCATAAGTAAAAGCGCTGTAGATGGAAATCGTGCGACCCACCACCCAGCGCGGGCTTGCCAACTGCACGTTGACGCCGAACCCCGACCATCCGGTTACCCAGCCGGCGCCGCCGAAGGCGAGGCAGACTGTTGCGATGATCAGGGAAGACGTCAGCGCAAGTGAGATCGCACATACCGCGCACGCGACACATGCCAGAACAATCAGCAGTTCCTGCGTGACCGCGCGCCTGAGTGGTGGGTTCACGAGCCCCGCGATCAGCGCGCCGGCGCCGAAGCCACCCATGAGAATACCGTAGTCGATTGGGCCGCCCTTCAAGAGGTCTCTTGCGACGAGCGGCAGGAGCGCCAGCATCGAGGTTCCGGTCAGCCCAAACAGCGTACCGCGGACAATAGCTGCCTTGATTTCCGAGGATATCGCCGTGAACCGCAGTCCATCATAGATCGCCGTCATAAGCGCTTCGCGAGGGAGGGGCGACGCTTTCACGGTCCACTTGTTTCGCCACAGAGCGGTGAGGGGCGCGACGAAGCCAAGCGTGGTGAGCGCGAAAGTGACGAGCGGCCCAAAAATCGCAACGATGATGCCGCCAAGCGCGGGACCGACGCTACGGACCGTGTTGAATCCGACATTGAGAAGGGTGACGGCCGACGGCAGATGGCGGCGTTCCAGCATGTCGCCAAGCGAAGCGCGCCACGCGGGATCGCTGAGTGCGATACCGCAGCCGTCAAGGAAACTGAACGCCAGGATCATCCATGGATCGGTGATGCCGAAAGCCATCAGGATCGTCAGCATCGCCGAGGCCGCCATCATCAGGCTTCGGCCGACGATCATGACCATGCGCCGGCTGTAGTTGTCGGCAATCGCGCCAACGAAAATCGCAAGAAAAAAGGCAGGCAGGGTAGACGAGGCCTGGACCAGGGCGACCATCACATCCGAGGTGGAAACGGTGGCCATCAGCCAGCTGAGAGCCACCGTCTGCATCAGCCAACCCAGGCTGGAGAGACTGCGACGCGAAGAAAATCGAACGGAACGTCGAATTCTTCAGTGGCGCTAACAGCGCCGAGGATGCTCGCTCTTCAATGGCGTCCATGTCGATCAGTCTCTTTCGGGCGGGTCGGCTTCGGTGAGACCGAGCGGCGTTTGGTCATGGTGGTGGGCGTCCGTCATGCGCGTTACCGCCAGCGTTGTAGAAGCCGCACGCAAGAAGTCGGCCAACTTCGCGTCGACGCAACGCGGCAAGACCGCGAATCGAAATCAATGACAGCAGGCCGTCGTCGAAGCAGGTTGAACGACAGCCGAATGAACCGAGCATCGAAGTCCGCCATGAACGCCGGCGCATAGGCTTTAGCCCCGTCGATCGTGTCGATGCCGCGCAGCCGCAGTTCCTTGACGATCCTGCCGATCCGGCGAACCGCAGATGCAGACGAGCGGTTCTTAACCACCAGCGGTGCAAGCCGTCGATCTGGATGAGTTCACCGAAACAGTCGCGCCAGTAATTTTTGAATGACTTCGAGGCGATGCAATTCTTTCTGCGACATGGTGATCAAACAGGACATCACGCCTCCGAACGCTCCTGGTCTCCACCAGGCTGAAGTCGGCATCCTTGCTCCCAACGTTGACCTTGACCAGCGCATCGAGAGGCGAGACTGTCGCATCTCTAACTGGCCCAACTGTCGCATTACTAAATCGCCGTGGAGAAGCTAACCCAAGTGCATCATGCCAGTTCTGCAGGATAGGGGATCACCTGTCTTCGTGCAAATGCGCCATAAACACCTCGGTCGGTGTCCTGTATCCGAGGCACTTGCGCGGTTGATCGTTGATATGGCGCGTGAGGTGGAGAAGGTCGCGTTGCGACACAACTGCCAGATCTGTGGTGCCTGGCAGGAAGCGTCGAATGCGCTTGTTGGTGTTCTCGACGGTCCCTTTTTGCCAAGGCGCACTTGGGTCGCAAAACCAACTGCACACACCGATCCCTTCTTCCAAAGCCCTGAACCCGGCGAACTCGGTACCGCGATCAAATGTGAAGCTTTGACGCGCGAAGGCCGGTAAAGGAGAAAACGCTTTGATGATCTTGTCCATGATCGGGCGCGAATGCCGGCTCGTTTTCTTGATGGGAACGGTATAGCGGCTCTTGCGCTCCACGAGGGAAGTGACTTGGCATGGCCGAGTGGACGTTCGAAGATGAGGAGGTCGCCCTCCCAATGCCCAAACTGCGATCTTTCTCCAATAAAATCAGTCCGTTGGGATATGCGGTGAGTGGCTGGAAACGCACCGTCGCGCGGCTTCCTGGAGCGCAGTGGGCGACGTTTGCGGCGCGCTTCGGGCAGATAGCGATAGAGGCCTAGCCCATAGCCTTCCTGCTGTAGATGAAGCGATAGATTGTCTCTTTGCAGACGCGAACAAGACTTAGCCCCTCCGACAGCAGGCGTCCGGCAATCTGTTCTGGAGACCAGCGAGCCTCCAACTGGTTGATGATCTCTGTGCGCAAATTCGGGTGACGCCGCAGCTTTCTCAGCCGGCGCCGCCGCTCCTTGGAAGTATCGTCAGCAACCGTGCTGTAGTAACCGTCGTAGTCCGGCAGTTCACGATCGCGAAACGTATTGCGCTTGATCTCGCGGTAAATGGTCGAGCGATGACGGCCAAGCTGACGTGCCATCTGGTCTATCGGAACTTTTGCCGCCACCAAGTGATGCAGGCGTCGGCGATCGGCGAGGGTGATCTGCGTATAGCATCAAGACACGCCAGAATCTCCAAAGTGAAGTCATTGAAAATACTGGCATGTCGCACTTGGAAATAGAATGTATCGCGTGATGTTATAACATTTCATAAGGGTTATTATGGAACTATCCTGCGCGCGTACGGCTTGTTCGACTTAGCAAACGCCTCACGCGTCAAGCGATCAACAGGAGGATAAGGGCACCGGGAATGGGCATTGCAGTGGTTTAGTGAAGGGCTGGACCACCTTGACAAGAGCGTCCGCACGTCGAACGCCGGGCGAGATTTGTCCCGCTTCAACGCCGGCGCTCGGCCCAGCGGAACCCTCACTGGATCCTGACCCGGAACCACGGCACTAGGTGTACATTCCGCCGCCAGCTGACCCATCTCATGTTCGAACAGATCATGACCAGCAAAATGATCGGGTCGATAGCTTGGACTAAATTCCATTCGCTTCACCCTTTCCTCGTCGGACCAAAAGTAGTCGACTAGCATTGATTTGGAACATTGCGCAGAGGGGTCGGCAAATATCGTCGCAGAACCGTAAGGCGCCCAACTGGCTTCCAGACCTATGGCGGCTCCTTGAATTCGTCGCTCTGGTGTGACCTTGCAGCCAATGTGTGGAACCAATCTAAAGAATCAAGCGACGGCTCTCGGCGCTTGGACCAGTGCAAGTTGGCCGGAAAGAAACAAACAATTGTCTGCAATCATTCAATGGCTTAAGAGCGTGCGCGGTATTATAGAGGACATCGCCGTGTCTCGGCCTCGAGAAACCCGACAGTTCGTTGATTGGCTCTTTCAGAGGAAACAACCGGACCTGACGCTGCTGGGGGAAGTGGATTCCACGCGCTGTTCAGTCGTTTCAGCGTCGTTCGAAGAGAGGCATTCGACATCGCGGTTTCAGAGCCATGGTTGGTGGTTCCCGTTGGCACGGTACATGCATTGACATCCGCTGATACGTCTGCGTCACCTTCAGGAGAAAGAGTCTCATGCTCAAGCTCACAGAGGATATCGTCACATTGGGTTGGGTGGTCCTGGTCCGAGAGACACAACAGCGCGCTGGCAGTCTGCCCCGCGCGGTAGGGCACGCGCAATGCAGGTGACTCTGGAAACCGCGCGACTATATTTGCGCCCGCTAACCACACCATGGGACCTGCTGCGATTTCATGCACTTCATGCCGATCCTTTCGTTGCGAATGCCATATATGACGGCAAGCCTCCGTCCTTTGCAGACACATGTGCCGAGTTCAAGAAGTCCCGTGCCGATTGGGATAGGTATGGAATCGGTCTCTTTGCAGTATTCGAACGCGACAGCGCCAGCCAGGAAGGCCGCTTCCTTGGACAACGCCGCCTAGGTTTTCTGCCGGAAAGCGACGATCTCGAGCTCAGCGCATGCTTTCACCGGGCCGCATCCGGCAATGAATATGCTCCAGAAGCGGGATGTGCCATCCTTGATTTTGCCTTCACGACCCTGGCAGCACCGCGAGTTCCTGTGCTTTGTTCGGCCTGAGAACCAGCGTTCCTTGCGTTCAGTTGGAAAGATGGGATTCCGGCAGATCGGTGATAGGTGGTTTGGCGACCAACTGACGCGCTGCTTCGAGGTAAGGCAACAAGACCTGAATGGAATAATCGCAGCAAATCCAAGCTTTGCGCCGGTTCGCTACCTTATTCAAAAGCCGGCGATGACGGATTCTGTAGGCCAGGCGATTAGGCCCGACGCGCAATCGCTTCCGCGACCTCGATGCGCCCGTAGCCAACGTTGAAGCAGTAGAGACCCGCGAAGTCGTCGATCAGCTGGTTGCCGCGGGCGTCCTCGATGCGGATCATCCCCTTACCCGCTCCACGATCGTCGGCTCACCAAGTTGCCCGTTGCGAAATCTTTGAGATGCGTAAAAGGATGAGAGCCATGTTACGGTGCTGCCAGGCAGAGTGCGGGTTTCGCGCGGCTCGCTGTAAAACGGTGGCCGACCGTCATACCTACACACCCGACTGCGTCTTCAATTTGTTCTGTCCTGAAGATTAAGATGTAGCTGGAACCATTTGGCAGCATTGACCGACCCATACATGCCCCTGCAATATCTTGCGCAATGACGCCGCATTTTTCGTGACCGACCCCTGTTGGTACCCAGCTTCGGAATTTCCGCGATCATCCAAACCTCTGCCATCTGCGACAAGAATGCGGCCCTTCGATCCGTGGTGCATGGGCGATGCCGCCCGGTTTCGACAGGAGGGCTTAAGCGCACCTGCGGCGCCAATTATCGAATCGTGATCAGATCCCGATCGCTTCATAGGCATCCGCGATTTGTCGGATTGACGCGACATAGGCAGCGGTTCGATAATTTCCGAGTTCCGGTTGCTGTTCGATGAGATCGGCGATGCGACCCCAAGTGCTGCGCATGACGTCTTCCAGTCCGGAACGAACGAGATCGATTTCTGCGCCACCTTCAAGGAACTCGCCGCGGATGTCGGCTGGAAATTCCTTGCCGGTCATGCGTTCCAGCGCCGCGGCAATCGTTTGGTTACGCCGCTCGCGCCGGCGCCGTTCCATCAGCCCGAAGGGAATATGCGTCAGGTTCTTCACCCACTCGAAGTAGCTGACGACGACGCCGCCGGCATTCACGTAAAGATCGGGTAGAATAATGATCCCGCGGGTGCGCAGTGCTCTGTCGGCCTCGAAAGATACCGGTCCGTTGGCCGCTTCGACCACGAGACGCGCCTTGATGCACTCCGCGTTGCCCGCATGGATCGCATTTTCCATCGCCGCCGGAATGAGGATGTCGCATGGCTGCTCGATGCCCTTGATATCGCAGGGAAATGAGGTGGCGCCCTCGAAACCGAGGATGCTGCCGGTTTTGTTCTGATGTTGCTTCAGCGCCTCGATCGCCAGGCCGTCGGCATTGGCGACATAGCCGTCCCGTTCAGCGACGACGGTTATCCGAGCACCATTCTCTTCGGAGAGGAACCTTGCCGCATGGTAGCCGACATTGCCGAAGCCCTGAACGATGACGGCGGCACCCTTCAGATCACGCTTGCCGCTCAATCCGGCGGTGCGCGGATCCTGGAGATAGCTCTGGATGGCGAATTGGACACCTCGACCGGTTGCTTCGGTGCGACCGGCGATACCTCCCTTCGACAGCGGCTTGCCGGTCACGCAGGCGCGGGCATTGATCACATCAGTTGGATTGGCGCGGCGAAACTCGTCCATCATCCAGGCCATCTCCCGCTCGCCCGTACCAATGTCGGGAGCTGGGACGTTGACGCCGGGGCCGATCAGGCCGCGTTTGTTGAGTTCCTGCGTGAAGCGGCGGGTGATGCGCTCGAGCTCCTGCGGCGTCCATTCGCGCGGATCGATCTTCAGCGCGCCCTTCGAGCCGCCGAACGGCACATCAACCAGCGAGCATTTAAGCGTCATCAGCGCTGCCAGCGCTTCGACCTCTTCAGCGTCGGCGTTCGACGCGTAGCGGATGCCACCCTTCACCGGCTCACAGTGCTCGCTGTGGACCGATCGCCACCCGACGAAGCTGTACATGCGGCCGCGCAGGCGAACGCCGAACCGGACAGTATAGGTCGAGTTGCACTGCATGATCCGCTCCGACAGGCCTTCCGGCAGATCGAGGAAGGTCATCGCATGACGGAAGTTCTGATCAACGCTATCCAGGAAGCCCGCAGAGCTGGTCTCTCCGAGCTGTACATTGCGTTGTGGTATTGCGTTCACTTGGCGTTCCTCCTAGCTGGGAAAGTCTCGGCCGCGGCTGTTTCAACTGCACAAAATTCATCGGTCGGCATTGCGAACGAGCAGGACGTAGATCAGCGTGAACAGGCGTCGGGCGGTGTCGTTGTCGATCTTCAGTTTCGCTGACAGCCGGCTTTTCAGCAATTCCGCGGCCTCATTATGAACGCCTCGCCGGCCCATATCGATTGCCTCAAGGCGCTCAGGCCCAGAGTGGCGAACAGCGTCGTAATAACTCTCACAGATGCGGGTGTAGTCTTTCAGCAAGCGGCGAAAGGGCGTGAGCGACAAGTAGTGACTGACAACATGCTCGCCCTGATCAACAGCAACATGCAATGCCAGGCGCCCATCTACCGCTTCGATCCTGAGGCGATAAGGTCCGCCGTCGTGACCGACTGGAATGAATGTATTGGATTCTAGAAGGTCGATGACCGCGATGGCTTGCTCACGCTCCATGCTCGCGTGCTGGCCAGCGAACGAGCGGTCGATCGATACGTCGCAGAGACGGTACTTGGCGAAGGCCATAGCCTGCTCTCCCCTCACATCGCTTCCACACACATAGCGACACCCATGCCGCCGCCGATGCAAAGCGTCGCCAGGCCCTTCCTGGCGCCGCGGCGCTTCATTTCGAAGAGCAGCGTGTTGAGGACGCGGGCACCGGAAGCCCCGATCGGATGACCGATGGCGATCGCGCCGCCGTTGACGTTGACGATCGACGGATCCCAGCCGAGGTCCTTGTTGACCGCGCAAGCCTGCGCCGCGAAGGCCTCGTTGGCCTCGACCAGTTCGACATCGGCGATTGCCCAGCCGACTTTCGCCAGCGCCTTGCGCGATGCCGGGATCGGGCCGGTGCCCATGACCTGCGGATCGACGCCGGCTGTTGCCCAGGACACGATACGGGCCAACGGCTGGATGCCACGCGTGGATGCCTGTGCTTCGGTCATCAGCAGGGTCGCGGCCGCGCCGTCGTTGAGACCCGAGGCGTTACCGGCGGTGACGGTGCCCTCCTTGTCGAAGGCCGGGCGGAGCTTGGTCATCTGGTCAAGCGTTGCGCCATGGCGGATATATTCGTCCTGGTCGACTGTGACATCGCCCTTGCGGGTCTTGACGATGAACGGAATGATCTCGTCGGCAAAACGCCCTGCTTTCTGTGCCGCCTCGGCCTTGTTCTGGGATGCCAGCGAGAACTCGTCCTGTTCCTCGCGACTGAGCTGCCACTGCCGGGCGACGTTCTCGGCGGTGATGCCCATGTGGTAACCGTAGAAGGCGTCGGTCAGGCCGTCCTTGATCATGGTGTCGATCATCTTGAAGTCGCCCATCTTCACGCCGCCGCGAAGATGCGAGCAATGCGGCGCCATCGACATCGACTCCATGCCGCCGGCAACAATGATATCCGCATCACCGGTTGCAATCTGCTGCATGCCGAGAGCCACGGCGCGAAGGCCCGAGCCACAGAGCTGGTTCATGCCCCAGGCGGTCTTTTCCTGAGGGACACCCGCCTTCATCGCCGCCTGACGCGCCGGGTTCTGGCCCTCGCCTGCCTGCAGCACCTGGCCGAGGATCACCTCGTCGATCTCGCTCGCCTCGACGCCTGCGCGCTCAAGCACGCCCTTGATGACGGCAGCACCCAGTTCGTGCGCCGGCGTATTGGCGAACGCGCCGTTGAAGGATCCGACCGCGGTACGGCCGGCGCTGGCGATGACGATCGATGGGGTGCTCATGCTGGTCTCCTCTATGGTCCTCGCGAAGCCGGCAAAGACGGCTCCAGCATCTCGGCAATAAGCCGCCGGTCGGCCTAGTTGACGATGGTCGCCTCGGTGGCGCTGCGGATCTCGCCGTCGGTGACGCCCTCGGCAAGCTCGACCAGCTTCAGTCCGCCATCAACGACGTCGAGCACACCAAGATTGGTGATGATCCGATCGACGACGCTTTGTCCGGTCAGCGGCAGGGTGCAGGCCTTCAGCACCTTTGATTCGCCGGCCTTGTTGGTGTGGTCCATGACGACCACCACCCGCTTGACCCCAGCAACGAGATCCATTGCCCCGCCCATGCCCTTGACGAGCTTGCCCGGGATCATCCAGTTGGCGAGGTCACCGTTCTCTGACACCTCCATGGCGCCGAGGATCGCCATGGCGATCTTGCCGCCGCGGATCATCGCGAAGCTCTGCGCTGAATCGAAGAACGCGGAATGCGGCAAGGCCGTAACCGTCTGCTTGCCGGCGTTGATGAGATCGGCATCGATCTCACCCTCTGTCGGAAAAGGTCCGATGCCGAGCAAGCCGTTCTCCGACTGCAACGTCACATGGACACCTTCGGGGATGTAATTGGCGACCAGCGTCGGAATGCCGATGCCGAGGTTGACGTAAGTCCCGTCTTCGAGTTCGCGGGCAGCGCGCGCCGCCATCTGGTTTCTGTCCCAGGCCATGTCTCTTCCCTGCCCTTCAAGCCGCCGCACGCGTCGTGCGCTGTTCGATGCGTTTCTCGTGCTGACCCTGGATCAGGCGATGCACATAGATCCCCGGCACGTGGATGTGATCGGGATCAAGGCTGCCGACCGGCACGATCTCCTCGACTTCGGCGACGCAGATCTTGCCGCAGGTGGCCGCCGGCGGGTTGAAGTTGCGGGCCGTCTTGCGGAAGACGAGATTGCCCGTCGTGTCGGCCTTCCAAGCCTTGACGATCGACAGATCGGCGACGATGCCGGTCTCGAGAACGAAGACCTCTCCGTCAAAGACCTTGAGTTCTTTTCCCTTTGCTACCACCGTGCCGACGCCGGTCTTGGTATAGAAGCCGGCAATACCTGCGCCGCCGGCCCGCATCCGTTCGGCAAGCGTGCCCTGCGGATTGAACTCGAGCTCAAGTTCGCCGCTGAGATACTGCCGCATGAACTCGGCGTTCTCGCCGACATAGGACGAGATCATCTTCTTGATCTGCTTTGTCTTCAGCAGCACGCCGAGACCGAAGTCGTCGACCCCGCAATTGTTGGACGCGATCGTCAGGTCCTTGGTGCCGGCCTCGCGAATCGCGTCGATCAGCAGTTTCGGAATGCCACAAAGGCCGAAGCCGCCCGCGGCAATCAACATGCGGTCGAACAGCAAGCCCTCAAGCGCCGACGTCGGATTGTCGAAAATCTTGTTCATACTCCCCCGTTAGGTTCGTCTGTTGCGGCGCCGAGGCGCCGCCTGAATTCATTCCTTGGTTCCCGAACACCCGCAGCAGTTTCCCAACCGCTGCGGGCGATCTCGTTCACCCGCGATTGATGCAAACGACCTTCGGCTGGGTCATTTCTTCATAGGCAAAGCGCACGCCCTCTCGCCCCATGGAGCCATATTTGGAACCGCCGAACGGCATGGCATCGAAGCGGTAGTCCGAGGAGTCGTTAATCATCACACCGCCAGCCTCGATCCTGCCTGCGGCGTCCAGTGCGACATTGAGGTTGCTGGTGAAGATGCCGGCGTGCAGACTGTATTCCGGTTCATTCGCGAGTTCGATCGCTTCATCGAGCGTCTGAAAAGGGGCAAGCATGACCACAGGCGCGAACACTTCCTCGTGCCACAGGCGGCAGCTGACCGGCGTGCCTTCCAGCACGGTTGGGTGATAGAGCGACCCCTCGCGTTTGTGACCGCAGAGCAGCTTCGCGCCTGCGGCGATGGCGTCATTGACAGCTGCTTCGGTGCGTTCGGCGACTTCCTTCGAGACCATCGGGCCAACATCCGTGTCTTCCTTCAGCGGATCCCCGGCCTTGAGCTTGTTGGTCGCGGCGACAAAGGCGTCGCGAAAGCGCCCATAGAGTTCAGCCTGGACAAGAACACGCTGGGCGCCGATGCAGTTCTGCCCGGCTGCCCAGAAGGCGCCCGAAACGCAGCCTTCAACCGCCTTGTCGAAGTCGCAGTCATTCATAACGATGACCGGCGCATTGCCGCCCAGTTCCATTGCAAGTTTCTTCAGTCCCGCCTTGCGACTGATGGCTTCTCCCGTAGCAAACCCACCGGTAAAGGAGACCATGCGGACGTCCCGTGCAGAGACAAGGGCCGTCACGATCTCCCTGTCGCCGTGAACGAGGGTGATGATCTCGCGCGGCAAGCCTGCTTCGACCAAGGCGTCAACAAGGTTGATAGAGGAAAACGGCGTCAGGTTCGAGGGTTTCAGCAGTACCGCGTTACCACCGGCAATCGCAGGACCAAGCTTGTGCGCGACTAGGTTCAGAGGGTCGTTATAGGGGGTGATCGCGGTGATGATGCCGAGCGGCTCTCGCGTAAACCAGCCCTGGCGCTGTTCCGACCCCACATAGGCATCGAAAGGCACGATCTCGCCGGCATTGCGTTTTGCCTCTTCGGCAGACAGCTTCAGCGTATTGACGCAACGAAGCACTTCCTTGCGCGCCTGGATGATCGTCTTGCCGGCTTCGCGCACGATGGTCTCAGCGAAAGCGTCACGACGGCTCTCGATAATCTGCGCAGCGCCTTTGAGGATGCTCGCACGCTTGTGTCTTGGCAGCTTGCTGGAAAGCTCAGAGCCGCGACGGGCGCGGGCGAGGAGTTCACCGATTTCGCTTGCATCCGTGGCCTCAACCGTCCCCAGCACAGACCCGTCATAGGGGCTATGGACGGTGATCGGCGCCAAGCTGGTGCTGATATGAAGTTCGGCGGCGGTCATAGGCCGGCTTCCTCTTTACTGGTGCGCATTGCTTTGCGACGGGTAAGTTTCTCGGTCCGGGCAAGGAGAGATCCCTGCCCCATTCTCAATTCCATGAATGCGATGGGTTGCGGTCGGAACCTGCCTACGCCTACCGTCAGATCTTCTGACCGTCGCGGACGAGGTCGTCCATGACCGAGCGCACCGCCTTCTCGGCGATCGAGACGATCTCGTCGATCTCCGCCTTGGTGGTGACGAGCGGCGGTGCAAAGCCGAGGATGTCGCCATGCGGCATGGCGCGGGCGATGAGGCCACGATCGCGGGCAGCCTTGGAGACGCGGGCACCGACCTTCAGGGACGGATCGAAGCGCTTCTTGTTCTCACGATCGCCGACAAACTCGATGGCACCCATCAGACCAACGCCACGCACTTCGCCGACGATCGGCAGCTGTGCGAACTTCTCCTTGAGCTGTGCCTGGAAATAGGCGCCAACCTCGCGGGCGTTGCCCGGCAGGTCTTCCTTCTCGACGATGTCAAGGACCGCGTTGGCAGCTGCCGCACCGATCGGGTGGCCGGAATAGGTGTAGCCGTGCGAGAAGGCGCCGACCTTGTCAGCTCCCTCTTCCATGACCTTATAGACCTTCTCACCGACGATCGACGCCGAAAGCGGGAAATAGGCCGAAGTGAGGCCCTTGGCGACGGTGATCAGGTCGGGTTCGATGCAGTAATGCTGCGAGCCGAACATCGAGCCGGTGCGGCCGAAGCCGGTGACGACTTCGTCGGCGATCAAAAGCACGTCGTGCTTCTTGAGCACCGCCTGGATCGCTTCCCAATAGCCTTCCGGCGGCGGCGTGATACCACCGGTGCCAAGCACCGGCTCGGCGATGAAGGCGCCGACATTGTCCGGCCCGAGCGTCTCGATCATCTCGTCGAGCTCGGCAGCACGGCGGGCTGAGAATTCGTGTTCGGTTTCGCCGGGGTTGGCACCCCAGTAGTGGTGCGGAACACCGGTATGGTCGATCTGCGGCAGCGGCAGATCCATGTGGTCGTGATAGAAACTCATGCCGGTCATAGAGCCGGAGACGACGCTGCAGCCGTGATAGCCGCGTTCACGCGATATAATTTTCTTCTTCGTCGGTTTGCCGCGCAGGTTGTTGTAGTACCAGACGAGCTTTGCCTGGGTCTCGTTGGCGTCCGAGCCCGACATGCCGTAGAACACCTTGCTCATTTTGCCGGGCGCCATCTTCACGAGGCGATCGGAAAGGATCGCAAGCTCTTCGGTCGTGTGTGCAGCGTAGGAATGGTAATAGGCCAGGCGGTAAGCCTGACGCGAGATTGCCTCGGCGACCTCGGTGCGACCGTAACCGACATTGACGCAGTAGAGGCCGGCAAAACCATCGATCAGCTGGTTGCCATGGGCATCCTGGACGCGGATTCCCTTACCCGTCTCGACGATCGTCGGCTCGCCAAGCTTTCCGCTGGCAAAATCCTTCAACTGCGTGAAAGGATGCAGGACCGAGTTGCGATCCTTCTCAGCTATGTTTTTGATGTTGACAGTCATTTTAATTCCTTCCACCGCCGCATCTCGGCTGCGAATTTTGTATCTGTGAACAGGGCCAGATCGAGCAGGAGCACACAACCTCAAGTTTAGGACAGCTTCGCTTGGCCGACCCGCTCCGATGATAGTGCCTTCAAGTGCGAGCTAAACCGCACCATTTCGCTCTGGGGTGGCGCAGGGTTCCTGCAAACTTTTCCGCTTAATGCAGTAGTTCGCTATTCGTGCGGGCTTTGCCGATTTGAATCGTGCCGGTGGGCTTGTGAAGCAACCGTGGTTGTCGAGACAGGAGTGAAAAGACAAAGCGGGGATCGGACCACCGAACCCCGCCTGCATTAGGTGAATCGGATTGCTATCTCCGACAACACATCCTCTTACGAGACACGAGATTTCGCAGTTCGTGGTGTCGATGACCAGCAATTTCCGCGGAACGTTGGACAGGAATTCGGCTTGTCGATCGGTGATCAGGATGCTTTCGGTGATTTCGATGCCCCAATCCCCATACCAAAGACCAGACATGAAATGGAACGTCATTCCCGGCTTCAGTTCCGTCTTGTCACCCTCCCGGAAGCTCGCCGAGCTCTCGCCCCACGCAGTCGGATAGCCCATCCCGATCGGGTAACCTGAGCGACTCGTCTTCTCAAAGCCGTATCGCGCCAACGTTCCGGAATAGGCTCTGGCGATATCCTCGCAGAGGTTACCGGCCACGGCCTTTCGAGCCCCGCCTGCATGCCATCGAGAACAGCCTTTTCCGCGTCCAGTATCTGCTGGGTAGGTCGTCCGAGATAATAGGTGCGCGACAAGGGGCAGTGATAGCGCTTGTGTACGCCGGCAAGCTCGAAGAAAACGCTCTCGTCGGCCCGTATAGGCCGGTCCGTCCAGGTCAGATGCGGGGCGGACGCGTCTGCCCCGGCGCCAAGATTCGGGACGCAGGCCGGATAATCTCCCCAGTAGGCATCGACGCCGCGGGTGCCGATATAAGTGAGTTCGGCAATCACGTCGGATTGCTTTATTCCCAGTCGCAGCAATTCGCCGACACGCTGATGCATGGCTTCGACGATCTTACCATCCGCGCATGTACTCGATTTCTCGTGGGGACTTTACCAAGCGCTGCGAGTTGATCAGTCTGTCGGCATTTTTGAATCTTGCATTCGGGAGCGACGCGGACAGCGCTTCAAAAGATCGGGCCGACAGGCAGGCGCTGTCCTTTTCGACACCGATCGTTGCCGAGCCATGACCCTCGTTTGCAATGATCTGCCCCGGGGCCGACATTGCGTGCAAGGTATCGGACTGGACATATTCGTCACCGTACCATTTGATGCGGTCTTCGCCGATATAGGCCGTCCTGCGGCAACCGTTGGCGTCCATGCGCCGGCCGAACCAGAGCGGATCCTTGTCCTTGGACACCACGACGCATTGAGGCACACAATAGGAGCAGCCATCGTAGCCCGTCAGCCAGCCCATGTTTGCAGGATCGGTTACGACCAATAAGTCGATGCCCGTCTGCTCCATTGCCCCGCGCGCCTTTTCGAGGCGAGTTTTGTATTCAGACAAATCGAACCGTAGCGTTTCGCCGTTCACGTCAGATCCTCCAATTGAAGTCGAAAATTCAAGCGCGGCAGGTTGCTGCGGCGATAGTCAGCCTGCAGAGGTCCGTGATGTCGTAGATGGGCAGCCCGGTCTTTGATCGCAGGGCATTTGCGACGGTGGGAAAGCCTGTGCACTCGAAGAGTATCATTGCGATATCGGGATGGTCCGCGCGAAGTTGCGCGATGCGGTCACCAACTTCCCGTTGAATCTGGTCAACGTCGGTACGGACGAACGGGCGAGCCAAAGCATTGCGCACGTAAACGCCACCTTCGATTCCTCCGACGACCACGCTTTTGCGATCCGCGGGATTTTCGATGCCCAGTAGGTCTTCACTGCAATGTCGAGAGTTGGCGGTCAAAACAGCAAGTTTCTTTTGAGGTGCGAGTTGCCGCAGCAGAGCCGGAATGAGGAGCAGGCTGGAAGTCACAACCGGCACATTGACCGCCGCTGAGATCGCTTGCTGGTGACGGATAAAAAAACCGCAGTCTGCGGTAATCACGCCAGCACCGCGGGCGATCAGCCGCTCGGCGGCGGCTATACAGGCACTCTCGAGCGATGCATCGCCAGGAATGATCACTTCCGCCAGAGCGCCCTCAACCATTTCTGTGATCACGGGTCGGTTGAAAGTCGCCGGGTGGAAGAGCGATCCTTCCCGCGGAGCGAAAGTCGGGCTGTCTGCCGTCAGGCCTTCATCGAGCTCAAGAATTCCGAGAGTAAGGTTGGTTTGCGAAGACATAAAATGAAGCTCCATGGTTAAAACGGCTGTTACCGCTTTGAGAAAAATTCGATTAGCAACTGGCCTCGAGAAATGAGGGGAACGACGAGCCCCTCATCCTGCTTTCTGAAACCAGCGCACCTCCCAAGCCATGCCGAATTTTCTTTCAGTTCTAGCGCCATACTGCGCATCCAGAACCTCCGGTTGATCAATCGATTGTGGTTCCGGCTTTCGCAGCAAGCGCCCTGGCAAAGGCGAAATTGGCAATGGCGGTGTTTTGAATTCCCGTCCCGGTCAGATCGGCAATGGTGATCTGGCTATTGCTGGTGCGACCGGCGATCGCACCAACAACAACCTGGCCGAGCTCGGCAAAAGATTGGTCTTCAGCGACTGCGCCGGCCGCGATAGCGTGATGCAGCTCGCCGAGCCGACGCGTTTGACAGAGGCTGTCCGCGACATAGAGATCGGCGCGGGCAATTGCCTGCGGCTCGACCTCATTCTTGTGTTCGGCATCCGAACCCATGGTCGTGATGTGTTGCCCCGGATCGAGCCATTGCGCCTCAAGGTTCGGATGATCGGCCGGTGTTGTGGTAATGATGACTTGCGCACCGGCGACAGCCTCTTTCCCGCTTTTGCAAGCGGTGACGCTGATACCCAATTGGGCGGACAGTTCTCGCGCCGTCTTTCCGGCCCTGGAGCTGCCGCGCGCCCAAATGCGGGCTTCGCGAATTGGCCGAACCAACATGAGCGCCTGCAGCTGTAGACGCGCCTGCATCCCAGCACCAAACACAGCAGCCACCGACGAGTCTTTGCGGGCGAGGCGCATTGCAGCTACCGCGCCCGCGGCGGCCGTGCGGACATCGGTGAGATAGCCGTTATCGAGCAACCATGCCTGAACCAAGCCCGTCTTGCTGGACAGTAGGATTATCAGGCCATTCGTGCTGGGCAGACCAAGTTCCGGATTGCAGAAAAAGCCGGGGCTGATTTTTATGGCGAAGCCATCTAGGCCGGGGACATAGGCGGTTTTGACGTCGACTTCGCCGCGATGCTCGACAATATCCAGACGAAAAATTGGTGGCATCACCACGCTTTTCGTCGCTAGCGTGCGAAACGCCTCTTCGACGCAACGGACGGCCTCCAGATCCAATGACACCAGCTTTCTCAGCTGGTGTTCCGTTAAGATCGTCGTCGACCTCATGAAGCCCATCCTCAGCCATTCCTCGTCATTGCTGACGATACGTTGATGCAATTTCATATCGATATTGCCGCCCGACAGTACGATCACAACCGGTCCCCGCAGATCGTTGATCTTGTTTGCTAGCAAAGCCGCAATGCCGATCGCTCCCGCACCCTCCACGACTTCGCGCACCTGCGCGTACGCATGTCGAATGCCGGCGGCGATTTCGGATTCGCTCAACAATATGACGTCGTCCAACAGGTCCCGGCACATGGCAAATGTCCATTTGTTGGCGAGCCCGATTCCGCCGCCGAGTGAATCAGCGAGACTTTCGAATTCTTCGACCTGGACAGGGCGCCCCGCATCAAGGCTGGCTTTAATCGCGGCGCCGCGATCCATCGTGAGGCCGATGATTCGCGCAGCCGGCCGAAGGCTCTTCACTGCTGCCGCCACGCCCGAAGCCAACCCTCCGCCCGATAGTGGAATAAGAACAGTAGCTACGTGTGGCAGCGCCTCGACGATTTCCAGTCCGAGGGTACCTTGACCGGCAATGACTGCCGGGTGATCAAACGGAGGAATGAGGCATCGTCCCTCGCCTGCTAATCTCTCGGCTTCTTCCTGAGCGTCATCCTGCGATCGACCGACTATCCGAACCCCAGGCCCAAGCTGCCGAATTTCGGAAACCTTGTTCTCAGGCACCAGATTGGACATGCAGATCGTTGCATTCACGCCGCAAGCGTTCGCCGCGAAGGAAAGTGCGCGCCCGTGATTGCCGGTCGAGGCGGCGACAACTCCCCGTCGCCGCTCTTCTTGAGAAAGCTGGAGAACCGCATTGAAGGCACCGCGCAGCTTGAAACTGCCGGTGGTCTGCCGGTGCTCCAGTTTGAGATAAACCGGAACTCTGGAAAAGCTCGATAACGTAGACGATTGCGTGAGCGGGGTGGTTAGTATGTGATCCTTGATGCGCTTTCGGGCATCTTCGATATCGTTGAGATCGATCATTCGGGTCAGCCTCGGCGCGAAACCAGTCATCACGCGTTTTGGAACAGCTCCCAGCAGTAGCGGATAGCCAGTTCCGTTGTCGGGATTAGCGCGTTGTCCGAGACGCCGAAGGTCGGCGTGTGCACGCCGGACTCGTTTCCGGCTTCCTTGCTGCCAAACCAGAAATAAATCGATGGCAGGCAGCTGGCATAGAAGCCGAAGTCGTCGCTGCCCGAGCTCGCCGAGCCTTCGACATACCTGTCCTCGCCGTCAGTATGCACCACGATGTGCTTAAACAGCGCAACCATTGCGCTGTCGTTAACCACAGGAGGTTCGCCGGCATGCGAGCTGAACTCCGCCCGTCCGCGGTGCATGGCAGCGACACCTTCGGCGATTTCGCCAACGCGCTGGACCAACAGCTTTCTTCTCTCGGGGCTGCTTGTCCGGATCGTTCCAGTCATGGTGACCGAGGGACAGATAATGTTCGTCGCTTCCCCACCACGGATCGTTCCAATGGTGACGATTGCGCCATCGTCTACCGGCATTTCGCGCGACACGACTTTCTGCACTTCATTGATGAAGGCGCCCGCGATCGCAATTGCGTCCACGCCGAGATGCGGTTTGGCGCCGTGTGCCATCGTCCCGGTGAATTCGAGCGAGAACTGGTCTGCAGATTTCGTAACAGCGCCCGCGCGAGCGCCGTATGAGCCGACAGGAATGTCCGTGCGGACATGAAATCCGACGGCGGCATCAAATCCTTCGAGCAACTTTTCATCGACAGCGGTCCTGCCGCCGAGCGGCTCCGCTTCCTCGGCCGGCTGAAAGAAGACCCGCAGCCTTCCTGAGAAATTTTCGCGCATGCGATGGAATGCAAGCGCCGTTCCCAAGGCGATTGAGCCGTGCATGTCATGGCCGCATGCGTGCATCACGCCAGGCACTTGTGACCTATAAGGCAGGTCCTCGCGGGCTTCATGTATGGGAAGGGCGTCAATGTCGCCACGCAGTGCGATTGACCGATTTGCGCCTGGGGCCAAGCCCTGGATATCCACATAGACACCGGTCTTGTGGAAGGTCGTCACTTCGGTCAATCCGAAGCCGGCGAGGGTTTCGATGATCCGCTTTTGCGTTTTCCATTCGTTGTTGGAAAGTTCGGGCTCGCGATGCATTGCGTGTCGCATCTCGACAACTGCATTGCGTTCGACTTCGGAGAGTAGGTTGTTCGTGGTATTGTTCATCGTCACGGTCTTTTCAGCGTTGTCTGGTGTCGAGGCTAGCAGCAGCTGAGCGGCAAAACCCGTCGATTTGAATGCACGTCACGCAGTGTTCCTGCAAAACGCGGCGGTGGCGCGCGATCTGGCTCTGCAAAGAAAATATACTGCTGCCATTGCTACGCCTCGATAGGGATCGCGAAGCTTGCCTTGAGACGATCCATCACCACCATCGTTTTGAAGCCTTTGATATCCGCATTTTCATAGAAGAACCGCCGCGTGAAATGTTCGTAGTCCTCCATGTCTTTGGCGGTAACCACGAGCATGAAGTCGGCATCCCCTGTCACGTAGAAGCCCATCATTACCTCGCGGGTATTTCGGATCGACGCCTTGAACCGATCGACGATGTCGGCTCTTTCTCGTTCAAGGGACACCATGACGACCATGGTGATATGTCGTCCGACTGCTTTCGGTGAGACGATCGAAACGTCCCCTTCAATGACACCCTCGTTGCGCAACCGCCTCAAGCGTCGCTGGCATGCCGTTGGAGAGAGGTGAACGACGCCCGCGAGTTCCTCCGATGTCAATCGATTGTTCTTTTGGACCGCCTGGAGAAGCGCGATGTCCGCACGATCGAGTTCGACCACCGCTATGCCTCCCCGAAGAAGCAATTTGGGACGCGCGTGCGGAAGCCTGCGAGGCCTATTGGGTCTCGCAAACTTCTGTCGCATTTCTGTCTCCGGCACAGATAGTCATCCGACCTGGTCACGCCATTTCGAGAGCGAAGGAGACATGTTGGAATCAGACGAGTATGCACCGAATTCAGTCTCTATTTGACGAAGAGGGTGCGCGGGGTCTTCGTCAGGGGTTCATAACCAGTGTCGGAGACCGCAAAGCTTTGTGTGATCGTGATTCCGACATTGTCGAGCCACAGGCCGGGCATCATGTGGAACACCATGCCGGGCTGGAGCACGGTTTCGTCGCCCTTGCGAATGCTCGCCGTGCGTTCGCCCGAGGCCGGAGGGAACCCGATGCCGGTCGGATAACCGATGCGAGACTCTTCTCGATCCCGTGGCGTGCCAGGGCCTTCCGGAAGTCGCCATCGACCTCCGAGCAGGTTCGCCCGGGTCGAACTGCTTCCAGCCCAGCGTTCAAGGCTTCAACAGCAATTTCCGACAGGTTCAGGAAAGCGGGTAGAGGCTGGCCGACGACGATCGTGCGCGCCAGGTTGACCTGGTAGCGATGCCGGCATCCGTTCAGTTCCAGGTTGACAACGGTGGACTCCGGTAGGGGATCGTCGGTCCAGGCGGCATGTGGCGCGATCGAGCGCTCGCCAATGCAGAGATCCGGAGGGCAGCAAGGATAGTCGCCACCGAATTCGGGCGTGCCCGAAATCTGCTGGTGATAGATCGCAGCCGCGATATCGCACTCACGAACCCCGGCTTGCACCATATCGATGACGCGCGTCATGGCGGC
Organism: Rhizobium sp. C104; assembly: GCF_022354505.1. Taxonomy (NCBI): domain Bacteria; kingdom Pseudomonadati; phylum Pseudomonadota; class Alphaproteobacteria; order Hyphomicrobiales; family Rhizobiaceae; genus Rhizobium; species Rhizobium sp. C104. The sequence goes on along the minus strand of NZ_CP092353.1, from coordinate 270,450 downwards.
GTCTGCAAGTTGGCCGGCCTGACGCATGATGGCCACTTCGGCCGGGCTCTTCACGAGTCGGATCCATCCAACAAGGAGGTCGGCGTCGACGAACTCGGCATTCGGTAGTGCGCGGGTGAGATCGGCGTGGCCGCGTGCCGGATAGTAATATCCCCCATCTCGACGCCGATGCGCGCCTTTTCCCCTCCAAGCTCCTTCACGATATCGGCCATGAAAGTATAGGCCGAGAGCGTAGCAGATTGAACATAGGTGTCCGGATAGGCCCGGATGTTGTCCTCGGACAGATAGGTGGTCATGGAGGCTGAAACTCGGTCCATGAAACGGCCAATCCAGATCGGCTCCGCGTGGTCTTGTGCCACAACCACCATTTGAGGAGTGTAGAAGGAATAGGCATTGTAGCCGGTAAGGTAGTTCTGGTTGGGCGGTTCCGAGAGGAGGAGGATATCAATTCCTCGCTTCGCCATTTCCTTTTTGACAGCCGCCAGACGAGTCTGGAACTCGCCTAGTTCGAAGTGCAGTTCCTTTATCACGTGGTTCTCCGTGTAGGACGTTCGCCTATGGCGAAGCTTTGATCAGAGCGCTCCGGCACAATCTGCCGAGGCGCGGAGTTTTCGAAAGTCACTCAGATGCGCCGCGCTAAGCCTATTACGGGCGCAGGTACCGGTCGAGCACGTTGCGGGTTACCTGCTCGACCATGGGATCGTTTCTCAGCAATCCGGCAACCCATTCGCAACTTCCGGCATGAAACACCTCACCCTTATTGCGCTTGAAATTGATGATCATTCCATTGCCACGCTTGAGCTTTTCGATATTTTCTCTTGTTGCCTCGCCGAACAGCAATTCCGCGGTCTGGCGCATCTCGGAGTCGTCGAGCGCCAGGTCTTCACGCGCCAAATCCGCGCTCCATTCCATCTGTGCCGCCATTCCGATCGCGAGGATCTCCGTTCCTTCCGGCGCCCTGCTTGTTGCCGTAGGGTATGGCAGCCCATCGCGAATTTCATAGTCCAGGCCGTCCACCTCGTAGCCAAAGATGTGGCTCTCGGCACCGAGCACGTCACCGTAGAAAAGACCAGTGTCGGCAAAAGCCCAATGCTCAGGTCTATAGATAGGGAAGCCCCGGGCTCCGCGCGGAGCGCAGCCCAACCATCCAGCATAAATGCCCTTGGTGGAGTTGAGGCCGAACGTGTGGGCCTCGGGCCGGCCTACCTCCGGCGTCTCCCATAGGGTCGCCGTGCGACTGGCGTCGCCGGTTTTGTAGACCGGGTCCTCTGCACGGGCCCGCGCTTTGTAGCAAACCTGCCGCCGCCCTTCGTCTTCAAGCCTCGTCTGCCAACAAAAGTTGCCCGCGAAACGCGCCACCCGACCGCCTTGATCGACATAGGCGTCGACGGCGTCGCGCATCTCCCAAGTCCAATATTCGTCATGGCCGACGAAGACTACACACTCATAGTTCAACAATATCTTTGCTGTCCTTGTGGACCACAGCGACGTTCGGCCCCCAAATATATAGTGCCGGGAAATCGAATACTTCCGCTCGCGCCTTGGTCGGTATCATCTGACCCATGGCAACGTCCCAACGCCCCTGCCATTTGCCGCCTGCAATGATGTCCCACCCCGGCGTTACGAACGCAATTCCCGTGCCAAGGTATTTGGCAATGCTCCCCGCCACGTCCACATCGTATCCAATAAGTTCGTGCTTCTCGTCCAGGTGCGAGATCGGGCCCCAGTCGGTTCCAACTGCGACTGTGAGCGTCTTGTTCGAAAGCACGCGATCGAGGACTTCGCCGGCATAGCGGACGCAGAAAATGCGGCGGAGGCCAGAGCCAAGGACATGGCTGCGATATTTGCGAGTGTTTTTTCATGCGATGTTCCCCTGTTCTTTTTGATCATGAGCACGACTACTGGCACCCAAATCCATCTTCGGAACGCTGATACCCGCATTTTTAGGGCGACTTGCGTTCAATTAGTTCATGTACATGAAACTCCCGCGTATTGCAACAACTGTTTTAACACCTATTCAATGATACAAACGTATCGCGCCGATGGCCCGGGCGTTCGAAGGCTTCATGCCCTTGCGCCCGCACGCCTGAAAACTTGGCCGGAATGCGTGCTTTGCCAGCGTCCTAAAGAGGATGCTTTGCCATCTCGTCGGCAACGTCTTGGTCAATCGGTGTATCGAAGGTCATTAATATGTAACCCAGCACCGAATAGAAGCCGACCGTGGCCATAATGTCGAAGACAGCTTGCTGCCCCATGGCAGCAGAAATCCCTCGCTCAAGATGCGAAGGCAGACGCGCTCCGTCAAAAAGCGCGTCAACAGCTCCGGCAATCAATCCATCTTCGCCATCCGGAGTTCCAGCCATACCCCGGATCCGGGCATCGGAAATGCCAAGACCACGAGCGCGGCTTACATGATGGGCCCACTCATAGGCAGAACCCATCCGATGTGCCGCGCGCAGAATCACGAGCTCGGATCGAACTGCCCCCAAAGCGCTGTCCTTGACGATATGCTGCCGTAAGGGGGCCCACGCTCGGAGGAGCGCGGGATGATGAGCCATGGTGCGATAGACATTGAGCGCGGCGGCAAAACCAGTTTTCATATCCGCGATATCTGCGGGCCAGTTTTCGTCAGAGATAGGTGGGCAGGACGGTGTCGTCATTTCGCGAGAACCTCAGTCTGCCACTGCGGCGCGGATTGCATCGCCAAGCCGTTCGACGATAAGGTCAATCTGCTCGGGCTGAATAATATAGGGTGGCGCCAGCAGCACATGGTCGCCCTGCACCCCGTCAATCGTGCCGCCCATGGGGTAACACATAAGGCCTCGGCGCATCGCTTCCTTCTTGATCCGGGAATACATCTTGCGGGCTGGATCGAAAGGTTGCTTGGTGTCTTTGTCCGATACGATCTCCACGCCGCGGAAAAGACCGCGGCCACGGATGTCGCCGACATACGGCGATTGCCCGAGTGCCTCATCGAGGCCGGCCTGCAGGCGATCACCCATCCTGATCACGTTTGTCACCATCTCGGGGCGGCTGATTATCTCAACCACCTTACTGGCTGCCGCCGCTGCGATCGGATGTCCGATGTAGGTATGGCCATGCTGGAAGAGACCCGATCCGTCTGCGAACGCGCGGTAGATCTTCTCGGAAAGCAACACCGCCCCGACCGGCTGAAAGCCACCGCCCAGGCCCTTTGCAATCGTTACAAGATCCGCGACAATCCCCTCCTGTTCCAACGCGAAGATCGTGCCGGTGCGCCCCATTCCGCACATGACTTCATCGAGGATCAGCAAGATGCCATACTTGTCGCACACCTGCCGAACCCGTTTGAAATAGTCGGCAACCGGCCCCACTGCGCCAAGCGTCGCACCGACTACCGGCTCGGCGACGAAAGCAATGACCTTGTCCTCTCCAAGTTGAAGGATCTTGTCTTCCAACTCCGATGCAAGACGCTCGGCATAAGCCTCGGGCGTTTCGCCCACCTGAAGATCGCGGTAGGCATAGCAGGGAGAAACATGATGTGTTTCAGGCAGGATGGGTTTGAACTGGGCACGACGCCAAGCATTGCCGCCTGTGGCCAGAGCTCCGATCGTATTGCCGTGATAGCTCTGCCGACGTGCGATGATGTGGCGCCGCTGCGGTTGCCCGATTTCGACAAAATACTGCCGCGCCATCTTGAGCGCCGCCTCGACAGCTTCTGAACCGCCGGACACCAGGTAGACATAATCAAGGCCATCCGGCGCGAGTTCAATCAGTTGCTCTGCAAGCCGCTCGGCGACATCGGTTGTAAAGAAGGACGTATGGGTGTAGCTGATGCGGCCCATCTGCACCTTCATCGCGTCCAGAACTTCTGGATGATTGTGCCCCAGGCAACTGACCGCGGCGCCGCCCGATCCGTCTAAGTAGCTCCGTCCGTCGCTGTCCACGATGTAGATGCCTTGCCCTGCTACCGCGGTAGGCAGAGTTGTACCGATCGTTCGATGGAGAATTTTGGTCATGGTGATCTCGGGTGCTTATCCGTCCGGCTTTCGAACGTTTCCAACCATTGATTTGCAGGTTTCGCCGAAATATGCAACAAATGTTTTATGCAATAGGTTTTGACGCATTTGTTTTCACCGCCCCAGCCATGTTTCTGGAGCGGCTTTTGTTAAGGATTGGCATTCAATTATTTGACTTTTTTGTTCCCGAGAGAGATGGTCCGGGTGAATTATGACATCGTATGTGAGGCAAATGTTGCAAAAGGGTCCATTGCACGCTCTAATTATTGAGCGGTTCGACGAGATGTCTGAGCAGTTGCAACAAGCAGCTCGACACATCTTGGAGCATCCCCAAGAAGTAGCGCTTGTTTCTATGCGCGAGCTCGCGCGCAATGCTGGTGTGCAGCCGTCGACGATGACTCGGCTGGCGAAGTTTCTTGGCTTTTCAGGATATGAAGACTTTAGAGGACATCACGCTGACGTCATCCGGGTGAGCGCAGACGGCTTTGCCGCCCGCGCACTGCAAAGAGACGAAGGAGCGGCCAACGGCGAGGGCTTGGCGTATCGCATGCTCCAGGGCCTCTCAGGTCAGATCGATCGGCTCTGCGATTCCGATACAATTCTGCGGCTCAACACGATGGCCGATCACCTCGCCAAAGCTCGGCGCATCTATGTGCTCGGGTTGCGCTCCTGCCATTCTGTCGCCTGGCATTTCCATTACGTTATGACGTTGCTTGGCGAGAAAACAGTTCATCTGGATGGTCCGGCCGGCACAAGCGGAGATCCGCTCATTCGCGCCACCCAAGACGACGTGCTTTTAGCTATTTCCATAAATCCCTATTCGCTTCAGACCCTTGAATTGGCCGAGGCGGCCCGGGAAAAAGGGATGCCTATTTTGGCGATTACCGACAGCGAAGTGTCTCCTTTGGTGACGATCGCAGAGCACGTGGTGTTATTCCCGACCGAGAGCCAAACATTCTTTCATACGTTGACGCCAGCGCTAGCCGTTTCCGAGGTCTTGTGCGGCCTTCTTGCGAGCCATGATCGCTTAGCCGCTCTGGAAGAACTGAAGCGTGCCGACCGCCACCTTTCAGCGATGAATACCTATGCCACCTCCATTCCGCGGCGGAAGATCTGAGCGCGCGGATACCAGCACAGTTGTGCGTTGCCCAAATAGCCAGCCCCACAGATTCTCCGGGGCTGCCCTTTCGTTAGAAGCATCCACACTGCTTAGACGCGATATCGTCGGGAAAGCTCAGGTCGCGCCGACCGTTGCCTGCAATTTTCCTCGGCCCCGCCACAAGGTGAAGTAAAGAGCGACCAGCCAGACAACAGGGAGTAGCGTCAAAAACGATCCAACTGCAGCAATCGTTGGGTCGATTTGCTGCTTCAAGTTCTCCAGCATCTTCAAAGGGAGCGTGGGGATCGAATAGCCGCTGACAAACGACGTGATAATGACCTCGTCGAAGGACGCAAGGAACGCGAACAAAGCGCCACCGATGATACCTGAGCGGATCAACGGTAGGGTCACCCGCATGAAGGTCTGCATAGGTCCGGCACGCATGCTCATCGCAGCCTGCTCCAGCCTCCTGTCGAAGCCCGAGAGAGTCGCCAAGACGACCACCACGACATAACCAATGGCGCCGATGGTTTGGCCCAGAATAATTCCTGTGCTGGTTCCCACAAGGCCAAATCTCGCCAGTCCGAGATAGACGGCTACACCGACGACGATGATTGGAAACGTTATTGGCGTCAGGATTGCCATGGTCAGACCCGAACGGAGGCGGGGTGCGCAGCGGCTTAGACCAAAGGCGGCCAATGTACCAACGACCGTGGACACGACGGCGACGACCACACCGAATTGGAAGCTGTTCCACAAAGCTCCGATCCAGGAAGGATCCCCAAAGAACGAATAGTACCACCGCAGGGAAACTGCTCTTGGGGGAAACTCGATAAATTCTCCCGAACTGAACGATATCACGATGACGATCAAGCCCGGCGCCAGCAGATAGATCATAACGGGGGTAAGGAAGACAGCTCCGAGGATCTTCGACCAGGAGGTATCCCGTTGCGCCTTGTAGACCCCCGCAGCCCACCGACGGGCCTGATACGGTATTGCAAGTTCGTGCAGAAAGCGGACGCCCTTGCTGGCAGACGGCAACCGGATCGGGCGTGGCTTTCGCTCCGCTTGTCCTGATTGGTCATGGGCGGCTGCAAGATCGACTCCTGCTGTGGAAAGAAGCAGAAGCGCCACCGCAAGGAGAATGAAAGCCGCAGCTGCCGTCTGACCGATGTTCAAGGAGGTCGTAAGCAGCGAGTTGATGAGGGTAGACAGCATAGTGTCGCCTAGACCGCCAAGAGCCTGCGGCGTGATGTAGAACCCAAGGCACACGACAAAGACCAGGATGCAGCCACTTCGAATGCCCGGGATGCTGAGTGGAAAGAACACACGCAAAAAGGCTGTGAGAGGCTTTGCCCCCATGCTACGAGCAGCCGACATCAAGGACTTATCGATACCCATCATCACGCTGATCAATGGCAAGATCATCATCGGCAGCATAATATGCACCATGCCGACGTATACGGCGAAGCGATTATATATGAGCGATAGTGGCCTTTCGATAAGACCAGCATTGAGCAACAGGGTGTTGATCAGGCCACTGTCGCCCAAAACGACCGTCCAAGCATACGTGCGCACCAGTGCGCTCGTTAGCCAAGGTAGGAAGACCATTACCATCAAGATGGGACGTGCGCGACCGGCGTTGGCGATCAGAAATGCAGTAGGGTAGCCGATGACCAAGCACAGTGCCGTCGCGATGAAGCTGATCTCGAAGGTTTGAAACAGGATCAGGACGAAGGATCGCTGTGCAAAAAATCCTTCATAATTTGCAAGAGAAAACGCTGGCGCGTTCAAGCTCGTCAGGAACAAGAGGATCATCGGTATACCGAAAACCGCAAACAAGAGGCCGCAGGCCGGCACCGTAAGCAGGATCGGCATTGACCGTAGTTTTTGAATCGTCATTTACCTGCCCCCACGTTACGCCGCAACAAAGCGGATATCGGACCGGAGCCAGTCTAAGCGGACCTCATCCCCGGGTTGGAAGACTTCCTGGCCTGAGGCAACATGTTCGCGCGCGATTAGCATGGTGTTCCCGACACGTACCCGGTATTTCCTCAGCGGACCTGCATAGATCATATCTTCAACGGTGCCGGACACAGCCTGTCTTTGATCCGCGTCGGCGCGTCTCGCGGCCGTGCGCCCACCAATGCAAATGCGTTCGGGTCGCAACATTGAAACCATTCCGGAAGACGGCACGGCGTCCGATTCCACTTTGAATTCGGTGTTCTCGAGGATGTTGGCCTCGCCCAGGAAATTGGCGACGAAGCGCGTTTTCGGTCGATCGTAGAGTGCTTCGGGCGTATCGATCTGCTCGATTTGGCCAGCTTGCATCACGACGATGCGGTCGGACAAGGTCAGGGCCTCCTCCTGATCGTGGGTCACGCAAATGGTGGTCTTTCCAAATTCTCTATGCAGTTCTTTGATCTCGACCTGCATTTGTTCGCGCAGGTTTCGATCCAGCGCACCAAGCGGCTCGTCGAGCAGCAATATCGGCGGGTCGGCGATCAGCGCGCGCGCAACGGCGACGCGCTGCTGCTGGCCGCCACTCAGTTGTGACGGCATCCGGCTGCCAAATTCGCCGAGCCGAACGCGCTCCAGCATTCGGCTGACTCGCGTCGCCCTGTCGGCGGCCTTGATCCCACGCATCTCCAGCGGGAACTCCAAGTTGCGATGAACCGTGAGGTGCGGGAAAAGGGCATAACTCTGGAATACGATGCCTTGGTCACGTCTGTAAGACGGAACCTTGGAAACTGATTTTCCGGCAATGAGAATGTCGCCCTTTGTCGGTGCCGTGAAGCCGGCAAGGAGCATCAAAGCGGTCGTCTTTCCCGAACCGCTTGGACCGAGAATAGTCAGAAACTCACCCCGAGATACGGAAAGGGAGATATCCTTAACCGCAGCCACGGCCCCATACATCTTTGTAACATTACGGAATTCAATCTGGGTGGCGGCTGGGTCGTTCTTCAATACTTCGTCCTCGGCAGGAAGATAACTTTTCAGGTTCAGGGTCATCAGGATACTCCAGGAGGAACAGTGCGCCAGTTTGGCGTACCATGCCTAAAACTCAGTCGTCAGATAAGGTGGCACCATCCTCACGGAGCATAGTCCAGCGTCCGCGATTGGATGGCGCCACCGATCGAAGTTCGATGAACGGCTTACTGGAGAATCCACTCATTCCAGCGTTGGACCATCAGCTCTTTATTCGACTTGCCGTCCGCGCTTGTCTCGGCATACCATTTTGCGTTCAGAGCAAAACTGGAGGCCGTGTAATCGGGATACGATGCGAGCTTTCGTCCGATTTTTTCAGCTATCGTTTTGTAAGCGTTCTTGTTCGTTGGGCCCTGCCCGATCAACTCAGCGAACGCAGCTTGCCGATCGGCGCGACCGGTCAATTCGAGGAATTTCTGAGCATTTTCCGCATTTGGGCTGCCCTTTGGAATGCACCAGAAATCCGTGGTCAACTTCGCCTGATTGCGATTGATCTCGATTGGCGCCCCCTCATCGATCAGTGAAAGTGCACGACCATCATAGGACTGCACGACGTCGGCGACGTTATCGCGCATGATCTGCAGAATTTCGGAACCACTTGTCCACCATTTGCGGATGTGCGGCCTGATCTTGTTGAGGCTGGCAAAGACGCGGTCGACATCCAGTGGGTATAGCTTGTCCATAGGCACGCCATCCGCAAGCAGCGCTTCCTCCCACGGCCCGTTTCCATATTCACCGGTGAAGAGCGAGCGCACGCCCGGGAATTTTTCTACGTCCCAGAACTCCGCCCAGGTAGTCGGCCGCGGCTTGTCAGCCGGAAACTTCTTGGTGTTATACACCATGTTGGTGGAATAGACGTACGAAGCGAAGCCATTGGTGTGTTTCGCGAATTCAGATATTGCGTCCAATTCGTCTTTCTTCCACGAAGAGTAATCTACCTGTTCGAGATATCCCTTGGCGGTGAGTGGGTCGACGTTGGTCTGACCAAGATTCACGACGTCAGCCGAGACGTTCTTGGTGTCGACCATCATCGCGATCTGCGTGGATGAAAAGTCTGCGGTAACCGGGATAACCTTAACCCCGGTCTCGACCACGAACGGCTCGACATAAGCCTTCATGACTGCGTTTCCCCAGGTGCCGCCGCTCATGTTGACTTTCAACTCACCAGCGGAAGCGGCCCGTGCGCGACCCGAAACGGAAGACATCGCACCGACGGCGATCACGGAGGATGTGGCCTGCATGAAGTGCCTGCGATTTATCAAAAAGCTCATTTTCGTTCCCTCTGTTATTCCCTTGCTTATCAAGGGGCATTCATTCTGCTCGGTTTGTGGCGAACACAACTCACGGGATCAAACTCATTGCCGCAAGCGGTGTTTGGACCGCGGTGTTCGTCATTGTTGTGACGGACTTCATCCTTCCATTTCACCAACCAACGCGGCGGTTGCCGGCTGACCAGTTTCAAGCAACGGCACGCCCTCACGGACTATACCGGCTGGAGGCAATGCCTAGCGTAATACGGCGCCTATTGCAACAAATGTTTTATGCGTCCGGATATGCGTCAAGCGTATTAGATGCAGTCGGCCCGAGCTGCGATTTTGGCCAACTCGAAGAACGTTGGGGGAATATAGCCTGCGGGATTGACCTGATAAGCGCGCGCTCGCGTTGCATGTGATCGAAGGAAAGCCCTCCGAGCTGGAAATCTATAAGGAAAACGGAAAGCCGATTCTCATCGATCCTTACGAAATCGAGCTGTCCCGACTTCATTTCTACTGAACTGCACGCTCGCTAGACCGCTGGCTCTATTCTTACCTCCGCAAACGGCCGACCCCGGTCTTCCAACGCGCTTAAACTATGCCGAGTTTTCAATCCTGATTACCGGAAATCTCGGGCCTTGGGGAATGGGCTCGGCATCGTGTCCGGCTCGGGATAAGTACTCGATTTGCATATCGACACCCTCAAGGTGAAGGCCAGGAATTTTTACTGATCGGACCTAATGGCAACGGCGATCGTTTGAGTTCAATCGCATCAGGTTCAGGGATCTTTTGGTCTGCAGCCTTCTCGCTGTCCTAGTGGCAGAGTGAAACACTTGACGCATATTTTTGCATTGTGTATCAAATGACGCACGCGGCGCGCTTCGCAGGGTGCGTTTGCCGGGGTTCCGCCGAAAGGAACCTACTGCTGCATAGCCCGCCTAAATAGGACAATGAGTGAAAGGCTGAGGACTCAATGAAAAAAAATCTTATCACGTGCGTGCGCGCCAAGGGCAACGCCTTCGAGATTGGCTGTGCGCTCGGAAAAGCCAATGCCACAAGCTTCCTTGAATATCGGCTTGGCACCGAGCAATTTCGCGCCTTGGATGCTCGCTGGCGCGGATCGGAGTATTTGAAGAATTTGGAAGCCGCAGCCCGCGCGGCCTATCCCCGCTACGTGCGCGAAATCGAGGGGATCGCAGAAGGTGCCGGCAAGGATTTTGAGACCATCTTCCTGTTGAATTGCCAGGCCGACCTGCAAATTTCAGAAGCGGCCGCCACACAAAACTCTGTTGCCGGAATGGGCTGCACGACTGTCCTGATTCCAGCTGAAGGCAACGGCCCGGCAGTTATCGCCCATAATGAGGACGGCGAACCCGACTATCTTGGTGCCAATTTCTGGATAGAAATTGAGCCCGATGATGGGCTCGCGTGGAGCAGCTTTATGACGCCCGGCATGCTCCCAGGTGGGACTTTTGGCCTGAACGAGTCCGGCCTGGTCCAGACGATCAACGAGATCACGCCGAACGACCAAAAACCGGGCGTGCCCCGGCAGGTTCTCTGCCGCGCCATCCTTGATGCAAAAAGCTTGGAGGATGCGGTCGGTATTTTGAAGCGAAACGACCGCTCTTGCGGATTCCATCACACTCTCGGCGATGCGAAGACCCGCAAGGTACTCTCTGTCGAAGCGCCGGCCTCCGGCTGCGTCGCGGTAGAGGTTACTGAGCCACGCGCTCATGCCAACCATCTTCTCTCCGGCGAGTTCAGTGGATTGAAGCAGACCATCGGTGCTTCCTCCCGCGACCGACAAGAAGCGGCAGATCGGATGATCGCCGAAGGCGCGTTGGCGGGTGGAGCAGAAGCTGTGCTGTTCGATGAGACCACTCCGATTTTTAAAGAATGGAAAGACTCCCGGACGCTCGCGACGAGCATTTTCGAGCTTTTCCCAAACCGCATCGAGTGGCGCATACATGCGGCTCGTGACGAGCGAAACGCACTAAGCGGAACCATGCGCGTCGTCTAATGCAGCTCTTTGATCGCCGAGCGTAGCGCTGGCTTCGTCCTGCGATCGGCGGCCCATGGGTGCGTAGACCCGGGCGAGAAAAGTCTGGGCATCTCTTGCCGGCTTGCGACAGCCGGCACCTCGGCATCGATGGGGTTGGCCCCGCTCCACCGTCCAGTCGCTGACACTCACCGCGTATGGATTCCGCCATATAGGCCGTGATGTTCATGCCCAGACCGATCCAGCCCGCGGTGAAGGCCGAAAGGTTTATGCCGATCTGCGGGCCGCCAAAGTAAAGCAGGAAGAGCTGCACGAGAGAGGGCGTGCCGCGAAAGACGCTGACATAGCCCGTACCGATGGACCGTGGGATCTGGCTGCGCGACAGCCGCATTGCGGTCAGCACCGCAGCAAGGACAGAACGAAAGCCAGAAATGATATGACAACCGTCACTCCGGCGGCGTCAAGGAAATAGGGAAAAAAACCCTGGATCAGCGCGATGTCCAATGCCCCCTCCCGTGGAAGGCCGGGCCATCAGGCCCGGCAAATGGCGATCAGCGGATGTCGCGACCGATCCATTTCGTAGCAATGGTCTCGTAAGTGCCGTCGGCCATCATGCCATCAAGCGCTTTCTGCATCGCTGCCTTAAGTTCCGGATTACCCTTGCGGATTGCGATACCAATGCTGACGCTGGCGCCTTCGATGTTCGGAATGTCGAGCACGCGGATTGGGTCGCCGGATTGCTTGATCACGGCAAGCAGCGCGATGTAGTCAACCAAACCGCATCGATACGGCCGGCGTTCAAGCCCATCACCAGTTCGGGAAGCCCCTTGCAGGTTCGGATCGTCCAGCCACCGGTTTTGCGGGTCCACTTTTCATGGGTCTCGCCGAGGGTTACGCCGATGGCCGCCCTTGAGATCATCCAGTCCTTTCGACGTCGAGTCTTTCAGCACGAAGATGCCGCGACCATCACTATAATAAGGTCCAACGAAATCAACGACCTTCTGACGTTCCGCGGTGATGGTCATGGAACCGACGATGGAATCATACCTGTTTGCGACGAGACCCGGAATGATGCCGTCCCACGCCGTGGTCAGAACTTCGCGTTTCACGCCAAGACGGTTGGCGATTTCATTGGCAATATCGACGTCGAAACCGACGAGCCGGTTCTGCCCGTCAGTCATGCTGAAGGGCGGATGCTGGCCCGACATGGCGGCGCTGAACTTGCCCGGCTCCTTGATCGAAGCCAGTTCATCGGCAGTCGCCGGCAAGGCCACGCTGAACGCCAGGCCGAGGACAACCGTGGAGCGCATTGCGACCCGTGAGATGCATTGAAACATGGATGACTCCCCCGCTTATGATTGATATGCATCGGTGCTTTCCGAATTTCGATACTCTCCTCCTGTAAGTCATTCGTCAAATAGTTTGAATAGCGAGTATAGATCTACAGAATGCAACGCCGATGGGCTTGTGCCTGCGAGCCAACCTATGAGGCACAGCATTGATGCCAGGCTGCATTGTCACGCCATGCGATCGCTGATCGGAACCCCATCATCATCAGACCATCGGCTGCGAGCCTCCATCCCCAGACGGAAGCGGCCCTCGGCTGCGCCCGCTCTCGCATCGGCTAGAGCGTATCCGGATTTAGTTGAATCGGAAGGGATTCCGTTTTTGGCTGTTTTGTGATTCAAGATGCTGCTGGAGTGGAGGCCAGCATCGGATGACTCGACCTCTTTCAAATGATCTTCGCAAGCGTGTTGTTGATGCAATCGAAGCCGGCGAGAGCTGCCGGTCGGTGGCGGTGCGGTTCGGTATTGCCGTGTCTTCAGCGGTGAAGTGGTCTCAGCGCTACCGTTCGAGCGGATCTGTCGCGCCTGGGAAGATGGGCGGCCACCGCAAGCGGGTTCTTGAGCCGTACCGAGCGTTTATCGCCGAGCGGATCAACCAGACGCCGCATGTGTCACTGAACAGGTTGAAGGAAGAACTGGCCGCACGAGGGGTGAAGGTATCCCACGACACCGTATGGCAGTTTCTGCGGCGCGAGGGACTACGGTTCAAAAAAACACTGTTCGCCCTTGAGCAGGCGCGCGCTGACGTCGCACGACGGCGACAGCGCTGGCGATCCTGGCAGGCTGGCCTCGATCCAAGCCGGCTGGTCTTCATCGATGAAACCTGGATCAAGACCAACATGGCGCCGCTTCGAGGCTGGGGGCCGAAGGGCAAACGGCTGCGCAGCTTCGCCCCGCACGGACATTGGCGCACCCTGACTTTCCTCGGCGCGTTGCGCTGCGATCGGCTCACCGCGCCTTGTGTCTTCGATGGACCGATCAACGGTGAGTGCTTTCGCGCTTATGTCGAACAGCAACTCGTACCAGTGCTCAAACCCGGCGATATCGTCGTGATGGATAATCTCGGCTCCCACAAGTCGGTCGCCATCCGTCAGATGATCCGCAACGCTGGTGCTCGGCTCTGGTACCTGCCGCCATACTCCCCCGACCTTAATCCGATCGAACAGGCTTTCGCCAAAATCAAGCACTGGATGCGCCTGGCTCAGAAGCGAACCATCGATGACACCTGGCGCCACATCGGACACCTCGTCACAACCATCGAGCCCAGCGAATGCAGCAACTACTTCGCCAATGCCGGATATGCTTCCGTGAAAACCTGAAACGCTCTAGTCAGCAGAAGGCCCTTGATTAAATCCCTAAAATAGACTTTTGTGATCTCAGAACTATCCATAGTGAGATCTGATCTGTGATGCCCCAGCCCCCTGCCCAACAGAAATCTTCCCTCGACGCCGCTCTCCTCGAAGCGCGGGAACGCTATAACGCGAAGCGCCCCAAGAGTGCGGCGCTGCATCGCGAGGCGATAAACGTCCTCCCCGGCGGCAACACCCGGTCCGTGCTCGCCTATGCGCCTTTTCCGACTGCCATGGCGCGCGGCGAGGGCTGCCGGCTTTGGGACATTGACGGCAACGCCTATCTCGACCTGTGCGGCGAATACACTGCCGGTTTGTTCGGCCATACCGACAGCCGCATCCATGCCGCCCTCCACGACGCGATGGCGAAAGGACTGAGCCTGGCGGCGGTGGGAGAGGCTGAGCAGCGCCTTGCCAAGATCCTCTGCAACCGCTTTCCGTCCATCGACATGATCCGCTTCACCAACAGTGGCACCGAGGCCAACCTTATTGCGCTTAGCGCCGCGCAGGTGGTGACGGAGCGCAAGCGCATCATTGCCTTCCGCGGCGGCTATCACGGCAGCCTTCTGTATTACCCCGTGACCGGCTCGAGCCTGATCACAGCCCCGTTCCCGGTGACGCTATGCGACTACAACGACACCGATGGCACAGTGGCCGCCATCCGGGCCATCGGCGACGACCTTGCTGCCGTAATTGTCGAGCCGATGATGGGCAGCGGGGGCTGCATCGCCGCGGAGCCTGCCTTTCTGGCGGCAGTCGCCGAGGCCACACGCGCTGCCGGTGCGATACTGATCTTCGACGAGGTGATGACCTCGCGCATGTCGGGAGGCGGCCTGCAGGAACGTCTCGGTATCCTGCCCGACATGACCACGCTTGGAAAATATATCGGCGGCGGCATGAGCTTCGGCGCCTTTGGCGGGCGCCACGACCTCATGGAGATCTTCGTCTCTAAGGTGCTTCATGCTGGCACCTTCAACAACAACGTGATGTCCATGGCGGCAGGCGTCACCGCCATGGAAGAGGTGTTTACCGCCGCAGCAGCTGCCGGTCTATTCGCGCTCGGGGAGGGCCTGCGCGAACGACACAACTCAATTTCCAACACGGCCGGCGCGCCGCTGCAGTTCTGTGGCCTTGGCTCGCTCGCCACGGCCCATTTCCGTCGGGGCCGCATTGACCGCCCCTATGCGGTCACCCCCAGGGAGGAGGCGCTGAAAGAGCTGTTCTTCTTCGACATGCTCGACGCCGGCATCTACATCGCCCGCCGCGGCATGACTGCGCTCAGCTTGCCGACGACGGAACGCGACCTTGCGCATTTCACCGCTGCCGTCGGGGATTTCCTCGACGCAAGGGCGGCATTGCTACGATAGGCCGGCACCAAAGGCAGATCGCTACAAGATGGACAGGAGCGACATAACTTCGTCAGCCATGGCCACGGGCGCGCTGGAGGAAGAAGCTTATCGGCTGATCCGCAACTCGCTGATCAATGGCGATTTCACACCGGACAGCAAGCTTTCCATTCGGGGCGTCTGCGCAACATTATCGCTGAGCCCCATGCCGGTTCGCGCAGCCTTACGCCGCCTGGTCAGCGAGCGAGCGCTGGATGCCAAGCCATCGGGAACGGCCGTGGTTCCGCGCATGACCCGGCGCGAGTTTTCCGAACTGACGGCGATGCGCCTGCAATTGGAGCCGCTGGCGCTGACGCTTGCCGCGCCCCATCTGAAGCCCGCACAGTTCGAGCGGCTTGACGCCTTCGTGGCGCAGCATGAAGCCGCCCGGCTCGCCAGCGATCCGACAGGAGTGCGGCAAGCCGATACCGGCTTCCTGTTCGAGCTCTACCGCTCCTCCGGTTCGACCTTGCTGCTCAGCTTCATCGAGAGCCTGTGGCTTCGCCGCAGCCCAATGTTCTGGGAGGCGCGCTGGGCGCTGCTGGGAAGCTCGCTCGGCCGGGCGCCGCACAGGCACAAGGAAATCATGGGCGCCCTGCGCCAGGACCAGCCCGATCTAGCGCGCGACTTCCTCATCGAGGAGATCCGCAATGCGGGCGAATTCTTGCTTGAGGCGATGAGGTTCCGCGAGGCGACGGACTGAGTCGTTACCGATCGGGGCAGCGCGACAACCCAGATGGTCGCCCTACAGATAGGTGCGCTCCTCCAACGAGGTCTTCGCGACCATCTCATGAATCGTCCGTACGAAGGCGGTCTCGGCTGGGTTCATGCTTCGGCGCGGGTTCACCACGAAATGGACCTCGACCGCCGGCAGATGGTCCTTCGGCGGCACCTGCCACAGGAGCCCGGCGTCGACGTCGCGACTGGCGATATGCACTGGCAGCGCTCCAATGCCCGTTCCCGTGATGATCATTCGCCGCACCTCGGGCAGATTGGCAGACAGGCCGTGGGGCTCGGGGTGCAGATTGACGCGCTCACGCAACTGGCGCACCAGATAGAGCGGCCCGTTCTCGAGTTCGGTTTGGAACGACACCGAGCGTTCGCCGGACACATCCTCGATCCCGATGTCCGATCGGCCGAACAGCCTGTGCGGCGGACCGCAGAACAGGCCGAAGAACTCCCGGAACAGGATGCGGCTGTCCAGCATGGGATCATCCTCGCACATTAGGCACAAGCCTACCGACGCCTGGTTCTGCCGCACCCGGCTTAGGACCTCGGCGCTGTCGGTGATCGAGATCGAATAGGTCACCTCGGGATAGGCTGTGTTGAAGCGGGCCATTGCCTCATCGAAATGCGGGCAGACCACATGGCTGGTCATCGCGATGGCCACATGGCCGGTGACAACGGTCTCCGCCGCCGCCATTAGACCCGGCAGTCGTGAGATCGAGCCCAAAAGCATGCAACTTTCGCGAAAAAGCGTCTCACCCGCCGGGGTCAGCGCGAAATGCCCGGGTCGGCGATCAAGCAGCCGCTTCTCTGTGGTCTCTTCCAGGCGTTTCAGCGCACTGCTGATAGTAGGCTGGCTGAGGTTCATAAATTCCGCCGCCCGCGTAATGCCGCCCTGTTCGACGACCACCGTGAAAGTGCGCAGCAGGTTCCAGTCAAGCCTCCAGAGAAAACGCTCTTCGTATGGCCGCACTATTAATCCAATCAATCATCAGGATTATGATGATCTCTTTGCGCTATGAGCGGTGATGAGTCAAGTTGGCCAACAACCTGATTCCAAATGCAAAGTGCTAGTCGAGTTTGAAGTCATCGTCGCATGCAGACGACCATTCGATAGCCGAGAAATCGCTAAGATTGCGCTGGCAACGTCCATTGCAGTGGGACGGACCGTTAAAAGTTTTGAATCGATGTTCCCAAACCTCCCGCCACGCTTGAGGCATAAGATGACAAAGGGAGTTGATCGAATGTCTCTTACCGTTTTCGCCGCCGCTATCGAAGAGGCCGGGGGAAAGTCACGGACCAGGCCTTCGACAACCTGATGGGGATCATCACTCAAGCGCTTAAACGCGAGATGCCAGTGGACGGCGTGATACTGCTAGACGGTGCGATGGTCACCGAGAGCCACGACGACGCCGAGGGCGAGATCCTCCCGGCAAGTACGGGCAATCGTCGGGTGCGAACTGCCCGTTGCCGTCACCCCGGACCTGCACGCAAACGCAACGGAAAACATGGCGTGCCTGGCCGACATCATCACCACCTACCGGACGACGCCGCATACCGAGACGTACGAGACCGCCGAGCGTGCCGCCCGCCTGCTGCAGCGAGCGATGCCGGGTGAGATCAAGCCAAGCGTCACGCTGGCGAATCGTCCAGTCATGAGGGGTGTTCCTCTTGGTCAGGGGGCGAGAATGGAGTAATCGACCAATCTATTAGACCGACCGCGTCCTGAAGTATGGCCTTGGTCTGTGCAAAGCTTGATGAAGCGGCGATCACATGTCCAATGCGGTCTCGGTAGTCACCTTTCCTGACGATCTGCGTCTTAGGTTCGACATAAAGTTTGACCTCTACAACACCCGACACGGTAGCAGCCCGACTGTCGCCACCGATCCAATTGAGAGTGCCATCGCGATCAGGCAATAGGAACCGCACGCCTGCAGTTTGGAGATACCGTCTGCGCAACTCCCAGTCCACGCCCGTGGCAAGTTTAATGTGCTCGGTTACGAGATCGACACCATAAGCCAGCTGAACCCGCCGAGGATAGGTTCCACCCGCGATACGCGGATTGACTTCTATTACGACTGGGCCACGCGTCGTCCACCGCAATTCAATGTTAGTTGGGCCCCACCCCAGACCCAGAAGCTCCCAAACAGCTCAGCGCCACGTGGGAGATGCGCTTGTGCTCGTCATTAGTCAGCGAGGCCGGAAAGATGCTCTCGCGAAAGACAAAATGCGGTGGATGATCGAAGTCGGCGGCGCTAATCCCAATGACCTCATTTCCCATGGTTTCAGCTTCATAGAACGGGCCTTGTGCGAATTCTTCGACGAGTATCTTCGGTGAAGACAGCCAGAGGTGTTTCCCGCCTAGCAGATGGTTCGTGTGCTCAGTCAATTCAGCGACGTTGCGGCACAGTCGGACACCGACGCCGCCGGTACCGCCGAGCGCTGGCTTGACTACCACTGGCAGGCCGATGTCCGCGGCAGAGCTTTCAACCTCCGCCGCGTTAGTGGCCAAACGATAAAAGGGTATCGGAACGCCGGCGTCTTCAAGCAGGCGACGCTGAGTGAATTTGTCGCAGCATCGTTCGACGGACGCGGGATTCGGTCCCGGTAAATCTAAATGCTGGCAGAGCTTTCCCACCATCGCATAGACCTTATCCTCGGCGCTTGTAACGCCAGCAATCTCGTAGGTCCCACGTAGCCGAGAGCATTCGTGGATAAGCGCAGAAAGATTGTTCGTATCAACCTGGATTGCGTCAAGGCCTCCCGCTGCGAGATGGTGGTACTGAGCTGGATCGGCCAACAGAGTAATTGGATGAAGGCCAAAACTCTGGGCAGCTTGGACATATTGCTGACCAACACCGTGTGCGCCTTCAAGCAGGATGAGCGCTCTTCTTGCCATTGACTACTGACCTCCGTATCGTTATGTGCGGCGGTCCGGACGTTAACGGCATCAAGCTTGCTAGCCGCGCCCGACCCCGACCTGCAGTGAACGTACCATTCTCACCGAGTTGCGGTCGTAAAGATCTTGTAAATTTTTATTTGACGAATCTGGTGCAATATTTTGATTGGCGGTCGGTAGCATGGAGCATCCTCAAAAAGGTGCACCCTCGGAAGAGATGCTGGCGGTTTTGATGCTGATCAGTCGGCCGTTAAAATCGCGTATAGAACATGATCATCGCGAAGGGAAACCGGTCTTATCCGCTTTCGGACATTGAGAACGGCGGCCCATCAACTTGGTTTGTGCGGTTTGCAAGGGACAGAGCCGACCGTCACACCTGTGGCGACAACTGTCGCGCGCTTAATAATCGTGCTCGATTGCGGACGATTGACATTCTCAGCCCCTTCTCGCTGTTGTGCTTGAACGCTTGAACAACCCAACCCTACCGGAAAAAAGCCGATGACCACCGCTATCGAGCTACACAACTCCCTGGGACACCATCCATACGATTGGAGCTTAGGTCGATGATAATTTGGCACGCGATGATTGAGGATGCGGTAGTTAGACCCAGCATAAAGCCGCTCGGACACAAAACCGATCAACAGCAGGACACTGGGAGAGAGTCTCCTCCACCTGCAAGCAGGGAATTTATGTGATTGGGTGCCGTTTATCGGCAGGGGTCGAGAACGGTACAATAGACCAAGTAATTAGGCCTGTGGCACGCTCGAGTATCGTCTCGGTATGAGTGTGGTGGGATGAGGTAGCGATGACATGTCCGATCGCGTCTCGGTCGTCGCTCTTTCTGACAATTGGCGTCTTGGGTTTAATGTACAATTCGACCTCGGCCACTCCCTTTTCAGCCGCCGCCCTTCGATCACCGTCGACCCACTCGAGAATGCCGTCCCTGTCCGGCACTAGGAACCGTGCGCCGGCGACCTGTGACCGCGTTATGCGCAAAACCGATTCCTCGCCTACCACAAGCTTGATGTGTTCGGCCACGAGATCTACGCCATACGCCAGCTGCACTAGCCGAGGAGTCGCCAAGCCCGGAACGCGGGGATTGATTTCAATGGCGACCGGTCCGCGTTTTGTCCACCGGAATTCAATGTTCGCGGGCCCCCACCCAAGACCCAGAGCTTCCAAACAGCTCATTGCCACATCCGAGATTCGCTCATGCTCGGCGTCAGCCAGCAGGGCCGGAAAGATGTATTCACGAGCAATGAAATAGGGTGGATCGCCGAAATCAGCGGTGCCAATTGCGATAACCTCATTTCCCATAGTGTCGACGGTATAATACGGGCCTTGCGCAAATTCTTCCACCAGCATCTTCGGCGAAGACCGCCAGACGTGTTTCCCGCCTAGCAGCTGGTCCGTGTGCTCAGTCAATTCAGCCAAGTTGCGGCACAATCGAACACCCGTGCTGCCACTGCCAACAACTGGCTTAAGAATTACCGGCAGCCCGATTTCTTTAGCAGCACTTTCAATGCCAGTCGCGTCTGTTGCCAGACGGTAAGCAGGTACTGGAACCCCGGCTTGTGCGAGGACCTCCCGTTGGGCGAATTTGTCATAGCACCGTTCGATTGAAGCCGGATTCGGACCGGGCAAATCGAAGTGGCGGCAAAGCTTGCTTATTATCAAATATTCCGATTCATCGCGACCGGCAAAGCCCGTAATGCCGGCAAGGTCATACGGAGCACTTAGTCGGGAGCACTGGCGGATCATAGCGTCTAGACTATCCGTGTCGGCACGGATTGCCTCACCCCTTTCCAACTCAAGATAGCCGTACTGAGTTGGATCAGCCGCTAATGTAATTGGATAAAGTCCAAGGCGCTCAGCCGCCTTCATATACAGAGGACCATTACCTCTACTACCTTCAATTAGGATGAGCGCTCTTTTTGCCATTGGTGTTAAACTCCGACCGATGCAAGGGCAAGTAACAGGTAGCGTCTTTCTCTCAATGGATACTCGCGGCGAGCGTATCATTGTCGGTGGAATTGCGTTGCAAAGATTGTGTAAAATTTTGAAATCGGCCTCTACGGCGCTCGTTATGCGAGCGAAATTCGCAAGATCGGATGCCGACCGGATCAGGCCGTCACAGAGCTGTGGTCCTGCCATCGCTGAGCCGCAGCTAAGTGAAATGCGGCGTGAGCGACTGTCCCACCAGAATGCTAGTCCTGCGCGTGTACTAAGACTGATGGGTGCGAGCCTGTCGCGCAGGCAGCTCTCACCGCAGAGAGCGTTCGTCCGTCAACTTATATAGCTTAAGTAAGGCCGGCATAGCGGAAAGGTGATGGCCTCTGGTATGCTGCTTGTTACCGCGAGCGCGTTGATTGCATTATAGAAAACCACCTCTTTCGGCATATCCTTGTCCGCCCTCGCTAGCGCATCTAATACGCTCCGTTTTTGTGTGGAAATCGATATTGAAGGAAATTGAGGTGGATAAGCTGCGGACATGGTGGAGTGCTGCCGGCGGCATATACAGGATGTCGCCAGCATTCACCGTAACTGCAGCGGGTGCAGCTCGTTTATACTGAGGGAAGCGTTTGTAGTCCGGTTGCTCTGGGTCGACATCAAACCACCGCCAGCCGCGGCGTCCACAGTAGGCGGCTTGGCTAGGCGGCAGAATGGTGAACTTGTTTTGCACCTTAACCGATGTTGTGCCCCCACATTGCCCGCTGTCGCCTGATCTGTGATCGAGTTTCCATGGACGAGCGACAAGGAGTTTCTCCATGGATACTACACTGGAGGTTCTTACGAAGCGTACGGAGCCGACGGGAGTTTCATCGGCAATGGCCGGACGAAGTCAAGGCGCGGATCGTGTCGGAGAATTTGCGTCCGGGAGTGACGGTGAACGAAGTGGCGGAACGCCACGGGTTGAAGGCCAATCACCTGTCGTCCTGGCGAACACTGGCGCGGCAGGGCAAGCTGGTCTTGCCTGAGCCGGAAGACGCAGTCGAATTCGCGGCCATCGTTGTCGAGACTCCCGCGCCGGAGCCGCCGGCGGCCAAGCAGACCTCCCGCGCCGAGATTGTCGTCGGTTCTGTCACAATCCGTCTTGAGGAAGGGGCGTCTGCTGCCCGGATCGCCGCCATCGACCGTAGATCTGGAAAATAGTTTATGGCTAGGTAGCGTGTCAAAATGAAGGGGGTAACGACTCCCTTCGGCCCCACAAAGAACTGCGAATAGCGCCACCAGTGTTGACGATCATGCCGCAATTTTCGTATTATTGGAACGCTCTCGCTCAATGTGGCCGATCACCTTGTTGTCGCTGTGAAACGGCGAGAAGATGTCGAAGCACTCGGTGGTTGGTGGCGATGTGACGGCATTGCTGGATCGTTTTGCTCAGCTCCAGGAGAAGGTGCGATCTCGTACTGGATTCGACAGCAGTATCTTTTCCGAAACAAGTCCAAAAAAACTGGCACACGTATCCGGAGGGGCACCTTAACAAAGGGCAGAGGGCGCTAGTCGTACAGCCTCAAGAGTGGCGGTTAGTTCCGCTGCGACAAAATCTCTCGAATGCCTCACCATGAAGCCTGTAGCTCGTCTCATCGTTCGCCGGTTCGAATCCATGCCGAAGATAGAAGCGAGCCCCCGCCTGGTTGCCATGATCGACTGTCAGGCGGAGATAGTGGTAACCGTCATTGCTAGCGGATCGGGCTACGTGGCGCAGCAGCTTTTCACCAATCCGGGCGCTGCGAAATTCCTCGTGGACGAAGAGGTCCTGGATGTACAGGCCCGGCTTGCCCATCCAAGAAGAAAACATCGGGAAGTAAAGGCAGATGGCGGCGATCTTGCCGTCGACCTCGGCCAGCATCACGGTAAATTCGCGCCGAGGACCGAATCCGGCGGCTTCAATATTTTCCCTGGTGCTTTTCAAGCGCCCGGGAGTGCCGAGAGACTCAGCCAGCAACCGAAGCGCCAGCAGGATCTCTTCGCAATCCTCGCGCTTGGCCAACCGGAATGATAATCCAGACGTCATCATGATCCTTTCTGCTCCGCTCGCCAGGCGACCTCGAGAGAGGTCGATATTGCTCAGGAAGCGACCTCAAGCAGCGCTGCCGCCCCCATGCCCCAACCCACGCACATGCTCACCACGGCGAAGCGCGCGCCACGCCGGCGTCCCTCCAGCAGCGCGTGGCCGACAAGGCGCGATCCACTCATCCCGTAGGGATGACCGATGGAGATGGCGCCGCCATTGACATTCAACTTATCCGAGTCAAGTCCGAGTAGGTCGCGGCAATAGACCAGTTGCGCGGCGAAGGCTTCGTTGATCTCGAAGAGGTCGATGTCGTCGAGCGAAAGGCCGTGGCGATCGAGCAAGGACGGAATGGCCAGCGCGGGTCCGATCCCCATTTCCTCAGGAGCGCAGCCGACGGTTAGCATGCCGCGGAATACACCGAGCGGGGTGAGGTTTCGTGAGGCCGCCTCCGAGGCCGACATCAGGACGCAAGCCGAGGCGCCGTCGGAAAGCTGGGAGGAATTACCGGCAGTGACGGTCGAATCCTCGCCCATCACGGGCGCGAGCGCCGCCAAGCCTTGCAGGGTGGTGCCGGGACGATTGCATTCGTCGCGCCCCAATGTGACTGACGCAATACTTTCCTCGCCCGTTTCCCGGTTCTTTGGAGGCTGCTCGGCCAAAACCGGAACGATCTCGTCGGCGAAGCGCCCCGCTTCCTGCGCGGCGGCAGTGCGCTCCTGGCTGATCAGCGCATATTCATCCTGCGCCGCGCGGGTGACGCGATATTTGCGCGCGACCAGATCCGCCGTGGCCAGCATGGGCATATAGTATCCCCCGCGGATCGCCGGCACACGATAGTGGGTGCCGTTCCAATCGTCGTTCTGCACCAGCGAGATGCTGTCCATGCCGCCGGCCAGAGCAATATCGCAGTCGCCGGAGCGGATCTGGTTGGCTGCCGTTGCAATTGCCGATAGACCAGACGCGCATTGCCGGTCGATGGTAACGGCTGGCACGCCGTCGGGAAGGCCAGCGGCGAAGACGGTATGGCGGGCGACATTGATGCCGCTGGTGCCCTGAGTCAGGGCGCAGCCCAGCGTGAAATCCTGCACTTCTCCGCCCTCTAGCCCGGCACGAGCCAAGGCGGCGCGCACGGCATAGGCCGCCAGAAGCGGCCCTTGCGTGGCATTGAAGGCGCCGCGATAGGCCTTGCCGATCGGGGTTCGGGCGGTGGAAACAATGACGGCGTCGCGCATGGGTTATACTTCCTCCAGGCCGCACCAGTCGGCGATGAACAGGGCGGTCGATTGTGTCACGCGCCGGACTGAGTCTAGGTCGACGCGCTCGTTGAACCCGTGGATCGCCTCGGCGCGCGGGCCATAGACGAGCGCTGGGGTGTCGGCGTAGAGGCCGAAGAAACGGGCGTCCGTGGTGGCGGTGATCGCCTCGTGTTCAAGGGGCTTGCCAACGACAAGGCTGTGGGCGCGGTCGAGCGCGGCCAGCGCCGCGCGCGCCGCTGCACTTTTGTCATCCTTGAAGGAATAGCCCTCTGCGGCGAAGCCATTATAGACAACTTCGGGACCGTTCTCGGCGAGGAAGGGGTGGTTGCGGGCCGCATCGAAGATGGTCTCTTCGATCATGTGGCGCACTTCGTCGAGTCTCTGGCCAGGGAATACCCCCATGCGCACATCGAAGACGCACCAGGCGGGGACAGAACTTGCCCAGTCGCCGCCCTCGATCTTGCCGATGTTGAGGTTGAGCGCATGGCTGTGGCCGACATAGTCGTGATGGCGGCATTCCGGCGCATTCATCCGCCGCTCCAGCCGGTGCAGCGCCTCGAATAGGGGGATGGCCGCCTCGATGGCGTTGGCGCCCGAACCGGCATAGGCGACATGCGTCGGCAAGCCTTTCAGGCGCACCTGAAACCAGATCACCCCGACCTGCGAGGACACGAGCTTTTCGGCAAACGGTTCGGGAATCAGTGCTGCATCGGCGCGGTAGCCGCGGTGCAAGCAGGCTAGCGCGCCATTGCCGGTGCACTCCTCCTCCACGACAGACTGAAAGAACACGTCGGCGGCGGGACGCAGGCCGAGATGCTTCAACGCATCGATGGCAAAGAGGTTCGAGGTCAACCCGGCCTTCATGTCACCCGCGCCGCGGCCGTACATCCAGTCGCCGTCGATGTGCGGGTCGAAGGGTGCGCGATCCCACATGTCCAGCGGGCCTGTCGGCACCACGTCGATATGGCCGTTAAGGATCAGGCTGCGTCCGCTGCTGGTCCGGCTGCGTAGGCTGCCCACCACGTTCACGGCGTTCTCATAATTGCCGATCACCGGCGAGAAGCCGGGCATGTTCGCGATCTCCTTCACATCGATTTGCCAGCGGTCGACCTCAAAACCGAGTCCAGACAACTCCCTCTCCACGAAATCCTGTGCCGATTGCTCGGCCCCTCGTGTCGACGGCTGGCGCACCAGTTCGGTCAGAAATTCCAGTTCGCGATCGAAGAGTGCATCGACCGCATGAAGGATGGCAGTCCTGTCCATCTAGAACCTCGGCAAATCCTGATCGGGGATACGGAATGGGGCGCCGGTGGCCGCGCGAAGCTCGGTGAGGCCGACGCCTTCGGCGATTTCGCGCAGATGTAGGCCTTCGGCGGTGACGTCGAAGACCGCCATATCGGTATAGATCCGGCTCACACGGCCTTTGGCGGTTAAGGGCAGGGTACATTGTACGAGGATCTTCGGGTTGCCCTTGCGATCCGTGTGCATCATGATAACGCCCACCCGCCGCGCCTTTTGCGCCAGTTCGATCGCGCCGCCAATGCCCGGCGAGAATTTGCCAGGGATCTTCCAGTTCGCCAGATCGCCGTTCGCCGCGACCTCGAAGGCCCCCAACAGGGTCAGATCGAGGCGGCCGGAGCGCACGATCGCGAAGCTGACCGCGCTGTCGAAGAATGCCGTGCCGGGTATGGTGGAGACATAGGCGCCGCCAGCGTCGATCAGGTTGCGGTCGGCCATGTCGGGCGATAGAACAGGTCCGACGCCGGCGATCCCGTTTTCCGAATGCAGGCAGACCGGGATGCCGGAGACCACATATTGCAGCACCTCAGTCGGCAGCCCGATGCCCAGATTGACAGTCATGCCGGGCAGGATATCGGCAGCTGTGCGCTTCAGCATCTTCTCTTTAGCGTTGGACGACACCGTAGACCTCCGGCAATTCAGTCAGTTCAACCACCGTATCGACAAAAGCTCCGGACAAGTGGATACTCTCGGGTAGGAGCGCGCCAAGGGTCACGATCCTCTCAGCCTCAACAATGGTTTGGCGCGCGGCCATGGCCATTAGGGGATTGAAGTTGCGCGCCGAGGCCGAGAAGGAAAGATTGCCGAAAGCATCGGCCTTGTGGGCATGGATCAACGCGAAATCGGCACGCAGTGCGGTCTCGAGAAGACCCGTCCTGCCCTCTATGACAATGCTCTGCTTTCCCTCCTCGACGGGAGTGCCAAGGCCGATATCAGTTACAAAGCCCATCATT
Organism: Rhizobium sp. C104; assembly: GCF_022354505.1. Classification (NCBI taxonomy): domain Bacteria; kingdom Pseudomonadati; phylum Pseudomonadota; class Alphaproteobacteria; order Hyphomicrobiales; family Rhizobiaceae; genus Rhizobium; species Rhizobium sp. C104. The sequence goes on along the minus strand of NZ_CP092353.1, from coordinate 243,882 downwards.
CCAGCTCCGGCCACGCGGATGCGCTCGGCCAGAATGCCTTGCGGGACGAATTCCACCTCGATGGCGCCTTCGTTCATCATGCGTATGGCGGTCGGGTTGAGACCGATATGACTGGTTACCAGCTTGGCCACCTGGCCATTTTCTAGCAACCAATCGACGCCCATTCCTGCTTCATTGGCGTCGTTCTTGATGATTATCAGATTGCGGGGGCCCTGCCTAACCAGCTCACGGATCAGGCAGAAGGGCGTTCCGGGCACGCCGAAGCCGCCGAGCATGACCGAGGCGCCGTCCCCAATGGCCGAGATGGCCTCTTCAATCGCGCCGCGCTTGTCAGGCAGTGTCATGCAAGTCATCCCACTTCTTGCCGACTCGCGCATATGCGGCGGGCCAGCGTTCGCGAATAGTTCGAACAGATCGTCTTGCGCCAAAACGTTGGTTTCGCGCTGTCGGCTTTGGAAAACAATGTCCCGGACGGCGGAATGCCGTTCCCGGTGCGGACCTCCCTGCCCAGACAGCACCCATCAAGGTCGCTTTGCGTTTGGAATCTACTTTGTTCGCGAATTTGACCACTCCCGCTACATAACGCAAACAGATAAATATAATCATGATCATTGATTGAATTTATGGCTCTCCCTTACGAGAAAAGTGTCTTCTCTGGGAGCTGGACTGGAACCGCCTGCGCAGGGGCCGTCTATTCCAACATGGGCGCAAGCGAGTCGATCAGAGTATTGCCCATAGGAGGTGGAGGCCGTCCACATAAGGATCGGTAGTGCTTGAATTGAATTATGTTAATCCGAAGGCGGATACGCGTGCCCGCCGCCCTTGAAGTCGCAGACCCTATAGCAACCTGCCTCCTCTTGCTGAATGGCATCCGGTCCGATCACCGCCTTCCCATGCCCACCCGGAATGTCGAGGATGTAGGTCGGCTGGCAAAGCCCCGAGATTCGACCGCGCAGGCCTGCCACGAGGGCGCGGCCTTCCTCAATGGAGAGGCGGAAATGCCTCGTGCCGCGGGCGAGGTCCGGGTGGTGAAGATAATAAGGTTTTACCCTCGTTTCCACGAAAGCGCGCATGAGCGCCGCCAACGTGTCGGGATCGTCGTTGACGCCCTTGAGCAGAACCGATTGGCTGATCATAACGACGCCCGAATCGACGAGACGAGCGCAGGCCTCGCGAGCCGAAGGCGCCAACTCGCGCGGATGATTGGCATGGAGGGCTACATAGGCCGTCTTGCCGCTCGCCTCTATGGCGGTAATCAAAGCCTCGTTGATCCGTTCCGGCTCGACCACGGGAACGCGGGTGTGAAAGCGGACGATCTTCACGTGATCGATGGCATCCAGCCGCTGCATGATTTCCCCGAGGCGGCGGGGTGAGAGCATGAGCGGTTCCCCACCGGTGAGGATCACCTCCCAGATTTCCGGGCGATTGGCGATATAGGCAAACGCCTCGTCCATGGCCTCGGGCGAGAGGGTGCCGAGCCCCTGCGGACCGACCATTTGGCGGCGGAAGCAGAAGCGGCAATAGACCGGGCAGACATGCACGGCCTTGAGCAGGACCCGGTCGGGATAACGATGCACGATCCCTTCGACAGGACTGTGCGTGAGATCGCCAATGGGATCCTCGCGCTCCTCGGGCGCCACATTTAGCTCGGCCGCATCCGGCACGAACTGGCGCGCGATCGGATCCTTCGGATCGTTCCGGTCGATCAGCGCGGCGATGGCGGGGCTGATCCCGACGGCATGGCGCTCGGCCACGGCGTCGATACTACTAGCAAGGTCTTCAGCCGTAACGAAGCCAGATTCGACCAGCTCTGCAGGTGTGCGGATGGGACGAGCGCTTGTCGGCTTAGGTTGATTGTGCTGCCCTGACATGTTGCTTTACTCCCTCGTTTCAGCGATCGCGCTATACTCACGCCATGAATGCCAGACGGCAATTCCTGACCGCGACAAGGGGAGCTTCAAAAGTCATGCCAACTGCGCAGAAAGAGCCTCAGATGATATGTTGGGCAGTGTATTCAATAGCTCCCATGAGACTGCGGCAGGACGCCAGGTCACATAGCATCGTGCCACACACTCGACAAACCCGACAATTGTTGGATCCCAAGCATTCTCCGAGAAATGGCGAACAGGTTCTTTCGCGGGAAAGTGGGGCTCACGCACCATCCAAGCGCGCCCCGCGTTGTCTGATGTCCAACGATGTTGGACAAGCGACATAGCAGCATGAGAGGTATCGTATTGTGTTTTAATGGTATTCTCTTTTGGAACGGTAGATGCATGGTTATCCTAAAGCGCGTCGCAGACCGACGAGGACATCTCATGAACACGCTCATCCAAAATGATGTCACTGCCATGAGGATCGCGCTTTCCCGACCTGCGGAGCAGATGGGAAGGCTTGGCAATCTAATGGCAGGCTGACCAAAAATCGGAAGTCAGACACGTCTGAGAACTGGCTCGATTTACCGTCATGTCGCCGCATCGGACACCACGAAAGGCCAACACAAATGGCAACAAGAGCCCTCATCCTGTTTGAAAGCAATACACCGGGCGATGGTCTGCTCTACGTCCAAGCGGCCTGGCGTCTCGGTTTTCATCCAAGGGCCCTGTCGGCTGATCCAGCTCAGTACACTACATTGCGAGGGACGCCACCGAGGCGATCGGTGTTGATACGCATTGTTGCACCGATGAGCGATTTAGCGGCCGGAGTGGCATGGCATAGGGAACCGCGTCCTCCTGATCTCGGATTTCCGCTATGCCCTTCAAAACTAATGCCGCTCGCCGTCACTGCATTCCGAAGCAGCAATACCGGGTGCGGAATTGGGCGGAGTATGAATCTGCCTTGCAGCAGCGCGGAAGCCTCGCCGTCTGGTTTTCTGACGAGGCGATTGCCGGCTGCCGGGCCGAACCCCGCAGGACACAAGCCGCTGACTGATCATCCCGCCACGATCAACGGCGGTGCCGAGCGATACGGCGGAGACCGCGCCGACTCAGCGCGACCGGTATCTCCAAAACTAAGCGCAGCATGGAGGTAGGGGCTGGCAGAAGCGGTCTCACCAGCCAATCCATGCAACCCGGTCGTGACGAGCCAGACGGTGCGACTGAGTTCCAGCAAGACAAAATCCGGAGCCGAAATCGAGCGAGCATAGAGCATATGGGCAAGAGCGAAGCGAGCACCGAAACCACGGCCGCGGGCGCGCTGGAGGCAGCGGCCTATCGGCTGATCCGCAACTCGCTGATCAATGGCGATTTCACACCGGACAGCAAGCTTTCCATTCGGGGAGTCTGCGCGACATTATCGCTGAGCCCCATGCCGGGGCGTGCAGCCCTACGCCGCCTAGTCAACGAGCGAGCGCTGGATGCCAAGCCATCGGGAACGGCCGTGGTTCCGCGCATGACCCGGCGCGAGTTTTCCGAACTGACGGCGGTGCGCCTGCAATTGGAGCCGCTGGCGCTGACGCTTGCCGCGCCCCATCTGAAGCCCGCACAGTTCGAGCGGCTTGACGCCTTCGTGGCGCAGCATGAAGCCGCCCGGCTCGCCAGCGATCCGACAGGAGTGCGGCAAGCCGATACCGGCTTCCTGTTCGAGCTCTACCGCTCCTCCGGTTCGACCTTGCTGCTCAGCTTCATCGAGAGCCTGTGGCTTCGCCGCAGCCCAATGTTCTGGGAGGCGCGCTGGGCGCTGCTGGGAAGCTCGCTCGGCCGGGCGCCGCACAGGCACAAGGAAATCATGGGCGCCCTGCGCCAGGACCAGCCCGATCTAGCGCGCGACTTCCTCATCGAGGAGATCCGCAATGCGAGCGAATTCTTGCTTGAGGCGATGAGGTTCCGCGAGGCGACGGACTGAGTCGTTACCGATCGGGGCAGCGCGACAACCCAGATGGTCGCCCTACAGATAGGTGCGCTCCTCCAACGAGGTCTTCGCGACCATCTCATGAATCGTCCGTACGAAGGCGGTCTCGGCTGGGTTCATGCTTCGGCGCGGGTTCACCACGAAATGGACCTCGACGTGCCTGCATTGCACGGATCACGACGACGGTCAGCCGTCGAGCCCGTCATCGGCCACATCAAGAACGAGCATCGGATGGATCGCAATTATCTCGCCGGACAACAAGGAGATGCCATCAATGCCGTTCTGGCTGCCGTTGGCTACAACTTCTCGCTCCTGCTTAACTGGTTCAGAGACTGTTTGTGCCTGCTCGCCGCATTGCTCCTGGCGGCTCTGCCGCGATCCCCGCACGTTTCCGCGTCACACGCTTCCTGAAGATCTCAACGTAAAAACTGTGGCGACGGACAATCCTGCCCGCCACAATGAAAACAGCGTTCTTCACGGTCGGCTAAATAGGTTTCTGGCTCTCGGTCAGAACTTCTGCTTTGCCCGCTTCGGCATAAAATGGGTTCCGATATTGACGAGTGCTTCGGCGACTTCAGCAGCATCGTGGCGGGTCGCTTTCCGTTTTGCCTCGCCGAGCTTGCGGATGGGCGCGATGATATCCCCAGTGACGGCATGACCTCGAAGGACGGGCTGCCAAAGCTTGGGCGCGTAACTTGTTTCCTCGCAGAAAGCAGAGATCCAATCGAATGGATCAAAGGTCTGATCATCGATCCTGGTGAACTTGGGCCGGGGGTCTTTCGGTGTTTCAGAAAGGCTCGCAGAGATGCGGTTATATTCCGCAACGATCGTCTGCACGGCCCGATGTTCAGTTGTTTCCATCGGCAGATTCAGGGCATCCGGACTGGTCAATTCCGGGATCCATTGGCGTGGGTCGATAAATCTCGGTCCGATGATGAGAGCAGTGAGATAGCCATCGAGACCGCTCATTGACCAGATTGGCGATGCCGGACGACGTGCCCTGATAAACGCCTCGAACGCCACATCATCAAGCTTCGGTCGTGCGGTCGTCGTCCCCTGGCTGTTGTGCGTCATGCCGCCCGTCGCTCCTGCTCTGTCATCGCCTCGCGCTCAGCCTTCCAGTTCCATATGTTGACGGCCCCCACTTGCAAGTGTTTTTTAACAGAAATTTTTGATCGGATCGCTTGCTTCCATCTGTGCGGCCTTTCTGTGTGGTCGCACATGACCACTTGCCAAGATGGTTTCCGCAACGCGTGCTCCTAACACGGTAACTGCCTTGAATGGCCAGTGGAACTGACGGAGTTTCACGCGTCTTGGATCGATCGATCGCACCATCTGCTTTTCTCTTGCAAGTTCACTGCATCAGCTCAACACGGTAGCATTATCATGCTCACCGTGATGGCCAATCTCCTATACTGCCTGTGTTTGCCCCTCCGTCCGCCGATAATTTTCGCCACTCACCATGAGCTTCCAGGCGATACGGGCGATCTTGTTGGCGTGCCACCGCAACCAGCTTCGATTTCTTCCTTTGCAGGAGTTCGGTGAGCCATCGGGAAGCATGTCTGCTTCGACCTGTTCTGACGTGCTGAAGAAGGGCAGTCGCGCCAACCACTAAAACGCTCCTCAGCATCGCCGGCACGTGTGATCACACCAAGCCTTACCTTGCCTGCGTCGAATGGTCTTTGGATGTAAGCCCTATCCAGGCGGCAAATTAGCAAAATGGCCGAGACAGAAGCCGCAGATTCAGCGCCCGCCTTCTCGATATGCTGGTCACAGACGACTCGTCACTCTCTGCTGGTGAAACCAATCACGTGCGCGAAAAACGGACGGTAGAATAGCGCGACAAACGATTGACCCGGGTTCGAAACGGAAAATCTTAAACAGGCTACAAGCTTTATAATAAGCAAGCGAAATGTCAGTGGGACTCGGACTGCCGGGTGCAGTCCCGCTCAACACAGGCTTCCTGCGCCAAGGGCCCTCAATAACGGCGGAATTCGTAGCATGGTTGCGGATATCCTGCTACGTCACTGGGGTTCCAAGAAGCTCGAGGCGTCCCGCAGAATGCAGATCAAAGACGTCTCCGTGCGCGGGCCAAGCACCCTCTATCAGCTGCGGAATATCGCATTCCGTTCGATCTGGAGTTCGACGCAAGTCGCAAATCTAGGATGGCTTGTGCAAACTGTCACAATCAGTTGGCTCATGGCGATGATCTCCACTTCGGATCTGATGGTCGCACTTGTGCAGGCTTCGACCACGCTTCCAGCATTCATACTCTCTATCATCGCTGGAGCTATCGCCGATACGTATAGCCGCCGATCGGTCATGATCATCGGGCTGTCATTAATCGCGCTCGCGTCTATCGCACTGGCAGTTGCTGCCGCCTTTGGATTCGTCAGTCCCTGGCTCATTCTCGGGCTGGGATTTATGGCAGGCTGCGGATTTGCGCTGAATGACCCCGCTTGGCATGCCTCGGTGGGTGATAACTCGACAAACGAGATATTCCGGCTGCGGTGACACTCATGTCGGTTGGATACAACGTGACGCGCAGCCTCGGACCGGCTGTGGGCGGAGCCGTTCTCGCGTTCCTTGGCCCTTTGGCGGCCTTTCTTTTTGCCGCGTGCAGCAACCTCGCACCGCTCGGCGCCGTGTTGCGCAACAAGTGGCACGTTCGCTCGTCTCCTCTGCCAGCAGAGCGGATTTCAACAGCAATCCACGACGGCATGCGGTTCACGGCACTTTCCTCCGACATCCGAGCGGCGATTATCCGTGCAACCTCTTCGGTCTTGCCGCCATTGCCATTCTTGCACTTCTGCCGCTCGTCGCACGCGATCGTTTGGCCGGCGGACCTATCATCTACGGCATACTATTTGCCGGTTTTGGAACAGGCGCCTGCATCGCCGGTCTAAACAACCGGCTCTTAAGGAAATTGCTTCCTCCGGAATGGTTGATGGCGATCGCTTCGATCGCTTCCGCGGTGTGTTGCATCTCGCTTGCCTTCACCTCCTATGTACCTATGGCGACACTTGCGCTTGCCATCGGCGGCGCCGGATGGGTCATCACCTGGACCGGGTTCGACGTCTGGGTACAATTGGGCAGTCCGCGCTGGGTCGTCGGCCGTACGCTCTCAATCTACTATGCATTCCTGTCGGGTGGCATGGCAGCGGGGAGCTGGATCTGGGGGACCGTCGCCCAGACCTATTCGCTGGCTTCTTCTCTCGAATTAGCCGCGGCCGCCCTATTCCTCTTTGCGGCTTCAGGGTTCGTCTTGCCGGTGCATCTGGAGGCGGAGGGTGATCAGCAGGGCTCGGTGTATCCGGCGCCCGCTGTGGCGCTTGATCTAAAGCCCCGAAACGGTCCGATTGCAGCGAGGACGGAATATTCCATAGATGAAACCGACCTTGACATCTTCCTCGATCACATGCGCACTCGCAGATACGCCCTAGCTCGCGCAGGTGCGCGCGACTGGACGCTCCAGAGAAATCTTCGAAAGCCCTCCCGGTGGACGGAAACGTTCCGCACGCCGACCTGGATGGATTTCCTGCGTCTGCATCATCGCCTCTCTCCATCGGATCAGCAAGTCGTCCAGCTTCTCGCCGATTTCCATATGAGTGACAAGCCTCCGGAAACTGATCTTGTAATTGAGCGTACAACAGACGCGCGACGGACCCGGAGCCAACCGGCCGCGCGCGTTTCGCGTCCGTGAGGTGATTTTGCGATGAGGCCATCTATCGAGCAGCAGCAACGGTCATAGTGTCGCCGGCCAGAAACGAAGCCTCACGATCATTAGGGGTAGTGTGCGGAAGGTTCTGCAAATTTCGCTGAGAAGGGCGGCCATGGCAGGCTGGTGATGTTCAACGTCACCTGATTCCCTGGAAGGAACGCCACCATGACCAAGATTGAAGATAAGACTGCCGTTGGCGCCGTCAAAGATATTTTGCTTTCAAACCCCGATGGGCTGCACGAGGTGATCCGTGCTGTCATGCAGGAGGTACTTGAAGCCGAGATGGACGAGGCTTTGGGAGCTGCGAAAGGCGAACGCACGCCCGAGCGGCTCGGCTACCGCTCCGGCCACTACGGTCGCACGCTGATGACGCGGGTCGGCAAGTTAGAGCTCCGGGTGCCGCAGGATCGCTCCGGGCACTTCTCCACCGAACTGTTCGAGCGCTACCAGCGCTCGGAGCGGGCGCTGGTGGCGACGCTGGCGGAGATGTATGTGCAGGGAGTGTCGACGCGCAAGGTCAAGGCGATCACCGAGGAACTGTGCGGTCATTCCTTCTCGGCGTCATCGATCTCAGCAATCAACAAGCGCCTGGACGAAAGCCTGAAGGCCTTTGCCTGCCGCCCGCTTCAAGAGCCCTTTCCCTATCTCATTCTCGACGCTCGCTATGAGAAGGTCAGAGAGGCCGGCGTCGTCAGGAGCCAGGCGGTGCTGATCGCCGTCGGCATCGATTGGGATGGCCGGCGGCAGATCCTCTCCGTCGAGATGGCCGGCCGCGAGAGCCGGTCGGCCTGGAAGGACTTCCTGCTGGGGCTGAAAGCCCGCGGCCTCAAGGGTATCGAATTCGTCGTCTCTGACGATCATGCCGGCCTCGTCGCGGCGATCGGCGAAGTCATTCCGGAAGCCGCCTGGCAGCGCTGCTACGTGCACTTCCTGCGCAATGCGCTCGACCACCTGCCGCGCAAGCACGGCGACGATTGCCTGCAGGAACTGCGATGGATCTACGACCGGCGTGACATCGACGAGGCGAAGGCCGATCTTGCCGCCTGGCTGGGCAAATGGTCGGGCAAATATCCGCGCCTCACCGGCTGGGTCGAGGAGGCCATCGAGCAGACGCTCACCTTCTTCCGCCTGCCGCGCACTCACCACAAGCATCTCAAGAGCACCAACATGCTCGAGCGCCTCAACGAGGAGATCAGGCGCAGAACCTATGTCGTGCGCATCTTTCCCAACACCGACAGCTGCTTGCGCCTAGTCCGGGCGCTTGCCGTCGAAACCCACGAAAACTGGATGGAGGCCAACCGCTACATCAATATGGACGACCTCAGAGAGCACAAGAAACTCGCTCTCCGCAATGCCGCATGACCAGTCTCATGACTGCCCATTTTGCTGAACTTGACGCACACAACCTCATTAGGATGCGGAGAATAGCAGCAAACCCAACACAGCTCCTGGCCTGGGTGTGGCATCAACACCTGCCATCCAGGTTCACTCGGCTGGCGTCGATCCCTGCTCACGACAGCCGCCTTTTCCTCGTTTTTCGATTTCTGGTCTTGCCGCAGCCCGCCGAAGCGGAACGTATCCCTTCGGCGTGAACCGCCTTGCGAAGTTCCGCGTCTCCCGTGAGTCTGCGCTCGTAAGAGTGGAATTAAGAGTGCATTGAAGCATGAGACATGCAGTTTTGTTGACGGGGCCGGAGCGGCGTCGGCGATGGTCGTGGGAAGATCGTGCGCAGATTGTGGCCAAGGCTTTCGCGCCAGGTCGGTGAGCGTAATCGATGATGATCTCGGCCGCTCCGGTTCAGGCAGCATGGAACGACCTAGATTCGAACGGCTTGTGGAACAGGTTTGCTCCGGCAATGTCGGAGCTGTCAATTGCATTGAAGCGTCACGCCTGGCGCGCAACGGCAGGGACTTGCATCATCTGGTCGACCTTTGCGCGCTTGCGGGTACGCTGGTCATCGATCCGGATGGCGCCTATGATCCGCAGCTCGTCAACGATCGTCTGCTGTTTGGATTGAAAGGCACGATGTCGGAGTATGAGCTTAGCTTGATGCGTCAGCGCGGCATCGCCGCACGTGATTCCAAGGCAGGACGCGGGGAACTGCGGTTCATGCTGCCGCCGGGATTTTGCTGGAGCGAGGCGGGCAAGATCGAGATTGACCCGGACGAACATGTGGCAGAAACGATCAGGCTCGTCTTCGCCAAATTCCGGGAACTGGGAAGTGGACGACAGGTCTTTTTGTGGCTGCGGTGGGCCGATATCAAGATGCCGGTCGTTCTGCGCAATGTCGACGTCTGCAAGCTTGCCTGGAAGGCGCCGGCCTACCACAGCGTCATGCAGATTCTCCACGATCCACTCTACGCGGGCGCCTATGCCTTCGGAAGACGTGCGCAGCGAACGCGGATCGTCGATGGCCGCGCTCGCAAGGTTACCGGGGTGCGCAAGCCGAGGGATGAATGGAGCGTGCTGTTGCGCGACAATCATCAAGGTTACATCAGTTGGCGGGACCAATACCAACATCGACATGCTGCGCGAGCCCAACAGGTCGTCGTTGAGCTCAGAAATTTGCGATAGGTTTGCGCGGTGTCCGCAGGACATAAGTGCCGAATTCTGCGAGATGTCCTTCGTTGGCTGCCAAAGCTTGAAGGGCGCAATTACCGCGTCTGGCGGCGACCAGGCGCAGGAGACATTCCACCGCGGCAAATGCGGGAGTCATTGTGTGGATAAACGAGGGCATTTCGGTCCGAACGCGGATCACAATTTCAGAAATCTTAGCGATCGGAGACAGGTCGCTGTCGGTCAAAGCCACTGAGTTTAGCACCGCGCGAGACCGCGAAATCGGCGGCCTGCACAGTGAAGCGAGTATACGGGCTGACTGTAACCGCGACCAATGCGTCTTGTGGACCGACAGCTCGGAGCACATCGGTGGAGGAGCCACCCATTCCGTCAATCAATATCGTGGGAGAGTCGAGCAATGACCCGAGGTAGTGCATCAGATAAGCTACCGGAAAGCTTGAACGGCGGCCGATACAAAAAATTTGCCTTGCCTCCACCATGAGGTCGGCGGCTGCTGTCAGCGTGGCAATCGCTGAGGGCTGTGCAAATTCGCCTAGATGGCCATGCAAAGCTCTAATTGTATCGCCGATGAGGGCCTCATCGCCCTCGATATGCCGTCGCACCAGCAATTCCTCTGCACTCCGGATGAAGCTCTCGGGCCCTTCCCTGATGCTGTCCGCAAATACTTCCTTCAATTTCTCGAAACCATCGAAACCAAGGCGCTTTGCAAGCCGCGTAAGTGTTGCCGGAGGGACTCGTGCTCGACGTGCCTGCTCTCTCATCGAAAGCAGTGCGACCTCCGTCGGATGATCAACTAACCAACGCGCGGCGACCTTCATTTGCCGCGGGAAGCGCTCATAGCTGTCCCTTATGAGGTTTGAGACGGGGAAATCCATTCTGATTTACGTCCTCAGGTCGATCGATCAAGGTTGAGTCCAGCAGAAGCGCAAACGCAGTGCAGCGACGAGGCTCAGCCTAACGGCCACTCGTGCCCCAACTGTGGTCCTTCTTAAACACCCCAAGTAACGAGACATTGACGAGGAGCACGAACAGCACGCCCCTGGCCGCCTTGTAGAGCTGGGTGGGCAACTCGATGCGCCGCTCTTCGGGCTATCAGTCGTGAGCTCTGTCATGGTCCCGGCTAGGGCTCTATCTGTGATCTGCCGAAGCATTTTTTCAAGATGAGGGTAGCGGTTACCAAACGACCAAGCACGCTGAATGTCCTGGGGGCGCGTTCCAGATGGAATCGTTCAAGCCAGTCCTCCGCCACTCCGCACGCCGCAGTGACCAACCCCTTAATGGTGTTCCCGTCGAACACATAGCATCTCCACTCTCGGGCAAGCGAGAAAGTCGCCACCACCGCCTCACGGTGCTGCCATATAAAAAAGGCGGTGCTTCGTGCTCCACTCGCTCTCTACGGCAATCCGCATTTCCGCTTCGATCTCACGCTTCAGGCAAGTCGTCCAACCAGCAGGCGCCATCGAGGTGCGGCCGGGAAAAGACCTTTCCAATCATTTCTGCGGCTTTGTTTTGATGATATCGCATATACAAGCGGCCATCGGCTCCGAGATCCAGGATCTCAATCTTTCCTGTGTAATGCGACATGATGTATTTGAATGTCTTTTGGATGCCGCTGAGACGTTGGTTGATGCCGTGCACAATCTTTAGTCCGCGGAGCAATGAAACCTGAAAATGCGATGCACCTTTCACCGGCCTGCCTTGAAAGAGATAATATGGGCGGATACCTATTTGATGACACTTGGCGAAGGTTGCCGCTAAGATCTCGGCATCATCGTTGACTTTCCCGAGAAGCACGGATTGGTTGAGGAACTGCACGCCACACGCGCGTAACGAGCGAATGTTGCGCTCAGCATCGACCGAGATTTCACCGATGTGGTCGAAATGTGTGACGATCACTGCGGCCTTGCCCGCGTCATGGATCCGTTGGAACAAAGCCGGTAACGCAGGGTCCTCGAACCTTTCGGGCGTGTAGGCGACCATTTTTGTGCCGAATCGAATGGACTCCAAATGTGGGAAGGGCAGCAGATGGTCAAGAATTTCATCAAGTCTGGCGGTGCTGAGCATGAACGGGTCGCCTCCCGAGAGCAGCACGTTCGTCATCTCAGGATGACTTCCGATATATTGCGCAATCTGCGCGAAATCAGCTGCGATTTCATCGGAGTCCTTGCCAACAATGCGTTTGCGAAAGCAGTAGCGGCAGTATGAAGCGCAACGGTCCGTTACCAGCAACAATCCCGTCCGGGCGTATTTGTGCTGAAACCCCGGTACAACTGTGTTATCGTGCTCGCCGCTGGTATCCAAATTGCCGGGGCTCTCGAACTCTTCGAATGAGGGTTCGACGATGTATTTAAGTTGGTTATAATAGCCACTTTTGGTGATCTGTTCACGGTAGAATCTTGTGACATGATAACGCGTGATGCTGTTGGCTTGTAGTTCACCGGGGCTAACGCTGCGCGTCCCCTCAATGAAGGTCATGACTGCGGTATCGATCGGCGGATCCGAGTTGATTGGCGATGTTTGAAACGACCAATCGCGAGGCGCGCCAGAGGTCGTTCGCAGCTCACGATAGCTTGGGCTCTGATCCTTGCAGTCAACCGAACTCTCCCTCGGGTCCTGCTCCGGCTGCGCCCCAAACCGCTCGTGCGTGCGCCGGTCCTGAGGATAGGCCGCTTTCCTCGGGTTCGGCTCTGCCGGAAGACGGTGACGTTCCTCCCCCAACGGAAGTGCCGCCGACCAAACTCGCTGCCCAAGGTCGACCGCCATCTCGCTCAGCGCGTGCTGCAAATAGCTCACAAACGGCTCGACCGTGCTGCGCTCAAACAGCGACGGCGCGTAGATCAGCCTTCCACGAATCGCCTCGCCGACCTCAACAAACTCAAGCGCAAGATCATGTTGCTCCACACGTTCGTCAACGCTGACGTACTCAAGTCCCGGCAGCTCCAGAGGAGCCGCAGAATTATTTTGCCATGCAAGTATAGCCGGGAAGCTCGCGGTGTGAGAACTCGTTACGGGGCGGATTGGCGAGCTCGATCACCTGTTCAAACGTCAGGTCCTGGTATGCCTGCGCCCAAAGCGCGGCATTCACCCGCTTCATTAAGTCCCCCAGAGTGGGGTCGCCTGACAGATCAATCCGCAGTGTCGGCGCGTCTACAAAGGGGCCGATCAGCCCCGCAATCTCGGAGCGCGTGCGGTTGGCGTCCGGCGTGGCAATGACTATCTCATCCTGACCCGACAACCGTGCCAACACGAGCGCCCAGCCCGCCAGCAGAGTGACGAACAATGTGGTCCCAAGAAGACTGCTTTGTGCCTTGAGCCGCGTGGCCAGCGGCTCCCGTAACACGAACTCGACGTAACTGTCCCTGCGGTCCTGCCGCGCCGGACGCGGCCGGTCTGTCGGCAGCTTCAGCGTCGTTGGCGCGCCCACCAGTATCCGGCCCCGGTATTCCGAGTGGCGCTCCAACAGCTCGCCCGCCAGCCAACGACGCTGCCAAACAGCATAGTCCGCATACTGCACCGGCAATGGCATCAGCTGATCGGCGCGGCCCTCGCAGGCCGCAGTGTAGCGCTCGTTGAACTCGCGCGCCAGGATCTTTCCTGACTGCTCATCGGAGATCATGCGGTGCATGGTGATCAGTAACACGTGGTCGTTCGCTGCCAAGCGCAAGAGCCGAGCACTGATCAGCGGCCCGGAGTCCAAGTCGAACGTCGCCTGCACTTCGTGGCTCATGAACTCCGCGAGGGTCGCCTCCACATCTGCTGCCGCCGTCAGATCGTCCCGTTTCAGTGGCAGCCGGACGTCCGACGGCCCGATCCGCTGGAACGGCCGGCCGTCGTCAACCCCGAAGGTGGTGCGCAGCATCTCATGACGCGCCACCAGCCCGTCCAAAGAAGACTGAAGGACTGCCTCGTTCAACTCGCCGCGAAGCCGAAGCTCCATCTGAACGTGACGGGCTCGGCTGCCGTCCACCGGACGCGACGAAAACCAACGCTCCTGGGACAACGACAGCGGCACCCGCTGTGGGCGAGGCAAAGCTTCAATTGGCGGAACCGCACCAAACAGTGCAGCATCTATCGCATTGATTGGGAGCGTTCGAGCAAAATTCATGTAGACCTCCTCGGCCGGAGCTTGCAAGACCCCCATGGTCGTAACGGATTATTTCACGCTGTCCCATGCAATCGGCGTGCCATTGAAGAGATTGTGTCAAAAGGCGCAAAACCAAGGGATTTGCATCGCAGCGACGGAAACTTGCGGCTGGCGTGTCAGGTTCCGAACATAAACAGGCTTATCGCAAACTCGGACTTTGGGCGCGAGAATGCCTTAAAAAGCCTGCTTTTTAGCCTGACCCTTGATTCAGAAAAAGCGCGAGCAGCTCGTTCTGCTGGCGGACGGATGGTCAGCGGTCCAATCCTTTGCTCAGGAAAGCATCGCCTCGAACATGGCACCGGCCTTTCTTGCTGAGTCGAACAATTTGCCGATCCTGGTGGTCGCTCTCGATGCGTTGGCAGGTGTTTGTGCAATTCAATGCGCCGGCTGCGCCGTCAGAGGGCGGCTTTAGGGGCTTGTACGCACAGCCTTGTCCAGAATGTCCAGACCACGTTGAAGCGTCTGCCCGTCAATAGTCAACGGAGGAAGAAATTTGACCACTTGGTCCTCCGTGCCGCATCGTTCTATCACAAGTCCGTCTTCGAAGGCCTGGCGGACAATTTTCTCGGACAGTTTGCCCGTACTGCAGTCAAGCCCCATCATCATGCCCCTTCCACGTACGGAAAGGTAAGAATCTCGGTTGCTTTGAGCGATTTGCCGAAGGCGCTCGCTCAGGATGCGTCCTGTTTCGACAACAGCTTAGACAGGTTTTCATTTGTCCAGTATTTTCGCAAAGCGGCAGTGCCCGTCACGAGTGCGAGATTGTTGCCTCTGAAAGTCCCGCTGTGCTCGCCCGGTCGCCACACGTCCAGTCGGGTTTGAACAGCAAAAGGGACAGAGGTAGTCCACAGCCACTGAGGGACTTTGACAAAAGAACGATGTCTGGAGATATATTCGCAAACTCAAAACTGAAAAAATCGCCGGTTCGGCCGCAGCCCGCCTGAATGTCATCAACAATCAGGAGGATGCCGTTCTTTTTGCAAAGCCGATCGAGCGACTGCAGCCAGTCTTTGCTGGCAGGATTTATACCCCCTTCCCTTGGATGGTTTCTAAAATGATGGCTGCCGGCATGTCAATACCACTGCTAGCATCCGCGAGCACCCTTTCCAGATATTCTGAAGTGTCTTTGTCAGCTCCCCAATACCCGTCGTAGGGCATGAACACTGCGCCGCCAGCAGGAAGACCTGCTGCATCTCGGCAGTATCGATTGCCAGTTACTGCGAGCGCGCCTAAGCTCACGCCATGATAGCCGTTGGTGAATGAAATTATACTGTGCCGTCCAGTGGCCTTGCGCGCGAGTTTCAAAGCAGCTTCGACGGCATTGGCGCCCGTAGGACCGGCAAACTGAAATTTGTATGTCAGACGACGCGGGCGCCATTTTATCTCGTCAAAATACTCCATAAACTCTCGTTTCGCTGACGTGGCCATGTCCAAGCGTGGATAATCCGATTTGATTTCAAGTATTCCACGGCATCGTCTGGAGCAAATCCTGTTCAATCCGGATCATATCCAGCAGCCTTGAAGTAATTGGCGCATTCTGCGGGGGTGAAGCGGGGTATCAAGGCGCCGACTGCGTCCCACAGGGCGTCAATCTTACGCTCCGCCCGGCCTCGCAGCATCGCCTTCAGTTTGGAGAAGGCGTTATCGATCGGATTGAAGTCTGGGCTGTAAGGAGGCAGGAACATGAGCGTGGCGCCGACACGTTCGATGGCGTCGCGTACACCGGCTGTCTTGTGAGCCGGTAGGTTGTCCATGACCACCACGTCGCCGATCTCCAGGGTAGGCACCAACACCTGTTCGACGTAAGCCAGGAAGACGTTACCGTTCATGGCGCCATCGTAGACAAACGGCGCGGTCATCCCGGTGAGGCGCAACGCTCCGGTAAAGGTCGTTGTTTTCCAATGGCCATGTGGCACGCCAGCTCGGCAACGCTCACCTCGAAGTGCACGTCCGCGTAGCCGTGCCATCTTGGTCGAAAGGCCGGGGTGAGTAGGCCGGAGGGATTTCACCTGCCGGCCTCTCGCAGAACGGTGCGTGAACCTCTCGATTACACCGCTCCCATCAGGTAAACGTGTTCGTTCCGGACGCCTGCCAGTGTACGAAGAGGTCCCGTCTATCTCGGGCAAGTTGCCGCAGGAACTGCGAAGCCCGAGTTTTGTGGAACCGAAAGCGCTTGTACTTTCGCATGATCCAGGCCTTGAGCTTCCGATTGACATAGTCAGCCAGGAAGAACAGGGCCGAACCACTGAACCGCCCATAATAGGCAATCCATCCCCGGAGGAGCGGATTGATCTGTTTGGCAATTTCAGCCAGCGTCCCGGGCGTTTGCCGCGGAATGTTCAAGCTCTTGATCGTGGCCCGCATCGATTTTAGCGCCGCCGGACTGGCCGCTGGGGTATAGCCACAGAAGAACTCATTCCGCTGTGAAGTCGCCACCTGTCGCGGCCTGAACTGGTATCCAAGGAAGTCAAATTTGAACGTCGGATACATTTCCCGGCGCCGATTATCTTTGCCGTAGACGATATGGGTCTTAGTCGGATGCATCTGAAGTCCGCATTCTGCCAGCCGCGCTTGGAGCTCGACCATGAGGGCCTCTGCTTCCTGCTCGGTCCGGCAGTGCACCAGACCATCGTCTGCATACCGACACCATGGTAGATCCGGATGCGTCCGGGTCATCCAGACGTCAAACGCGTAATGCACGAAGAGGATTCGATAGGATCGGGCTGACCACGCCCCCTTGCGGGTGAACCGCTCCCAAACGTTGGACCACCGGATGCTATAGTTTTCCGGCTTTACTCAGGGAGGCGGGCTGGTTGCGCACCCTGAATTCACCAACGAGATCGGCACCTTGTTGCCGATCGCACCATGAGGTCTTTCCTCATTGTAGTATCTACGCCAATCCTCCATCTTTTCGCGGGCATCCGCAAGGGTCAGGAACCAATGCTGGTTCAGGCATTCTGCACGGAAGCGGCCATTGAACGCTTCGATGAAAGCATTATCAGTTGGCTTGCCGGGGCGTGAGAAGTCCAACGTCACGCCCTTGGAATAGGCCCACAGGTCCAAGTCGCGCGACACGAACTCCGTCCCTTGGTCGACACGGATCGTTTTCGGATAGCCGGCTTTTTGGCACACCCGTTCAAGGGTTTGCACAACGTCTTCGCCTTTATAGCTATGACGTGGATCAAGCACCGGCACGTAGCGCGAGAAGGTGTCGACCACCGTCAGCACGCGCAGTTTCTTACCCGTTGCGAGTTGGTCGTGAACGAAGTCCATCGCCCAGACGTCGTTGGGTCCGACGGCCATGTGCCGATCCTCGCGAAGCTTGGCTTTTACCCTCCGCTTCGGTGTCTTGTTCCGCAACTGTAGCCCCAAGTCCCCGTAAATGCGGTAAGTTCACTTGATGTTGGTGCCCCAACCCTCGCGTTCCAACAGCACATGCACGCGGCGATAGCCGTACCGCACACGGATCTCGCAGATCTCGCGAATACGACGTTCCAAACCGGCCTGATCAGCACGGCGAGAGGTATAGTGGTGAGTTGATCGATCGAAGTTCAACGCTCCACAAGCACGCCGGATCGAGATCGCCCAATCGCGGCACATGCCTTTCACCATCTCCCGCTTCCGAGCAGGCCTCAGAGCTTTCGGCGGATGACATCCTGCAACATCTCGCGGTCCAGCGTTAGATCCGCGACGATCTTCTTCAGGCGCGAATTCTCTTCCTCGAGACTGCTTCAACCATTTCATCTCCGGTGGCAGCATGCCCGCGTATTTTTTCTTCCAGTTGAAATAAGTCGCCTGGCTGATCCCCGCCTTCCTGCAGATTTCAGCAACCGACACGCCTTCATCACCTTGCTTCAGAATGAACGCCTTCTGAGCGTCCGAAAACTGCGATGCTTTCATCGTCTTCTGGTCCTTTCCCAGCCAGGAAAATGCACCGGAAAACTCTAACCAAAATTGGTCCAGTTTGAAGGGTTCAGATCAATCGAAAGCGCAACCGCATGGGCGCAAATCGCTTCAATCAGAATGCTCACAAGGCGCATCGCAAGATATTGGATATACGAATGAACTTTTGAATCGGGCTCTCAGGTTCTTCGAGCAGCTCTACCGGATCGAAAGGCAGACGCGAGGCGAAAAGCCCGACGCCGGTGAAACGACAGGTGACTGCATTCGCCGATTCCGCCAACAGCACAGCTTGCCTGTCCTCAACGCCCTGAAGACGTGGCTCGACAACATCGCGCCAAAGATCGTGCCGGATACCAAGCTCGGCGATGCCGTCTCCTCACCCTGAACCAATGGGATTACCTGACACGCTACATCAGCGATGGCAGGATGCCGATCGACAACAACATTTTGGAGCGCGAGATCAGAGTTTTTGCCACCGGCAGAAAATCGTGGCTGTTCAGTGATACCTCCGACGGTGCCAAGGCCAGCGCCGTGATCTACAGTCTCATGCTGACCTGCCGTGCCTGCGGATCGACCCGCTCGCCTGGCTGCGCCACACTGCTCACAGAGTTGCCGCAACGGGGCAAAGCGGCCGAAATCGACGACCTGCTGCCGTTCAACTTCTCCAAGACTATTAAGGCCGGATAGAACCGGATCTCGCTACCAATGCGCGAACGTCATCGGTCTTGCCGCCGTCAATGCGCATCGAAAATCGCGCTTACGACTATGCCGCTGCAAGCGCTAGGTCGAATATTGACCATATTTCGGATTCGACAAACCCGACAGTAGGTGTCGGTTTCCAGCCGTTTTTGCTATCAATTGCCACGAACTCCCATGCACCGGCGATTGGAGTATCCGGCCAGGAAACGGCACCCAGGACACCTTCGAGCGGAATTCACACGCGCCATACCACCCGCGCCCCGCATTGTAGCATGTCCGGCGACGTCACAAACGCGACAACAGCACTTACGCCATATTGTTTTTAGAACGTCGGGCTACTTTGGCACGGTGCATGCATGATTGTGAGCAAACCGCATTACCGAGCGAGGAGAAGTCGTCCTGTGATAACACCCATCTACAATACTGTCCCGGCCACTCCCAGGTCGCTCATCCCGATCTGGAAGATACGATTGCTGAGCGGAATCTGCAGGTTGATCAATCCACGATCAACCGCTGCATTGTTCCCGTCTCTACTCACCTGCTGGAGCTGTTCAACGGATGCAACGGCCCCACCGGAAACTGGCATATTGACAAGAACTACATCAAAGTCCGGTCCAATCCGATTGATGCTGACTTGAAAGCATGGTGTCGGCGGCAATCAGTGCGTCGCGTAGCACACTGCTCTTCGTGGCCAAAATTCATATTCGCGACAGAACCACAAATGGAGCGGCCGGTCGAAGGCACATCTGAAGGGTCTACGATGTCGAATGACGCTACTAGTCCGGGTTTCCTGCCACCGCCAATGGTACTGATCGCTGCGGCAGACGATAGCTTTCGCACGTTTTTGGAATACACCGTAAAAAGCAATGGCCTTGTGGTTGCAGGCGTGAGCGATGGCGAGGCGCTTGCGAAGCGCCTCCGGACAACGGCGCCGGATCTGCTGCTTCTTGAATCACGTATACCCGGTGTGGAGACGCAGACGCTCTGTGAACGCCTCCGCTTGGACCGCCGGACGCAGTCAATGTCGATTATCGCGCTTGCGGCCGAAGGTCACGAAGCAAGTCGGCAAGAAATGCTTGAGTCCGGTGCCGACCAGTATCTTTGCAGACCATTCTCGCCCGAGATACTCATGACAAGTATTGGCGCGATCTGGCAGGAAGCGAATCGGGATCCCGCCCTCAGCCCAAGAGAACTCTTGACCTTTCTCGATCTCGAACTGGATGCAAGCAGTTATCGCGTGCGGCGAAATGGACGTACGATTCATCTCGCTCCAATGGAGTTTCGACTGTTGCACCATCTCATGAAGGACCCACATAAGGTGTACTCCAGGGATGAACTGCGGGGCGCGGCTTGGCAACGCGCTGTTCATGTTGGCCCCCGCACCATCGATGTCCACATTGGCCGCTTGCGAGCGGCTCTCAATAAGGCGGGCGGACAGGATCTCATACGCACCGTATGGTCCGTCGGATACGCACTTTCCGATTAGGCACGCGAGGTATTTTGGCTACAGGTAGCTTCGTCGACCTGCCTCCCCCGCGCCCTCAATTGTACCGATGTTGGAGCTGTTCCATACCATCAAATCAGCTGTGATGTGATTACTGTTCAATGCCGGGAAAGGATGACGAGCAAGCTCAATATTTGCTCATTCCTGCTTCTTACGCGTTGCCCCATGCGCCGGGGCTCCAAGTGTCTCGAGCGACGGTCCCATCCGCTTCGGCACCCCTCGACGGCGTCATTGCGTATTTTCCGGCGCATCCGTACCGATGAGCAACGAACTGTGAGCGGAGCGCTGCTTAGCCGCTCTCGGCGCAACTGGTTCGCCGTCCGTTCCGGGATACAATCGTTCATGGATCTCACGCGCCCGGGAAATCGCCAGCTTATGATCGTCTTCCAAATGGACGCGCAACGTTGAAGAATCGAGCTCTGTCACTGCGGTTCTTGAACCAACGGAGACCGAGCGGTTGCCTGTCAGCGCGACAATCCGAAGGGCAAAATCAACGTCGCTTAAAATGCAAATGCCGATCCCGCGGTTGTCCTCCGTACAGATTGCGCTGATGTCCTCCTGATCAAGAATCGCGCGGAGCTTGTTGCGTTCCGCAAGGCTGCCGCACGATAACACGGCTGCACCGCGAGCCAGTGTCACGGAAGGGGCATTCCCATGCTCTGTGACAATCGTGCCATTAACCACTCCGTCGCTGGTGAGCGATTTGCAAGCAATGGTGACCGAGTGCTTTTCGGCATACTCCACTGCCCTGTGGTGCAGTACTTTTGCGCCATATCTCGACATCCGTGCGATTGTCTCGTAGGCAATCTTTGGAATCAATCGCGCTCCCGGCACAAGATAAGGGTCTGCTGTATAGACACCCGGAACATCCGAGTATATTTCACAAAAGCGCTCTCCCAACATGGAGGCAATTACGATAGCTGTCAGATCAGAGCTATTTCTGCCGAGAAACGTTAACCTGCCCGACTGATCAATTGCCTGTCCGCCCGTGGCAATGACAATGTCATTTCCCCGTAACGCTGCAATAATTGAACTAGGATTTACGCTTTCTATCGAAGCGCGGCCGAAGTCTGAATTCGTACATATTCCA
Source organism: Rhizobium sp. C104 (assembly GCF_022354505.1). Lineage (NCBI taxonomy): Bacteria > Pseudomonadati > Pseudomonadota > Alphaproteobacteria > Hyphomicrobiales > Rhizobiaceae > Rhizobium > Rhizobium sp. C104. The sequence goes on along the minus strand of NZ_CP092353.1, from coordinate 222,398 downwards.
AGGGAATAACCGTTTAAAGACATGACGGGAATCCCTTGCCGGCTCACGGCGGCCTCCAACAGGCAGGCACTGAGCATCTCTCCGGTTGCGAGTGCCGCATCGAGGTTCGATGGTTTTACTTGCTTGTTGACGTCGAGCATGACTGATTTGAGGTTGTCGGTCGTTCCCGACATTGCGCTGACCACGGCAACGATTTTGTTTTCACCGGCTGCGAGTTCGCTCGGCTAAATGCCGAGCGACTCGACCGAAGTCTTCAGGATGCCGAAAACTAGAGCCTCCGAATTTTAGAACCGTTGCGTACATGGTCCACCAATCACGTTGTTGGCGATTGCAAGCTTTGCGATGGGAAGTGCGTTAAGCGCCGCTCCAACTTGAAGATTATCTGCGACGATCCAGAGCCAGAGCCCGCACGGATTCTCGGGGTTTACTCTCACGCGCCCGACGTGAACAACCGTAGGATCTTCCAGAAAGCGCGGTGTGGGGTATCCTTCGTGGGTTCCGTCTGCATAGAGCCGGACATCGGACTCTATCGCCAGCAACTCATGAACCCGCTCCAGGGGAACGGGCTCGTGTAGCTCGAGATACACCGCCTCCGAATGGCCATTTACTACGGGAACCCGAACGCAGGTGGAGGTTAACCGCAGATGAGGCAGACCCAAGATTTTTCGAGACTCCTGAACGAGCTTACGCTCTTCTAAAGTCACGCCCTCCGAGGCGATCTCACCAACTTGCGGTATTACATTGAACGCAAGGGGAAAAGGGAAATGCTCCGCGGTTGGCGGCGCTCGTCCAACCAGTGCGGCTCTGGCCCCTTCCAATAGCTCGTCGATCCCTTTCAGGCCGCCCCCGAAGCGGCCTGAAAGGTGGTCAAAATGATCTGATGGACATCGAATTCAGTGACCAATGGTCTAAGAGCGCGGACCAGCTGAATCGTAGAACAGTTTGGGTTTGCCACTATCCCCGAACGCGGGCGAGCCGCGAGCGCATTAGGACTAACTTGTGGTATGAGGAGTGGTACGTCCGGGTTCATTCGAAAGGCGTTCGAGTTGTCGATCACGAGGGCGCCCTGGGCTGCGAACAGAGGTCCATATTTGGCGCTTACCGCGCCCCCTGCGGAGAATAACGCGATATCGGCTTGGGTATCGTCGATTTCGTCGAGTGGCTCCACGATGCAGATTTCATCTCGAAACCTTGTTTGGCGACCGACCGAGGTGCGGGACGCTAGCAACCGCAAACGAGAGACCGGAAGCTGGCTCGAATCCAGCAACTTTATCAGTTCAGCCCCGACGGCCCCCGTGGCTCCAATGATAGAAATATCCAAGGCTCTCATGATACTCGACCTCCAGAGGGCAGTTCCGGGCAGCTCGCTGCCCGCGTGGCTATGTTCACTGCTCCTATGGAGGCTGTGTCAGGTTCCTGATTGGGTATGGTGGACGATCACCGCCCACACTCTATGTGATGATGGAATCATCAAAAACTACCAGGTTCGGTAGGGGCCGTATTGAATGCACCTGCTATGCATCACATGAAAAAACATTCAGCAAACCGTACTTTTTGTTGGAGGTGCCTGTCACTCAGACCGAGGTTGGCTCTAAACTGGAGATTTCCGAGAACTCGCAAGAGCATCTTCGTGGAGCAGTACCACCGCATAGCGCGTGCGCTCGCCGCAACATCGCCTGGCGTCAGCCGTTGCGAAAGGCATAGCTGTAACCGTTGATCGCCGGAACGCCCCCCAAATGCGCATAGAGGACCTTCGATCCTTCTGGAAAAAAGCCCTTCTGCACGAGATCAACCATCCCTTGCATTGATTTGCCCTCGTAGACCGGATCGATGATCATGCCCTCCAGCTGCGCGCACAAGCGGATGGCCTCCTTCGTTTCCTCTGACGGAATGCCATAACTAGGATACGCATATCCCTCGAGCAGAAGCACGTCGTCGTCGTCGATTTCCTTGTCGAGGTCAACGAGCGTTGCAGTATGCCGAGCAATTTTTAGCACCTGCGCCTTGGCTTGGGCGGGGCTTGCGGAGGCATCGATCCCGATCACGTTGCGCTGTCGCCCGTCACTGGCGAACCCGACCACCATGCCGGCTTGCGTCGAACCCGTCACCGTGCAAACCACGATATAGTCGAAGGCAAATCCAAGCTGCTTCTCCTGTGCACGGACTTCCTCCGCGAAGCCGACGTAGCCGAGACCACCAAATGTGTGAACGGATGCCCCGGCTGGTATTGCATAGGGTCTACCTCCTCTTGACTTGACCTCGTCGAGTGCCTCTTCCCAACTGCCGCGGATGCCGATGTCAAAGCCCTCATCGACCAGCCGCACCTCTGCTCCCATGATACGGCTCAAGAGAATGTTACCGACTCGGTCGTAAACGGCATCTTCATGTGGTACCCAGCTCTCTTGGACAAGCACGCATTTCATGCCGATCTTGGCGGCGACCGCCGCGACCATCCGCGTGTGGTTGGACTGCACGCCGCCGATGGAGATAAGCGTATCGGCTTTCGACGCGATCGCAGCGGGGATGATGTATTCGAGCTTGCGAAGCTTGTTTCCGCCAAACGCGAGACCGGAGTTGCAGTCCTCGCGTTTGGCGTAGATTTCCATCTTTCCCCCTAGATGCTTGCCGAGGCGGTCGAGCTTCTCGATGGGCGTAAGTCCAAAGGTGAGCGGGTATCGTTCGAACTTTTTCAGCATGTTCTCTCCAGTGACTTACCTTGATCAGACTTCGACTATTCGCCGGCTACCCAGGGTTTTGATCTGACAGGTGGGAACAGTTTCCGCCGACGTTCCAGTTCTCGGATGAAGCCTCAACCGCCGCATCGGACCCGGCGGTAGGTGGAACCAATCATCCTCCGCCCGATAGGCCTCAAGATCGATCTGTACCGATTGTGCAGCCGGTCGCTGCGCAGATCAAGGAACCAGTGATCGTCCTGATGCGCGACGGAAGCGGTGATTTCGGCCTCATGAAAGGCTTTCGTCCTGCCCAAGGGGAAATAGAAAGCTTCCGCGATCAGCGCCTCGGTGTCGGGCGCTATGAGACGCGCTACCGTGACGTCATGCGACGGCGGGCCGAAGCGGAAGGCATAGGTGGTGTCGAAGAAGGCGCCGAGAGATCGGTGCAGGCGATCTTGCACTTGGCGCGGGCTTCGATCGAGAGGCCAAGCTTACCGCTCACCACTTTTTGACGGCCATCGCGCAGGCAGCGGACCTCGGGATCGAGGTCGAGCGTCACATTGCTCTCGTTGGCCACATGCAAATCGAGACCGTTGGTGCCTTCGTCGGTGAAAAGCACTTGCACGGGCCGAAAGGGGCGGCGCAGCGCATACCATGTTGGCTTCGGTTCTCCGGTCGAATCGATACGCCCCAGCCGGGCCAGGCAATAAATCCTACAGCGTCCAGACCAGAGCGCCGTTGCAGCCCGAACCCTGCCGCCGCCACTCGGCATAACACTCTTCCGCGACTTCGCCGGTGACCGCCTGCGACAGAGCAAGATAGAGATCAGGATCCTCCCGGAGCAGCCGATCCGACTCGAAACCATAGAGCTCGCAAGATAATGATCGCGCACATCCTCAAAATCCCAGGAGGCGCCACGATCGCGCGGCACACGCTCCTTCCATAGCGGGCTTTGGACTGGAGGAACCGAGAGATGCCGCGACAGCTCCGGGCCTGTGGTAATGCGCGAAACCCAAGCTTTCCGCCGCAAAGCGGACGTCAGCGCGGCGTGAGTCATCGAGAGGGCGCATATAGGCTCCGACGCCGACGGCATGGCGCCGCCGAAGGGCGAATTGGCGACATAGGGGATATCCGGCCGAAGCGATCGGGCAACCGCCGGTATGATCTCCTCGACGATGGGGCTCGGCCAGAGTCGCTCCGGCAGGCCGAGCATCGCCGCCTGCTGGTTTCGCTGCCGCCGCAAACGACGGCGAGTGATGGCGACAGTCGCGTGGCGGAAAGGAACTGCGCCACTTCCGCCTCGACATGGGCGTTCAAAGCCTTATCGTCTTTCGGATAGTCGAAATTGGCGAACATGAAATCCCGCCAGACCAGCAGGCCGAACTCATCGCAGAGGCGGAAGAACTCCGGCGTCTCCTAGGCCATAGTGCCGCCAATGCGGATCAGGTTCATACTGGCCTCCGCCGCCAGCCGCAGCCACGGTTCGGAATCGGCGCTACCGCCAGGTAGGCGCACGATATCGGCTGTGATCCAGACCGCGCCACGGCAGAAGATGCGTTCGCCGTTTACCATCAGGCCGAAATCCTGCCATCGGGGCCGCGATCGATCGCCAGCCGACGAAAGCCGGCGCGTCCGAGCGGATGCTCGACATCATCGATGATCAGCGTGACCTCATGGAGGTGCGGTCTTCCATGCGTGCGTGGCCACCATGGCGTCACACTAGGGATCTTCAGGATCGTCGTGCAGCGGCCGTGGCTATCCCGCTCGAAGGCCTGCTTGATCTCGCCGCAGCGAAGGGTGACCTCGCTGACATACCCTTCGATCGAAAGCGAGGCATAGAGCAGTCCCTCGCCATCCTCGAGCAGATCAGACCGCAGCGAAAGGTCGCGAACGATGGGCTTATGCGGATGCAGCAGCGATACCGGCCGCCAGGGTCCGACGGCCTGTCTTTCCGGGCACCAGCCAGGCATATGGCCGAGCAGGGTCGTGCGCACCAGCCGCAATCCCTGCGGCGTGATCATTTGCGGCCGCCAGCGGGCGCGCGGGCCGGGTTCGCCAAGGCCCGGCTCCAGCGCACGGAAGCACAATGCCAGTTCGTCGCCGCCATGAAGGTGAACGGCAAGATCATGGGTTTCGAACATGCTCTCGGAGACGAGAATTTTCTGGCCGTTCAGGAAGACTTCGCAGAGCGTTGCCAGACCTTCCAGCCGCAATACGGCATCGCCGGCATTAACATCGACCAACCGGCAGAGATACCAAGCGTCACGGTCGTTCAACGGATGCGGTTGTTCTCGGTCGAAAAGCCCGGCCTTTTCCAGCGCTTCCGCCACAGTGCCCGGCACAGGTGCCGGGATGAGACCAGCCGAAGGCGATAGATCCGAAGACGAAGCGCAGGCGCCCGCATCCGTCAGAACCAGATTCCAGCCATCGCTCTGCAGCGCGTCGCCGCTGATATCAGCCAAACGCCCTTGCATTGGATCCCCCAACTCAAAACATGATCCCGATAAGTGAAAAGCGACTCTTGGAGGAGATCATGTTCAACTACAGCTTTTGTTGAAGCAGGCCCATCATGGAATCCCATGCATCCACGGCCGGCTCAAGCGCCATCTGCAACGGCTCGAATTTCTTGCGCGTCACAGCTCGGGCAAGCTGGAACTGCACCGATTTCGCCACTTCCGAAATCCGCCGTGCCTCACCAGCCGCCTCAGCGAAATCCGCCGACAGCCAATCGAGATGACTGCCCGCCAGCTCGAAATTGGCCCCGAGCTGGCGCAGCGTATTGAAGGCATATTTATGGAAAAAGCCGAAGGACCGCTCGGCCACCGCTTCCGCCTGGGCCGGGAAAACCGCTGCGAAGGCACGTATGGGGTTGGCCGTGGGGCGGCGGCAGAAATGGAAATCCAGGAGCTGCCGCGATGTTTGCCGAATGGCGGATTTTCCCGGCGCCTTTTCCGGGAATTTAGCAAATTCGGTATAGGGCAGGAACGGGGGATCCTCTTCCGTAAGCTGCAACTGCAACAGTCCGTCGAAATCCTCGCCCGAAAGGCTGAAGAAGCCGCCATTGTGAAAATAGTCGAGCGAACGGCCCGCGATATCAAGCCGATTGATCGCCATCGTCGTCTTGCCGTGCTCGCAGCGATAGCCGACGCCCTGCGTATCCGGCATAAAGAAGGGATCCATCTCCACCAGGCAAAGCCGGCCACGACCGATCTGTTCGGCAACGTGATGCTGGACCTCGTTGTAGATCGCCAGCTCCGTGCAGCGGATGCCGTAGATCGCTTCGAGATCTTCGAGCGGCACCTTGAAGAAGGGGAACTGGTCGCCCTCGAAATCCAGGGTCACAGTGAAGCCGAGCATCGCTTCCGGAGGCAGCCTAAGCGTGTTCAGCACTTCGATCCAGAGGTCGATATAGCAGTTGGTTTCCGGCCACATACGCTCGCTGGCGTGCAGCGCGTGTGACTTATGGGTAACGGGATCGAGGTCCCTGAAGACGGAAGCCATGATCAACCCCACAGTGCCTTGCGCACGCTCTCGGGCCATTCCACGGTATCGAGCCCATGATGATGGAGAAGCGCAAGCGCGATGCGCTCCAGCCCGAAGCCGACACAGGCCGTGTGCGCGACGCTGCCGTCTTCGAGGTTGAGACCCCATTTCGTGCCGAAGGCGTCCTGATGATAGTTGAAGCTCATGCAGGCGGTGGGATTGGCGGACGAGGTGATCGGGATCAGCAGTTCGAACTTCAGGTTCTGGTCGCGCTGATTGTTGGCGAGCATCTTGCCGGCGCGGCCGAAGAACGGATCGTTGGCGATGTCGATCGTCACCTCGAGGCCGACGGCTTTCATCATCTCGACGCCGCGATCCATCCAGCGTTGGCGGAAATCGGTGACATGCTCTTCGGTGCCCATGCAGACATATTCGCGCATCCGGAACAGCTGCTGGCGGGCCGGGTCTTTCGACGGCTCGTGGCGGAAGCAATAGGATTGCAGGTCGAAGAGGCCGCCCGTCTTCGGCAGATTGCCGCGCTTGGCGACCGTCGGATAGAGCGGATAGCAGGCAGCCGGCGTCAACACGATATCGGTCGCTTCCTGCCCCTTGGTCCAGTCCTCGCCGACTTCCATGCATTGCAACAGGCTGACATGGTCGAGTTCGCTGCCGCAGAAGCTGTGCACTGTGCCGGCCAGCTGCGGGAAGCTCTTCATGTAGCCGCTCTTTTCGAAAAAGGCGCGGTTCATGCCGGGCGGAAAACGCATGGCCTCCGCACCGTCGCCGCCGCCTCTTCGAACTGGCCGCTGCGGCCATAGAGCCCGTCGATACCCGTATCGATCAGCAGGCCGGATTCGAAAAGCCGGTCGAGAAACGAGGTCTGCATATCCATGACTGTTACCCCAGTAGGCTAGTGTCCTGCTTGTGGACAAGAAGCATGCTCGACGTATTGCCGAGGATGCGGTCGTTCGAAATCATCAGCTGCGCGGAATGGGCGTCGCGCAGATGGCGTCCCAGGCTGAAGGGCGTGCCGTTCTTGTAGCCCATGATGCCGCAGATCAGCATGGCGTGGTTGACGATCTCCAGGATCGTCTCGGATGAGGCGATCTTGACGTTGTTCATCGCCACGGCAAAGCCCATCGACGACAGCCTGTCGGGATCGGCCTTGGCATGTTCATAGGCCTTGAGGCCGGCAACCACGTTGGATTTCACCATCTGGAGCAGGTTCGACACCTCCGCCAGGCGCAGCGCACCCGGCGGCTGGGCATCCGGCGCCTTGCGGGCAGCGGCGCGCACGAAGGCCTGGGCGCGAGCGACGGCGTCGACCGCAATGCCGTACCAGACACCGCTCCAAAGCAGATGCGAGGAGGCGAGCATGGACTGCGCCGCGATTTCGGCAAAAGGCTTCGGCAGGATCTGCTCTGCCGGCGCTTGTCCCTTGAACAGGAAGCCGTCGGAGCAGGTGCCGCGCATGCCGAGCGTGTTCCAGACGTGCGTTTTCTCGAGCGTGTACTGGTCCTTGAGGAAGGCCGTAAGCACCTGATCGGAGGAAGCCGCCTGGGCATGCGCACGCGAGGTGATGAGAATGGCGTCGGCATGCGAGCCGTAGGAAATGACGGTGGCATCCTTTTCGAGGCGGCAGCTATCGCCATCGACCTCAACCGCACAAATACTGTTGCGCAGGTTTCCGCCGATCCCACCCTCGGTGGTGGCGGAGGCGATCAGCAGTTGCTCGGCAGCAATGCGGCGCATGAAATGGCAATGCCATTGGCTGTCGGCGCCGTGTTCGACAAGGCTCGACAGCTTAATGTGGTGCATGGCGAAGACCATGGCGCTCGCCGCGCAAGCCTGGCCGAGCATCGAGCACAATTCGGCGATCTCGGTGATCGAGGCCGATTCACCGCCGAGATGGTGCGGCACCTGAATGCCGAGCAGCCTTTCGGCGCGCATCGCATCTACAGCTTCGCGCGGGAAACGGCCTTCGGCATCGACTGCGTCAGCATATTTGCCGGCGATCGCCGCGACGCGTGCGGCGCGCACCGCCGCCGCGTCTCCGGCCCTGGCTTCAATCAGAGCGCCCGCGACGTTCATCAGACGACCTTTCGGCTATCCAGGATCATGCCAACCGTCTTTTCGATGGCGACGATGCTGGCAAAGGATTTACGGTTCAGCAGATTGTCGGGAAACTCGATATCGAAAGCCTCTTCGATGCGGAGCATGAGTTGCACCGACGCAAAGGAAGACAGCCCCGCCGCATAGAGATCGGCGTCGTCGGCAATCTGATCCATTGTGACGGGGAGCGCATCACACTTGGCCAGCAAATCGCGAATAGTCTCATTCATCCTGGAGTCCCTCTAGGCAATCGCAAACACGGTAACGGCGTCTTATCCTGAGCCGAGAGGTAATAGTGAAAGGCCACCCAAGGGAGCGCCGATACTCGGAGGGTTTGACCCGGTTGGAGCGCGTCGGAGCCTTCATTTGTCGCCCTCATGATACGCTTGCGACTGATAGCGTCCTTCCTGGCAATGATCGACCGCTTAGCCCTTTGGCGACCGCTCTGAGCGCGGCTAGACCGCCAGATGAGAAAGAGCATGCTTGCGAAATAAGCCACTTGAAGAAGGAGCCAAGCACCCATCGTTTTGACCATTACGATGCGGATGGAATGCGAGACGAAGTAGCTCGTTGGGGCGCTGGCGCCGACGACGAGCAGCAGGAGGAGACAAAAGATTCTGAAGGGCAACACTGTTCTCCTGATTTGTTCGCAAGATCACGCAGCAACCTTGTCTGCGGCAACATGAGTCTGGCAGTTCTTCGGGCAGACGCGGCCACAGGCTCCGCAGCCAATGCAACAGCCGGCATGGTCGACGACCATCAATGCGATTGAGCTCGCCATCGAAGTCGTCGTCCTGGCCGTCGCAGATGCCGAGGATTTCACCGGTGTCATCGATTCCGTGAAGGTGCATGACCTCGCGCGAGCAGACCTTAAAGCAGCGGCCGCAACCGATGCAGGTCGTGCCATCGATAGCGGTCAGATATTCCGGCATCCATCTGGAGCCATCGCGGGTAACGAAAATTGGGCCCATCATCGTGAGTTCTCCAATGCGCCGAGCTCTCGTTTCGCAGCCTCCAACTCGGCAAAAACCCCGAACGTCTTCTCGGCGACCGCCTTGATCTCGGTCCAGTTGACCGGGAGGTCCTCGGCTAGGTCGTGCAATTCCATCTTCGCATTGCCCGCCCGCGACTGCAGCTTGCGGACCTTCTTCTGTAGTTTCTCAAGGTCTGACATGATCTCCTTCCTCAAAAACCGGCTCATCACGCCCGCGCCACATTGGGACTGCGATCGCATCGTCGACCAATTTTGTGCCCACCTCGGCGAGTTTCCCAAGCATCTCAAAGCCGAACCGGTGGACATCGCGTAGGGTCTTCGACAGAACGACCAACCGTCCGGTCGTGAGAACCACGCGGCCAAAGCCCTCATGGCCGATCGTCATGATCGGCGATGCCACCAGGCCGCATCGCTCTTCGATAACAAGTCCCACGCAACTGTAAAAATTCTGGAGCCTCCACAGCACGTCCGGATCGGGATCGCCGATGATCGGGATCTCACGGCGCTGCTCCTTGGCGAGGATGAAGTCGGCCAGCAGGTCAGCGTCCGATTTGCCTTCCCACGCCCCATGGGCATCCTGAGCGCGGATGAGCCTTATGAGGCATCTGAGAAAAGGGGTGGCGAGATCCCCATCCTCGTTGATAGCAGGGCCATCCGTACTTCCTGCCAATGTACCCATGTCCTAGTCCTCCTCATCGAAAGGCTTCTTTTCGGTGGCGCCTGCTTCGGCTAGCACCTTGCGCAACCAGGGCGGTGGAGTCGTCCTGAGCATCGCCCTAGTTTGGGACAGTACGTCTTCAATCAATTGAGCATCGGGTACTTTTATCGGGTGGATTTTGGCCGAAACGACCCTTGCTGCCGAAGGCCCGCCAATCGCCAGACAGAACAAGAGGTGACAGCCTTCCAATGCCTTCACCTTGGGGGCAATGCGATCGTCGCCCTCGTTTCGATGCATTCCGCTCTCATCGGAAACGTCTTCGAAACACAGGACTTCCACGAGTTTCCAATCGTCGGGACTGACGTCAAAGACCGCGAAGCGCTTGGCCGATCCGAAATGGGCGTCCAGACATTTCATATCTTGGGTGGCGATTGCTACGCGCAAGGCGCCAGCCTTCCGCTTCGGAGCTGCCGAGTGAGCCCCGTCAGGGACGATGGAGAGGCGACGGGCGGCGGTCATCTAGCCAGTTCTCCTTTGCGGGAGGGATCAAGCGATCCAGGACACGGCGCGCGCTGATTGGCCTGGAAGATGTTGGAAACATCGAAGATCAGGTCGCGCGTTCCCTGATAGAGACTTGTGATCTTATGCTGGCTGCCGAGTTGGTCGAAAATCGGGAAGCCCACCCGCATAAGCGGAATGCCAAGGCGCTCCGCCGCTTGTCGTCCATGCGAATGCGTAACAAGAAGATCAGCGTCGACGGCAAGTTCTTCGAGATCGCCAAGATCACCCACCTGGAGCGATTCGACCGGCATTTCCTGGATTATTTTTGAAGTGCCGGTCGTGGTGACTGCCGCCGTAATCTTGGCGCCCATGCCGGTGAAGAAGGTAGCGAATTGGTAGAGCTGGTCCGGCTCCGCAGCAATTGCGATCTTCTTGCCGCCGAAATAGAAATGCCCGTCGAGCAGGGCGTCCTGCAGCTGTGCTCGGCGACGGCGAATGTTTGCTGGCACCGGCGCACCTGAAATCCTTGAAAGCAACGAGACGAACCGGTCGGCTCTTTTCAATCCTGTCAGCGACTGGAACAGTGCGTAAGGCACTCCCGTCCGGGTCCGCAGTAGCTCTGCGGGGCGGCGCATATGCTCGCCGATCGCGATACATTGTGCCGCCGTGCCAAGCTCTTGGATCTCGTCGACGGGAGTACCGCCATAGGTGGTCGGCACCCAACGATCGTCGGGCACCGTGCCGTCGAGCGAGCCGGAAATGTCCGGCAGGATTACCGGCTTCAGACCGAAGCTTTCGACCGTTTCGCGCAGAAGCTCGATGTCGGCGACTGTCACATGCCATCCTGGTAGGATCGCAATCTTCTTTTGGTCGCGGCTCTGCTCGCCTTGCGTGGTGATGCGCTCGATCATAGAGGTGACAGCCTTAGCCCATCCCTCTTCGATCGCTCCCTCGAAATCCGGTGTGCTCGCCAGCACGATCTCCGTACCCGCAAGCTCATCGGCACGATCCCGCTTGATGTTGGTGAGATCGCCTGCAAAATCTTCGCCGCGGGTTTCCACCAGGGCTGTCGTGCAGATTCCGATCAACTTTGGTTTTGCGCGCCTCTTGAGATTGAGTATCGCCTCTTCCAGATTACCTGCGCCGCCGAGGATCGTCGCCACTGCGTCCAATGCCGTTGTCTGCAAGGGAATGGCTTCCTTGAAGTGCCGGACTAAAAGTACGAGAGCCAGGCTGGTGCAGCCCTGGCTGCCGTGGAACAGCGGCACTGCACGCTCGACGCCAAGAAAGGCGAGCGCGGCGCCGAGCGGCTGTGATGATTTCAGCGGATTGACCGCAGCTGATTTGGTCTGGGGAAAGACTTGAACCATCGGCTTTCCTCAACGCTTGCCGAAGCTGCCGGCGACCGCGCCGACAAAGTTTTGCAAGGCGTACCCAGTCTCGTTCTCGCTCTTGGTATTCGTCAGTTCTTCTTCCACCGCATGCTGGCATTCCCACGGTGCCGGCTCCCGCACCTCAATCCAGATCGGATTGTGAATAGCAAGATCGATCTGGCGAACGAGCTCCACCATGCCGTCATAGCCGGCATAGGGCTGGTGGCGTTCCTGGTTGATATCGAGCCAAGGTGTCTTGGCCTTCAGCGCGATGAATTGCGTGCGCCCGCCAGACAACATGATGTCGGCTTTACCGTCGGCGAGCATGTTATAAAGCTCGCGCGGCGCCATCGACTCGAACAGGTGGTTTTCGTCTTTCAGGAGTTGCTTGATCCGTTCCTTGTCTTCAGGCGTGGATTTCTTAACCGAGGTGCCGACGATCTCGATGCCCACCTCCATCAGCGCATCGACAATCGACCAGGACTTCACGCCGCCGGTGTTGAGCAACACGCGCTTGCCTTCAAGCCTTGGTCGATATGCTGCGAGTTTCTTCCAGGCAATCGCCTCCTCCTCCGCGATCAATGCCTCGGTGCGCTCGAGGATTTCGGGATCCGCCCCCTGCGTCACGAGCAGCTTGGCGATCTGCCTGAGTGCTTCAGAGGTGTCGGTAATGCCGTAGAAGGAGCCTTCGAAGAACGGGATATCCCAGAGCTCCTCCATTTTGCGGGCAAGGTTGATGAGTGCTGTCGAGCACACCAACATGGACGCCTTGGCGCGATGCGCAGAAGCAATGTCAAGATATCGAGCGTCTCCTGGAATGCAGGCCCGCACTCTGATCCCCAGCCGGTCAAGAAGCGGCTTCACCAGCCAAAACTCGCCGGATAGGTTGAACTCACCAATGATATTGATGTCGTAGGCGGTCACGTCGTTCGGCTCTACGCTGCCGATCACATGATCGAGCAACGCTTCACCGGCGAGCTTATTGCCAAGGTTCTTGGAGCCGGCAAAGCCCGGTGCGTTGACTGGCACCACCGGAAGGCCGAATTTTTCCGCGGCCCGCTCGCAGACCGCCTCGATGTCGTCGCCAATCAATGCTGTCACACAGGTCGAATAGACGAAGACCGCCGGTGGAGCATAGGCCTCCTTGATCTCGCGGATTGCTTTAAAAAGCTTCCGCTCGCCGTGTCCCATCACCACTTCGGTTTCAGTGAGGTCGGTCGTGAAGCTCGTGCGCCAGAGCGTTGGACCTGAGGAAGCCGATCCTCGGTTGTCCCAGGAATTGCCCTCACAGCCGAGAGGCCCGTGGATCAGGTGCGCGACGTCGGTGACGGGCTGCAGCACGATCTTGGCGCCATCGAAAGCGCATCCGCCGGCTGCCGCCCCGGGGATCAGCGACTTCGAGCAGCCGTTCTTACGCGCCTTGGAATCCTTGCTGCGGTTCTTCTCGCAGGCAGGCTCGTCGAAGACGTCCTGGACTTTAGCATTGAGCGAGGGCATTGCGGTCTCCAAGTTCAGATGAAGGCGGCCGGCCTCACAAGGCCGACCGCCGCCGCTCCTAGCGGGTCAGGTCGTAAGAATAGTCTGTCACACCCGGCTCGCTCGTCTCGCGATCGAGCTTGTCGAAGATCTTGTCGAGGATCGTCGTCAGGACGCGCAGGCCGCCCTGGTAGCCCATGAGCGGGAAACGGTGGTGATGGTGCCGGTCGAATATCGGAAAGCTCAGCCGGATCAATGGGGTGCCGGTGTCGCGCTCGAGATACTTGCCATAGGAATTGCCGATCATAAGATCTACCGGCTCGGTAAAGAGCAGCGAGCGCAACGCCCAGAGGTCCTTGCCCGCCCAGACCTGGGAATCCTTGCCGAAGGGCGAGGATGCGAGCAACGCCTTCATCTCGGCTTCCCAGGCCGACGTGCCGTTGGTAGCAAGGCAGTGGGTCGGCTCACCGCCGGTTTCCAAGACGAAGCGGGCAACGGCGTAGACGAAGTCAGGATCGCCGTAGATCGCGTATTTCTTCCCGTGCAGCCAGGCCTGGCTATCTGCCATAGCGTCGACGAGACGGCCGCGCTCCAGGCCGAGTGCCGGAGGAATTTCCTTGCCGGTAATCTCCGAGACCTTCATCAGGAATTCATCGGTCGCCTGGACACCCAGCGGATAATGGAACGAGGCCGTAGCCTGACCGACCTCCTTGCAATATTCCAGCGTTTTGCGCGTGTTATAGTGCTGCAGCGACAGGGTCGCTTCGGCGTTCAACGTCGTTTTCACGTCCTCGATCTTCGTGCCGCCGTCATACATGCGGTACGTGCCGTCAGACGGCGTGTCGAACTGGTCGGAGGCATCCTGGATGAAGATGTAGGATACGCCCATCATGTCGAGCAGGCGCTTCAGTTCGCGGTTGTTGCCGACGCAGAAGCCGTCGAAGCCGGGAATGATGTTGATGGCTTGGGCAACCTCCTTCCGCTCGTTGCCTTTCCAGAAGTTCTCCAGAATGCCCTTGATCATGCCGTCATAGCCATCGACGTGGCTGCCGACGAAGGCAGGCGTGTGAGCGAAAGGAACATCGAAGTCGTGCGGGACCGACCCTTCGTTCTTTGCGTTTTCGATGAAGCTGTGGAGATCGTCTCCAATGACTTCGGCCATGCAGGTGGTCGAGACGGCGATCATCTTCGGATCGTAGAGCTTGTATGTATTGGCGAGCCCGTCGACCATGTTCTTCAATCCGCCGAACACCGCCGCGTCCTCCGTCATCGAGGACGAGACCGCCGATGAAGGCTCCTTGAAGTGACGCGACAGATGCGAACGGTAATAGGCGACGCAGCCCTGGCTGCCGTGGACGAAGGACATCGTTTGCTCAAAGCCTGCGGCTGCGAAGACGGCACCGAGCGGCTGGCAGGCTTTGGCCGGGTTCACGACCAGGGCTTTGCGGCCCAGGTTCTTTTCGCGATACTCCCAGGTCTTCGTGAAGTCGTTTTGATCGGCAACGACCTGATCCGGGTGGGGGCATTCGAATTTAGCTTTCTTCTCGGCGAGCATCTGCCTGTATTCCGGCTCGCGGAACAGGGGAGCATGATCGAGAACTTTTTCCGCCGACTGCGGCATAGTAAGCACCTTTCTTTTCATCGCGCCGCACCGGTGGCGGCAATGGGATGTCATCTGTCACGAGTGCGGATCAAGGCCGATGGAAGGGCCTGGCCTGCCCCTTCCCAAGACAGGCCAGGCTCTCATTCGGCCGCAACCGCCTCAGCTGGCGCGGCCTTTTTTTTCCAGGGGACGTCGTAGAGATCCCACACCGGATTATTGATGGCCAGATCCATGTCGCGGGCGAATATGGCAAAGCCGTCATAGCCGTGATAGGGGCCCGAATAATCCCAGGAGTGCATCTGGCGGAAGGGGATGCCCATCTTCTGCACCGGATACTTCTCTTTGATGCCGGACCCAACAAGGTCGGGGCGGATGCCTTCGATGAACTTTTCCAGCTCGTAACCGGTCACGTCGTCATAGATCAACGTACCCTTGTTCACATAATGGCCGGTGCGCTGATAGTCGTCGTTGTGGGCGAACTCGTAGCCGGTGCCGACGATCCGCATGCCGAGGTCCTCATAGGCCGTGATGACGTGGCGAGGACGCAGGCCGCCGACATAGAGCATCACCGTCTTGCCTTCGAGGCGCGGCCGGTACTTGTCGACGACAGCATCGACCAGGGGCCGGTACTTGGTGATGACAGCCTCGGTCTTGTCGACGATTTCCGGACCGAAGTGCTTGGCTATTTCGCGCAGGGAGGTTTCGATCTGGGACGGACCAAAGAAATTGTATTCCATCCACGGGATGCCGTACTTTTCCTCCATGTGCCGACAGATGTAGTTCATCGAGCGGTAGCAGTGGATGAGGTTGAGCTTGGCCTTTGGCGCGCGCTCGACCTCAGCGAGCGTGGCATCACCCGACCAGTTGCCGACCACGCGCAGCCCCACCTCCTCCAATAGAATGCGCGTAGCCCACGCGTCGCCACCGATATTGTAGTCGCCGACGACGTTGACGTCATAAGGGCCGGTCTCGAACTCGACGTCGTTCTTGTCGAAAACCCAGTCACGGATGGCGTCGTTGGCGATGTGGTGGCCGAGCGATTGCGAGACGCCGCGGAAGCCCTCGCAGCGCACCGGCACGATCGTCTTTTCGTGCTCCTTGGCCTTCTTGCGCGACACCGCCTCAATGTCGTCGCCAATCAGCCCGATCGGGCATTCCGACTGCACGCTGATGCCGTTGTTGAGGGGAAAAGCGCCTCGATCTCGTCGATGACCTGTTCAAGCTTCTTGTCGCCGCCGAACACGATGTCCTTTTCCTGGAAGTCTGAGGTGAACTGCAGCGTCACGAACGTGTCGATGCCCGTCAGGCCGACGTAGTAGTTGCGGCGTTGCGACCAGGAATAATGACCGCAACCGACCGGCCCGTGCGAGATGTGGACCATGTCCTTGACCGGCCCCCATACCACGCCTTTGGAGCCGGCATAGGCGCAGCCGCGGATCGTCATCACGCCCGGAATGGACTTGATGTTCGATTTGACGTCGCATTCGGAAAGCGCCTTCGGCTCATCGCCAGGCTCGTCGCCGCTCGTTGCGACGCTGAGGTGCTTCTTGCGGCGCTTTGCCGCCTTGTCTGGATATTGCGCTAACACTTCCGCAATGAGCTTTTCATGCAAAACGCTGTCATTCTCGTAATCAAGGCTCATGGGCCCCTGCCCCTTTCAAGGTTCGGGTTAGGTCGTCGTCGACGAAGCGTCTTTCGTGGAAGGACGCGCTGGCTCAAGGGCCAGCGCGTCCTGTCGACAGCGGCAGTTATTGAGCCGCAGCCACCGCTGACTCCTTGGCCTGTAGTTCGGCCAGCATCTGCTCGTCGCTCTTCATGATGCCGAAGTCGAGCAGCATGTCTTCGAGCTCTTCCATGGTAATCGGGGTCGGAATGGTCCCTTGGCCCGAATTGGCATGGATCTTCTCGGCTAGCGCCCGATATTCCCCGGCCTGCTTGGAGTCCGGCGCGTACTGGATCACCGTCATCTTCCTGAGCTCGGCGTGCTGGACGATGTTGTCACGCGGCACAAAGTGGATGAGCTTGGAATTGAGCCTGGCAGCCAGCGCCTCGGAGAGGTCGAGCTCGCGGTCCGTCTGGCGCTCGTTACAGATCAGGCCGCCGAGCCGCACGCCGCCGGAATGGGCATATTTCAGGATGCCCTTGGCGATGTTGTTGGCGGCATAGAGCGCCATCATCTCGCCGGACATCACGATGTAGATCTCCTGGGCCTTGTTCTCACGGATCGGCATCGCGAAGCCACCGCACACCACATCGCCGAGCACGTCATAGGAGACGTAGTCGACATCGTCATAAGCGCCGTTCTCCTCGAGGAAATTGATCGAGGTGATGACGCCGCGCCCGGCGCAGCCGACGCCCGGTTCCGGACCGCCGGACTCCACACACTTGATGCCCTTGTAGCCGGCCTTGAGCACGTCCTCGAGCTCAAGGTCTTCCACCGAACCTTCCTGGGCTGCCAGATGCAGAACCGTGTCCTGTGCTTTGGCGTTCAGGATCAGCCGGGTGGAGTCGGCTTTCGGGTCGCATCCGACGATCAGGATCTTCTGCCCGAGGTCGACAAGCGCTGCGAGCGTATTTTGGGAGGTGGTGGACTTGCCGATCCCCCCTTTGCCGTAAAATGCGATTTGACGCAAATCTGACATATCGCCTTCCTTCTTTCGTTCCATCCATCGCTGAGTAAAAGGCCGGCAGCTCGCGCCGCCTCCCAGGGCAGTCTTCAAAACCCGTGCCATGTGGGCCGATCGAGCCGAAGCAAAGGTCTTTTTGTTGGGTTTCAGGAAGTTAGCCCGAGCCAGCACAGGAAACTGGCCAACCAACCCTAATGTCGCCGACCGGACAAAGCCGACAGACGGTGTCGTAAGGGCATCACTTGCACCGCTCGGTCGACCGCGCGGCAGGGAGACCGCGACTATCAGCAGGATCAAACGAAGCTCCGAAAACTGGAGACATTCGCACATCCCTGTAGCCAAGAGAGAAATGGTGAAGCTTTCGATCCCGCAAAACGTCGAGGGCGATCAAATCGCGAACAGTATTGAATAGGCCCGTCTTTCGCCCGAGCTTCTTTCTTGAGTGGAAGACGCCTCGCGACTTGATCATCGGGCAGTTTCCGCCCCTTCCAGGTCGCCCACGAACGGTAAGCCCGCCAGGGAACGACAAACCTTCCGCAATATTGCTCGGCCCCAAACCGCTCAGGAATGGCGCGGAAGTGTTGCGCGGCTGCCCAGCCGGCGTGGACAAAAGAAACAAAGCCGGTCGCCCGGGCTACAGGGACTCGATCAACTGACTGCGAACTGCTGAATCTTTTGTTCGCATTGAGGAATCTGCGACACCCACTCTGGCGCTTGCTCGAGTCACCAGCTTGACCGACGACGGCCGCATTCGAGGACGAGTATCATTTCGTCGAACGCTCGTTGCGTGATCGCCCTTGATGAAAAACCCTTTTGCCAGTTCCAACGCCGCGGCCGGACATGGGGCAACCATTGCCCGATTGACCCCATCTCCAACTTAAGTGGCTCAGCTCTCTTCAATGAGCCCACAGCTGGCAAGGGCAGAGACGAAATCGTGAACGTCGCATTTGGTGACGTCATACCGTTCTGATTTAAGCTCGCTCAGTATCCTTGGTAGTGTATGCTCGCCGTCCAGTTTCGAAACCAAACCGGCGACCCAAGGCGGAGGAGATTGGATGATCTTTCTTGATTTCTGGGATTCCTTCCCGATCCAGATACTCCCGTCCTCGGCTACAAACACCTGATGAGAACGCTTTAATAACGGCTTAAAGTAGTGCACGAGGGACCTCACTCGGTACGAGGGGCGACATCGCAACTGAATTTGCAGCCGGGACAGACACACCGTCGCCCTTGTTGCAGTTTGGCGACTTCTTCGCCAATGGCAGAACGCGGTGGACGGTCCGAAACATAATGCCGTTCATGCTCTTTTCCTCCTCTTCGAGCCTTTCATTGGCCCAACCCATCGCTGGCGATTTTCATCCCTTAAGGCGGCTTCGGGAGGCCCATACGGTCGTATGAAGCCCACTTCACCTTACGGTCGACTCCGCGACCAATTGCTGACAAACAAAACTCCAATCCCTCGGCATGTGGGAGATCCAAAAATCGTGCCAGCTGCGAAAAGAGCCTAGGAAAAGTTTTCCTATTTGCTCGGGGCTTAAATGCAACTGCATCAACAGCGCCCGAACAATATCGTCGCGTTTCAACAAATCGGCAGCGCCGCATGCGCGCCAATCAACCGCAGACGAGGGAGAAAACTCCGAGCAGCTCCGGCGGTGTTCTGGTACTTGCGCACCTTCAGGCAGGCCCAAGCAGGACGGGCGGTTCTGGCTCCTCGCTGTTGCAATTGATCTATAACATTGGAGAAATTCACAATGAGCAGCCGCGCATGACGAATGTCGGAAATCGATTAAATGCAGTTTGGTCGGGACCATAGCGCCGGCCGGCCTGCGAATGACACAGTGTTGCAATGTGCGACCGCGGTCCGCCGCCAAACGCGAGCGGAGGTCGGCACTTCCGCATTTCTCGATTCGATTGACGCGATGTCCATCATTTCGTCTTCTCGGCGTGCCGCAACGGGAATAAGCCGAGAACGACCTTTTGGGCCCTGCCGCCATGCACGTAGGCAGCGTTCTTCTATTCATATTCTGTTTTGGCGAATCTCGCCGGAAACGGTGGACGTGTCGACCGCAGCGGGTAATCGAGAAGCCTGCCAGTGACTGCCAAGCGTGTTACGGTTGCAGCGGAAGGCCGGCCCATGAAGACCGACCAGAGGTCTCTTCGATCGGTGGGTGCCCGGGCAAGGGCCCTTGCGGTCGATGTCTTCGGGTCGAAGAGAAGGATCTCAGGGTCATCTGGCCTCGAGCAGGGATCTATTGCGGTTATCACCTTCGTAATTTGATCGCAGATTACAGCGTCCGAAAAGCGGTTATTCTGCCACGTCAGGCCGATGCCCAAGCGATTTGTTCACCTCCGGGATGATCTTGTCTCCCCAGAGCTCGATCTGCCGCAGCATCGTCTTCTGGTCGAAATCTCCCATTTGGGTCTGGATCGCGATCTGGGTTGGTTTCAAGATATCTATCTCTTCCAGTAGCCGATCGATGACGCGATTGACGCTACCAACCGGCAGGTTCTCGCGCATCGTCTCGAAGGAGAGGTCCTGGCGCGTCGGTGTTTCATGCAGCAGATAGCCATCCAGGCTTTGCTGGCGGCGCAGAAGCAATACTTCGGAAAGCCGCCGTTGGAAGCGGGCATTATCGAGATAGCTGTTGATCTCCGCCTCCTCATCGCTGGCATAGCAGCAGCGCAGCAGTGATATCTTCGCGTCCGAAACATTCTTCCCTTTAGAAATTGCGGCTTCTTCGATGCGTTCGCGCAACACGCTCAAACTGTCCAAGCCGTCGTGGAATGCTGTGATCAACAGATTGTGTCCCTCACGATAGGCCCGCCCCATGCTGTTTCCGGACGCCGTAGCGATCCAGATTGGCAGCATTGGCCTCTGGACCGAGCGGACGGAAATCGCTGTCGGGGGTATCTTTTCGAACCGTCCGTCGTGCTCAAAGATCCTCTGATTGAGACCCTTGACAAGAATGTCCAAACATTCCGAAAAAACAGCCGGCGCCTCTTCGACATTGACGCCGAAGCGCTCGAACTCAAACTGCTGGTATCCAGAGCCGACGCCGAGCTCGAGCCGGCCGTTGGAAACGATATCGGCCAATCCAATCTCGGAGAGCAGGCGAAGCGGTTGATAGAGCGGCAACACACAGACGGCGGTGCCGAGGCGAATGATGCTCGTCAGGGCGGCGCAGTGCGCCACCATCATCAAGGGCGACGGAACCAGGCTGTAATTGTTGAAGTGATGCTCGGCAAACCATGCAGTCTGGAAGCCAGCTTGCTCTGAAAGAACTACCTGTTCGATGGAGTTGCGGATGATCTCGTCGGACGATTGATGATAACCGCGCCGCGCGGCCAGGAGGAACGTTGCAAATTCCATGATGATTCCTTTGCGGCAAATTAGCGATCGGGGTTCGCCAACTAGAAGTGGCGTGTCGGTTATCCGCTCCTCACCCCGCTCGCCGACACGGCAAACTCAGAAAGCTCGAACGCGGCCGTCTGTTTTGCTTCTCGATGAATGTAGTGCCTCGATCGGGAGCGCTTTGGGAGCATCGTGCGCCGGAGCTGCTCTCCTACGACATTGTCGGCTCCGATGGAGCCGCAGCCGGCCGTTTGGTGGATAGTCGACGATCATTGTGCAGCCTCCGCTAAATGTTTTGATGAAGTTCGCCGGCAAATGCCGCATCCCCGGCCGAGGTCCACCCGCCGTCAACGTAAAGGGTAGAGCCGGTCACGTACGATGCGTCAGACGATGCAAGGAAGAACGCTGGTCAGCGACGTCTTCCGGCCGTCCCATCCTTCCCATCGGGATGCGCCGCCTGATTGCTTTCGGATCGACGTGGCCGAGCTTTTCCATCTTCGCGACGGCAGGCGTGTGTATGTAGCCAGGCGCGACGGTGGCTGTGCGAATGCCAACCGGACCAAGTTCGGCCGCCATGCGTCGCGTCAGGATTTCCATGCCCGCTCCGAAAGCATCGTAGGCGTGGCGCGGTGCAAAGGGCAGTAATGTGTTGTTTGGTCCCAGATTTAAGATAAGGTTTCCCCGACGCATTACCTTGATCGCCTCGCGCGCGCAGGTGAAGGCGCCGGTGAGTGCGGGCTCGATCTCTGTCGGCATTTGTTCGACCTCTAACACATGATAGTTGGCCGCATTATTGACGAGGACGTCTAGCCGGCCGAAGTGCCTTCGCAATTCCTCGAACAGCGCCACCACGTTTCGACGGCGATGTCCACGGACCTCGCGATATGCTTGCCACCGAGGAAATCGGCAAGCTCTGCCGCTGCAGCGCCATCTTTGTCGGCAATTACAAGCGTCGCCGTTTTCCGCAAAGCGGCGCGCAACGGCAGCGCCTATGCAGTCCGCCCCGCCGATGACAAGCGCAATTCGCGCGGTGGAGTGCTCGGCAGGAGGGAAGAGTTCGGCTCGTGGCGTCCCGGGCACTGGCGGGTGCGCCTCGCCCGGTTGATTAGACGATCTCCAGCCACCGTCGACGGTCAGCACCGACCCGGTGATGTAACTCGCTTGCGCGCTGGCGAGAAAGCGCACCGCCCGGGCAATTTCGTCTGGACGCACCACGCGACCCATTGGCACCCGGCTGCGCACCGCGGCGAGGTCTATCTTGCCCGCGCGTTCAAGTTCCGAAACCATCGGCGTGCGTACGTACCCAGGTGCTACCGCCGCAACGCGGATGCCGCACGATGCAAACTGCCATGACAGCGATTTCGTGAACGAGATCAGGCCTGCCTTCGAGGCAGCGTAGGCGTTGCGTTTGGGATTGCCGAGCACGCCTGCCAGCGAGGCGACATTGACGATGACAGCGCCTGAGCCTATCCGTCCCGCTACTTCGCGGGCCATTGCAATGGGCCCAATCAGATTTACTGCCAAGATGCGTCGGAAGCCGTCGATAGTCGTATCAACGGTCGCAGCCATAGTAGGGCCTATGGCCGCGTTGTTGACGAGCACACCGATATGCCCGAATTGTCGTTCGATCCGATCATAAAGCGCAGGGATATCCTCCTCTCGCGAGACATCGAACTCTAGCCCAAGATGGGCGGGCCCGAGACCACGGGCCAGTTCAAGCACGCCGCTGCCAGGCAGGTCCACGGCGACGACAGTATCCCCGCCTGCGGCAAGAGTGTCCACCAGGGCATGGCCTATCCCGCCTGCAGCGCCTGTGATGATGACGATACGTCCGGCTTGTTTCATGAGATAAAAGTTCCCTGACCAACGTTGACGATCTCGAGGCATGAATCCTAATCGATCAAGCCTCACTTTCATCTTCTTGAAGGAATGCAGTCTTCCTAAATGCGTAGACGGGGTCATCGGGACATGATGCTCCGATCGGCTGCCGGCGGCCGAACTGCTCAGTCTCGGATGCCGCGGCCAAGATCTGCTCCTCGACCAGATCATAGACCACCGTCCGTTCGGCAATTCTCCAATCCCCTCCCTTTTTCAGGAACAGATCGCAATAGCGGCCGCAGATCAGGGCCTGACTTAGCGTCCCGGCCTTGTCCGGTGCGCGTTGCAGTGCGGCGAAGTAACTTTCGACGGCGGCTTTTTCCGGGCTGCTGAACTCAATCAGAATGTTCGTGATTTGATGGATGTTGCGCGGTCCCGTCTTAAAGATACCGAGGGCGAACTCGATGAAGCCCTCGGCCGAACCGGAATAGGCCCCGTGATTGTCACGTGCATCGGGCCAGTAGGAACTGCGCAGCGCCCCTTCATCGGCGCGGTCTATCCCGCGGCAATACCGATAGAGGCAGTCGCGGATCGCCTCGCGGTCGAGCAATTCGGTAATTTTTTTTTTGTGTTTCATCGCTTATCGCACATCTGATATCGGGGGCGCTTACCAATCCGGTGACGCAGCCAGCTTTCAACTGCTCGGCTGACGTAAGGAAAACCCTCTCTCTGCTTGGGCATGCATGTAAACAACTGCCCTAGAAGTAGACACCACTGGGAGAGCTGCGGGTAAGGTGTTTGGACAGCGACGGCGCCGTCATGCACCAGTTACGTTGCGTTTCAACCCCCACAATGTTGGTTGAACAAAAGGCGATCAAGCAACGCATCGGAAGTGCAATCTATCTCCAGCGCACGTTCGGGGCAGGATCGAGCGCCTCGCGATGCGAACAATTCGTCCTTCTCCTCAACATCGATTGCACCGGGGAGTATGTATCCCTCGTCGTCAAGATTGAATATTTCGGGCGCTTGGGCCCAACATCTTGCATGACCTTGGCATTTGGCAGTGTGTACTATGATGCGCATGCGGTACTCCATGTCTTTCCTCCTCTCAATTATCAGGACCAGTCCAGGATCAGATTCTCCATTCCAAACACGTGGCCACCATAGGTGATGGGCGCGGTACCATCCTTGATACGGAAGTCAGGAATGCGGGACAGCCACTCCTCCAGGGCGATGACGATCTCCTGCCGGGCAAGGTGTGATCCAAGACAACGATGGGGACCGTACGCAAAAGCGGTGTGGCGATTGTCTTCTCGTGCCAAATCGATCGTGTTCGGATGCTCGAATTCCGCCGGATCACGATTGGCAATCATTGTGGCGCAGGAAACGAAGTCCCCCTTACGGATCGGCGCGCCTTCGAAATTGATATCTTTCGTTGCCACACGGATCATCTGCACGGTCGAATAGGCGCGAAGCAATTCTTCGGCTGCGAGCACGATTCGATCCGGTTTACTCCGCAGCAATTCCTGTTCTTTGGGATTGCGCGCGAGATAGGCGAGGTCAAAGCCTATCGCCGTTGCGACCGTGTCCAGTCCGGCGACGAATAGGAGCACGCCAATACCATGGATTTCCTCGTCTCTCAACGCGCGGCCATCGACCTTTGCCTGCACGACCAAGGTCATGAAATCGTCGGTCGGTTCTTTGCGGCGCATGGCTGCGAGTTCATCGATGAACGCCAGAATCGTCCGGGCGGCTGCGGTTCGTTTGATGCCGTCGCCGTGAAGCAGGTCCCTCCCCCAGCCCACAAATGTATCGAGGCGCTCATCGGATAAGCCGAGCAAACGGAGGGAGATACTAACCGCAAAAGGAAAGGCGAAGTCGGTCAAGACGTCGCAGCTTGTGCTCGACGCGGAAATCTTGGAAATCAGCGCAATCGCCCGATCACGGACAGCCGGTTCAAGCTCCATTATCCGCTTGGGCGAAAGCAGCGGATTGAGTAGCGAGCGAAACACGCTGTGAGCCGGTGGGTCGAGTTCAAGCGGGATCAACGGCCAGTTTTCGCCAAGGGCCGACGCGAAAAGGCTCCGATGGCTGGAAAAGGTTCCGGTGTCCTGCAGCAATTTGCGTTGGTCCTGGGCGCGCGTAATGACCCAAGTACCTCGTCCATCGCGCGTATTGCAGGGAGAATAAAAGATCCGCGGCCCATTATGGAGGCAAGCGACAGCTGCGTGCGGATCCCCGTTTGGCATGCGCTCCATGCCGGGCGACGTGAACAGGCTGAAGTCCTTCACCATTTCGGGAGGGACATGTTCTGGAACCCGAATGGTAACCACTGCTTTTCTCCTGCCGTCAAAGACCCTTCGCCGAAAACGAATTTTCCTCGCAGAGGAAACGAGAAAAATCGTGGAGCGCCAGACTACCAACTTCCGCAGCGTGACGCGCCGATAACATGCGATGCAGCGATCAGATCGTCGTGCGGCTCGAAACTCACGCTGGGTTTTGGCCGAAGTCGAAATTCTTAGATGTCTCGCCCGGCTTGCCGGTCGACATCCGAATTTCACGAGGTTCCTCTCTTTCGGTGGAATGCGATCTGAGCAAAACATACATTTTGATTTCATTCGCTCCATGGCGGCCACCAAAGAATGAGTACCGGCCGACAGCTCTTGCCGCCCCGCAAGAACTTCCAAGGTTCGTGCCAATTTGATTGATTTGGCCGGCAAAAAGTTTTTTTGATTGCTTTCCCAGCTATTTAGCTTGAGCCAGAACAAAGATTGGCTGCTCAGGCCCGTGTCGCGTATCTAACAAAATCCGACATCAGGTGTCGGATACCATTTATTCAAGCGCGACTAATTTTCCGGCCACCACAGCCGGCAGTCAGAGACCTGCAGCGCGATGCATAACGATGCGCTGATGTACAGCGATGCAGTGGGATAGCTTGAGGGTGTGGTAGCTTTGAATTGCGGCATCGAGCTAAGCGGCCGAATTCCGGGAACAGCTCGACGCGTGCAACTCCTCTGTCCTCAGGATATCAGTTCTACCAGCCCCGACGACGCCACCCTGAGAGGACATCGCGGCGGCAATTTGCCGATTGGGTGTTGCCCAACAGCAATGGAATGGTGGCCTTTGCCGTCAGCCGAAACGGGAGGCGATGCCGCAGAAAGCCCGCCCAGCCGGCGGGGCGAAGATGCCGTCCGAATAAAATGCACAAGCGGCCCTGCCTCGCACGGCAAGAGCGTAGGTATGAAGACTTGATCTGGATCAAATCGCAATCCCAATGAAATTGATAGGCATCAAAGACGCGCTGGAAGAAATCGGGATAGCCGAAGTCGCAACGACCGCGTAGTCGTCTCGGCATGCCCGGCATATGCGGTTTTCGAAGGGATCAGGACATGGACGTCGCACGCAGTGAGGTTCTCGAGATTGGCACTTCCGTCGCTTGCCGTTCCTGCCAGGCGCGGCACGGCGTCGTTTGCGGCGCCTTGTCGGCTGGCCAGCTTAGCGAACTCGGCCGCCACTCGCTGCGCCGCAAGGTCGATGCGGGCTGCGAGATCATCGCACAAGGGTCGGAAAACTCTTTCTATTCGAACATCATGCGCGGCGTGGTGAAGCTCTGCAAGGTGATGCCGGACGGGCGCCAGCAGATCGTTGGCCTGCAATTCGCCCCCGATTTCGTCGGCCGGCCCTTCGTGCGTGAAAGCACGCTGTCGGCCGAGGCCGCGACCGACGCGGAGATCTGCGTGTTCCCCCGCAATTTGCTCGAACGCATGATATTGGAGACCAGGGAATTGCAGCGTAGCCTGCACGCTCAGGCGCTGATCGAGCTGGATGCCGCGCGCGAATGGATGCTGACGCTCGGCCGGCGGACCGCCGAGGAGAAGGTCGCAAGCCTGCTCCACCTCATTGCCGCCCACGCCGAGACGGCGACGGCGACGAGCACCGCCTTCGACCTGTCGCTATCGCGCGCCGAAATCGCCGATTTCCTCGGGCTGACGATCGAAACCGTCAGCCGCCAGCTGACCCGGCTGCGCAAAAGCGGCGTCATCCGCATCGAGAACATCCGGCATATCACCGTGCCCGACATGGATGCGCTCGCAAAGAAAATCAGCGGGTAATTACCACCCGCATATTGGCAGGGCCGGCTTGGCGCCAGTGTAAAGAACTGGGCCGCATTGTCGGGATGCAGACGGACGTGCCGCGCGCCGCCACATCGAGCATTCCGGCACAAAACTTTTAGTCCCGGAGCCGCCGGCTTGCAACTCGGGATAGCCGCCGGGCAGGTAGATGGCATCGCCATCGGCGGCCGGCGTCGCCAGCGAGCGGTGAGAGGAGCAAAATCTCAGCCCCGCGGCGCCGCCAGCCGAGCAACATATGCTCGTAGGCCAAAGACTACATCGCGCGCCACGGCGACCCGGGTGCCGATCGGCATCAGCCGATCGATATTGGCGGCTGCGAGCTCTTCACGCCGCGCCCTGCGATATTGGCCATCGCCGTCTGCGTGACGAAATCATCGGAGCAAGTCGCGTGCCTATGCACCGTTTGCGTTTCACCATTTTCGATGCACGGTCCGAGCCTGGCGACCCCTTTTTGTCGGGCCTCAAACATTCTTGTCCAGTTTCAGACAAGAAAAGGTGCGCGGGTAGACACACGCACGAGCAGAACCTCAAACACCGTGACCCGCGCCGGCTTCGTTTCCCGCCGCGACCGGATCGGCGGGCAGCATGCTAAAGTTCTGGTAGGCGGCAGAGACCCTGATCGAGATGCGGTCGGAAGTAGCCAACACAGCGCCCTGCCGTCAGCGCGGGACAAAGGCTTCACAATTCACCTTGCCCGCATAGGCAAGCGCTCGAATACGGCGACGAAGGCTCTGTGCTGACCGCAAGTCCAGTTCCTTCAGGTCAAATGGCATGACGCTTGCTCCCCGGCGTGTGGGCCGAGGTCGGATTTGTTAGCCGTGACCGAGAGGCCGCACATAAATCTTCCTAGAGGAGCTTCATTGATGACCATGGAAAAGCAGGTCCCTATTGTCACCTTTCGCACGCGGGTTCGCGACGAGTCTATATCCGGTCCCAACCCCTACCGCTGGGAAGACAAGACAACCGACGACTATTTCAGCGGTAAGCGGGTAATCCTTTTTTCCCTGCCAGGCGCCTTCACCCCCACCTGCTCCACTTTCCAACTGCCCGATTTCGAAAGTCTCTATGTCGAGTTTAAGAAGAAGGGCATTGACGAAATCTACTGTCTCTCCGTCAACGATGCCTTCGTCATGAATGCTTGGGGCAAGGCCCAGGGGCTGAAAAATGTCAAGCTTATCCCGGACGGCTCGGGAGAATTCACTCGCAAAATGGGTATGCTCGTCGCCAAGGACAATCTCGGATTCGGTCTGCGCTCCTGGCGCTACGCTGCCGTGATCAATAATGGCGTCGTGGAGGAGTGGTTCGAGGAGGAAGGCTTTGGCGACAACTGCGCAACCGATCCGTATGGCGTCTCTTCACCGCAAAACATTTTGAAATGCCTCAAGACCCCAGCCTTCGCATGAGCAGAGAAGCCAACGGCCAGCAGCTACCACTTGTCGCGCACACCTGCGCCGAACGATAGGAGTTTGCTCGAACCATGAAGTCCTTTACAAGCCTTCATCAGCGTCAGCAGCAATCGCTGGTTATTACGCCCCAGCTCATCGAGTCTATTCGCATGCTGCAGCTAGCGCACACCGAACTGAATCAATTCGTGGAACAGGAAATCGAGAAGAACCCATTTCTCGACCTAGCGTCGAATGACAGCGGGGCTTCTGGCGACGTATCGCCGACTGTGGCGGATAATCAAAATATCAGCGCGCGCGAAGACCACGTTGATGGGCCGGCCAGGACGGACATGCCTGAGCTGTCGAGTCCCTGGAAATCAATCCGCGACACAGGCAACCTTTCGCCGGGGAAAGGCCTTCTCTGGATGAGTTCGCCGCCTCGACTGAGACATTGCACGAACATGTCGCCCATCAGATCGCCCTCACCGCCTTCACACCCCAGGAGCGGCTGATTGCTGGCGCGCTTGCCGATCATCTGAATGACACTGGGTATCTGCAAGTGAACCTTCTGGAGCTAGCAGAGAGGCTAAATAGCCCTGAGGCTAGAGTGAAACTGGTTCTTGAGGCTTTGCAGCTATTTGACCCACCGGGCATTTTTGCGCGAAGTCTGAGCGAATGCCTCGAGATTCAGCTGCGCCAGCGAGACCGGTTCGACCCGGCCATGGCAGCTCTGGTCGCAAATCTCGAGTTGCTTGCGCGACGCGATTTTCGAGCACTGAAGCGACGTTGCCGGGTCGATGAAGACGATCTTCTCGATATGTTGAACGAAATCCGTGCCCTTGACCCAAAGCCTGGGAACCAGTTCCAGTCCGCAGGGTCGGAATCCATCATACCCGACGTCTTCGTCCTGCCCTCGCCGGGAGGCGGATGGCAAGTCGAACTTAATCGGGAGGTTCTGCCCAAGGTACTGATCAACCAAACCTATTTTGCGCAAGTTACTCGCCTAACCGCCCAAAGTTCGAAAGATCAGTCGTTCCTCAACGAATGCTTCCAGAACGCGAGCTGGTTGGTTCGGAGTCTCGATCAGCGCGCCACGACAATCCTCAAGGTGGCAACCGAAATCGTGCGCCACCAGGATGTCTTTCTGGAAGATGGCATTGCCCATCTTCGGCCTCTCAATCTTAAGACCATCGCTGACGCGATCGACATGCACGAGTCCACTGTAAGTCGGGTGACGTCGAACAAATATATTCTCACGCCCCGCGGCGTGTTCGAACTCAAATATTTTTTCACAGTTGCGATCCCCTCCTCACAAGGCGGTGACGCGCACTCGGCCGAAGCTGTGCGCCATCAGATTAGGGCAATTATTGCCGCAGAAACGCTCGATAATGTGCTGTCCGACGATGGCATCGTTGCGAGGCTCAAGGAAACTGGCGTCGACATTGCTCGCCGCACAGTCGCCAAATATCGCGAGGCGATGAACATCCCCTCGTCCGCGCAACGCCGGCGGGAGAAACGGTTTGTACTAGCGGCCGCGGAGGGATAACGGCCTTCGTACCATGGGTCACGCCCTTCCCACAATCCGCAAACCTGAGGCACATGTGACATCATGCTCTGGTCCTTCTCCATAGATCGATTTGATATGGGCTGGCGACCGCAGCCTCGTCACGGGGAGCTTCAAAAGTTGTGCCGGCTGCTTAAGAAATTCTAGAAAAGACTAGATGTCTGTTCCATAGCTCAAGCGCTTTGGCGGCTAAGCGGTTAATCACGAAGCTCGTGTCGAATTTTGATGTCGCGCAATCGACAAATCTGAAAGTAGTTGTCGGCTCCCATTCATTTTCCGCCGAACCGCTAAAATTTCGGTGCGGCGGCAACGAGAGCCTCAACCGGAAATGACAAACGGAGAGACGCGGGCAGACGTTCTGGAGTTGACGCGTTTTCGGGATGTCCGATGTTCGACGACGCAGGAATACAACACACGGGCCGGTGGAGCTCTTGGTCTTCCTCACCGCTTGGCACGGTGCATGCACGGTAATCCGAAATGCGCCATCGAACAGAAAGGAATCATCCCATGATCAAGCTCACAGAGAATGCCGCTGCCATCATGAACGTCGCGCTTTCCCGAGCCGAGCAGGCGGAAGGCTTTCGCATCGCGGTCGAGGCAGGTGGGTGCGCCGGCTACAAATACCTGGTGGGGCTGGAGAGCGTCCAGGGCCAGGGCGACGCGGTGATCGAAACAGATGGGGTCAAGGTGTTCGTTGACGCCGGCTCCCAAGCACACATCAAGGGCATGACGATCGACTTTGTGACGGGGCCTGAATCCTCCGGTTTTGTCTTCGACAATCCCAATGCGCAACAAAAGTGCACATGCGGCAAATCTTTCGGCTGATCACCGGGAAAGGGAGAGAGCCCATGTGGAATTATAGCGAAACGGTCATGATTTCCTTGTTCAATCAGAAGAACGACGGCATGCAGGAAAATCCCGTCATTGAGACCGGGGCAGCCGATCGTAGAGGGCCTGAATTGATCATCGGAGTCGACCCAAAGGTGGAAGCGTTTTCGGTGACACCGTCGTCCTTGCGTGGCAACCCAGCGACCGCCTCCTCGTCAGCGCTGGCCGAACTCATAACCCGAAAGCCCGCTGATAGAGCGCCTCGGACCGTCCGTCAGGAGACAGCAGGCTTTTTAGACTGTTTGCTGCCGGAGAAAAACGTCTGCTCATCCACGGATTATCCTGAGGCAGCAAAATTTCGTGGCGGACATCCGGGCAAGGATTACGAAGGTGACGCCCCATCTTCAAACAGTTCCGTGCCGATGAAGGGTGAGCGAAGAAGCGTGCGTGTCAAGAAGCTCGATTTCATGACCAAGTCGCTCACTTCGCTAGGTTTGGCTGTAGCCGGACGACACTCGTCCAAGCCGTCGAAGACGTGTCAGGGGTTTATACTGTACTGGTCGTCGAAAGCCTCGTTCCGGCAGAAGAGGACCATCAGACCGCCACAACAGAAATCTGAGGCCTTGAGAAGTTGGCAGGGTCGAACTCGATGTTGTAGCCGACAATCGCGTCGGGCAGGAGCAAAAAATCGCCGCCGCCTGCAACAGTTCAGTTCTCAGCGACAAGCTAGGCTGACGACCCACCTAGTTAAGCCGCCGCGGCGAATCCAGCCATTGGAAACGGCGCGAGCGCAAAGCGTTCCTCCCTTTCTGCTGATAGCGGCGATGCGACATTATCGACGCCAACGAGATCGCGCGACGCGCCTTCCAGCCCGCGCTGGCTGCCCGAGGCCAGAAAACAACAGCATGTACAAGACGCTGAAGCATTATCACCGCGTCCCCTCAGTCGAGATTGACCCATGAGAGCGATCTATCTCGACAATAATGCAACGACCAGGGTCGATCCTGAAGTGGTTGAAGCCATGCTGCCGTTCTTTGCGGATCAGTTTGGAAACCCTTCGTCGGCACACGCTTTTGGCTCCTCCATCCGCGAGGCGGTGAGGAAGGCGCGCCGGCAATTGCAAGCGCTGATCGGCGCCGAGTTCGATTATGAGATCGTGTTCACCTCGGGGGGACGGAAAGCGACAATACAGCGATCATTTCGGCGCTGGAGGTGATGCCTGAGCGCACAGAGATCGTGACCTCCGCAGTCGAGCATTCAGCGGTGCTGACACTCTGCGGCCATCTGGAGAAGACGCGCGGCGTGAAGGTACACAGGATCCCAGTGGATCGGCATGGACGTCTCGATCTTGACGCCTACGAGAACGCCCTCACTCATCGCGTAGCGATTGTTTCGATCATGTGGGCGAACAACGAGACGGGAACCATTTTTCCGGTCGCTAAGCTTGCCGACATGGCCAAGAGGATCGGTGCACTTTTCCACACGGACGCGGTCCAGGCGGTCGGTAAGGTTCCAATGAACCTCCAA
Source organism: Rhizobium sp. C104 (assembly GCF_022354505.1). Taxonomy (NCBI): domain Bacteria; kingdom Pseudomonadati; phylum Pseudomonadota; class Alphaproteobacteria; order Hyphomicrobiales; family Rhizobiaceae; genus Rhizobium; species Rhizobium sp. C104. The sequence goes on along the minus strand of NZ_CP092353.1, from coordinate 190,289 downwards.
CCTACTGCAATCGACATGCTGTCGTTGTCCGGACACAAATTCCATGGACCAAAAGGAATCGGCGCACTCTATCTTAGACGGGGCGTATCTTTCTCCTCACTGGTCAAGGGAGGTCATCAGGAGCGCGACCGACGCGCAGGGACAGAAAATACGGCCGGGATTGTAGGTTTAGGCAAGGCTGCCGAACTCGCCTTGAAATCAATGGACGACGAGACGACCCGATTAAGGTCGCTCCGAGATCGATTGGAGAACGGCATCGTCCAGCGTGTTCCAGGCGCCTTCGTAACCGGCGATCGGCTTAAGAGGTTGCCAAACACGGCGAACATCGCCTTTCAACGTGTCGAAGGCGACAGTATGCTCCTTCTTCTCAATCGCTATGGCATCGCCTGCTCTTCCGGGTCTGCCTGCTCCTCCGGTTCGCTGGAGCCGAGCCATGTCTTGAGGGCAATGGACATCCCTCATGCCGTGGCGCACGGAACAATCCGCTTCTCGTTCTCGCGCGATAACTGTGAGGAGGATGTCGACCGGGTGCTCGAAGTTTTACCTGGCATCGTTGAGAAGCTGCGGAGCCAATCCCGTTCCGGCCACGTGGCCGACACGAGCAGCCGGGTTCGTTCAGGGGAGTAGTAGCAGGCACGCTCATGAAACGGCAATTCCTTCTCACCGATACGACCTGCATTACGGCGAACCTTCACCGGCATCGTATGAATGATCAGAGAAAAGCTGGGGCTCGTTCAGTCACACAGATCGCCGGTTCACCGCCAATGCGTGTTCATGAGGGCGTCCCGCGCCACATCATCTTATTGGATCTCTCGACACCATCGGTGGATCGATTTCGACCACCAGCCTATGCCGATTCCAGTAGCAACGCGACTGCCTTGCGGGAAACCGCGTCGAACCGCGCATTCCGTATGTTGCAGTTTAAGCTACGGGAGAACGGTCTCGAGATCACCGCTCACGACAAGGGGAAATCTTATGTGCCGTTGCTCCGCTGACAGCAGTCCCATCAATGTCGAGGATATCCTCAATCGGCTGAAATGTCTCTCAGCTGCGGAGGAGTTCTTCGCAGCCCTCGGGGTCCGCTATGACCCGAAGGTTCTCGATGTCTCACGACTCCATATCATGAAGCGTATGGGCCAATACCTCGCGGCAGAGGACTTCTCCCATCTCCCTGACCAGGTAATCGCTGCTCGTGCCCGTGCCATACTGGAAAGGGCCTACTGTGATTTCGCCACCTCCGCGCCGCTCACGCACCGGGTCTTCAAGGTGCTCAGGGACCACAATCCGGACAGACCTGTCACACCCGGCCGCACCATTATCCCGTTGGACTCCTTCCTGAAGCCGTTCGAAAAGGAATGAGCACGGTTGCGACACGACAATGTCGGGAAGCCTACAATTCAGTCATATGCTAGCAACGCCGGAATTAAAGCCGTTTCAAGGGGATAGCGAATGCCAAACGGTTGGCACGAATGATGCACGCAAGCATATGTACTGACAAGCCGGCCACCCATAGAGGGAGGGAGTAAGAAACCGCCATGCACATAGTTATCTGTATCAAACAGGTACCGGACTCCGCACAAATACGAGTGCATCCGGTGACGAACACAATCATGCGTCAGGGGGTGCCAACCATCATCAACCCCTATGATCTGTTCGCCCTTGAGGAGGCACTCCAGTTGCGCGACCGCCATGGAGGCGAGGTGACCGTGCTCACCATGGGGCCGCCCATGGCAGAGGACGCGTTGCGCAAGGCGCTCACTTACGGCGCCGACCGCGCCGTACTCTTGACCGACCGTCATTTTGCCGGCTCCGACACTCTGGCAACCTCGTTTGCTCTTTCGCAAGCCATCGCGAAGATCGGAGAGGCCTTCGGTACGCCCGATATCGTCTTTACGGGCAAACAGACCATCGACGGCGATACCGCCCAGGTTGGGCCTGGCATCGCCAAGCGCCTGGACCTCCTGCAGCTCACCTACGTGGCGAAAATCGTCTCTGTCGACATCAATGGGCGCGAGATTACGGTGGAGCGCCGCTCGGAAGGGGGCACGCAGACGCTGTTGAGCAAGCTCCCTTGCCTGATTACAATGCTCGAAGGCACAAACGAAATCCGCCGCGGCTCGTTCGATGACGCGCTACGGGCCGCGCGCAGCCAGATCGTGAAGTGGAATGCGGCCGACGCTGGCATAGAGGACCTCACCAAGTGCGGCCTGCGTGGCTCGCCAACCGTCGTTAAGAGGGTCTTTGCCCCTCCTGAGCGGCCGGAAAAGGCGGAGCAGATCGATACCGCGGAAAAAACGCCGCGCGATCTCGCGGAGGAGTTGATCGCTGGGATCTTTTTGCGCCAGCCGGCGCTCGAAAGCGAACTCGCCTTTGACGGCGAAGCGTAAAGGCAAGGAGCGACGATGTTGAGCACGAATCGAGAGAGCCCTCCTCCAGCCGTTGGCCGTGCCGCCATGAAAAAAGAGCTGCCCGATCAGTTTAAGGACCATCGGCACGTTTGGGTCTTCATCGAGCTGGAGCGCGACCAGGTCCATCCCGTCTCCTTCGAGCTGCTCGGCGAAGGCCGCAAACTCGCCGACAAGCTGGGCGTCCAGCTTGCCGGCGTCGTTCTCGGACCGCCGGAAGAGGCCACGTGGTTTGCCGTCGCCGAGGCTTTTGCATATGGCGCCGACCTTGCCTACCTCATCGAGGCCCCACTGCTCGCCGACTATCGAAACGAGCCCTTCACCAAAGCATTGACGGATCTGGTTACTAACTACAAACCGGAAATCCTTCTTTTAGGGGCAACGACGCTCGGGCGCGACCTTGCCGGTTCCGTGGCGACGACCTTGTTGACAGGGCTCACGGCGGATTGCACCGAACTTGATGTGGATGCGGACGGCTCGCTTGCGGCGACCCGGCCAACTTTCGGCGGCTCCTTGCTGTGCACGATCTACACGCTCAACTGCCGGCCGCAGATGGCAACGGTTCGTCCGAGGGTCATGGCCATGCCGCCGCGCGGAAATAATAAGATCGGACGCGTCATTCGACACAAAGTGTCGATGATCGAGGAAGAGATCGTCACTAAGGTCCTCGGTTTCTTGTCTGATGGTCAGTCGGAGACGGCGAATCTCGCCTATGCGGATGTCGTGGTTGCTGGAGGCCTCGGTCTCGGCGCGATGGAGAACGTGAAGCTTATGAAGAAACTCGCGCGGACGATCGGGGCCGATTATGGCTGTTCGCGCCCCCTCGTCCAAAAGGGCTGGATGCCTGCTGATCGGCAGATCGGCCAAACTGGCAAAACTATCCGGCCGAAGCTCTACATAGCGGCCGGCATTTCCGGCGCCATCCAGCATCGCGTTGGCGTCGAGGGAGCTGATCTTATTTTAGCCATTAACACCGATCCTAACGCGCCGATTTTTGATTTCGCTCACCTTGGCGTGGTCACCGATGCGATCCGTTTACTGCCGTCATTGACGGAACTATTCACCCATCGACTGTCGCCGCACAGTCGCGATAAGCTTGCAAACTGAGGGCGCCCCATGACCGAGGAAAACTTCGACGCCATAGTTATCGGGGCCGGCATGGCCGGAAACGCAGCTGCTTACACGATGTCGAGCCGCGGCATGAAGGTGCTGCAATTGGAGCGCGGCGAGTATCCGGGCTCCAAGAATGTGCAGGGCGCCATCATGTACGCGGACATGCTGGAGAAAATCCTGCCGGACTTCCGGGATGATGCGCCACTGGAGCGGCACTTGGTCGAGCAGCGCTTCTGGATGATGGACGACTCATCCCACATCGGTATGCAATACCGGTCGGACGACTTCAACGAGTCAAGACCCAATCGCTACACGGTCATTCGCGCCCAATTCGACAAATGGTTTTCACGCAAGGTGCGCGAGGCCGGAGCTACTCTTCTATGCGAGACGACCGTGACGGAACTCGTTCGAGATCCAAAGGGCAGGGTGATTGGCGTTCGCACCGACCGCGCCGGCGACGTGATCCTTGCTGACGTGGTCGTTCTCGCAGAGGGCGTCAATGGACTGCTCGGCACGCGGGCTGGATTGCGTGACACGCCAAAGCCGGAAACTGTCGCGCTCGCCGTCAAGGAAATGCATTTCCTGGCCGAAGAGGTGATTGACCAGCGGTTCGGCCTCAAGGCCAATGAAGGCTGCGTCATCGAGGCAGTTGGCACGATCTCTCGCAACATGGCCGGGCTTGCCTTCCTCTACACCAACAAAGAATCGATCTCGATCGGGATTGGCTGCCTTGTCTCCGAATTCGCGGCAACAATGGAAAGTCCTTATGACCTGCTCGAAAAATTCAAAACCCATCCCTCGGTCAAGCCGCTGATCGCAGGATCGGAAGTCAAGGAATATGCGGCTCATCTCATTCCAGAAGGTGGTTACAAGGCAATTCCGCAGCTTTTTGGTGACGGCTGGGTCGTCGTCGGCGACGCGGCACAGCTTAATAATGCGGTGCACCGCGAGGGGTCCAACCTCGCCATGACGTCGGGGCGCATCGCCGGCGAAGCAATCGTCCAGATCAAGAACCGCAAGAAGCCGATGGTCAAGGAGCACCTCTCCCTTTACAAGTCGATGCTTGAAAATTCATTCGTCATCAAAGACTTGCGGAAGTACAAGGACATGCCTGCCCTGCTGCACACCAATTCCCGCAATTTCTTCACGACTTATCCAAAATTGCTGTCGCAGGCCGCACAGAACTTTGTGCGAGTGGACGGCACCCCGAAGATCGACAAGGAACGGGCGACCACGGCCACCTTCATCAAGGCACGCTCGCGCTGGGGGCTGTTTGGTGATGCGGTCCGCTTGGCGCGCGCGTGGCGATAAAGGAAAGATGAGATGACGGTTGCAGTGACGAACATACGCGTAGAGGACAAGCTTTACCAAAATCGATATGTGGTCGATGCCGGACGTCCGCATATTAGGGTGCGTCCACACGAGTGGCCGAGCGTAAATCTGTATGCCCTGACAGGTGTCTGTCCGGCCAAGTGCTACGAATTGAATGACCAGGGCCAAGTGGAGGTTATCGCCGACGGGTGCATGGAGTGCGGCACGTGCCGCGTACTCTGTGAGGCAAGTGGAGATATCGAGTGGAACTATCCGAGAGGCGGTTTCGGCGTTCTCTTCAAGTTCGGATAAAGGTTTGCAACTCAACGACTCAGAACCAACTGGGTTTGCAGACAGGCGCATCGGAAACTTGCAGAGGTGCGCGTTGCGGATTGGCATTAGAAATTACTATAAATACATGCAAGCAAGGGTTATAAGAAAATTAGACAACCCGAGGCTATATAATGACCCACATGCCCGCGCGATCGGTCGATGGAGTGGAGCCCCTATCTGCGCTACCTGCTGGACCCATGCGCCAAGCGGGCAGCGGAATCTACGAGATATCAAAGGTCCTAACTGCCCCCGCCCGGCTAGAGATCACGCTTGCCAACGTCGTGAACGTCCTCTCTTCCTTTCTGCAGATTCGACAGGGAGCAATCGTTGTTCTGGACGCTGGAGGTCATCCCGAGATTGCCGCAACTGGCGACATCCCCCACCCTCTCAATCAGCCGCTCGAGGCGTTATACCGAAGGCCGTAATCGACCATATCGTGACAACCGGTATGCCCTTTATTGTAAAGGATGTTGGCAAGTCCGAATTGTTTCAGGCTGATCCGCAACCGCCTTGGAGCAGCGGCACCGTCCCGATTTCTTTTGTTGGCGTTCCGGTAAAAGCCGATAACAAAATAATTGGCACAATATCGGTCGATCGCGTCAGGAACGACGCCGCCCCCTTCCCCGCCGACGAGGACGTTCGCTTTCTGACCATGGTCGCCAATCTGGTCAGCCGGACGATCCGGCTTCATCGCTTCCTGAACCTGGAGAGTCGGCGACTTATCGGCGAACAAGAGAGACCGGAGAAGCCGATCAACACGCAAAGGGGCGCCCGGGCCGACATCCACCCGTCAAAATCGACGGGATTGTCGGGGATAGCCCGGCTCTCCAGCAGGTGGTTGAAACAGTCTCGGTGGTGGCAAGGACGAATTCCACCGTGCTTCTGCGGGGCGAAAGCGGCACCGGCAAGGAATTTTTTGCTCAGGCGATCCATGAGCTTTCCCCTCGTAGAAACAAGCCGTTCGTCAAATTGAACTGCGCCGCGCTGCCTGAAGGCGTCCTGGAATCGGAGTTGTTTGGGCATGAAAAGGGCGCTTTCACCGGGGCCATCGCGCAGCGTGCCGGACGCTTCGAACTGGCAAATGGCGGAACGCTTCTGCTTGACGAGATTGGCGAGATTTCGCCCGCCTTTCAAGCCAAGCTGCTGCGCGTCCTGCAGGAAGGCGAGCTGGAGCGAGTGGGCGGGACCAAGACGCTTGCGGTCGACGTCCGGCTCATATGCGCCACGAATAAAAACCTCGAAATGGCTGTTGCAAACGCGGAATTCAGGGCCGACCTGTATTACCGCATCAGCGTAGTTCCAATTGTCCTGCCGCCGCTTCGAGAGCGACCCGGCGATATTCCACGCCTTGCGAAAGCTCTTCTTGACCGATTCAACAAGGAGAACGAAAGCGAGCTTACGTTTTCGCCGTCGGCGATCGAGGTGATGTCGCAATGCTATTTCCCAGGCAACGTCCGGGAACTCGAAAACTGCGTGCGAAGGACTGCTACCCTTGCACGTTCAAGCTCGATCGTTTCGTCTGATTTTGCCTGCAAGAACAGTCAGTGCCTTTCGTCGCTCCTCTGGAAAGGAACCGACGGGTCGCCCAGCGGCAATACCATCGATGGGCGTGCCCGGAGCAATGTGATGCCGGCTGCATCGCCGCGCTCGAGCGGGAACGTCGGTGCGTCGGACGAGGTGTCTTCCGTCAAGGCCTGTGATCCGAACGGTTCCGGTTGTCCCGCAATGGACTCGCGCCTCACGCAACGGGACCGGCTGATCGAGGCGATGGAAAAGGCCGGGTGGGTTCAGGCCAAGGCGGCTCGTATCCTCGGCCTTACGCCACGTCAGGTCGGCTATGCTTTACGCCAGCATCGCATCGAGGTGAAAAAGCTTTAAGCGTCCAAGTGACGTTTGGACCTTCTCGCATTTTCAATGCCTGGTTTTATGGCTTCGGCCAACTCCTTTGTCGACTGTCGAAAGCTCGACAAATCTGTGTCAGAACACGGTCGGAATCGAACAACAATAAGCAAATTATTGAAGCGAAATCCAATGCTTGGGATGGCATGGCTTTTGCGTTTTGAAACGCGACGTCAACTAGCAACGGAGCATTCAATGTCCGCACCGATGATTTCGCTTGAGAGTGTGACCAGCACGACATCCTCGGATCAATTGCTGGTGACCGCGAAACCGAGTGGCTGCACATCCTCGTCATGTGGCGTGTCCACAAAGCCGGCCGACATGGACCAGGCTATCTGGGCGAAGATCAAAAACCACCCCTGCTATTCAGAAGAAGCTCACCATTATTTCGCGCGCATGCATGTCGCGGTCGCACCAGCCTGCAATATCCAGTGCAACTATTGCAACCGTAAATATGACTGCGCCAACGAAAGCCGGCCTGGGGTAGTCTCGGAAAAGTTGACGCCAGACCAAGCGCGGCGCAAGGTCATTGCCGTCGCCAACGAAGTGCCGCAGCTTTCCGTGCTGGGTGTCGCCGGACCGGGCGATGCCTGTTACGACTGGAAGAAGACAAAGGAAACGTTCGAACGAGTTCGCGGGCGAGATCCACGACATCAAGCTGTGCATCTCCACCAACGGGCTTGCGCTGCCGGATCACGTCGTCGAACTTGTCGACATGAATGTCGATCATGTGACAATCACGATCAACATGGTTGACCCTGAAATCGGCGCAAAGATCTATCCCTGGATCTTTTACCACAACCGTCGTTACACCGGCATCGAAGGCGCCAGAATCCTGCACGAGCGGCAGATGTTGGGCCTGGAGATGCTGACCGCGCGCGGCATCCTCACTAAGGTCAATTCGGTGATGATCCCTGGCGTCAACGACGAACACCTGGTCGAGGTAAACAAATGGGTCAAGGAGCGGGGGGCGTTCCTGCACAACGTCATGCCGCTTATTTCCGATCCGGCCCATGGCACCTACTACGGCTTGACCGGACAGCGCGGCCCGCGGGCGCTCGAATTGAAGGCGCTCCAGGATCGTCTCGAAGGCGGCGCAAAGCTGATGCGCCATTGTCGGCAGTGCAGGGCCGACGCCGTCGGCCTGCTTGGGGATGATCGCGGCCAGGAGTTCGCACTCGACCCGATTCCAGAAGAGATCACCTATGACGCCCATAAGCGCGAGGCCTATCGGGAAGTGGTCGCGCGCGAACGCGGCGATCACGCGACCGCCAAGAGCGAGGCAATCGAGACAGTCAAAGCAGCCGGCGACGGGTCCCTCCACGTCGCGGTCGCGACAAAGGGTGGCGGTCGCATCAACGAGCACTTCGGCCATGCGAAGGAATTCCAAGTATACGAAGCTTCGTCGAGAGGCATCACCTACGTCGGGCATCGCAGGATTGAACAGTATTGCCTCGGAGGCATGGGCGAGGAAGCCACCCTCGACGCCATCATAACTGCGCTGGAGGGCATTGACGTCGTGCTATGCGCCAAGATCGGGGAGTGCCCTAAGAATCGGCTCACGGAGGCCGGGGTTCGGGCAACGGATGCTTATTGCTATGACTACATCGAGACCGCCATCGGCACCCTCTACGCCGCCAAGTTTGGCGTCGAACCACAAGCAGCGACGGCGTGAGCGCTCTTAATCCAACATCTTCAGGAGTTTTAAAATGGCCTTCAGGATCATAGCGTCCCAATGCACCCAGTGCGGTGCCTGCGAGTTCGAATGCCCCTCCGGCGCGATCAGGTTTAAAGGAGAGATCTACGTTATCGACGCGGAAAAATGCACCGAATGCAAGGGCACCTTTGAAACGCAGCAATGCGCGGAGGTTTGTCCCGTGCCGAAGACCTGCGTCGCCGCCGCACCTGCGATTTGACCTTCAGCATGGGTCGGGGCTCCTGCGGAGAAGCCGCCTGCAATGACATCCTGCAGCTCCCAGAAGGAGGAACGCCGATGGGCCTTGGACGTGAACAGGAGGTCGAAATCCACAAGCCTCCACGATTTATACCCGGCGAGCGGGTGAGGGCCAGACTTCACGTAAAGAATGACGGCACCTATGCTGGCAAAAACATCGGCGAAAATTTGGTGCGGAAGGGCGACGAAGGCTATGTGCGCGACATCGGCACCTTTCTCCAGCAGTTTTACATCTATGCCGTCGAATGGGTCGAACATGGCACTATCGTCGGCATGCGTGCGCGTGAACTGACGAGCCTAGACAACGCCGCTGCTTGCGGCGCTGCTGAAATCGCGGGGCCCCCAACGAAGGAATAGCGACATGAAGATAATGATTCGCAGAACGAGCGCCGGCTTGTCGGCTTACGTACCAAAGAAAGATCTCGAAGAGCCGATCGTAGACGTCGAGACTGATGACTTGTGGGGCGGCACGGTCACACTCAGGAACGGCTGGAGGCTCGTCCTGCCCAAGCTATCGCGGGATACGCCTCTGCCGATCACCGTCCAAGCAAGGAAGATTCCTGACGAGGACTGATGCTGCAACGACAGACAAGAGAAACCAGCATGAACACAATCTTGACCTCGGACCGTCTCCTAATCGTTCGCAACGGTGACGCGGAAAAAAGACTTAAGCTGCTTCAGGAAGCGCTCGCTGCGGATCGGATCATTCCCTATCTCGGTCCGGATCTCCTTCGGCTGCAATCCACGGAACCACCTGTACCGGACACCCCGGAAGCCGTCTCCGCGGCACTCAACAAACGCACACTTGCTCCCTCCAGGATACGCAGCAATATGTGGTCAGTCGCGCAGTTCATTGAACAGCGACGGCATCGCCGGACGCTTCAGACCTGGATGGCAGAAATATTTGGAGCACCCGTGGCGCCGACGGCCCTCCACGACTGGCTCGCGACGTTGCCGATCTCCCTTATCGTCGACGGCTGGTACGACGGGACAATGCGTGCGGCTTTCGCGAAGACCGGTCGAACGGATGTCGTCGAGATGCAAGGCGTCACGCGTGCGAACGGCGGCGGCGACATTTGGACAAAAACTTACGATCTCTCCGGGAGAGACGTCGAACGCGTCTCAGCGCCAAAGACGGTCCTCTATGCGCCGCACGGCAGTGTTATGCCAGCCTCGAACTTTCTAGTGTCCGATTCCGATTACGTGGAAGTCCTAACCGAAATTGATATCCAGACGCCAATTCCTGAAATGGTGAAAGAACGGCGTACAGATCGCGGTTTTCTTTTCATTGGCTGCCGCTTCAACGATCAAATGCTCCGGATCTACGCTCGACAGATCATCAAGCGCTCCCACGGCCCCCACTTTGCAGTACTTGATGCGGAAGGCCTTACCAAAAACGAGCGGCGTTTCCTTGCAGCGAGCGCAATCACGGTTGTCGACCTGCCGACCGGCGAAGCCGCGGCTCTGCTTGTCCCATTTGGCATTAAGACGGATGGTGAGGAAGGCCACACGGCTTCCGGTTCGAATTTCCGTAGCGGCTAGGGTGTAGCCGCAAATAGAAAGTGCTCTGTTTCTGCTAAGTTCGAATGTCATACTGCCCAGGTTTGCTGACGTGGTGGCGATGAGCGCGCGTGATCTCTGCAGCGGATCGAGGCTCTGTCGCAGGTGATCGACGGCAAGATCGGGGACGACCGCAGATTTACTGTTCGCTCAATGCCATGCGGAGGACCGATGGTTATCAAAAAAAAACCTAAACAATTCCCACTACGCGGCAGAACCGCGGCCGGAATCGCCAAAGATAAGCCCTCGCATCGGCCACCATAATCAAGTTGTACGCTGATCGGCCGAAACGAGAGACCAAGGTTTGTCTTTAAACGCTCACCCGCACCGACTTCTCCAGGATGTCCAAACCGCGTTGGGCAGTTTGACTGTCGATAGTCAAGGGAGGAAGAAGCTTGATTACCTGGTCTTCCGCGCCGCATCGCTCTACCACCAGTCCTTGTTCGAAGGCTTGGCGGACGATTTTCTCCGCTAGTTTCCCCGTACGGCAGTCGAGCCCCAACATCATGCCTCTTCCCCGCACGGCAAGTTCAGAACGTTGGTTGCTTTGAGCAACTTCCCGAAGGCGCTCCATGAGCTGGCGTCCTGTTTCGATAACGCCCTTAGATAAGTTTTCATTTGTCCAGTATTTTTGCAAAGCAGCACTTGCCGTCACGAGTGCAAGGTTATTGCCTCTGAAAGTCCCAGTGTGTTCACCTGGCTGCCAAACGTCCAATTCGGATTTGAGCAGCAGAAGCGATAGAGGTAACCCATAACCGCTGAGGGATTTGGATAAAAGCACGATGTCTGGGGATATACCCGCAGACTCAAAACTGAAAAATTCGCCAGTTCGGCCGCAGCCAGCCTGAATGTCGTCAACAATCAGTAGGACGTCGTTCTTTCTGCAGAGCCGCTCAACTGACTGCAGCCAGTCTGTGCTTGCAGGGTTGATACCTCCCTCGCCTTGAACAGTTTCCAGAATAATAGCTGCCGGCAAGTCGACTCCGCTACTACTATCAGCAAGCACCTTATCCAAGTAGTCGGACGTATCGTTGTCGGCTCCCCAGTAGCCGTCGTAGGGCATGAAAACTGCGCCGGCAGGGGTAAGACCTGCTGCATTTCGGAAATAGCGATTGCCGGTTACGGCAAGGGCCCCCAAACTCCCTCCGTGATAGCCGTTTGTGAACGAGATTACGTTGTGCCGGCCGGTTGCCTTACGTGCGAGTTTCAAAGCAGCTTCAACAGCGTTGGCACCCGTGGGGCCGGTAAACTGAAATTTGTACGCCAGCCCGCGCGGGCGCAAAATTATATGGTCAAAATTTTTGATAAATTCTCGTTTCGCTGATGTTGCCATGTCTAACGCGTGGACGATCCGATTCGATTGCAGGTATTCCACTGCAGCATTTCGGATGTAGGGGTCGTTGTGACCGTAGTTAAGGGCACTCGCGCCGGAAAGAAAATCAATGAACTCAAAACCATTCTCGTCTTCGAGGATGGCTCCTGCCGCCTTTCTGAACACCACAGGGAAGGATCGTGAATATGACCTCACATTTGACTCGAGGGTTTCAAATTCCAGTAGCGAGTTAGAACTACTCTCTTGAGGCATGATCTTCCTCCATAAGAAACTTGCAGAGTCTCATCTGGTCGTGAACTAGTCGAACCGCTCCCGGTCTGCCTTCACTAACCCTTTACAATTGTAGGCTGGCATCCTAGCCGACAACGGCGACCCATTGCACCTACCTGCAAAGGGAGTATCGTCATAGACCGTTTCTTGGTTACAGGCTCAGCGCGTGCCGGATACACGTTTGGCTGCCGTTACTGCCGGACGGCAGCGTTGTGCCCAGTCCAACATCAGCAGTTGCGATATGACCGAAGACAGGTTCCGATGGCCGCCCCGCAACGGCCGGACGCAGGACCACACCCCGAGTTGGTCCTACAATTCGATAATTCCAAGGCTTGCTGCTTTCAAAGCCGCGACCGTTCGGCTACTGACATCCAACTTCCGCGTTATATTTTTTATGTGAAAATTTACAGTATTCTCAGAAATATCAAGTATCCGCCCTATATCCCATGAAGACTTCCCCCTTGCTACCCAGAGAATACACTCTCTTTCTCTTGGAGTAAGTTCGGGGCATTTTCCCGCAACCCGCTTCGCAAAATCCGCGACACTCAGATGGAAGTGCACAGCCGCAAATTTCAGATATGTAACCATTTTATTCTCGGGCTCGCAGGACGAGGGCCGAGCAAAGCTCATAATCGCAAAACTACCTCCGGGACCGTGCAATGGAACACTGACCCCTGACCTCAAACCGAACGCTGCAGCCTCCTCGAAAAATCGCCGTTCCAGTTCCGTTTTGATCATGTCATTGTGCGCTTCACTCCAACGGAAAGCGTCCGCCTGCTTTCGGCTCTTTTTGATGATGGGATCAATTCTGTCATAGCCCATCTTGGCATAATGATCCTGCCACTCATCAGGATAGCTGACGGCAGGCGGATTGCAGCGGACCATCTTTAGGATTTCATCGCCCGATTGACGATGATAGGCGACCCATGGGAATTCGAGAATCCGAGCAAATGAACACAACAATTCGAAAAGCTTCGGGGATCGAATTAAGCCCTGAGTTTTTTCGAGGAATTGGTAAAATTCAGCTGCATGCGCTTCTTCGATTGATTTAGGGAATTGCATGAGCGGAACCAAAAGAAAGCTGAAAGGATAGGTACCTGTCGGCTCCGCGGCCTCGACAGAATGCATTCACCCAAGTTCTGTAGCTCTGCCGCCGCATCCTTTGCCTCCAAACATCGTCACCGTCGTTACAGAGTTTTCGATGCAGAAACTCCGGCGTTACTGCCGGAAGGGCTACACAACTTGCTCTGACCACGTGTGTTGCTCTTGGACTTGATTCGAGGAGTATCAAGAGCTGTGCCAATTTAGATCCCGGAGCAATTGCCGATGTTAATCAACGATTCGACCGCTTGGGTGCACGGCTGGACATACCAAGTTTTGTCGTAAGTCGATGAAACCCGACAAAAATAGCCATTGAGCGGCCCATCACTAACAACCATGTTTGACCCATCGCCTCTCCAGTCATCCACGCAAGGGGATGGTGGTGGCGTATCCCCACGTGCTCATTTCCGAGTACGCTTACGATTTTGGGATCAGAACCGCGGATGCCATCTTCGATCCTGTAAAGAGCCGCGATACGCAGCAACGCCTCGTCGACGATAGGCGAGCCCTTCTTCGGCTTTGCCTTGATCAGCTTTCTGGCGCCATGAACCCACCAGAAAGCGAGCCTCAGCGGATTACCGCGCATGCGGTCTGGCGTAACCAGGTGAGAGTAGCCCCCGTAGGCATCGACTTGGATCGCGCCGTTGAATCCGTCTTAATTTCTGCAGCATATTCGCCGTTACGCCCAGGCCGAGCACCCCGCCGGACGGCAAAGATCCGTTCCAGCCGCGGTCGCAGCCCCAGAGATAGCTATTTTCGTCCTGCCGCGCCCCATCCAAACAATGGAGCCGTGGTCTTATCTACATAGAGCCGTCCAATTGGCCATGTCGTCTGTGACCGGGTGCTCCACTCGTGCGCTAACAACACGCGTAATCAAGGGAATCGAGACTGCGCATGCCTTACTGTGTTGCGCCTATTTGTGATCTTATTGCCACGTGACAAGCAGTGAGCAATAGTTCGAACCGGCTAGCTCTGCGTCTTCATGCTTCCAGAAATGATGTCCCTGGCAGCTGAAAGGAACGCATCCATTTGGGTTCTGGTGCCGATGCTGACGCGAATATAATTTTCCAATCCGGAATCGGGAAAGACGGCTACAAGTACGTTCTGCCTAGCCAAAGACGCTTGCCACCATTTGCCATCTTGTGCGGGGGGCACCCGAGCAAGCAAAAAGTTTGTGTGGGACGGGATCACAGAAAAGCCCAATTGAGACAAGGCAGTCGTCGTTCTGTGTCTTTCATGTTTAATATATTTGTGGTTCTCGTGGTAGTCGGCGCGGTGCGAAAGGATACTAATGCCCACCGCATGGCCGATTACGTTCATATTGAAGACATTTTGGAGGTTGCGGAGCCTCTCAATAAGCTCAGGATGACCAAAGCCAAAACCAACACGTATTCCAGCGGCTGCAAAGCCTTTCGAAAATGTTCTCAATATCAGAAGGTTTGAATGGCGATCGACGAGGCGCAGGGCATCATCGGGCGCAAAGTCGACATACGCTTCGTCCACCACTATCAATTGGTCAGATTGCGCGACGAGGCGGTCGATTTCGTCCACGGGAACGAATGTTCCGGTCGGATTGTTCGGATTGGCCAGCAGTATGAATTTTGCATCTCTTGCTGGACCAAGAAGCAGCTGCTCGATCGGCAGAGAATAAGACTCGCCCCATTCGATTTCGAGAAGTCGAGCACCCTGCAACATGGCAAGTTTGCGGTTAAAGGAAAAACCTGGCGATATCATCGCCACGCTATCTCCCGGGTCTAGGAATGCTCTGTAGATGAGCCCGAGCAGCTCAGACGAGCCATTCCCGGCGATCACCTGATCCTGGGAGAGGCCATACGCATTGGCGGCTGCGTCGCGCAAACTCAGATTGTCATCTTCGGGATACAGATAATGCCGTTCGAGGGCCGCCAGCGCACTTTGCATCACCATCATCGGCAACGGAAATGGATTCTCATTCGTGTTTAGTTTAACGCAGTTTGCATCTCGCCCCGGTTGATTGGAGGGTAGCGCATTTAGCTGTCTCGCCACCGGCGAAAGAGCCGAAAGCACGCCCTGCAGCTTTGCATCAGACATATCTTTTCTCCGTTTCAGTAAGCCGGCCGTGAGCGCGTGATCGGCTGTCTCATGCTGAAGCCAACAATAGCATCGGACGTTGGCGCGGCCCGCCTGGGGCTGCAACGACCACCGCGTAGTTAATAGCCAAGGACCGCCGCGGCCGCCTCAAGCCGCCAATGCTTAAGCCTCCGCACTCTCACAATCATGCGTCACTTTGCTCCATTCGCCTTTCGAGGAACTGTTCGATCTCAAACGCCAACGCCGCAGGGTCGTGGCCAACCGTTTCGAGATGCAACTCAGGGCTCTCAGGGCTCTCAGGGATCTCGTACGGTGAGGAAACGCCGGTGAAATTGGCTATCTTGCCAGCGAACGCCTTCCGATAAAGCCCCTTCGGATCGCGCCGCGCGCATTCTTCGAGCGGCGTGTCGACGAAGATTTCGATGAACTCCCCCTCCTCCATCAGTTCGCGAGCCATCCGGCGTTCGCCGCGGAACGGCGAGATCAAGGATACGAGCACGATCAGCCCGGCATCGGCCATCAGCTTAGCGACCTCGGCGACGCGGCGGATGTTCTCGACGCGATCAGACTGGTTGAAGCCTAGGTCGCGATTGAGCCCGTGGCGCACGTTGTCGCCGTCGAGGATGTAGGTGTGCTTACCGCGGGCATGCAGCAACCGGTCGAGCGCATTGGCGATTGTGGACTTGCCGGAGCCGGAAAGTCCGGTGAACCACAGGACGGCTGGCCGCTGGCTCTTCATCGCCGCGCGTGCGCCTTTGTCAACGCCCGTCGCCTGCCAATGCACGTTGTCGGCGCGCCTTGCCCAGCTTTGGCTACCGCTGAAAAGCTTTGTATTGAAGACCCCGGTCGGCCCATAAGCTTTGCGAAAGAACTCGGGAGGATCGACATGGTCGATGATGTCCAGCTCGTTTTCCCAGCACAGCTTCCACCGCAGCTCAGAACGCATGCAAAGACCTCCTTTGGTATTTCTTGCTGCTATTTTGAAGCACGCATTGTTTGATTGAAGCAGCGGTCACCCCGCTGCATGTCGGCTCTTCGCGCTATAGCCAGTCCGGACCGTCGAAGGTTTCGCCGTCACTCGCGTCTGAGATCAAGATTCCTAATGCATCATCATGGGAGATTGGTAAAATTAATTGTGTCAATGAAATCATCGATGCTTTGGATGATGAATATACGGGTTTCTTAGGCTTTGACGTGACCTTCCTCCTTGCCGCGTAAGACGACCGCGCAACCCCTTCAGCGGCCGAGAGCAGGGATGAGTTGGACCAGTTGACCCAACATGCGCCTCCCCGTTTACCCACCTATGCCCCGCAGAGCTGTGGCGATAATTGGTCGGCAGCTAGTCCTAACCGCCTGCGCAAAGCTCGCTTCGGCAACCAGCAACGGCGCGAGCGTTTGGTCGCGGCTTCTGATAGAACTTCATCAGGGACGGACGCACGTTCTGTTTCTTGACGCGAGCGATCTACACCTTATTCGCGATCGTCTGCAGTGGCGCTGGTAGACGCGACTTTCACAGCACCATCGCCGCTATCGCTACCGGTCTCGTCTATGCGGCTTAGTAAGCTGTAAATATCTTGCAAAATCTCTTCATCGAAAGTCCGCAACTTCACGATAGTAGCCAACAGCAGAACCGCTTTGGTTTCAGTTTCGCCCCAAAGATAAGGTGCCGCCGGGGCGATAATCTCTTCCGGAGTCGCATCCAAAACCTCACACAGATGAATCAGTCGGCTCACGGTCAAGCGGGATACTCCATTTTCGTACCGGCCGTAGACCTGCTTAGTGATGCCAAGCAAGGGCGCCAGTTTCGAGCGCGGGAGTTTTCGCTTATCGCGGGCTTCGCGAAGGCTGATGCTGATCAAGTTTTCGAGTTCGGCGCTAAGTGCAATCCGTCCGTCAAAAGGTTTTCGATAGACCGGCTTGTCTATGCCTGGATCATCGACTTGTTGCAAACCGAGTTCATTAATCCATTGCTTCAATGATGGTCCTGACATTGCTCCGACTGAGGTAAATGCGCCAGAGCTCTTTACCCGGAAAGTGATGTGCTTGGAACCACCAATGTTTGAATTTCGGTCTCATTTGGCGCAATTTTGTCCACGCGAACCTCACCCGCTTGCTATCGTTCACTCAAATATATCAGTGAGCGCAAGTACATAGATCTAGCCAACACCGAAATCGCTTCACGCAAGGATTATACAATTGCGCCAAATTGGCTATGAACACCTTCCGGGACGTCGTGTGCGGGCATGGTGGTCTTTTGTCCTGCACGTGGAGACTCTCGGCTCACGGCCAACCAATCACGGCTGCGCGTGTTGGCTGCCCTAGGCGATGCCCTCATAGTACCTCTGAAGGGCGGCAGCCATGAACAGCGAGGTTTGTCTAGCTGCGTTTCCCGTCTCGGCGACTCGACCCCTTTTCGCGGAACCTGATCCGTGATGTCGAAAGGCTATTTCCGAGCCGAATGGCACAAAGGGATCGCGCGATGAAACAGAGGCGCGGAGAGGACAGGCTTCGATTTAGTAATTGAAAAAAGCATGCGCGCCGGCAGCTCGAATACCCACATGGCATTGAGCAGGAGAACCCAATGTGGGAGTTAATCACAGACCCTACTGTCGAAGCAAAGGTATCCATCCGGCGGGGTCTCCACCGAATGGATACAAGCAAAGCGCATGCAAATAGACTTGGCGTCGCTCGTCGACGAACCGCTCGAGCATCGAGCAAGATCGACGCCAACCAACGATCGAATATTGCGCAATCGGCACGTATTGTGTTCAGACGGAAATGCGAGTGAAAAGCTAAGTTGTGAGATTGTGGGTGTCTGCACACCGACGACAGCGCGTCGGCTGCGACACCCGGCTATCACCAATACTGCAACTGGTCGGGGGCGTCATAGACAAACCCAGCTCACTTCACGGTCTCCGCTACATCACTGACCCCTGTCGCTATCGTCGTCATCGGGGATCATTCGCTGCAGGAGCCGAATAAGATCGCGCGTCGTGCCGTTCGGAAGTCTCCTGAGAACCCGAGCCAGTGTGAGACAATCCTCGGCCTCCTCCGATGTACGGCCCCAAAGATGTGGCGCAGCTTCAAAGATCATATCGATAGGCATAAAGCCAAGAATCTCACACAGATGGATCATCCGGGTAACAGTCATTTTGGAAAATGCCCGCTCGTAGCGTCCGTATACAGGGATGGACAGACCAAGCATTGGAGCAACGTCCGCACGAGACAGGCCTTGCGCTTCGCGTGTCTTTTTCAGGAACGCGCTGATCAATTCCTCCATGTGTCCCAGGGATGTAATTTTGCCGTCGAAACCTGGCTTTCGACAGATCGGCTTGTCAACCTCCGGATCGGCGGTGCTGACGAGGCCTCTCGAACTTCTGTAGCTTGTTAGATCTTCCGTCACCGCACGTCCCTGTTTTCCTGCCACTCGTTGTAGGCGTGCGCCAACTGAGCGGATTTGAACCACTTGTCATCGCCACACTACAACCGTTTTAAATACCCATTTTGGGCATTTTTTGCGTTATAGCAAATATTTGAGGGTTTAGCCAAATTGCTTCAGGAATGCATGCAAAACAGGCGCTGAGACCGGTCGCCCAGTTCCGTGAAAGATCTGTTGCTATGGCCGCACCCGCCACTGAATCATCTAGGTTAGCGTCGAATTTGAGCGAAAATTCACATTCAATGCTCAACATCTTCTAAGCCGTCATCGTTGAGGACGATAAAAAATAATCTCGAAAACCGATCCATTTCCCCGTCCCAGGATATCCCATTTGGCTAGCTGGGAAAGCTCCGCCGTGCTGGAGATCACCCAGCCAAGAACCCATATCGGTTACCGCTCCCGCAAGCGTGTAGGTTCGAAATTCCGCCTCCTTCAACCAAGCTATCGAAGGAGAGCGCTGCATATCCACCTGCTCCGACCTTTTAGTCCGCTAGCAAAAGGCGGTCGGGGACCGACTTCTCGAAGCGGTTTCCTGCCGGCCGACTAGGGCTACGGCAGCGCCGAAATCCTCGCCAAGCCGGTCGAGTTTAAGGCTTCGGCAACATCGCGCCGAAGAGCAACAGGAAGGGCTCAGTCCTCTTCTCCGCTGGGTCTATCGGCAGCGTAACCTCGTGAAGCGTCAAAAGCATTGGTTCGATCGCAATTGACGCAAAGATAACAGTCGCGTGCGATCGCGCACATTGACAGGTTGGCATGATGCAAGTGCCGACGTGCATTGTGAGCTCGACCCAATTCACTCCCAATGCTGGGTCGGCCTTCGGACGGATCGCTCGCAAGGTTGACGGCGTTCACATACTAGGCGGAGTGGCACAATCTACGACTCCCGACACACGGTGAGCACCGGAAGGCGCCTTCTGCCGCCATTGAACCATTCACTAACAATGCTCTGGTGGCACATCAATTGCTTGTAAGAGCCCAGATCTCTGCCGGCAATGGTTCCGGTCCAAGCTCCAGTGGTTACTATCGACGATGACCAACACTTTTAGATGTAAGGCCCATCTTCGCCCATGTCGTACCCTACGAACGGAGCTCGTCAGCGATCATCACGCGCGGCGGCGTGCAGCCGATCCAAAGAGCTTTGTCACGAGCCACTGCTCAGCGCGGGAGCCTCTTCGGCTTTGGATCAAGACGTCGAGAGCAATGCCATTCTGGCCGACAGCGCCGCCAGAGCCAATGTTTTTCGCACGCGATCGAAATAACCGAATTCGTCCAGATGTCATGTCGCCGCGAATGGGACTGCTTCGAGGGATTCCAGCGGGAGATCGCCTTGCCGAGTTAGGGCTCCCACTGGCACGCGGGTTCATTGGTGACGCCGGTGCCGCATGTTGGCCGCCGCACCCCGCTAAACTTAACGGCGCCCTGGAACCTGAAGAGACACAGCGAAATTGGCCTTTTGTTTGGCACCGGTTGGACTAGGCCCGATGTTCGTTTTCGTCTCAAAAGTGGAGATGCGATATGATTTCGAATCACCAAGCCGACGTCGTTGGCGATAGCGACAAGCTCATCGAGCATGCGCTGCGAGCTGCCATGGATAGTGCTTCTAAGTCCGGCTGCGCCGGCTCACCTGCGTGGAGCGCTAGACGCGGCAGTGTTTCCAGGTGGCTCCCGGATGCGCCCCAAGCTCTGCTTGAAAGTCTCCTATGTGTGCGGCGAAAGACATCCTGAGCTGGCGACAAGAGCCGCGGCAGCAATTGAATTGCTACACTGTGCCTCGTTGGTGCATGACGACTTGCCTTGCTTCGATAACGCCGCGCTACGCCGCGGCAGACCGACGGTGCACCGGCTTTTCGGAGAGCCTATCGCCGTTTTGGCTGGCGATGCCTTGATTGTGATGGCTTTCAAATACCTCAGCCTGCAGGCTGCGCTAACACCTGAGTTGGGCGCGCGCATGATCGAGGTGGTTGCGGAGGCGGTCGGCCCCAGTCACGGACTGATCGCCGGACAGTCGATGGAGGCAATGACGCACGTCCCAATCGACCGCTATCACCATTACAAGACCGGCTCCCTCTTTGTCGCAGCGGCCACGTGCGGTGCCCTGGCAAGTGATGTTGATCCGGCCCCATGGTCTAAGGTGGGGGAATTGCTCGGGCATGCGTATCAGATCGCCGACGACATCGCAGATACAGTCGGTCGCGCCGAAGTGCTTGGCAAATTGCCTGCCGTGGACACGCAGCTGAAGCGGCCCAGTATCGTTCGCGGCGAAGGATTGGACAGCGCAGCCGCCAGATTTTACGCGTATCTCGAACAGATAGGTGACACCGTTCCTGCCAGCCCTCACAAACGGTCCTTCGTTAACTGGCTGAATCATGCACTTTGCAAAGGCGTGGCGGGACCGGGAAAAGCCGGGCTAATTCAACAAGCGGCGCTGGATTGCGCACCTTTATGAGCTCCGAATTCCGTTACGCATAACCTAGCTAACCGGCGGCATCATTACCGCTTCATCGTCAACAGCTGCCTCATGAACACTTCGTTCCCTGTATCGAACCCGTGGGCCAGGTGGATTAGAGGTCTAGCTTTAGCGTTAACGGTTTTTGCAACCAGCTAGGCGCCGGCCGACACGAGCGAGCGACGCCGGCATCATCCAGCTGGCGGATGCGCGGAGGGCAACAAGCGCGCCTGGCGCAACGTCGCCAGATTAGGTGAGCCGGTGCAAAAGCAGGCGACGGCCAACTGGCGGATGACGACCTCGAAATGCGCGACGACCGCTTCGGTCGATACCGTAGCCGCTGGCAGCACGCCGGCTGCCTGCCCGGCGATGTCCGCGCCCAGGCGAATGGCCTTGGCCACGTCGACGCCATCGCGGATCCCGCCGGAAGCGATAAGCTTCACCGTTGGCAGCGCCCGACGTACCGCCTGCAAACTGGCCGGTGTCGGGATCCCCCAATCGGCGAACGCCATCGCCACTGCACGGCCGGCGGCATCGCGGGCGCGCTCGCCCTCCACCGCGGCCCAACTGGTGCCGCCGGCTCCGGCGACATCAATCACCGCAACACCCGCCTCGACGAGCGCGCAGGCCACCGAGGCGGACAGGCCCGACCCCACTTCTTTGGCCACGATCGGCACGCCCACGCTACGCGCGGCGCGAGCCATCTGCTCCAGGACGCCGCGCCAGTCGCGGTCGCCATCCGGCTGTAGCGCTTCCTGCAGCGGATTGAGATGGACGATCAGCCCATCAGCCTCCAGCGCATCGACAGCCCGGCGCGCCAGATCAAGGCCGTCGGCCTCACGCAGTTGCGCGGCGCCGATATTGGCCAGCAAGGGAATGTCAGGCGCCAGGCGGCGAAGCGCGCGCGTCAGTCCCTGGGAATTGCGCGATTGCAGGCTCACGCGCTGCGAACCGACGCACATGGCGATCCCCAAGGCTTGCGCCGCCTCGCTCAGATGCCGATTGATGGCCTCGGCGCGTGGCATTCCGCCGGTCATGGAACTGATCAGCAGCGGCGCACGCATGGGCTTGCCTAACAGCGAGGTGCGCAGTCCGATCTGCGTCAGGTCCAGCTCGGGTAGTGCGCAGTGTTCGAACCGGATTTGCTCCCAGCCGGCGGCGACCGTGGCTGGCGCCGTTCGCCGATTAAGCACGAGGTCCAGATGGTCGTCCTTGCGCCGGGTCAGGGCGTCGTCGCACATGCTCGCTCGATCCGCCGTATTGGGCGTTGGCGTTGCGTCGGATCGGACCGAGGGCGCTGCGCGCACGCCGCCGCCTCCCGCGCGTTCACGCCGGCGCACGCTGGCCTCTCCCCGCAGCATCGTTGCCGTAGCGGCTGATCGAGGTCTCGTAGTACTTCGCGCGAATGGCCGCCATGGCCTCGATTAACGGTCCCCATGGCGCAGGAAAGCGTTCCTCCACCATCACTCGGTGCAGCATGCGCTCATGGCCGGCCAGCTCGTCGTTGAGGAAATCCTCCACAGGCATAGCCGGATAACGCTGCAGGAGCAGGATGGCAGCGTTGTCGGCCTCTCCCGCCGACCTATCCTTGGCGCGTCCATGCAGATCGTTCTGCAGGCGCCCTATCGTGGAGATGAGCCGCAGTACCTGGCGAAACGCCGGACGCGCGCGCAGGGTCGCCATGTCCAGCCCCCAAAGCAACGACAGGCAACAGAACACGTTCGCGTAGGCGATCGAATCGATGGAATTGTGCAAGTATTCGGCGTAAGACCAGCGTTGCGCCCCCGCCGCCTGCGCGTGTCCGGCGCGAAGCGCCGCGCAGTAGCACTGGGTATCGTTAAGAAGCTGAGTATAGTCGCGCCTATCGTAGGCGAGCGCGGCCAGGGAAGCGCGCAGCACAGCGCAGCCCTCGAACCCGGGGATCGCGCATGGGCCGCCCTGCCCCAGCGCCTGCTCCACCGCGGCCAGCTGCTCTGGCGCGATCAGGCCAAGGTCGTTGCAATCGTCGAGCCAAAACAGTAGCGCCAACTCGCGATAAAACGCCACGATCAGCTTTTCGTCCTGCGGATCCCGGCCGGTGCGGGCGCTGGTATCGTGCAGGCTCGGTTGGATACGCTGCAGGATGTACTGTCCGCCCCTAACTGCTTCCACGGCATGCTCGTCGGCGAATCCGGTTAGAGAACGCCCCCACTCCAGTACTTGCTGCAGCGCGCTTTCGGTCGGGATCATTGCGCTATTCCTCCTGCTCCCTCGGCCGGGATGCGCCGCCCCCAACGAAGAGCCAGCCACAAGCCGGCGAGTTCGATCACGCGCACGACCCGGGTCGGGCAATACAATTCCTTGCCGATCCACAGCGGCGTCTGCGGCAATTCATGCGCCTCATGGCGAGCGAGCATCCACTCCAACGCGTGCGCGACCGCCAGCGCGATGCGGGCGCGCCCTGTCGGCTCTTCGCGCCCATCCATCACGTGCAAGGCGAACAGCGCATAGGCGGTTTCCTCAAATGTTGACGCGCGACCGGCGCCCCAGCCGCCGTCGTCGCACTGCGCCTGCAACAGCGCCGCCAGCGCGCGCTCGTCGCGCCACTGGGGCACGCCTTGCGCGAGCGCAGCAATTGCATGCGCGGTGGGATACAGCCACGAAACGTGCCATTTTTCATTGTCCCATAGACCGTCCGGGTTGCGATTGGCCTCAAGGTAAGCGCTGGTGCCGGCGGTGGGCTTTCCCAACAGTCTGAACGCATGCAGGGCGTGGATGTTGGTCGACACCGAGGCATTGCGCTCGCCGGGGAAGGTAACGAACAGCCCGCCGATTTCGAAATGGCGCAACGCGTCGGCAGCCGGGTTGCGTCCTGCTAGGCGCAGGATGCACAACGCAACGGCGGTGTCGTCCGCATCGGCCGCGAAGTGCAAGGCCGGACCCAGACCGCGCACGCCCAGACAGGCATCGAGCTGCGCGACGATCACGCCTACCGCCTCGGCGAGCGCGGGATGCGAAAACAACCCGGCCAGATGCAGGGTGTACAGCGACCAGCATGGCTCGAATACGTTGATCGGCCAGACGCTAGGAACGACACCTTCGATGCCGCTACGCGCCGCGCGCGATGCGGCCTGAAGATACCTGTCGGCACGCCCGACCTGTGGCGCGCTCGCCTGTGTGAGGGCGTGCGCACGCCAGGCGGCGGTTGCCGCCGGGCTGATGCCGATGCTGCCGTCGTCGTCCAGGCATGCCGTGGTCGGCGACGTGCCCCAGGCTTCCCAGGAGTGCAACAACGGATGGCCGCTCGGCAGCGGTCCCACCGTCCCCAACTTGGCCAGGCACGCCTGCCGCAACGGCAACAGCGCCGGGTAGCGCGGAAACACCACGTCGTCCACCAAGGATGCGGCCTCGCCGGAGATCTGCGGCAGGATCAGCTCCGCGCCTACCGGCGCGTCTTCCGGCACCGCATCTGCGTAGGGATCCGGCTGGCGCTCGAGGAACCGCGTTGCAGCCTGAACTGCGTCCGCAGCGCCGGGAAGAGGATCGGCACGCTGCAATGCAAGCAACGCCGCCCACGTGGGTGCATGGCGGAACAGTGGGAAGTCAGCACTTCCCCACCCGCCATCAGCCTGTTGCTGCGCCATGAGCCACGCGTATGCGTTCTGCCGACCGGTGACGTTGCCGCGGAAGTGCAAAACGCGCGCCGTGTCGTAAACGGAGGGACTGACGCTGCCGCCATCGCGCGTCTCGTTCAGCAGGTGGCGCAATTCAGAAAGGATCTGTTCGGACAGCGCATTCATGCGGGATGTTCCCTCTGCAGGCAGTTGACGAGAAGCAGGATGGGGCGGACGCCGGGCACCGCCGCGGGCCCGTCGCGGCGAAGCGCACCTATGCTGGCGGCGGTCCGCCGGACAGCGCGGCGGACCGCGGTGGGCAACCGCTGCGATCTGCGCCGTGGAATCGGACACAATGTAGCATCTAGCGCTGCCGCCGGCGGATCGCAGCGGTACGGCGGCGCCTCCGTGCCGACCGGCGCCCATGCGCACGGCGCGTGCTTGAACAGATACCCTTTTGGCCCGCTGCACGGCCTGCGCCAACCGCTCCGCACGCGGCCGCAGTGGGGTGATGGCTTCCTCGGCCTCGGGCCATAGGCCCGGCATTGACTGGCGCGCTGCATGCAGCTCCGTGATCGGCACGCCGGTTGCATTCTTCTCCGCCACATGCTTGCCGGGGGCTTGCCCAGCGTCGTGTCATCCGCTGGCGTGTCATCCTCGACCACCTACGATCCGAAACAGGCGCGATAGCGATCCAGCGCGCGGAACAGCGTAACGCGCGGCATCCTCCGCGACGGCGCATAGCGCGACCATGCGTACGGACGCGCGCACCGGCACTCCGCCGCACGCCTGCGCGCCCAATCCGCCGAACGGGGAAACGCCAGTTCGGTCGTCGTTTAGCATGGAACCCGTCTGCATGTTGTTCATCTCCTTGTACGTGACAGAGAATGCCGCGGCGAGCGGCGAGCCGCGGTGTTGCCGGCGTCGCACCGGGCGCGCGCGCCGAGTGCAGCAATGCCGCCCATCGCCGGCGCCGCTGCCTCCTGACACGGGGCAGACGATCCCAGCTCATGAGAATCCGATGCGGATTGTCATGGACGGATGTGCGGTCGGGTAATAGCGCCGGCCATTTTCGACGCCGCTCATCAACCGCGGCCGCACCCCGGCCTCCTGCATGGTCAATGCCAAGGCGATGCTGAACTGCACCAGCTCCAGCCATACTAGATGATAGCCCATGCAGACGTGTGGGCCGGCACCGAACTGCAGCATGTCCACCGGCCGGATCGGCTCCGTGCGTTGCAGCCATCGTCCCAGACGGAACTGATCAGGCGCTTCGTGCAGCAGCGCCGAGGTCGAGAAATGCAGCAGTGGGATGCACAAATGAGTGCCCGCAGGAATGTGCCGCTGGCCGAGTTGTAATTCCTGCATCGCGCGACGCGGTACGAGCGAGGAAGCCGGATGCATTCGTAGCGTCTCCCGAAACAGTGCCTCTGCGACCGGACATTGCGCCAGGTCCTCGTGCCCGGTCGGCACCGCGCCCACGCGTTGCGCCTCTTCGACCAGGGCGTCCCACAGCTCTGGCTGCTGCGCCAGCTCAATCACCATCCAGGCCATCGTTGAGGCGGAGGTCTCGTGGCCGGCAAGCAGCAGCAAGCGGATATTGGCGACCAGGACGTCATCGGAGAGTGCGCCGTCGCTGCGATCGAAGGCGCTCACCATGTCGTTGATCAACCCGGTGCGCGCGGCGCGCGCGCGCGCGTCCCGGATGAACTGGCGCGACTGCGCGTCGATCCAATCGCGGGCGGCGCGGCCGCGCCGCAATGGCATCCCCGGCAGGTCGATCGGGGGCGCGACCATCAATTGTAGCAGTTGCCGGTACTTGCGATGCCACTCCGACAGGTCTTGGGCGGGGATGCCCATGAGACTGAAGGTGAGTTTAAGCATCAGGTTGCGGGTGTCTGGCAGGATAGCGACTTCACCGCGGTCGCGCCACGCCCTGACCTGAGCCCGAATAATTGGTTCGAACAGCTCGCCAATGCCGGCCTCGGTCAGACCCCTGGGCAGAAACGCCGCATTTATCCCATCGCGCGCCTGCCGGTGCGCGCTACCGTCCAAAGTGACCAACGTTCCGCCAAGGATGTCGGGCGCCATCTCTTCGATCAGTGCCGAGGACACTTCCTTGTGCCGGAGCAATGCGAGCGCATCCGGATCCAGGCATGTCATCAGGTGTCCGGCCGGGCCGAAATCCAGCCAGAAGTGGCTGCCTAGCGTCCTTTCGGCGCGCCGCAGCAGGCGCGGCAGATCGCAGACGATGGCGGGAAGATGCCCGACCAGGGGGAAAGCGCCAGGCATGACCGGGATGTCGTCCCGTAGCCGGTGCCAGCGGTTCAGCGGGTTGAGCAGCATGTCCATCACCAGTGCGACGTTGCGGCTGCTTCGGCGGCGTCACCGGCCGGCAGAGCCGCGCTGTTGCCACCGTCGGCGTAGGTTGGAACATGCGACAACATGCCGCCGTCGATACACAACACCTGGCCGGTGATGAACGCAGCCTCGTCGGAGAGCAGGAATGCGACCAGCGCGGCTACGTCCTCGGGGCGGCCGACGTGCGGCAGGAGCTGGTGCCGGTGTAGATGCCGTTGCATGCACTCGTCCAGCTTGGCGAAGAGGCGTTCCGTCATGATAAGACCTGGCGCAACCGCGTTGCAGCGGATCTTCGCGTGTCCATACTGCGTGGCAAGCGAGGCCGACAGCATGTTCATTGCGGCCTTCGACGCGGCGTAGGACGTCAGTGCGGTGTCGCCGCTGAGCCCTTGGCACGATGACATGTTCACGATCGCGCCACCACCGCGGGTGATCATTTGTGGGATGGCCTGCCGGCAGCAGAGGAGCGTGCCGCGCAAATTGGTCGCCATGGTCTTGTCCCAGACCGCCACGTCCAGGTCGAGGATCGCGCGGTCGTGCGGGGTCAAATGCATGGCGCTCGCATTGTTCACAAGCACGTCTACCCCACCGAAGCGCCGCTTCGCCGTTTGGAAAAGCTCTGCCACCGCCTGCGCATCTGCGATGTCCATGGCCACGGCCAGCGCTTGGCCCGCTTCGGCTGCGATCTGTGCGGTGCAGGCGATGGCAGCGGGGCCATCAATGTCGGCCACCACCACTCTTCCGCCCTCGCGTGCGATGGCGAGGGCGCATGCCTTGCCGATCCCGGCGCCGGCGCCGGTCACCACGGCCACCTTGCCTTTAAATCGTTCCATCATGTTCTCCTGGATTGCGTAGGTCTTCGCTGCATGTCGCTCAGCGTCTGCCTGAGAGGGCGTAGGGCCGGGGTTGGTGCAGTGGTTATCGCCGGCTTCGCTTTCGATCACCCGAATGGCCGCGACCGGGCACTGGCTTTCTGCTTGCCGCACGGCGGCGTGCAGCGCCTGCGGGACCGTCGCCATGCACACTTCGGCCACGCCGTCCGGTTCGCGCTGACGAAAGGCGCCCGGCAGCGTCAACACGCACTGACCAGTGGTTCCGCACAGGTCCTGGTCGACCACGACGCGAACCTCAGCCGCCGCCTGCGCGTGCAGCCGCACCGGCAGCGCGCGGAACGTCCTAAGGAACGCTGAGGGCTCCCGGGTCGGCTGCTCGGCCAAGGCCAACGTGGGGAAGCGCGCCTGGATCTGCGGCAGGCTCTCGGCCAGCTGCACCCTGGCGAGTTGCGCACCTAGGCAGAAGTGGATGCCATGGCCGAAGCTCAGCATAATCTTTCCGTCGTTCGACATGCCAGGCCTGGTGCCGTAGAACCGCACCGGATCGAATTGGTCGGGATCAGCGAAAGCGTCCGGGTCGCGATTGCCGGCCGCGATCAGCACGCGCACGTCCGCGTCCTTCGGGATCACCACGCCACGCAATTCGATGTCGCGCTGGGCGATACGCGGAATGGAGCTGAACATGGCGGGCGCCTCGCAGCGCAGTACTTCTTCCACGAATGCCTCCACCCCTGCGGCGTCTCCCTGCAGCCAGTGCCGCTCCTCGGGGTAGGCCAGCATCGCCAGCACCGCATGGTCGATAGTCGCAGCAGTGGTGGCGAAGCCGCCCAGCAACATGCCCCACAGCATGCTGATCAACTCCGCGTCCGAAAGCGTGTCGGCATCGTCGCTGTGTGCGCCGACCAGTGTCGACACGATGTCGCGGCAGGGATCGGCGCGCTTGCGCAATATGAGGTCGCCGAAATAGGCCTTCACCCTGGCGCTGGCCACGTCCGCCGCGGCGAGCTGTGGATCGCTGGCGTGCGGGCTCAGGCCTTCTAGAATGGCGCTGACGATCGCTGAGAGCTCGAAAATGTCGTCTTGGGGCATGCCGAACAATTCAGCGAAGACAAGCATGGGCAAGGCCAGTGCGAATTCCCGATGCAGGTCCACCGCCTCTCCTCGCTCCAGTGCGGGCGCCATGCCATCCAGGCGGGCTGCGACGATGCGCGCGATGCTCGGCCGCAGGTTGTCGATATGGCCCACGGTGAAATCGCGCGAAATCAGCCGGCGCAGACGCGTATGCGTCGGTGGTTCCTTCATGGCTAGCGTGGACGCCAGCAGATTGAGCGACAGGCTGCTCGCCGCACGCGGGAAATAGCGCGCCAGTTCGGATGGCGCCGGTCCCCGAAACGCATCGCCCGTGGCCTTGAACGCCCAGTAGATGTCGGCGTGGCGGCTCAACAGAAAGATGCCCGACGCCGCGCGGTGCACCGGATCGTGCTCTTGCAACCACCGCATGAACGGGTACGGGTCTTGGATGCATGCTGGCGACGCCAGCTCGGCGAAGGCGTCGTGGCATGCTGCCTTGGTTCCTTGCACGTCCATCTTGGTTACCTGTCGGGTGGCTGATCTGACCGGCGCGCGCCAGGCGCCGTCAAATGAGAAAATTGCGATACCGGGCGGCGTCCGCACCAGATCACCGGCATCTCCTCGAACCCGCCGGTGATGATCTCCTTGCGCAACTTCAGTTCTTCGGGCGCCACGGCCAGGCGCAACGCGGGAAAGCGCTGGAAGATCGAACCGAATACGGCCTTCAGTTCCAGCCTGGCCAGCGCCGCCCCGATGCAATTGTGCTGCCCGTAGGAGAACGCCAGGTGGGGATTTGCGTCGCGTCCGATGTCGAAGACTTCCGGGTCTTTGAAATGGCGCGGATCAAACGAGGTCGCCGGCAGGCCGACCAGTACTTTGCTCTCCGCGGGTATATGCACGCCTGCGATGGTCACGTCGGTCCGGGGATAGCGCATGATGCCGTCCCAGCCCGCACCAGGCGAATACATGCGCAGTATCTCCTCCACCGCCTTGTCCACCAGGGACGGATCGCGGACCAGGCGTTCGCGCTGTTGCGGATGGCGAAACATGGCCAGCAGGCCGAATTCGATCTGCGCAACGGTGCTCTCGTGCCCCGCCACCAGCACGCCCGCCGCGAGGCCGATCGCCTCTTCCTCGGTCGCTTTGCCCTGGTCGACCGCGGCGAGCAGATCCGTCAGCAGGTTATCGCCCGGCTCCTGTCGCTTGCCCCGTATTTTGCCGTGAATGTAGGCGCGGAGCTCTTCCCAGGCCAGGCCCGACGCGCTGCGCGGGCCGCTTTCATGCTGGTGCGTCATCACCTCGTCGGAGAGTCCTGCGAAAAAGGCGTGTTCCTCGAAGGGCACGCCCATCAGCGCGCTGATTACCTTGGCCGGAAGCGGAAAGGAGACATGGCGTCGCAAGTCTGCGGGCTGGGGCTGAACCGCCAGCGTATCGAACAACTGCACAGTGATCGCCTCGACCTGCTGCGTAAGCAGCTTCACCCTGCTGTTGCTGAAGGCCGGCGCCACGATCGTGCGTAACCGAGCATGCTCGTCCCCTTCGTGCGAGACCAGCCATCCCGGCGAACCGAGAATGACCGAATCCGGGGTGAAATCCGTCGGAGGCATTCCCGCGGGCCGGAATGCCGCGTCAGACAGCACCGCCTTGGCCTCGTCATAGCCTGTCACCCACCAGCATTCGTGCCCGGACGGAAGGCGCACGCGGTGGATCGGACCTTTGGCACGTAGCGCCAACATCTCGGGCGAGGGCTCGATGTGATCGACCCGCCACATCGGCAGCGCCGGCAAGGATTGTTCGGACATGGTGACGCTTTACTCTCTGAGCCTGGAAGGGGCGGAAGATGATGGGCAGACTGCGGGCAGCAAATGAGCTAAGACAGCGCGTAGACGACGTCCTCTGCGGCGATTACCAGCGCCAGATCCTCCGACCGCACGAACGGCGGGGGAAGGCACTTCCCAATTCCGGGCGCGCCAGCGCAGCGCCCAGGCACAGATACAGCCCTTAGCCGAGCGGCAGGTGCGGGTTGTGCAGCCGGTTGAAATCGAACATGTCGGTATCGCCATAGGTCGCCCGACCGTAGGAATTGGCGCAGCAGGTTCGACCGCACCCACCTACCGACCCGTCCGCAAACATAACTTCCAGACCAGTCCCACACCCCCGGCTTCCCTCCTGGCTCAAGGTCTGCCGCTTTGGCTGTACCGCCCGCGACGTGGGCGATCGTTGTGGCTCGCAAATGAAGAACTCTAGATCGCATCCAACACTCCTGAGATTTTCCCGGTCACAACGGAGCCACTATCATTGCCACAGCAAACCATCGGGACCTCACGAGACGCGAACAGCGACGCACCGCCCGAAGACCATCGCGCTGCGATTGGCGACATACCGTGACCAGAGCAAATCGCGTGCCGGGGTGAATTCGTGGGCTCAGCAGGCATTTCGTAGCAGCGCGTAGTGTCAAGCTCCCGCCATTCAGTCTCAATGCCGACAACCGCTGAGTACATGTCTGACAAAAGCCTGCTCTAACGCCGGTCTGCGTCCGATAGTCGGCGACCTGCATTGGGATGTCCCCGCGGCGGGCTTTCGTGCAACAATCCGCGCCATCTTCGACGTCGAAGTTGCCCCGCCAGTTTTCGTCCGATGGGCGGGAACGTCGTCGACTGCGCCGAGGCCGCCGCGTTAAAAGCGCCGGCCCTGGGCAAATCTCACTGGACCCGCCTCGACTCACCGTCCGGAACACTGCAATAAAGTTTGCGGAGCTTATTTCCGCCAAATGCAAGTTGCGAACTTGCAGTCATCTCGTTTTGACGTTGTTCTCAATGTTTCCACCCCCGCGCTTACCGAGACGGTCGAGCTTCTCGATCGGCGTAGGTCCAAAAGGCAAACGGGAAACGCTCAAATTTTCGAGGCATGTTCTCTTCCGGAAACATGTCATCTAATCAGAAGCGGCGGTCGGCAACAGTCGCCTTAGTCGGAGGTGCTTTCTAAACCAGACGATGCCCCCAGAAGCCTCCTGCTTGACGATTTCGATCGTCCAGTCACCATGGCCGCACATTGCTCGCCTCAACTAATCTTCTTGCCTGCATCATAGCCGGATATTCCGCCGCTTTCCGTGGTCTTGACGCTTTGGCTGTCGATAATCCCTGCCGTCGGTTGCGCCTCCCGTCCCTCGATTTCCCGCGCCGCCATCACCAGAAGCTGGTTGATGCTCTGCCACAGTCCGATCGCGCGCCAAGCATAAAAATAACCGCGCACTGTCGAAACCGGCGGAAAATCGCCCGGCAGCATGCGCCATTGGCAGCCGCTCGAGGGGATATAGAGGATCGCCTCCACGACCGGGCGCATATTCGTCGTCCGACGCCGCCCGCCACGACGCGCTGGCGGGATCAGCGGTTTGATCAACGTCCATTCCCGGTCCTTCAAATCACTTGGAAAACGAAGCACGTCTCGGTTATGCCCACGGCGAGCGATAGCAGTCCAGCTCATCGAAACCCCATTTGATTTAGCACCAATAGGGAATCACAACTGCCTGTTATCGCACAACTTCTTTTAAATCGGGCTCTTAGACATGTTCCACCTCGATTTCGGAGAATACTTTCGGTTGAAGCGCTTCCACAATATTTGGATGCGTTATTCTTGTTCCAAGAAGACGCTTGTGCTCGCTAATATCGATCCGGGATGGGCGAAATACGTCGCGCAACGCGGCGATACTCGCGTACGGGTCTAGCGAACCACAAAAAAATACGTCTATCGCGACCATGCGTTCTTCGTGCCAGGTATTTACGCAAATGTGCGATTCAGCGAGAATTGCGAAGCCCGTGACGCCCCCATCTTCGCTATATTTTCTATAACTCGATTCCAGCATCGTGGCGCGGCAGTCATGAACGGCTTGCGCTACCGCCGCCTCAATCGCTTCAGTATCTCCCGTATTTTCTGCATCCCACATATCGATAAAGAGATGGGTTCCGGCGCATACTCGGTCTGAGCTAGGGTAATTTATTCCGCCTTTAGGCGCTCCGTTCAGCATATATATGCTCCGCTTCTTGGTTTTGCATTGGGTGTGCAGGCGGCATAGCCATGATCTCCGTGGTGGCTTGGAGAATATCCTTTACGGAGGCTTCGTCTGGGTTTGTACCGCCGGCAATTGGATAGATCTCAGAGGCTTCGCCAAAATTCCTTAACAACGACAGCATGGGACCGGGCGACACCGCCCAATCCAAATAGGTATATTCATTCCCCTGAACCGTGTTTCTCAAAGGGTGTTGGACGGCCCAGTTCATGCTGATTGTGATCAGAGAGCCCGTTTTCCGCCAGCTTTCTAAGGCCGAAAACAATTGCTGCCTTTCAGCAGCTCCCTCGCCCATGCCAAATAGGAGGGATACCCCAACCTTGATTCCGGCTTCGGACAAGATCTCAACTGCTTTGTCCGCGCGTTCCATCCACGAACCCTTCTTGGTGGCGATGTTCTTGTGAAGACCTCCAACAAGTTCTGGGCGCGGTGTCTCGACCCCGATGAAAAGATACTCCAGGCCCATGCGGCCTAGTCTTCGTGCAAGGGCTGGGTTATTAACGATTTGGTCAATGGTCGCTTGTCCGCCAAGCCGCACAGGATTTTCGAGTGGGTCGAATACCTTTTCAAACTGGGCTACGAGGGCCGAATTCCATCCAAGAAGAGTTGAGTCTTCAATGAACGCCGAGACAGGAAAGTTTTCGCCGTAATCTGCCTTGACTACGCGGTGGGCTGCTGCGAGCTGGCCGCATAACCGGTGGGGGCTTGTCTTGAACTGTCGAGGAGGCCCGACAACGCTGACCCTCTCACTGCAGAAGATACAATCATAGATACATCCACGCCCGATGTCGCTGAAGACGTGCGCGGTAGGCGCGCCACCAAACACGTCAAAGCTAGTTGTAATTCCGAACATTTCGGCTGGGGATGGCATCCCATTATAATCGAGCGGCATGCCCGAAGAGCACACAGTGTGGACCTGATCGTCCATGATTGTGCCGGCGATCCAGTGCCCCGGGGTGGTCGTCAGGTGGCCCAATGAGAATTTCGCCTCCCTTGGCGAAAAACCTCTTGCTTCCAAGGAAGCTACGACGCACCCAATTTCCGCGATAAAGTGTTCACCATCTCCGGAGAGCACGATGTCGAAACAGTTGGAAACTTTTCCGTCAGCAATTAGCCGCAGAGGGGACGCTAGATGATGTCTTACACGATTTTCGTCATCCCGATATATTGTTTCGGTGGCGTGGCGACCGCCAAGAACGATACAAACGTCATCGCCTAGAAACTCTCTGATGTATTTCGCTGTCTCAATCGCACCACGGAAGCATATCGACATCGCTCCTATGAGAACTAAATTGGGCCGGACCCGGACTAATAGCGGCGTTAGCCTTCGCTGCACATCGTCCATGTCAGATAGCAGAAGCGTTGATTGTCGCCTGTCACTCCTGGTGCCGCGCCAATTGCTTTCGCCCCATGCACCTTCCGCCTTGGATGCCAGTGACGCAGCATATCTGCAGGCATTGTAGAGGCTTGCCGGATCGGCGCTTGATAATGCCATTTCGCCCGCCTCGCCGTGAGAAAACTGGGGGGCAGAACACGCGATTACACGTAAGCCCACGGGCTTCCTCCACTATCTATAATATTTTTTGAAATGATTCGGGCGGTTAAGCGATCCTTTCTTCGGTATTAGACTTGGTCGTATCCGATGGCATAAGTATTGATACAGCAAATATGCTAGTATAACCGCGACGTACGCAGAATACACCAAGTGGTAATGCTCGGTATATTTGATAATCTGTCCTCCGCCGAAATTGCCTTAAGGGGTGCGCCGTTTACGCCTTGGGTCAAGCTGGGGGACGTTGGACTGCTCAGTTTCATCGCGATCACGTTTTTGTGGCTGGTCTGCCTGCCAAGTTCCTGAATGTATCGACCTGTCGCTCTCGCGCGTGGGCCGGAAGGACATAAATAGCAGGCTCAAGAAATAGATGACCTGAAGCAAAAACGAAGCCGCTAAGGTTACGGCGAACGCTTTGAAGATGGAAAGCGAGGCAGCGTAAGCCGAAACAGCACTGGTGCACGTGACCAGCAGCAGGATGCAAAAAAAGGTTCTAAAGGGCAAGGTCTTGCTCCCCGTTCGTTCGTCCAATGTTTCAACTGCGTCAACGCCGACGATTTCGCCCGATTCGTCCACCCTATGAACGTGCATGACTTCGCCGTGAGCAGGCGTTGAAACAGCGTCTGCAATCAATGCGGGCTGCGCCGTCGACAGCGATCAAATACTTCGGCATTCAGCTGGTGCCATAGGTTGCCAAAAGCCGGGTAAGCGCGAATACGCCAAAGTGGCGACTTCTTCCTTCGCGGCTTCCAACTCGGCAAATGCAATGAATGTCTTCCGCCCTTCAGTGTTGACCTTGTCCAGTGGAACGGGAGGCCTTCGGCAACGTAGTAAACGCCGCAATTTTGAGGCGTCAGCTTTCCGTTTCTCGTGCCCATGGCGCCACGCTCGCGGACTCTGAGCGAACCGGCGCGATAGAGTTCATTCTCGCGGATCCTATCATTCGTCATTGCGCTCATAGGAGCACCGGGGAGCGGCGATCAATACGCACTTGCAAGCTTTCCAGTGCGCCCGCAACGATGAGGCCCTTGTTCACTACTCGGTCCATCGGAACAAACACAGGATCAAGCACCGGCCGGCAACATTCAAAACGTCGCGCGGCTTCCGTCATCATTATTGACGGCGAACGATAAGGTTTACTACCATCGCCTCCCAAAAGCGCTATTTTCCCGGCAAGAGGGATCGGGTACCCGTCAAAGATCGTAAAGGCGGTTAACCCAGCTCGCAAAGCTTCTTCCCCAACAAATAGCGAGTGCATGTCGTCGAAGCGGATCATCTGAATAAGATCACTGCCAATTAAACCGGAGATCGATGCAATGCTGTTGCGATCAGGGAGCTCAGCGGCGCGAAAGATCGCACTTTCCGACTCCAACAGATACACAAAATTTTCCATATCCTTGCCTTCTAATTTCTTGAAAAGAGCCCGTGCCCAGCTGCTTTTGGCTGGAGCGAAAGCGACTTGTCCATCAACTCGGGATAGCGACAACGCGCGGCAATATGCAGATTTCAGTGTGCTGTGTAAATGGTCCTGCGCCAATTCGGTTCGGCTTAAACCAAGCTTGGCTCCGGACGCGGCGCTCCGATAGCGATCATCATGTTGTATTTGATGTGATATTATGATTGGCATGTTTTTATTCCGGCACGCCCCTATACAGAATTCGCGCCAACAATGTACGCGACGATGTTAAACCATACCGGCGGCCGCGCAGTCGACCAGGGCGGGTTCAGCAATCGAACGTGGCGGCCATCGGCGTCGCCGCTCGTATGGCTCGACATTTGTCCCACTTTTGCGGAACGGAATCCCGACCTTGGGCAGATTATGCAAACGAGTGCGTGTTCCAGATTTGACGAGATCTTTACGTTGTACGAATACCCGGCAGAATTAGAAACCATCTCCCACCGCTGCAGACGCGAGCGCCTGAACTCGAAGCTGACGAGTGGAGCTTCTATCAATGCACTCCTTACGACGTTGAAAGCAGAAAGAAAATCTGCAATCGGCGAGTTCCATCCGAGCATCACGACATTTGGCTAGCGCAACCGGGGCAACAGCCGCGCTCACTGTTGGCTTACTCAAGTGCGCTGAGTGCCGCGGTCGCGAATTCGCCCTCGGTCCCCAGGCGTTTTTGGTGCCGCGTTTTGAGCGTTATTCAAAACGCAAATGATGACATCCAATCAATCTAT
Source organism: Rhizobium sp. C104 (assembly GCF_022354505.1). NCBI lineage: Bacteria > Pseudomonadati > Pseudomonadota > Alphaproteobacteria > Hyphomicrobiales > Rhizobiaceae > Rhizobium > Rhizobium sp. C104. Next base: position 153,398 of record NZ_CP092353.1, on the reverse strand, counting down.
TTTTCCTGATTGGCGACCTTGGTGCATGACGGAGGTGTCTAACCAAGGAAGCCGATCGCGACCGCAGCGGAGAGCGTACAAAAATGCAATAGATAGGAAGCGGCAGATTTTATTGCGTATCCCGGAGAGATACTGGCGCCGCCTTGTTGCTCGCTATGGCGGCGGCCTTCGGAGCGCGGCGAACAGGCCCGGTCTCCAACTACTCTGAGGACTATAGAAGAGACATATGGATAACTCTATCGGCTAACGCGTCTTTGCGCAGGCGTTGATCTTTGATCTTCGCTCGGATTGCTGCATTCAGACTGCTCGATCGGCGCCGCAGATTGAAAGCCTGCGTTTGTCCGTTTGGCGACCACTGGAGGCGGGATCGCCTCCCCGCTGCACGGGCGATCGAGGCTTCAAGTGTCACTTGCTCAAGCTGGCACAATCTTTGAATGTTCGCCTTGCGAGGGCCAAAGCAGCCAACTGAATTCGATTATTGGAGAAAGTGACGAAGCGCATGCCAAATGTGCATCACATCGGGGTCTCGACGATAGCGGACGCAGCACGTCAAACCAGCATAGCCGTCGACCACTGCGACGATTGCCAAACACTCTATGTCAGCCGACCATGCCAGATGGGTCTTAGGTTATATTTTGATGACTATGTGCTCTTCCGCGTTTTTTCGCGCGCACTTGAAGAAATTGAGATGGGGATTGCCACCGCGACCGAGGCAACCGGCCTTTCACTTAGGGAGCTGCGGGATATTCCAACCCGCAGTTTCCCGGCAAGGCTCATCCGCGCCTTTGCCCTGCAAGAGGCGAGTGATTGCGTGCGTGATGCGGAGGAGCAACTGTTGCGCGATATGCTTCTAGCGTATGTCCGGCCAGGCGACCCTGAGGGCGTGCGTTTCGCTAAGATCATTGCGCGACGTTCCATGCGTGAAGACCACCTCTGGCGGGATCTCGGCTTGCTTGACAAGACCGAACTTGGCAGATTGCTGTTCGCGCATTTTCCGGCGCTGGCGGCAGGCAACACCAACAACATGAGGTGGAAGAAGTATTTTTACCGCAAGATTTGCGAAGCTGAAGGCTTTTCCCTTTGTAGCGCTCCCAGCTGCAAGGAATGCGGCGATTTTAATGAATGCTTTCTGCCTGAGGAAAGCGGAAGTCTTTCTGGAGCGGCAGAGTTCGTCGGGCGCCAGATCTTGAAAACGTGAAGGCCCCAGATGCAACCTAGCGGGCTTGTCCGGCGACGTTGGACCGAGAACGGGGATCCTTGCTCCCGATATTTGCGACTGTGCGGCACGCGCAAATGCCACTTCCTTAAAGATGAGCGGTGATGTCGTCGTCGGATGGTGATCATCGGGCGATTTTGATAGCACCTACTAAAATTGCCATAAGCTCTTCGCCGTATTCGACTACGCGATCCACAATTTGTCGGAGCTGAGCGTGCGCCTGGAAAAAAGCATCTGCGACTAGCGCTTTTACTTGATACCTTGCTCCGATCTTTGCTGTAGCCTTCGAGCATTTCCTCAGAATTGACCCGCTGACGATCGAAACCGGCTCTGTTGTCAATCTCAGCCTATGGCGAAACAATCCGGCCGCAAGACTGCAGCTGCCAAGCTGGCGGCATTCCTCCTATGTGTTCATGGAGACAGCATAACAGCGAGTTTGTTGTAAGCGACAATCTCTACTGTGCCTTCATCTGCGTTCTGCTGATCATCCGGCCTTAATCCGACGCGTGGTGCGAAGCCGATCGGCCATCAAGACGGTATCGATCTGTTTGGCTCTACGACTTGCCACACTACTTCTGTCCCTTCGCTTGGGATGTAGGGATACGGACGACATTTGTTGATCTTTGAGGCTAGCGATTTCGAACCGACAAAACCTCACAGCCGCTTCGTCCAGTTTGGCGGCTTCGGGACAAGAGTTTGTCGAACCCGCCTTCGAAAGTTTGGAATTAAATAGCTGAAGATCAGCAAACCAACTGTTTTATATGCTGCTGCCCACATGGCACGGGTTTTGAAGACTGCCCTGGGAGGCGGCGCGAGCTGCCGGCCTTTTACTCAGCGATGGATGGAACGAAAGAAGGAAGGCGATATGTCAGATTTGCGTCAAATCGCATTTTACGGCAAAGGGGGGATCGGCAAGTCCACCACCTCCCAAAATACGCTCGCAGCGCTTGTCGACCTCGGGCAGAAGATCCTGATCGTCGGATGCGACCCGAAAGCCGACTCCACCCGGCTGATCCTGAACGCCAAAGCACAGGACACGGTTCTGCATCTGGCAGCCCAGGAAGGTTCGGTGGAAGACCTTGAGCTCGAGGACGTGCTCAAGGCCGGCTACAAAGGCATCAAGTGCGTGGAGTCCGGCGGTCCGGAACCGGGCGTCGGCTGCGCCGGGCGCGGCGTCATCACCTCGATCAATTTCCTCGAGGAGAACGGCGCTTATGACGATGTCGACTACGTCTCCTATGACGTGCTTGGCGATGTGGTGTGCGGTGGCTTCGCGATGCCGATCCGTGAGAACAAGGCCCAGGAGATCTACATCGTGATGTCCGGCGAGATGATGGCGCTCTATGCCGCCAACAACATCGCCAAGGGCATCCTGAAATATGCCCATTCCGGCGGCGTGCGGCTCGGCGGCCTGATCTGTAACGAGCGCCAGACGGACCGCGAGCTCGACCTCTCCGAGGCGCTGGCTGCCAGGCTCAATTCCAAGCTCATCCACTTTGTGCCGCGTGACAACATCGTCCAGCACGCCGAGCTCAGGAAGATGACGGTGATCCAGTACGCGCCGGACTCCAAGCAGGCCGGGGAATATCGGGCGCTAGCCGAGAAGATCCATGCCAATTCGGGCCAAGGGACCATTCCGACCCCGATTACCATGGAAGAGCTTCGAAGACATGCTGCTCGACTTCGGCATCATGAAGAGCGACGAGCAGATGCTGGCCGAACTACAGGCCAAGGAGTTAGCGGTGGCTGCGGCTCAATAACTGCCGCTGTCGACAGGACGCGCTGGCCCTTGAGCCAGCGCGTCCTTCCACGAAAGACGCTTCGTCGACGACGACCTAACCCGAACCTTGAAAGGGGCAGGGGCCCATGAGCCTTGATTACGAGAATGACAGCGTTTTGCATGAAAAGCTCATTGCGGAAGTGTTAGCGCAATATCCAGACAAGGCGGCAAAGCGCCGCAAGAAGCACCTCAGCGTCGCAACGAGCGGCGACGAGCCTGGCGATGAGCCGAAGGCGCTTTCCGAATGCGACGTCAAATCGAACATCAAGTCCATTCCGGGCGTGGCACGTGCCCAATAGGACCCAGCTTTCGAGGGAAAAAAACGTGTCAAATATTGAATGTGAACGTGACACGGACTGCAGGCGAAAGTCTGTGCGCGCACCGTCGTCGATTTTCGTTCCGAACACAAATAGCGGGGCGCAGTTGCCTTGGTATACTATCTACCCAACAATACAGGAGTTTTCTCCAGAAATCGGCGCCCACACTTATGAGCAATGGCTGAGAAGCCAGGGAACTGATGACGCTGTCTCGCTCTATCTCCACATTCCATTCTGCCGCTCGATGTGCTGGTATTGTGGTTTTCCGACTAGCATCACTCGTCGGGATACTTTGATAACCGATTATCTAGCAATGCTGCGCGAGGAAATCCGCCTGGTCGCCGAGCAAGTGCCGCAGGCACTCTCCGTGGGTGACGTGCACTTTGGCGGCGGATCCCCGACCATTATGCCATCGGCAGACTTCCTGTCGCTAATGGAACTCCTGCGCGGCCGTTTTGCGCTTGAGCGAGGCGCAACCATTGCCATTGAGGTCGACCCGCGCACGTTCACCACCGATATGGCCGAAGCCCTAGAAAGAGCCGGTGTGAATCGCGCAAGCGTCGGTGTGCAGAGCTTCGATCCCGTCGTACAAAAAGCGATCAACCGGATTCAGAGCGAGGCGCAAGTGATGACCGCCGTCGAAAACCTCCGCCTGTATGGGGTCAGGCGTATCAATTTCGATCTGATGTTCGGTTTGCCGAACCAAACCGTCCAGTCCTGTCTAGAGAGCGCAATGTTAGCTATTGCGATGCGTCCCGACCGTCTCGCGGTTTTCGGTTATTCCCACGTTCCATCTTTTCGAAAAAATCAGCGCTTGATTGACACCGCAGCACTGCCCGATATAGCCGCGCGAGCTGAGCATGTGATTAGGCATGGAATAAGGACCCCGCATTTGGGGTGATCGGCGTCCAAACGGGACCCCCATCTGCGATGGGGTTACAACAGCCTCCGGTTTCATCGGAGGCTTTTTGTTTGGATGCTTATTGTGGAAACAATTCTGAAGATACGACGGCTGGCCCATGTGCAAGGCAAGTCGATCAAGGCGATCTGCCGGGAGTTGGGCATATCGCGGAAAGTGGTGCGGAAGGTTTTGCGCACCGATGAGACGGAGTTCAAATACGAGCGAGCCCGTCAACCTCAGCCGAAGCTCGGACCATGGCGCGAACAACTCGATCGGATATTGCTTGCCAATGAGGCCAAGGCTTCCCGCGAGCGCCTGACGCTGATCCGGATATACGAGGATTTACGCGACCTCGGCTATGAAGGCGGTTACGACACCGTTCGGCGTTATGCGAGGACATGGTCGAAAGAGCGCGGGGCCGTGACGGCGGAAGCCTATGTCCCGCTTTATTACGCGCCCGGCGAAGCCTACCAGTTCGACTGGAGCCACGAGATTGTCGTACTGAACGGCGTGACGACAACGGTGAAGGTGGCTCATGTCCGGCTTTGCCACAGCCGAATGATGTTTGTGAGGGCCTATCCGCGAGAGACGCAGGAGATGGTCTTCGACGCCCATGACAAGGCGTTCGCGTTCTTCGGCGGAGCCTGCACGCGCGGCATCTATGATAATATGAAGACGGCGGTGGAGACGGTCTTCGTTGGCAAGGAACGGCAATATAACCGTCGTTTCCTGCAGATGTGCAGCCATTTCCTTGTCGAGCCGGTGGCCTGCACGCCGGCGTCCGGCTGGGAGAAGGGCCAGGTCGAGAACCAGGTCAATCTGGTGAGAGAGCGCTTCTTCACCCCACGTCTGCGCTTCAAATCCTACGATGAGCTGAACGGCTGGCTGCTGGACAAGTGCATCAGCTATGCCCGCGCCCATAAGCATGTCGATCAGACGGAGCACACGATCTGGGAGGTGTTCGATGCGGAGCGGCCGCATATGATCAGTTATCCCGGCAAGTTCGATGGCTTCCACGCCGTCCAGGCCTCGATCGGCAAGACCTGCCTCGTGCGTTTCGACAACAACAAATACTCGGTGCTGTCCACCGCGGTCGGTCGCCCGGCAGAGGTACATGCCTATGCCGACCGCATCGTCATCCGGCAAGATGGCATCGAGATCGGTCAGCACGACCGCTGCTTCGGCCGCGGCGAGACGATCTATAATCCATGGCATTACGTTCCGGTCCTGACCCGCAAGCCGGGAGCCCTACGCAACGGCGCCCCGTTCCATGACTGGGTTTTGCCCGCCGCCATGGAGAAGGTGCGCCGCCGGTTGAAGGCCATGCATGACGGCGACCGGCAGATGGTGGCGATCCTGGAATGTGTCGGTGAGGCCGGGCTTCCCACCGTTGAAGCAGCCTGCCAGGAGGCGCTCGATCAGGGCGTGTTCTCATCCGCCGTCATCATCAACATTCTGGCCCGTAAGCGTGATCCGCAACCGGCCGCCATCCTTTCCATTCCCGATGCGCTTCGCCTGACCCATGAGCCTCTGGCCGATTGCGCACGTTACGACAGCCTCAGGAGGGCAAGCTGATATGGAACGATCCCAAATCCTCGACATGATGGGCACGCTGAAGCTGTTTGGCATGCGCAGCGCATACGACGAGACAATGGCTTCCGGCATCAAACGCCAGCATGAACCGCCCCGTATTGTCGGTGACTTGTTGCAGTCAGAGATTGCTGAGAAGCAGGCCCGGTCGATCAAATACCAGATCGCCATCGCCAAATTGCCGCTGGCCAAGGATATCAACGACTTTGACTTCACCGATACACCGGTCAATGAAGGGTTAGTGCGCCAGCTCGCGACCGGGGCGTTCCTCGCCGAGCAACACAATGTTGTTCTGGTCGGCGGGACCGGCACAGGGAAGTCCCATCTGTCCATCGCGCTTGCCCGTGCTCTTATCCGCAACGGAGCGCGGGGCCGGTTCTTCAATGTTGTCGATCTCGTCAATCGGCTTGAGACAGAAGCACGCAATGGCAAACAGGGGCGGCTTGCCGACTTCATCACCAGGCTCGACTTCGTCATCATGGACGAACTCGGCTATCTCCCGTTCGCTCAGGCCGGCGGCCAGCTTCTCTTCCATTTGATCAGCAGGCTTTACGAGCGGACGTCGGTCATCGTCACGACCAACCTAGCCTTCGGAGAATGGCCCGCTGTGTTCGGCGACGCCAAGATGACCGCCGCTCTTCTCGACAGGCTCACCCACCATTGCGAGATCCTGGAAACCGGAAATGAATCCTGGCGCTTCAAAAACCGCTCTCAAAGCTAAAGCCGAAAAGACAACCAACCCGCGCCCGCAGGCCCCTGCGCTAAATGAAAAGCTCCGGGCCTACGCGCGCTGACCCTATGCAACCAGAGGCAGGGGTCACTTTTGGGAGCCGATAAGGGGTCCCGTTACCAAGCCGATTGACACTGAGCAGGCCTCAGCCATGGCCGATACGTTAGTTGCAGCAGGCTATCTGCAAATCGGTCTCGACCATTTTGCTTTGCCGGATGACGAGCTTGCAATAGCACAGAGAGCTGGTCGTCTGCGCCGCAATTCGCTTGGTTACTCTGCCGAAACCTGCCCAACTGTCATCGGTTTGGGCGCGTCCGCCATCGGTCGTTGCGGCGACGGTTACGTTCAAAACGATCTCACGCAAAGCTGTTATAACCGACACATAGCATCCGGCCGCTTGGCGATCTCAAGGGGCTACCGTTTAACTACCGAGGATCGCGTAAGAGCTGCAATCATCGAACAGCTCATGTGCTACTTGGAGGCGGACATATCAGCAATCTGTACGGCCCAGGGATTTGATCAGACCCATCTAGTGAGTTCAGCTAAGCAGCTAGAGATTCTGGCTGAGGACGGGATCGTTCAGTTTGACAACGGTTTAGTCCGTGTACGGCACGAATGTCGCTCTGCCCTTCGCCATGTCGCTGCCGCGTTCGATGCTTATCTTGGCCGCCAGCCCATCTAGACTGGCAAACGGAGGGCCTTAGAGTGATCACATAATCGAGCTCGAGTTCGTCGAGATGTTAGGCAGGAGGCAAGCCCCAATTGCTCGATTTAAATCGATCGCTGAATTCGAAGTCAATGGCATGTGTCGGTCTCGATCGCGTCACAGTTCAGCTCTCGCCACTGGCAAAGAAATCCGCCGTCAGATCGTGCAAGGTCTGGCGCAGAACGGCTTCACCGGCTCGGTTGCGCGCGCCAACTTGAAGCAGGCGACACCTTCGTTCAAAGCGCCGGACCAGACGCCCGGACAGTTCAGCTTGACGTCACCAATGCGGCTTCGATTGCGCAAGCGGCGGAGACGCGCATCAAGAAACCTGCGGCAGGCTCGATGTCCACAGTGGCGATCGAGCGCGGTTAAATGCCTAGAACATGGCCTAAACACGCTTGTCGTCGATGTCGACGAAATGGGACCGTGCTTGGAACCCTAGCCGTACACAGGTGATGCTGCCGCTGGCTCCGCGAAGCACCGGCGGCAAGAACCATCAACATGCCCAGGGCGACAGGTTGCCTGACGCTGAACAATGATCCTTCGACGTGGCCTAGGAGAACGCTTTCAATGCCGTCACTTGCAATAAACCGGGCTCAACGTGTTGCACTGCGACAGGTCACCGTTCAAACCGCTCCAGCATTGTTCTCAACTGCGCGTTTTGCAGCCTTAGCTTTCTGGCTAGCTGCCCCCTGAGCACCCTGATGTCTTCGTCGAGGCTCATCTGGTCCGCAGTGTGAATTGCCGGGGCCGCGTTTGCAATCGCGGCTGATGCCTTCTTACGCGGGGCGACCTCGAGAGTTCGCACGAACTTCGTAGCATCATGCCCAGCGACGATGTCGGTACCAAGCTCGCCGAATGGAGGTGGATCAGCCGCCTCAACGATTTTGGCGTCTTGGCCGTCGACCTGATCGTGGCTGCGACGAGAGATGGCCTCCTCAGTCTCGTTCATGCCGATACCGATTCCGACTTCTTTGGAAACAACAAACTCGGTGGAAATTGCAGGAGAATGGCCGTGACGGGGAAGCCCCTCGCTTGCCGGTCGAACGGCGCTAATCAGGCTCTTCTCGGCAGGCGTTTCGGTCGGACCGGCAATAGCCAACGGGTCCGGCGTAACCTTTTGGTCCGAGCCGTTTTCTCGCTTTTGTTCGCGACCCGGTGAGATCAGTCGGGCAAGAAGTTTCCAGGGAGACGCCATCTATCTGACCTCGCGTTTTATCCCGCAAGCAGGCAGTGAGTTTTAGGTCCGGCAACAGCATTTACCGTTGCCGAATTGTTTGTCTCGATAAGAGTGTAGATACGGCCGGCTAATTGACCGGCTGCTTATATTAATCGAGCTTGAGCCGTTTGCGCAGATCTTCATTTTCAGCGCGAAGTTTTTCAGCAAGAAGCTTGCGCAGTCGCTGATTTTCTTCTTCCAACTGCAAAAGGTCTGCCATCTCATCGATCGCCGTCATCGGGGCGGCCGGCGCTGTCTGCACAGCTTTTGGAGCGCGGCGCATAGGTGCACTTTTGGCGCTCGCCGTGGCTTCGATCGCCTTTGTCTTGCGCCCTCTCCTCTTTACACCACCGGCCCCGGCCAGAGCAGCTGCTGGCTCTGCCGTAGCGTCAGCGGACGCGGTCTCGAGTGCCGCGGCTTTTTTGGCGCGCGGTTTGCGCTGTTTCTTCGGCGCATTAGGCGTTTCGACAACGGTCTGTCCATCGACATTGGTTGTCGTATTAGTCTCGTCGGCCATGCTCATCTCCTGTGTATCTGATGCAGTTGTCGACGGGCCGAGAGGCGCTGTCAACAACTGCTCGGCCTGATCTTGTTCCGGCAAAGACATTTCGCTGTCGGGTTTGCCACTCTGAGAGCTACCTGACAGAGCAGGCAATGCCTCTTCCTCTAGATCGCGCGCGACTGACTTTAGATCCACATTGCCCCAGATCGAGTTCGATCTGGTATCGAGTTTTCGCCTGCCGTTCTTGTACTCGACGGCAAAACTGCGTTGCACTTTTTTCAATATAAGAGGCCTTGGAGAATCCACGGGGTGGCTGATGTTATGCTGGAACGGCACGAATAGCGCCTACCGGACTTCCAGTCCATACCCACGGACTAGCCTGCGGCCAATTTTTTAGCCCCGCGTTATTTTTTTGAAGTTACCGCGCCTCTGCCGATTTATCGTGGCCCCCGGGGAAGCGCTCGCGCATCCGCCACCGCATCAAGGCAAGTATCGCCGCAGAGGCCTCGGAAGTACTTTCCGACGATGAAATCGTCGCTTGGCTGAAGGAAACCGGCATCAGCATTGCGCGCCGCACTGTCACAAAGCATAGGGAGGCAATGGACAGCCAGAGCTGGCTCGGGAAATTTGAACAGCTAGGATAAGTGGAATTTCTGCCTGACTTTGGCTTAGATGCCGGGAACAGGAGATACCATGACAAGACGACCGCGCCGGAACCATAGCCCGGCTTTCAAGGCGAAGGTGGCGCTTGCCGCTATCAGAGGCGAGCAGACACTGGTGGAATTGTCCCAGCAGTTCGACGTGCACGCCAATCAGATCAAGCAATGGAAAGAGCAGCTCCTTGAGGGGGCGACTGGCGTTTTCGGGGATGAAGCCAAGGCGGAACCAGCAGCCCCAACCGTCGATGTCAAAACGCTGCACGCCAAGATCGGCGAGCTGACACTGGAGAACGATTTTTTGTCCGGTGCGCTCGGCAAGGCGGGATTGCTGGGCGGAAAGAAATGATCGACCGCGAGCATAAGCTATCCGTCGTGCGCCAGGCGAAGCTTCTCGGCTTCAGCCGTGGCAGTGTCTGCCCTCCTCCGTGCAACACCGCCGCGATGTAACGTACGGCTTCAATGTCGATCGAAGGAGTGCCCATGCGGGGCCGGTCAGACTTCCTCTGGTCCGAAGCAACTCTTGAACTCGTCGCACTCCATGCAATTCGAGGCGGTACAGTGGGAAAGCCTCATCCGGCGACATCTGGGCGAAAGCGATTTGTTGGGAGGGAAATCGGACTGGGGTCAGCGGCGAAGACCGTCTTCTATATTGCACACGGCAGCGTCAGGCCGGCCGCAAACTTCTTAGTCGCAAATTCGGACTATCGAAGTCCTGACCGATATCGATACTCAGAGCCGATCCCTGAAGTCGTGAAGGAGCGGCGCACCAACCCCCGGGCTTCTCCTTCGGCTCGCGCTTCACCGACCAGATGCTGCGCACTTACGCTCGGGAAATGATGAAGCGCTTGGCCCACGTTTCGCGGCACTCGCTGCGGCAGCGCTCACCAAGACTGAACGCCGTTTCCTTGCAGCAGGCGCGGCTATCACGCTCATCGATGTGCCAAGACGAACACGCGGCTTGGCTTTGTCGGCTGAACAAGAGTAGCGAAGGAGTGTTGCTTATACGACTAGACACGAGGAGTTCGTCGGTCCGAATGTCGCAGGCGGATCTGCCTTGAACACGGCCGCCATTGAGAGAAGGATGGGGGCGCCGCCCGCTTCACCGGGGAGTCACGCCATCTTTTTTTGGATGCATTCCATCCAAACAATCGATTTTACTGATCGAAACGGTTGCCATTAGAAGACGCTGAAGAAGCGCTTTGTAAAGCGATAATTCGGAGTTCTTAAAATGGGTCCTCGGGTGCCGTGCAGACTGTGCTGGGAAAACGGCCTGGGGCAGTCCGTCTGCTGCCTGGTCTCGATCGTTATCTTGCACTCGAAGTGATCGGCCAGAATCTTGGTCGTTGCTTCTCGACATTTCAGCGGGCTCTCAAGGGACGCACTTTGCCCCGGTCGATGCCGCCTCCTATTCGTCGAGTTTCACCGCGCGCGCTGGTCATCTTTCTACTGCTTCCCCTTAAGGAACACGCGTTTTGCACATTGAGCGCAGATTGGTTCTCACACCGTAGCCTCTGTTCAACGTGATTGATATCAATGGCGGTCTCACCGCATGGGAGCTGAGTTCGGTACTGGCGCACATGCGGTGATAGAGACCGGCGGCAGAACTCTGTTTGCTATGCCTCGGAGCCAACGCAGGCGCACTCGCCGTTGCAAGGACACGGTCTACGACCTTTGCAGCGACGACCAAACGTCGTTGATTTTCCCTTGTGGCTGTGGGGCGGAAAGATGAAGGACTGGGTAATGTGGATACGCAACGCGGCGTTACTGCCGCAAATGCTTCGGTCTGGGTTTCTGATAGCGCCGATTGTCGGCAATCTCACCGATCCGGTCACGATCTGATTTCGGCTTCGGCCCGTGAGCTCTAGCTGCACTGTCAAGCACCACCCTATGAAACTACGAAAGCCGGAGGCCAAGCCAGAGCGACCTACCTTTCGAAACGAACTGGAGAGCAACATGCTGTGTCTAGGGCTCAGTGGCGGTCTAAGCAGAGTCTACGAAAATTCGTTCGATCTACCGAACACCTTTATGCACGATGGGGCTGCGGTTCTCGTTCGCGACGGCCGAGTGATAGCGGCGGTCGAGGAGGAGCGCCTTAACCGGATCAAGCACTCCAACAAGCTACCAACACGTTCGGTTCAATATTGCCTCGCATCTGCAGGTGTTCACCTTAACGACATAGACCGCATCGCGTATTATGCGACCGAGGCCTATTGCAACGCTGTGCTCGAGCGCGTGCGCCTCTCTCACCCAAGCGCCCCAATACCGGATGCGAGGCTGTTGTTGTGTGGATTACTCGGGCAAGAATTTGGTGCCGAAATTGATCCCTCACGTGTCTCCTTCGTGAGCCACCATATGTCGCACGCCGTGAGCTCGTTTTTCATGTCGGGCTTCGAGCGAAGTCTGGTCCTCTCAATTGACGGCGGTGGGGACTTTCTTTCGGGGCTTTTGGCGGTTGGTTCCAGCACGGAGATTGAGCCACTCGTGGCATTCCCGGAGAACGATTCTCTAGGGCTGCTATACTTGGAAACGATCCGCTTCCTAGGTTATGGCGCGTTCGATGAATATAAGGTCATGGGACTCGCACCCTACGGTAATCCCGCGTCATACCGCGCGATCTTCCAACAATTCTACGAACTCCTAGACGACGGTGGTTACCGGGTCTATCTCGACCGAGTTGGTCCCACGTTGCTCAGCAACATCCAAATACGCCAGAAAGGCATGCCGTTCACGCAGCAGCATAAAGATGTGAGTGCTTCACTGCAGGAAGCACTGGAACGGATCGTGTTCCACGTCCTGCGGCATTACACCAAGGTTACCGGCATAGAACGACTGTGTTTGGCCGGAGGAGTGGCTCACAACTGCACTTTGAATGGCAAGCTGCTGTACTCGGGGATGTTTGAAGACATCTTCGTACAACCGGCTGCCCATGACGCTGGCTGCGCACTAGGCGCCGCATTGATGGCGTCTCATGATCTGGGACATCCGGCACCTCGTGAGCGTTTGCAAAACGTCTATTGGGGACCCCACCTGGGGAGCGAAGGAAGCGTGGAGGAGGAACTTGTTGCTTGGGGCCAGCATCTCGACATTGAACGCAGTGATGACGTGACAGGCAAAGCAGCGGAATGGATTGCGGATGGCGCCGTGATCGCCTGGGTGCAGGGACGTTCGGAATTCGGTCCACGGGCGCTGGGCAACCGAAGTATTCTTGCTGACCCGAGGCCGGCCTCAAACAAGGATCGAATTAATATGATGGTCAAGAAGCGGGAAGGCTACCGCCCATTTGCTCCCTCGGTATTGGAGGAGGATGCCGCGAAATTCTTTGATCTGCCAGGTACCTTGCGGGAATTTCCTTTTATGAATTTTGTAGTGTCTGTGCGCGAATCCCAGCGTAGTTCGCTAGGCGCCATAACGCACGTAGATGGTACGGCTCGTTTGCAGACGGTGTCACGCGAGACAAATCCCGCATATTGGGAGCTAATCAATGCTTTCGGGAAGCGAACCGGCGTTCCGATCTTGCTCAACGCAGCAATGGAAATGGCAGCGCTAAGGAATGGGATCTCTCGGGCTCGATACGCCGTCCCAAGAACCACCTTTCTGAGTATGCGTTGGTTCGGTTTGACCGTCCGATTTCCGTTGAGACGAGAAGGCTGGATGACTGGTGCGGCGAAGCTGGCCTAGAGAACATCGATGTCATCTGGATGGATGTGCAAGGAGCCGAGGCCGACGTTATTGCCGGGGGCAATCAGATCCTGAGCAGAACGCGCTACATATATACTGAGTATAGTGATCAGGAGCTCTATGAAGGCCAGCTCCCCTGCGCGCCATTCTTGAGCTCTTACCTTCCTTCCAGATGGTAGTTGAGTATCCCCGAGGAGTGGAGGGTGACGTGTTGCTCAGAAACACGAGCCTATAGCCGTTTCGATCTCCTTTTTTTGCAATTCATTTCCGCCGCCGGTTAGCAAAGTGAACCAATCCTCCTTCGACCTTTGCCGCTGGGCTACATCGTAGAGTCCGATGAGGCGAAATCCAACCGAGTCCTCTGGGATGATAGCGGGCTATCATCACAGTATCAATGGACCGTGTATGACACCGGCAGATCTTTAGGAGATCGATAAGGGATTCCTCGGTGTCACTCCGGTGCATGCGGCGCCCTTTGCCATCCGGGATGAAGGGGGATTGCGGCAACGACATGCGCAAGACCACCGAGGATAGAAGTCGCGATTGGGTGAAAAAGCACCGCCGAAAACAGTGGGTTTGGCGGACACTTGGTGGTTCGGGCTGGCAAGACGTCGTCTCATGCATCAAATGGATGACTCGCATTTAAACAATAGATTTCACCAATTTTCGCGGATGTTCCATAGACGGCCATCTCCACTCCACCGGGTATGATCCGTTGAAAGGCTCTCGACCAATCGAACAACACCCGTAGCCCCGAAGTACCGGCGGCGGGAATGGCATCAATCCTACTTGGTGTCGCCTGGCCTTAGCCAACGAAAGGAAACGTCCCATGAAGGTTATTGGCTACTACCACGTCATCGTCGCCGCGTTGCTCGCATTGACATTGCAGGCCGGGCCGTCGTTTGCAGCAGATGATCGTGACCAAGATTCCGGCCCGGCGATAAGTGACCTCCGCGCAAACCAGACCGGTGCCGACAAAACCCATTCAGCAGAGCACACTCAAGACTGCAATTGCCAAGATGCACCTGCCGAAGAAGGTGAATGCTACGAGTGCGTCTTACCCCCGAAGTACATATTCAAGACGCCGAAGTCATCGACGTCGCAGACCGCAACCTATATCCGCGGAAATCACTGCTACTCGCCAGAATGATCAGGCGCCACTGAATCTTGTCGGTTGAAGATAGCAGTAAGACCATTGAAGCCACGGCGGCTGGAATGTCGATACTTTCCCAATTTTAGGCGACCCTTTGCTTGCTGATCTCTCTCGGCGCCGCACCGCGAGACCGAGCCTTTTCACCTTTTCTCTCCCCACCTCGCTACGGATGAAGACATGCGGTTCAAGGGCCTTGATCTGAATCTCCTCGTCGCACTCGACGCCCTGATGACCGAGCGTAATCTCACGGCGGCGGCGCGCAGCATCAACCTGAGCCAGCCGGCCATGAGCGCGGCCGTCGGCAGGTTACGCACCTATTTCAATGACGACCTTTTTACCATGGTGGGTCGCGAACTCGTTCCAACCCCGCGTGCGGAGCGGCTCGCGCCTTCGGTCCGCGAGGCTCTGCTTCACATCCAGGTCTCGATCATATCCTGGGATCCGTTTAGCCCGGCTCAATCGGATCGCTGCTTCAGAGTCATCCTTTCCGATTACGCCGCACTCGTTTTTTTTGAAAAGGTCGTGAGGCGTGTCGCCCGAGAAGCGCCCGCCGTCTGCTTCGAGTTGCTGCCTATCGCCGATAACTACGATGATTACCTGCGGCGCGGTGACGCCGATTTTCTCATCTTTCCGGAATTGCTCATGTCGCGCGCACATCCTAAGGTGACGCTATTCGAGGAGACCCTCGTGTGCGTGGGCTGCCGCTCGAACAAGCTACTCTCGGAGCAACTTACAATCGAGAGGTATATGTCGATGGGACACGTTGTGGTGAAGTTTGGGAACGCCCGGACGGCTTCCATCGAGGAATGGTGTTTGCTTGAGCACGGGCTTAAGAGACATGTCGAAGTAGTCGTGCAGGGCTTCAGCATGATTCCGTTCATGCTTTCAGGGACCGAGCGCATAGCGACAATGCCCTTACGCCTGGTCAAGCAGCTCGAAAAGACAATACCCCTGCGGATCGCTGACCTTCCGCTACCGTTGCCCGCGTTCACACAGGCCCTCCAATGGCCCGCCCTTCACAATAGTGATCAGGCAAGCCTCTGGATGCGGGACGTGCTATGTCAGGAAGCATCCCGCATGCCCTCGCCGAATGAGGTAATGAGACGTCTCAGGATTTCCTAGCATTCTTACGTGGTTTTGTCGTTGGGCGTGATTCATGGCGTCGGAATGAGGGCCACTTTGAGACGCCGCCGTTACAGCCTCACGGATGAGCGATCGTGTCGCCGCTGGCCCAACAGCCGCGCTGACTGACTGACGACCAAGCATGGAGGAACTGGACAGATGCTCTCCTACGCCCGCCGTTCAACCGACCAATGAAACAAGCTCCTCGACAGTTTTGTCGACAACGCAAGTCGAAGGTTCACGCAGCTCCAATCGACACTAGCAAGGAGCGGCAAACCAACCCCTAATATGGGACGGGTTCACCACATCCGAGCCGTGGCGCCAGATTGCCCTCCGGTGATACCTCAACGTCTTTATTTTTGCGGCAGAACATTCTCACTGCCCCTTTCCACCTGATCGATCACGAGCAGCTTTACCGGCTCGGTGCCGTTGTTCGCCCCTTTATGCCATATCCCCCAGGACTCGACGACAAAATCCCCTGCCGTGAAAATGCTTTCTTTCCCAGATTCTGTATTGGTGACCGTGATTTCCCCGGAAAGCACATAGCCATAGCGCTGATAGCGATGCTGATGAATTGGTAACGTCGCACCGGGCGCAATCTCATAAATCGAAGCGATGACCTCGACGTCCTTCCGTGGAACGATGATGGGCTGACCGGCAATCGTACGATCGGTCCTTAAGATAAGCGTAGCCGCGACCGCTTTGTTTTCGAACGCGTTCGCGGGACACGCCAGAGCAAAGAGCGCCGTGGCGATTGAGATGACCTTCATTTGCTTTTCTCCTGATGCACGCCGGATCTTCCTGAAGGGTGTTTGCTACCGAGTTCGGCCAGTTGCAGAGCGAAAACCTGCATCGTCTCACCGGCGCCGACACGGGTTCATTTGTTCCCAGACTATGATGACTATCTTCAGAGCTCTGCGGGTCTTTTCCAGACACTGCGTCGCAATACCCCTCCTGGCGTGGTTGCGAGTAGCGTCAAGACATCAGGCGCCGACGCAACAGCGCTGCCGACAGGAAGAACGGCAAAATCGCGTAGATGCAAAGCGCGCCTATATGCAGGCCCATGCTGCTCGCGGGACGCCCAAGCATTGCCGGGCGTATGAGGTCGATCGCATGCGCTAGAGGCAAGAACTGCGCTACCTGCTGAAAGGTCGGGGGCAGTTGCGTGATTGGAAACACCGCGCCGCACAAGAACAGCATTGGTGTGAGGACGAGCGTCTGGTAAAAAATGAAATACTCGTAACTGGGCGCAAGTGCCGTGACTACCATCGCCAGGCTCGCGAATGCAAATCCAGTGAGCATGATAACTGGCAACACATAGAGGACTGACGGCCACGTCGCATAGCCTAGCACGGTGGCGACAATTATGATTCCCGTACCGGCAAGAAATGCCTTGCTCGCTGCCCATGCCAACTCACCCAGGATGATGTCCCCGAGTGTCATTTGTGTGTAGAGCATGGCTTCCCAGGTGCGTTGGGCGTGCATTCGCGTAAAAGCCGCGTAAATCGTCTCGAACGTCGCAGACGTCATCGCGCTTGTCGCCACCATGCCGCCCGCCAAGAACGCAACGTAGGTTGTGCCGTCAACGCGACCCACAATAATTCCGAGACCAAGGCCGAGGCCAAACAGGTAGATCATAGGATCGGCCAGACTTCCAACAATTGACGCAAGTGCTACTTTCTTCCATGCCAGATAGTTGCGTCGCCATATCGCAATCCAGTTAAAAGCGTTGGCGGGCAGAGCCGCGGCACAACCTTCACCCATCGTTCACTTCTCCATCTCGCGCCCGGTCAACCGCAAAAACACATCCTCAAGATTCGGCGGACGCTGCAGAATACGCAAGCCCGCGCGCTCCCGTAACCGCACACGCACCTGCTCCGGGTCGGACACATAGCAAAAAAGGGTCTCGCCGCTAATTTCGATGCGATCGGCATATGGCCCGACCAGCGATTCCAATTCATGCGGATCGCCGCCGTAGATCTCAATGACTTCGCACCCGATCAGTTCATCGATCAGGTCATGCGGACGCCCTTCGGCAATGCTGCGACCTCTTTCGAGTACGCAGAGTCGATCGCATAACCGTTCGGCCTCTTCCATGAAATGGGTGGTCAAGATGATCGTTTTGCCGCGCGTAAGCAGGGAACGCAGGCGCTCCCAGATCAGGTGGCGCGCGTGTGGGTCGAGACCGGTGGTCGGCTCGTCCATGACAAGTAGCTGCGGGTCATTGATCAACGCACGCGCTAGCGTCAGGCGCCGCTTCATGCCGCCTGAAAGTTCAGACACACGCGCATTCACCTTGCTCTCTAGGCGTGCAAACTCAAGGAGCGACGGCATGACCGCTTCAACTCTGCGTGTATTCATGCCGAAGTAGCGGCCGTAGACCAGCAGATTCTCGCGCACAGTGAATTCGGGCTCAAGGTTGTCGAATTGCGGCACCACGCCGATACCCTTGCGCGCCAAACGAGCCTGGGCAGGTACCGGCACGCCGAGCACAGTAATCTTCCCCGCATCAGGGGATGTCATGCCAAGGATCATACGTGCGATCGTGCTCTTGCCCGCGCCGTTCGGTCCAAGCAGCCCGAAGCATTCCCCCGGGAAACACGGAACGATAGCGCGTTGACCACGGCCTTGTCGCCATATGTCTTGCTTACGTCGGAAAAATCTATTGCGGGCATGAACATGCCCTCATCTGACCGTCGGGCGCCGTTGACTGGCATTTCTTCGGTTGGGTGGGTTCTTCCTGGTCTATCGCACCGTATGTGTTCATTGCGTCCTCATTAAAGGGCTGCAGCAGCATCCGGGAAAACGCCTCGTCCGTGGTAATTGGCAATCGTGTTGCAGAGCAGCCGAATGTCCCTGAGCTTTTTATATTCGACGAGTACCTCGGCGACTTCGTGGAGAGAGTGCCTGGAATGGTCTGCAATCGTGCAGATTCATCGAGATGGACAACAGCCGGAATTCTCTCCTGGCGTCCCATCCGCGTCTGATGCTTAAACAACATATCGCAATCCGGAGTTCGAGGGCTGACTATATAAGGCGCACGGTCCACCAGGCAGATCGGCGCCACGAGGCGGAGCCACGGGCGCGGGGGCCGCGCGGCACGTATCACGAGGATAAGTCTTGTAAGGAAATGCCCTGTCATTGGAACGAGTTCCGGAGCCCTCGACGGATTCGAGAGAACTTTCAGCATTGCATCCCAGCCATCGATGATGATTTGATCAATAACGCGTGGATCCGGACCGTGTTGCGCCAAGCGGCGCCAATCGCGTCGAGATTGTCGACAGTTTCATATCGCGGGTTGTTGCCCCGCTTCTCCTGCTCGACGCAGAAGGCGAGCCACCCACCCTCGACAAGCGCGTCCGCTCCGTCACGGGTCAATTTAATACCACAGACGCGCATAGTGTCTCCATGTCTGAACGTCGAGGGTTGGGGCCGCTAGGAGGCCGGATTTCGGAAACAGGCGAGTAAGCAATCTTCGTTGACCGACTCACCCCGACACTCAAGCCGCTCTACCTCGAGCAAAGTTTCGTTCAGCATGCCGAGGACCGTCTCAGCACCAGCAACGTGGCCCCAGCGACGACAATTGGCGTCGCGCGCCGATCCGAAAACCAGATATCCATCTGGCGCAAGCATCCGCACTAAATTCCGAACAGCCCCTCTCATCTCGGCTATTCCTCCGATGTAGTAGAGCACTTCCGCCACAACGATCAGATCAAACCTCTCGTCAGGTGAAAACTGTTGAACATCAGAGACTATCCAGCTGATGTGCGGATAATCCCTCATGCGTCGACGCGATCTTTCTATAGCGTGAGGCACAACATCGATCACGGTGAGCCGTTTGCAGTGGGGGGCTAGCTGCACCGTAAATGCGCCGGCAGCGCATCCCACTTCGAGCGCATTTGAGATGGATCCCTGGGCAAGCGCCAAGCGGAGCATTTGCGTGTGACGCTCACGCTCGAATGGATTGGCGTCGAGTCCCCATGGATCGGGTGCAGCCAGTTCCCGATTCAGCAATTGATAATTGTCGATCTGTGTCAACTCGTTCACCTCGGTAAATAGATCTTACTCGTCGCTGCACATGCAGTCAGACGTCGTTCGCGCGGCAGGATCGCGGGCGGGGTTGAGCCTTCGAGGCGCTGTCGCATGTCCAGAACATTCTGTAGTGCGCGCATCAGTCGCCGGATGTTGATTCGAGTTGCCAGCAGAGCTGCGCGACAGCCAGTCGCTATTGCTCAGCGTGCACAGCGCGTAGGCTTTCAAGGGAAGTAGCAGAAAAATATTGATGAATGCATGCAGAGAGAACCCGAGGAACCGTAGTTGGCGGGCCCGAAGCGCGACAACGCTGCAGTGGATCATCGTCATGGCCACAATCATCAGGGCTGCCAACCAAGGCACGGTGCCCGTCAATGCAAGCTGTGCGAGCCCCGTCAGCACCGATAGTGCCAGAAGCGGCGGTCCGAGGTTCTGTCCGACAACGTCGAGCGTAAGGAAGCGATTGAGGTTGGGCAGCAGGCGCAGCCCAAGCAACGTGTCCCGGTACGTGCTCCGCGCCCAGCGTAGTTGTTGGCGCAGATACGGTCCTAGCTTGTTCGGAACGACTGTCGCTGCGATGGCGCTCGGCACGTACTCCGTTCGAAAGCCTGCCTTCAGCATGAGAATGGTGAGATGCCGATCCTCACCGAAATCGCTTGGCTTTCCCCGAAAATACTGTGATTCGTACTGGTCAAGCAGCGAAGCGAGCGCAGAGCGACGGTAGATAGCACATGGACCGCAGCAGCACATAACGGCTCCGAAGCGAGCTTGTGCCGCACGCTCCTCGTTGCAAGCCAGCCAGTACTCCATATCGATCAAACGGGTCAGCCAACTATCGTTTCGGTTGCGGGCCGTCAACTGTCCCATGGCCGCGCCGACAGCCGGATCTTGCATTTTAGGCACGAGTTTCCTGATGACGTCAGATGCGAGGATCGTGTCGGAGTCGACGTTTAACACCATATCTCCAGCAGAGCGGCGTATCGCGGCGATCTGTGCCTTCCGTTTACCGACATTCTGGGGAAGCAGGAGAATATTGAATCTGGGGTCTCGTGCGAAGGCCTCGTGCACAGGTCGCAAAGCCTCGCGATTTTCGGAACCGTCATCAACTAGGTAAACCTGCAGCCTTCCCCCGTATTCCTGACCCGCAATAGAAGCCAGGCACTCCGAAAGCGTGCGGGGATCCTCGTTGAAGCTTGGCACGATGACATCTACGCTGGGCAGCTCGTCAAAGCCGTCCAAGCCCTGGGACGCCAATGAAACATCGGTCGGCAGAGAATAAACGGCCTGCATGCTTTTATAAGCAGTCGAGAGAAGTGTATAAAGCGAGACGGCGACAGTGCTGGTTGTGTCAAGCATATCCATCGGATCTTCAGAACTCCCGAGTAAGCGAGCGGAATACAAAGCCGCGATCATGTAAAGCTGGAATTATCCTAGATAACGCCATAATAGTCTGGTGGCGCAGACTGCGGTCAGTTCCTTGCTGCATTTCACTGGAGGGACAACCGTCGTGCAAGAGCACGATTGACCCCGGTCGGACAGACTGCAGCACATCATTGACAATGGCGTCGGCCCCGGAAGAGACCAGTCTCGTGGATCTACCGACCAGTGCACGGCAGTGAGTTCCGCATTCGCCGAAGCCTTGAGCACTTCTTCGGTCCAGATGCCGTAAGGAGCCCGGATGTGCCGCACCACCGCCTGAGGCGCCGCCATTTTTATGGCTCTGTTTGTCTCGAGTATCTGACGTTGCACCTCGTCGGGTTCGCAGTCAGACAGGTCTGGATGCGTCATTGTGTGGTTGGCGACTTCATGCCCCTCTGCAATCATTCGCTGGATCAATTTCGATTGATCGGCCAGGAACTCGCCGATGACGAAGAATGTTGCCGGCACCCGGTGTTCAGCCAGAATATCGAGAATCTCCGGTGTACAAAATGGATGCGGACCGTCGTCGAACGTCAAATAAACGCTGTTACGACCAGTGCCGTCATCGCGCTCACCGTGCACTTCGCACGAGCAATCGAGGTGCGTCATTGTTCTCGTCCTTTCCGGTAAATTATCCTGGTGTGCCATTCGGAGACCGGCCGCCCAAAGGGTAGGATGATGACGCCGCGCGTGGACGCAGGTCGAAACGCGCGCGGGGCAGCGTGTAGCGTACGCCGTTTCCCAAAATAGCGGTCACCAGACCGCCTCGTCTGAATCTGTCAATACCGCGGCTCGTTGCGGACTGCACCGAGTGCGAATGTAAATTCGAGCGATAGATGATCCCTCGACATGCTCGGAGTTGCGATTCCTTTTCCGCAACGGTTCCCAACGCACGTTAAAGCGCATGCAAAGGCCTCATAATTTTTGCCGATTTGCCAAAGCGTCCGATCTTGCGATCAAAGTGACGATTGGTGGTGAATCCCCGAGCTGTCGACGATCGCAAGGTGATGCAATGGGCTGATCGAACGCTTATGTAAGCATCGCATTCCAAAGCCACACATTTGACCCCTCTACACCACTGGCGCGCCATCGACGACTTGATTTCTGTCAAGATGCCCGTCTAATGGATGACGCCATTCAATTCGTAAAATCGATTGTTTGGATGACACCCATCCACGCCATAGATAAAATTCTGCCTCCACGGGTTCCTGCTAACGGACCGAGCCTGTTGTCGTGGCTGGCGCGGGACTTGCGTCGTCGCTCCCTTGAAGAACTTATCATGGCTCGGCATTGGCGGCTTTTTAACCTGCTCTGGGTAAAGCTCTGGAGCAGATTGAAACCTTCCGGAAGCCTGAAAGCGCCGGATAGAATTGCTCGGCTATGGCTGTCAAACGACTCGAGGAACTTGTCTCACTTGCCGAATTGAAGAACTGACCCCATCGGTTTGCGGTTTCGTTAGATCCGAGCGCTGGCCCCAATCTTCCGCAGATGGGCGGAGCGTCGCTTTTGGCTAAGCGATAACTGTCGCCCGGATGGTGACCACCGTCGAGAGGTGAAAGCAGGCGGTCCATGCTGTGACGACCACACGACTACTTGAGGGGATCAGGATCGAGCCGTTGTCGTAGCGCGGGACACCATTTGGAAGACACCCGGGCGCGATTGGCCTCCAAGTGCAGGTAACCGAGCTCGTCTGAATCAACAACCTGGGCCGCGGCACGACATCGACTGCTTGTCCAGCGAGCCGCAGTTGTGAGACTTCGCCAGCATCGCCGCCACGGTGGCAGCTGTGACGATGGCAGTGGTGCCCACAGTTATCCATGAAGCGGATGGCGATTATCCAAACAATCGATTTACGGATTCCCCGGGATGCTCCAGAAGACGCATGAAATGACGAGATCAGGTACCGGGAAGGGACGGGAATTGGCTAGATCGGCGCCATCCTCGATGAATCGGCGAAGCGCGCCAACATGAGCCGTACCGCAACATACGTCATCGCCCATTTGCACGGAAGCTCCGGCCTCTCGCTCCGACCCAAGTGCGATGCCGATGGGTCGGATCGGGTGCGAGATAAAAGACTGAACGATGACGGAGGGATATGCGGCGGCTTGAACGCCCGGACTGAAAAGGCGTATGGCGCCGCAACTTCCAGTCTGGCAGAAAATCGTAAATCTGTGAGACGAAGGGTCATGCATAAAAATTGGCGAGAATCACGATCGCTGATGCAGGTCCGAATTGATATGCAGAATTTCAGCAGATTTTAAGCCGATGCGCTTTTCCAGAACGAGGCAAAGAACATGCTCGCTGAAGAGGGATCGGTATGTTGTTTCTCGACGGCGGACTGGTTTCGGTGATTGTCTGTGGTCGCTGGCGGCAGCTTGGCGCTATGCACAGCGAACGGGGCGGACGCTGGCCATCGATTGGCGTGGCTCCTGCTATCTCAATCAACCCTTCACGAACGCTTTTACGGTGTTCTTCGAGCCGATTCAAGATATTGCTGGCGTACGGGTGATTTGCGATGACCAGATCAACCAGTTCTCATTTCCGGGACCGTTCTTCCCATCATGGTGGAACAAGCCCACAATCGAGAGCGTTTGCCGCCCCGATGAACAAATTTTCCCGGAACGGGACGAACTGACTGAGCTTCTTCAAGCCCAGGACGATACTGATACCAACAGGGTAGTTTCTGATGCCTGTTTAATGTGGCGGTGCGACCAAGCTGCCGAACGCCAGATATTTCAGAGCCTCAACCTTAGACCTGAAATTCAGGCTCGTATTCACACCATCTATCAGGAGCACTTCAAGGGGCGCAGTATCATCGGTGTGCACGTACGGCACGGCAATGACGAAGATATAATGGACCATACGCCCTACTGGGCCGATCCGGAGTTCGCCTTACGCCAAGTGTGCACTGCCATTGAGAAGGCCAAAGCGCTACCGCATCGACGCCCTGGTTTTCTTGTGTACGGACAGCGCGCAGGTACGGGACCATTTACTGGGTGTGTTTCCCGATCTAATCACTATCCCGAAATGCTTCCAGGCGGCACAGGCCGGGCTATTACACAGTGCATCGCTGGGAGCGGACGGCGGTATCTCTGCTCTTACAGAGATGTACCTTCTCGCCCGATGCGATACGGTAATTCGCTTTCCGCGGACCAGCGCCTTCACGCGCTATGCCCGTCTCTTCGTGTCACGTGTTATTGAGTTCGACTTGAAAGATCCGACTCGCTTGATCTTGACTGACGAGTCGTCCGAGCATGAGCTGGCTTTATGAACCGGCACTCCGCTGAACAAATTCTCGGCGCCCTCGCAGGATTGACGAGAGGTCTTCACTGGATCGTAATGTGGGCGCAGCACGCGACGAGACAAGGCGGGGGCGCATCCTCTCCTAGCGTCTCGCGCGCCCAAAGGCTTGCCGGATCATTGTTGTGAGGGTAGCTATTGGGCGCCTTCGGTGAATGGAAACGGCACCGCGCGCTCGACCCGCATCATTGGCATAGCAAGCTCGCACGTCGGCGATTCCGATCGGACGAGGACATTCGCGCGCCGCAGCCTCGTCGGCGCCTTTGCCGCCGCCCTGCCTGATGCGAGGGCCTTCGTCGGGCTTGGTCGACAGATCGCCATCAAGCTGATGTTCGTGCTCTATGCGGTCGTGGGCGTGGCCGGTGCCGTTGTTTATTCCCACATTCCGACACGTCTGGCAAACCGCGCGAAGAAGCCGCCGCCGCGCTAGGTCCTTAGCGCGCATCGTCCTTGCAACTCGCAGCTCAACTCACGACGCATTCGCAGGCGTGATCGGCTGCGAAAGACAGAAGATGCACTGTTGTAGTCTCCGGCTCCCGCCGCTGCTTGCATGACGGCTTGCGCCAGTCGTTGACAAAACTCAATTGGCCAGTCACCATTCCCGTTGCCCGGCCATTTGTAATGATTAAGTTTGAGGTGGTGCCATGCCTCGCATGATCAGGTTCATGCTCACGCGTTTGGCGACGGGGTTCGCAATTAGATCCGCCGTGGGCTTCTTCGTTTGGCAAAATGGATTTGCCGCGGCAGGCACGCTTGAGAATTATCTCGCGCAGGGCCTGTTCATCTACCTCTTCGCAAGCACCATCAGCATGGGTTATCTCGCGACGGCCCTGCTCCTCGAAGAATAACGCCGGACGCTCTCCGTCGCATGTTGGTGCTCGTTGCGCCCGTTCGTCTGCACTTCCCTATTAAGCCCGCCAGTCCGACGGTATCCGCATGTGTCGTCAGCGCCACCGTTGATGCGGACAAGGCCTGAAGCAAGCGATGAAGACAGTCGAGATGGCAAGAACAATCCCGATGAGCATGACGTCCTGGTACATTTGCGCCTGGCCATAACGGAGCAAGCGATTGATCGCCACATTGACGGCGGTCGAATTCCGGCGCGGTTATCGCCCTGCCCCGAGGTCAGCACGCCTTCCGCAGCAGATCGACGCTGTCGACCACGACGACCCTGCCTCTGACTTCGACCCCTGCAGGACCGAGGGCAGCGAAAGCCCGCGAAAGGGCTTCGGGCGCAACACCGAGTTTGCCGGCCAGAATTCTCTTCCGGTAAGGCAGGCGAAAGGTGGCCTGCGATGCTGAGGCCGGGCAGCGGCTGACGAGGTAATTCGCAACACGCTGTGCAGCCGTGTGCAGCCGGTCTCCCGCTATGCAATCCATGGCACCGAGCAGATGCTGGGTTATGATGCGCATCACGTTGCGATGCATGATCGGATAGCGGTCGGCGAGCACCCGCAACTCCACAAGGTCGAACAACGCGACCTCTGCGCCGTCGGCGGACCATGCGCTGTAGGTGTAGGAGCCGCCTCCCGACAGGAGATATTCGCCGAACGTCTCGCCCGGTTCGCAGATGCAGATATCTGCCTGGCGCCCCGCGGATTCCGACTTCGAAAGTCGCACGAAGCCGCGCATCACGCAATAGACGAACGACGCCTGCTGGCCCTCGGCGATGATCCGCTCGTCCGGTGCGAAGATCTGGAACTGAGCCGTGTCGGCCAGTTCTTCTATCCTTGCTTTGTCCAGGCCGTGAAACAGGTCAGATCGCAAAAGTATGGGATGTCTCGATAGCATCGATCTTCCTTTCGTTTCGGCCGTGAGCGGTTCAAGGTCTTTTGCAATCGGTTTCGTCCTCGACGAGGATTCGCCAAGCTGCTCCTTCAAGGTCGTCGTACTGGCGGCTCGTCAGCGACCAGAGGAACGCCAGGAGACCCATTCCCCCCATCAGCAGTGCGATCGGCATCAGATAGATCAGCATGTTCATGTGGTTTCAACTTCCGCACTTCCCCCGGCAAGCGGCTCGCTCCGTAGGCCGGGGCGCCTGCCGAAGGCATTTAATCGCAGCGCATTCGTCACGACGATGATCGACGAAGTCGACATGGCCACCGCCGCTATCAGCGGCGTTGCCAGGCCGGCGATTGCGATCGGTACCGCAAGCACGTTGTAACCGATGGCGAGAGCAAAGTTCTGGCGAATGAGGCTGGCGGATCTTCGCGCAACGGCGATTGCTTCAGGAACGGCATCGAGACGATCGTTGAAGAAGATAAGGTCGGCGGCTTGCCTGCCGACGTCGGATGCGGTTGCGGGCGCCATCGAGACCTGCGCGGCGGCCAGCGCCGGTGCGTCGTTGATCCCGTCGCCGACCATGAGCACGCGATAGCCCTCGGCGCCCAGCCTCTGGAGTTCCTCGACCTTCTGTTTCGGCGCCAGGTCGCCCAGAGCTTTGCCGATACCGAGAGCCCGCGCTGTGTTGTCGACGACGGCCTGCCTGTCGCCGGATACTATCAGCGTTTCGATACCGGCTGCAGCGAGCTGGCGGAAAGCCTCGGCGGCGCCCGGACGAAGCGTGTCGTCAAACAGGAAACGGGCGAGATCAACGCCGTTTTTCGACAGGACCACCTCCGAAAACGGACTATCGCCTGCGGGCGTGAGCCCGGTTCCGCAGGCAAAGGCCCGGTTGCCGAGCCGATAGAAGTCCGCTCCTTTCCAGGCTTCCAGCCCCCCGCCGGCGATTTCCGTGACCCTGTCGAAGGCGAAGGGGTAAGAGATCTCTATGTCCCGCACCAGACCCTGGGAAAGCGGATGCCGGGAATGCGCCGCCATTGCGCAGGCGATGGCGCTATTGCCCCCGTCGATCGCGTCGGCTCGGACGAGGCGGGGCCGGCCCATCGTCAGGGTGCCGGTCTTGTCGAAGGCCACGATGTCCGCGTCGGCCAGTCTTTCGAGCGCCGAACCGTCCTTCACCATGATGCCCCTGCGGAAAAGTTCGCCGGCGGCGACCACCTGGACCACCGGTACAGCAAGGCCCAATGCGCAGGGGCATGTGATGATCAGCACCGCGACCGCGACCAGCATGGCCTGTTTCCAATCGCCGCCAAGCAAGCCCCAGGCGAGAAAGGAGGCCAACGCCAACAGGTGCACGGCGGGAGAATAAAGTGCTGCGGCGCGATCGGCGACCCGGCGATAACGAGCCCTGCCGCCCTCGGCCGCTTCCATCAGGCCGATGATCTCGGAAAGAAGTGAATCCCTTGCCACTTTAGTCGCCCGCAGGACGAGCGAACCGGTCAGGTTCATCGCACCCGAATTCACCGCGCTGCCTGCGGCGACGGCGACCGGGCTGCTTTCGCCGGTGACGATGGAGAGGTCGACGTCGCTCTTGCCGCTGACGATCATGCCGTCGAGGGGATGCGTTCGCCGGCCGCAATCGAGATCTCGTCTCCAACTGCGATCTCTTCGACCGCAACATAGCGCCGCGACCCGTCCGCCATTATCAGCAGCGCACCGCGCGGCGTTAGTCTGACAAGCCCATTGATTGCAGCGCGCGCCTTTTCCCGCATGACATGATCGAGCGTTCTACCGATCAGCAGGAAGAACAGCAGGGACACCGATGCGTCGAACCAGACATGCTCGCCATGGTGCACGGTTTCCCACAGGGAGACTGCATAGGATAGCGTCACGGCAAGCGAGATCGGAACATCCATGTTGGTGCGCCCGCTTTTTACCGCGTTCCACGCCGATTTGAAGAAGAGGCGTCCCGCATAAACCAGCGCAGGCGCCGCGATCATCGCCGAGATCCAGTGAAACATGTCGCGCGTGGCCGCATCGGCGCCCGACCATACCGACACCGAGAGCATCATGATGTTGGCGGCCGCAAAGCCGGAAACTCCGATCGCCAGCAGTAGCTGGTTCCGGATCCTGTCGGTTTCGAGTGCTGTCGACGTGATGAGATGGGCGCGGTATCCGGCCAAAGTGATCGCGGCGAGGATTTCGGAGGGATCGGTCGCCTTCGCCTCGATCTCCTCCTGATAGACGCAGCTGACACGTCTGGCGGTGAGATTGACCCGGGCTTTCCTGACGAACGCAAGCGCCGACAGTGCTTTTTCGATGGTCAATATGCAGCCGCCACAGTGGACGTCGGGCACGCTGAGGTCGACCTGGCGTAATCCAGCCCCGAGCGGGTGGCTGGCAAGGCGTACCTCCCCGGCGCTGGCAGATGTCGCGCTGAGGGCGAGAACGCTTTCCGCATCCATCGAACAGCAGGTCATTGGCGGAACTCCGCGGTGTCGAAGCGTTTGGCCTCATGCATGACGACCGCCCCATTCATTCTCGATATGGCCTCGACGATCCAGTCGCCGGCGACAACCTGGTGATCAGCTTCGAACCGCCCTTCGCCCGTCTTCCGGAGCGTCAAGCGGAAATCCTCATGATCGCCGACGGGCCGCTTGAAGTTCAGCGTGACATCATCGATCATCGCAGGCGTGCCGGCCTTGTCGTGGATGTCGTAACGGATTTGGCTGCCCTTAACGACGAGCGCGCCCTCGACGCCGGAGGCGGCCATTGCCTTCATCGCTGCCGCCCTGGCGTTGAATTCCTGGCTGGCCACATAGGTGTTTTCCACGACGATGCCACTCCAGCTGGACGCAGCATAGAAGGCCATGGTGGCGTTGACGGCGATCACCACGGCGAAGAATGCCGAGGTGGCAAGCAGCACGTGCAAGCCGGTAAAGCCTCGAGTAGATGTCTTCATTTCACGTCTCCCGGCGCGTTGAACGCCGCGCGATAGCTCGCCCGGTCGGCTTGACCGGCGTCTTGGCCTATATCTTCGATGACGAAGAGGAATTCGTTGATCTCTGCCCCGTCGGGGGCGCGCGTGACGAAGACCTTGAGCGTCGTGGCCGCGTCGGGTTCGACGTGAGCGGTGAAGCTGCGGACATCCTGCCTGCCGAACTCGGGAATGCGCATTGTGCCCCCCTCCAGCCCGACGAGGGTGATGGTCACGTCCCGCGGCTTCGGCACCATGTTGAGGACACGCAGCGTGTAGCCGTTTCGGATGGAGCCGTCGCTTTCCAGAACATATTGAGGGTTCCGGTCGTGGACGACGTTGAGCCCGAGCCGATCGCGGAAGGCGAGATGGACGACCATGGCGATGCCGATCAATGCCCAGACGACACCGTAGAAGACGGTTCTTCGGCGGAAGATGATGCGCCAGTCGAAATGCCGGACGGTCGGGATGAAGCTTCCGTCGTCGTTTCGGACATTGGAGGGCTGGATGGCTGTCCGTCCTCCGTCAGTAGCAAGCGACATATTGCTCGAATATTCCTTGAGCGTCGCATAGGCGATCAGGCCGTGTGGCTTTCCGAGCTTGTCCATGACGCCGCCACAGGCATCGATGCAGAGGGCGCATGTGATGCATTCCATCTGCTGGCCGTCGCGAATGTCGATCCCCATCGGGCAGACGGCGACGCAGGCATTGCAGTCCACGCAATCGCCCACCGGCAGACCCTGAGCCTTCTTGGCATGGCGCGACCGCTGCTCGCCCCGCCAGTCGTTGTAGGTGACAACAAGCGAATTCTCATCCAGCATCGCGCCCTGAATGCGCGGCCACGGACACATATAGGTGCATGTCTGTTCGCGCATGAGGCCGCCAAGCACATAGGTCGTCGCGGTCAGGGTGGCGATCGTGGCATACGCAGCGGCAGGAGCGCTGCCGTCAAACAGTGAAGCCGCCAGGCTCGGCGCGTCGGCAAAATAGGAGATCCACGCTCCGCCCGTGGCGACGGCGATCAGCAGCCAGATCGCGTGCTTGATCACCCGCTTCCTGAGCTTGTCGAAAGTGAAGGGGTCGGCATCGAGCTTCATCCGAGCGTTTCGGTCGCCTTCGACAGCGCGTTCGACGACGAGAAAGAGATCGACCCAGACGGTCTGCGGACAGGCATAGCCACACCAGGCGCGGCCGACAGCGGCGGTGAGGAGGAAGAGGCCGAAGCCCGCCATGACGAGCAGGCCCGCCACATAGTAGAATTCCTGCGGCCAGATCTCGATGAAGAAAAAGAAGAAGCGCCGCGAGGCGAGGTCGACGAGGATTGCCTGATTGGGCGCATAGGGACCGCGATCCCAGCGAATCCATGGCGCGAGGTAATAGGTGCCAAGCGTGAGCAGCATCAAGACCCATTTGAACCGGCGAAATGGCCCTTCGGCGCGTTTCGGAAAGATCTTCTTGCGCGGCGCATAGAGAGGCTGGCGATTGCGCCGGGCGTTGACGGGTTCGACGCAAACGCGGTCAATGTCATTTAGATTGGAGCGGGTATAGAGATTCATAGGACCTGTCCGATTTTCACCACTCTTTTCCCAGCCGTGGCGCATCTGTTCCTTGATGCAGATCAAGAACGACCGTGCAGAAGCGAAAAGGCCACGCCCCAGAGTAAGGGCGTGGCCGGAGGACAGCGGCGGAGAAACCGCTGGGACGTCCTCCACAGGAGCTGAAACTATCGGCTCGTCTGCATGTGGTCTTTGAGGCAGATCAAACTCACCATCGAATTGCCGATCTTTGCCGGGTCGTCCTGCTCCGAAGACGCAGGCATCTGTTGGGCGCGCGCTGAGACACGCGATCGGATAACAGCACGCGGCGTGCCGTAGAGACGGAGGATCGGATTGCGGTCGTGGGCTGTCATGTCTTTTCTCCTTACGTGCCGCCCCCGAGCGCATGAACGAAAATGGTAAGCTCGTTGACCGTTGTGTCCCCCAGGCGCGCTGCCCAGGCAGGCATGACGCCATGTTTGGGAGAGGCAACCTGACGAAGAATGGCGTCTTCACCCCGCGACTTCAGCCAGATTGCATCGGCGAGATCCGGCGCACCCATTTCCGCCTTTCCTTTTGCGTCCTCGCCGTGACATGGGGCGCAATTGTCGAAGAAAACCTGTTTTCCGGCCGCCGCCAGACCGACATCCGAGGGCGTATTGGTCAGCCCCCAGACATAGGCGGCGACCTGCTTCATCTGGATGGGCTCCAGAACACCGGCAAAGGGCGGCATTTCGGAGGAATGGCTATCCGTATCGCCGTCGAAGCGGATGCCATGAGCGATCGTGGTCTGGATGGCATTCAGATCCCCGCCCCACAGCCAGTCGTCGTCGTTGAGATTCGGAAACCCCGGACCGCCGCTCGCTCCCGATCCATGGCAGGGCGCGCAGTTCACCTTGAAAGCGGATGCGCCGCCAGCGATCGCGAATTCACGAAGAGCAGGATCCGCGGCGATCTCCTCCACTGTCTTGGCAGCGATCAGATTATGGAACTTCGTCTGCGATGACTTAGCGAGATTGAGGTCCTGCTGCAGCTCGGCGCGCGTTGAATAACCGAGATAGCCGTTAGTGGCGGAAGTGATCATCGGGATGGCCGGGTAAGCGATGGCGTAGCCGATCGCCCAGAGGATCGTCACGTAGAAGGTCCAGATCCACCAGCGCGGCATGGGATTGTTGAGCTCTTGGATGCCGTCCCATTCATGACCCGTCGTTTCGACGCCGCTCAGTTCATCGATATGCTTTTCCGACATCTCAATCGTCCTTCAAGGGAATATCGGCGGCATCTTTCGCCGTTTGCTTGCTACCTGGGCGAAGGGTGAGCATGACCGCGCCGACGAAGAATGCCGCCATTGCCAGGAGGCCCCAGCTGTCGGAGAAGTGTCTCATTGCAGTGTAAGTTTCCATGGATCACCTCACCGGTAGCCGGTCGCGTCGTCATAGGTCGAGAAATCAACCAGCGTTCCGAGCATCTGCAGGTAGGACACCAGCGCGTCCATCTCGGTCAGCCGGGTTGGATCGCCGTCGAGATCGCCGACATTCGCATTTGGGTAGCGCTTGAGTAGGGCCGCCGCGTCCGCGTTCGGATCGGCCTGGGCTCTCATGTCGGCCTCGGCATTCGCCAGCATGTCGTCGCTGTAAGGCACGCCCACGTCCTCATTGGCCTTGAGGTCCTCTCCGACACTCCTGACCGTCACCTCCTTCTCTTCTAGGAAGGCGTAGCTCGGCATGATTGATTCCGGCACCACGGCCCGCGGATTTGCGAGATGCTGGACGTGCCATTCGTTCGAGTAACGCCCCCCGACGCGGGCCAGATCTGGCCCTGTCCGCTTGGATCCCCATTGGAACGGGTGGTCGTACATCGATTCCGCTGCGAGCGAATAATGGCCGTAACGCTCGACCTCATCACGGAACGGCCGGATCATCTGGCTGTGGCAGAGATAGCAGCCTTCACGGATGTAGATGTTCCGTCCGGCGAGCTCTAGCGGCGTGTAGGGCCGCATCCCTGCCACTTTTTCGATCGTGTTCTGCAGGTAGAACAGCGGGGCGATTTCAACGATGCCGCCAATGCTGACGACCAGCAGCGAGCCGACCAGAAGAAGCGTCGCGTTCTTCTCGAGGGTCTTATGTTTATCAAGTAACGATGCCATGTCTCACCTCACTCGGCAGGCTGTGCCTGGGGCACCAAACTGGTCGGCATTGGGGCTTCGTCGCGCAGGTGGCCTCGGAGCGTCATGAACACATTCCAGGCCATGACGAGGCCACCGGCCAGGTAGAGTGCTCCGCCGACGGCACGCAGCACGTAATAGGGGATCATC
Source organism: Rhizobium sp. C104 (assembly GCF_022354505.1). Classification (NCBI taxonomy): domain Bacteria; kingdom Pseudomonadati; phylum Pseudomonadota; class Alphaproteobacteria; order Hyphomicrobiales; family Rhizobiaceae; genus Rhizobium; species Rhizobium sp. C104. The sequence goes on along the minus strand of NZ_CP092353.1, from coordinate 120,466 downwards.
GCCGCGACCGTTTCAGCGAAGGAATAGACGAGGAAGCCCTGGGAATTGTATTCTCGCCACATCAGCCCCTGCTGGATGCCCGCGACCCAGAGCACCGCGGCGTAAATCACAATCCCGAGCGTCGCAAGCCAGAAGTGCCAGTTGACCATCCGCAGGCTGTAGAGGCGCTCGCGCCCCCACAGTTTCGGCGTCAGGTAGTATATCGCCCCGAAGGTGATCATACCCACCCAGCCAAGTGCTCCGGAATGCACGTGACCGATCGTCCATTCGGTATAGTGGCTGAGCGAATTGACCGCCTTGATCGACATCATCGGGCCTTCGAAGGTCGACATCCCATAAAATGCGATGGCGACGATCATCATCCGGATGATCGGGTCGGTGCGAATTTTGTCCCAGGCGCCCGAAAGGGTCATTAAACCGTTGATCATGCCGCCCCAGGAGGGCATCCAGAGCATGACGGAGAAGACCATTCCGAGCGTCTGCGCCCAGTCAGGCAGCGCCGTGTAATGCAGATGATGCGGGCCGGCCCAGATATACATGAAGATCAGGGCCCAGAAGTGGATGATCGACAGCCGGTAGGAATAAACCGGGCGGTTGGCCTGCTTCGGCACGAAATAGTACATCATGCCCAGGAAGCCGGCGGTGAGGAAGAAGCCGACGGCGTTGTGGCCGTACCACCATTGGGTGAGTGCATCCTGGACGCCGGAGAAGAGAGAATAACTCTTGGAGCCGAGGAACGAAGCAGGAACAGCGAGGTTGTTGACCACATGCAGCATCGCAATGGTGACTATGAAGCTGAGATAGAACCAGTTTGCCACGTAAATATGCGGCTCTCTGCGCTTCAGGATCGTTCCGAGATAGACGGCCAGATAGGCGACCCAGACGATGGTAAGCCACAGGTCGACGTACCATTCAGGCTCGGCATATTCGCGCGCCTGATTGATGCCGATCACGTAGCCGGTCGCGGCCATCACGATGAACAGCTGGTAGCCCCAGAAGACGAACCAGGCGAGTGTTCCTCCGAAGAGACGCGCGCGACAGGTGCGTTGCACCACATAGAAGGATGTCATGATCAGCGCGTTGCCGCCGAAGGCGAAGATCACCGCCGACGTGTGAACCGGTCGCAATCTTCCGAAATTCAAATAGGGCGCGATGTTGAGGTCGGGAAAGGCGAGCTGCAGCGCGATGATCACGCCGACGAGGAAGCCGACGACGCCCCAGAACACCGTGGCGATCAGGCCGTAGCGGATTACCTCATCGCAATAGCCCGTAAGGTCTGTTTTGCGCTGTTGGCCCGTCGGCGAAAACTCTGCGTTTTTAACAAGCAGCAGCGTTCCCACAACCAGGCAGAGGCAAAGTATACCCATATGGACTGCAAAGAGATGATCGTGCGCGAATGCCGCTGCGAGCAGCGCCAGAAACGCTGCGACCGCGACCACCATCGTTTCTGTCGTGTAATTCATGATGTCGTCCCCAGTGCGCAGACGACCGCCTCGCGGCCGGCTTTCTCGGATTTCGAGGCAGGACTGTCACGAAGACGGGAACGGCTCCTTGATCTACATCAACAAGCGGACTGGAAGCGGTGGACGAACGGACGTTGTTACACTCTGTTACAAACTTTCCCCTTTTGGCACCGCCCGCTATTCCCATGTGACGCAGCTGCTTTCTACCGCACCCACTGCCACAAGGGGGTATGAAGATGCTGTGCAGAACACCACGCGTCCGTCGAGAAGACGTTAAAAGCTCTTCATGCCGGCCAATCCCTCTCGTCGCTTTTCGTAGGCTCGGAGGCGGAAGCCGTCGCGGCCAGTAAGGCGATTTGGTGGGAGGGTGATAAGCCAACCATCTCGTCCAGGTGGAAGAAGGTGTCGTGCGCCTGCTTCGTTTCATCGGCGAAGATCATCGCGTGATAATCGCTCTTCACTTCGCCGACGATCTCAACGGCGCGTCGTTTTCGGAGGATTCCTGTCAAAGGGTCAACTTCCACACACGCGACACCGGGGGATCGACATTAATGCCCTCGCGAACTCCCGACGCGATATGAGCTCAGTCGCGGCAATCCAAAGCTGGTTCAGCAGCGCCGACGTTCGCCGAGCGTGCTTGTCCTCCGGTGATTCCTACATCGCTTGCAGGCTGCCATGTCCCTCGCAAGGGCGCTGGGCAAGCAGGCAAAAATTGGGATCTTCTGCCTTTTATTCCCGAATTTGACGGGCATCAAAGAACCCAAATCCGGCATCTGCTAAAAACATTCATGAGGCTGATTGGGTCTCGCAGAACAGGAGCTTGCAAATGCGGTTAAAATTCAGTCCGATCGCTGCAGCAGCAGCCTTGATTGTCTCGGCAGCGCCGTTGATGGCGGCCGACCATCAGGTTCGGATGCTCAACAAAGGCACGGAAGGCGCGATGGTGTTCGAGCCCGGCTTCCTGAAGATCGCCCCCGGCGACACCGTCACTTTCATCCCCACCGACAAGGGCCACAACGTCGAAACCTTCAAAGGCCTCATTCCGGATGGCGTTGCGGAATATAAGTCAAAGCCGAACGAGCAATATCGGGCGAAGTTCGATGTTCCAGGCGTCTATGTCCTGAAATGCACCCCACATTCCGGCATGGGCATGGTTGCCTTGATCCAGGTGGGCGACAGCCCGGCCAATCTCGAAGCGATCAAGACTGCAAAGGTGCCGAACATGGTGCGTAAGCGGCTCGATGCCGACCTCACACACATCACCCAGTGATAAACGGCAGGTGCGGATGGCCGCGCAGCCCATGAAGATGGCGTTCGCGGGGGCTTTCTGCCTCTCAGGAGCAACTGATGCTCCCGTGAGCATCGAGCAGAGCCAGGCGCGTCAGGCAAGGCGTCCAGGCAGTGGTTAGCGTCGGACACGGTTGTCGGCAAAGCCAATGCCGAAACTTGGCTGGATCATCGAGAACGTCAATGCGGCCTGTGAAAAGAGCTATGATCTGCACGGCAGACCTGCGAAGAAACGCGTGGGCGAGATCACTGGCCCGGCGGCAATCTCGCTGACGACGAATATAACGAGGTCGTTTTTTGCGGGCAGTCGCGAAGGAGATGCCAGCCGAAACCCGCGGTTTCGTTCCGGTCGTCTGAGGAATTGCACGGAAGGCGCCGTCGAACGTTTGATCGAAATCCCGCGGCAGGCAAGTCGTGCTACAATTACGAGACCCCTGCCCTCGTCCTTCGACGTGCTCGAACAACCGCTTTCGTGAGCGGGCGAGAGCCGTCGACCATGCGGCGCTCGGTAGCTCACCTCGCGACAAGGCTCCTTCAGGCGCCTGAGCGGCCGCCATAATCGCGATGGGCACATTTCTGCGGACCGGCGCTTGCCGACGCCACCTGAAAGGTTCGACGTCAGTCGCCAACGATATCCTAGACCGCGGCCTGCCGAGATCGAGCTGTGCTTCAATGAGCCGAAAAGCTCGACGGTAACGACCTCGACGTCCAGGCGGTGATACGGGCGCGCGCCCATCTGCTTGCGACAGGGCGCCCGATGACCGTATTTGTGAGTGCGCCCGCCCTGATTCACACGAACTTGCGACGTCGATCCTCGTCGACGTGCGGTTGTCGACGGGACTCCTGGGAAGATAACCGCAGGGTCCTCGATCGAGAAACGGGAACTCGATGTCTTCTCGCGCGGCCTTTGATGCGTTTCGTGTCGCCGGAACCGATGCAAACTTCCGGCGACATGCATTAGGCTGCCTTGCTGTGCGTGTGCCCGTGCGAGCCAAAATAGGCGTCGAATGCTGCCGCGACTGCACGGACCATAAAGCGCGCCTCCTCGCATACGACAATCCGTTCACCGCTGATCGTCACGACGCCGTCGGCCATGAGCTCGCCGAGACGGTCGTTGCCCTCGACAAGGAAGCCGGTGTCGAAACCCGACCCGCTGCTCAAATGGCCGAGATCGGCTTCGAAATCGCACATCAGCCTCTCGATGACCCTCGCCCGAAGCTTGTCCTCCTCGCTGAGAAGATATCCCTTGGCGGTCGGCAGCACCCCGAAGGCAATCCGCTCGGCATAGAGGCCGAGAGGCACGTGGTTCTGCATATAGCCGGCCGGCAGCCGCCCGATCGCAGATGCGCCGAGGCCGATCAGGCTATCGCAATCATCCGTGGTATAGCCCTGGAAGTTTCTCCTCAGCGCTCTGTTGCGCGCGGCGAGTGCCAACTGATCGTCCGGCAGTGCAAAATGATCGAGCCCAATGCGCTGATATCCGGCGTTCTGCAGCTCCTCGGCGATCACTTCCGCCTGCTCGTTCCGCTGTTTTGCGTCCGGCAGCGATGCTTCGTCGATCAGGCGCTGATGTTTCTTGAAAGCGGGTATGTGAGCGTAACCGAAAACGGCGAAACGTTCGGGACGCAGTTCTGCAGCCAGCCGGACCGTTTCGATGCAAGATTGGACGGTCTGTTTCGGAAGGCCATAAATCAGGTCGAAGTTGATGCTGCTGACGCCTGCTGAGCGCAACCCGGCGACCGCCCTTTCCGTCTGCTCAAAGGATTGCAGCCGCTTGATACCGGCCTGCACGATCGGATCGAAGCTCTGGACGCCGAGGCTTGCGCGGTCGATACCGTTTTCGCCGAGCGCGTCGATCATGGGGGCGACCAATGTGCGAGGGTCGATCTCGACTGCGACGCCGGCTTTCGCTTCGAATGTAAAGGCGCTCCTGAGCTTTGCCATTAGAGCCGAAAATTCCTGCGGCTTCATGACCGACGGCGTGCCGCCGCCGAAATGCACGTACTTGACGGGCACGTCGTTTCCGGCCGCAAAGGAGATAAGCTCGATCTCCTCCTTCATCACGTCGAGATAGTCGGCGACTGGAGCGTCTTGCCGGGTGATGGTTGTGTGGCAGCCGCAGTACCAGCATATCGAACGGCAGAACGGGACGTGGAGATAAACCGAAACCGGGCCAGCCGCGGCGATATGGGCGAGGTTGCCGACATATTCATCCGGCCCCACGGCAGCTGAAAAAGCCGCCGCCGTCGGGTAGCTCGTATAACGCGGAACCCGCGCATCGCCGTATTTGGCGATCAGATCATCGGACATTTTCGCATCCCTTCTCAAAACAGGATGCTTTATGACCTCCGGCCGCGCCGGCTTCCTTGTCCCAAATCAATGATGACGTCTCAGGCCAGACTCAGCCCGATCTTTGTCCGCTGTGAAAGTCAGCACTTTCGAACCCGCCTAACATCTCGTTCTGACATGGGTCGAGCCGCGGTCCCGTCTGTTCGAAGAGACGTGGCACAAGGAAACGAGCAAGAATGCCTGATACCGGGTGAAACAACTCAAATTGATGTCCGCGTGGTGTCGCCGGTCGAGCCGCATCCCACCGTCTCGGCACGCTCCATGCGCTGGCCCCCGGCGATATTTTGCTGATCGCCAGTGGAAACTGGTGCCGGCCTAACGGCGGAAATCTCGAACGAAGCCTACCGAAATGCGGAAGTCGTGGTCGTTCCAAGTCCACAGGCCCTCGCCGCGGCCGCCGACGTGATCGTCAAGGTGCGCTCCGACTAATGAGGTCGCCCTGCTGTCGCCTGAAAAGACGCTGATCTCTTTCATCTATCCCGTAGCCAACAACGAGTTGCTCGAGCGGGCTCTGCATTCGGGCGCGAATATAAGCGCCATAGACATCCCGCGCATCAGCCGTGCACAGAAGATGGATGGGAAAGATCGGGAGCTACCGAGCGGTCATCGAAGCGAGTGCGAACTTCAGGTGTTTCTTCACCGGGCAGATCACCGCGCGGTTTTTCCAGGCTCTCCTCAGTTTTACGTCGCCTTGAGGTCCGTCAGCACCTTGTCAAAAGCATCCTTGACCGGCTTTGAGATTTCCTCCACCGTCCTGCTTGCGAGTACCCGGAATTCCTTGGCGTGCTGCAAACTTGTCTCAACCCGCTTGCGCAGGAAGGTCGACTGCAGTTCGAGGACCTGCGACGGCGAATTTGCGCTAAGCAAAGCTTGCAGATGCGAGAAGCCGGCCTCGGCGTCGGCCTGCAGTGCAGCGATCGTCTTCCAAGACAATTCGTTGCCGAACAGGCTTGTCGTTTCGAGGATCGGAGGCAGCATTTTCTGTGTCGCTTCAGCACCGGACGCAAATTTCAAAAAAGCCTCTGTCACCTGCTTGTTCCCCTTTTCAACGGATGCGCCCAACTGATCTGGCACCTTGAGCGGCGATGACGCCGGGTTTTCGATCGTTTCAAAGGATCTTTCGGAAATCTTGGTCATAGCGTTTTCCTTCTCATTGAGTTGGTTGCAAGCTGTGACGTCGGGATTGCCCCTTCCGCCGGCGGACTATGCAGGCCGCTTGGTAGAACGTCGGGCCGATGACGAACCGTCATGTGGCCTCCGTTCCGTTCGTTTCATGAACCGGCATCATGCAGACTGCTTTCTGCCGCTTGTAACCAGGGATCAGCAAACACCATGCCAACTGCTCAGACGCTTCAAGAAGATGATTTTTGTTTATCGATGGGCGGATTGATGGGTATTTGGCGGAGAGACCGGCGAACAAACGTTCTAATCTCGACAATTCGACAATACCGAGGAGACCCGAGAGGGGACGACGGCGGCGGGCGAAGCAGAAGCAACCCCGACGAGCGGGTTGCTTCTAGATAGGTGTCGGGTGCCCGACATTTGCGAGACATGTGGACAGCTGAGATGGGGACAAGCGAATGAGCATGTAATTCAATCGCGCTCAGGATCGTCCTGTGTCGGATCGTATTGAGCCTGCGGGGTGGAAAGTGACGTTGCGGTCCTCGCCGCAAGTGCCTCCGTCAGCCGCGCACTGGTGTTTGCCTTGACGGTCAGCTTGCGCGAGACATTGCGTGCAAGCGCAGTGCCTTCTTTACACCGGCCGTCATCTGGGTAGAAACCGCCGCATCCGCATCCGCGGAACCGGCATGGGACACGAATGTCACGATGTGTGGCGATCCGATCACGGGGCATCAGCCTTGGAAACCGGATAATCGGTTCATCGCCGAGGGCCACGAGACAGCGATCGCCACTTCGCGCTTTTGAAAAAGCTTCACTGAAGAAGCGATGAACTAGCCACCATCGCAACGCTAACTTTGTGGATGGAATGCCACAGGAAGTAACTTCGTTCGTTGGCTTGCGCAGAGTACGAGCAGCAGGAGGCAACAAACGAGATGAAGGCAACAGCGTTCTCCTGATTTGTTCGCAAGATCACGCACTAACCTTATCTGCCGCGACATGGGTCTGACAGTTCTTCGGGCAGACGCGCGCGCAGGCGCCGCAACCAATGCATCGGCCGGCCTGGTCGACAACCATGATCATACGATTGAGCTCGCCATCGAAGTCTTCATCCTCGTCGTCGCAGATGCCGAGGATTCCACCCGCTTCATCGACGCCATAGAGGTGCATGACTTCGCGAGAGCAGACTTTGAAGCATCGGCCACAGCCGATGCAGGTTGCAGCATCGATGCAGGTCAGGTACTCCGGCACCCAGCTGGAGCCGTCGCGCGTGACGAAAGAGCCGGTCATCGTGAATTCTCCAATGCGGCGAGCTCTTCCTTCGCAGCGTTCAACTCGGCGAAGGCGTCGAACGTCTCTCCAGCAATGGTCTTGATCTTAGCCCAATTAATCGGAAGGTCCTCGGCAAGATCGTGCAACGCCATTTTCGCAGTGGCGGCACGTGACTGCAGCTTACGGACCTTCTTCAGCTGCTCCACAATGTTTGGCATGATCTCTTTCCTCGAAAACTGATTTCATGATGCCCGCGCAACGTCGGGATAGGTTTCGATAACTGCAATCGCGTCATCGACCATTTTGTTGCCGACCTCGGCGAGCTTGCCAAGCGTCTCAAAGCCGAACCGGTGGACATCGCGCAGGGTCTTCGACAGAACGACCAACCGTCCAGTCGTGAAAAGCACGCGGCCGAAGCCCTCATGGCCGATCGTCATGATCGGCGATGCCAACAGGCCTGTGCACTCTTCGATCACAAGCCCCACGCAACTGTAAAAATTCTGGAGCCTCCACAGCACATCTGGATCGGGATCGCCTATGATCGGGATCTTACGGCGCTGCTCCTTGGTGAGGATGAAGTCGGCCAGCAGGTCAGCGTCCGATTTGCCCTCCCACGCCCCATGGGCATCCTGAGCGCGGATGAGCCTTATGAGGCATCTGAGAAAAGGGGTGGCGAGATCCCCATCCTCCTTGACAGCAGGGCCATCCGTACTTCCTGTCAATGTACCCATGTCCTAGTCCTCCTCATCGAAAGGCTTCTTTTCGGTGGCGCCTGATTCGGTCAGCACCTTGAAGCTCGTGTGCCAGAGCGTCGGACCTGAGGAAGCCGATCCTCGGTTGTCCCAGGAATTGCCCTCACAGCCGAGAGGCCCGTGGATCAGGTGCGCGACGTCGGTGACGGGCTGCAGCACGATCTTGGCGCCATCGAAAGCGCATCCGCCGGCTGCCGCCCCGGGGATCAGCGGCTTCGAGCAGCCGGTCTTACGCGCCTTGGAATCCTTGCTGCGGTTCTTCTCGCAGGCAGGCTCGTCGAAGACGTCCTGGACTTTAGCATTGAGCGAGGGCATTGCGGTCTCCAAGTTCAGATGAAGGCGGCCGGCCTCACAAGGCCGACCGCCGCCGCTCCTAGCGGGTCAGGTCGTAAGAATAGTCCGTCACACCCGGCTCGCTCGTCTCGCGATCGAGCGTGTCGAAGATCTTGTCGAGGATCGTCGTCAGGACGCGCAGGCCGCCCTGGTAGCCCATGAGCGGGAAACGGTGGTGATGGTGCCGGTCGAATATCGGAAAGCTCAGCCGGATCAATGGGGTGCCGGTGTCGCGCTCGAGATACTTGCCATAGGAATTGCCGATCATAAGATCTACCGGCTCGGTAAAGAGCAGCGAGCGCAACGCCCAGAGGTCCTTGCCCGCCCAGACCTGGGAAGCCTTGCCGAAGGGCGAGGATGCGAGCAACGCCTTCATCTCGGCTTCCCAGGCCGACGTGCCGTTGGTAGCAAGGCAGTGGGTCGGCTCACCGCCGGTTTCCAAGACGAAGCGAGCAACAGCGTAGACGAAGTCAGGATCGCCGTAGATCGCGTATTTCTTCCCGTGCAGCCAGGCCTGGCTATCTGCCATAGCGTCGACGAGACGGCCGCGCTCCAGGCCGAGTGCCGGAGGAATTTCCTTGCCGGTAATCTCCGAGACCTTCATCAGGAATTCATCGGTCGCCTGGACACCCAGCGGATAATGGAACGAGGCCGTAGCCTGACCGACCTCCTTGCAATATTCCAGCGTTTTGCGCGTGTTATAGTGCTGCAGCGACAGGGTCGCTTCGGCGTTCAACGCCGTTTTCACGTCTTCGATCTTCGTGCCGCCGTCATACATGCGGTACGTGCCGTCAGACGGCGTGTCGAACTGGTCGGAGGCATCCTGGATGAAGATGTAGGATACGCCCATCATGTCGAGCAGGCGCTTCAGTTCGCGGTTGTTGCCGACGCAGAAGCCGTCGAAGCCGGGAATGATGTTGATGGCTTGGGCAACCTCCTTCCGCTCGTTGCCTTTCCAGAAGTTCTCCAGAATGCCCTTGATCATGCCGTCATAGCCATCGACGTGGCTGCCGACGAAGGCAGGCGTGTGAGCGAAAGGAACATCGAAGTCGTGCGGGACCGACCCTTCGTTCTTTGCGTTTTCGATGAAGCTGTGGAGATCGTCTCCAATGACTTCGGCCATGCAGGTGGTCGAGACGGCGATCATCTTCGGATCGTAGAGCTTGTATGTATTGGCGAGCCCGTCGATCATGTTCTTCAACCCGCCGAACACCGCCGCGTCCTCCGTCATCGAGGACGAGACCGCCGATGAAGGCTCCTTGAAGTGACGCGACAGATGCGAACGGTAATAGGCGACGCAGCCCTGGCTGCCGTGGACGAAGGACATCGTTTGCTCAAAGCCTGCGGCTGCGAAGACGGCACCGAGCGGCTGGCAGGCTTTGGCCGGGTTCACGACCAGGGCTTTGCGGCCCAGGTTCTTTTCGCGATACTCCCAGGTCTTCGTGAAGTCGTTTTGATCGGCAACGACCTGATCCGGGTGGGGGCATTCGAAATTGGCTTTCTTCTCGGCGAGCATCTGCCTGTATTCCGGCTCGCGGAACAGGGGAGCATGATCGAGAACTTTTTCCGCCGACTGCGGCATAGTAAGCACCTTTCTTTTCATCGCGCCGCACCGGTGGCGGCAATGGGATGTCATCTGTCACGAGTGCGGATCAAGGCCGATGGAAGGGCCTGGCCTGCCCCCTCCCAAGACAGGCCAAGCTCTCATTCGGCCGCAACCGCCTCAGCTGGCGCGGCCTTTTTTTTCCAGGGGACGTCGTAGAGATCCCACACCGGATTATTGATGGCCAGATCCATGTCGCGGGCGAATATGGCAAAGCCGTCATAGCCGTGATACGGGCCCGAATAATCCCAGGAGTGCATCTGGCGGAAGGGGATGCCCATCTTCTGCACCGGATACTTCTCTTTGATGCCGGACCCAACAAGGTCGGGGCGGATGCCTTCGATGAACTTTTCCAGCTCGTAACCGGTCACGTCGTCATAGATCAACGTACCCTTGTTCACATAATGGCCGGTGCGCTGATAGTCGTCGTTGTGGGCGAACTCGTAGCCGGTGCCGACGATCCGCATGCCGAGGTCCTCATAGGCCGTGATGACGTGGCGAGGACGCAGGCCGCCGACATAGAGCATCACCGTCTTGCCTTCGAGGCGCGGCCGGTACTTGTCGACGACAGCATCGACCAGGGGCCGGTACTTGGTGATGACAGCCTCGGTCTTGTCGACGATTTCCGGACCGAAGTGCTTGGCTATTTCGCGCAGGGAGGTTTCGATCTGGGACGGACCAAAGAAATTGTATTCCATCCACGGGATGCCGTACTTTTCCTCCATGTGCCGACAGATGTAGTTCATCGAGCGGTAGCAGTGGATGAGGTTGAGCTTCGCCTTTGGCGCGCGCTCGACCTCAGCGAGCGTGGCATCACCCGACCAGTTGCCGACCACGCGCAGCCCCACCTCCTCCAATAGAATGCGCGTAGCCCACGCGTCGCCACCGATATTGTAGTCGCCGACGACGTTGACGTCATAAGGGCCGGTCTCGAACTCGACGTCGTTCTTGTCGAAAACCCAGTCACGGATGGCGTCGTTGGCGATGTGGTGGCCGAGCGATTGCGAGACGCCGCGGAAGCCCTCGCAGCGCACCGGCACGATCGTCTTTTCGTGCTCCTTGGCCTTCTTGCGCGACACCGCCTCAATGTCGTCGCCAATCAGCCCGATCGGGCATTCCGACTGCACGCTGATGCCGTTGTTGAGGGGGAAAAGCGCCTCGATCTCGTCGATGACCTGTTCAAGCTTCTTGTCGCCGCCGAACACGATGTCCTTTTCCTGGAAGTCTGAGGTGAACTGCAGCGTCACGAACGTGTCGATGCCCGTCAGGCCGACGTAGTAGTTGCGGCGTTGCGACCAGGAATAATGACCGCAACCGACCGGCCCGTGCGAGATGTGGACCATGTCCTTGACCGGCCCCCATACCACGCCTTTGGAGCCGGCATAGGCGCAGCCGCGGATCGTCATCACGCCCGGAATGGACTTGATGTTCGATTTGACGTCGCATTCGGAAAGCGCCTTCGGCTCATCGCCAGGCTCGTCGCCGCTCGTTGCGACGCTGAGGTGCTTCTTGCGGCGCTTCGCCGCCTTGTCTGGATATTGCGCTAACACTTCCGCAATGAGCTTTTCATGCAAAACGCTGTCATTCTCGTAATCAAGGCTCATGGGCCCCTGCCCCTTTCAAGGTTCGGGTTAGGTCGTCGTCGACGAAGCGTCTTTCGTGGAAGGACGCGCTGGCTCAAGGGCCAGCGCGTCCTGTCGACAGCGGCAGTTATTGAGCCGCAGCCACCGCTGACTCCTTGGCCTGTAGTTCGGCCAGCATCTGCTCGTCGCTCTTCATGATGCCGAAGTCGAGCAGCATGTCTTCGAGCTCTTCCATGGTAATCGGGGTCGGAATGGTCCCTTGGCCCGAATTGGCATGGATCTTCTCGGCTAGCGCCCGATATTCCCCGGCCTGCTTGGAGTCCGGCGCGTACTGGATCACCGTCATCTTCCTGAGCTCGGCGTGCTGGACGATGTTGTCACGCGGCACAAAGTGGATGAGCTTGGAATTGAGCCTGGCAGCCAGCGCCTCGGAGAGGTCGAGCTCGCGGTCCGTCTGGCGCTCGTTACAGATCAGGCCGCCGAGCCGCACGCCGCCGGAATGGGCATATTTCAGGATGCCCTTGGCGATGTTGTTGGCGGCATAGAGCGCCATCATCTCGCCGGACATCACGATGTAGATCTCCTGGGCCTTGTTCTCACGGATCGGCATCGCGAAGCCACCGCACACCACATCGCCAAGCACGTCATAGGAGACGTAGTCGACATCGTCATAAGCGCCGTTCTCCTCGAGGAAATTGATCGAGGTGATGACGCCGCGCCCGGCGCAGCCGACGCCCGGTTCCGGACCGCCGGACTCCACGCACTTGATGCCTTTGTAGCCGGCCTTGAGCACGTCCTCGAGCTCAAGGTCTTCCACCGAACCTTCCTGGGCTGCCAGATGCAGAACCGTGTCCTGTGCTTTGGCGTTCAGGATCAGCCGGGTGGAGTCGGCTTTCGGGTCGCATCCGACGATCAGGATCTTCTGCCCGAGGTCGACAAGCGCTGCGAGCGTATTTTGGGAGGTGGTGGACTTGCCGATCCCCCCTTTGCCGTAAAATGCGATTTGACGCAAATCTGACATATCGCCTTCCTTCTTTCGTTCCATCCATCGCTGAGTAAAAGGCCGGCAGCTCGCGCCGCCTCCCAGGGCAGTCTTCAAAACCCGTGCCATGTGGGCCGATCGAGCCGAAGGAAAGATCTTTTTGTTGGGTTTCAGGAAGTTAGCCGGAGCCAGCACAGGAAACTGGCCAACCAACCCTAATGTCGCCGACAAGACAAAGCCGACAGACGGTGTCGTAAGGGCATCACTTGCACCGCTCGGTCGACCGCGCGGCAGGGAGACCGCGACTATCAGCAGGATCAAACGAAGCTCCGAAAACTGGAGACAATCGCACATCCCTGTAGCCAAGAGAGAAATGGCGTATCGCACGGGCGACGATGCGAGCGCCCAGGTGACAGAGCTTCGCCTTGTGGCTGAACAAGCCAACTTCGATCGCGCAGGCCCGCAGCGCCCGACAGCTGGCCAAAAACAGCGTCAGGAGCTGCGACTGGGGCCACGCACGTGAGTATGTCGAGGGCATGTGGCGCATGCTGCAGCAGGACAAGCCGGATGGCCACGTCTTGGCGACCGGCGAGACGACGAGTGTCCGCCAATTTCACGAGCGGGCTTTTGCCGATGTGGACATTGCTTTGGAATGGAAGGCGTCCGGCGTCGACGAAATGGCTACGACTCCGCGTCCGGTGCCTGCCTTGTGGAAGTCGATCCTCGATACCTCCGCCCGACGGAAGTCGATCTTCTGCCGGTGATCCGACCAAGGCCCGCCAGAAGCTGGGCTGGCAACACAAGAACCCGGTTCGGGAGCTCGTCGCCGAGAAGGTGCGCGAGGTGTCAAGCACTGGAAGGCCCTGAACAGCCGGGAAGAGCTTTAAGTGTACGACTTGTCCAACAAGAAGATCTGGGTTGTCGGCCATCGCAGTATGGTCGGCAGTGCGCTTGTACGCAGGCTCCGATGCCGTGCTCTGCGGCAGTGGCGTCAGTTAGCGGGTCGAACGAGGAGCGCGGATCGTGAACCCGCGAGCGCGCAAAAATACGGCATTAGCCGATAATGTTCATACTTCCTCCAGGTGCCCGGATTGCGGTACCGAGGCTTCGGGGCATATGTCCCTGATGGTCCTGCTTGTCTCGAATATCTCAAGCTTGACGTCTAAGCGTTCGCAGATCGAAAGGTGCGGGATGTGTCATCGTGTGAGTCGGTCCGTCATCGAGGGTTAAATAGACGCACCGATCACTGGGCCGCCACCGTCTCTCTTCGGATAACTTCAGCTATGGGACCATGCTCTTTCATAGCTCAGGGCCATTCCGCTCGATCAAGGTCCCCGATGGCCAATCACTCATTGAGCATCCTATTGGGAATACTACCAGAATTACGTTTTCACAGCGCGTCGGCGGGAGGTTGAGATAAACATCGGCAAGGGTGGATCGCACGCGTACCCCTTCCAAAACCGTCGCAAGACCATTTCGGCAGAGCCTGAGAACAAGGTTGCGCAACGCCTGCCGAACACCGCCGAACGCAAACCGAACGCCAAGTTGCTGCAGCACTGGGTAAACAATGCGCATCGAATTAATGCCGTACCCCTCAAGATCTGGACGCACGCCCCACAATCCAAGCTCGCATACGAGTAGATCGACCTCGCCAATCCGAACGAAACGACGCAACAACCCCATGTGAGCGGCCACACCGTGCGCATCATAGCCTATTACGCGAAGCTCGGGCCTAGCTCCTGACCAACTACGAGCACCTTCGAATGGAAGGGCGTTGTAAGCTCCAGTTGGCCCATAGGTCTTCCGAAAGAAATCTGCGAGCTCCGTGTGGTCAGAGAGCTCCAACTCGTTTTCCCAGCATACTTTCCACCGCACCTGAGGGCTCATACCTAAACCTCCACTTAATACTCTGTCCAGGCGTCGACAGAGCAACTACTTGATACGCACTCGTTGGGGCGCTTCTAATGGCACTGGTATAAGCTGGTGAAATCATTTGTTTGGATGGAACTCATCCGTCCAATGGATGCGTTCCAATCAATCGGCCTGCCATCGGCTGCCGACGCCAGATGAAGCGGCCGAGCTCCAACTTCTTCGTGAACATGCCGCCTTGTCCATCATGCTGGATCATCTTGATCAGGCATCCACGACATTGAACTGAAAAGTTGACCATGACTGAGGGGCTCGCTACTCAGGCAGAAGCAAGCCAAAGACGTTTTCGGCGATAATCAGGCAAATTGTCGAGATCACATTAGAACCCTCGGCGGGACCGGGCTGGTCTATCCCGGCGTCGAAAGTCGTCGAACGACCCGACCTGGCGGAGGGGTTTTTTCGGAATGTTCGGTTTGCGCCCGTCTGATTCCACACAAAATGGGACGCGGCGATAGGCAGCAGCATTCTCCTGTTGAATCTGAAAGGGGTTCCCCTTGCAAAACGCCCTGGTTCGCTTTGGCTATCGCAACCCATGGACCGGCACGCTGGGTATCGGCGAAGATTGCCAGAGGACATACTTGCCTGGCGATCCCGACCTCGGGAGAAGATGATGGGTACAGGAATGGATTCGCAGATCAGTGCGTTTCCGGTGCAAGCTTTTAGGACCCCGGACACAGCAAACGCCTCCCAGGACTGGCGAGGCGGCCGCGAGATCGCAATTTTCTCCTAGATAACGGTATGAGGTGATCGTCATACCCTGGTCACCGGATGCCGATCGTCACGCACATGGTCTGATACAGAGCCGGCGGCGCCGATGTGCCCCCGAGGAAATACTTAGTGACTGGCACGATTGTTGCGTCGTCTCACGAAAGACAGCCGTTAACGAGAGGTCACGATGATTGACGTATGCTCGATGGGGATGGTGTTGTGCGGTGGGTACCTTCTTGCTGCATCCGCAGGCAGACTCGGCGGCGCTGAGAATGTCTTATCTGACTCGCCATTGTCCGCGGCTGATGTATCGAGTTTCGAGACTTTCATAGTTCGCAGCCCACCGACATCACTCAATCTGGATCCATTTTATGCCAAATATGCTGACGCAGCGGGCATACCTATTATTTCGTCAAACAAGGTTCCAGACACGGCACTATTGATCTCACGTGACATTGTCCTCTACATGTTGTCAGAACGCCGTGATGTCCGCGATGCTTTAATCCAGGCTGGAGCGCGGGTGGGCGTCATGGCAATTGACGAGACGACGACTGATATTCCCGAGCAGCGGGATTGGAAGAAGCCTCTTCCCGATGATCCACGTCTCACCCCTGACGAGCGGCGGGATTACGCCAACACGATCGGCAAGATGACTGCCCGAGACTACTGGGCACAAAGGGCGCGCGGCATGGGCGGGCTCTACACGACGGGAGCTGTGGAGAATTTGATGGGCGTGCCGGGCACGCGGTATTACGGCGGGAACATTCTTGTTCACGAATTCTCACATAATATTTTCTACGCGCTGCGCACGGTAGATCCTGATCTCGTTGCACGAGTTGAACGTGCCTATTCGCACGCCTACGAGAAAGGCCTCTGGGCGTGTTCCTATATGGAGAACAACGTCGATGAGTATTGGGCCGAGGGCACGCGATTTTGGTTCAATACGAACTTGGCTTACAGCCGAGGCAATCTCACCATTGCCACATCAGAAGATTTCGAGGCTCACGATCCAAGCCTCTATAATATCATGGCCGAAGTCTACCGCCATGACCACCACATTCTGGCGGATGTCTATTACCGGCATTCGGCGAAGTCGCAGTAATGTCCTTTGGTATTGACTGCCGGCCTCATGCTGCAATCCCGCTGGAGACCCGAACTATCGCTGATCGTCCGTAATTTGTCAGAGCCAGCCATAAATTTGAGTTTCCGTTCAATTGAAGCGCCCATGTTGTTCCCACGGGTGCATACCAAGTACTTCGTGACCGCTGGAATTGGCTCCTTGTGCAACATCGAGACCAAAGGCGTAAACTTTGACGTCTGTCCCCTTGCTGGCGACACTCGGCCGCGGCGCAAAGGGCGATATCACCGGCTTGAACATGCCACGCCGAACCCATCCTGGTTTAGCGGTGCTGGAGATGATCAGTGTTGTTAAGCCGTTAAACGTTTCGTGGGCCTATTCTGGCGCATCTTCGAGGAGGCCGTCATAGACTTCCATGAGCGCGTTGTTGATAGCCTGTCCAAGAGCATTGCCTGCTTCCCGGACTGCGTCTTCGGTTCCATCACGTACGGCCTTGGCTAGATCAAAACCCTGTTCGCCGACAATCTGCTTGGCGACCTTGATCGCCCAGTTACCAAAGTCATCCCGATTGTCTATATTGATGCATTCTTCCATTGTTCGTCTCATCTATCTATGCGGAGCGCTTCCCGTGACCTGCCACTGAATTTTCATCCGGCGGCGATTAGAGCCTCGGCGTCAGTGAACCGCTCCCAAACGTTGGACCACCGCATGCTAGAGTTTTCCGGCTTTACTCAGGGAGGCGGGCTGGTTGCGCACCCTGAATTCACCAACGAGATCGGCACCTTGTTGCCGATCGCACCATGAGGTCTTTCCTCATTGTACAACACGACGACAGAACACCCACGGGACCGAGGTTCGCGAGCTTCTGTATCCGTGGCATCCCTGGTCCGGACGGCTTGTTCACGTGCATGAGGCGGTGTCTAAAGGGACGCATATTTTCCGCTGCAGCCTTTCTGGTTCTTCTTCTGGTCGACTTCTTGAGGTCCCGTCGTGGATGTTCGACCGATCAGTGAGTGGTTGTTGGCGCAGCCTGGCGGTCCCGCACGTCGATCTCGCAAGCCTGCATTCTTTGGCAAGATTGCTGAAGGACGCTGATGCCTCATCGCAATCTTCGGTAATGGGCGCAGCATTGGTCTCTCACGAAACGAGTTGGAGAGATGTTCATGCCTCGCCAGCCCATGACATGCCAGTTCGATCTGTTCTCGGCCCCGCAGCGGGGAAGACGGCAGGGACGCCGCAATGGCCGGAGTTGCCGGAGGAGACCCGCCAAGCGTTGACGGTGCTCATCGTGCGGCTGTTCGTCGATCACGCAAAGTGCGGACATGCCTGCCAACAGAAGGAGGCCGGTCATGATGCATGAGAAGATCGCGCCGCATCATCTGGAGCGGAAGGCCATCCTCTATGTTCGGCAGTCCTCGGCTCACCAGGTTCTGCACAATCGAGAGAGCAGCGCCCTCCAGTACGCCATGCGCGACCGTCTGGCAGCGCTTGGATGGTCACATATAGAGACGGTGGATGACGACCTTGGTCGTTCGGCCGCCGGCGGCGTGACCCGCGCTGGATTTGATCGGATGGTGGCGGAAGTCTGCCTTGGCAAGGTAGGCGCCGTGGCCGCGCGTGAGGTATCGCGCTTCGCCCGGAACAGCCGCGATTGGCAGCAACTCATCGAGATGTGCCGCGTTGTCGATACCGTCCTGGTCGACCAGGAAGCAGTTTATGCGCCCCGCCAGGGCAACGACCGCCTGCTCTTGGGTTTGAAGGGCAGCCTCAACGAGTATGAACTCGATCTCTTGCGTCAGCGTTCCCTTTCCGCCCGCTATGAGAAGGCTCGCCGCGGTGAACTCGTCGTCACTGTTCCGGCCGGCTTCGTAAAGGCCGGTGACAGGATCGAGAAGGATCCCAATCGGCGCATCCAGGAAGCCATCGCACTCGTCTTCGACAAGGTCACCGAACTCGGGAGTGCCCGGCAGGCCTTGCTATGGTTCCTTGAGCAGGGATTGGACCTGCCCGTCAGGTGCGCCAACGGTGACGTCATCTGGCGCAGGCCAAATTATGCCACCATCCACCGGATGATTGCGAACCCGATCTACGGCGGCGCTTATGCTTATGGTAAGAGTTGTTCCGTACCAGGATACGATGGCCGATCTGGAATTCGCCGCAAGGCGCGTGATGAATGGCTGGCGCTGATCCCGGATGCGCACGAAGGTTACATCAGTTGGGAACGGGCGGAGGAGATCCGCAAGATGGTCAGCGACAATGTACCGGCCAGTCGCCATCATGGAGCGCCGAAGCATGGCGACGCTCTGCTTGCCGGCCTGTTCCGCTGCAAAAGGTGCGGCCGGAAGCTGACGGTTCGTTACACAGGAGCCAACCATAACATCCCGCGCTATTCCTGTTGGCGAGGGTTGCTCGACAACGGCGAACCACGTTGCATCGCCTTCGGCGGTCTGCGGGTCGATGACGCGATCGAAGAGGCACTTCTCGGCGTGGTCGAGCCAGGAGCCATTGCCGCCGCCGTCGAGGCGGAACGCAATATGGCCAACCAACGCGATCAGGTTCAGGATGCCCTGATGCGCGACCTCGAGGCAGCACGCTATGTAGCCGACCGGGCATTCCGGCAATATGACGCGGCCGATCCAGAGAATAGGCTGGTGACGTCGGAGCTGGAAGCACGCTGGAACAAGGCGCTGACTGGCGTCGGTGAGATCGAGGCCAAGATTGCCAAACATCGGACAGTTACGCCGCATCCGTTCCCCATGTCCGCATCACAGGTAACCGCACTTGCGGGAAACCTTCGCGCCGTCTGGACGGCGCCGACAACCGATGCAAGGCTGAAGAAGCGCATCGTGCGCACGCTCATCAATGAAGTGGTCGCCGATCTCGATGATGGAACCTCTGAGATCGTCCTCGTCATTCATTGGGTTGGAGGCGTCCACACCGAACTGCGCCTGCCGAAGCGACACCGTGGCCAAAGAAATGCGACCCCTGACGACATTGTCGACGCTGTGAAACAGCTCGTCTTGATCGCCAATGATGATGTGATTGCCGGTGTCCTCAATCGCAACGGACTGACGACCGGCAATGGCAATCGCTGGACACGGGAGCGGGTCACCGCGCTGAGGTCATATCGCAAGATTCCGGTCTTCCGTCCGCAGATCGACGGGGTTGAGCCATGGCTTAATCTGGGCGGTGCGGCGAAGTTACTCGGGATATCGCCAAAGACGCTGCGTCTGGCGGCCGAGGCTGGCGATATTAAGGGGGCTCATCCGCTACCCGATGGCCCATGGATCTTCAGCCGTTCCAAACTCGCGACCCCGCAAGCACGTCAGATTCTCGATCGTGCCCGGAAGAACCCTCGCCACCCCGCGGGATCGCCTCCAGATCAGGAAAATCTATTCCTTTCAATGACATAGAAAGATGGGTGTTATGAAACAGGATTGTAGTATCTACGCCAATCCTCCATCTTTTCGCGGGCATCCGCAAGGGTCAGGAACCAATGCTGGTTCAGGCATTCTGCACGGAAGCGGCCATTGAACGCTTCGATGAAAGCATTATCAGTTGGCTTGCCGGGGCGTGAGAAGTCCAACGTCACGCCCTTGGAATAGGCCCACAAGTCCAAGTCGCGCGACACGAACTCCGTCCCTTGGTCGACACGGATCGTTTTCGGATAGCCGGCTTTTTGGCACACCCGTTCAAGGGTTTGCACAACGTCTTCGCCTCTATAGCTATGACGTGGATCAAGCACCGGCACGTAGCGCGAGAAGGTGTCGACCACCGTCAGCACGCGCAGTTTCTTACCCGTTGCGAGTTGGTCGTGAACGAAGTCCATCGCCCAGACGTCGTTGGGGCCGACGGCCATGTGCCGATCCTCGCGAAGCTTGGCTTTTACCCTCCGCTTCGGTGTTTTGTTCCGCAACTGTAGCCCCAAGTCCCTGTAAATGCTTGTAAGTTCGCTTGATGTTGGTGCCCCAACCCTCGCGTTCCAACAGCACATGCACGCGGCGATAGCCGTACCGCACACGGATCTCGCAGATCTCGCGAATACGACGTTCCAGACCGGCCTGATCAGTACGGCGAGAGGTATAGTGGTGAGTTGATCGATCGAAGTTCAACGCTCCACAAGCACGCCGGATCGAGATCGCCCAATCGCGGCACATGCCTTTCACCATCTCCCGCTTCCGAGCAGGCCTCAGAGCTTTCGGCGGATGACATCCTGCAACATCTCGCGGTCCAGCGTTAGAGGCTGCCCCAAAAGATTTGAGTGATTTCAGCCAGTTGTGATTCCTTCGGATTTGCGAAGATTCGATGGAGTGCACAATGGCCTGGACTGAAACCACCCGACGGCAATATGTCCGTCGGACGAGCCGATATGCAAGCGATGTTACCGATCGCGAATGGGAATTTATTGCGCCGTTCATGCCCGCGCCACGGCGTCTGGGCCGGCCACGCAAGACCGATCTGCGCGAGGTTTTAAACGCCCTTCTCTATATCGCTTCGACAGGCTGCCAGTGGCGGATGCTGCCGAAGGACTTTCGCCCTGTTCAACGGTGCAGCGGTATTTCTATGAATGGCGGGCAATGGGTCTTTGGCCACGGATCAACCATCACCTCGTCATGGAGGCGCGGGAGCTGGATGGGAAAGAAGCTTCACCGACGGCTGGCGCCATCGACAGCCAAAGCGTCAAGACGACTGAAAGCGGTGGTATTCGGGGCTTTGACGCTGGCAAGAAGATCAAGGGCCGCAAGCGCCACATCATTGTCGATACGCTCGGGCTGATGGTTGGTCTCGTGGTGCACAGCGCTGATATACAGGACCGCGACGGGGCTCCCGATCTTCTGAAGTCCATCCGCAACCGATGGCCGTGGCTCCTTCATGTCTTCGCCGATGGCGGCTATGCGGGCGACAAGCTGAAAAAGCGGCTGCAGAAAATAGGAAAATGGACACTCGAAATCATCAAGCGTACCGACAAGGCCAAGGGTTTCGAAATCCTGCCGCGCCGCTGGGTCGTCGAACGGACGTTTGCGTGGTTGGGTCGATGCCGCAGGCTGGCCAAGGACTTCGAGACATCCATCGCTTCAGCAGAAGCCTGGATAACCATCGCTCACATCCGAATGCTCACCAGGCGGCTGGCAAGATACGGATATCGTTGAAACCTTTTCGAGTTCGACTCTTAGATCCGCGACGATCTTCTTCAGGCGCGAATTCTCGTCCTCGAGCTGTTTCAGCCTCTTCATCTCCGGTGGCAGCATGCCCGCGTATTTTTTCTTCCAGTTGAAATAAGTCGCCTGGCTGATCCCCGCCTTCCTGCAGATTTCAGCAACCGACACGCCTTCATCACCTTGCTTCAGAATGAACGCCTTCTGAGCGTCCGAAAACTGCGATGCTTCCATCGTCTTCTGGTCCTTTCCCAGCCAGGAAAATGCACCGGAAAACTCTAACCAAAATTGGTCCAGTTTGAAGGGTTCAGATCAAATTCTCAGTGGCAGGTCAACGCCACCATATCTTGAACATGCTTCCAAATAGAAGGAGCCCGCCAGTCGATAGCCAGCGTACGGCAAAGCCTCTCCGGTATCGCGATATGATGAACCTACTTCCGCCCATTCCGTTCACTAGCGAATGTTATGTCGCTCGGTGACGCCGCTCCACATCGCCTATTGCTAAGGCGCCTTTCCATACTTAAATTAGACTATCTGCAACTATAACGTCTATCGTAACTATGCACGCTACTTAATAGATCATCGACGAACCTTCATTGGAGCTAGGCTGGAAGGTTCTGTACTGGAAAACTTGATTGTTTGGATATAAAATATCCGTTGTTTGGATGTGACTAAAGATGCGTTTCAAGGGCCTTGATCTAAACCTGCTCGTTGCACTGGACGCGCTCACGACCGAGCGCAACCTAACGGCTGCCGCACGTAGTATCAATCTAAGTCAGCCAGCCATGAGTGCCGCCATTGGCAGGCTGCGGGACTATTTCCGCGACGAATTGTTTACAATGAATGGTCGAGAACTTCGGCTGACGCCACGCGCCGAAGGACTTGCCTCGGCAGTGCGCGAAACTCTCTTGCAAGTACAATGCTCAATCATCTCTTGGGAGCCATTTAACCCGTCGAAGTCTGACAGATGCTTTAGAATAGTTCTGTCCGATTTCATGATGCTGATATACTTCAATAAAATCATTGAGCGCGTTGCTCGAGAAGCGCCCGGAGTCAGCTTCGAGTTGCTGCCTTTAGATAGTGATCCGTACGAAATGCTTAGCCGCGGTGACGTCGATTTCCTCATACTGCCTGAATTTTTTCTCTCGGGCGCACACCCGAGCGCAAAGCTGTTCACAGAGAAATTTGTATGCGTAGCCTGTTCGACAAATGTGGACCTACCTTCAGCGCTGACGATCGAGCAATATGTTTCCATGGGACACGTCGCTGCCGCGTTTGGGCGCTTTTTGAAGCCATCGGTCGAGGGCTGGTTCTTGCTCGAGAATGGGATTCAGAGGCGGGTGGAGGTCGTCGTGCAAGGGTTTAGCTTAATACCATCAGTCCTGCGTGGCACGAAACGCATAGCTAACCTACCGCTTCGCTTAGTCGAGCATTACGAAAGTACTTTTCCTTTGCGGATCATCAACCTTCCGTTACCGCTTCCCGTCTTCACCGAAGCTGTTCAATGGCCAGCGCTACATAATGCCGATCCAGGGAGCATCTGGTTTAGGGAGATATTGGTTGAGGAAGCTTCCCATATGATTTCCTCCAACGCACTTAAAATACATGGCTCGCTGCAATAATCCGGTTCCTGACGGAGGTTCCTGCTTGAGTACGATCTGCCGAATCCGAACAAGTTCAACTAACGCGGAGAATTCGCGGCCGACGCCGAAGTCATGATACTGCACCCACTAAACAGGCGTTTCAGAGCCCAAACGCATGAAAATTCACAGTGGGGCGCTCGCATTGGATCGCTGAGGAAGCCGCGGTTAGAAAGGCTGCTATCATAAACTAGTTTAGAATTCGGCGATCCAATCGCCTGTGAAGCGGTTAAACGCGAACATTGGCCACATTCCCGAGGCCTCCGTCCCTGCTTACGTAGGAGCAGCGTCCGAGCTTAGGAGATGCCACCAAAAACCAAGAACCATCAGAAACGAACAATACCAGCAATTGTGGTCCCCCAGCACCCTTCGCTTTGCCGCCGAAGGTGCTAGACCGCAGGTCGCGCAATCGTCGTAAGCGTCCGGCGAATGCATTTTTTGCGTCAACGAGGCACGGTTTAGGACTTGCGGATTAGCTCATCTGCCATGACGCGCTCGATCACCTCGGGATCGCATTGTTCATCGACGAGGAACTGGCGGATTCCACCATCCCACGTCCGTATGTCGGCCAGGAGATCTCGAAGGTCGTCAATTCCATTTTCGGTCAGGCCTTTTGTGCCATCTTCACTGCCATCGCGGACATATACCAATTCGCCCTCGGCGATATTGTCCGAGTTGGCGGTGACTTCCTCGAGTAGTTCAAGGTTCTCGCCGATCATGACGGCGACTTCTTTGAGCGTGTAGATGAACCTCGAGCGTGCCATCACGCAGCCTCGTATCGGTCTTTCGCCGGCACCCACTGCCACGGCAGCAGTTCCTGGAGCCGATCCTTGGGATGGCTCGGGATCCGGGTCAGGACGTCTGTGAGATAGACCTCCGGATTGTGGCCATGGAGTTTGGCAGTCTCGATGATAGTCAGAATGTTGGCGATGCGCTCACCGCCCTTGTCTGACCCGGCGAAGAGCCAATTTTTTCTTCCGATTCCAAGCGGACGCATGGCTCGCTCAGCTATGTTGTTATCGATTTCGACACGGCCATCGTCGATGTAAACGCTCAACGCTGCCCATCGCGAGAGGGCATATCGCATCGCTTCAGCCAGCTTCTGCTTCTGTGGTACCGCCTGCAGCTTTTCCTCGATCCAGCTCTTGAAGTCTGCCAGAAGGGGCCTGGCGTGTTGCTGGCGCAGTGTACGCCGCTCGTCAGCCGGCATGCCGCGGATACGATCCTCGATATCGTAGAGCGCACCGATGCGCGAGAGCGCTTCGTCAGCGATTGGAGATGGCTTCAGCTTGATCACATCGTGGAACTTGCGGCGCACATGGGCCATGCAGGCGGCCTCGACGATCTGGTTGCCGTAAAGCTTCTTATAGCCACCATAGCCATCCGCGTGCATCACGCCGCTGAAGTTTGCGAGATGGTCGGCTGGATGCGCGCCCTTGCGGTCGGGGCTATAGTAGTAGGCAATGGCTCTTGGAGTGGGATCTTGATAGCCGCTGCCATCGAAGACATAGACCCAGACCCGCCCGGTTTTTGTCTTTCCTCGCCCAGGGTCGAGAACATCGACCGGGGTATCGTCCGTATGTATTCGGTCGACCGCCGCGATATGGGCTCTGATCAGCAAGATGAGAGGAGCCAGCAGAACTGACACGCGGCCGACCCAGTCGGCCATCACGGATCGGGAGATATCTATCCCCAGCCGGTCGTACATCTCGGATAGACGGTAGAGCGGGATGTGATCGTCGAATTTGGCGACCATGATATGGGCCAGCAACCCCGGTCCGGGCTTGCCGCGCTCGATCGGCAGGGTCGGCATTTCGCCTGCCACCGTCGTATCGCAGTCCCTGCAGATCATGCGCTTTTCGACGTGGCGGACAATCTTGATGGACGCCGGCACGTGCTCCATCACCTGGATCACCCTGTCGGCGGCCTTCAGGAACGATGTGCCACCACAAGTCGGACAACTGCAGGGTGCTGCATAGACCAGTTCTTCGGTTGGAAGACCATCGGGCAATGGTTTACGCTTCGGCTTGTCCGGCGCGTCGTCCAACTCCGGCAAAGGAGCTTTCCCGGAGCGCATCTCAGCCTCGGCGCGGGCGGCTTCGATCTCCTCCAGCATCAGTTCGAATTGCTCGATCTTCCGGTCGATCTTTTCCGAAGAAGCGCCATGCTGCCGATGGCGGAGCAAATCCAACTGCGCGCGCAGGAGCCCGATAATGGAGTCTCGCTTGCTGACTTCGGCTTCTTGGCGCTCAAGTTTCGCCGCCTGTTCAGCGACGAGCGCGCGCAAAACAGATAGCTCCTCCTGACTGTCCAGCGGCGTTATTTCCATACCCGCATACGTAGCCGATTTGCGCCGGAAGCGCTAGCATTATGCTCCGGATGTCCTTGCAAAATATAGCTTTTAACCCGTTCGACCGGGAGCGGAAGTCCACGCAGGTCGGCGCCAGTCGATCCCCTCAACAAGCATCGACAACTGAGCTTGCGTCAGATGCGCAACCCCATCTTTCGCTGTCGGCCAGGGAAAGTATCCGCGTTCCAAAATTTTGTACCTCACAACAGAATGCAGCCACTGCCAACGCAGATACGCAGTTAGTGCGGGTAACGCATCCGTTTCATCCTTTATTCCCACGACAGTTGCCGTGCATCGGCAAGCGCTACAACCGGCATGGTGAACGCCTTTTGCTGCAGACCGAGGACGCCACTGTTTGGTCGGTTCCTCCGCAATGGACTGATCTTGTGAGCCTGGATCCCGAAGTCGTCATGAGCAACGGACGATTGCTCTTGCGGATTGTCGACTTAATGGAGTTGGCCACTCTGGTGGAGCGCCTTTCGAGCAAATCGAGCCCGCGCTGACGCGCTGAAGTGTAAAGGTAAATATGTCGCATCTGTAAAGTGGATTATGCCGCAAGAGGTCGTTTTTATGAGATGGTACGCCTGCAAATACGAGATATCGCGTCAGATAGACCATAAACATCGCCTTGACGAGGTAGCAGAATGCGGCATAATTAGCATTACGCTAACGCCGCTTCATGTCCTCGGAGCCATTGATGTCTGCGAAGTACGAGAGCAAGCGCACAAAGATGGATGTCCTCATCGAAGAGGGCACGTTCAATCCCACCCCCGAGAAGGTGCGCGATCCAAAGTTTCGGGGCAGCGAGTTCTTCGATCCGCACGACGCCGTGCAGGTCAAATACGAGATGCTGCGTCGCGTGTCCATCGACAAGGTGTCGGTGACGGAGGCCTCCGACGAGTACGGTGTTTCCAGGCCAACCTATTACCAGGCCAAGGTGAACTTCGACATGGCCGGGATTGCCGGACTGGTGCCGACAAAGCCGGGCCCCCGCGGTCCCCACAAGATCGACGACAAAGTCCTGGCATTTCTGCAGGCGCAGACCGCCCCAGGAGAACCCGTTCGCGCCCGGGAACTGGCCAAGCTGCTCCGCCAGGAACTCGATATCGAGCTTCATCCCAGATCGATCGAGCGGGTTCTAAAAAAAGCGACACGTAAACATTGCCGCGACGGCGGCATGCCCGACCCAACCGTCGACCATCGCGTCCCAGTACGAGGTATTGCGCAAGGCCGCCTTCGGCGCAGCGCTGCCACTTATGGCCCGTAGCGGCCTGATGCTCTTTCTGCGCCGGGGCATGTGGGGATGGGCTCAGGCGCTGACCGCAACAGCAGTCACCCCGCCAGAGCAGAATTACCCATCGTCAATGGCTTGGCCGCTGCGCGGCGGACACAGCGCCGTCGTTCACGTCCTTGCGACAATCGCTATGAGCACCAACGATCGGAGGTCACCATGAATGTACATCTCAAAGTCCAGCCTCATCACCTCGAACGTGGCGCCTACCTCTACATCCGCCAGTCTTCCATGCGGCAAGTCGTCGAGAACGTCGAGAGCGCCAGGCGGCAATATGCGCTTCGGGGACGCGCTGTCGCCCTCGGCTGGCGCGACGAGCAGATTATCGTCATCGACAACGATCAAGGAGAGTCCGGTGCATCGGCGGTGTGGCGCGAGGGGTTTCAGCGGCTGGTCAGCGACGTCGGCATGGGACATGCCGGGATCGTCATGGGCCTGGAGGTCTCGCGTCTGGCGCGCAACAATGCCGACTGGCAGCGTCTGCTGGAGATTTGCGCCCTTGCCGACACCCTGATCCTCGACGAGGACGGCGTCTATGATCCGGCAAGTTTCAACGACCGGCTCCTGCTCGGCCTCAAGGGAACAATGAGTGAGGCCGAACTGCATGTGATCAAAGCCCGGCTACGCGGCGGCATTCTCAACAAGGTGCGGCGCGGCGAGTTTCGTTGCCTCCTGCCGACTGGGTTGGTCTATGACCATTTCGGCAATGTGACGCTCGATCCAGACATGCAAGTCAGAGAAACGATCATTCATTTCTTTGAGATGTTCTCTCGCCTCGGGTCCGCCTCCCAGACCGTCAAGGTCTTTCGCAATGAAGGCCTATTGTTTCCATCGCGCCTACACAACGGCGGCACGCTGTTTCGGCCGCTGACCGCATCGACGGCGATGCGTGTCCTGAACAATCCGCGCTACGCTGGCGCCTATACCTATGGCCGACGACAGTTTCGACGCACCATCGACGGCAAAAAGACTCTGCGTGCGCGCGACATTGATGACTGGCCGGCCTGCATTCCCGATGCTCATCCCGGCTATATCAGCTGGGAGCGACATCAGGAGAATCTGAAGATCCTCAAGGCGAATGGCCGTGGATTTGAAGCGGCACGAGCTTCAATCCCAAGGGAGGGACCGGCACTGCTGCAAGGCCGGGCCGTATGTGGGCAGTGCGGCAGCCATCTTAGGGTTCGCTATGCGGCGCGGCGTGGCCGGCAGGAAGCCTGGTACATTTGTAATCGTGCCCGCATTTATCGTGGGGAGCCTATGTGTCAGTCGATCGCCGGGCCTCCCGTCGATGAAGCCATCGGTATGCTGATTGCCGAGCAAATGACGCCGGCGGCCGTCGAACTCGCTCTCGAAGTCCGCAAGGAGATCCAAGCCCGGCATGAAGAAGCAGACCGGCTGCGCT
This sequence comes from Rhizobium sp. C104, assembly GCF_022354505.1. Taxonomy (NCBI): domain Bacteria; kingdom Pseudomonadati; phylum Pseudomonadota; class Alphaproteobacteria; order Hyphomicrobiales; family Rhizobiaceae; genus Rhizobium; species Rhizobium sp. C104. The sequence continues at coordinate 92,169 of NZ_CP092353.1, read as the reverse complement.
GTCGCGCAATCGAACGCGCCCAAACGGAAGCCGAGCTCGCTCAGCGCCGCTTCATGCTTGTCGATCCTAGTAACCGCCTCGTCGCCGACACGCTCGAAGGTGAATGGAACGAGAAGCTTCGCACGCTGGCCAGTGCCCGCGAAGAGCGCGAACGTGGCCGAGAGCACGATCAATTCATCCTCGATAAAGCTGTCCACGAACGGTTAGTCGCGATGACGGCCGACTTCAACCAGCTCTGGAAAGAGCCGGATACCCTAAGCCGCGAACGCAAGCGATTACTGGCCCACATCATTGAGGATGTCACTCTCTTAAAGCTGCCAGCGGAAGGAACCACCAAGCTTCACGTTCGCTTCAAGGGCGGCAAAATCCAGACGCTCACCACCATGAACCCAAAATCCTCTCCTCAGCAGATCAAGACAAAGCCCAGTATCATTGAACTGGTCGATAGGCTTCTCGACGATTACATTTATCCCGAGATCGCCGAGATTCTAAACGAGCAGGGACATCGCCCAGGTGGAACCGCACGTCGCGGCTGCCAGGACGCCCGCTTTACACCCCTCAAAGTCGCCTATCTCATCCACGAATATAAGCTGCGATCACGATATGATCGACTGCGACAGCGGGGAATGCTGACAAGACAGGAAGCGGCAGCGCATCTCAATATCAGCGAGCAAACCGTCGCCAGATGGGCCAAATTTGGCCTCATCACCAGACATGCCTATAACGGGCACTATAGCCTGTACGAAATCGCCGATGGAGACCTGCCGCAAAAGCAATGCAGCCGATGGAACCCCTCAAGAATCGCGCTGCTGCGTATCGAGAAACGCAAACTGAGCCAAAAACATCAACTGGCGAGGAAAGAGGTGTAGTATGAACGCCGATCGTTGTAAAACAGGCAGAACCCTTGGCCATCCCACCATAAAAGTTTGATCCGATCAGCGCGTTTTCCGCGGAAGCCGAAGATTGCGCCGGAGCCCGGCACCTCCTTGATAGCCGTCTCGACAAGCGCGGACAGTCCATCAATGCCACGCCGCATGTCGGTCACCCCGCAGGCCAGATAAACCCGCACATTCCCCGAAGGCCCGATCATGCCGCCTCCACACAAGCGACCAGTGACGATAGCACTTCGAGATCCATGTCCGCTGCAATTCTCAGTAAGCGGCCATTCCTCAGGACGATTTCAACGTCTTTGCATCTCGGCCGAGCACTGCTCCTCTTAGAGCCTTCACTCACGCACTCCGACGCTCCGATAAGCGATACCGGGATGAACGATGCGGTCTGGGGAGATTCGGGTGGCAAGAGCTTCTTTCGCCAGGCGTAAATCTGCTGCGGAAGAACGTCGTGCCGGCGCGCCACATCCGAAACGGTGCCATCCGCGCTGAACGCTTCTTGCAATATCGAAAGCTTCAGTTCCGTCGACCATCGACGTTGTCGCTCGGCACCCGTCAGGATCTCAACCTTGGCCATTCATACCCTGTTACGTCACAAATGAATCATCTGTGTCGTAACTTGCGCCAATCCCACACCTAACCAAAATCCGCTCACCGGACGCTCACCACCAATCGTCCGAAGGCCGGCCGACCGGCGACGGACGTGGCGCTCAGCTTCGTCGATAAAATGGCCTGCGGGTCAGTCACAGGTGGTGCCGTCTTCAGCTAATCGGGCACGTCGCGGGTCGATCGATTCCAATGCAACCCAGCTTCCTAGGTTTCAAGATGGTCACGGCAATCGCGCTGCCTCCTGAACCATTATATCTCGCATCCAGATATTTGCCGGATCTTTGTCGTGAAGTACCGGCCATTGGACCGCCTCGGTGAATGTCGGCAGCGTTATCGGGGGCGCAGTCATCCGCAACGGTATCTTGTCCTCAAAAAGCCCAACTAATCGTAACGGAATGGTTGCGATGCGATCAGTGCCCATCAGGGCGGCGGGGATCATGCTAAAGCTTGAAACAACGACTTCGACCCGCCTCTTGAGGCCATGCTCCTGCAAGAAGCAATCTTCTATGGTAGGCTGCTGCGTCCGACCGAACCTAACTACCGCGTGCCCCATTGATGAATACTCCTCTGCAGTAAGGGCTTCCTCAAGTTGTTTGTTATTACTGCAGCCGACGCAAGTCAGTCGTTCCTGAAATAGATCTATCTTAGGATGCGCGCTCGACATGAATAACGGTGGGCTAATAAGGAAGTCTACGTCGCCGCGTCGCAAGAGCTCGTCTGGATTGTCAGTAAGCGGCAGCAAGTCAAAGCTAATGCCGGGTGCCTCCCGCGCAAGACGCTCCAGTATCTTCTGAAAAAGAACAACTGTAACGAAATCGCACAAACTTACTCTGAAATGACGATCTGATTGATCAGGAGTAAATTTGTCCCAGGAAATGATATTGAGACGAATATGCTGTAAAGCCTCACGAATCGCAGGCGCGAGGTCTTCCGCACGCGGCGTTGGAACAAATTCACGACCACGCATCGTAAAAAGTTCATCGCGGAAATAGGAGCGGAGCCGGCGGACGGCTGCACTCATTGCGGGCTGGCTCAGATTAATGCTACGTGCCGCCGCAGTAAGGTTGCGCTCAATCATTAGTGCATCGAGCGCGACAAGGAGATTTAGATCGAGGCCCTTGAATCGCATATCTTTTAACTATCCAATAATGCAGCCCTTCCACAACGGTTGTTCCTACGGCGATGGCTGAATTCGCCTTGGCGCTCCTCAACCGATTTGAGGGCGCGGACACAGAGACTTAATCTCTGTGCTCGGAAAGCAACCTGAGGCCAGTCCAGATTAAGCCATAACTCCAGAGTGAACGCTCGTTGCAGTGTAATAGGAAGCCTCCAATGGCAAATCGCCAAACGCCAGCTGGCAAAGAAGATAATTAGCACCTGCTTCCTCGACATGATCGAGAAGATCTTGCCTAACTGACGCCGCAGTACCAACTACGCACAACTGACAGTCTACTGCTGCATCAAAATCTGGCGGGAGGTTCTGAGGAGTCTGTATCCCGTTTATCTCGTACAGAAACTTAAAGCTCCGAAGCCACCGTTGATAAGCCGGGGCCGCGAGCGAAATGGCATGCTTCGTCGTGCTGCCGGCCACCACCATTCGGACCAACCCAAGGAATGGCGCCCGTTTCCTGCCCCCGGCGGTATGTCTCTCGTGTGCTCGGTAGGCATCAGTGATCTGGCGAACAGTCGAAGCAGGGCCCCCGCAGGCAAGATTTGTATCGTTCTCAGCCGCCCAGCGCGCAACCTCAGGACGACTGGTTGTAATCCATGTCGGAGGCTGAGGACGTTGGTGTGGCCTCAACATCAACGGGACTTTGTCTAGTTCAAAGTGATCGCCTTTGTAGGAAAGAGCTTGAGCTCCTCCCTTCATCGCTTGGATGACGATCTCGCTGGCTTCGAGATAGCGCGATGTCGCCACCTCCTCCTCAATACCGAAAAAGCCCCATTCGATTGGTAAGGAGCCGCGTCCCATGCCCAACTCGAGCCTGCCACCACTCAGATGATCCAGCATGCAAATTTCTTCAAACGCACGTAGCGGATGATAAAGGTTCAACAGCATAACCAACGGACCGAGACGAAGATGCTGCGTGCGCTGAGCTACGCCTGCTAGAAATAGATTCGGCGAAGGTCCCCTACCATGGGGGGTACAGTGGTGCTCTGCGACGTGATATCCAAAAAAGCCAAGGCGATCGCAAACCTCTGCCAATTTCATCCGATCTTCATATTGGCGCGCAATCTCTCTGCCGTCTTCGTCCAAATGGTCGAAAATGCCAACCATCAGCTTTGCGGGAAGAGAGTTTGTCATCTGAATGTCTCCAAGTTTGGCGGCGAGTTTTCGGTGGCCAGAACCGGAGGGTGGCCCCGATGTCTTTCGCCAGGAATTATTCGCCCGTCTTAAGTTTGCACTGAATTATCTAATGGTTACGGCGGCGCCGGAAAATCTATCCGAAGCCCGTTGCGCTAGGTGGTTGGAGGGTCTGGCAGGATTGGAGGCCGCACATCCAGAGCCTATAAATGTTGGGGCTTCGAGTTTATTGAACCTGCTCAGCTTTCACCCCCTAGACTAGGACGCCACCCGCTTCATCTACCGCTGCGAGCATGCGATTGCTGGCGACGGCTCTCGCATCCACAATCGGGTGGCTGCTCCAAGAATGCAGTCTACAGTTTCATCAATGGATTTATCTGCGTAGCCGTACCGATACTCACGCATATGGAATGGCAAAGAGCTTCGTTCGGAAACATTTACCAGTATATATTTCTCCGTTCTAATTCCCTTTGCCAAAACCTTCCATTTTTACCCGCCCGGGCCCTGAAAAGTGCGAAGTTAATTTCGAAAGGGTGATCGAAAGCCCCGCTCCGAAAGCGCCAGGCTCACTACCTCACCCATACTTAACATCCTTGCGGTTCTCTTCGTAAAGCCGTTGGCTCTGAAACCGATGCTGACGCCGATGAGCTGAACATAATGCTCACGCTGAAATGATATTGGATCCTTCATATTCCCTGTATGACTTCGCGGCGAGTAACACCCCATCTCGCATACCCACAGCTCCGTTCACTTTTGAGAACCCAAGGATTGGGAAGTTCGATTAGTGGTTGTTCAGCTTTTGTGGCGACCCGAACGGGTTATGGCTGGTATTCGGTGTAATGCGACGAGGCTCTTGCAGTAGGCGAAGAAAGGACCCAGAGCTATGTCTCCGCACTTGATTGGCAGACGAGAGTGCGTTCTGCATTTCCACGTTGGCCATATTCGTCTCCATTTATCGGCCAGGTCTGTGACCTAGCCCTCGGCTGCTCTCCGGTGGAGCAACATCATGGTATCCCCAATTCATAGTCGAGGTGTTTAATAACATCCCACGGCTTCGTAAAATTAATTGTTTGTATGGCATTGATCCACCAGGTGAATAACCCGGGATCTCCACCTTCAAAGGGTTGCTCAAACGTCAACGCTTCTTGCCACGTCTGACCCAGGGCACAACAGCGCTCGCCCCGATGTTCAGAAGGCGTCTAAGCGTTCGATGCCATTTTGGATGTTCGGCCGAACCGTTGCTTTCCTTCGGTCGATCGAAGTGGCGTAAGGCCGACCCGGGCGAAATCACGGTCCCTTCTGAGGTGGAAGGATCAGGAGCCAGTGCGGTTGTATGTCCCTGCATTTCCAGATCTTAGCTTTATAGGATGAAAGGTGTTACGATTGGGAGATGAGGAGACGCCGCGTAGGGGCTGGCAGATCAGACTCTATAGATCGCTTCATGGACTTGATGCGCGGCCGTTTCTTCAATGTCATCGATCTGGTCAACCGGTTGGAACGACAAGCAAGGCGGATAGTCGACTTACCTCACACGCCTCGACTTCATCACCCTCGATGAGATCGGCTATCTGCCGTTCGCGAAGGACGGAGGCCCGCTCCTGTTCCATCTTATCCGCAGGCTTTACGAGCGCACCTCGATCCTCGTCACCGGCGAACATGGCCTTCGGTGAACGCCCCGTCGGCGTTCGGTGATGCCAAGATGACGACAGCACTGCTTGATTGGTTGACTCACCATTGTAGAAATTGGGAAAGAGTTCCTGGCGCTTCGAAAACCGCTTCAAAGCTAAAGTCGGGATCCCTACACCCGCACTTGGCCCATAGCCATTAACTAATTCAGAACCAATTTGAAATGGAGAATGCGCACTGATTCAGCGCCAGTGATACGGGTGGAGAAGCTAGCGGTGGCCAAGTTGGCAAATGTAGTTAGGTACTGTCAGGCGGCGAGAAGAAGCAGTTCACGTCGTTTTCCGTCGGATGAAGGCAGATATGATACCGGCCATCTCCCGAAGGGATTTCGTCCCCATACGGAATGAAGAAAAGGTGCGGCTCTGTCGCGAGGTGGTGGTCGCCCGCATGCAGTAAGACGGAAAAACCGCGGGGCCCTTTACGAATGTTCTGAGTCGGAATGGACTGACAATCTCCACTCAAACCGTGGGCCTTGCAGCACGCCGGAGGATAGGTCCAGCCGCTCTTCGCTTGATGGGCGTCGGTTCGAACGATAGTGCAGACGGAGATCGCCCCAAGTGCGATCAGCAACCCTGTTGATGTGGCGAGTGTCATTGCATACCTCCTTAGAGGCAGCCCCTCGAAAAACGCCGGGAGGTTGCGCACTGATTGCCAAGAACGCGCGTCTTTTCGATACCTCGTCTTTTTTGTCACGGACACTTCCGGGTCAGAAACGCCTGCGCATCTAGGACCATCGCCATGGTACGTAGAGGCACATAGAGGCGAGTGAGCATCGGCGCCATTAGGATACTGCTCCGCTGCCGGGAAGTGAAGCCAATCTTCTGCCGCGCCGACCGCACGAATGGTACCTCCGGGCTGTCAATCAGCACCGAACATTGACCCCTTTTGCTTATCCAATTTTGACCCCCCTGTGCTGTAGATCAGCGCTTGGCCTGCCCGGCGCTGGCCGGGGTTGCAGAGGGTAGGCCAAGTGCGGGTGATGGGGCTCTTCGGCTTTAGCTTTGAGAGCGGTTCTTGAAGCGCCAGGATTCGTTTCCGGTCTCGACGATCTCACAATGGTGCGTCAGGCGGTCGAGAAGTGCCGTCGTCATCTTGGCATCGCCGAACACCGTCGGCCATTCACCGAACGCCAGGTTCGTGGTGACAATGATCGACGTGCGCTCGTAGAGCCTGCTGATCAGATGGAATAGGAGTTGGCCGCCGGCCAGGGCAAATGGCAGGTATCCGAGTTCGTCGAGGATGATGAAGTCGAGACGATTGAGATAGTCGGCCGTCCGCCCTTGCTTGCCGCTGCGCGTTTCCGTTTCCAGCCGATTGACCAGATCGACGACGTTGAAGAAGCGCCCGCGTGTTCCGTTGCGGATCAGTGCACGGGCAATCGCGATGGCGAGATGGCTCTTTCCGGTTCCCGTGCCGCCGACGAGGACGACGTTACGCTGATCGGCGACGAAGGTGCCGGTAGCCAGCTCCCGCACCAGGGATTCATTGACCGGCGTATCGGTGAAGTCGAAATCGTCGATGTCCTTAGCGAGGGGCAGCTTGGCGATGCTGAGTTGGTAGCGAATGGAGCGGGCCTGCTTCTCGGCGATCTCCGACTGCAAGAGATCACCGACAATGCGCGGCGGTTCGTGCTGCCGTTTGATGCCGTTGCCCATGACCTCGTCGTAGGCGCTGCGCATTCCATAGAGCTTCAGCGTGCTCATCAGTTCGAGAACCTGTGTGCGTTCCATCAGCTTGCCCTCCTGAGGCTGTCATAGCGTGCGCAGTCGGCGACCGGTTCATGGGTCAATCGAAGCGCATCCGGGGTTTGCAGGGTTGCGGCCGGAGCCGGGTCACGACTACGAGCCAGAATGTTGATGATCACCGAGGCCGAGCAGACGCCTTGGTCCAGCGCCTCCTGACAGGCCGCATCGACGGCCGTCAGACCATCGGTGGGAACGCATGCAAGGATTGTGACCATTTGCCGATCACCGTCGTGGACGCTCTTCAGGCGCTTGCGGACCTTCTCCATCGCCGCTGGCAACACCCAGTCCCTGAACGGCGCACCATTGCGCAAAGCGCCGGGTTTGCGAGCCAGAACGGGTACATAATGCCAGGGATCGTAGATCGTCTCGCCACGGCCAAAGCAACGCGGATGCTCACCGACGTTCACGCCGTCCTGCCTGATGACGATCTTCTCGGCATAGGCGTGAACCTCAACAGGGCGGCCGACCGCAGTCGAGAGGACGGAGTATTTGTTGTTGTCGAAACGGACCGTGCAGGTCTTCGACACCGAGGCCGGGACGCTGTGGAAACCATCGAACGGCCCGACGTAATGCACGAGGCTGCCGCGTTCCTCCTCGAACACCTGCCAGATCATTCGCTCGGTCTGTTCAGGATGACGGTGTGCCTTGGCGTAAGCGATGCACTTATCGAGCAGCCAGACGTTCAGCTCTTCCAGGCTTTTAACCCGAAGACGTGGTGTGAAGAAGCGTTCTCGAACCAGTCCGACCTGGTTCTCGACCTGTCCCTTCTCCCATCCGGATGCGGGCGTGCAGGCAACGGGATGGACCAGATAGTGGCTACACATCTGCAGGAAGCGGCGATTGTATTGTCGCTCCTTGCCGACGAACACCGCCTCGACCGCAGTCTTCATGTTATCGTAGATGCCGCGCGTACAGGTGCCACGGAAGAAGGCGAAGGCCTTGTCATGGGCATCGAACACCATCTCCTGGCTCTCACGCATATAGGCTCGGGCGAACATCATCCGGCTGTGGCAGAGCCGGACATGCGCGACCTTCACGGTCGTAGTCACCCCGTTGATCAGAATGATCTCGTGGCTCCAGTCGAACTGGTAGGCTTCGCCCGGCGCGTAATAGAGGGGCACATAGGCTTCCGCCGTCACGGCTCCCCGGTTCTTCGCCCAGGTCTTGGCATATCGCCGGATCGCGTCATAACTGCCGTCGTAGCCGAGTGCCCGAACCTCCTCGTAAATCCGGATCAGCGTCAGCCGTTCGCGCGATGCCTTGCCTTCGTTGGCAATGAGGAACCGTTCAATATCACCCTTCCAGGCTCCGATCCTGGGCAACGGTTGATGTTCTCGTTTGTAGACAAAATCAGTCGCATCAGAACGCAGGATTTTGCGAACCGTATTACGCGAAACATTCAGCTCTCTGGTGATCTTCTTCACCGACCAGCCCTGAACATGGAAGGCTCGTCGGACACGGGCAATCGTATCCACTCTCTTCAACTCCCCACCCCATCCACTGGCAAAAGCCGGATGGTCGGATGAAATCCAAGGGGGGTCAAAATTGGATAAGTATCACCCCGCCAGAGGGGTCAACATTCCATGCTTAAACACACTCCGGGCTCCGCCGCGGCGAAGGCATCCTGCTGAGCTCCATAGCACCCGATCGGGGTGAGTAGGAGTGGAGCTTCCGAAAAATTCGCGTTGCAAAGCGACGCTCTGAAGCGGTGGCGAAATGGGCTTCGATCAGTATGTCATCACTTGCGTACTTTCGCGGGCACTGGAGGAGGTCGAGGCCGGCGAGGCGACGGCTACGGAGGTGACCGGATTTCGCAGATTGAACTCCGAGATGCGCTATCCAACCACGCTTACTTTGTCATTTGCCGTTGAAAACGTGCGGGATGCAGAGGTTGGCGTCGAGTAAGGACTGTTGCATGGTCGTCTGTTGCTGAATTACGCCCGGCCGCACGAGCTCATCAGCAGCCTATTTGCCAAAGTTATTGCGCTTCGCGCTTGCGAGATGATCAACTATGGAAGGAGTTCGGCCTTCTCGACCCGGGCGAACGAACCAGATTGGTCGCCAATCATTTCCCCCAGCTCGCTGCTGAGAACACCCACAATATGAGTGGAAGAAAAACCTCTACCACCAAATCTGTCAATCTGCAGGTTTCATTCTGTGCTCCCCTCCGAATTACCAACAATGCGAGGAATTCCAGAGCTGCTTTCGTTCCGACGAGTATGACACGGAACCGACGTAGCTACATAAGGCATAAAAGCCATGCGTCGCGTCCCTCGGTCAAAATCCAATCAGCTATTGATGAAGTTATCTTACCTGACTCACTGCCGGGCATTGATCAGGAGAAACGACATAGAATTGTCTAAGCTGTCGAAGGAAGAGCGGTCAACAATGGAGTTGCACTTGCCGAAAAACCAGCCAGGTGCACGCGGGGTGGATGACCGTCGCGTGATTCGGGCATCATCCACGTTGAGAAGGTTGGTTGCCGCTGGTGTGATTGCCTGGCCGCTTATGACCCACCGACGACGGTCTATAATCGCTCAACCCGTTGATGGTCGCAACGAGGCTCCTGGCTGAAGTCGCTCATGCAGACTGGCGCAGTGACGAAGAGTACGGCGGACTGCGCCAATTGTGCACGACCCGCGGCGGCATTTGGTGGAAAGGGGGCGCAAGAACAAGCCATCGGCCGTTGTCGCGGTGGCCGGACCACCAGAATCTATGCGCTCACCATGTGATTCCCGCCCGCAATTTCACAGCAGGAGACGTCAGACAGTTAATGCGTACGCCAGGCTTGATCGCCCGCGCTGGCCCAATACGTTATCTGTTGGGAGCCAAAAAGTATTACGCTGGGCAAATTGCGCTGCTCGCTGCAAACGAAGAAATGCACACCGGTCATTCCTAGTCGGCGCAACCGAAAAAAGGTTGTCCGCTTTGATCAGCGACGATACCGAGCGCAGCATCTGATCGAGAGCGCGTTTAATGAACGAACTCAGGTTGGAAATGCATGCGCTAGCGCCGAGTCCGGCATGGCGCATGGTTCTACCACTTATGGGGAGCCGATGCGCAGACATAGTCCACTAGATATTCACGTTGAAACAACCAATCAGCGCGAACTCGTACGATCCGCACTTAGAAATTCCATGCGCCGGCGAGTCGATGCTCGAAGGTTTTTTCGCGTGTTCAGCTATCCTCAGGACGGCCCACGTGCCGTTACGTTTGAAGCTTGCGCTCGACTGATTGAGTTTCGGCCTTAGAGCGGGCGGCTCCGGACGGATTTCGTTATAGTGTGGACTGTGAGCCGGTTAACGCGGCATACGTATTGGAACCCTCATTATCTATCAAGACGCCGTTATGTCGACCCGCATTTCCTCTTCCGAAGAAATAACCTAACCTTGGTCACGGCCTCTCTTTGATAGGTGACGGAGTCGTTAGGTTTGGGTGGCCCGTGCACGCGTCTGCAACGGCTGCCCGATCTTCCAAAGCATGCTCGTGTCGATCTCAAGCTCGACTCCAAACTTGCCCGCACCTGTGACTACGGTAGGATAAGCAAAAAGGGCGGTGTCAATCAGTACGGCGATCTTCTGGAGACCGAATGGTGATACGCTTCCTGACGGGTAGCCGAAGAGATCCAGTACCTGTTCTTTCTGAGCCAGTTCGGCTCGTTTCCATCCATACGTGCCAGCAACCGCTTTCATGTCGATCTTTGCAGGTGATGGCAGCAAAACGGCACAAAGGTGGCGTCCAGGATCCAATCGGCGCATCACATCGTCTGCTTGCTGCTCCGCAACAATCATTGTCTTTGCAACGCGTCCGACGGGAAGGCCGATAGCAGAGGCTAAATCTGAAGGGGATGTAATAGGGGTGGCGAAATCACTATATCGCCACAATCGTACCGTCGACGCTCCGATCTGGTGCAGTTCAGCAAGTACGTTCGGATGAACATCCAACATAGTCGTTTCCTTCCGTTTCATATGGCAGGATGATCGAGCATGGCTGATTGCGACTGCGAGTACACCCCGGTTGCGAGTAGGTTTCAGCCGGTTCGCTCCAAAAGTTGCCTAATGCGGCGGCGACCCTCGTCACCAAAAATACTGAAGTAAGCCTCCAGGCACTTATCGCTGCCAAGCATGAAAGGAGCATCATATTTGGTGATATGCCGAATAGCCAAGGCTGGAACCGGCGTGTCGAGCGGTCGAAACATCCTATTGTGCAACCCAGGTTCCGGGCAACCTGGATAAAATTCACCGATCATGAAACCTTCCTGAATGAAGTCGGGCTTCAGCCGTTTCTGCAGTTGACCTATCATGTTGATCTCTCCTTCATCCTGAATTCCAGGAAGGGCAATAATAATCGCCTTATAGATCCAGTCGCCCGTTCGATCGTTGAAGGACATAACGGGTTTCATCTGGCTGAAGACGGCGAGCATACGCGCCATCTCATTTTCGATTTCGTCAACTGCAACAACTTGCGACGCGGCAATCCGTAAGAGTCCCTTCGTCAGAGCTTCGGGAACGAAAGGGCAAACGCTCCCGTCCCGACCCAAACGAGGATGTGGATTGGAGAGGAAGTCCGAGGCATACCGAGCAAATTTCTGAAGAGCTGCGTTTGTATACTCATCGTAGGCATTGTATCCGGCATCAATGTTCTTTTCCAGAATTTCGCCCACTGTCATCAATGGACCGATCGTCCCGAACGGTTGGCTGTAATCTGTCCAGATCTCTTTAGTCATTTCGGATCCCTCGCTCGAAAAGCCACACGTTCAAAACGGAAGGTCGGGCTCTTTCATGCCAGCTCGGGCGGCGGGCGAGCTGGGTCGGGGGCCAACTAAGAGACCGACCTTCCATCGGAAGCGAAGCTCCCGAATTTTTTGATAGCACTGGTAGTTACACTTGTGTAACTGTTTTTTTAAATGGATGTGAAAACAAGAGCGGGGGCTCGTGCACCCTGAAGGTCAGTCGCACGACCGCTAAAAACTCTATATTCGTCGTAGTTATAAAGACATACATATGATAAATGTCGCCGCGATGGGATCCGGTAACAGGCTTTGGGTGAAAACAGAACGACCCATTGCGCAGAGGCGTGGCCGTGGCGAAGACAACACGAAGAGTAATATATACGCCAGAACAGATCGACGTCGGCGTAAAGCATAAGCTTGAGAAAATTGACTCGTTTTTGTCAGATCTCTTTAGCGAAAATTCCGAAGAAAAACTTTTCCTGAGGAACATTCTTGGGTTGCTGCTTAAAGTATATCATATGCATGCTAATAACAGACCCATGACGAAAATGCAGGCGTGTCGCTATCTACCTTTTAAAAACCAGACTGTTTGCCAAAAGTATGTCGAGGCAGCGCATTTGCGTGGGTTCATCGACATCACTCGGGACAAAACGGACAAACGGCGTCTGATTGTTGTTCCAAAAGAGCCGTTGGTTGTCTATGTCAATGAATATATAGCTAACTTCCTTGATGACTGCCGTAGAGCGATTGACAGTGCCGCTCAAGTAGCTACGCTTCCTGAGGAAGGAATGGCAACGGCACGGTCTTCATCTATTAATAAATCGCCAGCGTCTTCTGGAGCACCTGTAAGTTCCTCTCAGAAGACAGCCGATCTAAAAGCCCAGGCAATTTTAGCGAGTTCTATTGTGGGGAAGCAAAAGTAAGAAGCCGTCTCGCGCGCGATTAGCCTTTTATCAATCAAATGTCCCCTCCGTACACAAGCTTCATCGAGCTAACCCACTTCGCCCAGCCGGCCAGGCGGCCGGTGCAGGCGCTGCTACGGGGGAGCGGCTGTATCGTCGTTTCTGCCAGGAAACCGCGCGGGAGGTTCGGCGGCGTCCTCAGGCGCATACCTTGGCATTTACGCTGTCTTTTTCCGCTAACGCGGTCGTCCATCTCTTGGTCGAGACAGTGCATGAGATGGTGGCGAGTGGGAACGCAGGGTCGTCGCCTCGATCGTAACCGGCCCGATTGCTACCGCGGAGATTTTGCTTTGATGCGAGCGACGAGCGGCACGTCGTCAACAAAGCTGTCGAGGAAGTCGTTCCATTCTTGGGATGACCGGCGGGCGTCTTTGAGCATCTGCTCCAATTCGTCCATGCCGTCGTCTGTCAGTGCGGTCACGGATTCGTCGTCGCCAGTGCACACGGAGATAATGCTGCCATAGCTCAGATTATCATCGTTGGAGACGATTGCCTGAAGAAGCTCCGGGTCCTCTTCGAGAATTTCGGCAACAAATTTGATCGTACGGACGTGGGTGACTGTCGCCATCAGGCTGCCTTTGCGTCGATTGTGGTGATCGCCGACCAGTTCCACGGAAGCAATTCGTCTAACCGATTGATCTTGTGATCGTGGATACGATCGAGCACGTCAGCCAGATATGCCTGCGGATCACGACCATTCATCTTTGCCGTCTCGATGATCGTCATGGCGCGTGCCAAGGTCTCCGCTCCCGTATCGGCTCCCGCGAAGAGCCAGTTCCCTCTTCCAACGCCAAAGCCCGTTCATTCTGCCCATGTCGGCGATGAAGTCGAGGTCTATTATCGCTGGCATCCGTATTTCGGCCAGAGGGTTTCCATTTGGCACGACGACGATGCGGTGCGTGACGTGGTGTTGACGATCCATTGGAAGGGCGGTCAGCTTCGGAGCTCAAGGTCCGTAAGCCTCAGACCGGTGAACACGGTTGTGCCACCACTGAGGATGCCCTGGCGGTGATGCGCAGCATGGCTGGTCGCTGCTCCGATGAACATATCGCCGCGTCGCTTAATCGAATGGGCATGCCAACGGGGCAAGGAAAAACCTGGACCGGGCATCGGATCGCTTCTGTAAGGCGGGTGCGTGCGATCCACGCGTACAAATCAGCCTAACTATCGCTGGCATCCATATTTTGGCCAGAGGGTTTCCATTCGACGCGTCGAAGAAAGAGCGACAGGTCGGTTTCTGAAGGTTTTGGGGTCGGCCTGTCAGGGTTATTCTGAACCGTACCCTCTAATGGCATCGCCTTGCGCGGTGGCGGCAAATAATAGGCCGTCGCTCGAAGCCGGAGTGCTCATGGATCGGTAACCCCGCCTGCGCCTCGACCACCCTGGCTAGCGCCGGTCGTAGGCTTCGCCTTCGACATGCCACTGTCGAATACGGATTAACAACCACAAGGTGTGGGTGTCTCTGTGGCATCGGCCATCATGCGCAGGTCAAAGTTAGTCCCTTCCGCGAGGATGACGTTCATCGCAGGGCGCTCCGCAGATGATTGAATGCTTCGCAGAAGCCAGTCGCAGCATCCACGTCGGGACATCGGTGATCCGCGTGGGCGAGATTTGCTTGTAGAGATCGAGTAACACGTCCTCAAAGCCGTCCGGTGCGGCAACTTTGAGCTTCTCTCTAATACAGGACGCCTTCGCAATCGAGCCGCCGGGAATCGTACCAGCCCGAGCGGGCGCGGCCAAGCTCGCGTAACCGGATGTCGAGGTGAGCTTGAGATTTCCAGCTATTCCTCCTGTCGCAACGGCACAGCGAGACGACCGCTGTCGGTCACAGCCTGGGCCGGAACAAGTGCAGGTCTGAGATCGCTATAGCGTCGGGACCCGGCCAGGCATTCCCCAATAGGTGTCTCGTTTCTTGTCGCATCCGGTGGATCTTTTACTTGACGCATGCGGCCATAGCATCTGTTAACAGGGACAAGGCCTGCGGCACCAGAAGCGGCGCATCCGCACCCACTATCGTGCGGAGGGCCACAGTCCGTTAACAATTCACAGGTTTCAGGGTGCATCAGCAACAACAAAAATCGACGGCAAGCTCGATGGGGGGCCACGCGGATTGGGGTGCTCACTGAGCGCCGAGGTTCTAGAGTCTGTCAGGTTTATTTTGAACCATACCCTGCATGTCTGAGGTAGTTAGAGCACTCTTGGGGACTGAACGTCTTCAAGAGTTCTCCAATGCGTCTCCATGTTGTTTCAACGGTTCGTTCGTCTGCCTTTCTGACGAGTGTCTTGAGCTTTGCGAACATCATCTCGATGGGATTGAGGTCGGGGCTGTAGGGCGGCAGGAAGAAGAGATGTGCACCGACATCTCGGATCGCATCGCGGGCCGGCTTTCCTTTGTGGCTTCCGAGATTGTCGAGGATGACGATGTCACCGGCTTTGAGTGTCGGGACCAGACATTGCCGAACCCATGCGGTGAAAGCGATGCCATTGATGGGACCATCGAGGACGAAGGGGGCAACGATGCTATCGCGGCGTAAGCCGGCCAGGAAGGTCAGTGTCTTCCAATGACCATGAGGGACTTTTGCAATGAGGGGCTCTCCCCGCTGACACCAGCCGCAGGTGCGCGTCATGTTGGTCTTGACCCAAGTCTCGTCGATGAAGACGAGACGGTCCGGATCAAGCCGGTGCTGATGGGTCTTCCACCGCATCCGGAACCGGGCCACCTTCGGGCGGTCTTGCTCGCTTGCCACCAGCGTTTTTTTTGAAGGTCTTGCCTTCGCTGCGCAGAAAGCGCCAGACGGTGTCGTGAGACACGTTGATCCCCGCAGCCTTCAGGTCCGCCGACAGTGCGCGCACCGTCCAGTCGGACTTGACTTGTAGCCGCTGACGCACGGCGTCGGCGGCCGCACCCCTCAGTGTCGGTTTGACATAGCCGCCGATCTTCGCCGGCGCCAGGCCTTTACCTGAACGATCGAGCTGTCCGATGCGTACCGCTGTCGCAGCCGATATGCCGAACCGCTCCGCTGCGGCGCGAACCGTCATGCCATCATTCAACGCTGTCGCAATGCGCGTTCGCAAATCCAGAGAAAGAGGTCGCACCATCATCGCTGGCCTCCACACCAGCAATGACCTTGAATCACAAAATCAAAGACAAGGGAATCTCCGCACGATTCCGATTAGCGCTGACAGACTCTAGGCCTCAACTGTACCGCCCCCACCGAACTTCGGAGCTGTCGATCCTGTTCAAGACGTTCATTCAGAACCCTACTCGGTTTGTCGTGCTTGCGACAGCGTGATGTGCGTTTTGGCATGTCTCGGCGCTCTAGGTGTGGAGCCTCAACAGGTTGTCCTTGATCAGGCCGAGTCTACTGACGGGCGGTTTGGATTGTAGGCTGCCGTGCGGGCGATGCCAATTGTAACGGTGGAGCCAGAGCGGCAGGTCGGCGGCGCGCTGCTGCGAGGTTTCGTAGGCCTTGGCATATGCCCATTCGCGCAGTGCGGTCTGGACGAGGCGTTCGGCCTTACCATTTGTCTTCGGCGTATAGGGTTTGGTGCGGATGTGTTTGATGCTGAGCCGCCGCAGCGCCTTGGCGTATCGATGGGAGCGGAAGCTTGTGCCGTTGTCGGTCATGACGCGCTGGACCTTGACGCCATGGGCTTTGAAGAAGCGCAAAGCATTGAAGAGAAAGCGCAGACAGGAGCGTCGCGTCTCGTCGGGTAATATTTCCAAATAGGCCAGGCGT
Organism: Rhizobium sp. C104; assembly: GCF_022354505.1. NCBI lineage: Bacteria > Pseudomonadati > Pseudomonadota > Alphaproteobacteria > Hyphomicrobiales > Rhizobiaceae > Rhizobium > Rhizobium sp. C104. The sequence continues at coordinate 75,500 of NZ_CP092353.1, read as the reverse complement.
GAGTGGTCGTCGATGGCCAGATGGACGTATTCCCAACCGATGCCGCGGCTGTTGCTCTGCCCCGTGCGATCGCCGGTGATGCGGTGGCCGGTTCGGTTGAATTTGCCGAGTTTCTTGATGTCGATATGGATGAGTTCGCCGGGCTGGTCGCGTTCGTAGCGCCGCACCGGCTCAGCCGGGGCCAAGGCCTTGAGCTTGTTCAGGCCAAGGCGCTTGAGAATGCGGCTGACTGTGGCTGGCGAGACACCCGTCTCCTTGGCGATGTGTTGGCCGGTCATGCGCAGGCGGCGTAACGTCTCGATCCGGGCGGCGGTGGCCTGCGAGGTCGGATGATACAGGCGGTGCGGTCGGGAACTGCGATCATTGAGACCGGCCTCGCCCTCCCGTCGATAGCGTCTTACCCACTTATAGACAGTCTTCACGCAGACGCCGAAAGCCGCAGCGACGGCCATCGGTCGCTGTCCTTCCATCAGCACGCGGTGCGCAATTACCGCTCGACTGAGCGGCGTGAGGCGGGCATTCATATGGATGTCCATTCGGTCCCCCGAGAATCACTGAAGCTTCGACAACCTCAGCTTTCCCGGTCCGGATCGAATGGACAACCTATTGGAAGCTCACATCTAGGGCAGCCATTGTATAACATGCAGAACAGTTTTCTGATGCTTTTCGCTCTTTCTGCATTGGCACGAATCTTGAACCTTTTTGTTGCGCGCCGCTAGGAGCTCCCAACGGGGCCTTGGCATCTTCTCAATCCAGCTCTGAACGGAGACACCAATGATGAACAACATGGCAGCCTATCGTGTAACTGAATTAACCCCTCAAGAAGCAGCTGAAACCTCCGGAGGTTGGTATTTTTGGGTTTACGTGTTTTTGCGACGTTACGGGCACTTGTTTGGTTGATACAAAGCGAGCTGGCTCTCGATGGCTCCTAGTGACTACAGACTAGCAGTTCCCCTTTCTGCTGAAACGGCCAGCTGCACCGCAGAAAGCATACTGTCGCGACGATCAGGACGATCCCTGAGCATTTATAGGGCGATCTTGCTCTTCGTCGTCGCGGCATTTGGCTCACTGCCACTCGTCACCATACCGGTCTCCATGCAGAGTGCCGGTACTATTCGCCCGATCGTGGAGAAGACGCCCCTGATAGCGCCCGTCTCCGGACGCATCTCCCGTGTCCTTGCCTTTGAGAACGATCTCGTTGCTAAGGGGAAGGAAATAATCGCCTTTGACGATCATGTAATCGAGGAAAAGCTCAGCGGCGTTTTAGCCGACATTCATGCCAAGAGCGATCTTGCCCATGACTTCCAAACGCTGATTTCTTCCGGCGCAAGGATCAGCGTCTCGTCCCCCCTACAAACCGAATCCGCGACGGCTGAAAGGGTGCATTTTCTCAACTTGCTGCGCGAGAACCAATATGCGCGCAGTAACGCCGCGGCGGAACTCGACCGCGCAAAGCGACTTGTCTCGGCTGCTGCGGCGCCGGCGAAGGCCGTTGACGAGAAGGCTTTCGCTCTCCAAAATATCGAGGTCCAAGGGGAGATCCTCGTGCGACGCAAAACCGCTGATTGGAACCAGAAGCTCCTTGATGCTAACCTGCGCTTAAAGGAACTCACGGCCACCTTGCATCAGCTCGAGCACGAACGGGACCTGCACCGCATCCGCGCCCCAGTATCGGGTGCTCTCGAGCAGTTCTCCGGCCTCGCGCACGGAAGCTACGTTCAGATCGGGCAAACCGTTGGTTGGATCTCGCCGAACGACGATCTGGTGGCGGAAATCTACGTCTCCCCCAACGACATTGGCTTTGTGCAGGCTGGTCAGCCGGTGCGGCTCCAAGTGGATGCCTTTAACTACAACCAATGGGGTGTCATCAAAGCAAGGGTGCTCGAGGTGGCGCAGGACTTCACTCTGCATGACGGGAACCCGGTCTTCAAGGTCCAGTGCGCGCTCTCTCGCAGCGATCTCGCGCTAAAGAGCGGGGCCATCGGCCACCTGAAGAAAGGAATGACCGTGCGGGCTCGCTTTCTGTTGGCCAATCGCACTCTCCTGCAACTGCTCTACGACGAGGCAGACGATTGGCTCAACCCGATGCTGGCGGGGCGCTAATATTGTCCCAACAGTCAGCGAGCCTCCATGTCGAGTAAGGCCATTAAGTTCAAGCAGCGTGACATCACGGATTGCGGCGCCGCCAGCCTTGCTTCTGTCGCAGCCTTCTACGGCTACAAGTTGCCATTGGCGCGCATCCGCCAGTATGCGTCGACCGACCGCTCCGGTACGAGCGTGCTGGGGCTCACGGAGGCGGCGCAGAAGCTGGGCTTCATCGCGAAAGGCGTCAAAGGTGGCTTCGACAGCTTGTACAAGATCCCTAAGCCCGCTATCGCGCACGTCGTCAAGGAGGGCCTGCACCATTTCGTAGTGGTCCATGCGATCGACGCCAAGTGGGTTATCGTCATGGACCCGGCCTTTGGCGAAATCTGCAAAGTGCCGCATCAGGAATTCATGGAGCAATGGACCGGCGTCCTGGTTCTGCTGGTTCCGGCAGACACATTCAATCGCCGAGACGAGACCACGTCGCCCCTCGCCCGCTTCGCCCGCCTACTCGCGCCACACCGCATGGTGATGGCGCAGGCTCTCGCCGGCGCGCTGGTGACGACCGTCCTCAGTCTCTCGACGGCGATCTACGTTCAGAAGATCGTTGATCACGTGATCCCAGCGGGAAACCGCAACCTGCTCAACTTGATGAGCATCGCAATGCTGCTGATCCTAGTGATACAGATCCTGATCAACCTCCTAAGAGGCCGACTCGTCCTGCAGACGGGGCAGAAGATCGACGTCTGCTTGATCCTCGGCTATTACAATCACATCCTGGCCCTGCCTCAGAAGTTCTTCGACAGCATGCGCATGGGAGAAATCGTGTCGCGCATGAACGACGCTGTGAAAATCAGGAGCTTCCTGAACGACGTTTCGATAAACATGTTTGTTGACGTTTTAATGATACTGTTCTCGTTCGGGATGATGTTCATCTATTCTTGGAATATTGCTTTGATCGTGGCGCTCGCCATTCCAATGTACATCCTGGCATATTGGGCCATTAATCGGATGAACAGAAATCTCCAACGTGTCATCATGGAAAATGACGCCAAACTCGAGGCGCAACTGGTAGAATCACTCGGAGCCGTCTCCACCATTAAGACTTCCGGCGTCGAGAGCTTCGCAAACTTCAAAATGGAGACCCGCTTCGTAAAGATGCTGCATTCCGTTTACAGCTCCGGGCTGATCTCAATCTGCGGCGACAACGCCTCGACGTTCCTGTCGGTCCTGTTCACCATCGTGCTGATGTGGTTTGGAACCACGCTTGCGCTCGAACAGGCCGTCACGCCCGGCGAATTGCTGTCCTGCTATACGTTGCTTGGCTATATCACCCGGCCGGTCACCCGCCTGATCCAGACCAACCGGATCGTTCAAGACGCGTTTATCGCGGCGGATAGACTTTTCGAGATCTTTGAACTGGAGTCGGCAAGCAGCAGCGGCATCGATGCCACGAAGACCGATCTCGGAGATATTCGCCTGGAGAACGTCACGTTCCGCTATGGCGCGCAGGCGGAGGTTTTCAGCGATCTAAGCGTCTCCTTTCGCCAAGGAGAGTTGACGGCCGTCGTGGGTGAGAGCGGCTCGGGCAAAAGCACCCTTGCGGCTCTGCTGCAGAATGTCTACCAGCTTGAGGATGGATGCATTCGGATCGGCCGATATGCCCTCCAGGACCTCTCGAGCGCATCACTGCACAAGGTCATGGCTGCAGTACCGCAATCGATAGACGTCTTCTCTGGTTCCGTGATCGAGAACATCGCCCTGGGCGAGTTCGAACCGGAGTTCGATAAGATCGTACGTATCTGTGATCGAATAGGACTGCGGGAGTGCATCGAGCGCTGGCCCGGGCGGTTCCAGGCCCATCTGGGCGAGAACGGGGTTCGCCTCTCCGGAGGTGAGAAGCAGCGCCTCGCATTGGCTCGGGCCCTGTACCGGGTGTCAATCGGCTTGGTAACGGGACCCCTTATCGGCTCCCAAAAGTGACCCCTGCCTCTGGTTGCATAGGGTCAGCGCGCGTAGGCCCGGAGCTTTTCATTTAGCGCAGGGGCCTGCGGGCGCGGGTTGGTTGTCTTTTCGGCTTTAGCTTTGAGAGCGGTTTTTGAAGCGCCAGGATTCATTTCCGGTTTCCAGGATCTCGCAATGGTGGGTGAGCCTGTCGAGAAGAGCGGCGGTCATCTTGGCGTCGCCGAACACAGCGGGCCATTCTCCGAAGGCTAGGTTGGTCGTGACGATGACCGACGTCCGCTCGTAAAGCCTGCTGATCAAATGGAAGAGAAGCTGGCCGCCGGCCTGAGCGAACGGGAGATAGCCGAGTTCGTCCATGATGACGAAGTCGAGCCTGGTGATGAAGTCGGCAAGCCGCCCCTGTTTGCCATTGCGTGCTTCTGTCTCAAGCCGATTGACGAGATCGACAACATTGAAGAACCGGCCCCGCGCTCCGTTGCGGATAAGAGCACGGGCAAGCGCGATGGACAGATGGGACTTCCCTGTGCCGGTCCCGCCGACCAGAACAACATTGTGTTGCTCGGCGAGGAACGCCCCGGTCGCGAGCTGGCGCACTAACCCTTCATTGACCGGTGTATCGGTGAAGTCAAAGTCGTTGATATCCTTGGCCAGCGGCAATTTGGCGATGGCGATCTGGTATTTGATCGACCGGGCCTGCTTCTCAGCAATCTCTGACTGCAACAAGTCACCGACAATACGGGGCGGTTCATGCTGGCGTTTGATGCCGGAAGCCATTGTCTCGTCGTATGCGCTGCGCATGCCAAACAGCTTCAGCGTGCCCATCATGTCGAGGATTTGGGATCGTTCCATATCAGCTTGCCCTCCTGAGGCTGTCGTAACGTGCGCAATCGGCCAGAGGCTCATGGGTCAGGCGAAGCGCATCGGGAATGGAAAGGATGGCGGCCGGTTGCGGATCACGCTTACGGGCCAGAATGTTGATGATGACGGCGGATGAGAACACGCCCTGATCGAGCGCCTCCTGGCAGGCTGCTTCAACGGTGGGAAGCCCGGCCTCACCGACACATTCCAGGATCGCCACCATCTGCCGGTCGCCGTCATGCATGGCCTTCAACCGGCGGCGCACCTTCTCCATGGCGGCGGGCAAAACCCAGTCATGGAACGGGGCGCCGTTGCGTAGGGCTCCCGGCTTGCGGGTCAGGACCGGAACGTAATGCCATGGATTATAGATCGTCTCGCCGCGGCCGAAGCAGCGGTCGTGCTGACCGATCTCGATGCCATCTTGCCGGATGACGATGCGGTCGGCATAGGCATGTACCTCTGCCGGGCGACCGACCGCGGTGGACAGCACCGAGTATTTGTTGTTGTCGAAACGCACGAGGCAGGTCTTGCCGATCGAGGCCTGGACGGCGTGGAAGCCATCGAACTTGCCGGGATAACTGATCATATGCGGCCGCTCCGCATCGAACACCTCCCAGATCGTGTGCTCCGTCTGATCGACATGCTTATGGGCGCGGGCATAGCTGATGCACTTGTCCAGCAGCCAGCCGTTCAGCTCATCGTAGGATTTGAAGCGCAGACGTGGGGTGAAGAAGCGCTCTCTCACCAGATTGACCTGGTTCTCGACCTGGCCCTTCTCCCAGCCGGACGCCGGCGTGCAGGCCACCGGCTCGACAAGGAAATGGCTGCACATCTGCAGGAAACGACGGTTATATTGCCGTTCCTTGCCAACGAAGACCGTCTCCACCGCCGTCTTCATATTATCATAGATGCCGCGCGTGCAGGCTCCGCCGAAGAACGCGAACGCCTTGTCATGGGCGTCGAAGACCATCTCCTGCGTCTCTCGCGGATAGGCCCTCACAAACATCATTCGGCTGTGGCAAAGCCGGACATGAGCCACCTTCACCGTTGTCGTCACGCCGTTCAGTACGACAATCTCGTGGCTCCAGTCGAACTGGTAGGCTTCGCCGGGCGCGTAATAAAGCGGGACATAGGCTTCCGCCGTCACGGCCCCGCGCTCTTTCGACCATGTCCTCGCATAACGCCGAACGGTGTCGTAACCGCCTTCATAGCCGAGGTCGCGTAAATCCTCGTATATCCGGATCAGCGTCAGGCGCTCGCGGGAAGCCTTGGCCTCATTGGCAAGCAATATCCGATCGAGTTGTTCGCGCCATGGTCCGAGCTTCGGCTGAGGTTGACGGGCTCGCTCGTATTTGAACTCCGTCTCATCGGTGCGCAAAACCTTCCGCACCACTTTCCGCGATATGCCCAACTCCCGGCAGATCGCCTTGATCGACTTGCCTTGCACATGGGCCAGCCGTCGTATCTTCAGAATTGTTTCCACAATAAGCATCCAAACAAAAAGCCTCCGATGAAACCGGAGGCTGTTGTAACCCCATCGCAGATGGGGGTCCCGTTTGGACGCCGATCACCCCAAATGCGGGGTCCTTATTCCATGCCTAATCACACTGGGCCTGGTCCGATGCCGACCGGATCGACCGGCTGCAAGGTTTGTAAAGACCGTTTCAACAACCAGCCCCTCGGCGCTTCGGCAGCGTGTATCTGAAGCTGCTGGCGTGCATCGGCCGCGTTCACTCTCTATTCGCCAGAACACGGCACCTGGGGAATCATCGCATCCGGCACGACCTAGCTGGCCGGTTCCGCCGGCGCCGGCAAGAGGATGACTATGGCAGGGACCGTCATGGAACAGCGCCCGCTCGGCATGACCGCTGAGGCGATTTTCGCTGTTCCCGGTCATTTGCTTTGCACAGCCCGGAAGAGCGTTTTTGGTACCTTATGCGAACGTTCGCAACTTTATCAGGGACAAGCGGGACCTGGCGGCAAGCGGGACGCCGAACGATATCGACTCCACCATCTTTGACGTTGCCAAAGATACGGTTCACTTCCCGCTTGCTTGCTTGCTTGCTTGCTGATGAAGTTTAGGGTGAGAATTGGACACCGCTAGTTATTCGCAGGATTGCTCGGCAAACGAACCAGACGGGGTGGCGCTCGACGAAACAATCGGCTTTTCTACCTGACCATCCCTCTGGCAAAATTGTCATCTTCGTGCTACATATTGGGCTTATCTGCAGTGCGAAGGTGACAAATGCCTACACCTCATAACCCTCCGGCCGCTGTGCGGCGCGCGCTGCGCAAACTGGGCGCAGACATCCACGACGCACGTCGACGTCGCCGCCTGCCTATGGCGGTAGTAGCCGAACGTGCCTTCACCTCACGCTCAACGCTTCAAAAGATCGAGGCCGGCGACACCAATGTCAGCATCGGCATCTATGCAGGCGTCCTCCAGGCACTCGGCCTGCTAGTTGGGCTGAGCCAAGTCGCCGACATCAGTAACGACAGCGTCGGCCAATCTTTGGCCAGTGCGGAGTTGCCCAAGCACGCTCACCCAAAGCGATCGCCGGGATCGTCACGCGATGGCTGATTTTGAAGTTCATCTCGACCTTCACGGTCACACCCGTCCGATCGGACTGGCGCGAAGCAATCGCGTCCGTGGTGCCGAAACGATCGTGTTTGAGTATGACCGTGCCTGGCTAGAGGACCCCGGCCGCTTCTCGCTGGAGCCCGCTCTAGCTCTGAGCCGGGGAGCGTTCGCCCCACCCGCCGGCCTCGCAAACTTTGGCTCTATTGGTGACTCAGCACCCGATACGTGGGGCCGACGCCTCATGCAACGCTCGGAAAGGCGCATGGCTGAGCGCGATGGCCGGGCCGTTCGTACGCTGGCCGAAAGCGACTATCTGCTTGGGGTCGCCGACGAGACACGGCTCGGCGCCCTCCGGTTCCGCCGGGTTGGCGACGAGGAATTCCAGGCGCCGATCCGTGCCGGCGTTCCCGCCCTCATCGAGCTCGGCCGCCTACTGCAGATCACCGAACGTATTCTGCGCGATGAGGAAACCGACGAAGACGTCCAACTTATCTTCGCGCCTGGCTCCTCGCTTGGTGGAGCGCGTCCGAAGGCTTCTGTTATCGATCAACATGGCCATCTCTCGATCGCCAAGTTTCCTAAGGAAACCGACGACTACAGCATGGAGACATGGGAAGAGGTCGCTCTGCAACTGGCTGAACAAGCCGGCATTGTCACGCCCCTCCACGAGCTCATCGACGTCGCCGGCAAGAAGGTCATGCTCTCGCGTCGCTTCGACCGTGATGGTGCTGTCCGGATCCCCTTCCTGTCCGCGATGGCGATGATGGGCGCAAAGGACGGCGAGCGTGGAAGCTATCCGGAGATCGTAGACGCCTTGGCCGAACACGGCGCGCAGGGAAAGACCGATGCGCACGCGCTTTATCGCCGCGTCGCCTTCAATGTGCTGATTTCCAACGTCGATGACCACCTGAGAAATCACGGCTTTCTGTGGCTCGGCAAAGCCGGCTGGTCGTTGTCCCCTGCCTATGACCTCAATCCAGTGCCTACTGACGTCAGGGCGCGCGTCCTGACGACCAACATAGATCTTGATGAGGGCACCTGCTCCCTTGATCTGCTGGAAGAAACTGCCGGGTTCTTCGCGCTCACGCTCGCCCAGGCTCGCGCGATCATTAAGGAAGTCGCGACCTCCACAGCAAGGTGGCGCGAGACCGCAAAGGCGGTCGGTGCGCAGTCAGCCGAGATCAACCGTATGGCTAGTGCGTTCGAGCACGATGATTTGCAGCGAGCGCTAACTCTATGAAGAGAGCCTTACTCCAAAGTTTCGACCCGCCCTCGGCCAGCCCGATCACTGAACCAAATTGCGGCATCGTTGCGTTGCAAAGATCGGGTGTCCGATAGTAACCTTCCGATGGTGCCTCAGTCAGCGTCTGAACCAGCGAGCGGTGGTCGCGAGCCCCTGACGCATCCGCCTTTTGGTCCTCTTTATTGTTGCCTTTTCATTGTAGAGAGCCCAGGTGCGGCCTCTCAGTCACGGACCGCCAAGGCGCGGTCGCGGCCAGCCACTGTCGTGTGCGGGCTTCGGGATCGGGGTTGCGGGTGATATCGGTGACCACGGCAGCGGTATCGGCGCCGTTTTCCAGTACCAGCGGCGCGCGCTCGGCGGTGATCCCGCCGATGGCAACGAGCGGCATCGGCCCGACACGCCGCCGCCAGTTCGCAATGCGTTCGACGCCTTGTGGCGTCCATCTCATCTCTTCGAGCACCGTGGGCCAGACCGGTCCGAATGCCACGTAATCCGGACGGGCGGCCAGCGCCGTCTCTAGTTCCGCCATGTCGTGCGTGGAAAGGCCGAGCTTCAGGCCGGCGCGGCCGATTGCAGCCAGATCGGCTGCCGCCAGATCCTCCTGCCCGAGATGGATGAAATCGCATCCCTCATCGATCGCGAGCTTCCAGTAATCGTTGACGATCAATCGGCAGTCCGCTGCCGCGCAGGCGGCTTTCGCACGCCGGATCTCCTCGCGAAGCACCGGCTCTGGCTGGTCCTTGATGCGCAGCTGGACGAGTTTGACGCCGAGCGGCACGAGACGCTCGACCCAGTTGGCGCTGTCGACGATGAGATAGAAGGGATCGAGCTTCATGAAAAGACGGCCTTTCCGATGACGGGAGTGGAAGGAACGGCCATGTCGCGCGGCTCCAGCGGCACGGCGCCATGCGCGATGCGGCCGGCATTGATGGCAAACGCGAAGGCCTCGGCCATGGCGGCGGGATCACCCGCGCCGGCAACGGCGGTGTTCAGAAGAACGGCATCATAGCCGTATTCCATGACGGCGGCGGCATGAGATGGGCGGCCGATGCCGGCATCAACGATGAGCGGCACATCCGGAAAATGTGCTCGGAATGCCCGCAGCGCCATCGGGTTCACCGCTCCCATGGCAGAGCCGATCGGCGCGCACCAAGGCATCAGGACGCGGCAGCCGGCGTCCAGCAGCCTTTCGGCGACGACAAGATCGTCGGTCGTATAGGGGAAGACGTGAAAGCCCTCGCCGGTCAGGATGCGTGCCGCCTCGACGAGGCCGAAAACATCGGGCTGCAGCGTATCGTGATGGCCGATCACTTCGAGCTTGATCCAGTCGGTGCGGAAAACATCGCGCGCCATCTTCGCCGTCAGCACAGCCTCCTGCACGCTGTGGCATCCGGCCGTGTTGGGAAGCACGCGCACATCAAGCTCGCGGATCAGCTCAAAGAAGGCGCCGCCCGCCTTGCCGCCGACGGCCTCGCGCCGAAGCGAAACAGTTACAATTTCGGTCTTCGATCGTCTCACTGCTTCCGCAAGCACGGCCGGAGACGGGTAGCGGGCGGTGCCAAGCAGCAGCCGGGAATGGACCTCGACGCTGTAAAGTTTCAGCATCTTAGCCTCCTTGCATCGGTGAGAGAATTTCAATGCGGTCGCGCTCGCCAAGCATGAAATCGACGCGATCCTCGCGGTGTACCAGTTCGCCGTTCACCGCGGTTGCGAGCCACCCGCCTTCGTAGTCCAGAGCGAGAAGCAGATCTGCGAGCGTCGCGGCCGCGACCTGTTGTTCCTCGCCATTGATGATGAAGGTCATGGCGCCCTCCTTTCCGTTTGTTCTGTTAGAAGAAGCCGCGCCACCTCTCCGGCCATGGCCGGCGCCAGCAAAAAGCCATGGCGATAGAGGCCGTTGACATGGAGGGTGTGTTTCTCCTGCGTCACGCGCGGTAGATTATCGGGATAAGCGGGCCGCACGCCTGCGCCTGTTTCCGTGACGCGTGCCTCGCCGAAGGCGGGATGCATCGCATAGGCAGCATTCAGCAACTCCATCAGCGAACGCGCGGTAATCGGCCCCGCATCGTCACTTTCGATCATCGTCGCACCGACCATGAAGCAGTTCTTTTCGCGCGGCACGATATAGATCGGGTGGCGCGGATGCAGCAGGCGGACGGGGCGAGAAAGGCTGACCTCGCGCGTTTCGACGCAGAGCATCTCGCCTCGAACACCACGCAATTCGGGCAGTTGGCCAATCTGGGCGGCACCGGTGCAGTCGATCACCCGGTCATAATGGGCAACGTTCGCATTGCCCGTGACGCCGAACACGAGAAGCACGCGGGCGTTCTCCAGTCCTGCCGCAAGTCCCGAGAGCGCCTGCCGTGGATCGAGGTGCGCTTCCTGCCGGAAGAACAACGCCCTGCGGAAGCGGCCGGCGAGATCAGGCTCCAGAGCTGCGATCGCCGCCTCGTCCAGCCATTCCCATCCGCTTGTGCGGCGGGAAAAGCGGTCCAGCTCGGCGGTATCTCGCCCACCCGCGACCACCAGCGTTCCTCGGCGTTTGACGTGGCCGGGCAATGCTGCCTCCCACCAATCGGCGGCATTACGACCGAGCGTCAGCACCGGTTCCTCCGCACTTTCCCGTTCGCACCACGGGGCGAGCATGCCGCCGGCAAGGCCGGAGGCGCCGCCCCCGACCTTGTCGGCCAGCTCCGTAAGGGTGACGCGGAAGCCTTGGCGATAAAGCTGCCAGGCCACGGTGAGGCCGGCAACGCCGGCCCCCTTGACAAGAACGCGCATGGTCATCCTCCAATCGGTATTTTAGCGGCCTCTACGACCGACATGTAAAGTTCGCCGCCCTGTCGGTATTTCGCCGCCATCGCGTCCAGCCCCTCCTTCTGCGCCTCGGCGCGGATGTTGTGCGATATGCGCATCGAGCAGAAATGCGCCACCTTGTGCGCTTCCTTCGGCAAGGTCTCGTCACGGTAGCTGCGGGCGGTGTCGGGATGGGAGGAATCATAGACGACGAAAGGCGGCTCGCCGGCGGTCGGATGGACGCTGATTCCGCGCATCGGCACGCGGACATGACTGTGGATAACTCCCGGTATGGATCTTCCGCGACACTGGCAGCGGGCCGGTGGTGACGGTTGGGGTGAAGTTTTTTGCGGCAATGTCATAGTTTGAGGCTCCAAATTGAAAGTTGGAGACCCAGTCAGCCGGAATGATGAAAAGACGCCGGCATGGATTCCACGCGTGAATCCGAAGCCTTGGAGCGCTTGCACCGTCCCTACGCCAGTATGAACTGGATCAGGTTCAACGGGTCACTGCGCCACAACAAGCAACACCTTATTGTTCAGCAGTATCTCAGCCCCTTGCCGGGCCCCCCTGGTGAATGCCGCCATGAAAGACCGGAGCTGCCCTTCTGTCAAGCAAGGCCTAATGCATATTTTTCTTGCTCGTCAAGCATGACGGCTTCCCGTCTAAAATCGCCGTTGAAACCGGAAGTCTCCGTGCCTCCGCTAATTGCATTTCACAAGCGCGATATGCGCGCCGCAATAGGAACCTAACTGGCGGATATTCGCCACCTCCACCGAGGCGAGAAATGCCGGGCCCGCCCGTTCCTTAAGACAGGTTCCTTCGGCCCGCGAAGGTGCTTAGCTTTGTCGATTGCGCAGGCTCTCAGTGCGCGAGCGCTTCCGCCACCCGAATCCCACCGGCTGGATCCGAATCGACCCCACAAGCAGCGCGATCACGCCGTCCCCGACGATCCATTATGCGATCTTCGTCCAAAACGTGAGCTCCATAGCAACAAGCCGGAGCGCTGGCCTCGAAATCGCGCCGTGCCACGACGTAGGAACGTCCTGAGCGGAAGCGGATGTCGACTGTCCTCTAGAGCCAATATCGGTTTCTCGGGGGAAGCTTCATGCGGTCGAGGCCTCATTTTTTTGGATATGGTACGCGCGTTGTACTATCGTGGCGGGAAATCCGGAGAGGGGCATGCAATATGGCCAAAGGTTGGTGCTGTGAGCAGCACCTCGGCTGATCATCGGGGCTGCCGCAGTAGGCGCTTCGGGCGGTATAGCCATTGCAGACTTCGAAATTCCTGAACTGCTAATCGCCGCGCTGTTTGAGGGCGTTATCATTGGCATGGCCGTTGAGCAGTTCCTAGCTACGATGAGCAAACAGGCTTGGCGGGAGAAAAACAGATGGCGCTCGGAGGAAACGCGCTGGAATGAGCGTGCCGTACTCGGACCCTGGCTTAAGACACCAGCTGCGGAGCCATTACGGCCGGTCGACGCCGCGGATCAACTCCGTATCGTGATGCGCTCGAAGTTCACCATCCAGCCATTGCTGAACAAGAGGGGAGCCCGGGTAGGTTTCGCATTCGTAACGTGAGCACTAATTTCAAGCTGAGGCTGAACATCAATGATCAAGCGATGACGCGGAACGTTGCATCAGGACAGTGGTTACGCTGGTTCGCTGCCAAGGCGGTTGGTTCATCTGCTGGTTCTTAGCTCTCTACCGGTCGACTTTCTCCGCTGCTTCAAGCGAAAATTCGGCGCGCAATACCGCCTTCTGTGCTCGCGAAAAATCGGCGGCGGCTTGTTCTGCCCGCTCTTGCGCGGCGCACCGGGCGTCTTTGCGCTGCGCAAGCGATCGGCCGGCATCGGCTTCATGGCTGCGCAATACGGATTGTCGCATCAACGCGTCCTGAAGCTTGGCGGCGGAGATAACGCCGCTCTTGCGCAATTCGTCGACGATAGGATTGCCTGCGGCCCGGCTTGCTGCCATGTCGAGCGCTTCGGAGGCTTTCGCTTCCCGCTCCCGCGCGTTTTCGGCGTCCGCCCGCGCCTCGGAGAGGCTGCGGGAAAGATTGTCCGCCCGCAGGCTGCGGATCTCCAGTAACTGCCTGAGAGACTTCAGCGCCTTCATATCAGCCGCTCAGGCACCGTTGTTCGTCGTCAGGATTTCCAGCTGGCCGCCCTTGATGACCTTGATGCTGTCGGCTTCCTGCCGGCTCAGCACGTCTTCGACGGCCTTGGTGAAGACGGAGGGGCCGCGCACCAGCACCAAGCCGCTGGCGGGATCTTCACGCAGTGCATCGTCCGGCAGTAGCGGGAACAGCGCGCGAATGGCGTTTTGCTCGGTCTTCCAGCTGCGGTCGCCGCGATCGAGGACAACGGTGGAGACCTCCTGCTTAGGCGCGATGATGATGCGGCTGCCGTCATAGGCGACGAAGAGATTGCTGGCATCGCCAAGCTTGACGAAGGCCTTGGCTCCGCTTTCTCGGACGGACCAGTGCTCGACCTTGCCGCTCAGCGTCCCGACTGTCGTGACCGGGATGCCAGACATGAAGGACAGCGTCTGGACGACATCGCCAAGCGGCAGGGAGACGACATCCAGGCGCACCTCCCGCTCGCCGGCGCCGGCTGATGGAGGAAAGGAGACCAGCAGTCCGATAGCGGCCATGTAAACAAAACGCGCAAACATCTGAGTTTACCTCACGATCCGGATGCCGCCCGACAACTAATGAACGAAGGAAATCAGGGGGCTGCGAAATCCAGTCTGTTAATAATTATCTGATCTACTGTTGCAGATCATCGGTCCGCTGGGAACAGGACGGATATCCATTTCGCGCAATTGTTGTACATATCGCGAATTAATAACTTTTTAACATAAGCTGTTGAATTCGATCCGGAATTCTGCAAGATTTTGGCCGCCAAAACCATGCAAGGAGTTCAAGACATGGCTACCAGCACTAGTACTTCGACACTCGATGCGGGTATCGGCTCGGCGATTTCCGCCTTCAAGTCGGCCCAGAACGAAGCGACCGCGCAGAGCCTGCAGGTTGCAACTGAAATCACCAAGATCAACGGCGTCGCAAACGCCATCAAGAAGATCGGCCCAGGCTGATTGAAACAATGGCGCGACGGGTTCGCCCGTCTCGCTTCCCCGCTCTCGAAGACAATAAAAGCCGCTCGACGGACGGTTCGGGAACAAGATGGCTATGAATCTAGATCCCTCTTCGCCGACATTCAGAGGTAACGCCGGCAACGCTGCGTCAGGCCGCGGCGGACCGGTCTTGCGTATCACGCGCGCCGGGCGCAGCTCCATTCTGCCGTTGACGGCGGAGCGGCAGGTTGTCGGCGGCAGCGCCGATTGCGACCTGATCATCCTCGGCGCCAAACCGGAACCCGCCTTTGCCATCAGTCTGCAGCGCTCCCGCGGCTCCGACGCGGTGTCGTTTACCGCGCTGCGGGATGACGTGGTGATCGATGGTCATTCCATCCCGCGTGATCGAACGATGAGCCTTACAAAGAGGCAGACCATCTCCTTCGACGGCACGGCCTGCGAACTCGAAGGTCTCGGCGCCGGGCGCGGGCGGTTCGCGCCACGCCGGATTGCGGCTGCCGGCCTTCTCGGGCTGGCGGCGATGCTTTTGCTGGTCGGCCTTTACAACAGCGACGCGCCGGCTCACGAAGGCCCGCCCGTCAGGGTTTCCGCCGCACCCGAACCGGCGCCGTCATCGGCGGCGATCGCTGCCGAAATCCGCCAGGCCATTCGTATGGCTCAGATTCCCCAAGATCTTAGCATCGTCGCCACCGCCGACGAAATTCGCATCGGCGAAGGATCGCGACCTCTCGGCCTGCCTGACAAGACGAAGCTGCGTAGCATCATCGCCTCGATGAGCCGGCGCGGTGGTTCCGTTTCCATCGTCGATCTCACCGCCCTCTCTTCCGGTCTCGACGGCTTCGTCGCCGCCGCCGGCTATACGCCAGTCAGGTTCATCATCGGCTCCGACGGCCGCCGCTACGAGGAAGGCGATGTCGTTGCGAGCGGCTGGCGGATCAAGGAGATCGGCAACGACCAGATGATCGTTTCCCGCGACAGTGAGGACGATACGGTCAATTTCGCCTCCGCCGGCAGTGCCGAGCCGAAGCTCGCCGAAATTTCCAGCAGCGAACAAGAATAGGCGATGGCGTCGGAAGCCGGATCATGAAGGTAAGGTCATCCGCCATCGCCATGCTTGCGCGGCGCACCGATATGCTGCTTGCGGTGTTTTTCGCCTCCGTCGTGACGATGATGGTGCTGCCGCTTCCGACAATCGTTCTGGACGTGCTGATCGCCTTCAATCTCTCCTTCGCTTTCGTGGTGCTGATCACCACGACCTATCTGAAGAGCGTGCTTGAAATCTCGACCTTTCCCGCGGTCATTCTGATCGGCACGCTGTTCCGCCTGGCCTTGACGATTTCCTCGACGCGGCTCGTGCTGGCGGATGCCGATGCCGGCGAGATCATCATGGCCTTCGGCGATTTCGTCGTTGCGGGAAATGTCGTCGTCGGCCTGATCATTTTTCTGATCGTGGCGCTGGTGCAGTTCATCGTGGTGACGAAGGGCGCCGAGCGTATCGCAGAGGTCGGCGCGCGTTTCACGCTCGATGCCATGCCGGGCAAGCAGCTCGCCATCGACAGCGACCTGCGCAACGGCCATATCACCACGGAAGCTGCGCAAAAGCGCCGGTCGCGTCTCGAACAGGAGAGCCAGTTCTTCGGCGCGATGGACGGCGCCATGCGCTTCGTCAAGGGCGATGCGGTCGCAGGATTGGTGATCGTCGCCGTCAATCTCATAGGCGGCCTGGCGATCGGTATCTTCCAGAAGGGGCTGAGCTTCGCCGAGGCTGCCCATCTCTATACGCTGCTGTCGATCGGCGACGGTCTGGTGTCGCAGATTCCGTCGATTCTGATGGCAGTCTCGGCCGGTATCGTCGTGACCCGCGTGTCCGATGACGGCAACGGCAGTCTCGGCAGCGATATCGGCCGCGAACTCTTCCGGGAGCCCCGCGCATTGGCGATTGCGGCGGCGCTGACGATCTGCGCGGGCTTCGTCCCGGGATTTCCGACGAGCGTGCTCGCCGCGATCGGCCTGTGTCTGGCGGGCCTAGCCTTCATGATTCATCGCCGGCGCGCGGGCCCTGCCGCGGCCGGATCGGCGAATGCCGTGGAAAGCGCCAATTCCTATCCGCTCGACAGGGCGAAATATGGCGATCCCGTCATCGCCACCGTCGCGGTGGAAACGCTGGCGCGGCTTGAGGCGATGCGGCTCGGCGAAATGCTGGACGCGCGGATTCGCCTGGCGGCGCGCGCCGTCGGCGTCTCCGTGACGGTGCCGACGTTCAACGCCGATCCCCGCATGGCCGAGGATCTGATCCATCTTCAGGTGGAAAATGTGCCCGCCGGCCTCGTCAACTGCGGTCCTGAACGGACGGCCGAACAGATTGCCGACGACATCGTGCGCATCGTCCGCCGCCATATCGGCGCCCTGTTCAGCGTCGACGACGCGGCACAATGGCTGGGGAGCCTCGAACCGCGTCTCGGCAAACTGGCGATCGACGTCGCCACCCAGGTGCCGCTGATGCTGACGGTCGCGGTCGTCAGGCGCCTGCTGGATTCCGGCGTGACGCTTTCCCAGCCGCGCGGACTGCTGGAAGTGATGCTGCACGCCGGCACCGATCACGCACCGGATGCCGTGGCCGAAATGGCGCGCGCCGCGCTGGTCAAGCAGATCGCCTTCGGGCTTCTCGACCGGCGCGGATTGCTGCCGGCGCTGGTGCTTCCGGCCGAATGGGACCACTTCATCCGGTCCTATGATGCCGCTGGAGCGACCGAGAAGATCGAGATAGCCGAAAGACTGCGCCTGCTGGCCGAAAAAGCCAGGCAGGCTCTCGAGGACACCAACGAGCGGGGTTACGATCCCGTCATCATCGTGCCGGGCGAATGGCGCCTGCTCACCCAGACGCTGATGATCCACCACAACTGCCGCATTCCGGTGCTGGCGGCGGCGGAGATCGACAGGGATATAACGATCGAAACCGTCGGAGAGATCGGGCAAATCCGGAACGCTGCCGGCTCCAAACAGAGGCCAGGCTCATAGAGCAGGTGAAGTAGACGAGACCAACTGGGGTGAATGCAATGTGTGGCGTAGATGGACAAAGGCCCATCGACTTCGACAGAACGTCCCGTTTCGACCTCGAGTCCGGTTGCCTTGGCGGCAGCAATAGGGCCGACACGGATTTCACCGCCATCCGAACCCGCAAGGTTTCGCCCTTCGAAGATTTCTCCGGCAACCCGCCGTTGCTAACTTCCTATGTGCCGAAGTCGCGGGAAACGTCGGAAAACGGCACTGAGTCCGACCCCAAGGATGTGCTGCGCAAGCACATCAACTGGCAGTCAGACTCCAAGAAGGTGGATCCATCCGACGAAAAACAGGCCACGACGGAAAAGCCCGACCTCTCGAAAGAGGGCAGCGTCATCGTGGTCAATGAGCCGATCGTCGTAGATGGAGGCGTGTTCGACGGCAAGGGGGCGACCTATACGGCCTCGTCCAAGCTCGGCAATGGCGGCCAGTCCGAAACCCAATCGCCGCTGTTCATTTTCAAGAACGGCGCGACGCTCAAGAATGTCAATCTCGGCGAGAATGGCACCGACGGCATTCACGTCTATGGCGGCCCGACGCTCGAAAACGTCAATTGGCAGAATGTCGGCGAGGATGCGCTGACGGTAAAAAGCGCCGGCGACGTCACCATCGATGGCGGGGCGTTCTCCAACGGCAGCAACGTCTTCCGCACCGACAGCTCGCTTGCCGGCGCGACGTTCCTGTCCCAGATCACGCTGGACGATGTGAAGAATTGTACGCGTGTGGGTGACAATCAATCGGGCGTTTGAGACGCCCGACGACTGGAACCGCAAATTGAGACCAAGCGGGCGCCTTAGGCTCCCGCTTTTTCATTGCCGGCCAGGCCCTTGCCTGCGCGGCGAGCTGCTACGCATTTCCGCGCCGATCTGCCGGCGCGCCGATTTCAGCTTCGGGTCGCCCTGAGTATCCTTGTATTCGCGCCGCGCCTCCGTCCTGGTCATCCGGTGTTCGTGCCTGAACAGCGCGCGCGAAATGCGAATATCGAAAAACGCCGCCGCTACCATGATGCCGGCGGCAATGACGAGGATCGAGCCGAGGAGATGGGCTGCCGCGGAGAGCGTGCATGCTTCTCTGCAAAGAGGCGACCAGAAGATGCTGTTGAGAAAATAGAGGATCGCACCGCCGCCGGCCGCCGCGAGCAGGACAAACTTGACGAGCCCCTTGACGAACTCAGCGATGCTCGCGAGCGAAAAAAGCCTCTTGATGCCCTCGAACGGATTGAGCCGGTTAAAATCGAAGCTCATATGTTTGAACGATACGAGAAACCCCTGCCCGTCGAGGATCGCGACCAGGATGGTTGCGGCAAGACCCATGGCAAGCGGCAGCCAGATGAGATCGAGCAGCGCCACGCCGGTTTCGCTCAAGCCGACAGTGACGGCGTCGGAGGGGTCGGCCCGCGCGGCGGAGTGTAGGCCGGCATCGAAACTGCGGGTGAAATCCTCGAGGATATCAGGCAAGCCCCAGGTGACGTAGACGGCGATGGCAAGGACGGAGATCGCAACCGGGATTTCCTTCGAGCGGGGAACCTGGCCCTCGCGCCGAAGACGATCGAGCTTCACCCGGCTCGGCGGCAGGGTTTTTTCCTCGGTATCGTCATTTTTGGCCATCGGTCACCTCCAGCATGGCTTTCGCCTCGTTGAATCCATCGATCCAGAGATCGTGGAAATAGCTGGAGATGAAGGCCGTGTAGATCACGAGGATGACCATGACCGCGAAGTTCTTGATGGCCGGCAGGCTGTCGTTCAGCGGGAATTGTTTGGACGAGCGGCCGACGAAGGCGAGCGACAATTCAAACGCGCAGGTGACGATCATGAACGGGGCGGCGAGTAACCCGGCCGCTTTGAACAGCCGGCCGAAAACGCCTGATATCATGTCGAGCGGATCGTCGGGGATAGTGGGCATGAGGTTGAAGAGCGGCCAGAGCTCGAACGACTTATAGAAGATCGTGACCAGATCGATGATGCCGCCGGCACTGACGAAAATCACCAGGGCGATCGACATCATCAGCGAGCCGAGCGGCGCGGTTTCCAGCGCGTTGATCTGGTCGAAGAGATTGGCGGCATTGGCGCCGCGATAGACATCGGTCATATCGCCCGCCGTCTGGGCCGCCCAGAAGGGAATGCCGAGCCCCATGCCGATCAGCGCCCCGAAGCAAAGCTCCTTCATCGAAAGGGCGGCCAGATCGAACCAGGACGTATCTCCGAGAGCCAGCACCGAATAGGCGAAGGCGACGGAGGGCGCCGAAAGGCCGATTGCCAGGCCGAAACGCAGAATGCCGACGATGCTAAACAGCGAGAAGATCGGGAAGATCAGCAGGATCCCGAGCGCACGCGCGGCGCCGAGCATGGCTGCGGCCGGTGCCGCGACCTCAATGCCGACGAGCGGAAGATGATCCGGCCCCATCCGCCTCGCCTCACTGAACCATGGTCGGGAAGTCGTTGAGGATATGAACGGAATGTTCGATCAGCGGCGTTGCCAGCACCCGGCCGAACAGCAGCAGGGTGATGGAGATCACGAAAATCTTGACGATCTGCGCGATGGTCTGCTCCTGGATCTGCGTTGCCGCCTGGAAAATGGCGATGATCAGCCCGAGAAGCGCGGCCAGGCCCAGAATGGGGCCGGCCAAGGCGAAGGTCGCCATGACGGACATGCCGATTTCGGCTGCGACCTGGTCTTCACCCATGACGGCAAGCCTTTCGCGTGGCAGGCACGTGAACCGGGGTTTTCGGGAAGGGGCGATGCTCACTGCGCATAGGACAGCACCAGACCTTCCAGCAATCGCCGCCAGCCATCGATCGAGACGAACAGCAGCAGCTTCAGCGGTGTCGACACCACGGTCGGGGACATCATCTGCATGCCGAGCGCCACCAGAATGGCGGAAACGGCAAAGTCGATCATCAGAAAGGGCAGATAGATCAGAAATCCGATTTCGAAGGCCCGCGTCAGTTCCGAAACGAGGAAGCTCGGCGTCAGCACGGTGATGTCATCGGAGGCAATGGGGGTTGCCGGCGCGTTTGCCCAGATCTTCTGCGACGCCTGCACGAAAAATTCGCGCACCTCGGCGTCGGAAAATTTCAGCATGAAATCCTTCAGCGGTGCCGCCACCTTGATCATGCCGTCCACCATGCCACTGACCGTGCCGAAATCGCCGCTATGGGCGAGCAGCAATTGCCAGCTGTTTTGCAGCACCGGGTTCATCACGAAGGCCGAGAGCACGATGGCAATCGCAAAGACCAGGAGATTCGGCGGCGTCTGTTGGATGCCGATCGCATTACGCACGATCAGCAGGACGACCGAAATCTTGGTGAAGGAGGTCGCGATCACGGCAATAACCGGCAGCATCGAGATCGCCGCCATCGCCACGAGGCTCTGGGCAAGAGGAAAGCTCTGTTCCATCAGTCGTGCAGCGCCGTGACGCGAACGGCGCTCAATCCATCCACGGAGATGATTTCGCCCCGTCCGATAACGCGGCCTTGGGCGATGATATCGACGGCGTCCGACAATGGCCTGTCGAGGTTGAACACATAACCCTCGCCGATCATTTCGAGTGTGCGCAGCGGCAACTCCAGCCGTCCTGCATCGAAGACCAGCTTGATCGGGATGCTGTCGACAGGCGACGGACGCGGCTCGCCCTGCAATTCCTGATCGACGGTTTCATTTGTCATGAAATGCCTCATTGGTCCGGTTGGCGTCGACAGGAGTGGTTCGGTGAGGACCGCGCCTTTGTCCGATCGCATGCAGGTTGCAAGGTAACGTTCACCCGTGATCGCGACCACGGTCTCCGGTGCCCCGCCATCGATGACGATGCCGTCCCCCAACCGCAGGGATTTGATTTCACTGACCGACAGCAGGGCATAACCGCGCCGGATGCTGACCGCCGTCGTCAGGACATTGAGCGTGCGGCGCGGCAGGCGGCTTGCCCAGCCGACCAGGCCGGCAAGGGCGGTTTCATCGAAGCGGCCGCTCAAGGGCAGGCTCATGCCGTTCCAGCCGATGTCGAAGCCGAAATTGCCGCTGACATCCGGCTGCGTCTCGGCGCCGATCTGCAGCAGCGACAGGCTCATGCCGATCCTATTCTCGATTGCCTCGAAAGCCTCGGCGAACAGGTGTTCGACCACGGCCGCCTTTTCAGACGGCGACAGCTTTTCCCATAGGAGCAGCGGTTCCAGTCTTTCCGCCAGCAGCCGCAATGCGCCGGCCGACGCAATCAGCATCTGCTCACGTTTACCGACGTGGCAGAGAATGCCGACCGGATCGGTGGTCCGCGCGGCTGCGATATCGGGGGCCAGCGGGCGAACGGAAAGCGTCTGCTCCCGGACCGGAATTTGCCAGGCGGCGCGCATCATCGTGCCGGAACGGGAAAAGAAGTTCCCGGCCATCGATGCGTGGGGCCATGCGGGCGCGGCGACATTCATCGGACAAGCTCATCGAGGGCTTCGACGATCGCGCCGAACGGCTGCGGCTTGCCCTGGCCGTCAAACAGGAAGCGCTGGATGAGGCCGTGTTTGGCGACGGCCTCGTCGACAGCGGCATCGCGCCCCTGGCGATATTCGCCGACGCGGATAAGCAGTTCCACTTCGTCATAGAGGGCAAGCAGGGCGCGCAGCTTGTCGGCTGCCTGGCGATGGCTCTCGCTCACCACCGCGCTCATCGTCCGGCTTCGGCTGGCCAGAACATCGATCGCCGGAAAATTGCCCGCCCTGGCAATCTTGTCGGAGAGCACGATATGGCCGTCCAGCAGCGACCTGGTTTCTTCGGCAATCGGATCGTCCTGCTCTTCGCCTTCGACGAGGACCGTATAGAAAGCCGTCATCGTGCCGTTTGCGCTGTTGCCGGCGCGCTCGAAGATCTGCGGCAAGACGGCGAATACGGAAGGCGGAAAGCCGCGCCGCACCGGCGGTTCGCCGGCAGCAAGTCCGACTTCGCGCAAGGCGCGGGCCATGCGGGTGACGCTGTCGATGACGAGCAGCACATGTTTTCCCTGCTCGCGAAAATATTCGGCGATCGCCGTTGCTGTCATCACCGCCTTGAACCGCTCCAGCGCCGGGCGATCGGATGTGGCGACAACCAGCGCCACATTCGACGGAACGCCTTCCGGCATGTTGCCGGCAACGAATTCGCCGACCTCGCGTCCGCGTTCGCCCACCAGGGCGCAGACGATCACATCGGCCTTGCTGTTGGCGACGATCTGGGACACCAGCGTCGACTTGCCGGCGCCGGGCGCGCCGAAAATACCGATGCGTTGGCCCTGGCCGCAGGTCAGCAATCCGTCCAGGGCAGCAATTCCCGAGGTAAACGGCTGGCGGATGGGGCGGCGCGACAGAGGATCGACCGGCTGGCCATAGAGCGGCTGCAGGAAGCGCGCGTCCTCGCCGCCGGGATTGGCGGAGGGACGCAGGACATTACCGTGTGCGTCGACGATCGCGCCGATTAGGAAACTGCCGACAGAGACCGTCGGTTCCCGGCCGGTCGGGATGATTTCCGTGCGCTGGGAGATGCCGCGGGTTTCGCCGTGAAGCGAGAGAAGCGCCGTCTCGCCGTCGATGCCGACGACATCGGCAAGGCCGATGCGACCCCTGCCCGGCTCATGCAGTTCACAAAGCTCGCCGATCCTGACCGAGGGGATGAGCGCCCGCACCAGCAGGCCCGACACACTCTTTACGCGGCCGCTCTGCCGCCGCACGTCCGTTTGTTCGAGTGTCCGCTCCATCCGAAGCAACGCGTCAACCATGGACGAGGGCCTCGGTCACGGTGGCGAGCTGGTCTTTCAAGCCGATCTGGCTTCGTCCCGCCGACGTCTCCAGAATAATCTCGCCGGCAGACATCAGCGGATCCGTTTCGATGGTGATGCGGTGATCGATGTCCGCAATTGCCCGGGCGATCATGGCGGCATCGTCGGGGGCGACATGCAGGACGATCTCCTGCGCCTCAGCGGTCTGGGATATGGCGTGGCGGACCAATCGCCTCGTGCGTTCGTCGGCCTCCATCGATCCGAGGATCAGTCCGACCGATTTCAGAACCACCGCCTCGACCCAGCTGTCGAGATTGGCAATTTCCCGTTCGGCTTTTCCGAGCGAGGCGGCAAGCCGTGCGGCGGCATCGCGAACGCCCTGTTCGAATCCGTCGCGATAGCCGTTTTGGGCGGCTTGCTCGCTGGCGGCTGCAAGTGTGGCCTGAGATTGGGCGGCGTCCCGTTGGGCAGCCTCCAGAATTTGCGCCGCCTCTGTGATCTGGCCGAAACTCTCCGCCGGAATGATGCGGTCGTGGCGTGCAAATCCCGAGCTCATCGTCCGGCGCCTTCCTTTAAGGCGGCGACCTCGTCGACGGCTGCCGCCGCCAGGGCGAGCGCCGGGCCCTTTAAGAGGGAAGCCGAGCCGTTTTCAGCCATGTCGCGCCAGCCCGCCGACCGCCAAGCCGCGGAGATCCGGTATTCGTCTGCCAGAAGTGCCAGCATCGACCAGCCATCGGCCTCGACGACCTGCCTTGCCTGCTCGCTCAACAGATCGAGCGGCGGCGTTGCCGCGGAAAGATTGATGTGGCCGAGAGCGAATGCGACCGCTTCCTCGCCGTAGGCGGCCCTGAGCCTCGTAAGGGTCGGGCGATCGACCGCGGGGCAGAAGGCTGCGAGATGATAGGCGAGGCCCGCCCGGAGCGCGGCCGTTGCGCGTCCGTCCGTGGCCATGGAAGTCAGGCGGCGGGCGCCGTCGGCAAACGTGGCGGGATCGCCATGGGCTTCCGCTATCTCAGTGAAAAGCCGCCGATGCAGCCGCGGCGACAGGGTGGATCCGTCGGCAAGGAGCGGCGCGATCCCATCCCATCGGGCGGCCGTCAGCATATCCGCGGAAAGCAGCGCTGCCTTGCGGATCCTCGCCGCATTCGAGATCGCCTCGCCGTCCGCACGCGGCGTGCGCATGCTCAGCGCTCCTTCCGCTGCGGAAACAGCAGCAGCAGGCATGCCCCGATGGCGAGGATGATGGCGCCGATCACGGCAAGATTGGGGCCTTTGAAAGCCGAGAGAGCGCTTTGCACCATCGAGGATGGCGCTGTAGCGGGCGCCGGCGTCACGGTTGCCGCCGGGGCCGGTGCCGCCGCTACCGCCGCCGGCGCGCCGACCTCCGACCAGGGGCTGACCACCACCGAGACATCTTCGTAAGAGAGATCACGGATGCTGTTGACCAGAACGGACCGGCTCTTCATGTCGATCTCGTTGAGATTGGCGCCGGGGCGATATTGCAGCACGGCCGCTGCCCTCGCCTTCTCCTTGATGAGCCCGCGGCCGTTCTCCTCCGGCAGCACCACATGGACGCGCGCCGTCGCCACGCCGTCGAGCCCGGAAAGCGTTTCGGCAAGCTGCTGCTCGATGGCGTAGCTCATCCGGGCTTTCTGTTCGTAAGGTGTCACGAGGAAGCCGTTGCCGGCAAAGAGTTCGGCGACATTTCCAAACGACTGACGCGGCAGACCGGCGCCCGCCAGCAGCTCGATCGCCCGGGCATGATCGGTTGATTCAGCGGTGATCGCATAGGTCCCGCCCTTTTCGCTCTTCATGGTGACGGAAATGCCGGCGCGTTCGAGCAGCACCTGGGCATCCAGCGCATCGCGCTGATCGAGCCCCGTGAGCACGTCCTGGCTGCAGGCGGCGAGGAACAGGCAGAGGGCAAGCATTGCGGCCTTCGGAAGGACTTTGCGCGCGGGCGAAGAGATCGATGATCTCGAAAGGGCCGATGTGATCATGATGTTCACTGGCCCTGCGTCAGCCGTTTGGATGACGACATCACCGACTGGGTGAGCGACGACAGCAGCGTCGTGCCGGTTGCGAATTGCTGTGATTTCTCCAGCCGGTCGATTGATGTCGTGATGTCTTCGATCTTCGGGCCGCTCTGATCCTTGTCCGCGGTAAATCGCACCAGCGGCGTCTCCGGCTGGCCGATTCCGGCCACCGGCATGAAGAAAGCCGACAGCCGGTCGAGAATGCTGGAGGGCGTGGTATTGCCTTCCGGTGAATAGGAGGGCAGGACGGCGTCGGACTCAGGCGCGATCTTGCGGCCCTGGGTATTGGGAATGGAGGTGAGCTCGGTTGGCCGAATGCCAGCGAAATCCGCCGGCTGCAACCCGATCCGCTCCGCCACGATCTCCGAGGTCTTCAGGACATTGCCCGTCGATACGCCATCGAAGGGCGGCGTGAAGGCGCGGCCGGAAAGTACTTCTCCACTCATTGCAATTCCTCAACTCGGTACATGTCAACTGCAAACGATGAACAGGAACGCTACTCGTCGCTGCCTTCGTCGATCGCCTCCTTGGCGAAATTGAAAAGCGAATTGTTCAGCATCAGGGTGTTGGAAATCATGCCCGGCAGAAATGCGTCCACGGCAGCGGAGAGAACCTCGCTCTCGCTGTTCGGATCGACCTTTTTCGTCGTGCTGCCGGTGGTGCCTGTGGAACCCGTCTTATCAGTCGTCAGCTCCACCGAGACAGGGTCTGCAGGCGCCAAGTTCAGGTCGGAATTCACCGCATCTACGGCCATATGAGCACTTCCATCAAGGAATTTATCAAAATGAATGCATGATTTGATATGGATAAAAAAACGGCTGGTCAATTGTTTAAACTTAACCGATGGTTAATTTCCAGAACGTACAGTCGGCTATGATAAATTTAGCGATCTTTATATTAAAATGGAACGTTTTGTCCATAAAACGCAGCAGATATCCAGATTGCGCATGAAGTTTATACTTAAATTTGTTCGAATGTTCACAGGCCCGACCGCCTCTACGCCAACGGGCCTGTGAACACTCAGATATTTGGTGTTGCGAACGCGTCCCGGATCAGCCCACCGCCGTACCGCGGCGCTTCTCGACATCGGCGGTGATCGCGTCCCAGTTCTCAGGCGTAAGCTCGCGCTGTTCCGGGTCGCGGGGCGCGGGGGTGACGCCGCCCTTGGCGCCGACGATCGGGCCGGTCTTGGCGTAGATGCCGACCGTGTCGTTGACCGTGCGCTTGAGCATGTCGTTCATCATGTCGGTCTGCTTGTGGAAGGCCTTTTCCTGCTTGATGCTCTGGTAGATGGTAAAGCCTGACCAGGCCGCCCAGGACACCGCGCAAGCAACGGCAAAACCGAGCGAGAAGGCGCCGGAGACCAGGGCAACCGTTGCACCCGTGCGCCCGAGGAAGGTGGAGTTCACCAGCATGTTGGCAACGCCTGCAATGCCTTCGATCGCGCCGACCGTGTCCGCTACCGTTCCGATACCCATGAAAATGAGATCGACCGGGTCGCCCTTGCCGCTCGTGAGCCCTTGCAGGAACTGGTAATATTCCACCGGCAGCCAGGCGACCCCGGCAACGGCGCCGACCGTCGTCCCGGTATTCTTGAAAAAGGCGGAGAGCACGCTGCGTTGCGCCCGCGCCAGTTCGTCGGAGACGCCGACGAGCGAGCCGATCCCATCCAGCAGCGAAAAATTCGAGGCTTTGATCGCCGAGCCGAGCGCACTGCCCATATGCGCCAGCGCACCAAGGGCGTGCAGAACGACGATGCCGATGCTGTCCCAGGTCGGGCTCGTCATGTTGAGGCCGGCATAGATGGACCGGGAGGCGGTGAGCACCGACATCACGCCGGAAGAGAGCGCCGCCTTGTATTTGACCGGATCGACCCCCGCTGGCACTGCCGTCGCAGTCTTGTCGATCAGCTTGGCAAGGTCGGCCTTGATGGTTTCGACGCTGCCGCCCGGGCGCATCGTCGCCCAAAGCGCGGTGAAGATCGTCGTGAAATTGGTCTTGTATTGCGCCATGGCCTCGGCATTGCCCTTGAACAGTGTTTCCGCCAGCGCATCAAGGCTCGGAGCGATGATCTTCTTGATCGCCTCTTCGGCGGTCTTGCCGTCGACGATGATCGGATCGATCACATCCGTTCCGGGCATCAGCGTCTTCATCAGCCCCGACATGGAAAGTCCCATGTCCTTCAGGCTGGATGTCAGATATTCGCTGTCGATATAGGGCAGATCGAGATTCTGGATGGTCTTGCTCCAGCCGTTATCCTTGGTGGCGAACATGCGCTCGGCGATCCAGGCGTCGCCGCCGCTACCGGCGAAGAAGCGTCCGTCGCCTGAGCCGTTGGCGGCAATGCCCTTGCCGGCCAGCCCGGTGCCGATCATGATCGCCGCCATGACGTCGTTGAACGAATAGCTGGCGAGATTGCTGGAGGGCAGCGGCGAGACGCTCTTGTCCCACTCAGCATTGGCCGACATCTTCGAGACAAGGCTGGCGCCCATGACGAGCCCTTCGAGCGCGGTCTGCACCGCATGGCGGTAGCCCCAGACCTCCTTGCCACCGGGGGCGGCCAGCTGCGAGGTGATGCGCTCCAGATTGCCGGCAAGATCGCCGACTCCGATTTCTCCGGCCCCGATCTTGTCGAGCAGCGGGCCGAGAAGCGCCTTCACATCGGCCTTGAACTGATCGCGCACCTCGGGGCTGTCTCCCCGTGAAACTGGTTGGCCATCGCCTGGATGGTCGGGTTGAACAGGTGGGTGATGTTGTTGGGCACGGTGCTGCCGAATTCGGAAGCGGCAACCTTCTTCAAACCGTCGAGGTCGATCTTGAGATCGGGGAACAGACTGCCGCCGAGCCCGAGCGACTGGTCGAAATCCACAACCGGCAGGATGGAGCCGAGCCCCTTCAGCTCCCGCTCGGTCTTGTTGCCGGCCAGTCCCATGCGGATCAGGCCATCGAGCGCCGTCGTCGGATCGGAGATCGTCGGCAGCACGTTCTTGTCGAAAAATTCGGCATAGGTCTTGTCGGCAATCGCCGAGCGCTGCTTTACGAAATCGTCGGGAAGCACCATGGAATAGAAGCCGAGGGCGGCATTATATTCCTTGAGAATGGTGGTGACGTCCTTGCCGGATTTCAGGCCGTCATTCAGCAGGCCGCCATTGACGATGTCGCGCTCAAAGGCATCCTCGACCTTCGTACGCAGGTCCTTCATCTTCTCGTCACGGGTGATCGTGTCGTTGATGATCTCGAAAGCGTCCTTGTTGGTATCGGCCGGCGCGACGCGATAACCGGAGAAGATCAGCTTGAGGGCCTTCAGCGCCTTCTCCGTCATCTGTGAGTTGACGTCGGCGTCCGAGCCCAGGATTGCAATCGACTTGTCGAGATCCTTCAGGATCTCCTGGTCGTTGTAGATGCCGCGCTGGTTGTCGCCGAGGCTGTCCTTGTATTTGCCGAAGGTCGCCTTAGTCTGAAGCAGATCGAGATACATGATCAGTTTCTGCTCGGCGGTGTAATTCTGAGGGTTTTTGACGACGTCGATGCTCTCGAAGGACTTGTCCTTGTCCTTCAGCCCTTCCATGAAGCCCTGATTGATCTCGCTCATGAAATCGGAATTGAACAGGAGATCGATGACCGGCTGGATCGGTGCGGTAGGGCTGGAATCGCCATTTGACGTCGCGGCCTGCGCAACGAACTTCGGGCTACTCGTCTGCGCCGATGTGGAGGAGAGAATCGTCAGGCCTGCCGTCGTCGTCCCGTCAGAGCTAAAAGGCGATGCCTTCTTGACCGTGCTCGCGGTCTTGTCCTGGCTTGTCGAATTTTCGGACTTCGGATCGGAATTGGCGTTTAGCCTGAGAAATGAAACCGTATCGATATCCGAAGATGCTGGTGCGATGGATGACATGCGTTCCCTTTGATTTTCTTGTCCGCTTTTCGCGGATGAGGTCGTTTACCTTACGTTAGGCATAAGATCGACCTTTGCGCGATAATTCAAGCCCGATCGCGACATCGCGGTTGCATAAATGCAGCGACCTCGCGCGGGGAGATCAAATCACATTTTTACCGAGGCTCGCAGGGCATTTCCCAGGCTTTTCCGGGGTGGCGGTCATCGTTGCCGCCGACTATGCCTTTACCAGATGAATGACGGATCCGGCCGGAATTCGAGATGCACGGACTCGCCGGTGTAGCGCTCAAGCTTCTCGTTCAGCTGCTTTTCCATCTTGTCGAGCTTCTTCACGCCATTGGCCATATCCCACAGGCCAAGTGCCAGCCCGACGGCCGAGGCAACGAGGCCGGTGACCAGTCCGGCCGCCGCAAGGCCGGCTTTGGCGGCGTTGCTGAAGATGGTCACCACTTCCGGCGCCACCGTTTCGAGTCCGGAAAAGGCGCGGGACATGACATTGGTCAGATAAAGCATCGCTTCGGAGAAACCGATAAGCGCGTTGCCGGTACCGGCAATGCCGCCGATGATTTCGAGCGCGCCCTTGGCGCGGTCGCCGGTCTTCATCGTCCGCGACGCCAGATAGAAGCCGAGGCCGGCCATGGCGAGGCCGCCGGCGGCACCGAGAATCTTGCCCGCCGCTTCCATCGTCTTCGGCGAGAAGCTCATGGAGATCCCCTTGCCCCAGCTGCCCGGCTGATTGCCGAAGGCGCTGAACGGCTTGCCGGCAACGTCGAGGTTCTTGCCGAGACCCTCCATCGTCATGCCAACGATCTGCGTCGCCGAGCCGACCGCAGCGGCGATATCGGCCGGCGTCCACTTGCCGCCCACACCGAGGCCGCGCGCCACCAGCACGCTCGACATGCTGAGCATCTGGACCGCATGGACGAGGCCGGCCTTGTACACTTCGGCATCGATGCCAGCAGGTGTGCGAGTTTGGCGCGGCAGGTCGAGCGAATCCTTGAAGGAGGCGACCGCGGCGTCGAGCTTCATGCCGCCGCGCACCATGCGCAGAACGCCGTCAACGTCGCGTGCTATGTCCTGCGCCAGATTCTGTTTCAGCGTTTCGCCGCCATCTGCCGGGCCGTTTTTGCTGATGAAATCCTCGGCGAAGGTGTTTGCCAACTGGCTGATGGCGTCATTCGTTGCGCCGGGCACAAATGTGTCATCCGGACCCGACAGCAACTGCTCGAGATCGACACCCTGGCCGTCGCCGATATAATGTTCCTTGATGATGTTTGAGAAGGTGACGTTCGCGGCGTCGAGATGCGCGTCGATATAATCCTGGGGCAGGAGATCGACGAGCGTGTTGAGTTCGGAATAATAATCCTTCAGGGCATCTTCGAAGCTCTTGCCGGCGCTCAGCGCCCGGTCGATCGCCTTGCCGCCGCCGATATCGATCAGATAGGCGTCTTCGATGTTGGTGAGCAGATCGGAATTCTCCGGTTGCTGCAGATATTCCTTCATGCCGCTTGCGAAGATATCTGAGAGATGCTGCTGCGTCGCGGGATCAGCCGTCAGCTTTTCGATCCGCGCGTCGAGGTCCTTGCCGACGCGCTCGCCATCGGGCACGCTGTCGCCATACTGGTTCATATAGCCGTTGAACTGCTGTTTGATCTCGATGAGATCGTAGAGCAGCGTTGCCTTCTGTTCCGGCGCCAGCTGGTCGAGGTGGTCCATATTGTGGGGCGCCACGAAATCCCGGTTCACGTCCTTCACGGCGTCGCCGAGAATGCCGTATTTGAGTTCGTCGAGCTTCTTCAGCGTCGGCTCATAGGCGGTCGACGGAGCGTAACCGCGCAGCACCTTGCTTTCCAGGATGTCTTTCTCGTCGATCGGGCGCTCCACGACCGGCTCGATGGCATCCGAACCCGACATGACAAGGTCCATCTTCTTGAGGCTGGATGTCAGATAGTCGCTGTCGATATAAGGCAGATCGAGACTTTGGATGGTCTTGCTCCAGCCATTATCCTTGGTGGCGAACATGCGCTCGGCGATCCAGGCGTCGCCGCCGCTGCCGGCGAAGAAGCGTCCGTCGCCTGAGCCGTTGGCGGCAATGCCCTTGCCGGCCAGCCCGGTGCCGATCATGATCGCCGCCATGACGTCGTTGAACGAATAGCTGGCGAGATTGCTGGAGGGCAGCGGCGAGAAAACCGTCGAGGTCGATCTTGAGATCGGTGCCCGGGTCGGTTTCGGGCGTGCTCACCTTTGCATCGACCAGGATCGCGGCGCCGCCGCGTTTGCTCGGCGTAAACCCGACGAAGCCCCGCGCAGCGGAGATGTCGAGTGCCTGCCCGTTGCCGCTCGGCGCGATCTTGCGTATTTCGCTGGCGTCGATGGTTTTTGCCGATGCAGAACGGCCGGTCACGTCTTTCTGGCCGAGGTCCACGACCAGGGTTTCGACCTCTTTCGATTCGCTGCCAACACGTTCCAACATGATTTCGTCACTCCTGATCGACGGCCGCACCCTGAGCGGAGGCCCGGAAAGCCTCGTTAGGTCAGAAGTTTTTCAGTGATGTGACAAATGGGACTATTCGGAGCGGCATACCCAACTCATCCCTCGCCTTGATGGGAATCGAACCGTTGAACCGTGATTTGGCAAAATGAGATCTTGATAGAACAGCTTGTGTCGAGATTATATGATTCTCTAGTTTCGACATGTGGGGTCGTCATCCAACCTTTGTTTCATCATGTCATAACAGCGGTGGCAATCACCTCAGTGAAAGCCGAAAGCTGGTCAGGGTTTCCCTTAGGTTTCTCGCGAAATGTATGCGTTATCTCGAGCTAATGCCATTCCGCTTTTCCCGCGATTTTAGATATTATTTGGGGCGGTGCCGGCGAGAGATTGGCCAGGCGCCTTTGCTTCGGCTGGAAATCTGGTCTTGATCAATTCGGAAACCCCTCGATCATCATCATCTACCAAATCGCCCAAGCACTTACTGTGAGGTACATCGAGCTCTTTGCTCCAGACGATCAACCCTAAGGGCGATGTCCACAGATTTGACAGGACCAATTGCTTTAGGCTAAGTGTCCTCAGTCCTAGGACAGAGGACACTATTATGAAGAGCCAAGATATCGTCGTCCTGCTGAAGCTGGTAAGCCTGCAAGATCAGGAACTCACCAAGGGCATCGATCGGTTGCGATCGGAATCCGTGGGGGAGATCCATATTCCGTTCGGAACCTAGAAGCGCAACTCGGGATCAGCAAGACCGAAATAGCGCAGTCGATCAAGCGTAGTGTCGCATCAGGCATCGCGCGAAAAGACAACAGCAGGAACGAGCCTCGGCCAAGCCGAAGGAACCTGTTCGGCTTCATTACCACCGGGCTAAAGTTCGTCTTCCCCGCCCAAGTTGGACCGATGCAGCGCGGCATACCGACTGCCTTCGCCGCACCTATGCTCACGGAACTCCTGATCAGCGGCGGGACGTACAACTACGTTTGGCCCTATGCCAACGGAAGGGAGATGGGGCAGGCGGTGGAGCCGCTCTTCAAGACCGTGCCGGACGCAGTCCTGAAGGACGACGCACTCTACGAGTACCTCGCGTTGGTCGATGCGATCCGGCTCGGGAACCAGCGGGAAGTTGGTCTCGCGACCGACCACCTCAAGTCAAGGATCATGAGCAAATGACAGCGATCCGCGCTCAACTGCTGGAAATGATGAAAGCCGTTGCCTCGGCCCTTGGCGAAGACCCGCTCGCGCCTGGTCTTCGTTGGCGGATGCACGACCGCGCTATTCATCACTGATCCGGTCACGCTCGAGGATGTGCGTGCCACAGATGACATCGACCTGATCGTTGACCTGGCGGGCCTTCCTGCCTGGGCACAGCTCCAGGAAGAGCTTCGACAACTGGGCTTCATGGAGGCCGCTGACGAGGCGGTGATCTGCCGCATGCGTCTCGGCAAGCTCACGGTCGACGTCATGCCGGATGATCCGGCTATCCTCGGATTCGGAAATCGATGGTATGCGAGTGGAATCGAGACGGCACAGCATTACCAGCTCTCGGAAGACCTCACGATCCGGATCCTGACGCCGCCAATGTTTCTTGCGACGAAGCTCGAAGCCTATGCCGGAAGGGGAAACGGCGACTTGATCATGACCCGTGACGCTGAAGACATCCTCCTTATTGTCGACGGCAGGGAGGAGCTCCTTGCCGAGGTCACGGCGGCCGACAACGACGTTCAAAATTTCATCGCCGGACAGTTTCGTGCGCTCCTCGATCAAGCTGACTTCGACGATTTCCTCGATGGCAATATCCGCGGGCCCGCGATGCTCATTGTCTGTCTCCAAGATTTCCCGTTGCCACCCCGAAGGGCAAGCCCCCTCGGGCGAAGCCTCCCCGGTCTTTCCGGGGGAATGGCCTCTGACATTCCCCCGGACAGAAGGGGAGGGCGAAAGCCCGCCCCGCGGTGGCGAACGGGACTGTCAAGCGGCGTGGCGCGGAAGGCGGGAGATCTTCTCGGGTCCGCTCTGCGGACTGGCGCGGAAGATGGACCGGCTTCACGGGCCGCTTGACGGGCCTGGGCGGCGATGTCATGGGGCGAAACAGACGGAAGCGGCCCGGAACGGGCCTCGTCGCCAGGCGCGTCAGCGACCGCTGGACAAGCGATCGTCACCGGGATCGGCGGAGACGGCAGAAAGCCGGCTCCGTGCCATCGGCATAGAGCGCGATCCACTCGATAAGCGGATGGCCCCTTTTCACGTCGCAGCGATTACTCGTTCGGTTTCAACCTGAAGCACACGTTGAGCGCATTGACGTGGATCAAGGCAGACACGAAGCCGCGGGAGGCATTCTTCGCGCGTCGTCGTCTCTGAAGCCTTCCGACGAAGTGCGGCGTCAGGCTCGCCCGCATTGCAACCTTATTGAGGATCAAGGCGTACGGTTCGGTCTCGTCCTCGCGCGGCGTACCAAATTCTTCCCGCGCCGTCGCAAGGAGTCTTATGCAGCATTCCGTCAAGCTGGTATCCGTCGGTACCGCCGTTCCGCCACATGTCATCGACCAGCGTGACGCGGCGCGAGCCTCGCACGCCGCGTTCTCATCGCGATTTGGCGATTTCGAAAAGCTGGCAAGGGTGTTCGAAACCTCGGGAATTCGGCGCCGCTATGCCGTCCGGCCGATCGAGTGGTATCTCGAGACGTCGGGATGGCCCGAACGAAACCTCGCTCACATCGAGGGCGCGAGTGCAATGTTCGTCGCCGCCGCCAGCAAGGCTCTCGCGTCGGCGGGCCTTGCAGCAGGCGATGCCGACACGATCGTAACCGTCTCCTCGACTGGTATTGCGACACCTAGTCTGGAAGCGAGGGTAAGCGGCGAGCTGGGCTTCCGGGACGATGTCGAACGGGTTCCCGTGTTTGGCCTCGGCTGTGCCGGCGGAGTCTCTGCGCTTTCAATCGCGTCACGGCTGGCGGCATCCCGGCCAGGCTCAGTCGTTCTGGTGGTCGCCGCCGAGACCTGCACGTTGGCATATGGACAAGCTTACGAAGGCGAACATCGTGGCGACCGCCCTCTTCGGCGACGGGGCCGCCGCCTGCGTGGTGCGTGCCAGTGAGACCGGTCTGGCCGAGGTCGAACTTGCAGGCCAAGCATACGTGGCCCGACACGCTAGACATCATGGGATGGAGCGTCGATCCGGAGGGTCTGGGCGTGATCTTCGACCGTGCGATACCATCGTTCGCCGAAACTCATGTGCTGAAGGGCGTAACGTCCATACTCGCCCGATCAGATCTTACTCCTGCCGACGTTGACCGGTTTGCGTGCCACCCCGGAGCCTTGGAATCGGCGCTTAAACTAAGCCAGGGAACCCTCGACCAGGAACGTGAGGTGCTCTCGGACTATGGGAACATGTCCTCGCCAACCGCGCTGTTCGTACTCGAGAAGCTTCTTGCGCAAGGACTACCCAGGAGAACTGTCCTGACGGCGATGGGACCGGGCTTCACCCTTAGCTGCCTCTCGTTGACGGCTGCAGCATGATCCGGCGATCATTCTCTACGACGTTTTGGGATCGCATCGTCTGCAGAGCGAAAACGACTCGAAACAGGCTGAAGCTGACGCTGCAAAGGCTGCGCTTGCCGTTGGGACACCCCAAGTCGAGCGAGGTTGCCACCTCGCACTCGAATCCTCTCTCCTGCGTGCCAGCGTGGCTGCGGCAGTATGCGGTGGCAGTCGCTACCCAAATCCGGTCATCGGTGGCGCTAGGAGGAGCGTGCCCAGCGCCAATTCTGGATTTCCGGCATGTCTTCTCCACGCTCCCGCACGAACGCCCGGTGCTCGTCGAGCTTTGCATGCAGGTCTGCCACCACATCTGGCACCTTCTCGGCGAGATCGGGCACTCGCGCGATCGCCTCGAGAGCGAGATGATACCTGTCCAGCTCGTTCAATACGGTCATGTCGAACGGCGTCGTCGTAGTTCCCTCCTCCACGAACCCGCGCACGTGGATGTTGCCGTGATTGGTGCGCCGGTACGTCAACCGGTGGATGAGATAGGGATAGCCGTGGTAGGCGAAGATGACCGGCCTGTCCTGCGTAAAGATACTATCGAACCGTGCATCATCGAGGCCATGAGGATGCACCTTCGGACCTTGCAGCGCGAGTAGATCGACGACGTTGACCGTCCTTATCTTGAGATCTGGTACCGCCGCGTGCAGCAGCATGACGGCCGCGAGGTCTCCATAGTCGGCACGTCGCCCGCACATGCCATCACGACGTCCGGCGCGATTGTATTGTTTTCGAAGCTTGCCCAGTCCCAGACGCCAATGCCCTCTTCACAATGCTTCACCGCCTCGTCGATCGTAAGGTACTGGGACTCCGGCTGCTTGCCGGCAACGATCACGTTGACGCGGTCGTATGTCTTCAGGCAGTGATCGCCGACCCACAGGAGGGTATTGGCGTCCGGCGGTATGCTGCTAATCCTATCTCACTGCGGGCGTCGGTCACTGCTGGGCACAAAATGGATGACGAGTTTTCCCTGCCGTCCCGCCTCCGCCCATGCGCGGGGTGCAAGTTCCCGTTGCGGTGGTCCAAGATCTGATCGCCTGCGCCTCCCACGTGAACCACGGGGGTCATCCGTCAACGCCGAACCACAGCCGTGCAGTTCAGCACTCATCTAGATACATCCGGCATGCCAGCAGTAATTTTCCGATGGCTGCTAGATGCCTGTCCCGTTGCGGCAAATCGAAATGCTCCTGTATCGTCACGGGATAAGCCCAAGGTATATGGACAAACAGGGCCTTCGCGGTCGACGCCACTTCGTCTAAGCGTCTAAGTACGCGGTAATAGATATAGTTACAGACGTAGTAGCCCGCGTTGTTCGACACGCAATAGGGGATACCAGCCACCGCCAGCTGCGCTCCGACACGTTCAAGATTGACAGAGGTCCCGTATGCGCGGGGGCCGCCATCGACAATCGCGACTCCACTGCGAACCTCGCCGCGATTGTCCGCTACGCCACAATCGGCTACGTTGATGGCAAAGCGCTCAAGCTTAAGCCTATCTGTCGACACAGACAGGCCAAGCATTAGGATTAGATCTGCGTCCAGGGCGAGATCGAGGCTTCGCTCGAGCCAGTTGTCGACTCCCGCGTATGAAGTTGGAAGGACCGAAAACTCGATCAGATCGAACAGGTCGTTTGGGGGATGCCGTCTTAGGCTTTTCAAAATCTCTTCGGATGGGTTAAACGGAAGCCCGGCAAACGCGTCGAATCCGGTCACCAGCGCTTTCATTGCGGATCCCTCCGGAAACAATCTCTTCGCTCGACGGCTCGGTTCCCCCAATCCTTCGCCCACGTGGACCGTTGCAGCAGGCGGGCTCGCGCTCCCGCATCAAGGTCGAGTCGGGTGGCCTCGTGTTTCACACGGCTCAATCCGAGCCAGAAATCCCGCCGGAACTTAGGGCAGAGCATCAATGGTCTGACCGACCGGAAATAATCGTTCCAGCTCTTGATCCGCGCAGGTGCATAGATGCCCCTAACCTCCGCACGTGCAAAGGAGTTCCAACATCTCTATCTGCAACTCAGGCGCCTGTATATTAAAGATGGCGTCCTCGATCTCCACAAATCGCACACCGGAGGCTATTCCGTCTACCGCGAGGATATCCAGCCAAGCCTTGACCAAGGTAATTCGAATGCCGCAAAAGTGTTGCACGAAGTCGGCCTGCTCCCCCAAGGCGAGCCAAGCTGCCGCTTTGTCCGCGTTTCCGAGCAGC
Source organism: Rhizobium sp. C104 (assembly GCF_022354505.1). Taxonomy (NCBI): domain Bacteria; kingdom Pseudomonadati; phylum Pseudomonadota; class Alphaproteobacteria; order Hyphomicrobiales; family Rhizobiaceae; genus Rhizobium; species Rhizobium sp. C104. The sequence goes on along the minus strand of NZ_CP092353.1, from coordinate 37,919 downwards.
GCCCTATTCACGGCGATCGCATGCACCATTTCTGCGGTGCATGGCGCCGTCACCGCCCGTCACCATTCGCGGCAGAAGGTACTGGCTCTGGCGTGCCGTTGACCAAGACGGCTTCGTTCTGGACGTTCTCGTGCAAAGCCGCCGAAATGCAAAGGCGGCAAAGCGCCTGATGCGCAAGCTTTTGAAAGACCAGGGACAGCCGCCACGGGTGATGATTACCGACAAGCTTCGATCCTACGCCGCCGCGAAGCGAGATGTCATGCCTGGCATCGAGCACCGCTCGCATAAGGGCCTCAACAATCGGGCGGAGAATTCTCACCAGCCAACCCGGCGACGGGAGCGGACCATGAAACGCTTCAAGTCGCAGCGACAATTACAGCGTTTCGTCTCCATCCATGACCCGGTTGCCAACCTCTTTCATATCCCTCGCCACGACATTCCCTCCAGCCATCATCGCGAACTGCGAGATGCAGCGATGAACTTATGGTCGGAAATGGCTCGCGTCTGAGTGGAAACCCAGGCCATCGTGATAATCCGTCGCCAATCGCGATTAAGTTTACGATGCCGATCAAAGAGATCCGCGATCGCGAAGCGCAATATGTCGAACGCGCTGAAAGAGCCTACGAGCGGAAGGTGGCGGCTTGGAAAGAAAAGCCACTGCATGCAGCGAGAGAGTGAAGATTCACTCTTCTCGACACCATCCGTCGTCATGCAGGTTCTGCCGTCGTCGGCATAGCGGGCAAAGTCAGCCCAGCGCGACAGCATATAGTCGATCGGTCCGGCCACCGGCGATGAGCGCGATAGGCTGGCCCGCTCGGTGCGCAACCATTCCTCCATATCGCCCAGTAGCAGCTTGCTCTTCTCCTGCCGGACCGCAAGCCGCTCGGCCGCGCTCAGGCCGTTTATGTCGCGCTCGAGGGCTACCGGGGAGATCGGCTTGGCACCCTTTACCGCGCCGAGCGTTGCGAGCGACATCGGCCAGCTCGAAGAACTTCCGGCGCGCATGGGCAAAGCAGAACGCGGGCGTAGCCGGCATCTGCTTCCTCGTCCGGTCGAACAGCGGATTAAAGCCGTTGTAGCAATCAGCCTGAAGAATGCCGCTGAAGTCGGCCAGATGCCCTTGCGGGTGCTCGCCGCGCCGATCGCTGGAGGCGTAGGGCCGGCGAACGGCTGATGGTCACGCACGTAAACCCATATTCGCCCGGTGGTGCATTGGCCCTTGGCCAGGATCGGGATCGTCGTGTCGTCACCGTGAAGCCGCTCGGCCTGGAACACATGCGCCTTGATCAGGTCGAAGACCGGCTTGAGGGCGAAGGTGACGTGCCCGACCTGATCGGCCAGGGTCTGGGTCGACAGACCGATGCCTCACATTTGAACCGCGTGCTCTGGCGGTTCAGCGGGATGTGCTGCCCGAACTTGTCGAACACGATCGTCGCCAGCAACTGAGGGCCGATGAAGCCGCGCGGGCGTCGCATGGAACGGTGCGGGAGCCTGACTGATCGCCTCGCAATCGCGGCAGGTAAATTTCTCGCGCACCGTCTCGATCACCTTGAATCGGCGCGGGATCTCCTCCAGCGTTTCCGTCACGTCCTCGCCCAGCTTCGACACCCGCGAGCCGCCACAGCAGGCACATGCCGTCGGCGCTTCGATGACGATGCGTGCGCGCTCGACGTCTTCGGGCCACGGCTTGCGCACTGGACGCTTGCGGGCGAAGGCGCGCACGGACTGCGTTCTTGCCGCGGCCTCTTGGGCGCTCAGTTCGTCCTCGGCGGCCGACGCCACCGAGCTCTTCGAGCTGCAATTCCAACTGATCGATCAGCCGCTGCGTGCGCTCGCGGCGCGGCCCGTGCTTCTCGCGCTCCAGCTTGCCGATCAGCAACTGCAAATGCACGTTCAGCGCCTCAATGCTCGACAGCCGCGCCTTCGCGTTGGCCGCTTGCCTCAGCTAGCTTGCAGCCGCGCAGCACGTTCGGCCAGCAGCGCCGCATGAGCGCTGGCAAGGTCCGATGGCAGGGTAAGCGGCGGCAATGTCATAACGACATTGAATTAGATTTCTCAACAATCTCAGTGCAAAAATGCAGTCAGACCCGGCTGGGGCGCCAGGTTTCCTGCGGTGCGCGTGAGTCAATTCCGGACAGCAGATAGGAAAGCTGCGCCGACGAGATTGCCACCGCCCCACCTTCGGCGGAAGGCCAGATAAACCTTCCTCGCTCCAGTTTTTTCGTGAACAGGCAGGCCCCCTGGCCATCGTGCCAAACGACCTTGATCAGATCGCCGCGTTTGCCCCTGAAGCAGAACAGATGACCGCCCAGCGGGTCGTGCTTCAGCACCTCCTGCACCCGTAGCGCCGGGACGGGAACCCACATCGCATATCCGCATTGCCCGTCGCCAACCAAACCCGGACGCCTGTCGGGATCGGGATCATCGCAGTGTCTCCAGCCCGCGCAGGATTCGCAGCAGCGCATCGACGTCGACGTCACGGTCGACAAGGACGCGCCGGCCGTTTGCGCTCCGCACCTCCATGCGACGGCTACCCACTACCGGAGTCGATGGAGCCGACACGGGCGTAGGCACGTCCGGTGTGATCAGCGCGGGCACAAAGCCCTCGATCCGATTGCTGCCAAGATTGCCGGCCTGCGCCAACTGCCGCCAGCGGTACAGTTGTGCGCGGGAAACCCCATGCTTCTGCGCCGTCGCGGAAACCTGGCGACCATCGCCGGAAAAGCCTTCCTCGAGAATTTTGAGCTTGGCCGCGGCGGTAAAGCGCCGCCGACGCCCTGGGTCGATGATTTCAAGCCGGCTCACCGGTGTCCGAAAACTGTCCATATGCCTGTCCATAGCGACAAAACGACAGATTCATCCTACGCGCTCAAGGCGGCGCATCCTCGGATGCTCACTTTTGTCCGGAAAGCTTGCCGTTTTGGCCGCATTGAACTCATCAAATAGGATTTGCGCCGCGCGGACGAGCACGCGGCGCTTTTATTCGGCAGGGAAAGCAGCTTCGTCTAAGCCTTTGGCCATATTCGATGAATTCTTGCTCCACAATCTCCGACGGGCCAGCGCCGGCAGGGCAGAGGAGTTTAGTCCTTCAAGAGGCTTTTGTTCTCAGTCGTCGGCACGTACTGGAAAGTGTCTTGTCCTTGCTCAATGGCCGGTCCGGAGCCGCCTTCGTAAGCGAGGTTCCAGCTCGTAACTATCTCAGTGTTGTTGCCGTTGACCTGTGCGTAGCCGGTCCATCCGGTTGCGGAATTGCAGTTCTCCGTCGAATTGTTCCAGCCGACCGAAAATGCGATGAACGTCCCGTTTACCCTTCCTGTTAGCGGATAGGGCGAGTTCTGGCATCCGGTGCCCTGGGCTCTGTTTACATATTGGCCGGAGACATTTCCGAACGAGTCGACTTGAATGATCATCGTCGAGCCGGACTGGTTCTGCCAACTGCTGGAAGCCGATGCGATGCTTGAAAAATCCTTGAAGTTGCTTGCATCGAAAGCAAGAGCTGAGGTTGCTACAGCAAACACAAGTGCTGCAACTGCAGTAGTACGGATCATGGTTTTTCCTCCTGATGTGCGCCGACCGTCGGCGATCGTACCGAAGGTTGCATATAATCTCGTAATAATCAATCAATCCGAGTAGCAATTTACCGGGTTGAGAAACCCGAAAGACGGGCCGCGCCTTGCGCGGCGCGGCCCGAGAACGAGCATCGGGAGTGAAGACTTACACCATGCAAATTACGAACGGGATAGCGCAACGCTAATATCTTGACCATCATTGAACGGACAAACTGCATGGCCGCAACCCCGAGAGCTACCTCACGGACGTCCTAACCCAGATCAAAGATTCACCGGTAGATAGGCTTGAAGACCTGTTGCCGTGGAATATGCTCCCGACGGTCTCCACTGCGCAAAAGGCCGCCTGATGGCTCGTTCGATGCATATCTGCACGATCGAAGACGTCGCCACCATGACCGGCGAGAACCTCCAACTGCTCAGAGAGATCGTATCCATCCGAGCAGGGCCGCGGGATTTTGGGCGCCGCGCGTGGTAACGTCGGTTCATGGAGATCGATGAGGACAAGATCGACGATGCCGTTCTGGCGCTGTTATGGCTGACGCTGCATAACGAGCGTTGTGCCTGGAAGGGCTTCGACTGGGCAACGACGGATCGGCTTCACAGGAAGAGCTTGATCGGCGACCCGGTCAACAAGTCGAAGGGCATTGTAAACTTAATCGCGATTGGCGACGGATTATCACGATGGCCTGGGTTTTCACTCAGACGCGAGCCATTTCCGACCATAAGTTCATCGCTGCATCTCGCAGTTCGCGATGATGGCTGGAGGGAATGTCGTGGCGAGGGATATGAAAGAGGTTGGCAACCGGGTCATGGATGGAGACGAAACGCTGTAATTGTCGCTGCGACTTGAAGCGTTTCATGGTCCGCTCCCGTCGCCGGGTTGGCTGGTGAGAATTCTCCGCCCGATTGTTGAGGCCCTTATGCGAGCGGTGCTCGATGCCAGGCATGACATCTCGCTTCGCGGCGGCGTAGGATCGAAGCTTGTCGGTAATCATCACCCGTGGCGGCTGTCCCTGGTCTTTCAAAAGCTTGCGCATCAGGCGCTTTGCCGCCTTTGCATTTCGGCGGCTTTGCACGAGAACGTCCAGAACGAAGCCGTCTTGGTCAACGGCACGCCAGAGCCAGTACCTTCTGCCGCGAATGGTGACGACCACCTCGTCCAGGTGCTATTTGTCACCAAGCGCTCCGACCGAACGACGGCGTATGTCGTTGGCGAAGGCTCGGCCGAACTTCTCCGCCCACGGTCGGATCGTTTGATGCGAGACAATGATCCCGCGGGCTGCCAGCATGTCCTCGACCATCCGTAGGCTGAGAGGAAAGCGGAAATACAGCCAAACGGCATGAGCGATCACCTCGGCGGGAAAGCGATGCGACGGTAAAGCGGATCACGGTGTGTGTCATAGCCCGTGATCGGACATCGAAATCCAATTTCCGTTAGTTTACGATGCCATCTCCTCACCTGACGGTTGGGTGTTGCCGCCCTCGAGTGGCGAAATCGCATTGCTTGACATTCCTATCAGGGCGTCTGACGTTCGCGTTGGCATGATGGGCGTTGGTGAAACCCCGCTGCGGCTCGAAGAGATCGAGGACATCATCGAGGGGACGGATGTGTCCGAGCCGGTTCTCGATATGGTGGCGGTTCGCCTAGCGCGAATTCTCACCCCCAACACCGATATCCATGCCTCTGCAGATTATCGTAGACATCTCTCCGGCGTCCTCGCCAAACGAGCCCTTCGCGCCGCCTGGAGCCGTGCGAACCACGAAAGGCTTCAAGCAAGATGAGTGATAAGACGATCACCGTCAGCGTCAACGGAGTGTGTACGACGCGCACGATTGAAGCACGAATGCTGCTGAGCGACTTCCTGCGCCAGGACCTTTGCCTGACCGGAACCCACGTCGGGTGCGAACATGGCGTTTGTGGTGCCTGCACGGTCATTCTCGATGGAAGGAGCGCACGCTCCTGTCTGACGCTTGCAGTGCAGGCGGACGGGAGCGAAATCGAAACCATCGAGGGCCAGGGAAGCGTCGATAAACTCGGGCGAATCCAAGAAGCGTTCCGCCAGCATCATGGCCTGCAATGCGGATTCTGTACGCCCGGTTTCATCATGGCGATCACCGACCTTCTTCGCCACCACCCGCTGGAAACCGATGAGGAGATCAGGGAAGCGCTGTCGGGGAACATCTGTCGCTGTACGGGATATGAAAACATCGTCAATGCCGTCCGCGAACTGGCTAGGGAGAGAGGACCTCTGAGATGAAGATGCATTTTCTTGAAGGCGGCCGGCTCCGTATGCGCCGGTCCATCTACGTCCCCGGGGCACCGAAGGAAGAAGCGATCGAGTTGCCGGTTCACGCCACCCTGGTGCGCCATCCCCAAGGCAACGCGCTGTTCGACAGCGGATGCAGTCCGGAGGCCGCCATCGATCCAGGCGCGCGATGGGGCGGGTTAAGCAAGGTTATGACCCCGATCTTTTCACCTGAGCAGACGGTCGTTCATCAGTTGAAGACTCTTGCTCTCGATCCGGAGGACATAGATGTGGTGATCTGTTCACATCTGCATCCCGATCATTGCGGCTGCAACTCGTACTTTCGGCGCGCGACGATCTTCTGCCACGAAGCGGAGGCGAAGGCAGCAACGGCAAACGGTGCAGAAAATCTAGGCTATCTTCGAGGAGAATGGGACCAGCCCCAGGGTTTCCAGACCTTCAACGCGGAGCATGACGTCTTTGGCGACGGGCGCATCGTCTTACTGCCCATGCCGGGTCATACCCCCGGGATGACCGTCGCCCGTGTCGAGCTGGAAAAGGATGGTTCTTTCATCCTCGCTTCAGATGCTGCGCCGCTCCAGGCGAACGTCGACACCGGTATCGCTCCAAGAAATACTTGGAACATCGAGCTGGCCGCAGAGGCACTCGCTCGCCTGAAAGCTCTTCGGGAGCGGGGAGCTACCATCATTTCCGGCCACGACGACGCGCAGTGGCAAGGGTTGCGAAAGGGTACGGAGTTCTACGAATGAGCCATCAGGACCACTCCGTCGAGCTGCGGCCCAAACTTGTCGGCAAGCGGGTCAAGCGCACCGAAGATCCACGTCTGCTGACGGGTGTTGGTCAGTATGTCGATGACATGGCGCCGGCCGGTATGTTGCATATCGCATTGCGGCGCTCCGACCAGCCACATGCCCGAATCCTGAACATCGATGTCGGCGATGCGTTCTCGATGCCCGGCGTCGTCGCGATCTATGACGCGAGCGACCTGGAAGGAGAGATCAAACCTGCCATACCGACCTCGCGTATGCCTGGTTATTACGCCACCCCCATATGGCCACTTGCACGCGGGAAGGTTCGATATGTAGGCGAGCCGGTCGTCGCCATTGTGGCGGAAAGCCGGTACGCGGCGGAAGGCGCGCTTGAACATATCAGTATCAAGTACGAGCCACTGCCCTTCGCTATCAATGCGGTCAAGGACGATGCACCCCTCCTGCATGAGGAGGCAGGCACCAACACGATCATCCGCCGCGAGTTCAAGCGTGGCGACGTCGACGCGGCGTTCCAAGGATGCAGCGGTCACCGTGAAAGGCAAGTTCCGGATGACGCGGAAGACCGCGGCTGCCATGGAGAACCGGTCCTATCTCGCCGAATGGGAGAGCCGGAAACAATCGCTCACGCTACACGTCCTCCAATATTCCGGGCGTGATCCGCGATGTGCTTTCGGCCTGCCTCGACCTCCCAGGAACACGCATGCGCGTCGTGGCCCCCGATGTGGGAGGCAGCTTCGGCGGCAAGGGGTCGCTCTACGGCGAAGAAATTCTTGTCTGCGCGCTGGCTCGAAAGCTGAAGCGGCCAATCAAGTACATCAGCGATCGGCTGGAAGATCTTTCCGCGACCAGTCAGGCCTTCGACGAACTGATCGAGGCTGAGCTGGCGGTATCGTCCATACCGAAGCAAATCTGCCGAATAATATCGGCGGCTTTCGCGGCATGGGCGAAGGCGGCACGATCGGCGCGCCGGCGGCGATCGCAAACGCCGTCTCGGACGCGCTTTCTCACCTCGGCGTGTCGGTAGAACGCTGCCAGTTACTCCAGAGCGCATTTTCCAGATGCTTCGCCATAAGAGACTGTTCCCCGATGCGCCGGATTGACCCCGAACATCGCGTTTTTGGAAATCCCTATGGGACAAGAGACCCTTCAAAGGTCAAATGGGTACCTCAGGATATAGTCGGTGTCCTTGGAGGAGATGGGCTTCTTGCACTCGGAGCAGACCAAAATGGCGGAAAAATCCTGCCCGCAGCCCTTATGCCGAAGCCGCATCGGTGGCTTGCCATCTGAGAGCCACCTGTCTCCCCAAGCCATCATGACGAGCATGGGCTTGTACAGATCGAGGCCGATTTCCGTAAAGCGATACTCGAAGCGTACGCCCGCATTATAGGGAACTTTGCGCAATACCCTGCCTGTACGAGCCGGGAGAGACGGTCCGCGAGAATGTTGGTCGCAATGCCGAGATTCTCCCGCATTTCCTCGAAGCGGCGAACACCGAACCAGCCTTCTCTCAGAATGAGGAAGCTCCAACGATCGCCAATGATCGCGAGCGTCCGCGCGACGGAGCACGGCCGCACTCTTTCCAAAAGTGTCGAATCTGAGCTTCTGCGAGATGTCGGGCGCGTCTCGACCGGAGCATACCCCGCGCCCGGTCCGTCGCGAGGCGCAACTTCTTTAGCCGTGAAAGGTTCGAGACACTCGCAGCAGACAGTGATGGGATGGCATTCACACCCACAACTTTTATGAATCAACTGTAGCGGGGCTTCGTTGCCCCCTGTCAACCACTTGTCGCCGAACTCCATGAGCGAAAGCATCGTCGGAAAAAGATCTTTACCTCGGAGGGTTAGAAAATACTGTTGCCCCGGCTCGTTGGGCCGCTTGCCGGTGCTGAGGATCTCATTTGCCACAGAGTCGGGACGAAAGCGTTTGCCGTGGAAATCCCAAACGCTCTTGAAATTTGTCGAACCGACGCACACCGAAATAGGCTTCTCGAAGAATCAAGAAGTTCCAGGTCTCGAAAACAATTTCCATGGTTCGACGAACCGATGATTGCCGCTGCATTAACAAGGGTTTTTCAACATCGGGTGAGGACGCAATGTTCATGGGCAGCTTTATAAAATTGTTCATCGGACGAGGCCGAATTGATGATGGTTCACACTATAGATAAGGCATCAGGTCTAATATTGAAAGCTTCGGACCCATAAGAAACGGCGATCCGATCGCAGGCGATAAGCCAGAAAGAAGGTCTGCAGGTACTCACACAATAATCTTGTCATCAGGTGCGGCGTGACCGCATAAACACCCCACGGCAACTGGCACTGACGCTCACGCCTTAGCCTCAAGGCGCCGGTGGGGCTCCGTCTGGGAAGACCTGCAGCACCGCTGGCGCTCGCGCTCTTGGGGAGGAAGGTCAACCAACCTAGACGTTGCATTAATCAGAGCGACGAACTCGCCGGTGACACCAAGTCCGTAGGTGGCGACATACGTGCGATCGGCGCAAGGAACGCTGGTCATGCTGGCCGACATGCCGTGGGTTTCAACAGCTGACATAAACTCGCTTATTGAGGCTTTCTTTGCTCATCGTTGTCGACCGATTATTGTCGCGACCTGCGGGAGCGTTCGCGGGAATCCAGTGATCCTTCCCAGGTCTCTCCTGGGCGAGGTCGCCAATCTTAAGGGCGACCTTGGAGCACGAAATATTATCCGAGGCTCCAATCTGCCGGTCGTAGAAGTCGATATCGGTCCCTCAGCATTGCACGATGTCGACACAATGGAAGCATTGGTCGCAGCTGGCGGTATCGTATCCTGATCCTCAGCAACAGCGAAAGTTGTTTGTCGCCACCCCTTCAGTTGCTTGTGCCGGAACTCACGTATTGAGAACGAGGAGCCGAGGGACATCACAATAGCGGCGACGGCCAGATCTACGGCGCTTTGTCTATGTCAGATCCACGGACAATTGCACATCATAACCGACTTCGGGGGTTGAACATATGGCTCGCCAGCGGACAGTTCCGCATTGCCCAAAGATCTACATCATTTGCTAGAGCATGTCCTGCGATTGATGAATCGATTGTGAGGTGACGGGGCCGGTCGAAGCTGATTCAACATCCACAGCGGAGAGGTGGATGATGGGACAGGCCCTGAGCGATGATCTCCGAATACGGGTTTTTTAGATGAGGCCACAAAAGCTCACAGACAGGGCAACAGGATTCAGTCACATTGTCGGTATATTAATGATTCAAAATCGAGAGCAATCCAATGTCCCGACCTCTTTCGCTTCCGCGCGACCGGATTTCCGTACTTCTGCTTGAAGGCATCAGTCAGAGCGCGGTGGACTATTTTTCGTCATCCGGCTACGTCAATCTCACGCATCTGCCGAAGGCTCTGGATGACAAGGATCTCAAAAGTCATATAGCCGAAGCACATTGTGGGAATTCGCTCACGCACACATCTGACAGAGGAAGTTTTCAGATCGGCTAAGAAGCTCATGGCCGTCGGCTGTTTTTCTGTGGGGACAAATCAGGTCGATCTGGATGCGGCCCGCCGACGTGGGATACCCGTGTTCAACGCACCCTATTCAAATACGCGCTCGGTGGCCGAGCTTGTGATCGGTGAGATCATCATGCTGACCAGGCGGATCTTCCCGCGTTCGGCCTCGGCTCATGAACGCGGATGGGAAAAATCTGCCGTCGGCAGTCGTGAGGTGCGCGGTAAAACGCTGGGAATCGTTGGCTATGGCAATATCGGCTCGCAGCTTGGCGTTCTTGCGGAAAGTATGGGCATGAACGTGCGCTATTTCGATCCCTCGGACAAGCTTCGGCACGGCAATACAGAATCGATGGAAACGCTCGGGGCACTGCTCGAAATCTCAGATTATGTGACGATGCACGTTCCAGAGACCGGTTCAACGCGAAACATGATCACTGAAGCGGAACTGCGCCGAATGAAGAAGGGAGCCGTTTTTATCAACAATTCCCGCGGGACCGTGGTCGATCTTGAGGCGCTTGCGACGGTTTTGAAAGAAGGGCATCTCGCAGGCGCCGCTGTGGACGTGTTCCCGAAAGAGCCGGCATCCAATGAAGAACTTTTCGAGACGCCGCTACAGGGTTTGGACAATGTAATTCTGACGCCACTTATTGGCGGCTCAACCGAAGAAGCCCAGGAGCGCATCGGAGGGGAAGTCTCAAGGAAGCTCGTCGAATATTCGGACGTCGGTTCGACGCTGGGCGCGGTCAATTTTCCCCAGGTTCAACTGCCTCCGCGACCGAACGGCACACGTTTCATCCATGTTCATGAAAATCGCCCTGGGATCTTGAACAGTTTGAATATGATTTTTTCGTCCCGCGGACTGAATATCGTCGGCGAATTCCTGCAGACCTTCGGCGAGATGGGTTATGTGGTGATTGAGGCCGAGAGCATTGGCCAGAGAGCGGATGACATCCTTGATGAAGTTCGCCAGATTCCGGGAACGATACGCGCTCGATTGCTTTACTGACCCGATGCATTGTGCGTCATTTCACTTTGGCCTGAACGTTTGTGAATTCACGCCTTAGAGCCCGATTTAAAAGAAGTTGAGCGAAACAGGCAGTTGTGATTCCCTATTGGTGCTAAATCAAATGGGGTTTCGATGAGCTGGACTGCTATCGCTCGCCGTGGGCATAACCGAGACGTGCTTCGTTTTCCAAGTGATTTGGAGGACCGGGGATGGGCGTTGATCAAACCGCTGATCCCGCCAGCGCGTCGTGGCGGGCGGCGTCGGACGACGAATATGCGCCCGGTCGTGGAGGCGATCCTCTATATCGCCTCGAGCGGCTGCCAATGGCGCATGCTGCCGGGCGATTTTCCGCCGGTTTCGACAGTGCGCGGTTATTTTTATGCTTGGCGCGCGATCGGACTGTGGCAGAGCATCAACCAGCTTCTGGTGATGGCGGCGCGGGAAATCGAGGGACGGGAGGCGCAACCGACGGCAGGGATTATCGACAGCCAAAGCGTCAAGACCACGGAAAGCGGCGGAATATCCGGCTATGATGCAGGCAAGAAGATTAAGGGCCGCAAGCGTCAGATTGTCACCTATACGCTTGGATTTCTGATCTTCGTGTTCATCCATGCTGCCGACATACAGGATCGCGACGGCGCACCCCATGTCCTCAAGGCGATCCGCCGCCGTTTTCCGTGGCTGCGCCACATCTTCGCCGATGGTGGCTACGCCGGAGCCAAGTTGAGGCGAGCAATGTGCGGCCATGGTGACTGGACGATCGAAATCGTCAAGCGTTCGGATCACGCCAAGGGCTTCGTCGTCCTGCCCAAGAGATGGGTGGTGGAAAGGACTTTCGCCTGGCTTGGACGCTGCCGCCGTCTCGCCAAGGATTGGGAGAAATCGATCAGATGGGGCCGATCGTCCGCAATACCGCGGACGGGAAGAAACAACTGGTCCATGCGCGCTGGGGACTGCCCTCCCCGCGCTTCGCGCTCGAGAAGACGGCCAAAGCCACGGACTTGCGGCCAAGGGCAAGCCATTCGATTTCGAAGAGCTGATCCGCATAGAGGCCGACCGCGGCACGACCAATGTGCGCAAGCTCAATTTTCCGCATAGGAAGCGATGGTTCGGCGTCGAAAATAGATGTCTCGTCCCGGTCACCAGTTTCGCGGAACCGGATCCGGCCAGCCAAGCGGAAGGTGGTAAGGTGCCAAATGCCTGGTTCGCCCGCGATGAGCAAAAGTCGCTGATGTTTTTCGCTGGCATCCATGTGCCGCAATGGCAGAGTGTCCGAAAAGTCAGGGATGGCCTGACAACCGACGACCTTTATGGGTTTTTGACCACGGATCCCAACAGACTGGTGGAGCCGATCCATGAGAAGGCCATGCCGGTCCTGCTGCTGACGAAGGAAGAGACCGACACCTGGATGCGGGCGCCTTGGGATGAGGCCAAGAATCTCGCACGGCCTCTACCGGACGACGCGCTAATTATTTCCTCACGCGAGCCGTATGGATCCACGATCGTCTCGACATCCGGAGAGCCGGTGGAACAGGGCGGTTTGCTTTAACGCCGGAACTCAGAGCTTGATTGTATCGGAAAACGAAAAAAGCCTGCCGCGGGAGGAGGTGCGGCAGGCTTTTCGAAAGAATTGAACAACGGCTGGGAGGAGGAGTGCCGCTATTCCGTCAGGCGCCCCTTGGGAGGAGGAATGGGTCGCCTGAAACACGAAGCTTTGCGGGAGGAGGTGCATCGCTTCGATGATCTGAAAATACCAGAGGCTGCCCCGACCGCCAGCGCTCAGATCGCAGTGCAGCCATGCGCATGTTGCAATGCAATATGAAATTCTGTGCGTTTTTCGGCATTGTGGTCGAGACGCAGTGTTCCCGTGCCGGGGTTGAAGCTGACGATATCGGTTCCGCTAAGCTCCTCGCATAGAGCCAGGTCCGTTTCCCCTCCTCCGAGCTTTTCGCAAGCGCGTCTTCGAACGTCGCCAGAATCGGTGGAGGTGTTTTGCCGCCGGCAGTCATGGTGCCAGACATTCGTCGCAGATCCCGCAGCCATAGAAATGAGTTGGGCGAGGGTGCCCAATGGACGCCTTGAAGGGATACGAACTGCCGACCCGCGATTATTGCCCCACCACGCCCCCCGGTACGACCTTTGGGATGAATTCAAGAGGCTGTTGAGTTTGTGCTTGCATAATCAGCAAGCGTCTCTATATTTGCTAGCATGAACAGCAAGCAGAGAAAGACTCTCGCGGCGGTCTTCACGGACCCGGTCTCGGGAACCATTGAATGGGCCGCTATAGAGAATCTGCTTGTGGCTGCCGGAGCCGACGTCATTGAGGGGAACGGTTCCCGCGTTAAGTTTGAAAAAGACGAGATCATTGCGAGCTTCCATCGACCTCATCCGGACAAGGAAGCAAAGCGTTATCAGGTGCGCGATGCTCGCGAGTTCCTGATGCAGATTGGAGTAACGCCATGAACATCATGACCTATAACGGATATCACGCTCGCATCGAATTCGACGCTGAGGACGATGTGTTTTTCGGCAGGATTGCAGGTATCTCCGATGTAATCGGCTTTCACGGTGACAGTGTCACTGAACTCAAGAAAGCCTTCCATGAGGCAGTCGATGACTACCTCGAGACCTGCAGGAAAATCGGCAAAGAGCCTCAGCGACCCTATTCTGGGAAGATGATGTTTCGTGTCGCTCCCGAAGTCCATCGCCGAGCAGCTCTTGCTGCTGAGCTTTCGGGAAAGAGTCTGAACCAGTGGGCAGAAGAGGTGCTGGAAGAGGCCGCCGACCATTATGCCGAGGCGCGCTTGCCGGCGTAGTTCCCTTCACAGTACCGCCCATCGGCGTGTCCGGTGAATTGGTGTTCCCGACGATCCATTATGCGATCCTCTTGGCCCAGACCGTGAACAGCATGGCAACAAGCTCTAGTCTCGAAAGCTCTGGCGGTGCCGGCGATGTGGGTGTTGGTTTCCACGCAGAACTGAGCCGGTTAGGCGCATAATTTCCATTGAGAATTGAGCCATGTGAACCTTCCCCCAACGCGGTGAGCGACGGGGGCAACGGAGTGATCCACATGGGACTTTTAAATATCATCCGTCGGATGGCGCTTCGGGAGAAGCAGTCGATCCGCGAGATCAGCCGACGAACCGGATTGTCGCGCAATACGATCGCGAAGTATTTGAGCGCCGGCACGATCGAGCCGAAGTTCACGGTACCGGAACGACCAAGCAAGCTTGATCCGTTCGCCGACAAACTCGCTGGCTGGCTGAAGACCGAGGCCGGGAGGTCACGCAAGCAGCGCCGAACGCTGAAGCAACTTCATGCCGATCTGATGGCTCTGGGCTTTACCGGGTCCTACGGCCGGGTCGCCGCCTTCGCCCGTGAGTGGCGGATTGAGCAGCAGATATCGGGCCGCGGCATATTCGTTCCGCTGTCTTTCCGCGCTGGCGAGGCATTCCAATTTGATTGGAGTGAGGACTATGCCGTGATCGGCGGCGAACGCACGAAGCTTCAGGTCGCCCACATCAAGCTATCGCACAGCCGAGCTTTTCTGATCAGGGCCTACCTGCTGCAAACCCACGAGATGCTCTTTGACGCTCATTGGCACGGCTTCCGCGTGTTCGGCGGTGTGCCTAGTCGCGGCATCTACGATAACATGAAGACTGCAGTCGACCGTGTTGGCCGCGGCAAGGAGCGACAGGTCAATATCCGTTTCCTGGCAATGACGAACCACTACGTCTTTGCGCCTGAGTTCTGCAATCCCGCCGCGGGTTGGGAGAAGGGTCAGGTCGAGAAAAACGTCCAGGATGCCCGACCGCGGCTGTGGCAACAGATGCCGGACTTCCCGGATTTATTGGCGTTGAACGCATGGCTGGAACAGCATTGCCAAGACCTGTGGCGCGAGACCCAGCACGGCACTTTGCCCGGCACGATTGCGGACATCTGGGTCGCCGAGCAGGCTGCTCTGATGGCATTACCTGCCGCTTTCGATGGCTTTGTCGAACAGAGCAAGCGCGTCTCGCCGACTTGCCTGATTACCTTCGAGCGGAACCGCTACAGCGTGCCCGCGTCGTTTGCTAACCGGCCCGTCAGCCTGCGGATTTATCCGGAGCGGCTGGTCGTTGCGGCCGAGGGCAATATCCTATGCGAGCATGCGCGGGTTATTGAGAGGAGTCACGACAAACCGCCGCGAACGATTTACGACTGGCGGCATTACCTTGCGGTCATCCAACGCAAACCTGGTGCCCTGCGCAATGGTGCGCCCTTCCTGGAATTGCCGTTGGCCTTTCGACGGCTGCAGGACCAGATGCTTCGCCGCCCTGGCGGTGATCGTGAGATGGTCGATATCCTTGCTCTCGTTCTTCATCACGACGAACAGGTCGTCGTCAGGGCTGTGGAACTGGCTCTGGATGCGGGCGTAGCGACGAAGACGCATGTGCTGAACCTGCTGCATCGGCTGATCGACGGCAAGACGACCGATGGCCCCGATATCGATACGCCACACGCGTTGACCTTGCTTCACGAACCCAAGGCCAATGTCGAGCGCTACGATGGTCTGCGCGTCCGGATCGGAGGTCGCCATGCGTCATGATCCTGCCAGCGCCGCAGTCGTCATCATGCTGCGTAGCCTGAAGATGTATGGCATGGCCCAGGCTGTCACTGACCTGATCGAGCAAGGAGCCCCGGCTTTCGATGCGGCCGTGCCGATCCTGTCCCAGTTGCTGAAGGCCGAGATGGCCGAGCGCGAGGTCCGTTCCATCGCCTATCACATGAAGGCTGCTCGCTTCCCAGCCTACAAGGACATCTCCGGGTTCGACTTCGCCGCCAGCGAGATCAACGAAGCGACGGTGCGCCAGTTGCACCGATGCGAGTTCATGGACGGAGCGCATAATATTGTGCTTGTCGGCGGACCGGGCACAGGAAAAACACATGTCGCGACCGCCCTCGCAGTCCAGGCGATTGAGCATCATCGCCGAAAAGTTCGCTTCTTCTCGACCATAGAATTGGTCAATGCGCTCGAGCAGGAGAAGGCCAAAGGCAAGGCGGGCCAGATCGCTGAGACGCTGGTTCGCCTCGATCTGCTGATCCTCGATGAACTCGGATACCTTCCGTTCAGTGCCTCAGGCGGAGCGCTGCTCTTCCATCTGCTGAGCAAGCTTTATGAACGCACCAGCGTCATCATTACCACCAACCTCAGCTTCAGCGAGTGGGCCACCGTCTTTGGGGACGCCAAGATGACGACCGCTCTGCTCGACCGCCTGACCCATCGTTGTCATATCCTGGAAACCGGCAACGACAGCTTCCGATTCAAAGCCAGCTCGGCTGCCGCAGCACAGAGGAAAGGAGAAAAAACCAATCCCTTGACCAAACCCTGATCAGAAAACCATACTCAGAGGTGGCTCACTTCTCGGTGGAAAAACCGGCTCAGTTCCGCGTGGAAACCAACAGTCGGCTTCGAGCAGTGGATTGCCACCACTGTAGGGCCGCAATCTCTGAACATCGGCGGGAGTACCAGAATGTGGTTGGAAAAAGAGTGCGTGCAGCGCTTCAAAGCTGGTCGACTTGCCAAACTCGTTGGCAGCGCAAAGGACGTTCACGCCATCGCCAATACCGTCAATGGCAACACCACGACCGGCAAACCGCTTCACATTGAACAAGCGTAGTGCCGAGATCTTCATGGTGTGATCGCCTGTGCGTAAGAATAAAGGCGCACCAGCGCCGCCCGTGCGATCTCACGTTCAGACGATGCGCGAACTCTCGTCGTCCCCCTCGGCACGCAACGCATTCGCGGCCTCGCGAAGTGCGCCTCCGCGATCTATGTGGTCAAGGTCTTCGACCTCGTACTCCGTGACAATACCCATGTCATCCAACTCGAGGAATGCGAAATCCGGCAAAAGTCTCTCGGCCGCACCCGCCAACGCTGCTCGTGCCGCCAGACGACTGCGACCTGTCGCCGCCACGCGGGCGAGGGTCATCCTTCGATGCCTGGAATCCGGCAGGAGCGCTTCTAAGGCCGAGACGGGTTCGTCGCCTTCGAGAAGGTGAAGATCCAGCCTGCGCCATGTAAAGCTCTCCATCGGTAGCGGCGTTACCTCGGGCTGGGCGGAGGGGCCGGCAATGCTAACAAGCAACGCGGTGCCTGGACGTTGGTGTTTGAAACGGTCGGGTTCAGGGGTACCGCTGTAATGGGTTCGCTGATCGATCTCGACCGCGCCGTGCCAATCGCCAAGCGCAAGATAGTCAAGTCCGGCTCGCCGTGCCCGGTCCACCGCAATAACATCCGAGGCGATTGCCTCCTCGGAGAAACTCTGAATTGCGCCATGGGCAAGCCCGACGCGAAGCGTCCCCTCTGGCGTTGCTTCGCCATCCATCCATTCAGTCAAATCCCGGCCAGGACGGCGTGTGGTGCAAGGGGCAGGCAATAGAAAAACGTCCCTCGCCAATTCGACCGGCCGAGGCTCGACCGCGAGCACGACATTTTCCGGCACTTCTGCAATCAGCGTCGTCCAAAGCTGCGTTGCCTGTAGCGAATCGTGGTTGCCGGGCAGAATTACCCATCGGATCGGGGCGTGGTTCTGCATCTCCGTGAGAGCCTGTCTTCGCACATCCGGCGCAGGCGTTTCGGTGTCGAATGTGTCGCCCGCGAGCAGGATAGTGGTGGCGCCTTGTTCGCGGGCGTGCTGAGCGAGCCGCGCGATGACTGCGTGTCTTGCCTCGCGCAATCGACTGGGCAAGTCGCCCGAGAAATTGCCGAAGCGCTTGCCAAGATGGAGGTCGCTTGAATGGATAAATCGGAACATGGCTACTCGAATGAATGGGTGGTTGAAATATGCTGCTGCGCTCTCGCAATCGCTTCGTCAAGCCGTGAGCGGGAAACAGCGGCAAGGCGCTCGACACCAAGCAGCCGAGCCAGATCTCGGGCCGGATCTAATTGGTCTAGTAAGTCGGGATTATCGAGTACTACAAAAGCAAGTTCCGCAAGCGGGATATCGGCAATCGATCTGCGCGCATCCTCGCTGGCTGGCTTCCGGTATGCAACAATTTCGGAAACGGTTCCCACCTTCCAGACGAACTCGCCGCTCGATTCCTTGGTCGTTTGGAGACCGCGAAGATGAAGGTCGATCCTCTCTCGGATTCGTCCACCGGTACGCAACCAGCCGTGCGCCCGCGAAATGCGCTGGGCTAGTATGTCTGTGCGTACCGGGCTTTCGGTTTCGATGACCGCTTCGATCATACCTCGCAGGGTATCTCTATAGCCGAATTCGAAGAACTGATCGGGATCAGCTCGGAAGCTGGACAGATCGGTGACACGATATCGCTGTCCATCCGATGCTTCGTCGCCGACCGAAGCGGCAGGTGGTTGTGTTCCCACCGATCCCAACATGCTTGAAGAGGGCGGCGTCTCCGCAGAGACGAGTTCGGTCTCGACGATCGCTGGAGGCAAAATAGCCTGCTCGACAGGAGGGGCAGCTTCGTCGTCATGAATTTCGTCAATCCCCTCCACCTCGTGCCCCATGTTCCAACGGGTCGCGGTGTCCTCCGTTTCCGTAGCACGGCGCGCCCTGCTCTCCTCCAGGAGGGCTTCGAGGCTGGCATGGAGTCGCTCGGCGCAGCCTGCCGCATCGAACCACCAATCGGTCGACCAGACTCGCAATATGTTCCAGCCAAGACCTCTCAACACCTGTTCACGGACCTTGTCGCGGTCTCTGGCGGTGGCCGATCCGTGGTAGGTGGCGCCATCGCACTCCACGCCCGCCAGATAGCTACCAGCCAAATCGGGATGGCGGATACCGAAATCGATCCGAAATCCGGAAATCCCAACCTGCGGCACGACCCGCCAGCCGTGGCGCTCCAATTGCGCAGCGACGGCCTCCTCGAAGGGGGAGTCGAAACCGCCGACAGAACCGATATCCTGGGCCGGCAGGGCGATCGCGCCACGGTCGGCATAGTCGAGGAATGTCTTCAGATGTTGTACGGCGAGTGCCTTTGTGCGGGTCGGGTCGATCTGGTCAGCCGTGAAACCGGAGAAGACGATGAGTTCCTGCCGCGCACGTGTGACAGCAACATTGAGGCGGCGCTCGCCACCGTCCCGGTTGAGCGCGCCGAAATCCATCGTGAGCTTGCCAGCGGCGTCCTTCCAGAACGTGATCGAAAACAGGATGACGTCTCGCTCGTCGCCCTGCACGTTCTCCAGGTTCTTGACGATCGTGGGCTCGACCCGTTCCTCGACAAAGAACCACTCGAGCTCCGGATCGGCTCGGCGCGCGGAATCGAGGAGATCGAGGATCAGCGACTGCTGCTGCGCGTTGAAGGTGATTATCCCAAGCGTCGGGCGATCTTTTTCAGACAATTTCAGCCACGCCTTCATTCGGGAAACGGCTTCTTTTGCGACTGCCTCTGCTTCGATCCGGTTGGTTCTGCTCTTCCCACGGTCGTAAATGCCGTTAGGTACCTTGCGCAGATGTACCGCGCGGTCTTCAACGGCAGGCGACGGAAACGTTACCAGACGGTTCTGGTAGTAGTGATGGTTTGAGAAAGCGATCAGAGACTCGCTTCGACTGCGGTAGTGCCATCGTAAATCGCGGACCGGAATACCAGCGGCCTTCGCCTCGTCAAGAATGCTCTCCAGATCCTTCTCATGATCGGCGACTTCCTCCTCTTCCTCGTTGCGCCCGAAGAAGTTCGTCGGCGGCAACTGCTTCGGATCCCCGACAATAATAGTCTGGCGAGCCCGCGCGATGGCGCCAACAGCGTCCCAGGTTGTTATCTGCGACGCCTCATCGAAGATCACAACGTCAAACAACGCCTGGTTTGGCGGGAGATACTGAGCAATGGAGAGCGGCGACATGAGCATGCAGGGCGCAAGCTTTGAAAAGTTCTGCGGCATCTTGCCGATCATGTCTCGTATCGACTGGCTCGGCCGTTGCAACTCCATCTGGTAGCGCAAGAGGCCGAGTTCCGAATTCCGTGGAACGCTCTGAACGGGCGGCAATCCGTGGGCAATCACACTGACGACACGTGAGGTAGCGTGTGATCGAACGAGATCATCGATTTCACGAAATTCACGGATTGCGTTTTCGTGCTGGAAACGGCGGAAACTTCGCAGAACATGGTCTGCGTCCAGAACCTTCGGAAGCCACCACCTCGCGTAACCGAGGCGAAACGCAGCTCGCGCTTCATCGAGCCGGATCACCCCATTCTCAATCTGTTCGACCAGAGAGGACAGGTTCGCGTGCATTGCGCGGCTTCTGATCCGGCACCAGGCGGACCAATCGCGAAGCAGATGTCGTGCACCGATGAGAGCATCAAGCTTCTCCCTAAGCGTCGCAAGGTCGACCACGTCTTTCTCAACAGAGCGATCCCACCCCGCAATCGTGCTGAAGCGCTGTCGCGCTTCCTTAAAGCCTTCGACTGCGGCAAGAAGCCTGTCTCCCGCTTGCCGGACGCCATCGTTTTCAACCACTGCGTGGAGACATGGCGCGATGATGCGGACCGCCGACCGTATCTCCTCCTGATCACGTCCCGGAAGCGGCATGGTGGCACGAAACTCTCGCGCCAGTTCCAGAGTTTGGGCAACCACTCCGACATCTGTACCCAGGCCGTGTACCGGCAAGGGTTTTCCGTTCAACAGATTCTGGTCGATCGCCGCCAGGCAATCCTTCATGCGGCGCATTAGTGGGAGGTCCCGCTCCGGTTCCGCGGTACCTTTATCGGCATAGCTTTGCAGCAGCTTTTGAATCTTGCGCTTGGCAAGCATCGCGTTTGGCCAAAACGAAGCGTTCGCCTCTCGCCATTGGCGATCCAGCACGTCCGGATCAAGGTCTCGAATGGCGGAGGCTCCATAAGATGCTGCGAGTCCGCGCTCTGCTTCGCGATAGGCCTCGATAGAATTTCGAAGACTTTCCAGCG
This sequence comes from Rhizobium sp. C104, assembly GCF_022354505.1. Taxonomy (NCBI): domain Bacteria; kingdom Pseudomonadati; phylum Pseudomonadota; class Alphaproteobacteria; order Hyphomicrobiales; family Rhizobiaceae; genus Rhizobium; species Rhizobium sp. C104. The sequence continues at coordinate 16,915 of NZ_CP092353.1, read as the reverse complement.
CCTCGGCACATCGCGCGAAGTCCCGATCGAATACGATCGTGATGTCGCGACCTCGGCATTTCTGCAGTGCTCGCGCTAGACTTTCCAATGCTTGGAGTTCGGCTTGTGACGACCGTTCCCGCGGCTTCAGGCCCATGCTCGCGAGATAGCCGTCGATTGAGCTGGCCAACAGATCGATCGCATTCTGCAGCGATTGTGCGGACGCTAACAACCCATCCTGCCAGGCGGAAGTCCATTCGCCAACCTTAACAAGGTCCAGTGCTGGCTGCCGCTCGACCGATGCGAAGACCAGACCGAGTTCGCCCGCAAGGTCTTCAAGCTCGCGTAACGTCTGCGCATCATGAGCGTCTCGTTCCAACCATGACAAGCCTGGTGCCGGAGCGTCCACAGCCTTGAGAGCGACGCCCAATGCCAGATAAGGCGTCCATCCGTTTGGATAACGATTGTGCAAAGCCTCGACGTAGGCATTGAGCTCGTCGCGGCGCAATCGAAGTCGCTCGTTGATCGCGACCCACTCCGACGCATCTGTCCGACCGCCATGCTCCCAGGCTGCCTTGAGCTGTCCAAGGAAATGTCGGCGATCAGCTTTGTGCGAGTGCAATTCGATGCAGTGGTCTCCGAGGCCGTGCGCGCGTAACCGACGGTAGACAACGTCCAGCGCAGCCGTTTTTTCAGCGACGAACAGGACCGTTTTTCCCACCGCGAGGCAGTTCGCGATCATGTTTGCGATAGTCTGGCTCTTGCCCGTACCGGGAGGACCGACAATGACGAAATCTCGGCCCTCAGCGGCCGCCAGGCTTGCCGCTGTCTGGGATGAATCTGACGGAAGAAGGCAAATGATGTCCGCTGGCGCGTAAGCAAGATCGAGCTCACGCTCGTCCCGGAACGCCGATTGCCCGCCGCCTTCTTGGAAGGCGTCCTCCGGCGTATCGATCAGATGGCGGACCACTCTGTTCTCGCGAAGCGCCTCGGTACGTTCCACGAGATCCTTCCACATGAGGAATTTCGCGAAGGAGAAGGTCGACAATGCTGTCTCGTCCACAACCTCCATACCAGGCACGTCACGGACCGCCTGCCGCATCATCGCCAGAAGACGTGGTACATCCACCCCATTGTCATCGAGCGGCAGATCGCCGCCGAACTGGGGAAGCGTCAGGTCGAAATCCCGCTCCAGGAATTGCAAGAGAGTAGCATTGAAGCGCGGCTCATCCTCATGAAAGCGGATCGTAAAGCGCGAACTGGCACTGCGGCGCTCAAGCTTTACCGGAACCAACAAAAGCGGCGCTCGATAGCTGCGCTCATCCTCCGGTTTCTTCTTCCACCGCAGGAAGCCGACGGCAAGAAAGAGGGTGTTTGCTCCGCCCTCGGCAAAATCATTACGGACCTGCCTGTACAGGTCGATCAACCGAGCATCGAGCTGTTGAGTATCCAGTGGCGACGGAAGTTCGTCTCTCAGCAGAGCTTCGGCAGCAAAATTGCGCTGAAGATCGCGGCCGTGCACGTCACGATAGAGCGCCGCGTCCCGTTCGCCGAGTGGGTTCTGTTCGGGCAATGAAATGATCCGTACTGCAGCGCCATTCGCGAGTCGGTCTTCGAGATAGGCAACGTCAGTACAAAGAAACGGAATCGTCTTCTTCGATTCGGGAAAGTTGAGGAGCCGGTTGCGAAGGGTGAGATCGAGCAGCTTCTTCTGCCATCGGTCGATACGGCCGGCGGCGGTGGGCGGTTTTATCTCAATGATATCAGCCGGTAACTCGCCAAAACTGAGGGCTGAGGGAAGGCGCAGATCCGCGACGGGTGACATTTCGTCATCGAGGACATTGCGCCGGATCGGCTCATGTGAGGCGAGTGGCATGACCCCGCCGCTTCTCGATCGCCTGACATCGATCGCCGCGACGAATGCGTGAGCTTCGCCTTCTCCGAGACGGCTGTCCAGGGCCCGCTGTGCACTTTCCAAGGTCATGGCGGGACGATGCGTCACGCCAGTCGTTTCAAACACTATCAACTCGCGCGATGCAAGGGCCTTTCGGACCTCCATATGATCTGTCTCGATCGCATGGGCGAAGGTTCTCTTAGACAGCCATACACCAACTGCCGCATGCCCATCGAACATCAAGACGACCGGATGCAATCCGGCGGCTTCCAGTCCAGCGGCAAAAAGAAGGGTAGTATCAAGGCAGGTCGCCAGCCGCTCCTCGGCAATTGTGCTGGGACGCCGAATCTTCTGGCCGCGACTTTCAAAACTTGCCGGCGGCTCTGCGTAGTGCAGCCCCATCCCGGCAACGGCTGAATAGATAGCTGCGGCGAGCATGTAGGCTCGCTGGGGATTCTGTGACTGGTAACCGTCCAATCCTCCCGGCTGACCGTGTGCAGCAAGCCTTTCTGCTGCCGTTCGCAGGATTTGGGCAACTCCCGGATCGTTCGGCATGACGAAGGCTGGCAGCAGTTGCACCATATCGGCAACGCCTCCCCATTCGTCTCGCGCAAGCAGTCTGACGGGAAGGCGCCGTTCGTCCAGAATCTCTCCACCCCTGGATAGACGTAGCGTGATCTCACCGCGCTCTGCCTCATTTAGGCCGGAGAGATAGGCGGCGTCGAATTCGACTTTTCGATCGACCAGCGGAAGCCGATCGCCCGGCATCAGGCGATCAACTATCCATGATTTCGGCCTTAGAAACGAAGGCGAAGACGTCAGATCGAGGCGGCAGTTTTCAATGTGCCTATCAGTATTATTCTCAATCAGGATCGAGCGGATGACCGGAATCGCATTTTGGTAAGATGCGTAGGTGAAGCTGGCCGCAACGTCGACAACAACGGCAGGATTGTTGGATCTATCGGCTTCTTTGCTTTCACTACCATAATTCTCAAAATCCTGCATTGCTGTCTCCCCCTTGGCGGAAAAGACTAGCCGTGTTTTTCAACTTTAAGAAGACCAGTCTTGGAGACAAATGAACTTTTGAGACGTTTTCTTTGAAAGCATGGGGCCGAGTTATAGTCCGGCTCATCGACCACGAGACTCGCCTTCAGAAGGCCATGCCCATTTTTGGTCCGGTGCCCCGCTCGACATCAACTTAAAGATGTTGGATTCTCGAAATGTGATTCGAATCGAATTTTGACGCGGAGCCGACAAAATGAACCCGCGGACCATTCCGCCGCTCAGCAAATATACGAGAATGACCGAGGTCGAGACCGAGCTTGCCGGACTTGAAACGCTTGGGTTCGACGAGCTTATTACGCGTTGCGAAATTTCCGACCGCTCGAACCCCGGCTATATACGCTCGGAATCGCTGGTCTACAGGATGCGGGCGACGCGGTCGGACAATAATGACGCAAGGTTCAACCGGTTGTTTGTGCTTTTCTCCGGCGCATCGCCCGCGCCTTGCCGCGTGCCGAACGCACGGTCGACGGCAAGGTTCTGGTCGATGCGGCCACGAAAGACATCAACGATGCGGCACTCGACCGTATTCGCCTTCTCGTCAGCCTTGACCGCAGTGGCGGCGACCGTCTCGATTTCTACGAGGTCCATTTCGACGAGGCGGTCGCGAAGCTTCGCCTGAGCGCACGCAGGCGTGTCTCCGTTCGCGCCGAACGCGAGACCCCGATCGAAGTCGATGACGACAGCGGGGCTCTCGTCGCGTCGGCCCAGACGACCGGCGCGCATGCAAATGATGCGGATGATGCAATTCTTTCAGATCCTATTTTCCGGCCTCGGCTGTTGGCGGCGATTGATGCTTTGCCACAGGAACAAAAGGAGGTCATCACCATGACGCTTGCAAATATCCCGAGCCAGTCGAGCGATCCCGATATTGCTTCAATCAGCGGCCTCTTGCACTGCGATCCGCGCACCGTGCACAATCGCCGCAAGCGGGCTATTGCGGCATTGCGACAGGCGCTCGGCCTCGGAGAGGACAAATGAGCAAAGATCAGCCGACCCCTGAGACATTGCTGACAAGCTTCGCCGTCGATTTCCGCAAGGATCCCGTCTCGCTCGGCCGCTACTGTCAGCGCTATCCGCAGAATACGCACGACTTCGTCGCGCTCGCCCATGAACTGCTCTTGTTGCAGAGCGTTGAACAGGACACTCCCATCGACGCGGCCACCGATCGATGGATTGCCAACCTCACCCCTACCGGCCCGTCCCGGACCAGTCCCTTTGCGGGCCTTGATCGTTCGGCCTATGCCGCGCTCCGCGAGAGCCTCGGCGTTCCTGGCCCCGTCATCAACGCCTTTCGCGATCGATTGATAACGCTCGGGAGCGTGCCGTTGTCCTTCCTGGAAAAGTTCGCCGCCGGGCTGAATGTCGGCATCCAGGAACTTGCGGACTATCTTTCCGCTCCTCCGAGCCTGTCGCGCGGGGTCCAGTATAAGTCGGACGGCAAGCCTGGGGCGGCAAGCGACAAGCTGAGTTTCAAGGCAGTGCTGGAGGAGGCGAATGTCTCCCCGGAACACGTTGCAGAACTTCTTCTCGACGAGGACTAGGATGGATACGGTCGAACTCGGCCGTCAGGAGGCCGCAAGGATCCACGCCCGTCTGGTTGAACAAGGCATAGATCCCTGGGACCCGCTGGCGCTGGTGGAAGCGGCCGCCGATCGCTGCGGCATCGTCGACATAACCGGTTTGAAGCCGGGCGGCGCGCTTCTGGCCCAAGCACGTGCGAGCTACGACCCGCACAGCCATAGCATTCTGCATGAAGACACCGGCAATGCGTTCATGAACGCCTTCCTGATCGGCCACGAAATCGGCCATGCCACCCTCGGTGACGCGCGATTGCCCGACCAGGCGCGCGACCCAGATCCGGCTCGTTCGGTCGAGGCGGCCCCCGATGGCGAAGAGCGCGTCGCCGATTATAGCCGCAAGTCGCGTCGCGAGGTGCAGATGGACCTCTTTTCGCGCGAGCTGCTGATGCCGCGCGCATTCCTGCGTGAGCAACACCTGGCGGGCATGAGCGCGAACGCCATAGCGGCGAAGCTGGGCGCGCCCTTTGGCGCGGTTGCCCAGCAATTGCTGGACGCGCTACTCTTGCCGTCGGTCGAGCTCAGACAGGACGCCTGCGACACGTTGCCGCTGAACGATCGTCAGGCGCGCGCCGCAGCCCATCGCGGTGGTGCCTTTCTGCTCGAGGCGGGCCCGGGTACGGGCAAGACGAAGACCCTCGTCGGCCGCATCTGCGACCTCATCGACAAGGATGCGGTCGACCCGCGTACCATGGTCGTCCTGACCTATTCCAACAAAGCGGCCGGCGAATTGTCGGAGCGTATTGCAAAGCGTGCGCCGCAAGCGGCAGCGGCCATGTGGATCGGCACCTTCCACGCCTATGGCCTCAATCTGGTGCGCAGCTATCATAGGGAGCTCGGATTTGCTCGCGAACCACGGCTGCTCGATCGCACCGAAGCCATCGATCTTATGCTCGACAGGGTCGCCGGTCTCGATCTTGCCCACTACCGGGATCTCTCCGATCCGACTGACAAGCTGCGCGATCTCCTGTCTGCGATCTCCCGGGCGCAGGATGAGGTCGTGCTTGCGCCAGATTATGCCGCTCTCGTCGACAAGTTGGCCGCTTCGGACGGCGCGTCGGGCGGACGGGCGGACCGGGCCCGCGAAGTCGCGCGCGTCTATGAGAGCTACAGCGACCTGAAGAGGTCGCTCGACTGCGTCGATTTTGGCGATCTCGTCGCCTTGCCGACGCATTTGCTTGAGACGCGCCCCGAGATCGCGCGCGCCGTCGCCGCCGATATCGGCCATATCCTTGTCGACGAATATCAGGATGTGAACCGGGCAAGCGTGAGGCTCCTGCAGCAATTGAGCCCGGGTGGTCGCAACCTGTGGTGCGTCGGCGATGTCCGTCAGTCGATCTATCGCTTCCGGGGCGCATCATCCTTCAACCTTTCCCGTTTCGAGACGCAGGATTTCAAGGGCGGCAGTCGCGATCAGCTGGAGGTGAACTATCGCTCTGTGGGCGAGATCGTCGACAGCTACCAAGCCTTCGCGGCTGGCATGCAGATCGAAGGGGCCACGCCCATGGCACTGAAATCGAACCGCAGGGCCAGCGGCAATCCGGTCGAATTCCGCTCCGTCGACGGCGACACCGAAAGGGAAATCGACGCTCTCGCCGACGGCATCCTGGAAATGCGCAATGCCGGTCATGCCTTCCGCGACCAGGCGCTCTTGTGCAGCGGCAACGACCGGCTCGCCAAGATCGGCGCCGGCCTCGAGGCCAGGGGCATTCCCGTCCTCTATCTTGGCAGTCTGTTTGAGCGGCCGGAGGTGAAGGATCTTTTGGCATGGCTTTCGCTGTTGATCGACCGGCGCGCCATGGCGCTTGCGCGCGCGGTCGCCACACCGGGGCTGACGATACCGCTTGGCGATCTTGGTCGTTTCAATGAAGCGCTCAATAACGACACGGCCAGACCACTCGATTGGATAAAACACCCGCCTGCCGGCCTCAGCGAGCCAGCCGCGGCGGCCGTTGCCGCCTATTCCTCCTTGCTTGCCGGCTTCGACGCCAATTCTCCGCCCTGGGATACCCTCGCGCAATTGTTGCTCGACCGCAGCCGTATGGCGGCACAGATTGCCGGCGCCGGCAACATGCAGGCGCGCGCAAAAGGGATCGCCCTTTGGCAGTTAATGAATTTCGTGCGGACCCAGCCCGCAGGCCGCACCGGAGCCATTTCCGCCCTGCTCGAGAGGATCCGCCGGCTTGTACGCCTCTCCGACGACCGGGACCTGAGACATATTCCGCAGGCGGCAGGCGGCATCGACGCGATGCGGTTGATGACCATGCATGCCAGCAAGGGCCTTGAGTTTCGCGTCGTGCACATCCCCGGCATGGCGAAGGGTACCTTGCCGCGCAACGCCGCCGCGCCAGCCTGTCCGCCGCCCGACGGCATGATCGAAGGATCGGACCTTGACGGCGAACGTTTCAATGATCGCGAGCATATGCAGGAGCAGCAGTGTCTGTTTTATGTCGCCCTGTCGCGGGCGCGCGATCGGCTCCTCGTCTACGCGCCCGGCCGCACGAAAAAGTCCGAGCGGCAGCCCTCACCCTTCATCGCCCGGCTCGGATCCGGCCTGTCTCGGCTCGGCGTTACGCCGTCCAGCTTCGATCTGCCGCCCGACAACCCGTCGATCGCGATAATCTATCGCGGACAGCCCCTCTTCCGGCAGAGCGAGCTTGCCCTCTACGAGCGCTGTGCGCGCCGTTTCTTTTATACCCATATCCTCAAACTCGGCGGCCGGCGTACCACGACCGCCTATGAGGACATGCACGAGATCGTCCGGCAGGCGGTCCGCGAGCTGATCGCCACCGGCACCATCGCGGCGGAGGCGGCCGGTCCGGATGAGATCGTCGAACGTCTCTGGTCGGCCTCGCCTCTTGCTGCATTGCCGGCCGCGCCGGCCTATCGCCGCCTTGCCGGCGAACTCGTCCGGAATTTCGTCGCCATGAACGACGGCAGGCCCGTCGCCCCGCCGGACCGCCTGTCCTTTACGCTCGCCGGGGCAACGATCGAAATCGAGATCGACTATGCGCAGACGGATGCCGCCGGCGTCATGCGGGCATTGCGGCAGGTCCAGACGGGCCACAGGCGCACGACGGCGATGGAAGGCGCTGCCGTCATGGCGACGCTCCTTGCCGTCAACGATCAGGCACCTGGCTGCAGCGCCGAAATCTTGTTTCTTTCCGACGCAGGCCACGAACGGCTCAGCCTGCAGGATGGGCCGCTCGACACGCGGCGGCGCAAGCTCGAGGCCAATATCGCCGCCATACTGTCCGGCCAATTTCCGACCAAGGCATCGCCGCGCACCTGTCCGAAATGCCCGGCGTTTTTTATGTGCGGAACCGTGCCGGGCGGAACATTCGAAAAAAATTTCGCCTGACCTTTCCGGTTATCGTTCCTCGCAGGGATTGATCCAGTGCACGTCACAGCAGACCGCGGTGACAATCATGAGGATCAATTCCGATGCAAGATAACAGTACCAACAAGGGCCATCCCGCCGAACTCGCCGTCGACGGTATCGTCTTCAAGCCGATCGCGCTTTCCGACCCCGTGCCACTGGGCCGCCAGCTTCTGGGCGCCGGCAAGCTTGCGCCGCCCGAGGCCTATAGCCTCTATGCCATTCTTCAAACCGGTGACTTCGAGGATGTCCGTCTCGACGAAACCTTCGACCTGCGCGCCAAGAGCACCGAACGCTTCATCGCCTTTACCGGTGACCGTATCTTCCGCCTCTTTGCCAATAACCGGGAAATCAAATGGGGTCTCGAAACGATCGACGAGGCGGCGCTGCGCCTGTTCAGCGGTGCGTCGGACAATGAGGCGGTTTTTCTCGAGGTTCGCGGCGGCACCGACCGCCTGATCAAGCAAGGCGAAGCCATCGACCTCACGCGCGACGGCGTCGAGCGCTTCATCACCGCGCCGCGTCCGAAGACCTATCACTTCTTCGTCAATGGCCAGAAGTACGAAACCGACCAGCCGCAACTGACCGGTCTGCAGATCAAGGCACGCGTTTCGGGCTGGAACCCCGAACACGATCTTATGCTGGAAGGCCATGGCGACGATCCGGACCGCATCATCGCAGACGACGAGATCGTCGATCTCGATGTGACGCCTGCGCGCCGCTTCTCCTCTGTCCCGAAGGCGAATTTTGGCTGATGAGCACGATCCTCGAACGTCAATTTGACGAACTCCGGGCGCGCTTTTCAGCCGCCGAAAAACGCCTCTTGCCGAGCGGAACGACGCTCGTGAGCGTGCCGGCCGTCCTGCTGCCCGAAGGATGGTCGGCAAGGCAGACCACGATCCGTTTTCTGGTTCCGGTGGCCTACCCTTACGCCGCCCTGGACTGCTTCTGGGGTGACAATAGCCTCAGGCTTTCCTCGGGCAACCTGCCGCAGAATGCGGCCTCGGACAATGCGATCCCGGAAACCAGCGAAAGCGGGCTGTGGTTTTCATGGCATCTGACAACGCCATGGGACGCAAACCGCGACACGCTGTCGGGCTGGATGAACACCATCATCGACCGGCTACGGAGGATCCAATGAGCGGACTACGTACGCTGCAAGGGACCTGCAGGAGCCTGGCCGACGATCTGCTGGCGGCAACCGGCGCCGAGGCCTGCGCAATCGGCTACGCCCATTTCGACCAGATTACCAAAAGCTGGGTGCTTGCCGAAGCCTCGCCGGTCGACCAGTCGGCCTATGTGAGCCGGGGCCCGACCTCGGTCTGCCTCCACCCCGCCGTCCTGGTCGACATTGCCAATCGAGCGGGCATCGAGCGCCTCAGCCCCGTCATGATCCATACGCATCCGCACGCCGCCGGGAGGCCTGTCTTTTCGTCGATCGACGATGCCGGCGAAAAGGAGATGAAGGCCTTTTTCGACCGGCGTGCCCCGCAGGCAAGTCCATTGGCAATGGTGATCGGACCGCAAGGGCTGAGCGCCCGTCGTCTCGGCCTGCGGACGCCCGTTGACGTCTGGGAGGTCGGAACCGGGCTGACGCTGCTGAGCGACGCGGCGGCAGGCTTCCAGGAGGGCGATCTGCGCCACGATCGGCAGATCCGCGCCTTCGGCCGGGACGGCCAGCAGATGATCGCAAGGCTGAAAATCCTGGTTGTCGGCGCCGGCGGCACCGGATCGGCGACGGTGCAGCAGTCTCGCCTATCTCGGAGCCGAAAACGTGACGATCGTCGATCCCGACAGCGTCGAGGCGACCAACCTCAATCGGCTGATCGGGGCGACGGCAGCAGATATCGGCACGCCGAAGGTCGATGTCGCCCGCCGGGCCATGCTTGCCGTCAATCCGAAGGCGGCTGTGCAGGGCATTGTCGGCGATATCGTCGACGGCCCGGTCGCAGGCCTGATCGGCGGCTTCGATTTCATCTTCCTGTGCACGGATTCGCATGCCAGCCGCGCCGTCGTCGGCCAGGCCGCCTACCAGTATCTCGTGCCGGCCATCGATGTCGGCGTCAGTGTGACGGTTGCCGACGGTCTGGTCTCGCACATGACCGGCCGGGTACAAATGCTGGCGCCCGGTCTGCCGTGCCTGACCTGCACCGGTGCCTTGAACGGCGAACAGATCCGCCGTGAGATGCTCACCCCGGCCCAACGCGCAGCCGATCCCTATGTGCTCGGCGCACATGTTCCCCAGCCCGCGGTCGTTTCCATCAATTCGACGGTCGCCTCGCTTGCGGTCACGATGTTCCTCGGAGCCGTCACGGCCATGCCCGCGCAAAGCCGCTTCCAATATTATGACGGCGTGCGCGGCACGGTGAGGCCAACGGCTGCCGCCCAGCGCTGCGGCTGCATCGTCTGTTCACCATCCGGCGCGCTCGGCCATGGCCCAAGCTGGCCGCTGCCCGTCCGCCCCGCAGGAGCACACCATGTTTGACGAACGCCGCAACGTGCTGTGGATCGGTGAAGCGCCCGGCGCACTGATGATGCGCGAGTTTGCCAATCGCCGTTGCATCATAGAACGATGTGATCCGACATCGCTGTTCCCGAATGCCGGCTTCGCACGTAGTGTCGTCGTGAACGTCAATGGGCGACAGGAAGACGAGCTCATCAAGGCGGTCGGACGCGACGCCCTGCAGCTTGTGGATCACGGTCTGCGCGTCGATGTGATTGCGCCCGACGATGCCGCGACGGGCCGTATCCAGGATCGTCTGGGAACGCTTGCCGGCCTACCTTCCGTCGGCCTGCATACCGCGCCTCAAGCGCCCGCCATCGCCGAGGTGATTGCCCGATACGATGCGGGCAAGGTGCCGCGCCTGGACCTCGACATCAACACGTCCGATGACCGCGAGCCACTACGCGAAGCCGACAAGATCCTGTTCAAACGGGCCTTTCCTCACTGCAGCAGGATCGCGCTTGTCGAACTGGGTGGCGGGCGCTCTGCGGCTCGCGTCTTTGCCGTCCATATGATCGTCGACCGTTCCAACATCGGTGCGTGGCCGCAACCGGCATTCGCAAAGCTCGACCGACGCGACAAGATCGCACAGGAACACGACAATTATCGGAATTTCGCGGAGCGCTTCATCCCGTTCGGACTGCGTCCCAATATCGATGAACTGATCCACGGCAGCCAGCGCAGTCTTCTCGTCGGCAGTTTCGTTGACCGCTCGGAATCGCTCTGGACGCTTGCCCGGCGCAATGTCGCAGGATCAGCCATCACCGCCCTCTTGGATGAAACGTTGGGTGGCTGGCGCGACCAGGGTTATGCGAGCGATCCGGTCAGAGGCGCTGTCGCGGTTGCCCTCAGGAACATTGGCGTGTGGAACCCGGATCGGATTGATCCCTGTTATGTCGAGCGTGCCGCCGAGGCCGGGATCTTTGAAACACCTGAGACGTTGTGGACCGCTCTTGCATCACTTGAGCAGACCTATCGACGGGCCCCGATTCATGGTGACCTGCATGGCGACAATGTGCGGGTGCGCGGATCTAGTGCCATCCTGATCGATCTGGCTTCGGTAACGCTCGGGCCTTTGACCGCCGATCTTGCCGCACTCGAAGCCTGGCTGGCATTCGAGTTGCCACCCGACGTCGACCAGCACCGTTATGACGATCCGGAATGGACCACGGTGATCGAACGACTTTATGCACCAACGGCCTTTCGCCATCCCCCGGGCCTGCTCGCCCGGCAACACGCTTTGCCTGGATCGAAGCGGTTGTCCGCCAGATCCGCACGATGGGGATCGCCATTCAGACCTGCCCCGGCGAATACCAGACCGCCGTCGCCGTGCAGCTCCTGCGGCGCTGCCAATGGGCGGATGGTCCCGATGCCGACCGCGGGCGCCGCGCAAGGGGCTACCGGATCGCCGCCCGTCTTGTCGCCGATCTTTGCGGGGGCGCACCATGACGTCGCCAGCACGCAAGATCCGCTGGCGCGGAAGAGGCGAATATCGTGATGATACCGAAGCCTTGCTCGAACTGCCCGGCGATACCGCCGCCGTCATCCGCACCCGCCCCCGTTCGCTGTTGATAAGATGCCCAGACGGGTGCGGTGACACCCTGGTCATCAACCTTGATCCTCGAGCGGGAAAGGCATGGTCTCTGACGGTCCGGGGCGAGCGTTGCTCGCTTTATCCGTCGGTATGGCGCGAGGACGGCTGCCGCAGCCATTTCATCGTCTGGCGTGATCATATCGTATGGTGCGGGCGCTTCGAATACGGCAATGAAGAACCGTCCTACGACGGTCGCCTCGAAGCCAAGGTCATTGCCGCATTGGATGAAGCGACCTATCGCAGCGGCTCTGATATCGCCATCGATATCGATGAGATCCCGTGGGATGTTCTGAGGGTCTTGCGGCGACTAACCTGGGGCGGGACGGTCGAGGAAGGCGATAAGGACCGCCGAGGACATTTTCGGCTTGCGGGCGCTGACAGCAAGGGCAGCAGGTGATTTGACATCTCCAGCCCAGTGGTTTTGCCGCCATAACCATTCCTTTTGGATCAGGTGCCAGGCGCCCATGCACAGTGATCTCCGATGGATCACCTCTCGGAAGGCTGACGGAACCGATCGAGGTGGCGCCTTGGAGGAGATGTGATGTCGAATAGAAGGCCGCTTAACGCCAATAGGTTAGGTGAATATGGCGAGACAACATTCAGCACTCTACGCGCCAGGGCGGGCCTGATTGCAAACAAGCCTATGCGCGAACGTGCGGGGTAGACTTTTCAGATCGAGGTTCCGCACGCTGCTCTGAAGACGTCGTTTCCTGCCGACGAGCGCTCCATTCCCGATCCACTAGTTTTCAGACAGACGTTTGCCCCACGATAGCGGACACGACCGAAATTACAGGATCCGTCGCGCCGCCTGCGGCGTGACGTCGAGCTTGCCCCTTCCGCCCACGCCCGGGCGCCTGAGCCTCGGCAATAGCCGTGTTGGAACGGGCGAGTACCGCGTCGATCGCAGCTAACTCCGCCGCGGGGGATCGGAAATCTTGGGCCTCTCCCGTCCCCCGGTCGGCCGTGTCGCGCGGCGGCCGGTAGACCGGTAGCGACTCCTGCGCCACCGAGCCCACCCACCTCTGGTGTAATGTCCCCGCCATGACCGCGGAGTATCCGCAGCCCTCTGGGGTCAGCGCCCAGACGGTAACTGGAGCAGATCTGGGCGCAGCCCTCTGGGGTCAGCGCCCAGACGGTAACTGGAGCAGATCTGGTGGCAGAAGGGATTCCTGTTTTTTGTGAATCATGATTCACTTCCTTTATGACGAAGCGCCGCCTCCCCATGGCCGAGCATGCCGACACGCTGTCGCTGAAGGCGCTGCGGGAGTTGGTGACTGGTCTGGTGGAGCGGGCTGATCGGGCAGAAATCCGGATCGAGAAGCTTGAGGCTGACAACCGAAAGCTTCGAGAAGACAACGACCTGCTCAGGGTAGAGAACACGCGGCTGAAGGTCGACAACCAGCTTCTGCGCGACGAGATTGCGCGGCTTAAAAACCTGCCGCCACGCCCACCCTTCAGGCCCTCGGGTATGGACCAGGCAACGAGCGACAAGGCGGTGGCCGGCAGCCGAAAGCCGGCGCGGCGTCGCGGGCCGAAGGGCGACACGGGGAGCGCCACGCGCGAAGAGGTACTGCCTGCCAGAGCCCCACCTGGATCGCGGTTTAAAGGCTACAAGGATTGCGTGGTCCGGGATCTGGTCGTGCGGGCCGAAGTGGTGCGCTATCGCCGCGAATGCTGGGTGACACCGGAAGGACGCACGATCATTGCGCCGCTGCCAGCAGGGATAAGGGGCGGCTACGGCGCCAGTCTGCGTCGCTTCTGCCTGATGCTTCATAGCCATGGGCAGGTCACAACGCAGCGATTGACGACCTTGCTCAACGATGTCGGTGTCGAGATTTCCAAACGCCAGGTCATCCGGTTTTTGACGCAGCGGCTGGACGGCTTTCATGCCGAGGATGCCGCCGTGCTGCATGCGGGCTTGGTCTCGGCTCCCTTTGTCACGGTCGACGACACTGGCGCCCGTCATGCCAACCGCAATTTCCATACGACACAGATCGGAGGCGAACATTTCACCGCCTTCCGCACTACGCCGTCGAAGTCGCGGCTGAACTTTCTGGCCCTGCTGCGCGGCAACTATCAGGACTATGTTCTCAACGATGCCGCCTTCACCTTTCTGGAAGACCGTCAGGTCGACCCCGCCCTTCTGGCGCGGTTGAACACACGCCAACCGCGGCGGTTTGCCAATCAGGTTCCGTTTCTCGAGTATCTGGCCGCCAATGGGGTCGACATCTTCGACAAAGAAATAATCCGCCCGTTTGCCGAGGCCGGCATCTGGGGCGCCATCCGCCATCATGGTCTGGTCGGCAATGCGGTGATTGTGTCCGATGATGCCGGACAGTTCCGCGTCGGCACCCATGCGCTGTGCTCCACGCCGAACGGTTGCTGCACAAACTGATGCCGGCGACACCCGGCCAAGTACGGCATGTCGAAACCCTGCGGGATCTCATCTGGCGCTTTTACAAGGCCCTGAAAGCCTATCAGCGAAGACCTGATCCGCGTGCAGCCCGGAGCCTTCAGGCCCGGTTCGATCGGATTTTCTCGCTGCGCACCGGTTATGGCGACCTCGACAAACTGCTGTTTCGACTGAGACGCCGCAAGGCAGAACTGCTGCGGGTTCTCGAGCGGCCTGAAACCCCGCTCCATACCAATGCGTCGGAAAGAGATCTGCGCGGATTTGTCATCAAGCGAAAGATTTCCGGCGGCACGGTCAGTCGCAACGGTCGGCAGGCGCGAGACAGCATGCTCGGCCTGATGAAGACCTGCCAAAAGCTCGGCCTGTCGTTCTGGCACTATCTCGGCGATCGGCTGGGGATCAATGACGAAGATCATCCTATTGCACCCCTCGCCTCGATGGTTGCAGCACGCGCCTGAACGCTCTCGGCCCTTCGAGCACCCTGCTCTGCGTCAGACATGCTGATTGTATTGGCATGGCCACCAAATCAGCCCCGCTTACCCCCCGCTTACTCAATATTTCGCCGTTTCCGTTTCATTAACCATATGAATTAATGCCGTTCTTTTCTGTCCTGGAAGCCAGGATGGCATTAACTTCCGTCATCGCTTGCGTCGTTTAGAGTTCGCCTCACTTCCGATAAGTAATGCTTATCGGACGTGATTGCTATAACACCGCAAATCGGCGATGTCGGTCGTCCTGGATGACCGGAAAGGCCCGGTTTTCGGCCTTCTAGGGCGATGTCGGCCGGATTAACCGGACTCGCCCAAGCAGAATTCGACCCGCGCCGTCGGGCCAAGTGATCTGGCGCCGATACCGAAACAGACTTCAATACCCCATGAGCGAGGTCTTAGTCGTTCCACTATCTTCGGAACCATTGGTTTTCCGGCATTTCCGTCACAGAAGCCCGCAGGCACGCGTTTGCCTATGTGGACGGCCCGTCGCTCGTCTTGGGCGACGATTTGAGTCTGGCGGCCCGCTATTCAGAGCTTAAAACACGCTTGCAACTGATCATTTTCTCACGCATTCCTTATCTGTACAAAGCACCTGAAATACCCGTGAGAAAACCATGGCAAAACGGCCAGGCGCCAATCCATCGTCAGCACCCAAACGGCTTATCGGCTATGCACGCGTCTCGACTGATGATCAGGTCCATGATGCGCAGATGGACGAGTTGCGCGCCGCCGGCTGTGAGCGGATTTTTCAGGAGCAAGCATCAGGTGCTTCACGGGCACGGCCCGTCCTAACGAGACTGCTCGGCGAGCTCGCCGCCGGCGACGTGCTTGTTGTTGTCCGGCTGGATCGCCTTGCTCGGTCGGTCAGCCATCTGTTGCAGGTGATCGAGGACCTTGAAGAACGCGGCGTCCATTTCCGGTCGATCCGCGATCCGATCGATACGTCCACACCACAGGGCATGTTTTCCCTTCAGGTCCTCGGCGCGGTCGCGCAGCTCGAGCGGGCGCTCATCGCCGAGCGCACCAAAGCCGGCATTAAGGCGGCGAAGGCGCGCGGCAAGCTTCCTGGAAATCCGGGTCTGCGAGAACGACGGCCGGAGGCGATCAAGGCAGTCACGCAAGCACGGCATAAGTTATATCTTGATGAACTTATTGCATCGGCGCAGACGTGGCTGCCAATGGTGCGGCAACTCCGGCCGCAGCACAGTTGGGACAATGTCGTGCGGGTGCTCAATCGCCGTGGCCACGACTGGACCGTCGAACGCCTTCGTCGCGCTGTTCATCGCATGGTCCGCGAAAAGCTGGCGGAGAAGGAACTCCTTGCTCGGTCCCCTCGCCGCGCTCCCGAAGACTACCTGATGAAGCTGGTGGCAGCGATTGCCATTGCCGATCCCAATCTGTCGCTGCGCGACATCGCCGCGCAACTGGACCAGATGGGAGAACGGCCTGTCCGCGGCGGCAAGAAGTGGCAACCGTCCTCGGTGCGGGTCCTGCTGGACGAAGCCCACCGGTTTGGCCTCATTCGCCGCTGAGGGCACGGTTCATCCGGCAACCGATGGCAGGGTGTTTCTTCTTGCCGCTATTCGACGGCATAGCTTGCAGGTCCGGCTTTGGGGATCTGCAGCGCCAGGACCGCTAGTCGCTATCGCTCCACAGTTTCGGCTCAGCGCCTACATCCTCGACCGCGGAGGCGGCTTCTTCCCCCTGCTCGCCCTCCCTCCCTCGGAACATGCTGCGGCTTCAGCCGCGGCGATTACGTTCCGTAGAGGCGCGCGGGCCATGACCCTCGACGGCGCCATTGAAAGCAGAGAACGGCCCCCTCCCCTCGCGGCCAATCCATCTCGGCCGCACGAAGAATTCGGGCGCGAGCTAGGACCCAGTCAGACAGTGTTTGTTTCATTCAAAATCCCATAAGCGTTTCGGCGTTCTTTCGAGGATGGTCGACAATTCGGTTGGGCCTTTGTCCACGCCGGCAGCTATGATTTCTACAAGAATGACTACGGCCAAAATCTGCGAACAT
>NZ_CP092351.1:0-250967 GCF_022354505.1 Rhizobium sp. C104 | reverse complement strand
TTTGTTTGGATGCTTATTGTGGAAACAATTCTGAAGATACGACGGCTGGCCCATGTGCAAGGCAAGTCGATCAAGGCGATCTGCCGGGAGTTGGGCATATCGCGGAAAGTGGTGCGGAAGGTTTTGCGCACCGATGAGACGGAGTTCAAATACGAGCGAGCCCGTCAACCTCAGCCGAAGCTCGGACCATGGCGCGAACAACTCGATCGGATATTGCTTGCCAATGAGGCCAAGGCTTCCCGCGAGCGCCTGACGCTGATCCGGATATACGAGGATTTACGCGACCTCGGCTATGAAGGCGGTTACGACACCGTTCGGCGTTATGCGAGGACATGGTCGAAAGAGCGCGGGGCCGTGACGGCGGAAGCCTATGTCCCGCTTTATTACGCGCCCGGCGAAGCCTACCAGTTCGACTGGAGCCACGAGATTGTCGTACTGAACGGCGTGACGACAACGGTGAAGGTGGCTCATGTCCGGCTTTGCCACAGCCGAATGATGTTTGTGAGGGCCTATCCGCGAGAGACGCAGGAGATGGTCTTCGACGCCCATGACAAGGCGTTCGCGTTCTTCGGCGGAGCCTGCACGCGCGGCATCTATGATAATATGAAGACGGCGGTGGAGACGGTCTTCGTTGGCAAGGAACGGCAATATAACCGTCGTTTCCTGCAGATGTGCAGCCATTTCCTTGTCGAGCCGGTGGCCTGCACGCCGGCGTCCGGCTGGGAGAAGGGCCAGGTCGAGAACCAGGTCAATCTGGTGAGAGAGCGCTTCTTCACCCCACGTCTGCGCTTCAAATCCTACGATGAGCTGAACGGCTGGCTGCTGGACAAGTGCATCAGCTATGCCCGCGCCCATAAGCATGTCGATCAGACGGAGCACACGATCTGGGAGGTGTTCGATGCGGAGCGGCCGCATATGATCAGTTATCCCGGCAAGTTCGATGGCTTCCACGCCGTCCAGGCCTCGATCGGCAAGACCTGCCTCGTGCGTTTCGACAACAACAAATACTCGGTGCTGTCCACCGCGGTCGGTCGCCCGGCAGAGGTACATGCCTATGCCGACCGCATCGTCATCCGGCAAGATGGCATCGAGATCGGTCAGCACGACCGCTGCTTCGGCCGCGGCGAGACGATCTATAATCCATGGCATTACGTTCCGGTCCTGACCCGCAAGCCGGGAGCCCTACGCAACGGCGCCCCGTTCCATGACTGGGTTTTGCCCGCCGCCATGGAGAAGGTGCGCCGCCGGTTGAAGGCCATGCATGACGGCGACCGGCAGATGGTGGCGATCCTGGAATGTGTCGGTGAGGCCGGGCTTCCCACCGTTGAAGCAGCCTGCCAGGAGGCGCTCGATCAGGGCGTGTTCTCATCCGCCGTCATCATCAACATTCTGGCCCGTAAGCGTGATCCGCAACCGGCCGCCATCCTTTCCATTCCCGATGCGCTTCGCCTGACCCATGAGCCTCTGGCCGATTGCGCACGTTACGACAGCCTCAGGAGGGCAAGCTGATATGGAACGATCCCAAATCCTCGACATGATGGGCACGCTGAAGCTGTTTGGCATGCGCAGCGCATACGACGAGACAATGGCTTCCGGCATCAAACGCCAGCATGAACCGCCCCGTATTGTCGGTGACTTGTTGCAGTCAGAGATTGCTGAGAAGCAGGCCCGGTCGATCAAATACCAGATCGCCATCGCCAAATTGCCGCTGGCCAAGGATATCAACGACTTTGACTTCACCGATACACCGGTCAATGAAGGGTTAGTGCGCCAGCTCGCGACCGGGGCGTTCCTCGCCGAGCAACACAATGTTGTTCTGGTCGGCGGGACCGGCACAGGGAAGTCCCATCTGTCCATCGCGCTTGCCCGTGCTCTTATCCGCAACGGAGCGCGGGGCCGGTTCTTCAATGTTGTCGATCTCGTCAATCGGCTTGAGACAGAAGCACGCAATGGCAAACAGGGGCGGCTTGCCGACTTCATCACCAGGCTCGACTTCGTCATCATGGACGAACTCGGCTATCTCCCGTTCGCTCAGGCCGGCGGCCAGCTTCTCTTCCATTTGATCAGCAGGCTTTACGAGCGGACGTCGGTCATCGTCACGACCAACCTAGCCTTCGGAGAATGGCCCGCTGTGTTCGGCGACGCCAAGATGACCGCCGCTCTTCTCGACAGGCTCACCCACCATTGCGAGATCCTGGAAACCGGAAATGAATCCTGGCGCTTCAAAAACCGCTCTCAAAGCTAAAGCCGAAAAGACAACCAACCCGCGCCCGCAGGCCCCTGCGCTAAATGAAAAGCTCCGGGCCTACGCGCGCTGACCCTATGCAACCAGAGGCAGGGGTCACTTTTGGGAGCCGATAAGGGGTCCCGTTACCAAGCCGATTGACAGCTGCTTTGCGATGAATCCGAACTCACGGCGCTGGACCGCCATTCGGAAAGCGATTTGGGCTCTGCCGACCAGCGATATTAGGCCATTTTTGGCACGGTGGCTCGGGGGGTGCAGCTTGGCTACCGATCGGCGGATCATCAGGCTTGTTGCCAGACCCTTCCGCCGCAACCATGCCTTCATGGAGTTCTCCTCTTCTTCCCGCGGTGATCATAAGTGGAAAATTCTAGGTCTGAACGGCCTAATTCAGCGGGGCACGTTACTCGGCAACAGCCCCAAGAACCAAACCAGTATGCAAGGCTGCTTATGAACGCAACGGCGAACACGAGCGCCCAGATGAGAGGACTTTGCCTGCTCTCGCACCCCGGCGTCCTTGTGCGTCGTACGGAGTGCCCTTCTCGATCGAAACGTAGGGATCACGCTGCCGGTCCCGATGATGATGAAGCTGCATGAGCCCGGCCCTATACCGGGCCGTATCGTCATCCGTCTCGGCTCGTGTCGTCATCTTCCGTTCAACGGTTTCAAACATCGCCCGCTACCATTCCGTGTCCTTCGCGTCATGTTAACCGTGGATGACATCGACGAGACGAGACGCTTGAAAGGCTACGCAAGCCGGGCGCGCAGGTCGTAGGCGAAGTCGTCGATTATAGGGACGTTTATCGGCTCTGCTACATCCGTGGGCCTGACGGGCTTCTCATCGGACTCGACCAGGAACTCGGCTGAGCGTTGGGAGCTCTGCGCGTCATTCTTGCGACGCTTCGATCAACGCCCTGGCGCGGAGCAGCACGGGGCTCGAATGACCTTCCGAGAATTGTTGATAGATGGGAGAGAGCACACTCCTTGCCTCGCCTTGGTATCCCGCCGCCTTGCGGAAATTTATGAGGCTGACGGCCGAGGTCAATTGCCAGTACAGCGCCTCCTGCCGGGCGGCTTCCATCATGGCGTTCTGGAAAAGCTCTTCTATCTCCAAAGGCGTTCTCAAGTCCTGATCCCTGAGAACCTCACCCTTTCTCCTCAAGATTTCCGGGATCATCCAGTGGTAGCCATGCTCCCGCGAAAATGACAATGCGTGGCTGAGCTCGCTCAGTGCCTCATTGAGCCGGCCCAAGGCTTGCAGCGCCGCAGCGAGTTCGCAAAGGAAGGTGGGATAGAACAACAGGTATGACGCTTCGCGCATCTCCGCGATGCCGGCCCGCAGATCTTCGACGCCCGCGTAGGCATCGCGGAGCCTGCGCGCAATTGCTCCCCTGACGCTCAGGCCAACGGCATGAAAGGGCCGAAGGCCGTGTTGCGACGCCTGCCGCGACAGCTCTTCGCCCCAGACTTTCGCCCGGTCCAAGTCGTC
Source organism: Rhizobium sp. C104 (assembly GCF_022354505.1). Lineage (NCBI taxonomy): Bacteria > Pseudomonadati > Pseudomonadota > Alphaproteobacteria > Hyphomicrobiales > Rhizobiaceae > Rhizobium > Rhizobium sp. C104. Next base: position 247,236 of record NZ_CP092351.1, on the reverse strand, counting down.
GATGCTGAGCGCAACGAACGAGGCGGACCAGGCGAGCGCGACGCATAGGACAAAAGGCTGCGCCGTTTCCCGGGCCTCCTGAATTGCCTGCTCTGCCGTTTCCGCCGCCTGCTCCAGCAGGCCGCGCGAGATGAGGTTGACCGTGTTATGAGACAAGGAAGAGGTGCGGACATCCGCTTCCAGTCTCAGCAGATCAATTTTGCGGTGCTCGACCGGATAGTTCGCCGCTGCCCAGCTCAGCCGATCACCTGCCTCCCGGTGGCGCGCCTGATAGGTTTGCGGGATACCGACGAGCCATGAGGCCGTGGTCCGTTCGTGCAGGTCTCGCTCGTCGAGCGTGGCCTCGTATTCCTGCGCGAATGTCAGCGCATCGTCCAGCCTGGCTGATCTCGCGGAAAAGAGCCACAGGGCACAGGTGACGCGCTGGAGGTAGTCGGGATCGTTGAGGCTCCTCGCCAGATGCAGCGCGCCGATGAGTACCTCTTTCCCGCGCGGATTCATTCCTTGCGTATAAATGAGGGCGTAACCGAGCGCACAGCGCAAGACCATCTCGATGCGACTTCCTTTTTCCTCGCCAAGGCGGTCGAGAGCGCGCTCGGCCCAGTCGCCCGCTTCGGAAACCAGCGAGATTGCCGTCCAGAAGTCGCTCGATGTCGCAGCGAGCTTAGCGCCAAGGCCACCCTTGCCGCCCTCGGACAGTGCCCATCGCAGGGCCGCTCGCAAATTGTCGATCTCGCGTCGATAGTGCGTGATGTTCTCGATGGCCGCAGAGAGCGTGCGTCGCGCCGAGAAGGGTTGAAAGAGCTTGAGGAAATGCTTCGCCATTCTGCACATCGTCCGGCGAAAGTCCTCGCCGTCGCCGAGCTTCTCGAGCGAGTAGACGCGCACCGTCTCGAGCAGACGCCAGCGCGGTACCGTTTCCGATCCGTCGAATGTGATCAGGGATTTGCTGACGAGGTTGGATATGGCCAGCGTCGTTTCCGCGTCCCCTTCACCACTTACGGCCACGGCGGCATCCAACGTGAAGCCTCCTGGAAACGCCGCCAGCCTGCACAATAGCTGGCGCTCCGACTCCGGCAGGAGCTGATAGCTCCAATCCAAAGCTGCGCGCAGCGTTTGATGACGGGGCAAGGCGGTGCGGCGACCGCCCGTGAGAAGAACGAACCGGTCGTCTAGGCGACCGGCAATCTGCTGTAGTCCGAGGGTCGCAGCGCGGGCCGCCGCCAGTTCGATGGCGAGCGGGATGCCGTCGAGATGCCGGCAGATATCGGCGATCGTTGAAAGCTTCTGCTGATCCGGCTCGAAATCCCATTGGAGCGCCCGTGTGCGCGCGACGAACAGATGGATGGCGCTGTGTTCTGCGGCACTGACCACCTCTCCACTATCCGGTACTTCCAACGGCGGTACGCGGTAGGCGAATTCTCCCTCTATTCGCAGGGATTCTCGGCTCGTCGCGATAACGGTCACGTGCGGGCAGATTCGCAGGATCGTATCGATCATCGCGGCAGCGGCGTCAATGACGTGCTCGCAGTTGTCAATAAGAAGCAGAACCCTGCGTTCGCCGATGGCGCGCGCCACCACCTCGGCGGTGATTTGATCACCCTGAAGCTTCAGATCGACAGCTTGGGCGACAGTCGTCGGAACGAGCTCAGGCTCCCGAAGCGAGACCAGTTCCACGAAGAATGCGTCGCTGCCCAGCTGCGGCAGCAGACGGCGTCCCAATTCAGACGCGAGCATTGTCTTGCCGATGCCGCCAGGACCGGTCAGGGTGACGACACGATATGCCGAGGTGAGCGTCAGAAGTCTGCGCAGGGCGCTCTCGCGCCCAACCAGTTCGGAGGCGGGTGCCGGAATGTTTGAGACAGGTCGGCTTTCCCGGGACGGCATGCCTGTCGTCGTAATCTGCGACGCGGCAGACGGAGGATCGGATTTCCACTGACCGATCAGTCGATACCCCCGGCCCGAGATCGTCTTCAGCAGATCCCGGTCTTTTCCCAGCGCCTTCCGGATCGCCGATATATGGACTTGGATCGTGTTGTCCTCCACGACAAGCCCAGGCCAGACGCGTCGCATTAGATCGTCCTTGGTGACGGCCTCTCCCGAGGCTGTCGCCAGCACTTCCAAGATATCGAAGGCGCGGCTGCCCAAAGGGACCGGAGCCCCGAGAGCACGGAGCTCCCGCTTCCCAAGATCCAGCTCCCAGCCCGAGAATTCGAATAAATTTCGTTCTATTTGTCCCAAGCTTATCCGATCTCTTTTGCCAAAGCCGCGAAAAATTCAGGGACGCTGAACCTCAAGGCGCCTGCTTGTGAAGCGATGCCCTCTGCGCAAGCAGATATATTTCAGGATATTTCAGATTCTCTCAAGCGACTTAAGTCGCGTTGGTGGTCATCCCGCTTTAGAAGATTGAACCCAGGTCCCGCGCCGCATCGGCGCTACTAAATTCTTGGACCGCTAAGATCACAAAGAGAAGGAGGCTGGCATGTATAGTGGCAAACTACTTCAGTTCCCCCCAAAAAAGATAGCACCGCCGGCGGAAGATGCGCCGGTTGTGTGCCTCGTGAGCAATGATCCAGTATTCAATCGATCTCTGGACCAAGAGATCCAAACTCTCGGCGCGCGGCCAACCAGCTTCAGTTCTGCACGGGATTTTCTCACCCAGGCTCGCCATGCACGCTTCGCGTGCGTCATCATCGACAATGCCCTGGCCGATCTTGACGTCGACGTCCTCACCCTCCTGATTTGCCGGCAGGCAGTTCGTCACCCCGTGATCGTGCTGACATCCGAGGGCGATTCTCAAGTGACGTTGACTGCCACCCGATATCCGGTGACATTTCTGCCGAGACCTTTAGCCACGGGCAATCTCGTCCAACTGATCCACTCTTCCGTTGAGGCGACCATCTCGATCAGCCAGCTGGATTGCCGTTACCAGAGCCTTTCGGCGCGCGAAAGGCAGGTCATGCAGTTCGTCGTCGAAGGTCTGCTGAACAAACAAGTCGCATATAAATTGAATATCAGCGTGATCACGGTAAAGGCCCACCGCGGTCAGGTAATGAGGAAGATGCGAGCCCGCTCACTGCCGGAGTTGGTGAACATGGCCGCGAAGATTGGACAGGGCCTCTACGCCGTATGCTGAAGCCGAGCCAACGGCAGTTCGAGACAGTTTAGCCAATACCTAAGTGTAGTTATAAGTGCGCGCCGATCGGTCTAATCTCCTCTATATCGCCGCCCTCGATAAGGCGATACGCTTAAACAGCGACAGTGCTCCCGCGTCCTCCCCTCCGCCGGAGCGCGCGGATCCTCAAGGTCCGCCAGAGGCCGTCTCCGACCGCCCGGAGACGGCCTTTTCTTCATGGGGCCGCCAATCGCGCGCCCCGCGATCGCGTACCGGCCATAGTGACGGAGACGGTTTCAGTGTCGAGCTTGTTCAATTCTTGCGCAATCAATTCGAAAGCCGCACTCCAAACGATCGGCTCGTAGCGATCGCTGCCAGCGTTGTAGCGCAGCGGCACAGTCAGCCTGCCGGAATCTTCCAGCTTGTGGTCCGTCCATTCCCAAAGCTCCGAGACGGCATGGTCAGCGAAAAAAAACGGTCCCGATCGTTTTGCGGTCGATTCCCAGGTGATGGCCTTCGCGCCATTTTTACAGAAATCGAAAGACGATGTGTGCTTGGGATCGGGCCAGGCGCAGCCGGGACAGTCGAAACCCTCCGGCTGGTTCGCTTTGAGCAATGTCATTGCCCCCTGCGCGACCACTTGTGGTGCGCAAGCGTTTTTGCGACGGCCTTGAGCGCATCCCATCCGCCAGCCGGGCGGATCATACTGCTCGGTACCTTCCGGACGCTTATCTTTCATCTCGGCAACTCCTCAAGGCTTGATAGCTTTGTGATCTGGACGCGCGGGCGCGACCGCCAGAAAGTTAGTGCCGAAGGCGGACGACGGACATAATACACTGGGATAGGCGCGCGGGCGCATTTGCCGTCGCGCTCCGCGAGGCTCATCCCTCGATGCCTATGTCGTGGAAACCATCCGCGAAGCCCCGACAATATGAACGGACAAGGGCGCGGCCCCTCGATGGACGGGCCGCGGGATTGAACCGAAATTAACGAACCGGCTTGAAGGCCGCCCGCAATTCTTCGGCGAAGAGCTGCGGCTGTTCCCAAGCGGCAAAATGCCCGCCTCGCTCAACCTGGTGGTAGTAAACCAGGGAAGGATAGGCCTGGCGGCTCCAGCTCTCCGGCGCTTTGTAAATTTCCTTCGGGAAGACCGAGATTCCGACCGGGATCTTTATGTCCTTGGTCTTCTGCGCTTCGGAGCTGAAGTTGTTGTTGTTATTTTCCCAATAGAAGCGGGATGATGACGCGCCCGTGTTGGTCAGCCAATAGAGCGTGATGTCATTCAGCATTTCATCCCTCGACAAGACGCGTTCGGGAACGCCGTCACTGTCGCTCCACTGCGCGAACTTCTCATAGATCCACGACGCCAGTCCGGACGGCGAATCCGAAAGCGAATAGCCGATCGTCTGGGGCCGGGTGACCATCATGGCGCCGTAGGCGGCATTGCGGCCGAAGAACACGCTCAAGGAATGGTAGGCTTCCTTTTCGGACTGGGACAGTCCGGCAGGAGCCGCGTCGCCGCTATTGATCCCCCGCATGAGTTCGCCAGGCACGGTCGCCGGCATGTTCAGATGTATTGCCAGCAAACCAGTCGGTGCCTGCCTTGCCAAAGCATCCGAGATCACCGAGCCGTGGTCGCCGCCCTGCGAGACGTAGTGGGTGTAGCCCAGCCGCTTCACCAGGACATCCCAGGCGCGGGCGACGCGGTCAGGCCCCCAGCCTTGATCCGTCGGCCGGCCGGAGAAGCCGTAGCCGGGGATCGACGGAATGATCACGTCGAAGGCGTCTTCCGGCTTGCCGCCATAGGCAGTCGGGTCGGTGAGAGGGCCGATCGCCTTGATGAACTCGAACATCGAGCCTGGCCAGCCATGGGTCAAGATGACCGGCAGGGCGTTCGGATGGCGGGAGCGGACGTGAATGAACTGGATGTCCACCCCGTCGATCGTCGTGACGAACTGCGGCAGGGCGTTGAGCTGGTCTTCGGCTTTGCGCCAATCATAGTCGGTCCCCCAGTAACGGACTAGCTCCTGGACGCGCGCGAGCTGGATGCCCTGAGAGATATCTCCAACGGTCTCCTTATCCGGCCAACGCGTTTCTGCGATCCGTCTCTTGAGATCGTCCAGCTGGCTCTGCGCGACGCGAACGTGAAACGGCCGAATACTCTCGTCCGACGCTGGCTGGGTCTGCGCGATCGGCGCGCTCGTTTCTGCCGCGCCAGCGGACTGAACACAAGCCGTCGATATAAGCATGGTCGATCCGAGCGCGATCGCGACCGCGCGTACAAATAACGGGTTCGACCTGGAAAACTGGGCAATATTGGTCACTGAAACTCTCCTTCGCCTGTCGTTCTGCAACTACTCGCAATGGGAGTGCTAGGCGGCGGAAGTATCACATATGTTTCGTGGCGATATCTCTTTTGTCACGGATTGTACCGTCGAAGTCGTCAGATACTCGTTGATACAAATCCTGACATTACTCGTCCGTTGAAAATATCCGGCATCGCCGGCACTGCCCTTCGGCAGGCGCTGCAAAGAAGCTCGGCTGAAACGAGCATCACCTCATTAAACGATTTCGGAATTTATCATTCTATGGAAAACGGCGAACCAGATCAGCGGATTGTCGTGCGCAAATCGCGCCTAATCCCGGCGCGCATTCCCCTGTTGTTGCCGGGAAACAAAGCTGAAAGATCCAGGTTCGGCGCTGCCCAGAGATCAAATCATCGAGCATCGACGAATGCTGGATTCCGGTCCGGAGAAGTCAAACAAGCGTAATTGCCTGATACTCACCCGTTCCGCGATGAACCGCTGGTCGGAGGCGCCTTTGCCTCTGCAGTCGGAGCTGTCATCAGTCCAGCGCTTCCGAGGACCGAAACGAGGATCAGTCGGCCGGGGAAGCAACCGGCACCGGCAATGAAGCGATCAGGGCTCAAGCATCCGTGCTTGTCGACCAAGGCGTCCCTTGCTGGGAACGCCTATCAAGCCTAAGACTGTTTTCTGAAAGCGACCCGAGGGGCAACCGACTGGCGCACGATCATGTCGCACTCCAGCTTGACCTTGTGATTGTCATGCTGCATCCGCGGCGCGGCGATCATCTCGGCCAGCTTTTCGACCGCATAGCGCGCCATGTCGGCATGGGGCAGCTGCATGGTGGTGAGCGGCGGCAGCATGTCGCCGGAATAGGATTCGTTGTCGAAACCGATGACGGAAAGATCTCGCGGGATCTGTAGGCCGGCCTCCTTCGCTGCCTCGTACACACCCATGGCGATGCGGTCGCAGAAGCAGCATATTGCAGTCGGCCGGTCATCGAGCACCTGAAGCCGCTTGAAGGCGGCATAGCCGCCTTGAATGGTCCAGCGCCCCTTGATGATCAAATGATTATCGACGGGAATGTCACGCATGGTCAGGGCCCGACGATAGCCCTTGATCCGCTCGCGGGAGGCTTCGATCGAATCCTCGCCGCCGATATAGGCGATGCGGGTGTGGCCGGCATCGATCAGCGACAGCGTCGCATTCATCACTGCCGACAGGTCTCCCGGCACCACGCTCGGCAGAGGTTTTTCGACAGCGTAGCAATTCAAGAGGACCGTCGGCCATTCAGTGAGGTGCGGGGGAAGCGTGACCTGCTGCGTGATCAGCCGCGCATAGATGACCCCGGCAACAGGCAGCGTCGCGAGTTCCAGGCGCCACAACGTAAGCGCGATTTTCTCCGCACCTTCAGTAATTGAGTGAGCTTTGGCATGAGATGTCCACCTAAAAGAGGTGGACACCAAGTTATGGATGAATGTCAAAAGTTGCCGTGCGGCTGGTTGGTCGGAATGGGAGACGCCGTTTCGATCAATGTTCGAAAGATCGCCTTGTTGCGGCCTGCCTTGAACCTGGCGCATCGGTATCAAAACTTGCGCGCCTACACGGGATCAACGCGAACCTCGTTTGGAAATGGATCAGGAAACACACCCAGGCCCATCCATTGCCGCCTTCTTCGCCATCAGTCTTTATTCCGGTTCAGGTCGCCTCCGCGAGCAGCAAGTTTGACATTGAGATGCTTGCGACGGATCGTGAAGAGCTGCCGCCAAAAGTGGAGAGGAACGGCCCGCTGTCTCCTCCAGCGAAGATGAGCGCGTCATTGCCGAATGGTGTGAGATTGACGACGCTGGAATGCGGCGATCTGGACGCATTGACGGCCGTAATCGGAGCCTTGGGTCATGTTCAAGCTGGGCGCTGATCTTCAAGTCTATCTGAATCGCGAACCGATCGACCTCAGAGCCGGCATCAACAGCCTTGCGGTTCTGGTCCAGGAGACGATGGCGCTCGATCCGTTTGCCCCGGCAGTTTTTGCCTTTTGTAATCGCAGGCGTGACCGCGTGAAGCTGTTATTCTTCGATCGCTCGGGCTTTGTGCTGATCCTGAGGCGGCTGACTGAAGGCAAGTTCCGATGGCCGCGCCGAGAGGTGCTGGTGGTCACGCTGACGACCGAGCAACTGCACTGGATTCTCGACGGGATCGATATCGGTGCGATGATCCGCCATCCCGTGCGGCAGTATCAGATCGCCGGTTGAAGGTGGCGAATTGAGCTGTTGACGCAAAGGGGCGGTTCAGATTCAAAACTACGATGAATCGAACCGGCGAACCGAGCGTTGCAGAGCTTGATGGCGCAGTTGGCGGCCAACGCCGCCGAAATCGCTGCGCTCAAAGCCGAGAAGGAAGCACTCTCGCAGCGGGTCGTCAAGCTGGAAGAAGAACTGGTGCTCGCAAGGCTCCGTCGTTTTGCCCCACGTAGCGAAAAGCACATCAATCGCCTCTTCAACGAAGCCGAAGAGGCGGCGGGTGAAGATGACAGTGACGACGGCGACGTCGTCTATCTTCCCAGGCCTGCCGCCTGTCGAGAGCGCGGCGGGATAGAAGCGCGGCCGCAGACCTTTGCCGGAAGATTTGCCGCGCGAGCGTGTCGAATATGACCTTCCCGACGATCAGAAGGCCTGCCCGTCCTGCCACGGCCAAATGCATCGCATGGGCGAGGCGGTTCCCGAGAACGCCAGGGTGAATGATCTCGGCGTTCAAAACCCATAGCGCCCGACTACAATGATTGAATTTAAAGAAATCACAGGTTGCGCGAGCGTCTCGCGCAATGTGAGCCGTCATCTTTCCAGTAACCGGAATCGCTGTTCTACTTTAAGACGCGCGTCCAAAAGGAGGCCGCGGGAGCAAGATCTCGCGTCCCCTTTTTCGCTCGCCGATTATCGCCTAGGCGACGACGGCGCCGGTTTTCACAGTGGTGAGAAGCTTGATGAGCGCCTGCGCTCCCGCAGTGGAAGATGCCGGGTTTTGCCCGGTGATCAACATGCCGTCGATGATAGCGAAGCTCTCCCAGTTCGCCTTCTTCTCATAGAGACCGCCGAGACGTTTGAGCTCGTCCTCAACAAGGAAAGGAACGACCTTCGTCAGTTGCACTTCCTCCTCCTCGCCATTGGTAAAGCCTGTCACCCGCTTTCCCTTGACGATCGGAGCGCCTCTATAGGTGACGCGATGAAGCACCGCCGGCGCGTGGCAGACTGCCGCCACCGGCTTGCCGGAGTTGTAAAAGGACTCGATCAGCTTGATGGACTCCGGGTTGTCCACGAGATCCCACATGGGACCATGCCCACCGGGATAAAAGACGGCGTCGAAATCTTCGGAACGGACTTCGCTCAGCTTCTTGGTGCTCGCAAAAACCTTCTGCGCGGCCTCGTCGGCCTTGAACCGCGTCATGGCGGGCGTCTGATTTTCCGGCAGATCGCTCTTCGGGTCGATCGGAGGTTGACCGCCTTTGGGGGACACGAGTGTCAAGTCGACGCCTGCATCGCGGAAGACGTAGTACGGTGCGGCGCCCTCCTCCAGCCAAAAACCAGTCTTGCGCCCAGTACTTCCGAGTGTGTCGTGCGAGGTGAATACCATGAGGATCTTCATGCTTAGGCTCCTTCCACTTTTCTGAATTTGCAGCCGATCGGCTGCACGACTGGAAGCATGTCTTGGATCAGCCGGATTTGCATGTGCACATTAGTATCGCCGATACCTTGGTATTGGTGGACCCACCAGACCGAGACGTGTGTACCTACCAGAGCTCGCCTGTCAGGAACTGCGCGCTGCCCATGCCGAACGACCAGTCCTCGTCCGAGTTGATATGCAGAGAGACCATCACGTCAGATGGCGCCACGTCGCAGCGAGCCTGGAGCGCACGCGTGAGGCTTGAATAGAAGGCCACCTTGGCATCTCGAGACCTCGGGCGGCTGGTTATTTCGAGCAGTAGGAACTTCTCGGTCCGGGTGATGTCGAGCCCAGTGTCAAGCGCGCGAATATTCGACGCCTCGTGCTCTTGAAGGATCTGGTATCTGTCTCTCCGCGGAGCTCCGAAAGTCTCCACGACGACGTCGTGAATGGTATCAAGCAACACGTCGACCTCCTGTGGCGAACGACCTTTCAGGATATGGATTTTGACGAGGGGCATTGGTGTCTCCAAAATTGCCGAAAACAGTGTCGCTGAGAACTGTCCTCCTGCTCCGGGGCCAAGGCTATTGCACGATGGTATTTCCGACGCCTCGACGGGACGGAGAAGCGATGGCGGATCCTTGCCGCAGCACCAGGCACGCCGGCTGGCTGGGATGAACCCACTTCGCTCACAGGGTGCTCCGCATCCTGTTTGCCGAACTGAGAGCTTCCAGTTGGATCAGGCCGGCAGCGAAAACGCACACGCCGCCGGTGATCACCGGCGGCGTGCATATTCTTCCTCTGGAATAGCGTGAGGTCAGGCTTTGCCTTCAGCCTTCCTCTTCCGGTATTGGACGGTTGGAAGGCCGCCCCAGCCCCAGTTGTCCAAGTCGACTTCCTCGATCACCACGTAAGTCGACTCGAGCGGCTTGTTGAGGACGTGGAGCATGACCTGGCTGACGCCAGCGATGATTGCGGCTTTCTCCTCGGGAGTCACCGACGCGCGATCTGGGGTCGTGCCCTCACGGGTTACTTGCACGGTGACTATGGGCATTTGCTATTCTCCTTGTTCGATGACTTCGTCGATCTGCTAGGCGGCCATTGCAGCGAGGTGCTTCTCAAGTTCGTCGACATGCGCATACCCAGCGCCGACCTTGCTGAGAGTTCCAGCCTTGTTCAAGAACAAGGTCGGGAAGCTTGAAACACCCATTGCTCGCACCGTCGCGAAGTCCGTTGCGGCTTCTTCGATCGTGCTACGCTTATTCCATTCTGCCAGGAATTCCTCCGAGCTGACGGGATGACCTAGTTCAGCGAGCGCGCGAGAACCGGTCTCAGCCAGTGTGGCTCCGTCCGTCGTGTCGAGCGCGTCGACGTAGAAGGCATGCTGGAATGCCCGGAAGACGCTCAGAAGATCGGCTTCCGGCTTAAGTATGCGGGCGGTCACCACCGCACGGCACACGGGTTCGGTGTCGTAGACGAAGCCCTGTCTGGCAAGAAGGCCTTCTCGGTTGAACGGTACGCCGCTGGCTTCCTCGACCTTGCCCCAGTGGTGCAGTCTGAACTGTTTGCCCGCGTCATCGAGAACGTCGGTCGCGCCCGCGCGCAATCCACCGAGGAGGATCTTCAGGGATAGGTCCGGACGCCGCTCGAGCAGCAGCCCCATCTGTTTGCCGAATCGATAGCACCACGAGCACATCGGATCGGCGGCTAGTACAAGTTCCATTGTCTTTCCTTTCACTCGCATGCAGAACGCAGCGTATCCACGCCACGCGCCCGCGTGATATTCGAGACCTACCAGCGGCCGGCGTTCTGGCCACCGTCGACATGGAGGATCTCTCCAGTGACGAAGCTTGCGTCTTCGAGGTAGATCACCGCGTCGACAATGTCGCTGATCTCGCCCATGTGGCCGACGGGATGCAGCGCGGAGAGGAATTCGTGGGTCTCTGGAGCATGCATCGGGGTCTTGATGATGCCAGGAGACACGGCATTCACCCGGACGCCCGTCTTGGCGAACTCGATCGCCAGTTCCTTCGTCACGGCGTTAAGACCGCCCTTCGTGAGCGAAGCAAGGGCCGTGGGGACGCTCGACACCGGCTGGTTTACGAGGCTGGTCGTGATGCTGACAATGTGGCCGGAGCCCTGCTTGAGCATCTCCCTCGCAGCCCGCTGCGTAATGTGGAAGAAGCCCGAAACGTTCACGCCGAAGTTCAGATCATAATCTTCCTGAGTGAAGTCGACGAACGGTTTGGCAGTGAAGACGCCGGCATTGTTCACCAACGTGTCGATCCGACCAAAACGGTCAATCGCCTCGCGGACGACGCGCTCTGCGGTCTCGGAGTTGGAGATGTCGCCCGCCACGGCATGTACGCCATCGTCGGACCCTTGTTTGATTGAACGCGAGGTGGCGACGACGTGGTAGTCCCGCGCGCGGTAGGCTCGAACCAGGCCTTCACCAATGCCTTGCGATGCACCGGTGATGACGGCGACCATCTGCTGATTGCTCATGATATCATCCTTTCAATTGCATCGGTCCTTGTCGGGCCGCCCGTCGCCTCGGCGTCGGTGCTATTGATTTAGATGCTGTCGACCATCGGGAGAATTGCCAGGCAGCGGCAGTCAGTGAACCGTTTTTCGGCATAATTGTTAGCGCGCTCGTCGGCGGCCCGTGGACCAGCTCGCTATCCCCACACCGCCTTAGTTAGCTCCTTCGTAAATGCGGTATCTCCCTTGCGCCCAGGAAGGCGGGTCGTGATCTCCTGAACAGTCCACTCGTTTCCATCCGGGTCATGAAAAATGAAATACGATGGGTAGCTTTTCCGCTCCGAATTCAGTCCAGCCGTGATGCCCACGCCGTTGGAATGATGGAAAATTCCGCCGACGTCATGAAATGGCTCGCTCGTTTCGACGCCTCGAGATAGGAGATCGCTCGGTGCTGCCGGCAGATCCGAAACGACCAGGTGCAATCCCCGCGATGAACCAGAGGGGGCCGTAATTATATTCTGCCCGAATATCACGGAGCATCCAGATCCAGGCGGAGTGAACTGCACGATGCGGTAGTCGTCGCCTTGAAAATCAATATCGAAACGCCATCCGAGAGCTGCATAAAAAAGTTTGCTTCGGTCGACGTCGGCGACGGCGATCACCGCAAGCTCGAGTGTCATCGCAACTCCCGAGAGGGACTGCGGGGCTTCCTTGCTGGATGGTCTCAGTTCGCTATCCACATCAGTGCTCCTTTGAGATGGTCGCCGACGGATCCTAAAAGTGGCGACACGCGTCCCAAGCTTATGAACTCGCACCACGCCTGCCCTTGCACTTAGGTATCGACGCTTGGAAGCGGCCAGAACGCCGTGGGTTGGATGTACGACACCATCGTACCGTAGCCCCGTTGAGCCGAGGGATTTATCATAAGCCTCCTCGCTTAGCGCCAAAGGGCTGCGACGAGACCCACGCCGCACCGCAAGAACAGGCGAGACAAATTTCAAATACGAAAATAATAGCCGAACCGTCCGAGCCTCCACTCAGCACCGCAGGAGAACTGCACGAACGAGGCAGACACCTCGGCCTATCGATCGTTGGTTGCAGGCGGCGGGCAACTTCGGACGCGAGTACGGTTTTCCCGATCCCACCGGGTCCCGTAAGGGTTACAATCCGATCGGCCGACATGACCGTCACAATATGAGAAATTGCAGCCTGACGGCCGATGAGCTCGGACGCCGCCACAGCGCTTTGGTCGCCGTATTGAATAACGGCACCGAATTCGATCCCAATTTGCATCTACATATTTCGGGTATGGGCCGGCGACTACAACGGTTCACCTCAGCGCACGACTTGCTAAGCGGCGCCCAATCTGGACGCTTCAACTCTATCCTCGTTGACGCCAGTATGGCCGATCTGCCGGTCTGAGATCTAGCGCGATTGATTTGCTCTTACGCCGTGCACTGCCCAATCATCGTTGTCACCCCTCGTAACAGTCCGGCCACCTCTGTTGTCACAACGAGATTTCGGGTGAGCTTCCTCCCCAAGCAGGACGATCCCGCGGTGGCTGCAGAAGAAGTCAACACATCTATCCTTGCGTTCAACGAGGCGAACCGTTTGGAGGCCAATTTTCTGACGCTGACACCGCGAGAACGTCAAGTGATGAAGTTCGTGGTAGAAGGCTTGCTGAACAAGCAGGTGGCGTTCAAGTTGAATATTAGCGAGATCACCGTCAAGGCTCATCGTGGCCGGCTCATGCGGAAGATGAACGCCAGAACACTTCCCGACCTTTTGTATATAGCCGCAAGACTCGGCCCCGCGTCAGGCTCCGCCCCGAACGAACTGCCGGCGTTCTGAGGCGCCGCCCGCGCCTACATGTTTGTGCACTCCCGTAGCTGACCCAACACCATTGGACAGTAGCGCATTTCTATCGCCTGTCTGAAATGGACTCGCAGGGCCAGTCGTGCGGTAGGCTCAACAAGCGATCTTTGGAGACACAGCCATGAGCAACTCAAATAATGCGACCTGGACACGCCGCTCCTTTGGCGGAGTGGCACTCGGGCTGACGGCCGCAGGATTCCTCGCAGGGCGCGTCGAAGGTGCCGAGCAAAGCAAAAGGCCGGTACGGCACGAGGGTGTGGGCCTGGTTGCCGACAAGCGTACCGACGCCGGAGACCTGAATGTCGGATACGCCCAGCTCGGTCCTGAAGACGGCTCACCCGTTATGCTGTTCCATGGCTGGCCCTACGATATCAACGCCTTCGCCGAGGTGGCGCCTTTGCTCGCGGAGCGTGGTCATCGTGTGATCGTGCCACATCTGCGCGGATACGGCAGCACTAGGTTCCTGTCCGATGACACTATGCGGAACGGCCAACAGTCGGCGCTTGCTGTCGACGCCATCAAGCTGATGGACGCCTTGAAGATTGAAAAGGCGACGATCGCCGGGTTCGACTGGGGTGCGCGGACCGCCGACATCGTCGCAGCGCTCTGGCCAGAACGATGCAGGGGTTTGGTATCCGTCAGCGGCTATCTCATAGGGAACCAAGCTGCTGGAAGGGCGCCCCTGCCCCCAGCCGCGGAGGTTCAGTGGTGGTATCAGTTCTACTTCGCCACGGACCGCGGTCGCGACGGCTATGAAAAATATACGAACGACTTCGCCAAGCTGATCTGGCGCCTCGCCTCGCCGCAGTGGAAGTTCGACGACGCGACCTTCGATCGGAGTGCAGAAGCATTTGCCAATCCCGATCACGTCTCGATCGTCATTCATAACTACCGCTGGCGGCTGGGCCTGACGGAAGGTGAAAAACGCTTCGACGAATTCGAAACCAGGCTTGCAGCCGGTCCCGAGATCCATGTGCCGACGATCACGATGGAGGGCGACGCCAACGGAGCGCCTCATCCGGATCCCAACGCCTACGCCGCAAAGTTCAAGGCGAGATACGAACACCGTCTCTCAGTGGGCGGGATCGGCCACAATTTGCCGCAGGAGGCGCCCGAGGCGTTCGCCAAGGCGGTAAGAGATGTCGATTCCTGGGCGTGAGCAACCGGGTCCCGACACGCTCAATTATCGAAAAAATCGATGATCTCCATGCGAAAAACCACACTGGCGAGGCATCGCCTAGGTCCAATCGACATTCAGGATTCCCAAATCGCTTGATCGCTGATTCATAGAGCACCGTGTTAGTCACGGAGGTCGATGATGTCGATTAGGCGGTATGAACTGAGCGACGCTCAGTGGCTCACGATTGCATCCTTATTGCCTGGTAAGATTGGCGACCCGGGGCGTAGCGGCTCGGACAACCGTCTGTTCATCAATGGTTGCCTGTGGGTTTTGCGCTCCGGCGCACATTGGCGCGACCTGCCGGAGCGCTATGGCAAATGGAAGACGGTGCATAAGCGTTTCAGCCGCTGGTGCCATGCCGGCGTATGGGAGCGGGTGTTCGAGGCGCTGACAGCAGACCGCAACAACCAGTATCTGATGATCGACAGCACGATCGTTCGCGCCCATCAGCAAGCCGCCTCCGGAAAAGGGGGGCCAAGGATCAGGCGTTGGGGCGTTCCCGAGGCGGACTGACCACCAAGATCCATATGCTGGTTGATGCCCTTGGCCGACCGCTGCGTTTCATCGTAACCGCCGGTCAGGTGGGCGACATCACGCAAGCGCCGGCTCTTCTGAAGGGACAGAGCGGCGATGCCGTGCTGGCTGATAAAGCTTATGACAGCAATGCCTTGCGGGAAACAATCACCAGCATGGGAGCCGAAGCAGTCATCCCGTCAAACCGCTCGCGCAAGATCATCATCCCCCACGACGAAGCCGCCTACAAAGATCGTAACCGCATCGAGCGATGCTTCAACCGTATGAAGCACTTCCGACGTTTCGCCACTCGATACGACCGCAGAACAATCCATTTCGAAGGATTCGTCTATCTCCTCGCCGCAATGATCTGGCTGCGGTGAATGTCGATTAGTCCTAGTCGTGAGATGGGAAGCGCTTCCGCCGGGAAGGCGTCAGAACGCCGTGGCTCCGGGTGCGAGCTCCTTGAAAGGATTCAACTTTGGAAATCGGTATCGATAGTTTTGCGATGCTCCTGCCCGACCCTGACACGGGTCGCCTGCAGTCGGCCGTCGATCGCATGGAGAGCGTACTTTCCGAGGTGGAGCTGGCGGACCAGGTCGGTCTGGACGTCTTCGGAATGGGCGAACACCACAGGGAAAACGCGCTTGATTCCGCGCCCGCCGTGATACTTGCCGCAGCAGCGGCGCGCACCAAGTCGATAAGGCTGACGAGCGCCGTCGCCGTCCTTAGCGCCTCCGATCCCGTCCGGCTTTTCCAGGAGTTCGCAACGCTGGACCTGATATCCCGTGGACGAGCGGAGATCGTGGTCGGTCGTGGCTCTTCCGTGGAGGCCTATCCCCTGTTCGGCTTCGACCTGAGGGATTACGATGCGCTGTTTGCGGAAAAGCTGGACTTACTGCTCAAGATCAGGGAGCAGCCCAACGTCAAGTGGCAGGGCCGGTTTCGTCCTGCGATCAATGGCGAGGGTGTCTTCCCTCGTCCGCATCAGCACAAATTGCCAATCTGGCTTGGCGTTGGCGGCACGCCCGAATCCTTCGTCCGCGCAGGAACTCTCGGTCTCCCGCTGATGGTGGCCATCATCGGAGGGAGCTTCGAGCGCTTTCTGCCCCTGGTCGAGCTCTATCGTCGAGCATGGCTCGTCGCCGGGCATCCCGCTGAAAACCATCGGTTAGGCGTCCACGCTCTTGGCTTTGTCGGAGAGACCGACGAGGCCGCAAAGAAAGCGTTTTTCCCCGGCTGGTTCCAAATGTTCACGGACGCCGGAAGAGAGCGCGGCTGGCCGCCGCCGACGCAGGCTCAGTTCGAGCATATGTGCGGGCCGGGTGGCGCGTTCCTCGTCGGCAGCCCGCAGACGGTGGCTGCCAAGATATCCCATGTTAACAAAACGTTGAGAGGAATTTCTCGCATCACCTTTCAGATGAGCACCGCCGCGCTCGACGCGGAATCGATGCGTCGTTCGATCGAGCTGCTGGGAACCGACGTCGCGCCTTTGGTACGGGGACAGCGTCGCGACTAGCGGGTGCGCGTCGCGAAGAGCGCCGACGTATGCCGGCGCCCCATCTCTTCAGCCGAAGATCAGTTTCTGATAGGCAGCCAGCATCTGCGGATCCTCGACGGAACCATGATGGTGAAGCTGTCGCCAACCGCCGTCCTTGCGTACAAACCACCGGGTCGTCCGGAAGGCGACATCAAGCGTCTCTGTCGCCGTCTGACATACTCCGCGTTCGCGGCCGACGAACAGATGCCACTCGTCGCCGCCCTGGCTCGTGAAGTCGTGGAAAGTAACTTGGACCTTCGTTTTTCCCTTGAAGAGCGTTGAATACCCGTCGGCGATCTGGTCCCAACCGCGGCGGATGCCGCCGATCGGGTTGTCCATGCTGGGATCCGGGCCGTCGAGCCAGACCTGTTTCAGCCCCTTGAGATCGCCAGCGTTGAAGGCCCGATAGAATCGTATCAGAGCATCCAAGGCGCATCCATCGTTATGCGCCGTCTCGCCACCGTTAACTTCTGTGAGATGCCGGTCCATCAATTTTCTCCGTACTTCCTCGAAGGTGCCTGACGCACTTGGAATACATGTAGCTCTCCTCGTACCGGCGAACTTGGTCTTATCTCTTGATCAGGGCAGCATGCGCAATCGATACCAACCCTTCAATTGTACGATGGTGTCGAGCATAAATTTGGAGATACGCGACGATCGCGCCGGAGAAGATAGAAGCGCGTGACTTTCAAGTGGGACGGACCGAGCGCCCTACAGTCCTCGCATTCCGCTCGCTTGGAAACAGCAGGATCATCGCAACATAGATCGCGGCGCCGACTACGAGCGCGATGCTGGCGACGGCAAGCGCGAGATCGAACCCGACGTCTACATTCACCACATGCCTCATGATCACTCCTACGGCAGGCGGCCCCATGATCTGTCCGATCGCGAACACCGCCGTCAGCAGTCCCATGTAACGCGCGTGGTGGCTCGATCTGATCCGCCTAACTTCGTTCATGGCGAAGAAGCTGATCGCAGTGAACGGCAGCCCTACGAGAACGCTGCTGAGGGCAAGACCGAAAGCGTCCTGCCAGATAACCGACAGCCCCACCCCGACCGCCTGCACGAGGTATGCGGCAATCAGATGGAGCCGCACGTCGGCGCTATGCGGAACGCGCGCCGCCAGCAGCGATCCCACGACTGCCGCGACCCCGAAAAGCGGCCAGAAGACGGTGAGCAAGGGTGAACCAGGAATGCTGTTCTTCGCGATCACCGGAAGATAGGTCGCCGTGACGATGTAGCCGAAGCCGGCCAGCCCGTATGCGATCGCAAAAAGAGGCATTTCCGATTTCGGCACCTTGCCGGAGGCGCGCGTCGGCGCCCCCACCGAATAGGCGTCGGATGGCTTCGCGCTCTCGCTAAAGGTCTTCCAGATGATCCCGCTGATCGTGGCGGAGATCGCGGCGAATATCAGCCAGGCGGTGTGGCCGGACAGCCCGAGAATGCTCATCCCGCTGGCGGCCAGCCCGGACACGGCGATGCCTGCACCGGGTCCCGTGAATATGGCGCTTCCGATCGAGCTGCCAGTTCCCGAAAGCTGGGCGAGACACCAACCGGAGGTGAAGACCAATCCGATCGCCGAAGCGACGCCCGCCAAGAACCGAAGAGCGACCCAGGCCTCGGCATAGGGCGCAAGCATCAGAGCCGTAAGCAGAACCGTGGCCACCAGTGTCAGGCGTATGACGAAGGTATGGTCCCACCTCTTGGGTACTGCCATCGCCGCCAATGCACCGACCAGGTAGCCGACGTAGTTGGCAGTCGCGAGTCTTCCGGCTCGCGAAAGATCAAGGACGCCGTCGTGTAGCATCATCGGCAGAATTGGAGTGAATGCGAACCGACCGACGCCCATGGCGATGGCGAGGGACGCCGATCCAGCGAGCACGACCACATATGGGCTGGGGCTGTGTTTAGACATGACGCTGTCCTTTGTTCGATTGGAGATATGTCGCCACGAATTCGCGCGACGGCTGCTCCCCTTCAGGTAGATTGGTCGAGGTCTGGGTGAACCGTCAGTCTGCGGCAGGCTGTCTGCCGGGATCCGGAAGGATCTGCGGGATGCCGTCAGGTAGGACTGCGGCGTGCGATAACGTCCAATGCGGACTGGTAGAGCTTTCGCGTCAATTCCTCGGCACCAACTTTTATAGCAAGACGGGAGGCCTGCCCCGACCAGAGGTTCGTGAAATCGTTCCTCGACTCCGCCTCGGCTTTTGCTCTGATGGGAACGAGAGCTCCTCCAGCAGTTGGAAATGCAGGCACGGCATCTGAGATTGGACCTAGATCGCGCATCAGACGGTTTACGATGCCTCTCGCTGGACGGCCGGTAAAAACGTTCGTTATCGCGGTGCTGTCGTCTCGGGCCGAAGCCAGCGCCTCTGCCTGAACTGCGGGAATTCTCGCCTCAGGGCAGAACAGATAGGCTGTCCCGACCTGGACGGCGGAAGCTCCGAGCATCAGGGCGGCGGCGACACCTCTCCCGTCGGCGATCCCGCCGGCGGCGATGACCGGCACCCGCACCGCGTCGACCACCTGGGGCAGGAGCGCCAAGATTCCAACCTGTGTCGTCATGTCCTGGCTCAAAAAATTCCCGCGATGTCCGCCGGCTTCGAAACCCATGGCGATGACTGCGTCGACGCCGTATTTTTCGAGCCAGACGGCCTCGGCCACGGTCGTGGCAGATGATATGATCTTCGCGCCTGTCGCCTTCACACGCTCGACGAGTGACTTTTCGGGCAGCCCGAAATGAAAGCTCACGATCTGCGGTTTCAACTCCTCGACCACCTCGCAAAACGAAGAGTCGAATGGTGCACGGCCCGCCGCGGCGATCGGCGCGGCGGGGTCAATTCCTTCGTCTACGAAGTAGGGCGCGAGCAGAGCTCTCCATCGCATCTGCGCTGCCAGATCTTCGGCGGGGGTTACATGTGAAAAGAAGTTCACGTTCACAGGCGCGTGGGTAGCGCCGCGGATCTCATGGAGGGCCTGACGCAGCCCCTCGACGTTTAACTGAGCGCTTGGCAGAGACCCCAGACCGCCGGCCTTGGCTGCGGCGACGACCATTTCGACCGTCGTGGCTCCGGCCATCGGCGCCTGGATGATGGGAAGCTCGATTCCAAACAGGTCGAGAATTCGGCGATCCGGCCAGCGGGTCATGTGGACTCCTTGTCATGCGTGACGTTGCAACGCTGATACCTTCGGCCACGACCCGCGTCTATTGGACCTTGATGTCCTGAAGAGCGACCCAATCCGAAGGTATCGGGAACACCTTGGTACAATATCGGGTCCCGATTTTCGGCGCGATTGTCGTGGCAGAGCGGACGACGGCGCGACCGCCGGGAAGCTCCCGGCCGATCGCTGGATCAACGCATCACACGAGGAACAAAGCGACCGACCGCCACCTGGCGGACGAAGGGTACCCGCGTCGCCACAACGGAGGCAGGCATGAGCGTGCATAAGACTGTTATCATCACAGGCGCGTCGCAAGGGATTGGAGCCGGACTCGTCAAGAGGTTCCTGGACAAGGGCTGGAACGTCGTCGGAACCTCTCGGAACATCAGCGAGAGCACGCTTTTCGACCGTGCGGGGCGACTGGAACTGATCAGCGGCGACGTCGCGGATCCCAAAACCGCCGAGCGGGCGGCGGCGGCGGCGATTGAGCAGTTCGGCTCGATCGACGCACTCGTGAACAATGCCGGAGTGTTCTTCACCAAACCGTTCCTCGAATACACTATTGACGATTTCCGGCGCCTGTGCGCGACGAACGTCGAGGGATTCCTCCATTTCACGCAGCGCGCGATCGGACAAATGCTGCGCCAGAAGTCCGGCGGGAGCGTCGTGACGATCACGTCGTCGCTGACGGACCATCCGATTGCCGGCGTGACCGCGTCACTTCCTATGGCTACCAAGGGCGGCCTCAACGCCGTCACGAAGAGCCTGGCGCTGGAGTTCGCCAAGGACAACATCCGCGTCAACGCCCTGTCTCCGGGGGTGGTCGACACTCCTCTCCATGCGAAAAACCCGCGGTCCTTCCTCGAATCCTTGTCGCCGATGGGGACTATCACGGCGGTTCAGGAGATCGTCGACGGCGTTGTCTATCTGACGGAATCCTCCAACATCACCGGGGAGGTGCTGCACGTCGACAACGGCGCACATCTGGGCAAATGGTAGTCGCGAGCGCTGAGGCGCGCATCAAGGAACTGGCGATAAGCCTCCCGAAGGCGCCCACGCCATTCGGCGCGTATGTCGAAGCGTTCCAAAGCGGCTCGCTGCTTTTCCTAAGCGGCATGCTACCGGTCGCCGGACATTTGCCACTCTATACGGGCCTCGTCGGCCGCGAGCTGTCCGTCGCCGAAGGCTACGACGCGGCGCGAGCGGCCTGCCTTAGTGGTCTAGCCGCCGCGCTGTCGCAGCTAGGAACGCTGGACAGGATCCGATCGGTCGCCAAGCTGGGAGTTTACATCGCCTGCCCCGCCGATTTCCATGAACACCCCAAAGTCGCCGATGGAGCGTCAGAGCTGTTGCTCGACGTATTCGGTCCCGCCCGGCTCCCTCCCCGTGTCGTCCTCGGCGTTTCCAGCATACCGCTTGGAATGCCCGTCGAGGTCGAACTGGTCTTCGAGATCGGGCCAGCGTTCGCCTCACAAACTCAAGAACGGAGCCAAGTATGAAGTTCAGACAACCAACCAGGACAAGCGCCATCGCGATGTCGTCGAAAGCCCTTACCGCTGCGGCGCTACTGCTGCTTCCAGCGCTCGCCCTTTCCGGTCAGACGAAGGTCGCCGAGAAAGTGGATCGTGCTGCAGAGGTCAAGGCCGACCCAGGTCGGGAACATGCACAGATCAAGGTGGACAAGCGGACGCCCGCCTACTGGCGCGTCACCTTCGACAACCCGCCCTTCAACATCTTCGGACCGGAGACGATCCCTCAGATGGAGAAAGTGGTGGCCGAAATCGAGAGCGATCCTAATCTTCGAGTCGTCGTCTTCGACAGCGCTGTGCCGGGGTTCTTCCTCACCCACTACAACTTTACGCCGCCTCTCGCCGAATCCACCAGGCTCCCTTCTGGCCCGACCGGTTTGCACCCCCTGCCCGACATGCTGGTCCGTATCAGCAAGTCGCCAGTCGTCTCGATCGCGCTGATCCGCGGCCGCGCGACGGGGGTCGGAAGCGAGCTTGCTCTCGCCAGCGACATGCGCTTCGCGAGCCGTCAGAAAGCAATTCTCTCTCAGTGGGAGGTCGGCGCGGCACTCGTCCCCGGCGGCGGCCCGATGGCAAGGCTGCCGCGGCTGATGGGGCGCGGTCGAGCGCTGGAGGTCCTGCTTGGCTCCGACGACATCAATGGCGATCTCGCTGAGAAGTACGGATACGTTAATCGCGCCTTCGACGACGACAAGCTCGATCCGTTCGTGGACGCTCTCGCCACCCGGATCTCTGGCTTCGACCGCCAGGCGATCGCCGACACCAAACGCCTGGTCGACTTCGCGAGCCTTCCGAGCGACCCAGAGATCGCCGCAGGCTGGGACGCGTTCATTACGTCGGTCCAGCGTCCGGCGGCGCAGAAGAACATCGGACGCCTGATGGACATGGGCCTGCAGAAGGACCCGGACATCGAGGCCAGGCTCGGACACTACACGCAAACTCTGGCCGACGAGTAGGCCGAGGCGGTGCCCGCGCAAGGAACTCGGCAGGTCGCGCGGGCATCAACATCCTTCAACGCACTCAACGACAAAGGAGAAGTCTCATGCACAGCCTTGAAAACCAGATCGTCGATTCCAGCTTTTCGGCCATCATCAACGCCCCGATCGAGAAGATCGATATTCCGACATGGTGTTTTAACCTGCCCGAAAAGGAATACCAGGGATGCTCGCCTGCCCACATCGCAGCGGGCTTCACGACAGCGGACGACGGCACGCGGATGTCGATAAATGTCGAGACAATCGGCGGCAGTCTGATGGTCCAGCATTACCACGAAACAATCGGCGAAAAGGATCATCTCATCCTCGACTCCGATTCCGACGTCTTTACGCCGAACGGCCGGGTCACCATCCACGTCACCTGGGAACTGAGTGTGAAGAAGCTCGATGCGAACCGCTGCGAATTCACCAACCGCGTCCAATCCTATGCGACCGACGAGATGATGGCCTTCCTTGATCGCCAGGGCATCCCGTTCGAACTCTTCCGCACGCAGCGACAGCCGATGTCGATTGCTCACAACAAGGGCGAGACGCCGCTGTTTGCGGCGAGCATTGAGCGCGCGGCCCTGAAGAACTCGGCCACGAAAGCGGCTTAGCCGAAGGAAAACATCATGACAGAACTTTCCTTTGATCGGGACAACACTGGCCTGCTGGTGGTCGACCCCTACAACGACTTCATCTCGGAGGGCGGCAAGATTTGGCCCCGGATCAAGGAGGTCGCCGAGGCAAACAACTGCGTGCCGCACATGCTCGAAGTGCTAACCGCCGCCCGCGAAGCCAAGCTCCGGGTCTTTTTCGCGATGCATCATCGCTATCGGGTCGGAGACTACGAGAACTGGAAGTATGTGGCGCCGATCCAGCGTGCGGCCTGGCACCGCAAGAGCTTCGAGTTCGGCACGTGGGGCGGTGAGTTTAGAGCCGAGTTCGTGCCCGTGGCCGGCGAGGTCGTCGCATCGGAGCATTGGTGCTCGAGCGGCTTTGCCAACACCGATCTCGATCTCGAGCTGAAGCGGCATGGCATCCAGCGTGTCATCGTGATCGGATTGGTGGCCCACACCTGCATCGAAGCAACCGTCCGGTACGCCGCCGAACTTGGCTACGACGTGACCGTCGTTAAGGATGCGGTCGCCGACTATTCGCCGGAAATGATGCATGCGGCACTGGAGGTCAATCTGCCCAGCTATGCCAGCGCCATCATCGACACCAAGGAAACCGTGGCGGCGATCGCCCTCACCCAGGTGGCGTAGGCAGCCATTTTACGGGCTACTTGCATTCGGGAGGCATCAAGCTTGCCGGATGCAGCTCCATTTGAAAAGTAATACTATTTGCATGCCGAGGTTGGCAGGCCTCGCGTCGACGCCTATTTGAGGTCAAAGCCAACTGCCAAAGGTTCGCGTCGAGCCTCCCACATGAGTGGAGGACAGTATTGGCTCTTCGTTTCGAAAGGATCCACAATGACACTCTCAAGCGACCTCCTCATCGGCGGCGCGAGCATGCGCGGCGCGGCCGCGACATTCTCCGCGACCAACCCAGCCAACGGCAGCTCCATGGTGCCGAGCTTTGCGGGCGCGACCAGGGAGCAGGTCGAGCAGGCCGCGTCTTTGGCTTGGGACGCCTTCCCGGTCTACAAGGAAACATCGCTCGATGATCGGGCTCGCTTCCTGGAAGCGATCGCGGAAGGAATTCTAGCCATCGGGGATGAACTTGTCCTACGAGCAATCGACGAGACGGGACTGCCGCGCGGCCGCATCGAAGGAGAGCGTGCCCGAACGGTCGGACAGCTTCGGCTCTTCGCGAAGGAAGTCCGCGACGGCGTTTTCCAGGAACTGCGTTTCGATCCCGCCGACGCCGACCGCAAGCCGGTGGCGAAGCCTGATCTTCGGCTCCGCAACATCGCTCTCGGACCGGTCGTAGTGTTTGGGGCGTCGAACTTCCCCCTAGCCTTTTCCGTCGCTGGCGGCGACACTGCCTCCGCCCTCGCCGCCGGCTGTCCGGTGATCGTCAAGGCCCACTCCGCCCATCCCGGAACCTCTGCACTGGTTGGCAGGGCCGTCGTCGACGCCGTCGCGGCATGCGGGCTCCCGTCGGGGACTTTCGCGCTGTTGTTCGACGCAGGATTCGAGGTCGGCCAGACCCTGGTCGCCGACCACCGGGTACGCGCAGTTGGTTTCACCGGCTCGCGCCGCGGCGGCACCGCGTTGATGAAGATCGCGTCGGAGCGGAAGCAGCCGATACCCGTCTACGCCGAAATGAGCAGCATCAACCCCGTCATCCTCTATCCAAATGCACTGCTGGGCCGGGGCGCGGAAATCGGGAGATCGTTCGCGGCTTCGCTGACCCTCGGCGCCGGTCAATTCTGCACGAATCCTGGGCTGATCATCGCCATCGAGGGAGCGGGCCTCGACGCTTTCATCGAGAGCGCAGCGGAGGCGTTGGCCGAAGCGCCGGCTCAGACCATGCTCACAGGCGGCATCTACGAGGCGTATCGAAAGGGCGTGGCAAGGCTGTTGTCTTCACCGTCCGTCTCACACGTCTCTGCGGGGAAAAACGGAACGGCTCATCAAGCGTCCGCCGCGCTTTTCGAGACGACGGCGGCTGCCTTTCTCGCCAATCCAGAGCTCGAGGAAGAGGTGTTCGGCGCGGCGGGGCTGATCGTTCGTTGCCACGACGACGACGACCTCCGTAAAGTGGTCGAATCCTTAGAAGGACAGTTGACGATCGCGCTACACGTGGATGCCAAGGACGTCGATGCGGCCTCGCAGATGATCCCCCAGTTGGAACTTCTCGCCGGCCGGCTCCTCGTCAACGGCTTCGGGACGGGCGTCGAAGTCTCCCCGGCGATGGTCCATGGTGGACCTTATCCGGCGACGTCGGACGGAAGATCGACGTCGGTGGGTACATTGGCGATCTATCGTTTCCTGCGACCCGTCTCCTACCAGGACTTTCCGGTCGACCTGCTTCCTGCCCCTCTCAAGGACGGTCGGTCCGCCCCTCGCGTGTAGAAGATAAAAACGGAGCGGGACGGCTCACGCCCCCGCTCCTTGTCCGGCAAGGGTTAGACCTCTGAAGCCTTCGCAGCCATCGTGGCCTTCGCCCACCACACCAGCTCGTCGAGCGCAGTCTTCGCCGATGGCAGGAGATTGGCTTCGATTTCTTCGATCGGCTTGTTGCCGCCCATCGAGAAAACGGTGAAGAAGTCGCTGCCGCCAATATGAACGGCCGCATGGGTCGAAACCATCTGCAGCTCTACGCCGATGCCGCGAAGATGCTCGAGAGCACGCGACCCGCCCGCGGTGCCGTAGGCGATCGCAGTGAACGGCTTGCGCGCCCATTCCACATAGGACTGGTCGAGGGCGTTCATCAGCACGCCGGTGATCGAGCGATTGTATTCAGCGACAACGAAGATGTACCCGTCGTAGCGGGCGACGGTGTGCTGCCAACGAACGGCTTCGGCACTCTGGCTGGGTGCGTAGGCGTTCGACGCCACCTCGTCGAAGAACGGCAGGGGATGGTCACGCAGATCGACGATTTCGACGTCGATATCGTCGCGGGCCTGAGCCTGCTTCAGTATCCACTGTGCGGGCTTGTCGGCGAAACGGGTCGGCCGGGTGGAGCCGATGATGATGGCGATCTTTGGTTTCGTAGGCATGGCGTTCCTAATTTTATGTCGGTTGATGATAATGACCCTCTGGGAGAGGATCAGTCGCTACTCAGGGCGTCTGCATAGGCATAAAGCCCAGGAGAACCTCCCGTCATGACGAACAGGACGTTGGATCCTGGCGCGATGACTTCGTTTTCGATATCGGACAGCAGGCCGGCAAAGGCTTTCGCTCCGTAGACGGGATCCAGAAGCAGACCTTCAGAGCGGCCGACGAGCCTGATCGCATCAATCATT
This sequence comes from Rhizobium sp. C104, assembly GCF_022354505.1. NCBI lineage: Bacteria > Pseudomonadati > Pseudomonadota > Alphaproteobacteria > Hyphomicrobiales > Rhizobiaceae > Rhizobium > Rhizobium sp. C104. The sequence goes on along the minus strand of NZ_CP092351.1, from coordinate 220,991 downwards.
TCGGACGTCGGCATGCCGTAGCCGCCACCAAGCTGCGCGCCGTCTATCGCCAGCTCCTCCGCTCGAATGCGGTTTTTCTTCCCGAGGAGGTCGAGGACCGCATTGACCTTCTCCACCGTCGCGGCGACGCATTTCTCCGCTGGCGAGAGCACGGTGTATGCTTTGATCCTGGAAGGATTTTTTCCGACCAGGGCATCTCCCACGGCCAGACCGGCGTGCATGCCGCCGCTACCGTTCGGGATGACGACGTGGTCGAACGCGATGCCGATCTCAGTCGATTGCGCTGCGATTTCGAATGCGCAGTCGACGTAACCCAGAGCTCCGACCGGCGTCGAACCGCCAAGCGTGCCCACGAAAGCCTTCCCTCCGGCCGCGGCGATCTCCGACGCGCGGGCCGTGGCGAACGCGCTCGCATCATCGCCCGTGCCGAGGAGGTGTACGCGGGCGCCAAAGATCCAGTCCAACAAGACGTTGCCGTTGGCCTGGTAGATCTCGGTCCCGCGGGGCACCATTTGAGCCAGAACGACCTCGCATGCCAGTCCGGTTCTGGCGCAGGCGGCCGCGGCCAGACGGGCGAAATTTGACTGCACGCCGCCGGTTACGACGAGGGTATCGCAGCCTTTCGACCGGGCCTCGCCGATCAGGAATTCAAGCTTGCGGAGCTTGTTGCCCCCACCCCCGAGTTCCATCAGATCGTCTCTCTTCGCCCAGATCGAGACGCCTCTTCGGCTCTCGCCGAGCACTTGCTCCAGACGATCCAGCCGCTGGATCGGCGTCGGTCCCTTCACCAGGCGTACGCGCGAAAACCGGTTCAAAAGGTCCCAGTCGGACATCTTTGCCTCGCTTCTTGAGTGTTGTCGCACGGGTGTCAGGACGCCAGTGCCGACGTCCGGTAGCGCGGGGCGGGAACGTTGCGAGAGAGGTTCGGCATCAGCTTTTGACGAGCCGCCTCATATGAGTTCCAGTCGGCGATGTCAGGAACCGAGGGAAGAGTGATCAGCTCGCCCATGTCGAGACCGGCGAGTGCCGCATCGACGGCGTCTTCCGCCTTCATGACGATCTGGTCGGGAAGACGGTCGAGCGAGCCCCCCGACGCTTCCCAGAACGGAGTCTCCACCGCGCCGGGAAGGACTGCCTGGATTCGAATATTCTTTTCGGCCAGCTCCTTCTGCAGCGAGAAAGTCAGGGCGATGACGAACGCCTTCGTCGCGCCGTAGACGCCGTTGAGGATCTCAGGCGCGATCCCCAATGCGGAAGCCATGTTGACGATCGTGCCGTGCTCGCGGGCCACGAACGACGGCGCGACGGCATAGACAAGACGGGTCAGGGCCGTGACGTTCAGCTTGATCATCCGCTCCATCGCCTCGACGTCGGACATCAGGAGAGGCTCGACGGCCCCGACCCCGGCGTTGTTGATGAGCATGGTGATCGACGGGTCGCTCCGAAGGATTCCCTCGACCTTGAGAAGATCGTCTCTCTCGCCGAGATTCGCGCGAACCGTTTTCACGCTGCGGCCTGTCGCCTGCGCGATGTCCTTTGCAACCCTTGTGAGCGAATCCTGACTACGCGCCACGAGTATGAGGTCGTAGCCGCGTCGCGCCAGCCTGTCGGCATAGAGCGCACCGATGCCGGACGACGCGCCGGTGATGAGGGCCGTGCCCGTTGGGAAGTTCGTCATGGAAGTTATCCTTGCTAGAGTGAAAAACCGTGGGCTGTCAGCGTAGCGTCCTGAACGCGGCCCGAAGCTCAGATGCGAAAAGGTCCGGTTGCTCCCAAGCCGTGAAATGGCCGCCCTTGTCGACTTTGTTGTAGTAGATGAGGTTGTGGTACGCCTTCTCCGCCCAGCTCTTCGGAACCTGGTAGATCTCGCCGGGAAACACCGTGATCGCGGCCGGAATCTTGATGTCGACGGCGTTGAAGTTGTTGGCGTTGTTCTCCCAGTAGAGCCGCGCGCCCGACGTGGCGGTCCCTGTGAACCAGTAGCGGGAGATGTCGTCGAGCATCTCGTCCTTTGTCAGAGACTTCTCCGGATCGCCGCCGCTGTAGGTCCAATCGGCGAACTTGTCCTAGTACCAGGCGGCGAGACCGACGGGTGAATCGGTCAAGGCATAGCCCAACGTCTGCGGCCGCGTTATCATCATGAGGGCATAGCCGGCGCCCTTTGTGTAGAGCGCATTCATCTGTTCGTCGGCGGCCTTTTCGTCCTCGGAAAGACCGACCGGCGCCGGTTTGCCGTCGGCGAGTGCCTTCGCAATGTCCGGAGGAACGGTGGCAGGCATGTTGGTATGGATGCCGAGCGGTCCTTCAGGCGCCTGGGCGGCCATCTTGTCGGATACGACAGCGCCCCAGTCGCCACCTTGCGAAACGTATCGATCATAGCCGAGCCGCTTCATCAGCACGTGCCATGCGCGCCCGATGCGGTCCGGTCCCCACCCGGGATCACTCGGCACCTCCGAGAAACCGTAGCCGGGCATCGACGGTATAACGACGTGGAAGGCGTCCTGCGCCGCGCCACCGTGCGCGGTCGGATCTGTCAGCGGCCCAATGGTCTTGATGAGTTCGAGCACAGATCCCGGCCAACCATGTGTCATGATTAGCGGCAACGCGTCCGGGTGTTTGGACTTGACGTGAATGAAGTGAATGTCGAGACCGTCGATCCTGGTCATGAACTGCGCATGCGCGTTGAGCTTCTTTTCGCCCCTCCGCCAGTCGTATTCCGCGCCCCAGTACTCAACGAGCGGCTTTAGCTTTTGAAGTTGCGCGCCTTGCGAACGGTCGGAAACCGTCTCCTTGCCAGGCCAACGTGTCGCACGCACACGGCGGCGCACCTCGTCGATCTCCTTCTGCGGTATAGCGCATTTGAACGAACGAATTCCATCTTCTGCCGTCGTCGCCCGGACGGGCTTCGGCAGGATGCTGAGGGCCGCGGTCGCGGCCGTGACTGCACGCAGTTCCCGCCGCGTCGGGGACAGTGCGGTTGCCGTTTCTACTGCTGCTCTCATGACGTCCTCCATTGAAACTGAGTGGTTTGATTGCGTCCTAGGGATCATCCTGCAGGGCTGCCGAAGATATTGTTCGAAGGTATCGGCGATACCAATGGATCGGTGCTCGCGCATCAACACCTTCGGACAATGGACATCGTGATCAGTGACGGCGCATCGTGCCCATCGCGGTGAAAATGACCGCGATTAACAGGGAGATCGAGATGGCTATCCAGGAACCCACCCCAACCAATTCCGTCAGCACGGATCACATCGACACGAAGCTCGAAGTCGTCGTCATTCCCGTGTCGGACGTCGATCGGGCCAAGTCCTTTTACACCGGCCTGGGCTGGAGAACTCGACGCCGACGTGTCGGGCAAAGAAGGCTTTCGCGTCGTGCAGGTGACCCCGCCGGGCTCGCCTTGCTCCGTAATCTTCGGATCGAATGTGACCGCCGCCGCACCCGGTTCCGCTCAGGGCCTCCACCTCGTCGTCACAGACATCGAGATGGCGCACGCGGCCCTTGCCTCCCGCGGCGCCGAGATGAGTGGCGTCTTTCACGACGCCGGCGGCGTCTTCCACCACAAGGGCGCCGACCAACGGCTGCCAGGACCACATCCGTCCCGGTCGAGCTACGGTTCTTTCGCCTCCTTCTCAGACCCCGACGGCAACGGCTGGCTGCTACAGGAGGTCACCGCGAGGCTTCCCGGTCGCATCGACGCCAAAGGCGTTGCGTTCGCATCCGCCGGCGACCTCGCACAGGCGCTGCGAAGGGTCGCTTCCGCTCATGGCGAGCATGAGAAGCGCGACGGCGGCAAGCACGACGACGCCTGGCCGGACTGGTACGCCGACTACCTGGTTAAGGAGCAGGCTGGCCAAACCCTACCGACGTGACCGCTTCAATCTTTCACTTCACGGCTTTCTGACCGCCCACCCCTCCGGGTCTGAAAGCCTGCGCCCCAGGCGATCCTCCCCGCCTGAGCGTCGCGCAAGAACGCCGGTCCTCTCCGGCCGGCGTTCCCTCTGCCTACCGGCGGCACTCGTCCGTCCGCCTCGGATACGGACGCTGAGCAGGTACCGAGCTCTTCACCGCAACTATGAGATTAGCTGGGGAGAACGCCGCGGAGAACCGTCATTTACCCGCAGACAGCCAACCGCTTTCGGCACAATTATTCGAGGCTGCCGGATTCCGCGGCGATGCGTCCCAGTTCCGAACGTAGACGTGGGACTGCAAAGTCGATGAAGGCTCGTACTTTCGGAACGGCTGCGCGCCCTTGAGGCGTTAGGATGTGGACAGGTAGCGCAGGTGGCTCCGCCTGAGCAAGGACGACTTTGAGGCGGCCGTCTCGGACATATGCCGCGACATGATAGGAATAGAGCCGGGTCACGCCCATTCCTTCGGCGGCCGACGCCGCGGCTGCTCGGACGCTATTGACCAGATAGCGTGGGGTGAAGTGAAGGGTTCTTGGAACGGAAGTACCTTTGGCCGGCGCAAAGCTCCAGGATTCGAGCCCGAAGTTCGAGAAGGCGATCAAGTCGTGGCGAGAGAGTTCCGACGGCTCGTTGATGGGAGCTCGGCTGTCGAGATATCGCGGCGCCGCGACCACGACGCGGCGGACATCTCCGCCGATGCGGGTGGACATGTGAGTCGAGTCGGCGAGATTCCCGATCCTCAGGGCGACATCCACTCCCTCGTCGACGAGGTTCACGAACCGGTCGAGCATCAAAAACCGAACTGAGACGTTGGCGTTCTCACGCAGAAAGCTGTCGAGGATCGGCCGGAGCACCTCTTCACCTAGGATGGGGGCGCCGAAATTGTCAACGTTCCTCGCGGAGAGGATCGCTCGGAGCCGGCGATCATGTCCGCCTCCTCGAGATCGACAAGCACCCTGCGGCATGCTTCGACATATCGCTGGCCCGCTTCGCTGAGCTTTAGACTCCTTGTCGTGCGGTGAAGGAGCTCCACGCCAACATGTTGCTCGAGCAGACCCAATGCCCGGCTGATCGCAGTCGGCGACCGCTTCAGCCTACGAGCGGCGCCCGCCAGGCTTCCTTCTTCAACCGCAGTGACGAAGACCTTCATTGCATCGATACGATCCATTATCTGCTCCCGACCCGCTCTAGGCACCGGCGACCCGCGCGAAGTTGCCGGTCACCGGCCTTCTACCCAACAAGCAGGTGACGCGCGACCCTTCAGGCCCGATACCATCGTACAATGGACTTACCCGCTGGACTGCTCATTCTGTCCAGGCTTGCTAAGCGAACTGATGAGTTTGTCGCTAAGCCACGTTTCAGATACCTTTTTCGGGAAGTTGGCGACGACCTGACAGCGCTTTGGGAGAGCACATGTACCGGATGACCTCCACGGTGACCACTTTGAACCCAAGCGATCAGGATCGACCGACAGTTTTCGTCGTTGATGACGATATTTCCGTGCGAGAATCGCTGGAGCTGCTGATTGGCTCCGCCGGGTGGCTCCGCTGCATTTTGATTCCGCGCAAAGTTTTCTCGAAGCACCGGTTCTGGCCTCTCCCTGCTGCCTGGCTCGACGTGAATATGCCAGGACTAAACGGCCTCGATCTCCAGAGCATGATTGCGATAAGCCGGAGTAGGATGCCCATCATATCGTGTCCGGTTTCGGCGACGTTCCGACGAGGGTGAAAGTCGGTCTTTCAGTCTGTCGCTCCATCATTGAGAGTCATGGTGGGCAGCTTTGGCTGAGCCTAATCAGGGGTCGTGCGTTACCATGCACTTCTCCGTACCAGCCGCCGAAGAGGCGACAGTCGGAGGAACCAGCCAATACCAAGGTGTTGTGCATACCTTGGTGCAATTGTTGCAGAAGGCCTTCAGTGCGAATTTCCTCCTCGTCAAAGAACAGCGCACGAGCGAGGAGGACGCCATGTCCCGAGTAGAGTCAAAAATAACCCGTCGAACACTGCTTGCAGTCGCTGCGTCCGCCAGCGCTATCGGGGTCTTTCCCGAAGCGTTCGCAGAGACCAGTACCGTGTCTGGGTTCCGACCCTTCAAGTTCACCGCGTCCAAGGATCAGCTGGCCGATCTCCATCGACGCGTTGCCGCCACCCGTTGGCCGGACGAGGAAAACGTCACAGACGACAGCCAGGGCGTCAGGCTCGACACGATTAAGAAGCTCGCCAACCATTGGAAGACCCATGACTGGCGAAAGGTCGAAGCTCGGCTTAGTTCCCTTCCACAGTTCCTCACAGAGATTGACGGCCTCGACATCCATTTCATTCATGTCAAGTCGAAGCACGAAAATGCGCTGCCGATAATCATCACCCATGGCTGGCCTGGATCGGTTATCGAACAGATGAAAATCATAAAACCCCTCACCGATCCGACCGCCTTCGGTGGCACCGAAGCTGATGCCTTTCATGTGATCATTCCTTCTCTGCCGGGCTATGGATTCTCCGCCAAACCCAGGAACGCGGAGTGGACGCCACCCCGAATTGCCAAAGCATGGGCTGTTCTAATGCAACGCCTCGGCTATTCAAAATATGTGGCCCAAGGTGGCGATTGGGGCAATGCCGTCACAGAACTGATGGCGGTGCAGGAGCCCGCGGGGCTCCTCGGTATCCATACCAACATGGCGGCTACCGTCCCTACCGAGATAACCAAGGCGCTTGCCGCCGGCATTCCACCTTCCAATCTCTCAGCAGACGAGAAGCGGGCCTACGATCAGCTCGACGATTTCAACAAGAATGGGCTTGGCTACGCGATTGAGATGAACAACCGGCCACAGACCCTCTATGGAATCGTAGACTCGCCGATCGGGCTCGCGGCCTGGATGCTGGATCATGACATCCGGAGCTACCGAATGATCGCAAGGTCTTTCGATGGCGAACATGAAGGCCTTACGCCAGACGACGTCCTAGACAATATCACCCTTTATTGGCTTACGAACACTGCGATTTCGTCAGCACGACTCTATTGGGCCAACGCGCATTTCCCGTCTGGCGGTTTCTTTGATCCGCGTGGCATCAAAATCCCGGTCGCTGTCAGCGCTTTTCCGGACGAGATATACCAGGCGCCACAAAGCTGGGCCGAAAAAGCATACCCAAAGCTGATCCACTACAATCGGCTACCTAGGGGTGGGCACTTCGCAGCCTGGGAGCAGCCGGAGCTGTTTACCTCGGAGCTGCGGATAGCTTTCAAGTCTTTGCGCGACCAAATCTAGGTCGAGCCTTCAAACCCCACCCCTCGTGCCATCTTCAGTATGCGGCGCCCACATCGGGCGCCGTGCGGGAAATCCGCCGATGTGTATTGGGAAGGTTTCCAGCTTCCTGCACTTCTGCGCGGGAGCATGACGTGGGCGACGTCCTCCGCCTGTCCGACACTTGAGAAGACCGACAGCGCTTCCGCGCCGGCGCGCGTGTCCGGCGAGGCCAGCTATTCGGCATTCATATCGGTTTCTTTCACACCCGGCAGCACGGCATTGACGGTAATCCCGAGCGTTGCAACTTCAGGGGCCAGCGCCAGTGTCAATGTCTCCAGCGCTCCCTTGGAAGCAGGCGGGATCTCGAACTCAGTTGCAGTCAATTACAACTCAAGCTTCGCTCACTGTGACCTTGTCCCAGGTCTTATCCCCACCTTTGAGTTCGCTCCTGCATATCCCTCCGGGAGAGTGGGCAAACACTCCGCGCAATGGGCGTTCCGCTAGACGGTTGTTCTGCCGGCGATCCCGAAGTTTGAAACCAGCGTGGCTTTCTCTCTCCGCAGTCACTTCAACTATTTTCCATAGATATAGGAATGTACTGTACGTGTCTCCCTTCGCGCCCGGTTGAGAAAACATCCGCCTCTGTGGCACACTCGCCAGTACCCTATCGCGCCGATTATGTGATGTTGCTTATGCATCTTTCGGGAGGCACACCAGACCGATGTGTTTTTCGGCCGGGCATCAAGGTATGGTATCAGCATCACCGAGGCCAAGGGAACAAAAGCTCTCGCCGGCCTTTCTTTGCGGAGAGGCCACTTTGGACACGCGCATGGAAGCTCCTCCTCTTGATCGAAAGCTAGCCGCCATCCTCGCTGCCGACGTGGAGGGTTATTCCCGGCTCATGCATGTAAACGAGGAGCGGACTCTGGCTACTCTGACTTCGCATCGCACGATCGTCGACGGCATCATCGAACGGGCAAAGGGGGAAATCTTCGGGACGGCTGGTGACAGCGTTCTTGCTGAATTCCCATCGATCGTGCTCGCGTTCAATGCCGCCGTTGCAATGCAGCAATCTATCTGGCGCGCCAACCAAGCTTTACCTGACGAAGAGCGCATGAATTTTCGTATCGGCATTAACGTCGGCGACATTCTAGTCAAGAACGGGAATATCTTTGGCGATGGTGTAAATATCGCGGCTCGGTTGGAAGGCATGGCGGATGTCGGCGGCATCTGCGTCACCCGCGGTGTCAGAGACCACCTGCGGGATCGTGTCGACGCGACGTTCGAAGATCTTGGTGAGCAGACATTTAAAAACATCGCAAGACCGCTGAGGGTCTTCCGGGTGCAGTTCGACCGGGAGGCAGACCCGATCATCGATGGACCCGAGCCCCGCTTCCCGTATCTCGACGATGGGAGCGACAAAGGCACTTGGGTACAGCATGCCGAACCGATACCGACCGATTACCGAACCCCCGACGACATGCAGCAGGTCGAGATTGCTTACTGGGACTCTGTACGGGAAAGCAATGACCCCAATGAGTACCGACAGTATTTGACGCGATATCCGAACGGCAAGTTTGTCGATCTGGCGCAGGCTCGCCTTGAAAACGGCAAGCCGTCGACGGAAGAGCTGGCGGTCGAAGTTGCCTTCTGGGACACGGTACGCAGTGATGGGAATGCTGCAATGATCGAAGCCTACCTTGCCAGATATCCCCAAGGACAATTTTGTGACTTGGCGCGTCTGATGCTCGCGGGACCGGGCAGGTAGAATTATCAAACACAGAAGCTGCCGCGTTTATTGTCTTTACCTGCGGCTCAACCAAGGCGCACAGCTGCCACAAGCGAAATCGAGGATCGCATGTTTTTCCTTTCAGTTGCGGCAATCTGGGCCATCGCCTCCATGACGCCCGGACCAAACACGCTGCTGTCCATCCGCTATTGCCTGACATCGACACGCAAGGTTGCGCTCACCGCGGCTTGCGGTACCGTCACTGGGACGTTCGCTTGGGGCCTGGCGGGATGGTTGGGCATCAACGTGTTGTTTCAGGCCGCTCCGTTTGCCTATCTGGCTCTGAAATTCGCCGGCGGGCTCTACCTTGTTTGGCTCGGGCTGAAACTCTTCCTCGACGTACGGAAAGCACGCGGCGGCGATGCGGACATTTTGCCGGCGTGCATTGAAGTACCATTAGCCACAGCTTATCGCATGGGTCTTGCGACTAACCTTGCCAATCCGAAAACAGCGCTTTTCGTCGCGTCGCTTTTCGCCGCGACAATGCCGGCGGGCACACCCTTCTATTACGGCGCGGCTGCAATTGCCGAGATGATGATGATCTCAACCATCTACTACACCTGCCTGATCAGCCTGATTACCCATCCAGCGGTGGCCGCCGGCTATCTCAGGGCAAAGCGCAAGATTGATGTCGGTGTGGCGACCGTGTTCATCGGCTTCGGCACAAAACTTCTCCTATCGCGGCAGTAGGATCAACACGAAAGTTTCATGCCAGAGCTGAATTGGACCTGGGAAATCCGTTTGCGTGGGCTATCATTGTGCTGAGCGCCGTTGCACCGTTGTTTTGGTTCTGGCGCAGAGGGTGATTTTGAGCCTATACTATCGGAAACCTTGCTTGCCATCCTACCGACACCCAGCAACACATCTCTGGCCTTTGAGGATCGGTCGCCGAGCGCGCCCACCTTGGACAGCGCCCGACGGAGGGGTCGAACAACCTTTGTGCATCCTGCCGGCGACCAGTGAGCACATAGGCATCAGCCAGCCAGAAGCTGCACGCCAGGAATGCGCCTTCCCGGCCGCCGACCCCATCGTCGGTCTCGTTCGTGGAGTAGCGCATAACGAGCCCACCCTGCAGAAGCTCCCGCTCCACCGCGGCGATTGTACCAATGACGCGCGGGTCGTCGGCTGGCAAAAAGCCAACCTGTGGCATCAGCAACAGGCTCGCATCGAGCGTGTCACCGCCTTAGTATTGCACAAAGCTGTTCTTTTTCTCATCGAAGCCTTTGGAACAGATCTCGGCATGAATTTGCTGGCGCATCTCACGCCACTCCGCGACAGGGCCTTCAAGACCATGCCGCTCGGTGCAGATGAAGGCTCGGTCGAATGCCACCCAAGCCATCATGCGCGAGGGCTGAATGCCCGCGCCGGCCCCCCGACTTCCCAGATGCCCCGATCCAGCGTTTGCCACGCAGTCATCAGGTGAGCGAGCAGCACCTTTTGCAGCCGCCACGCCTCCTCTTGCGGCTGCAGTTCGGCATCGCGCGCAGCATTCAGAGTGTCGATCAGTTCGCCATAGACGTCGATTTGTACCCAGGTAGTTTATTGCAACTCGTGCACCCTCGGCGGCGAAGGCCCTAGAGATCGCCGCGCCGAGACCAGAGTTGCCCCCCGTCACGAGAACACGTCTGTTGTTAAGTCCGAGGTTCATCGTGATGTTCGAGCATCGATCAAAAGGAAGCTTCATCGCCACGACCAATAACGCCAATCGGAAGCGCGTTGTTCCTGGCAAGTGAATTGCGTCAGCGAACCGCAAATCGGAGCGCCCTATCCCATTTGATGGTGTCGTCGAATTCCAATGAGCTTTGCTGATGTCTTCAACATGTAGAGCAGCCGTTCCTGTTGGCCTGCCGCCATGGTCTCTCATGCGCGAGAACACCCATCTCGGTGACAATGGCAGTAGAATTTGCCCAGCCTCTCGAGTTGCAGCTCGAACCGAAATCGGATTCCTTCCTCCCATCAGGAGGCGTCAGGATGAGCCAGAACGAGTTTGCTTATGTAGGTTTGGAGCGAGATCGAGCCGCGAATAGGATTCTCGGGATACTCGGGACCATCGGCGGTGAGAGCCGTCATCCTTGCATATGACCGAGCCGCTGCGTCGGAGAAGCCAAAGCCGCGAAATGCGTCTTGCCAGCTTTCGCGCGGGATCACGTCGACGCGAACGGTCCGGCCGAGAGCGCCTGCGAAGGCCGCGGCGACATCATTAGGGGAGTACCGGTTCGGCCCCTCTACGGGATATGTGCCGATCTGTTCGACCGGCGCCTGCAATAGCTGCGCGGCCACCTTTCCTAGATCCTCCGGCGCGACCATCGGCAGCTTGAGGTCGGCGGGGAGCATGGTCGATAGCACCCCGTCCTTCGTGACGGATCCCACCATCGCATCCCAATTGCTGTAGAAGTAAGCTGCGCGGATGATACTGGCAGGAATTGGCTGGTTCCTCAGGCCCAATTCCAGTTCGTAAAGGACGTTGAGATCGCCGCATTCCTCGCCCGGCTGCGCGCCCATGGTTGAGTGCGCCACCACCTTCTCGAGTTCCGGACCCTTCAATCGCCTGAAGCAGGCAGCGCACGGTCTCGCGTTCCTCCCGATCCGTGTCGCTCGATACGTCCGCGTTCGGGTTAAGTAGGAAGGCCCGCTTCTCTTGGCGGAACGCCTCCCGCATCGAGGCTACGTCGTGGACGTCGACGAGCGCGACCTTCGCGCCCTGCTGGCGCCAAGCGGCGGCCTTATCAGGGTTTCGCGTGACGACGGTGACGGCCTCGCCCTCGTCGAGAAGCGTCTTCGCCACGCCGAAGCCGACGTGGCCCGTCCCGCCGACAACAATGTACATGGTGCTGTCTCCATCAAAGATGCGGGACGAAACGTTTCACGCGTGCAAGGGGTTCCTTCCGGTTTCTCACTGATGCGGAGCACTTTTCGCCTGGACTTGCCATAACCCGGCGGCTGCTCATTTGTTGGGCGAGGCAACGTTGACGAGGCCTTCGAGCAGAAAGTCCGGGACCTGCGCGGCGCCAAATCGATGGTTGAAGCCGTTCTTGCCGGCGGCCTGCCACGCAACATCGCGATCGGCGGTTCTGGTTTGCCCCCTGCGGATCAGCGTCGTCGGTTGCGCCCTTCCAGGCTCTGCCTGCGGTGCCATTGCTCAATTGAACACTATCGCGATATTAATCGGAACAGTCGACGGGACACCCGAGTGTCCGTTCGCCGCCTCTTTGATTTTGAAGGCGCTTCGCGATCTTTTATGAAAGGGTTGCGCGCAGGCATCGGCTCCTACAAGGACACAGATGGCGCCTCGGCCGCGCGCAACCCCCTGCTTCGCCTTTACTTGGCCCTACTGACGCTCGCCTCAATCCTCCCCAATTGAGAGCTCGCGTAGTCGCCGTGGCGAAGCTTTGCGAATTCGTCGGTGGCTTGTGCCGGTGCGCTCTTGAAAACGTACCATTCACCGTCCGGTTCGCGTTTCTGATAGATCAGGCCGCCCTTCTTGCGGTGGCTGAAGCAGGTGATTGCAGTCGCCGTTCCGGTCTTGGCGTGCCAGTCGGCGTTGAAGCAGAGTTTACCCGTTTCCGTGATGAACCAACGGCCCGTGCCGAAAGACGGCGAGCCGCTTTCCCGCGACCAGGCGGTAAAGCGGCGCGCCTTTGTGGAGAAGTAGCCGGCACCGGCTTTCCACATCCAGGATTTCTGGTTGTAGAGCTGATAGATTTCCGCGCTGCTCATCGGCTTTGCGGTCTCGCTCCCCGCGGGCTCATTGGTTCCGGCAGCGGACGCGGCCGTGGCGATACTGCTGGTCAGGGCCACGGCCAGGAGCATTTTTTGAAGTTTGGACATGTTGAGGTTCCTTGTTGTTCAATTGATGCTTTCGCGGACGACCCGCCAGTCGGGGCGGCCATAGCCGTCCGGCCACGGATAGACTTCGCGGTCGTTGAAGTAGATAACGGCGCTCAGGGCCGGGAACTGGGGATAGCGTTTTGTTACGCTCTCAGCCCAGTTTCGCACGAAGGAATCGCCGCCTTCGTAGCCGAGTTCGGCAACCATGATGGGCTTGCCGTAACCGGCGACACGGGCGTATCCGGGCGCAAGGTGTTCGGCAAACGTCTGGTCACGGCCAGTCTTGTACCTGTCGTATTGTTCCAGACCAAAGACCGAGAGCCCGATGAGATCGACGACATCATTGCCGGGATAAAAGGCTTGAAGCCCCTCATTGCCCTTCGGTGACCACATGTATTTGGCCGTCTTCAGGTGGACCTTGCAGACCTCCACCATCCGCCGATAGGCCTTGACATAATCGGCGCCCTGCCAATGCGACCATGAGAACTGGCTGTCGGTTTCGTCCATTTCCTGTCCCCAGCGAATGATGACCGGGCTTTTCAGCTCGGCAGCAGTCGAGCAGACGGCAGCCATGTTCGCATCGCGCGAACCGTCCAGGATGCTGTGCAGCAGTTCCTGCGAGGTTTGGCGCCAATCGGGTGACCAGGTCCAGGGCTCGACCGAGATCAGCAGCGTGCGGCCACGCGCCTGCGCATAATTGTCGGCGACCGCGAGCGTGCCCAGATCGACATCTTCCCAGGGCAGGAAGAGGTGTTCGATCTTCGAATCGGGCGAGGCGCCTGAGATCTCCATGCGGATCATAGGCGCCGAACGTGATCGACTCCTTGGTGACGACCGGCATTTTGGCCGGCGGCGCGATCGACGATGTCGTCACTGTAAGCGGCTGCCCTTCGGCAAAGCTGCCCAGAGCGGTCGGCAGGACCGTGAACTCCCGACAGCAACAGGCCGGTTAACGACAACAGGGCTATTTTGGATGGGCTATGCATTGTGTGTTTCCTCCACGCTCGGCCGCACATCCGGGTGAGCGGCATCGGTTCTCAGTTGGATCTCCTCCGGATCGGAAATCCATCGTGGTTTGAAAAAGATCGTGCGCAGGGCGCTCCCGCCCCGGCCTGCACCCGAGACGGCATAGCGCTCTTCGAACAGCTGAAGGCGACCGCTGCCCCAGGCGAGTGCCTCGGTCGCATCCTTGCCGCGCATGGTGGTTGCAACCCCCGGCAGCGCGACGAGCGCAAGAAGCACGGTCGCCATCGCCGGACGGTAGAAACGCGGGGCCGCCGCAACCATATTTTCCTTCGAATGACGCCCGACGATGACCAAGAGCAGCGCGCAGTAGATTGCCGCGTTCAGGATGGTAAAGAAGTAAGCCCCCTTGGAGGCGCCGGCATCGCCGATTGCCAGGGCGGGCAGCACCGCCATGAGCGCCAGCAAAGCGTAGGGCGCCAGGACACGCACCGGCAGCAGATCGACTTCGGACCGCCCTTTCGGAGTGACGCGGAAATCGACGAAGGAGCCCGTTACAAAATCGTGCATCGCAGCCAGCGTGCCGGCGAGCGCCCAGGGCCAGCGCGCGAAGAGAAATAGCATGCATTCCCAGCTCAGGATCTTGGCGTCGTAAGGGCGAAACGAGCTGCTGGCGCGCCAGCGATAAGCCATCACCACGAGAGCGATAGAAAGCGGTGCGAAATGCGCCAGGAAATCTGGGTAGGTCACCGTCACGAACTGGCCGCGCACGAGCGCGATGATCGGCAACGCAAACATGAGCAACATAAAGAACGCAAAAAGCGGATACCAGAGTTGCGAAAAGAGGAACTGGAACTTGAGCCGGGGCGGCAGCCGGCCGACGAGGCTCGGCGAGTACCGCAACAGCACCATGACCAGGCTGCGCGACCACTGGAATTCCTGCGTCACGAGATCGCTGAAGGTTCTGGGGCCGTCACCATGGGCGATGGCATCCAGCGCATGCACACCCCGCCAGCCGCCGGCATTCATCATCAGTGTCGTCGAATGGTCTTCAGCCAACTCCGGACCGAGGCCGCCGATCTGTTTGAGGGCGACGGTACGTACCGCGTAATGCGACCCTATGCACATCGGCGCCAGGCCGCCATTGTAGCCGGCTTGGAGCGAGCCATGCATGCTGGCCTCGGCATAGAGCCTTCCACGTGCCGACCAGCTTTCGGAAGCGTTCTTGTCGCAAATGCTGGGGGCCGAAACATAGCCGACCTTTGGATCGGCGAACGGACGCAACATGTGGAAGAGATAGTCGGGCGCGGGAACATGATCCGCATCGAGTTGCGCCACGAAATCGTAGCGGCTGTAGCCGTAGTGGTCGTAGAAGAAGGCGAGGTTGCCTTCCTTGCACCGCATGCGTCGGGGCCACGACGTCCGATGATAATCGGATCGCCCCTTGCGGGTCGAGACGAGGACCCCGTGCCGGGAGCACCAGTTAAGAGTCTCGGGGGAAGGGTCTTCATCGGCAAGCCAGGTGTCGTGTTCCACCTCCTGGGCCAGCATTGCCAGCAGGGTTTCACTGACGACCGAGAAGGGTTCGGCCGGCGCCTTGGTCACGACCATGGCCACTCGACTGCCCGCCGGCAGGCGCAAGGGACCGTTCGGTCTTGCCGCCCGATAGAAGACGACGATGAAATAGGCCGGCAGAGCGGTAACCCAGGCAAGAACGAGGCTCACTGTAATCGTGCCGAAAGCATCGACGTGATGGCGCGGCTCCAACCACCAGATCCAGAAATAGGCGAAGGCCCAGGCCCATACGGCCGCCGAGAACAGATATTCGGCCCGCCGATGTCCGGTCAGAACCGGGACAAGAAGCGGCTCGTGAGAGGGTTCCGGAGCACGCGTCGCTTGGGTAATCGCAAGTTCGGTCACGCGCGCGCCTCCAGTCCGAAGAACGGAGCTGCCGTTCGCACGATGGTTTCGAGGTCGGAATATCGAGGTTGGAAGCAGAGCGTCTCGCGGGCCAAGCTGGCGTCGGCGTAGAGGCTGGGCGGATCGCCCGGCCGGCGTGGATGAATGACGACCGGGACTTCGCACCCGGTCGTTTCCTGGATCGAGCGCAGGACTTCCCTGATGGAAAAACCCCGCCCGGTGCCGAGGTTGACGGCGAGGTTTGCTCCGCCTTTGGCGAGATGGGTGAAGGCCTGAACATGGGCGCGCGCGAGATCTGCGACGTGAATATAGTCCCTTATGCAGGTGCCGTCAGGGGTGTCGTAATCATCGCCGAATATTTCCAGGTGCGGAATCCGGCCGGCCGCGGCCAGCAGCGCCCGCGGAATGAGATGGGTTTCCGGAACGTGCCATTCGCCAAGCTCGCCGTCCGGATCGGCTCCACAGGCATTGAAGTAACGCAGGGCAACATACCGCAGGCCGTAGGCCGCCGCATAATCGGCGAGCATATGCTCGAAGATCAGCTTGGTCTTGCCGTAGGGATTGATCGGAGCCTTCGGCAACGTCTCATCGATCGGCAGCACGGAGGGGACGCCGTAGACGGCACAGCTCGATGAGAAGATGACGTTCTGAAGCCCCGTCTGCCGGCAGGCATCGATAAGCGACAACGCACCGCAGACATTGTTGTTGTAATATTTCGCCGGGTTTTGCACGGACTCGCCCACGTAGGCAGAGGCAGCAAAGTGGATGACGGCATCGGGAGCATATTTCTCGATGGCCTCGATCAGACATGGCGAGTCGAGGACGTCACCTTCGACGAAAGGGCCCCAGCGCACGGACGAACGGTTTCCGGTCGTAAGATTGTCGTAGACGACAGGCTCAATCCCCTCCGAGCGGAGGAGCTTGGCAGTGTGGCTGCCGATATAGCCGGCACCGCCGGTGACAAGGACCCGGGGCGCATCCATCAGACCGCCTCCAATTCGCGTGCCGGACGGGTGAGAAGACCATCGAAATAGTCGATCGTCTGACGCAGGCCGCTCGACAAGTCGATCTTCGGCCGCCAGTCCAGTTCCTGCATGGCGAGCGAAATGTCTGGGCGACGCTGACGAGGGTCGTCAACCGGCAGAGGGCGATGGATGATTTGCGACCGGGAGCCGGTCAATTTGATCACCTGTTCGGCCAGCTCCCGGATCGTGAATTCGCCCGGATTGCCGAGATTGACGGGCCCCGTCAGCGACGACGGTGAGGCCATCATGCGGACCATGCCGCCGATGAGATCATCGACGAAACAGAACGAGCGGGTCTGCGAACCGTCGCCATATATCGTGATGTCTTGCCCTGTCAGGGCCTGAACGATAAAATTCGAGACGACGCGGCCGTCGTCCGGACGCATCCGCGGGCCGTAGGTGTTGAAGATGCGGATGATCTTGATCTCGACGCCGTGCGTGTTGTGGAAGTCGAAAAACAGGGTCTCGGCGCATCGCTTGCCCTCGTCATAGCAGGAGCGCGGGCCGAACGAATTGACGTTGCCCCAGTAGCTTTCGACTTGCGGGTGGACGTTCGGGTCGCCGTAGACTTCGGAGGTGGATGCCTGGAGGATGCGTGCGCCGGTGCGCGCGGCCAGCTCCAGAAGGTTGAGGGAGCCCAACACGCAGGTCTTCGTGGTATGGACCGGATCGGCCTGATAATGCGGGGGCGATGCCGGGCAGGCGAGATTATAGATCTCGTCGACTTCCAGATCGAGTGGCTGGACGATATCGTGGGCGACGACATTGAAGCGCTCGACGCCCTTCAGATGGGCGATATTGCGCCGCATGCCGGTGGAAAAGTTGTCGAGGCAGATCACCTGGTGTCCGGCGGCCAAAAGCCTCTCGCACAGATGTGATCCGAGGAAACCTGCGCCGCCGGTGACAAGAACTCTCTTGGGCGCACGAGAGTTTTCGGATGAATAACTTTCATCATGAGACGAAGTCTTCGCAGTGCGCGCACGAATCCTACTAAGGTAGTTCATGACTATCCCCCGTGTTTTTCAGATTTTGCTGTGTTCTTTTCGATCTGTACTTCGCCATACCGCGAAGCTAAGTCGTTCGATCATGCGAATATTTTATTCGCCCGGTTTTTCTTTTGGAAAGAACCGATGTTTATTTAGATACAGCTAAGGGAAGCAATTGTCGTTATCCCTAGATCCTGGAAATTATCGCTCCGTACATTTCAGAGCGAAAGGAGTATGATAACAACTTATGGATGAGACTCTTCCGGCACTTCCGCTTTCTCAGACGGGGTTCTGCGGAGATTTCAGCCGGAAAAACAATCGCTTTTCTGAATTTCCATGGCTTGGGTCGGGTTATGCGCTGGAGGAGTTAATGGCTATAGGGTCTGAATCCGACGATGATCCTGTCGGGGAACAGCGGCCGGCGCATATGGAGCGGCGACGCTGGGCGCGTGAACCGGCCATGGGCAAGGAACGACCACCCAATGCCTCCCCTGCACTCGTGCCGCTGCGATTCTCGACGCAGGACCTGCCACCGACAGAACAGTTCCCGGCCTGGCGTGCACATATGGCGCCGCTCGTGGATGTTCATTTGCCGGAGGGAAAATCACCGGATGACGGGTTCATCGCGGAGCAGATCGGCTGGCATCTCGGCGATATCCTCGTCGTACAGCAGCGCGTGCATGCCCACAGATATGTCCGCGATCAGGCCATGCTCCGATCGAGCCCCATCGACCACTGGAATGTCGGCCTGCAGCGCAGCGGCCAGGCCTGGACCGAGGTCAACCGTCGTGTCACCGAGACAGGTGCAGGCGAGATATTGTTCATGTCTCTCGGCAGCCCCTATCGCGGACGGATGACAGATAACGAAGCTTTGCTCGTGTTCCTGCCGTATGAGCTGCTGGCGCGCGATGCGAGCCTTCTCCAGAGCGCCGGCAACGCGGTTCTTTCGGGCAGCCACGCCGAGTTGCTCACGGGCTATCTCACAGGCCTCGAAACGAACCTCGGCAATCTGACGATCGAGGAAGTGCCCCGGATCATCCAAACCATCGGCGATATGGTCGTTGCGGCCGCCGCATCATCCGCAAGGACTGATACCGGTCAAAACCAAACCAACATGGGACTGATGGAGCGGGCGCACCGCTACATTCACGTCAATCTCCATTCGGCGAACTTGACACCGGACATGATGTGCCGCGCGTTAGGGATTTCGCGTACGCGGCTTTACCAGCTGTTTGAGGCGAGCGGAGGTGTGCTCAACTATATTCGCAAGCGACGATTGCTGCAGGCCTATGCGGATCTCAGCAATTCGGCCGACCACAGGCCGATTTCAGAAATCGCAGAAGCTGCCGGTTTCGAGGTCGCTGCCAATTTTACGCGCGCCTTCATCCACGAATTCGGGCTGAGCCCGCGTGAAATCCGAAGGACTGTGACAACCCAACAGCGGCCAGCTCCGGCCATCAGCTCCACGCGGCGCTACGGAAAAACGATCGGAGATTGGCTGGCCCCGAGGGGTTGATCCGGGTCGGGCTGAAATCCAAACTCGAATCACGTTAAGCGGCGGCCGACGCGCTTGCCGAAGGCACCGCGGGCTCACTCCAGACCGATGGCCAATCGCCTGTTGCGGTCTACGATGCCTGCTGCTCATCATCTTCGCAAATGTGCAGCGACTCCCCCTCCTGCCCGGGCCAGTCCGCAGCGGATGGCTCCCGCGCTCGCCACCTCGTCCAGCATGCCTTTGTGTGCCGATTCCAATAAAGCCGCGCCTTCATTCCAAGACGATTGCGCCCCCGGATTCCGGGATGACCTCGCCCCTCGTCGCCCGGGCGATTGGTGCCACGCCAGAATATGAGCAGTCCCGGCATCGTCACAAGAAGGTCGAGATGCTCCTTGCACACTTGAAACGCATTCTACGGATGCCCCGTTTGAGGCTGCGAGGTCCGTGCGGCGCGCCAGATGAATTCCTGCTTGCGGCAACCGCCCCAAACCTCAGGAGACTGGCCAAACGGACATTATAAAGGTCGCTGCACGGCGGCATCGCTGTATAAGAGTGGCATAAATCGATACCTTGCGCACAGGCGCAGGGCAAATAACAACTCCCCGCCCAACAGGCCTAAACGACGGGTTAAGCGACTAATCCATAGAGTTTTTTAACGATATCGGCGCGCCGCGGAGCTATAACCTTTACGGGCCTGTCGTGTTCGTCCCCCGTGGACGGAACTGCTTTCATAGTTGGGCGTTTGTGTCAGTTAGATCGGGTGCTGCTGGCATTCCGCGGGCACTGCCGAATGGGAGAAAAATCATGAGAACGATATTGATCGCCTTAGGTGCGTTAACTGCTTTAACTGGGTCTGCTTTTGCGGCCGAGCCTGCCAAGATGGTGGATACGAAAATGGGCAAGGTCCTGGCTACTGAAAAAGGCATGGTCCTTTACACCTTCGACAAAGATACAAAAGGAAAATCCAATTGCGATGAGGATTGCCTGAAGAAGTGGCCGGCGTTCCACGCTGGAGCCAAGGCCAAGGCAGAAGGCGAATGGACTCTAGTCAAGGCTGCGGATGGCAAGGAGATGTGGGCCTACGAGGGCAAGCCGCTATACACCTATGTCGAGGATAAGAAAGCCGGTGAAGCCAACGGCGATGGCGTTGGGGGAGTTTGGCACGCGGCCAAATAGCTGAACCGACGGCCGTTTGAACGGACAGTCGTCGGATCGCCGTGAACCGAAAGACCGACCTCTGAAACTATATATCCCTTCTCTACGGCTTTCGCCGACAAAACCGGCCTGGCTCGAGCGAGAAAGCTGGCCTTGGCGTCGAGAACGTCTTCAGCGTCGACGTCCTAGATGTGAGCTTTCCGGAGGTTGTCCATTCGGAGCGGATTTAGGAGACTGGAGTTACCACACCTCAGTTTTCCGGGATCACTCTGAATGGTATCGCCAAGTTGTTTGAAGCAAGTTGCGCGCGATCAGCTGGACTAAGCTCAGGCGGTCATTTCCGCGGTATAGTCATGCCAGAGGGCAAACGCATCCGCCCTGGCGTGACGGCAAGACGCGGCGTGATTTTGTGGCGGTGGGGCCGGAAGATCAGATTGACCCGGCGGTGGGCAGCGAGAAACCTCTGTGCTTGCCGCGGTGACTTGAACCTGCCGAATATCTTCTCCCGCTTTCGTGTCGGCCTGTGCGAGACTTCGACCGCACTATTGAGTCCTTTGTGCGCCCGATGCTCGGCCGCGAGGGGTTCGGATCGGCTTGATGTAGCTGCGGAGTTTGTCCGTAACGACAACCCTTGGCATGCCGAACCGAGCAACCAAACCGCGCAGGAAACGCCTTGCGGCCTTCGCATCCCGACGTGGCTGAACCAGAATGTCGAGCACACATTTATCGCGAGGCGCAGGTCGATCTCGCCGGACACAGACTGCAAAATGCCGCCCGAAGCGATTGACCCAAAGCCGGATTGCTTCCCGCTGACAACGACACCGCGTTCGGCAAGCAGGTCTTCCACGTCGGCGGTGCTCAGCGCGAAGCGATGATAAGCCCATACCGCATAGGCGATGATTTCACGGGCAAAGCGAAAGCCTTTCAGGCGCGGCATTTGGCACGGGATATTCATCCGGGCTCGAATAGCCGACGCAGACAAGTCAAACAACTTGGCAATACCGCTCAATGTTCATGGCCAGGTGACGGATGTCATGCAGATCGGCTGGCTCGCAGCTGAACTCGGCATCCCGGTCAGCCTCGGCAACGCTTTCCTGGAAGCCGGCGTCCACATGGCTGTCGCACTTCCGGAGGTCGAGTGGCTCGAATGTTCATTCCAGAATTTCTTTCATCTCGTAGAGCAGCCAATAGACGTCCGCGATGGTTTCGCCCATGCGCCGACCCGCCCGGGACATGGCCTCGTTTTGAGCGAGCCAGCCCGGCAAGACTGGGCGCGTCTAAAGCGGTGGATCGATCAGCCCTTGGAAGGTTGGCGGGCGCAGCGATGTCGCCTGCGGCTGCACAAGTGGGTCACATTCGACGAACGTCAGGCATTGCAGCTAGTTCAGACGTCGCCCTGTCGATTTGTCGAAGAGATGGATTGCTCCGGCATAACCCTTCAGATGGATCTTTTCTCCGACGGCGATGTCCGTTTCGCGGGGCAGTTCCACCGTCAGCATGCGAGCGTCTCCGATCTCGACATACGCGTAGGTGTGACTTCCGAAACGTTCTGCAACAGACACCTCTCCCGAAAACCATGCCTCCTCGGGTGAACAACGGGTGAGATCTTCCGGTCGAATGCCAAATACGATCGATGCCGCACGACCACCATGTTCCGCGATCTCGATCTGGTGTCCGAGCACGGTGATCGAATTACCGTCTGCAGGCGCTGCGTCGATTGTGTTCATCGTCGGGCTGCCGATGAAGCGCGCCACGAAAAGACTTGCTGGTTTGCGATAGAGATCCAGGGGCTTGCCGATCTGCTCGACCACGCCAGCGTTCATCACCGCGATCCTGTCAGCCAAGGTCATGGCCTCGACCTGGTCATGGGTGACGTAGACCGTGGTTGCCTTCATGCGATTGTGAAGCTTGGCGATCTCCAGACGCATTTCAACGCGCAGGGAGGCATCGAGATTGGAGAGCGGTTCGTCGAACAGAAACGCCGCCGGCTCTCGAACGATCGCGCGGCCCATGGCGACACGCTGGCGTTGGCCGCCAGACAATTGGGCAGGACGGCGCTTGAGGAAATCCTTGATCTTGAGGACGTTGGCAGCGTTTTCGACCCGCCTGTCGATTTCGTCCGATGCCGCACCACGCATCTTGAGGCCAAACGACATGTTGTCTTCAACCGTCATGTGCGGATAGAGCGCATAGTCCTGAAATACCATGGCGATGTTGCGCTCGGCGGGCGATAACGTGTTGACCGTGGCGCCGCCGATAGCAAGTTCGCCTCCCGTTATATCTTCGAGCCCAGCGATCATCCGCAGCAGAGTGGACTTGCCGCAGCCGGAAGGCCCGACCAGCACGAGAAATTCGCCGCTGGCGATATCGATGTCGATATCGTGGATAACCTGCAGTTCCCCGTAGGATTTGCTGATCTTGTTGAGCGTGATGCCGGTCACGACGTTCCTCCATGTCTTTTCGCCTTGACGGCCATTATCGATATCATTATTGATAACGATAAGACAAGCGAGATGCAATCGGCAACAGGTTCGATCAATGGCATATTTTTCCCCAGGCCCACGGTCACCAAGCCGCCCAAGGCTTCGCTCGCCTTCAATGCGCTGAAGCGCGACATCATGCTGGGGAACCTTGCGGCCGGAACCGGTCTGACGGAACTCGACCTCGCAGCGCATTTTCAATGCAGCCAGGGAACTGTTCGCGAAGCGCTGCTGCAGCTTCAGGAGGAAGGCCTCGTTCGGCGCCAGGGTCATCGCGGGACCCAGGTTTCCGAATGCACCGCGGATGAGGCGGTGGAGATGTTCCGCTTGCGCACCCACATCGAGTGCAGTGGTCTTCCTCGGACGATGCGGTCGCTCGGCAAGGCGTTGATCGCAGATTTGAACGCAATGCTCGACGATATGGTGGCCGCGGCCGAGGGCGACGATGAACTTCATCTCGCGGCAATCGACCGGGATTTCCATCGGCGCATTCTCGAAGCCGCCAATCTTCCGGCCCTCGATCCGATCTTGCACCGGTGCCTCGTACACAACCACCGCTTCAAGATATCGAGGAGCCGCTCGGCGCGCGACCTTCGCGCGACGGCGTTGCGCCATCGCAGCATCATAGACGCCATCGAAAGCGGCGACATTGCTAATGCCACCGCTGTCATGCGTCACCATATCGCGACGATCGTCGACTTAGGTCCCGATGTTTTTCCGGATGCGAACCAGTGAGTGCGGTCGCGGCAGATCCCGGAGTGCTGTCGGCCGAGATGCAGGCCCTGTGGGCGAGGGTTGCGGCCGACACGGGTCCGCAGACCGATCCGACACTCCTGCCAGCTGCCGAGGGCCGTGCGCAGTCGGCACGCAACAACGAGCGCTGGAACGTCAACCTGCCGCCGATGGCGGTAGACCGGCAGGTGTGGATCGCTGCCGACAGTGGACTTGGTTCTCACCCCTGCCGCATGCGTATCCTATCGCCGGCGGATGCCGAAGGCGGCGTCATATTTTTCGTGCATGGCGGCGGTTTTGCCTTTTGCAGCCCAGAAACACATGAACGTTTAGCACGCGTCTTGGCCGCGGAAGCGCGGATGACCATTGTCATGCCGGATTATCGGTTGGCGCCGGAAAACCCCTTCCCGGCCGGGTTGCTTGATACGGTCGCATGTCTTCGGGCCGTGCTGGACGGCAAAATCGAAGGTGTCGATTGCCGGCCTCTTCTTATCGCGGGCGATTCCGCTGGCGCCAATCTGGCGCTTGCCGCAATCCTGCATGAATTGCGCGACGACCGCGCCCTTCCTGACGGCGGACTGCTATTTTACGGCTGTTATCGGTGCGATCTCTCCGGCGAGTCCTATCAGCGCTTCGAAACCGGACCCGGCCTGACGACGGAGCGGATGCGCCGCTATTGGAATTGGTATGCAGGTGAGCAGGCAATCGCTTCTGATGAACTTGCCTGTCCACTGGTGGCAACGGATGACGCGTTGTCGAGGTTGCCACCGCTCTATCTGATGGCTGCGGGGGTCGATCCGCTCTTTTCAGATACGATGGCGCTTCATGCGCGCCTCAGGGAACTGCATCGCAATGACCCTATCCACATCGTTGCTGGGGTCACGCACGGCTTTCTGCAAAACACCAATGAGCTTGAGGCAGCGCGGGAGGCGTTGCGCTCGGCCGGTGCAGCGGCGAGGGCTTTGAAGAACAGAACGTGAGAATTGCTGAAACTGGAGGAGATAAAGGCAATGAAACTCTTGAGGAAACTGGCCTTGGGCGCGGCGATGGCTGCCTCCCTTGCGCTCAATCCAGCACGGGCCGCAGAGACAGTCCGCTTCTGGTACCACTTCGACAACCCCGCAAACCCGATGTCCGATCTGGTAGCCAAATTCGAAAAAGCCAATCCCGACATCAAGATCGAGGCCGAAAACGTTCCCTGGAACAGTTACTACGACAATCTCTACACGGCCCTTGTCGGCGGCAACGCACCCGATGCGGCCATGGTCAAACTTTTCGCGCAGCCGCGCCTTCTTGAAATGGGCGCGCTGGAGCCGATCGGCGACCGCATCAACGCGTGGCAGGGCAAGGCAGATCTTCTCGACAATCTGCTCGAACTGAACAAGGGCGCCGATGGCCAGCAATATTACCTGCCGATCCAGTATGTGGTGCTCTACCTCTATTACCGCGCCGATCTGTTTGAAGCGGCCGGTCTCAAGCCGCCGACGACTTGCGAGGATTTCCGCGAGGCGGCGATCAAGCTGACCAAGGCGCCCGACACCTACGGCTTCGGCCTGCGTGGGGGCAAGGGTGGCTGGGATCAGTGGGGCGCTTTCGTATTTTCGAAAGGCGCCGAACTGAAGCCCGGCGGCCTGACGACGCCAGAAGCCGTGGCCGCCAATCAATGGCTGATCGACTTGTTCCAGAAAGACAAGGTCATTCCGCCATCGGCGCCGAATGACGGTTTCCAGGAAATCATCGCGGCCTTCAAAACCGGCAAGACGGCGATGACGATCCATCATATCGGCTCGTCCAAGGATCTGGTTGCCGCTCTGGGCGACAAGGTTTCGGCGGTACCGGTGCCGAAATGCGGCGGCAAGCAGTGGACGTCCTATGGCGACGAAGTCGCTTGCCGTCTTCTCGTCGTCCTCGGTCAAGGATGCATCCTGGAAATGGATCTCGTTCCTGGCGGAAGGCGAAAACAATGTCGCCTTCAACACCGCGACCGGCCAGATGACCGTGACGAAAAGCGGGGCAGCCGATTGGAAGCTTCACGAACGCCGCTTCGTCGACGCTACTGTCCAGTCCCTGCCCTTCGCCCACGTCCTGCCCCAGAGTTCCGGGACGTCCGAATTCGTGAACACGGCCTGGCAGACGGCGATGCAGCAGGCCCTGACCGGCCAAACCACGTCGCAGCAGATGATGGAGCAGCTCAACACGCTCTTTGCGGAGTAAATGCCCGTGGCTCCGGTGGACCATCCACCGGAGCCACCCCATCGCGTAAATTTGAAAGTCAGGATTTTCGCATGTCGACGATCGTTTCCACGCCCAGGGAACAGAAGGTAAAACCGTTCTGGCAACGCCAGCATTTTATGCCCTATTGGCTGCTGGCACCGGCTGTTTGCGTCACCGCTGTGATCGTCTTCCTGCCGATGATCCAGGCCGTTTTCACAAGCTTCTACGATCTCGTCCTGTTCAAGCCGAATGCAAGCCGCTTCGTCGGATTCGGCAATTACGTCAAATTGTTCAACGACCCTGTGTTCTGGAGCGCCCTGTGGAACACAGTGATCTGGATCGGCCTGACGGTGCCGCTGCAAATGGGCCTTGGCCTCCTCACAGCGCTGCTTCTCAACCGCGAATTTCCCTGGCGCGGGCTGGCGCGCGCCCTTGTCATCATCCCCTGGGCGCTGCCAAGCGTCGTCATCGCACTGATGTGGCGCTGGATCTATGATCCGAACACCGGTGTCCTCAACGATATCCTGCTCTACCTGCACGTCGTCCAGACGGCGGTTCCATGGCTCGCCGATCCGGGCGTCGCGCTTTACGCCATCATCGCAACGCTGACGTGGCAGGGTTTCCCCTTCTTCGCGGTGATGATCCTTGCCGGGCTTCAGGGAATTCCGAAAAGCCAGTATGAAGCCGCCTCGATCGATGGCGCATCCGCCTGGCGGCAATTCGTGCACATCACCTTGCCGGGTATCGGCCCGGTTCTGGCGACGGCCGGCCTGCTGCGGGTAATCTGGGTCGCCAATTCGATGGACGTGATTTTCGTCATGACCGGCGGCGGGCCAGGCTATGCCACCCATACGCTGCCGCTCTACGCCTTCATCAAGGCGCGTCAGAATCTCGACTTCGGCTACGGCACCACCATCGCCGTCACCTTCACCCTTTTGCTCGGCGCTTTTGTCGCCGTCTATCTTGCCCGCACCATGCGCGATGTTGAACGATGAACAAATCCAGCACCTTACGCCGCATCCTGACGACCGACCTGCCGGTTCTCCTAATCGTGATCTTCGCCATGGCACCCTTTGCATGGATGATCTTGACATCGCTGACTCCAACGGCAGTTCTCAGTGCCACAGGCGTTTCCATTTCGCCCTCGGGCTGGAGCTTTGACAATTACGTCCGCCTGATCGAACAGACGTCATTTCTGAAGAACATGCTGGACAGCCTGATCATCGCCGTAGGCACCGTCGTTGTCGGACTGCTGGTTTCCGTCACGGCAGCTTACGCCTTCTCTCGCTTCAGGTTCGCAGGACGCAAAGCGTTCATGCTGCAGTTTCTGTTGATCAACATGTTCCCGATCGTGCTTCTGATCCTGCCGCTTTTCGTGCTGTTTCGAAAGCTCAACATCCTCGACACGCATTTCGCGCTGATCCTCGCCAATGCGACGGCGGCCATTCCCTTTGCCGTCTGGATGCTGACCAGCTATGTCGGCGCAATCCCCAGGAGCCTCGACGAAGCGGCGATGACGGACGGGTGCACGCGGCTGACGGCATTGCGCCGCGTCGTGTTGCCTCTGATGATGCCCGGCATCATCTCCACCGGAATTTACATCTTCATCACCGCCTGGAACGAATATCTCTATGCTCTGACGCTCGGCGGCAAGAACGTTCGCCCCGTGACCGTCGCGATCCAGACGCTGATCGGCGAATACCAGATCGAATGGGGCTTGCTTGCCGCCGGCGCCGTCGTGGGAGCCTTGCCGGCGACGCTGCTTTTCCTTCTCGTGCAACGCCGCCTGATCGGCGGGCTGACCCAGGGTGCCGTAAAAGGTTGACCACCATACCGCTCCGCGAATGCCGGGCCGGTCGATGAAAGAGGATACACACATGAACCCGATCGGGTTGATCTCCATGCAATATGCAAGGCCTTTCACGGCCGAGCATTTCCCGCTCTTTACGCGCATGCGCCAGCACGGCTACGATTTCGTCGAGCTGCTGGTTCCCGAAGTCGGCGAGATCGACATGAAAGAGGCGCGCAAGGCTCTGGACGATGCCGGGCTCGGCGTCGTGCTGGCCGCACGCGTCAATCTGCAGCGCAATCTCTCTTCGGCTGAGGGAGACGCCCATCGCGCCGGCATAGACTACCTGAAATACACGGTCGATTGTGCCAAGGCGCTTGGCGCGCAAATCGTCGGAGGCCCGCTGACGGGCAATCCCCTGGTCTTTGCCGGCCGCCCGCCCCAGCCCGTGGCGGAAGAAGAACGCCTTGCCCGCAAGCGGCGCTGCGTGGCGGGTCTGCGCGAGGTCGGCGACTATGCCAAGGCCGCCGGCATTCTGCTGGCCGTCGAGCCCCTTAACCGTTTCGAGAGCGACGTGCTGTGCACGACGCAGCAGGCCATCGAACTGCTCGATGCCGTTGACCACCCCGCGATCCAACTGATGCTCGATACCTTCCATATGCACATGGAGGAAAGCTCGATAGCCGAGGCCATTCTTCTTGGCGGCACCCGGATCGTGCATTTCCAGGCGAACGAGAACCATCGGGGCTTTCCGGGAACCGGAGCAACGGACTGGGTCTCGGTCTGCCGCGCCCTGCATGCGGTTGGCTATAAAGGGCCGATATCACTTGAGCCCTTCCGCCGCACCGACGATCGGTTCGGTGTTCCCTTCGCGCAATGGCGCCCACCTCATGAGGATGAAAGCGATCGTCTCAGCGCCTCCAGCGCCTTCATCAAGTCTCATCTCACACTGACGGAATATCGCCGATGACATTGAAAATTGGTTGGATCGGGTGCGGCGTCCACGCTACCCAGATGCTTCTTCCGCAACTTGTCCGCCATGACGTCCAGATCGCGGCGCTCTGTGATATAGACGGAAAACGGCTTGCCGATGCGGGCCGGCAGTTCGGCGTCCAGGTATTGGCCAGCGATGTCGAATCGCTGCTTCGCACCCCCGGCCTCGATGCCGTCGGCATGGCCGTCGGTCCAGATCAGCATCTCGCTTTCGGCAAGGCGGCTCTCGAGCGTGGTCTCGGCGTGTTCATGGAGAAACCGCCTTCGGGCTCGGCGGCCGGCGCACGAGAGCTTCTTGCTGCATCCGAAAAGGCCAAAAAGCCGCTCCTTGTCGGCTTTATGAAGCGCTATTCGATCGGCAACAAAATCGCCGCCAATATCGTCAAATCGGGCCGTTTCGGCGACGTTCTAGGCCTGACCGGCTATTACATGACGGCGCCCGGCTACTTCGCAGGCAACGTCGATTATACCGGCTTCTTCCTGCATCATTGCGTGCATTACATGGACCTCGTCTCCTTCCTCGTCTCGCCCGTGCGTTCGATGTCCGCGCGCAAGGTGGAAAAAACGCCGGGCCGCGTTCTCTTCCATATCGGCTTCGAATTCGAGTGCGGCGCCATCGGTAACATCGCCATGGGTACCATTCAGTCTCGGGGCACGCCTGTCGAACGCATCGAACTGATGGGCGACCATCAGCGTATCGAGGTCGAGAATGTCATCGAGGTCCGCTGGCATCGCAACCCGCCCTTCAAGACAGATGATCCGGCCGCGACACTTGCTGACCACGTCGATACCCTGACCTGGAAGCCGAACTTCACGGCTGCCGCGAATGAAGACCCAAAGGGTTATTATTCGCTGCTCGCCGACGTCGTCCCGGCGCTTGGCGGGGCTCAAACCGCGGCACCGACCATTGCCGACGGCGTCATCGCCATGGAGCGGCTGGAGACCATGCGGCGCGAGCTAAGCCTGTGACAGGACTGCCTGGTCAAGATTTCAACATACTCCCCAGCACCAGTAGGTCCGGTCCGCGCACTGCTGGACTAACCGTCGGTAGGAAGAGAGGAAAATCAATGCTGCATGCAGTCCGTGTTCTAACTGGTCTGGTATTCGTGAGCGCAGTTCCGCCTTTGGTGGCGTGTTCAGCTGGTACAACGTCCGAAGTTAAAAGTGGCCGATGCGATGCCGCGGCCGCGCAAACACTCATTGGAAAGCCCAAGCCGACCGACGAGGAGGCCAGGCGGACAACCGGAGCAACCATTGCGCGTCAGATCGCACCCGACCAGCCCGTTACACATGATTACAGAGCTGACCGAATTACCATCGAGACCGATCCCGCCTCCGGCCGGGTGCTGAGAGCCACCTGCGGATGATATTGACGCAAAATGCTGTGAGTGCATTGCACTTGGTCGAAACGGGAATGCGGCTAGCTGTGAGCCTTGGGACCAATAGCCGCGCAATGCTGGCTCACGGTCCGACGTCGCGAGGTGCTGCCAAACTCGCGCGGAATCGCCTGCTGTGGCCAAGTGTCCAGGCGGTGCCTGAATATCCTGCCGTCGCTCTCCAGCACTACCTGCGAGAGTGGAGAAGTCTTTCTAGATCATCGGACACACGCTCGAGAGCTACCCGATGACCATGTTTCTACCCGAGACTTTGGCCTGATAAAGGTTTTCGTCCGCGGCTTTCAAACAAGAGTGGGGATGGAACCCCGGCTGGCAATGAAACACGCCGACACTCGCCGACATTCGCACTTTCGAACCTGACGGAGATCGCAGATCGATACGCGCGATCTCTTCCCGAATTTCCTCGCAACGCATAAGCATCTCGGCAGCCGTCAAATTGCCTTGAAACAGACCGAACTCTTCGCCCCCGAGGCGTCCCGCGAAATCTGACTGTCCTTGGTAGCGGGCGAGGACACGACCGGTGCAGCGAAGAGCTTCATCGCCGGTCGCATGACCATATCGGTCGTTGATCGACTTGAAATAGTCCAGGTCCAGAAACAGCAAGGCGCCGGATATGCCGCGCTGACTGGTCGCGTCTAGATCTTCCATGAAGGCGCTGCGAGTGAGAATCCCCGTCAGGCCATCCCTGCGAGATTGGACGCGAAGGGCGTCATAAGCCTCGGCGATTGTTCAATGCCTCTTTTGTCGCAGCTTCAGCGCGTCGGACTTTTTCCGACTGAGTAAAATGCAGCGCCGAAGCCGGGATCGATATCGCCAGGGGGCAAAAAATCGTCATGAATAGCCCAGCGCCTGCCACTTGCCCGCCCAACAACGGAACAATGATCAACGTAAGAGCCAGGGAGGCGAACACTGAAAGCAGTCCAGTTAAAATAGCCTTTTCGACAATACGACGCATCAATACCACCGTGACGAAGTGAAATCGCTATGGGCTCATGAATTTAAAATGCGTTGAAACACATCGATAAAAATTGATTTATGCGTCCATTTCGTCGAGATTTCGCCGCGAATGGCCAAAATCCTCTCTTGGCTACCACATCGTTGCGACGCAGGGCGTCCTAAATTTCTCGAGCGAGCCAGCGGATCATATTGGCCATCAGCAGATCATAGCCGGGCCATCGCATGAACTCCTGCGACAGCCAGTGCGGGCCGATATCGGTCGTCCAAGCCAGGGTTCGGCCGGCGCCATAATCGCGAACCGATAGGAGCGGCATTTGTCCTGTGCGATGGCGGCAATGGATCAGTGTTTTCGTCTCCGTACCGCCGCGGGCGGCAACGCGGTTCATGCCAAGGAGATAAGGTATAGGCGATGGCACTCCCGCCAGTATCGAATGACCGATTTCATGAATGACCGGGTCCAAGCCCTCTGGCGCCTCTAAGCCATCCGGTCCGGGAAAACACTCGATAGGCAGGCATTCCTCGACAGCGGTGCCACGAAACATGGCAAGACCATCGATGCCTTGAAAGCTGCAATATCCGCCCGCCATCATCAGCGCCCCGCCTTTTTCCACCCAGTCCCTAAGAAGCTCGAGGCGATTGACGGAGCGGCGGCCCGCCCTCGTCTGCGGGGTATAGAGAAGCGACAGCGCACCCACATCGGAGAGCAGGACGACGGAATAGGCCGTAAGGCCTTCCAGTGTCGTCGGGAATTCGCTTTCGCAGCGCTCGCCGCCGATCTGGACGACCGCGATGTCCTGCGCCGCGAGGCCTTGAATATAGCGCTCGGCACCGTTGGAATAGCGTGACGATGCTCCAACCTCATATCCCTTGGCGGCAAAGGACGTGACGTGAAACGTCTCGCCGGCGAGCAACACTGGCTTCATGGTGGCCTCCCGATGTCAATTGGAACGGGTGGAGCCATGCGGCGCCACCCTTCAGCTCGAGGATTTCAGAACTTGAATTCTTCGACGTTTGCCGGCGTCACGATGTCAGCTGGTCCGAGAAGAACTTCGCCTTTTGCGCCAACCTTGTAGGAACCCAGCCTGCCGGCTTCGAAGGTCTCGCCCTCCTTGCCGGTCAATTTGCACTGCGCGACGGCCTGGGCCGCATAGTAGGTGAGATAGCCAAGATCCTTGACGTTCCACCAAATGTCCTGGACCGAGCCGTTCTGGATGTATTTCTTGATGAGGGTGGCTGGAGCAAGACCGGTCAGCTTGATCTTACCGAGAAGACCCGCCTGGTCCATGGCACGGGCAGCCGCGGGCAAGCCGATGCCTGCCGGAATGATGATGCCCTTGAGGTTCGGAAATGCCTGTGCCAGGGCCAGAGCCTGCTGCTGATTGACCTGTTCGCTCTCCTGGCCATAGGCGACTTGAACGAGCTTCATCTTGGCGTATTTCTTGTCGGCCGCCATGGTCTTCTTCATGAAGTCGATCCAGGCATTCTGGTTCGTCGCCGTCGGCGTCGACGACAGGATCGCAAACTCACCGTCGTAGTTGATCATCTGTCCCATCGATTCCAGCATCATTTCGGCCAGGCTGTCGCCGGCCGCCTGGTTGAGGAAGACGGAACGGGCGGCAGTCGACACGTCGGAATCATAGGATACGACTTTCACACCCTGCTTGGCTGCGCGGCGCAAAGCGGGGGCTACGGCATTGGCGTCGTTGGCGGAGATCGCGATGACACCGACTTTTTGCGAAACCAGATTGTTGATGAAATCGATCTGCGCCTCGGCGGTCGCCTGCGACGGAGCCTGCTTGATCGCCTTGCCGCCGATTTCCTTTGCAGCTTCTTCCGCACCTGTTTGCGCGACCTGGAAATAGGGGTCGGTGTCCAGTTTCGGCAGGAAGCCGACCGTGACCGGTTCCTTGGCGCATTCCTGCGCGTTTGCCGCCGCGATGCTTGCGATCACGCTGCCCGCGACCAGCAGGCTTCTAATAAGATGCGATGTCATGACGTTCCTCCTCAAGATATCCGGTTGAATGAAGCAGGCTAGCCCCGGAAACTACTCGCCTGCTTTGACTTTGAAATATCGCGTTCGAACGCTGGCAAAGACGCGCTCCGCCGCATTGCTGGCCAGCAGTGAAACGATGAGCAGAAGGCCGATGACCGTCCCCTGCGCGTCGCCGCCGATCTGCAGCAGACCAAGGACGTTGCGGATGGTGGCGACCAGAAGCAATGCCCACAGCACGCCGGTCAGCCGGCCACGCCCGCCGAAGACGCTGATCCCGCCCAGAAGCGCGATGGTGATGACGTCGAGTTCGATGCCGACCGCATTGTTGGCGCGGGCATTCGCCAGCCGGGCCGCGTAGACCATGCCGGCTGCCGCGCAAATCACACCAGATGTGACGAACAGGCCGAACACGGTGCGAGCCAGGCGAATGCCGGAATAACGCGCGGCGTCAGGGCTCCCTCCGATCGCATAGATGCGCCGGCCGAGCGGCATCTTTTGAAGCGATATGGCGAAAATCGGGGCAAGCAGCAGGAAGGGAAGAATAGTCCGCGGCACCGGCGATGTGCCGACAGTATCGATGCCGAAATCGAGGAAGCTGTCGGGAAAATCGTTGATGGAGTCCGAGCCGAGCAGAATATAGGCAACGCCGCGAAACAGGGCCATCGTTCCGAGCGTCACGACAAGCGAGGGAAGACCGAGCTTGGTCACCAGCACGCCGTTGAAGCCACCGCAAATTCCGCCGGCGACAAGTGTTACCGGAATGGCCAGAAGGAGTGGCGCGCCCTGCTGGATGAGCAAACCGAAGATCACGCTGGTGAGCGCCAATATGCTGCCGACGGACAGGTCGATTTCGCGCGCGATAATCAGCAGCACCATCGGCAACACGATGAGCGCCCTTTCCGAAATGCCGGCAACGGCCTGCGAAATATTGAAGACGGAAGCGAAGTTCGGCACGCCCAGGAGAGCGTAGGCGATAACGGCGATCGTCAGCGCCGCCAGGAAATTATCCCAGTTGGCAAAGCGGGTGACGAAGTCGGAATTGCGCTCGGAATTTGTGTCCATCAATGTGCTCCCTTGCGCTTGCCGGCGGCGCGGCGGGCGACGAGTGCGTCGATGCCGATGGCGGCGAGAATGACGAGGCCATAGACCCCCTGCAGCCAAAGTGGATCGACACGTACGAGTGTCAGCCCGTTGTTGATGATGAGCAGCATCAAGGCGCCGGCGGCGACGCCGAGCACCGTGCCGGAGCCGCCACGCACGGCAATGCCGCCGACGACGACAGCCGCAATCACCGTCAACTCGAAACCGTAGGCAACGCGTGCATCGACTGTGGCATAGCGCGAAGCCCAGAGCGCACCGTCGAACCCGGCCAGAAGCCCGGCTGCCGAAAACGCCATGAGGATGCGCGCCCGCGAGGGAATGCCGATGAGGCTCGCTCCGCCGGGATTGGAACCGATGGCGAACATTTCTCGACCGATCGAGGTATTTCGCAGGATGTAGGCGACGACGAGCAGCGTGGCGATGGCGATCAGGAGGACAGCCGGAACCCCGAGAATATTTGCCGCTGTCATATCCAGCCAGGCTTGCGGCACCTGGTCGGCACTCACTTGCGTTCCGCCGGCCCAGAGGCTGTTGATGCCCCGGAAGATGGACATGGTGCCGAGCGTGACGACGATGGCCGGTACGCGGCCGTAGGTCACGATGAGCCCATTCAGGAAGCCTGCGGCGAGCCCGATCGCACAAGCCAATACGACCCCACCCATCACGCCGATCTCGGGATGCAGATGGATCGTCGAGGCCGCTCCATAGGCTGCAAGGCCTATGATCGCAGCCACGGAAAGATCAATGCTTCGGGTGATGACAACAAGCATTTGGGCGACTGCGACGATCATCAGAAGGCCGGCATCCATTGCCAGGGCGGATAGATTTGCGCCGCTGAGCATACGTATGTTCAATATTGAAATCGGAATGACGACAGCTGCAATGGCCGCAAACAGGCCCAATTCCCGGCGGGCGAGAACCCGCCGCCATGTGCCCTGCGCCGCTCTTTCCGGGAGCTCCAATTTTTCCTCTTGATGCGGGACCGGCTTGGCGACAATCTCGCCGTCCACCTTCTTGACGATCGCGTCTGTCGCAGCACCGATCACCTTTTCTTGCGTGGCCTCGTCGTGGAGGAATTCGGCCGTAACCAAACCTTCTCTCAGCACGATCATCCGGTCGGCCATGCCTAGCAGTTCTGGCAGCTCGGATGAGATCAGGATGATCGCCATGCCTTTGCCGGCGAGATCAGCCATCATCGCATGCACATCGGCCTTGGTCTGAACGTCGATGCCTTGCGTCGGCTCGTCGAGGATAAGGATGCGAGGATTGGTCGCCAGCCATTTTGCCAGAACGACCTTTTGCTGGTTGCCGCCGGACAACGCGCCGACCGGCTGATCGAAGGATTTGAAACGCAGCCGAAGGCGATCGAGAAACGGCTTTGCAAGGTCAAGCTCCCTCTCGCGCGACATCAACCCACCTCGGGTCGCCTTGTCGAGCACGGTCAACGACGCATTGTTCAAAATGGAGAAATCCATCACCAGGCTCTGCCCGATCCGGTCTTCGGAAACATAGGCGACGCCATTGTCCATGGCATCTTTAGGAGAGGCGAAGCGCAGTGCCTTGCCATCGATCCTGATTGTTCCCGCAGTCGGCTGATCGATCCCGAACAACACCCGGGCAATGTCGGTACGGCCACTGCCGACCAATCCGCCGAACCCCAGAATCTCGCCCGCTCTCAACTGAAACGACACATCCTTGAACGAGCCATCGCAGGACAACCCCTTAACATCGAGAACTACCCCGCCCGGGGAGGCGCTGTTGCGAGGATAGAGCCCGTCCAGCGCGCGCCCGACCATCATCTGAACGGCACGTTCCCGAGACAGATCAGCCGCGACTTCCGTTCCGACATGTCGCCCGTCGCGCAGGACGGCGATACGATCGGCGACGCGATAGATCTCGTCCATGCGATGGCCGACGAACATCATCGCCACCCCTTGGGACCGGAGATTGTCCACGACTGTGAACAACCGCTCCACCTCTCTTTGGGACAGGGCCGCGGTCGGTTCGTCCATGATCAGAACGCGCGCGTCGAGCGAAAGCGCACGGGCAATTTCGACCAATTGCTGCTCTGATGTCCGAAGCCCCCCAAGGGCGCCGTGACATCCACCTCGAGGCCGACGAGCGTAAGGAGGCGCGCCGCTTCGGAGCGCATATACAGGTGGTCAAGTTTCCAACGCAGCCCGGTCTGTCCGATGAAGAGATTTTCAGCAATGCTGAGATCGGGAAAGAGACCCGGATGCTGATGCATAACCGCGACGCCGGCATGCTGGGCTTCCAGCGGGGACGCGAATGTGACGGCTTTCCCCAGAATGGAGACCTGGCCGCCATCTGGGCGATGCACGCCGGCGAGCAGCTTGACGCAGGTACTTTTGCCCGCCCCATTCTCCCCAAGCAGGGCCAGCACTTCGCCTGCGCGCAGTTGGATAGACACATCCGCAACGGCGACGGTGCCGCCAAAAACCTTCGTGACGCCTTCGAGCGACGCGACGACCTGGCCGGCCTCCATCGTTGGCGCCGCGGTTTGACGGCCTGAAATTTCAAGCATTCCGAGCGTCCGACATAACCGGAATCGCTAACCCTGCACAGCACGTCATCTGTTCGATGCCTCCTCATGACCGAGAGCGTATCTCTCGCCCCAACTCCCATCGGGCATTTATTAAAGCAATTTACTATAATAATGGTTGAATGTCGTCAAGCCTCGTCTTAATGATTATCTGGGGAGACGGTTTTTGCTTCCGGCGCAACGAGTTGCGTTCATTCAGCGGTCGCGCTAGGTGTGGCGCACCGGCATGCGCTTAAAGCAAAGTGCTTTTGACTATGGTTTTCAACGGTGGAATCGGATGGCAGGAAAAGGCAGCAATTCCGTCCAGCTCCGTCACTACAACGAGCGCGTTGTCCTGGATGCCGTTCGGCGTTTCGGCCAAGCGTCGAAGGCAGAGATCGCGCGGTTCGCGCATCTTACGCCACCAGCTGTCGCTGCGATCGTCGAGGCTCTCGTCGCCGGCGGCTACCTGGTCGAAAACGGCAAACGCTTCGGCGGCAAGGGCCAGCCATCTGCCATGTACGGACTTGCCAGCAGCGGAGCCTATTCGATCGGCTTTCATATCGGCCGCAGGGCCATGGATGCCATCCTGATCGATTTTGCCGGGCAAACCTGCGCATTCGAGACCCATGACTACGACCATCCGGATCCTGAGAGCATAAGGCGTCTCGGTGACGGGGCGATCGGGCGGTTCAGGACCCAGCTCGGGAGCGACGAAAGTTCGCGCCTGATCGGCATCGGGATATCAGCCCCTTATTTCATCGGCGGGTGGGACGAGGAGCTGGGCTTTCCCGGTGATGTCCAGCTCGCCTGGCGGTCCTTTGACCTGAAAGCCCATTTCTCAGACACGCACAATCTTCCCGTCATGATCGAGAACGACGCGTCAGCAGCCGCCGTCGCCGAACTGGTCTACGGATTGGGCAAGAAGTTTTCCGATTTCCTGCATATTTCGCTCAGCACATTCGTCGGCGGAGGGCTTGTCGTCGACGGAACGTTGCAGACCGGTCCGAACGGCAATACGGCCGCGTTCGGGCCTTTCCCGGTCACACATTCAACTTTAAGCTCCGCTCCAAAGCCGACTGGAAAATTCGAAGTCCTGCTGCATCGGGCGTCGATCTACACGCTCGTCCATCATCTTAAAACAAACGGGATAGACATAAAACGTGTCCGGGATCTCGACCCGATGCCGGCCGCCGCGCGGACCCTGGTCTCGGAATGGCAGGATGACTGCGCGGATGCCCTTGCCCAGGCAATCATCGGAAGCATTTCTGTCATCGATGTCGAAGCCATTGTCATCGATGGGCTTCTCCCCGCCCCACTGCTGATGGAGACCGTTGCCCGCGTCCGGCAATGTTTTTCGGAGATGGTGCCCCCGGCCTGATCGCACCCACGATCGCCGCCGGCGCTCTGGGAGCCCGGGGTTCTGCGCTCGGAGCAAGCATTCTTCCGCTTTACCTGATGTTCGGGCCAGATACCGGCGTCCTTATGAAAAAGGGCAACGATAAGAAGCCGCTCTTGATTGGCTCGTAGGAAGTTGACCGTGCCCTTGGTTTTCACCAAGGCGATTGAGGTTTCAGCCACAGCCCTGTCCATTAACGGGATATATCCATGTGATTAACCATGTTGCTTAGCCTTTGATTCATCCTCACGGAGCAGTTTGCGGCCGGGATGTATAGAAACCAGCGCGATCGGGAGTCGGGGCTGGGAAATCGAGTCGTAACGTAGCTTTTCGCAGGCATCTGCGGCATTCGAGATCAATTCCCGGAGGAAGACATCTTTGTCGGAGTAAGCCGAGTGCACCATCATGTGGAGCAGCCGACTGACATCCGCTTCGAACGCATGTTGCTCAGGCTGCCGCTCTTCTACTGTCGTCATCGACAATCCCCATTTTGCAGAAGTCACGCGTCAGATGGTTTTCCGCTGACGGATTTCAAGCGCCCCACCTTAGCGGTTGATAGCTCGGCTCCGAATGTCCGGGAACGTTAAGTGGCTTTTAGAGAGCGAGAAGTTTTGCGCAACGTTGCAGACGAGTTGCCCTGCACTTACCGGTCGAAAGATCCCATTGATTGCTCAAGTCGATCCTCCCTTGTCGAGACGTGGTGTTTCAGGCGTCGCGGCGATCAACATGTACCGCGGCTAGCCGGTCGCATACTTGCGCCGCCGTGACTGCCATCGCAGGCGCGCCTCCTTCAAACAATGAGCATATCAAGGCAAAGGCGCTTCCGCGCCGGCGCCAGTTCGCGCACGGCTTGACCGGTTCAAAGGTCAGCCGCAGGAGGGTTAGCAAAGCGCCGCTCGCAACGAGCGGAACCCGGGTCCGAAGCTTTGCGGGAGGAGTGCATTGCTTCGCTGACTTAAGATATCAGAGGGTGCCCCGACCGCCAGCGCTCAGGTCGCAGTGCAGCCATGCGCTTGCTGCAATGCAACAGAAATCTCCGCTTATTTTTCCACCATTGTGGTCGGGAGGCAGCGTTCTCAGGTACTGGGCTCGAAACCGACAACGAACTCGATCACCTTGGCAGTGGACATTTCGCACGGCTTTAGGATCGACCCCGGTCCAGCCAATCGATAGAGGTTGAAGCTGACGATATTTGTTCCGCTAAGCTCCTCTCCGTATAGCCAGATCCGTTTGCCATCCTGCGACCGCTTGACGGTCACGCCCCATGATCGCTGATCAAAATGTCCGTCGAGATAACCGTCGGGCAATTTCGCAAGCGCGTCTTCGAACGTCGCCAGAAGAGGTGAAGGTGTTTCTCTGCAAGCCGTCATGGTGTCAGGCATTCGTCGCAGATTCCGCAGCTATCGTCATTCATGATCGATGCCGGTCGTATCTTTCGACAGCAGGGACATGTCGTTGAGTCCGCCGTAAACGTTTCGCGCTCCGGCGGAAAAATTTCGATCCAAACTTTCGCTGCCAGCATATTGGGTGCTCATCGATCCATGGCGATGCTCCGGGTTTGGGCTTACACCAGAGATAGTATGCCTCGACGGCTGCACAAGCCGGCAGATCGCTGTCAGGCCGATCCCACTTCACCAGGGCCACAATCAGGTGCCATTTGACAATTTTCTCCCGTGATAATCAGACCTTCCGCGATTGCGGCCGCCACCGCAGGCTTGCTGGGAAGTGATGGTAGATATCGGCGGCCGACATTTGTTGCGGATTTTTGCTGGCTGTCTCTCTGCCCATGCGGTCACCTCCGCACACGATGCCCTAAAGGCCGTCAAGGGAGGTGGGGTCCCAACCATTGCCGTGGCCACACAGCGCCCTAATTGCAAGGACTTGGCGAGAGCGACCGACATGTCGATGTCTTCGAGCAACGCCAAGTTCACGGAGGCGGAATTGGAAAAAGACCTCGTCCCCCGACGTGTATATTCGACCTCGCCATCCTCCCCATCACGAATGCCTGCCTTCGCGAGTGTACTCGCTGTTATTGCTATTCTGTATTTCGGCAAGGAAGTACTTCTACCTCTAGCAATCGCAGTCCTGTTGACGTTCGCCTTGGCTCCCATTTCCTCCCGTCTTCGAAAGCTTGGCCTGCCTCGTATTCCGGCGGTCATTATCACTGTCGTGCTCGCTTTTCTTGTCCTTGTCCTGTTCGGGCTTGTCGTAGCGGGACACATTGCCGAAGTTGCGCAGAACCTTCCGGCCTACCAGGGCAATATCATAGCGAAAATCCGCTCTCTGCAGGAAAGTGGAACGGATAGTGGCATTGTGCGGCGCCTGACGTCAGTCGTTGAAAGCGTCGGTCGTGAGCTCAGCAATGCGGAGGAGCGCCCAGTTGCTCCCGGTACCGCATCGAGACCAAGGGAGCCTGTGCTCGTCGAGATATTCGCGCCGAGTAGACCAATTGAAACGCTCACTAGCCTGATTGGTCCTCTGCTTGGTCCCATCGCCTCATTGGGTTTGATCATCGTCGTGGTAATATTCATGCTGTTGGAACGGGAAGAGCTTCGCGATCGCTTTATCCGGCTCGTTGGCTATGGCGATCTGCATCGCACAACAGAAGCCATCCAGGAGGCGGGAAGCCGCGTCGCACGGTATCTTCTTATGCAGTTGGTGGTGAACTGCGCTTATGGCGTTCCATTGGCTCTTGGACTGTGGGCGGTTGGCATTCCAAATCCAGCGCTCTGGGGGATGCTGGCCATCGTCCTTCGATTTGTCCCCTATATCGGGCCTGTCATCGCTACAGTTCTGCCGCTGTTCCTGGCCTTTGCAGTAGACCCTGGCTGGAGCCTTGTTCTCTGGGTTTCGGCCATTTTCGTCGTGCTGGAACTGACCAGCAATAACGTCATCGAGCCCTGGCTCTATGGTTCTCGTACCGGCCTCTCTCCGCTGGCAATCATCGTCGCGGCGATTTTTTGGGCATGGCTGTGGGGACCAGTCGGTCTTGTGCTGTCCACGCCCCTGACCGTGTGTCTTGCAGTGTTGGGCCGGTATGTCCCGCAGTTCGAGTTCCTTGAGGTCGTTTTTGGTAGTGACCCGGTGCTCGATCCCAAGGAGCGGCTGTACCAGCGGCTTCTTGCCGGCGATCCCGATGAGGCGACCGACTACGCTGAGGAGTTCCTCGAGGAGGATTATCTGGAGGATTACTATGGCAAGGTTGCCATTCCCGCCCTTCTACTCGCGGAGAAGGACAGGCGTCGAGGCGTCTTGACCGCGGAGCAGATGGAACAGGTGTTCGGGACCGCCATCACACTGGTCTCGAACCTCGGGGAAATCGCGGAGGAAGAAGAGCAGGAAGAGGAAGACGAACAGAAGGAGACGGAAGCGGCAGGTCGGCCCACCACCCCCCTCAAGGAAGGAAATGGGGATGAAAGCGAACTACCTGATGGACGGGGCAAGACCGTCTTTTGCGTCGGAGGCAGGGGCCCGCTCGACGACGCGTCGGCTGCGATGCTTGCCCAGATTCTTCAGGTACAGGGAGCCGAGGTGGTCGCAGCGAGGCATTCTGACATCCCCAATCGCCGTGCCATGAGCCTCGTTCCGAAACAATCGAACGCCGTCGTGGTTTGCTTCCTCAACGAGGACTCCGCAAGGCACGCCACCATACTTGTTCGTCGGTTCAAGCGCATATACCCGGCCATTCGGGTCGGCGCGGTCCTTTGGGTGGAAAATCAGGAGGAAGAGCAACCGCCTGCGCTTCGGGAGGCGGATTTCGTTGCCACCACCTTGACCTCAGCTGCCCGCGAGGCACTCGCCGATGCACCAGCATCATTGGTGACGCCCGCGCGCAAAATTCGAACGAGGCGATCCTCGAAAAAGACAGGCATACCCCCCGCACAGTCCAGAATTTAGCGGCAAGTCTTGCCCGGATATGCCGGAACTAGATGTGATGGGACCAGAAGTCCTACGTCGTATTCGTCAACGCTCCAATGCGTCTCGGAGCGGCCGAACGCCAGGAGCTGCGCGTCATTCGTCCGTTCTCGGCCGACATTGATTCCACGAGGTAATGACACGGTGCTCGACCAATTAGGGTTAGGCCGATGTGCCCGTAATCCAAGAGGATGTTCTGCCCTTGCGTTCCACCGCGGGCTCCTGCTGGTCGGCGACCGTTCCCAGGACGCTCGATTTCACCGCCTCATTCACGACAATTTCCCCATCGGCTGGCGGGTTGGCTGCGGCCCCCCCGACTGACGGATGCCGCTGAACGGCTGATCAAATGACATCGATCTCCCGCCGTTGACATGAGCCTCCGGCCCCGCCGGAGTATCCGGCGCACATTGGGTCGATTACGAGGTTTACGGTGCGTATTTTCGTTAAGTGGAAGCGGCGCCGAGAATCCAATCTCTAAGGGCAGAAACTTTCAGATTGCTGTGCTTCTCTTCGGGATAGACCAGGTAATAGGCGAACGTCTCCATATGGGTCGGTTTCGCGAGCTTGACGAGGCGCCCTTCGTTCACATCGAGCGCCACCATCGCGGCCGGGAGCAGGCCTGCACCTTGGCCGGCGATCACAGCGCTGAGGAGTAGGCTGGAGTCGTTAAAGGAGGGGCCGCGAGGGACCTCGATCTCGTCGATGCCTTGCGCTTGAAACCAGAGGCTCCAGCCCTTCCGGTCGGCGTCGTGAACTTGCGGCCACCGCGTCAGTTCGTCAGACAGTTCCGGCATACCCAAGTGCTCAACAAGTGACGGCGCCGCAACTGGCACCATCTCGACGGAAACGACGCGATAGCTCCGCAAGCCAGGATAGCGACCGACGCCGTGGCGCACGGCAAGATCAACGCCGTCACGCGAAAAATCCACCAGTGCGCCGTTGGTAAGTATCTGAAGGTCGGAGCCGGGCGCGATGGGCGTGGCCCGACAGCGGATGGTGATAAAGTTTCATGTGATCGCTCCTGATTGAAGGCCGGGTCCGTTCCCGATCCATGCGAACAGGATGCAACGGGCGATCAGCGGCCTGAATACTCATGTTTGACAGTGCGCCGTTACGCTGTACGCAATAGTGCTTGGAACCGCCCCGCGCGGTGAGCTCATTCCGCAAAGCAACGCATAGTCGGATGGGCCTGCTGAAGTCTCCGGGTTACCGGAGCCCTGGCGAGAAATTCTTCAGTCCTGAGGCGGGCTCTCAATGTGGCTGCTATGCCGAACGTCCTTGATGAGATCGACGAACCGCCGCAGTTTGGCGGGGATATTCCGTCTTCCGGGATAATAGAGGCAGAGCCCCGGATAGGGCGGGGTCCAGTCGGCAAGAACCTGCTCCAGCCTTCCAGCGGCGACGTCGTCTGATACCTGCCGTTCGTTGAGATAGGCAAGTCCGGCTCCTTCTCGGGCCGCCCGGAGCATCAGGTCGCTGTCGTCGAGCGTGAGCTTGCCGGGAACGTCAAGCGTGAAGCTCTCTCCTCGCTTTTCGAACTCCCAGCGATAGAGCGTACC
This sequence comes from Rhizobium sp. C104, assembly GCF_022354505.1. Taxonomy (NCBI): domain Bacteria; kingdom Pseudomonadati; phylum Pseudomonadota; class Alphaproteobacteria; order Hyphomicrobiales; family Rhizobiaceae; genus Rhizobium; species Rhizobium sp. C104. The sequence continues at coordinate 177,604 of NZ_CP092351.1, read as the reverse complement.
GCTCGCCATCCGGGCGCGGATGCACATGTGGTTCTGAAGGTCGGCCGGAACATGAGGCCTGCCATGGCGGCGAAGATAGTCGACCGAACCGACTATGGCCGGACCGACAGTGTCGCCGATCGGAACGACGACCATGTCATGGGGAACAGCCTCTCGGATTCTGATCCCGGCGTCAAAGCCCTTGGCATTGACGTCGACCAGCGCGCCCTCCGTGACAATCTCCACCGCCATCTGCGGGTTTCTGCGCATGTATTCCAGGATCAGTGGCGTCAGAATCATGCGGGTCGCACCCACCGACGTGTTGATGCGCAAGATACCCGTGGCTTCCGCACGATGCTCGTCGACATGCTCGACGGCGCTGCGAATTGCCTCCAGCGCCGGACCGACGCTCGCCACGAACTGTTCGCCCGCGGCTGACAGGACCACGCTCCGCGTCGAGCGGTTGAACAGTCTAACGCCCATACGCGCCTCCAGCGCGGCGATCTGCTGGCTCAGCGAGGACGACGGGATTCCAAGCTCGCTCGCTGCGGCCCGAAAACCACCTTGGGAAGACACAGCGAGAACTGCTTCGAGTTCGGCGAGCGAGCCACGCATCATTGTCCGTAATTCCCTATCAGGCTGAGCAATTTTAGCCAGCTTATCAGGACAATGGAGAAATGCCAGATAGGCCTGACAGTCGAAAGGAGTTAGACATGCGCAACCTCGACAACATCTATATCGACGGTGAGTTCGTCACGCCAAAGGGCACCGAAACGGGCGATCTTCATAATCCGTCCACGGAAGAGAAGATCGGAACGGTCCGGCTTGCCGGCGTCGAAGACGCGCGGGACGCCGTCGCCGCGGCGAAGCGCGCCTTCCCCGCATTCTCACGCACGTCGAAGGCCGAGCGCATCGACATGCTGAACCGATTGAACGCCGCCGTCGCCGGGCGCGTTACCGATCTTACCCAAGCAATGGCGCTCGAATATGGCGCTCCGCAAAACTTCACACGGTTCGCGCCCTTCGGCAGGCCCGCTTCATGCAGGCACTCGGTCAGGATCTGCGTCTGGGTCGCGCTCATCTCGCTTGGCTTGATGACGATCGTCGAACCGGCGGCGATGGCGGTTGCGAGCTTCGAGGTGATGAAACCGATGTTGCTGTTCCAGGGAGTGATGGCCGCGGCGACGCCAGACGGCTGCATGACCACCCGCGCGCGGCCCCTATAGCGTTCGAATTCATAGTCCTCCAGAACGGATGCCATGGTCAGAAAACTCGAAGCAGCATGGGGGATGGTGATCAAAAAGGGTTCCACGGTGTAGCTGTATTGCTGAGCCTCATCGGCCATCCATGCGCGGATAGCATCGCGTCCCATATGGGTCTTGCCCTTATCCTTCACGATGCCGTTTTCGGTGAAGGTGCCAGCGATGGCATCCGGACTGCCTGTCCGGTCTGCCTCGAAATAGGCTTCGATGGCCTTTGGTAATTTGATCGTCATTCGGTCCTCCAGTCATTCTCTCTGTATCGACGTGGTTCGACTCTTTGACGTCGACTGACAGAAAGGTAGACCACCCTTATTGACGGGATAAGCCGGATAAACGAGGATGAAACGTTGCGAAAAGAGGGACAATGACCCGATCCGTTCTCGCTGAACTCGATGCCGTTCTGGCGATCGCCCGCATCGGGTCCTTCCGAGCCGCCGCCCTTGATCTGGGCATATCCACCACTGCCTTGAGCAATTCCATCGGGAAGCTTGAGCAGCGACTGGGCATCCGCCTGTTCAACCGGACGACAAGAAGCGTGTCGCTGACCGATGCGGGGCGAACCTTTGTCGAGCGGGTTGGGCCGGCTGTGACCGATATCCGTGACGCGATGCAGGCGGCCCAGTCGCTACAGGAGGTTCCGACCGGCACACTGCGCATCAATGCGTTTGCCACCGCCGCCCGAGAGGTGATGGAACCGCTAATCCTCTCGTTCCTCCAGCGCTATCCGCAGGTGCATGTCGACCTGGTCACTGAAGGCCGGATCGTCGACATCGTCGCAGCGGGCTTCGACCTTGGCCTGAGGCCAGCGGATCTCGTCCCCGCTGACATGATCGCCGTACCACTCGGCCTCAAACGCAGCAACGCCGTTGTCGCGTCGCCGGAATTCCTGCGTACGCATGGCACGCCAAACGTCCCAGCCGACCTCTACCGGTTTCGCTGCATCCGCGCCCGTCTTCCCAACAACGCGCTGTTCCGATGGAAATTCGAGAGGGACGGGGAAGCGCTACAGATCGACGTGCAGGGTTCGATCACCTTGGACGAGTCAAGTCTTGTCAGGATCGCGGCGCGGAATGGCATCGGTCTCGGCTACGTTATGGAGGCGGACGTGCGGGATGACATCGTTGCCGGTCGGCTTGTACGTGTGTTGGAAGACTGGACACCGTCTCTGGCGCCACTAGCTCTGTACTACCCCGGCAGGAAGAACCCCCGGCCGCTTTCACCGCGTTCATTCAGGCTGCCCGCGAGTTCGCGAGAGGTTGAGCGCCCGAGGTTGCATCCTGCGACTGCTGCTTGGTCTCGATGTTGCCGGTTTCCAACATTGATCGAGACCGTGATTGCGTCTCCGCCGGTCGCCGGACACCGCCACACATTCATCACGATGTTGCGGACCGGATGCATTGACCGACCATGCGGTTCACACCATCTAGGCCGCATGGCGAAACACGAGAAGAGCGACATCGAGCTGATTAGGACGTGGACCTTGTCGACAGCGGTCACCATGGGGTCGTTAGTGAGGGCAAAGGGGCTTCTCCAGGAGATCCAGGCGCGACTCCCACCTATGTTCCAAGAAAGCGATCTCCCTCGAAGGAGTTGATCTTATCTTGGCAATGCCAGCCGATGCTAAGGCTGCTTTCAATGCCGTGGCTTCGGTCGTCTCCAAAGCGTTAGAAGAAGCGCCATCCCTGCCCGTCATCCCGCGCGAGATCCAGGATATCCTCGGCATGAAGACGAGCGAGCGGCATCGCTGGCTTGCAGACGGCCGGCTTCCGAGCGCTGGAACGAGAACCGTGAGGCTTGCGGGACGCGCCCGCCAGAGTCTTTGATCCGAAGGTGGTTGAGGATCGTCTTGACCGTGGTGCCGTCGATGGTGGCGCGTTGAGGATGCGAAGGCGAAGGCCGAGAAGAGAGCGAGGGCTGCGTCGAGCCTCCGGGGCTGGGAAGACTTCGATCTCGATGGCCTAATTCGTTGATCGACAGAGTATGAAGACGCCGAGACATGATGATGAGTTCGGGTGAAACACCACATTGAATATGCGCCAGTGCGAGGATGGCTTTGCTACGCAAGCTTTGGCCCTGATAGTCGCGGGTAAACCGCTCACTCCGTTTTACGGAGCCCCAGTGGCGAGCTGGTTGATATCACACCCGTTGAGGACCGTAACTTTGCTAACCGGCGTTTTGTCGAGCACTTAGGAGATGATGCCGCAATTTTGGAGATGAGAACCGGGATCTTTATCACCCTTAGTTGTCAGGGCCATTTGCCCCCGCCATCACTCGATCCCATGTTGGCCTTGCAGGGCTATCAGCTGGAGGACGCTGAAGGCCTATTCTGAGATTTGTCCGCGCCTAAAAAGCTAGGCTGGAGCCGGCGTTTGGAATGATCGTGCCGGTGCGACAGCGCATAATAGTGGGCGTTGCCACCGAATCTGACCCAGCCACCGAGCATCGTAACTGGAGCAGATCTGGTGGCAGAAGGGATTCCTGTTATTTGTGAATCATGATTCACTTGCTTTATGACGAAGCGCCGCCTCCCCCTGGCCGCGCATGCCGACACGCTGTCGCTGAAGGCGCTGCGGGAGTTGGTGACTGGTCTGGTGGAGCGGGCTGATCGGGCAGAAATCCGGATCGAGAAGCTTGAGGCTGACAACCGAAAGCTTCGTGAAGACAACGACCTGCTCAGGGTAGAGAACACGCGGCTGAAGGTCGACAACCAGCTTCTGCGCGACGAGATTGCGCGGCTTAAAAACCTGCCGCCGCGCCCACCCTTCAGGCCGTCGGGCATAGAACAGGCAACAAGTGACAAAACGGTTGCCGGCAGCCGAAAGCCTGCGCGGCGTCGCGGGCCGAAAGGCGACAAGGGCAGCGTCACGCGCGAAGAGGTGCTGCCTGCCAACGCACCACCCGGATCGCGCTTAAGGGCTACAAGGATTGCGTGGTGCGGGATCTGGTCGTGCGGGCCGAGGTGACCCCTGGCCTCCCTGGTTGCAGCTCGCGCCTGAACGCTCTCGGCCCTTCGAGCACCCTGCTCGGCGTCAGACATGCTGATTGTGTCGGCACGGCCATCAAATCAGCCCCGCTTACGAGCATCAGCCATGAATCCATTAGTTTGGAAGATTGTAACATTATGAAATCATGGTAACTAAATCACCAAGTGGAATTCATTGGCCAATTTGCTTCCGTTAGAGAAGCGGAAGAACAGTTGGCATTGTAACCATCGATAAGTACCTCTTATCGATGGTAGATTGATTTCGACCCGCAAATCAGAAAGAATCGCAGCAAATCACGGCCATGGAGGCCGCCGAGACCGTGCTTTTGGAGCGCCTGTGGCCAAACCCAAGAAATCATTGTCCGCGGTTGAGCGGCGCGCCGAAGAACTCGACACGATCGCCGCCGTCCTGCCGATCGAACGCCGTAACGAGCTCGCCGAGCTACTGAGCGACCACGATGTCGAGACGCTGCGCCATCTCGTCAACCAAGGCATGGGCGACAATACGCTGCGGGCGCTGACTTCGGATCTCACTTACCTTGAAGCCTGGGGACTGGCGGCGACCGGAAACCCCCTGCCCTGGCCGGCGCCCGAGGCGCTGCTGCTGAAATTCGTCGCCCACCACCTTTGGGACCCGCAGCGCCGCGAGACGGATGCGGATCACGGCATGCCCGCAGACGTCGACGAAAAGCTTCGGCAACAGGGGTTTCTCAAATCCGTTGGCCCGCACGCGCCATCGACGGTGCGCCGGCGACTGGCCAACTGGTCGACATTGAGCAAATGGCGTGGCCTCAATGGTGCCTTCGCCTCCCCTGCCCTCAAGTCGGCCATTCGTCTCGCCGTGCGCGCCGTCCCCCGGACGCGGGGTCGCAAGAGCGCCAAGGCGGTCACCGGCGACGTGCTGGCCAAATTGCTGGCGACCTGCGCGACCGATAGCCTGCGTGATCTGCGCGACCGGGCGATCCTGATGGTGGCCTTTGCCTCCGGCGGGAGAAGGCGGAGCGAAATCGCCGGGCTGCGCAAGGAGCAGTTGACAATCGAACCGCCGATCCCGGTCGAGAATGGTACCCCCCTCCCCTCCCTCGCCATCCATCTCGGTCGCACCAAAACCAGCAGCGGCGAACAGGACGACGTCGTCTATCTGACGGGCCGGCCGGTAGAGGCACTCAATGCCTGGATGGCGGCGTCGAAGATCGAGAGCGGGAGCGTGTTTCGGGCGATCGGGCGGTGGGGGACAGTGTCGCGGCGGGCGATCGATCCGCAGTCGATCAATGCCATCCTCAAGCAGCGAGCGGAGATGGCTGGGTTGGATCCTGGGGAGTTTTCCGCGCACGGGCTACGATCTGGATATCTGACCGAGGCGGCAAACCGTGGCATCCCTCTGCCGGAGGCGATGGAGCAGTCCCGCCACCGCTCGATTCAACAAGCGTCAAGTTACTACAACAGCGCGACACGTCGAAGCGGGCGGGCGGCTCAGATGGTGTGATATATGATGTTCGTATGCGACGCGCGGATGCAGCGCTCTTCTGTCACCGAGGAGAGGCCATTGATCGCCGAGCATCCCATGCCGAGGCGGGGAATTTCGCGGCCGTCCCAGACAGTCGCCAGCGCGACCGGCGCGGCGAGCCGTTAGGCACACACCAATGTGTACGCCGCGCGACGCGCCAACTGATACAGCCCAAACTCAACATATTGTCCTTGCAATTACGGAATTACCCTCCATAAATGCAAGGATGATTGAACGTCGAATATCTACAAAACTGATTGAGTTGATCGATTCGAGCCCCGCCGTTGCGCTCATTGGCCCGCGTCAGGTCGGCAAGACGACGCTGGCGCTTGCCATAGCCGAACAGCGCCCATCAATCTATCTCGACCTGGAATCGGATGCCGACCGCGCCAAACTCACCGAGCCGGAACTATATCTCAGCCAGCACAGCGACAAGCTCGTTATCCTGGATGAGGTTCACCGGCTACCAAATCTTTTTCAGAACTTGCGTGGGCTTATCGACCGGGGCCGGCGAAATGGAAGAAAGGCTGGCCATTTCCTGCTGCTCGGGTCCGCATCTATCGATCTATTGAAACAGTCGGGTGAGACGCTGGCCGGTCGCATCGCCTACCTTGAAATGGGTCCGATCGACGGCCTGGAAGTGCCAGTTGACGATCTGAATACGCTATGGGTGCGGGGCGGCTTCCCAGATAGTTTCCTAGCAGCGAGTGATCGTGAAAGCCAGCGCTGGCGGCAAGACTTTATTCTAACCTATCTGGAACGAGACATTTCCTTGCTTGGTCCTCGCATTCCAGCCGAGACATTGCGGCGCTTCTGGACCATGCTTGCGCATCACCAATCAGGACTGCTAAATGCCGCGGAATTTGCGCGTTCGCTCGGCGTCGATGGCAAGACGGTCGCCTCCTATCTCGATCTCCTGGTTGATCTACTCCTCGTACGACGCCTAGAGCCCTGGCACGCGAACATTGGCAAACGCCTGGTCAAATCACCGCGGGTCTATGTTCGCGATAGCGGCATCACCCACACCCTTTTGGGACTGACCACTCAGGAGGACCTTCTCGGGCACCCGGTCGCCGGAGCAAGCTGGGAAGGATTCGTGATCGAGACCTTGATTGCAGCAGCGCCGCCCGGAACTCAGTGCAATTTTTATCGGACGTCGGCTGGTGCCGAGATCGACGTTCTTCTAACGCCCCCGGGCGAACGACCTTGGGCTATCGAAATCAAGCGGAGCCTGACACCGAAACTCGAGAAAGGCTTCTATCTTGCATGTGAAGATCTCGACCCGGCACGACGCATCGTCGTTTACCCTGGGCAGGAAACTTTCCCCCTAAAGCACGATGTGGAAGCAATGCCGCTAGCCTCGATAGGCAAAGCTCTGATTAGTCTTACTTAGGGCGTATCCGGATTTAGTTGAATCGGCAGGGATTCCGTTTTTGGGTGTTTTGTGATTCAAGATGCTGGCTGGAGTGGAGGCCAGCATCGAATGACGCGACCTCTTTCCAATGATCTTCGTGAGCGTATTGTTGCTGCAATCGAAGCCCGTGAGAGCTGCCGGTCGGTTGCGGCGCAGTACGGTATTGCCGTGTCTTCAGCGGTAAAGTGGTGGCAGCGTTATCGTTCGAGCGGTTCTGTCGCGCCTGGGAAGATGGGCGGCCACCGCGCTGCGATCGGCTCACCGCACCCTGTGTCTTCGATGGACCGATCAACGGTGAGTGCTTCGCGCCTATGTCGAGCAGCAACTCGTACCAGCGCTCAAACCCGGCGACATCGTCGTGATGGATAATCTCGGCTCCCACAAGTCGACCGCCATCCGTCAGATGATCCGCAACGCTGGTGCTCGGCTCTGGTACTTGCGGCCACACTCACCCTCCGAAAAACGTCCACATCCGATCCTTTGCTGACGCATGCTCATACGCTTTGAGTGCTGGTTGTAACGCAGCCGAACGCGGCGCGTTTGATTGCCGACACATGGGTTTGCTGTCCTTTGGATGACGTCGATTCGAACCTTTCAAGGTGCTCTCTGGGTCTCCGCGACCACCTTTGATCCATTACATGAGCGATAGAGTTCATTTCTATCACTCATCGCAATAAATTATCGTGAGTTATAGAGGCCGCCTATAACTCATGAAGTGGAACTGGACGTAGGAAGGTTGGCCGCATTTCATCTATGTTCATGCGCCGCTTGAACCACTCGAAAGCCGATTCCTTCTGTCCTCGGGGGAAGTGATCGGCGCAATTCGTCACACTTTGAACGTCAGACCGCTCGGCACCTACCGGTAACGTCCGAAGTTCCCCGAAGCTGTGTCGCTTTTAGTGAGTGAGCTTTTTGAGGTAAGAGAAGGGTCACATCCTTGTATGCACTCAAAAGGTAACAGCTGTTACCTTTTGAGTCCCTCTTATTGAGATCGCGTGGTTCGCCCAACGCGACCAATAAAAAAATTCAGTTGATGTCCCGGCCAAACGGGTGTGTCGACCGGACCCTGCCCGGCCCTCTCCGTCCGTGGATAAGCAGCTTATGTCGGATAGAGGAGGGAAAACGAGGCGACGATCGGCACCCCCACCCGTCCATCTCTCCCGGGCGAGACGGCCCCCAGAACTCACACCCGAAAGCGCCATTGCCGTCATACCTGGGACTCTTCTGCTTGGCGGGTGCCGCACACCCCGACTACAAGTTCGGGACCTCTAGGCATCAATGCACAATTATCTCCAGCGGGGCACAAGCGCGACGAAACAGGTGGCATAGCTTCCTTAATGAACATTCGAAGACCTCCTTCGCCTATGCCCTCCAACACCCATGTTCTTCTGCGAGCCGAGTAACTCCAAGGGCGCGCAAAGCTTTTCACCGCCGAAAAGCATGAAGCACGCAGGCAGGGAGCGAGATCGCAACCGCCAGAACCGTCGACGCTGATCTCCGTGATCGATACTGAACAATCAACGGCGACACATTCACGTCGGAGGGTGTTCAAGATCGGCAGCCAGGCAGGGTCTTTCAGTGGACACGAGGAATGACGCTAGTCGGCCACGGCTTTGAGGGCAGATACTTCAGTGCAGTTGCCAGCCCTCGCCGTCTTGCTGTGAAATCCAGATGCAATATGGCTGCATTGACGTTCGGCGCAAACGGATACCCGTCGAAACGACCACTCTTCCTGTATGCACCGCTCCATTGCCGCCCATCCGAGCCAGATACCAAGGCCACCCCCTTGAACTCGATCACTTCCCGTAGCGCCTATAACGCAAACTCGGCGCGATGGACCCGTTCCTCAAGCCCAAGGGCGGGGTAACAGCTGTTACTTTTTCGCCTATCTATTCCGCTTGTTCATCTCGCTACCGGCAAGACCGTGAAGGCTTTTTGAGAGGTGAAGACTTCCATCGACCGCCCGGTCGACCATTGCACGGAAATAGCCCCCGGGCTTTGCAATCAGCTCCGGATCACGCAAGGATTTTTCGAGCACGGTCGCTAAGATGGCGGAGGCTGCATAACGGCCGACCCGCCCTACGCCGTCTACCCATGCAGCCTCCGACAGGCCGATCATGCGCCGCATCATTTCGGCCGCCCCGACAACATCGGACCATCCGTCAAACTCCACGCTGACACATTCCTGCGCCGCCCGGCACCCGACCTGCAGCAAGCCAACCGGCACCGTAGCTAGAACGGCACCTTGGATATCACCAACTGTCGTTTCCACCAGCGGCAACCGGGATTGCATGTCACCCGCCGCTGCTTGAGGCTTATTTTCATAAGCCATTTCGACGGCGGAGCCGTCGTCAGTTGAAATTATGTCTCGCTCGTGAGAGCGGGTCCGTTGATTACTATCAGAAAGGTTTTTAGGGGTTGTATTAATAATAGAGGTGACGCTGATGTCACCCGCGCATGACATACTATGCTCATGGAAACGTTGTTCAGCGTACTCAAGAACCTCTGCGTGGATTGATTCGAGACCGCTTGCCTGTTCGGCCCTGTCGGCAACGCCGTCGATGATTGCTTGCGCAGCGCTCCTCCAGATATCTGCCTTTTCCGGGAACGCCTCGCAGGCATCGATGATTGCCCTGGAAACCCTCGTGACCGCGCGACGTGCATCCTGGCTGGCCTTGAGTTCCCTTTGATAGTTCTCGACGCTCTCCCTGATCTCGGCGAGCCGTACGCGCGCTGGCGTGAAATCAAGCCCGAAGCCACTGGCAACTATCCCGTCACTGTCGCGGTACACGAAACGCCGGCCCGTCGGACTGTCACGGTAGGCGGCGATCCCAGCCTCGACGATCCTGCGCAGGCAACGTGTCACTGTGCGCTCGGAGCGCAGCGTATATTCGGCAAGCTTGGCATTCGAGATGGCAACGATCGGTCGCCCGCCGCCTTTCCAGTCATCAGCGCGCGAGAGGCCAAGGAGAATGTCCAAAACATGATAGGTCGTGCCGTCGATCCCAAGGATCGGCGCTGCCTTTTTCAGCAGGAGAGAGATCTCCGACTTCGAGGTGTCCGGTATGTCGTTGGCCATCGCCATACGCGCGCTTGCGAGAATGGCCGGACTGACGCGCCTGAACGATGCGATTGCCGTTGCTTCTGTCATGGGCTAGCTGCCCGCAACGCCTTGGCGTGCGGCTCCATCGAGATTCTTGTTGATGAAAGCCGGCAGACGGGCACAGTTTTTCATTCCCGGCTGTTACGCAGGGGTTGATTGTGCCAGCGGTCCGTCATAGAATCAGTTTGTAAGAGCTGATGTCGATGGGACGTTTTCGTACTGTCGGCTAGGATTCAAGGGTTCGCCGATTGCCGTCGGTGAGCCCTTTCCTATTTCTGAATTAGCCTACCCCATCGGCGCCTCTCCCGTTTGCTTTCGGTACTCCTCCACCAGCGCCGGAAGCCTTTCGACGAGCCAAGCCGAGAGGCCCGGCACCTTGCTTTCCGGAATCGTGATAAGCGTTGAAGAACGCGAGGATTTCGCAGTGATTACGGCGCCGCCACCGACGTCGACCTCTTCGCCCTGACTTCCTCGCGCCGCCTTGTGTTCGAGCGCGCTCATCAGCGCGGCGAAGCGGTGATCGCTCGTGGCAGCGGCCCATACAGCCGTCGAGGTCACCTTATCGATGATCGCCTGGGCCGCGGCCGGAGCCTTGCCATCCTTGAAATGGGCGGCGAGCTTTTCCCACTTGGGGCGGCCGATCGATGGAGCCGGACCAATTCTGCCGATCAGTTCCGCGGGGACCTGTTCTGCGATTCCAATCAGCATCGAAACGTAGGTCAGCTTGCCATCCGCCCTGCCGAGCGCGGCGGCGATCGTCTCCCGCCGGAAGCCGCGCGCCTTGAGGGTCGCGGCAAAGAACGCCTGCTCGATGAAGGAGAGATTGGCGCGTTCGGTATTCTCGATACCTTGAGCGACCACCAGTTCATCGTCGGAGAGATCGCGCACGATCGCTCTCACCGGCCGTTCAAGGATCTGACAGGCGCGCAAGCGCCTGTGCCCGTACGCGACCTGAAAGTAGCCCTGCCTGTCGGGGGAGGGGCGAACGAGGATGGGAAGTCTCTGGCCGTTTTCCCGAATGCCCTCGACGAAACCCTGGAACTGCGGATCTCCCTCAATATCAAGGCGGTCCCTGACAAAGGAAGGAACGACAAGAGCGGAGTCAATTTCGACGATGGCCTCAGAACTGCTCAATTGCAGGCGGAGGCGTTCATTCTCCTCTTCGACGGCAACGAAGGCCCGGTCCATCGACTTGACGGCTCCAGATCCGACTTTGACCGCGGGCCCAGCTGAAATTTGCTTGGCAAGACTCCGCGGAATCGACATTCGCAAAAAGACTTTTCATCCGACTGGAGCGTTCTTTGGCATTCGTCATGACCGTCCCCATACCGATTTGAGGTGGTTGAAGATCTCGAGATTGACCGCGTCGACGGAATCCAGGGCACGCGTGAGCGTATCTCGACCAACCGAACCACGCGCCATTTCGTAAAGGCTCTTCTTCTCAAGGCCGGCACTGGCGATTGCGGTCGTGTCCACCACCGCTGGCGCCAGCACGTCCTCGCCGAACAGGGAGCGCAGGAGCGCGACGACGTTCACCTGCGGCACGTCGTTCGGATTGTGCCTGGTGATGACATATCGAATGAAATCGTGTTCCAGAACACCGCCACGCTCCTCGATGACGTGCATGACATCGCTCATCATCGCCAGGAACTGGTTCATGCTGGCAACGTCGATCATCGCCGGATGAACGGTAATCAGCAGTGAGGTCGCAGCACAAAGCGCGCCCAGGGTCAGATAACCCAGTTGCGGCGGCGCATCGATCACGACGACATCATAGTCTTCCTCGACGCTGTTTATGACGGCGCCGAGACGTCGAAAGAAGATCCCGTCGCCGCGCCCGCCGCCGCTTGCGATCGCCTGCGGCGTCTCATGCTCGTATTCCATGAGCTCCAGGTTGCCGGGTATGAGATCAATTCCGTCAAAATAGGTATTACGGATGACGTCGCGCAGCGGCCGGCGGTTGTCGTCGTCATAGCGAATGGCCGCATATATCGTCTCATTGTCGCTGACATCGAACTCCGGCTGGTAGCCGAACATGGCCGACAAGGATGCCTGCGGATCAAGATCGATCGCGAGCACCCGCAAACCCGTCAGAGCGAGATAATGGGCGAGATGAACGGTCGTCGTCGTTTTGGCCGATCCGCCCTTGAAGTTCGCAACCGCGATAACCTGCAGCTTCTCACCGGGACGCCGGCGCGGCAAGAAATCCAAAGCTTCCATGGGCCGCTTCACCGCCAGGTATCGACGGATCTCATTGACCTGGGCGAGCGTGTAGCTCCTGCGGCCATTCTCCAGCCGCTCGGGCATTGCACCTTCACCGTCCAACGACATCTGTCGGAGGGTCGATTCGGCGATCCCAAGCATGGTGGCCACGTCACGCGAGGTAAACGTGCGCAACGATTTCATCGCCTCCGGCGGATACATATGGGTGCGAAGAGACTGCAACTGCGCTGACAACATCTGCGATTGGCGTGTAATCTTCACAGCGGAGGATTCGCTCGTTGGCTTGCGTGTCGTCATCTGATCCATTTTCACCTCGCGACGGTTTTTCACCGATCATCGCGCATTTTCCGTCGCAAAGGTTGCAGTTATCGCGTGAGTCGTCAAACGTTCTTTGGTTAACGAAAACTTAACGAATGACCTGTTGCCTGCAATGTGTTGCAGGCCTTCACCATATTTTTCATATGCTTAAGATGATCAAGTGGCCTTCAGCCCCTGTCGCTTTACCCGCAGTTTTGCGAGTGGGACCCAGTGTCGGCCGGTCGCCCCGGCGCGCAACGCAGCGTCGCCATCGGCCCTGAACCATGCGCGACTCACAGATTTGCGACTGGAACCAACCCGCCGCTTTCCGCAAACCAGGATCCGCAGACCAGCCTAATTGCGGAGCGGGATCATGAAGCTGATAGCACTCAAGACGACGAAATCGCGCAAGGACGCGGCCCTTCTCGATCAAATGTACAGGCTGCGGTCGCGGGTTTTCGCTGACCGGCTCGCCTGGAACGTTTCCAGGTCCAACGGGCGGGAGCGCGATCAGTTCGACGAATTCGAACCGACCTATGTTCTAGCCTTATCGGATGGCGTGGTGATCGGCTGCGCACGGCTGCTGCCAGCCATCGGTCCGACCATGCTGCAGCAAGTCTTCCCGCAGCTTCTTTCGGCAGGACGGCTCGACGCCGATCCGTCCATGATCGAAAGCTCTCGTTTCTGCGTCGATACCGCGCGGTCCCGTGGGGCCGGGGAAGGGGGCCTGAGCGACGTCACGTTCGGCATGTTCGCAGGCATCCTCGAATGGTGCCTAAATCAGGGTTACCGCGAAATCGCAACAGCCACGGATGTTCGCTTCGAGCGAATCCTGCGGCGCGCCGGCTGGCCGATGCTGCGCCTTGGTCAGCCGATCATGATCAATGAGACGCTGAGCGTGGCCGGCATCCTGCCGGTCAGCTGGGAGAACTTCGAACGGGTCAGACCGCACGCCTATCGTTCCGCATTCGGTGCGCGGCGCCAGCATGCGGCATAAGCAGGCAGCCGCGATGTCGATACCGACCCTGGCGCTGCCGCGCCTCATCCGCAAACTCGAGGACGCTCTTGGCGAGGAGCTTTGCCTTGCCCTCAACGATCCGAGCGTCGTCGAAATCATGCTGAACCCCGACGGAAATCTGTTTGTGGAGCGTTTTGGACGCGGGATCGCCCATGCCGGCCAGATGGAAAAGCGCGCAGCCGAGGTCGCCATCGGCTGCGTTGCCCACGTGTTGAATACCGAGGTGGGCGACCGAAAGCCGATCGTCTCTGGTGAATTGCCCCTTGGCGGCCATCGTTTCGAGGGCCTGCTGCCCCCGATCGTCCCCGCGCCGTGTTTTTCGATCCGCCGGCGAGCGTCGCAGCGCATCCGGCTCGAAGACTATCTGACAAGCAGCGTTATGACGGCCGGCCAAGCCCTCATAATCCGCCAGGCGATAGATAGGAGGTGGAACATGGTCATCTGCGGGGGGACAGGATCGGGCAAGACGACCCTGACCAATGCGGTTGTCGCTGCGATCGCCGAGCAGACTCCGAACGACCGATTGGTCATTCTCGAGGACACGGTCGAGATCCAATGCGTCGCCAGCAACGCGGTCGCATTGCGCACGAGCGATCGTGTCGACATGGCGCAGCTGCTGAAGAGCACCATGAGGTTGCGGCCGGACAGAATCATCGTCGGCGAGGTTCGCGACGGCGCGGCGCTCACACTCCTTAAGGCCTGGAACACGGGCCACCCGGGCGGAGTGGCGACCATTCACTCAAACACCGCGCAATCGGCGCTTCGACGGCTGGAACAACTGACCGCAGAGGTCAGCAGACAACCGATTCAAGCAGTCATAGGCGAGGCAGTTGACCTGATCATCTCGATCGATCGAACCCCAAAAGGCCGCCGCGTCAGCGATATCCTGCGCGTTCACGGATTTATAGGTGGCGAGTATCAGCTCGAGACTTATGGAGACATGCAGCATGCGGCTTGAACGCTCGATAGACCTCGCCGCCGTCGCGCTTGCGTTGGCCTTCATCCTAATTGATCCGGCTTGGGCAAGTTCGGGCGGCGGCCTGCCTTGGGAAGATCCTCTTCAACAAATCCAAGAGTCGATCACCGGTCCGGTTGCCGGGTTCATCGCACTTGCTGCTGTCGCAATCGCAGGCGGCATGTTGATCTTCGGCGGAGAACTCAACGACTTCGCCCGCCGGCTTATGTATGTGGTGCTCGTTGCCGGCATTCTGCTCGGCGCAACCCAGATCGTCGGCCTGTTCGGCGCGACGGGCGCCTCTATCGGCATTGCCGATCACAACCTGAAGACCCGTAATGGCGAAGAGGGGAGGGCAGGTAATGGCGGTTGAGGCGACCACCTTGCAGCGCAATTCCATACATCGCGCGCTTTCTCGCCCCAACCTCCTGATGGGCGCGGACCGGGAACTGGTACTGATCACGGGACTTGCGGCGATCATCCTGATCTTTGTCGTCCTGACGATCTATTCCGCGCTGTTCGGAGCGACGCTGTGGATCGTCATCGTCGCGGCGTTGAGGATGATGGCAAAAGCCGATCCACTGATGAGACGCGTGTATATCCGTCACATGGCCTACAGACCCTCGTACCGGGCCACGTCCTCCCCTTGGCGACGCTACTGAGAGGCAAAGATGGTATCCCTTCGCGCTTTCCGTCACACGGCGCCGTCCTTCGCGGATCTCGTCCCCTACGCAGGTCTTGTCGACAACGGCGTCCTTCTGCTCAAGGATGGCTCACTGATGGCCGGCTGGTATTTTGCCGGACCTGACTCCGAAAGCTCCACCGATTTCGAGCGGAACGAGGTGTCGCGCCAGATCAATGCCATATTGTCCCGTCTCGGTTCCGGTTGGATGATCCAGGTAGAGGCGGTCCGGCTCGCGACGGTCGACTATGCCTCGGCTCGAAAATCACATTTCCCCGATCCGGTGACTTCTGGCGATCGACGAGGAACGACGAGCCCACTTCGAACGCGAGCAGGGGCATTTCGAAAGCCGCCACGCCATCATTGCGACCTATCGGCCGACCGAGCAGCGTCGATCGAGGCTCAGCAAGTACATCTATTCCGACGAAGACAGTCGAAAGCAATCCTATGCCGACACCGTGCTCTTCATCTTCCGCAATGCGATCCGGGAAGTCGAACAGTATCTCGCCAACATCATTTCCATCAGGCGAATGCTGACGCGGGAGACCGCCGAGCGCGACGGCACGCGCGTTGCTCGCTATGACGAACTGCTGCAGTTCATCCGCTTTTGCGTCACAGGCGACAACCACCCTGTCAGGGTCCCCGACATTCCGATGTACCTCGACTGGATCGTGACCGCCGAGCTTCAGCACGGACTTGCTCCCAAGGTGGAGAACCGTTTTCTCGGCGTGGTGGCAATCGACGGCCTTCCGTCCGAGAGCTGGCCGGGCATCCTGAACAGCCTGGATTCTTTGCCGCTTGGCTATCGATGGTCGTCGCGTTTCATTTTCCTCGACGCCGAGGAGGCGAGGGTGCGTCTCGAGCGCACCCGCAAAAAGTGGCAGCAGAAAGTTCGACCTTTCTTCGACCAACTTTTCCAGACGCAAAGTCGCTCGGTCGACCAAGACGCAATATCGATGGTCGCCGAGACCGAGGATGCAATCGCACAAGCGTCGTCACAGCTCGTCGCTTATGGATATTACACACCAGTCGTCGTGCTGTTCGACAACGATGCCGAACGACTTAACGACAAGACCGAGGCGATCCGGCGTCTCATCCAAGCCGAGGGCTTTGGCGCACGGATCGAGACACTGAATGCGACCGACGCCTATCTGGGCAGTCTGCCTGGAAGCTGGTACTGCAACATTCGCGAGCCGCTGATCAACACGCGCAATCTCTCCGATCTCATCCCGCTCAACTCCGTCTGGTCCGGGAATCCGCAGGCACCTTGCCCGTTTTACCCACCCGATTCACCACCGCTCATGCAGGTCGCGACTGGATCCACGCCCTTTCGGCTCAACCTTCACGTCGATGACGTCGGCCATACCCTGGTGTTCGGTCCGACAGGCTCAGGAAAGTCGACGCTCCTTGCGTTGATCGCAGCACAGTTCCGCCGCTACGAGAACGCCCAGATCTTCGCCTTCGACAAAGGCCGTTCAATGCTGCCGCTGACACTTGCTTGCGGCGGCGATCACTACGAGATCGGCGCCGACGAAGACACCGGGCTTTCCTTTTGCCCGCTCTCCGAACTGTCATCGGACGGCGATCGTGCCTGGGCGTCGGAGTGGATCGAAAGCCTGGTTGCGATGCAGGGAATCACGATCACGCCGGATCACCGCAACGCCATCTCCCGCCAGATCGGTCTGATGGACGGGGCTCCCGGTCGTTCGATCTCGGATTTCGTCAGTGGCGTTCAGATGCGCGAGATCAAGGATGCTCTCCATCACTACACCGTCGACGGCCCGATGGGCCAGTTGCTGGACGCCGAGAGCGACGGCCTCGAACTGGGCCTTTTTCAGACGTTTGAAATCGAGCAAGTCATGAACATGGGCGAGCGAAACCTCGTGCCGGTGCTCACCTATCTCTTCCGGCGCATTGAAAAGCGCCTCACCGGCGCACCAAGCCTCATCGTCATCGACGAAGCCTGGCTGATGCTCGGTCATCCGGTATTCCGCGACAAAATCCGGGAATGGCTCAAGGTGCTGCGCAAAGCCAATTGCGCGGTGTTGCTTGCAACCCAGTCGATCTCGGATGCCGAACGCTCTGGCATCATCGATGTCCTGAAAGAGAGCTGCCCAACGAAAATCTGCCTGCCGAACGGTGCAGCCCGCGAGGCCGGCACCCGGGATTTCTACGAACGGATCGGCTTCAACGAACGGCAGATCGAGATCGTAGCGACCGCCATACCGAAGCGGGAATACTACGTCGCGTCCCCCGAAGGGCGCCGCCTGTTCGACATGGCCCTTGGCCCGCTGACGCTCTCTTTCGTCGGCGCGTCGAGCAAGGACGACTTGAAGCATATCCGTGCGCTTCATCACGAACATGGCCCTGAATGGCCGCTTCACTGGCTCCAAAAGAGAGGGATCAAGGATGCTGCATCGCTTCTCGAAGACGCATAGGCTTCTGCTGGTCGCAGCCGTGTCAAGCGCACTCGTTCAGCCAGATCCTGCAAACGCCGGCAGCGCGACGGGCGCGGCAACGGAATGGACACAGCTTGCCAACAATGCCGAGCTGATCAAGCTGCTCGAAAGCTCCGGCGTCCAGGTCGAAAACCAGCTTACCCAGATCAGCCAGCTCGCCGAGCAGATCCAGAACCAGCTGAAAATCTACCAAAACATGCTGCAGAATACAGCGCAGCTTCCCAACCACATCTGGGGCGAAGTCGAGAGTGACCTCAAGCGCCTGCAGAGTGTCGTCTCGCAGGGGCAGGGGATCGCCTTTTCCATGGGCAACGCCGACGATATCCTCAACCAGCGTTTCCCGAGCTATGCGGATCTCAAGACCAACCTGTCGGACGGGACGAGCTACTCCTCGACCTATCAGTCCTGGTCCGACACCAACCGTGACACGATCGCGGGCAGTTTGGAGGCCGCAAGCCTGACGGCGGATCAGTTCGAGACCGAAGAATCCACCATGGCCTCGCTCCGCTCGATGTCGCAAAGCGCGGACGGGCAGATGAAGGCCCTGCAGGTCGGCCACCAGATCGCGGCGCAGCAGGTCGCCCAGCTGCAGAAGCTGCGCGGTCTACTTTCCCAGCAAATGACGATGATGGGCACCTGGTTTCAGGCAAACCAGACCGACAGGGACCTGGCGCAGAAGAGAAGAGAGAAGTTTTTCGCTCCCGCGGGAAGAGGAATCCCCGATGGACAAATGATGGAGCCGCGCTGGTGAGCCCTTTCGCGATCATTGCTTTCCGCGTGGGTACGGTTGGAGTAGCCACCGCAACGATCCTCATCGTGGTCGACACGCATTTCTATCCTCCCTCGACGACCGCGACAGCCGCCGAACAACGCCTGAGGGAATTCTTTAAGCCGTTGACGAAGCGGTATCTGAGGCACGGACAGGAGATGCGGACAAGGTGGTAAGCTCACGACGGACGCTCGGATTGATCATGCTTGCGATCGGCCTTGCGATCGTGGCGGTAGGGCCAGCCTTCGCCCAGCAAGGATCGGCGCTCTCGACCCTGGAAAACCAGGTGGTTAATGCTGCGAAGGATTGGGAGTTGACGGTGTCACGGGCAGCTCAGTCGCTCTTTTGGATCCTGGCCGGGATAGAAATTGGAATAGCAGCAGTATGGCTAGCGCTCCAAGCTGCGTCACTGGATAGTTGGTTCGCAGAACTCGTTCGCCGGATCATGTTCGTCGGTCTCTTTGCCTTTATCCTGGATCGGGGACCAGCCCTCGCCAAAGCGGTGGTGGACAGCCTATACCAGTTAGGCGCGGAAGGTGGCTCCGCTTCTCCGGCCGCGATCTTCGACGCAGGCATAGAGGTCGCGGACAAAATGTCCGAACAGGTTCAGTTCGGCCTCTTTGAGGACAACTCTCTGGCTATTGCCGCCGTCTTCGCCATGGTTGTTGTCGTCATCGCGTTCTCGCTCGTCGCTGCGGTGTTCATCGCTGTCATCGTCGAGATGTATGTGGGCTTGTTGGCCGGCATGATCATGCTTGGCTTAGGTGGTTCATCCTTCACCAAGGACTTCGCAGTCAAATATCTCGTCTATGCGTTTTCAGTCGGTATGAAGTTGATGGCACTGGTAATGATCGCGCGCATCGGCTCGGAGGTTCTCATCGGCTTGGCCGAGGCATCAGTCGCGGCGGAGCAGCAACTCATCACCAGCCTGGCGATCGCCGGCCTATCAGTTGTCGTCTTCATCATATCGATCTACGTCCCAAGCATTCTGCAGGGTGTCGTCCAAGGCGTCTCCGTCAGCGGCGGCATGGAGGTGATTCGCCACGGCGGGCAGGCGGCATCATTCGCACTGGGCGCGGGGCTTCTAGCCGGCGGTGGCGCCAGCGCGGGCTTTGCCGCCGCGCGTGCTGCGCGTGCCGAGGGTGCGTCCATGACGGGCGCTACCTTGCGCGGCATCGGTGCGGGATTGAGCGCGACGGGCGAAGCGGTCGGATCCGCGGTCAAGGAAAAGGCGATCGGCTCACCCGGCGCCCATGCCGGCTCTCTACTTGGACTTGCCAATGCGAAACTCGATCAGGCCCAGGCACGCGGCGGTTTGCGCCCGTCGCCGCCTCGCGACGACAAAAAATAATCACTGCAAGGATCGGTCGATGGCAATGCAACGCGCCCCTGAGAACCCATATCTCGCCGCCAGGCAGGAATGGAACGAACGATATGGTTCCTATGTCAGGGCGGCGGCAGCGTGGCGCGTTGTCGGCATGATCGCACTGGCAATGGCCGTAATCGGCTTCGTCTATGCGCTATATTTGAGCACGCAGGTCAAACTCGTCCCCTATATCGTCGAAGTCGACAAGCTTGGGACCTCGGTCAGCGCGGGCTTTCCCCAGCAGATCGAATATGCCGACCCACGGGTGGTTCGCGCCACGCTCGGTGGGTTCGTCACAAGCTTCCGGTCGGTGACGCCAGACGCCGTCGTTCAGAAGCAATACATCGATCGGACCTATGCGCTGCTGCGGACATCCGACCCGTCCACCGAGAAAATCAATGCCTGGTTCCGCGGCAATTCGCCATTCGAGAAAGCCAAGAACGCGACAGTTGCGATCGAAGTCAGCAACATCGTCGCCCTTTCCAACCAGTCCTACCAAATCGACTGGACGGAATTCGAGCGCGATCGGAAGGGCAAGGAAACCGGAACACGCCGATACCGCGGAATTGCGACCGTTACGTTGACGGCGCCACAGGACGAGGGCGTGATCAGGCTTAATCCGATCGGCCTTTATCTGAAAGACTTCGAGTGGACCGCGCAGCTTTAAGGGCAGGGAACTTCAATGAGAAGAGCAACATATCTCGCGGCCCTTGGCTGCGCTTGGATCGTCGTCCTTACGACGAACGGAGCCACGGCGCAGAGCATGACCGCAAACGAAGCAAAGGGCGCGAACCTTTCGGGAAAGTGGCGCGGGGCCACCGGGCTCGTCACCAAGGGGGAGGATGGAAAGGTCATCTTCCTGTTTGGAGAAACTCAGCCGTCGGTGGTGTGTTCGCCGCTGCAGGTCTGCGACATCGAGCTTCAGGGCGGCGAGGTCGTTCGCGATGTGCTTGTCGGTGACACTGTCCGATGGAAGGTCGAACCGGCAACGTCCGGTGCTGCGGCTGGCCAGGCGATCCATCTCATCGTCAAACCGTCGGAACCGGGCCTCGTCACCTCCATGGTGGTGACGACCTCGCGCCGGACCTATCATATCCAGCTCAAATCACACACAAGCCAGTACATGGCGCGCGTCGGCTTCGACTATCCGGAAGATGTGTCGAGCAAGCTTGCCGATGTCAACGCCCGCCTCGAAGCTGGAAGGACGCCGGGAGCAGGCGTCCCGTCGGAGCAATTGACCTTCGCCTATTCGGTGAGCGGCAAAGCCTCGTGGAAGCCCATGCGCGTCTATTCGGACGGCATGAAGACCTACATCCAGTTTCCCCGCTCGATCGCCGGTCAGGACGCGCCGGTGCTTTTTGTCGTCTCAGGCGGCCAAAATCGGGTCGTCAACTACCGAATGAAGAACGACATGATGGTGGTGGACTATAATATCGACCGCGCGGTTCTCATCTCCGGTGTTGGAAAGCACAAGCAGAAGATCACCATTCGCAGGGGAGGGTGACCATGCGAAGCCTCCTACTTTCTTTCATCGGGTGCCTGCTGTCAGGCTGCACGACCGCCGCGGACGGCCCTACCGCCACCTCAGCCTCGCCAGACCTCTCCGACCCTGCCGCCAGCGCGATCGCAGGCGATATGGTCGGTCGGCTTGCAGAACAGGTCGACCCGGGGATCAACAGGGTCAAATGGAATGGGGACGCCACGCCCTTCGGGCAAGCCATTGAAGCTGCCCTGAAGGCGTGGGGCTATGAGGTCGTGACGGCGCAGGGGATCGACGAGAAGAAGCGCATGGTTGCCCTGAACCTATGGCGTAGACGACCTTGAAGGCCAGGCGCTTGTTTCGATATCGGCAGGTTCGGTTGAACTCGCGCGGGCTTATGCCACAAGCGCGACCGGCGCATCGCCGGCCAGCCCCGTCTCCGTCAGGCGCAATTAGGGGAGGGGAGGGGGTGGTCCAATCGCTTCAGCTTGGCGGCGCTTCAAACAAGGACAGCAGCAACAGGCGGCTGAACCGAATCCCGATCATCGTCGCCATCGCCCTGATCGTGCTCTTTCTCGGCGTGATCAGCTATGGTCTTTCGTCGCGCGGGTTTTATTTTCAAGGGGCGGATGGCATTGGTCAGGCCTCGAACGCGCCGGCCTCCACTTATGCCGATCAGCTGAAGCGAGGCGTCAAGGATGCCATCATCGGCGATCCCGAGCAGACACAGATCTATCAGCCGGCACCTGTCAGCAACAGGCAAGAAGAGAAGCCGCAACAGACGGTCGAAACCGAAAAAACCGAAAGGGCGCGCAACAAACCCGGTCTCGAGTCGGAAGAAGAATGGCTTGCCCGCCTCGGGCGCGAGCAGCGAGAGCAATTCCTGCGGGAGCGCCATCGCCAGCAAATGGCACGTCTTCAAGCCAAAGCCGCGGCGCTCGATTCACCACTTGCCATCGATGTCAGTCTAAAGGATCTTTCCGGCCCCGATACGTCCCAGGCGAATACCCAAAGCGCAAAAACACCTGCGGGGGCCTCCAACCTGTACGCCGCGGCGATGCAGGCGGGACTTTCAGGGCAAAACGGCGATCCCAACATGCAGTCAGCAAAAGAATCATTCTTCAACCAGGACATCAAGGATATCGGCTATCTGCCGAACAAGGTGGTGCCTCAGCTTTCCCGCTACGAGCTGAAACGCGGTTCGGTCATCCCAGCCACGCTGATGACCGGTATAAGCTCGGATCTTCCGGGGCGGATTACCGCCCAGACAAGCCAGAATGTCTATGACAGCGCCACGGGCCACCAGTTGCTCGTCCCGCAAGGTGCCAAGCTCTTCGGCCGCTACGATCACAAGATCTCTTTCGGTCAGTCGCGCGTGCTGGTCGTCTGGACCGATATCATCTTTCCCAACGGCTCGACCCTAAAGCTCGGCGGCATGGCAGGGACGGACGCTGAAGGCTATGGTGGCTTTCGGGACCAAATCGATCGGCATTACCTTCAAACGTTCGGTTCGGCGGTTCTCATCGCTCTTATCGGCACAGGGGTCGACATGGCCATGCCGGAGAGTTCGACGGAGGATACCGCCTCGGACGCTGCCCGGCGGAATTTCGCGGATGTGTTCGGACGGTTAGCCGAACGGAGCGTGGGCAAAAACCTCGACGTCCAGCCGACACTTCAAATCAGGCCCGGCTACAAGTTCAACGTGCTGGTCGACCAGGACGTCGTTTTCCCGGGGGCTTATCGCAACTGATCTATATGCGCGCCAGCTAGGCCGTCAGATCAGCCCGAACCGGCTTGCGACCGCCACGGCCTGTTTCTGGGTGTAGACGCCAAGCTTGGCCTTTACTCGATCGAGGTCCCAGCGGACGGTGTGATAGGTCAGGCCCGTCACATCGGCGATGGAGTGCATCGGAAGGCCTTCGGCCGCCCATCGCAGGCATAGCGCCTCGCGATCGGAAAAAATGAAGTCGGGTCTTTGGGTGGGCGTAGTCGTGCCTTGGAGCCGGGCATGTATCAGTGCCGCCGCGCCAGCCGCGCCGACCGTGTCGAGATCGTCCGGTCCCGTGGTCTCCAGATGCCTGGCTGAGGCCAGCGTCAAGATGGCAAACTGGCCAAACCCCGTCCAGATGGGAATCGACAGACCTGACCGGATTCCGAATTCAGCCGCGGCATCGTAGAATTCCTTGACGCTGTCGTCCGCGCGCCGGCGTTCAACATCGACCGACCATCTGAAAGCCCGCCGCAGTCGCTTGGCTGCCGTCACCACAGGATCGATGGCCATATACGAACGGGAGAAATAAAGCGATTGCCATTCCTTCTGGTAGGTGGAGACGGCAAAGCTCTTTGCGGTATGGAGATTGAGGTATGCAAAACGCTCAAATCCATGCGCGCGAGCAACGTCGCTCAATGCCGTCTTGAGGGAATGTTCGTTGGCGGCGGCGACCGTCGCGTCGATCAATCGATCGAAAAGAGAACTTCCATGCATGGGACCACTTGCTCCCTGGAAATCTGGCTGGCGACCCGGGCGACGCATCGGCGATGGCCGTTCAGCGATAAGGATCTCCCTTGGTGATTTTTAAACTCAAACTGCACGCGTTTGCGTGGCGTCCGCGCTGATCGGTTTAGATGTGTCACAAATGTCCTTCAACCTGTTGGCGCCCCGAGCAACAAAACTTAATATTGTCGCTCTCTCGCGCCCCAAGCAGGCCGCGACGAGCTTGCGGCCCCCGTGGGATATCTTCCGGGCACTCATTTCGTGCGGCGCACTTGACGATCAGGCGCGGGCGCTGCGCTCGGCGACGCAGGGTATTGGCTCCAGGCGTCGCAGACTCAAACGTTCGCGCAAATTCAGCTCGTTCACAGAGCCGCGCTCACACCCCCGCTACGGCTTGCTATCCATCGGTTTCAACAACCGCGGCAAAGAAATAGCCGCCCATCCGCACGGTCTTGACGAGGCTTGGGTTGTGGGGATTGTCCTCGATCTTGTGTCGCAATCGGCTGATGTGAACGTCGATGCTCCGTTCAATGGGACCCGCCAGACCTGCGTGAGTAGAGCTAAGCAATTCTTCCCGGCTGAGTATCCTGCCGGGGTTTTGACAAAAGACAACGAGCAGGTCGAACTCGGCCGCCGTCACGTTAACCACGGCCCCATCCGGTCGCTGCAACGTGCGTTGCCATGTGTCGAGGCGCCACCCATTGAATCGGAAAGGCTTTGGCAGGCTGTGCATCGCGCGATCATGCGATGCCCGTCGCAACACGCTGCGGATCCTGGCAATCATTTCCCTCGTCCCGAAGGGACTGGAGACGCAATCATCAGCTCCGCTTTCGAAAGCGGCAAGGATGATGTCCTCACGCCCTTGCGCAACGACCGCGATGATCGGGATCGTGCTGAGGGTACGGATTTGCCGGCACAGATGAAGCGCATCTTCGGGCCGGACGACGGCATCGAGGATCATCAGATCAAACCGGTGCCTGCCGGTGAGGGCACGCGCCCGCGCACCGAAAGTGACAGTCGTAGCCATCATGCCCTCGTGGATGACCGCGTCCGCTAGCGTCTGCCCGACGTCCCCGCCTGCAGCCGCGATCATGATCTCCGTTTTCTTCTCTCGATGCGGCTTCCCGGTGCCCGATCCCACTCCCGCCGTCCACGGTTTGCTGGCGCGCTATCGGCAACGTGCGTTGACGTCGCCGATGCTGAACAAATCGCAGGTTGGCTTCCCGATGCCAACCTGCAATTCTGCGGGCATTGACATGCCTCGTCTCATAGGCCGAGGATGGCAACAGGCGTGTTTCAGACGTCAATGACGCGATCTGACCTCGTCAATCGCCAGCCGAGCCCGCCCGTGACAGTTCCTGCTCTGGGAGTGCGCGCACCGGACAATTCCCCGAAAGACGCCGCCGGCAGGCAACGCAGTCAAGACAGGCAGAGCCGCTGACGCCTGCTCGCGGGGAGGGCGGGCCATTCGACGGTGAAGGAGAAGCATCATCCAAGCTCCTCATGCTGACCGATCGCGCCACACTCATGTTCATCTCCGATTGTCGCTGATGGAAAGAGGATGCGCGCGTTCGCCTGGGCTTTCCAATTCTGCTCGAACGGCATCCATGCGAAATCACGATCAATCGGCCTGAAACAGCGCGGAACGCGGGACATAAATCTTAATACGTAAGGCGCAGACAGCATTTGAATTTCCTCAGACACCGTGGGATCGTACGGCCTCACGCTCCGCACAACCCTCGGTGAAAGCCCAGTGAAGCCGACCATTGTCATCGGTTCAACGGACGCGGATTTCTGCCTGTTTGCCCGCCATATACTTCGGCAGACCGGCTTTGAGACGCTCCTGACGACCAGCGCGAACGAGGCGATCGCCGCGGCAAGGACCGCCGGAGTGCGGGGCGTCGTGATCGATGGCAGGGTGGCGAATTCGGTTTCCGCCTGCGGAAGCTTGAAAGGCGATGCGACGACGGCAGGACTGAAGGTCATCGCGCTGGTCGAGGCCAACTCCGCCCGGCAATATGCCGATTTCCTCAATGCCGGCGCCGACGAAAGCTTCGTGCGGCCCATTTCCCCGGACCACCTCCTGCGCGCATTGAACTCGCTTTCATCACAGTCAGGCGCTTCGCAGGAGCGATTATCGTGCGGCGACATCGAAATGCATGTGCTGGCGCGGCGGGTCTGGAGGCGGGGCGTCGAGTTGCACCTCCCGCGTCTGGAGTTCGCCATTCTGCTGCATCTGCTCAAAGATCCTGGGCGCATCTATCTGAGGCATGAGCTCGCGTCGGCGGCCTGGCCGGCAGGTGTCTTCGTCGATCCAAAAACCATCACCGTTCACATTGGTCGGCTGCGTGAGACCTTGGCGGCGGTCGCGCCCACCGATCCGATCAGGACGGTTCGCGGTGTCGGCTATGGACTGGTGGCAACCGGCTGGTCGGAAACAGAGGTCCCGTCGAATGCCCCCTGACACTCAAATCGTCATCGTCGGCGGACGAATTGTCACCGGCGATGGAACGACGCTCCACGACCGTGGGGTCGTGCGCATCCGTGGGACAACAATCATCGACGTCGCTCGGGGTGAGGCTGATGCCGGAAGCGAGGCTATCGTCCTCAACGCCACCGGATGCACGGTCATTCCCGGTATCGTCAATGCGCATGCTCATGGGTGCATCCACGGTCCGTCCATGCCGAGCGGGTCGGTGCCCCTCCGGGCCACGGATGTCGACTACTTCAGAAACAGACATCTCCTCTCCGGGACAACAACCCTGCTCAACGTCTGCGGCCTGGCGCTGCCGGACGAGATCAATGGCCCCTCGAACCGACGCCATGCGATGGATATCCATCTGACGACGGCGCATACCGCGAGCAATCTGGCTGCGGCGATCGCGATTGATGGCGGCGGATTATCGAAGCGGCACAAGATCGCGCGCATCGATGACATGGTCGACAAAGGTGCAAAGGCACTCGGAGAAGCAGGCGGCGGGCAGACGCTCGGTGGCGGGGCACAGGACTATCGCTTCATACCCGCAGCTATCGAGGCCGCTACCGGAATATCAATCCATCCGAAAGAGGCGCGCGCACTCAAGGAAGCCGTTCTCGGCCGCTATCTCGATCGTGGCTTTCCCGATCTTCCGCGGCTCAATGCTCTTCTGATCGAATGCGGTCTCGCCGCTAAGATTGGCGCGTCCGACCTCATAAAGCTGATCCGCGACACGGTGATGCCACCCGTGGCGCTGTCACTGAAGGGTTTTGACGAGATCGCGGCAGCGTCTGAACGCCTCGATTTTCCGGCAATCTTTCACAATGCGGCACCCACCGCGGCGACACTGCTCAAGCTTGCGGAGACATATCCAAAGGCCCGCATCATCGCCGGGCATTCGAACCACCCGATGTTCCTTCCCCAAGAGGCAGTGCGTTTCGGCCAGCAACTGAGGGGGCGCGGCGTCACAATCGACGTCTCGACGCTCGATTGCATCGAAACACGCTGGCGCAACGACACCGCAAATATCGATGCTCTGGTCGAAGCGGGGCTCGTCGATACCCTATCGACGGATTTTGCCGGTGGCGACTGGGACAGTATACTATCGGCCATACAGCGAATGGTGCGAAAGAGCCAGCTTTTGCTGCCGGCCGCGATCGCGCTTGCGACCGGCAACGTCTCGAAAACATTCCCGGAGCTTGCGGCCGATCGTGGCTTGCTGGAAAAGGGCAAACGCGCCGACGTGGTCATCGTTGAGACCCACAATCTCGGTCGTGTCCGCCATGTCGTGGCAAACGGGCAGCTTGTGGTGTTCAACGGGGCGATGGGGGTTGGGGATTTGCACGCTTACGCCATGGGAGAGCGCCGTTAGCGGGGCGTAGGACGCCGACCTCGGCGGCCCTGACAGCGTGCGCAATAAGGTGTCGACCGCCCGAGGCGATGCCCGTCATTGCGTCAGTTTCATCTGCCGGCAAGGATAGTGGCCGGCATTGGTTCGGTACCGTGTCCTACCCTGGAAAGCGCAGAAGCCGTAGAAATGGGTCTAGCTCTCCACCCGCGAGGCCGAGAACGCCATCGATGATCGCCTCTTGCTTGGAAGGCGACAGGACATGCCGCGTGACGCGCAAAAACTTCTCTTCGATCGCGTGCCAGTCCATCGGACGCTGGGGATCGCCGGTGGGGCCATCCAGTACCGAGACGTACTTGTGCCGTCGTGTCTCGACAGTCACCTTCGCCAGCGTCTCGGCGGGAAAGAGCGCGTCGATCTCGGGATTGACGGTGATCTTCACCTGTCGCGCGAGTTCAGTGAGGTCCCGCCGATGAAGAAGGCTGTCGCTGACGGGAGCAAGGGCGCCGCGGCCATCGATCGCTGCAATGGCGACGCAATAGGGAAGACTATATTGAATGTCGACAAGGTTCGCGGGCGAAAGCACGTTGCCGAGCTTGAGCGCCCAGCCAAAGGTCTCTACCTCCACCGAGACAATGTCCGCGGCCCTCAGTTCGTGAACCTTCACAAGATCGAAGAGGCGATCGAGCGCCGGGTGTATATAGCGGCAACAGGCATAAGGCTTGAAATAGGTGCCGCAAATTTCAAAACGCTGCCCCAGTCCTTCCAGTATCCTCTGCCTGTCGTAGTAGCCGGGATGATCGAGCAGATCTTCCGGCCCAGTATAGCCTTTGCGGGCGAGGTCGAGAGCCATGAGACCGGTGGCGGCACTCCAGGGAATCCCTTCCTTGACGTCATTGCCTGTGAGCCGGGAGTAGCCCGAACTTCCATTGGCCTGTTGGTTGGGGGCAAGCACGCCTGCGATCGAAAGCGCCTGCGCGATCAATGGCGGCTCGACCTTGAAGAGTGACGCCGCTGCCGCAACCGCGGCCAAAGCGGCCCACCGTCCCGACTGCCGGGTCTGAATTCCTTGGGCATTTTGGGCCGCCGCCACTCTGACGCCGACATCATAGCCCGAAACGATTGCCGACAGGACGTCATCGGCCGAGACGCTGGCAAACGGCGCTAACGTCAAGACGGTTGGAACAACGCAGGCGCCCGGATGTCCTCGCGCTGCGCGGTGTCCGTCGTCCAGGTCGAGCGCCGACGCCGCGGTCGCGTTGGCGATCACGGCCGCGATGGGCATCACTGTCCGATCCGTCATCCAAATGGCCGCCTCGCCTTTGCCGAAGAGCGCGGCAGCGCTATCACGGGCCGCACGACTGCACTGAAGGGCGGAACCAGCAACCGCCGCCCCGACAAGATCGAGAATACAGCGCAAGGCAGTGTCACGAGTGCCGACCGCAGGCGGAGCTGAGGAGAGCGAATGGACGTGCTCGGCGAGGAGGTGCGTGGTGTACATGGAATTTGTGGGCGTATTCATCGCTCGGACAGCCCTTCAGGCATTTTCCTGCGTGCGAGCGAGGTATTTCTCATAGGTCGCTTGCACGGCATAAAGGTCGAGCATCGGCAGGCCGACGCAGGTTACGCAAACCGGCGTGTCCGCCTCTCGGACCCAGTCGATCGGCGCAGAGAGCTCCCGCACGCCAAGCAACGGACCGATCTCCTCCAGAGAAAGCCCTTTTCGGGAGAAGTGGAGGGCAATGCTTTGCGAGTTTCTGCGCGAGACCGTCTGGATGTCGTCACAGACGACGGTCCCGCTTTTCAAGGCTCGCTGCAGATAGGTTTCGGGCACTTCGTCTCCGCCAAGATGAAGCGTCACCGCATCCCTGTTCAACTCCTCGTCCTCAAACAGCGGCTGGCGGGCATTCGTGGCGGTAATCAGCAGGGCGCATTCCTTCAGCCTTTGGTTGTCGGTTACGGCGTGAAGCCGAAAAGATGTCCGATCGGCGAAGTCCGACAGAAGTCTTTCCACGCCTTCAATCGATCGGCTGCGGATGAAGATGTCTCCAATCAAGTCGGAACAGGCGAGGTTCAGGCATTCGACCACACTTCGGGCGACGGGTCCCGATCCGAAAATGAAGCCCGATACAGGTGCCTGGCTGCGAACAAACAGCTGAGCCACCTTCGACGCATAGGTGCCCGTTCTCAGCGCGGAAATCGCCGTCCCGTCGAGTATCGCCAAGGGCCGAAGCGTCCGTTTTTCCAAAAGGACGACAGTCGACGTCGAGCGAGGCAGGCCAAGATGCCGATTGAAGGCGTTTGCGCCGATGATCTTGACGCCGCCATGGGTCGGATTGACGCAATAGAGAGCCGACAGCTTCCAGCCGAGGCGCTCGTCGACGAAGTCGCGCCTGAATGGGGCGACGCTCTCCCGCTGCCAGAACTCCTCCTCTGGAAGCGAGAGGACGGCCTTTCCCCCGAAAGCCAGCCCGCTGTTGATATCCGCCCATGCAGCATCTATGGCTGCATGGATTTCCGCGATCGTGAGCTCCGCGCCAGCCGACTGCAAATCCTGGCGGGTGAGAAAGCGGACATCGCCGTCCGTGCTAGTGTCGAACATTGTTTCCTCCAACGACAAGACGTCGTTCCTCGAGGCAGAACCTAGCACCTGCCTGCGGGCCGCTAGATCAAGCTTTGATGAAGCTTCCGCATTGTCGATAAAGAGAAGGCAAAGTTTCGGCGACGGAGGAGGCACGTCCGCCGGAGCTGGTCGGCCCGCGGCCAGGCTTCAGCCAGCAGTCTTTGAGCGATCTGGAAAGAGGAAAGCGCTATCCAACGATCGTGATGTTCCACGAACTGGCCCGGGCGCTCGAGGTCGGTCACGTCGAATTTGGCCGCATCGACGAGCCGCGGCAGGGATGATATCTCAACGCCTTGGCTTGGTCCCAGGGGACAGGCGAACCTGCCTATCCGCGAGCAAAACGCGGTGCTCGGCCATCGGGATCAGGCGCCGAACCTCAGGCAGTCGAGCGGGGTCGATTTCCGCCACAAGCACGCAGACGTCGTTTTCGGCGCGCGCGACAATCTGCCCCCACGGATCGCACACCATGGAATGACCGAAGGTCCGGCGGAGCTCTCCGTCCGGCATCGCATAGCTTCCGCACTGTCCGCAGGCCGCGAAATAGGCTTGGAATTCGATCGCGCGTGCCCGACACAGCACCTCCCAATGAGCCTGCCCGGTCTGCTGGGTGAAAGCGGCGGGCAGGACGAAGATATCGACCTCTTCCTCCGCGAGGCGATCGAACAGGCGCGAAAAACGAAGGTCGTAGCAGATTACACAGCCGATCCGATGGCCGTCGAGTTCATAGATGAACAGGTCGCGCCCCGGCGCCACCGCGGCAGACTCGGAATAGGTCTTTCCATCGGGTGCGGTAATGTCGAAGAGGTGGATCTTTCGGTAGAGGCCGACCTGCTCGCCCGTGGCGTTGAACACCACGGTGGTGTTGTAAACACGGTGATCCTGGCCGCGGCGCTCCATCAGGCTACCGGCATGGACCCAGACAGCGTTATCCTTTGCGAACTGCTGAACGAGGTCATATGCTTCGCCACCTGGTACGCGGTCCGCCGCGCGCCTCTTGTCCGCGACCGTCCCGCCAAGCCAGTCGAAATGTTCCGGCAGCACGATCAGGTCGGGTCTGCCGATCATAGCCTCGCGCATCAGTCGCGCGGCTTCGGCAAGATTATGGGCACGATCGGGCTGCGAACTCATTTGAACGAGGGCGATTTTCAAGACCTCGGCTCCTTGTCAAAATCGAAGATCGACCGGCCGGAGGCCAAATGACACCGGACAGCCACCGAGCGCTTCTGGCGCTCCAATGCCGCGTCAGCGAGGATCCGCATGCGGTCGCGATCGGCCACGAACACACCTTCATTGTCGGCAAGCACCCCATAGCCAGGCAGAACCGCGGCCACGCCGCAGGCAATTGGAACATTGAGCGAGCCGCCAATCTGAAACTGGCGGTTCGTGGTTTTGGCGGAGACGCCGCGACACCACACGGGAACGCCGGTGGCGATGATCTCATCGACATCCGTGCACGGACCATCGATGACGATGCCCGCAGCCCCCTTGGCCTTTGCGGCGGCAACAACACCGCCACCGACGCAGGCGATGTCGTCGCGATCGACGCGCGAGATCACCAGGATGTCACCGGGCAACAGGAGATCGATCGCCTTGTAGATGATGACGCCGTCACGGCCGGGAGCGGCGACGGTGAAGGCGGCACCGGCCACGCGGGCAGGAAATAGGGGTCGGATATCACCGCCGACAAATCCCAGGTGCTCGACATGGCCGATGGTCGCCGTATCAACCAATGACAGTCGCTCGATCAGGTCAGCGGGCAGGGGAGGGCTTCTGTCGATCATCTGATAGAACGCTGTCATCGATTGGGCTTTCTCTGTTCGGTCAGTGGTGCCTGATCGGCTCAGACCGGCCGCTCGCCGGAAGTGGTGGTGCGATGCATGATCCGGATCGACGCGGGATCGAAGGAGTTGCGGCGGTGCATGGTGCAACGATTGTCCCACATCATGATGTCGCCCTCATCCCATTGCTGCACGAAGATATGCTTCGTGTTCGTCGTGTGATCCCACAGTTCGGCGAGCAGCGCGTCGCTCTCATCGCGGCTCATGCCAACGATCCAAGCGCCTTCCGTCGTTCCACCGAGGTAAAGTGCCTTGCGGCCGGTCTCACCATGTGTGCGCACCAACGGATGCACGATGCCGCTCCATTCGCGGAAGTCCTGGCTTTTCGGCGTGGACTTGCCAAGTCTGAGTTTGCCCGTCTTGTCGTAGACGTTCTGGAAGAAGATCTGGCGCCCATCGACGGCGTTCTTGAGAGGCGCCGGTAGCGTGTCGTAAGCGATATAGGTCGAGAGGAAATAGGTGTCGCCGCCTGAAGGCGGAACAGCGACGGCACGCAGGATCGCGCCCGCCGGCGGGCGTTCGTAGAACCACGTATCGGTGTGCCACGTCGCCTCGCTATTGCCCATCGCGCCGCTTGGCTTGCCGTCCTTCATCGCATTGCTGATGACCAGGATTTCCGGGTGGGTCGGATGCCCGCCTTCCTGCAGCTGCTTGGGATGGATGACGAACTCGCCGAAGTGATGCGAGAACTGCACCTGCTGGGCGCCGGTGATGCCCGCCTTCTTGAAACGGACGACGCCATATTGCAGCCAGAACTTTCGCACCGCGGCGATGTCGTCGGCGTCATAGTCATTGAAGTCGAAACCCTCGATATCGCCGCAGACATTGCTGGCATGCTGAACGGCGCGAAGCCTGATTTTGGTGAGCATTCCTAAAACTCCTGTTGCTGACCTTCCTCTAAGGTCGCGATGATCGTAGGGCGGGCGAGGGAAGCATCGCCAATATCGATTGGATCGGATTGATAGGCGTGGCGTATCGATCGTCATCGGCTATTCCGGCAGGACCTGGATGTCGTCCGGGTCGATGGAAAGCGCGACGACGTCGCCCATAACCGGAAGTGAGGCCGACAGCGATGAGCGTGTTAGCACCGTCAAGACGACATGCGGATCGATCTCGACCGCGAGCTCCAGCGACGGACCGAGGTTGATGACTCGGCGCACGGTTCCGGACAGACGATTGACGCTGCACCCGCCGGCGTCACCAGTGTTGTTCAGCACCGCGATGTCTTCGGGCCGGATGCAGCAGAAGCGGGCTTGCTGACGGTTCGGCGGGCGCTTTGCCCGCAAGCTGATCGCGCTCCCGGACAGGTGAAGGTCGAGGGTGGTTTCCTGCTCGCTCGTCCCTTCGATGGTGAGGATGTTCGATTTCCCGATGAAATCCGCCACGAATGAGCTCGCCGGATGACGGTAGATCGAAGCGGGCCCGCCCGTTTGGGCAATGACCCCCTGCCACATCACCACGATCCGGTCGGACATCGCCATCGCTTCTTCCTGGTCGTGCGTCACGTAGACGAACGTCATGCCGAGCTGCTGCTGGAGCTCCTTGAGTTCGAGCCGCATGGCCTCTCGAAGCTTCAGATCGAGATTCGAGAGCGGCTCGTCGAGGAGCAGGACGGATGGGCGTGGCGCGATGGCACGCGCCAGTGCCACGCGTTGCTGTTGTCCGCCCGACAATTCCCTCGGATAGCGCGCGCCGTAGTCGTCAAGATGAACACTTCGCAGTGCCGATGCCACGCTCGTCTCGATCTCCGATCTCGCCGTGCCTTTCATCTTGAGGCCGAAGCCGACGTTGTCGGCGACCGTCATGTGCGGAAAGAGCGCGTAGTTCTGAAACACCAAGCCGATATTTCGCCGTTCTGGTGGAATGCGGCCCTGGCTCCTCCCGCGGATCCTGATATCGCCGACCGACGGCTGGTTGAAGCCGGCGATCATGTTGAGCGTTGTCGTCTTCCCGCAGCCGGAAGGTCCGAGAATACTGACGAACTCACCCTGCGGGATCTGCAGGCTAATGTCCTTCACGACGGAGACCGCCCCGAAGGACTTGCTGACGGAGACGAGTTCAATATCGACGCTGCTCATTTGCTGCCACCATGGAGTTTGACGGAAAATCCGCCGATCTTTTCAAAAGGAAGATCACCGCGAGGATGAAAATCATCGACGCGACATTGACTGCCGCCATCACCGGATCGAGGCTGTATTCGAGGTAGTTGATGACGGTGATCGGCAGCGTCGTATCGCCTGGTCGAACCAGGAACACCGACAGCGGAATGTTATTGAAGGAGATGATGAAGGCGAAGGTCATGCCTGACAGCACACCAGGCCTGATCGCTGGCAAAAGAATGTACTGCACCCGCTGACGCTTGTTCGCCCCCAGGATCTGACCCGCCCGATCCAGATTGCGGTCGAAGTTCGCAATAGACGTCGCCACCATTCTCACGACGAAGGGTAGGGCGAGGACGATGTGGGCGGCGATGAGCGCAGGCGTGCCAAGGAAGGACTGCAGCCCGACAAGTGACAGGAATAGGACGATCGCGACGCCTTTGACGATCTGCGGCACCGACAGCGGCGAGAGAAGCGCCGACATCGCCGCCTCACTGCCACGTATCTTTTCATAGAAGACGGCATAGGCTGCCATGACGCCGATGATGCCGCTGACGATAGAGACGATCACCGCAATCTTGACGCTGAGCAGAAAGGGCAGAAGCCAGCGCTCCGAGACAAGGTCGCCGTACCACCGCGCCGTCCACTCCCACGGCCGGAACGTGACTGCGGAGGTCGGGCTGAATGAGGCCGCTATTACGACGGCAAGTGGCAGCGTGATGAAGGTGAGGACGCCGGCTAGCATGAGCCGGAAGAGGACCGAGAGTAGCCAGTTCATGACGTGGCCCCCCCGGCGCCGCTTCGTTTGGTACGGTGCCGCGCTTCAAACCGCACGCCAACGAACGAGATCACCAGCATCAGAAGGAGAAGCGCGTTGGCCATGACGGCGGCAAAGGGCCAGTCGACGTAGAAGAGGACCTGCTCGGAGATCATCGTCGCCAGGACTTTGAAACCGGCGCCGCCAAGGAGTGCGGGTGTCGCGTAGGCGCTCGCGGCCATGGTGAACGAAAGCAGCAGCGAGCTGACAAGTCCCGGAACGGAAAGCGGGACGATGACGTGGCGGACGACGGAGACGCGCGAGGCTCCGAGCATCTGAGCCGCGCGCTCCAGACTTTCGTCGATGCCCTGAATGCTCGTCATCAGCGAGAGAATGCCGAACGGCAACACGACGTGCGTCAGGCCGACCACGACCGCAAAGAGATTCTTCGAAAGCGGAAGCGGCGACGAAATGAGACCGAGGTCAAGGAGAACATCGTTGATGAAGCCGCGGTCTTCCAGAATGATCAGCCATCCGTAGGTCCGCAGCACCACGCCCGCAAGTTCCGGTGCAAGCGCAAGGGCAAAGACGAGAGCGCGCCACCGGCTTCTGGAACGAGCCAGAAAATAGGCGACCGGATACCCCAGCACGGTAACCGCGATCGCGACCAGTCCGGACATGACGGCCGTGCGACAGAATCCTGCAACCGAAAGCCCATCGGTGAAAAACCGTCGGTAGCTCTCGACGGAAAATCCACCGACCTCCTCTTGTGAAAAGCTGATGCCGATCATCATTCCCATCGGAAGCGCGAAGAAGACGCTCAGGAATAGGGCAGCTGGCGTCAAAGCCATAAAACTGTAGGATCTTCGGATTGGAGAAAGAGACGCCGCCGGAACCGCAACTGTGATGGTGTTCATCGCGATCTCTCAGTCTGCCTGGGGAACGACATCGCGGTCCCACTGCTCGGCCCAGCGCGGCAGGCGCTCGGCGACGAGCGACAGGTCCGGAAGGAGCAGGGTCTCAAGGTCAGCTTCCGAGGTGATCTGCCGCGCGCGAATCGCCTCCGGGACCTCTACGTCGGTTCGCGCGCTCCCGACCTTATAGCCGCCGATCCAGGCTTCCTGACTTGTCTTTTCCAAGAAGAAATCGATGAACTTCATGGCCGATTGCTTGTTTTGCGCACCCACGGGCACGTTGAGCGTGGCGATGAGGGGAATGGTGCCTTCCTTGGGACGGATGTAGTCAACCGGTAAGCCGGCATCGACGAGGAGTTGAGCGCGGCCGTTCCAGAAAGGCATGGCCCAGACCGTGCCGTCCTTGATGTAGCTTTCGAGAATGGCAGATGACTGTTCGAATCCGATGGATTGCCTGGCGACGGCTTCCATCGCCTTGAATCCCGGATCGAGATTGTCGACAAGGTCGCCACCATTGATCACGGACATCATCTCCACGAGGTAGATGGCCATGATGTTTTGAAACGTCGGCAGCACGATCCTCCCCTTCAGCTCGGGGCGAGGAGCGCCGACCAGGACGACGGCGTGGCAAGCTTGTCCTTCCGGTAGAGGAGCGACATGTACTGCACTTCGTGCACCGCACCGCAGGGACCGGCCGCGGCTGACAATCTCGGCATGAGTTTGGCAAGGTTCGGGATCGCAGCCGCGTCAAGTTTCTCCAGCACGCCGTCACGGCAGCCCTGCAGCGACTGCGAAGCGGTCATGACGACGACATCGAACTCCGGTCGGCCCCCGGTCGCCTTGATTTTCGCATAGTCCTGCGACGCCGAGCCGACTGGATCATAAATGACATCGATACCGAACTTGGCCTCGAACGGTTCGATAATCGCTTGTTCTATGATCTCCTCGTAGGGGCCGCCGTAGCTGTTGACCACGAGCGTTTCTGCTCGCAAAGGGGTGGACAGGATCGCTGTCATGATCGCCGAAAGGAGAATCCGGCTTTGCTTTGTTCCCATGGCTCGTCTCGCTTTTTTGTTGTTGCGGTGGGGATGGTGGACAGCCGGCGGCCGAGGGTCCAATAATGATCGTCGAAGATTATTGCTCCGCAGCTATCAATCGGGGCTATCGCGGTTTTCTCCCGACAGTGGCAGCGATGACGATTTCGCATTCACAGGGTAGTGTCTCGAAGCTTGGCGCCGCATCCTGTTCGGCGTTGTCTTCCCGCGGATCGCTTTCGGTCGAATGAACATGGTCGGCTGCCCGCCCCAGGGCCCGTGCTCTCGCCGCGCGCGGTGCTATGCCTGGCGTGGGCAAGACGAGGAAGGCCGGGCTTCGGAACGGCGATAGTCGCCGATACCAGAGGCGGAACCGTGCGGCACCATCTCGATGAAGCCCGCAAAACGCTCACGCGCGATGTCGATGCCGCAATTCGTGGCCAGCAACATCATCGCTTTACTGCGACCATCAGCTGCCTTATATATTCTTCTCAAGGAGAATGATTATGGTCACTGTCTCACACGCCTACACGCCTGCCGAGGCCGCCGCTGTCAGCGAGATTGCGATAAAGTCGGTGCACAACGCGATCGACAAGCGGATCGTCGCCAATCGTCCGTCCAGCACCGAGGGCCGAGCCCTCACCGAAGAGGATCTGCTTCGCTTGAAGCTCTGGTACGGCGTTGGATCGATCCTATCTGCCGAGCGCCGTAAACGACTGTTCGATACCATCGATGAGAACCCCGGAGCCGATACCGTAAGGGCCGACGATTACCTTATCATCGACGTCGCGCGGGCAAGAGAGCAATTGGCCGCGCGCGCCGAGGCGCTTCGAGAGGCTGAAAAATTGATCCAGAGCGTCAAAGGGGTTGTCGGCGGCGAACCGGTTTTTAAGGGAACCCGCGTTCCCGTGCGAACAATCGCCGCGATGAAGGCCCAAGGCGCGAGCACCGAGGAAATCGTCGAAGGCTATCCTTCGCTGACGGGCCGAATGGTGGAGCTTGCTGACATCTGGACAGCAGCACATCCCGTTCGGGGACGGCCACGCAAACTTTCGGAGCTGGGCTTGAAGGTGAAGTCGGAAAAGCGTCTTCGGCTCGGAAATGAGCGCCTTCCACAATCGTCGGATTAGTCCTCTTGAAATTTCTGATCGACGAATGCCTCCACACATCACTCGTGGCCGTGGCTCAAGACCACGGCCACGATTGTTTTCATGTCAACTGGTTGGGGTTAAGCGGCGAGACCGACTGGGACCTGATGCCTCGGATCGACGCGGAAGATTTCACCTTCGTGACGAACAACGCTCGCGACTTTCGCAAGCTCCACGCCAACGAACAGCTACACGCGGGTCTCGTGATTATCGTGCCGCAAGTCCTACCTGCGCTTCAACGGGAACTGTTTATTCTTATTCTGCGGGAACTGGCAGGGGTGCAATATCTCGTCAACGAGGTGCTGGAAGTGACCATCGAAGAGGATACCGCCGTTCTGACGCGCTATCTGCTGCCGGAAACCTAGACGCTTTCCAAAGCTTATTTAGCGCCAATCCGGGACAGATCGATCCGCATTTCCGCTGCTCCGACACCACCGCTATTCTCGCTCTCCTTGAGCTTCGAAAAGGGTGGCGCGCTATCGGTGTGGGGGTCTTGTTCGGCCACGGGTGGGACGGTCAATTTCACAGATAAGCCGGGATCATCGGCCCGAAACACGCTCACGCCCTCGAACTCGCCGGTCTTCCAGGCATAGACGGCATCCTCGAATATTTGCGGAAAGACTTGCCTGTCGGTGGGATTGCCGTACCACTTGGCGACGATCCTCACCACTTTGGCGAACATCCCCGTTCCGAGGCGCAGATTTTCACAAGCCTGTAGAAGATCAGACTTGAGCTCAGAGACATCCTTGACGCCGATGCCAGCCGGGACCTGGGTGATCCCGACGCGGACCACGGCCTGGCCGACATATCTACGGATAAGCTCCATCGCCTCGTCCGGCGTTTTCACCTTCGGGACGAGGATCAGCCGCTCACCGGCTTTGACGGTAACCGCCAACGGGTCCGAGGAGCCAGCCCTCTGGACGAACTGCTCGACAATGGCAGGCGTCAGTGAGGGATCGGCGCATTTTTGTATCATCGCGGTATCGAGCATGACTGCCTCCCGAGTTCAGGTGTTGAATGAAATGACGAGCGGTTTGTCGAAGAGGCGCGCGAAGGCCCCGGCACTGGCCCGCTGGATCGCGACGATCGAGGTATTCGCGGTCCACCAACCATTACCGACGGCGACGATGACATCGGGATCGTGCAACATGGATTGCAGGGCGGGCCAGGCAACGAGCTGTTCGTAGCAGATCAGCGGCGCGACCTTGTAGCCGTTAAGGACGACCACCGGGTTTGCAAAAAAGTCTGCCGGCGCGCCTTTGCTATCGCCCCACCACGGCTGCCACATCGAGCCGGGGACAGGCATGCGCTGACGATAAAGGACGCGGCCGCCTCCGGCCGACACTGCCACCAAAACATTGTCATAGCCATCCGCGCCAATAACGGACGCGCCGGCGATCACCGTCACGGGACTGCCGGCCAGGGCCCTGGTCCATAACCGTTCGACGGTGGGCGTCCAGAAGCCGAGCGCACTTTCCGGCAGGACGATATAGCCAACACCATCGCTCGCCTCCTTTTGCACCGTTGCGATCAGGTCACGCTGTCGCTGAAGTCCGGCCTCGCGTCCGAGCGAAGCGCCCATTTGCCAATCGACGCCGCGCCATGAGTGAGGCACTTCTGGATCGGTCCAGGTTGCGGCGGACCAAGCCCACGCGCCTGCCAAGGCGATCGCGACAGCCGGCCAGATCCGGGTTACGAGGCCGATCAGGCCGGCTGTCGTGGCTGCCAGTCCCCACCACCCCCATCCCGGAAAAGAACGCCCGCCGCCATGATCGGATGCGCCCACCCGGTTATGCCGAAAGGGGGTAGCCCCATCATGATGCCAGCGGCCACGTACCGATGGGGTCTCTTGGTGCGAACCGATGTCCAAAGCACCGTGTGGACCCCGAAAAAACTGACCGATGCCGCGAGCCAGAGCAGCAGTCCTGGCCAAAGGTCGGACGAATAGAAGGTGGCTACCCCTTGCGGCAGCCCATGTGAGGCCGCGAGGAAATATGCCGCAGAGACCAGCCCCGCCGCCATCCGATTGGGTGCATGTGTCCATAATACAGGAAAGGCGAGGGCGGTTGGCAGGAGAAGCACCTGGCCGCTCCATCCGATCGAGGCGGCCGCGATGGCAAGGCCGATCAGCGCCGCGGTACCCACGTGGTCACGGCGCATAGGTGAGCACCTTTTGCGCCAGGCCGAGGATGCCGGACACGGGCAGTGGACCGAAATAGCGGGAATCGTAGGAGCCCGCGAAACCGGAATGCAGAAAGACGTGTCCCGCTGGCACGGCGCCACTCGCAAAAGCCGAAAGCGGTCGACCTTTTCCATCTGCTTTGGCAACTGCCGAATTTGTCACGGTGATGCCATCGACGAACATGGCTGACCTGATGTCCACCCTTTGACCCTCGGTGGCGATCACCGTTTTGATCAGTGGGGCAAAATCGCCCGGGCACGAACCGGAGCGCAGATAGCCGCGCTGTCGGGCCTCGCGCATCCTGTCGTTTTCCGGCGGGCAGATGAAGACGACATCGCCGACGGCGGGGGGCCGATCGAGTCCCGCGACGCGCCAGAGGCCGAGCGGTTCGCTCGGCGTCAAATTGATGCGGAACCCGCCGACCGTGGCGGCGACGAACAAGCCAAGGGCGAGCAAGGCCGTGGCCAATAATAGCGCCGCGGCGGGGCGTATTTTCTCGTATGTCGGGCGCTGGCGCGTGATTGTCGGAATCATTTCAGCGAAAGTCCCTGGCTCCTGGTCTGCCGCAAGGTCTCGGCCTGCTTCAGCGCTTCGGTCGTTTTCTCATGAGCGGAGAGACTGCTGGATGGTACGCATCGAATTCCAGGCGGTTTGTACCTCCGCCTTTTGCGCGGGGTTCATCCCTGCCGTGACGGACTTGAAAGTTTCTCCGCTCGGATCCTTCGACGCGATGCCGAGGAAGGTGCGTTCGCCGAACCGTTCCGAGACGGCCTTGGCGAACCGATCGAGTTCGGCCTTCACCATTGTGTCGGCAAGTGCATATTCGAGACCGGCGGGAAGATCATTGCGGTCGATCGCATCACGCACGCGCTCGAGCGTTTGCTTTGCGGGCGCAGAGAGCGCGGGGATGTCGACCGAGACTTGCCGGCGAACCGCGCGTTCCTCCGTCTCATGCTTGCGTTCGATCTCGGCACGCTGGCGAAGATAGCGTTCGAGATTACGGGCCAGGGCCGGCACGTTGGCGATCGCCCGTTCGCGGTCCTTCTTGTCGCCCCGGTTGGCAAACACGCCCGTCTTACCCCTCAATGCACCGAAGCGCTCGGGTTCGCCGGCGATCTTCGCCAGCGTGGTTTTGGCGATCGTCGGATCCTTGAGCATCGCGTTGACATTGACCGCCTTGAAGGCGCTTTCCGGCTGGGCGTAGACGAGATGGAACCTGGTGGAGACATCCTCCCATTGTTTTTTGAGACCTGGATCCGCTGCGAGCTTGTCCTCGACGGACTGATCGATGGATTTCGGGAAAGTAGAAATGCCAGATACCATGGGCTTCGACTCCTTGGCGGTCGGTTTGGGTGATGTCTTGGCGCTGGCGGCGCGTCCGAGTTTCACGCCAATCGCCGCCAGGCGGGCGCCGAGATCGGCGAGTTTCTGCTTCTGCCGGACGACCCAGTGGAGGCGATCATGGGCGATCGTGCGGGCGACGTTCATGAGGTGCAGGCCTCGCGCCTCGGCAAAGCGCAAGGCTTGGCCGTACAAAGAGCTCTTCTGGTAGTCGAGCGCCGTCTCCTTGGCGTTGCGGCGCGACAGGATCGGGATAAGGCCACCGGACTTGCCGAAAGAGCGTCGGCCGTAATAGACGGCGAGATCCTCGCGATGGCGCGTCATGGCCACATAGGTGAGGTGACGGTCCAACGAGAGGGATGCAAGCACCTTGACGCAGTCGACGGTCGCGCCTTGGCTCTTGTGGATCGTCGTCGCATAGCCGTGATCGAGCTTGTTGTAGAAGCGCTGCTCGATCGTGACCAGACGGCGATGGTCCCCTTCGCCAAGCGCCACCACGAGCCGTCCAGGTGCAGCCTCGATGACCTTGGCCAACATGCCGTTCTTGACGCCAAGGCTACCCTCGTTCTTCAGGAACACCATCTGGTCGCCGGCCGCGAACATGCGGGTTCCGTCATCGGTCTTGAAGGCAAAGCCGACTGCGACGATGCCGCGCTCGACCAGCTTGGCGCGAGCCATATCGTTCAACATCCGAACATCGCGCCGAAGGTGTGCGAGGATCAGGCTGCTCTTCGAAGGATCGTAGTCGCGATCCCAATCGGCGATCAGGCTTTCGATTGCCTGCGCCTTGAGGTCCAATCCCCTGACATGCCCATGGTCACGATAGGCATCGACCGCTTGGCTGACATTGCCGCGCGCCAGATCGCGCGATGCGTCGCGCAT
This sequence comes from Rhizobium sp. C104, assembly GCF_022354505.1. NCBI lineage: Bacteria > Pseudomonadati > Pseudomonadota > Alphaproteobacteria > Hyphomicrobiales > Rhizobiaceae > Rhizobium > Rhizobium sp. C104. The sequence goes on along the minus strand of NZ_CP092351.1, from coordinate 134,971 downwards.
CCATTGCTGGCGCTGACGATAGATCGTCTCGAGTTCGGCATAGCCGATCCGGTCGGCGATCGCCCGGAAGGCAGCTCCCGCCTCGATCGGCTGCAGCTGTTCGGGGTCGCCGACCAGAACCAGTTTCGCACCGGCCTCGACGACGGCCTCGACGAAGAGCGCCATCTGTCGGGACGACACCATGCCGGCCTCGTCCAGCACGAAAACGGTTCTCGCGTCGATCCGGTCGCGGCCCCGGTTCCAGCGCAGCTCCCACGACGACAGTGTGCGGGACTGAATGCCGGCTTCCTTCTCCAGGCCCTCGGCTGCTTTGCCGGCAAGCGCACCGCCGACGACACGATAGCCAGCCGCTTCCCAGGCTTCGCGGGCCGCCTTCATCATCGTCGTCTTACCGGCGCCGGCGCGGCCGATGACGGCGGCGATCCGTTCGCGGCCAACCACACGTTCGATCGCCGTCCGCTGTTCATCCGACAGACGGGCATGGCGCGCAAACGTCACCTCCAGCAGCGCCTCGCCTACGCCATGAGAGGCGCGCTCGGACAGCAAGATCGCCCGGTTGACCATCTCGGCTTCAAGCCGGATCATCTCCCGCATCGTGTACTTGGCTGTTGTCCGGATACCCGTCGCAAAGTCGATCCGGTCACGTTCGAGACGCAGCGCCTCCGGGCTCTGCAGAACCCTCATCATCAGGTGCTGAAACAAAGCGGCATCGTCGATATAGCGGTGCAGGATCTTCGCCACGTCGCGTTCGTCGAAGACGCTCTTCTCCCGCGTGATGAGGTCGAGAACGATTTCCGGACGGCGCTGTATGCGTCGGGCATTTTCCGCGCGGCGGTCTTCCTGCAGTTCAACGCGTTCGAGCTTTGGCGACCATGCCGACGACCTTGCGTCGGCTTGGTCCGCCTTGCGGTCGATCGCCTTGGTGGCGACACCAAGATGGATGGTCGGGGTCAGTTCGATGCACTGCTTCTCGAAGGACCGCCCGTCGACGCGGATGTCGAGACCCGCAAGGGCAAGATGCCTATTCTGACAGGCGAACCAACCATCGCGAACCGCATTAAAATCGTCCGCGCTTCCGGCCCAGAGTTCATAGACGATCTTGCCGGCATCGTTGCGCATCGGGTTACCGTCCGGACTGGTCACCGCGACCTTCTTTGCGCCGAACCCATACTCTGTCAGCGGCCTGAGCGTCGTCATCAGATGGACATGCGGATTGCCCGGTGCGTCATGATAGACCCAGTCGGCGACCATGCCCTTCGACGTGATGTGCCGCTCCACAAAATCCCGGACGAGAGCAACGTTCTGCTCGGCAGAGAGCTCGATCGGAAGGGCAATGGTGACGTCTTTGGCAAGCTGCGCGTCCGATCGCTTTTCGAACGCCTCGACCTTGTTCCAGAAGGCTTCGGACGCTCCTGACACCGACCTGTCGGCGATCATGGCATGCAGCCATGTGGGAGCCCCCGCCGGAATGACGAACTCCTCATGCAGGAGACCACGCTTGCGCGTGTAGTCGATCGTCCGGGCTTCCCGCTCGAAGTCCATCTTCGCGCAGTGACGGTAGGCCGCCGACAGCACGGCGCTGCGGCCGGAGCCACGGGCGACGATGCTGACGGAGAAATGCGGGACGGCCACGGCGCGATACTTTCCCGGTTGCGAACGAGTTCATCGAAGTTCGTCGAAAGCGGCGGGCCAGATCGGCCTCGAGCAAGGGCGTCGCGTCAGCGACGTATAATTGCGCCCTTGGAAGCCGCTCCTCCGGAACGGCCGGGATCATGACCGGAAGCGCAGGTTGCGCCTACTCGCATTAGTGTCGGTAGATCGGCAAGCCGGTCTGGAGGAACCTCACAAAGGTTCGAAGACGAAACGACAGACACGGGACCATCCGGAATGAAGAAACACTCCTCGAAAATCCGCGACGAAATCGCCAAACTGCAAGAGCAACTTAAAACCGCCGAGACTCTCGAAGCGAAGCGAATCGGGCGGATCGCGCTCAAGGCTGGCCTTGGCGAGATCGAGGTTGACGAAAACGAGCTGCAGGCAGCGTTTGAGCACCTGGCCGAACGGTTTCGCAGGGGCGAAGTCCTTCCGACCGAAGAAAAGGGGGCAAACGAGCATAGTCGCAAAGGGGCACATGCCATACCGGTCGCGTCTGGCACGGCTGCGGGCGGCGATAGCGAGGCTTGAACGGATGGCGAGGACGAGGACATTCGAGGCCCGCAAGAAGGATACACGCGAAAAGATCGAACTTGGCGGGCTGATCGTCAAGGCGGGCCTACGATACGAAAAGCGCGCGCTGCTGCTCGGGGCACTGGTCGAAACAGCACGACGCATCAGGAGCGATGAGGGCGAGCGATCCCGGCTCACGGCGATCGGAGCGGAGGCCTTCGGCAATGACGACGAATAAGATCGCGCTGGTCAGCGTACCCATAGCACTGATGATGCTGGTCACCATCGGCATGACGGGTTTCGAACAATGGCTTTCCGAATTCGGGAAAACCGAGACAGCTCGACTGATCCTCGGTCGGACTGGAATCGCCTTGCCCTATATCGCGTCAGGCGCCGCCGGCATCATCTTTCTGTTCGCGAGCACCGGCTCAACGAACATCAAGCTTGCCGGATGGGGCGTTGTCGGCGGCAGCAGTGCGACGATCGTGATCGCTGCGCTGCGCGAGACCGTGCGACTTTCCGCAATTTTCGACCACTTTCCGGCAGTTCGATCGGCGCTCTCCTATGCAGACCCGGCAACGATGATCGGGGCTGGGGCGGCGCTGACGTCTGCCGGCTTTGCACTTCGCGTAGCACTTGTCGGCAATGCGGCGTTCGCGCGCTCTGAGCCACGCCGCATTCGAGGAAGGCGCGCACTGCATGGCGAAGCCGAGTGGATGAAATCGGCGGAGGCCGAAAAGCTTTTTCCAGATACCGGCGGCATCGTCATCGGCGAGCGCTACCGCGTCGACAAGGACATTACGGCGAAGCAGTCGTTCCGGGCGGACAGCGTGGAGACGTGGGGTGCTGGCGGCAAGTCGCCGCTTCTCTGCTTCGACGGCTCGTTCGGGTCCTCGCACGGTATCGTCTTTGCCGGTTCAGGCGGTTTCAAGACGACGTCGGTGACGATCCCGACCGCCCTTAAATGGGGCGGTACATTGGTCTTGCTGGATCCGTCAAACGAAGTCGCGCCCATGGTGATCGAGCATCGGACAAATGCAGGACGCGACGTCCGTATCCTCGATCCAAAAACGCCCGACACAGGCTTCAATGCGCTGGACTGGATCGGGCTTCATGGCCGCACGAAGGAAGAGGATATTGCCGCCGTTGCCTCATGGATCATGAGCGACAGCGGCGGCGCTCGCGGCGTGCGCGACGATTTCTTTCGCGCATCGGCGCTGCAGCTGTTGACCGCATTGATCGCCGACGTCTGTCTATCCGGCCGCACCGAAGAGGACGACCAGACACTCCGTCAGGTCCGCAAAAATCTGTCCGAGCCCGAACCCAAGCTGCGCGCGCGATTGCAGTCGATCTACGACAATTCGATATCCGACTTCGTAAAGGAGAACGTCGCCGCCTTCGTCAATATGACCCCAGAAACGTTTAGCGGGGTTTACGCGAATGCGGTGAAGGAGACGCACTGGCTATCCTATCCGAATTATGCGGCGCTTGTCTCGGAGTTGACTTTTTCGACCAAGGACATTTCCGCGGGAAACACGGATGTCTTCATCAACATCGACCTGAAGACGCTGGAGACGCATTCGGGTCTTGCTCGCGTCATCATCGGGTCCTTCCTGAACGCGATCTACAATCGTGATGGAGCGTTGAACGGGAGGGCGCTGTTCCTTTTGGACGAGGTGGCACGCCTGGGCTACATGCGGATTCTGGAGACGGCTCGTGACGCCGGCCGAAAATACGGCATCACGCTGACAATGATCTACCAGTCGATCGGCCAGATGCGAGAAACCTATGGCGGCCGCGACGCGGCGAGCAAATGGTTTGAGAGTGCGAGCTGGATCTCGTTTGCTGCCATCAACGATCCTGAAACGGCCGACTACATCTCGCGGCGTTGCGGCATGACGACGGTCGAGATCGATCAGGTCAGTCGCAGTGTCCAGTCGAAGGGTTCATCGCACACGCGTTCGAAACAACTTGCCGCCAGACCGCTCATCCAGCCGCACGAAGTTCTGCGCATGCGGGCCGACGAGCAGATCGTGTTCACGGCAGGTAATGCGCCGCTTCGATGCGGTCGTGCGATCTGGTTCCGTCGTGACGATATGAGGGCTTGCGTCGGCGAGAACCGGTTTCATTCACCGGTCAGCGGCGACAAGAATGCGATAGATCCTAAAACTCCGATGAAACTACGCCGGTAGCGTCTGCCAGGATTTAGGGGAGTTGTTTGGCGACGAATCGTAACGCCGTTCGGAAAACGGTGGGGTCGTCGTCGGGCCGCTTGCGGCGCAGCATTCCAACACTCGTCGTCTGGGCGGCGGTGATCGGCGTCGCCAATTTGCTGTGCCTCCATCCGACGGGAGAGGAATAGGGGTTTGGGGAAAGGGAGGAGTGAACCGTCCTCTATCCCCATGGGAGAAAGTTTGAAGGAGGGGCTTGCCCTTCCGTCATGGGGTGAGCTTGAGAGGGGCGGCGCAGCCCCCCTTTCGCAGCCGAGCCGGTCGGTCGATCCGGCCGAACCGGGTCATAAGGCAAGGCAAAGACCAGAGGCGGCGGCCGCCTCTGGTCTGGGTCTCAACCCGCGGGATCGAAGAACGGCTCTCTATCCTCGACACCGATATGCCAGCGCTTATCGGACCACCGGGACGGAAGGTAAATTTCGTCGCCGCCGAAATATGCGATGATGATCCGGTCGGCCTGATGGAACAAGCCGAAATCCACCTTTTTGTCGATCGCAAAGAGTAACGCTGCCGACAGAAATTCGCGTGGGATATCGGCTGGAAGATGGACTTCCGCATCGAAATTATGACGCAAATTTTCAAGCAAGTCCGACTGTTGAGGCCGCAGCTTGGGGACTTCTCCATCCATTTGATTGATTTCATGCCTTGTCATCAGAGTCTCCTTTTCGTTTTCTGACGAAAGGGGGCCGCATCGTAGCTCGCGAGGGGTCAGGGACTGCGGAACGCGGCCGCCACGCGGCGAGCGGAGGAACCGATTTTCTGTGCCGCCTGCGGTGCGGAAAATTGGAGGGGCCGCGATGTCCTTGACGCCGGAGCGGCGGGTGCACAATGGGCAGTCAGAGAGATAAAACCGCGTCCTGAAAGGACGCGACCGCCTGCCAGCATTGCTGGCCACAATAGACGGTTCGGCAAGCTCGACACGACGATTTCGTGCACAGTCTGCTTTGCGTTGCAAGAGGATCTTGACCGGATCCGGCGAAGACCGCCAGCTGGCCTCGGTCGCGATGCGATGAGAGCCGTGCGCCAATGGCGCCTCGCCCCGGTGCCATCCATCACAAACTTGAATCGGTCGCATGTGATTGATTCAAATGTGTCGTTGGACGTCGCAATACTGTTTGGCGATCATGGCAGCATGCTTGCACAGCCCTACCACCTCTATATCGAACGCGCTGATCCGGCAAAGAACATGGCGCGCTACTACGCCATGGAAATCGGGCAGACAATGTTTGGAGAAGCCTGCCTGATCCGGCGATGGGGACGCATCGGCCAGCATGGCCAGGAGAAACAGCACGTCTTCGAACGGGAGGAGGAAGCGGTTCGCCTGTTCCTCGCCCTGGTGAAGCAAAAACGTGCCCGCGGCTATCAGCCAAGATCAACTCTCCGATATTTGCAGGGATGATCCGATCGCCTCGGTCTTGAAGCATTACCACGACCGCCGAAACGGCCCCTGCTGGCACATCACTGCCGCCGGTTCCAGTAGGTCTCAAGAGTGCCGCGCCGACCTCGCTGAGGAACGATATCGGCCAGTCGCGGTATGGAGTTGGCGAATTGTTGCGTGATGTCTTCCATTTAAGTGCGCTCATCACTGGTATCCGCTCTAAAGGGTCGTGGGCGGCCTCGAGGCCGATTGTCGGCTTTCTCTAAGCGGGCCGCTGGCCCCGCCTCAAGCGGCGGGGCCAGCGGGATCTCAGTCTCGGTTTTGGCGGGACCAGATCAACTGGTAGTCGTCCTCGCCTTCGACCACCGAAAGCGTCGCGTAGATCGGGGCCGGGAAGCTCGGGTCGTCCAGCTTGACCGAGAGGTAGTCGCGGTCGCTCTCGTTGGAACGCTTCTGCCAGGCCGCACCGAGCTCGACGTTGCCAGCGTAGATACGGAAGTGCGGACCCTTGTCGGATGGATTTTCGACGCGGGCGATGCGGGCCTTGACGTTGAGCGCGAGAGTGCGGATCGAGCCGGTGAAGCCGTTTTCGTTTGCGGTGAAGATGCCGATGGTAGCCATGTTCAAGTTCCTTTCGTGTGTATCGGGCCGCGCCCATCGCGGCCTCGATGGCTGTCGCAAAGACCGGTGACGATCGGACCGCACCTGATAAGGCCAAAATGAAATGGAGGGCGGCAAGACGCAGATTTGTTAGCGGGAGAGGAGGACGTGACGTCCGGGGTAAGAAATCTGCGAATGGCCGTTGCGGTAAGACGATCGAGGCGCAGCCGGTCTCCGGTCAGACATGCCTCATCGAGCCCGCGGAGGAGCGGCCCACGACAGCAATGGGAGGTACTGGACATGGGGCCAGCGTCTCGATATTGCCGTACCGATACACTGCAACGGCAAGCCCGTGCTCTGTCCTCAAGTCATAGAGTCGAACCCGGATGCGACGAGTTCACCCGGCCGGGCAGTTGCCCTTTGTCATCAATGTGGTTTGCCGAGTCTGCGGTTCGCCGCCCGGAGATCCATGCGTCGCGCCAAGCCGTCTATCGTCGAAATCAGGCCGCCCCAGAAAGTTGTGGCCACCGATCGGCGAAACCCGGAAGCTTTCGACCGCTGGGGCGATTACCCAAACCAGTCGGTCGCACGCAAAATGGCCGAGGCACGGATGACGGCTCTCGATGCCAGGGGGCTGCCCGTCGCTGCACATATGCCATCGTCGCGTGCAGTTAGTCGAAGGTTGCTCTTCGCCCCGCAGATGCGTGGCGTCATCGTTGTCAAACGACGGGGTACCTGTAGATTGAGGTAGCCGGCTACATATTTTGCGGCGTAATCAACGTTATGGAACTTGTGTATGGGCATACCATTTGGACGCATGCAACCGCAAAGACCAGCTCAAATGACGCGTTGGCTGGCGCTGATGCTGCTGCGGCTATGATTGACGGAACTCGAGCCGCGTTCCCTTGCGGCGCGATCATCTCCATTGCATTGGCCATTACGGCCTTCTTCGTCAGAACGCCGGCTGGCGAGCAATGCTACTCCTCGGTCCGGGCCAGCACGAAATCGTGCTCTATCTGCCAGAACTTGCCAGAGAAACCGAAGTCTTTAGCGCGCACCGAATTTTCGACGTGCTGGAACTTGGCAAGCAAGCTCTCCTTCACACCAAAGACGGCGTCAGAGTGTATGTACGGGTCGTCCGGATCAAAAATATGCGTCGTCAGTGTCTCGAAGCCGTCGGCCTTGATAATGTAGTGCAGGTGAGCGGGCCTGTAGGGATGACGACCGAGCGCGCCGAGCAGCTTACCAACCGGTCCATCGTCCGGGATCGGGTAATATTTGGGCTTGACGGCTCGAAACCAATAGCGGCCATCCGCGCCGGTGCGGAAGATGCCGCGAAGGTTGAAGTCTGGTTGGATCCCCTTCTGCTGCACGTCGTAGAAGCCTTCGTCGTTAGCCTGCCAGACGTCGATAACAGCGCCGGCAACCGGCTTGCCGTCCGTGCCGAGGATGCGGCCGCCAATCACCATGTCCTCGCCCTTCTGATCGAGGCAGATATTGGTACCCATCGGCAGTTCCGGCGCGTCGGCAACGTGAAACGGGCCAAGAACAGTGCTTTCGGAGGCGCCTGAGGGCTTGCGGTTATTGATGGCGTCGACCAGCATCGATACGCCGAGCACGTCCGACAGCAGGATAAATTCCTGTCGCCATTCGTTGCATGTGTGCCCTGTGCGGGTGAGAAAGAGGATTGCCTCCATCCATTCGTCCTGCGTCGGCTCAAGCTCCTTCACCGCCTCGTGCAGCTTGCGTGTCACGACCTCCATCACGCGCTTCAGGCGCTGGTCTTTGGCGGTGGCGTTACGGCTCGTGACCACCTCGACAGAGTTCTCTTCTGTGAAGAAACCCTTTTCATGTGCGTCAATCATTGCCGTGTCTCCCCAAAACCGTGGTCATCACGCGTCGCAGCTCGGCTGACGGATCTTCAACGATCGCTTCACTTCGCCAGGCGACATGATGGTCGGGACGCACGAGGAGGACGCCGCTGTCTCGAATTTCGCGCATATTCGCCCAGTCGCCGGCGAAGTCCTGCCAGGGTTGACGTGGACCGATCAGGTGTGCGGCAATATCGATGCCCAGTTCCTTCCCAAGGGTTCGGGCGGCCTCGATCCAGCCCTGCCCGCCAATGCCGGTGAGCACGGTAAACTTGCCATGTCCGGCAAGGTCCAGCGTCGACAGCGTTTCACCTGTCGCCGAATATACCCAGGCATGCGGCAGCCTTGCCCCTGGCCAGCTCGTCTGCTGGCAGTGCAGTTCCGGATCCCTGGCGAAGGCCGGTTCCGCCTGGCCATCCGTTACGATCGCGCCGGATCGATAGCGCTGGTTCATCTCGACGCCATGGCAATCGAACTCGTAGACCTTGTCGGCAATCGCCTTGCGGATCGCGGCCCGTTGCTCCTCGGCCGCGACAGTGTTGTTGCAGCGGGCATCCATGTTCTGTTGCATCTTCACCGGATCAATCGAATCAAGCAGACCAAGCGCCTTGAAAATCGGCCCGAACTCTTCGATCGACTTGTTGGCGCGGGTGACGATCTGCTTGGCGACAGGCGCTCGCTCATCCTGATAGCTATCGAGAAGCCTCGGGTCAGCGGTGCCCTTGAGGACGAAAGCCAGCTTCCATGCGAGGTTGAATGCATCCTGGATCGAGGTGTTCGAGCCGAGCCCGTTTGACGGCGGATGGCGGTGGGTGGCGTCGCCCATGCAGAAGACGCGGCCATTCGACATTGACGTGGCGTACATATTGTTGACGGTCCAGGTCGAGACCGACTTGATGGTCATCTCGAGATCGGGATCGCCGACCAGGTCGCGCACGACCTTCTTCGCATGCGCTTCATCCACCGAAGGGGGTGGCTGATCGATATCGTAACCCCAGACGATCAGCCATTCGTCCCAGGGCCTGACCATACGCACCAGCCCCATGCCGATGCCGCCGACATCAGCACCCGGCTGCAGCACCCAATAAAGCACCGAGGGACGATGGGCGACCAGTCGCGACAGATCGGCCTTGAACAGAATGTTCATCGAACCGGCAACACCCATCTTGCCTTCGAATGTGAGGCCCGCATGTTCCGCAACCTTGGAATTGCCGCCATCGGCACCGACCAGATACTTTGATCGGACGGTAAATTCCTTGCCGGTCAGCCGGTCGAGACAGGTTGTCATGACCCCGTCTTCGTCCTGCGCATGGCTCAGATATTCCGTCGACATGCGCGATTGGCTGCCACGCGAACAGGCCGTCTTGAACAGCAGCGGCTCCATGAAGGTCTGCGGCAGATCGTTCATATGAGCCGGCGATGACAGCTGGTGCTCGGCGCGCGATAGCGGATGTTTGCCCCAGCTCTTCATCCGGCCAATCTCCTCCCCGGTGAGCGAGGTGCAGAACACGTTCTCGCCCATCAGGTCTTGCTCAGCCGCGAACATATAAGCCTCGTCCTCCACATCGCGACCGAGATCACGCAGCACTTCCATGGTGCGCTGGTTGGTGATGTGGGCGCGCGGCGTGCTGGCGAGCCAGCGGTAGCGGTTGATCACCAGGTTCTCGACCCCGTAGGACGAGAGCAGTGCGGCGGTGGCGGAGCCTGCCGGGCCGGTGCCGATGATGAGTACGTCAGTGGTAATGTCAGCCATGAGGCCCTCCCCTATGCGTGAGATTGAGCGGCCCGCCCTTCAGGACGCGGCGAACCGGAAAAAGCTGGATATCGGTGCGCTCGGAGAACAAACCCCAGAGGCCGCGCGGCGCGAGAAGCATAGTGGCGATGCCGAGAAGGCCGAGCACCAGCAGGTACCAGGAGCCGTAGTCGGCCAACAGGTTCTGTAAGAGAAAGAAGATGATGACGCCGAGGATCGGTCCCTCGATCGTCCCGATACCGCCGATCACGACGATGAAGATGACATAGGCCGTCCAGTCGGTGACCGAGAAGGCTGCGTCCGGCGAGATGCGGGCCTTCTGCACGTAGATCAACGCCCCGGCAATGCCCGTCATGAAGGCGGTGGCGAGATAAACCAACATCTTCGTCCGCCGCGCATCGACGCCGACGGCGCGGGCGGCCTGTTCGTTGTCACGGACGGCCGCGAGACCGAGGCCCTGCTTGCTGCGCAGAAGTCCATAGATGAAGCCGATTGTGGCGACAACGAGGATCAGCGCCATCCAGTAAGTCAGCGCATCGCCCGCCTCAGAAGCTTTCATGCCGAAGAGGTCGCGCATCGCGCCGACACCCATCATCTCACGCGTCGCATCGCGCGGCAGCGAGGTGCCGGTGCCGCCGCCGAGCGCCTTCCACTGGGCCAGCAGCAGCCGCACGACCTCGGCCACCACCCAGGTGCCGATGGCAAAATAGGGACCGTAGAGACGGAAGGTGAAGAAGGCCGTGGGAATGGCAAGGGCAACCGAAAACACGCCGGCAATCAGGATGGCCGCGATCGGATCGAAGCCGAACAGGATGACGCAGCCGAACATAGTGTAGGCGCCGAAGCCGACGAAGGCCTGCTGGCCGACCGAGATCAGCCCGGCATAACCGGCAAGCAGGTTCCAGTTCTGCGCCAGCACCAGCATGGTGAGGATGAAGAACAGGTCCTGAATGACGCCGCGCGAGACAATGAAGGGTGCGGCGAAGGCAAGCAGCAAGAGAGCAATCACTGCCACGGCGGACAATGCTGATGCCCTGGTGCGTGTCTCGACGGTGAAGGATGGAATGGCCATGGTCATCGATGCACCTCAATCCACTGCGCGCGGGAAAAGGCCGCGCGGTCTGAACAGGAGAACGGCGAGGAATGCCAGATGACCGGCAAGGATCTGCCACTCCGGATTGATTGCGGCACCCACCGTCTGGGCAACGCCCAGGATGATGCCGCCGGCAAGCGTGCCCCAGAGCGACCCAAGCCCGCCGATGATTACCACTTCGAAGGCATAGATCAGCCGCGCCGGCCCGGAGGTCGGATCGAAATTGGCGCGCGTCCCGAGATAGAGGGCGGCGATCGTCACCACGACCATGGCAAGCCCCGTCGCCATGGCGAAGATGCGTTGCGGCCGAATTCCCATCAGCCCTGCCGTCACCGGATCGTCCGAGGTCGCCCGGAAGGCGCGGCCAACGGATGTGCGATAGATCAGCTGATTGAGGCAGATGATGACGGCGACGGCCGAAATGAAGGTCATCAGCGGCATGATGCCGGCGGTGACCGGGCCGAGATTGACGGAGGCGCTTTCTAGGCTGCCGGCAAAGACGCGGCGGCTATCGGCGGAAAATCCCTCGAGCAGGGCGTTCTGGATCACGACCGACAGCCCGAAGGTGACGAGCAGCGGAGGCAGGATATCCTTGCCGAGCGTGCGGTTGAGCAGGAAATATTGCAGGCCCCAGCCGATGGCAAACATCAATGGCGCCGCGATTGCGGCAGCCACGAAGGGATTGAGCCCGAGCGTCGTCACCAGGATCAAGATCAAGAAGGCAGCAAGCACGATCAGGTCGCCATGGGCGAGGTTGACCAGCCGCATGATGCCGAAGACGAGGCTCAAGCCGGCCGCAAACAGCGCGTAAAGCCCGCCGAGCAGCACGCCCTGGAGAATGGTATCAAGCCAGTTCATGGTGATCCGTCCCGAAATAGGCCCTGTGGATGTCGTCGCGGCTGAGGTCTGAGGCGCGGCCGGAAAGCGTCACGCGCCCCTCCATCATGCAGTAGACGCGGTCGGCCACCTTCAGCGCCTGAGCAATATCCTGTTCGACGATGACGATCGAAGCGCCGGTCTCGCGGATCCTGGGAAAGGCGGCGTATATATCGCGGACCACGACCGGGGCGAGGCCGAGGCTGATCTCGTCGCAGAGCAGTAGCGCCGGATTGGACATCAGCCCGCGACCGATCGCCACCATTTGCTGTTGCCCGCCGGAAAGTGCCGTTGCCGGATTATTGCGCCGCTCCTTCAGGATCGGGAAAAGCACGAAGATGCTTTCGAGAGTCCACGGGCCGTCGACCTTGCGGCCATAATTGCCGATCAGCAGGTTTTCCTCGACGCTTAACGACGGGAAGAGTTTCCGACCTTCCGGCACCATGGCGACGCCGCGCGCCAGAATGTCCGGTGCCGGCAGTGCGCCGATCGGTTCGTCGCGATAAAGGATCGACGCCGGCGCATTGGTGAGCTCGCCTGAGACAGAGCGCATCAGTGTCGTCTTGCCGGCCCCGTTGGCGCCAATGATGGCGATGGTCTCGCCGGCGCCGACGATGATATCGATGCCAAATAGCGCCTGGAAATCGCCGTAGGAGGCGGTCAAGCCTCTGGTTTCGAGAAGCGCCATCAGATCTCGATCCCCAGATAAATTTCACGCACATCGCGCGACGCCATGATGTCCTCGGGCTTGCCGATGCCGATGACCTTGCCGAAATGCAGCACCAGCAGCCGCTCGACGACGGAATTCAGCGCGTGCAGCACGTGCTCGATCCAGATGACGGCAACGCCGCGCGCGTGAATGGCGCGGATGGTGGCCACCAGCGACCGGCACTCGCCCTCGGTCAGTCCACCGGCGATTTCATCGAGCAACAGCAGCTTCGGTTCCGTCGCCAGTGCCCGGGCCAGTTCCAGCCGCTTGCGTTGCAGCAGCGACAGGCTTCCGGCCAGCACATTCGCCTGATCGATCAGCCCGGTATCCACCAGGATTTCGGCGCAGCGGTCCGACACCTCGGCCTCGCGTCGCCGCGAGCCGAAGGCGCCGGCGACCAGGAGGTTTTCGAAAACCGTCAGCTTTTCGAACGGCTGCGGGATCTGGAAGGTGCGGCCCATTCCCGCAAGGCAGCGCGCCATCGGCGGCGTGCGCGTCACATCTTCGCCGAGAAAGCGGATGCTTCCGCTGTCGGCGGGGATATTGCCGGTGGTCAGATTGAACAGCGTCGACTTGCCGGCGCCGTTCGGCCCGATAATCCCCAGCGCCTCGCCTTCGCCGACGGCAAAGGAAATCTGCTTGGCGACTGTCAATGCGCCGAACTTCTTCGAGACCCCATCGAGTTCGAGAATTGCCAAACCCATTCCTCCCAGAAACAGGCGGGGCCTCTAGAGGCCCCCGCGCCCAAAATCAGGCGATTGCTTCCATCTTGCCACCGACCGGAATGTTCGGCGCCGTCTTGTTGTCGGTGATGACGAGATCGTAGCCGCCGCCGTCTTTGAGCCGCCACTGTCCGCCGACGAGCGGCGTCTTGGCGATGTTCTTGGCGGCAAAGGGAGGCAGACCCCTGCCGTCCCAGGCGATCGGCCCGACCAGTGTATCGAGCTTGGTCGCGGCAATCGCCTGCGCGACGGCATCCCCGTCTGTCGGATCTCCGGCCCGCTTCATCGCATCCACCGCCAGTTCGAACAGCGCACGGGCAAAGCCGATCGGCTGCGTCCAGGGCCTGTTGGTCGCCTTGGTGAAGGCGTCTGCCACCTGTGCTGTACTTTCCCCGTCAAGGACGACTTGAACGGATGGCTCGGCGTCCACCAGACTTCAGACGACAGATTATGCCCCGCACTGCCGAGCGCCTCGACGGTCTGCGGGAAAAGCAGCGCCTTGCCGATCGAGGCGATCTTCGGTGCGAAACCCTGCTGCTTGGCCTGGTTCCAGAAGGTGGTGAAATCAGGCGGAATCACCACGCCGGTGATGATTTCGCACTGGCCCGACTTGAAGGCGTTGATCTGTGCGGAGAAATCATCCGTCATATTCTGGTAGCGGCCGGGGTCGATCAGGCCATAGCCCATCTTTTCCAGCACCGGCGGGAAGCCAACGACCTTGTCTCCCCAGGCATTGCCGTCGCCGTCATTTGGGAAGAGACCGCCAACCTTCTTGTTGGTTTCGATCTGCGCCCACATGTTGGTGAAGACCGAGATGACGTCCTCGAGACCCCAGAAGAAGTGATAGGCGTAGTTGAACGGTTTCCAGGACGTGGGGTCACCGGGATTGCCCTGCTGGCCGATGAACCACGGTTGCCAGGGCGCGACCGTCGAAATGCAGGGCATTTCCTCGGCCTCGCAGGTGGTCGCCACCGGATTGGTGGTCTCCGGCGTCGACGCAACGAGGATCAGGTTCACCTCATCGGTGACGATCAGTTCCTTGGCGACTTCGGCCGCCCGGTTCGGATTGGATTGGCTGTCCTTGACCACAACCTCATAATTGAGCCCCTTCGATTTGGTGACTGCCAGAAAACTGTCGATGATGAATTTGTCGGCCTCACCGAAGGCGGCAAGCGGCCCCGTCTGCGGGCTGACATAACCAAGCTTGATCGCAGCATTCTGTGCGATCGCGGGGCGGCAAGCCCGGATGTCGCCACCAGTGCCCCGGTGGCGGCCGTCGTCTTCAGAAAATCGCGTCTCGTAAACATGTTTCCTCCTCCCATTTTTCTCTCCTCCCAGAGAGCGTGATGTCTGCCGTCGACTCATGCCGGCCGTTTGCCCTCCCAGGCATCCTGCAGAAGGGCACGAATGGACTTCCGGTCGATCGGCCTTGGATTCCAGTAGGGATTTTCGGTAGCCATCTCGGCTGCGCGATCGAGATCGGCTTCGCTGAGGCCCAGACCCTTCAGCGCCAGCGGTGAACCGATCTGCCTGGCGAAATCCCAAAGCCCGCCGCCGACCGAGCCGCCGAAGATATCGGCGACCTGCGCCAGAAGCTCCGGCACGGCTGCGGCATTGTAGGCGGCGGTGTGCGGCAGCATGATCGCATGCGTCTCGGCATGCGGCGTATCGAAAGCGCCGCCCAGCGTGTGGCAGATCTTGTGGTGCAGTGCCATGCCGACCGTGCCGAGCACGGTGCCGCAGAGCCAGGCGCCGTAGAGCGCATCGGCGCGGACATCGGCAGCCCGCGGCACAGCAACGATGTCAGGCAGGCTGCTCTTGAACGCCCGCAGCCCCTCGGCCGCCATCAGTGTTGAAATTGGATTGCGATCCTGCGCGTAGAGCGCTTCGACCGCATGGGCCATGGCATTCAGCCCAGAGGTGATGCTCATGCTAACAGGCAGGCCAAGCGTCAGCGCCGGGTCGTAGATCACCACCTCAGGCAGGATGCTCGCATGGCGCACGGTGGTCTTTCGCCCGCCCTCCGTTTGGCCGAGGATTGGCGTCACCTCAGATCCGGCATAGGTCGTCGGGATGACGATTTGCGGAAGATCCGTGCGATAGGCGATTGCCTTGCCAAGCCCGGTGGTCGAGCCGCCGCCGAGCGAAACGACGCAATCGGCCTGCGTACGGAGAACCACATCCATCGCCTCTTCGGTGACATCGACTGGAGTGTGCATGACGGCCCCGCCAAAGACGCCGACGGCGAGAGAGCCCAGCCGCGCGGCCAGCGCTTCGGCATCGGCCTTTTGTTGGGGCGTCGAGAGGACGAGCGCCTTGGCGCATCCGAGCTTTTCCACCCACTCGCCGGCGGCAGCGCACTGGCCTTCGCCGAAGACGATATGGGCAGGGCTGCCACTGTAGATGAAAGTCCGGCTCATGTCCCGGCTCCCCTCCTGGCGCGGACCATGATGAAAGTCAGTTTCAACAACCATCCCTTGCCCTGCTGCTCGAAGGTTCGCACCAACTCGGGTTTGACGGCGAAGATCGCGTCTTCGGCCAGATGCGGATCGCTGCCGTCATAGATATGCGTGGTGACCGTCTCGAACTCCGGCGCCTTGATCATGAAATGAAGATGCGCGGGGCGGCACAACGGATAGCCCGCCTGCCGTAGGAGCTTTCCCACGGGACCATCATCGGGCACGCCATAGCCGCATGGCTTGATGGTCCGATAGTGGAACCGTCCGTCCGTATCCGTGCGAAAACAGCCGCGCAGGTTGAATTCTGGCTGCAGGTCCGGTTGCTGGTTTTCGTAGAACCCTTGCGCATTGGCCTGCCAAGTGATGATCTCGGCATTTGCGATGGGATCACCATCGAGATCCTGCACGCGGCCGAAAACGTCCAGCGTCTCGCCGATGCCATCGAGCGATATATTGCCGCCAAGCGGCAGTTGCGGAACGTCGGCGCGGAAGAAAGGTCCGCGCACGGTGTTGGGTGTGGCCGTCTTCGGACGGCGCGAATTGATCTCCTCGACCAGCGCCGACGCGCCGAGCAAATCCGACAGCAGCACCCACTCCTGGCGCCGCTCGTCGCTGGCATGGCCGACGTCGGTGAGGAATTCGATCACCTTACGCCAGTCCGCCTGGGTCGGCCGCAATTCCCGGATAAGGGCATGAAGATGCGTCACCGCAGCCGCCAGAACTTGCGGCAGGCTGTCGTCCTTCGATTGCGGAAGTCGTTGCGCGAACATGTCGTGCGAGGTGGCCTCGCTGAAATTCAGCGCCGTCGGACCCGGCATCATGCGTCTCCTCCAGAGCATTGGCTGGTAGAGATAAATTAGCGCGATATCACGTTGCCTATGATGATTTTATTCCAATTCTATATATCATATCGTTATGAAGATAGATGAACGACACCTTGTCCAACTGGCCGCGGTTGTCAAAACCGGCGGCGTCACAGAAGGCGCTGCCCTGCTTGGTCTATCCCAACCAGCCGTATCGCGCACGCTTTCCATGCTGGAAGCGCGGATCGGCGAGCCGCTCTTCATCAAGGGCCGCCGTCCGCTGCAGCCGACGCCACTCGGCCGCGCCTTAGCTGACCACGGCCAGACCATGCTGTCGGCATCGCGCAAGGCGTCCGATGTCGTCGAGAGTTTCCGGGTCGGCAAGAGCGGCGTCGTGCGCGTCGGCGGCACGCCCTTTTTCATGGATGCGCTGATCGCAGGCATGATTGCCGAGTTCCAGAACCTGCATCCCGACGTACGCATCGAGCAGACCTATGGTTATTTCCCAGACCTCCGCGCCGCGCTCAATGCCGACCAGATCGACCTTGCCATCTGTCCGATCGATATTCTCGACGAGGGCTCCGGCCTCGAGTTTCAGCAGATCCTGCCCGGCCGCAATGTCATCGCCTGCCGGGTAACCCATCCATTGCTGCTGAAGCGGCGGCCTCAGCCGGCGCACCTGCTCGATTTCCCCTGGGTGGCGCCCCCGCCAGGCAGCCCGCTGCTCACCGACCTGCGCAGCATGCTCCTGTCTTTCGGCGCAACTGAAGTCAAGATCCGCTATTCCGGCGGCTCCCTTATGAGCGTCGTCCACTACATGAAGGCGGCCGATGCGTTGACCATCATGCCGCACAGCGTCGTCTTCGCATTGCGCAACGAAAAATCCATCACCGCCCTGCCCGTCCCCATCTCCCATCCGGAACGCGCGCTCGGTTTGCTAAAGCGTTCAGACGCACCCCGCACGCCCGCCGCCGATCACTTCGCGCGCCACATCCGCGCGGGCTTCGATAACCTCAAGCACCTGATCAAGCGGCATGAGCAGTCAGTGGTCTGGGGCTCATAAGCAATATCCGAGAAACCTGCCGCGGGCCGTTGGCGCCCGTTTCAGGTTCGGTCTGACCAAGGATCTCGTCGACGGTGCGACCGGCTGCGGAGCGTCGCGTTGGCTTCATCGAGGAGGCACTGGAAAACCTGCGGGGCAGCCTGATCATGCAGGCTCTTCATCAGTTAAAGAAGAGACGGCTCACGCCGCCTCCTCCTCGTCGAGTTCCGGCTGCAGGGAATGCAGGTAGTCGAGCGCGCGCTGGGCATGTGCTGCCGCCGAGAAGATGGCACGCTTGTCGTTGCCCAGAACCTTCAGCCAGCCATCGAGATAGCATGCGTGGTCGGGGCGTGGTTCGAGCTCTGGGACAATGCCGAGATCGGCGCAGAGAAACGCGCTGCCGAGTTCGGCAATCAGTTCCTCGCGGGCACGATCGCTCCTATCTTTGGCGTAGCGGCTGAGATCGCGATCAAGCCTTTGCGGTGCGCCGGTCCAGTGCGTGATCTCGTGGCTGAGGACGGCGACATAGGAAGCATCGTCCCGGAAGGCATCTGGGCATGGCATCTGGATGTAATCACGCTGAGCGGCATAATAGGCAGCCGATCCTCCGTGGCGGATCAGCGCCCCGGTATTGGCAAGGAAGCGGCCGGCATCGCCGATGCGGCTCATCGGATCCTGGCAAGGTGCGCCGTCGTCAAAGCGGCCATCAAGGCCGGCGATCTGATCGGTATTGAACACCGTGTAGGCTTTGAGGAATGGAATGTCCTGTTCGATCTCGGTCCCCGTCTCGGTCGTCTCGGTGCGGATGAACGAACTGGCGAAGACCACGGTCGTGCCGGTTTCGCCCTTGCGAACGGCGCCGCCGAGCTCGATTGCCTGGCGAAACGTCATCCAGCGTGATGAGGCAAAGCCGCGGGCGATGGCTTCCGACCACAGCAGCAGGACGTTGATCCCGGTGTAGGGTTGGCCGTTGTGGCGCAGTGGCCGGCTGACCTCGGCCGTCGCATGTCCCGTCGTCCAGGGTCTGGTCCATGGCCGCACGCCCTGTTTGAGATCGGCGATGATCGTGTTGGTGATGCGGCTGTAGATATCGGATCGTTGATTGGATTGCTGGCTGCTCATGTTGGAACCTCCGTTTCGAGGTCGCGGCCATCGCGACCTGCTACGGCGGTCCGAAAGCCGGGCTGCAAGCGCTGCCTGCACCCGCAGGGCCGCAACGAAGTGGAGGACGGCAAAGCCGTTGCCGGCGGCGCGAGCCTGGCAGGACCAAAAGCCGGGGCAGGACGCGATGGCCGTAATCAAAGGGGGAGGTTCAGACGGAGGCGGACATGGCAGAATCGCGAGGCGGCATCATGTCGCTCACGTCACGGATCAACCACAGGCAATACAACATCACGCGCCGATCAAGATCATCATCCTGAGCGATGAACATCCAGGCATGGCGCGAGCATGAGCTCGACGGTCGGATGGCAGCGGTCGATCGCGCTCCTTACTGCCAACCGTAAGCCGGGCTGATGGTGGAGACGGAGGGACCGCCTACTTATTTCGGCAAAGGCAGGTGGAAGCGGAATTGCGCCATATGAAAGCCCGCCGCTAACTCCCTCTCACTCCGGCGGCAGGCCAGCTAACCTTATCCAGTTCGCGAGCAACGGAGCTCGTAATTTCAAAAGGCACATTGGTAGCGGTCGGGTACGATCGGAAATGACAATTTCAGCGCTCGAACCGATCCAGCATCCTCTTCAGTTGTGCGTTTTGCAGTCTAAGCTTCGTCGCCAGTTGATCGCGGAGCAGCCTGATTTCTCCATCGAGGCTCACTGCGTCGTCAGCAACGGCGGTAACGCCTGGAGAAGGTGAAACAACGACAGTAATCGTTTTCGCTTTCTTGCTCCCCCTGCCGCGCTTTCGCGTAGGACCTTCGCCTACCGGCAACGCCTTTGGTGCGGCGTGCGCGGCTACGTCGGCCTGATTGGATAAGGCCGGGTCAACGACTTTCGCGAGCGTGGCGCTTTCGCCATCTGTCGTGTCGTGAACACTGCTTGCCGCTCCTTCGGCATGATCCGGCTCTGCTGACACCGCCTCGCGTGCTTTGTGAATGACTGGTTTTTCGTTGGCCAACCGGTTGTTGGCCGCCGTTTCAGTCGGCTCTGTGATGGCTGATGCGTCCGGCTTCACGTCATCGGTCGAGCCGTGTTCTTGCTTTTGCTGGCGTCGCCGTGACACCAGCCCAGCAAGAAGTTTCCATGGAGACGCCATATTAATCGACCTCGAATTCTACTTCAGTATGCAAACTGCGCGCGAAAACGTTGGCGGCAGAACGAACCGCCGCCAAAATCTTCACGTCAATAAGCATGAGAATGCGGCCAGCGATTGGCCGTTCTGCGGATCAACCGAGGTTGAGTCGCTTTCGCAGATCGGCATTTTCAGCGCGGAGCTTCTCCGCCAGCAGCTTACGCAGTCTCTGGTTTTCCTCTTCGAGCTGCAGAAGATCCGCGATCTCATCAACTGCCGCCACCGACGGTGCAGGCGCTACCGACACAGCCTTCGGAGCACGTTTGACAGGCGCACGCCTCGCACTCGTCGCCCCTTCGTCAGGTTTTGCTTTGCGTCCTCTCGTCTGCTTTGCGGCTTTGGCACCCAAAGCCGCCGCCGGTTGCACAGAAACGGCGGCTGAGGCGGTTTCAGGCACCGCCTTCTTGGCGCGAGGTCTGCGCATCTTCTTCGCTACATCGGGCACGGCAGCGGCCGGCGTGTCAGCACTGGTCATTGTATTGTTTTCGTCGGCCATCATGGTCTCCTGTAAAGCCGATGCATTTGTCTCCTGCCCGATCGGCGGTGTCAACAACGGCCCGGACTGTTCTCCCGCTAAAAGCTTCTCGCTGCCGCTCGTGCGAGGCGCTACTGAAAGAAATGGCATTCCCTCGTCTTGCAGTTCTTGCGCGACGGACTTGAGATCCATGTCTCCCCAGATCGAGTTCGGCTTGGAATTGACTCTTCGCCGATCAGATCTGTATTCGACGGCAAAGCTGCGTTGTACTTTTTTCACTTAAGAAGCCTTCGATGTCAGCAGTGATTTTTTCAGCGACGCTTTCAGCATCGCAACATGTGCTGCAAATAACGACTGTTGCGCCGGCGGTCCATACCCCCGGCGACACCTGGGCTATGGGAACTCGGACGATGAAAGTCTCCAGCCGCTCACATGGAGGCAACATTGTGGTTCCCGGTGAGAGCCGCAATGGTCGCTGCCCCGTCAGACATGCCTGCCTTGACCGGAACCGTGAACTGATAACCGCCATTTCGGATCGTCCGAAAAAGGGGGCCGCTTTGAGTTTGACCAAGCTTGCGTCGCAGCCTGCTCATCAAGACGTCTATTGATCGGTCCATAGGCTCGCTCTTGCGCCCCTGCGTCAGATCAAGCAGTCGGTCTCGTGACAACAGTCGGCCCGGTCTCTCAAGAAAGACCACCAAAAGGTCGAACTCGGCCGCGGTCAACTCGATCTCCGGGCCAAGCAACTTACAAACCCGCCGGGTGCTTGTGTCAGCGACGAATTCTGCGAAATTGAAGACCTTGACGTCGCTGTCAGCGTCCTCAGCGTCAGCGGCTCGTCGCAAGACTGCCCTGATCCTTGCCACGAGTTCTCGCGGATTGAATGGCTTGCCAAGATAATCGTCCGCTCCGAATTCCAGGCCGATGATACGATCCACCTCCTCCTTCAATGCGGTCAGCAGAATAACAGGAATTCGAGACCCCCTAGCGCGCAGGTTCCTGCAGATATCAAGGCCTGAACCATCCGGAAGCTGGACGTCGAGCACGATCAGGTCAGGCCTGCTGGAATCGATCCACCTCTCACATTCCTGCCGACTCGCAACAACCGTTACACGAAAACCTTGCTCGACAAGGTAACGCGCCAGCTGCCGGCGAATCTCCGGATCGCCATCAACTATTAGTATGTGGTCCATTGGCCAACCTCGGTGATTAATTTCTTCTTCCATTCCGGCTTCCGATTCTCGTTTTCGTCTGTGGGAAATCTCCAGAAACATCCCGACATCGCCGAGAAATTTAAGCTGCTAGAGCCATTGCATTGAAAACTCCTCCCCAGCACTGCGAGAGTGCGAGATCGCCAACGATCGACGCAGGGTTTGGGGATGGGGTTGTTGCAGATGGCGAGCGAACACCGTCGGGAGGTTTGAGTTTGCGGCTGAGACTGGCGAGCGTGTTCGCGTTGTTCTTGTCGGGTTTGACTGCGACAGAAGCGGCCGAACCAAAAACACCCGATGAGCCCTCATGGAAATCGGAGCCTGGATACAACCACGCCGGATGGTTGGCCCCGAGCACTGCTGCGCCGATCGAACATCTCCTCGTCGGTGCCGATGGGATAAAGGAGAAATATGATGACTGGGGCGTTGCATGCACGAACGGCGATGTCGGAAAGCAATGTGCCGCAGGTCAGTTTTATGCAGATCCAAAGAGCGGCTTGATTGTGTTCGCAATACAGGTCTACCCTTCTGAACAACTGGGTACGAGAGTCCTCATCAGGATGCCACTCGGACTGAGGTTGTCGGAAGGCGTGCGCCTGGAACTCGATACGCAACCCTCAGAACAACATGCAGATGTTGCGACGTGCCTGCCCGAAGGTTGCGTCGTTCTTCTCATCATGTCCGAGGGAACCATAGACATCATGAAAGCTGCGCAGGTGCTAACCGTCAGCGCCATTTCGTTTGCTTCAGGTGGAAAGTTGACCTTTCGGATCTCTCTGAAGGGGTTTCCTCGTTCCCTCGAACGGCTGGAAGAACTGCAATGATCGCGACGCTCCCATCGCGGTTGTCGTTCATTTCTCCAAACGATCGACGGACTTCCGGCCGACACCGTTGAGCCGCAGCGCTCGGAGCGCTCAGAATCGAGCGTGGCTGGGTTGCGGGGCGAGCGGATCATTGGTTGCAGGAGATCGAGGGCTTATCTGCGCAATAGCATTTGTATCTCAAGAAAGGACAAGATCCGATCGCCAATGCGCCGTTCGAACAAGAGCATTCAATCCAATAGTCTTTGGAGCTATGCTCGGGTCCGCGAAACAACGAGTATCCGGTTCCTGTGTCAGCTATGCTGGACCCGACAGTAAACAGCGACGTGTGGGAGGTCGAGCTGTCGTCGGCAAAGGTGGACGACGACGAACTGGAGGCG
The DNA here is from genome assembly GCF_022354505.1 of Rhizobium sp. C104. Classification (NCBI taxonomy): domain Bacteria; kingdom Pseudomonadati; phylum Pseudomonadota; class Alphaproteobacteria; order Hyphomicrobiales; family Rhizobiaceae; genus Rhizobium; species Rhizobium sp. C104. The sequence continues at coordinate 112,092 of NZ_CP092351.1, read as the reverse complement.
ACCAGGCCGGCGATCAGACAAAGCAACGGCGTCCTGAGTGGATGCTCCACGCTGCGACACGGTGGGAGGGACTTACGCGATATACCGTCGTTCAGTTCGATGTTCATGACGGGTTCCCCACTACATCGCCAAAGGTAGCGGGTCTAATGTTAAGCAGCGTAAAGGCTGGGTAAAATTGTGTAAAAACAGACGAGTGGGGCCGCTCCGGACAACGGTCGACAGGTCGTTCCTGCTGGTGCCGCCTCTGACGTGCGGTGCGGGAGCGAGATCAACGGCTTGGAAAAGCGGCGAGCGTCCCGCTTGTCCAGCATACCAACGGGGCTCCTCCCACCGGCATGCTAACGGACGGGCCGAAGCAAGCGGGTTGATGAATAACAGGTCGGGAGTTCCGGAAGGCAAAAATCAGCAAGGGTCACTTGCCTATGAAGCCCGCGGTCCGGTGATATTGCGTCGGCGGTTCCAAGGTCTTGCCGTTGCCGTAGAGCTTGTTGATCCGGTTAGGAGTCTCTGAGGCGCATCCTGTGCTGCGACAGGGCGAACTATTCCGAGATAACCAATATATTCGGCCGGGAAGCAGGAGAACCGTATGCATAATCCGCACGGACCGAGGACCTCTCTAAAGCCGTCGTGCGCGGTATCTAATGTTCAATGCCGAATCCTTCGCGCTGCATGCTATGGCGCGGATCGAGCAGCAGCTCCCAACCGAGCGTGGCGACTGCGAGTGCAATGTGCTGTGGGTCCCAGCCGGCGGAGCGTGCCTTTTCGAAAAGCCTGGTAAGTGAAGGCTCGAGTGCGAATTTGCATTCGATTTGATAGGCGCTGTCATTTGTTCGGATCGGAGAAGACGGTATATTGATGTCAGCCACGAGTTAGCGCCTTTGCTTCGTTTAATCGGCGGTGAATCTTCGAAGGACGTCCTGATAGTAATTCACCGGTTCATGGCACGATCATGCTCAGAAAGTTTCCGCGTTTTACGAATTGTTTCCAAACCAAGTGCATCGGCTACGCCGCTCGATTGTGCGAGATGCGCAGCATTTCTGCGGGAGTGGCTGGTCAAGCGGCTGAAGCCGCTGATCTGAGAGATGTGGCTCGAAGGCAGTCGGTCTAGCCGGACACATGAGCAAATGTGTCCAGAGCTAGGGATCAGGCTAGAAGGACCATAAGGGATCGCCGGAAGGTCCGGCGGGAGAGAATTGTTGGAATGTCAAACGATCACGTCTCTTGATGTTACAATGCCGGAGGCCTGATCGTCGGGGCTTCGCGAGGCCGCAAGGATCGCCGAGCGATTTCTGTGCCCGATCGCCGCCTTGTCCCGCGCACTTGTCCTACGTGGCTGGCATGTTCATTAGCTCCGACAACCGATTGGCATTCTTGATCGAATGTCCGTCGCGATCGTTGTTGAAGTAGACCCATACCGTCTTCGCCCGGCTTTGCCTAATGCGCTCGACCCACTCGAGCAATTCCGCGTCGCTGTAATCGTGGCGATACCATTGCTTGGTTCCGTGGAACCGAACATAGATGTCATCGGCGGTCCGCACCAGCTCATCCGGTAACCGGGGCCCGCTGCAAGAGCAGAAAATCGCCCCGGCGGCTTTGAAAGCCTCGAAAACCTCCTCATTCCACCAGCTCTTGTGGCGAAACTCGACAACGTTCCTGCGGCGGCAATCGAGCTGCGATAAAATAGATTGCAGCATTTGCGGAGTGTAGCGAACGCTCGGCGGCAGCTGGAAGAGAAAGCAGCCCATCTGCGGGCCGAGAAGGTCGGCGATATAGCCGAAATCCTGGATCAGACTTTCCGCGTGCTCGAACCGCTTGATATGGGTAATCAGCTCGCAGACCTTGATGGTGTAGACGAAACCCGGCGCGGCCTGGCGGATCCAGGCCTTCACGGCTCCGATTGTCGGCCACGAATAGAACGGGGCGTTCAGCTCGACCGTCTTGAAGCTGCTCTGATAGATCGAGAAATATTGACTCGACGGAACATCCGCAGGATAGAACTTTCCCTTCCAATGCCAATAGTACCACCCCGAACATCCGATGTGGATACGACCAGCCGTTCGATCCTCGGTCGATTTGTTGGCCTGCGGATCGGCTAGCCGTACCTGACGCATTTTGGCGGCCCGATTGACATTGGCGTCGCGCTGCGTCTGCCGGCGCTCAGCGCGGCGTGCTCGGCGGGCCGCGTTATCTTCAGCAGTGCGGTCCACCAATCGATCCTCCCCGTCCCGGTCTCGACTTAACCCGCAACGTAAGCACACGGTGCAGGGTTTACTGGTTGACGATCAGCATCTTGACATCGCCAGGATGAGTCCCGATGCGCGGACGCGATCCTGCAAAGCCGACCAAAGACTGATCTTCGCCGAGCCCGCGTAGGTCTGCGATACCCTCGGGCTTGATGCGCCCGCTCTTGAGACAAAGGGTCAGTGAACAGTCCTGAGTTCCGATGCCTCTCAGCAGCCGATACCTTCGGCGTTTCCTGCGTCGACCGCTTCGAAATCAGCCGGCCACAACGTCTTCCTCATCCGACTATACGAGCGCGCCGAGCGCCAGGAACGACTGCAACTGTTGTTCCGACTGCTCGCCCTTAGCAATCACCCGAAACGCTTTGCCATCAGCTTTGAATTGCCGCGCAGTCTTTAGCGCATCGGGGTAAAGGAGCATCGGCTCATTACAGGTGTCGCTACCCTCCGGGTCGAGCGAGCTGATGGCGATGACCTGGAATGTCGCGGCCATAAAATGTTTCCTTTTTCACGCCGGGATAACAGACCGCTAGCCTTCGTTCCCGTCTGATAGAAAACCCTTTGGAACCGCTTCGCGTGCGTCTTGAAGCGCCGTGATCCGATCAAGCCACTTGCTTTTGAGGACATCGTTGATCGCAAAAGCGACGTCCTCGGCGCTCCAATCCGCATCTTCCATTTCCCGAATGAGTGCGGTCAGTTTGTGATCGACAATGCCGCGAAGCTCATGATCATGGTTGGCACGCTCATTTGGCATTTCACACAGCCCTTCAAACTGATCTGTGCAACGGTCAGGCCGCGCATATGTTCCACGGCGAGTTCGACATCCCTGGAACCGGCCAAGACAAGCATGTGTGATTCCGGCCGTCCTCCTTTCGTGCCACCAATGGTCCTGATGAAAATGATATTGTAGGGGTCCCCAATTGTTCAAGGTCAGACAAATCGCCTTGGCGATCACCGGACCGTTTCCACCTTGCGCCGCCAAGGTGCCTTTAGACGGAGGTAGAAGCGCCAGATGGAACCTCAATGTCGATAAGCAGTCCTTCCTCCGACCAGGTTTTCTCGAGACGCCCTTTAAGCTGCTTTTCGACCATGGCGCCGACGATCACAGTGCCAAAACCTCGTTTGGCTGATTTAGGAGGAGCGTCGACGCCCACCTCTTGCCATCGGATGTTAAAGCCCGCCCCGGACGGTCCAGGTTTCCAACTGATTGACAGCTTGCCTTGCGCGGTGGCAAGCGCACCGTGATGAGCTGCATTGACAGCGAGCTCATGGAGCACGAGCGCAAGGGGCTGGACGACCGGTGCAGGCATTCTTATATCCGGCCCGCTAAAGAAGGTGCGAGTGGCCGCGAACGGCGCTACCTGTTGGCGAATGAGTTCCTCAAGAGAAATGCTTGTCCAGCTTCGTGCAGCCAGCAAGGTATGGGCACGGGCTAGCGCCTGCACGCGATGTTGAATAGCAGCGGCATAAAGGGCGGGATCATCGGCATTGCTCAGGCGGACGATGCTGTCGACGATCGCCATGACGTTCTTGGATCGGTGGTCGACTTCCATCAGCAGGCGGTGCTCGGACGCCTCCAGTGCCTCAATGCGCCGGTATTCCGTCATGTCGATTTGAGATCCAAAGAAATACAGGATCCTTCCGTCATCCCCATGGATAGGACTTAGATGCAAGCGGTTCCAGAACTGCTCACCGCTCTTCTTATAATTGAGAATCTCGACCCTACACTCGCGCTCGCCGGCGATAGCCGCACGGATTTCGGCGACGGCGATCGGAGACGTCGCGGGACCCTGCAGGAAACGACAGTTGCGGCCTAGCACTTCTTGGGGTTCGTAACCTGTCAGTTCAAGGAATGCCTTGTTTGCAAGAACGATCGGCACGTCGGGCTTACGGGCGTCAGTGACAACCATCGGCATCCGGGTGCGTTCAAATGCGATCGCTGCCAACTCCTTGCGATCGGCTAAAGCTGCTTTTGAAGATGCGGAAGGCAAATCCCCGTGGAGTTTTTCTCTTGGATGGCCTGTCATGCTTCCACGCTCACTGTAAGACGTCGGCTGATAACGTGGCTCGCGTATCTTTGTTTCCGAGAAGGTTATGATCGCTCCTCCAGGGCTCTCGGCTGCAGCCTTTGCCAACGCGACGGCGTCCGGTATATATCAGGATGGCCTTTCAGCCTTGTGGGCCGTGCAAGGATCAGACACACCCAATGATGATGAAATTCTTTTCCAGTTCCAGCCGCTCGCGAGAGCGCTTTCTCGAAGCGATCCTGCAGAGCGCGATCGAGTATGCGATCATCTCGACAGATCTGGATGGCTTGGTGACCACGTGGAATGAGGGCGCGCGACGGATCCTTGGATGGGACGAGGCTGAGATTATCGGCAAACCCGCCGCCGTAATTTTCACGCAGGAAGACCTGCAGGCGGGGATTGTCCAACGGGAGATGACCGCCGCTTTAGCGGAAGGCCATGGCAATGATGAGCGCTGGCACGTTCGCAAGGACGGATCGTTGTTCTGGGCCTCTGGCCAGATGATGGCGTTGACGTCGGACGACGGCGAAGTCGAGGGCTTTGTAAAGATTCTGAGAGATCGCACCGAGCAGCGAGAGAATGAGGAGCGACAGCGTGTTCTCATGCATGAACTCTCGCACCGCATGAAGAATACGCTCGCCGTCGTTCAGGCTATCACCAGCCAATCCTTCCGAAACGCTACTTCTATGGAAGATGCGGAGCAGTCGATCTCGGCCCGCATCAGTGCTTACTCGAAAGCGCACGACATTTTACTTCAGCAGAACTGGCTGGGCACGAGCATGGCGACCATCGTCGAGGCTACCGCGATCAATCTCGGACTTGAGACGTCAGGACGTTTCAAAGCGAGCGGTCCTGCAGTTGAATTGGGTCCACAGGCGGCCCTTTGCTTCTGCCTCGTGCTGCACGAGCTCGTCACCAACGCCAGCAAGTATGGTGCTCTTTCGGCAGATACAGGGACGGTCGAAATCGAATGGTCCGTGCGAAACGAGGTGGGCGCCCCGAGCCTGAACTTCACTTGGCAGGAGGTTGGAGGTCCGCCGGTGGAAGCTCCCAGCAAGAAGGGGTTCGGCACACGACTCGTCAGCTCCAGCCTGTCTGCTTTCGGAGAGGTTTCTCTTGATTACGCCCCGACCGGGCTCATCCTGAGGCTGGATGCCCCGCTTCAAAAGCTACAATATAAGAACTATTCCGACGCCGAGGAATAATTTGATGCAAAGCTAGGAAGGCTGGCGCTCGAGAAATCAAAGACATCGATGATGTCATCGCGAGACGGAAATCCGCAGCCGTTCCGGCGCGATGAACTTTCTCCTCGATTGGTGAGGCTTGCCGGACAGAATTGGCGACAGGGCACCTGGCGACCGGACGATCGGATGTCGCGGAACTCTGTGTATGGCACGCGCTAACTTCCTTTTGGATGGATAAATTGAACGCGCAGCCTTCTTCGCTTAGAGCAAGGCTGGCTGTGACCCCGGCTCCCCTGAGGTGGCCACGATGGTCGAACCGTAGGGCTCCCGTGACGTCACTACGATCTGGTGGTTCGGCAGCGGCCGGGCGAGCGTCTTCGCGGGTGTCCGTGTCGTCACCGCGGGTATTATCCTTGGGGAAGAATTGACCTTCATGCGCCCAATCGGCCTCGGCCTCTTCAAACTCTTCCGGTAAAAGGTGGTAGATGACGAGCTTGTCGAGCACATCGTCCACGTCCTGGGCCATTTTGAGCAGGTCCATCGACTTGCCCATATGGACGCGCTCGTCGAACCTATCAAAGCACATGCCAGAGACCATGGTGTGAAGACCGAGAACCTTCTTCGTCCTCTCCGGGTGGAAACAAGGTTCGTTGACTTGGCTCGACCGCAACCTTCATGACATCGTCGGGTGAAATATTATGATCGTTTTTGTACAAAATGGTGGGCATGCCAAATGCTCCAAGCCGGAATGATTGCTGCTGGCATGTTCCCATTTTTTTCTTCTTATCGAATGAGTCAATCTCAAATCGCGTCGGTCGTCGCGGACAGAACCTCAGCGCCGCTTACCGTTCTTAGGGGGCGGCTCCTCCCACTCAAGAGAGCTTGGAAAAGCAGTATCTCACTGACGGGCAGGCCTCGCGCAGCGTCTTAATGGAAGCTTCGGCTCTTCACCTTGAGCTGATCAATATGAAGATCCGGAACGAAGATGTCCCTCGGCTTTGCGGCCGCCACGCTGTCGCGCGAATCCGGAGCTCCCGGCGGGCCGTGCGCGAACTCGTCACCGCGTCCAGTTGGCAGCCGGAACTCTGCGTCGCGGTCGGCCAGCCCGGAGAGATCGCCAGACAGGTCGAAGGCTTGCTGGGCCACGAGATGAACGACGTCGCCTTCACGCTGAATTCTCCCATTGATCGCGATCATCGATGCGCCGAGGACGACGCGACGGCGTTGCTCGAAAAGCTTGGGCCAGACGACGACGTTGGCCGGCCCGGTCTCATCCTCGATCGTCATGAAGATGACGCCCTTGGCGCTACCGGGTCTCTGCCGGACGAGGATTAGGCCAGCGGTCATCAACCAGCGACCATCCCGCGCGTTCATGGCTTCCGCGCAGGTGACGATCCGGCGCTCCGTAAAGGCCGTCCGAAGGAAGGTGACAGGGTGTTCGCGCAGCGTCAGCCCGATATGACTGTAATCCTGGACAACGTTGTGCCCTTCCGTCATCTGACGGAGGGCGACCTCGGGTTCCTGCTGTTCGGCGACCGCCCTCGCCTCGCGTTCGGAAGCGGCTGCGAAGAGCGGAAGGGGTTCGTCACGCAGGGCCTTGATCGCCCACAAGGCGTCTCGGCGCTGAAGTCCCAGCGACGGCAGGAAGGCGTCGGCCTCGGCGAGCTCGACCAGAGAAGCCGCTGGGACTCCGGACCGTCGCCACATATCGTCAACGCTTTCGAACGGTTGGTCCATACGGGCAGCCACGATACGAGCGGTGTCGGCAGCGGCGAGGCCGCGCACCATACGCATCCCGAGGCGGACGGCGTGGTGATCGGTATCGCCGATACGCTCGAGCGTGCAGTCCCACCGGGAATTGTTGACGCAGACGGGCCGAATCTCGACGTCGTGGTTCCTGGCGCAGCCGACGATTTGGGCCGGCGCGTAAAATCCCATCGGCTGCGAATTCAGCAGCGCCGCGCAGAAGACGTCCGGGTGGTGGCATTTCACATAGTTGGAGGCATAGGCGATCAAGGCGAACGACGCCGCATGGGATTCCGGGAAGCCATAGCTGCCGAATCCTTCGAGCTGGCTGAAGGTCTTCTCGGCAAACTCGGCCGTGTACCCGTTCTTGATCATGCCGGACACGAGCTTGTCCTTGAAGCGCGAAACGCCGCCCGTGAACTTGAAGGTCGCCATCGATTTTCGAAGCTGGTCGGCCTCGCCGCCGGTGAAGCCCGCACAGACCATCGCGACCTTCATCGCTGACTCCTGGAAGAGTGGCACGCCGAGGGTCTTGCCGAGAACGGCCTCCAGTTCCGGCGTCGGATAGACGACCGCCTCCTTGCCCTCCCGGCGACGGAGATAGGGATGCACCATATCGCCCTGGATCGGACCAGGCCGCACGATCGCGACCTGTATGACCAAATCGTAAAATGTCCGTGGCTTGAGCCGGGGCAACATCGCCATTTGTGCTCGGGACTCGATCTGGAACGTCCCCAAAGTGTCGGCTTTCCGGATCATCGCATACGTCCTCGGGTCCTCCTGAGGGATCTTAGCCAGATCAAGATCTTCGCCCTTGTGTTCTCGAATGAGAACGAAGGCCTTCGCCATGCAGGTCAGCATTCCGAGCGCCAGCACGTCGACCTTCATGAATTTGAGCGCCTCGACGTCGTCCTTGTCCCATTCGATCACTTGCCGGTCGACCATTGCGGCGGGTTCGATCGGGACGAGATCGTCGAGGCGATCGTGCGTCAGGACGAAGCCGCCTGGATGCTGTCCTAGATGCCGAGGAGCGCCCATGAGCTGCTGTGCAAGCTTGAGGGTCAACGCCAGACGGCGGTCTTCCGGGTTCAAGCCCTGATCGCGAAGACTGCGGTCGCTGACCAGCTCTTCCGACCACGCCCACATGCCCGAGGACAAGGCTTTGATGAGGTCCTCGGGCAAGCCGAGCGCCTTGCCGACGTCTCGGATGGCGCCCTTCGCCCTATAGCGTGTGACGGTGGAGCAGAGTGCGGCCTTGTCCTTCCCGTAGGTCTTGTAGATCCATTGAATGACCTCTTCGCGCCTCTCATGTTCGAAATCGACGTCGATGTCCGGCGGCTCGTCGCGCTCCTGGGAGACGAAGCGCTCGAACAGGAGATCGTTGGTCGAGGGGTCGATGCTGGTGATGCCGAGGATGTAGCAGACGGACGAGTTCGCCGCCGAGCCCCGCCCCTGGCAGAGGATGCCTTGCGTTCGCGCGAAACGGACGATCGAGAACACGGTCAGGAAGTATGGGGCGTATTTCATCGTCCGGATGAGATCGAGCTCGTGACGGACGATCTTGAGAACCTCCGGCGGCAGGCCTTCCGGATAGCGGTTGGGCACGCATTCCCAGACATAGTGCTCGAGGGATTCCTGCGGGGTCTTGTCTGGGAGGATCGCCTCCTCGGGATACTGGTAGGTCAGCTCCTCCAGCGAGAACCTGCAGCGGTCGGCGATCTCGATCGTCCGAGCCAGCGCTTCCGGGTAGCGTGCAAACAGTCTCTCCATTTCTTCCGGAGGCTTTAGGTATCGATCGGCGTGGCGCTCACGCTCGAAGCCGACGTCGTCGATGGTGGTTTTGTTTCGAATGCAGGTGACGACGTCCTGGAGTTGCCGGCGGTCCGGCTCGTGGAAGAGGACGTCGTTCGTGACGACTGTTCGCAGACGGTGCCTCATCGCCATGTTCGACAATTCGTGCAGCCTCAACTGGTCGCTCGGACGACGCCGGAGGCAAAGCGAGACATACGCTCGGTCCCCGAATATCTCGGCCATCTTGCGAAGTTGGACGGCGCAGGTCTCGTCAGGAAGGTCGGGCACCAGGATACCAAGCAGCCCCTCGGAGTAGATAGCGACGTCGTCGAGGTTCAACATGCAGTTCGCCTTGCCGCCCCTTCCCTTGCCAAGCGTGAGGAGCCGGGTGAGCCGCGCATAGGCGCTGCGGTCGGTAGGATAGACCAGCACTGACATTCCCTCCTGCAGGTCCAGCCGACAACCAACAATGAGACGGACGCCGGTCGCGCGCGACGCCTCGAGCGCCCGGACAATCCCGGCCAGGCTGTTGCGATCGACAATGCCGAGAGCCTCGATGCCGTGTTCCCTGGCGGTAACGAAGAGCTCGTCGGCGGAGGACGCGCCACGAAGGAAGCTGAAATGCGTCGTGACCTGGAGCTCGGCGTAACTCATCCGAATATTCCGTGCATGAACCATTTATGCGACCCCGTTTCGGGATCGATGCCGTCGCCGGAGCGAAAGATCCAGTATCGTTCGCCGCTCTCGTTTTCGATGACGAAGTAGTCGCGCACCGCCTCGAATTCGCTGTCGCGCTTCCACCATTCGCCGAAGACGCGTTCCGGGCCGTCGGCACGTCTGACGCGATGACGCTTGCCACGCCAGGTGATGCTGGCCGGCGGATGATCCGGCAATAGGGCTATCGCTTCGATCCGATCGGGACGCGCGAACAGCCGCACCGGCCGCCGCCAATGGTGAACCCAATCTTTCGTCACGTCTTCGCCGATAGCGGCGATACGTTGGACGCTGCGCTCCGGAACGTCGGACGCGACCGGCGCCACCCGGTAGACGCGTTGGCCTCGATTACCGAGGACGTCGATCAGCGGTGTGATGTCGGCATCCTGTTCGTCGACAAGCGAGGACGCCTTCTGCTTCTCTTCGAGAGGTTCCGACATCACGGCGACGAGGGCCAGCTTTTCGATCCCGAACCCCGGCTCGATCGTCTGCGTTCGATCGCGGAACAGTTTCGTCAGCCAGGCAACGTCTCGCACGGGTTTGGCGGTTCCCGCTCTGATCGCCTGCCTGGTTCCGTCGACCTTCTCGACGATGAGATCGGTCCGGCGGACGCCGAGACCTTTCCGCTGGAGTTCGGCGACGAGCTGAACAATCAGCCGGCCGACGTATTTGTCGATCGTTTCCGCTGCACCGATCGGCTCGGCGAACGATCGAGTGACCTCGACGAGCTCTGGGCTACGGATCGGATCTATCGGTTCGGAGACGCGACCGAACAACTGGTCGAGACGCCGTCCGATTTCCGGGCCGAAGCGAAGCGCCAAGGGAGCGCGCGCTGTCGTCGACAGATCGCCGATCGTCCGGAAGCCGAGAATACGCAGATCGCCCACGGTCTTCTCGGGTAGCCGCAGCAGGGAGATCGGAAGACGTTCGACGGCACGAATGGTATCGCCACTGGGGACGATGACGGTTTCGCGGTTGACGGCACGGGCGCATGCATGAGCCGCGCCCCATGTATCCGCAATGGCGACCCGTGCCGCCAGGCCCTTGGCGCGGAACCGATTGGCGATGCTCGTCAACATGCGCTCCTCGCCGCCCTGCAGATGGTCGGCGCCCTCCGTGTCCATGACTATTCCGTCCAGCGCGTCGACGGCGACGATCGGCGAATACTGCGTCAGCGCCCACATGGAGACGCGTTCGAGCGCCGCCGCATCTGCGGCCGGATCGGCGTCGATCATACGCAGGCCCTGGAGGAGCGCCTGCGCCTTGGCGGCAGGCATGCCGACGTGGATTCCGGCCTTTCTGGCCGCGGCGTCGGCGGCGGAGACCCAGCGCTTGGAGCCGCTCTTCGAAATGACGGCGATCGCCTCCTCAACGGGAATGGCGGGATCGCCCCGTCTGATCCTGTCCGTCGGCAGATCGGGAAAATATATCGATACGACCCTTGGCATCGCAGGCTCCTACTTCGAACTCGGCGCACTCACCCGCTTTCACCCTCATCAGTTCCAGAAACCACCTCGCCCGCCCGACACCTGGAACCGGCAGCTCCTCGCTTGGGATGACGCTCACCCTCCAGCGCGTGGTCGATGCCGTCGGCTGCCCGAAGTCGTTGGCCTCGGTCTGCCGTCGCCAACGCCGCACCGCGAGCGCCATCGTGCCGGTCTTCTCGGCTGCGAGTTGCAGCCGCCGCGACGCCGCCATCGGCAGGCGGACGATCTCGCCCACCACCGCGCCGAGCCCGCCGTATGAGAGTCCCTCCTCCATGTTCGCAAGAACGTCCTCCTCCTTGTCGGACTCGACGAAGACGACCCGGTTGGGATGCAAACCCGCCTGCGCCAGGGCCGGGAAGAACAGATCGGGACGTGTCAGGCACCAGACGATCTTGCCTTTCGTCCGCGCGGCAATGCCGGCCGCGAACAGGGCGGCCGCCGCGCCATCGACGGTACCGGCCCCGCCGCCGGCGCATTCATGCAGCGCCCCATGGGCCAATCCGCCGCCCGGAAGCCGCTCGTCGATCTGGGCCACGCCGAAAGGCAAAACGCCTCGCTTGAGCTGGCTTGCGCTTTCCAGGTGAGCGATCTGCCCGCGCAGACAGTCGAGGATAGCGTTTGGGACGACAGCGGGGTTCATGATCTCCTTTAACGGCAACCCGTTTTCAGCTTGAGAAACAGTAATGTGTTCTGTATTTGTTCTTATAGTGTAAATGAGTCAATGCGCATGTGACCCGCTGAAGTTGAGCACGGGTGCAAGCGAGAAAAATCGCCAGCGGTTTCAATCGGATGGAGAGGGAGGAATATTTTCGGATGCGCCGAACGCGGGTTGTGGACGATGCGACCCCTAGACTGAAAGATCATAAGGTCCCGGTGGTCGAACTCATCTGCCGGGTCTGCGATCGCCATTGTGCACATGAACGCAAACTGTTGGTGAAAGCGTTTGGCGCAAGCGTCACCTTCGCGGAAATCCGCCGGCGCATTGCCATGGGCTGCGAGCGGATGCAGACGCCCCAAGGTGACAAGTGTGGGGCACACTTCCCATGTTTGAGTCATGGTCTCGCTGATGGAGGCTAGATTATGACAGGCGAAGACAACCGCGAAGGGCCGCGCAAGATCGTGCATGTCGACATGGACGCCTTCTACGCATCGGTCGAGCAGCGCGACAATCCGGAGCTGCGTGGCCTGCCGGTTGCCGTCGGCAGTCCTGCTGCCCGCGGTGTCGTAGCGGCCGCCAGCTATGAAGCCAGAAAGTTCGGTGTGCATTCCGCCATGCCTTCGGTCACTGCGCAGCGGAAATGTCCGGACCTTATCTTCGTCAAGCCACGCTTCGACGTCTACAAGGCCGTCTCGCTGCAGATAAGGGCGATCTTTGCTGAGTACACACCGATGATCGAGCCACTGTCGCTCGACGAGGCGTATCTCGATGTCACCACCAATCTCAAAGGCATGGAGATCGCTACTGAAATCGCCGAAGAGATCCGCGCCAGGATCAAGGCGACCACCGGGCTGACGGCATCCGCCGGTATTTCCTACAACAAGTTCCTCGCAAAGATGGCATCCGACCAGAACAAGCCGGATGGCCAGTTCGTCATCACGCCGAAGAATGGTCCGGCCTTCGTCGAGCAACTCCCCGTCAAGAAGTTCCACGGCGTCGGGCCGGCGACTGCCGAAAAGATGCATCGGCTCGGGATCGAGACGGGAGCGGACCTCAAGGCGAGAACATTCGACTTCCTCGTCGAACACTTCGGGAAGTCAGGACCGTATTTTTATGGCATCGCCCGCGGCATCGACAATCGTCTGGTCAAACCTGACCGCGTGCGGAAATCAGTCGGCGCAGAAGACACGTTTTCGGACATCCATACCTTTGAGCCCGCCCGCGAAGGGCTTCAACCACTCATCGAGAAAGTCTGGGACTACTGCGGGGCCAATGAAATTGGCGCCAAGACGGTGACTCTCAAGGTCAAATATGCCGACTTCAGCCAGATCACCCGCAGCAAAACCGTTCCGGCACCTCTGCTGGCGATCACCGATCTTGAGGAGTTGGTCGACCTGCTTCTTGCGCCACTCTTCCCGCCGCGACAAGGCATACGCCGGCTTGGCGTGTCGCTGTCTTCCCTGGGGCGGCGGTGCTTCGAAACGGCGCCGCAGTTGCGGCTGGCGCTTTAGACGCCAAGCATTGGCTTGACAGGAGAGGCTGAATGGCGCGCGACCCAGAATGTTCCTGCAGGAAGCGGGCGCAGGATTTCGTCCTCGGGTACAAGTCCGTTGAGCCAGGCCATGCGCTGATCGCGGGTCAGGACGGCCATTTGGCGATTGCGAAACGGTGCGATATCGGCATTCGCTTCGATCGTCAGGTGGCAAATGCCTCCGGCCAATGCACGGGCTCGTAAATCAGGTATTGGAGAAACCGCCGGTTTTCTGCCGACGCGCCGCCGAGGGCGGCCATGCGGATAGCGCGCTTGGCGTCCAAGCATCGAAACGACTGGTGCGACCGAAAATCCTACCGGTGCGGGAACATCCCGCCGGCAACGGCTTTGCCGTCCTCCACTTCGTTGCGGCCCCGCGGGTGCAGGCAGCGCTTGCAGCCCGGCTTTCGGACCGCCGTAGCAGGTCGCGATGGCCGCGACCTCGAAACGGAGGTTCCAACATGAGCAGCCAGCAATCCAATCAACGATCCGATATCTACAGCCGCATCACCAACACGATCATCGCCGATCTCAAACAGGGCGTGCGGCCATGGACCAGACCCTGGACGACGGGACATGCGACAGCCGAGGTCAGCCGCGCGCCGATTTTTCCATCGCCGGCATGTGGCGCGAGGCGCCTGAGGTCGGCGAGGCCTAAGAGGCCAGACAATGCGCCTTATCACGACCTGCGTGGAAACCGGCTGCGAAGAGGTACTTTCTTCTTTCACTCCCCGCTGGGGCCGACCATGCTCTTTCCGGCGGGCAGCTGGCGCCGCAACGCCCCCTAACGGAACCATATGCTCTCGCCGCGGGTTGGATAGGCATCTCCCAGCTCTTAGGCCCTTACGGAGCATCCATGGTTATATCGTCCCCAAGCGATCGAGACGCGGCCGCGTATCCAATACAGTCGCTCTTTGTCCCGTTTCCCTTCGTCTGTTTCACGCTCGCGCTAGCGACCGATATAGCGTTCTGGCAGACCGGCAATCTGATGTGGCAGAATTTCTCCGCGTGGTTGCTGTTCGCCGGGCTTATGATGGGCTCGCTTGCGATTCCGGCAGGATTGATGGATTTGATGCGTCCCCGCACCCGCCCTTTGCGGCCGCCGCTCCTGTCCGCGCTTCTCTATTTGGTCATACTGGGCCTCGCCTTTGCCAACAACCTTCTCCATGCCGGCGATGGATGGACGGCCGTGGTCCCGTACGGACTGATGCTTTCGGCCGTCACCTTTGTCCTGTGCCTGGTGGCCGGAGCCGTTTCCGCCCGGAAATATGCCAGACTTGCCTGGAGGATATGATGATGAAGTCTCAGCTTCTCGGTGCTTCAGTTCTGTCGATATCTGTCGGCGTCGGTCTTGCGGCTTACGCTCAGAGCGGAGGCTTTGACATTTCTCAGCAGATTGGGCCCAACCCGGTCCTGCCGGATCCAGCCCCCTCCCTGCTGCCTGATCTGAAGGTAGCGGAGGTCGTTGGCTGGAAGGACGGTGAGACGCCGGCCGCTCCGAACGGTTTGACGGTAACGGCTTATGCCAGGGGCCTCGCCAATCCGAGGACAGTCCATACCTTGCCGAACGGCGACGTACTGGTGATTCAGTCGCGCGGCCCCTCAGGCGAACAGACCTCACGGCCGAAGGATTTGATTCGGGACTGGATCATGTCCATCGCCCATGGTGGTGGCGGCGAGCAGAAGGAAAGCAACCTCATCACATTGCTGCGTGACGCTAACCGCGACGGCACGGTGGACGAGAAGCACGATCTTTTGAAGAAGCTCGATTCGCCCTTCGGTGTCGCCTGGATCGACAACACGCTCTATGTTGCCTCGACGTCCGCCATTCTCGCCTACCCCTATGAACTCGGGCAGAATGAAATCACGGCCCAACCGAAAATTTTGGCGCCCCTGCCCGGTGGTCCGATCAATCATCATTGGACCAAGGATCTGGCGCTCAGCCCCGATGGGCAGATGCTCTACGTCTCGGTCGGCTCGAATTCCAATATCGTCGAGAATGGGCTTGAAGCGGAAAAGGGCCGTGCAGCTATCTGGCAGGTCGACCGGCATACCGGCGCGGCGCGCGTCTTCGCCTCAGGTCTGCGCAATCCGAACGGCCTCACCTTCAACCCGGAGACAGGGACGCTTTGGACGGTCGTCAACGAGCGCGACGAACTCGGTCCAAACCTCGTTCCCGATTACATGACGTCGGTCAAGGAAGGTGGTTTCTATGGCTGGCCATGGAGCTATTATGGCAACCATGTCGATGAGCGCGTACATCCGCCGCGTCCCGACATGGTCGAAAGGGCAACCCCGCCGGATTATGCCCTGTCGAGCCATGTCGCGGCGCTCGGATTGGCGTTCTCGATGAATTCAGCGCTGCCGGCCGCTTACGCCAACGGCGCCTTCATCGGCGAGCACGGCAGCTGGAACCGGGACAGCTTCAACGGCTACCAAGTGGTGTACGTGCCTTTCGAGGCCGGCAAGCCATCCGGCAAGGCGCAGGACGTCGTCACGGGCTTTATCCAGGGCGACCGGGCGAAGGGACGACCAGTCGGCGTCGGGATCGACGGGACGGGAGCTCTGCTCGTCGCAGATGACGCCGGCAATACCGTCTGGCGCGTTGCTTCGTCCGACGGCAAGATCACGCCGCAGCCCATCGGCACGGACCAGATTTCGGCGAATCCGCAAGTCTCGACTGATGCGAAAGCGGGCGGGACTGCCGATATGAATCCCAACGTCGGAACCGAACGGACGGGTTCGACCCCTCAATCACAGACGCCGGCGGCCCCGGCAGATGAACGCCCGATCGACCAAAAACCCCTTCCCGGACAACCCGACAAATCCCAGCCTGCGCAAATGCAGATCGCTCCTGCAGGTGGCCTATGAAGAGATTTCGTCGGGTCTAAATCATTTCTCGTCATGTTTTCGTGGCGAGACTGGCCAGCATCAAGAGAAGCTAATTTCCCGAGGTCACCGTCGGGCGCCGGCCGTGTCGCGCGCTCTTCTGTCGCCGATCATTAGCCGCCGCATATTCAACCTGGCGCGAAGGCGCACAAGGCAGGGGTTCCCGGCAATGAGATGCAAACTTAGATCGGCTTCAAACGCGGGACTTCAATGCAAATGGTTGCGCTGCAAGCACCAAACACACCACGCCGAATAGTCGTCATCAGCGACTTCCAGGACGGCGATTGGCGTGACGCCCAATTCGAGACGATAGCCTGGTTTCGGCAGCAATGGTTGTCGGGCAATCGCGGACCTCTCCCAGAGAGGACCGTCAACCCGAAACAGAACGTCGAGGTCGCGGGGGGCTACATCGAGCGACTCCCTCTTGCAGTCCTCAAAGGGGGCCTTGCCGACCACGCCGAGATTTGGACCCACAGCCGTGGTGCGTTGCCACAGACGCATCGGCCTGACGGCAGCCCATTCTTGACGCGCCGGTCGTTCCAGATAAATGGGCCTGAAGTGCCATTCGCATCAAATGATATGCTGGGCCATATTGAGGCTTTCGGACCACCGTCGATCTTGTGCGTATGGGGCCTTGGCGTCAGCGAAGACATATTGCTGGCGTGCCCCGACAGTTTCAAAATTTATAATTCGATCGACGCACCGGCGTTGCGCGTGCCATCTGAGGTGAGCCGCCACTTCGACCTTATTCTCACCGGCGCCGCGTGGCAGTCGGAAGCAGTGCACGTTCGACATCCCGCTATGCGCACCGCGATTATGCCAATCGGACCGGAGTTTGCTTCCGAGGCGACATTCCGGCCTTTAGGTCTGGAAAAGATCTATGACGTGATCTACGTCGCTGCTGCCCAGGCGTACAAGCGGCATGACATTCTTTTCAACGCGCTAGGCCAACTGCCCCGTTCGCTGCGCGCATTGTGCGTCTGCGGCTATGGCGAGATGATGGAAGCGCTGCGCCGGCACGCAGGGGCACTCGGCATCGACGTCGATTTCGTCGATCCGCCTGGCGTACCATTTGCCGAGGTGAACAGGCTTATGAACCAGGCCCGGATCGGCGTCGTTTGCGGCGTCGATGACGGCGCGCCGGCTATTTTGACGGAGTATATGCTGGCGGGGATACCGGTGCTTGCAAACAGTGAGCTGAGCTGCGGACTGCAATACATCACGCCGAAGACGGGGTGCGCTGCCTCGGCCGGTGAGTTTCACGAGGGTATCCGCGACATGCTTGGACGGTTGCACAGCTTCGACCCACGTCAGATCGTCTTGGAAAACTGGACATGGCCGCATAGCCTCCGGACGCTCAAAAGCCTTATGGAGATAACTTAGCCAAACTGATTGGAACATTCGCCGCAATCGCAAGTTCGTGGGGGCCATGATTGCGAGGTGCCTGATGAATCTGCTGAATTCTGTGCCGTTGTCCGGCTGCGGTTTGCTGGAAGACGCTCCGCTCATTTGCTTCTCGCATCTTCGCTGGGACTTTGTGCTCCAAAGACCCCAGCACCTGATGCAGCGTTTCTCGCGGGAGCGCCCAGTTTTCTTCTTCGAAGAATTCATCCCGACCGACCATTCCCTTGCCTATCTGGAGATCCACCCGTTCGAGGGGACCAGCGTCAAGGCGGTTCGTCCGCGCATTCCAAATGGGTGGAGCGAGGCCGACCGTGAAGCCGCTCTTGGCAAGCTGCTTGACGAACTCATCACGCTTTACGGCGGAAAACGCCCGATTCTTTGGTTTTACACCCCGTTGATGTTTGCTTTCGCCCGGCATGTCGATGCGGTTGCGGTGGTCTACGACTGCATGGACGAGCTGGCAAACTTCAAGTTCGCGCCGGCCAACCTCAAGGCCTCCGAAGAGATGTTGATTGCCGCCGCCGATGTCGTCTTCACCGGTGGCATAAGCCTTTATGAAGCCAAACGGGACCAACACGACAACATCCACCCATTTCCATCCGGTGTCGATAGCCATCACTTCCGCAGGGCGCGCGAGCCTTTGCCGGAACCCCGGGACCAAGTCGATATTCCTCATCCTCGCCTTGGCTACTACGGTGTGATCGATGAGCGGCTCGATCTGGATTTGATCGAACGCTCTGCCGCAGCGCGGCCCGGCTATTCCTTCATCTTTCTTGGACCGATCGTGAAGATTTCACCCGATGATTTGCCGCGAGCAGCCAACATCCATTATCTCGGTCAGAAAGCCTATGGTGATCTGCCGGCCTACCTTTCGGGCTGGGAGGCGACGCTTATGCCGTTTGCGCTGAACGATGCCACCCGATTCATTAGTCCGACTAAAACTCCTGAATACCTCGCCGCGGGCCGGCCAATCGTCGGAACGAAAATAGTCGATGTGGTCCGCGGGTATGGCGATGTGCCAGGCGTCTTCCTGGCCAATGACCCACAAGCCTTTGCGGAGGCCTGCGATGCTGCCCTTCATATTTCCCGTAATGATCAGACATGGCTGCAAGCCGTCGATGAAATTTTGGCCCGGTCATCCTGGGAGACCACCTTCCGTAAGATGTCGGCGCTTGTCGAAAAGGCCGCAGCGCAAAAAGTCCTATCTCCTGGCCTGCCCCAAAGATTTTCCGTTCGCACCGAACGGTCCGCGCCGGGAAGCTATGACTATCTCATCGTCGGTGCAGGATTTGCCGGATCGGTGCTGGCGGAACGACTTGCCTCAGATGGGAGGAAGGTGCTTGTTTGCGACAAGCGGCCTCATATTGGCGGAAACGCCTACGATCACTACGATGACGCCGGGATCCTTGTCCATAAATATGGCCCGCACATTTTCCACACCAACAGCGAGGATGTGGTTGCCTACCTCTCGCGTTTCACAGCATGGCGTCCCTACGAGCATCGCGTGCTTGCACAGGTCGGCGCCCTGCGGCTTCCCATCCCTATCAACCGCACGACGCTGAACGCGCTCTATGGCCTCGACCTTGCGGACGAATTAGCGGCTGCACGCTTCCTGGCCAATCGGGCGGAACCCTGCGATCCCGTGATAACGTCGCGAGACGTCGTCATATCTCAAATCGGCTCCGGACTTTATCGCACTTTCTTCGAAGGCTACACGCGCAAGCAATGGGGCCTTGATGCCTCGAAGCTCGACAAATCAGTCACCGCACGAGTGCCTACCCGCACCGATACCGACGATCGATATTTCCTCGACCGCTTCCAGGCCATGCCACTTCACGGATACACGCGCATGTTCGAACGCATGCTCAACCATGACAACATAAAGGTCATGGTTGGCACGGATTTCGCCGATTTGAAGCAGGATGGGCTGGCGAGCCACACAATCTTTACCGGGCCAATAGACGAGTATTTCGGCCATTGTTTGGGCCAGCTGCCTTATCGCAGTCTGGAATTCCACCATGAAACGCACGACGCACGACGGCTACAGCCGGTAGCCGTCATCAACTATCCATCCGAGGACGTGCATTACACGCGCGTGACTGAATACAAGCATCTGACCGGCCAGGTTCACCCAAAGACGAGCATCAGCTATGAATATGCCCGCGCCGACGGCGATCCCTATTATCCGATCCCCCGCCCTGAGAACCACGCACTTTATAAACGATATGAGCTTCTCGCCCGCGCGCTGACCGACGTGACATTCGTCGGGCGGCTGGGAACCTACAAATATTACAATATGGATCAAGTGGTCGGCCAGGCACTGGCGACCTACCGGCGCCTGAAGCTCCGGCATGAGGCCGGCAAAGCGTTTGCCGGCGCGCGACATGAGTAGGAGTCCTCATATCCTGCTGGCGACCGACAGTTCTGAACCGTCCGGGATGGGCGAGCACATGCTTGCTCTTGGGCGGGCTTTGAGCGAACGGTGGGATGTCACAATAGCCCTGTTGAGCGAGGACAGGACCGGTTTGTTGCCGCGTGCTGCGCGCCACGGAATTGGCATCAAGCTAAGCCAAGATGCAGGCGCATTCCAGGAGTGGTTGGCGCGATCAAGTATTGATCTTCTGCACGTTCACGCGGGAATCGGATGGGAGGGACACGGCCTAGCCGCCGCCGCAGATGCCCTGGCAATCCCGATCATCCGCACCGACCATCTGCCTTATCTGCTCACAGATGCTGATCAGATCGAGCTTTACCGGCGTGAGACCGGGAGGCTGTCGCATCACATCGTGGTTTCCGAGGCCTCGCGTCAAAGCTTCTGCGAGGCAAACGTCGCGCCGAAGCGTTTGACAGTCGTGCGCAACGGCATCTTTCCGCTTTCGCCGGCGCGAGCAACGACTGAACTAAGGCAAGCGCTCGACCTGGTGGGTAAAACTGTGCTGCTGATGGTCGCCCGCTTCACCGAGCAGAAGGATCACGCGTCGCTTGTCCGCGCCTTCCCGACCATCCTTGAAGCTCACCCTCAAGCGGTTTTGCTTTTTGTTGGATCGGGTCCAGAAGAAGATCGTGTCAGCACCTTGGCAGGAGATTTGAAAGCCTTCGGTCACATTCGCTTTCTGGGGCACCGCGCAGATATTGCGGAGATCATGGCGATCGCCGATCTCTTCGTGCTTCCTTCGCGCTTTGAAGGCCTTCCACTCGCGGTTCTCGAGGCAATGTCGCTTGCCGTTCCCGTGGTTGCGACGAGGATCGGCGGAACCGTCGAGGCGCTGGGCGCTGATCATCCCTATTTCGCAGAGCCCGGTAACCCGGCGTCGATCACCGCTGTCGTCAATCAGGCATTGAACGACCCCCATCTAAAGGCCACCGGCAGAGCCGGCCACGCGCGTTTCGCGCGCAACTTTTCCGTCCATCGTATGGCGGATGAGACTGGCGCCGTCTACGAGCGGTTCCTCACCCAACTTGCAGATCAAAAACAAAAGGATACCGAAATGCGAAAAACGCGGCTGGGCTTCATCGGCGTGGGCGGCATCGCCCATCGGCATCTGGATATCCTAACCGGTTTCGACGATGTCGAACTTGTCGCCTTTGCCGATCCGGACCTTCCCCGTGCGGATGCAGCCGCAATGCGTCTTGGCGCCCGCTCTTTCAGCCATCACCGCGAAATGCTCGAGACGCAACAGCTCGACGCGGTCTATATCTGCATTCCGCCTTTTGCCCATGGCGAGCCGGAACGGGACCTCATCGACCGCAACATTCCGTTCTTTGTCGAAAAGCCGGTGACGCTGGATCTGGCGCTGGCGGAAGAGATCGCAGCCGGCGTGTCGAAAGCCAGCTTGGTCACTGGCGTTGGCTACCACTGGCGTTATCTCGATATCGTCGATGAGGCTCGAAGCCTGCTGGCGGATAATCCAGCGCAACTGCTGTCGGGATATTGGCTGGATTCCACACCGCCTCCGCAGTGGTGGTGGAAGAAGGATCAATCGGGGGGCCAGATGGTTGAGCAGGCGACGCATCTCCTTGATCTGGCGCGCTTCCTCGTCGGCGAGGTCACCGACGTCTATGGCCGGGCGGGATACGCGGAAAGGGTGGAGTTTCCCGGCCTCGATGTGCCGACGGTCACGACCGCTAGCCTGACCTTTGAAACGGGCGTAGTCGCCAATATCGCCGCGAGCTGCCTTCTCGGCTGGAACCATCGCGTCGGCCTGCACATTTTCGCCGACCGACTGGCGATCGAATTGACTGATCGCGACATCATGGTGGATGTTGGAAGAGGACGCCCAGTGCGTCGTGCCGATGGCGATCCGGTATGGCGCGAAGACCGCGATTTCATCGACGCCGTCCGTGGTGGTGAAAACCGCATCCGCTGCCCGTATGGTGATGCTCTAGCCACCCACCGGCTTGCCGTCGCCGTCGTATCTTCGGCTTGCAGCGGGGAGCCGATACACCTCGACGCCCCGGTTCTGAAGCGGCGCGAGCTATCGCCCTTGCTGGCACAACCACGTGCCGAGAAGTCTCAAGAACTGCGGCCTGGGCACCGCAAAATTCGCTCGCTTGGCATCGAGGCGCCGGGCCGAGCCTATTTCTTCGAATACGAGGAAGGCCCGCCTTCCGATGGGCATGTGCGGCTCGACACGCTCTATACCGGTCTTTCCGCCGGGACGGAGCTGACGTTCTTAAAGAACACCAACCCCTATTTCCGCGCGCGCTTTGATGGCGAACGCGGCGTCTTCATCGAAAACGAGCCGGATCTTAGCTATCCAGTGCCTTTCCTCGGTTACATGGAGGTTGCACGCGTTTCGCAATCCTGCGCGCCCGGCTTTGCCGATGGCGAGGTGCTCGCAGCAAGCTACGGGCACAAAACTGGGCACACTGCCGACCCCTTTCACGATCTTCTTGTCAGCATCTCGCCCGATCTCGATCCGCTGCTCGGCGTCTTTGTCGCGCAGATGGGACCGATCGCTGCCAACGGCATCCTCCATGCCGACGCAGAAGCATTTGGCGCAACCGTACCCGCACTCGGTTCCGGCGTTTGCGGGCGAACGGTCATCGTCCTCGGTGCAGGTACCGTTGGCTTGATGACGGCGCTTTTTGCCCGTTCGCTCGGCGCATCAGACATTTTGATCACAGATCCCTCCGAATTTCGCCGCGGCAAGGCGGAGGCGATGGGATTGATGGCGATGGACGAGGAACAAGCCTGGCAGCATGCCAAGGCGCGCTGGCACGACGGCGCCACGGGACGCGGCGCGGATCTAGCGTTTCAGACGCGAGCTCATGCAGCTAGCCTGCACACGGCGCTCAAAGCCTTGCGCCCACAGGGCACGGTGATCGATCTTGCCTTTTACCAGGACGGCGCCAGCTCGTTGCGGCTGGGGGAAGAATTCCATCACAACGGCCTGAACATTCGCTGTGCGCAAATCAACCGCGTTCCCCGCGGGCTGGCGCCACGGTGGGACCGTCGACGGCTGGCACGTGTGACGCTCGACCTCTTGAAAACGGAGGGTGCGACGATCCGCGAGCACATGATCACTCATATCGTGCCTATGGACGAAGCGCCTGCTTTCCTCGTCGATCTGATCGAGAACCGGCCGGAATTCCTCCAGGTTATATTCAAGGCCAGCGAATGAAGGTTGAACCAGCGCCATTGCGGATCCTTTTCGTCTTCGCCTGGCTGGTCGTCGGGGGCGAGGAGACGGAGGTCCGGCTGCTTGCCAAGAATCTCGACCGCCGTCGCTTTCGTCTCGACGTCGTCGCCTGCTTCCGAAAACCCGGCATGCCGGAGCAAACACACCGGCAGCTTCGAGGGCTGGGGATCGATGTCGATACGGCGCCCTACGAATTGTCGTTCGAGGATACGGTAAAATATCTCGCCGGGAAAATCTCAGGTTACGACATTGTCGTTTCCTGCCAGAACGTGGCGGACATCTATCCGGCATTGGAGCGACTGCATCTTCGCCCGCCCCTCATCGAACATGGCGGGCTGGTCTCAGAGGCTTTGGCCGGCCCCAAGCATCTGACGGCGCGTTATGTGGGCGTCTGCCGCTCGATCCGTGACGCAGCCGCATCCCGCATGCCCGGGCGCGACCATCATGCCCTGGAAATCCCCTCTATGACCGATCTTTCGGCCTTCGACCCGGCACATCGCGAGCGGGCGCGAGCGGACCTCGGGATCGCGGCAAATGAGGTTCTGATCGGTTGGGTTGGCAGGCTCGATCCCAAAAAGAATGTCGAGGACTTTATTGAGGCCGCCGCACTGGTTCATGCCACCAAGAAAAGTGCACGGTTCGTTATTGTCGGCGGGCCGGACGCCTTCCTGCCGGAATATGCTGTGCACCTCAAAGCCCTGGCCGCCCGGCACGGGCTCAATGGTATGCTTCAGTTCCTCGGCGACCGGAACGATATCCCGTCCCTGCTCGCCGCGCTCGATATATTCGTCTGGCTGTCATCAGGCGAAGGCATGCCGCACGTTATCGCAGAGGCCGGGGCAGCCTGCCTCCCGGTGATTGCGACGCCTGATAACGGTGCTATGCAGCAGATCGATGACGGACTATCTGGTATCTTCGTGCCCCATCGCAGTCCAGGCGTCGTTGCGAAAAATATCGTCGCGCTGATCGAGTCCCCTGCGCGCCGTCACGCACTCGGCACCGCCCTGCGACGGAAGGTCGAGAGGGACTACTCCGTCGAGGCAGTTCTGCCGCAGTGGGAGCGGCTTCTGGCAGATGTCCATGGAGAGCGAAAGGCAGCGCGGCCGACAGGTCTGTTCCAATCATTCCTGCAAGGCGGTTTCGAATGTTCGAGCCATCGGCTCCGGCCAAAAAACGGTGAGACGCAGGGCGATCGACTCGACTTGATCGCCGCGACTGGTCACGATCACCATGCCGAGACCGACTATCGCCAACTTCAGGGCTTTGGTATCAGCACCGTGCGCGATGGCTTCCGATGGCACCTGATTGAAAAAGCTGGCCGATACGACTGGTCGAGCATTCGTCCGATGCTCCAGGCGGCAAAGGCAACAAAGACCCAAGTTGTCTGGGATCTTCTGCATTATGGCTGGCCCGACGATCTCGACATCTGGTCGCCTCGCTTCGTCGATCGCTTCGCGCGGTTCGCACGTGCATGCGCCGAGTTGGTCCGCGAGGAGAGCGATGGCGTTCCGTTTTATTGCCCTGTCAACGAGATCTCGTTTTTCTCATGGGGCGGTGGTGACGCTGGCTATTTGAACCCATTTGCCAATGGGCGCGGATTCGAACTCAAGGTGCAGATGACACGCGCCGCCATCGCAGCGATGGATGCCATTATCTCTGTCGATGCCCGGGCCCGCTTCGTCCACTGCGAGCCGGTGATCAACGTCGTCGCGGATCCGTCGCGTCCCCACGATGCGCGTACCGCCGAAGGACATCGCCAATCGCAATTCCAGGCCTGGGACCTGATTGGCGGAAGGATGTGGCCGCAGATCGGAGGCTGCGAACGCTATCTTGATATCCTCGGTGTGAATTATTATTCCAACAACCAGTGGATTCACGGCGGTCCACCGATCGACCTTGGTCATCCGCGTTATAAGCCCCTCAGCCGAATTCTGGTGGAGACGTTCGCGCGCTACGGCAAGCCGATGCTTATCGCCGAGACCGGCATCGAGGATGACAGGCGGGCATCCTGGTTTGACTATGTTGCCGACGAGGCTCTGGATGCGATCCGCTCGGGGGTGCCCTTGGAAGGTTTGTGCCTGTATCCAATCGTCAATCATCCGGGTTGGGATGACAATCGGCCTTGCGCAAACGGCCTTCTCTCCGTCGATGTCCCTCCAGGAGGACGAGCCCCATTTGCTCCCCTGGTTGCTGCGATAGGCGAACGAGCAAAAGAGTTTGCAAGCTACGCGCCGCATCCTGTTGGGGGCGCGGAAGCTACGACACCTGAACGCCTCTAGCGGCTCCTTGTGAATTACGGGAATTACCGACGGGTCAAAGGCGGTTGCGAAGGCAAACGGGATATCGCTGCGCTCATTCTCGACAAGATCCAGAGCGGCGCCCACGCCAGCCAAAAACCGACAACTGATACGCCGGCTCTCGCAGGCTTCTGCCGAGTCTCATCTGCCAGAAAATGTGATTAGGCATGGAATAAGGACCCCGCATTTGGGGTGATCGGCGTCCAAACGGGACCCCCATCTGCGATGGGGTTACAACAGCCTCCGGTTTCATCGGAGGCTTTTTGTTTGGATGCTTATTGTGGAAACAATTCTGAAGATACGACGGCTGGCCCATGTGCAAGGCAAGTCGATCAAGGCGATCTGCCGGGAGTTGGGCATATCGCGGAAAGTGGTGCGGAAGGTTTTGCGCACCGATGAGACGGAGTTCAAATACGAGCGAGCCCGTCAACCTCAGCCGAAGCTCGGACCATGGCGCGAACAACTCGATCGGATATTGCTTGCCAATGAGGCCAAGGCTTCCCGCGAGCGCCTGACGCTGATCCGGATATACGAGGATTTACGCGACCTCGGCTATGAAGGCGGTTACGACACCGTTCGGCGTTATGCGAGGACATGGTCGAAAGAGCGCGGGGCCGTGACGGCGGAAGCCTATGTCCCGCTTTATTACGCGCCCGGCGAAGCCTACCAGTTCGACTGGAGCCACGAGATTGTCGTACTGAACGGCGTGACGACAACGGTGAAGGTGGCTCATGTCCGGCTTTGCCACAGCCGAATGATGTTTGTGAGGGCCTATCCGCGAGAGACGCAGGAGATGGTCTTCGACGCCCATGACAAGGCGTTCGCGTTCTTCGGCGGAGCCTGCACGCGCGGCATCTATGATAATATGAAGACGGCGGTGGAGACGGTCTTCGTTGGCAAGGAACGGCAATATAACCGTCGTTTCCTGCAGATGTGCAGCCATTTCCTTGTCGAGCCGGTGGCCTGCACGCCGGCGTCCGGCTGGGAGAAGGGCCAGGTCGAGAACCAGGTCAATCTGGTGAGAGAGCGCTTCTTCACCCCACGTCTGCGCTTCAAATCCTACGATGAGCTGAACGGCTGGCTGCTGGACAAGTGCATCAGCTATGCCCGCGCCCATAAGCATGTCGATCAGACGGAGCACACGATCTGGGAGGTGTTCGATGCGGAGCGGCCGCATATGATCAGTTATCCCGGCAAGTTCGATGGCTTCCACGCCGTCCAGGCCTCGATCGGCAAGACCTGCCTCGTGCGTTTCGACAACAACAAATACTCGGTGCTGTCCACCGCGGTCGGTCGCCCGGCAGAGGTACATGCCTATGCCGACCGCATCGTCATCCGGCAAGATGGCATCGAGATCGGTCAGCACGACCGCTGCTTCGGCCGCGGCGAGACGATCTATAATCCATGGCATTACGTTCCGGTCCTGACCCGCAAGCCGGGAGCCCTACGCAACGGCGCCCCGTTCCATGACTGGGTTTTGCCCGCCGCCATGGAGAAGGTGCGCCGCCGGTTGAAGGCCATGCATGACGGCGACCGGCAGATGGTGGCGATCCTGGAATGTGTCGGTGAGGCCGGGCTTCCCACCGTTGAAGCAGCCTGCCAGGAGGCGCTCGATCAGGGCGTGTTCTCATCCGCCGTCATCATCAACATTCTGGCCCGTAAGCGTGATCCGCAACCGGCCGCCATCCTTTCCATTCCCGATGCGCTTCGCCTGACCCATGAGCCTCTGGCCGATTGCGCACGTTACGACAGCCTCAGGAGGGCAAGCTGATATGGAACGATCCCAAATCCTCGACATGATGGGCACGCTGAAGCTGTTTGGCATGCGCAGCGCATACGACGAGACAATGGCTTCCGGCATCAAACGCCAGCATGAACCGCCCCGTATTGTCGGTGACTTGTTGCAGTCAGAGATTGCTGAGAAGCAGGCCCGGTCGATCAAATACCAGATCGCCATCGCCAAATTGCCGCTGGCCAAGGATATCAACGACTTTGACTTCACCGATACACCGGTCAATGAAGGGTTAGTGCGCCAGCTCGCGACCGGGGCGTTCCTCGCCGAGCAACACAATGTTGTTCTGGTCGGCGGGACCGGCACAGGGAAGTCCCATCTGTCCATCGCGCTTGCCCGTGCTCTTATCCGCAACGGAGCGCGGGGCCGGTTCTTCAATGTTGTCGATCTCGTCAATCGGCTTGAGACAGAAGCACGCAATGGCAAACAGGGGCGGCTTGCCGACTTCATCACCAGGCTCGACTTCGTCATCATGGACGAACTCGGCTATCTCCCGTTCGCTCAGGCCGGCGGCCAGCTTCTCTTCCATTTGATCAGCAGGCTTTACGAGCGGACGTCGGTCATCGTCACGACCAACCTAGCCTTCGGAGAATGGCCCGCTGTGTTCGGCGACGCCAAGATGACCGCCGCTCTTCTCGACAGGCTCACCCACCATTGCGAGATCCTGGAAACCGGAAATGAATCCTGGCGCTTCAAAAACCGCTCTCAAAGCTAAAGCCGAAAAGACAACCAACCCGCGCCCGCAGGCCCCTGCGCTAAATGAAAAGCTCCGGGCCTACGCGCGCTGACCCTATGCAACCAGAGGCAGGGGTCACTTTTGGGAGCCGATAAGGGGTCCCGTTACCAAGCCGATTGACACCAGAAAATACATCCTCGACGATCAGCACCCGCTTACCTTCAAAGAGCGTCGCCATGAAACAACGGCACCTCACGATCCGTATCGCTCAGCGCTCGGAAGCCGATAGTGCTGGACCGTCCGCGCCGCATCGCTCAGTAAACGGGCTCGATGCGCCGGAAGCGACCGCGCGTCGTGGCACCGACGCGGCTTACTTTGCGCACGACAAGTGCGCGATGTGCGGCGTTGTGCTATCCGCGTTAAGAGGACCTAAGCCGGAACTTGCGCACTCTGGCATTTGATCCACAGGTTTTGTCCGAGCACCACCGCCTGTGACCGCCGCGAGACTGGTCGAGGAAAAGCCAGCCGCAATTTCGACCTTGGCACGCGCGCACAGGACGGCGTTCGGCTCGCGACGTCAGCAACTGGGCAGCCAACACGGCGATACGGTTGCTGATCGCATCCAAGTCTTTGGCCTCCGAGCGACGCCACTCGATGGTGCCTCCAACCTGGCCCAATGTTTGTTGGGATAGGCCACGTCTAGCCATGTCGGCAACTAGCTCGAGATCATTCGGACCAATTTGGCTTTCACCAAACTCGGACAAGAACAGTCGGTATAGGGCCTCCCGCAGGTCCTTTGCTTGGCCGAGTTCTTTTTCGGCGTCCGGCCCCGAACTGTTAGCCGTGACCAGCAAGACGTCGCGTTCCTTGTCGTCGATCACGTCGAGACGACAGGCCCAGGCCACCAGGTCATCGTAGCTATTCAGGAAATCCGGCCCCCAACGTCCACCGCGACTATCGACTGTGTTGACGAAGTCGAGTGCCGGGTGACCGCCAAGAAGGCTGATATCATCGATCTTCTTTTGCATGTCCATCATGTGAATATCGTTCTGCGGAACGATTTGAACAAGAGCGGGTTGTAACGAGATAACTAAATATTACTCGTTACAATGATCGGAGCCCTCATGCTCGCCGACGTCAACAAAAATCAGCTGCGCTTTCTGATGCTGTGCATGATCTGGGGGAGCACCTGGATCGGAACGAAGGCGGGCATCGAGGCCGTTCCGCCTCTCCTATTTGCCGGCACCCGTTTCACCGCGGCCGGTATTTTGCTTCTTCTCTATACACTGGCCAAAGGCGAGACTACGAGCTTCAAGGTGCAAGACGGCTTTCGCTTCACCGTCGTCAGCATCCTGATGATCACGCTCTGCTACGGCCCGCTGTTCTGGGGCATGCAATATATCGATTCCGGGACTGCCGCCGTTCTGGAAATGTCGCTTACCCCTATCGCGCTCCTGGTGTTTGCGCTCCTCCTCAACGAAGAGACGTTGGATGGCCGTCGCATCCTTGCGATCGCTCTGGGGGTCTGCGGGCTGGTCGTCCTGTTCTGGCCGGCCGCCGCCAATGGAAATCTGCCCGCTGCTGAAGCCTTTCCAGGCGCGAGCCTATGGGGCGGATTGGCGGTTGCATCAGCGGCCTTCACCTATGGCTACGGCTCGGTTCTGGCCCGTCCACTTCTGCGAACCTATCCGGCCTTGTTCGTTTCAGGTGTGACGACCTTGGTCGGAGGCATCTTGCTGCTGATTGCAGCCCTGGCTTTCGAACCGGGGGCAGTCGCCGCCCTCTCCGGCGATTGGGGCACAGTCGCCTGGCTCGGCTGGTTCTTCCTGGTGATCTTCGGCTCGCTGATCGGCTACACGACCTTCATGCGCCTGCTGCGGGACATCGGCGCATCTCGCGCAGGCAGCTATGCCTTCGTGTCACCAGTGATCGCTGTCGCGCTTGGCGCCGCAGTCTTCGCCGAACAGATCACTGCAATGGATGTGATTGGCATCGTCGTGATGCTGAGTGGCGCCTATCTTGCCATGTCAGGAGTGCCGGCGACGAACGCAACCGTTCTCGAACGTGAACCCGAGCCGAAACGGCCCCACGAGGATCTCGACCACGACCTCAAATGCCAAATCCGCGCGATCACGAAACAAAACCAGCAATGCCGCGGGCGGCTAAGGTGAGGCGGAAAATCGCCCCGGAGAGGCGAAGGTGGGAACAAAGCCGGCCACGCGAGGTTCGTGGGTGCGGCAGATGCCGTTTGTTCAGTCATGGGAGGCTTCAGTGTCAAATGAGTTCACAGAGATCGATGGCAGGCCAAGGCCGTCATCCGCAACATCACTGCAATCTGAGGATGCGACGTCGTCAACGCAACCTTCCACGTCACTCGCGGGATTGAAGGAGAAGTTGGCTGACGACGTGACCGCCGCCACGGACACCATAAAAGAAGGCGCCGATACCGCTGTCGAGAAGGTCAAAGAGGTGGTTTCCGATCAAGCGAACTTCGCTGCCCGCCAGGTTGGCGGCGTGGCAACGGCGCTTGAGAAGGTTGGCGCTGAACTGGAAGCATCCGACCAACCGGAGGTCGGACGCTATGCCAAGCAGATCGGGCGAAGCGTCCAAAGCTTCGCCACGCAGATGAAAGATAAAGACATCGGCGAAATCGCGGTGATGGCTGAAGAATTCGGCCGCAAGCAGCCCCTAGCATTCCTTGGGATTGCAGCACTTGCGGGATTGACCGCGAGCAGGTTTTTGACAGCTTCCGCCAAGCGATCGCCAACGCAAGCAACGACCCGGGCATCCCCGGCGACCCCCACGAAGTCATCTGCAACGGGAGGCTACAATGGCTAAATCTCCCGACAGCGTTCCTCTCTCTGAGTTGATTGGCGGTCTCGTGGCTGATGTCACCGGACTGTTGCGCAAGGAAATCGATCTTGCGAAGACCGAGGTGTCTGAAAAGTTCTCGCAAGCGCTCAACGGCGTAGAAGTGGTTATGTTCGGGCTTGTGCTTGCGGTGGGCGCTATGGGCGTCCTGCTGAGCGCCCTGGTTGCCGGGGTTGCTGCCTTCCTCGTCACTCAAGGTTTCACCGAAACAAGCGCTGATGCGCTCGCCTCCCTTGCCGTCGGCGTGGTCATCGCTCTCATCGCGTGGGCGATGGTCTCTCGTGGCCTCACTGCCCTTCGTAGAAGCAACATAAAACTGGATCGAACCGCGACCTCGCTTCGCCGCGACGTCGACGTTGTGAAGGAAAAGATCTGATGGAAACTTCAAACGAAAAAACATCCGCCGATCTTCAACGGGAGATCGATCAGGATCGCCAGCGCATCGGAGATCGCATCGACGCCATTCAGGAAAGGATGTCGCCAGGCCAGTTGGTCGATGAGGTCCTTGCCTACGCAAAGGGCAGCGGCGGGGGAGAGTATGTCAGCAACCTCGGCCAGGCACTGAAGGCAAATCCACTGCCTGTCGCATTGATGGGCGTGAGCCTTGCGTGGCTCATGGCCAAAGGAAACCCCGCAAGCCCGCCTGCCGACCATTTGGCCGAACCCGAATATCCGCTTTATCCGGCGAACGGCCCGGTCCGCCGTATTGGCCCCCCGGAGACCGAAAACGGAACCCGCTACAGTCACTTCGCAGACAGTTCTGGCAACAGGCTTAAGGCGCTGACGGATGAAAGCGGACACCGTGCCGGTCACTTCATCGATGAAGCAGGCAAGACTTATCGGGGGTTTGCAGATGCCGCCGGCAGACAGGTCGATCAGATCACCGACGAAACGGGTACAATGTTCGACGCGGCAACTGGCTGGGCGGCGGAGACATGGGAGCAGGCAAAGAGCGCCGCAAGCGGGATGAGTGCCCGTGCGTCAGCGGCCGCGAGCTCGCTGTCTACCCAATCGTCGTCAGCGGCGACAAGTCTTCAAGAGCAAACCAGCAAGCTCAACGGGATGATCCTCACGCAGTTCCGCGATCAGCCGCTGGTTGGGGGCGCTCTGGCTTTCGCCGTCGGAGCCGCTATCGGCGCAGCGTTGCCGCACACCGAGACTGAGGACGAGTTGCTCGGCGAGATTTCCGATGCCACTACAGACAAGCTCGGTGCGCAAGTGCTGGACGCTGTCGACCAAGGCAAGGAGGTGGCAACGGAGGTCTACGAAGAGGCCGCTTCGATCGCCTCAGATGCCCACGATGCCGTTAAGGAGCGTGTCGTAACCAAGGTCGATGCACTGAAGGCGGGTCCGCAGGGCGGTGATCGCCAATCGAATTAACAGCGGATCAGCCAGGGCACGAATTCGCTACAGCCACAACGTCGGCGCATGCGCGCCGACGCCATGCCATCTCGTGGCAAAGTGGGCACGTGACATGCCGAGGACGACAATCATCCTCACCGACCTCATGATCTGGCACTTGACGGCCTAGGCCGCCACGCAATGGAACCGCGTGGTGCTGTCAACCGTCAAGGGATGAGACCTGTCGTTCGGTAGGCTCTGATCGACCGGTCATAGACGCCGATGTCCCGGCAGCCGCGCGCCACCAGCTGGGCCCCCTCGATGGCTGCGAAGATCGCCATCGCGTGCTCCTGCAGATCCTGATCGCTCGCCGAAGGTCTTGCCCGTAAGAGGACCTTGGTCAGCCGGCCGACGTTCATCGCAGCGAACTTAGCAACCTCGGTTCGAACCTCCATGGGAAGGTCGTCGAATTCGGCGCTCATAATGCCACACAGGCACATGCGATTGTCGTTGGCCAGGGCCGCGCGAAAGATTTCGGTGTATCTGTCCATGCACCAGGTCGCCTCCTCGGAGCTCCCCAGTAGCTCTGCCAGAAACGCCGACCTTCCTCGGTAAGCGACGCGCCAATGCGGCGGCAAGATCGCCCTTGGTCGGAAAATGGTAGTGCACGCTGGCCATCTTGATCCCCACTTCTTTTGCCAGCTCGCGAAAGCTAAGTGCATTGTAACCGTGCGCCTGTCCCGTCGCTTTTGCGGCGGCCACGACCGTCTCGCGCATATCCGTGCAGGTCTGCGCTCTGACCCAGTTCCAGCTTGACCGCTTTCGCGCCGGCGCGATGAGACGACCGCGGTTGGATCATCTCAAGCGCGGCGGATCAAATTTGGACGGTAGGTGCCCCACCTCGGCAAGCCAGCCCGCCATCCTGACCGTTGACACGAAGATTGAAAATGCCCGTGCCACTCGCCGAACCTCAGATCGCGGTTCGCATGAGGTAGGGAGATCGCTCAACGGGGACCTGCGCGACGATTTTCAATACGAGCGTGGGAGCGATATCGGGAACGGACCGAACTCGCCCGTCTTTGTAGACCACCCGTAAGTGGCGGGTCTTGCCGTCGTATTCTAGTTCGGCGATCGTCTTTGAATGGACCAGAAATTGCATGTTACGCTCTCCCTGCACTGCGAGATGCCAAGATCAACATTCCGACCGCCGCTATCCCGGGGGCAGATTGTTTGATCGTCACGTGAACTCCTTGCCACCTCGACGTCTGGCGCCGTCAGAAAAGCGATCAAAACACAAAGCGCCAATCGCCCTGGCGAAATCGAAAAGATATTTAGTCAATGCTTGGAAAGCACGTGAAATCGGCGTGACACACGTCTCACGGCTATTTGGACACCGCCTACCAGAAAAAGATGTGAGCCGCGAGATGAGCGGTCAGCGTGCTTTGCCGCCCGTGCAGGACGATGCTGCACACAATCGACGTCGACCAGCATGCCCTTGGGGGAACCGCGGGACGAAGGAACGGAAGGCCAACTTCTCCAATCGGCTTGAATCTCATCGAGTGTTGAGTGCTTTCATTTGCAGTCGGCTCAAGGGCAAGCCGGAGATCGACCTTCTGTAACCGTCGCTACCAGTCTTGTTTCAAAGGTCAACGGAGGAGTTCGGCTGCGACGGGCTGCTTCGCTAATCCTGCCGATGGTTCTGGGCGATCCCGACTTCAAAAAGTCGAATCTCGAGGCCGCGCGGCTTAACGAGCCTTGAAATCAGTATCCGACTATTTAGGGTTAAGCGTTGCTGGTGAGTGTTCCACGAGAGCGTTCGCGACTGCCGAAGTCGCTTTTTCACTTTTGACCACGGATGTACTGGCACTGGTGTTGAGAGCGATGTCGGAAAGGTCGGTGCGGTTTCGCCCCGGCCCTTTTTGTTGCCATGAAGGTGGGTGTCCGGGAATGGCTTGATGGATCCCGGCCTTGGCTCCCGATCGACCTCAGCAGGATCGAGATGGCGATCATTGGCGGTTTGACGTTCCACTTTCCTCGACGATCGCGTCGTAGACGTCTAAATGTTCATCCTTGACGACCATCTTGTCTGCGAAGTCTTGGAGCTAAATAAGACGCAAGCCAGCTTTCGGATTGACACTTATCTTACCCCCGGCTGTCCTCTTCGTGGAACATCCAGGAATCGACGTTCGAACACCAAGCCCCAGTTACTGCAAATGATCCACTTCACCGGCGATACGCATTTCGGAGACTCGCGCGTCCTGCGCCTCGACAAACGCCCGTTCGCCAACATAGTCGAACACGACGACGCCTTGATCTGGAACTGGAACCAGACCGTCGGCAATGACGACGAGGTCTGGCATCTGGGAGACTTCATGTCGGCAAGCGGTGGCGAGTGCACCGAGCTGCTTGCGAGGCTTAACGGTCGGAAGCATCTGATTGTGGGCAACAACGACCCGCCGACGACCACGGATTCACCGGGATGGGATAGCGTGCAGCATTACGCCGAACTCCGGCACGACGGACATCATCTCGTTCTGTGCCATTACGCTTTTCGGACTTGGAACCAGATGAGCAAGAAGTCGATCAACCTACACGGCCACTCCCATGGTAGATTGAAGCCTCTCCCTCGCCAATACGACGTCGGGGTCGATGGGCAAGAACTTCGCCCGGTCACACTCGAGGTCCTCATGAAAAAGAATCGTGTCGTCGCCGGTGGGGAAGATATGGACGAATAGGGAGGGGGTGATTGTGCTGGTTGAAGGCTTCCGCTCGACGTGAACTTCAGCCGTATCTGAGAGGTCAGGAGTATTGTCCGGGGTCGATCTCGCACATGCCGATGCTGAACGGTTCCCTCGCGCCCAAAGTGTTGTTGTATCAGGGCCAATAAGACCTGAGGACACTTTGTCTTCGCCCGGCACTAAACTCTTCTCGAACCTGGAGCCATCATGGTGGTTCAGTGGCCAGTTGGCAGGTTCGAAGGATCAGGCAGGTAAAGCTCGGCAGGCCATCGCGTTTCTGGCATTCTCCATTCTTCCTCTGGTCTCGAACCTGATCGTTTTCATAAACCGCCGCTGCCTCGAGCCGCGCGCAGCCCCTCCCAGGCTGGGTATTTGCTCTCGCGATCAACGTCGGCTGCAGCCAGACGACATTCCCTCGGGCGCCGATGGCTGGATGATATTCAGTATCATCCGAATGGACATCACCGCCACTGGCTGCCGATCCGGACCCTCGATCGCGACTGACTTTTCTTCCTCGGGCGAGTTTGGGATACCGTCCACCGCCATCTCCGAAAGGACATGGTGGGCATAGCCAAGCGCCGCGGCCAGATCGACGAACTCCAGACCGTTGTCGACGTGGAATTGCCATCGTCATCTTTTATCGAAAAAAGAATGTTGTCATAGGTTACTCCGTCGACCTTCTCCTTGTCCGACAACGTCAAAATTGACAAAAGGTTTGCTAGGCAGGAGCATCATTAGACGGCGACTGTTGGTGCACAGCGGGGCGCGTACAGGGGGCAGTAATGCCGCGGACCTTCGCAAGCGATGAGCTTTGGCTTTACGAATATTGAGGCCGTCGAGCTTGTCACGAAGCTCATGAGCGGTCCGCTCGCTGAAGCCGGTCTCAACTCCGCCCACATACACCACCTTCGTTCGCTTGCGCGCGGTGAGCAGAAGCCGACCAATCCCGGCACGCGCAGCGGTCGATCGCTCGTAGCCGACGATCACAAAGCTTTC
The DNA here is from genome assembly GCF_022354505.1 of Rhizobium sp. C104. Lineage (NCBI taxonomy): Bacteria > Pseudomonadati > Pseudomonadota > Alphaproteobacteria > Hyphomicrobiales > Rhizobiaceae > Rhizobium > Rhizobium sp. C104. Next base: position 76,068 of record NZ_CP092351.1, on the reverse strand, counting down.
ACTCTGGACCCATTTGATCTTCACCCAATCGCCGAGCCGGCCGGATCGATAGGGCGCACTCCTACGCTTGGCGATGACGCCTTCAAGGCCATGGTCGCAGGGGCTTGCCAGCAGCTGACCGCCACCGGCTTCGATCTCCTCAGAGATCACCCTGCTCGCCGGCCGGAACAAGATCCTCGAGTAGATGATGCCGGCGCACGTCGAGGTCTGCCCTCCTGAGATAGCGGCCGTCGAAATAGAGCAGATCGAAGGCCATGAAAATTGCGTCGCTTGAGCTCTTCCTGCCGCCCGGCCGCCGAGCGACTGTTGCAGCAGGCCGAAATCCGACCGGCCCTTCTCGTCGAGAACAACCGCCTCCATCAAGGATTGCCGTGCCGACGGGAAGCCACAAGGCGTCCAGTCATGGCCGCCGCGCGCAATCCCTCAACACGCCAGTTCCACCAAGCAGTTCGGCTGACCCGCATTTCATCAGATGCCGTATCGCCGGTCGAGTTCTTTGAGGGCAGACTGCACCTCATCGATCGAAACTGGCTCCAGCGTACCTGGCACCTGACGGAGGGCGGGTTTTGACTCGACCGCGTAATAGTCCGATGCCCAGGCCGCCAAGATCGTGCGCTTATCATCGACGGAAAGGGATGGCTCTCTCACCACGTCGATCGGGCGCTTGAGCTGCATGCCCTGAACAAGCACCGCGGGCCCCAGCGCCATCGCATTGCCGGCGGCCTGCTGCAGAATGTTGCGCATCATCAGACTACCTCAACGAACGTGTGGATCCCTGTCGCCTCGCAGACGAGACGCTGCGATCACATTGCTTTCCGGTGCGAGAAGATCGTGTTTCTCGGCAAAGGCGGCAAACAGGCCCCGCGCGGTCTCTGCTTCGATCTCACCGCGCAATGCGGCTCTGCATGCCTGCAGTGCGACCGAGTGCGCCGCGTCTTTAAGTGAAGTCGGCCATTCGACGAGATGCCGGTAGGCGTCCATCGCGCTTCGAACCTCTGCTGGAAAGCCTAGGCCGACAAAAATGGAAACAGGGTGTCTGAACATATCGGGTTTCATCGCTCTCTCCTTCCTAACCCGGAATGTTGATGGGCGCCGTTGCGACGGCGCCCCTATTCTGCCAACGACGCGGTCAAGCCGCCTTCTGCGCTTCGATCTGCACGGGAGCAGCGGAATTTAGTGCGGGAGCGCTCTGGATAGAGATTTTCCGCGGCTTCAGTTCCTCTGGGATCTCGCGAACGAGGTCGATCGAAAGAAGACCATTGCTGAGGTCCGCCCCACTCACCCTGACGTGGTCGGCAAGTTCGAACCGATGTTCGAACGGCCGGCCGGCGATGCCGCGATGCAGGTAGCCTTCATTTGCTGATTCCTGCTTCTTGCCTGTGACGGTCAGAAGATTGGATTGGAAGGTGACGTCGAGATCGTTTTGGGTAAAACCCGCCACCGCAATCGAAATCCGATAGCTGTCATCGCCCGTCTTGATGATGTCATAGGGCGGCCAGTCGCTGATCGAGCGGGCGCGCTGGGCGTTTTCGAGAAGATTGAAGACCCGGTCGAACCCGACGCTCGAACGGTAGAGAGGTGCATAGTCGTAAGATGTTGCCATAGCCATATCCTCCTTGAAGCAACATGGTACGGAAGCGCCGAAAGACAGCGCCTCCAGCAAGGCCAGCCCTTGTCTAGCGGCTGGCGGGAATCGATTTGGTTTTTGAGAATTTCGGATTCAAGAGCCGCAACAGAAAAAATTTCGCGCGGCCTCGTCAAGGTATTCTCTCAAACCGCCGTTCGTCGCTGCAGCCATTCTTTTATAGGGTGCAAGCAACTGGCCGGGAAAGCGATCCTCGATCGCGGTTTCGACAAGCACGATCTTTGCGAACGCGTCGCTCGTCTCGCGTGCCTCGATCGCGACGTCATCGCTTTCCTTTTCGAGATCCTGCATGAGTTCTGAATAACTCATCATCCGTCATCGCAGTAAGGTGGTCGGCGAATTCGCTTGCGTCGAAATCCCGCCTTTCGGCCATCGCGTTCCGTCTCCTCATGTGCAAACAATCCTCCAGCGATAACGGGCTGGGCGTCATCCAGTTCATTCCAGTCGACGAAGGGCATCGGCAGCCTGATGCTTGCGGCCCGTCGCGGCGACGATTGATCTTCGTCGGCACGGGCTTCAAGGAGAAGGGCCCGGCTTATCTGAAGTCGATGCTCGTCTGAAAACGAGGATGCCATGTGCAATGTTCAGAACCAGCCTTCCGGCTTTATCAAGCTCTAAACGGCTGCGGTGCTTAGCTTACCTAGCATCTCCGTGTTGTCGGTTTTCTGCAAATATCGCCCTTAAGGACGCCATTACGGACGACTGCAGCTTCCAAACAATAGCCCTGTTTCAGATTTTATTAAACATGTAAGCGGATCCTAAAACGAGGGCAACACTCCCGCGTCGAGCCGCGTTAGGCGATCACAGTTAGTAGGGATCGAACTTATGGCCGTTATTCTGGTCGTCGAAGACGAGCCGTTAATCCGCTTTCTCTTGTCGGATGAACTCGTGGATGCGGGTCATACCGTCATCGAGGCCGCCAGCGCATTGGAAGCCATCGCTGTGCTGGGGAAATGCGATCATCTGGACGCTATGATTACCGATGTCGACATGCCGGGCGGATTGAGTGGACTTGACCTGATGAGGCTGGTGAGATCCACTCGACCCGAGACGAGCGTATGGGTCGCATCGGGCCGCGATGTCCGCTCGCAGATGGACCCTGGCGTATTCTTCTTGCCCAAGCCATACGACTACCGCGAGCTGGTCTATCTTGTTTCCGAACGCGCTCACGCGAGGCAGGTGCTCGCGCCGGACCAGCAGCGAACCGGCTGAAAGCCTTCGAGAGAGCTCCTCCGGCCCCGCTAGGTAGCGACTACTTCTTTCGAAACCGTGCCAGAGACGTCGCCAGGCCGCCTTCGTGGTAAGGTTTGCCGAGAAGTACAGCGTCAGAGATCACTGGTGACCATCAACCTGCGGAATGCCGATAATCCCCGAAGAGAACACAATCCCCAGCTCTCGGTTGTCGGCGCTGATTCGCTACACGCTACAGCGAGGCCGGCGCCGGAAATACCGGGGAGTCCATGGTCCGTCATCAGCACATCGACGTCTTCCTGTTCAAGGACTGAAAGAGCCTCTTCCGCACTCGTAGCCTCGAAGACCAGATGGCCCAAAGTTTCCAGCATAGCTGTCGTGCTCACCGCCCAGGCGATTGCCACAAGGTATCGATATCTGTAGCGACTGCCGAAGGCCGGAGCCAATCGGCCCCAGAACTTGAAGCAGAACCGGTTTCCACTTTGTGCGTTCAACACGCACATCGCGGCCGCTCGCAAGCTTCCATGATGCCCTTTACCATTGGTCCGTAGCTGCTTGCTCAGTTGTTTTCGGTGGGCAAGTTTAACCCCATCTGGCCGCCTCTGGCCATTCTGCGCTGACGCTATCTTCAAGCCGCAGCGTGCATTTTTCCTGCTGGGTCCGGTCTGACACCTTGAAGCCCGCAATCACCTCCCTTGGCAGGAAAGCATCTAACTTGACGTTCATCGTCTTTAAAAATTCTTGTGAGGCGAATCCGGTATGCGTTAATCTGAAAGTGGTAAAGCGAGAGTCCATTGATGACCAAGTACGAAATTGAGGAGCATGACGGCGGCTGGAGGCTCGTAGACCACATGACCAGACTGCCCGCCTCGGGCGCGGCGACGCGCCGTACCAGGCTGGAGGCGCAGGCACTTGCGGATTTCCGAAACGGTATAGCAAAGCCCACAGCTGAGCGCACACGGCCCCGCCTAGAGAAAATTCGCCTCCTATGGAAGGTGGTCTTGAGCGCCAGCCGTTGATATCCGGGGACGCATCAAACTCGTCTGCGAAGGCACGTCGCGCCTCTACATCGGGACGAAAGCAATGGTCTCAACCCCCAGGCCGAACTCGGGCCGCAAGCCCGCACCATCCTCCGGCGATCCGTTGCGCCGAAAAGCTATTCACGTCATGAGGTTCAGCCCCTCTTGGTAGAATACGCCCATAAAGATCACGTAATCGAACGTTTCGCCCAGCTTCGGCACGTCGTAGACCGACATCCGCTCGAATTCGACGTCGAGGCCGAAATATGCGGCGGCAAAACGTGCCTGCGCGAGATAACGTGGATCGGAATCAATGCCGAGCACCCGCCCCGCATTGCGCCATTTCATCTCGAGAGCATAGAAGCCGGCATTGCAGCCGACATCGAGAACACTGCGTCCGCCCAGATCTTCCGGCACGACGTGTTTGAAACCATTGCATTTGAATGCGGGATAGTCGCCGAGAAAATGATCCGGCGCGGTTTGGATTTCTCCAAGCCGCATGTTCTGGAACCAAGGACCTAGTTCGGCCACGCGACGTTTCAAAGCGAGGCTTACTATCGCGCTTTCCGATTAGCTGCCTGCGGGGGCCGGTTGCGAAGCAGCCGTGCTGTGAAGGCGATTGGGTGCTACTGTCCGCGGTCGCGGAAGCTCGCCGAGACTGTTGGCAAACCACTCGATCGTATATCCGAGCCCTTCTGCAAGCGGCACTGCCGGCTGCCAGTTTAGAAGCCCTATCGCCCGGGAAATATCAGGTCTACGGCGCTGGGGATCATCCTTCGGCAGCGGCTTGTAGACTAGCGCCGCGGGGGCAGGCACCATCGTACGAATCATCTCGGCGAGCGCGTTGATGGAGAACTCACCCGGGTTTCCGAGATTGACGGGCATTGCTGGATTGGGCCTGACGTCCATTAGGGCCATGAGGCCCCTCACCAGGTCGCTGACGTAGCAAAATGACCGGGTCTGCGTGCCGCTTCCGTATATCGTAAGGGATTTTCCTGAAAGAGCCTGCACGACCAGGTTGGAGACGATCCGTCCATCATCGGCCTGCATACGTGGCCCGCAGGTGTTGAAAATGCGAGCGACCCGCGCATCCACTCGACCGGCGCGCAGCATTTCGAAGCAAAGAGCCTCGGCAGCACGCTTTCCTTCGTCATAGCAGGCGCGCGGTCCTATGCAGCTGACATTGCCGCGATAATCCTCCCGCTGCGGATGTTCGGCGGATCGCCATAGGAAGGAGGCTCCATGCCGCTCAGCGAGCGCAAGCAGGTTGCCCGTGCCCGCAACGCAGGTCATCATCGTATGGATTGGGTCCGCCTGATATTGCGGTGGAGATGCCGCACAGGCCAGATTGTAAATCTGGTCTACGGGCTCATCGATTTCCACAAACTCGCAAACGTCCTTCTCTACCAGCCGGAAACGCGGATGGTTCGTCAATGGCCAGACATCATCCCTACAGCCGGTAATATAACTGTCGACGCAAATGATCCAATCGCCCCGTGCGAGAAGGGCATCACAGAGATGAGATCTGACGAAGCCGGCACCTCCTGCACCAGAACAGTCCTGCCTTTTCTGCGACGATTTCCTTGCTGCATTGATACTCTCCTTCACGCTGAGCTACGCTCAAAAGCTGGATTTTCCGGAAGTTCCAGGAGGGTACCGGCAAGCTCGCGGGCGCGTGCGGCGCCGGTATGACCGTTCAACACGCGTCTTCTGGCGGCGGGCGCTATCGTCATACGCGGGTTCATCTCGTCGATCTGGCTTTATGGTGCCTCGATTCCCCGTCAGTCACGACCGTCACCAGCGAACTGAGAGCGGGCGGAGATCGGCTTGGGGACAGCGACCAGGTCGAAGATTTTGCGGCTGCAACACTCACGCTCTCCGGTGGTGAAATCATCCGCCTGATATGTTCGTGGCGGCTTCATGCGGGCTGCGACGCCGAGATCGGTGCCGACTTCTTCGGGACTAAGGGCGGCGCCTCGTTCAAAAATGTAGGTGGCTCGTTCTTTGACTTCACAACGGCGAGGTTGTCCGGCACATCGCGCCAAACCCTGGTCGTGCCACCGGATGATTGAGGCGGACGGGCGGCGGCGGATTGGGCAAGAAAGCTCTGCCAGGGTCAGCGCCACGATGCCGCGAGCAAGGAGTTTTGAGCGGTCGCAGAAGCGATTGATCACATCTATCGCGCTAACGGGTGATACATATTCTGGAATCATAACGGCGGCAAAGTGGATGCACTGACATCAGATCAATCTGCACTTCAAGGGAAGAGGAGATCCTTGGTCTCTTCGATCGCCACCAGCGCGGCCCTTCTATGCTGCTCAGGCGGTCGTGGAAGACCCGCATCGACGGGAACATTTCTTTAAAGCCAAAGTTCGAGCGCCATCATCGAATGGCAAGGAGAAACATTGTGAGACCTCTTACATGGCACGGCAAGCATGATATCCGTTGTGACAGTGTTCCTGATCCGCAAATCGAGGACGGACGGGACGCCATCATCAAGGTAACCTCCTGCGCGATCTGCGGGTCGGATCTGCATTTATACGATGGCGTCATGCCGGAAATGCGCAGCGGTGACGTCATGGGCCATGAAACCATGGGCGAGGTTGTTGAAGTCGGCAAGGACAATACAAAACTTAAGGTCGGCGACCGCGTGGTCGTTCCCTTCACCATCTCCTGTGGCCAATGTTTCTTCTGCAAGAGGGGTTTCTATTCCGGCTGCGAGCGCTCAAACCCTGATCGTTCGAAGGTCACAAACCTCTGGGGCAATTCGCCGGCGGGCCTGTTCGGATATTCGCATCTCCTCGGCGGCTATGCCGGCGGCCAGGCAGAATTTCTGCGTGTCCCCTACGCCGATGTCGGACCGGTCAAGGTGCCGGAGGGGCTCTCCGACGAGCAGGTGCTCTTCCTTTCGGATATTTTCCCCACCGGCTATATGGCCGCAGACTTCTGCAATATCCAGCCCGGCGACACGATCGCGATCTGGGGTTGCGGGCCGGTCGGCCAGATGGCGATACGCTCAGCATTCTTGCTCGGTGCCGAGCGGGTGATCGCCATCGACGCGGTGCCCGAGCGGTTGACCCTTGCGCAAGCGGCCGGAGCCATCCCCCTCGATTTCATGGAAAAGGACATCTACGACAAGATCATGGAACTGACCAATGGTCGCGGTGCAGATGCTTGCATCGACGCCGTTGGCACCGAAGCCGAGCCAGCCGCCAGCTGGGATTCCCGTCTCGACCGCATCAAGGTCGCGTTGTTCATGGGCACCGACCGCCCGCATGTGCTGCGTCAGGCCATCCACTGCTGCCGCAACTTCGGCACCATTTCGATCGTCGGCGTCTATGGTGGTTTCCTGGACAAAGTTCCAATGGGTTCGGCCATCAATCGCGGCCTGACCTTCAAGATGGCCCAAACACCGGTCCAGCATTATCTGCCGATATTAATGGAGCGTATTCAGAACGGAGAAATCGACCCGTCATTCGTCATCACTCATCGCGGCACTCTGGAAGATGGTCCAGCTCTCTATAAGACCTTCCGCGACAAGCAGGACGGCTGCATCAAGGTCGTCCTCAAACCCTGAAAGAAGGAGTAGTATCATGGCTCAGCACGCATCGAGCAAGGGCCTTGCCGTCATCACCGGCGCATCCACCGGCATCGGCTACGAACTGGCGAAGTGTGTGGCACAGGATGGTTATGATCTCATATTGCCGCCGATGAGAGCGCATCAACCAAGCCGCCGCAAAGCTAAAGGAGTTCGGCACCAGCGTGGATGCTGTGGAAGCCGATCTTGCGACGGCCGAGGGTGTGGATCAACTTGTTGGACGCGTCACCGCCAGCGGCCGCTCGGTAGATTTGCTGATGGCCAACGCCGGACGCGGCATCGGCAAGGGCTTCCTCATCAGGATCTCGGCGAGGCACGCAAGGTAGTCGAAACCAACATCACCGGAACGATCGCGGGTTTCATGCCGGGCTCGTACCAAGCCGTATATAACGGTACAAAGGCCTTCATCAACAGCTTCTCCTTTGCGCTGCGCGAGGAATTGAAGGACACCGGCGTGACCGTCAGCTGCCTGATGCCGGGCGCGACTGAGACAGAGTTCTTCAAGCGGGCCGGTCTGCTGAACACTTCGATTGGCCAGGCGACGAAGGACGATGCCGGCGAAGTCGCGCGCATCGGCTATGACGCGATGTTGGATGGTGAAGGCGATGTCGTCAGCGGCTGGAAGAACAAGCTGCAGGCGGTGCCAATGTCACACCGGCAAGCATACTTGCCCACCAGCATTCGAAGATGGCAAAGCCGGGATCGGGCACCCAATAACAGGCAGCCTGAAATCCGACGTGGCGGTCAGTGGATCGCCGCGACTGTCCCGCTCCCGCGCCCGCATGGGGCTTTCAAGCCGCAATAGCGGCCCATGCAATCACAGGGAGCGGGGATGAGGTGTCGAGGCGGAGGGCCCGATACCGCGTACGTACGGATTTGAAGCGCCCGGGCTCTAGCTGGTGGTTCGATTCACGTGGCGATACAGGTCCACAACGAACGCGCACTCAAAGGCGCGTCCGGTTGCAGAAGGAAGATGTCATGGAAGCGGCTCGAATCCAGGAAGGCCTCGAGAGCGTGGCAGAGATAAAATTTGCCGTCCTCGAAGTGAGCGGCAACATTAGCAGCATCAAGAAGCAGAAATCCGGCTGAGAGCAGGGAACTCTCTGCTTGTACAAAAGTTGGACGGGATTACCAACCTGGGAGATTACGATGAAACGCCTTGTTATGGCCTCGCTCGCCTTCTTGTTCGCCGCGCCCGCCTTCGCACAATCCGCCGCCGAAAAGACGGGTGTAAATTCCCTCATTGGCGTGCCGCCGAAAACCGAGGATTTCGTCAAGGAAGCCGCCGCTAGCGACATGTTCGAAATCGCCTCCAGCAAGCTTGCTATTGAGCGCGGGGACGATCCGACCAAAGCTTTCGCGCAGCAGATGGTTGCGGGCCATCAGAAGACCAGCAGCGAACTCAAGGCACTGGTCTCAGGCGGCAAGGTCAAAGCAACTCTTCCGAGCGCCATGACATCGGATCAACAAAGCATGCTCGACAAGCTGGAAGGTCTACAAGGGGACGATTTCAACAAGCGATATCACGCGGACCAGGAATCTGCCCACGAAGACGCAGTCGATCTCTTCAAGCGCTACGGCGACGAAGGGGACGATCCGCAGCTAAAGGCGTGGGCTGCTAGCACGCGGCCTGCTCTGGAACACCATCTCCAGATGGCAAAAGAACTTAACAAATAGGCGGCTTCTGCATAGGTGGCTCGCATTGCACTTATAACGGAACCGGACGGTTGGGCGCCGTCCGGCTCCGTGCTCTGGCCGCCCGGGCTGGCTCATTGCTCGCCAGTCGATAGTCAGCGCCAGTCCGCTCCAAAACCGCCCTCACTACCATTGAGGCTCATAAGCCAAAGCACCGTAGGGAAAGAAGCCCATCGATCGACGGTTGCCTCCCAAAAAGTAGTAGCGCCAAACCGGCGCTGTCGCGGCGATGAGCCCGAGAGCGAAAGCTCCCCAGGTCGCAGCATTCAGCACCTCGCTTAAATTCTCCCTGCGCTGTGATTTCAAGAGCGCCTCGCAGCGACCCAACCGAGCGCAACCATCGCCGCTCCCCAGATCAAAAAGCCGATATCCCAGGATATCCACGACGATCGCTCGACCGTTTCATTGACATGGTGAAGGCCGAGAACCTGGTGGTAGACGACCCCCTCTACCAGGTTGAACAGCCCAAACCCCATCAACATCGTTCCGGCGAGTTCGCGGGTGCTCCATTTGAAGTGGCTGTGCCGGGCCGACCGCCACAAGATGAACAAAGCGCTCAAAACGAAGATGTAGGTTGCGGAATCAAAGACGCCGTCCCAAAACCTATTCAGTTCAAGGTTCTCCATCGAGTTGATCGGATACCAGGAGCTCAGCATGTGATGCCATTGAAGAATCTGGTGGAGAACGATCCCGTCGAAGAAGCCGCCCAGACCAACGCCGAACAGCAGGCCGGCCAAGCGTGGGAACCACCGCGGTGAGGGTTGGTGGAGGCCAGTCACGCGGAAAATACCGTCCCAGCGATGTTGATCGCGCCAACGGCGCCAGCCCGGGCGGGATTTGGGTGGAGAATTCGCTTCGACCGCGCAGCGCCACCGCAAACGTCGACGTTGGTACGGAGTTCGGCCTTGTGGCCAGCCGGCATTCAGCATGTTGGCTTCAACGCACCGAAAGGCATTGCCTTCATGTCTATCGCGCTCCTCTCGAACACCGAACGCAAAATGCCGCGCAAAGTTTCCAGGTTGAGCCGATTGTACGTTTGGTGACGCTTCTGCCAGAGTTCCTCCTGCCGGGGACAGCGAGTATCAACGGTGGATTGGAAGCACTATGCCTGCCTGTCCGCGGCTCTATCCGTCAATTAGGAGAGTGCTACCGTGGAGCCGTGACAGAAGACCGATCGGCTGTCTACAAGGGCAAGCGCTAGAGCGCACAGTGGCTTTGAAAATAGCTCGTTGCTTGGGGCCCAAACCTCAAGACCCTCGTTGCTGTAGTCCGACGGCTCAGCGTTTCATATTGGCGACGCCAACCTAGCGAACGTGAACAGGCATTTCAGACGGGTTTAAGACCGAATCAGGGCAAAGCAGAGACCGTTGGCCGCAGCGAACGTAGGTTGTCCTAAGAGAGTCAAGTTCTTTGTTCCGGTCGAGACGCCGCCCCGATTATTATGGACGACGGCGAGTAGACCGGTCGCCCGAAGTTCCCGCTCACCGATTGGGGGGCTTTCGCCTAGTTCACTCGGGGGGAACGAACTGCAGCGACGGGGGTTTTCATTTCACGGGTCTGAGAGCGCAATCCGGCAGGCGAGGAAACCCGAGGAACAGTCGTCATTACCGCGGTGGTTGCGCTGGACTCGGCCCCTGAATTGGAAGTGGTCGACGACATGCGCGAAAGCAGAAAAATTCAGCAGCTTGGCAGGTGGCTGCGGCATTATCTGGACGCCCGGCCGGAAGAGATCTCCAAAATTGCTCAGAAGCTTTCTATAACCCGACTGCACGCATTGCACTCAAGCCACAGGCAAAGCCAAGGCTGAACGGATCATCATGAAGATCGCTTTGTGGATAATCGCGATACTGTGCACTGCATCGTTGGGGTCTGCGGCGGCATGGGTCATGACTGCGCCCGCGCCGGAATTCTCGGAAAATGACCCCCGACTCGCAGGAGTTGGAGATGCTCGCAGAGGCAAGAATATTTTTGCCGCCGGAGACTGTGCTTCATGCCATGCGACGCCTGGACAAGCCGATCGCCTTCGTCTCGGGGTGGTCTAGCACTCGCCTCGCCGTTCGGGACGTTTCGGCCTCCGAATATCTCCTCCGATCCCGCCGACGGGATCGGAAATTGGGATGTCTCAGATCTGGCGAACGCGCTCGTTGCAGGAGTGTCTCCGGAGGGTAGGCACTACTATCCGGCGTTCCCTTATACAAGTTACACCGCAATGACCGCCCCTGACATCAAGGATCTTTACGCCTATCTCAAAACGTTGCCGCCGGTGGCGGGGCGAGCGCCAGAACATCACCCCAAAATCCTCTTCACGATCCGCCGTTCGATAGGCTTCTGGAAATTCATGTTCTTCAACAAGGGGGCCTCGAATGCAAGGCTAACGGGCGATGCCGTCCATGATCGAGGAGCCTATCTAGTAGAGACAGTTTCACACTGCGCCGAGTGCCATTCCACGCGAAACATCCTCGGTGCGATAAAATCCGATAGACGCTTTGCGGGTGGGCCCGACCCACAAGGGACGGGTTTCGTGCCAAATGTCACTATCGCTGGGATTGGTACTTGGTCTGAGGCGGATATTGAGGAGATGCTCTCGACCGGCAACACGCCTACTCACGGGCGCGTGGGATCATCTATGGCGGACGTCGTCACAAACACGGCGGTCCTTCCTGAAAGCGACCGAAGGGCGGTCGCTCGATATATCAAGTCACTCGTCCCAAAGCCTACACCACATCCCTAGTGTATCTCACTTCGTGTACAGATATGCGGCTAGATCTTTGGCTTCCGCAGGGCTAATCCCGGTCACCGGCATGGCGCTATGCGGCGAAAACTGTTGCGGCGAAACGATCCAGCGTTCAAGATTGTCAGACGTGTTCGGTACCACGCCAGCAATATAGACCCGCCGTGAGAGATCGGATAGCACCGGCCCGACCAGTCCGTCGGCGCCCGGCACGCCGGGGATAGTATGGCAGCCTGCACAACCGTAGCGGCGAAAAATCAAGGGGGATCGATTGGGATCCCCGCCAGACAGCAGGATCGCCATGTCATAGCGGCTGCTGCGAACCTTGGAATATTGCGCGGTCAAAAACGCAGCTCCCATCACGACAATAGCAGCGATAACGCCAAACGCAGAAAGATGTAGGGTTTTAGACAAGCTTGATGTCTCCCCTTGCTGAATTCCTGATCCACGTAGAAAGCAAGAAGATCGCCGCACCCGCATAGACCGTACCAGCCGGAATCCACATCAACATTCCGGCAATCTGCTGATCCTCCAACGGCGTCAGCCCCCATTCCGATGCGCCGGCTGTCTGCGCGACATAAAGCACGCGGGGCGATAGCGCCATCAAAGCGCCAAGGGCACTTGTGTGCATCATGGTGACAAACAGATGCCATGCAGCCGCGCCTCGTGCACTTCGCCATATGATCGCCCACCAAAATAGGAGCGCGGTGATCAGAAACGAGAGATGCTGGATCCGGTGCATCGCCAGATCTGTCACCGATGCGTCCAGCAGCATCGGCACATGCCAAGCCCATATCGCGACTGCATGCAGAGCCGTCGCGGTGACCCCACCGGCAAGCCAGTTCCAAAAGCCAAGAACTAGAGAGGCGTTAAATAGACGCGCTATCCAGCGGCGGGCAAATCTTGGAAAGGACCACACATACATTGCGGCAGGTCGGGAAAGGACGAGAAGAGGGGCTGATATAGCCATGACGATCTCGTGCTCGATCATATGGAAGGTAAAGAGGTGCTCGCCCAGCCAGTGGATCGGTGACACCAGAGCGACGGTGAGAGTGAGTAAACCAGCAAAAAATGAAATGATACGGAGAAGCGGCTTCGGCCTTCCCTTAGAAACGCGGCTCAGCAATCTGCCGGTCCCTACCACAAACAACACGGCTGCCACCGAAAGAGGGATGACGACCCAGGGATCGAACGTCCAGGCTGAGGAAGCAGTCGGCTTTTCCGGGCCATGCGCCACGGCCGCGCCGGCGTTGGCGAAGATGATGCCAAGGGTGATCAGCGCGCGCATGGGCTGAGCAGCATGGAAGCGGCCCCCTGCAAACAAATTGCAAACACGAAGACTACCGCAATGGACAGAAAGGCCTGGCCGAATTTTCGCTGGGAGGTGCTCCATCCTCGCCAACCGTCCACGGCGATAATGACGCCCCAGACACTGAGAGCGGCACCTCCCCCGCAAACGGGGAGCGTCCAGTTCGTGCGGGCAGCGCAATCGGCGTAGGGAAGGATTTGTCCGAGCTGGGTCGTCAAGGCCCAAGCCAGGGGAGCGATGGAAAAACCCGCGAACCGATTTGGAAGCGTTGTCATAGACGTGGAACCCAATAAATGCAGGCGTAGATTGGCAACCACGCCGCAACGACGAAGTTCCAGTACATCGCATTATCCGCAATATCCCCGTATCGGCGTCCGTTGTCGGCATGGCGTGTGAACATGAGACAGGTGAGCACAAGCGTTTCGATCAGGTCCGTCAGAATGTGGGTCGTGTGCAACCCCAACATCAGCCAGAGGATGGAGCCATAGGCGTTTCGATCCCAACTTATATGCATTGCCGGAAATTCGAAAACGCGAATGATCAGCGCAGTCACCCCAAGCAGCGCCATCACCACCAGGCCGAAGCGAACCTTTGGCAAGTCTTGCTTTTTTGCCCAGCGCGACACCAGCACGTTTGGAGCAAGGCTGGCGACAAGCAATATGGTCATAATAGTGCCTGCCGTCAGCGCCGGCACGTCACTGTTTATCGGCCATTCGGGCGCCAAGCTCATCAGATAAAGATAGATGACAATTGCCAGCGCAAAACCCGTGCCTTCGATCAACATAAAGGCAAGAGTTCCCCACCAAGTAGGGCTCGCAGTGCCGCTTCCATGCGATGTGACTTCAGAAAGATCGAGAATGACGCGTTCTTTCATGTCTCTTCCTCCGGGGCTCCGTTTGGCCAGAACCACGCGGTCAAGGCAATGGCGACCGGGATCGACCCCCAGACGACCGCCCAAGGTGTGAAGATCGACCAGATCAAAACAAGAGACGTCGCCACTGCCGCCCATAGCGGCCAAATTGATCGAGGCGGCGATGATTCCCGCGCTTCGGGTATCGCTGCGATGACCGAGGTCACGAGCAGCTCGCGACGATCGACGCGAAGGCCTGCAGCCACCGTGAGTTCGTCGTCGATCCACAGCGGTTCCCCCGAGCGAACAAGCGGGATGCGACGAAAATTATAGCAGGGCGGCGGCGACGCCGTCGCCCATTCAAGCGTTGCCGCCCCCCACGGATTGGGGCCGGCAAAGGCACCGTTTCTCGCGCTTCGAAACACATCGATGACAAACAATAGAAAGCCAGACGCCAGAACGAGCGCACTTAAACTGACCATCATATTCAGACCAGCCCAGGGCAGTTCGGGCTGGTAGGTGTAGACCCGGCGCGGCATTCCGGCCAGGCCGAGAATGTGCATTGGAAAGAAGCTGAGATGGAAACCCGCAAAGATCAGCGCGAATACCCAACGCCCGAGCGTCTCGCTCATCATCCGACCGGTAAATTTGGGGAACCAATAGTAAATTGCGCCCAGCAACGGGAAAACGGCGCCGCCGACCAACACATAGTGAAAATGCGCGACGACAAAGTAGGTGTCGTGAACCTGCGTATCGAAGGGCACGGAGGCGACCATCACCCCGGTCAGTCCACCGACGACGAATGTTACGACGAATCCGATAACGAACAAGAGGGGCGTCTTGAATACGGGCCGTCCCATCCAAAGTGTCGCCAGCCAGCAGAATATCTGCAGACCGGCGGGGACGGCAATGACCATGCTGGAAGCTGTGAAGAAGCTCTCCCCCAGCCGGGGCAAGCCAGCAACGAACATGTGATGCACCCATAGACCGAAAGCCAGAACGCCCGTCGAAATCAAGGCCATCACCATGGCAAGATAACCGAACACGGGCCGTCCGGTGAATGTCGCCACGATAGTCGACACCATCCCTACCGCAGGAAGGAAGATGATGTAGACCTCCGGATGGCCGAAAAACCAGAAGAGGTGCTGCCACAACAAGACATCACCGCCCTCGGCCGGATTGAAGAAGTGGGTTCCAACGAGGCGGTCGAGGATGAGCGAGGTGCTGGCTATCATGATGGCCGGCATGGCCAAAATGACGAGGAACGACGTCACCAGCATCGACCATACAAACAGCGGAATGCGGTCCAGCGACATGCCCGGCGCGCGCTGCTTGAAGATCGTCACCACCAGTTCCACAGCGACGCAAAGCGCCGATATCTCGGTGAAGGTGATCATCTGCGCCCAGATATCGGCCCGCTTGCCGGTGCCATATTGCGGCCCGGCAAGCGGCACATATGCGAACCAGCCAACATCGGGACCGGTGTCGATCGCAAAGGCCACCCACAGCAAGATTCCGCCGGCAAGAAACATCCAGTAGGAAAATGCATTGAGGCGGGGGAACGCGATATTACGGGTGCCGACCATCAACGGCACGAGATAGACGGCCATTGCTTCCATGACGGGAACGGCAAACAGGAACATCATGTTCGTGCCGTGCATGGTGAAGATCTGATTGTAGCGGTCTGGTCCGATGAAGCGGGCCTCGGGCTGCGACAATTGAAGCCGCATGAGCAGGGAGAGGATACCGCCCAGGAACAGGAAGACGAAAGCGGTGATAATGTAGCGGCGGCCGACGATCTTATGGTCGACCGTCGATAATGCAGCCCACAGTCCGCCGTCTGTCCGCCATGTCGACGCCAGATGCAGGTCGAGGTCGACGCTGTCGAGCGCGCTATCGCGAAGATCTCTGCTGGGACCATCATCGTCCACCATCATTTCAAGCTTTCCATGTATGCGGAGACAGAGCGCAGCTCGTCGCTGGTGAGCGGTACCATCGGCATGTTGTTGCCTGGTTTGAGCGTCTGGGGGTCAGCGATCCAGGCTGCGAGGGAGCCCCTGGTCCGCTCCAGCACACCGGCCGCGATTGTGACCCGGCTCCCCACATGAGTGAGGTCCGGCCCGGTGGTTCCAGCGGAGGGTGTTCCACGCACTCTATGACAGGCGGCACAGGGTTTTTCGAGAAACACGGCTTGTCCCACCGCCGCCTCCGGCTCGGCAGGTTCGAGACTTTTAGCCCGTTGGTCGGCAAGCCATCGCTCAAAGGAACCCGGATCATCGGCAACCACCTGAACCGCCATGTGGCTGTGCTGGAGGCCGCAGAACTCGGCGCACTGCCCGCGGTAGACGCCCGCCGTCTCGGCGCGAATGGCAAGCATGTTCGTCCTTCCCGGCACGAGATCCTGCTTTCCGGCGAGACTTGGTATCCAGAACGAGTGGATGACATCGGCGCTTTCGAGCTGCAGCAGAACCGTTCTTCCAACCGGAATATGGATCTCGTTTGCCGTCTCGAAGTCGGGGGCGCCATCCTGCATATAAGTGACGCGCCACCACCACTGTTCACCCTTGACGGCGATCGTCATTGCGACCTCACCGTCGGCGTCGATCAAACGGGTGGTGAAAAAGCTTGCGACAGTGAGCCCCGTAATGATCAGAGCCGTTGCCCCAACGGCGGCGGAAACGATGAGTGTCGCTCTATTTTCGCCACCTGCTTCGACACCGGCCGGATCGCGGCGTTTGCGAAATAGCGCATATGCAAGCACCAACATCACGGCGATCCATACGAGTGCGCAAACAAATATCACGGACAGCATCAAGTGTTTCAGGTGGATTGCGGATGCGCCGTGCACATCGAGTGCGGATTGCGACCCGGCGCACGCGGTGAGGCCGGCGACAACAAACATCAACAAAACAAGTCTAGCTATCAAGGTTCCGGTCCCTGCTCAGCATGAACACCAACCGGTCCCTCTTCGAAAATGATCGCCGCCGGCGCGCGGTTTTCAGAAGGGCGCGTGTGTTTCGTATCGTTGCGGCCGGGCGCTGCCACTTTGGCACTGTAGGCGCCGATCGTTTGGACGTAGCCCGCGAGCTGCCAGATCTGCTCTATCGTCATGCGGTTTCGAAATGGCGGCATGCCGTGCGGTCTTCCATCCCGAATGGAAGCAACGATTGAAACCATCTCGGGTCCATAGAGCCACCATCCATCGAGAAAGGACGGTCCTGCCGCCCCTCGCCCGTCGCCATGACAGGATGGGCAGCCAAACCAGGTGTAGAGTCGTTTGCCTTGGCTCAGATTGTAAGAGTCATTTTCATAAGGTTGACCAAGTGCGAAGTCGATCTCCGGCGGCGCCCCGCTGATCCCGTTCGGCATCAGTCTGAACTGCTCCAATTCGGCCGTGATTGCGGGATCAAGTCTGAATTCTCGCGGGTGGTCTATCCAGCCAAGCAGTGCCGACACCGTGAGCCCTCCCACCATCAGAAATGCCCAGAGCACCAGCCTTGTTTTTTTGGCTGCGTTACTTGCGTCATTTGGAGCAAGCGACGTAAAACCCGAGGCCGGGGCCGACCGGCTGGCGAATAATGAACTTGCCCTCCATACGAACAGAGCGATCAACGCCAGGCAAGCTGACCACCCAGCCAGTTTCTTAAAGCGATCCGACGTTCCTGCGGAACCACCGAACAACATTTGTCAATCCCATCTGCAAGTCAGTCGCAAGGTATTTCGGCCGATCGCGTCACCACAACCGGCAAAAGTTTATATGAGGGCGTCTTCGACTTGACATCATGGTGGTCGAGCGGAAATAGCGGGTTCGTTTCCGGATAGTACGCCGCACAGGAGCCCTTGGGAATGTCATATTCCACGACCCGCAGCGCCGTAACTTTTCGGACTGTCTGTTCATCGAGAGCGGTGGTAAGATCGACCGAGATGCCGTTTTCAAGACCAAGAGCGTCGATATCGCCGGCGTTCATGAATACCACCTTTCTCGTGCCCTCGACGCCGCGAAAGCGATCTCCATATCCGTAGATCGTCGTATTGAACTGGTCGTTCGAACGCAGAGTGGCGAGATGAAGGACATCGGATCTGGCCGCAGTGGGCATGTCCGGGAAGAGCCTTTCGGGGGTGATGAAATTGGCCTTGCCGTTCGAGGTGACCCATTTCCGCTCGCGTGCTGGCAACGGCCGGGGAAAACCTCCAGGCTGAAACAGCCGTTTGTTGAAGTCCTTGAAGGTCTCGGGATAGGTTTGCTCGATCGCGTCGCGGACCTTGGAATAATCGCCCACCCATTCGTCCCAAGGCACCTTGGAGACACCTATTGTCGCCTTGGCAATTCCTGCCACGATCGCAGCTTCCGAGAGCAGCTCGCCACTGGCCGGCTTGGTCTTTCCGATGGACCCGTGGAAATGGGCGATCGAACTTTCCATCGAAACAGCCTGAGGGCCGGTCGCCTGTCGATCGATTTCGATCCGGCCGAGGCACGGCAGGAGATATGCGATCTCGCCATGGATAACGTGGCTGCGATTAAGCTTGGTGGCGATTTGGACGGTCACGCGCATCTTTCGCCATGCAGCCTCCATCGCGGCGGTTTCTGGAACGGCTTTGAGAAAATTCCCGCCCAGGCTAACAAACGCACGGGTCTCTCCGTTCATGATCGCCTTGCACGTATCAACCGTCGAATGCCCCGTCCAGCGCGGCGGCTCGAAGGCGTATAGCTCGGATAACTTGTCCAGCGGGACCAGGCCCGGCTTTTCCGTAATACCAACTGTTCGCTGCCCCTGAACGTTCGAATGTCCTCTCACGGCGCAAATGTTTGCGCCGGGCTTCCCGATATTGCCTCGAAGCAAAGCAAGGTTTGCGACCATATGCACGCTCTGAACGCCCATCAAATGTTGTGTCAGGCCCATCCCGTAAACCATGAGAACGGCATTCGAACTGGCATAGATCTCCGCCGCCTGAACCATCTCTCCGCGCGTCAAGCCCGAAATCCGTTCGAGCTCGGACCATTCATGCTGGCGCGCCGCTGCGGCAAAGGTTTCAAAGCCGAACGTATGTTCTTTGATGAAGTCGTGATCCAGGACATGCTTCTTATCCGCCGACGCCATGGATGCCGCAAACGCAACCATTGCCGCGTTCGAAGGATCCGCCGGACGGCCGTCGTTTCCGGCAACCTTTGAATGGCCAGCCGACTTTAAAGCGTCATCCGACTCGATCAGTGCCTTGCAAATTCCGAACAGAGCGGCGATGTCTCCACCGTTGCGCACCTGATAATACTCCGATGAGATCAGGGTTTCCGATGCGGTGAGCATTTGAGACGGCGATTGAGGATTGACGAAGCGTTCAAGCCCCCGCTCCCGAAGCAGGTTGAAAGTGACGATCTTAACGCCCCGATCAACCGCATCTTGCAGGTCGTGTAGGAGGCGCGGAGAAGAGGTCGCAACGTTCTGGCCGATATAGAAAATGCAGTCGGTGTTCTCGAAATCCGAGAGTATCGCCGTTCCGACAGACGCTCCGATGCTTTCCGGCAGCGCCACTGAGGAGCTCTCATGACACATATTTGAACTATCCGGCAGATTATTGCTGCCATAGATGCGGGCGAACAGCTGATACATATAGCTGGTCTCTAACGAAGCTCGCCCGGAGGTGTAGAAATCGACTTCCCGCGGCTTTAGCGACCGAAGCTCTCTGCCTATCTCATCAAACGCAGCCTGCCATGAAACCGGGACATACCTGTCTGTGGCCGGATCCCATCGCATCGGATGCGTCAAACGGCCCTGCTCTTCCAGGTCATGATCGCGCCACTGCTCCAGTTCCTTCAAGGTATGTTTGGCAAAGAAGGCTCTGTCGGCTCTCCTTTTTGTAACTTCCCACGCTGTTGCCTTCGCGCCGTTCTCACAGAATTCGAGCGGATGCGTCTTGGCGGGCTTGGCCCATGCGCAGCTCACGCACATGTAGCCTTGGGGCTTGTTTTGCTTTGAGAGAAGTCCCGCGCCAGAAAGGGTTTTGTGTTCGCGCAACAGGATTGCGGCAACCGATTTGGCCGAGCCCCAGCCCCCTGCCGGTCCCCGATAGCGTTTTATTTTCGGCGGAGATTTTGGATTTGCAGACATTTCTTTGCCCTTTGCGTCCTCAAACCTAAGACGTCGGCTTTTGTTCCAAGCAATTCCGAAAAGTCGGCCGTCTCTTTAAATGCGGGACTACTCGACTGCTGGGAAAGAATTTTACTTCAGGAACCGTTTACCGGTTCGGGATGTTTGCCATTGACGACCATCAAGGAGACATGACGATGACCGACGACACGCGCCGCCCCACGCCGCCCTATCCTGCGCAACAACAGGAGCCGCCGGGCCAGACAGCTGCCATGCAGCCTGTGCCCGACCATGGTGAGAAATCCTACAGGGGAAACGGAAAGCTTGAAGGCAAAACTGCTCTTATCACGGGTGCGGATTCGGGCATTGGCAAAGCTGTGGCGATCGCCTTTGCTCGAGAGGGCGCCGATATAGTCATCTCGTATTTAAGCGAGGACGAGGACGCCAACGACACCGCAAAGTGGGTAAAGCAGGCAGGCCGCAAAGCTATCGTCATCCCCGGCGACATCAAGTCGGAGGATCACTGCAAGCTGCTCGTGCAGCGGACCGTCGATGATTTGGGCGGCATCGACATTTTGGTGAACAATGCCGCCTTTCAGCGCACATATGCCGACATCGCCGATATCGATGCCGAAGAGTGGGACGAGACCTTTCGCACGAACATCTATGCACCGTTCTTTCTGGCGAAGGCGGCGATCCCACACATGGCGCGCGGCAGCGCCATCATCAACACCACGTCCATCCAGTCGCGCCAGCCGTCCCCCCAGCTGCTAGCATATGCGTCGACAAAAGGCGCTATTTCCAACTTCACGGCCGGCCTTGCCGAGATGCTCGGAGAGCGAGGCATTCGCGTCAATGCGGTCGCGCCCGGCCCCATCTGGACGCCGCTCATCCCTTCGACGATGCCGGCCGAAAAAGCTGCGAAGTTTGGAGGAAATACCCTGATCGGGCGGGCCGGACAGCCTGCGGAGCTTGCCGGCGCCTACGTGCTTCTCGCTTCGGATCTCGGCAGTTACATGACCGGAGCCATAATCCCGGTGACCGGCGGGGAAATCATGATCTGATCACGTCGGCAGACTATAGGAAAAGGCCGCCAACGATGACGGCCTTTTCTGCATGATCGTATAGACGGTTAGGCCGCCCTCTTTCCCTTGGCGTTTGCGGACGCCTGTGCAAGCTGGGTCAACTTCTTGTCGGTCGCTACTTCTTCGGCGAGGTTTGCCTGAAGCAGCGGAACGGCATCCTTGAGGCCGAGCTGATTTGCCCAAGCGATGAGAGTGCCGTACCGGGCGATCTCGTAGTGTTCGACGGCCTGAGCCGAAGAGATGAGACCGGCATCAAGTGCCAACGACCCCTTGAACTCTTCCATGATCTCTTCACCCTCGGCGATGATGCCCTGGATTGCTTCACAGGTCTTGCCGCGTGCCGGCTTGCCTAAAAGCTCAAATACCTGGTCGAGCCGTTCGATCTGCGCCTGAGTTTCGTCGCGGTGCTGCAGGAATCCTGCCTTGCCTTCCTCAGCCTGGGCGGCGCGGGCCATTTTCGGCAGCGCCTTCAGGATCTGCTTTTCCGCGAAATAGATGTCCTTGAGCGTATCCAGGAAAAGGTCTTCAAGTGTCTTGGTGGTGGTGGTGGTCGCCATGGTTAATCCTCCTGTGGCATGGGCTTGCGCGGGGGTAAACGCCGCGAGGTTTTGATGGTTCCTGTCCGTAAATGCACCGGCGCCCCGTTGCCGGAGCGCCGTCTCGTTCCGGCCAAGATGAGAGGGTGATCAGCGATAATACCGATGCCAGGCGCCGGGACCGATCCGCTGGTAGGGGTAACAACGCGGGACCATCGTTGTTCCCTTAGACCTTGGCTTTCTCGCCAGCTTCGCTCAGAGAAAGAAACTTGGTCGTCACGGAGACGATGTTTTCATCCAGCCACCGTGCCATCGCCGTCTCTTCGGCGAGGTTTGCTTGCAGGGCAGTGCTGGCTGCGCCGTAGCCACCTACTTCGGCGACGGTCAGCAGCGACTTGTAAGCTGCCATTTCGAAATTCTCAAAGGCGAAGTTGGCGAACGAGTTTTTCAGGATTTCGTCGCCGGCCATGGTATGGCTCATCGCGGCCATCGACCCCATCAGCGACAGAGCCATGTCTTTAAGCGAAGAGTGGCCTTCGTTCAGACCATCGAGCACCTCTTCGAGGCGGACGATCTGCCCCTCGGTTTCGCGAATATGCTGGTCGAGCTTGGCCCCAATCTTCGGATAGTTCTCGATCCGCGAGAGCTGTGGCTTCATGATCGAGAGCGCCTGGTTTTCCATGGCGTGGGCATTCTTAAGGCCAGTGACAAAAATTTCGCGGGTTTCGTCCCGGACATCGAAAATCTCCTTGTTGAGCGGATCGCTTCGCGGGCTCCGGAATGTTCCAGACTATCTGCAGAGTGAGCGGCGGCGCTTCTTGCTGATGGAGTAGTCCAGGCTCTCAACCCCCTTTGCAGAACTGGGGTTTCACCCTAGTTTCTTTTGTCGAACGCGCAACAACGAGTACAAGACGTGCAACGTTCTGCCGAGAGAACAGGGCGCAGATGATCCTGGAAGACTTTTACCGCTTGCTAAAAAGCGGACACGTGCAGGCTCAGGCTATCGTCGATACCATGACCCAGCCGATTGTCGTTCTGGATCATAATTTCTGCATCATGAGCGCCAATAATGCTTTTGTCCGGACCTTCGAGATCGAGCGTGACGACATCTTGGGACAAAGCTTCTTCGATCTCGGCAACGGCCAATGGGAAATAGCCGAACTTCGGCAACTAATCGCGTCGGTGATCCCAAAAGCCGCCGCCGTCATCGGTTTTGAAGTGACACATGACTTTCCCGCAATCGGGCAGCGAACGTTTCTCGTCGATGCCCGTCGTCTCATCCATCCCGATAATAACAGCACGAACATCCTCATCCTCTTCGATGATGTCACCGAGCGCCGGCGTCAGGACGCAGAGAGAGATTTCGTTATTGCCGAGACACGGCATCGCCTGAAGAATCTGTCTGCGGTGATGCGCTCGATCGCCATGCATACGCAAACCGAGGATCGCACTGCCGCCGAATATCGCGACATCTTCCTCGGACGGTTTGAGGTCACGCTTCGGGCGCAGGAAATCGCATTTGCCGATCAGACCATAGATTTTGAAGTACTGCTGCGCCAATCGGTCGGCGAGCCCGGCGTTGACCGCCTTCTTTGCGACGGCCCGGCGGTGACACTTGCCAGTTCCAGGGTTCTTGCGGTCGGCATGATATTCCATGAGCTCGGCACCAACGCCGTGAAATACGGCGCCTTGTCCGTTCCCGATGGGCAGATCCACGTTGTATGGGCACTCGAATCTAGTCCAAGAGGCCGGACATATCTTGTCTGCGCATGGCAGGAAAGAAACGGGTTACCTGTCGCGCCGCCTCGCCACCGCGGTTATGGCACCGAGTTGATCGAGGGCACATCTGCTCATCTCGGCGGAAAGGTGGAACTTAAATACGATCCGGGTGGTTTGGCGGCCACGATTAAGATCCCGCTGTGAGGACAAATGGACGACCCTTCGGAAATCGATGGTGAAGGCAGATGCGTTTTGGTGGTAGAAGACGAGGTGCTGATTGCAATGGAACTCGTGGCGGCCTTGATCGACGGAGGGTTCCGGGGTGTTGGGGCCGGCTGCATCGGTCGATCATGCTCTTGGTCAGCGAGGAGCGCCCCCTTGCAGCGGTCCTGGACTTTAATCTCGTCGGCGAAAAGGTCACTCCCGTCGCTCTCCAGTTGAAAGCGTTGAGCGTGCCGTTCGTCCTCGCAGGCGCAGCCCATGCGACCGAGCTTGCAGCCCGTGCTTGCCGGTGTCGCCAACATTGGAAAGCCGACGGACCTGAAACGGCTTGTCGAGGCGTTGAAGGCTTTTCAGACCTGACCGCTTTTACGGGACGAACCGGCGGCCGATTATTTAAACATCGCGCCGCAATGCAACTGACCCCGCTCACGCAAAGACTCCTGCTGCGATGGCGGCCTCGATAAAGCGGGTTCGTGCAGTCTCTGCACTTCCATGCCGGACGAGCGCCTCAAGACAGCGAAGCTTTGCCTCACCATAGGCTTCGCTTCGGCACTCGGGCCAGCGATGGGCAAACGCCTGGAGCGCGGCATCCGGCCCATCCACCCGTTCCCGGAAGCCGTTGCCGATCCTCACAAAAACCGGTGTGTGCTATGTCACCTTGAAATCCACCTCGATCGCCTTGTCCATGTCATTCCTCCTTGCAGCAAATCCCGCCGCTCGCCTCGGCAGCTATCGATGCCTTGGGTGTCGATCGATGTCGATGCTTTCTCCCCAGATCTCGGCCGCGCCCCAGGCCATCATCGCCAGCACGAGCGCACTGAGGAGCACCGCAAGGACAGGTTTGCCATATCGGCCCTGTCTCGCGTCTGTCGCGCTCTCGGTCACCCGCTCAGGCTGCTGGCGCTGCGACCGGTGGTTCGAAATTGTCATCGTAAAAACTCCTTAGGGTGGACCGCACCAAACCGCGGCCCGATGCGGAAGTTCAAAAACTTTTCGCCGTGGGTAGCTCCGATGCGGCTTGGCAAAAACCTCCGGAACATTTGCCGCGCGCTGAGGTTGGAGACGGCAATTCCTCTGATGGAGACCTCGATGAAAACCGCTCTCGCCTCCCTTCTCATCTGCTTGACCGCATTTTCCACCACGGCGGCAGACGACGCGTCTAAGCAGCAAGCCACCGACTTCGTGTCGAAGGCCGCCATGTCGAACTTGTTCGAGATGGAGGCCGCGAAGATCGAGATTGCGAGCGGAAAGGCTGACGACGCCAAACAATTCGCGCAAGACATGATCAAGGATCACGGCAAGGCCGGACCTGCTCTCAGCGATGCCGCGCAACAGGACGGCATCGAACTGCCCGCCGCTCTCGACGCAGAGTATACTGCGAAGCTGACCGCCCTTCGGCAAAGCGACGCCGCCAATCTTGATCAGGCCTATCTTTCCACTCAGGTAACAGCGCATGAAGAAGCCGTGACCCTGTTCGAGAGCTATTCAAAGCAGGGACCGGACGGGCAACTCAAGCGGACGGCTGCAAAGATCCTGCCGGACTTGCGAATGCATTTGACGCGGATCCGCGGGCTGACGTCGAAATATCAGCGGGGGTAGGATCCACCAGCCGGGTTTTTCATCACCGTTCTGACGTTGTCATAAACACCATTGCCAAGCTGAATGCAGACTATCGGTGGCAGCAGACCCGGCTTGGGGAACCAATCTCTTTGTCTGGGATCCGTCATTGATGCAGAGGATCAACGCAGCAACACCCACTCCAAATTAGACGTGGTGACAGCGTGCCGAGTGCCATCGCCATTCTGGTTCATTTATCATCTTTACGCTGTTTTTTCGAAGCCAACCTGTCGGCTCTTTCCACGTCGAGCACTCTTTAAGGCGCCGGGAACATTTGCCGCTTCGGCATGTTGGTTGGTTCCAATCGGATCAAGAGCCGCACGATGTTCCCTTTGCTGCGGACATATTCTACATGCCGGCCGTCAAGGGGAGCGAGGTTTTGCAAAATTCAGCCATCGAGTTCTTCGCAGGAAAGCGCATACTGATCGTCGAAGACGAATATTTCCTGGCAGACGAGGCGCGGCGGAAGCTTGAGAAAGCCGGTGCAACTGTTATCGGGCCGGCTGCCGGTGTGACCGCAGCCCTGGATCTTGTCGACAATGAGGAAATCGACGTGGCAATTCTCGATGTCCACCTCGACGGCGAGTTCGTATTTCCGGTCGCCGAGGAGCTTGAGCGCCGGGATATCCCATTTGTATTCGCCACAGCCTTCGACCGCTCCGTCATCCCCGCAAAGTTCGCAGGCTTCATATTGTGCGAGAAGCCAACCGAACTGGAAAAGATAGCGGAAGCTTTGTTCAGTCAGAGGATCACCGGGTCCCACTAGCTCACTCGCCGTCGAGGACCTTCGTCAGATGATGACGGGCTCGGTTGACCCGGCTCTTGATTGTTCCGATTGGAACGCCGCATCGGTCCGCAGCGGCTTCGTAACTCACACCTTGAATGAACACCAAGTCGACGACGGTTCGGTAATTGTCCGGCAAGGCAGACAATGCGACCTCCAGCTCGTGCCCGCGCACCTCCCAGACTTGCGACGGCGGCCGCGAAGCCCAACCGGCGGAATCTTCGATCGCACCGACCTGTTCTCGTTTCGATATTTTAAATTTGCTGCAGAAGGTATTACGCATGATGGTGAACAGCCACGAGCGCAGCCGGGTGCCACGCCTGAAATCGCCGGAATGGGCGATAGCTTTGGCGAGCGTTTCCTGAACAAGATCATCAATATCGCTCGCCGAATTGTGGAAGCGTCTGGCGAAAGTTCTCAGAGCGGGCAGATTATCAAGTAGTTCCACGTCCGTAAAACCTGGACCATCATTGGTGAGCATTGGGGTTCTCCTCTGCTGACTGAACTTCGCCTGGGCTGTTACGTTCCACTCGGTAGTATTATTCTGTGGATCTGCAGTCGCGCCGCTACACTCTCTGGTTTGACGATGAAATGAATCCACCGTTCAGCCCGGTCCGAAGTAACCCAAAATGCGATACCGTCGGCGCGCGACATCGTCAGAATGTTAATCACCGCTTTAGGAGGTTGGACGCTGGGAACCTTGCCGGTCATTCAAAGTTCGGTGCTACACTGGGAGCACCACAATGAATTATCTTTGGTTTTTTGTAGTGGGGGAGGAGCAGCACTTCTTGGGGTTGCGCTCGCTTTTGGAATGATCAAGCAGGATGGTCGACGGTCGGTCGTGGCGCTCGCTGGTGCCGTCGTTGTGGCCCTCGGCGCACTGGGACTTGGCCTCTATGTCGCCAGCGCGCCAACGGCCCCTCTTCGCGGTTCCGATAGGGAGGGATCGCAGAACAGACTTCCGGCGGCTGCCACAACGGAAAAGGATCTGCCGGGAAAGTGAGGCCTGGCAGAGCGTATCCAGCGGGCACTGATGCTGAGCGTTGACGCGCCATCGGTGTGATTTGCAGGCTTTCCGGATGCCGGATCGCTCTCTCGACAGGTTGATGTCTGGGAAGTTCGGGCGGCGCCGTCGAACCGATCCTGACGCTTCTATCCTTCCCCGCGCGCCAACTGGCTGATCTTGAGAGCCGCCCCGAATTGGCGGAAGGCGCCTCCGTCGAGATCTTCAGGTTTTCCATATCCAGATGTGCATGCCGCCTAAGACCGGCGAGGCTTTGCTTGTCGCGGATGCCGCATCGAACCACGAGACCAGCTCCCTGGCAACGTGCTCTGCCACCGGGCTGGCGATCTCGCACGATTTTTCAACGCACCATCTCTCCAAGACAGCGGTCAACGTCGCCAGGTCATCCGGCAGGAGCGCCGGTTCGGTGTTTTCGGTATGCTGGATCGTGCATTCCTCCCTTATATTAGCCGATCCTAATCCGCGTTTTTCCGGTATCAACCACTGGTCGGAAAGCGTACGGACGAGAGAAAGACGGCGATCAGTGGAAGGGCGAACTAACCTGATCGGTGTCGACGGGAAAATGCACTCGCGTAGGGTGCTTGAACATGGTACCCACTGCGTAGGCCGACCGCCCGCCTGAATCGCTAAAGCATCGGCACCATCAAACCGGATAAATTAGACGTCCGTCATGAATTTGCTCAGCCAGATCGCCGGCAAGACGATCCTAATCATCGGCGAGGCTGACTTCCTCTCCAACGACGCGAGAGAAGCGCTTGCTGCGCTTAACGCAGCAGTGGTCGGGCCAATCATGGTTTCTAACGCGATGGAGCGCTTGAAGGAGGAGCAGATATTCGATGCCGTTGTCATCGACATTGCAATCCCCGACGAGGCCATGCTTTGGATGAACGCCTGGCTGGAGACACGGGAAATTCCTTTCATCTTTGCCCGCGATCAGCGGTCGCAAGCGCTGCCTGGCGGCTTTGTCCTTAGCGGAGCTGCTTCCGACCTGACCGACATTGTCGCATCGTTGTTCGGGCCGGTCTCCCCCTCTTATCACTGATTTGTCCGCTTTCGTGGGGCTGGCTCGTCTGCTCGCAGTTTTTCCAAGATGAAGCGGTCCATGGAAGCGCTGATCCATCACTTCAAACTCTATACCGAAGGCTTTCACGTCCCAGCCGGAGAGACCTATGCGGCGGTGGAAGCCCCGAAACGCGAATTCGGCGTCTATCTCGTTGCAGACGGCACGAATTCGCCTATCGCTGTAAGATTCGCGCACCGGGTTTTACGCGCCAGCAGGCGATGGACTTCATGTGTCGGCGGTGGTCGGAGGCGACATGCTGTGCTGCGGGCAACCAACCTGAGCGAGGGAGAGTACAAGCCGCACCATCTGGCGAGCGCCATATCACGGTAACCCAAAGGCGGTCGCTGCAGTTCGGCAAGTATGGCACAGCGGCCTGACGCGGGAACCAAGAGGGGGAGGTACGAGTTGCGCATGGCGAGCCGCGCTAGGTGGCCAGCGGTGGAGGGTGCAGATTGCCAGAAATCGGGATGCAACCTAAGGAAAACCGTCTGCTGGCCCTTTTGCCGCCTGAGGAGTATGCCGCTGTCGCCTCTCATCTTGAACCCTGCGAAACTCCTCGTGGTTTTATTATCGTCCAGGCTGATGCGCCAATCGAACATGCCTACTTTCCGTGCTCAGGAGTGGGTTCGGTCATCAATATTTCGCCCGAGGCGAATCGTGTGGAGTGCGGATTGTTCGGCCGCGACGGATTTGGCCCCACCGCGGCGGCGGTCGGTGCGGGCCTCAGCATCAATGACGTCGCGGTTCAGGTGCCGGGCTTTGCATATCGGCTGTCACAAGGAAAGTTGCTGAACCTGATGAAAACGCAGCCGGTCTTCGCCAGCCTGCTCAACAAGAGTGCGCACGTACTTGCAACGCAAGCAGGATTTACCGCGCTTTCCAACGCGGTCCATGAGGTCGACGAAAGACTGGCGCGTTGGATTTTGATGTGCCACGACCGAATTGACGGCGACAAGCTCGCCCTGACACACGAGTTCATTGCCGTGATGCTGGCGGTAAGGCGGCCGAGTGTCACGACGGCCTTGCATGTGCTTGAGGGCAACCATTTCATTCGCTCCGTCCGGGGCCTGGTCATTGTCAGGGATCGCGCCGGCCTTGAAGAGTTCGCAGCCGATGCGTACGGCAAGGCCGAGGAGGAATATGAGCGGCTGCTCGGACCCTTGAGGAAATCGACAACTTTGGCAGATCCCACAACCGCAACGTTCTGCTTGTTGCCCGGCTCGTGAGGTTGAGAGGAGATCTGCCGGGACCGCTCCATCGGGTACAGTAGCGGCGGACAATGGGGGTCCATGCGTGGGCAAGGCGACCACCAATTCGTCTTGGTTATTCTGAACGGCGTTTAGAACCAACGCGCGGCAGTCCGCGCATTGAGGCGCAGCAGGTGCGGCCTGAACGGGATAGGGAGACGAAATGCATGGCCCAGGTTTCCTCGGGGGTATTTTCACCGAATCCGCGTCCGCCGCTCCATCCGCCTACCATGTCGGAATGGTGAGCCCTTGGCGACCATCGGCGCGGGAAGGCGGCTTCATCGAACATCCGGGTCGTCGCCCATGAGACCACATTGGCAGGCGGGGTCAGACAAAAGCATGTTCATTCGTTGAACTGGTTTCCTAGCAATAGGGCCAGCGACTGACGAGCACGGCTGACGCGGCTTTTCACCGTGCCTAACTGGCATCCACACATCCGGGCAACATCTTCGTAACTCGTTCCCGCAGCGACCAAGATCAGGGCTCGGCGCAAGTCGTCGGATAGAAGCGTCAACGCCTGTTGCAGCTCGCGTTCCCGGATCGCCCACTCCTGGGACGGCGCTACCGAAAGCTGTTCGATAGCCGCGTTCATTCCGACCGGCTCACGTTTCCGCCTGCGATAATTGGTGCAGAACGTGTTTCGGAGGATGGTGAACAGCCAGGATTTTAAGGAGGTGCCAGGCTCATAGCGGTGAAGCGAAGCCAACGCTTTCAGCAAGGTTTCCTGCACCAGATCATCGATGTCGTCGTCACTGCGCAGGAACCTTCGGGCGAAGGTGCGCAGCTTGGGTGTGAGTTGAACGATCTCCAATTCGACTGTTTGGTCGGCAGAGGTTCCATTTTTGGGCGCGGCGCGCTGTATAGACAAGGTTGTCATCTTTTCTTTCCTGAATTGAAAAAGAAAGCTCCCGACATCCTTTTCGTTGCCGTACGATATCGCACGGAAAGCGTCTAGCCGATCCAGCCGCCTCTCGGGCCCGGTAGCAGACACAATGAGCGAGATTGTCGTCGATCAGAAGTCCGCTCAGCAGTATGGCGCATTATGTTTCGGCGAAACGCCCGAGGCGCCAAAACTTCTGATCACGAAGAGAGAGACGAGACGGTTGATGATCCTAGGGATGGCCAATATTTTGTCTGTCGCCGAGGAGACCGGCGGACGCGACGCCTGGGAGGAGGCTGGCACACCTGGAAGTCGTTGGCGTTCCTCCTGGAAGTCCGGTACTGTCGGAAGCACTTTCGCGAGATGGCGCAGCGAGATTCCTTGTGGCTGGCACTAATTGAGGCTGCACGTCGTGGAGGAACTGGACCTTGGTCGGCGACGGCTGAAGTTTACGCGAATGGTCAAGCGAAGGGGACCTTTCTCGATTGGTCCCGGTATATCGCCGCCTCGGGGTCAGGTTCGGTCAAACGTCGGCCTCGCTAGCTTTGGCAAGGTCGAGGTGCCCCCGCCTAAAGGCTGGCCCGTCGGCATTGCTCATTGGCACCACACTTCGCCCTCCAGGATCGCCGTCGCGACCCGGGCGCTCGCTCTGCCGCGCCCTCGCGCGCGAGCACTTCAAGCCCACCTTGATCCATGGCTATACGATCGCCATCCGACTTCACCCGCATATACGCTACACCGGACCGCGCTAGATCTCTCATCCGACCGGCAACCTAGCAGTAACCAGCTCCGGCTTTTCAGATCGTATCGAAAGTGATTTGGCGTATGATCTCGGTGGAGTTGATTTAAGACTAGACGGCACAACTATGACCGACAAGCTTTCAATGTATGCAACAGCGCCCAGCACGGTGCATAGCTGGTTAGCGCGGACGCCAAATAAGACGTTTTGTTCTCTCCAAAAAGCTATTGAGTACGCAGGGGAGCACGCGGACGAACTTCGGGCGATCGAGATTTTGATCCGGGCCGAAGACCATCGGTATATCATCATCTGCGGTGATGAATTGAAAGCCCTAATAAGGCAGTAGGCTTTGGTCGTGGAGCCCGAAGCAGTGAAACGATTGGCGCATCTCGTCGTCGATCGTCAGGAGGAAGGGTACCAACCACAAGCCGCACGCTGCTCATCGCAATCCGCATGGCATCCGGCTCGAAAGCGTCCAAATCATAAGTATTTTTGATCGATGCGGGTATCCACACGCCCATGGTCAGCATTTTTCACGAAAGCACCATTCCGGCGGTCATGATGATCGCCAGGATGACGCCAACACAGGCCAGCGCGAGCGACATCAATTCGCTTCCGCGACTCGCGCCGCCCCTCCTAATCTCCTGGCGGGTTCCAATCACGGCAAACAGGCCGGCCGCCATCCACGATGCGAGCGCCAGCGTGCCGAGGAGCATCGCCCAATACGATCCGTCCATGATAACCTCCATGTCTCTGTGCCAAACCCTGGTCACCATTGGGGGGTTCCCTGCTGCAGGTGACGGTACGGTCGGAGACAATCCACCAGCGGTCGGAACCCGACGTGCGGCGGTTAGCCGGGATCAGGTGGATAGGAAAGATGAGTTTTGCGATTTCGGCGGTAGCACTGTTGTCGGGTGGGGCGTGTTTATATTCAATTGAGAACCCCTGGCTTCGCCCGACGAGAGCCTTTCCGGTCGCTGGCGACGCCGGTTTCTGCAGTAAGGAGTGACAGACCACGACAAGGTTTTGTTCAGGGTTGCCAAGCGCGACTGGTGCGCAGAACCTAGCGAGACCCGAATTTCCGGCATCGTGGTCTACTGGGCCGGTTGGAGGTTTTACCGATCGCGTGGCAAAAGATGCCATCGGAACCATCATCCGTGACAGACGCATAAGAGATGGTGCACACGGTCCATCGGAGTGGTGCGAGGAGCAAGACTATTTCTCTAACCACGATTTCGCTCAGGAGGCGGCCTAGGGATCTTGCAAACGGGCCTTCTCTCCGGCGGGAACTCTTCGGGTGTAGCCGGTTGGAGGCGTTTACACATCTGAATGGATTGCGTGATGACCGATGCGGAAGACGCGCGGGAGGGCGATGTCGACCAACTTCTCTTCGAGCCCAATGCCTCGATTAACGGGCCTATTGACGAGAAGGCAGTCACGAGTTTTCTGGATCAGATTGCCGCCGTACGCGCAGGTGATCAGGACCTCGTCTTGGAACTGAATACCGTCGGGGGCGACGCCGATGCTGCGCGCAGGATCGCGCTGGAGATCCGGCTGTTTTCCGGGCGTGCCGGACGAGCTGCACACTGCGTCGGAAAATCATACGTCTATTCGGCGGGGGTCACGATCCTCGGCGTTCGATACACCGAACCGGTACCTGACGGCGGATGCGTTCCTCCTGTTGCGACGGTAGGGCGCGGCGATCCACATGAGTTGCGGCTGGCCGGGGCGCATCCTTCCGATGTCGCCGTGCCCGCCACGGCAAGCCCCTCCTCCAAACAATGAGCATACCAGGCAAAGGCGCGTCTGCGCCGGCGCCAGTTCGCGCACGGCTTGACCGGTTAAAAGGGCAGCCGCAGGAGGGTTAGCGGAGCGCCGCTCGCACCGAGCGGAACGCGGGACCGACTGCCCCCGGCAAGCCGTTCCGCTTGAGTGGTACCGGTGGCCCCTCGCCTCACCTGCCCGGCCGTACCGGCCGTGAAATGGAGGCGGTCGGGTCTTCCCCACATGAGAAGTCTGGCGTCAATGGCTCAAGGTGGCATGTTGGCGTTCCTATTTCGGATCCAAGTCTGAGCCCGATACTTTACCGGTCCAACCTGCGAGCTGTACAACCTCACATACGGTCGCCGCTCCGGCGGCTGCACCACGACCCGCTTGTTGCAGGAGAACAGGACCAATGTTGTTTCCGGCTGATAAAGCCGTGACTACCCACGGTCTGTTCACCTCGATCCGTCAGGCTGATCCGGCCCTGGGAATTGAAAGAGCTTGCAGGTAAGCTGGCATCGGTTAGTCGGATTTCATGGCCGCCCCTCGATGACAACGCCGGCGCTGACATACTTCCATAAGGCCACCAGCAGCTTGCGGGCCAGCCACGATCAGCGACTTTTAGATCTTGTACGTCGCTGTCAGCACTCAAGGCGCAAACAAGTCGCGTTTTTGTCCCGACAACGTCGGATGATAATTTTAGGCTGATGTAGATTCAGGTTGGAATTCTAAAGACACTTGGACGCCAGCGCTACCCGCCGAACTCTGGCCCCCTCGCGCCAATGCCACGATCGCGATCGACGCCGAAGAGCTAATGTTCGCAGGCGGTGTTTCCTCGGACACGGGGGGCGTTCGGCTTTCAAAGCCATGCGCCCGGTGGGCCGCCCGGGGAGCGCTCGCGGCGCATGAGAGCGTCAGACCGATGCTTGGCCGCGCTCTGCCTTTTCGTCCGCGACGTCCTCGACGCACTCCGCTTTTTCGGCGAGTGTCCTGCTCATCTCGCGCAAGGATTCCTCATCGAGCTTTTCGATCCCAACGAACTTGTTCTGAGCCTGCGACGTCAGAATGAGCTCGTCGAGCTTGGCCTGCAAAGCCTTGCCATCTCGATTCTGCGAGTTCTGCAGGACGAAGACCATCAGAAACGTGATGATGGTCGTTGACGTGTTGATTACGAGCTGCCAGGTTTCGGAGTAGCCGAAGAACGGCCCGGAGATCGCCCAGACGAGAACAAGGGTCACGGCGAGCACAAAAGCGCCGGGCTTGCCCGACAGGCCCGCAATGGACGTCGCGAATTTTGAAAAAACGTCAGACATGGTGAACTCCTGTTAGCTCATGAGAGGCACTAAGCCGCTTAACGAACGCTAGTTAGAAACGCGACGGTCTCCATGATCTCCAACTGAACCGAAAAGGGTCTCCGAGCAGCTTCAGCGATGCGTCGTGTGTCTCGTCGGCGCCGCTGCAAACGGCGTCCTTGAGGAGGATAACCCGATAGCCGTGATCGATGGCGCCGAAGATCGCGGCTGTGACGCAGACATCGGTTTCGCCCCCGGTCACGATGAGCGTTTGGATGCTATCAATCCGCAGATGAGCGTCCAGTCTTCCGTCTACCCACGGCGAATAGGTGGGTTTGTCGAAGACCCGAGCGGGCGGAACGAGCCGGCGCAGTTCTGGCAGGATGTCGACGAGCTCGGCGTGAAGATGCTCGCCTGTCATCATCCACCATTTCTCGTAGTAGGCACGCCACATGCCACGTGCCGCCGTCCGATGCGGCGGCGGTACGAACCGCGTGATCGTCCTCTCCGGGTAGCATGTGGCGAGTTCGACAACCGCGGGAGAAACCCTCTCCATCCAGCCGACCTGCCACGGCGTATCCTCCGCGAACATTCGCTGCATGTCGACGCACAAGTGGATCCAGCCGCCTTCCATGAAAGCCTCCTTTGGCAGAAACCTGTGGGGCCCCTCCGGGTTCCAGCCACGGACGAAGACGAAGTGGGACCTTTCACGATCACGACCGGCGATAAGCGTGTTTAAAGCGAATTGCACTCGTCGCGCATCGACGATCCGAGGCGTCGATTGCGCTTCCAGTTCTTGACCAATTTGCCGAACGACCTAAACGCCGGCTCTCGGAGGAGATCGATGGCGACGGCGATCAACTGCTGGCAAGCGCCTATGAGCACGGGTTAGAAGGCATCATCGCAAAAAGGCGGGATGCGCCCTATAGCTCCGGGCGGAGCTAACGACCGCGATTCCCAATGGTTCCGAAATTCAGAGGCGCTCGATCGAGGTTGCGCGGATAACGATCTTCTCTTGGCGGAAGCGAGCCTCCAGTTTCCCGCGGTAAGAGGACCACCAGGAGTAGTCGATATCGTCAATCATCACTTCGGCCATGACAATACGGTCGCGCTCGACGTCCCCACCGTCCTCCCACAGACCCTCTGCGGGAGAGTTGATCTGCAGGGTTACCCCTCCGAACTCCGCCGTGAGTTCGTCGCGGACAAGGTCAAGGTTCGTCCGGCTCCGCCGGCCATGCGCAACAGGAAGCAGGATTTCGACCAAATAGGGCATGCCCCCAAAACTGGCAGAGCACAGGAAGGTTCCGGGTTGTGCGATCGTGCCACCAAGATCGGCGGATCGAGATAATTCGACCTCCACGTGCGATTCATCCGCCAGCAGATATTACATGGCCTGCCCAAAAGGCTGAGAAAAAATCTTTCGCCATGGGGAACCATTGGCTCTGCCGATCGTAAGTAGTCGGGCCGTGCAGAGATTTGTTACGGCAGCCAATCCTACACTTTAATGTGCGGCCCACCGCAGCCCGTAACTAGCCCCGTCGAAGGCGGGGCTTTTTTTACAGGTGCCTGAAGGAACGAGCTGGCGCTGCTCGCCAAGGACCGCTACGAGAGCTACTGGCTGAAAAGGATTGCGTTTGTAATGACCGGCGCGGTGGACAAGACACAAACGCTCCCGCCGTTGGTCAACATCTGTCGAACGAATAGCGAAGAGATCGGAAAGAAGCTGCTTCGGGAGGGCTTCGCGCACCTGGAGCCCGAGGCATCGGAATAACTGGTGCGACGGATAGTTCCAAGGGCCATCACCAATTGACAACACCACCGGGCATCAACCGCCGGCACTGCTTTTCGCACCTGGTTCGTCAGCATCTGTAAGGCCAGCTGTCCTAAACAGCGCCGAAAATCATAAAATCAGTCCAGCCAGTGCAGGAACGTCCATGACGCCCATCCCAATCACCGTTGGCGGCCATGAAATCGGCATTGTGATATTGCGGCTGTTCCTGCGTCCGTAACCCCGTAAAGAGCAGCAGTGCTATCGGTCAGCGGGTCCGACATGAATGGAAGAAGGGCAGCGTGGCTGGCTGCACCCCACGCGCTCGCCACGATGGTTCTGGATGTGGTAGATAGGGGTTTTGTCGTTATCATTCCATCAGGAGGGTTACAAAACGGCCGAAGAAGTCTCCACCTTGCTCATCGGCACTTATGTCGGCCTCTGGTCGACTAGGGTCAACAGCCCTTCGTCAGCTACAGTACATTAACGTTTTCCGCCGGAACCGGAGGTGATCCGGGATCACGCATCCGTCGCCGCGCGGCACATAGCCAAAGCGCGATGTTCGGGAAAGCCGCCGACGTTGGTTGATTCATCGCCGGATGTCCCCGCGCCGCAGGTTTTTATCGCAACAAAAATACCCCCGCCGAAACGGGACAATTGTGCGAACGAGGGAAAGGACGAGACCGCGCGGGGGCGGGCGATGTAGAGAGGCTTGCGGGCGCAGGACTCTCGCGCGCGGTCCCGATGCCATAACGATAGACGGTCCGTTAGGTTCCTTTACGCTTTCGGATGATTACTTCCCCCTGCGGAAAGATGCTTGAGATCCTAGGGGCGCAGATCGGCAGCTTACGGACGATAAAAGTGCTTCAGGGCCAATACGAGGCGTCCTCGTCGGCACACTCTTCAGGGCTCAAGCCTTCTGCATGGAGCGATAGCCAGTAAGCCCGCGCAACGGCTTGTGCATATTCGGAGGGTTTCTTGCCAAACGGCAAGCTTTTCTCAGCCGACAGTTCCCAAATCCGTTTTGTGAAAAGGACGGTGAATTCGTCTTCGTCCAGCACCTGCAAAGACAGAACCTCCGCAGCCGCCTTGTTGAGGATGATGCAGGGGGTGGCAGGGGCTTTGCCCTCTACGATTGGCATTAGATACGGTGAGTGACGTGGTTCCGGTACTCTTTCGCCATAGGCTTCCGCCGTCACCGAGCCGTGCTCCTTCGCCTAGGTTCGGGCATAGCACCGGACGGTGTCGTAACCGCCGCGGTAGCCGAGGTCGCGCAAATCCTTCATGCCCATAAAACATCGATGAAGTATAGAAGTTCCGGGCCGCTCGGCATGCTAAGCCGTTAGCAGTTTAACGACTTCCTCAATCGTCTCTCTCACTGGATAGTAGCTCGGCGAGGCGTCTTTCCCCAGCACGCTGACATAGATGTGTGTGCTGCTGGTGAAAGCCCTAACGGCGACTACGTGCTCCGGATTGATGAAGACGATTGGATTGTTGTGGCCCGCGTAGTGGAATGGCACCAGCCTCATCTCATTCCCCCAAGGTTAGCTGTCCCGCCGTGATCTAGAAAAGTTCCCGTCGGTTGCAAGATACCTGGAGTTGACTGCGCGTCTCTCACAAGGAAAACCCTAATAGGCCCTTCAATTGCTCCGGCCTCCCGGGCTGCGCCGGTTACGCCGAGCGACACCGCCACTGTCGGTGCGCGCGCCCTCTACATCGGCTCGGCGATGTTATCAGCGAACGCATCTCTGATGGCGAAATCCTACGATCGATCTGCGGAGATGACACCATGCCCGCCAACCGTGCTCGCATGGCTGGCTTTCGAGGGCGGCTGTACAGAGCGTTTGCGATGCCCGCTTGTAGGATCGACTCAGTAGAAGCGATACCAAGCTTGGACCGCCTCCGAAAGCATGCGGAAATCCTTGTCGCGCTGACTGGTTGGCATGTCTTGTCTCCTGGGAGTTCGAGGAGATTTAGAGATGCTTCTGCCTTCTTCAAGGCCCGGCGGAGGGTCGCTCCGCCGTACCGCTTCGAGTCTCAGCCGTTCGGTCGAATGACCACCTTGACGCAGCCGTCCTGCTTCTCATGGAAGGTCTTGAATGTCTCGAGGCCTCCTTCAAGTCCTGTCCGATGTGTGATCAGGAGGGAAAGCCGCGGAGCATAGGAGACGACGCGTGGCTACCACGAAGTCGGTCATGCTCGGAGAGGCCTCTCCGTCGGTTGTACAGGGCGAGCTCCGCCGCGCCCGCTCGTCCGTAATGCTTGTGGATACCGCCTTTGGCGCTGGAACCGTGGGGTCTTACCGGAGTTCTGCTTTCCGACGGAGACGGAAGATGGATCAGGAACGGCATAACTGGATAAGTCGCCGGGCCCACGAGATTTGGCAGAGCGAAGGTTGCCCGAACGGACGGGACCGCGAGCACTGGTCGCAGGCGGTCAACGACTGGGACTCAAGGGGCCAAGCTGATCCGCACATCGGCCTGAACGCCGTGGTTGATCACGTCCGAAGCGTCCTCGTTGTCGATGACGAACCTCTGATAAGATTTGCAGTGGTGGACGCGCTCGAGGACGCCGTGTTCGAAGTTCTTGAGGCAGGCAACGCGGACGAAGCCCCGAGATGCCGGCCGAAGCGGCGGATCCCGGCCAGGATCCAAGGAGGGCGGTAGATATCGCCGCGCTCTGGAACCTTCTGGACATGACGCCCAGCGGCCGCGGCACGGATTGGTATCCCAAGCTCAAATACTGAACTCGATCGCGGTTCGGAGCGCGGTCAAGGCGATCTGACGCCTTTCTGCTGTGGAATGCTCCTATCGTAGGTGCTCCCAGTCGGGATCGGAAGTGCGCCTTTGGGCGCCGCGGGATCAGGGGCCAGCCGAACGAACAGGAACCCAGACCCGAGCCGATGCTGGATGGCCTGATGACAGGACCAGGCTGCCGACGATAGCGACCATGGCAATCAGGATGACGATAATGGGAAACGCGAGGCCGGACGGCTTATCTTCGTGATAGATCATTGATTGCTCCTGCGGCCCGGCGGCGCATAAGACGCCGCCTGGAAACGTGTGTTAGGCCTCGATGATGTAGACGATCGTGAGAGCATCGGGATCGACGATCACGATCCTGCAATCCGCGAGGATGAAGAAGCGGTAGCCTTCATACTGCGGAACGATCTTCACAATGCGCGTCGGCAGCCGTTCCAGCCGGACCTTCTTCGGGATTTTCGTTCAGACGGAAACCGTGAAGTCGACTTCCTTCACAGGAGCAACGTGAACCTCCTTCACCACCGTTCGAATTCGGTCTGCTGCTCGACCGAGATGCTGACGTTGATCTTGGTGTTCGTCTGGTTGTCCGTATTGGTGTTGTTGGTGGTTTCGGACGAACTTTTGTGTGTGGTCGTCGTATTTTGATCGGTGGACTGCTTGGATGCATCGCCGCTTTCCGTAGTGCTCTTCGTGACTGTGGTGGATGAGCCGCTGTTATCCGTGGTGCCGGACTTGGCGTCGGGCTTCTGTTCTGTCTTGGTGCCACCGCTGGCGTCCTTCGATGCAGGCGTGGTTTCTGTCGAAGTCTTGCCGGACGCACTTCCGCTCGTCGCGCCATCGGGTGAAGGCTGCTCGGCACTCTTTTTCATGTCCGAGCCCTGACCGGATTTCTGCTGCGATGACTGGCCCTTGCCTGGGCAGGCTCCCGAAACGTCGGGGGCGCAGTCGGTGCTGGTCTTTGCTGAGCCCGCCTGCGAGCCGGCCTCCGTGCCGGACTGGGCCTGGCCACCGCTCTTGGTGTCCTGCTGGGCTTCGGCCGGGAGTGTGGCAAGCGGCGACACGCTCAGGGACAGAGCTGCCACGAGCACAGCGAAATGGTTGCTTTTCATATCTCCGTGGTTGGGCCCACGACGCCCGCACATTCTGTGCATTGCAGACGTACCCTCATGCTTGGAAGGGGCGGCTGGAGCCGCCCGTCGGTCACTGGATGACCTGGATGACCTTCCGCGAGGAAGGTTCGACGATCACACGCTGATCGTTGACGATCGCATATGCATATTTCGGATCATCGGGAATTGGCGTCACGACGACGGTCTCCGGCAGGGGCTGGCCGACGACGACCTTCTCCTTCACCACGACGCGTTCGGTCGGGGCAGGAGCCTGCTGAACATAGGTCACAACCTGCTGGGGCGGCGGATCAATGACGCTCCCTGCCACGCCGCCAACAATGCCGCCGACAGCCGCACCGACCGGGCCGCCGACGATCGCGCCCGTTG
Source organism: Rhizobium sp. C104 (assembly GCF_022354505.1). NCBI lineage: Bacteria > Pseudomonadati > Pseudomonadota > Alphaproteobacteria > Hyphomicrobiales > Rhizobiaceae > Rhizobium > Rhizobium sp. C104. The sequence continues at coordinate 35,949 of NZ_CP092351.1, read as the reverse complement.
CAGCGCCACCAACGGCGCCTGTCACGGTCGACTGCTGGGCAAAAGCGGTTGTCGACGCCAACAGGACGCCCGCGGCAATACCTACAACTTTGATAATCATATGTTTTCCTCCTTGGATGCGGTTGGTTCCGCTGCAGAGCGAAACCGTCGAGTGGAGGAAGTGTTCCAGTACCGGGACTTCGTACCGGGGTTGCGCCGGACCTAGGTCCTAGCCTCTTGAATTGCCTCTCGCTACTGCATGGGGAACCGGCTCAGCATCCGATCCTGGACGTTCTCGTGGCCGACGATCATCCCCGCAAGCGAGATGGCTTTCTCGCGGTCTGCGGCGTTTGTTATGTAGCCTTCGAGCAGGACCACCGGACCGAGCATCCTGATCTCGATGGCACTGCTGTCGATATTCGGATCGGCGGAAAGCGCCGCTTTGATCGTCGCGATGGTCGAGGCCGAACTATGGCCTTGGGAGCAGCGCCCTTCATGGTTGGTGTTGTCGGAACCGAACTTCATATCGTCCTCCTGTTCCGTCCCTCCACGGACCGTCATGTTACCTCAGACCTAATATGAGAAGCAGGGGGCGGCGTTGCCAGTGCGACCTAAGTCCCTCTTCCCCCGACGGTAAGTGGCATAGGTTTCCCTCTTCCTTGTTGAAAGGACACCAGGGAGGTTTCAGCGATGTTGCTGTCTCCAGTCAGAACCTCCCTGGTGAAGCGTTGTAGATCATGTCGGGCGTCGCTTCCCGGGAGTAAAGGGCCGCCATCAATGCAAACGGTCGGTATAGTGAGCTGGCATAGAAGCGAAGATTTCGCCCCTCTGATGCTCGTGATGAGTGGTCAAGAAAAGCATAAGCTGATCCGATCACTTGGCGAGGTTGCCGAGGCCCTCGTCGCCGCTTGGCCGACAGACGACGGCAAGGAATAAATTGCGGCCGTAAAAACCTGCCTGGATGCCATTCAAGGCAATATCCCCGCAAAGACAGCGCGTGCCGCGCTCATTCGCGCGGCGGAGGAAGCCGGAATTCCCGTGATTGCCGTCGTCCACTGACAGATTGCCCTTCCCGCTTCAAGCGGTGAATGTTCGCTTCCCAGTTCCGTTGAACAAATCGATGATGGCTGCGCGGGCAAGAGGCCGGGAGATTAGGAAACCTTGGAGGCTGTCGCACCCAAGGGCCACTAGAGCGTCGCTCTGTTCGTTCGTTTCCACTCCTTCAGCCGTGGTCTTAAGACCTTTCGCTCGGGCCATATTGATCATCGCCTCGATGAGCGGCTTGCTGTCTCCTTGCACCGCATCGATGAACGACTTGTCGATCTTGATCCTGTCGATCATGACATTCTGCACTCTCGAGAAGGACGAGTAACCCGTTCCGAAGTCGTCGATGGCGATTCGCACACCCGCATTTCGGAGCATAGCAATGTTTCGATCGCTGTGTGCTTCTCCACCAAAAGCCAAGGAACTCGGTGATTTCTATCTCCAGCCTCTTTGGATCGATGTTCCATTTCGCCAATCTGGACAAGACACGAAGGGGATAACCGTCGGAACAGAGTTCCAGCGTCGACGCGTTGATTGCCATCGAGATAGAAGGAAGGTCGGCCATGACACTGCAAGCATCTTCGAGCACGATAGCGCCGACTTCCTGGATAAGGCCGATTTCCTCGGCAATGGGGATGAAGACGTCGGGAGCGATGAAACCTTCTTCAGGATGCCTCCACCGGGCAAGCGCTTCCATGGATGACAGGCTCTTGTGCTCTGCCGAATATACTGGCTGATAAAAGGTCTCGATCTGGGACTTCGTCTCGAGCGCCAGTCGAAGGTCGTGTTCAAGCTTCCGACGCCTGCGCAGCAGTTCGTCCATATGGCCTCCGAATATTGCAAAGGTATTCCGACCCGCAGCCTTTGCGTGATAGAGAGCTATGTCGGCCTGACGGGTGAGTTCCGACGGATCCGCGGGGCCGGCGGCAAGCGCAGCGCCGACACTGGCACCAACGACGATGTGGGCGCCATCGATCTCGAAAGGATCTCGCAGACGCTGTACGATCCGTGCGCAAGCCGCGTCGACCACTTGACCGTCGGCTTCTTCGAGCAGGACGGTGAATTCATCACCCCCGATGCGGCCGATGAGCGCCGCCGGCATGATCTCATTCATGCGATGGGCCACGAGTGAGATGAGCTTGTCCCCCGTCGGGTGCCCGAAAGTATCGTTGACCGCTTTGAACCGGTCGAGGTCGATGAACAGCACGCAGTGACACTGGTTCTGGGAGGCCGCCCCAAGCCGGGCGGCGAGTTCGGTGCTGAAATGAGCGCGGTTGGAAAGGCCAGTCAGCGGATCGCGCGAAGCCAGTCGCTGGAGTTCCTCACGAACTCGAGGCAAGACGTGCTGAACGTCTCCATATCGCACGCCCGAACATGTTTGCCGCGACGAAGATGGCAACGGCGGCCAGACCGACCGCCGGCAGGGTCGCTTCCATCACGTTCGCACCAGGACGAAATGAGCGCCAGGTGAAGTAGCCGATAGCGCCGCCCGCACGAGACTTCAACGGAACGAATGAGTGCTCAGCGTCCGTAGGAGCGTCATCCGAAAACTGCATTTCGGCAAACTGGTAGTCCGCTCCGATCTCGGATACGAAACTTCGATCGATGAACCTTACAGCGACATGGAGATTTTGCTGCCCCGGCGGTTGCTCGATATCGCCCGTGTCCGAGACGATTGGCTTGACGCTCACAATCGCCGGTCGCCGCCCTACATATGTAAGGTCGCTTTCGCCGATCGAGAGAACCCGGTCCGTGACCCCTTCAGCGTCGCCAGCAGCAAGTCGTTTCTGCAAAGCATTCACCAACGGCTCATAAGCGAGGCGGAGATCACCCAGCGTCAAAGCGTTGTCCGAGGGCGCAATGAACTCGTAGATCCGGCCATGGTCGGCCGAAAGTACGATGGCCGCGTCATGCCCGAAGTAGGTATGCATCCATTCGCCGAGGTTCGAGCGAAGCCATTCCAGATCCCGCGCGTCGGTTTTTCGAACAGCGTCGTCCCAGACTGTCGCGCTTTCCTGATCATGAGCAACGCTAGCCTGCATCTTCGAGACGATCAGTTTGACGAGATCCCGCTGGCGAGCCTCCGCAACCATATCGGTCTGCCCTGCGGCCCATTGGAGGGTACCAAAAAGAACGCACCCGATGATCAATGACGTGGCTGCCGGGAGAACCCATTTTAAAACCCACTGCGACCGCGCCTGCCAGTTCATCTGCATTACGTCCTTCTATGTTCACAGACCGTAAAACAGCGATCGTTAAAGCACGCGGAAGGGGATTGGTTAGCACTTCCTTTCTGTCTTTCGGCGGCGGCTGACATACCTACCCATCCTACGAAAGGAGAGGGTCTATCTCAGACCAAAGTCCGTTTGCGCCCGCACAACGAAGTTAGAATGTAGGCATCTTAAAGGAGATCTTCCGACATTGTCGGCGGCTGGGCTTTGCCCGCTCCGAACTAAATGTAGGAGAACGGCAGAAAGCACTAACGCAGTCCCTTCATCTGGTTGACGTGGCGAGAGATCTGCAATGATTTCAGTTACAGATGACGATCGACGAAGAGCCCTTATTTCTGACCAGCCTTTGGTCTCAGTGGTCATCCCGGCCTTCAACGCTTCCACTATATTGAGCGCACGCTTCGGTCCGCTATGCGCCAGACCTACACCGCCTTGGAGATTATCGTCGTCAATGACGGTTCCACGGACGACACGGCAAAACTCGTCGAGCAGACAGGGATGTCGGAACTCTCGCATCAACCTCCTGTCCACGCCGAACCGTGAGATCATCCGTTCGGGTCAAGGCGGGACCAGTCTTTCCCGCCGCTATCCGTGGGCGATCAGCTTTCTGTTTGGCCTGCTGCATGGTTTCGGATTTGGCGGTGCGCTGCGCGAGATCGGTTTGCCGCAGAAGGAGGTCCCGATCGCGTTGTTGGCCTTTAATCTTGGCGTTGAGGGAGGGCAGCTTGTGTTCGTCGCCATCGCGCTCCTGGCAATGGCCAGCATGAGGCTGCTGCTGGTCTTCGACTTCTCACGCCTGCGGTTGTGGCTCGCATATCTGATCGGAACGCTTTCAGCGCTCTGGTTCGTCCAGCGCGTGGCTTGGTTTGGATGACTGCGCAGCGCGCGCCAAGTCGCCAATGGCCGGGGCTGGTTTTTGACGGCAGTTTCGCTCTATTCAGTTTGATGCAGTTGTAACGAGGCTCCCCGGTTCACAAAGAAATCAGCACGATGAACACTAGGTATCGGCTCTCTGATTTGGTACCGGCAGGCTTCATCGCCGAACGCAACACCCACACTGACGACAAGATTCGCATCTTGCTTTCACGTGCCGGCGCTACGGCGTGTCCGGCATCTAGGAGAATGTCAACAACGGGTCAAAGTCGCGCCGCCAAGTCGCGGATTTTCCTCTCTCTGGGAAACGCGTCAAGTTCCTCGTGGAGACACGAAGTCGCTTATGATGCCGTGGTCTGCGGCAGGTAAATATTCGCTAAAGGTTTGCGATCTGTTGTCGCCCTATGCCAGACGAACCTGGCGCCTCGAGCATGTAGTAGGCGGCCGGCGGCGCGGTTGCACAGCGGCTGATGCTTCCCATCAGCAACGACACCTGGCTCTGCGTCATCCGCGCGCAAGGGCTACCGCCATCACTCCGCCCCCCGTGACTCCCATCGACGATTTTGTGACGGCGGAATCAGAAGCGAGGATGGTCCTAAAGGCCCCGCCAGACGAGTGCTACAGGGCAAACGAAGGTAGGAGACTCCGACGCCCCAATTGCGTCACAACCGAGACGAGATCCTAGAATGATAGGCTTCATTCCGATTTATTGGTCAATATGAAATATTATCGGCGAAAATTAAATTAATCCAGCCGCATGATAAAGGCGTCGTGGCCTTTTTATTGCGTTACTTTCCTGAAATACATGATACCGCAAGGTCAAAAGATCGGATTTTGCAGAAATATACACAACCTTCGCAAGCCTATTCGGCAAGCAGGAGGCCGGCCGCGATAGCGCATCCCCTGCGAACGGCAGCTCATGACTTCATGAAAAAAGAGGCATTCAAATGTCGAGACATAACAACGCCAAGCCCCTTACTGCCAGTGACCGCCACGACTTCGGCGCTAACGGCACGCGTCCGGACGGCAATCCCTCCGCGAAGGAATTGATCGCCCATGCCGTCACGGCACGCATGGACCTCGCCATGCCGCCCGAGGAAGCGCGTGCGGTTCGGGACCCGCGTGAAGCAAAGAACCCGCTGCATCGGTTCACAAAGCGCCGAACAACTGAGGCCGATGATAAGAGTTCTGGCTGTCCGGGATCTTCCTACAATGGGAGAACTCGAGCAGGCGCGGACCGATCACCGCAGGAAGATCACCACCCGCGAAGCCGAGGAGCAAAGCCGGCGAGTGAACAAGGATTAGACCGGCAGACCGTCACCGCGTGCGCGGCGGTGGATCAGCGCTCTGATCGGATCGAAGCCTGGATCAGATCCTGATGGAAGCAGTGGTTGCGCAAGTCCTCGGTCAACTTGAGCAGCCTTTCCCTGGCCAGCCCGGCAGGCTCGCCACGCGCCAGCATTCCGTCGATCTGGCCCTGCTGAGCGCAAATCATCTGTCGGTCGACAATCACTTGCCGGCGGGCGAGTTCCAAATCCTTCGGGGAATAGGTCATGAGAGACTATATCACCCAGTCGGCGACAATGGGATTCATTTCGCGGCCCCCCGTATCATCGCGGCCGCCGACCTGGTTTGTCGTAGCCGAACGAGCCGAGACAGACCTCGCGCCTCTCGCCCGTGACCGGTGGCCCAGAAGGGTGCCTGGCACAGTTTGCCTTGGATAAAGCACAATATGGGAGCACGAGGGGTGCCCGCGGGTAAGGAAAAGAAAATCGGGACCTGGCCCGTGAAAATTTGACGCAAAGCGCTTGGCGAAACGCGCCATGCCGCTTCTCACTTGCCCCGCCTACGCGATCATGATGACGACCTGCCAAGACGGACTACTCCTATCTGAGGGGATTTAATTGAGTCTGACTTTGCATGAAATCGTGCACCGATAGCGGCTCTTCGTTGAATAATTTATTTCGTTCCGAGTGGCAGCGGAAATTGTGCTATTCTTGGTGGTTGTTAGGACTTTACCTGCGGCCACATGTCCCGCAAGAGCGCAGACACGTTCATCGGCCAAGCGCGATGACGACAACGATTGGCGAGAACGATGCAATCACCGCGATACAAGAAAAAGGACCTGAGGTTTGCAAGGCACCGCGCCATGAAGGCAGAGCAGCGGGTCAACAGGCAGGAAATAACCTTGAGCAGGCTCCGCGTCCTCGGCGGACCGTTAGCTGTGGAGTGTGCGTTGCTGGGCAGGCTCTATGATCGCAAGAGGCGGGCCATGTACCGGCTGAAGCAGGTGGAAGACTTCTTTGATGTGAATGCGCAATGATATCGAGATGTTAAATTTGATGGGCGACTTCGTGGGGTCGCTAAGGCGGCCGGTGTATCCGGCGGGAGACTATCATGTCGACCGGAAATGATACTGAAGTAGCTGGTGCTGAGATTGGCGACGCATCCATTGAATCCGGCGCGAACAGGTATCTCGGCAAACCCTTCGAGCTCTTAACCGAGCGGGAACGGGCAGTCTTCCGGCGCCTGATCTCCCGGCACGCGATTGCCCACGATTCCAATCAGTCATTCGATTCAAAGCTGACATCGTCGCAGCGGCTGGCCGACAAGGTGGCGGAATTCGGCGGTTCTTGGACCTTCATCATCCTTTTCGGGATCGTCCTTGCGGTTTGGGTTGCCGGCAATCTGTTGGCCGCAACGCGCGCCTTTGATCCCTATCCCTTCATATTCCTCAATCTCATCCTTTCTATGCTGGCAGCTGTGCAGGCGCCGGTCATCATGATGAGCCAAAATAGGCATGCCGCCAAAGACCGGGTGGATGCCGCGCACGACTACGAGGTCAATTTGAAGGCTGAGATCGAAATTATGGCGCTGCATGACAAGCTCGACGAGCTTAGAAATACTGAACTGAAATCGCTCGTCGCCCAGCAGCAGGAGCAGATCGCACTTCTGACGAAATTGATGCTCGGCCGGCCGGATCAGCAAGGAGTGAGCGTATCAGGCATCGGAGGCTAGCAAGCAACTGCGGGAGATGAGCGATGATGACTGCCTCGAATTCATTGCCAACACACTTTTCGCCGTGGCATGCAGCGAACAATATCCCTATATCGTTCCGATTCACCACGCATATGAAGAACGCAGGCTGTTTATGTTTCCATGCCTGGCCTGAAGATAGATCGGCTTCGGGCAAACCCCCTGGCCAGTTTCCACACCGAGGAGCTCGGTTGAGCCTCTGGACGGGCCGATCTTCTTCCGCCTGTCGATCGAGCTGCTTTCTGGGCGGCAAACGATCTGACCGCCGTGCGCGGCACGCTATCTGTGTCCAACGGATCGAGCCAACGAAGATCATGGGCGCTACCGTGCGGTGTCTGTGTTCTGACGTGCAAATTTGGCTCTGAGGCAGCTATTTGCTGTCGAGAAGCCTTCCTCGACTTCACCAGAGAAGGCGGGGCTTTTGATGTCATTCTTGCCAACGGCTTAGACCAGTTTGGCAGGGGTTTCTTCGCTCCCGGATGCTCTTCGCTCTGCAAGCAACGAGTCCAAAGCCCGATGCTCCGGGCCAAACGGGCGCTGATTCAAAAATGAATTCACCGGAATCGTAGTTTCATTGCCACCTGACGAGGGATTGCCGCGGTGAACGACTACCTCTCTGTTGGTGGCAGCGTCGACGCCAAGAAACCACTGATCACCATTCGTGCTTGAAGCAAACTCTCTCAGATTTTTCACGTTCAATGCTCCTTCTGAAGGTAGAGGTAGAGCCTGAAACGGGAATTGCGACGAAATACTTCCAGTTCGGCTGCATGCATCACCGTTTGGCAGTCGCGAAGTTAACAAGCGGCAGAAATTCACCACGCAAGTCGTGCCTTTACAACCTACCCAACAAGCCAGCGAGCACCATCCGGATCACCGCGTTCCGGTATGTCGCCCGGACCGTGCTCCACCCCTTTATTTCTACGTGCCTGTTGGACTACCAAATCTAGGTGGCGTCGGCCTCGAGGAGGTCTGACCGATATCGTCGCGAGCCAGTTCGACGCCGGGACTACCTTTGACAGCATCGTTATCGCGGCCTTCGACATGCTGTAATCGTGCGGGATCTCGACGGCGCGGCCAGCTGCAGATCGGCGTTTCGACGCCACCGAGCAGCGGCTGGGCAGAAAGGCTTGCGGGTTCAGGGGAGCGGCGCGGTGGACAAGAGACAAACGCACCGGCCGCTCGTCAACATCTACCGATCAAATGGTGAAGAAGTCGGTAAGACGCTGTTTCAGGAGGGCCTAGCCATGAGATGGAGTCCGAAGCGTCGAAACGACTGGTGCGCCGGATCGCCGTGGATCGTTATGGCCGCGATCCTCTAATGTGTCTGATGGTCCAGTTGGGCGGAAGAAGGCGCATTCCGAGATTGCGGAGCTTGCTGGCCGTCCATCTCCTTCACGGCCAGATCCCAGATCTCGGCGTCCTTCCCCTCGGGGCAACCTTGACGTTCCCAAATTGCGTATGCGTGACGGCGTAGCTGCTCTTCATCGTTGAATTGCATAGTCGTGTCTCCTTGGATATGGCGAAGCGCGTCTTAGGCGCCGATAAGCATGTGGATGACTATGGCTATTGAGACTGCCATTCCTGCCAATGCCGCTGTCTTCATCGCAAAGGACTTGAGGGGGTAGTCGCAGACGGCGCGAATAATTTTTTCCGACTGGAAGCGACTTGCGGAGGTAATCAGCATCTAATCATCCTCTTTCCTGGGCATTAGGCTTGTATTAAGACGTATCTTTGGCCCGTAATACGAGAGACACAGCGCGCCTTAAGTGGACAGAAGTCAAACCATCAGACGGCAAATTAAGAGGAATACTTATTATATATTTTTGGAACCTTATCACGGCGAGCAAGTTGGGGTGCGGACGTGGAGAACGCTGAACACAGCGACCCCCTTCTCACGTTCATCCTGAAATTTGCCCCGCGGTGCGGGTTCTTTGTTTTGCGGCGCATACGGACTTTGGTCAGGCGTAGACCCTCTTCTTTCGTGGAAGGGGATATGTCAGTCCGGCACTTTGGCGAAGAACTGGAAGGCCCAGCATCAAGATCTGGTCCTCGGGCACCGTTCATGCGGATCGCGGGCAAGCGCGGGCGCGCGATCTCGGTGAGGCATAATTGATCTCGGACCTTAGTCGGGGATGCTTGAGAACTCAGGTCCTGCACGTGGAACCGCTTGTGGCGGGGAGTGTTTTTCGATTGGCGACGCCAGAGAGCGCCGCACCGATTTTGTAGCCGCCCTGGAGACGAAACATGCGCCTGCTAATCGTCGAAGACGAACCGGGGATCGCTCTGGTGATTAAGGACGTAGCGATCGACGCGGGATTCGAAGTCACCGGCATCGCGGGGAATATGTCGGAGGCTCTGGAACTCGGCTTCGAAGCAGACATCGCCATCATCGACGTCAGGCTGGGGGATGGTATCACCGGGCCGTCGATTGCCCGCGCCCTCTTTTCCGGGTTCGGACTTGGGGCGGTGTATTTCGCCGTGAAACCCGGTCTCATCGAGAACCTGGAGGGCCGAGCTGTCGTCACCAAACCGGCGAGCCCCGAAAGAATAGTGGACGCGTTGTGGATGGCAGCCAAGAACGCTCGTCCAGGAGCGTATCGCGTCGCGAGCCGGCCCACCTTCCACTGAAAGCTTGAGGTGCCGTGCCGAATTGAAGAGCTCCTGCGGCCAACACTGGCGCCGGCAGCCGGCTAGGCGTTCCGTTAGTGAACGACTGCAATCACGGGAATTCCGGCTTCCCTGCGCAGCGCGAAGGAGTGCGGTCCTGTGCCGGGATGTTACCCTGAATGGCATTGAGACATGTTCTTACCGCTGCGATGTATTCCTTGCCATCGTCGGTCAGCCATGCGGCGACAAGAGCCTCGGCAACCTCACGGAGTGATCGGATCAGCCTATGCTTTTCCCGACCGCTCATTACAAGCATAAGAGGCGCGAAATCTTCGCTTCTATGCCAATCCATTATACCGACCGTTCGCAAGAATAGCCGCTCCTCATTCGTAAGAAGCGACGCCGGACATGGATCAGCGACGCTTCACCAGGGAGGTTCTGACTGGATACAGCAACATCGCTAAACCTCCCTGGTGTCCTTTCTAGAAGTATGAGCAAGAATTTAAGCCAGATAGCGCCGAGGGGAAGACGGGCCTAGGTCCGACTTGCGCCCCCAAGACCTGCTTCTCATATCAGGCTTGAGGGAACATGAAGCTCCGTGGAGGGTCGGAACGGGTGGACGACATGAAATTCGGCTTGGACAACGCCAGCCATGAGGAGCGCTGCTCCCAAGGCCATAGTTCGTCCTCGACCATCGCGACGATCGAGGCGGCGGTTTCCGCTGATCGCGATAGCGACAGCAGCGCCATCGAGATCAGGATGCTCGGCCCCGTGGTCCTGCTTGAAGGCTACATAACAAACGCCGCCGACCGCGAGAAAGTCATCTCGCTTGCGGTGATGATCGTCGGCCAGGAGAACATCCAGGACCGGATGCTGAGCCGTTTCCCCATGCAGTAGTCCAGCGGCATTCACGGCTAAGACTAAGGTCCGATGTAGTCCTCGGCACGAGGTCCGAGCTCTGGAACAGTTCTTCTTTTTGACTGTTTCGCCGTCCAGCGGAACCAACCGCGATTTCTCATGATCGTGTCCTGGATTGGTTTCTGAAGATGCATGTGCTGTCCTCGTCCCGTCCCATCGCGGGGGGCGCTCGAGGGGCAGACTCGACTGCGCAGGATCTCGCGCTTTGCGAGGCCGGGAACGTACCGGCTTGTCTGTATCCTGCTGGAGCGGTTTTGGTTTCGGTGTGTTTCGGCGGCTTTGTCATGCCACCATCGCATCAGTAACGTCTTAAAAAGCAATTGCCTAATACGTGTTATTGACTCCGGCTAAGACGATAAGGGGTCTGAGTAGCAACGGAGCAGATTAGCTACATAGGGATTTCACGCGTCATGCCCACCGGGGATTGATGGATCGCGCAGCGGTCGGAGTTCCGCGCGGCTGGAACCGACCATTTTGTCATTCGGAGCTAGTTCGTGGATTCCCGAAAGCTGCCGCTTTTCACAACAGACCGATGCCAGCTTCGCGCTACCGGCGCTCTTCCGAGCCCGACAGCCCCCGCGGCGATGCAGGTTTTCCACTTATGGGACTTATCGACTTGGCAGCTTGCACCGCGCGTTGGAAGAAACGGATTTCTGTGGCGATACTTTCGCGGAAGGGGTCGGTTTGGTTGAAGTAGTCGCGGTCCAGACCGAGCTTTGCACCGTCTGCATCGCCCTCGTAATAGGTGCCGAACAAATGATCCCAGATCGGGAAATAATTGGCGAAATTCTTGTCGTGGTGTTCCCGCACTCGGGAGTGATGGATGAAGTGGTCGCGTGGTGACTGGATCACGTATTTGCCAAACCAGCCATGCCAGGGAATGGCACTGTGCTTAACCAGACCAATGGCGCCAAAGGTGATGGTTACGAAGGCGAATTCAGCCGTTGGCATGCCGATAAGCAGCGCCGGAACGACCATGGTGGCCATGTTTATGGCCTTCTCCAGCGGATGCTCCCGCGACGAAGTCAGCGCGTTGAACTCTTCGGCTGCGTGGTGAAATTCGTGCAGCCGCCATAGTACGGGCAGCCGGTGCATCAGCCGATGCTGCCAGTAGCTTAAGAAGTCTGACAGCACTAGGAACAAGAGAACATGTGCCCAGCCTGGCAGCCTCCGGCCAAGGTCCAGGTGGGGGGCATCCTGAGCCGCGCGGGTGATGGCGTAAGACAGACCAAATGATGCGAGCGCCGCGAATAGCGTAATCATTCCCGTCGTCTGAAGGACGAAATAGACAATGTCGGTGATTGTGGATTTGCTGCGTTCGAAGAAAACCCGACGGAACCCGGAATTGCCGAACCCCACATAGGTGAGTTCCACCGCGAAAACCGTCAGAACTAGGCCAATGGAAATGGCGAAACTGAGGGCCATTGCCCGTCCATTCAGATAGTACGTGCCGTAAAAAAAGCTTCCAAGCTTGTGCAGGCAGTATTCGACCAGCTCCATGAGACTGCTCCAAACCCGAACCCGTACAGCTTATTTCTGACGATAGGCTTTTGCCAGATTGCTCAAAGGACGATCGAGTCCTCCTTTTGACGTATTACCGGCGGTGGAAGTGCAGAGCCATCGACCGCCGATCAATCGCCCTATGAACAAGGTGCACACTGCTGAGTGCACCCGGCAGGGGCAGTATGGATCGGCGATCACGTCCAGTGGTCCGTGGCAATGCGCGGCATTTGGCTCCCATCCGGCGCGGCATGCCTCACGGAGGCAATGTTCCGAAGAGTTGAGGGTACTACCTACGATGGATTGCAGAAGCCAGTTCGGATAGTGACGGCACAGATTGCCCGCTATGCCGTGACCTGAGGTCCGTCCGACGCGCGCGCTGATTTCCTGGATCGCCGTCATGAGCTGATACGTCAGCAACATTGCGGCCGCAAGTCGCAACCACAATAGGTGACTCGACCACACTCAACCTTTCTCGTAAAATAATCGTGCGTTGCTCGGGGGCAGTCGAGGACGTTTCGAGGGGCGGGCGATGAGCGCGAATTCGGTGACCGTATTTCAGCGCGATGTGGATCGTCGCTATTGCCGAAGGCATCGCCGGCATGTCGGCGAGCATGATCATGATGCCGTAAGGCTGATCGGCCTCAGCCGCCACAACACCATGGGCGAGCGACCGGGCTATGCCGGACGAAAATCGGCGTTGTACACCACCTTTACCGGCAGGTCGCAGATTGCGTCCTCAATATCAAGATGGCGATATCCGGTGACCACGATGCCGAATGGCTCTGGCAATTGCTCGCGGTTATAGCCGACCTGCGAACAAGGGCACACCTTTGCCTTGACAATGTCTGCCACTCCGTAGAACTCGGCTTCTTGCGACCGTCATACCATCGCGTCATATCAAGCGTAAATATTTCAGTCGGCAATCTTTATAGGGCGAAGCCGATTGGAAGATCAGACGTCCTCTTGCCTTAGGCGGGGTCGACAACAATGTCTCTAAACCTCTTAAATCTTCCGGAACTCTCCGAAAGGCACATAGAGATGCTCGCGAAGGTAATAGCCGATTGGTGTGGCGCGAACTCCATCGACGCAGGCGGGGATTGCGCGCAAGCCGCATACGCTGCCGCCGTTGATCTTTTAAGTGCAGACACAGACCTGTCTGCGGGCCGGTTGCGACAGGCACTGGACCTCAGGATGGCTGGAAGCAAGCGTGAGGAACCTTCGTCGTAGACGCAAGTTGGGGGCGAAGCGGACGCTCTGCGTGGCGTTGGCCGCTGGCGAAGGAGCGTGTGTCTTGTGGCAGAGTGTCGTTATTCTACGTCCGCGAAAGTCGATCACCGTGAGATCGGCAAAACAGGCGTTCGATCTCCTATCGGCTCGTTGGCCCGTCTCTGACGGAAAGGCTTACATCGCGGCTCTTGAAGCCTGTGAAGCCGTCGATGACGGACGTGTTTCAGACGAAAGCGCCCGGGTGTTGTTCTTGTTGGCTTTGAAGGAAGCCGGCGTCATCTACTCGACCGATATAGAACGGTAGGAGGACAATCACTGGATCGTCGGACGTGCCGACTACGGAATGGATATTGGGACCGGGGCGGCGAAAAATCCCAGGCGCAGTGGCACCGAAAGCCACACCGCTTTCTGGCGAATGCTCCATGTGTTTTTCGCGAGCGTGTACAGACGGACCCGAGCGATTGACCCTCTTTCCGAGTTTATACCGCAGCAATGGCGCCTTGGTGATTCTGATTGATCCTGGTGGCCATTATTTGTCACGGCGACCATCGAGTGATCGCTCCATTTATGCCTCCCACCTGCCGCAGCGACAACATTAAGCGCCTCGACATCGTTTGCAGCGATCTTGGAAGCCGGAACTTCTGGTGCAGGGCCAGCACCTGATTTCTGTAAGCTCGATCAAACGACATCAGTGCCGCCAGAATGCCTCGTACTCGTGCCGCGGCGCTGCAGCACTGCCGTTTGTTGACACATCCTCGCCGTCGCCTTCTCCAACCGCGACGTGCAGTCGGCCAACGGTCCGAGTCGCCTCGGCAAGCCGTCCAAGCACTGTGCCGGAATCATCCCGCGACATGAATCAGGCAGGCACAGGTCCAGATCCCGCCTTACGCGTGCCAAGACACTGCGGATCTGCCAAGTCCTCGGTCAGCGGGTCCAATAGGTCTCGGCAGTGGGTGGGATGCTGTGCCCCGGGCTCGGAAAACAGCTATTATATATCAGCAAAGCATTAAGTTGTCTTTGCTAGACCTAGATAGCCGATCCATCAGAGTGTCGGGTTCAAGGGGTCCTTCAATGCGCCGTCGGAGCATAAAATCGAGCCTGCTGTTGATCTTCAGCGGAATAGCACTTTTCTTCGGTCTTGTGGCATATCTCGCCATCGATGGCCTCAGCAAAACAAACGGCTCGACCGAGGAAATTGCCACCCGCTGGCTGCCGAGCGTTCAGGCTTCGCGGTTTATCAACCTCAGCATGGCGAATTTGCGTGTCGCCTACCGCGATCACATTATCGCGCAGTCCGACGCTGAAAAGAAAATGCGCGAAGAGGCTATTGCGAAGGCGGAGGACACGCTTCGCAATGCGATAGATGTCTATTCCTCGCTGGCATCATCGGAACGCGAACGTGAACTGGTCCACGGGATCAAGGCAACCGTCGAGGGCTACATCGGCAGCAGCTCCGAACTGCTTGCTCTTTCCCGGGCGAACAAAACGCAGGAGGCTGGGAAACACCTCGGTGGAAAGATGCGCTCTTTCTCGGACGAGCTGAAAGAGCTCACAACAGCCCTCGTTGAATTGAACGTGGAGGGCAGCAAGAAGGCGGCGGAGCTCAGCAAGGCGACCTATAATTCGGTAATGTTCTACCTTTTAACGGCGGCCGTTCTCGCCGGATTGCTTGTCTTCGGCGCTGTGGCATTCGCGCTGACGGGCATTGCAAGACCCATCACCCTAATCACCGGTTCGATGCGGCGGCTGGCCGAAGGAGACACTGGTTCTGAGATTCCATTTGCCGGCCGAGCCGACGAGATCGGTTCGATGGCGGGGGCCGTAGAGGTTTTCCGCCAAGCCGCGATGGCAAACAAACGAATGGAAATCGAAGCCGAGGAAAACCGGCGACAGGCAGAGGCCGATCGCGTCGCTGCCCAGCGGAAGGCAGAAGCCGATGCGACCGAGCGCTTACGCGTTGCCACGTCGGGCCTAGCCGCCGGTTTGAAACGGCTGGCCGCAGGCGATCTGGCCTTTCAGCTCAATGACGCCTTCGCGCCCGACTTTGAGGTATTGCGGCACGACTTCAACCAATCGGTCACTCAACTTGGCGCAGCACTCGGGGCGATTTCCGAAAGCATCACCACAATGGACAATGGCACGCGGGAAATCTCCTCCGGCGCCAGCGATCTCTCGAAGCGCACAGAGCAGCAGGCAGCGTCGCTCGAAGAGACGGCCGCAGCCTTGGAAGAGATCACAGCAAATGTGTCGAACTCCAGCACCAGGACCGAAGAAGCCCGAATAGTGGCCACGGAGGCCAATCGCAGTGCCGTGAAATCGGCAGACGTCGTTTCTCATGCCGAAGAGGCGATGGAGCGCATCGAAGCCTCGTCGCAGCAGATCTCCAATATCATCGGTGTGATCGATGAAATTGCGTTTCAGACCAATCTGCTCGCATTGAACGCAGGCGTCGAAGCAGCCCGAGCGGGCGACGCCGGCAAGGGATTTGCAGTCGTCGCTCAGGAGGTTCGCGAGCTCGCACAACGCTCAGCCACGGCGGCCAAGGAGATCAAAGGTCTCATCCATAATTCCTCGAAAGAAGTGGAAAGCGGCGTCAAACTCGTGCGCGAAACCGGTGCATCGCTGAAGACGATCGGCGGCTTCATCACCCAAATCAACCAGCATATGGATTCGATCGCGACGTCAGCCAGAGAGCAGTCAGTCGGCTTGAGCGAGGTCAATATCGCCGTCAACCAGATGGACCAGACGACGCAGCAGAATGCAGCCATGGTGGAACAGTCGACCGCAGCATCCTGTTCATTGGCCAAGGAGGCCCAGAAGCTTCGCGAGCTGGTAGCTCGGTTCAGACTCAACGAAGTTGCCCCCAACCCAACCGCAGCACCCCGTAGCGTCGCGAGAGCGATGGCTCGCAGGTAACAAACGCCTGATGGTACTCGACGCTTCAACAAGGCTACGTTCCGGCCGTCGCCATCGCGCGCGATTTGGAACGGGACCGACCGTTTTTCATTTAAAGGTGGAGGCAATTTGGAAGGGAGGAAATATGAATGGAAATCCAAGGAATTTACGCCGCACTCGCGGCGGCAAGCATGGATAGAGCCGAGACGTTCTACACCCAAATTTTCGCTCGGGAGCCCGATGATCGTCCAATGGATGGGCTGATCCAGTGGCGCAACGTCGCTGGTGCGAACATTCAAATCTTCCACGACAAGGAGAATGCGGGTTCCGGCAGACTGAATGGATGAAGCCCAGAAATCCCTCGAAGACATTGGCGTGGAACTCACGGATGACTTAGAGGGGGCTACGGAAGAATTGCCCAGTTCACGGACCCTGACGGAAATCGCATCACTCTGAGCCGCACCGGCTTAGCCGGAGACCGTTTGGTTTAAGTTATGCGGCCATGGCTGGTGCGTCCAGCATGGCGTAGTATCGGTCTTCAGCCTCGGCGGGCGGCATGTTTCCGATGGGCTCCAGAAGGCGGCGGTGGTTGAACCAGTCGACCCATTCGAGCGTGGCGAACTCCACGGCTTCGAAGTTGCGCCATGGTCCTCGCCGATGGATGACCTCAGCCTTGTAGAGGCCGTTGATCGTTTCGGCGAGGGCGTTGTCAAAGGAATCGCCAACGCTGCCGACCGATGGCTCGATGCCTGCCTCGGCCAGTCGCTCGGAATAGCGAATGGATACGTATTGGGAGCCGCGATCGGAATGATGAACCAGCCCGCCGCGTTTGACGGGCCGCCGATCATGAAGCGCTTGGTCGAGGGCATCGAGCACAAAGCCTGCATGGGCAGTCCGGCTTGCCCGCCAGCCAACAATGCGACGGGCGAAGGCGTCGATCACGAAGGCAACGTAAACGAAGCCCTGCCAGGTCGCGACATAGGTGAAATCGGATAACCACAGCATGTTCGGCGCGGGAGCCTTGAAGTGGCGATTGACGCGGTCGAGCGGACACGGGGCAGACTTGTCCGATACAGTGGTTTTGATCGGCTTGCCACGAATGATGCCTTGAAGACCCATCATTCTCACGAGCCTTGCGACGGTGCAGCGTGCGACGTCGAAGCCTTCTGGCTGCAACTGTCGCCACACTTTCCGCACGCCATAGACCTGAAAGTTCTCGTTGAACACCCGGCGTATCTCGACTTTCATGGCAATATCATTCCGTTCGCGGCCGATAGGCGACCCACGTCCGTGCGCTTGGCGACGACTTCATAATAGGTGGACGGGGCAATCGGCAGCAGCCTGCAGATCGGCTCGACCCCGAGCACCGAGCGGTGTTCGTCGATGAACGAAATCATCGCTTCAGTGGGCGGTCGAGTTCCGCCTGGGTAAAATACGCCGAGGCTTTGCGTAGAATCTCATTCGCCTGACGAAGTTCCCGGTTCTCCCGTTCCAGAGCCTTCATCTTCTCAGCCACGTCACTCGGCAAACCTGCACGCTTGCCGCTGCAGCCAAAAAGGATCGAAAGCTATGACCCATGCACTTGTGCTTTTCTCGGGCATGACGGCGCTCGTCGTTTCCATTTCGGCGATCGGCACCGCGCCGGTGCCAAACAGCAAGTGGCCGGAATCCATTCGGTAAAGACCTCCAGGCTGGTGCAGGCGCGCCTGCCCTGAGCCGCATATTAGCGGATGAATGGCGGTTGCGCCGCTCGCGTTGGATAAGTCATCAGGAATTCGAATGTACCTGGCCGGCCAAACGTGCGCCTGCCCTTAATTTGTTGAAAAGCGCTTCCCTCAATTTTCGACCGCTTAGTCAAAGCGGCCAGGAAACGGGGCAGGCGGTCTTTTGACGGATAAGGGATCTCGGCCCAAATGGGACAAGATCATAGTGAACATTTATTTGCCTTGTCCCATCGCCAAGACAAACAGTCTTGCCTGCCGCTCCGCAAATGCCCGTGGGTTTACCGGCTTGTCGCCATCAAGAATGCGGGCCTCATCGAGGAGGAGCCACGCGGCATCCTCGCGAAAGGTGTGATCGTCGATCGATGCGATGTTCATAACGAGCTGACTCTGCGCGTTGATTTCTAATATGGGCTTCGAAGCCGTCTGCAGCCGCCCTGCCCCCTGGAGGATTTTCTCAAGTTGTCGATCAGGGCCGTGCTCGGAAGCAACCAGGCAGACCGCACTTTCCGTCAATCGACCGGAGACACGCACATCGGCGACCTCCTGACCGAGAGCACCGCGTGCGAAATCGATGAAAGCGACAACCTCGGAAGAGGCTTCCTGTTTTTCCTCGTCGCTGCCCGCCTCGCCGGCGAGTTCATTCAAATCGGCAAGGCCCTGGGTGACCGATTTGAATGACTTGCCCTCGAAATCAGGGACATTGGTAGGCCAGAAGCTGTCTACGGAATCGGTCAAAAGCATCACTTCGATACCCTTGGCCCGGAAGCCCTCGAGCTGTGGTGAAGCATTCAACTGCTCCAGGTTCGAGCCACTGATGTAATAGATCGACGACTGCCCCTCCTTCATGGCGGCCACGTAATCCGCAAGGCTCCGTGTCGCGCCTTCGACAGCAGTTGTGTGGAAACGCGCCAGCTTGAGCAATTGTGGGCGGCGCTCGAAGTCTTCGTAGATCCCTTCCTTGACGATTGCCCCGAAGAGGTCCCAGAATTTCCCGAACGTCTCGGGTTCACTGTCGGCCATTTTCTCCAGTGCGGTTAGGATCCGACTGGTTATGCCCTTGCGGATCGCGGTGAGGACCGGGCTCTCCTGGATCATCTCACGGGAAATGTTAAGCGGCAGATCGGACGTATCGACGATACCGCGCACGAACCGCAGGTAACGCGGCAGCAACTCAGCGTCATCGGTAATGAAGACGCGCTTCACGTAGAGCTTCATCCGACCCTTGCGATCCGGATCAAACAGGTCGAAGGGCTGGGAACCAGGTATGAAGGCCACCGTGGTATATTCGTGCCGGCCTTCGGCGCGAAAATGCACGTTGGTCAGCGGCTCATCATATTGACCCGAAATACCACGATAGAAGTCGTCGTAATCCTGTTTGGAAATTTCGCTCTTCTGTTTGGTCCAGAGCGCGGCTCCATCGGAGATCTGCGCCGGCTCGGCCGCTTCCTTGTCGACGAGACGAATGGGAACAGGTACGTGCCCGGACTGATCGCGAATGATCTTTTCGACGGTCCATTTGTCGGTGTATCTTTTCGCATCTTTCATGAGATGCAGAACGACGCGGGTACCCCTCGTCGGCGCCTCGACGGAATCGATCGCGACGATGTCGTAGCTTCCCTTGCCGTCCGACGACCACTTCCAGGCTTCCTCCTGACCCGCACGTCGCGAGATCACATCGACCTTGTCTGCCACCATGAACGAGGAATAGAATCCGACGCCGAATTGGCCGATCAGTTCAGCCTTCTCGCCGGCCTTAGCAGCATCAAGCCGCTCCATGAATGCCTTCGTCCCCGAGCGCGCGATCGTGCCCAGCGCGTCGATCATCTCGTTCCGGGTCATGCCAATGCCGTTGTCCTCGACAACAAGCGTCTGCGCCTCTTCGTTGAGGGTCACCAGAATTCCCGGCTGTATACCGTCGGTCGAGAGTCCCGGCTGGGAAATTGAGTCGTAACGTAGCTTTTCGCAGGCATCCGCTGCATTCGAGATTAATTCCCGGAGGAAGACATCTTTGTCGGAGTAAACCGAGTGCACCATCATGTGGAGCAGCCGACTGACATCCGCTTCGAACGCATGTTGCTCAGGCTGCCGCTCTTCTATTGTCGTCATCGATAATCCCCATTTTGCAGAAGTCGCGCGTCAGATGGTTTTTCCGCTGACGGATTTCAAGCGCTCCACCTTAGCGGTTGACCCGGTCGAAGCCAACGCTCGAGCGCTAGAGAGGTGCGTAGTCGAAGATGTTGCCATAGCCATATCCTCCTAGAAGCAACATGGGTACGGGAATGGCAAAAGCGGCGTTCCGGCGAAGCCAGCCTTGATTTCAGCGGCCGGTGGAATTCGATTTTTTGCCGATTTCGGATTAAAGATCTGCTGAGACAAAAATGTACCGCCCTCGAGCCGAGCACAGGAGCGCCTTTGTCTTTGTCCCTCCGATATTCATGCACGCCGCGAGGTCTGGGTGCGCTTCCCATGTATAGTCAAGAAAGAACCTCTCGGTGCGCCGTCCAATATCGTGCGCAGTGGTGACGAGTTGGGACGTAAGGTCAATGGAATGACCGACTGAGAACGCGATGCGGGTATGCCGCCTTGAACTGAGAGATCATTGCGCAGGCCTGCTGCAATATCCGCTCAGTCGTTTCGGGATTGTCGCGTGCGAGTTCATCGGCATTAATGCGGATCGCTTCCGCCATATTGGCAGACATCAAAGCGAAACGCCCTTCGCCATATACCAGAGCCTCCTGCGAAGCGGTCTGAAGCCACCGGGCAAAATCGACGATGATCTCTTCCCTCTCCGGGATGCTGGCGCTTCTGATGATATTGATGGTCTCTTCCATGTGGTCTCACTCCATGCAGACGTGGGAAAGCGACCGGGCCAAGCCCCGATCGTCACGTGAGCTAGGAAGTGGAAAATGCGGATTCAAGATTCAGTTCAGCTTGAACTCGCCTTCGACACGACGCCATTCGTTCGGCCCGATTAGGCACTGATGGCTGTAGCGGACGGAATGCAACGGGCCATCGAGCCTCTCCTGCCAAAAGTCCAGAAACTTGTGCATCTCGGGAAAATCGGGCGCCAGATCGTAGTCCTGCCAGACATAGGTTTGCAGGACGGATTCGAAATCGGGAATACGGTAGAGAATGTGCGCGGTAGTGAGACCATAACCGTTGAGCTGACGTTCGATATCTGATGAAAATCGCATGCTTCACTCCGTTTCATGATACTGCGAAGGTGCCGCAAAATTTCTCGGCCATCAACGGATTTTTGAACGTCGCGAGAGGGTTTCTTGTTCCTTCCCAGCACGTTAGCAGCGATCGAGGGTGAGTGCTAATTTTTCCTTTCAACCTCTTGAAATCCAAAAATCGTAAAAATAAATTTTGCCTGCGAACGCTCGATCGAGGTTCGCTCCCGCCCGGACTGGTCATATGGTCCGGCCAGGGGATCAACGTCATCTTTTTTGCTCAACGGAGGAAAACATGTCGTTCCGACCGCTTCATGATCGGATTCTCGTCCGCCGGATCGAATCCGAAGAAAAGACCAAGGGCGGAATAATCATCCCTGACACCGCCAAGGAAAAGCCGCAGGAAGGCGAAATCATCGCCGTCGGCCCTGGCGCACGCAACGACGCCGGTCAGATCCAGGCGCTCGATGTCAAGCCCGGCGACCGCATCTTGTTCGGCAAGTGGTCCGGCACCGAGATCAAGATCAACGGCGAAGACCTGCTGATCATGAAGGAAAGCGATGTCATGGGCATCATCGAAGCCCAGGCCGAGCAGAAGAAGGCCGCCTGAGGCGCCCTATTTATCAGTCAACTAGCTGCCTAATGAAGGAGTGAAAAAATGGCTGCGAAAGAAGTTAAATTTAACACCGATGCCCGTGAACGCATGCTACGTGGGGTCGACGTACTCGCCGATGCCGTGAAGGTGACGCTCGGCCCGAAAGGCCGCAACGTGGTGATCGACAAGTCCTTCGGCGCGCCGCGCATCACCAAGGACGGCGTTTCGGTCGCGAAGGAAATCGAACTGGAAGACAAGTTCGAAAACATGGGCGCCCAGATGCTACGTGAAGTGGCATCGAAAACCAACGATCTCGCCGGCGACGGCACCACCACCGCAACTGTTCTCGCTCAGGCGATCGTTCGCGAAGGCGCCAAGGCGGTGGCCTCCGGCATGAACCCGATGGACCTGAAGCGTGGTATCGATCTTGCCGTCGACGCTGTCGTCAAGGAGCTGAAGACCAACGCCCGCAAGATCTCCAACAATTCCGAGATCGCCCAGGTCGGCACCATCTCGGCCAATGGCGATGAGGAGATCGGCCGTTATCTCGCAGAAGCGATGGAGAAGGTCGGCAACGAAGGTGTGATCACCGTCGAGGAGGCCAAGACCGCCGAAACCGAACTCGAAGTCGTCGAAGGCATGCAGTTCGACCGCGGCTATCTCTCGCCCTATTTCGTCACCAACCAAGACAGGATGCGGGTCGAGTTCGAGGATCCTTATATCCTTATCCACGAAAAGAAGCTCTCAAACCTGCAGTCCATGCTCCCGGTGCTCGAAGCCGTCGTCCAGTCGGGTAAGCCGCTGCTGATCATTGCGGAAGACGTCGAAGGAGAAGCTCTTGCAACGCTCGTCGTCAACAAGCTGCGCGGCGGCCTCAAGATCGCTGCCGTCAAGGCTCCTGGCTTCGGCGACCGCCGCAAGGCCATGCTCGAAGACATCGCCATTCTGACGGGCGGTACAGTCATTTCCGAAGACCTCGGCATCAAGCTGGAGAACGTCACGCTGAACATGCTCGGCCGTGCCAAGAAGGTAGCGATCGAGAAGGAGAATACCACTATCATCGATGGCGTCGGTTCCAAGCCCGAGATCGACGGTCGTGTTGCACAGATCCGCGCCCAGATCGAGGAAACCACCTCCGACTACGACCGCGAGAAACTGCAGGAACGTCTTGCCAAGCTTGCCGGCGGTGTTGCCGTCATCCGCGTTGGCGGCTCGACGGAAGTCGAAGTCAAGGAAAAGAAGGACCGCGTCGACGACGCCCTGCATGCGACGCGCGCGGCTGTCGAGGAAGGCATCCTGCCGGGCGGTGGGGTGGCGCTACTGCGGTCCGTCAAGGCACTCGACAATCTCGACGCCGCCAATCAGGACCAGAAGGTTGGTATCGAGATCGTCCGCCGCGCGATCGAGTCCCCTGTCCGTCAGATCGCCGAAAACGCCGGCGCGGAAGGGTCTGTGATCGTCGGAAAGCTGCGGGAGAAGGCTGACTTCTCTTACGGCTGGAACGCTCAGACCGGCCAATACGGTGATCTTTACGCCCAGGGCGTCATCGACCCGGCCAAGGTGGTGCGCACCGCTCTGCAGGATGCCGCCTCGGTTGCCGGCCTCCTGGTGACAACGGAAGCGATGATCGCCGAAAAGCCGAAGAGGGACGCCGCTCCGGCGATCCCCACTGGTGCCGGCATGGACTTCTAAGCTATCGAGGAGGCCCCCGCCCTGTCCACCAGGGCGGGCCACTTTCGGAGTAAGACATGAGCCTACCGTCGAGAGAAGAGGCGCGCCTGTGCGCGAGCGTCGTCAACGAGATTGCCCAGGCTAGAGGGATAGCGGCCGACCCGCTCTCTGTCGGAGCGCTGACGACAACGGTCGCCAGATTGTTCAACAAGGGTGTTCGCGATCGCGACACGCTCCTAGCAGAGGCGATGAGAATAGAGATACCGTCGATTCAGGGCGATCGCAGTACGGATCTTACCGAACCGCGGAAAATGTATCCAGGTGCCATCCATCTATCCACGGAGCCGGAAGATGAGAAGAGAAATCAACAACCCTAAAACCCAGCACGACGTTGTAGCAGCGATCAACGCCGTCCATCTGCTTCACCCAGCCAAACATTTCGATCACCCGCGTGACGTGCTTGCTGCCGATATCGGCAAGGACGAGAAGCGGGCTAGTCTTGCTTCCTGGGCATCCGACATCTTTGCCATCGAGTCGATTCCGGCCCTTCGCCTTTATCCCGAGAAGGCCACTATAATGAGGAATTCGACGACGAGGTAACCGGAACTCTCTCCGCTCTTTTCCCGCTTTGAGGCGCGCCACTCTTATGTCCCTCGCCTCACCTGCCCGGCCGTGCCAGTGACCTCGCGATATCGACGATGTCGTCGCGCGAGGCGGTTGGATCCTCCTTGTTCCAGGCAACGCCAAGCCCGATCCTGAAGTCGATGCCCCTCACCGCCTTCAGCTCGAAGGCCCGGTTCGGCAGACCCTCGGTCCATTCCGGCGCAAAGCCGATGCCAAGGCCGGCCGAGACCAGCGACACCAGCGAATAGGTGTCGTCGCAGCTATAGGCGATGTTGCCGGTCAGATCATATTCCTGGAACTTCTCATTGAAGTACCGCTCGGTGTAGGAGAGGTTCTTGCGATTGAAGGCGATGATCCTTTCCGAGCGCAGATCGTCGATGGCGATCTCTCCCTGCTCCGCCAGTGGGTTTGTCCTGGCGACCGCCAGCAGATAACGCTCATGGGCGATCGAGGAGAAGCGCAACGAGCCGATGTTTTCCACCGGCCGGATGAAGCCGAGATTGATCTGGCCGTTTTCCAGGCCGCGGATGATGTCGCCGGTATTGCCGCTTGATATATGGATGCGGACATCGGGGTACTTGCGGGCGATCTTCGCCAGAAACGCCGGCAGCACGCCGGTGGTGGCCGGATAGACGGTGCCGATCCTGATCTGCCGGATGGTCTTGCCGGCCACCGCCCTGGTGATCTCGGCACTCAGATCGACCTCGCTCAGAATCCCGACGCAGCGCTCGTGGAAGATCTCCCCTGCCCTGGTCAGTTCCACCCGCCGGGTCGAGCGGATGAACAACGCACAGCCGAGTTCGCGCTCCAGCGCCTGCACATGATTGGAGAGCGCGGGCTGGGCGATGCGCACCTTCGCGGCCGCCCGGCCGAAATGGAGTTCCTCGGCCACCGCGACGAAGTAGGAAAGCTGGCGTAGTTCCATTGAAGCGTCCCTCTTAGCAGCTTTAATTAGGGACTATCAGTCCGTCGATTGTCAAGCCGTGAATATGCGTTTGTTGTAGGATGGACGTTCGACAAACCATCGGCTGGAATCTGAGACGACTTCGTGTGGCCAAAGGTCTCTCTCAGGAAAGACTGGCTCTCGAGGCCGAAATCGATCGCTCGTATGTCGGACGGGTCGAAAGGGGCATGGAAAATGTCACCGTCGCTACGCTCGAGGCGTTTGCGAGGGTTCTTTCGGTGAACGTTTCAGCTCTATTCGCAGAAATTGATCCACTCGCTCCCAAGCCCAGACCTCTTCGCTCAGGCAGAAAACATAAGGAAACCGGCAGGTGAACGGGAGCGTTTTCGCCATCATCCTCAAATATCGCGCCCTGCCGACGACATGTTCGAGTGAACGCCCACCGCGAAACGTGATGCGGCTGGCGAGGAACGTCGGCGCCTTCGGGTTGTGAAGATGCGGATTTGGCGGCCCGTCTTGCTTCCCTGAGCTCTGAGCTCGTCTAGCGTCGGGTTCCACCAGCATCGGAGCCGCTCGTATTCTCCCGGCTCTGACCTCGCGGGCCAGGTATGGACGAGTTCATCAAGGGTAGAGCGTCTCCACCTGGCCCACACATGCTCTTCAGTCGCGGCCGGGTGATGTTCCGCGATCTGCTCCGGATCCACGATCTCGCCCGACACATCGGTGATGACGACACAATCCCATACGCTGCTGTGGCCACCGGCCGGCCAAGTGCCGGGAGATCGTCGCTTGACACCGGCAATCCGCGCTTCTTTCGTTCGGTCGTGCGACGTTTGGCCTTGGCTTCCTCCTCTCTGCCTGCGGGCCTCGGCACGCTTCCGGCGTTCTTTCGGCTCTGACCGCTTCGCGGCTTCCTCGATCGTCTCCCATTGGTGCTGGAGTCATATGACGCAAACGGGATTTCCCAGACTTTGTCGTCACCGTTCCATGGCGCAAATGGTACCTGCCTAAGCTCATCCCCGACCGTCCTGGAGTACGGTGTCCTTATGCGAAAACCGCTGTCGAGCACTTGCAGGTACGGGCTGAGGATCGGCTCGAACTCAAAAGTGTCGCGGCCGCGCTCCTCATCATAACGTGCCCGGCGGTCGGCCTCCAACGCAAGCCATCGATGCGCTTGCGAGCCGTCTTGCCGGCACCGTCCAGGCCTGGAGGCGTTCGCTCCACCTGGCATTTGGGAAGGTCTCCCTGGAACGCGCCACGGTCATCCGGTCAAATGTAAAGGAAACCGTCTCCTGCGGTGGGCGGTCTGCCTCGTCCTGTTCCTGGTGGTCATCGGTGTGGAAGAAGAACGACCCGCCCGCAGTCGAGTTTCGACAGCGGGCAGGGTCTTCTTCAGAAAAGACAGCGCTTTCTGAGAGCCGGCGCTTGAAACGGTGTGTCCCGTGCCTCGTTCGACGTCCAGCTCGACCTTGAAGGCCGCTATTCTGAGCTGCGCGGCCGCGAGCCGGGAAGCCATGGGAGGGATGGTGGTGTCGTTCTCTCCATGCACCAGAAGCACCGGCGTGCTGTTGCTCGCGGGCGAAATCGGCTTCGGGGCAAGCAGGCCGGAGAACGCGACCAGTGCGCCGACCTTTCACCTCCCGGAAGCAACGGCGTCGAGCGCGACGATGGCTCCCTGCGAGACGCCGACGAAGGCGACCCGATCATGGGCGTCCGCGCACCCTTCGCGCCGAACGACGCCATTGATAAGTTCGTCGAATGCTTCTCTGGAGCTTTAATACGCTCCGGATCGAGGGGATTGCCCTCCGTGCTGAACCACCGACGTCCGTACCTGTGATGCATCGGCGCGTCTGGAGCGACGAAGCGCGTCCCAGGAAGGCGGGCACGCCAGGAAGATGCCAGCGGTGTGAGCTGCGCGCCGGAGGCACCGATCCCATGCAGGAAGATTATCAAGGTTTTATCGGACAAGGGCTTTCGCTTTCGGACTTATGACAGCCGAGGGCGCACCCAATGGGGAGCGCCCTCGTTCACCCGGACGGCCGCGACCACGCGAAGTCATTTCGCGGCGCGGACTGTCGTTGGTTTCGGGTGGGAGCCCCAGATGATGATTGAAAAGACGATCTTCAAGATCGGGTCCAAGTGAGCCCTCGTCACCGCCAGAGGCTTTTTAACCGGGCGTCGCGCGTGGCGACATGGACGAGAACAGCCGCCGATAGAAGTATGCTGAAGACGAGAGCGGCGATCGAAAGCAGGCCGCCGCTCGAGCCATCGACGCTTGCGCGCAAACCCGTTCTTCGTGCAGCTGATCTCAACTTCCGCCCGTCGACGTTCGCCGTGTGTCGGTCAATCGCTGAGCTCACGGCGCTTTTATCGAGCCTCTGATCCATCAACCTTTTAGATCAGCTTCGATCTTCTTTCGGCTGTTGCCGACCTTTTTGACGGCGTATTGCACTTCACCTTTCGAGACGCCTTCCTTCTTCGCTTCGTATCGGACCTCATGATCCTGTCCGCCTGCGACCTTCGCTCTGTCCTGCGCACGGCCGCGTCTTGTGGTCGTCATATCGGTATCTCCTGTTGGCTACGGGACCTGCTCGTAAACGTTTGATGATTCACGTTGTTCCGCGGCTTAGGCGTCGGCGATCCCATCCTCCATAGGTGCCGCCGGCGTACCCGGAATCAAATCGGCAACAAACGGCGCTAAGCCATTGAAAAATGATTCGTTTCGAATCGGAACGAATCACCTCGCCAGATCTTGATTCGCCAGTAGAGATTCGGAGTAACGGGTATGGCGAGTGGACACAGAGCCCAGTGGAAGGGCTTTATCAAATTCGGTGAAGTCTCATGCGGGGCGGCTCTCTACACAGCAGCGAGCACCTCCGACCGGATCACCTTCAACACGATAAACAAGGCAACCGGCAATCGAGTCAACCGCGTCTTCGTCGACGGTGAGACCGAAGAGCCTGTGCCGAAGGAACAGCAGACCAAAGGCTTCGAGATTGAGAACGGTCAGTATATCGTCATCGACCCTGACGAGGTCGCAGCCACCATTCCCGAGTCAAACAAGACATTGGAGATCGAAGCCTTCATCCCCTGTTCTGATGTCGACGACGTCTACTTCGACAAACCCTACTACCTGACGCCCGACAAGATGGGCGGCGACGCCTTTGTCGCGCTGCGGGACGGAATGCGGAAGTCGAAGGTGGCGGCCATCGCGCGCACCGTCCTGTTCCGCCGGATGAGGACCGTACTCATCCGGCCGCATGGCAAAGGTCTCATCGCCACGACCTTGAACTATGACTACGAGGTGCGCTCGTCGAAAAAGGCCTTCGAGGAAATGCCCAAGCTGAAGATTGAAGGCGAGATGCTAGATCTTGCCAAGCATATCATCGGCACCAAGAAGGGCGACTTCGATCCGGCCACGTTCGACGATCGATATGAAGCAGCCTTGGCCGAGCTGGTGAAGGCGAAGATGGAAGGCAGATCCTTGCCTAAGCCGAAAAAGGTCGAGGTTTCGAAGCCGAACGATCTGCTTGCCGCCCTGCGCGAAAGCGCTGGCATGCTGAAGGCCACCGGGGACAAACCGAAACCCACCCCCGCCAATGCCAACTCTGGCGTCGGTCGGCCGCGTGCCGCGCGTGGAGCGGCTGCGAAGGCCGCCTCCTCCAAGGCTGCTCCGCAGCGTAAGGCGAGCTAGGAGATCGGTCATGGCGCGTCCCTACTGGAAAGGCTACCTGAAGCTTTCGCTTGTGACATGCCCGGTCAACATGACCCCGGCGACATCGGAGTCGGCGAAGGTGCGGTTTCACACGCTCAACAAGGAGACGGGCAACCGGGTCGTCTCCCGATATATCGACTCCGTCACGGGCAAGCCCGTCAAGGACGAGAACGAGGCGAAGGGCTACGCCCGCGGCGAGAACGACTATGTCATCCTGACCGACGACGACCTGGATCGGGTCGCGCTCGACACCGTCAAAACGATCGACATCGAGAAGTTCGCTCCGGCGGAATCGATCGAATGGGTCTACCTGGAGAAGCCGCACTATCTAATGCCGGACGACGCCGTCGGCAACGAGGCTTTCGCGGTCATCCGGGATGCGATGAAGGCCGACAAGGTCGTTGGCATATCGAAGCTCGTCGTTGGCCGGCGCGAAAAGGCGGTCGTCCTCGAGCCGCGAGACGAAGGCATCGTCCTCTGGTCCCTGCGTTTCGGCGACGAGGTGCGTCCAGAGGAGGCCTATTTCCAGGACATCGAAGACGAGGCCGATCCTGATCTCGTGCCGCTGGTGCAGAAGCTGATCAAGCAGAAAACGAAGCGATGGTCGCCGGACATGGTGAGCGACCCCATTCAGGAGAGTCTGCTCGCTCTCATTGAGGAGAAGAAAAAAGCTCTGAAGCCGCAGAAGAAGAGCTCCAAGACCAAACAAGCCGCCGCTCCCGCTTCGAACGTCATCAACATCATGGACGCGCTGCGCAAGAGTGTCGCCAACGAACTCAAGAGCAAGAAGACCGGATGATGGACAAGGTCATGGAGCTCGAACTCTGCCAGCCGACACCCTTCGCAGCGAAATCGGAAAAGGCGCCGTGAGGCGCCTTTTTTGCGTTTGAGGATACACGATGGCTAACCTGCCGGCGTCATTTCCCGGAGGGCCCTGCCGGACACGAGAAGCTATCGGTCTGACGCGCTGACCAATGCCAGCGCGCTGTTGAGCTCCTCCTGACTAAACGGTTTCGAAAGCCGCGCCAGCCCCGCCCCCTCTCCGCCCGGCAATTCGGCGTAGCCGGTAGCAAGGATCACGCGCAGCTTTGGGTGCCGTTCGACAACCCGGCGGGCAAGTTCGGCGCCGGTCAATGAGGCATTGCGTGATCGGTGATCAGGACGTCGGGTAGCGGCCCGTATTCAAGGAGCTGAAGCGCTTCATCAGCCGAGCTTGCCTCGATAACCGTGTGCCCGAGATCCTCCAGTATCAAAACCGTATTCATGTACAAGGCTATCGTCGTCCACCGGCATGACAGTCAGGGCAGGGATCGGGGGAGACGACGGAGTCTCAGCGACAGGGGCGGGGTTTGCGGTGAACTCTGCGGATCAAAGCTGACAAATCGCACAGATCATTCCGGATCGTCGTTGCCGCGACCCCGGCCTGCCCCATCACATGGCTGATCTGATCCAGGCCAATCACCACGTCTCCTGCGGCATAAAGGCCCGGCACGCTCGTGCGTTGGTGACTGTCGACGCAAATGCAACCTTCCTCCGACACCCTAGCTCCCACCCCTGAGGCGAATTCCGATCTGACGTCCGATCCCAGCGCGGGGTAGATGGAGTCGAACTGCAGCGTACCCCAGCCTGTGCGGATTACGATCGCGTCTTGTTCGACATCGATTTCAAACGGGCCACACTTCACCAGGATACCAAGTTCCCGCAGGCGCGCTTCCTCGCCTCTCTCGAGGTGATGCTCGGCGGAGGGCGACAGCAGGGTAAATGTTTCGGCTATAACTTCTGAGAAACAGTGCTTCCATATATGCTTTCGAGCCATGTCCGATAATCGCCACGCGCTTGTCGGTCACTTCGAAACCGCCGCAAACGGGGCAGTAGCGGATAAGCCCTCGTTTCAGTGCCTCATCGTGCTCGTCCATTGGCATCGAAGGCATGCGGTTAAGAACGCCCGTGGCCATGAGCACAGTTCGCGCCCGCACGGCACCATCGGAAGAGGAGACGACGAAGTTCTTTTCTGCCCTGCGCAAGGCCGTCGCGCGTTTATCGAGGATCTCGGCGCCGTACATGATGGCTTGAGCACGCATCCGGCCGAGCAACTCGGCGCCGCTGATGCCGCCGGGAAAGCCCGCGTGGTTATGAGAAATGGGGATGCTGGCCGCCCGGCTGGTTCGTGACGGACAGGTGATAGCGCGCGAGATAAATCGCGGCTGTCAATCCTGCCGGTCCACCTCCAACGATGACGCAATCTTTTATTGTTAGATCCATTCCATCGTCCGTCATCGGCGATCGCCCTGAGGCCTCGCGGGATCACTGGAACAACGGGCAAGAGGGATAGTTCCCTATCGCTATGGATCACGCAGTTAGGAGACCGTCATTTTGGATACAGCGCTGATCGTCGGATATCTTGCCTCCGTGTGTTCCGTCTGCAGCTTCGTTCCGCAGGTCTGGAAGGTCGTTCGCACCGGACGCACCGAAGCGATTTCGGCGAGGATGTATTGTCTTACCGTAACAGGCTTTGTTCTCTGGACCGCCTTCGGCGTCATGCGGGCCGAGTGGCCAATCATCCTCACGAACGCTGCCTGCTTTCTACTGTCGGCGTTTATCCTTCTAAAGAAGCTCAGAAATTAGCGCGAGCGACAAATTCTTTGGTAACCCAAACTGGAATTACGGCGCCTGATGCGTGTTCTCCGGCGAGCAACGCAAAACCGGTTGCTTTGAGCTAGGGAGAGCAATGAATACGTCAAAATCACCCGGACGATAACTATGAAGAGCGGGCCTGCGTCTGGCGGAGAGATCGTCATGCGAATACCCGGCGTCACGAGCCAGATGCGCTTTCGGCTGCATAGCCTGGTGAAAACGCGGCACTACCCGCGACAAGAGGACATACAGTCCTCCGATAACGTGACAGCGCGGGTGCTGGAGCAGCTAACAAACCAACTCCGGCAATCACAAGACGAGTTGGTCGAAACGGTCGTCAGATCGAGCGGTCAGTTACGGTCGAGCACATCCCGGACGCGTACGGCCAGATCTTCAAAAGAGAATGGCTTGGGCAGCAAGTGCACGCCCTTGTCGAGCCGGCCGTGATGAACGATGGCGTTGCGCGAATACCCTGTCGTGAACAACGCTTTCTGCGTCGGATTTGTCTCACGCGCCTTGGCAACAACGTCGGCGCCGCTCATGCCGCTCGGCAACACCACATCCGAAAAGATCAGATCGACATTGCCGTAGCTCGACAGCGCTTGCAGAGCCGCCGGACCGTCCTTGGCTTCGAGTACATGGTAGCCGAGCTCGCGCAGCGATTCGACCGAATAGGCGCGAACGTCCGGATCGTCCTCGACGACAAGAATAACTTCGCCGGCCGCAGCCTCGGGGATGGCAGGTGCCTCTGCCACCTCTTCACCGGCCCCGTCTGAAAAGAGCCGTGGCAGGTAGATCTTGACTGTCGTTCCCTCCCCAACTTCCGAGTAGATCTTCACATGGCCCTTGGATTGCTTGACGAACCCATACACCTGGCTGAGGCCAAGCCCGGTGCCCTTCCCCTGATCCTTAGTCGTGAAGAACGGCTCGAACACATGCGATAGCGTTTCCGTGTCCATCCCCGTCCCAGTGTCGGAAACACTAATGGCGGTATACTGGCCGGGGATCACTTCGGCATGCGATGACGCATAGGCCTCGTCCAGATGGGCATTGAATGTCTCGATCGTCAGTTTTCCGCCATCAGGCATCGCGTCCCGGGCGTTGATCGCGAGATTGAGCAGCGCGCTTTCCAGTTCGTTGGGATCGGCTTCCGCTTTCCAGAGACCGGCGGCGAGCACAACTTCAATGTTGTATATCTCTCCAAGCGTCCGGTGCAGGAGCTCCGACATGCCGCGGATCAGGCTGTTCGTGTCAATCGGCTTGGGGTCGAGTGGCTGGCGGCGGGCAAAAGCCAACAGTCGTTGCGTCAGAGCCGCTGCCCGCCTCGCGCCGTTCATCGCCTGCGAGGCTGCCCTTCGCAACCGACCCGCTTCCGGCGGCAGGTTCCGCGTGAGCGTGTCGAGATTGCCGACAATGATCTGCAGCAGATTGTTGAAGTCGTGGGCGACTTCCCCCGTTAACTGCCCAATCGCCTCCAATTTCTGGGCCTGCCGCAGCGCCTCTGCGTTCTGGGTCAGTTCCTCCGTCTTCTGCTTGACGAGATGCTCGAGGTTGGCGTTCAGTTCCTTGAGTGCTTCTTCAGCGCGGCGTCTTTCCTGCAGCTCACGTTGCACGGCATCGAACAGCCGGGCGTTGTCGATGGCGACCGCAGCTTCGCCGGCGAGGCCGGCGAGACCGCTTTCTGACGCCGCGTCGAACACGCCGATGTCAGCGTGACCGAAGAAAAGTCCACCGATCACCTCGCCGGTTCGTGAAATGACCGGCACGGCCAGATAGCTACGTACGGGAAGATGACCTTCCGGCATTCCCCGTCGCGGCTCATTCTTGCCATACCGGCTGTCTTGGGTGATATCGGCGGAACGCACAATTCCCTCTCCGAGAAAGGTCGGTGCAAAGACAGCCGTATTGCGTGGCATGGGAAACTTCGAGAATGCCTCGCGAGGAACGCCGGACAGCGTGTAGAGCATATAGCTCTCGCCCGATGGATTGATGACGTTGTAGAAGAATGCGCCGAACTGAGCTCCGGTAAGCTCCACGCCTGCGTCCGTTACCAGTTGGACAACCTTCTCCAGGTCATTCTCGCGCGCGAGGTCAGCTCCGGCTCGATTGAGAATCTCGAGCGCGCGGGTGCGCTCTCGCAGCGCCATCTCCGTCTCGCGCTGCTCGGTGCGATCACGCAGGACCTTCACGAAACCAACAAGCTTTCTCTCATCATCCATTATCGGCGTCGTCTCACCGACGGCCCAGATGCGGCCCCCGCCCTTCTGCAGCCGCCATCCTTCGCCGCTTCCCTTTCCCTTGGACCTGGCGTCGGTCAGTTCCGCCTCGAGCAGCGCGGCGGCTCCTCCTTCCGGCGGGAAGATCGCCACCAGGGTCTTACTGAGCATTTCATCCTGCGACCAACCGAGTAGGGTTTCCGCACCCTTGCTCCAGCCGGTGATCGTGCCATCGACGTCGAGCATGATGATCCCGGTATCAACTGCACTGTCGAGGACTTGCTGGAGACGTTCGGCGGGGAAGCGGGAGGCAGTGTTCATTCTATAGCCTGCTCGTTGAGGTGCAGATGGCGCGGCGCGATTCAACATGGTTGGTTTGCATTGCAGGGATATGGCGAGAAATCATGCAATCAACAAGCGACGATGGCGCGCGATCGACGCGCTCCCGCACAGATTACTGACGAAAGGGCACACGGTTGATATTGGATACACAATTCCCCGCCTAGCAGGCTGGTTGCAGACCCAATTTCGGGCTCCACCGGCTATTGTTCGTCGAAGGGCATAAGGCTTACGCAGGATCTTGTGCGGAGCATTTTCGGTTTGCGGGTCGAGCGCGCTGGTCGCTTCGTCGAGCAAAAGAATGCGCGGATTGCGCAGAATGGTCCGGTGTCGAAGCCGAAACTCTTAAGATCGATGCCGTCCAGCGTCACCCGGCCCCTATCAGGATCATCGAGCCGCGCCAAGAGGTAGCCCAGCGTACTCTTCCCCAATCCCGTGCTGCCGACGATGGCAGTGTGTTCGCCCGCTTGGATGCAGAAGGTGATGTGGTCGAGCGTTTGCCACTCGATTAGGAGAAAGAGACATCTTCGAAAGCGCTCTCGCCACGGATTGCGTTCACGTCGAGGCTAACGGGATTTGTGGGCTCGACCAGAGTTGGCTTGGTATCGAGATCGCCGAACACGCGTGTCAATAGGGCTCACGCATTTGCGCAACTCGGCCCTGGCTTCGAAAGCTCGAGCATTGGCCAAAGCAATGCTCTTGTAGTGCGATGAGGGCAACTACCCTCTGCGATCACCGCACCCAGCGGGCAATTCCGCTTGGCACGAAGTGGTGATGCGCGAAGAGAAGCGTGGGGGGTGGGGTTGGCTCCTCCAGTATCCGCTCCAGCCTAGCGAGATGCTAGACCACATCGCCCGCAAGACGGCGTCCATAGATATAGGGAGGCATTCGAAAATCTTGCGCTTTGTGACCCCAAGGCCATCACATCAGGAACAATCGCAAGGGGCCACGAGTTAACGGTTCAGTCGGGCGTAAGCGTAATCGGAGCGTGGCGCTCTCCTTATCCCTCGGGTATCCGAGGTTGCTTCCAGCCTTCGAGCTGTGACGCGGGGTTCGAATCCCTGCCCCGACAACAAGCTTCGATTCAAGCGAACAAGCCCGGCGATTTCTCGTCGGGGCTTTGTCCCCGAAATTCGAAACGATCTTCAGTTAATCGTGTGCACCGCGGTATCGTGGCGCTCGCAAGCCGTTGTACGATGCTTTTTCGCAACTTCCATCGTGTATCCATGCGCCTGTATGTGGATCCCGACGTAAAGCCGGCCGCGAAAACTGAGGAGGAGGGCGGCACGACGAAGCGCGCCAGTTGCAGCTTCGTCATGAAGCCAGGTTTCGTCGGTGTTTGGCGTACGATCGAGACTGTGCGCAGAGCGAACAACTTCATGTCCTGCGACTCTGCGGCGTATGCCTGGAATTCATGCGTCAGGTCGACGATGAAAATCTCGACGCCGAAATCGTCATCGCGAATTGTTGTGCGAGTGGCGGGAGGCTCTTGCCTGAAGAGCTACAATTTCGCCGCAACGGATGCACCGAGTGGAGGGAGCAACTTGCGCCCCTCGCCGGCACGCGCGTAAAGTGCTCTTTTTGACTCGGCTCGCGGTCTCGTCTTGACATCATTCGGGCAGGAAAAATGGCCGGAGTGCATCGATCAATGAGGTATGGCCATAGCGAACCACGCCAGCGTTCGGCGCGATCTCGACCAGACCCCCCTTATTCTTGGCGTCGTTGGCTTTGATTAGCAGGCTGGCAAGGCTTGACGGCATAGTGCGTTCGAAGGTCGCCTGCCACTGCGACCGGGGCACCCCCGAGCGCGAACCACTCGGCTCGAGAGTTGACTCACGACCGCCGCAACGTCGTTCGCGCTATACCTGCGAGGTCCCTCAGCATGGATGACCTGAACCCCCGCCCCGCTCTCGGGTCCCAGCAGGAGGTCGGCGGTGTGATTAGGCATGGAATAAGGACCCCGCATTTGGGGTGATCGGCGTCCAAACGGGACCCCCATCTGCGATGGGGTTACAACAGCCTCCGGTTTCATCGGAGGCTT
>NZ_CP092349.1:0-245228 GCF_022354505.1 Rhizobium sp. C104 | reverse complement strand
CGGATTGACCGGGTGGGCGCAGATCAACGGCCGCGACGAGTTGCCTGTTCCGGAGAAGGTGAAATTCGACGTCGAATATCTTAAGCGGCGTTCATTCGGCTTCGACATGCGCATCCTGTTTCTGACCGCGGGCAAGGTAATCCGCCGCAAGGGAATACGGCATTAGGCTACCTACTTCTGATAGATAAGCGGTGCGGAAGACCTTGGTTTCCGATTATTTCAGTTGCGCTCGTTGCAGAAAGCGACAAGAAGGTGGTTGTCTGTTGATCTGCGAGACGCTGGTGAGCGATGCCTGAAAATTCTCCCTCTGAGACCTCGCGCTCACGATGGTTGTTAGTGCCGATGCAAGCGCTCGTCGCCCCTTTGCTGGCGATGCCGCGGGTTGCCAAACGCGCTCTGGCATTGCTGGTGGATTCCAGCTTTTGTGTGTTGACGATCTGGCTGGCCTATTGCTTCCGGCTGAATGAATGGACGGTGCTGACCGGCGTGCAGTGGTTGCCGGTTTTCGTTTCGCTGTGCATGGCGCTTCCCATCTTCATCGTCATGGGCATGTATCGGGCGATCTTCCGTTATGCCAATCTGGCCGCTTTCATTACCGTTTTAAAGGCGATTGCGATCTACGGCTTCGCCTTCATGACGATATTTACGGCTCTCAGCGTGCCTGGTGTCCCGAGAACCGTCGGCATTCTCCAGCCTTTCCTGCTGCTGATCGGGATCGGGCTGTCGAGGCTGGGAATCCGTTATTGGCTCGGCGATGCCTACCAGCGTATCCTACACAAGAATATGCTCGCCAAGGTCCTGATCTATGGGGCGGGCAAGGCAGGGCGGCAGCTGGCTGCCGCTTTGACGAACAGCGCCGAACTCAACGTCGTCGGTTATCTGGATGATGATCCGCGCCTCAAGGGCGGCGTCATGGGTGGTTTGCCGATCTATGACCCCTCGGATCTACCGGTGCTTGCCGAAACCCTTGGCGTGCACAATGTGCTTCTTGCTTTGCCATCTGCCTCCCGGCAGCGACGCAACGAAATCCTGGAGCATATCCGCAAAGCCAGGGTGAATGTTCGCACATTGCCTGATCTCACGGCGCTCGCTCAGGGACGTGTCGCCGTCTCCGACATTCGTGAGCTGGAGATCGAAGATCTGCTGGGGAGAGAAGCGGTCGCGCCGCGTCAGGAGTTGCTCGACAAGGCGATGCGCAACAAGGTGGTGATGGTCACCGGCGCCGGCGGCTCGATCGGCGGCGAGTTATGCCGCCAGATTCTGCGCAATGCGCCTTCCAGCCTGATCCTCCTCGATCAGAACGAGTTTGCGCTTTATAATATCGATGCCGAGTTGCGGAAGCTCGCCGAACTCTACGAGCATGAAAATCTGCAGATCGTTCCGATCCTCTGTTCCGTCCGCGATCAGGATCGCATCGAGCATATCATCCAGAGCTGGCGACCGCAGACGCTCTATCATGCCGCGGCCTACAAGCATGTGCCGCTTGTCGAGCACAATGCCGTGGAAGGCATCAAGAACAACGTCATGGGTACGCTTGTTGCGGCGCGCGCGGCGCGTAAATACGGCGTCTCGAATTTCGTGCTGATCAGTACGGATAAGGCCGTGCGTCCGACAAATGTGATGGGCGCCAGCAAGAGACTGGCGGAGATGGTTCTGCAGGCGCTCGCCGCAGAATCGGCAACCGACAGACTGCGAACGAATTTTTCCATGGTCCGCTTCGGAAACGTCCTCGGCTCCTCCGGATCCGTCGTGCCGCTTTTCAGGCAGCAGATCAAGGAGGGCGGCCCCGTCACGCTGACGCATCGTGAAATAACCCGCTATTTCATGACCATTTCGGAAGCCTCGCAGCTCGTCATCCAGGCCGGCGCGATGGGCGAGGGCGGCGATGTGTTCCTGCTCGATATGGGAGAACCCGTTCGCATCGCCGATCTTGCCCGCAAGATGGTGGAGCTGTCCGGGCTGAGCGTCCGCGACGAGAACAGCCCCGAGGGGGATATCGAGCTTTCCGTGACCGGTCTCAGGCCCGGCGAGAAGCTCTATGAAGAACTTCTGATCGGGGATAATCCGGAAACAACCGAACATCCTCGGATCATGAAGGCGCGTGAGGATTTCCTGTTCTGGCCGGAGCTTTTGAAAAGGCTCAACTCGCTGAACGCGGCATTGGATCGAAACGATATGGTCGCTGCACGTGCGATATTGGCCGAGCTTGTTTCGGGCTATTCGTCGACGGGTGAGGTCTCGGATCTAGCTTTCACCGGCGCCGAAACCAATACGGCCGCCTGAGCCGTCGCAGACGACGAAGCGCGTCTGCGTCAAACCTGATTTATGCAATGCGCTTTAGTTTTTATACATGCCGTCATCCATAGCCGCCCACTTCCGCGGGCGACAGGCAATTAGCTTCGAACGACGGGCGCAAAGCCCGTGCTGCCGCGATCGACGCAAATGAGAGCGACGAGATAGGCGAAGATCGGATCCAGGGCCTTCTGATTGAACATGATGCCGAAGCTGCCGGTTATAACGTAGCTGCTGACGAGCAGCAAAGCGAGCGCGATGGCCAGATCCCGGCCCGGCCCGGCTTCCTTTCTCCAGGCGCCGATTACGGGTGTCGCGAGCATCAGCGAAAGCGCTGCAATGCCGAAAATGCCGGCGTCGATCCCCGCGGTCAAAAAACCGTTGTGAACATGGGAATAGGTCAGTTGCGGCCTTAGGCTGTCGGGCAGCTCT
The DNA here is from genome assembly GCF_022354505.1 of Rhizobium sp. C104. Classification (NCBI taxonomy): domain Bacteria; kingdom Pseudomonadati; phylum Pseudomonadota; class Alphaproteobacteria; order Hyphomicrobiales; family Rhizobiaceae; genus Rhizobium; species Rhizobium sp. C104. The sequence continues at coordinate 242,504 of NZ_CP092349.1, read as the reverse complement.
GCCAACACCGAAGCCATCCGGTTTTGCGGACCATATCCCGTCAACGGGTCCTTGCTGATTGCCGATACTGCGCCTTTGTAAAGAGCAAACCGTGCACTCAGCGATGTGACCTCGCCGTCGCTGCGTTCGAGCGATGCCATGTTTTGCTGCAGCGCTTCGATGCGATGAAGGATTTGGCCGCTGCCCAGGGCAATAAGTCCGGCAAACAGCAAAGAGCCGGTAATGGCGAGGCTGCGCAAGCTCAGATGGAAACTGTGTTTGTGAAAATACCAGAGAAAGATGACGATATGAACGGGAATGACCAGCCAGGCCGAGCGCGTTCCCGATAGTAGGACGCAGCCCAGACCGGCGGCATATCCCAGTATGGCAATTCGTTGCTCGACACTCTTGGGTGATTGAACGTTGAGAAGCGCGATTCCACCGAAGAGAACGCCTATGACGCCCAGCAGCGCGGCGTTCGATGTCCCGGCCTCCGCTCTTTCCATCAGGAACATGATCTGCAGCAGACTGAAAAGAAAGGTAACGATCATGCCGATACCTGCGCCGAGGATGAAAAGCGGCACAAGGCGGCCATCGGGGGAGTGGCGCATTCGCGGCAATAACAGCCAGACCGAAAAGAAAGGCAGCAGCCGGAATATCCAGTCCAGTTCTTCGGAGTAGGGTGGATTGACGAATATGCTCGCGATCATCACCAATGGGTAGATCGAGATGCCGATGGCAACCAGCCGGTCGGATTTGGACAGGTTCAAGGCCAGGCCGCCCGTAGCCAGACAGCAGAGACCCCACACCATCGATCCGAGAAGAATGAACGAGTTAAAGTTCGGCGAAAGTCCGGGAAGGATTGCGAACAGAAACACCGCAATGCGGTTGTTCCGATCTAGTGCGCTTCCCGCCCCATTTTCGGGATAGAGCACTGCTATCTTCAGTTGTCTGAGGTATTTCACTTGCCGATCCTGACCACGCTCATGCCGCTTCGCTAAGGATCGTGATCACGCCTGTCAAGCAGGGGATTGCGCGCAATCTATGGCTTTAAGCCTCGTGGTATTCCAGCAACAGGATCTATGGGCGAAGGTGCTTCCATGGAATGTCGCAATCCGACATATCGCCAGCTTCAGCAGTAGACACGTTTGAGGTGCAGGTTGGCCGGAGGTTTGGCGGCATTTATTTTCGCATGAGATCGCCGAACTCGACGTCACGCCCGAGGACGCAGTGCGGGCGCGATGCATCGCCGGAGATGATGCGAAGGTCGCGGTCGTACGGTCGGCTTGGACCTCGCGGCAGTAACGGCTATCGCCAATAGCGGCGTGTCATATTATCGGTCGATGATCGACCGAGGAGATAGCCGAGGCCGAATGCAAGAATGCCGGTGCCGAGCACCAAGGCGGTTGCGGTTTGCGGGTGAGCCCTTGCGCCGGAGACGACGGCGTAGGCCTCCCGCTTCACCCCATCGGCGGCCGATATCGCAGCTTTGGTCAACCCCTCTGGCTGCTCGGCGGGTGTTCCGGTAAATCCGGCGTTCAAGTTTTGTTTGTCGGCCATGTCGGGACCTTTCCTGAAATGAGCTGGAGGGAGACGTTCAACTCTGCTCGCGCGTGCCGGGGGAGGCTTCGCGTTGATCGGCATCTTCGAGATCCGTTTTGACGAGGAAGGCATCGGTATGTTCGCGCCCGGCCTCCCGCAGTGCTGCGAGATTGGGAGTATTGCCGATTTCGCCCCGTGCATCGAGTTCATGCTCGGCCAGGGCCCAATGATGCCGGTGCTGGCCTTCCGGCCTGCCTTCTTTCTCCCAGAGGGAATATGCCCTTTTTCGAATTTCCTCCTCGCGGGTCGCTGACGGCGATCCGCCACTCTGCCTGTCGATTTCGCTTGCGGCTTGCCGAACCTTCTTCCGTCCGCGTGTGTCCGCGGCAGATGGCAATTCCGGCTGGGCGCCGAGTGCCTTGGTTTCGCTTGCCTTGCGTCGTGCTGGGTTTTTCATGAGCGTCTCCTTGCGGATTTCAACCAACTCGGTCGATCTAAGTTCCAAAAAGAGTGTCTACTCATTAGCTCAGGGAATAGCTTGGCAGGGCTGTGATAACTGGTATACTAGTATGCCAAGCAAACTTCAAAGTCCGGGTATGTTATGCCGCAGGCGTCAGAAACCAAGGTTTTGGTCGTCCCGTCGCAAGAGATCGGCGGCAGGCTGCGCCGGGTCACCACCGCGGGCGCCATTTATGAGCGCCTGCATGCCAATATCGTTTCCCTTCGGATGCCGCCTGGCATGTCACTGCAGGAAAAGCGCATCGCCGAGGATTTCGGCGTCAGCCGCACACCGGTCCGCGAGGCGCTTCTGAGGCTTTCTGAAAGCGGGCTGGTCGATATCTATCCGCAGTCGGGTACCGTCGTGTCGCGGGTGCCGGTCTCGGCGATCCCTGAAGCGGTCGTCGTGCGCAAGGCGCTCGAAGGCACGACCGTCGAGACTGCTGCTCTGACTGCCACCGCTGCCGATATTGACCGTCTCGACGCCATCATCGCCCGGCAGCGGTCGCATGCCGCAACCGGCAATGCCTCGGGCTTCCATGAAGAGGACGAGGCCTTTCACGAAGCGATCGCGCAGATATCAGGTTATCCCGGCATATGGGCAATCCTGAAGACGGTAAAGGTGCAGATCGATCGGGCGCGGCGGCTGACGCTGCCGGTGCTCGGGCGAATGGACAATGTGGTGCACGAACATATCATCATCCGCGATGCGCTCGCCGCCCATGATGCGGCGGCGGCACGTGCTGCAATGATCCATCACCTGAGCGCCGTCATTCCCGATGTCGACGAGCTGCGCTCGCGCTACCCCGATTATTTCTGCTGACGGCAGATCCAGACACGAAACGAAAAGCCAAGGAAGGAAGAAGGATGCGGCAAGGTTGGAGATGGTTTGGGCCGGAAGCGCCGGTGACGCTCGATGATGTCCGCCAGACGGGCGCGACCAACATCGTCTCTTCGCTGCACCAGGTGCCGATCGGCAGGGCCTGGACGGAAAAGGAGGTGCGCGAGCGCCAGTCTCTGATCGAGACGACGCCTGGCAACCGTTCGCCGCTGGTCTGGTCGGTGGTCGAAAGCATTCCGATCCCCGATGCCGTCAAGCGCAAGGGCGGGGAGGCGAAGGCTGAAATCGAGGCGTGGATCGCCAGCCTTGAAGCAGTCGCCGCCTGCGATATTCCGATCGTCTGCTACAATTTCATGCCGGTGGTCGACTGGACCCGCACCGATCTCGACTTCGTGACGCCGACGGGCGCCACCGCCATGCGCTTCGATCATGAGCGCTTCGCGGCCTTCGACCTCTTCGTTCTGGAACGGCCGGATGCGGAAAAGCAATATTCCGCGGAAGACCGCGAACGGGCCCGTGTCGTCTTTGAGGCGATGTCGGAAGAGGAAATCGCCGAGATCACCCGTATCATCACCTCGGCTTTGCCTGGTTCGACCACCGAGCCTCTGACCATTCCAGCCTTCCGGGAAAAGCTGGTCGCCTATAGCGGCATCGACGCCGCACGGCTGCGCCGGCATCTGATTGAATTCCTGGAGGCGGTAACCCCGGCTGCCGAGGCCCGCGGCGTCAAACTGACGCTGCATCCCGATGATCCGCCGCGTTCGCTGTTCGGTCTTCCCCGCATCGCCTCGACGGGCGACGATTATGCCGCTCTCTTCGATGCCGTGCCATCGCCAGCAAACGGCATGTGTTACTGCACCGGCAGCCTCGGCGTACGCGCCGAGAACGACCTGCCGGCGATCGCCCGGCGCTTCGCCTCGCGCATCCACTTTGCCCACCTGCGTGCCACGACCCGCGAGGGCGACGGCCGGACCTTCCATGAAAGCGCGCATCTCGAAGGCGATGTCGACATGGTCGCGGTGCTCAGGGAACTGGTCGCGGAAGATAAGCGCCGCAGTGCAGAGGACACCATCGTCTTCCGCTCGGACCATGGCCACCGCATGCTCGACGATCTCGATAAGACCGTCACCCCCGGTTACCCGGCGATCGGCCGCATGCGCGGCCTCGCCGAACTGCGCGGCATCCTGCATGCGCTGGGCGCTCCGCCGAACTGAGGCGACCCGGACGCCGCGTCGCGCCTTTAGCGGAAATCGTCGCGCTCTGAAGCCCAATCGATGCTTCAGAGCGCGCAGCCCTTCAAGAACAGATCTGTGCACATCCTCGCCCTTGCGGCGATCTCTTCAATCCCAGGCGGCTGTTGCTGACGCAGCATCGCGGCGCGCTGCGGCTCCAAAATCATCATGCCGCGCAGCATGCCGCAGGCGGCATGCGGATCCTCAAGGGTTATCAGCCCGCGGTCGATCTGCTTGCGAAGCCAGTTCTCCATCAGCGTGTTGGTTCTGACAATGGCTTTCTCATAGAAGCTGGTGGCGATTTCGGGAAAACGGTCCAACTCGCTGATGACGAGCCGGGTCACGGTGATCGTATCCAGCGAGAGCGTCAGCATGCCATAGGCCGTCAGCATGCGCTCCAATCCCTGCCTCAGGTCCGCCACGGCGAGTGTGCCGGGGTCGAGCGCCGTGACGAAGCGTCCCGTGCGCTCCGTGATCATTTCGGAAAAGAGATCCGCCTTCGTCGGGAACAGGCGGTAGAGCGTCTTGGTCGAAACCCCGGCGTCCTGTGCGATTGCAGCGATGCTTGCGGCGGCATAACCGCTCTCATGGAACTGCCGGTTGGCCGCCTCGATGATCACGCTTCTCGTATCGTCGTCGCAACGGACTTGCGGTCGGCCTCGTGGCCTCTTCTCGATTTCGTGATTTTGGACCATGACAATTTTCCAAATTCTCGTTGACATCCATTTTCTAATACATATTTTGGAAAACAGCAAGTTTCCAAAGTGCATTCCACCTGAATTCAATGGCCGCGGCCGATAGCGACAGCGACCACTCCCAGGAGAGAGACAATGTCCGTCAAAACGCTGCAGGCCTTGAACAACAACGCACCTGTCCCGGAGACCACGGCGGAAGCCGCCCCCGCAACCCTTGATGCCGGCGGCACACCGCACATCGTCGAACCTGCCGTCGTGTCAGAGCCTCCCGCCCGCAAGCGCGCCGGCCGCGGATTGCTGCTCGGCGCAACCGCCATCGTCCTGATCGCCGCCACAGCTCACTACGGCCATAACTACTGGACCGTCGGCCGCTTCGAGATCGCGACCGACGATGCCTATGTAAAGGCTGACAATAGCACCGTCGCACCGAAGGTATCGGGCTATATCGCCGACGTGCTGGTCAGCGATAACCAGGTCGTCAAGGCTGGCCAGCCGCTTGCCCGCATCGACGATCGCGATTTCCGCGCTGCCCTCGACCAGGCCAAGGCCGATGTCGCTGCGGCCGAAGCGACCTTCAACGCCAAGCAGGCCTCGCTCGATATACAGCAGTCGACGATTGCCGCCGCGCGCGCCACGGTCGAAGTCGACAAGGCCAATGAGACCTTTGCCGAACAAAACAACAAGCGTTATGCCAACCTCGCGACCAACGGCTATGCGCCGGTGCAGACGGCGCAGCAGGCGGCTTCCGCCATCGCCGCGGCTCAGGCGACCATTGTTCGCGACAGCGCCGCTCTCGATGCCGCCGTTAAGCAGGTCGATCTCCTGAATGCCGAACTCGCCCAGGCTAAGGCGGCCCTTGCGCGCAACCAGGCCGTCCTGCATCAGGCTGAGCTGAACCTCTCCTACGCAACCATTGCCGCACCTGTCGACGGCACTATCGGCAACCGGACACTACGTGCCGGCCAGTATGTGCAGGCCGGCACCCAGCTGATGTCGGTCGTGCCGACGAGCGCCGTCTATGTGATCGCCAACTACAAGGAGACGCAGCTTACCGATGTTCGGGCCGGCCAGCCGGTCGATATCGAGGTCGATACCTTCCCGGGCCGCATCTATCGCGGCCATGTCGACAGCCTTGCTCCGGCAAGCGGCCAGGAATTCGCGCTGCTGCCTCCCGACAATGCGACCGGCAATTTCACCAAGGTCGTGCAGCGCATCCCCGTCAAGATCGTCCTGGATGGGCAAACTGCCAATGCCGACCTGCGTCCCGGCATGTCCGTCCAACCGAGCATCGACACCAAGGCCGATGCTAGCCGCAACTAAGCGCAGGGACCAGGAGATCGTGTCATGTCCAGCATTGCAGCCACCGCTGGGGCCATTCCGCAACCGCGCGCCAGCACCAGGGAATGGATCGCCGTCCTCGCCGGCATGATCGGCGCTTTCATGGCGATCCTCAACATCCAGATCACCAATGCCTCCCTCCTCGATATCGAGGGCGGCATCGGAACAGGGGTCGACAACGGTGCGTGGATCTCCACCTCCTACCTGATCGGCGAGATCGTCGTCATTCCGCTGACGGCCTATTTTAGCAGCGTGTTTTCGTTCCGCCGCTATATCCTCGTCAACTCGATCCTGTTTCCACTGTTTTCGATCGCCTGCGCCTTCGCCCATGATCTCGGCACGATGATAGTGCTGCGCGGCCTGCAGGGTTTTGCCGGCGGCGTGCTGATCCCAATGGCCTTCACCATGGTGCTAACCAAGCTGCCGAAACCGCAGCAGCCGCTCGGCCTGGCGATCTTTGCGCTCTCGGTCACCTTCGCGCCGGCAATCGGCCCGACCATCGGCGGTTATCTCACCGAAAACTACGGTTGGCAGACGATCTTCTTCATCAACGCCATCCCGAGCGCGATCATGGCCGTGGCTCTTGCGCTGACGCTCGACAAGCAGCCGATGCAGCTCCACCTGCTGAGGCAAGGCGACTGGGCGGGAATTATCACCATGGCGATTGGTCTCTCGGCGCTGCAGACGGTTCTCGAAGAAGGCAACAAGGAGGACTGGTTCTCCTCGCCCTTCATCGTCAAGCTCAGCATCCTTGCCTTCGTCTTCCTTGCCGCCTTCATCTGGATCGAGCTGACCGTCAAGAAGCCGCTGGTCAAGCTCAGCCTGCTGACGCAGCGCAATTTCGGCATCGGCGTTGCCGTCAACGTGCTGGTGGGCGTCGCCCTCTTCGGCACCGTCTATATCCTGCCGCAATATCTCGGCCAGGTGCAGCGCTACAATGCCGAGCAGATCGGCATGGTGCTGGCCTGGACCGGTCTGCCGCAGCTGCTGCTAATCCCGCTCGTTCCGCTGATGATGAAGCGCTTCGATGCGCGTTACATCGGCTTTCTCGGCATCTCGATCTTCGCGATCAGCTGCTTCATGAACGTCACGCTTTCGGCCGATACCGCAGGCGACCAGTTCTGGATCCCGAACATCGTTCGCGCCATCGGCCAGGCGCTGGTGCTGACGCCGATCACCGCCATCACCACCGCCGGTATCGCGGCAACAGATGCAGCCGCCGCCTCGGGCCTGACCAACATGCTGCGCAATCTCGGCGGCGCCGTCGGCACGGCAACGCTCGGCACGGTGCTGACCAAGCGCGAGCAGTTCCACTCCAACATCATCGGCCAGTCGGTAACGCTCGGCCGCGATGAGGTCCGCGACCGGCTTGCACAAACGACCGCCTATTTCATGCAGCACGGCATTTCCGACCCCGCTCTCGCCGGGCAGAAGGCCGTTGTCGCTCTCGGTCAGATCGTCAGGCGCCAGGCGCTCATCCTGGGCTTCGCCGATACCTTCGCCGTCATCGGCGTGGTTCTTGCCATTGCTGCCGTCGCCCTGCTGCTCACCCAGAAGCCGCGGGCTGGCGCTGGCGCCGGCGCGCACTGACAACTGCCTCCAGCTATAGCCGCAAATACTGCCGCCGGAGAAAAGCCTGCGTCGCGCGCTCTGTCGGGCGCGCGACCTTCTATCATAAAATCTCGACGGTAAAGGCGAAGCGAGCGATCGCGCCCGGTGCCAGGATCGTCGTCGAGGGCCGCTTCGAAAGCTCGCCCGAGCTCCCAGCCTCCGCGGCGGTTCCATGCCAGGGCTCGATGCAAAGGAAGGGTGCACCCGGTTTGGTCCACAGGGCAAGATTGGGCAGATTTTCGAACCGGAACCGCATGGTCGGCCCGTCTTCGGCGCTATAACTTAAGCGTTCGCCCGCTCCTTGCGGAAAGATCATCGCATCCGCATCAAACATTGCGTGATCGAGCACCAGCCGGCCATCCTTGAACGGCGAGGGCAGCGGCACAGGATTGATAAGGCCACCCTGCAGCCGCACAAGCGGCGGCTCGCCCTTATTGTCGAGCGTAACGACATGGGCGTGCCCGGCAGCACCCGGCAGCGGCCAGGCAAAGGCCGAATGGAACCCGAGGCCGAACGGCATCGCCTTTTGGTCGCGGTTGGTAACTTCTGCCGTCACCGTCAAGGCGCGTCCCTCGATCGCATGGGTCACAGCTAGCTGAAAGTCGAAGGGATAAACAGCCTGGGTGGCCGCCGAGGTGACCAGTTCGTATCGGCACATTGTCGCGGTGGTTTCCGCAAGCGCAAATTCGCTGCGGCGGGCAAAACCATGCTGAGCCATCGGATAGATCGTGCCGTCGATTGTTATCTTGTCGTCCGGCGCCTTGCCGACGATCGGGAAAAGGATCGGCGACCGTCCGCTCCAGAAGGCCGCATCGCCCGTCCACAGCCATGAGCGCCCGTCGCTGGTGGAGAGCGCCTGCATCTCGGCCCCGAGGGAGGAGACGTCGACAGTGAGATGCTGGTTTCCAATCCGGATTGAGCTTGGCATCGCAATTCCCTTTCGCTGGTTCGGCACCAAGCCATATCTTTCTGCGCCGTTGATTTCCACTCAATAGGGAAGGGAGCGGCCTCCGCCCTCGCAACGCGTTATTTCCGCACCGCGCCCAATCTCGCGATTACCTCGTTCGGAATGCCGTAGCGCTGAATGGCGTCGCGGTTGTTTCTGAGCCCGCAGATCTCACGCTGGATGAAGAAGGCCCATACCGCGTCGGACGCTGCATCGAGAAGTGTCTCGCGTTCTTCGGCACTCTGGCGGTCGGCGGTCCAAGCCTTCAGCGCGGCAAGTGTTGACTCAACCTTCAGCCCGTGACGCCCGAGCGCATCGGCGCGTTCCGACATCAACTCGTATTCGAGGACGTTGAAACCGTTTCTGTCCTGCTCGGATTGTCTGAAGGACTGCGGCGGACGAACGCTCATTGGCACAGGTCTCCGTTGGCGCGAGCGGCAATAATATCCAAATCAAACGTGCAGATCGAGAGGGTCGGAAACGGGACTATCCCCCGATTCCCCAGCATGGCATAAGCGCGGCAAAATCTCTTTCCCAGGCTCCCACGCACATCATGATTCGTATCGAGAATATCAGCAAGCAGCTCAGCCACCGCATCCTCTTCATCGAGGCATCAGCAGCGCTCAATAGAGGCGAGAAGATCGGTCTCGTCGGCCCGAACGGCGCCGGCAAGACGACGATCTTCCGGATGATCAACGGTGAGGAACAGCCCGACGAAGGGCAGGTCTCCTGTGAAAAGGGCGTCACCATCGGTTATTTCAACCAGGACGTCGGCGAAATGGCGGGCCACAGTGCCGTCGCCGAGGTGATGAACGGCGCCGGCCCTGTCAGTGTCGTTGCCGAGCAATTGCGTGAGCTCGAGGCGGCCATGGCCGATCCCGAGCAGGCCAACGACATGGACAAGATCATCGAGCGTTATGGCGAGGTGCAGGCGCGTTACGAGGAGCTGGACGGTTATGCGCTCGAAGGACGCGCCCGAGAAGTGCTCGCCGGCCTGAGCTTCAGCCAGGAAATGATGGACGGCGATGTCGGAGCCCTGTCGGGTGGCTGGAAGATGCGCGTGGCGCTCGCCCGCATCCTGCTCATGCGCCCCGATGTCATGCTGCTCGACGAGCCGAGCAACCATCTGGATCTCGAAAGCCTGATCTGGCTGGAGGAGTTCCTGAAAGGCTACGAAGGTGCGCTGCTGATGACCTCCCACGACCGCGAGTTCATGAACCGCATCATCACCAAGATCATCGAGATCGATGGCGGCGCATTGACGACCTATTCGGGCGATTACGAATTCTACGAGCAGCAGCGGGCACAGAACGAGAAGCAGCAGCTGGCCCAGTTCGAACGCCAGCAGGCGATGCTGGCCAAGGAAATCAAGTTCATCGAGCGGTTCAAGGCGCGGGCGTCACATGCCTCGCAGGTGCAGAGCCGCGTCAAGAAGCTGGAGAAGATCGACCGGGTGGAGCCGCCCAAGCGCCGCCAGGTTGTTTCCTTCGAATTCCAGCCAGCGCCGCGATCCGGCGAGGACGTGGTCAGCCTCAAGAACGTCTACAAGAAATACGGCAGCCGAAGCATCTATGAAGGGCTGGATTTCATGGTGCGGCGGCGGGAGCGCTGGTGCATCATGGGCATCAACGGCGCCGGCAAGTCGACACTGCTGAAGCTGGTGACGGGCACCGCCGAGCCTGATCAAGGCAGCGTCGCTCTCGGCGCCAGCGTCAAGATGGGCTATTTCGCCCAGCACGCCATGGATATTCTCGACGGCGAGCATACCGTCTTCCAAGCGCTGGAAGACCGGTTTCCGCAAGCGGGGCAGGGGCCTTTGCGGGCGCTTGCCGGATGTTTCGGTTTTTCCGGGGACGATGTCGAGAAGCGGTGCCGCGTGCTGTCGGGCGGCGAGAAGGCGCGGCTGGTCATGGCGATGATGCTGTTCGACCCGCCGAACCTGCTGGTGCTCGACGAGCCGACGAACCATCTCGACCTCGACACCAAGGAGATGCTGATCAAGGCGCTCTCGCAATATGAGGGCACCATGCTGTTCGTCTCGCATGACCGGCATTTCCTCGCCGCACTCTCCAACCGGGTGCTGGAGCTGACGCCTGAGGGCATCCATCAATATGGCGGCGGCTACACCGAATATGTGGCGCGCACCGGCCACGAGGCGCCGGGTCTCAGGAGCTGAGATTATTTTGTGCGGCATGTCGAAACCGTCGGCGCCGAAGCGACCAGCAACGAGCCGGCCGGCGATATCGGTCGGATGGTCGGAGCAACGGAGGAGAACTGCCCATGCTGCTGGATAGGATCGAGGTCATCACCCTGTTCGTCGACGAGATCGACGCGGCGAGGGCATTTTACCAAAAGGTCTTTGCCGCCGATGTCGTCTATCAGGACGACGTCTGCTCGGTGCTGAAGTTTTCGGAAACGATGGTCAATCTGCTCCAGGTGACCGAAGCGCCGCAGCTGGTCGAGCCCTCGACGGTGGCGGCATCCGGCTCGGGCAGTCGCGTCCTGCTGACGATGAAGGTCGACAATGTCGATGCGGTCTGCACGGAGCTGCGCAAGCTTGGTGTAACACTGCTCAACGGTCCGATCGATCGTCCATGGGGCCGCCGCACGGCCGCTTTTGCGGATCCGTCCGGCCATGTCTGGGAGGTTGCGCAGGAACTGCGCTAAACATTGCATCCAATGCCTTGGCGGGCCGCTTCCTTCACGCGGAGGACGGTTTCGGTGCTTATTGCCACGATGATGACCAAATTCCGTGGTGTTCGGAGCCCTCTTCATGCAATCGGGGACGGGCGCATCGGCATGGACTGGATCAATCGCTACATCGATCAGCCGCTACTGCACGGCGCGGCGGGCTTGCTGCGGAGCTGGCATCTTCGCACACGGCAACCGCCGGAGCTGCTGGAGCCGACATGGAATCTCGTCGTGCTCGCCTTTCTCCTGATCGCCAGCGGGCAAGTCCTGGCCGGCAAACCTTTCGCGCTCGGTGTTACCGCGCTGATCATGCTGGCGCTGCCGTCAGCACGAAAACTGCTTTCGGCGATGAAGGCGAGGGGAGGCGGCTACGGCGCCCGGGAATACAAGTCACTGAGAGCGCGCGCCATCGCCAAACGTGAGGCGGAGTGGTCGGTGCGGATCATCGTCCTGTTTTCCTCCGCCTGCCTTCCCTTCATCGCCCGCATCGACGATCCGGCGGGAGCCTGTTTCATGCTGGGGGCGAGCATCTGGTTCGTCCTGACTGGGCCGCTCAAGGCCTATCTCGATGCAGCCGAACCTCCCGAGCCGAATGAAGGCGACCGGATGTTCAGCGGCGCCCTCCATTTCGGCTGAACCGGGCCGATGCGACGTTGCATGCGCCGGCCGTGAGAGGGACAGGGAACCAAATGGGGGCGGCTTCCGTTATGTGAGCAGCAACGTAAAAGGAGATTGCGATGCTTTATTACGCTCTGGTGTTTCTCGTTGTGGCCTTGATTGCCGGCGTCCTCGGATTTGGCGGTATAGCAGGTGCTTCAGCTTCTATTGCCCAGGTTCTGTTCTTTATTTTCCTGGTGCTGTTCGTCGTATCTCTCGTCATGCGCTTTATGCGAAGAGTATAAAGCGGATCGAACAAGTATAAAAACCCGGCGAACACATCGCCGGGTTTTTCTTTGTTGCGCCTTTGACGTCCCCACCACTGATGGTTCCCGGTTGCGGTCGGCCCCTGCAAAATCCGCATGAGCCGCTGCATGAATGCCGTCCGCGAAGTGTCGACGGCGAGCAGGACCGTGCCTTTCCGGCAACCATTCCTGACAACATCATGAAATAACCGGATGGCGTGAATTAGTGCCTTCGAAATGTCCCATTGGGGGCTGAACCGTAAACCTGTTTGTCGCTTGCGCCTCCCAGGCGCTTTGACTTGCGATGCGAAAATGGTGCGGGATCGGATCGTTTTGCGGTCCCGTCCGTTATCTGTTGCCGAATCTGGTGGCGAGTAGCCGGGTATGCTCCCGTCACGATTTGAGAAGGAGAGACTTATGAATAAAATTCTTGCGACGGCGTTTGCCGCGGTATCGTTGACGGTTGTCGGCGCAGGGGCGGTCAATGCCGCCGACCTCGTCACCAGGACATATGAAGAGCCGGACCTGCGCAATGGCGTCAAGATCGGTTACCTCACCTGCGATATCGGCGGCGGGACGGGTTATGTGCTCGGTTCCTCCAAGGAGGCCGATTGCATCTTCCAGTCGACCGTCGGCAATGAGCTTTCGGATCGTTATACCGGCGAAGTGAGAAAGCTCGGCATCGACCTTGGCTTCACCACGCGCAGCCGCCTGATCTGGGCGGTGTTCGCGCCGACGGCCGGTTATCACCGCGGATCGCTCGCCGGCCTTTATGTCGGCGCCACCGCCGAGGCGACGCTCGGCGCCGGTGTCGGCGCCAATCTGCTAGTCGGCGGCACTTCCGGCTCGATCCATCTGCAGACGGTCAGCCTGACCGGCCAGCTCGGCCTCAATGTTGCCGCCGGCAGCGCCTCGATGACGTTGACGGCCGACAATTGATATGCCTTTTTGACGCTCCCTGCCGCGGACGGCAGGGAGCGTCACGTCATTGAGGCCGATTTCGTGTTCGCAGCCCAGCCGGATTACGACATGATCGATATTCGAATGGCAACGCCCGATGAGGACGAGGTCCTTGTGGGGCACTATCTGAAGATCTGGGACAGCTACGGTACGCCACCGGAACATTACAGGCCCGATGCGGCGGCGCGGATCTTGTCTTTCATCAGAAGCGGCCGCGAGGAGCGGCGTCTGACGTCGTTCCTTGCCATCGTCGACGGTGAAATCGCCGGTTCCGCATCCTGTCAACTGCACCAATCGCCATTTCCGGAGGTCATCCGGGAAGAACAGCGGCTGCACGGCTACATCTGGTCCGTCTATGTTGCCGACGCCTTTCGCCGGCGCGGTATCGCATCGGCGCTGACCAACAAGGCCGCTGAGTATCTGAAATCGATCGGCTGCACTACAGCCGTCATCCATGCCTCGGATGCCGGCGAGCCGGTCTATCGGGCCGCCGGTTTCGAACTGGCCAAGGAAATGCGCCTGCAGTTTCCGGCGGAGTAACGAAGAATTCTCCGCTTAAGTTTTCGCCCGGCCGGGTGCGACAAAAGCGGCGATCGTCGCTTCATCATGGCCGGCCTCGCGCAGGAAGCGGCTGGCGAATTCGATGGCTGGGCTTCTGAGCGCATCGTCCGGTCGGATCAGATGAAAGGCCACATGATAATCGAGCGTCCGCGGCGACACGGCGACGACGCGCCCGGATGCCAGCGCGGCATCCGATAGCGGCGGCCGGGCGAGCGCGATGCCGAGCCCTTGCGCACAGGCATCGATCACCAGATTGTAATCCTCGAAGCGGCGGTCATGGCCGCGTGGCGTATAGTCGACGCCCTCGCGGGCGAGCCAGCGGCGCCAGCCTTCGATATTGGAATCGTGCAGGATTGGCAGCTCCAGCAGCGAAAGAGCGTCGGATCGCTGGCCAAGCCGGTCTGCCAACGCCGGGGCGGCGATCGGAAACGACTTTTCCTGCCACAGCGGCAAGGCGCGCACGCCGGCCCAAGGGCCTTTGCCGCAGCGGATGGCAAGGTCCGTGCCTTCGCCGAAATCCGCCAGCCGGTGTTCCAGCGTCAGTTCGACATGCAGCTCGTTTCCTTCGAGCTTCGGCAGACGTTGAAACAGCCACAACGAGGCGACGGAGGGCGTCACCGAAAGACGCACCACCGCCTTGTTGCGGCGAGGCAGCCAGCGCTCGCCGCTATTGCCGAGCAGCGCAAGCGCTTCCTCCGCCCGCGCGAAAAACCGCATGCCCTCCGGCGTCAGGCGCACACCTCTGGCTTCGCGTGCGAAAAGCCGCACCCCCATCCAGCGCTCGAGGCGCGAGACCTGCCGCGACACCGCGCCATGAGTGATGCCGCTTTCCTCGGCCGCGGCGGAAAACGATCCGAGCCGGGCAGCGCGGGCAAAGGTCTCAAGTGTATCGAGCGGCGGAAGAACCGGGGAGCTGTGAACCATAGACACATTTGATCATCGATTGCGATGCTTTTCAAGCACGCGTCGAAGGGCTACTCACTGTCACAGGAACATATGGAGGCGAAAATGAGCATGGCGGCAAGCGCACCGATTTCGACGAAACAGCAAGGTGGGTTGGATCTGGTGGCCTTTGCCGCGATCGTCGTCACCATCCTCTTCTGGGCGTCTTCCTTCGTGGTGATCCGTATCTGCCTCGGACCGCTGACGCCGATCGAGCTGGCGACGGCGCGTTACGTTGCCGCCGGAGTCATCGCTCTGGTCTATCTCGCCATCTATCGGCCGATGCCGGAAAAACGCGATTTCGTCCGTCTTTCCGTTGCCGCCGTGCTATTCATCGCCGCTTATGCGGTTCTGTTGAACACCGGCGAGCAGACTGTTGCAGCAGGGCCGGCGAGCTTCATCATCAACACCATGCCGGTCTTCACCGCCCTTATCGCCACATTCGCGCTCGGCGAGCGCTTCGGCCGCTGGGGCTGGGCGGGCACCGCCATTTCCTTCGGCGGCGTGGCGCTGATCGCGGTCGCCTCAGACAGCGGCTTCAGGCTCGATCCGAATGCCGTCCTCATCCTTGGCGCAGCGCTCTGCTCGGCGATCGCCAGCGTATTGCAGAAGCCGCTGCTCGGTCGGCTGCCGGCGCTAGCAGTCACCGCCTGGATCCTGCTGATCGGTTCCGTGCCGCTGTTTCCGGCTGTCCCGGCAACGGTCCAGGCGTTGGCCGCCGCCCCGGCGGAGGTGAATTGGGGTGTTGCCTATCTCGTCATCTTCCCGACGGCGATCGGCTACCTCACCTGGGCGATCGCGCTGAAGCGACTTACGGCCGCCCGCGCTTCGAATTTCCTCTATGGCGTCCCGCCCGTCGCAACGCTGATCGGGTTCGTCTGGCTGGGCGAGACGCCGACGGCGCTCGGTGCAGCCGGCGGCGTCATGGCGATCCTCGGTGTGCTCGTCGTCAATGTGATGCGGAAGCGATAGGCGCAATTTGCCCCGGAAGGTGATCGGGGTCTCATCCAGACCTAGCGGAGCAGCCCGTCCCGCCCAAACTCTTTCCAGCCCCGCAGCTTTGCGGACGCTTCGTCGGTGACGTCCTGCGATGCCGCAGTCGCCTTGCTGTCCTCCTTCAGGGAACGCGTCAGCTTCGCCTTGTAGGCAGCATTCCGCCTGTTTTCCATGGCAGCCGCGGCATCCTCTTCGCGCCCCTCTTCGACAGCGCCCCGGTCGAGCAGATCCTCGACCATCTGTGGTTCGAAGACGTGGAAGGTGATCTGCCTGGCGCGGCCCCGAAGCTTCACGGTTCGCGTTCCCCCGCTGGGCAGACGGCCGTCCTCTAGCCAGCGACGTCTCTCGGTCGTTCAGATTGTGAGGATGTCCTCGATTTCGCGCGGGATGACCGGCAGGCTTTCGATGCCTTCGAGCGACTTCGCAATGATCGCCGAGGCATGCCGAAACTCGCTCCTTGCGTTTTCAGGCATTGCCAGCGTCAAAAACCTCCCGCTGATATCCAGCGATTTTCGCATGGACGACGGGAGGCGCGCACGGATTTCCAAGAGGATGCCCTTGGCGCGCACGGAAGACCCTAGAGTGGCCGCGGGCGATAGCGTCGTCCACGTTTCGAGCAGAGAAGGTATGTCATTCTTCTTGTTTTTCGCCATGCGCACACAGATGGGATCAAGGCGCGGCCCCGTCAACGATCACCACAATTGATACAGTGAGTCCTCGCTTCCCGCCAAGACGAACAGTTCCTGCGCCACGGCGTGGCACGACACCGGCGTTCGTGGTATTTTTAAAAACGGTGGAGCAGGATCAACGTCGATGCAGACGATTGAGGATTGGCTAGGTCAACTCGGTCTCGGCAAGTACGCCGACACCTTCATCGAGAATGACGTGGATCTGCGAGCGCTCCCTCATCTTGCCGAATCCGACCTCCAGGAGCTCGGTGTCTCGCTGGGGCATCGGAAGATTATTCTAGCTGCCATAAACCAACTTGCGGATCAACGGTCGGACGAACAGCCTCCTGCGTCGGTCGCTACCGAGGCCGTATCCGAAGCTGCGGCCGACCGGCGACTGCTCAGCGTGCTCTTTTGCGACCTGGTCGGGTCGACAGCGCTGTCAGCAGAGCTCGACCCGGAAGACATGCACGAGTTGACCCGCCGTTATCAGGATAGCGTCGCCGGCGCCGTCACCCGCTTCGGGGGCTACGTCGCGAAATATCTCGGCGATGGCGTGCTAGCCTATTTCGGGTGGCCAATGGCTTACGAGGACCATGCCGAGCGCTCAATCCGGGCCGGCCTCGCGGCGATGGCCGCCGTCGACGCCCTGCAGCCGCCGAACGCAGAGCGATTGAAGGCCCGCATCGGCATCGCATCTGGGCGCGTGGTCGTTGGCAACACTGACGGCAGCGCGAAGGAGCGGGCATCGATCGCAGGAGACACTCCCAACCTGGCAGCACGCCTGCAGGCCGCGGCCGCCCCAGGCCAGATCGTGATCTCCGACAGCACCCGCCGCCTCGCCGGGCAGTCGTTTGAAATCGAGAGCCTCGGCGCGCAGGAGCTCAAAGGCTTCGCCTCTCCCATTGCGCTGTTCGAAGTCCGCGGTCAGCGAGAGGTGGATAGCCGTTTCGAAGCCGCGCATGCCAGCGGGCTTTCGAAATTTGTCGGCCGCGTTAGCGAGATCGGCCTGCTGCTCGAACGGTGGGAGTTGGCGAAGGCCGGGCAAGGCCAGGCGGTCTTCCTGTTGGGGGAGGCTGGCATCGGGAAATCCCGGCTTGTCGAGGCTTTCGAAGAACACCTGCGAGAGACACAGCATGAACTCATCCGATTGCAGTGCTCACCCTATCACGCTACCTCGGCCTTTTACCCGATCGTTGAGCGACTGAGCCGGGTTGCATCGTTTACGCCGGCAGATGACCGGAACACGCGCATCGAAAAGTTTCGCACGCTTGTGCGCCGCTACGGCGAAAATCCTTCCGACGTTGGCGCCATCTATGCCGAGCTGCTTTCGCTCGACGTCGGCGACGAGTTCAAGCCGCCGGATCTCTCCGCCCACCAGCGCAAGGAGCTTCTCGTTCGCACATTGGTGAACCGCTTGCTGCTTGCAGCCAGGATCGCACCAGTGCTCATGGTTTTCGAAGACGCGCACTGGATGGATCCATCCACCAGCGAAGTGCTGAGAGAACTCGTCAGCCGGCTGCACGGCGCCGCCGCCCTCGTCGTTGTGACCCACCGACCGGAATGGAGCGCGAACTGGGCAGGCGGACTGGCGCAGGTGACGACGCTCTCCGTTAGCCGCCTGACCAGGCAGCAGATGCGTGAACTGATCGAATCCATGGTGTCCGACATTCCCGAACAGCTCGCCGAAAAGATTGCGGAGCGGACGGACGGGGTGCCGCTGTTCGTCGAGGAGTTGACCCGCTCGGTCGTGGAGAGCGGAAAG
The DNA here is from genome assembly GCF_022354505.1 of Rhizobium sp. C104. Classification (NCBI taxonomy): domain Bacteria; kingdom Pseudomonadati; phylum Pseudomonadota; class Alphaproteobacteria; order Hyphomicrobiales; family Rhizobiaceae; genus Rhizobium; species Rhizobium sp. C104. The sequence continues at coordinate 224,337 of NZ_CP092349.1, read as the reverse complement.
CCGTCGTCGCTCAACGCAGAAATCCCGGACAGTCTGCAGGGCTCCCTGATGACACGTCTCGATCATTTAGCGCCGACGGCCAAGGAGATCGCGCAGATTGCCGCCGTAATAGGCAGGGAATTCGATCGCGGCCTTCTTTCGAAGATCGCAGGCGTCGACGACCGAGCGCTCGAGACAGCACTGAACCAGCTCGAGTCCAGCCAGATCGTCGTCGAAGGCGGCGTCTTGCATGATGCGCTCGTTTTTCGACATGCGCTCATTCAGGATGCGGCTTACCAATCGCTCCTCAACCGGCGCCGGCGGCATTTCCACGAGAGGATCGCAAGGGTTCTCGTCGAACATTATGACGATGTCGCTGCCACGCAGCCCGAACTCATCGCTCAGCACTACGAGAAAGCCCAACGGATTGAGCTCGCGCTTCCCTACTGGATGAAGGCTGGAGAGCGCGCCCTCGCACGATCCGCCAACTACGAGGCGGTCGACAATTTCCAGAACGCCTTGGCAATTGCAGAGCAGTTGCCTGAAGGGCCTGAGCGGCAAAGAGACCTGCTCACCGCGATCCTCAAACTCGGCGACGCCCTGTTCGCTGCGGGTCGCATGACGGATTCGCTGGCGAAATATAGGCTGGCCGCGCCATTGGCCCGCAAAGCGGCCGACACACAAGCCTTTATTCGTGCAGTGATTGGTCTAGACGGTACCAAATTCCTCTCCTCGAATTCGCTTGCCGAAACGATGCCGCTTCTCGAGGAAGCCCTCGAGATGGTTGAACCAGCGGATATGAGTTCACGGTGCCAGATTCTCAGCCGCCTTGCGCGGGCATACACCTATCTCAGCGACGGCCAGAAGGCTGCAAAATGCCATGATGAAGGAATAAAGCTGGCTCGACGCGTTGGAGATAAGACTGCGCTTGTGGAGCTTTCCGCTCTGCCATTCCTGACGCCGGCACCGGTCAGGTCCGCCACGGAAAGAAACGACCGAATCGCTCGTATCGATGAAATAAGGCGCCTCGCGGATGAGATCGATGACGACGATGTGCGGAGCCGAGCGCTTTCCGTTGACGCCTATGTCTCCACGGAACTCGGCGATCGCGCGCGAGCCGATCGGGCTGTTGACGCGCTCGACGAACTTGGTACCGCGCGGCAGCATCTCAACGTCCAGTTCTACGCTCGCACCGCAAAAGCGATGATGGCCATCCTCGATGGAAGGTTCACCGTCGCCGAGGAATTTGCAGAGGAAGCGCTAAAGCTGGGTATGCGGATCCTTGGCGCTGCGCCGGAGGGCGTTTACGGCATGCAGATGTTCGCGATCCGACGGGAGCAAAGCCGCCTCTCGGAGGTTGCACCCGTCATCAAGCTGTTGATTGAGGAAAGCCCGGAGGGAACCACCTGGTTGCCGGGTTTTACGTTGGTTGCCTTTGACCTCGGCTATCGCGATGCGGCCCAGCGGAGGTTGAGCGAGCTTGCCCGCACCGGCTTTGCCCTTCCGCTTGACGGAAAGCGAAGTGCGTCCCTCTCGTTCCTGACGGAAGTCGCCGCCGGTCTCGGCGACGCAGATGCTGCCCAGACCCTCTATAAGCTTATGCTCGACTACAAGGAGATGACCGTCACCATCGGTATGGCGACCGTTTGCTTCGGCGCGGCAAGCCGCTATCTGGGCGTGCTGGCAGCGGCGCTGGGTGAATTCGACAGAGCGTCGGAGCACTTTGAGCACGCACTTGAGATGAACGCGGCGATCGGCTCGCGGCCGTGGCTCGCACACACTCAGGCAGATTATGCGGACTTGCTAATGAAAATAGGTAGCCGGGCCGCGATAAAGAGAGCAATGTTGCTATCCGAGAATGCCCGTTCAACCGCGGCCGACCTGGGAATGGTCCGGCTGCAACAGCGACTGAAGCCAACGATTCATTAGAACCAACAGTTCGTTGCTTTTGGTGGGAAGAAGGTCTCGTCATGCCACGCTACATCATTGAAAGAAACTTCGCGGAACAACTCGATCTGTCGAAAGAGGGGGTAGAGCAAATCAACCTGATCAATGACCAGGAAGGAGTGAAGTGGATCTTTTCCTTCCTCAGCGCCGACAGGAAAAAGACTTACTGCCTCTACGAGGCGCCTAGTACGGAAGCCATTCTCGCTGCGGCCCGGAGGAACAATGTCCCCGCGGATGTGATCATAGAAGTCAGCGAGGAGATCGGTCCCAATATGTTTGCGTAGCGCTCCTCGGCCACGCCCGGAGCAAGGCATTGCCGCGCTTCCAGTTAGAAAATTCACCAAACCGTAAGGGCCGCTTCGGTCGGCCGGCGTTGTTGCGACCGCAGGATCTAGGATCCTGCGAATGCCCAGAAGCCATCTCCTTGGCATGCACGCGCTCGTGTCCTGCCAGGGGTCTGCGACAACTGCCCGAGCTTCCTGGATCATAAAAACCTTCGAGGCGGTGCCCGTGAGATTATTCCACATTTTCAGTCTTCACGAGCTGTCCTGTGGTCCAATATGCGAGGTCCAAATTTTTTCAAAAGGGCATCTTGAAACCGAAAATACCGAAAACCAAATCGATATCGTCGGCAGCCCAGAAGGGGGCCGACAGCCGGGGACGCAGGTTTCCGCCGCGTTCCTTTCCATCTCGCTTCTAGGAGGTTTTGGTCATGAGAACTGAGTTTGACTTCGCACCGCTCTACCGCTCCAGCATCGGCTTCGACCGGGTTTTTTCGCTGCTGAACAATCCGCAGCGCCTGCAGGCCGTCGACGCCTGGCCGCCCTACGACATCCTTAAGGTCGGTGACAATGAGTACCGCATTGTCATGGCAGTCGCGGGCTTCGAGGATGGCGATCTCGATATCACGCAGGAGCGCAACGTGCTTCTCGTCAAGGGCGGCAAGGCCGATGACACCAAAGCTGAATACCTGCACCGCGGTATCGCCACGCGGGGCTTCGAGCGCCGCTTCGAGCTTGCCGACCATGTGAGCGTGGAAAACGCTTCGCTGAAAAACGGTCTTTTGCACATCGATCTGAAACGCGAGATTCCAGAGGCGATGAAGCCACGCAAGATCGCGATTGGCGACGGCGCACAGGTGCCGCTGCAGATCGAAGGTGAGAAGCAGGTCGCGTAAGTGTCGATCGAGGGAGGCGGGCGACGCTTAAGGCGTCGCCTGCTGCAAAACGATGAATACATCCGGTTTCGATAAGCCAGACTACTTCGGAGCTGCCGATCTGCGTATTTGCCAGGGCGTCTTCGACATTGTCACTTCGGAAGCAGGAGTGGAGCCGAGGTCTGAGGAGGGCGAGCGCATCGCGGCCATCGTCGTGCAGCTCTATCGCCAAGGAGTGAAAGAGCCAGACCGCCTGCGGGTTGTGGTCGAATCCGCCCGCGGGATTAATATTGCGAAAGCTGCGTAAGGGGTAGGACGCCGCACGACAGCGGCGTCCTTCATCCCGCCTGGTCATAATCCCGTCGTCATCTTGAGGTGGCGGTTCCAAGCAGCCCGGCTCTCGCGGCTCAAGCCTTCGTTTTTGGTCATGAGGCGGCGGCGACTTTACTTGGACGCTTTCGGAGCGGATGTGCGTCCGGCGGGTCGATCCGTACGTAAATCTCAAAATCGTGAATCAGATCGGCTGAATTACCCTATAGCACGGGTCCGAGGAAGAAGGTTTAAGGTGCAGATGTCGTTTAAAGACGATGTCCATCCGGCAAGAGCTTCGCACCGCAAAAATGGTTATCTTACTCTCAGGTTGAGAGCAGGTGACAGATAGCCATTGCGCAGGCGTTCGCTTTCTTTAAAACGAAAGCTGATCGAAAGGTGCGCGCCCATGTTCTTGACCGACCGGCAAACTGAAATCGTGGCGATAGCGAGGTCGAGCGGTAGGGTTCTGGTCGAAGAGCTCGCTTCCCGCTTTTCCGTAACGCCGCAGACGATCCGCAAGGATCTGAACGATCTCTGCGATGCGCAAGTGCTCACGCGCATCCATGGCGGCGCCACATTCCCGAGCGGAACCGAGAACGTCAAATACGAGGCGCGCCGCCAGATCGCCGCCTCCGAGAAACAGGCGATCGGCATGGCTGCGGTCGAGCTGATTCCGAGCGGGGCCTCGCTTTTCATCAATATCGGGACGACGACCGAAGCGGTGGGCGAGGCGCTCGCCAACCATCACGAGCTGATGGTCATCACAAATAACATCAATGTTGCCAATAGGTTGCGCTTGCTTCCGGCGATCGAGGTGGTGATAGCCGGTGGCGTCGTGCGCGGTTCAGACGGCGGCATCGTCGGCGAAGCGGCTGTCGATTTCATCCGCCAGTTCAAGGTCGATTACGCCGTCATCGGCGCATCGGCGATCGATATGGACGGCGCGCTTCTCGACTATGATTTTCGCGAGGTCAAGGTTGCTCAGGCGATCATTGCCAATGCCCGACACGTCATTCTCGTTGCTGACTCCACCAAGTTCGAACGCACCGCGCCGGTCAGGATCGGCCAGCTTTCCCAGGTTCACACCTTCATCACCGACCACTGTCCGGTGCAGTCCATCCGCAATCTCTGCCTCGAAAACAATGTGAAGCTGATCGAAACGAATGGCAGGTTTCGCTGAGGGCGAGCCAGCGAGGCGTTCCGAAACGAAGATCCGCGAAACATTCGTTTGACATTCGTATTCCTTTCGTTTTAACTGCCCTCACTTTCGCAATCGCGCAATTTTTGTGCGATGCGAAATCCGCAGCGGGCTCGGAGGGGATATTGGGCCGAGAGATCTACGACATATTCGTCATCGGTGGCGGCATCAACGGCTGCGGCATTGCGCGCGATGCCGTCGGGCGCGGTTATTCCGTGGCGCTGGCCGAGATGAACGATTTCGCCTCCGGCACCTCATCCGGCGCTACGAAGCTGATCCATGGCGGGTTGCGGTATCTCGAGCACTACGAATTTCGCCTGGTGCGCGAATCGCTGATGGAGCGCGAAATCCTCTGGGCGATGGCGCCGCACATCATCTGGCCGCTGCGCTTCGTGCTGCCTTACCACAAGGGCGGCATCCGGCCGGCTTGGCTGATCCGGCTCGGCCTCTTCCTCTACGATCATCTCGGCGGCCGCAAGCTGCTGCCGGCGACTGCGGTGCTCGACATGCGCCGCGACCCGGCCGGCAAGCCGCTGAAGGCGCTATTCGCCAAGGCTTTCGAATATTCCGACGGCTGGGTCGATGATGCCCGCATGGTGGTGCTGAACGCCCGCGATGCCGCCGACAAAGGGGCGACCATCATGCCGCGCACCAAGGTGATGTCGGCAAGGCGCGAGAACGGCCTCTGGCACATCGAGACCACCGATACGGTGACCGGCCGCAATGACAGCCACCAGGCCCGCATGCTGGTCAATGCCGCCGGCCCCTGGGTCGATCATGTCATCCGCTCCGCCTTTGGTCAGAACGAAGCTCACCATGTCCGCCTCGTCCAGGGCAGCCATATCGTCGTGAAGAAGAAGTTCGACGACCCTCGCGCCTATTTCTTCCAGAATCCCGACAATCGCATCATCTTCGCCATTCCCTATGAGGGCGAGTTTACCCTGATCGGCACCACCGATCGCGATTACACCGCTGATCCCAGGGATGTCAGGATCTCCGAGGAGGAGACCGTCTATCTCTGCAATGCCGCCTCGGAATATTTCAAGGAGCCGGTCAGGCCGGAGGATATCGTCTGGACCTATTCGGCGGTCCGGCCGCTTTATGACGACGGCGCCTCGAAGGCGCAGGAGGCTACGCGCGACTACGTGCTGAAGCTGGAGGGCGAAGGAAATGCCGCGCCGCTGCTCAACGTGTTCGGCGGCAAGCTCACCACCTATCGCCGGCTTTCCGAACATGCGCTGGAGAAGATCGGCGCTGCGATCGGCGTCAAGGGCGCCCCGTGGACGGCCAAAAGCCATCTGCCCGGCGGTGACTTCCCGGTCCGAGGATACGATGCCGAGGTCGCCGATCTGAAACGGCGCTATCCGTTCCTCGCCGATCGGCATGCCCGCCGGCTGGTGCGCCGCTACGGCACGAGGACAAAGGCACTGCTCGGGGAAGCCCGTAGCCTCGACGATCTCGGACGGCTCTTCGGCGGCGATCTCTACGAGGCCGAGGTCACCTATCTCGTCGAACATGAATGGGCCCGGCACGCCGAAGACGTGCTGTGGAGAAGGACAAAGGATGGTCTGCGCCTTTCGAAGGAGCAGGCTCAGTCACTGGAGGAGTACATGGCTGCCATACCGGCGATGGTCGGATAGGCGGCGTGTGGTCCCCGCTGCGTGGAGGCACGGGAACAGGAATGCTGGAACTGCGGAAGGCCGCAAAGATGGTGGGAGGAGACTATCATATCCACCCGACCGATCTTGTTTTTGAAAGAGGAACGCTGAACGTTCTGCTTGGGCCGACCTTGTCGGGCAAGACCTCGTTGATGCGTCTGATGGCCGGTCTTGATCGACCGACAACCGGTACGATCCATTTTGATGGTGCTGACGTGACAGGTATGCCTGTCCAGAAGCGCAACATCGCTATGGTCTACCAGCAGTTCATCAACTATCCGGCATTGACGGTCTACGAGAATATTGCCTCGCCCCTGCGGATTGCCGGCAAGGACGCCAAGGTCATTGATCTGGAGGTGCGCAAGGCTGCCGAACTTCTGAAACTCGGTCCCTATCTCGATCGCACGCCGCTCAACCTCTCCGGTGGCCAGCAGCAGCGCACCGCGCTTGCCCGTGCACTCGTGAAGAATGCGAGCCTTGTTTTGATGGACGAGCCGCTTGCCAACCTCGACTACAAGCTGCGTGAGGAACTGCGGCAGGAATTGCCGCGGATCTTCGCGCTGTCCGGCGCGATCTTCGTCTATGCCACGACGGAACCCTCCGAAGCCCTGCTGCTCGGCGGCAATACGGCAACGCTTAGCGAGGGCCGGATCACGCAGTTCGGCCCGACGGTCGAGGTCTATCGCCATCCGCTCGATCTGACGACGGCGAAAACCTTTGCCGATCCGCCGCTGAATTTCATTGATCTGGTCAAATCGGAAGGCAATTTCCTGCGCGACGGCGCTCTGATTTTTGCGGTGCCGCCGCATCTTCAGAATGTGCCGGACGGGCCGGCAACCATAGCGTTTCACCCGCATCATCTTGCACCAACAGCTCAGACGGCTGCTTCGGCGCGAATGACGGCGCGAACACAGGTTTCGGAGATCACCGGGTCGGAAAGTTTTGTCCACCTGCAATTTGCCGACACCCGCTGGGTGATGCTTGCGCACGGCATCCACAATATCGAGCCGGACACGGACATCTCCGTTTTCATCGATACACGCCACCTGATGGCTTTCGGCGCGGACGGCCGGGCGATCACCACCGCCAGGCAAGGGGGCTAGGAGAAAATCATGGCACGTATCACCCTCGATCATATTCGCCATGCCTATGGGCCGAACCCGAAGAGCGAGAAGGACTACGCTCTCAAGGAAGTGCATCACGAGTGGAACGACGGCGGCGCCTATGCGCTGCTCGGACCTTCGGGCTGCGGAAAAACCTCGCTGCTCAATATCATTTCCGGCCTCATTCAGCCGTCCGAAGGGCGGATTCTCTTCGACGGGCAGGACGTTACGAACCTGCCGACGCAACAGCGAAATATCGCGCAGGTCTTCCAGTTTCCGGTCATCTACGACACGATGACGGTTTACGACAACCTCGCCTTTCCCCTGCGAAACCGCGGCGTGGCCGAGGCGGATGTCGACCGGCGCGTCCGCGAAATCCTCGAAATGATCGATCTTGCCGGCTGGGCCAAGCGGCGCGCGCGAGGCTTGACGGCGGACCAAAAGCAGAAGATTTCACTCGGCCGCGGCCTCGTTCGCTCGGATGTGAACGCCATTCTCTTTGACGAGCCGCTCACTGTTATCGATCCGCATATGAAATGGGTGCTGCGATCGCAGCTGAAGCGCCTGCATAAGCAGTTCGGTTTTACCATGGTCTATGTCACGCATGACCAGACGGAAGCGCTGACCTTCGCCGACAAAGTCGTGGTGATGTATGACGGCGAGATCGTGCAGATCGGCACTCCGGCCGAACTCTTCGAGCGTCCGAGCCATACCTTCGTCGGCTACTTCATCGGTTCGCCGGGCATGAATTTCATGCCGGCCAAGGTGGAGGGCAGTACGGTTCGGGTCGGCGAGCACGCGCTGACGCTCGACTATGCGCCAAAGACGTCGACAGCGGCCAAGGTAGAGCTTGGAATCCGGCCCGAATTTATCCGGGTCGGCCGCGAGGGTATGCCTGTGACGGTCAGCAAGGTGGAAGATATCGGCCGGCAGAAGATCGTCCGCGCACAGTTTGCCGGCCAGCCGATCGCGATCGTCGTTCCTGAGGACGAGGAAATTCCGGCTGATCCCCGAGTGACCTTCGAGCCATCGGGCATCAGTATCTATGCCGACTCTTGGCGCGCCGGACGGGAGGCTTGATCATGGAAAAAACCTGGAACAACAAAGCCTGGTTTCTGGTTCTGCCAGTCCTCGTGCTGGTGGCTTTCTCGGCTGTCATTCCCTTGATGACGGTTGTGAACTATTCCGTTCAGGACACTTTCGGAAACAACCAGTTCTTCTGGAACGGAACAGACTGGTTTGTCGAAATCCTGCATTCCGACCGTTTCTGGGCCGCCCTGCAGCGAAACCTGATTTTTTCGTTGATCATCCTCGCCCTGGAGATTCCGCTTGGCATCTTCATTGCTCTAAACATGCCGAAATCAGGTATCGGCGTGCCGGTATGCCTGGTTCTGATGGCACTGCCGCTGTTGATCCCGTGGAATGTGGTCGGCACGATCTGGCAGGTGTTCGGCCGCAACGACATTGGTTTGTTCGGCTATTACGTCAACGCCCTCGGCATCGATTACAACTATGTGCAGGATCCGCTCGACGCCTGGGTGACGATCATCATCATGGATGTCTGGCATTGGACGAGCCTCGTCGTCTTGCTCTGCTATGCCGGCCTCGTTTCCATTCCGGATGCTTTCTATCAGGCAGCCAAAATCGACGGTGCGTCCCGTTGGGCGGTGTTCCGCTATATCCAGCTGCCGAAGATGAAGCGCGTTCTTCTGATCGCCGTGCTGCTGCGTTTCATGGATAGTTTCATGATCTACACCGAGCCTTTTGTCGTCACGGGCGGCGGTCCGGGCAACTCGACCACTTTCCTGTCGATCGATCTGGTCAAGACCGCCCTGGGACAGTTTGACCTCGGTCCGGCCGCTGCCATGTCGCTGATCTATTTCCTGATCATCCTGCTGCTTTCGTGGGTGTTCTACACCGTCATGACCAGCCACGACGCGGAGAATTGAAATGAGCGCCTCCAACGAAACGACAGCGAGCCGAAACGTCCCGGGCGTTACCAGTGTCGCGAGCGGTCTCTCCGCCGATGAGGTCAGCCGTCTGATGCGCCGGCGCGGCGAAGAATCGCGCTGGTGGTGGCTGGTTCCGACCATCTATATCATCGTGCTGCTGCTGCCGATCTATTGGCTCGTCAACATGAGCTTCAAGACCAATGCGGAAATCGTCAATTCTCTGACGCTTTATCCTCATAACCCGACGATCGCCAATTACGTGACGATCTTCACGGAAAAGGCGTGGTATTCCGGCTATATCAATTCGATCAGCTATGTCGTCATGAACATGGTGATTTCGGTGGCAGCCGCGCTGCCGGCGGCCTATGCCTTCTCCCGATATCGGTTCCTCGGCGACAAGCACCTGTTCTTCTGGTTGCTGACCAACCGGATGGCGCCGCCGGCAGTCTTTGCCCTGCCGTTCTTCCAGCTTTACTCGGCCTTTGGACTGATCGATACGCATATCGCCGTGGCATTGGCGCATTGCCTCTTCAACGTCCCGCTGGCGGTCTGGATCCTTGAAGGCTTCATGTCCGGCGTGCCGAAGGAAATCGACGAGACGGCCTATATCGATGGCTATTCGTTCCCGCGGTTCTTCCTGAAAATCTTCACGCCGCTGATTGCGAGCGGCATCGGTGTCGCCTGCTTCTTCTGCTTCATGTTCTCTTGGGTCGAGTTGCTGATTGCACGCACGCTGACGACGACCGACGCGAAGCCGATCGCCGCCACCATGACCCGCACCGTCTCTGCATCCGGCATGGATTGGGGCCTGCTCGCCGCCGCGGGTGTTCTGACCTTGATCCCAGGGGCGCTGGTGATCTGGTTTGTGCGCAATTACATCGCCAAGGGCTTCGCCCTGGGGAGGGTTTGATGAGCTTTTCGCTTCCCGATTTTTCATGGATGGCATGGACCTGGCCGACGGCCGCTTTCTTCATCGTCATCGTATTGCTGCTGATCGGCATGGGTGTCTGGGAGTATGCCGTGCCGGGCGGCAATCCGCGGATCGGAATCCTGCGCTTCGAGACGACGCGCGGTGACCGACTTTTCCTTTCGCTGCTCGGCAGCGCCTTTATCCATCTTGCCTGGCTTGGTCTCGCGGGATCAAGCCTCTGGTGGGCTCTCGCTCTCTCCGTGGTCTACGCCATCGGCGTATTCCGTTACGTGTGAGGCAAACTGATGCAGACGGCCGGGGATTTTTCTGGTCGCCTGAGACGTGAAGACTGCAATCGCAAACCCTGGGAGGATATTATGCGAAGGCATTTATTGACGACGACAGCAGCGGTACTGCTGGCCATGACCGGGTCGGCCTATGCCGGCATGGACGAGGCAAAGACTTTCCTGGATAAAGAGGTCGGCGACATGTCGACGCTCTCTCGCGCCGACCAGGAAAAGGAAATGCAGTGGTTCGTCGATGCTGCGAAGCCCTTCGCCGGCATGGAGATCAAGGTCGTTTCGGAAACGTTGACCACCCACCAGTATGAGTCCCAGGTTCTGGCTCCGGCCTTTACTGCGATCACCGGGATCAAGGTCACTCACGACGTCATTCAAGAGGGTGACGTTGTCGAGAAGATCCAGACTCAGATGCAGACCGGTCAGAATCTTTATGACGGCTGGGTCAACGACTCCGACTTGATCGGTACGCATTGGCGCTATCAGCAGGTGCGCAACCTGACCGACTGGATGGCCGGCGAAGGCAAGGACGTTACCAACCCCGGCCTCGATATCGACGACTTCATCGGCACCAAGTTCACGACGGCACCGGACAAGAAGCTCTACCAGCTTCCCGACCAGCAGTTCGCCAACCTCTATTGGTTCCGCTACGACTGGTTCAACGACGAGAAGAACAAGGCCGACTTCAAGGCGAAGTACGGCTACGACCTCGGCGTTCCGGTCAACTGGTCGGCCTATGAGGACATTGCCGAATTCTTTACCGGCCGTGACGAGAACGGCAAGAAGGTCTTCGGCCACATGGACTACGGCAAGAAGGACCCGTCGCTCGGCTGGCGCTTCACCGACGCCTGGCTTTCGATGGCCGGCAACGGCGACAAGGGCCTGCCGAACGGTCTTCCGGTCGACGAATGGGGTATCAAGGTCGACGAGAAGTCGCGTCCCGTCGGCTCGTGCGTCGCTCGCGGCGGTGACACCAACGGCCCGGCTTCCGTCTACTCGATCCAGAAATATCTCGATTGGTTGAAGGGCTATGCACCGCCGGAAGCTCAGGGCATGACCTTCTCGGAATCCGGTCCGGTGCCGGCACAGGGTAACGTCGCGCAGCAGATCTTCTGGTACACGGCCTTTACTGCAGACATGGTCAAGCCTGGCCTGCCTGTCATGAACGAAGACGGTACGCCGAAATGGCGCATGGCACCGAGCCCGCATGGCGTTTACTGGAAAGACGGCATGAAGCTCGGCTATCAGGACGTCGGCTCGTGGACGCTGATGAAATCGACCCCGACGGACCGTGCGAAGGCCGCCTGGCTCTATGCACAGTTCGTGACCTCGAAGACGATTGACGTGAAGAAGAGCCAGCTCGGTCTCACCTTCATTCGCGAATCCACCATTCGCGATAAGAGCTTTACGGAGCGTGCTCCGAAGCTCGGCGGTCTGATCGAGTTCTATCGTTCGCCTGCGCGTGTTCAGTGGTCGCCAACCGGCACCAACGTTCCCGATTATCCGAAGCTGGCTCAGCTTTGGTGGCAGGCAATCGGCGATGCGTCTTCCGGTGCGAAGACACCGCAGGAAGCCATGGATTCTCTTTGCGGCGAGCAGGAGAAGGTCATGGGCCGTATCGAGAAATCGGGCGTCCAGGGCGATATCGGCCCGAAACTGGCCGAAGAGCATGATCTCGCTTATTGGAACGCGGATGCGGTGAAGAAGGGCAACCTTGCGCCGCAGCTGAAGATCGAGAACGAGAAGGAAAAGCCGGTCACCGTCAACTACGACGAACTCGTCAAGAGCTGGCAGTCGAAGTAAGGCGGACCTCGGCCGGAGGCAACGAGGCTTCCGGCCGTCACTTCCTGCCACCGGCCACGGCCGGTGGCACCCACAATCTTTCTCTCATGAAATCTCCGCATCCGCCCTCCTTGCCGGGCGGAGCGGTTTCGTGCGAGCCGGAGACGGATATGAGCGGCTATATTCTTTCAATTGACCAGGGCACGACGTCGTCGCGCGCGATCATCTTCGATGGCGGCATGAAAATGGCCGCCTCGGCCCAGGCGGAGATCACCCAATATTACCCGCAGCCCGGTTGGGTGGAGCATGACGCCACTGAGATCTGGCAGTCCGTCGTCGATACGGTGCGCAAGGCGATTGCCGATGCCGGCACGAATGCCGCTGCCATTGCCGCGATCGGCATCACCAACCAGCGCGAGACGGCGGTCGTCTGGGACCGACGGTCGGGCGCGCCGCTTCACCGGGCGATCGTCTGGCAGGACAGGCGCACGGCCGAAATGTGCGAGAGCCTGAAGGCCGACGGATATGAGAAGCTGTTCAGCGCCAAGACCGGCCTGCTGCTCGACCCCTATTTCTCCGGAACCAAACTGCGCTGGCTGCTCGACAATGTCGACGGCCTGCGGGAGAAGGCGGAGGCGGGCGAGGTCTGCTTCGGCACGATCGACAGCTGGCTGATCTACAATCTGACTGATGGTCGTGTGCACGCCACCGATGCGACCAACGCGTCGCGAACCCTCCTTTACAATATCGACGACGGCGTTTGGGACGAGGAGCTGCTTGGCATTCTCGGCATCCCGGCCGTGATGCTTCCCGAAGTCCGGGAATGCGCCGATAATTTCGGCCGTGTCGACAAGGCGCTGTTCGGCGCGGAGCTTCCGATCCTCGGCGTCGCCGGCGACCAGCAGGCGGCGGCCGTGGGCAATGCCTGCTTCGAGCCCGGCATGATGAAATCCACCTATGGCACCGGCTGCTTTGCCCTGCTGAACACCGGCAGGGATCGTGTTTCCTCATCCAACCGGATGCTGACGACGATTGCCTACCGGCTCGACGGCGAGACGACCTATGCACTCGAAGGCTCGATCTTCATCGCCGGCGCCGCCGTGCAATGGCTGCGCGACGGGCTCGGCATCATCGGCCAGGCGTCGGAGGCGGGCGTGCTTGCGGCCAAAGCCGATCCGGGGCAGCAGGTCTATATCGTCCCCGCCTTTACCGGCCTCGGCGCGCCCTACTGGGATCCGGGAGCGCGCGGCGCGATCTTCGGTCTGACGCGAAATAGCGGACCGGCGGAATTTGCCCGCGCCGTGCTCGAATCTGTCGCCTACCAGACACTCGACCTGCTGGTGGCGATGAAGAAGGACTGGGGCGTCAACCAGCTGGAAACCGTGCTGCGCGTCGATGGCGGCATGGCGGCTTCGGATTGGACGATGCAGTGCCTGGCTGACATGACCGGAAATCCCGTCGACCGCTCGGCGATCCGCGAGACGACAGCGCTGGGTGCCGCCTGGCTTGCCGGCTCGAAAGCCGGCATCTGGCCCGGCAGACGGGATTTTGCGCAGGCCTGGGCCTGCGACCGCCGCTTCAGCCCCGCGATGGAAGAGGGCGAACGGCAGGCCAAGATCATCGGCTGGAAGAATGCCGTCTCGCGGATGATTTCGGACGCCTCGGCGGGCTGACACCTGTCCCGTATGGCTTTCTCTTATACGCTGCCGGCGGCTTTCCTGTTGATGAAGCTGAGAGCCAGCACCGCGAAGATCAGCGTTCCCGTGCCGACCTGCTGCCAGTAAAAATTCAGATCGGTCAGCAGCAGCCCGTTGGCGACGATCCCGAGCAGCAGCGCACCGAGAACGGTGCCGGCGACATTCGGCCGTCCGAGCGGGCTGAGCGTCGTGCCGATGAATGTCGCGCCGATGGCGTTCAGCAGGAAGGCATTGCCCGAGGAGGGGATGTAGGTGGTGACGGTCGCGGTCAGGATCAGGCCGGCGATCGCCGCGATCAGCCCGACCAGGATGAAGGTCACCGCGACATGGGCCGGTGCTGCGATGCCGGAATAACGCACGACGCCCGGCTGGATGCCGATCGACAGAATGACGCGGCCAAACCGTGTACGGGCAAAAACGACCGCGACGGCCGCGATGACGACAATGGCAATGGCAAGCGGCGTGGGAAAGCCGCCGATCGCACCGTGGCCGAGGAAGCGGAAGGCTTCCGGCACGCCGTTCGGCGGCAGATAGACCGGATTGCCGCCATTGGTCAGCAATTGCTGGACGCTGCGGCCGATGAACAATGTGCCGAGCGTTGCCAGGAACGGCGACACGCCGATCCCGGAGATCAGAAATGCGTTGAAGGCGCCGACGAACGCTCCGGCCGCCAGCCCCGCGATCGCGGCGATCGCCACCGGCTGTCCGGCAAGCACGAGTGAGACGAAGGCGAAGCTCGCAAAATCCATCGCCGTGCCCACCGAAAGATCGATGCCGCCCGACGCGACCGCGAAGGTCATGGCAATCGAGACGATGACAAGCAGCGTAAAGTTATTGACCAGGATGCTTTGCAGGTTCGCAAGCGTCAGGAATGTCGGCGTTGCCGCGGAAAAGGCGGCAAAGACCGCAATCAGCGCGAGGATCAGCCCATAGCGCAACAGGCCGCCGGTGATAAGGCGCCGCAGGCCTGTCGTTGTGGCGGGGGTAGGGGTCTGGAGCGACATGGTCAGGTCTCCTGCCGGCGCAGCAGCGTGGTCGCGGAAACGACGATGAGAATGAGTACGCCCTGGACGCCGCTGACGAGCGTGCTCGATATGTTCAGCAGCTGGAAGCCGTTGGTGAGGAAGCCGACAAGCAACGCCGAAAGCAGCGTTCCTGTGACCGTCGGAACCAGTCGGCGCGAAAAAACCGCGCCGAGCAGGGCCGTCACGACGACAGGCAGCAGCATCTCGCCGGCACCGGTCGTGCTGCCGCTCAGATAGGCAGCGGACAGGATGCCGGCGATGCCGCCGCAAAGGCCGCTGGCGACGAAGGCGCCGGCGAGCAGGCGGCGAAGCGGCAGGCCGGCGGCACGCGCCGCATCAGGAAATTCACCGACGGCATAAAGATGCAGGCCAAGCGGCGTATATTGCACGATCGCCGCCGCAATGGCCGTGAAGCCGAGGAGCACATAGGCAAGAACCGGTATGCCGAAAGGATCCGAAGCCGAAAGCGCCGATAGGAAGGGCGTCGAGGCCGGCAGGACGGTATTGCCGGTCAGCACCAGTTCCAGGCCGGCGACGATATTCATGACGGCAAGCGTTGCGAGGAGCGGCACAATGCCAGCATAGACGACGGCAATGGCATTGACCGAGCCGATCAGCGCGCCGGTAAGGAGCGATGCCGCGATCGCTGTCGCATCGCCATAGCCAAGTTGCGTCAGGCTGGCATAAACGGCGGCGCTGAGGCCCATATTGGCCGCCAGCGACAGGTCGATGCCGCCGGTGACGACATTGGAGCCGCCGGCGATCAGCACGACCGTCAGTCCGATGGCAAGCACGCCCGAGATGGCCGACTGGCCAAGCACGTTGCCGATATTGCCGATGCTGAGGAAATAGGGCGCGGTCAACGAGAAGATCGCCAGGATGGCGGCAAAAGCGATGAGCGATCCGAAGCGCAAAGTCGCAGCCGCAAGATTGCCGGCCGGCCGGGCCGGCGGCTCAGCAGCGGCAAAACCGGAAGGCGCGAATTCAATTTCAGCCGACATGGCGCTGTCCCTTAGATGATCCGGTCGATTGCGCCAACACGGCATCCGCGCTGGTTTCCGACGAGATGAATTCGCGCGCCACGCGGCCGCGGAAGAGCACGAGGATGCGATCGGTGATGCCGACGAGTTCCGGCAGATCCGAAGACAGCACGATAACGCCGGCGCCGCGCGCCGCGAGTTCGCCAATCAGCCTGTAGATCTCGACCTTGGAGCCGATATCGACTCCAACAGTCGGCTCGTCGAGGAGATAGACCTCGGAGCGGCGGCTCAGCCATTTGGCGATGGCGATCTTCTGCTGGTTGCCGCCCGAGAGCGTTCGCAGCAAAGCATCGCGGCCATTGGTTTTCACCTGGAGCCGCCCAATCAGCGCCTCG
The DNA here is from genome assembly GCF_022354505.1 of Rhizobium sp. C104. NCBI lineage: Bacteria > Pseudomonadati > Pseudomonadota > Alphaproteobacteria > Hyphomicrobiales > Rhizobiaceae > Rhizobium > Rhizobium sp. C104. The sequence goes on along the minus strand of NZ_CP092349.1, from coordinate 207,944 downwards.
ACCTCGCTTTGCTCGCGTCTGCGATCGAGAAAGCCGAAACGCGTGAAGCGGGCAAGGCTGGAGAGGCTGATATTTTCCGCGACGCTGAGGTCGAGCGCGACGCCGTGGCGGCGGCGATCTTCCGGTACCAGCGCGATTTCGCGACCGGCTGCCTGCGTTGGATTGGCGAAACGGGCAGGCTTGCCGTTGATTTCGATGCGGCCGGAAACGGGTGTCTCCAGCCCGAAGAGGGTGCGAACCAGCTCCTTTGCGCCGGAGCCGAGCAGGCCGGTGAGGCCGAGCACCTCGCCGCGGCGAAGCGTGAAGCTTATGTCGCTGTATTTTCCCCGCGCCGACAGCTGCTCGACCTTGAGGATCTCCTCACCCGGCGTCACCTCAGGCTTCGGAAACATCTCCTCGATGTCGCGCTCGACCATAAGCCGGGCAATCGCTGCGGCCGACGTGTCCCTGATCGGCAAGGAGGCGACATCAAGCCCGTTGCGCAGCACGGTGACCTGGTCGCAGAGTTCTTCGATTTCGTTCAGATAGTGCGAGATATAGATGATGGTGACGCCTTCGTCGCGCAGCCGGCGGATCAGCCGGAAGAGGATATCGGCCTCGCGGGCCACCAAGGCGGCCGTCGGCTCGTCGAAGATCAGCACCTTCGGCTGATTGAGGAGAGCGCGGGTGATTTGCACGATCTGCTTTTCGGCGGTCGACAATTCGCCGATCAGGGTGCCGTTCGGCAGACGGAGACCGAAATATTCGTTGAGAATATCGGATGCGCGTCGTTGCATCAGACGCCGGTCGAGGAAGGGCGTGCCTGATATCCGCGGTTCCCGGCCGAGGAAGAGGGTTTCGCCGACGGTGAATGTCGGCACCAGCAGCCGGTCCTGGTGAATGAAGTGGATGCCGAGTTCTTCGGCAAGATGCGGCGTCAGCCTGTCGAATATCTGTCCTTCGATTTCGATCCGGCCGTCATCGGGCTGGTGAAGGCCGGCCAGCAGCTTGATCAGCGTCGATTTGCCGGCGCCGTTCTGGCCGACGAGACCGTGAATGGTGCCGCGCCTGACGATCAGCGACGCACCGGCCAGCGCCTGCGCGCCCCCGAATCGTTTGACGATGCCTTCGAAGCGGATGATGTCGTCGCTCGCCGTCACCGGCTGCTTCAAGGAAATGGCCGTCATACGATTTCTCCGGTCATCCTGCCGGGGCGATCCAGCGAGGCTGGATCGCCCATCAGACAAGCTCAGCCGATGCCGAGTTTCTTGGTGACTTCGCCGACATTGGCCTTGTTGGCGATGAGCGCCGGAACATAGGTCTCGCGCGGCAGGGTCTGGCCGGCGAGCAGCTTGGCGATGTTGCGGATGGCGGTGCGGCCGATTTCCGCCGGCTGCTGGGCGACATCGGCGCCGGCCGGCGAATTCGGATCGGCGACAAGCTGCAGAACCTCGGGGCTGCCATCGACGCCGTAGGTACGAATCTCGGTCCGCCCGGCCGCCGCCAAAGCCTGGGTTGCGCCAAGCTGCGGAATATCCCAGGCCGACCAAATCGCCTTGATCGAACCTTTTTCCGGATATTTGTTAAGGATTGCGGTGATCTGGGTGAAGGCGTCCTGCACGGTGTTCGGGATGACGTCGCGCAGTTCCGGCTGGAGGATTTTCACCTTCGGGAAATATTTGACGACATTGACCAGCTGGTCATAGCGGATCGCGCAGGGAGTGACGCCGTAGAAACCGTTGAAGACGACGATATTGCCTTCGCCGCCGATATCGGAGACGAGCTGCAGCGCCAGGTCCTTGCCGATGCCCCAGTTGTCGGAGGTGGTATTGTTGATCGAGTTGGTCGAGCCGACGTCGACGGTCAGAACCGGGATACCGGCGTCACGCGCCTTCTTCAGCCAGGGGTCGATAACGCTGAGCGTGCCGAGGATTTGAACGATCGCATCCGGCTTCTGGGCGATCAGCGTCTGCAACTGCGACACCAGCTTGCCGTCATTGCGCCCGGCATCGACGGCGATCGGCTCGCCGCCGAGGCGTTTTACCTCTTCGATCTGGGCATTATAGGCCTGCAGGTCGAAGAAATGATCGGTGCCGGTCGCGCTGATGGCGATGCGCTTGCCTTTCAGCGACAGCTCTTCGTCTGCTGCCAAAACCGCCTTCTGCCCGACCAGCGAAGCGCCGGCGACGGCGACCCCGGCCGCCGCGGACAGTTTCAACAGGTCTCGTCTTCCGAATCGGCTTCCGGACTTTTCAATGCTCATGACCACTCTCTCCGATTAAATAATTTCTATAAATTAAGTAGACTAATGGAAATGAGGAGAAAGGAATTTCCAAAAAGTCGCTCTCTAAGAAAAAGAGTGAGCGGACGGCATACTTTTCCTGGCCGGGTTTGCCGCAACGATTGATGGTGCGGGACATGGGATAATGGCGGCGACGAACGTCGCCGGAAAATGGACGCTTTCGCGTGAGGGAAGGCCTCCCGTGCCCGGACGGCCTTGTTCAAGCTATTCGTCAAGCGTCTCGCCGAGTTCGGAAAAGTCGATGCCGTGGGTGTCGAACCACCAGTCGGGACTCATCTCGGCGTGACGGTCACGCAGGCGCAGATATTTTGCGCGTAGCCGCTTCTGGCGTTCGACCTCTTCGGTGAGCGTGCCGCCGATCTTGTGGATGCGGCGGAGCAGCTTTCGCAGGACGTATCCCTGCTCCTTGTTGCCCGGCCGGTAGCCGCGTTGCACGATCGTGCATCGTCTTGCTGCGTCCCGTTGACGATCAAGTTGAGACGTTCGGCGCCAAAGCCGACGTCGATGCAGGTTCCGAGCGGATTGACGATGTCCGGTCTCGACGCCATGCTTGTAGAACTCGGTGCAGTATCCGCTGATGCTGCCATCGCTCCAGGTGCATTCCGGATCTGCAACTATGGCCACACCTCCGCGATAGAGCGGCGTCCATTCCATCAGGCGATCGGGATGGATCGTGACATGATCCGGCACGAGCCCCAGCGTTCCCAGAAATTCGAGCCAGAAATCGATGGCGTTGCCGACGGTCATTTCCCTGAAGGAGAAAAAGGCCGAGCATGGTGAAGTGCAGAAGATGCGTTCCATCGCCGATCTCGTCGAGGTCGCCCATGCGCAGGCAGGCCTGGCTGTTTGCGACAGTTCCAATGTAGGAAGGATCGGAGAAGAGGGGTTTATATTGCTGCATGCCGGCGCTGCAGAAGAGCGTGGTGTTACCATGCGGCCGTACGGATGCGATGCGTGTGAAATCGATGCCCTTGAAAAGGCAGAAGTCTCCATAGTGCTGGATCAGGCGTCCCGCGGTGACATAGGCAGCCTCCTTCGTCTTTCGTGTGCCTTCCGGGAAGATAGCGATCTCCCGCACGCGCGGCAATCCGTCTCCATCGGCAACTCGGCAAATCACGGTCTTGATCATTGGGCCACTTGAGACTAAATATAACCTCAAGTGAAAAGGAGCCATTGTCATGATGGGATTTGCTGCCGTTGCCGATGTTCTCGGGCTACCCTCCAGGGAGCCGGCGTCGCGCTCGGCCTTCGGCCTGCTCTCCAGCATCGAGGCGGGATTGCCGGTCAAGGCGCTAGACCGCATGGCGCTGCTTCTGGCGCCTGATGACACCCAGTTCAAATACAAGCTCGTTCCCAAGGCCACTTATGAGCGGCGCAAGTCCAAGCATCGGCTCTCCTCCGACGAGGGCATAAGGCTCGCCCGTCTCGCGCGGGTCTGGGGGCTGGCGCTCGATGTCTGGCAGACCGAGGCGGAGGCGCGGGATTTCCTGTTTCGCCCGCATGCGATGCTGGAGGACAGGCGGCCGATCGATGTCGTCATCCAGAGCGAGATCGGCGGCGAGCTCGTGCTCGATATCCTTGGAAGCCTGAAATACGGCAGCGCTGCGTGAGCGCACAGCTTCTTGACCGAACGCTGACATCCGTCCGCATCGGCGATCCCAACGGAACCTACCCTATCTTCGATGCCACCGGCTCGACTATCGCGCCGGGACGGTGGAACACCTCGGGCAGCCCGATCATCTATACGAGCGAGCACTATTCGACGGCGCTGCTCGAAAAGCTCGTCCATGGCAGCGGTAGGCTGCCGCCCAACCAGCACTATGTCACGATCACCATGCCGCGCGGGCTCAGCTACGAGGTCTTGTCAGAGCCGGCGCTGCCTGGCTGGGACAGTATGCCGGCTTCTGTCAGCAAGGCTTTCGGCGAAAAGTGGTGCCAGGAGAAGCGCAGCGCCATCCTGCTGGTGCCAAGCGTCGTCGCCCGCGTCGACCGGAACGTGCTGATCAATCCGGCCCACCCGGAATTCCGATCGATCACGGTCAGCCTCCACCAACCCGTTTTCTGGGATCGCCGTCTGTTCGGCATGTGATGGGGTGTCGGTCGCAATCGCGCCCTTCCGCGCCGTCACCCTTTACAATGTTGGGATCACACCGTCTGCCGCGGAGCGCGCGCCATTAGTCGGGCATAGGCGATGGCCGAGAGCATGTTGACGTGGTTGGCTTTTCCCGTGCCGGCGATGTCGAAGGCGGTGCCGTGATCGACCGAGACGCGATCGATTGGCAGGCCGAGCGAGACGTTGACCGCCGTCTCGAAGGCCACGAGCTTGATCGGGATGTGGCCCTGATCGTGATATTGGGCAATGACGAGATCGAAGGCGCCGTTATAGGCGCGGGCGAACACCGTATCGGCGGAGATCGGGCCGACGACGTCAATGCCTTTAGCCTGCGCCTGCTCGACGGCGGGTGCCAGGAATTCCATGTCTTCGGTGCCGAAGAGGCCGTTTTCGCCGCAATGCGGATTAAGGCCGGCAACGGCGATGCGCGCCTTCCTGCCGAGACGAAGGAAATGCCCGTGGCCGGCTTCGATGGTGGCGAGAACCCGTTCGGTCTTGGCGCGTTCAATTGCGCCTTTCAGCGAGATATGGGTCGACACATGGATGGTGTTCAGCCGTTCGGAGGCAAGCAGCATGAAGGAGCTCTTCGAACCGGTGAGATGGGCGAGAAGCCCGGTGTGGCCGTCATGGTGGTGGCCGGCCAGATTCATCGCCTCCTTGTTGATCGGGGCGGTGACGATGACATCGGCCTGACCTGACATGGCGAGATCGACGGCGCGGGTGATATAGCGCACCGAGGCGTCGCCGGCGACGGGGCTCACCTTGCCGATCTCCGGCAGGGCCGCGCCGAGCGCAACTTCATCGACGGCAATCCTGTCATTGCCGCCGGCATCTGCAGGCCGGAATGTCAGCCCGGTGCCGCTGACGCGGTTGGCGCGCTCCAGCGCTTCGACATTGCCGACGATGACGAAATCGCGGCGCTCTTGGCTCGGAAGGGCCGCCAAGGCCTTGACGATCACCTCGGGACCGACGCCGGCGGGATCGCCGAGCGTCACTGCGACTTTCGCATTCCTGTCCATCGTCAAAACCCCTTCTAGAACGCGGCTGTGTAAATCGAGCGAATGTCGGCGCGCGTGAGATCGCGCGGATTGTTGTCGAGCAGGCGGCGGATGGCAAAGGCATCGTCGGCCATGGCGTCGAGGTCGCTTTCCGGAACGCCGAGGGCGGAAAGTTTCATCTCGATGCCGAGCTCGGCGCAGAAAGCGTAGGCCGCATCGAAGACGGATGCGATGTTGTCAGAGGTCTGGCACCCAAGCGCCTCCATCACCGCTTTCGTCTTCTCAGGCGCAGACGGCGTGTTGAAGGCAAGCACATGCGGGAAGATCAGCGCATTCGCCGCGCCATGCGCCACATGCCAACGCGTGCCGAGTGGATAGGCGAGCGCATGGCCGCCGGCGGTGTTGACCGGGCCGAGACAGAAGCCGCCGTAAAGCGAGGCGAGCGACAAGCCGGCGCGCGCTTCGGCGTCGTTGCCATCCTTGACGGCGCGGGCGAGATATTTGCCGACCAGTCGCGTTCCCTCGATCGCATAGATATCGACCATCGGGTGGGCCTTGCGGTTGGTGAAGGCCTCGACGCAGTGAGCCATGGCATCGACGCCGGTGGCAGCCGTGGTGCGCGCCGGCACGGTAAAGGTCAAGGCGGGATCGATGACGGCGATGTCGGCCAGCATGTGCAGGCTTTCGACGGCAAGCTTCGCCATCGTCCTGGGATCGGTGACCAGCGCGCGGATGCCGGCCTCGCTGCCGGTGCCCGAAGTCGTCGGCACCTGGGCGAGCGCTACCTTTCGCGGCCCATGCACCTTGTTCGGGCCGACGACATCATGCAGCGTCTGCGCGGAGCCGGCAAGAACGGCGGCAAGTTTTGCCAGGTCCATGGCGCTGCCGCCGCCGAAGCCGACGATCAGCTCGGCATCGGCGCCGTTCGCCGCCGCGAGCACCTTTTCGAGATTGGCCGTATCCGGCTCGGGTGTCACTTCAGAGAAGACGGCGACTTGGCCCGTGAGTTCCAGCACGTCGATGCGTGAGGCGTTGAAAGCGTCGGAGATGACAAGCGTGCGCCTATAGCCTTTTTCGGCAGCCCATTTGCCGAGCTTGCCCGCCGTGCCGATGCCGAATTCGATCAGATGCGGCCGAACGATCGTGATCGGCGAATCCAAGCTGGCCATGAACCAGTCCTCCCTGCAAGATCTAGCGGCAACAATGTCGTCGCCCTCTTTATTGTAAAGTTGTAAGATCAATGTCAAGCTGGCATTCCAAGACGCGGAAATTTTTATCGTTAGGCATATGGTCGGCAAACGTTTTCAAGCGGCGTTACTGCGTCATAATATACAGTAATATCAGTTTGTTAAGTATGTCAGGCGATGGAAATACCTTTTTGAGCACGAAGGGCCGGACGGCCATTCGCGGGCGCACCTCTCTTGTCAATTTCCTGGCGCTGAGCCAGTCTCACGCCGGCGGCCCCGCATCCTTTCGCACGCGATCGGATGCAGGTTTACAATCTTCCCGCTGCCACGTGGTTCAGGGCAGCGATTGCGGAGCGAGACGCACATATTTGATGGCGCGCCGGTAGTAGGTGTAGGCGATATGCAGCGCGCCGTCGCTGCCTTGGATGACCGAGGGATAGGAGAATTCGCGGTTCAGCGAATCCTTCGAATTGTTGCTGAGGCAGAAACCGTCGCCGGTATCGAGATCGACGCGATGCGGAAAACTCTTGCCGCCATCCCTGGAGATCGCAAGGCTGAGCGGCGCCCGCGGAACGCCCCAGACCGCTTTGCGGCCTATATCGGCGACAACAGTGGCCTCTCCTGTCTCGCCGCCCTCGATTTCGTCATAGAGAGACTGGCGCCGAGCATCCGATGTGCTTGCATTCGAATGGTTATAAACCATTGCAATCGCTCCATCATTTAGGACCGTGGCCTGAATCGAGGAGTTGTTGTTCGGCAGTTCGGTCGGCTCGGGCGCGCTCCACGTTTCGCCGCCATCGGACGATCGGCTGGAAAGAATGCTCTCGGCGAAACGATTGCGGTAGAAGGCGATCATGTCGTCGCCGTCGAGCGGCAGAATGTTCATGTGCACGGCGCCAATGCTGTCTGCAATATCGCGCATCTGCCAACTCGCGCCGCCGTCCCGCGAGATCAGCACCGCTGCGGTGTCGGCATCGCCGCTCCAGCGCTGGCCGCTAAGGCCGACGCAGCGAAAGACCGGAAGCAGCCAGTCGCCCTTGCCATTGACGACGATCTGCTGGCGAACGAATGTGCCGGGGCTGTCGCAGAGGATCTTGACCGGGCCGAAGCTTTTGCCGCCGTCATCCGATAGGCGGCATTTGACAACGGAACCGTCCTGATTGCCCGAGGTTTGCGAGGTATAGAGCAGCCAAGTCTTGCCGTCCGGAGCATTGAAAATCAATGGGTTCTGCTCGGATTTCTCCGGATCGTCGCTCATCTTCTCAGGCTCCGACCAGCGCTCGGAGCCCGGGGCCAGCCGCGACATGTAAATCGAAATATCGCCCATGCCCTCCATCGTCCCGCCGAACCAGACGCAGCTCAGCGTGCCGTCGCGCAGAAAGGCGAGATTTGCCGCGTGGTTCTGGATGCAGGGCGAGGGCAGATAGGCATCGGCACGGCCCGCGACAGAGGGATGAGCGGTGATGACCCCGGTCATCAAATCGGGCACGGCTTCGGAAGGCAGGCCGGTAAAATTCATCGCGGATCTCCCCAAGGCAGCTTGGCATAGCTTTCGGCGAGTGCGGCGTAATCCGCCTCGCTCAGCGGCATCAGCGGCGCGCGGGTGCGCTTCCAGGCGGGATTGCCGGTCTTCAGCCCCACCATTGCCTTGATGGTCGGGATCTGGACGTAGGAATTAGAAAGCGTGCGATAGGCGTTGATGCGCGCCTGCGCCGCCTCGACATCGGCGGCGCGCGCCTCGTCACGGACATGGTCATAGACGGTGCGCAGCGAATCCGCCACCAGATTGGAGGTGGCGGTGATGCAGCCGGCGCCGCCGGCCTTCATCAGCGGCAGCAGCAGCGGATCGGCGCCCGCCAGCACCGAAAAGCTGGGATAGGCGGCGATAATGGCCTGCATGTTATTGAAATCGCCGGCAGATTCCTTGATGCCGACGACCGTTTCCGGAAAGGCCGCAATCAGCCGGCCGATCAGCGGAATGGTGAGCGGAACACCCGAAACCTGCGGGATATGATAGAGAATGACCTGCAGACGCGTGTCGGCGACTTTTTCCAGAACCTGTGAGTAGGCAGCGAAGAGGCCGTCGTCGGAGATGCCCTTGTAATAAAAGGGCGGCAGCATCACCACTTTGGTGACACCGAGCGACAACGCGTGCCGGGTCAGTTCCACGGTTTCCGGAATGGCGACGACGCCGGTGCCGGGCAAAAGCCTGTCTGCTGGAATGCCCGCCTTCACAGCCGCCTCCAATATGGCGCGGCGCTCCGCTCCGGAAAAGGAATTGGCCTCGCCCGTCGTGCCGAGCAGGGCCACGCCGTGACATCCCTCGGCCAGCAGTTGCCTGCAATGGTCGATGAAAAGCGCGAGATCCGGCGTATTGTCAGCCGTCAGCGGCGTTGCGGCCGCGCTGAATACGCCTGTGATCCTGTGATGGCTCATTTTCCCCTCCTTCGGCGTGTTCTATCTCGCCGATCCGTGTTCAACCCGTCCGGCTGCGCATCCGATTGTCATGCATCTGCGATGGAGTGCTAAGAACTTTTCCATTGCAGCACTTTTGTCAAGAAGACAAAATGCATTCATGCCGAATGCAAAAATTATCTCGCTGATATTGCAGTGATATTTTTCGAGTTAAATTTTATTGCAGCAAAAAATGCGATTTTTTGTTGACATATTTACAATAACGAGAGAACGATATGAGACGGATTGTGCTGCGCCTGGCAGGTGCAGGGAGAGCGCTGCCGAATTCACCTGGGAGGGAATGCCATGTCTTTTGATCCATCTGATAATACCAATCTATCGCGTCGCAACGCACTGAAGCTCGGTCTGGCGGCCGGCGTCGGCCTCACCGTATTCGGGATGAATGCGCGCATCGTGATGGCCGATGAAGGCCAGGTCCTGAAGGTCGCACATCCGGCCTTCGATCAGGACTGGTCGCCGCTGCGCGGCGGCGGCAGAACCTTCCGCTGGAATTCGATCTGGTGGGCGGCGCCGATGTATTTCGACAGCCAGGGCAATATAAAGCCTTACGTCTTCACCAGCTGGGAATCGGCCGACAATACGGTCTGGACCTTCAAAATCGACCCCAAGGCCGTCTTCTCCGACGGCAGCAAGATCACCGCGGCCGATGTCAAGGGATCGTGGGAAGTTGCCTCGATGCCGAACACCAAGAGCCAGCGCGCCGACCAGGTGCTGAGCAAGGTCAAGGGCTACGCTGAAATCGCCGCCGGCTCCGGCAAGGAGCTGACCGGTGTCGCAACACCTGACGAGGGAACGGTCGTCGTGACGCTGGCTGCGGCCGACCCGATCTTCTTCATGCGTCTGGCAAACCATATCGCGCCGATCACCAAGGCCTCGCAGTCGCGCGGCAGTGACGGCGAGGAGATCATCGACTGGTACAAGCCCGACAGCAAGCCGGTCTTCTCCGGCCCCTTCAAGCTGACGAGCATCGATATCGACGCCGGCAAATTGACCTTCGAGCCGAACGAGAATTTCTTCGGGCCGAAGCCGAAGCTTGCCCGTATCGAGGTCACCTCGATCGAAGACAATGTGACGGCGACATCGCTGATCAAATCCGGCGAGTTCAACGCCCATACCGAACTCGTCACCTCGACGATCATCCAGGATCTTGGCCCGGAATTCTCGGCCGGTCCGCTGATCCCGACCAGCCAGCACTTCTGGTTTAATATCTCGCGCGCACCGATGGACGATCCGAAGGTCCGCCAGGCACTGATCATGGCCGTCGACCGCGACGGCCTGTTCAAGGCGTCCTATCCGGATGGACCGCACAAGAAGGCCGACCAGATCCTCAACTCGGTCCCGGGCGCCGAAAATTCCGGCTTCGAGCCCTTTCCATACGATCCGGCAGCCGCCAAGAAACTGCTTGCCGAATCGAGCTATGGCGGGCCTGAGCGCCTGCCGAAGATCATGTTCGTCGGCGTCTCGGCGCCGGCCATTCAGGCCGCCGCCCAGTTCATCGCCGAGCAGTGGCGCCAGAACCTCGGTATCACTGCGGTCGACATGAAGCCGCAGCAGGACGCCTATGCCGGCCCCGACCAGAACTCGGTCCAGATCTTCCGCGATGACGTCGGCACCCGCGTTCCCGATGCCGTCTCCTACCTGGCGGGCTGCATTGCCTCGACCTCGTCGAACGCGCAGAACAAGCTCGGCGGATACAAGAACGACAAGGTCGACAGCGCCCTTGCCGAGGCGACGACCAAGGCCGCGGACGATCCGCAGCGCATCGCTCTCGCCCAGCAAGCCCAGAAGGCGTTCCGCGACGATTGGGCCTTCATCCCGTGGTATTCTCAGGCGATGTCGCGCTGGGCTACCAAGGAGGTCAAGGGTCTGGACAAGAACCTCGACTGGCAGATCGTCGAGCCGTGGAACATTTCGATCGGCTGAATCGGAACTATCGTTCCTGGCGATAAACGCGCGAAGGCCGCAAGGTCTTCGCGCAAATTTCAAGAAGAGATGCGATCTGTCGGGCGTCGGCCAAAGACGGGAACGCATTGAACAACAGGTGGGAGGTGGCCTTGCTGCGCTACGTGCTAACCCGTTTTGCCATCTGGATTCCATCCGTTCTGGTGGTGATGCTGGCCGTCTACGCGTTGGCCTTCTACGGCGCCGGCGACCCGATCAAGCTGATCTTCCTCCGCGCGCCGGGCGACGTCGCCTACAATCCGCAGCGCATCGAAGCCATCCGCGAAAGTGCGGGCCTCAACCGGCCCTTCATCGAGCAGTTCGGCCTCTACATCTGGAATCTGCTGCATGGTCAGTTCGGCAATTCGCTGACTTCGGGCCGCTCCGTCTGGGCAATGGTCTCGGCCGCAGCGCCAGTTTCGTTCCAGCTTGCCCTCTGTTCCGTCATCCTGACGACCGTGGTCGCCATTCCTCTCGGCATGATCGCGGCGCTGAACCAGAATTCGCGCCTCGATTACGCCATTCTGGGCTCGGCGCTTTTCCTCTGGGCGATCCCGGCCTATGTCGCAGGCCCCTTGCTGATGGTCGGCCTCATCGTGCTGCTGCCGGGTGCGAGCGTGCCCTATGGCTGGGGCGGCATTTTCGATGTGCGCATCCTGCTGCCCCTGCTGGTGCTGTCCTTCCAGCCGATCGCGCTGATCGTGCGCCAGACGCGCGCCGCCGTCATCGAGGTGCTGTCGGAGGATTTCGTCCGCACCGCCCGCGCCAAGGGCGTGCCCGAGATCGTCGTGGCGGTCCGCCACATCCTCCGGCCGGTGCTGACGCCTGTCGTGACGCAGCTCGGCCTGATCATGATCACCATCGTCAACGGCGCGATCTTCGTCGAGCTGGTCTTCGGCCTGCCGGGCCTCGGGCGCCTGACGGTGCAGGCGCTGATCAATTCCGATTATCCCGTCATTCTGGCGATCACGCTGATCGGGTCGTTCCTGGTGATGGTGTCGAACCTTTTGGTCGACGTGCTCTATCCGCTGCTCGATCCACGCGCCAATGATGCAAGAAGGAGCCGCTGACCATGTCCGCAATCCCTCTTTCCACCCCTGAAACCGTCGAGGAACAGCCGGTCAGCCTGTGGCGCGACGCCTGGTATCGGCTGAAGCGCAACAAGCTCGCCGTCTTCGGTCTCGTCATCGTGTTGATCCTCGCTTTCACGGCGATCTTCGGGCCTTACCTGACGCCCTATGACTATCTCGGCCAGGACCTCAACGCTCGCAACGCCCTGCCGTCGATGAGCCATCTCTTCGGAACCGACGATCTCGGCCGCGACGTCTTCAGCCGCGTGGTCTTTGGCACGCGGACCGCTTTCCTCGTCGCGGTCATCGTCACCTTCTTCGCGGTGCTGATCGGTCTCACGCTGGGTGCCGTAGCGGGTTTCTTCGGCAATCCCTTCGACCGCGTCATCATGTGGCTGACTGACGTGACGATGTCGGTTCCCAACCTGCTGCTCGTCGTTGTCATCAACGCCTCGCTGAAATCGCCGATCACCCGTTGGATGGAGGCGCGTTACCTCGAGACCCTCAATCCCTTCTACCGCCAGACGATCTGGGTGGATTTCATCCTCGTCTTCGGGTCGATGGCGCTGATCTCCTGGCCGCCTTACGCGCGCCTGGTGCGCGCCCAGGTGCTGTCGATCCGCAGCCGGCCCTATATCACCGCGGCCCAGGCGCTCGGCCTGTCGAATTGGGTCATCATCAAGCGTTATGTCGTGCCGAATGCGCTCGGGCCGCTGATCGTTTCGGTCAGCGCCGGTCTCGGCACGGCGATGGTGCTGGAAAGCGCCTTCAGCTTCCTCGGTGTCGGCGTCAACCCGCCGACGCCCAGCTGGGGCAATATGATCTCGGACGGCCTTCGCGTCTGGCAGCACTATCCGCATCTTCTCGCCGCTCCGGCGGCCGTGCTCGGCCTTGCCTCGGTTGCCTTCAGCTTCCTCGGCGACGGCCTCAACGACGCGCTCAATCCGCGGGGCAGCAAATGATGGACACGCAAAACAGAGAACGCCTGCTCGATGTCAGGAACCTCACCGTCGAGATCGACGGCCGCAATGGTCCGGCCGTCGTCGTCGACGGCATCGATCTCCATGTCGACAAGGGAGAGACGCTGGGTGTCGTCGGCGAATCCGGCTGCGGCAAGAGCCTCACCATGCTGAGCCTGATGCGGCTCCTGCCGAACAAGATCAAGGTCACCAATGGAACCGCGACCTTCGACGGCCGCGATCTGCAGACGATGTCGAATGGCGAGTTGCGCAAGGTGCGCGGCGGCGATATCGGCTTCGTCTTCCAAGATCCGATGACCTCGCTCAATCCCGTCATGCGCGTCGGCGACCAGATCTGCGAGCCGCTGATCTATCACTGCAAAATGAAAAAGGCTGAGGCCCGTGCCCGCGCTGTCGAGCTTCTACGCCTCGTCGGCATTCCTGGCCCAGAAGAACGGCTGCAGGCCTTTCCGCACGAACTCTCAGGCGGCATGCGCCAGCGCGTGATGATCGCCATCGGCCTTGCCTGCAATCCCAAACTGCTGATCGCCGATGAGCCGACGACGGCGCTCGACGTCACCATCCAAGCCCAGATCGTCGATCTGGTGAAGGATCTGCGCGCCAAGCTCGGCATGTCGGTCGTCTGGATCACCCACGATCTGGCATTGATTGCCGGCCTCGTCGATCGCGTTGCCGTGCTTTACGCTGGCACGGTCGTCGAGGACGCCCCCGTCGACGAGCTCTATGCCCGGCCAAGCCATCCCTATACGCGCGGCCTGCTCTCCTCGATCCCAAAACTGTCGGACCCGCCGGCAAGCCGGCTGAGCTCGATCGGCGGCACGCCGCCGGAGCCTGGCCGCCGGCCGAAGGGCTGCCCGTTTGCGCCGCGCTGCCCACTCGTCGAGGCGATCTGTCATGAGAAGGTGCCGCGGCTCGAACCCTTGAGCGGCAGTAGTAACCATCGCGCCGCCTGTTTCGTCGTCCAGAGAATGCAGGAGGCCGCGTAATGGCTGCGCAACCGCTGCTTAAGGTTGAAAACCTGGTCAAGCATTTCCACGTCAGGCTCGGCGCCTTCGGCGAACGCTCGGCAACCGTCTATGCGCTCGACAATGTCAACCTCGACATCATGGAGGGCGAGACGCTGAGCCTCGTCGGCGAATCCGGCTGCGGTAAATCGACGACCGGCTTCACCATCCTCAATCTTTACAAGGCGACCAGCGGCAGGGTCGTCTACAAGGGCCAGGATCTCGCGACGCTCGACGAGAAGCAGATGCGGCCGTTCCGCCGCGACCTGCAGATCGTCTTCCAGGATCCCTATTCGACGCTCAATCCGCGCATGACGGTGGGCGAGGCGATCGGCGAGCCGATCCTCTTCCATAAGCTTTGCACCAAGGCCGAGCTGAAGGAGAAGGTGGCGACGCTGCTGACCGATGTCGGCCTGCCCACGCGCTTTGCCCAGCGTTATCCGCACGAGCTTTCCGGCGGCCAGCGCCAGCGCGTCGTCATTGCCCGGGCGCTGGCCTGCCAGCCGAAATTCATCGTCTGCGACGAGGCGATCTCGGCGCTCGACGTATCGATCCAGGCGCAGATTATCAACCTGCTGCTCGATCTGCAGGAGAAGTACGGGCTGACCTATCTGTTCATCGCCCATGACCTTGCGGTGGTGCGCCATATCAGCACCCGCGTCGGCGTCATGTATCTCGGCCGGCTTGCCGAACTTGCGACCCGCGAGGAGCTCTTCGACAATCCACTGCACCCCTATACCAGGGCGCTGCTATCGGCCGTGCCGGAGACCGATCCCGAGCATGAACGTACCCGCCAGCGCCAGATTCTGCAGGGCGACGTGCCGAGCCCGCTCAACCCGCCGTCAGGCTGCCGTTTCCACACGCGCTGCCCGATCGCGATGGAGGTCTGCAGCAAGGTCATCCCTGTCTGGAAGGAAGCCAAGCCCGGCCATCTCGTCGCCTGTCACGCCGTCAATACGGAGCAGATTGCATGACGCTCAAGGCCGCGATCATTGCCGACGATCTGACGGGCGCGCTCGATACCGGCACGCCCTTTATCGCCGCCGGCCTTTCGGTGGCGGTCGCCGTCGATGTCGCGGCGGCCCGGGATGCGATTGCCACCGGCTGCGACGTCGTGGTCATCAACACCGCCTCTCGCGCCCTTGACGAGCGCGAGGCGGCCGAAAGGATCCGACTGGCTGTGGAGATGCTTGGCGGCGCGAAGCCCGGCATCGTCATGAAGAAGATCGATTCCCGGCTGAAGGGCAATGTCGCGGCGGAAAGCCTGACGCTGGCAGCTGCGCTCGGCCTGAAGAACATTCTTGTGGCGCCTGCCATTCCCGATCAGGAGCGCCTGACCTACCGCGGCTGCGTCGTTGGCCGCGGTGTCGACAGGCCGCTGCCGATTGCCGATCTGTTCGCGGGGGCTGACAATATTGTCGTTGCCGATGCCGAAGACGATACCGATCTCGATCAGATCGTCGAGGGTCATGTCTGGCTGACGACGCTTGGCGTCGGTGCGCGCGGCCTCGGTGCGGCGTTCGCCCGCCGGCTCGGCGAAATGGGGCGGCGGCCGGCGACGGAATTTACGGCGAGCCCGCGCACGCTGTTTGCCTTCGGCTCGCGCGATCCGATCACCTCAGCCCAGATGAACCGGCTCGAAGCCTCGGGCGCCTTACGCATGGTGGTGGATGCGCCGAAGGGGCAGATCGAATGCGGGGAGGGCCTGGCGCTGCCGGTGCTGCTGCGCTGCAGCGGCGAGATGGCGGCCGATGCGACGCTTGTCGCCGGTGACTTTGCCGCAGGCGTCAAAAGGGTGATCGACGATACCAGACCCGATATGCTGATGGTCGGCGGCGGTGATACGGCGCTGGCGGTTTTCCGTGCATTGGGGGTGCGGGTGCTTACGCCGAAGGGCGAGATCGAGGCCGGCATTCCCTGGTTCGATGTCACGGCCGCCGACGGCCGGTCTTTTCGGTGCGCCGTCAAGTCGGGGGGCTTCGGTAAGCCGGATAGTTTGTTAAAACTGGTTCTTCGGAATCAGGCGGCATAAGATACCGCCGGGGAGAATGACGTGGTTGAAGTGAATGGCGAATCGTTGAACGCGGAAGCCGGCCCGCCGGGCAAGCCCGAACGCGGCAAGGCCGTCAAGCTGGTCGACCGCGTCTTCGACCAACTGCTCGAGCGTATCCGCGGCGGGAACTATCCGCCGGATTCACGCTTGCCGGGTGAGCATGAACTTGCCTCGATCCTGGGTGTTTCCAGGCCGATCGTGCGCGATGCGCTGGCCCGCTTGCGCGATCAGGGCATGGTCTATGCCCGGCAGGGCGCCGGCACCTTCGTCAGCGCCCATGGCTCGCCGACAACGCAGCTCGCCTATTCGCCGGTCAAGACCATCGCCGACATTCAGCGCTGCTACGAATTCCGCCTGACCATCGAGCCGGCCGCCGCCTATTTCGCCGCCAAGCGCCGCAATGAGCAGGCGATCCAGAAGATCGCCAGCGCCCTTGCCGATCTGCGCGAGGCGACCAGCCACCAGCTCCACCGCACCGATGCCGATTTCATCTTCCACCGCGCGGTGACGGAGGCAGCCAACAATCACTATTACACCGCTTCGATCGATGCGCTGAAGGCCCATATCGCCGTCGGCATGCATCTCCACGGCCTTTCCCTCCTTGGCCCCCGCCAGGGGCTGGAACAGGTCTATGAAGAGCATAACGCCATCTACAAGGCGATCGCCGATGGGCGGGCCGACGACGCGCAAAGGCTGATGAAGGCCCATCTCGAAGGCTCCCGCGACCGTCTGTTCGAAGGCAGGGCGCTCGACCTGTCCTTCTGAACGCGCCCGGAGAGCGAAGCGCTTATCGTGGTCGGATCGGAGTATGATACCGATGACAGTCACTTCGCGACGATGCTTTCCGCTCCTGCCTTGAAGCTCACGTAGGGACTTCAAGGGTGAACACCGTCCGCGTGTCGTCGGATACCACCCGCAGCCGACCGCCATGCGCCTTGGCAATTTCGCTGGCGATATAGAGGCCAAGCCCGAGCCCTTGCTTGCCGCCATCCGCGACCCTGGTGAATGGCAGGAATAACCGCTCAACGGCATCGGCCTGTATCGGTTCTCCGGTGTTAGCGACCGAGAGCTCGAACCCCGCCGCCGTCGAACGGGCGGTGATTGTTATCGGGCCGTCCGGGGATCCGTGTGCGACGGCGTTGGCAAGGAGGTTCGACGTGAGCTGTGCGAGTTTCGGACCGTCGCACATGATCGGCAGTGAGAGTTCGACGTCCGCTTCGATCCTTCTGCCGGGACGGGCTCCGGAAATCTCGTTGACGACCTGATGCAGGACAGCAGACAAATCGGTCTCGCTCAGCCTTACCGGAATCCCGCCGCCAAGTCGCCCGCGGGCAAAATCCATGATGTCGTCAATGAGACCGCTCATCCTTTTGACCGTCGCCGCCACGAGCGACACGATCCTTTCCTGCTGTTCATTGAGGGGTGATCTGGCGATCGCGCGCATGCCGCCGTCGATCGCGGCGAGCGGGTTTCTGAGGTCGTGACCGAGGACGGCGATGAACTGCTCGCGAAGCGCCGCCGTCTCCCGTTCGTCGAGAAGCGTCCCCTCGACCGTTGCAAGGGCTTCGCGTGCCTGTTTGCCCGCCTTTCGCAGGTTCTGCTCGTAGGTCAGCCGGTTCGATGCCCGTATGATGGTCAGCCTGAGGAACAGGGGTTGCCCTGCAGCATCGCGTTGCTCGAAGCCATTCATCAGAACCGGAATCTTGCCCCCGTCGGAGTGTCGCATCTCAAGCATGATTTCTTCGAACTCGCCCTGCATCCTGAGCATGGGCGCGAGATGGGTCTCGAGATAGATGCTGCCGCCGACGCTCAGCAGGTCGGACAGGCGTTTGCCTGCCAAATCCTGCGCCGAGCGGCCGAGCCAGCTGGCAAGCCGACTGTTCGCTCGAAGGACGACGCCGCCAGGCGAGACGACGAGATTGCCCGCCATTGTATTTTCGAAGAGGTTCTCGAAGTCGTCCTGAAGGTTTTTCGGCGCGGCTTGATCCATCTTATGCGGCCTTGCCGAGGAAGTTTTCGATGGCGGAGATAGTCTCCTTGGGTGCGCTCAGATTGGGGCAGTGTCCGGTCGCCTTCATGATTACCAGGCTGCTGTTTGCAAGATGCCTGTGCACGTACTCGCCGACCTCGACAGGGGCAATCACGTCGCTCGAACATTGAAGGATCAGTGTCGGGATGTCGAAGCCCTGCAAGAGATCCCTGCAGTCTGACAGAAAGGTCGTCCGGGCGAAATGGCGCGCGATCTCTGGATCCGTCCTGCAGAAGCTCTCCGTCAGTTCCTCGGCGAGCGCTGGCCTGTCCGGATTGCCCATGATGGCCGGCGCCATCGCGCCGGACCATCCCAAGTGGTTGGAATCCAGGAACTCCATCAGCTCCTCGATCTGACCCTGTGAGAAGCCGCCGACATAGCCGTCGCTGTCGATATAGCACGGGGAAGGGCCGACCATGACCAGCGACTTGAAGAGATCAGGACGCTTCCTGGCCGCAATCAGTCCGACCATCGCACTGACCGAATGGCCGACAAAGACAACCTTCTTCAGCGATAGGGCATCAATGATCTCCACCGCGTCGTCCGCATAGCCATCGAGGGTGGCGTACTTCTCGAAGGAATAGGCCTTCAGGTCGGACTTGCCGGCACCGACATTGTCGAACAGGACGACGCGGTATTTGTCCTCGAAGGCCGGAGCCACGAGCCGCCACATGTTGCTGTCGCAGCCAAACCCGTGCGCGAAGACCATTGCTTCGTCGCCCGTGCCGCTGACGATTACGTTGTTTCTGTCGATGATGTCCATGAACATAACATAAACCAACGGCCCCAAAAAGATAGCTTGATATAACGCCGCAGAGCAAGCTTCGCTCAAGTTGTTCGGAACGATTTGGATGGATCAAGCGAGGTGAATGACAATCAAGGTACTGATAGTGGGGGACATCTAGGATAGGCCGAGATTTCCTCTTCTTGTCAGCCGGATTTCTGTTTCTTGATGATGCTGATGTTGCCGCTCACCTCGAGGATGGCAAATTTTATCTCCGCCACGCTTTCGATGCCCTCCTGGCTTCGAGCCGCTTGCATGACATCTTCCTTCTGCAGGCGGGCTCCTTTGAGCGCGCGTTCGTCGTAGACGCCATCCGTTACCAGAACGGTCGGAACCCCATCGATGATATGAGCTGCGCGCGGCCACCACCTCTTCACGTAGGAGAGGCCGATGTCTGTGGTAAACAGCGTCAGGATCAAGATAACGGCGTTGGTGATGGAGAAGTCGTCGCCCAGCATTGCCTGCTGCGTGGTTTCGGAGATAACGAGAACGATGACCAGGTCGAACGGCGTCATCTGGGCCAATGTCCGCCGTCCCGACAAGCGGATGATCACGAGCAGCGTGAAATAAATTGCCAGTCCGCGGAATACTGCATCCACCGTGCCGCCCTCAAGGAAAGATGAAAGTGGATTGGGTCCGGACCTCTTCGCCCAGGCCGATGGTGGCGCGGCGAGCGCCGGGTTGTTGTGTTTGCAGACGGAACACGATCTGTGTCGGCTCTGCCGGGTCGGCGGCGAACACGTAACCTATCCGGCCATCACGCGCGAAGGTCGCCTTCTGGGGCGGGTCGATGCCCTGAACCGAGAAGGTTCGAAGAAAGGCGGCATCGATCGTGAAGACCCTGTCTTCGGATGAGGCTAGGAAATTCACCGTCATATCCTCGGGAGCATTCCACCGGGAGATGACGGGAAAGTCCACGGACCCATCTGATAACATCAATGTTTGCCGCGAAAACGGGCCGCCTCTTCCAAGTAAACCGAGCAAGCAGATCGCCAGAAGAAGCGTGAACATGATCCAGGAAAGACGTTGAAGGGCCCAGAACCGTTGCTGGAATTCGGTATGATCGAGCACGCCTTCAGGCAGCGCCGGCAACCTGTATGTTGTTTCCATGCCCGCTCCCTGTACTCTTGGCTGAGAACCTGGGCCGGCCGCAAAAGTTCCCGGCGATGGCACCGTCGCCGTGTACATCGGATGTGCCGCAGTCCAGGCGTCTTCACCGATCAGGGGAACGAAGACCACCCCGCCGAGATCGTCTTCCTCGAACGCCGCGGGCCCGGTGCGCGTGACGCGTTTCAGGCGCTGCTCTTGACCGCGGCCGACCGGGATGATGAGCCGCCCTCCGAGGTTCAACTGTTCCTTCAAGGCGGACGGCACCTCGGGTGCTGCCGCAGAAACGACAATGGCGTCGAATGGGGCGGCGTCCGGCCAGCCCTTGCTGCCGTCACCCACGCGGACCTCAATATTGTGGTATCCGAGCGTCTCGAACCGGTCCCTGGCCTGAAGCGCCAGCCTTTCATGGCGCTCGATGGAATAGACCTGCCTTACGATCCGGCTCATCAGGGCTGAAGCGTAACCCGAGCCCGTGCCGACCTCGAGCGCCTTGTCGCCGGCTTTCAGACCGGCCTTTTCGAGCATCAGAGCCACAATGAACGGCTGCGAAATCGTCTGGCCGTCGCCGATCGACAGCGGCGCATCCTCATAGGCAAAATCCTCGAAGCCTGGAGCGACAAATTTTTCGCGGGGCACCGTGCGCATCGCCTCGATGACGCTTCGATCATCAATGCCACGTCGCGTCAGTTGGTGCTCCACCATGTGATCTCGGATGCGCGTCATATCCATGGATCAGTCTACCGTCGCCGTTAGCACCTTGGCTTCCGGGCCGGGCAGGATGGAAACAACGGGAGAGCCCGTGATTGCGATGCGTTGCTCGGTCCATTTGGGGAACTTAGTGTGAAGAGCAAAGTTCGACAGGCATATGCGAACCTGGAGGCATCAAATCAGTAGTCGCGGCTACACGGTACGTTGGTAAATCACGCTCCCGCGACTACTTTATGTGCGGTCATCCCTCCTCTCGGTGGAAGAGAGGAGAAGAACGGGAGCAGCTCATGTGCCGAAATATCAAACCACTGTTCAATTTCGATCCGCCAGCGACGGACGATGAGATCCATGACGCCGCGCTTCAGTTCGTGCGAAAGTTGAGCGGAACCACCAAGCCGTCGAAACGCAATGAGGCGGCGTTCGAGCAGGCGGTCATGTCGATCGCCAAGTGCGCTCACGAGCTGCTGAGTTCGCTTGAGACCTCCCAACCTCCTCGTGATCGAGAGGAAGTTGCCGCAAAGG
This sequence comes from Rhizobium sp. C104, assembly GCF_022354505.1. NCBI lineage: Bacteria > Pseudomonadati > Pseudomonadota > Alphaproteobacteria > Hyphomicrobiales > Rhizobiaceae > Rhizobium > Rhizobium sp. C104. Next base: position 186,689 of record NZ_CP092349.1, on the reverse strand, counting down.
CGCGGGCGAGAACGGCGATCCGCTTCGCGTAAGACAACTCTTCGGCTTACCTTGCCCCATGATCCGAGCAGATGCGCGCTGCTTGCGCTTCGACGTCTTTCGGATCCAAGGTCGCCGTACCGCCCTGGCGATAGATGTCCGTCGAAACGGTTTTCAGGCATCGATCGAAACCAGTCCGGCGAAGCAGAATGGCACCCGCAACGGTGCCGGCCGACAACAAGGCCACAATGGCCGGTAAAATAGGATTTCGCATCGGCGCCGTTCCTAAGATCTCGCTGGCACCCGGAAAGTGCCGACAGAATCCGGCGACATGTGGCCGACGTCAGCGTGCCGTCAAGACGCTTCGGCGACTTGCCCATCACTTCACGCTATCCCAGTGCGATAGTCGAGGCGGGTTGCCAAGCGCCTTGGATCGCTTACCTGATAGCGATGGATGTGCGGGTTCGATGGAGTAGGCTCCTTGTTCGAAAAATTGCGGCATGGATTTCAACCGCCCGGAGCCAGCTTGGCTGAAATAGAAGAATGCGAAACCGAACTCGGGATCATATTGCCTGACGACTATAAGGCATTCCTGCGTGTCTCAAATGGGTTCAATGACGAGATAGGTCGGGGCTACCTGGTTGTTTGGAGCATCCAGGAGCTTGCATTGGCTGCCGGGTACGACATGTTTGAGCTCCAGGAGCGTCGCTTTCTGATCGGTTCGAACGGCGGGCCAGCTGCCTATGGCATCATAGATGGAAACTACATCTCGATCCCGTTTGTGTTCGCCGGCCCATGGGAGGATGAGGTGAGAGTGCTCGGGGGCGGCTTCGAGGAGTTCATCATGGCGATCGAAAATGGAGAGGGTTGGTAACGGCCGCCCGTTTTGTGTTTGAACGAGAGCCTGATCTGCTTAGTCCTCGCGCGATTGCTTGATCTCGACAGGCGTCTTCATGATGATCTCCCGATGCGGGAACGGGATGGAGATGCCGGCTTGCTTGAACGCGTCCCAAAGCGCCATCAGCACCTGACCCCTGACATTCGTCAGGCCATTTGCGGGATCGGAGATCCAGAAGCGGAGCCGGAAGTCCAGCGACGAAGCACCAAAGCAGATGAGCCAGCATACCGGCGGCTTGTATTGATTGGCGACGCGGTCCAGCGTCGAGGCGGTTGCGATTGCGATGCTGACGACCTCATGCGGGTCGCTGTCATAAGCCGTGCCGAAGTCGACGTCGATCCTGACGTAGTCGCTGGAGAACGACCAGTTGACCACCTGTTGGGAGATAAAGTCCTCGTTGGGGATGAGGTATTCTTTACCGTCACGCGTGATGACCGAGACGAACCGCGAACGCAGATCGCGGATCGAACCGAAGGTATCGCCGAGCGTGATCGTGTCGCCCGGCTTGATGGATTTGTCGAGGAGGATGATGATGCCGGAGATGAAGTTCGATACGACCTTCTGAAGGCCGAAGCCTATGCCTACGCCAAGGGCACCGGAAAAAACGGTCAATGCGGTGAGGTCGATGCCGGTGGCTGATAAGGCGATTGCGCCGGCGATTATGATCAAGCCGATTTTTATGAATTTGCTGATTAGAACCTTGATCGATGGCGAAAGGTCGCCCGACCTCTGCACCCAATGGGAAAGGACATTGCCGACGAGAACCGCGACCCAGATGAGCGTGACGGCCAGGACGACGGCTTTGAGCACAAGAAGCAGTGAAAGGCGCACCGCGCCCAGATTGACAGCCAGCCCATCGAGCGCGGAGAGCACGGGATCGTCAAGCCGAAGTGCGTACAACGCGACGTAGCTCCAGCTGAAGATTGCGACGATACGCGACAATGTGGGATTGCGGATGATCTTGGTCAGGACGGAGATGATGAACCACGCCGCCGTCAGCGTCAGGGCGGTCGAGACCAGCCACCGTCGCGACGGCCAGGTCGTTTGTGTGAGAGCGACGTTTGCAAGCCATAGCCATACGGCCAGAAAGAGCCACTTCAAGCGGCGCATGAAAGCGATTATGACGCGCAACAGGTCCGGATTACCTTTGATGCGCCTCGCTTTCGATTCCAATGCAGGCTCGGTGCGCGATGCCAGAAAAGACGCAGCGAGGTAACCGACGGCGATGATCCCGAATTGGTAAAACGTCCATTCGCTCAACACGAACGTTCTGAGCCACTGTTCGACCGCGTCGATTGTCTGCCTGACGTCCATGGTCCTGGCCTTTAGCAAGCTTCAAGGCAGATAAGGCGTCGACACGAGTTTTGTTCAATTCACCCAAGGATGGCCGGTGCTCCCCGGCGAGGCCATTGATCGGGTCTACGACCGCGACATCGGTCGGGTTCCGCGAATGACTACCGCCATGTCTCGGTTAGAAATCCCGACGGGCCTTGAACGGGATCGCTGTGGGGTAGGGGAACGGACGAGATTTTCGCCAGCATTTCGCTTGAAGCAGCCGAAGTCTGGATGTCGGCATGCTGTCCCTTGGGATAGGCGCCGACGACCTGGAAGTCCGCTGTGCAACCGAGATTTTGGTGCCCCGTCCCGGCTGGAAGCACCAAACAGTCTCCCGCAGCGACCTTGAGTGCCTGACCGCCGGGACCGCCGATCAGCAGGGTAGCGCCACCAATTGCAATCCCAAGCACCTCATGGGCGCCGGAATGGTAATGCTGATAATTGAAGACGCCGTTTGTCCAGATGCCTGTCCAACCATTGGCTACGAAGCGATTTTCGAAATCAGCTGGTCCACCGTAGCCAAAAAGGCCTCGATAAATCAACACCGGAAGACGCGGATTGTTCGGAACCCAGTCGCTCGGCTCGAAAATTATCGTCTCGGCGTGCATGTTGAATACCTAAGATTGCCATTGATTGCCACGGAGCGTTCAGCTGTTCTTGCAGGTTTCGACGCATTCTCATTGAACGCATCTGTGCTGCCGCCTCAAAAAGCTAAACCGGGATGTTCGCCAAGGGTTCCTTGATAGGCTGTAGCTTCGGGAAGGATGGCTACCTCTCAGTGAAAGGTAATCTCGCCGAGACATCCGACGCGGACTATCTATGCAATAGAGCGACAAGCGACATCGGTATGTCGACCGCGAAAAAATCCATTGCCGTACCGATAATCACCGCCCACACGACTATGAGGAAAATGAGCGCTGCAATCCTGATTTCTACTGGTTGCATTATCTGCTCCATCCCAGCATATGCGTCCCCCCGGACAAAGCTTTTTATTCCCCGCGCTAATTCGCTATGCGCGAGGGTGAGCGACCGTAGCAAGCGTCTAAACGTGCAGCGCCGAAGTCTCGGCTCTCTCCAAACCGATGTCGCTTCCACCCATCACGCCCCCGGCCATAACTTCGCTGCTGCCGCGTTCGAGATAATGACCATCCAGGAAGGAGCGATAGGCGTCTTCGATGCCCTCCTTCAGACCTATCTTGGGTGACCAGCCGAGTGTGCGAAGCTTATCGACATTCAAGAGTTTTCGTGGCGTGCCGTCTGGCTTGGTGAGGTCGCGCCTGATCTTGCCTTTGAAGCCAACGACCTTGGAGACGAGATGCGCCAATTCGAGGATGGCAATGTCTTCGCCGGAACCGACGTTCACATGACTTTCGGCGGAATAGGTCTTCATGAGATGGACGCAGGCGTTGGCGCAATCGTCAACATGCAGGAATTCGCGCAGCGGTGTGCCAGTACCCCAGATGCATATCTCTTGCTGCCCGTTGATCTTGGCATCATGCGCCTTGCGTATTAGCGCCGGCATCACATGGCTGGATCCGAGGTCAAAATTGTCCTCTGGGCCGTAAAGATTGGTGGGCATGGCCGAGATGAAATCTCTGCCATGCTGTTTGCGATAGGCTTGGCAAAGCTTTAATCCGGCGATTTTGGCAATCGCATACCATTCGTTCGTAGGCTCAAGCGATCCAGTGAGAAGTGCCTCCTCGACGATCGGTTGGTCGGCGAGTTTCGGATAGATGCAGGACGAACCTAGAAACATCAGTTTTTCGACGTCGACTCGATGGGCCGCGTGGATGACATTGGCTTGGAGAACGAGGTTGTCATAAAGGAAGTCGGCCGGATAGGTCGCGTTTGCGAGAATGCCGCCGACCCTCGCAGCAGCGAGGAAGACAGCGTGGGGACGATTCTTGCTCATCCAAGCTTCCACCTCCTCCTGCCGTCTGAGGTCGACCTCGGCACGGGTCGCCGTCAAAATCTCGCAGCCCTCCGAAGCAAGACGCCGCACGATCGCAGAGCCCACCATGCCGCGGTGGCCCGCGACATAGACCCTTTTTCCAGCAAGGCTGTAGATCACCTCAGGCATAGGCAAAACCCTTGGTTACACCTGCCGACGGAACATTTCGTGCCATGACTTTGAGGTCCTCGCGAACCATCTCCGCAACCAGCTGATCAAGACTGGTCTCATGTTTCCAGCCAAGCTTCGTGTGCGCCTTCGTCGGGTCGCCGATCAGAAGATCAACTTCAGTCGGACGGAAATAAGCGGGATCGATCTCCACCACACACCGACCGGATGTCTTGTCGTATCCCTTTTCCTCAACGCCGTTCCCACGCCAATCAATTTGCATGCCCACCTTGGCAAAAGCCTTGTCGACAAAGGAACGAACCGAGTGCGTTTCGCCGGTTGCAAGGACATAGTCCTCCGGTTGGTCCTGTTGCAGCATCAGCCACATGCCGCGGACATATTCTCGTGCATGTCCCCAGTCGCGCTTGGCATCGAGATTGCCGAGATAGAGCCTGTCCTGCAGGCCAAGATGGATCGCCGCCGCCGCCCGGGTGATCTTGCGGGTCACGAATGTTTCGCCGCGGATCGGGCTTTCATGATTGAACAAGATGCCGTTCGAGGCGTGCATGCCATATGCCTCGCGATAATTGACCACAATCCAATAGGCGTAGAGCTTGGCGGCCGCGTAGGGTGATCGAGGGTAGAAAGGCGTCGTTTCGCTCTGCGGGACTTCCTGGACTTTGCCGTAGAGTCTGGAGGTGGACGCTTGATAGAAGCGGGTCTTCTTGGTCAGCCCCAGGAGGCGAATTGCTTCAAGTAACCGAAGGGTGCCGGTTCCATCCGCGTTCGCTGTGTATTCCGGCGTCTCGAAAGAGACTTGAACGTGGCTCTGTGCGGCGAGATTGTAGATCTCGTCCGGCTGCGTTTCCTGAACGACACGGATGAGATTCGTTGAATTGGTCATGTCCCCGAAATGCAGGATAAAGCGAGGATTCTCGATGTGGGGATCCTCGTAGAGATGCTCGATGCGACTGGTGTTGAAGGATGATGAGCGGCGCTTCAGGCCGTGAACGATATAGCCTTTCTCCAACAGCATTTCGGCCAGATACGCGCCGTCCTGACCGGTTATGCCGGTAATCAGCGCAACTTTTCGGTTCTCTCTCATTCCCGTATCCATGGTTCCTCCAACTCGATACCAATCCAGAAGCAAATTGAGCGTTTAAACACTGCGTGTGATGTATTCATGCTTTGAATTTGTAGTATTTCATCAGAGATTTCGAAAACAATTCCGAGTCGCTGAAATTATACAATGCGTGCTTTTCGGGGTTTACGTTGTTGATCGCGACGATGATTTCCGAATTTCGTGAGCTTTTCATTTGCTGCAGGCTGAACTCGACTGCGCGTCGGCTCGTCTTCCCCCATCTAACGATTGCCAGTGTTCTTTCCGCCAGGGAGGTCAAAAGCACGGTATCTGCCGAGGCGAGTACAGGCGCGCTGTCGAAGATGACAATCTGGCCGGCCGCGACCGCCATCTCGATGATTTCTGCCAGGCCGTTCGGACGGACCCGCCGCTGGAGACTGAATTTTCCAGATGGAATGAAATCGATGCCGCTTGGATGGTGGTAGACGATGTCGCGGAAATCGGCCTGACCGTTCAGGAATTCGTTCAGTCCGCACATGACCCCCGACCTGAAAAACGCATCGAGTTTTCCCCGTCGGAGGTCGCCATCGACCAGCAGGACCGGAATCGCGGCAGCGGCAAGTTCCATGGCCAGCGATCGCGCGACAAGCGACTTGCCATCTCCGCTGTGAGCCGAGGTAACGACAATACTGTTCGGCAATTTGCCGCCATTGGACTGCTTGAGTGAAAGCACCACGGTCCGGATTGCTTCGTCAAACATCGGGACCGGCATATGTGCGAACATCGTCTTCGAATTTTCACTCCGCGCCAGACGTGGGATAAGTCCAGCCGGTAAGGTGCGCGCCATTCCAGCTATTTGGTCGAAACTGCGAACCGTCCGGTCCCACATTTCGATCACGAAAGCAGCCGTTACGGCGGCAGAGATCGCAGCCAGGAGGGCGCCCACCAGATAGGAGAGCCGTCCACGTCCCGTTGACGTGAGCGGCACTGTAGCCGGTGTTAGAACTTCCAACTCCGCCCCCGGCAGCATGGCTTTCGCGGCGAGGTCACGGCGCTGGTTCTCAAGCTTGTCGAGTGCCGTTTGTTCCTTTTCGGCGATTTTCTGCAGTCGCAACAATTCCGTCTGCACCAGCGCATCGCGTATGCGTTTTTCATTAGCAACAACCAACCTGGATTGTACTGCTTCAGCTTCATGATCAAGTGCGACGAGCTTGGCGCGCATTGTCTGGAGATACTGTTTGGTCGCCAGTTCGAGACCGGCACGGGATTCTTGGATCTCTCCACGTAGCTCCACCACGGCCTCGGCATTGCCGTCATATGTCTCGAGAAGACGGGCGAGATCCTGCTCCTGTCCGCGAAGATCGCGTTGCTTTATGGCAATGCTGTCAGGGACGACGATATTCTGCGCAGCGACCGAAGCGTTATCCGCTGATTCCAGCGTCGAGATCACCGCCTCTACCTCAACCCGGCTTTCTTCGATTTTCCCTTCTCGGCCAGTGAGTTCCAGAAATGACTTGATCCGTTCCTCCTGAGCGTCCTCTTTCGAGACGACGTCCATCGATTCTTGATAGTTGCGGGCCGCGTCGCGAGACGTGTCAGCGCGAACCTGCTGTTCCGTGATGCGCTGTCGTATCCACTCTTCCGCTGCATCCAGGCGGCCACGCACGCTCTCCTTCCGCTCATCGAGGTAAATGCCGATGACCCGGTTCGGCACCACGGCTGCCAGTTCAGGATCAGTCGAATTGAAGCTGATCTGGATGACGTCACTCTTATCTTCATGCCACACGCCGAGCGCCCTATAATATTCTGGGATGATGGCGTTGATGTTGTCCCGTAAAGGCGAGGTGGGCTTTTTCGTGTCGAACAGGCCGCGCAGCTTCGTCCGGATCCTTTCGATGAGGGAAATCTCCCGCAGCGCCGGATTGAATTCCTCCCGCACGTTAAGCTGCAGTTCGCGGACAACTCGCTCTGCGATGCTTCTGGATAGAAGCCGCTCAGTCTCCGATTTCGCGTCAAGCAGATCACTGTGGCTGGAATCATCCGCATCAAGTGATGTTGCAAGGGGCTGGTGGACAATCAACCGGGCCCAGCCCTGGTAGGTGGGCTTCAGCCCAAAGATCATAATCGCCGCGGGCGCCATGAGCAGCATGGTTATCGTGATGATCATGATCATTCTTCGGCGGACGAGACGGTAAATCGATGCCAGATCGAAGTTGTCCGCCTTGGTCTCTACCTGAAAGCGCGGGTCATAGCGCATCGGCGAGATCGGAAGATTGCGGTCCGGCGGAAGAGTGGAAATCGTCATCGGGCGCCAACCACTGCTTGAGGTTTCGCGGAAACGGTTTCGTATAGTTGCTCGAGCGACCGCATATAGGCCTTCATGCTGAAATGGTTGAGGTAATGCATGCGCCCCTGGACCGAGAGGCGGATGCAGGTTTCCGGATCGGTCACCAGTTTCGCCAAGGCTGCAGCCAAGGCATTCGGATCTCCGATGGGCACGAAGATCCCGGTTTCACCGTCGGTAATAACTTCGTCGTGCGCTCCGACACGCGTCGTGACGACTGCGAGCCCGTGGGACAGCCCTTCGAGCACGGCCATTGCCAGACCTTCGGCGTGCGAAGGCAGGACCAGGATATCTGCACGCGCACACAGGGCTCGCGCCTCAGCTGCGTCGAGCCAGCCGGGCATCTCTACCAAATTGGAAAGCGACATGGCGTCGGCCTGACGGCGATAATCCTCGACGGGCCCGTCGCCTGCCAATACAGCCCTCCACTTGAGGTCTTTCATGACGGGGTGGCTGAGGGCCAGCAGAAGCTCCGTGACGCCCTTGCGTTCGCTCAACCGGCCAAGGAATATGATCAGCGGTGTCTGGCCGGCGCGAATATCGTGCGCCCCGGGATCGGGGACGCAATTATGGGCAACGACCGTGCGGCGCTCGTCAACGCCCAGAAGGGTCGTCAGCGTCATGCGGTCGCGCCGGCCCAGCGCCACAACGCAATCGGCATTCTGGAACATCCGACGGATGAGCCGTTGTTGGCGCGGCGAGCGTTGCGCAAAGTCGCCGGCATAGTCGTAGTCGTGCAGGTGCAACATGTGGCAGCATCCGAATAAACGGGCAGCCTCCGTCAGGATCAGTTTTCGCGAGGTGCTGCCGCGGCCGGCGAGATGGATATGGTGAATGCGGTCGGGTGCAACGATCCGGTCCTTCGCCATCGTCAGGATGGCGCCGATGAGGCGCGCCGGCGACGTCAATTTGGACCATCGCGCCCCTCTCGTATCGGTGACGAAATGTTTGGCGCCGGTCTCTTTCGCCGTCTCGGTTATATAGCCGACCAGCCTGCCAATGCCGCCGCCGTTTTCGCAGCCGCCTGGAACATAGTGGCGGACGCTAGCTGCGCTCCGTGCCGCCAGCCGACTTCTGTCCGTGAGCGCCTCCATCAGCATGACCCGACCACCTCTCGATAAACGGCCGCGGCCTGACCGCCGACCCGTTCCGGCGAATTCGGTCCTTTGGCCCATTGAAGCGCATTGGTGCCGAACTTGTTTCTAAGCTCGCCGCTGTCTGCCAATGTCCTCACCGCTGCCGCGAGCTCTTTGGCATCTCCGGGAGGGACCACCATTCCCAACCCGTTGGGCTGAACGGTGCCACCCAACTCGCCGACATCCGTAACGATGACCGGTTTGCCAAATGCGGCCGCAAGGTTGAGCACACCGCTTTGGGATGCTTCCGTGTAGGGAAGCACGACGATGTCGGTGTCGAGGAATAGCTGGGCGACCTCCGTATCCTCGATGAAACGATTGCGAATATCGTAACGGCCGGCATCGCCCATAAGCGCCTGGAATATCCGCGGGTCGTCGCCGCGGCCCGCGACCGTGATGCGCAGGTTGGGAAGCACATCCTTGAGTATCGCTTCGGCCCGGACCAGATGTTCCAGACCCTTGTAGGCAAAAATCCGCCCGAACAGCAGCACGCGTATAGTTCCATCGGCTTCGCGCGGCGTCATCTTCTGTCGCCGGGCGAGTTCCGCATAACGAAGGATGGAGGGATGCGACAGGACATGGACGTGATCGGCGGATTTCGCGTATCGATCGAGAACCAGTTGCTTCAGTCCCTCCCCGTGGACGACAAGATGTCCGGATTGCCTTACCATCAGTTCGGGAGCCCAGCCGGGCAGCGTGCGCGTCTCCATATCGCCGGGATGGATTTCCACGTCATGGATGGTCGTCACAAGCGGGATCGGGCGCCAGAACGGCACGGCGAGGTTCAGCCAAAGCGTCGAATTGCTAAGGAGATGAATAAGGTTCGGCTGCTCCCGCCGGATCAGGCGCGTGAGCTGGTACAGAAACCAGGGATTGGAGAGAGAACGGTGTCTCGGCCAGTCGAGAAGGTGCAGATCAACAGCCGGATCGAAGGAAGAGGCGAGATGCGCATAGCGCCGGCGCGGCACGGCAAGCACAACGTCCAGGTGTTGGGCAACGCCGCTGGCGAAGGAGATGGTATAATCTTCCAGTTCGGAAACCAATAACAGCGCCTTCATTTCGCTGCCTCCGACAATCCTACATCAAGACCGATCCGTGACAGGCCGCGCGCCGAGCGCAAACTATCGCGCGTCCGCCTGAGCAGGTTCGGTTCGCCGGCAAAGAAGAGGCCTTCGACCGCAAGCTTGAACCGGCTGAGAGCGTCGGCGCCCTGCAGCTTCGCCGAGGCAACGCGATAGGGATAGTGATCCGCCAGATGTAGTCTTGCCGGCAGGTCATGGGTTGAGAGAAACAGGTTCGTTACCTCAACGGTATGCCGCCAGTGCGTCATCCGCCGCCGTAGCGTGGTGGCGTCCTCGGTTGAGCGATGCCAGTTGTTATTGTGGATGCGGTAGAATCCAAGCGGATCCGGCATGGCAATCACGTCCCCCAGAAACGGATAGATGCCCACGAGCCAGGCGTCGGCTGATATGCGGAACTGTTCTGGAATGCTGCCCGCAGCATCCCATGCGCTTCGACGTACCGCGACGGCCGACGTCATCGGAAAAGGCCACCAACCAGCCGATCGTGTGAGTAGCGGCGACAAGGCGCCGGAACACAGCGTTCGAGGGATCGGCTTGGAAGTCGGCGTGCCATCGACAAGCGTCGGCTGCAGTCGATGATAGACGAGCGATGCCTGAGGGTTGGCGCGGAACGCTGCAGCCATCGCTGACAGCTTGCTCGGCGCCCACCAGTCGTCGGCATCCAGAAAACAGAGGATCTGGCCCACGCTTGATCTCACGGCGGTATTGATCGCGGCGGCCTGTCCGGCGTTCTCCTGAAAGATCACCTTTACTCGGCCGTCATACGCTTGCAGAACAGACCGCGACTGGTCGGTCGAGCCGTCATCGACGACGATGATCTCGACGTTGCACGCGTCTTGGTTCAATACGCTGTCTATGGCCCGTCCGACAAAGCGAGCGTAGTTGTAATTGTTGATGAGGACACTGAGGGCCGGCCGCTCCATGGCGCGCTCTCAGGCGGGCTGCCGCGATGCACCGCTGTGCAGCGCAACTTTGCTTAAGAGATAGCCCTTTGCGCAGCCATCGCGGTTTGGAATGGTGATATCCAAAATACCTCGTCGGCCAAACGGCATTTCGCGCCGAGCCGATGAGATCGCTGCTGACAATGCCACGACGAGTAGAGCGCCCGTCGTGTTGCATAGAGAACTAGGATCATGACGCAGAAACATAGCAATCCTAACCTTCCAGGCTTCGACTGCAGAGATAGACTCTGTCAGAATTGTTGCCTCATTGCAGTGGAACCGCGGCTTACCCACCACGCTTCATAAGACATTCATCGCCACGGTACCGGTGAACGGATAAGCGCAACATCTGCTCTTAAGGGCAATTCGCGGACATGAAGACCCGCCTTTTGGGTAAAGACCGGCTGAAAGCTTAGGCGCAACATCGCCTTTGGGTGGAGGCAGGGTGCATTAGGCGTAGCCGGCCCTTCACTAGGACAGGTTGACCGCGGATGTGGCTGGATGATTGCTTGAGAGCAGCGCGGCCACGAAGGCCGACAGCTGTTTTTGATCTGCCGCGATCGACAGTCGCTTGTCTGTTCAATTCAGTCGGGACGGATAATGAGAGTAGATAGACTTAGAACTGCCAGCGGACCAACCATCAGTTGGCGGGTCATAGAATGCTGGGGCGCCGGCATATCTCTATTTCTTCAGGCAGGCGCCTTTCTGCCGCTTGTCCTTTCAGATGCGGACGGAACGCTCAGTGAATCTGCCAAATCCATGCTGCGTCTTCCTTGCCTTCCTATATATGCATTTACAGCCGTGATCCTGCTACGCAATTTTCCGCAGTTTCTAACGGCGCTCAGGCGAAATCTGATTGTTCCCCTGATGCTTGCCTTGCCGTTTTTGTCTACCCTGTGGTCCATATCACCGCCAACGACCTTGAGGCGCGCAATCGGCCTTTTGTTTTGCGTGCTTCTTTCCTATGTCCTCGCGATACGTTTCACGCCAAGGCAGTTGCTGTTCCTGGTATTTGTAACGCTTGGAGCCTGTATCACCCTCAGTGTGGTTGTCGCCGTGGTGTCACCAAGCCTCGCCAGTATGCCGGATGGTGCCATGCGGGGCGTCTTCATTCACAAGAACGTGCTCGGCTGGTACGCGTCGTTGATGATCCTGGTGGCGACGGCCATGCTGATCGACGGGACGTTCCGCCTGCGGCGAACCGCATTCGTCTTGTTGGCGGCGGGTGTGATTTGCCTTGCAAGCTCCGGATCGATGACAGCGATTATTGCAACGTCAGTGGCGTTTTGCCTGATCGGCTTTTATTCCCTGCTGCAAAGAAGCAGCAGCATTGGCCGCGTCGTCATCGTCCTGTTTTTCGTTCAGCTGTCTCTCGGCATTCTGATTTCGCTGCACGAGTTCCTGGTTCCGGCCCTTGAAGCGCTCGGCAAGGATGCGACCTTGACGGGTCGGGTGCCACTGTGGGAGCTGGTTGATCGCGAAATATCCGATCGTTGGTTGCTTGGCTACGGCTACCAGGCTTTCTGGACAGTCGCGAACCCCGAAGCGACGCATATCTGGTTGAAGATCGGCTGGCCGGCGCCCCACGCGCATAATGGATACCGCGATATCTTGATGAGCTTTGGGATCATGGGAATGATTCCGTTTGTTCTGATGGTTCCCTATGCAATCCGCCAGGGTGGGTTTCTTCAATGTCATGATCCGCAGTACGGGTGGCTCTGGCTCAATGTCCTGACGATCATGATTTTGGTGATGAACCTGACAGAAAGTATTTTTTTCGTTCAGAATGACGCCATCTTCATCCTGTTTACCACAGCCATCATCATGTTTTCGCTGTACGCGCCCGTCGTTTCGGTCAGCCATTCGCCACCTTGGCAGGCGCCCGCGCGCGGCCTTACGAGCGGGTTGCAGACATCATGAACCGGCGTTTTGGACTGATCCTGAGCATTTTACCTGTCATGCTCTTTCCGCGGTCCAGCAATCCGGCTCCAGTCGAGACGGAGATAGATGCGCCAGAGCGCCTGCAGATGCTCGTCAGGGAGGCGACTTGTGCGGAAGCTTCCCCGACGATGTCAGCCAAGTTGAATGGGACTTCCTTAAGTGATGTATTGAGCAGCAGCACCGGGGGGCGAACGCTATTTTACGTTTCTCCCGATGGCAAAGACAGCTGGAGCGGTCTCCTTCCGACCGCAAATCAGCAGGGTGGCGACGGCCCTTTTGCCAGCATCGAAAGAGCTCGTGATGCTGCCCGTGAGAAGGGCGGCACCAACACCATCGCGCTCGCTAAAGGCGATTACTATCTTACGCAGCCGATCGTCTTTGACACTCGCGATGCGGGCTTGATCCTGACGGCAAGATGCGATGAAGCGCCGATTTTGCATGGGGGGCTGCGCGTTGACAACTTTGCGCAGCAGGCGGATGGCGGGTGGACGGCGCCACTGAAATTGCCACCGGATGAAGCGGTCGGTGACCTTTTCGTCGACGGGATACGCCAAACCAAGGCGCGATTCCCCAACGCCCCCGACGATGGCGATCCGCGCAAGGGATGGTTGTTTGCCGCAAAGTGCGAGCCTGCCATCGACGTGTCGGAAGCAAACACGCGCTTCTGTTTCCATGCCGGCGATCTTCCGGCAGTGGATGATACAAGTGGACTGGTCGCAGACATCGTTGGCGGGTATCGCCCCGGAAGCCAGTGGGGCAATGATACGCTTCCAGTTGTATCCATCAATGGCGCCAGCCGGACTGTCTATACGGAAGGCACAGGCTATTTCTTTACTGCAGAAGGGAGCCGCTATTTCCTTGCCGGAGCAAAGGCATTGCTCGATGCTCCCGGAGAGTGGTGGTACGACCTTGTCGCGGGCCAGCTTCATTATATCCCCGTCGATCAATCATTGCCCAATTCCATGGTTGTTGCTGGCATTCTGCCGACGTTCTTCAAGTTGGATGGGGCCAATGGGATGGTCGTATCAGGGCTAGAGTTTAGAGATGGAGCTCCTGCAGGCAGCGGCAAGTTCTATACGGAAACCAGAGGATTTGGCGCCATACGGATCGAACACTCTGACGGCGTCAGGATTCTCGGCAACAGCATCGAGAATGTCGGCGTCGGGGTGCATGTGACGGAAAGTAAGGATGCGTTGATTGCCGCCAATGTGATTGCAGATGTGGCTGGCAACGGGATCTACGTCGGCACCAATTATGGCACGTTCGGCAAGTCGAACGGCGCCAGGATCCTTTCAAACCACATTCATGATATTGGAACGGTATATATTGAAACCGCGGGAATATGGTTCCAGGCGGCTGATAATGTCAGGATCGCCGACAACCTGATCGAAAACACGGCGCAGTTCGGAATTGCCGGCGGATCGCTGTGGGGTTCCAATGACGCCGTCTATAACGCTGTCATCGAGCACAATGTGATCCATAATGCCAATCAGCAGACGGCAGATGGCGGCGCCATCAAGATGATGGGCGAGCAGGGCGATCCTCTGAACAGCACCATCCGCTCCAATCTCGTGACCGGGACCGGTCATCTCATGAACAGGGCCGATGGGACGTTCTGGCCTCCCGGATATGAGAACACCAGGGAATGGCCGTCTCCTATCAGCTGGGCGATCTATACGGATGGGAAGGCGAGCGGGCTGCGCATCGAGGGAAATACCCTCTCGGGCAATGTCGCGGCGATCGGTATCAACGGCGGTTGGAGCAACCTGGTAACGGGAAACGTCATCACGCACGGATCGGGAGCGGCTTTTCGGGTTGATGACGGTACCGGCAGGGGTTGGCGTCCGACATGGGCACGCCCTAATCGTATCGAGGAGAATGTTGTATCGGTTGATAGCGACAGCGGCATTGTCGCGTATGTCAACGCTCCCGATCTTGGGCTTGGATTTGTGCAATTCGCGCGCAACCGCTACAGCGGCAACTTGAACAGCCAGAGCTTCCGAATAGATCCGAGCATCATGCGTTCGGGAGAATTTGGCAGCCTCAGGGATCTTCAGAAGGCTGGGGCGGACATCGGAAGCGTGGTCGCGCCGGCGGAATGACAAAGGGCGCCGCGACGAGCGGTGTTCTGCGGCAACAGAGCCGGCAGAAGGCCGCCGATCCGTGGAACAATCGATCGCGTCAAGGTAAGCCGCAGTCAAATCCGCTCGCGAGCCTGCTAGGCTTCTGCGAACCAGCGTCGGCATTTGCCGGCATGTTCGATCTGCGCCACAAAAATTATGGCATTGCCAGCTCGTAGGCCCGGGTTCTTCTCTGGCATGCTCTTTACCAGGTCCTGCGATGAGCTTTCGGTCCAACCTTCAATTCGCGGGCGGGTCTTCATTCTGCTCATAAAGATAGAACGCGATCCTCCGCGGCTTTGTGTGCGCGAGGGCGACTATGCTGTGCGCCCCCTGCGGTCATCAAAAAGAGCAACATGGCAAGCCATGGGGTACATGGACTTACTTCGAATATCGTACGTCATCCCGGCGTAAGACGTAAAGATGAAGTCTCTTCTACGTCCAATAGCTGGAGCTGCAAGTATGGAGGCAATCGGCCTGCCGGGATATTCTGATGACAGTTTCAGTCGCGAAAGCGCAGGTCATGAGAAAACAAGCAGTAGGCAGCAGCCCAACTTCAGTTCTTCATCCGGAGGGATCTTTAGGATGGACGAATGTCCTTGGCGTTCGCGTTTCGGCAGTCAATCTCAAAAGCGCGACTGAGTTTATTCAAAAAGCGATCGAAGACGGCAGGAAGGAATATGTCTGCGTTCGTGACGCACACGGCATCGTCCGATGTCAGGATGATCCCGAGCTCCGGTCGATCCATAACCGGGCGTTCCTCGTAACCCCTGACGGCATGCCGCTTGTTTGGGCGCTGAGGAAGGCTGGGCATGCGGAAAGCGGCAGAGTCTATGGACCTGATCTCATGCTATCCGTTTTCGATGCCGGCAGCGCCAAGGGCTTGCGCCATTTCCTCTATGGCGCGACGGCCGAAACGCTCGAACAACTGCAGGCGCGCCTTCTCGCAAAATTTCCGCAAGCGCAGATCGTCGGCTCCTATGCGCCGCCTTTTCGCAAACTGTCGACGCAGGAGGAAGCAGATATTGCTGACAAGCTCAATCGGTCGGGCGCCGATATTATCTGGGTCGGGCTGAGCAGTCCCAAGCAGGAACTCTGGATGGCGCACATGCGCGACCGTCTGGAAGCATCGATGCTTATCGGTGTCGGAGCTGCGTTCGATTTCCATGCTGGCCTCAAGCGGCAGGCTCCGAGGTTCATTCAAAGAAGCGGCTTCGAATGGGCGTTTCGTCTTCTGTGCGAGCCGCGGCGGCTGTGGCGGCGCTATGCGCTCGTCGTGCCGACTTTCATCTCACTGTCAGCATTCCAGAGACTGGGACTTCGGCAGTTTCCGATTGAAGACGCCATTTCTGGATCGGGCGTGTCGGGACAAATGCAGTAGGGGGTAAAGCGTCATGTCCATATTTGTGCCGTCAGCGATGACACCGGGTCCGTCGAAGGCATCCACATCAAATGACATGACATCGCGGGCGATTCCGGCAGGGTCCGTGCCGCCCATAGCAGCCAAGACCGCCGATGCCTTTGTACCGGCAGGGCTGAATATGCCCGTCGCGCTACGGCGCCGGCTTCCACGGGTTGCAACGTCGTCCTTGCTGGTCGCCGGCGACACCGCCAGCTATTTGCTTGCCTATTTCCTTCTCCTGTCCTTTCTTCCCAGTGGTTCGGATGGCACGTTCGTGGAACGCGCGTTCACGGTCGCCGCACTGGCTGCGATTGTGCTTTACGCATCGGCCGGCCTCTATCCCGGATATCGGCTGCATGACCACGAACATCTGCGGCGACGCACTTTGGCTGCCGTCAAGGTGGCTGTCCTGGCGGCATTCGGAGCAATTATCCTGCCGGAAGGGGGACGGCTGCTGTTTGCCATTATTGTATTCCTCGGTCTCGGGTTGATTGTTCAGCCATTTCTGCATTGGCTTGCACGAGGTCTTTGCTGGAGACTTGGAATTTGGGGGGAGCGTGCGGTTGTCATAGGGGGCGCAACCTCGCTCCCGCGCTCGTGGCACATTTCACCGACCACTGGCAGTATGGCATCAGGCCGGAGCCCTTTTCCCCGATACTTTGGACGCAATGCCGGGTGGTGGGCCATCCATTGCTTTGATCGCGGGCGACAGGGGCTCGCTTGTGTCCGGCTTGCCGGCGCTGCGTGGGAAGTTCGCCGAAGTCCTTTTGCTGTCCGACACACCGAGCCTCAAGGTCAGTGGGTTGCGACCTGCCGATATCGGCGGAGAGATCGGCATTCGCCTCACCACCGGGGGAGCTCGATCAACTCGGATCCAATTCGCCGGATCCTCGATCTCGCAATCGCCATCCCTGCAACGATCGTGGTCGCGCCGTTCATCGCGATTGCAGCGGCCGCAATCTACGCCATCGATCCAGGTCCTGTCTTCTTTCGGCATGCCAGGGAAGGACGGTCCGGCAGGCCGGTGCACGTCCTGAAATTACGGACCATGTACCAAGATGCAGAACAGCGCCTTGAAGCACTATTCCGAGACAACCCTGCCATGCGCGCCGAGTGGCTGAGCCATTTCAAGCTTAAGGACGATCCGCGCATCCTTCCGGTGATAGGACATATGCTGCGCTCATCGAGCATCGACGAGCTCCCGCAATTGGCGAACATCATTGCGGGCGAGATGGCCTTTGTCGGACCACGGCCGTTCCCGGAGTATCATCTTTCGGCGATGGACGGCGAATTTCGGGACAAGCGCCGTTCCGTCACGCCGGGGCTCACAGGCCTTTGGCAAATATCCGAACGAAGCGATGCGGATATCGAGCTGCAGCAGCAACTCGACGAGTTCTACATCGACAACCGGTCCCTCTGGTTCGACTGCCAAATTCTTCTCGGCACAATCCCCGCTGTCTTCAAGCGCAGGGGAGCCTGCTGACCACTTCCACGAGGCAAGCATCAACAACGGAGCACATCAATGCACGGACACAAGAGAATTATGGTTACCGGCGGCACCGGGTTTCTGGGATCATTCCTGTGCGAAAGGCTTTTGCGAGAGGGTAACGACGTCCTCTGCGTGGACAATTACTATACCGGTTCGCGCGACAACGTGCTGCACCTTCTCGACGATCCACGCTTTGAGATTCTTCGCCACGACATTACCTTCCCGCTTTATGTCGAGGTCGACGAGATCTACAACCTCGCCTGCCCGGCCTCTCCTGTCCACTATCAGCACGACCCCGTGCAGACGGTGAAGACCAATGTGCACGGCGCCATCAACATGCTCGGCTTGGCAAAACGCACCAAGGCGAAGATCTTCCAGGCCTCCACCAGCGAAGTTTATGGTGATCCGGCCGTCCACCCTCAACCCGAGGAGTATCGAGGCAGCGTCAATCCGATCGGCCCGCGGGCATGTTATGACGAAGGCAAGCGGTGCGCCGAAACATTGTTCTTCGACTATCATCGTCAATACGGTGTGGAAATCCGGGTGGCGCGGATCTTCAATACCTATGGGCCGCGCATGCAGACCAATGACGGCCGCGTCGTCTCGAACTTCATCGTTCAGGCTCTTCAAAACCAACCGATCACCATCTTCGGCAACGGCACACAGACGCGCTCCTTCTGCTATGTGGACGATCTGATCGAGGGCTTCATTCGCCTGATGGGTGCGCCGGCCGGCGTTACGGGTCCGATCAATCTCGGTAATCCGGGAGAATTCCAGGTCCGGGAACTGGCCGAAATGGTCATCGAGATGACGGGATCGAAATCAGGCATCGTTTACAATCCTCTGCCGATTGACGATCCGACGCAGCGCAAGCCCGACATCAGTCGCGCAAAGCAGGACCTGGGCTGGCAGCCGACGGTGAACCTGCGAGAGGGGCTCGAGAAAACGATCGCGTATTTCGAGTGGAAGCTTTCAGGCGGAGTCAAGAGCGTGCCTGGCGTCCGGTCTTCGCGAACGGCGAACACCTATCTACCTACCCCGGCCGTCGGACTTCCCGCTCCGCAAGCTGCGCCTCTCGGAACGTGAGAACGGCAAAGCCAAAATCAAGGCTCGGTTTCTTCAATGAACCGAGCCCCAAATCGCAGTTTGCAAAAAGAGCGGCGATCGCCGGACGTGCCGATCGCTGCAAAAACAACAATGAGGACATGAAGCATGCGCGTTGCCGTTATTACGCCATACTACAAGGAGCCGAACGAGCTCCTTGAGCAATGCCGGGCGAGCGTTCTCGACCAAACCGTTGCATGCGACCAGGTTTTTGTTGCCGACGGGTTTCCGAACGCTGTCGTCGGTGGCTGGCACGCAAAACATTTCATCCTGCCGAACGCTCACGGCGACGCGGGCAACATGGGTCGTGTGATCGGCAGCCTTAGCGCCTTTGTCCAGGGCTATGACGCGGTGGCCTTTCTCGATGCGGACAACTGGTACAGACCCGACCACATTCAGCGCCTGCTCGAACTTCACCGCCGGACTGGTGCTGCGGTTTGCACATCGAGACGTTCGATGCACCGCGCGGACGGCAGCTACATGTTCGACGACTCAAAGAGCGACGGCCGTACGCATGTGGATACGAACTGCTTATTTCTCACGCGACCGGCCCTGCCAATCATTGCGCGCTGGGCTCACATGCCGAGGGAACTCTATCCAGTCGGAGATTCCGTCTATTGGAGTTCGATCCGGAGTTCCCGGCTGTCGTGCTCTCATGAGCCGACCGCGACGGTATGCTACCGCACGACTTGGGAAACCGACTACAAGCGAATGGGGGAACCTGCCCCTGCGGGCAGCAAGACCCTCGCGTTCACCGACCAGCCGTACTACTGGTTCAAGTCTCTCCCGGCTCGGGACCGCTGGCGCATCTGGCAGGATTTCGGCTTTCCGCTCAGACGGCGCTCGGTAGCAAAGCTGGTCGGCCAATATGCGCTGTCAAGGCTTTCCCCTACTCTTATCTCGGCCCAAAACATGAGTACTGAAAGTCTTGCCGGGGCCCAATCTCTTGTCTTCCTGCGCGGTCCGCCCTGTTGGGGACTGTCTGGTCGCGCACGAAATCAGCCAGGCGAAAGCGTCTCTCGACATCTGCGAGAATGAATCAGAAAACAGACAATGCATACACCGAAACGATGCCGCGTCCGGAAGATCTGTCAAACCAACGGTGACGCTGTGCGCACGGAGGAAGAAGTTTGCAACGTGTTGATGTAGTAATTCCCTGCTATAACTACGCCCATTTCTTACAGGAATGCGTTGAAAGCGTCCTTTCGCAGGCGGGAGTCGATGTGCGCGTGCTTATTCTCGATGATTGCTCGCCGGACAATACGCCGGAAGTCGGAATGGCCCTGGCAGCCCGTGACACGCGGGTCACTTATCGGCGGCACGCGGCAAACATGCGGCACATCGCCACCTACAATGAGGGGATCGATTGGGCAGGCGGTGACTTGTTCCTGCTTCTTTCTGCGGATGACTATCTTCTGCCAGGCGCGCTGCACCGTGCAGCGGAACTGATGCGCAATTATCCGGATGTGGGGTTGGTGTTCGGGAACGCGATCATAGCGGAGCCAGACGGGACCATGAGCAAACGCGCTGATCCTCTCGGCGAAAATTACGTGCACGCCATGCAGATCTTGTCCGGTCGGCAATTCATGCAGTTGAGTGGAGCACGCAATCTCGTTCCAACGGCGACCGCTGTCGTGAGGACGGCGCTGCAAAAGCAGGTCGGCGGGTACCTGAAGGAACTGCCGCATGCCGGCGATATGGAAATGTGGCTGCGGCTCGCATCACATGCCGGCGTAGGGTTCATCAATGCTGATCAAGCAGTATATCGCCAACATTCCTCGAATATGTCGCTGCAATACTATGGAGAAAATATTCTCTCCGACCTTGTGCAAAGAAAAAAGGCCTTTGATATGCTATTTAGCCAAGCGGCCGATAGCCTCAGAAAAGATGAGATATTACGACGCTTTCTTGCCAGAGATCTCGGAAAACAGGCGCTTCGACAGGCTGGCATCGCATTCAACAATTTCGACGTTGCGACGGCCGTGGCTATTCAGCGTTTTGCATTGGAGGTTTCCCCTGATGTGCGAAATTCGTTGCCCTGGATCAAATTGGTCTGCAAGCAAACGATCGGTCCAAAGTGCTGGTACGCCTTGAATTCGATGCGGCGAAGAGTTGCAGCATGAACAGGCAGACCGGGCCGGGTTAGTTCATCCGCAAGTGCCGAAACAGCCGCCCATGTCGAGCGCTCGATCGTTGCTCACGCCAAGATCGCAGGAAGCGTAATAGGGCGCCCTCAAAAAACCCGGTGACGCATTTGCGCCACCGGGTGATTTGAGCAAAGAAACGTGGTTCCAGGAATGCTCCGGCCAGCACGTATTCACGTTCATGCCGGAATAGTATTTTGGAACAAGTCGTTAAGCTTGAACACGACCTCCGTCCTGTTCGTTGCCTTGACCTTTTTCATGATGTTGCGAACATGAACCTTGACTGTGCTTTCTCGCAGGTTCAGTTCGTAGGCAATGATCTTATTCGCCTTCCCGCGGCGCAGTGCCGCGACGACTTCGGCCTGGCGATCCGTGAATATTCCGGCCAATGGATGCGCTGTCGGATTGTTCGACTGCATCAAGTGGCGCATGGCGAACAACGCGCTTGCGGGCACGAAAAGTCCTCCTGCGACCGATAGCGCAATCAAGCTCCATGCAGACGCTAATGCTGACGGAGGCAGGTATGTATCCCTTTGCTCCGTAATCGATCGCCCTGACGATCTGGGCGAAGTCGTCGCTATCGGACAATATGATGACCGGTGTCGATACGAATTCCGACGAAAGAGCCTTGATCTGCTCCGAAACGACAGGGTCGTCGACCGTCTTGCCGCCGACGTTCAAGAGGATTGCCGAAAGCGGAGGATATTCTTCACGCTTTTGCTTCCACTCCTCAATCGATCCGAACGCCAGAATTACGAAATCCGCCGTGTGTGCGGCCATGCATTGCGCAAGGCAGTGCCGGTCAAGTTCCCTTTTATCGAGAATGACAAGCGAATGCTTTGACTTTGACGGTCCGGCAAGCGCTGTCGAACCATCGTCTATCTCCAACGGAAGAGATATGTTTTCCTGCCTGTGGCTTATATTTATTGTATCCAACGCCCTATCCTCCCAGCCTTTTTTACGCGGTACTTCAAAGTCGAATATCAAACCCCTCTGTAAATATGGGAGTTTAATAACCAGAAGTGCTAAACTATTAACACAGTTTCCAAGATGTTAAACTAATTAATAGTGGTTATCTCAACACATAAGTTCCACGCAAATATACAAATGGCTACATAGTTGAGAATGATCGATCTCGGCTAATTCATTTGTATGGCGGGGCGTCAGGTTGCTACATATATATATAGTCGAATGCGCTAAACCCATGTAAACCATGCCCGTCCTCGACGTGGAGGATCAGGATCGCTCGGCGCGTGACCTGTCGCCGCCGATGGTCGATGGTCATAGACGTTCGCATGCGCTCGTCATCCGATTTTCGTAAGCAGATACGCCTTTAGGTGAATGAGCTTCAACGTTTTGTTTCTTTACTCAGATGAAGAAAACAATTCTTTTTGAAGGGAAGGAAATATTTTCTCTGACGAAACGAAACCTTGGATGCATTCTTGCGATGGCCGGTTTCACCCACGTCAGGGCCTGTTGAAGCGTAGGGGGCGAGTTGGGATGATTGCATCGAACGTCAACCTGGGTGACGGCTGCGTTATCCACCATCGGGATCTTGTGAATCTCTACGGCTGTACGATAGGCGCGGGAACGCGCATCGGCACCTTCGTTGAAATCCAGAAAAACGTCCTCGTCGGAAAGGACTGCAAGATCTCCAGCCATTCCTTCCTTTGTGAAGGCGTGACGCTGGAGGACGGCGTTTTTATCGGCCACGGGGTCATGTTCACCAATGATACCTACCCGCGCGCCGTCAATTCGGACGGCAGTCTGCAGACGGAGGCTGATTGGGTCGTCATCCCCACTCTGGTCAAGCGCCACGCATCGATCGGCAGCAACGCCACCATTCTGCCCGGCGTGACCATCGGCGAGGCCGCACAGGTCGGCGCCGGCGCTGTCGTAACGAAGGATGTGCCTGCCGGCGCCATTGTTGCCGGCGTTCCGGCGAGAATCACCGGTCGCGTTCATGACCGGTCAGTTGACATGCAAGTGTTGGGAGGAATGCGATGATCGGCATTGCTGTAGTTGGGTATGGGTATTGGGGCCCGAACCTGGTTCGTAACATCTCTGAAGCGGCCGGCGCGCAGCTCCTTTCAGTTTGTGATCTCAACGTCGAACGGCTGGCGGCTGTGAAAAGCCGGTATCCGGCGGTGACGATCACCGACAATTTCGAGGAAGTTCTGCGCGATCCGAGAGTGGATGCAATCGCCATCGCAACCCCGGTCTCGACCCATTTCAAGCTCGCAATGCAAGCGATGATGGCCGGAAAGCATGTCTTCGTCGAAAAGCCGATGGCATCGACGACGGAGGAGGCCGCCCGGATGGTCGAGGAGGCCGCGCGCAGACGCCTCGTGCTGGCCGTGGATCATACCTTCGTTCACACCGGCGCCGTCCGCAAGATGCGCGAATTGGTCGAAAGCGGCTTGGGCGACTTGTATTACTACGACTCGGTTCGGGTCAATCTGGGGCTCTTCCAGCACGATGTCAGCGTTATCTGGGATCTCGCGGTGCACGACCTGTCCATCCTGGACCATGTTGTGCAGGAAAGGCCGGTGGCTGTGTCTGCGACGGGCATGAGCCACGTGCTCGGTGAGCCGGAGAACATCGCCTATCTGACGCTTTTCTTCGAAAGCAAGCTTATCGCCCACATCCACGTCAACTGGCTGGCGCCGGTCAAGGTGCGCCGCACGCTGATCGGCGGCAGCAACAAGATGGTCGTCTACGATGATCTGGAGCCCAGCGAAAAGATCAAGGTTTACGACAAGGGCATCACGCTGAACCCGAATTCCCAGGCCTACGGGGAGAAGGTGCATCAGATGATGGTCGGCTACCGCAGCGGCGACATGTGGGCGCCGAAGCTCGATATGACCGAAGCGTTGAAACGCGAGCTGGATCAGTTCGTCGATTGCATCGAGCAGAGCTCGCGGCCCATTACCGATGGCCAAGCCGGGCTGCGCGTTGTTCGCATCCTTGAATCCGCAAGCCGGTCGCTCGCCCAGCGCGGTCGCATCATTGAGCTCGAAGAGGCGAGGCGCATTGCATGATCCCGTTCCTGGACCTCAAAGCACAATATCAATCGATCAAGAGCGAAATCGACGCCGCCGTGCTCGGCGTGCTCGGCTCGGGACAATACATACTGGGCGAGGAGGTCGCCCGGCTCGAGCAGGAATTCGCGGATTATTGCAACGTCAAACATGCGATAGCCGTCAACACCGGGACGAGCGCCCTGCATCTGTCGCTGCTCGCGGCAGGTGTCGGCCCCGGCGATGAAGTCATCACCGTGCCGTTTACCTTCGTCGCGACCGTGTCGGCGATCTGTTACGCAGGTGCACGACCGGTGTTCGTCGATGTGGAGCCCGTGACGCTGACGATGGATCCGGCTCAGCTCGAGGCAAAGATCACTCCCCGAACCAAGGCCATTATTCCCGTCCATCTCTACGGTCAGATGGCCGATATGGACGCGATCAAAGCGATTGCCGACCACCACCGGATACCGGTCATCGAGGACGCCTGCCAGGCACATGGAGCGCAGTATAAAGGCGCGCGCGCCGGCAGCATCGGCGCATCCGGCTGCTTCAGCTTCTATCCCGGCAAGAACCTCGGCGCCTGCGGCGAGGGCGGTATCGTCGTCACGAACAGCGACGATCAGGCCAAGACGATGCGCATGCTGCGCGACTGGGGTCAGGAACAGCGTTATCACCATCTGCTGAAGGGCTTCAACTACCGCATGGATGCCATTCAAGGTGCGATCCTGCGCATCAAGCTCCGGCACCTCGAAGCCTGGACCGAAGCGCGGCGCTCCCATGGCCGCCGCTATTCGCTGCTGCTCGGCGGTTCGCCGAATTTGAGGACGCCTGTCGAAGTCGCCGACCGGCGTCACGTCTACCACGTCTATGCCATCAGAAGCCGCGATCGCGACGAGCTTCAGCGCGGGCTGAGCGCGGAGGGCATCCAGTCCGGGCTGCACTATCCGATTCCCGTTCACCTGCAGAAGGCCCATGCCGACCTTGGGTACCAAGCTGGCGATTTCCCAATCTCGGAAGCCGCCGCACGGGAGGTGCTCTCGCTGCCGATCTATCCCGAGATGCCGGCGTGGCACGTCGATCAGGTGGCCGCTGCGCTGGAGTACGCCTATGTCAGCTAGTCGTGCCGGCGAGGCCCGGGTCGTGCAGGCGGTCCATGGCCGTCATGAAAGGCCGGCGGACCCGGCCTACCAGGCTGGGTTGGCCGAAGAACTCAGGCAATCTTATGGGCGTGCCGGCCTGATTGAGCTCTACGGTCGATTCGCGGCCGGGGACGGTGTCATCGATACTCTGATGCGAAAAGCCATCTGGCAAGCGATCGCGCGAAGTTGCGGCGCAGGATTGCAGGTTGCAGGCGGTGCCGGTTTCAAGCATCCGGAAACATTCGAAATCGGCAATGGCGTGTTTATTGGCGCCCAGGCCTATATCCAGGGACGCTTCGACGGTACCTGCGTGATCGGCGACAATGTCTGGATCGGGCCGATGGCCTATTTCGACGCGCGCGATCTGGTGATCGAGGATTGTGTCGGCTGGGGACCTGGCGCCAAGGTGCTTGGCTCCAGCCACACGGCCCTGCCGGTCGATGTGCCGATCATCCGCACGGATCTCGAAATCAAGCCGGTCCGTATCGGCGCGTGGGCCGACATCGGAACCAACGCCACAATCCTTCCCGGAGTGACCGTCGGCAAAGGCGCGATCGTCGGTGCGGGCGCCGTTGTCGTCTCAGATGTCGAGCCGTTTTCAGTTGTCGCCGGCGTGCCGGCGAAGTTCATACGCTGGCGCACGGAGGCTGATCCTGTGCTGGATATATCGCATGGAGGAAGATCGTGAGAAATCAACGGGTGCTCATTACCGGCGGAGCCGGCCTGATCGGGTCGCATATTGCCGATCTCGTTGCATTGGAAAAACCGCGTGAGATCATCATTCTCGACAACTTCGTGCGCGGACGCCGGGATAATCTCAGTACGGCAATAGCCAGCGGGTGCGTTAATATCATCGAGGGAGATATCCGCGACAGAGCGCTTCTGGCAAAAGTCTTCGAAGGCGTCGATATCGTGTTCCATCAGGCCGCCATCCGCATCACGCAATGCGCGGAAGAGCCACGACTGGCTTTTGATGTCCTTGCGGAGGGCACGTTCAATGTTCTCGAAACTGCCGTCAAGGCCGGTGTTTCGAAGGTGGTCGCTGCTTCCTCGGCTTCCGTTTTGGGGCTGGCCGAGAGCTTTCCCACAACCGAAGAGCATCATCCCTACAACAACCGGACGATCTACGGCGCGGCGAAGGTATTCAACGAGGGGCTGATGCGCAGCTTCGCGGAAATGTACGGTCTGCGCTATGTCGCGCTCCGTTATTTCAACGTCTACGGGCCGCGCATGGACGTCTACGGCGCCTATACGGAGGTTCTGATCCGTTGGATGGAGCGTTTGGCGGCGGGAATGCCGCCCCTCGTCTACGGGGACGGCAGCCAGACGATGGACTTCGTCGATGCCCGCGACATCGCCCGCGCTAACATTTTGGCCGCGAAAAGCGATGTCACGGACGAAGTGTTCAACGTCGCGAGCGGCAGGGAAATAAGCCTGCTGCAACTCGCCAAGATGCTGAGCGACATTATGGGTTCGTCACTTGAGCCGGAGCATAAAGAAGCCCGCACGGTCAACGGCGTGACTCGTCGTCTTGCCGATATCAGCAAGGCGGAACGGCTCCTCGGCTTCAAGGCGGAGATCTCCATGGAGCAAGGACTTCGTGATCTCGTTGCCTGGTGGCAAATGCAGACCGACGCAGGGGGCAGGCAGCATGAGTTCATCTCAATCTACAATACTGGCGACAATCCCGGTCGCCAAACCCGTCCTCGGGGAGGAAGAGGCTGAGGCTGCGCGCCGCGTTATTCTGTCGGGATGGGTGACGCAGGGGCCGGAGGTCGCGGCTTTCGAGCGTGAATTCGCTGCCTTTGTGGGCGCCGCGCATGCTTGCGCCATGTCCAACTGCACAACTGCGTTGCATCTGGCGCTGAAGGCGGTCGGCGTATCCGCCGGTGATGAAGTCGTGACGGTCAGCCATTCTTTCATCGCGACGGCAAATGCGGTTCGATACTGCGATGCGGTGCCCGTTTTCGTTGATATCGAAGACGATGGTTACAACATCGACGCCAGTCTGATCGAAAGGGCAATCACGCCCCGCACCAAGGCAATTCTCTGCGTGCATCAACTCGGCATGCCTTGCGATCTCCGCGCTGTCGTCGAGATCGGCAAGCGCCATCAGATACCGGTCATCGAGGATGCCGCCTGTGCGACGGGAAGCGAAATCCTGTGGGATGGGCGTTGGGAAAAGATCGGCAAAGCGCATGGCGACATTGCGTGCTTCTCCTTCCACCCCAGGAAGGTCGTCACCACGGGCGATGGCGGCATGCTGACCACGGCCAATCCCGAATATGACCGGAAGTTCCGGCTCTGGCGCCAGCACGGCATGAGCGTCACCGATGCCGTTCGTCACGGGTCGAAGCAGGTCATCTTCGAAGACTATGACGAGTTGGGTTTCAATTACCGGATGACCGATCTTCAGGCGGCCGTCGGACGCGAGCAATTGCGGCGGCTGCCGGGGTTGGTTGCCCAGCGCAGGCTGCTTGCCGAGCAATATTGCGAACGTCTGCAGACGATTACCGGGCTTTCCCTGCCGGCCGAGCCGCGCTGGGCTCGCAGCAACTGGCAGAGCTTCTGTGTGAGATTGCCCGATACGGTCGACCAGAGGGCCGTCATGCAGACGCTGCTCGATCAGGGTATCTCGACGCGGCGTGGTGTGATGAACATTCACCTGGAGGGAGCCTATTCATGTGAGAGCTCCTATCGCGCAGCCTCGAGCCTGATGCGAAGCGTATCTGCGCAGCAGCAAACCATCATCCTGCCGCTTTATGCCCAGATGACGGTGTCTGACATGGACCGGGTTGTCGAGGCACTTCGCGCCGCCGTTGCGGAAGCGACCGTCGGAGCGGCTGCCGTGCAACCTGCCAGGGATGTTGCTCTCGCCTGAACAATCGGCATAACGAACAATGCGCGCATCTTCGGATGCGCGCATTGTTCGTTATGCTGATTTCGTGATCCATCCGCGGATGATTGCCGGCACGGATTCCGGCGGAAGCAGGTCGATCAGCATGCGCAGCGAATAGAGCCCGCAGAGAACGACGGCGACGAAGCCGATCGCCGTCGCCGGCCATAGCGGCAAAATCGAGAACATCAGGAATACCAGTCCCGATGCAGGCAGGAACAGCAGCGCATGTCTGCGATTGGCGGCGGACCAGCGAAAACCGGTCAGCCTCCGCACGATCACATAGATCAGGATGCTGTGCCAGACATAGAGGCCAAAAAACGCCATGCCGGCGCCGCGCGTACCGAACAGCGATACGAAGAGCCAGGCAAGCCCGACATGCACGACTGCCGCCGCAACCTCCGTCCAGAAGAAGATCGCCTGGGTACGCTTCGCCACGACGATGAAACCCATCGGCCAAGCAATGATCCGCAGCATCATTCCGAGGCAGATCCAGCGCAGAAGCTCGACTGCCCCATGAAATTCAGCCGAATAGAACAGGCTCATCATCAGCGGCGCGAGCGTCAGCGTGCCGAGCAGGCCGGGGCCGGCGAGCAGCATGCTGATTTCCGCCTGTTCATTGACCAGCCGATTGCATTCGGCACTGTTGTCGATCGTTGCGGTCAGGCGCGGATAGAAATCCGTTCCCATGGCCTGCAGGATGAAACCGGCGTATAGACCGCCGAGGCCCCAGGCCGCCTGATACAGTCCGGCCGCCATGACGCCGCCCTCCTTCAGCACGATGAGGCGGATGGCATAGGCCGCACCGAAGGTCAGAAGTCCGCTTGCCATGAAGACGAAACCGAGCCGGAGCAGCGCCGACACCTCCCGGCTGAACTGGCGCGCCGGCATTGGGGATGGATGCGGGAAGATCCGCCGGCTGTACCACCAGGTCGGAAGGATCGAGGCAGCTGCAATGACCACGAGCGACGGTGCGATCGCCTGGACCCCGAACAGGTAGATCAGCGGGATACTCACGGCCGTACCGATGAGCCCGGCAAGCACGTTGATGCGGGCAAGATCGGCAATGCCGCGCAGGCCCTGAATCAATGCGCTCTGCCCCGCAGACACCAGCCGGAAGAAAACGGCGAGCGACAGCAGCACAATGCCGCCGACGTGCTGGAAATCACCGAAAGTGAAACTTGAGACAGGATATGCCAATGCGGCGAGAAGAACCGCCCCAAGCAGCGCCAGCACCACCGATATGCGTCTCAGCACGGTTGCCGACTGGGCAATCCTCGCTGAGTCGCCGGTGCCGGCTGCCTCAGCGACTTGGCGCACGCCACTGCCGCCGACGCCCAGACCCGCGATAGACTGCGCGATATCGACAATCGAGCTATAAAGGCCCATAAGCCCGATGCCCTCAGGCCCGAGCAGGACGGCCATCGCCTTGTTTCTGATAATGCTGAGTGCGACATTCACGAGCGAAGCGCCGCCCATCAGCATCGTCGACTTGAGGATCTCGGTGTAGGTCTGGCTGCCGGGTGGGGTAATGCGCAAAGTCATCGGAAGCCCCCAGCCGTGTGTCCTGTGCCGGCGTTCAATCCCCGCCGCAGGCTCGATTGCAGCACATGCTTTTCGCTTATCACCGGCTTACCTGACTGATATGCGCCTCGTTCTGAGCAGGTAGAGCTGCGGCGTCTTCGGACGGCGCATCGGCGATGCTGCGGCTCCGGGTTACCCTGATCACGTCGCCCGGCGCTAACTCGGTCGTTTCCAAGGCCTGGAATTGAGTGACCTGTCCATTGTCCCGCCGGTTCACGACGAACGTCAGGGGGAGTTCGTCAACGCGGTTATTCACGTTGGCGCCGTTCGCCAGGTCTTCGAGAAGAAGTTGTTGCGTGGTGTCGCGCTTCAATTTCAGCTGATCGAGATTGGCTCTTTCCGCCTGCACCTCGGACGCGATCTCGCTACGGCGAGTGTCGGAAAGTCCCTCGAGACTGCGCGTCGTCTCGTTGGTTGCCTGGCGGCCCCGCATGATGGCGGTGACGAGGTCGAGCCGGTCGGAGCGATAGGTGGTGAGCAACCGTTCCAGATCCATCTGGCGTGAGCTGATTGTCAGGCCCTTCTGGACCAGCGTCTTCACGCTCGTCAGTTGCTCCTCGACCGACTGGATATTGTCATCCGAGCCTTTCAGCTTTTCTTGCATTGTTTCGATTTCCGCCGTCAAGAGATTGCGCAATTCGACGAGCGCCACCGACTGTTTGTCCAGTGCGTTTGCACGGGCCTGAAAAATGACCCGCTCCTCCTCGTAGATACTCTCGGCATATTGCCGATCGGCAGCGGGCGGCGGATCGAAGGCGATCTCTTTCTTCCCGGCCATCTCCGCTTGCAGCCGCGCGAGTTTTGCCGAACCGCGCAGCAGCGAATGGTCGATCTCCCGCAAGTCGCCGGCAAGCCTGATCGTCTGCGATTGCTGCTGTGCCGCAGCCCGCAACGGGCCGCCGCTCATGGCCAGGGATTGCAGGACGCTGAGGCCAGAGCGAAACTTGTATTCTCCCGGCGCTACCACGTCTCCGACGACGTAAATGGAGGGATAGTCGAGGATATCGATGGTCACCGCAGGCGCCTGGGCCAAACCCATCTTCGCTTGAAGGCGCTTGGCAATTTCGCTGGTAAGGCCCGCATTATCCAGATTTCCAACCGACAGCGACCCCAGAAAGGGTAGGGAGACCGTACCTGCATCCGAAACCGTATAGTCGCCGCCAATCCCGTCCCATCGCTCAAACTGGCCTTTGGACTGGATCCATTGGACGATTGTCAGGCGGATTCTCGTTTGTGGCGCCAAGGGGGAGCTGTCGGCGACAGCAGACGGCACCGCTCCGGCGAGAAAGGCGAGTGTGCTGATGACAAACGTCGCGCGAAAGAACACGCGAGGGGCGCGGTGCGATAGATTCATATGCATGTCTCGCCTGCAAACATTCTTACACGGACGCTGATACGATTACCTTGAACTCTGCTCGAACGCCGGAACCAAATTCCGAAGCTGCATCGCCAGTGTGCAGTCTGGCGAAGCCTTGAGGAAGGTGGAGGTCGTTTGCTTTGCCACATCAATATTGATGAGGTGGGGAGGGTGCTTCAGCCTAAATTGAGTAGAAACATGTATCGTCGGTGCCGCACACAGGCGTTGTCGCGCAAAATCAACAGGTTCTGCACGCAGAAATAGGCGCGCTCGCTTCGGTGAAGCGCAACCCCTCGGCAGCGCCTGTATGCTCCGGATCGCCGATCTTACCGCACGATGACCCGCCGCTTCGCTCTCTTCGCGGCTGCGAGCCTTGCACAGGAAACCGCAATCTCCGCCATCACGCATCTGATCCATCGCGCGGGCGCGCAACACGGCCGCTTGCCAAAAGGATGCCGCCAGTAGAGCGAAAGGAGTAGGATATACTCTGCTAATTTTCGACTATACTTCAGAACTTCGCGTTTAAGCGATATAGATTCGACCCTGACAATCTCGCGAGGTACCTGCCATGTATCGCAACGCTCGCCGGTGGACTTCGCGCTCACTCCTGCTGGATTCGCTGGTCCCCCGATGGTTGACTGTCGGCGGAAAGGAAAGGCCGCGTAAGCCGGCCGGAAAGCAAGGGGATGATGCCCAACTCGCGGCAGGGGTGCAAACGGCGGATGGAAACAAGCAGGCTCCCCTTGTCGGCGATCCCCATAATGACGCGGCGCTCAACAAGCACGACGTTGGGCAGATCGCGGGCGTGGACGGTGACTTCTGACGGTCGGGCCGACGACGGCGTTGTAGCGCCGCCCTTGCCCGACGCTTTCACAGTCAATCGCGAAATCGGAAAGCGAAGCGCTAATAGAGCCGCGTCCGTACTGTCAGTTCATATGCCGGATTTTGCCCCTTTCGAGGGGAACGCGCACGGACTTGCGTTCGGGTCGGCATCACCCCTTTACCGCACCTACGCTGGAATGAACCTCATAGGCGACGATCCTTTGGCGCCATATCTGCCGCAAAGCCCTTCACCGACCTCGTCGGGCACGATTCTGCCGCCGTCGCCAGCGAGCGTGCGCACTCGGGCAAAGTCGTCATTCTCGAATCGACGCCGTCGGCGCAGTCGACCGTGCAGCATGCTGGTGCAAATGCGCTGGCGGTTGGCATGCCCTTTGGTGTGTGCGGGTGCGGCTACTATACGTCCCCCACACGGATTCTCGATTACGCCCATAGCGGCGCCCTGCTTCAGCAAGATGGTCAGTTGCCGGGATCAAAGCTGACCGACGGACCGGACTATGCGGAGGCGATCAAGAAGGCCATCGGAGCCTCGGTCAGCGACCCGCTTCTCGATCGTAGCCTGTCTCCTCTCTCAGGCTGGCGCGGAACCGCAACGTGGACAGAATCAACGGCCCTGAACGGATCGTTGCCAGGCGGCGGAGAGACCGGAAAGGGCACTACCACGAAGGGTGTCGGCACCCTTTCCGGCTCGGTGACGACGCCGTCTCCACCTTCTGCGCAGCGATCGTTGACGACGCAAAATCTGGCGGCCGCTGCGGCGGCGGCCAGCAACGCGATCGTCCTGGAAAACCAGAAGCAGGGCAACCCGGAGAGCGAGTGGGGTATCGACGGTGCCGGCAGCACCAACATCGAAGGTTTTGCGACCGACATCAGCGTCGACAACGGCAAGACGATCAACTTCAAGATCAACACGAATTCTACCAACTACCGGATCGATATCTATCGACTCGGCTACTATGGCGGCATGGGCGCGCGCAAGGTCGCGACAATGCAGCATACCGGATTGCAGACCCAGCCCAGTCCGTTGCGCAATGCAACGACCGGCACGGTCGATGCCGGCAACTGGGCGGTTTCGGCTTCGTGGACCGTACCTGATGATGCTGTCTCAGGCGTCTACATCGCCAAGCTTGTGCGCCAGGATGGCACCTCTGGCGAAAATCAAATCCCGTTCATCGTGCGCGACGATGCCAGCCACAGCGACATTGTCTTCCAGACCGCAGACGAGACCTGGCAAGCTTACAACGGCTGGGGTGGCGCAAACTTCTATGGCGGCAACGGCCCCGCGACGGGCCAGGGCGCTGGTCGCGCCTATGCCGTCAGCTACAACAGGCCGATTGCAACCCGCGGCGGGGTCGGCACCTATGCCGGCCCGCAGGACTATCTGTTCGGCGCCGAATATGCTGGCATCTACTGGCTGGAACAGAACGGTTATGACGTCTCCTATATGTCGGGTGTCGACGTCGACCGCTATGGCAGTCTCCTGCTTAATCACAAGACCTATATCGATGCCGGGCACGACGAATACTGGTCGGGACAGCAGCGGACCAATGTCGAAGCCGCGCGCGACGCGGGCGTCAACCTGATGTTCTGGAGCGGCAACGAAGTCTATTGGCGCACCCGTTGGGGCAACGCCTACAGCGCCGACGGCACGCCCTATCGCACACTTATCTCCTACAAGGAGACATGGGCGCCTGGCAGCAGCATCGACCCTTCCAACGAATGGACGGGCACCTTCCGTGATCCGCGTCTCAGCCCACCTGCCATCGGCGGCGGAAACCCGGAAAACTCGCTGACCGGGCAGTTGTTCAAGGTCGACGATGTCGGCAGCAATCTCGCCGCGATCACCGTCGGATACGACGACGCCAACCTGCGCTTCTGGCGCAATACGAGCGTCGCCAATCTTCAGCCTGGCCAGACGGCAACGCTCACCAAGAACTATCTTGGTTACGAGTGGGATGAAGCGACTGACAACGGCTTCGATCCGGCTGGTCTCGTCAAGCTCTCATCGACGACGCTTCCGGTCAGCACCTACCTGCTCGACTACGGAAACACGACCGGCAATGCGACTGCGACCCACAATCTGACGCTTTATCGGGCGCCCAGCGGTGCGCTGGTGTTCGGCGCCGGTACCGTCTACTGGACGTGGGGCCTGAGCGACAATCATGACAATCAGGCGACTGCGACCGATCCCCGCGTGCAGCAGGCTATGGTCAATCTGCTGGCCGATATGGGCATTCAGCCCGGGACGCTGCAATCCGGGCTCGTTGCGGCAACGGCTTCGGCGGATCATACTGCACCGACTTCGGTGATCACGGTGCCCGCCACGGCGGCCGTTGGATCCACCGTGACGATTACCGGCACAGCTACCGATTCAGGAGGCGGGGTTATCGCCGCGGTCGAGGTCTCGACCGACAACGGGGCGAGTTGGCATCCGGCGACCGGCGATGAGAACTGGACTTATAAGTGGTCGCCGCAGACCGCGGGCACCTACACCATCCGATCTCGCGCAGTGGACGACAACGTCAACCTGGAAACACCCTCGACGGGTCGAACGGTCACCGTCAGCGGGCCGAATTACACCTCTCTCTTCGGTGCAGCGACACCGGCGGTGATCAACACCAACGATACCTCGGCCGTTGAACTCGGCGTGAAATTCCAGACCTCCTTGGCGGGCACCGTCACCGGCATTCGTTTCTACAAGAGCGACCTCGATACGGGAACGCATACAGGTTCACTATGGTCGAGCACTGGTACACGGCTTGCGACCCTCACCTTCACGAACGAGACGACCAGCGGCTGGCAGACTGCCTATTTCACCAGTCCGGTGTCATTGACAGCCGGGCAAATCTACACGGCGTCTTACCACACGAATACCGGTCATTATTCCACGACCACCAACTACTTCACCTCAAATGTGACCAGCGGTCCGCTGACGGCACCGGCCAGCGGCAATGGTGTCTACCGCTATGGCAACAACAGTCAGTTCCCCACGACCACATTTCAGTCGACGAATTATTGGGTCGATGTGATGTTTACCACGCCGAGCTCGAACACGACGCCGACGGCGGTTGCCGATGCGGGCGATGCGACCGAGAAGGGCGGCGTGGCCAACGGTTCGGGCGGCGTGGTTGCCAGCGGTAACGTGCTGACCAACGACACCGATCCGGATTCTGGTGACACCAAGACCGTCACGGCAGTGGTCTTCGGCGCGACGTCGGGCACGCTCGGCTCAGCACTCGCCGGCACCTATGGCAGTCTGGTGCTCAACGCATCGGGCGCCTATACTTATGCCGTCAACGAGGCCAATACCGCCGTCCAGGGGCTGCGCCTGTCGACCAACACGCTGAGCGAAGTCTTCAGCTATACGATGCGCGATAGCGCCGGCGCCACGGCCACGGCCAATCTCACCGTCACCATCCATGGCGCCAACGATGCGCCGGTGCTCGCTGTCCAGACGGCCGCCCAGAATGCCACCGTCGGCACGGCCTTCTCCTTCGCGGTGCCAACGACGACCTTCACCGATGTCGACAGCGGCGAGACGCTGGCCTATTCGGCAACGGCCGCCGATGGCACGGCATTGCCGTCTTGGCTCTCCTTCAATGCCTCGACCCGGACCTTCTCCGGCACGCCGACGGCAGGCGGCACCTACGGCGTCAAGGTCACGGCGACAGACCTTGGCGGCCTCGCCGCCAACGAGAGCTTCAACATCGCCGTGTCGGTTCCCGGCAACACGACGCCGACGGCGGTCGCCGATGCGGGCGATGCGACCGAGAAGGGCGGCGTGGCCAACGGTTCGGGCGGCGCAGTCGCGAGCGGCAACGTGCTGACCAACGATACCGATCCGGATTCTGGTGACACCAAGACCGTCACGGCAGTGGTCTTCGGCGCGACGTCGGGCACGCTCGGCTCAGCACTCGCCGGCACCTATGGCAGTCTGGTGCTCAACGCATCGGGCGCCTATACTTATGCCGTCAACGAGGCCAATACCGCCGTGCAGGGGCTGCGCCTGTCGACCAATACGCTGAGCGAAGTCTTCAGCTATACGATGCGCGATAGCGCCGGCGCCACGGCCACGGCCAATCTGACCGTCACCATCCATGGCGCCAACGATGCGCCGGTGCTGGCTGTCCAGACGGCGGCCCAGAACGCCACCGTCGGCTCCGCCTTCTCCTTCGTGGTGCCGACGACGACCTTCACCGATGTCGACAGCGGTGAGACGCTGACCTATTCGGCAACGGCCGCCGATGGCACGGCACTGCCCGCCTGGCTCTCCTTCAATGCCACGACGCGCACCTTCTCCGGTACGCCGACGACCGCTGGCACCTACGGCGTCAAGGTGACGGCGACGGACCTTGGCGGCCTTGCCGCCAACGAGAACTTCAATATCGCCGCCTCGACGGCGCCCGTGACCTACAGTCTGTTCAACGCCTCCAGCACGCCGACCCAGACCAATCTCAACGATGGTCAGCAGCTCGAGCTTGGCGTCAAGTTCCAGTCGAACGTTGCCGGTGACGTTACCGGCATCAAGTTCTATCGCAGCGCCAACGACAACGGCCAGAACGTTGTCGACCTGTGGACCACGACGGGCACCAAGCTCGCCACCGCCACCTTTGCCGGCACCACCGGCAGCGGCTGGCAGACGGTCAACTTCTCAACCCCCGTCACGATTACTGCCAACACGACCTACGTTGCCTCCTATCACACCACCGGCGCCTACGTCGCGACCAACAATTTCTTTACGGCCGCCGTCACAAACGGCCCGCTCACGGCGTCGGCCAGCGGCAACGGCGTATACACCTATGGCGGCTCCGCTACCGCTGGCATTTTCCCGAATGCCACCTACAACGCCGCCAATTACTATGCCGATGTGGTCTTCCGCCCGGCATCGACAACGCCGAACACGACGCCGACGGCGGTTGCCGATGCGGGCGATGCGACCGAGAAGGGCGGCGTGGCCAACGGTTCGGGCGGCGTGGTTGCCAGCGGTAACGTGCTGACCAACGACACCGATCCGGATTCTGGTGACACCAAGACCGTCACGGCAGTGGTCTTCGGCGCGACGTCGGGCACGCTCGGCTCAGCACTCGCCGGCACCTATGGCAGTCTGGTGCTCAACGCATCGGGCGCCTATACTTATGCCGTCAACGAGGCCAATACCGCCGTCCAGGGGCTGCGCCTGTCGACCAACACGCTGAGCGAAGTCTTCAGCTATACGATGCGCGATAGCGCCGGCGCCACGGCCACGGCCAATCTCACCGTCACCATCCATGGCGCCAACGATGCGCCGGTGCTCGCTGTCCAGACGGCCGCCCAGAATGCCACCGTCGGCACGGCCTTCTCCTTCGCGGTGCCAACGACGACCTTCACCGATGTCGACAGCGGCGAGACGCTGGCCTATTCGGCAACGGCCGCCGATGGCACGGCATTGCCGTCTTGGCTCTCCTTCAATGCCTCGACCCGGACCTTCTCCGGCACGCCGACGGCAGGCGGCACCTACGGCGTCAAG
This sequence comes from Rhizobium sp. C104, assembly GCF_022354505.1. NCBI lineage: Bacteria > Pseudomonadati > Pseudomonadota > Alphaproteobacteria > Hyphomicrobiales > Rhizobiaceae > Rhizobium > Rhizobium sp. C104. The sequence goes on along the minus strand of NZ_CP092349.1, from coordinate 149,289 downwards.
GTCACGGCGACAGACCTTGGCGGCCTCGCCGCCAACGAGAGCTTCAACATCGCCGTGTCGGTTCCCGGCAACACGACGCCGACGGCGGTCGCCGATGCGGGCGATGCGACCGAGAAGGGCGGCGTGGCCAACGGTTCGGGCGGCGCAGTCGCGAGCGGCAACGTGCTGACCAACGATACCGATCCGGATTCTGGTGACACCAAGACCGTCACGGCAGTGGTCTTCGGCGCGACGTCGGGCACGCTCGGCTCAGCACTCGCCGGCACCTATGGCAGTCTGGTGCTCAACGCATCGGGCGCCTATACTTATGCCGTCAACGAGGCCAATACCGCCGTGCAGGGGCTGCGCCTGTCGACCAATACGCTGAGCGAAGTCTTCAGCTATACGATGCGCGATAGCGCCGGCGCCACGGCCACGGCCAATCTGACCGTCACCATCCATGGCGCCAACGATGCGCCGGTGCTGGCTGTCCAGACGGCGGCCCAGAACGCCACCGTCGGCTCCGCCTTCTCCTTCGTGGTGCCGACGACGACCTTCACCGATGTCGACAGCGGTGAGACGCTGACCTATTCGGCAACGGCCGCCGATGGCACGGCACTGCCCGCCTGGCTCTCCTTCAATGCCACGACGCGCACCTTCTCCGGTACGCCGACGACCGCTGGCACCTACGGCGTCAAGGTGACGGCGACGGACCTTGGCGGCCTTGCCGCCAACGAGAACTTCAATATCGCCGCCTCGACGGCGCCCGTGACCTACAGTCTGTTCAACGCCTCCAGCACGCCGACCCAGACCAATCTCAACGATGGTCAGCAGCTCGAGCTTGGCGTCAAGTTCCAGTCGAACGTTGCCGGTGACGTTACCGGCATCAAGTTCTATCGCAGCGCCAACGACAACGGCCAGAACGTTGTCGACCTGTGGACCACGACGGGCACCAAGCTCGCCACCGCCACCTTTGCCGGCACCACCGGCAGCGGCTGGCAGACGGTCAACTTCTCAACCCCCGTCACGATTACTGCCAATACCAACTATATTGCGTCTTATCACACGACCGGCGCTTACGTGGCGACTGACGCCTTCTTCGCCAGTGCCGTCACCAACGGTCCTTTGACGGCCCAATCAAGCGCGGTCGCCGGCGGCAACGGTGTTTATGCCTATGGCGGATCCGCCACCACAGGTCTCTTCCCGACCAGCTCCTACGATTCTGCGAATTACTATGCCGACGTGGTCTTCCGCCCGCAGCTCGCCGGATGAAGCAAAGCTTATGGACCGGTTTTCGAATGAGGCTAACACGACGCACATACTGGCCGCGGCGAAGGCGCTGCGACCGACCGCCCTCAAGGAATGCCGATGAACAGGATTGAGCGGCTCCCGGTAACCGTGCTGGCCGGCTTCCTCGGCGCCGGCAAGACGACGCTCCTCAGTCACATCCTCAACAACCGTCAGGGGCTGCGGGTCGCTGTCATCGTCAACGATATGAGCGAAGTGAATATAGACGCCAGTCTCATTCAACACGGCGGCTGCAACCTGTCGCATACAACCGAGACATTGATCGAGCTCAGCAACGGCTGCATATGCTGCACCCTGCGCAACGACCTCCTGACGGAAGTACGACGGCTGGCCGAAGAGCAGCGATACGACTATCTGTTGATCGAAGGCACCGGCATTGCCGAGCCACGCCCCATTGCGGCAACCTTTTCCTTCCGCGACGAGAACGGCGTCTCGCTCGCCGACTTTGCCAGGCTCGATACAATGGTCACCGTGGTCGACGCTGCAAACCTGTTGGCCGACTACAGCAGTGCCGATCTGCTGGCCGACCGCGGCCTGCAGCGCGACGGTGAAGACCGGCGCACACTTATCGACCTGCTGGTCGATCAGATCGAGTTTGCCGATGTCGTCGTGATCAACAAGATCTCGGACGCGACCGACGAGGTCCGAGCAGAGGTGAGCAAGATCGTAACGTCTCTCAACCCGGATGCACTCCAGCTGGAGACGGATTTCGGCAAGATTTCTCTTTCAACCGTCCTCGATACAGGCCTCTTCGACGAAGCAAAGGCGGCTGCGCATCCCCTGTGGCACAAGGAATTGTACAGCCCGGATGAGCATGTTCCGGAAACGGAGGAATACGGCGTTTCGAGCTTTGTCTATCGTACCAGACGTCCCTTCGATCCCACACGGTTTCGGGCATTCCTGGACGAGCCCTGGCCGGGGGTCCTGCGCGCCAAGGGCCATTTCTGGCTTGCCACGCGCCCGCGTCATGTGGGGCTGATGTCGGCTGCCGGGATCCAACGGCGCTGCGAACCCATGGGACTTTGGTGGGCAGCCGTGCCCCGGCAGGACTGGCCGAGCCATCAGCAATTTCGCCAGCATCTCGAGAGCCGGTGGGACAGCGCTTGGGGCGACCGTCGGCAGGAACTGGTTTTTATCGGCGTTGATATGGACGAGACGGGTGTGCGGACCGCGCTGGACGGGTGCCTCGCCAGCGCCGATCCGCGCGACTGGGCTAGCCTCGAAGATCCGTTTCCGGCCTGGTAGCGGCGCAGGACAACGCTCGAGTTGACCGGCTAGGCCAGCCGGACCGAACTAGAATTCCTTTTCAAGCGTCAGGCACTTGCCAGGAGCCGTCGGCAACTTTGGGGCCTTGTCGTCCGGTATGGGGTGAGGGTCATCACATTGGAGTAGGAGCTACCTCCCACATACCCCGGATTGCTGTCGTACGTTCCCTTCGCAAAGGTGCCAGAATGAACATCTTGCTACAGCGGTCGAAGGGCCGGCCGATGCGGAAGGGGACGCCGCTGATGCGGAGAATTCATGTCAGTAATCGTGAGTACCTGTGTACATTTGGTGGAGCGTTGAGTGTCCTTCGTGCATCCTCTGCCTGGAGCGCAGTCCTTGCCTCCGCGACAGTTGTGTCGTCGAGGAGCACGGACGGCGCTCCGAGCTTTGCCAATCAGGGCAGCGCAACCGTCCAATCCTCCTTCACCGGCACGGTCACATCTTCCCTGATATCCTCCGGCGACATGCAATCGTCCCCGGCATCGTCGACGGCGATGCCGGCCCCTGCTGCCGACGGCGGCGCGCAGGACACGTCCACGAAGACGGCGTCGGCTGCGACGGTCTTCCAGACGCCGTCCTCGACATCTGAGCGCACCGTGCTTGGCCCGGATCCGGCCGAGGAGGCGGCGGCACTGCCTGCCGCCCCCGCGCTTACGGGTGTTACCAGCGATGTCGATACCGGCAGCGCCAAGACGGCGGCGCCGGTCAGTTCTTCCACCAGTGTCGGCACGGCTTCGTTGCGCCTTCAGGCCTCGATCGCATCCATCTCGGTGGAGCCGAGCCAGGACGCTTCCGCTGAGACGACCGCCGCCCCGACAGCGCTGGTGGCGCCGGCGGCTGCAGCGGCAGCAGTGACGCCCAACAAGATCGCGCTCGAAAACCTGAAGCAGGGAAACCCGATCAGCGAGTGGGGTCTGGAGGGCGATGGCGGCGGTACCATCCAGGGCTTCGCCACCGAAATCAGCACCAATATCGGCCAGACCGTCGATTTCAAGATCGCCACGGATTCCACCCATTACCGCATCGACATCTACCGCATGGGTTATTACGGCGGCGCCGGCGCGCGCAAGGTCGACTCGATCGAGCAGCAGCTGACCACGGCGCAGATCCAGCCGCATCCGATCGTCGACATGTCGCTCGGCCTCATCGATTGCGGCAACTGGTCGGTTTCGGCGAGCTGGCAAATTCCTAGTGACGCCGTCTCCGGCGTCTACTTCGCCAAGCTGGTGCGCGAGGATGGGACCGAGGATGCAAGCATCATCCCCTTCGTCGTGCGCGACGATGCCTCGACCAGCGATATCGTCTTCCAGACATCGGACACGACCTGGCAGGCCTATAATGCCTGGGGCGGCGCCAGCCTGTATTACGGCGAAGTGCCTGTCGATCCGGCCGCCATGATCGGCTACCTGCCGCCGAACTGCAGCTGCGGCCTGACCGCCATCGGCCGCGCCTCGGCCGTCAGCTACAACAGGCCGATCATCACCAATACGAGCCCGATCGGCGGCTCGCACGATTACATCTTCGGCGTCGAATCCTCCGCCATTTCATGGCTGGAGCAGAACGGCTACGACGTTTCCTATATATCCGGCGTCGATGCGGCGCGCAGCGGCACGCTGCTGCTCAACCACGATGCTTATCTCTCTGTCGGCCATGACGAATACTGGTCTGCCGAACAGCGCGCCAATGTCGAGGCTGCCCGCGATGCCGGCGTCGACCTCGCTTTCTGGAGCGGCAACGAGTGCTACTGGAAGGTCCGCTGGGAAAGCAGCATCGACGGCAGCGGCCAGGCCTATCGCACCATGGTCTGCTACAAGGAAACCTGGGGCACGAGCACCGATCCGAGCAATATCGGCACCGGAACCTGGCGCGATCCGCGCTATGCCGATGCCGGTCAGGAGCCGGAAAATTCGCTGACCGGCACGATGTTCCAAGTGGACAGCTACCGCCAGGACACGATCTCCATCCCCTACGATTATTCCAACCTGCGCTTCTGGCGCAACACGGATGTCGCCGAGCTGCAGGAGGGTGATACCTACAATCTGGTGCAGAACCTGCTCGGCTACGAATGGGATTCCGACGTCGAGAACGGCTTTCGCCCGGATGGGCTGATCGACCTGTCGCTCTCCTCCATCGCCGTGAGCACCTATCTGCGCGACTACGGCACGACGGTCGGTGATGCGGTGGCGACCCATAGCCTCACCATGTACCGGGCGGAAAGCGGCGCGCTGGTCTTCGGCGCCGGCACTGTCTTCTGGTCCTGGGGGCTGAGTGACAATCATCAGGGCCCGGCCACGTCGACCGATCGCAACGTCCAGCAGGCGATGGTCAACATGTTCGCGGACATGGGCATCCAGCCGACGACGCTGGATGCGAGCCTGATTCTAGCCACACAATCGACCGACACCCTGAAGCCGACCTCGTCGATCTCGTCACCGATCGTCGGCGCAAGTTTTATCGAAGGGCAGCACGTAACGATCACCGGCACGGCGCAGGATTTCGGCGGCGGCATCATTGCTGGCGTGGAGGTCTCGACCGATGGCGGCCAGCACTGGTTCAAGGCCACCGGCCGCGAGAGCTGGAGCTATAACTGGGTCGTCCAGGCAAGCGGCACCTATACGGTCCTGTCGCGCGCCGTCGACGACAGCGTCAACATGGAGGCGCCATCGGCCGGCAAGCAGGTCACCGTCACCCTGCCGGGCACGCAGGGCCTCTGGACCTTGGCGGAGAAGCCCACTGTCGAAATGGCGATCGATCCCAATTCCGTCGAGCTCGGCCTGCGCTTCCAGGCGACGACGGCAGGCTATGTGGAAGGCATCCGCTTCTACAAGGGCTTCCACGATATCGGCGACCATGTCGTCAGCCTCTGGCGAGCCGACGGAACCTTGCTGGCAACGGGTGTCTCGGTCGGCGAGTCGCTCTCCGGTTGGCAAACGGTGATCTTCTCCAGTCCGATCCAGATTGCGGCGGGCACGACCTATGTGGCCTCCTATCACACCAACGGCTTCTATTCCGCCACCGATAATTATTTCGGCAGCACCTATGCCAGCGGCGCGCTGAAGGCCGTCGACGGCGGCGGCGTCTACGCCTATGGCGACAATGCCGGCACATTCCCCGGCCAGAGCCCCGGCACGGGCACCAACTACTGGGTCGACGTGGTCTTCGATGCCGGCCCCAACAGCGCGCCGGTTGCGACCGACGATACCGGGCTGGCCATCACCCGCAACAACAGCGTCGTCATCTCGATCACCTCGCTCATCGGAAACGATACGGATCCCAACGGCGATGCGATGACGATTTCGGCCGTCGGCAATGCCGTCAACGGCACGGTGACGCTCAACAAGCAGAACGGCACCGTCATCTTCACGCCGACCAACGATTATTCGGGCCCCGCAAGCTTCACCTATACGCTGTCGGACGGGCGCGGCGGCACGGATCAGGGCAGCGTCAGCCTCACCGTGAACCCGGGCCCTACCGGCGAAACACTGTTTACATCAAGCGAAGGGCCGACGGGCGCAAGCTTCAACGACGGTCAGTCGCTGGAACTCGGGATGCGGTTCGTCGCTTCGTCCGGCGGCATGATTTCCGGCATCCGCTACTACAGGGTGGTCGGCGATACTGGCGCCCATACCGGCTCTCTCTGGTCGGCCGACGGCACGCTGGTCGCGACCGTCACCTTCGCCGACAGCGGATCTGTGAGCGGCTGGCAGACCGCGACATTCGCCAACCCTGTGCATATCGCCGCCGGCACGACCTATGTCGCCTCCTACCACACGACAGGCTCCTATGTGGCGACATCGGACTATTTCACCTCAGCCCATACCAACGGCGCGCTGACGGCGCTTGCCGGCAGCAACGGTGTCTTTGCCGAGGGCACCGGTTTCCCGACTTCCAGCTACCAGTCGTCGAATTACTGGGTGGATGTCCTCTACAACCAGACAAGCAACGTGCTGCCGGTCGCCGCCAATGACAATGGCTACTCGACCTATTCCAACACCGCGCTGGCGATTGCCGCAGGCAGCCTGCTTGCAAACGACACCGATGCCGATGGCGATCCGCTCAGCATCACCGGCGTCAATGGTGCGGTCAACGGAACGGTGACCTTCAACAGCCAGACCAAGTCCGTCACTTTCGCGCCGACGGCGGGTTATACGGGTGCGGCAAGCTTTTCCTATTCAATCTCGGATGGGTTTGGCGGAACAGCCTCGGCCACGGTCAGCCTCACTGTCGGCACGCCGCCCGGCGGAGGCACGACGTCAAGCCTGTTTACCGGTGCGGATACGTCGGGGGTTGCCGTCGCCAATGACACCAACTCGGTCGAACTCGGCGTCAAGTTCATCGCGTCCGCCAGCGGCCAGATCACCGGGCTCATCTATTACAGGAGCGCTCAGGATACCGGCACGCATGTCGGCTCGCTCTGGACCGCGAGCGGCCAGCTTCTGGCCCAGGCGACCTTCATCAACGAGACGGCGAGTGGCTGGCAGACGGTTACCTTCACCCAGCCGATCAACGTGACGGGCGGCACCACCTATGTGGCGAGCTACCATTCGAACGGCTTCTATTCGGCAACGGCGAACTACTTCACGACGGACCATACGAATGGTGCGCTGACGGCTCCGTCGAGTACGACGAGCGGCGGCAACGGCCTTTATGCCTATGGCTCGGGCAGCCTGTTTCCGACGGCATCCTACAATGCGAGCAACTACTGGGTCGACGTCGTCTATCAGCAGGGCGGTGCGCAGAATGCGGTTCCGGTCGCCGCCAATGACAGCGGCTTTACGACCAATACCGGCACGCCGATCACCATCCAGGCCTCGGCGCTGCTCTCAAACGACAGCGATGGCGATGGCGATCCGCTCACGATCACTGGGGTCAGCACCGCGGTCAACGGCTCGGTCGCCTGGAACGCCCAGGCCCAGACGGCGACGTTTACGCCGACGGCAGGCTATTCGGGACCAGCAAGCTTCAGCTACACGATCTCGGACGGCAAGGGCGGCACGGCCTCGGCGCAGGTGGCGCTTACCATCAGCAATGGGACGGCCGGTCCGGAGCAGAATCTCTTTGCCGCCAACGCGACGCCTTCGGTCGTCTCGGTCAACGACAACCAGCAGGTCAATCTCGGCATGAAATTCCAGGCCGATACGTCAGGCTGGATCACCGGCATCCGCTTTTACAAGGGTGCCGATAATACAGGCTCGCATAACGGCTATCTCTGGACCGCCTCGGGCACGCTGCTCGGCAGCGTCACCTTCAACAACGAGACGGCGAGCGGCTGGCAGACTGCGCAGCTCACCCAGCAGATCGCCATCCAGGCGGATACGACCTACGTCGTCTCCTACTCGACCAACGGCAATTATTCGGCGACCGGCAATTACTTTGCCAGCGACGTGACGAACGGTGATCTCAAGGCGCTCGGCGGCAGCAACGGCGTCTATGCTTATGGGGCGGGCGGGTTGTTCCCGACAGCCAGCTATAACAGCACGAACTACTATGTGGATGTGGCCTTCAAACCACAGCTCGCGGCGTAACGCCCGCGAGGATGTAAGGCCGGGCATGCTGTAAAGAGTGAGAGTATCGATGATGGGTGCAGACAACAGATTGCCAGTAACGGTTCTCGCCGGGTTTCTCGGCGCCGGCAAGACGACTGTCCTCAATCATGTCCTGAGCAATCGGGAGGGCCGCCGGGTTGCCGTCATCGTCAACGATATGAGCGAGGTCAACATCGATGCGGAGCTCGTGCGCGAGGGGGGAGCAGATCTCTCGCGCACCGACGAGACGCTGGTAGAGCTCACCAACGGCTGCATCTGTTGCACCCTGCGCGACGATCTCCTGAGCGAAGTCCGCCGGCTCGCAGCCGCCGGCCGTTTCGACTATCTGCTGATCGAGGGCACCGGCATTGCCGAGCCCCTGCCTGTTGCAGCCACCTTCTCCTTCCGCGACGAGAGCGGGGCGGCCCTCTGCGATGTGGCGCGTCTCGATACGATGGTCTGCGTCGTCGATGCGGTCAATCTCCTCGCCGACTACCAGAGCGCCGAGTTCCTAGCCGATCGCGGCGAAAGGCGTGACGGGCATGATGACCGCAAGCTCGTGGAACTGCTCGTCGAGCAGATTGAATTTTCCGATGTCGTCATCATCAACAAGGCAGGCGACGTGCCGTGCGCCGACCTTGCCGAGGTTCGCCGGGTCGTCGCGGCGCTCAATCCGGGGGCGCAGGTCGTCGAGGCGGTCTTCGGCCAGGTGCCGCTTGGCGCGATCCTGGATACCGGCCTCTTCAGCGAGGCGAAGGCCGCCCGTCATCCGCTCTGGCACAAGGAACTCTTCGGCTGGGGCGATCACGTGCCGGAGACCGAGGAATACGGCATAAGAAGCTTCGTCTATCGCAGCCGCCGGCCCTTCCACCCCCTTAGGCTCAAGGATTTCCTAGACCGGAAATGGGCGGGCCTCATCCGCGCAAAGGGTCATTTCTGGCTGGCGACGAGGCCTGATGAAATCGGCCTTCTGTCGATTGCCGGCTCCCAGTGCCGCATCGAAACCAGGGGCTACTGGTGGGCCTCGGTGCCGCGGGTACAATGGCCGCGCTTTCCGCAGTTCCGCCAGCTCATCGACCGGCATTGGGATGATGTCTGGGGCGACCGCCGCCAGGAGCTGGTCTTCATCGGTTCCGGCTTCGACGAGGAAGCGATCCGCGCGGCTCTCGGTTATTGCCTGATCGGCGAGGAGACGGGTTTCGATCCGCAGACCGCCGTCGGCATTCGCGATCCGTTTCCGGCTTGGCAGCACGGACATATCCCTGCGTATTCAAATAGTTAGAGTGTCATATGGAACGTAAAGCGCCTTAAGTGAAGACGTATTGATTATCAACGGAGGAGAGAACAATGAGCAACGAACTTTACGCAGACGGCATCGGCGAAATCACCATTACGGGAACGATCGTGCGCATCGACCTGATGTCGCTTTCGGCAACCGATCGCGACGATAACAACAACCCGAAGCCGGTCTTCCGCCAGCGCATCATCATGCCTGTCGATGCTTTCGCCAACGCGGTCGATCTGATGCAGAAGGCGCTCGGTGGGTTGGTCGAGGCGGGTGCGGTCCGTCGTATCGGCGATATGTCGGCGGCGGCGGCGACCGATATCCAGCAGGCCGGCGCGTCGAACGCTTCGCCGAACTTCAACTGAAAAAACGAATATCGACTCGGTCTCGTATTGTTTCGGGTGGGCCATGACTGGTTTTCTGCATACCAACCTGCACTGTCTGGCGCTCGTCGCGCGTCATCATGGCGTCGATCTCGCGCCTGAAAGATTGCAGCATGATTATGCCGTCGGCAACGATCCGGTTGCCGTGCGGCAGTTGCTGCGCATGGCCAAGGATGCCGGTCTCAGAGCCCGGCATCTGACGCTCGACTGGCGATCGCTGTTTCAACTGGGCGAGGCCTTTCCGGCGTTGGCGGAACTGACGAACGGCAATTGGGTGGTCATCGCTGGCGCTGTCGGGAGCGGCGAGGATGAGAGAATTCGCGTTCTCGATCCGCTCGCGTCACGCGCCGAAGTGATGATGCTGAGCGAAGAGCAATTCGCCAAGGCCTGGCTCGGATCTGTCGTCCTGCTGAAGCGCAATTATCGCATGTCCGATGAGGACCGGCCGTTCGGCTTCCGCTGGTTCGTCCCCGAAATCATCAAGCAGCGCAGCTTCTTCCGCGATGTCGCGCTCGCAGCTTTCGTGCTTTACGGCCTGGGGCTGACGACGCCGATCTTCTTTCAGCTCGTCATCGACAAGGTGCTGGTGCATCAGAGCTATGCGACGCTGACGGTTCTGACAGCGGGCATTGCGATCGCACTCGTCTTCGATGCGACCTTCACCTTCCTGCGGCGCTATCTGCTGCTCTACGCGACGAACCGGATCGATATCCGCGTCGCGACACGCACCTTCGGCCATCTGCTAAATCTGCCGATCGCGCTCTTCGAGCAGGCTTCGGCCGGCGTCCTCGTCAAGCATATGCAGCAGACGGGGCGCATCCGCGAATTCCTGACCGGGCGGCTGTTCCTCACACTTCTGGACGGTGTTTCCCTGCTGGTCTTCGTGCCGATCCTGCTTCTCTACAGCGTCAAGCTGACGCTGGTTGTGCTGGGTTTTGCAGCGCTTGTCGGGCTGGTGGTGATGATGCTCGTCGGGCCGTTCCAGCGCCGCCTGCAGGCGCTTTACCAGGCGGAAGGCGACCGTCAGGCCTTGCTGGTGGAAACCGTGCACGGCATGCGCACCGTCAAATCGCTGGCGCTGGAGCCGCGCCAGCGCAAGGTCTGGGACGACTATTCGGCGCAATCGATATCCGTGCGGTTCCGGGTCGACAAGATCTCGACCATCGCCCAAGCGATGACCGGGCTGCTGGAGAAGCTAATGAGTGTCGCGATCATCGGCCTCGGTGCGCTAGACGTCTTCAGCGGCGCGATGACCATCGGAGCGCTTGTCGCCTTCAACATGCTCGCGGGCCGTGTCTCCGGTCCGCTCGTCCAGATCGTTACCATGGCGCATGAATATCAGGAAGTGGCGCTCTCCGTGCGCATGCTCGGTGAGATCATGAACCAGCGGCCGGAGCAGGCAGGCCGCGGGCGTGGCGTGCGACCGCATTTGCAGGGCCGCATCGAATTCGACAGGGTCTCCTTCCGCTACGCTCCGGACAGCGCGCCGGCGCTCGACAATGTCTCCTTCGCCGTTCCGGCGGGCTGCGTCTTCGGCGTGGTCGGCAAGAGCGGCTCGGGGAAGACGACGATCACAAGGCTCATCCAGGGGCTCTATCAGAGCCAGGAAGGGCTGGTGCGCATGGACGGCTATGACAGCCGCGAGATCGACCTTGTGCACTTAAGAACCAGCATCGGCGTCGTGCTGCAGGATAACTTCCTGTTTCGCGGCTCGGTTCGCGAGAATATCGCCGCCGCCAAGCCCGATGCGAGCATCGAGGAGATCATGGAGGTCGCCCGCATCGCCGGCGCCGAGGAGTTCATAGAGCGTCTGCCGCGCGGCTTCGACACGATGCTGGAGGAAAATGGCTCCAACCTCTCCGGTGGCCAGAAGCAGCGGTTGGCCATCGCTCGCGCGCTGATCACCGATCCGAAGCTGTTGATTTTCGACGAGGCGACGAGCGCGCTCGATCCCGACAGCGAGGCGATCATCCGCGAGAATCTGAGCCGCATCGCTGCCGGCCGCACCGTCATCATCGTCTCGCACCGGCTTTCGACGCTCGTCGATGCCGATGCCATTCTCGTCGTCGATCGCGGCAAGGTCGCCGATATCGGCCGGCACGATCAGCTCGTATCGCGCTGCATGACCTATCGCCACCTGTGGGCCCAGCAAATGAGGCAGGTCGCATGAACGCGCACGCCAGAAAACCCAGTGAAAACCTGCCGGTCCCTTCAGACAAGGGCGCCTCGGACAAGGCTCCTGATAAGGGAAGGGCACTAACTGCCCGCCCGCCGCTGCCGCCGGCAATTGCCGAATTCCAGTCCGATGCTGTCGAGCTCGAGGAACGCGCCCCGCCGCGGGTGGCGCGCATGACGCTCTACTGCGTAACGGCGCTGCTTGCCGCAGCGATCACCTGGGCCTCGGTCTCCTCGATCGATGAGGTGGTGATTGCGCCAGGCAAGCTCGTCACCACCCAGCCGACCATCGTCGTACAGCCGCTCGAAACCTCGATCATCCGCACGATCGAGGTGAAGGCCGGCGAGGTCGTGCATACCGGTCAGACGCTCGCGACCCTCGACGCCACCTTCAGCCAAGCCGATGTCGACCAGCAGCAGGCGAAATTCTCCGCACTCGATGCCCAGGTAAGGCGCATCGAGGCCGAGCTTGCCGGCGACGACTATACGAAGATGGCAGGAGATACGCCCGACCAGATGTTGCAGGCGCAGCTCTTTGGCCAGCGACGGGCCTTTTACGTGGCGCAGTTGCAGAATTTCGATCAGCAGATCGCCGGCCAATCCGCCGCTCTTGTGGCGAGCAAAAACCAGGAGGCGGTGCTCAATGACAGGCGTGATGGGCTCTCTCAGATCGAAGCAGCGCGGGAGAGGCTCTATGACAACCAGAGCGGTTCGCTGATCACGCTGCTCGGCTCCCGCGACGCCCGCCTCGACGTCGAATCCGATCTAACTGCCGTCCGCGGCCGGGCCGACGAGGCCGCCCACTCCTTTGCCAAGCTCCGAGCCGACCGCCAAGCCTTTATCGAGGACTTCCGCCGCGCCGCAATGGAGCAACTGGTGGAACTGCGCGGCCAGCGCGACATGGCCGACGAGGAACTGAAAAAGATGAAGCTGCGCCGCAACATGGTGGCGCTGACCGCACCCGCCGACGCCGTCGTGCTGGATCTCGCCCAGCGCTCCATCGGGTCTGTGGTGCGCGAAGCCGAACCGATCGTTACCCTGGTGCCGATCAACGTGCCGCTCGAAGCCGAAGTTTCGATCAACACCCGCGACATCGGCCGGGTGGCCGTCGGCAAGGAAGCGCGTATCAAGCTCGACGCCTATCCCTTCCAGAAATACGGCACGGCCTCCGGCAAGGTTCGCACCATCAGCGAGGACACGTTCCTGACCGGCCAGCAGGATCAAACCACCACCCCCAGCCAGTCGGCTGCTCCCTTCTTCAAGGCTCGCGTCCTGCTCGCCGACACCAGGCTGAATGCGTCGGACGTGCCAGTGCGGCTGCTTCCCGGCATGACCGTGTCCACGGAGATTAAGGTCGGCAAGCGCACAGTGATCTCCTATTTCCTGTATCCGTTGCTGCGGGGCCTGGATAACGCAATACGCGAACCGTAGGCGGATCGGTCTGCCGCGAACGCGATACCGAGTGTATGAAGATCAATGGGCGGCTGACAATGCGGGGTCAGCGCAGTTGTCGCGAAGCGGTCTGATGTAGGTGTCCTGAGGCGGCCAATGCGCTCTTCCCACCAATTTTGAGGGGGTGAATGCCGTCCGACAGGCTTGCTGCTTGACGCTCCACAGAGGCGACCTCACACTCAAAAGTGTCGAAGGTGAGTCGGACAGACTGTACCGTTTTGCACATGCGTTGCTCACCTCAGAAAGAGCCGCCAGCAGGGGCATTGGCTGACGCGCCGACCGACAGCGGCTGGTTGCAAACGGGATCGAGCTTGATTGGGTTCAAACTCGCATCCGCTCCGATTTTGCTTGTGAGGTCGCCGTGGATAAAACGCTATCAGCAGTCGATCCTCCTCCCGACATCCCCCATCGGCGCTGGAACTCCAGATTGCGGAGCCGCAGCCGCTGGCTGCTTTGGTCGATACTTTTGATATCCGGTTTGCTTTTTGCAAGTACGCTTGTCTTTTACCGTGAACTCCACGACCTCGACGATCCGGTCGGGCTCTCTGACGATGGAGCTCTCGACACGGCTGTCCAATCAGCGCCCATGGCCATCGGCCCCGGCACGGCGGCTCCTTCTCCTCTCCCGCCGATGTCTATATCGCTGCCGCTGATCGAGGTCCCGAAGCCGGAATGGGCAAGTCAATTTCTGCGGATGTGGCGCGTTTCGGGCCCGAATATGTGCGGTGCTCTTCGAGGGGCCGGCATCGAGATGAGCGACTGGAAAGCCGCATCGATGCGCAATCGCAGTTATGAATGTTATTTTCAGCGCATCTACGAACGGGACGAGGTGCGTCCCCTCAGTTCCACCTTCGTCAAGGTTCGTGGAAATGAAACCGGCGATGTTGTCGATATCCGCGCCAAGATCATTGGGCCGGCGACAGACGCGAAGGGGCACCTCGCCCCGGCCGTCCTGCGCATTTTCGAGATCATCGTGAAGCAGGCGTGCTGGCGCGATTTCGAGGATACTCTTGCGTCGATCCAAAACCTTCGAAATGTCGAATACGAGCGATTCGGCTCCTATCTCAGCTTCACGCGCGAAGCCGGCAGCGAAAATAACTTCAATTTTGTCCTTGGTCTGAAGGCGACGTCAGATTCGCAGGTGAGGACGAAGACGTATTTTTCCCCAGAGCGGTGGCTAGCCACAACAGATCCGCGTCTCACGGACAGCTTGGGCACGTCACTATCGGCCAGTTGCGCCCAATGACGGCGGGGCGATATCTGCAACATCCACTTGGAGCCAGCGCTTATCGGGATATCTCTGGTGCCCGCCAGGCATCCGGAGGCCGATAACCGACTTAGGGGCCTTTGTCTCACGAGACTTTTCACGTAGAAATGGCGCGGTATGCATGGTTGTGGTAACCAGACGGGATCCAATATGGACGAGATCGCTGAACAGCTTCTGCAGCTCTCTGCGAACACCTCGACGCTCATGGCGGTCTATGACTCTAGCGACCGGCTGCGCTACGCCAACCTGGCGTTCCGGTCGGCGTATTTCATCGAGCGGGACGAGACCCCGCTTTGGCCGGATCTCATGCGACGCAATTTCGAACGCGGTCAGGGCACTGTCATTCACGCAAAAAAATTCGACGAGTGGCTGCGCTCGACGCAGTCCCGCCGGGGAAAATCGGCTACCGGGCGTTCGAAACAGACCTGATGGACGGCCGCTGGCTCTGGATGACCGAGTCTGTCCAGAAAAACGGCTGGATGCTGTGCGTTGCAAGCGATATCACAACCCTGCGTGCCGAGGAGAGAAGTGTTCGGCAGGACCGCGACTTTGCGGTCAAGGCTTCGCAGACCGATGAGCTGACCGGGGTTGCAAACCGGAGATTCGTCATGGCGCGGATAGAGGACATGCTTGTTGCCGCCAAAGACGGTAGCGAGGGATGCCTTGCCGTGCTCGACATCGACAACTTCAAGCACATCAACGACAGGCTCGGCCATCACGCCGGTGATCTCGTGCTGAAGGACTTTGCGCAACGAATCCACCAGCATGTCCGGCGCAACGACTGTTTCGGTCGCGTCGGAGGAGAAGAGTTTGTTTTGGCGATGCCGGACACGGCTTTGGAGGACGCCGTCGAGATCATCGAAAACATGTTGACGATGATCCGGTTTTCCCGCCCGCTGACGGAATCCCCCGATTTTGCCTACACCTGTTCGGCAGGCGTTGCAGCCTCCCTCAGTGAGGATACTGCGGCTGAACTCTATAGACGCGCCGATCAAGCACTTTACGCCGCCAAACTTGGCGGCCGCGATCGGGTCCGCGCCGCTTGAAACTGTCGCTGCATCCAAGCACACCGGTCGCCACGCGTGATCTGGCCCGTAATCCGTTCGAAGTATATCGCAGACCCAACCGATGAGCGTCGGCTGTGGGAAGATCAAGCAGAAACCGTCGACTTCATGCAAACACCGCCTTTCCGATCACGGGCGTCGAAGGCACGGCCATGTCGCGCGGCTCCAGCATGCCGGCGCCGAATGCCTGCCTGCCGGCATCGATTGCCTTGGCAAAGGCCTCCGCCATTGCGGCGGGGTCGCCGGCGCCGGCAACCGCGGTGTTCAGCAGCACGCCATCGAAGCCGAGTCTCCATGACGATAGCAGCATGTGAAGGCCGGCCGATGCCGGCATCCACGATGAGCGGTACGTCGGGAAAATGCGCCCGCATCGATCGAAGGGCTGAAAGGTTTTGTGGTCCCGCCGCAGATCCGATCGGCGCGCACCAGGGCATCAGCACCCGGCATCCGGCGTCGATCAGACGCTCGGCAACGACCAGGTCGTCCGTCGTATACGGAAAGACCTGAAAGCCTTCGCCGGTCAGAATGCCGGCCGCTTCCACGAGCGCGAAAACATCCGGCTGCAGCGTGTCGTGATTGCCGATCACCTCCAGCTTGATCCAATCGGTGCGAAACACTTCGCGGGCCATCTTCGCCGTCAGCACCGCCTCGGACACGCCGTGGCAGCCGGCCGTGTTGGGAAGAACGTGAACGCCGAGTGCACGGATCATGTCGAAGAAAGCGCCGCCATTGCGCCCTCCGGCCATTTCGCGGCGCAGCGATACGGTGACGATCTCCGTTTTAGAGCGCGTGATGGCTTCGGCGAGGATGGCGGGTGAGGGGTAACGGGCGGTGCCGAGAAGAAGGCGTGATGCGATTTGACGTCCGTAAAGATTAAGCATGCTCAGCCTCCCTGCATCGGGGTCAGGATTTCGATCCGGTCATAATCGTTCAGCATATGCTCGCCGCGATCCTCGCGATGGACCAGTTCGCCATTGACGGCGGTCGCCAGCCAGTCGCCTTCGTAGTCGAGCGCGGCCAGAAGCTGCAAAAGCGTTGTGGCGGCGGTTGTCTGGGCTTCGCCATTGATGATCAGTTGCATTGGGTGTTCCTTTGCTTCGGCTGTTGGGAAAAAACGAGATCGGCAGCCTCGGCCGCCATGGTCGGCGCCAGCAGAAAGCCGTGGCGATAGAGGCCATTGAAAACGACGGCCTTCCCCTCCCGCAGGACGCGTGGAAGATTGTCGGGCAGGGCAGGGCGAATGCCGGCGCCGGTCTCGACGACGGCGGCGTCGGCAAAGGCCGGGTGCAGCGCATAGGCCGTGTTCAGCAATTCCATCAGCGAACGTGCGGTGATCGGGCCGTCGGAATCGGTCTCGATCATCGTTGCGCCGATCATGAACAACCCGTTGCTGCGCGGGACGATATAGACGGGGAAGCGCGGATGCAGCAGGCGGACGGGCCGGGCAAGGGTGACCTCTTCGGTATGGAGATAGAGCATTTCACCCCGCACGCCGCGCAGATCGCGCTCTTGCCCGATGCGGGCGGCACCTGTGCAGTCGACGATATCGGAGAAATCGTCATCGCTCACATCTACGCCGGTAAAGGTGACGCCGTTTGCCGTCAGTTGCTCTTTCAGCCCGTGCAGCGCCTGGCGAGGGTTCAGATGCGCCTCACCGGGGAAGAACAGACCGTGCCTGAAACGGGCGGCGAGCATGGGCTCCAGGGCGGCGATATCGTCCTCTTCAACCCATTGATAACCGGTCGTGCGGCTGGCAAATCGCTTCAGCTCGCCATGGTCGCGCGTCGAGGCAACGACCAGCGTGCCGTTGCGGACGACCTTGCCGGGCAGGATCGCTTCCCAGCGATCGGCGGCATCGAGGCCGCGCGTCAGCACTGCCTCATCGGCGCTTTCCCGCTCGCACCAGGGCGCCAGCATGCCGCCGGCGAGCCAGGACGCGGCATGGGCGAAATTCGGATGCGGGTCGAAGACCGTGACATCGGCACCGCGGGCATGCAGCTCGCGGGCGACGGTGAGGCCGGCGACGCCGGCGCCTTTGACAAGCACGCGCATGTCAGTCCGCCCCGTGCGCGGAGGTCTCGATCGGCATATAGAGATCGCCGCCCTCCCGGTATTTCGCCGCCATCGCGTCCAGCCCCTCCTTCTGCGCTTCAGCGCGGATGTCATGCGATATGCGCATCGAGCAGAATTTCGGGCCGCACATCGAACAGAAATGCGCCACCTTGTGCGCTTCCTTCGGAAGCGTCTCATCGTGGAAGGAGCGGGCCGTCTCCGGGTCGAGGGAGAGGTTGAACTGGTCTTCCCAGCGGAATTCGAAACGTGCCCGCGACAGCGCATCGTCGCGAAGGCGCGCCGCGGGATGGCCCTTGGCAAGGTCGGCCGCATGGGCGGCGATCTTATAGGTGATGACGCCGGTCTTGACGTCGCTGCGGTCGGGCAGGCCGAGATGCTCCTTCGGGGTGACGTAGCAGAGCATGGCCGTGCCGAACCAGCCGATCATCGCCGCGCCGATGCCGGAGGTGATGTGGTCGTAGCCGGGGGCGATATCGGTGGTCAGCGGCCCCAGCGTGTAGAAGGGCGCCTCGCCGCAGACGGCGAGTTGCTTGTCCATGTTTTCCTTGATCTTGTGCATCGGCACATGGCCGGGCCCCTCGATCATCACCTGGCAATCCCTGGCCCAGGCGATCTTCGTCAGTTCGCCGAGCGTCTCGAGTTCGGCAAATTGGGCCGCATCATTGGCATCGGCGATCGAGCCGGGGCGAAGGCCGTCGCCGAGCGAGAAGGAGACGTCATAGGCCCGGCAAATCTCGCAGATCTCCTCGAAATGCTCGTAGAGGAAGTTTTCGCGGTGATGATGCAGACACCACTTGGCCATGATCGAGCCACCACGCGAGACGATGCCGGTGACGCGGTTGACGGTGAGCGGAATGTAACGCAGCCGCACGCCGGCATGGATGGTGAAATAGTCAACGCCCTGTTCGGCCTGCTCGATCAGCGTATCGCGATAGATTTCCCAGCTAAGATCCTCGGCGATGCCGCCGACCTTCTCCAGCGCCTGATAAAGCGGCACCGTGCCGATCGGCAGCGGCGAATTGCGGATGATCCATTCGCGGATATTGTGGATGTTGCGCCCGGTCGACAGATCCATGACCGTATCGGCGCCCCAGCGGGCGGCCCAGACCATCTTCTCGACTTCTTCAGCCATCGACGAGGTGACGGCGGAGTTGCCGATATTGGCGTTGATCTTCACCAGAAAATTGCGGCCGATGATCATCGGTTCGCTTTCGGGGTGGTTGATGTTGGCGGGGATGATCGCCCGGCCGGCGGCGACTTCCCGGCGGACGAATTCCGGCGTCACATGATCGGGAATATCGGCGCCGAAGCTCTCGCCGTCACGCACCAGCACTTCAGCCTTGGCCTTGCGGCCGAGATTCTCGCGAATGGCGACGAACTCCATCTCCGGCGTAATGATGCCGGCCCGTGCGTAGGCGAGCTGGGTGACGGCTTTGCCGTCCTTGGCGCGCAGCGGCCGGCGCCGCCCCGGAAATTCCGGCGTCAGCCGGTCGCCGCTGACAAAGCCGTTGTCCTCGGGGCGGACATGGCGGCCGTCATAGGCTTCGACGTCGCCGCGGGCCAGCACCCAGTCGCGGCGCAGTGGAGACAGGCCCTGCTCGATGCGGATCTCCGCACCTTCGATCGTGTAGGGGCCGGAGGAATCATAGACGATGACAGGCGGCTCGCCGGCAGTCGGATGGACACTGATTTCGCGCATCGGCACGCGGATATCGCCATGAATATCTCCTGGAATATGGATCTTCCGCGATGCCGGCAACGGGCCGGTGGTGACGGTCAGGGTGAGGTTCTTTGCGGCAATGGTCATGGTTTGAGGCTCCAAGTTGTAAGTTGGAGACCCAGTCAATCAGCCGGAATGATGGAAAGACACCGGCACGGATTCCACGCGTGAATCCAAAGCCTTCGAGCGCTTGCACCGTCCCTACGCCAGTATGAACTGGATCAGGTTCAACGGGTCACTGCGCCACAACAGGCAAAGCCTCATTGTCCAGCAGTATCTCAGCCCCTTGCGGGACCCCCCTGGTGAATACCGACAGTCGTAAAGCGCGGTCGCTGGTTGTGTCAAGCTTACAGCTTTGTCGTTTCCGTAGATCGTCCGGCTCGGAGCCTGTTGCGTTACGGATCGAACTGCGGCAAATGTCAATTCACTCAACGTCAGGTGGATTTATGTCGTTTCGGATTAAACGTCTTACGCTAGAACATCTCAATGACGCCGCCACTGTGCTGGTCAGCGCCTATTCGGGACCTCCGTGGAACGAGAATTGGTCGCTTGAAGCGGCGGCTGAAAATGTAAACACCGTGCTTGGAACGCCGAAATCCATTGCGCTTGCGGCCTTTGACGGAGGCAAGGTGCTGGGGATCGCGTTGGGCATACGACAGCGGCGCCATGCCGGTCCGGTCGTTTATCTTGACGAGTTGTCGGTGCTGCCTGAAGCCCAAGGTGCGGGAATAGGGACTGCGCTGCTATCAGCAGTTTTCGAAACAGCAAAGGCCGAGGGATGCAGCAGCGTCTGGTTGGTCTCACAGCGAGAAGGGGCGTTGTCGAAATTTTATCAGGGTTGCGGGTTCGCCCTCGGCAACAACCTTGGTCTCTACTCCAAATCGAGTGCGTAGCGGCCGCGTCTGCGGTGGCCAGCCATAGCCGAGGCCGAGCGGAAGAATTCGAGGTCCGTCAGCCCGATCTTCACTTTGAACCTATCTCGGCGGCTTTTGAAGCGATACCGCTCAATCCGGTCGTAATGTCTTGCCGGATGCCGCATCGAAAAGATGAAGCTTTCCTGGCCGAGCAGCGATCGTCGCGACCTGCCCCGGTTTAAACTCGTGACGGTCGGACAGCACCGCGACAAGCTCGCCGGTCCCGTAGCGCAGGAAAACCATCGTCTCATGGCCGGTAGGTTCGGTGACGCTGACGGTCGTGTCGAGGCCGCTTGGGCTGAGCGACAGGTGCTCGGGCCGCACGCCGAGAAGCACGGCCTGCCCTTCGGACGCCTGCGGGTTAAAACCGAGCGCGATCTCGTCGCCGGTCTCGGTGACGAAGATCGCACCATCGGCCTTGTAGCGGCCTTTCAGCAGATTCATCGACGGTGAGCCGATAAAGGCCGCAACGAATGTATTGCGGGGACGATCGTAGAGTTCCAGCGGCGTGCCAATCTGTTCGACCTTGCCGCCCTGCATGACCACGATCTTGTCGGCCATGGTCATCGCTTCGACCTGATCGTGGGTGACATAGATCGTCGTGGTTCTCAATCGCTGGTGCAGTTCCTTGATCTCCTTGCGCATCTGCACGCGCAGCTTGGCGTCGAGGTTCGACAAGGGCTCGTCGAACAGGAAAACCTGCGGTGACCGGACAATGGCGCGTCCCATCGCCACGCGCTGGCGCTGGCCGCCCGAAAGCTGGCGCGGATAGCGGTCGAGATAGGGCACGAGGTCAAGCGTTTCGGCCGCCGCCTGCAGCCGCTGCTTGATGATATCGGCAGGCTGTTTCTGCAGACGGAGCGCAAAGACCATGTTTTCGGCAACGGTTTTGTGCGGATAGAGCGCATAGCTCTGAAAGACCATGGCGATGTCGCGATCCTTCGGCGGCAGATTGTTGACGACCTTTCCGCCGATCGAGATGGTGCCGCCGGTGATGCTTTCGAGCCCCGCGACCATGCGCAGCAATGTCGATTTGCCGCAACCGGACGGGCCGACGAGCACCACAAATTCGCCGTCGCGAATGTCGATATCAACGCCATGCAGGATATTTACGGCGCCATAGGCCTTGCGCGCCTCCGAAATATTGACCTCAGCCATGTGCCTCCCCACTCGCTTTCCAGCTCCCCCGGCGGTTCCGGGAGATATGCATCTCTCGACAAAATCCAAGGCATGAGGCTTGGCGAAACGCACCCTGCCGCTGCTCGTACATGCTGTCAGACCTCCTCCATGAAACGTTTCATTTCATGTTGACTTTTGCCGCTTGCCGTCTAATTCTCGCTGGCGAGGCCGAGAGGAGCGGTTTCGAACATCAATATGAAACGTTTCATTTTTTTGTTTACCAGATAGTTCTGCATGAGACCAGTGCGAAAATCGGACCGGAGCCAATCCGGAAAGACGGGCTGGCGGCAGCGCAAAAACGTGGAGGAGGAAAGTATGAAAGTCGAAATATACGATGCATTGATGCGCCGTCAGGCAAGTCGCCGCGACGTCCTGCGCGGAACTGCGAGTGCTGCGGCTCTGCTCGGTCTATCGGGCGCGATGGGCGGAATTCCCGGCATGGCGATTGCCGCCGCCGACGATCTGCGCGCCCAGATCCTGCAGATCCCGGGCGTCGGCAAGGGCTCGCCGACGGATGCGGACTGGCAGAAGGTCGGCGAACTCTGCCTCGGTCCGACCAAGGCCAACGTCAAGCAGGGCGAATTTGCCGGTGTCGAGCTGACCTTCATGGGGCTCAACAATCAAAACCTGCACAACTTCCTGTTCCGCGGCTTCCTGAAGCCCTGGGAGGCTTATACCGGCGCCAAGATCAACTGGATCGACCTTGCGCAAGCCGACTACAATGCCCGCCTTCAGCAGTCGATCGCGACCGGCACGGTCGATTTCGACATTCTGGAAATGGGCGCTCCGTTCGAAGGCGATACTGCCGGACGCGGACTGCTGGACGAGATGCCGGACTGGGCTGCAAAGCAGATCGAGGCCGACGACCTGGTGAGTTACCTGAAGCCGCCGGTCGGCACCTGGGGCGGCAAGACCTATCGCGTCACGATCGACGGCGACTGCCACACCTTCGCCTATCGCAAGGATTACTTCGGAGAGGGCTCCATCAGCGGCATGGCTGAGCCGCCGAAGACCTGGCAGGAGGTCAACGCGGCCTCGAAGGCGCTGATCGGCAAGACCGATCCTCTGACCGGCCAGCCGGCCTATGGCTATCTCGATCCGCTGAAGGGCTGGGGTGGTTTCGGCTTCTATTTCATCGAGAACCGCGCGACGGCCTATGCCAAATATCCCGGCGATCCGGCCTGGCTGTTCGATCCCGAAAACATGAAGCCGCTGGTCAATAACCCCGCATGGGTCCAGGCGATCCAGGACGTCCTGGATCTGATCGCGGCCAAGGCCTATCCGGCCGATCAGATCAATGCCGACCCCGGCACCACGGCCTTCTCGCAGTTCCTGGCGGGCACCGGCGCCATGCTGATGTGGTGGGGCGACGTCGGGTCCGGCGCGCGCACTTCGGACTCGTCGGTCGTCGGCGATGTGGTCGGCTTCGGCATCAACCGCGGCTCCAACCGGGTTTACAACCGTAAGACCGGGCAGTGGGAAGACAAGTATAACGAAGCGCCCAATATGGCCTATCTCGGCTGGGGCATCTATGTCACCAAGCAGGTCTCCGGCGACGAGAAGAAGCGAAAGGCGGCCTGGTCCGCCGCCGCCCATCTTGGCGGCAAGGATCTGTCCTTGTGGACGTCGGCCTATCCCTCCGGTTTCCAGCCTTACCGCCAGTCCAACTTCAACTACGACGAATGGGAAAAGGCAGGTTACGACCGCGCCTATATCGAGGACTACCTGGGTTCGAACGCGGACAGCTACAACCACCCGAACGCCGCCATCGAACCGCGCATTCCCGGTATCTTCCAATATTATTCCGTCGCCGAGGACGAATTGGCTAAGGGCTTTGCCGGACAGTACAAGTCGGCGCAGGAGACCGCGGATGCGATTGCGGCCGCCTGGGAAAAGATCACCGACCAGATCGGCCGCGACAGCCAGCTGAGACTCTATCGGGCGAGCCTCGGGCTCTGATCGTTTGACACCAATACGCCGGCGGACCGGAAGCGGTTCGCCGGCGCCCATTCCGTCCGGGCGAGGAAAATCATGTCGACAGTCGAAGGCGACCTGCTCCACACGGTCGAAGCCAGCTCCATTTCCGCGAGCCGTCGTTTCTGGGGCCGCACGGCTCTATGGCTGAGCGCCATATGGTTCATAACATCCTTTGTCTTGCAGGGGGCGCATGAACTCGGCTGGACCGGGTGGGGTTTTGCGAACTGGCGGCCGGTTCTTTATGCCTATTTTCTCTGGGCCGCCGTTCTTTGCGTCACGCGCGTCGTCATCTACGGCGAGCCGGGCAAGAAGGCGCTTTTTGTTCTGCCTGCCGCGCTTTTCGTCGTGTCGATGGTGGTCTTCCCGCTGCTCTTCGCGCTCTGGATCGGCTTTTCCGATTGGAACCTCGCCTCCTCGACCGGTCGGCGCTTCAATGGGCTCGACAATGTGCGCCGGATGATCGCCGATCCGTTCTATGCCAATGCCCTGCTGAACATGGTCCTTTACTGCCTGGCGATCGTGGTCGAATATGCAATCGCGTTCGGGTTGGCGCTGCTCCTCAACCAGGAAATTATCGCCCGAAAATTCTGGCGGGTCACCTTCCTCATCCCTTTGATGCTGTCGCCGGTCGCGGTGAGCTGGATGGTCGGCAAATCGATGCTGGAGACCCGTTTCGGCCCGATCGCGCGCTTCGCCCGCTGGCTCGGCTGGGAAAACCCGTCCTTCTTCGGCGATCCGCTGACGGCGAAGCTGTCGATCATGATCATGGATGCCTGGACCTTCATTCCCTTCATGATGATCATGCTGCTTGCCGGATTGCAGGGCTTGTCCAGGGAGGTGCTGGAGGCGGCCGAAGTCGATGGGGCTACCAAATGGCAGCGCTTCTGGAAGGTCACTTTCCCGCTCATGCTGCCGGTTTCGGTGACGGCGGTGATGATCCGCGTGATCTTCAAGCTCAAGCTCGCCGACATCATCATCACGGTGACGTCGGGAGGCCCGGGCGGCGCGACCGACTCCGTTACCAGTTTCATCTATCGTGAATACCGCGACCGGTCGAATGTCGGGTACGGTACCTTGCTCGCGCTCGTCTATCTGGTGATCATCGTCTTCGGGATGACAATGCTGATGAAGATCGCAGACCGTATCGTGAAGCGGATGACAGGAAGGCTCTGATGGTTCGCATCGATTTCGAAAAATACGGGCGAGCTCAGCGCATTCGCTGGTGGGCGATGCGCCTGGCCGTCTACGGGCTGCTCGTCACCTGGGCGTGTGTCTGCATCTTCCCGCTGTTCTGGACGGTTTCGACCTCGTTCAAAACGGCTGCCGATGTCATGCGCGGCAATCTGGTCCCCTGGTTCAATTTTACGCCCAATTGGCTCGGCTGGCGCTCGCTCGGGCTCTCTCCCGATACGATCTCCCAGGTATCGACGGTGCGCGATGAATTTATGCGCCGGCTCTGGAACAGCGTCATCATCTCCGTGACCGCATCCGCGCTTGCGGTCGTGCTCGGATCGCTGGCCGCCTACGGCCTCAGCCGCTTTTCCTACAAGTTCGGCCATATGCGCAATTCCGACATTTCCTTTTTCTTCCTGTCGCAGCTGATCATGCCGCCGGTCGTCCTCGCCCTGCCGTTCCTGGTTCTCTATAAGGAGCTGGCGCTGCTCGACACTTATGCCGGCATGATCGCCGTCTATACGCTGATGGTGCTGCCGATCGTCGTCTGGATCATGCGCGACCAGTTCGCCACGATCCCGGTAGAACTCGAGGAGGCAGCCCTGGTCGATGGCCTGTCGATCTGGGGCGCCTTTGCCCGCATCATCGTGCCGCTCGTTCTGCCGGGCATGGTGGCCGCCTTCCTGTTGGCGCTGATCCTGTGCTGGAACGAATATTTCTTCGCCGCACTGCTGACCTCCACCAATACCAACACGCTGCCGGTGATGATTGCCAGCCAGACAGGCAGCCAGGGCATCAACTGGTGGTCGATGGCTGCCCTTTCCACCGCCGGCATCCTGCCGCTTGTCGTCGTCGGCGTCGTCCTGGAAAAGCACATCATCGCCGGGATGACCGCGGGCGCCGTCAAGTAGCTGCGGGATGTCAAAAATGTCAAAGATGCCGACAGTCAAGGATGTTGCCGAATATGCAGGCGTCTCTGTCGGCACCGTTTCGCGTGTGCTGTCGGGCGAAACCGCGGTCAAACCCATGCTGCGGGAAAAGGTCAACGACGCTATTTCAGCGCTCGGTTACCGCCCGAACGTCACCGCGAGAGCGCTGCGCACCAGCAGAACCGACGTCATCGGCCTCATCGTTCCCGACATCACCAATCCGTTCTTCGCCCAACTTGCGGCAAGCGTCGAGCGTGCGGCGCTGGAGCGTGCGCATAGCCTTATGCTGGCAAGCTCGCATGACGACCGCGAGGCGGAGCAGAGCCACGTTTCAGCCTTCCTCCATCGGTCGGTGCGCGGCATCATCGTCGTGGCTTCGAGCGACGGTTCGGGCCTCCAGCTGCCGGCATCGGTGCCGATCATCTCGCTGGACCGGCGCTTCGGCACATTTCCTCTGGTGTCGACCAACCATGCGCAGGCAGCCGCGCTGATTGCCGACCATCTCTACGGACTGGGGCACCGACGCATCGCCTATATTGCCGGACCGGCCGATACCGAGGCGGGGCGCATGCGCAAGGAAGGCTTCGTCGGCCGCTTGGAGGAGTTCGGCAAGACCGGCGAACCCGTTGAACTGGAAATTGCCTATGGCAGGTTCGACTACGAGTTCCGGGAAAGAATTGCCCGTGACCTGCTTTCGCGCCCGCCACAGGACCGGCCGACGGCGATTGCGGCTGCCAGCGATCAGCAGGCCATCGGCGCGCTGCGCACAGCGCGCGACCTGAAGATCGACGTGCCGCGCAAACTGTCGGTGACAGGGTTTGACGATATATCGCTCGCCAATCTTGTCGTTCCCAGGCTGACGACCATACGCCAGCCGGCCGACATGCTGGCCCGGCGTGCGGTCGGCCTTCTCTTGGCGGAACCGCCGGTCGCGGAGGACGAAATGGTCGACGGATCGCTGATCGTGCGCGGTTCGAGCGGCCCAAGCCCGCAGTCCAAGGCGGAAAGCGCCGGCCATACGAATTGAAGCAGGCCGGTGCTCCGGCAACGAAAGGATGGAAGATCGATGCTCAAGGGAATTCGGGCCGAACTCAACGGCGACATTCTTCAAGCACTTTGCAATATGGGACACGGCGACTATCTCGTCATCTCAGACATGAATTTTCCGTCGGATTCGATTGCCCGGCAGACTCGCCTGGGGACGCTGCTGACCATGGAAAACATTCCCGCGCCGCAGGCAATCGATGCGATCCTTTCGGTCTTGCCGCTGGACACGCCGATCCAGCCATCGGTGGGTCGCATGGAAGTGATCGGCAAGCCGGATGAAATTCCCCGATTCAGCAGGAAGTCCAGGCGATCGTCGATCGTGCCGAGGGCAAGCCATCGCCGATGTATCCCGTCGAACGCATGGCCTTCTACGAAATCGCCAAAAAGGCCTATTGCGTCATCGCAACGGGGGAATTGCGCTTCTACGGATGCTTCCTTCTGACCAAGGGCGTCATTCCGGCGGATGAGGCTCTGAGATGAGCAAGAAAAGCGGGATTGTCATCCTCGGCATTTTTGCAGCCGACACCGCCTATAAAGCAAAACGCCTGCCCCATATTGCCGAGACGTTGATGGGATCGGGTTTCACGCTCGGGCCGGGAGGCAAGGGTTCCAACCAGGCGATCGCCGCGGCAAAGGCCGGCGGCAAGGTGACCTTCATTTCACGGGTAGGCAACGACCCGTTCGGCGAGATGGCTCTTGCGGCCTATGCGGCGGCGGGTGTCAAAGCCAATGTGATGAAAATGGACGGCGTTTCCAGTGGTGCTGCCTTCATCTTCGTCGACGAAGTGAGCGGCGACAATGCCATCATTGTCGTGCCGGGCGCCGCGGGCCTTATCGGCATCGAAGATGTCGATGCGAACCGGGCGGCGATCGAAAGCGCTCAGATTTTCATGACGCAGCTCGAACAGCCGCTCGAGGCCGCCTTGCACGGTCTCTCGATGGCGAAAAGGGCAGGGGTCACGACGGTCTTCAACCCCGCGCCGGCGCGCGCCATCCCGGATGAGATCTACGGCCTGTGCGATTTCATCGTACCCAATGAGGTGGAAGCCGCCGAATTGGTGGGGCATGCAATCACAACCGATGAGCAGGTCCGTGCGGCGGGCCGCACCCTGCTGGATCGAGGAGCGCGGGCGGCGGTCATCACCCTTGGCGGACGCGGCGCGTATTATCACACCGTTGATCAGAGCCAATTCGTCCCTGCATTCTCGGCAGGAAATGTCATCGACACCACCGGGGCGGGGGACGCCTTTCTCGGCGGTTTCGCGACGGCGATTTCCGAAGGACAAACACCGATCGAGGCCGTCCGTTTCGGCTCTGCGACCGCTGCAATCGCCGTAACCCGGCCGGGCACCGCCCCCGCCATGCCGTCGCGCGCCGAGATCAACGCCTTGATGGCCTCCTCATGATTGAACACCGCAAGGTGCGCTTGATGGTCGGCGGCGAAAAACCAGAGTTGCCTGCGAAATTTGCCAATCGGTGAACTGCAGAAGTTGAAATCCTGCATACTTTATGTATGCAGAAAGGGCCCCGTAAAGTCGGCCGAGGAGAAGCGCAGCATGACGATGACCACCTTGACGATTGTCGACTTGCATAGCCGTATTGAAGCCATCTTCCGCAAGGCCGGCCTCAACACCTTGCAGGCCGGTGCGCTTGCCCGCGTCATCGTTGCCGGTGAGCGCGACGCCTGCAAATCGCACGGCATCTACCGTATCGAGGGCGCGCTGCGCACAGTCAAATCAGGCAAGGTGAAGCCGGACGCCGTGCCGGAACTGGATCTCAACGAAGGTTCCGCCATCGTCAAGGTCAATGCAAAAGGCGGCTTTGCCAATGCGGCCTTCGAACTCGGTCTGCCGGCGCTGGCCGAACGCACCCGCAGGCTCGGCATTGCCGCCCTCGTCATCAACGATTGCAGCCACTTCTCAGCGCTCTGGCCGGAGGTGGAGGCGGTGACCAAAGAGGGTCTTGCGGGCCTCGTTATGTGCCCGAGCTATGCGACCGTCGCGCCTGCCGGCGGCAACAAGCCGCTGCTCGGTACAAACCCCTTCGCCTTCGGCTGGCCGCGCAACGACACTTCGCCCTACGTCTTCGACTTTGCGACCTCCGTCGCTGCCCGAGGAGAAATCGAGTTGCACCGCCGCGCCGGCAAGCAGCTTCCCGAGGGCTGGGCGATCGATGCCGACGGTAATCCGACGACCGATCCGGAAGCCGCCCTTGCAGGCGCCATGCTGCCCTTCGGCGGACACAAGGGATCGGCCATCGGCACGATGATCGAACTTCTCGCCGGTATCATGATCGGCGACCTCACCAGCCCTGAGGTGCTCGACTATCTCGGCACGACGACACTCGCCCCGTTCCATGGCGAACTCATCATTGCGATGTCGCCGCAAGCCTTTGCCGCCGGCCGCCCCGGCGATCCCTTCGCCCGTGCCGAGCTGCTCTTCGAAGCGATCGTCGGCAGCGGCGCCCGCCTGCCGTCGCAACGCCGCTTTGCCGCCCGCCGGAAGTCCGAGATGGAAGGTATCGTACTGACGGCAGTCGAGTTGGAACTGCTTGATCGCCTTTTCGACAAAAGTCTCGACGCGTTCTCGTGACGACTGCATCTTTCTCGCTGGTTTACAAATGACAAGCCCTCCGAATGAACTGAACCCGAAAGTTGGACATCAACCGTCGGGGATCAGTTCAGAGAGGAGGGCCGTCAACTCAAACCGATGGATTATGCAGAGGCTTTATATGTCTGCACGGCGCCCGGCAGCTTGCTCCACTCGGCGTACCAGGTGTCAAACAGCTTCAACTGGGCTTCGACATAGCCGCGCTGGCTCTCGGAGAGCACATCCGTCTCGTTGAAGTGCAGCGTGTATTCCTTGTCGCCCTTCAGCACCATCATGTGCTTGAAGTAGAGAACTAGGTCCGGGCCCTCGTCGAAGGAGGAGAGAACGGCAAGCGCCGATTCCAGTTCCAGGGCGCGCTGGCGGGCATCCGGATCGCCGGCGGCCGCGCCCTGTGCGAGGTTGCACATGTGGATGACTTCCTTCGGCAACACGCAGCCGATGCCGGTGATCGCGCCGACGGCGCCGCAGTTGACAAAGCCGTGGAAGACGCAGGTGTCGACGCCGATCATCAGCGAGACGTCATCGTCGCGGCTGGTGATGTTTTCGGCCGCGTAGCGCATGTCGGCCGCGCCGCCGAATTCCTTGAAGCCGACGAGGTTCTTGTGTTCCTGGCGCAGCGCGAAGAACAGATCGGCGCGGGTGGCAAAGCCGTAATAGGGGCTGTTGTAGATGACGGCCGGCAGGTTCGAGGCAGCCGAAAGGATCGCCTTGAAGTGGTTCTTCTGGGCGGCAACGACTGTGCCGCGCGACAGGACGCGTGGGATCACCATAAGGCCCTGGGCACCGACCTTTTGGGCGTGCGCGGCGTGCGCGACGGCAGAGGCGGTGTTGACGGCGCCGGTGCCGACGATGACCGGAATGCCAGCCTGCACCAGACGCTCCACGCCCTGCATGCGCTGCCCATCCGTCAGCAGCGGCCAGTCACCCATCGAGCCGCAATAGACGACGGCGGACATGCCTTTTTCGATCAATTCCTTGCCCTTGCGCACCAGTGCGTCGAAGTCTGGCGTGCGGTCGTCCGTGCAGGGCGTCATCAGGGCGGGAATGACGCCGGAAAAAATTGTGGCCTTCATGTCGATCTCCTTCAGCGCTGGGCGAGGCTTGATCGGCAAAGGTCGCCGACCTGTTCACGGATGGAAATAACATCCTGTGTTCTTTTTGTCGACAAGAAAAATACAAGATCTGTTATAGTGCTATGTCGAGCTTGCCGTTGCGGCTGAAAAGCTTCTGCACCTGGGCGACGATCTGTTCGGCGTGAACCTTGCCCAGGCGATCGGCCTCCTCGACATCGCGTGCCTCGATCGCGGCAATGATCTCAGCATGTTCATCGACGAACTGCCGGGGAAAAGTTCATCGTAGGACTGGTAATAAAGCCGGAGAATCCGCCGGCCTTCATCGAGCAGCCGGCGAAAAAGGCCGGTGAAATAGGGGTTGCGCCCGGCCTCGGCGATGGCGGCGTGGAAGGCGGCGTTGGTCGCGATCATCGCCAGCGTGTCGCGCGCTTCGATTGCCGCCGAATAGTCCTCGTGGAAGCGACGGATAGAGGGCAGGTCCTCGGGGCGATGGTTCTGTGCCGCAAGGCGCGTCGTCACCCGGTACATGAGGACGAGGGCGTCGAAGAAGGTGCTGAGATTGAGAAAGTCGATGTTCGACACCATGGTCGAGCGGTTCGGCAGCGTTTCTATCAACCCGTCACCGGCGAGGCGCACCAGCGCTTCGCGGATCGGTGTCCGCGACATCTTGAACCGCTCCGCCAACTGCACTTCGTCGATCGGGCTGCCGGGGGCGAGCTTGAGGTCGAGTATCTCATCGCGCAGCAGGTCGTAGACCATTTTCACGCCGGAGCCGCGTTTGCGTTCGGGATGAGAACCGGGGTCGATGTCGCGCATAAAAACTCCTCTTGTCGACACGACAAATACAATGGGTTTCAAGCTGCAGCAAACCGCGGGGAGATGCCAGGGAAAGGGCGACCTTCGATAAGCGTGCGATAAGCTTAATTTACAATGTTATAACATAACAAAATTGCATAAGTTCTGTTATGGAACAGGAGCTTTTGCCTGCCATGCCTCTCCATGTTGGTCGCCAATCGGCTGAGACAGCAGGGCCATCGGCTGCGGTATCGGCGCTGCCCGCAACATTGATTGTGGATGGGCCGGTTTGAAGAGCCCATTTCGCTCGCGCCCCTTGGACGCGTGCTCCATATTCTATTGCTTACGGCCAGGTGACAACGACCGCACGATTATCGGTCAGCCCGCACCTGTTACACGATCTTATCGCAACACGATTCTGTATTCATGGCTTATCGTTTCGTCCACACGGCCGATCTCCATCTCGATTCTCCCCTGCGGTCGCTGGCGCTTCGCAACGCCGATCTGGCCGATCTCGTGAGCGACGCCAGCCGGCAGGCGCTGGTGGCGATCGTTGACCTGTGCCTTGAGGAACAGGTCGATGCGCTCGTCATCGCCGGCGATCTCTATGACGGCGAGCAGACGTCGATGAAGACGGCGCGCTTCCTGGCAAGCCAGCTGGAACGGCTGCACCGAGCGGGGATTCATGTCTTCAAGATTCGCGGCAATCACGATGCAATGTCGAAGATCGCCAGGGAACTGGTAATGCCCGATACGGTGAAGATCTTCGGCGGCCATGCCGAGATCGTGGAGGTGACGAAAGGCAGCCTGTCCGTTGCGATCCACGGCATGAGCTTCGCCAAGCCGCACGCGCCGGACCCCCTTCTGCCGAAATTTAAGCCGGCGGTGGCGGGTGCGGTTAACATCGGTATTATGCACACGAGCCTCGCCGGATCGGCCGGCCATGACGTCTATGCGCCCTGCAACGTGCTCGACCTTCACGCCTCGGGGTTCGACTACTGGGCGCTCGGCCATCTCCACCAGCGCAGCCAGCATCCCGGCGCGGCGACGATCATCATGCCCGGCATGCCGCAGGGCCGCGACATCAATGAGTCGGGCGTCAAGACCGTATCGCTGGTGACCGTGGCGGACGACCGGACCGTGACGGTCGAGGAGCGGCGCACCAGCGTCGCGCAGTTCGAGCGCGTCGATGTCGACCTCACGGGTGTCGATGATTGGCGCGATGCGGCCATGGCGGTCGAAGCGGCACTGACGGCACAACGCGACCGCACGGCCTCGCCGCATCTCGTCGCCCGCCTCAGGCTTTCCGGCCGCACGCCGCTCTCCTGGCAGCTTCGCCGCGATGTCGACCTCATGCAGGCGGAAGCCGAGCAGCGCGGCGATCTGATCGGCCGGACCTGGATCGAG
Organism: Rhizobium sp. C104; assembly: GCF_022354505.1. NCBI lineage: Bacteria > Pseudomonadati > Pseudomonadota > Alphaproteobacteria > Hyphomicrobiales > Rhizobiaceae > Rhizobium > Rhizobium sp. C104. Next base: position 116,689 of record NZ_CP092349.1, on the reverse strand, counting down.
AAGCTGGAGCTCGCCTTCGAAGCGCCCTCGACCCTTGCAGACGCCTCCGCTGCCGATCCCATCGTGGGGCTGGCTGCGCTGATGCGGGACGAGGTCATCTCCCGTAGCGGGTTTCGCGACGATATCAGGGAGATGGTTCGGGACCTGCTCGCCGACCTGCCGGCCGAGAGCCGAGTATTCGCCGGCCATGACGAGGCGGGCTTCGAATGCTTCATCGACAACATTCTCGCCAACGGCGCCGACGACATCGCCGCCCGAATGAAGGCCGCGGACCGGGGAGAAAGCTGATGCGCCTGCGCCGCCTCGACCTCACCCGCTATGGCAAATTCACCGACCACTCGATCGATTTCGGTCCGGCCCTTCCGGGCTCGCCCGACCTGCACATCGTCTACGGCCTCAACGAAGCGGGCAAGTCGACCACCTTTGCCGCCTATCTCGATCTGCTTTACGGCATAGGCGAGCGCAGCACCTACAATTTCCTGCATCCTTACAACACGATGAAGGTTGGCGCGCGGCTGGAATTCGATGATGCGGAATACGAGCTGGCGCGGCTCAAGCTTCGGACCGGCAGCCTCGTAGACGATCGGGGGCAAGCCGTGAACGAGGCGCTGCTCGCCGGCGCGCTCGGCGGCATCGGCCGCGAGGCCTACCGTACCATGTTCTCGCTCGACGACCAGTCGCTCAAGGACGGCGGCAATGCCATCATTCAAAGCAAGGGCGAGCTCGGCGAGTTGCTGTTCTCGGCAAGCTCCGGCCTCGCAGGCCTCAGCCGTTCGCTGGTAACGGCCGCCGACGAAGCCAATGGGATCTACAAGAGGCGGTCGTCCAGCACGAAGCTCGCCGAACTTAAACGCGCGCTCGAAGCGCTGAAGGCCGAGCGCAACGCCATCGACACGCTTGCCTCCACCTATTCTGCCCTGAAATCGACCCACGAGCAGGCCGAGGCCGCCTATGCCGGGACCACGCGGGAACTGGCCGAGGCCAAGGCCCGGCATCAGGAACTCACACGCCTTCTCGGTGCCCTGCCCGCGGCGCTAGAGCTCAGGCGGCTGGACACCGATGCAGCCGGCATGGGCGATCTGCCGCGGCCGCCATCCGAATGGTTCGCGCTGCTGCCGCAGCTATCCCGCGATGAGACGCGGCTGCAGGCGCTTGTCGAAACCGTTGACCGCACGCTGCGCCAGCTTGCCGACGAGATCGAGGCGATCGCGATCGACGACAAGGCGCTGGCGGTCGCCGCCCATATGGACCTGCTGGATCAGGGCCGGGCGCGTTATCTCGCGGCTGAGAGCGACCTGCCGAAACGCCGGCTGGCGCTGGCCGAACAGGAAGGTGTGCTGGTACGGCTGCTTGCCGATCTCGAGCAGCCGGGCAATGCGACGCCCGAGGCACTGCTGCTGCCCGCCTCGCTGATCGGCACCATCCGCGACCTCATCGAACGGCGTTCCGGCGTCGAGGCGAAACTGGCTGCCGCGGGGCGCGAGCTGGTGCGGGCGCGCGAAAATCTCGAAAGGCTGAGCAAGGAAGACGGCTCGCATAACGGAGCCGCGGTGCTCGATCCGGCGCGGCTTGGCCGCATCGAGGCCGCTCTCAGCCGGCTAACCGGGTCCGATCTCGCAGTGCGGCTCACCATGGAAGAACGTTCCCTTGTCCAGGCGAAGCGAATGCAGGCAAGCCAGTTTGCCCAGCTCGCGCCCTGGACCGGCGACGCCGCGGCCTTGCAATTGACGAGCGCGGCGGAGCCTCGGCAGATCGAAACCTGGCGTGGCCAGGCGACCGCTATCGACAAGCGGATCGGGGATCACGAGGCGCGACGGCGCGATCTCGGCACCGAACAGGCGCTGACCAGAGCCCGGATCGCCGCCTTCGTCGCCGGCGGTTCGATAGACGATGCCGAGGCCGTGAGGCTGCGCGACGAACGCGATGCCGCCTGGCAGGTCCATCTCACCAGCCTGAATGCCGCCACTGCCCGGGCATTCGAGGAGCGGATGCGGAAGGACGACGTGGTGTCCGCCGGCCGGCTGTCGCGGGCGCAGGAGCTGGCGGAGCTGCGCCAGCTCCGCCAGACGGAAGCGGCAACGGCAGCGGCGATCGAACGGCAACGGGAACTGCTCGCCGAGGCGCGCGCCGAACATGAGGCGCTTGCCGAACGCATACGTGGTCTGCTGCCTGGCACCATCGAATATGACGCCGAAGCTTCAGCGCTTATTGCGACACTCGAGACCTGGAGCACCAAGCGGGCCGCGGCGCTGGCCGCCTGGGGCGATCTCCAGCGAGCCGAAGAGACGGTGGACGCGCTTCGCGGCGAACTGGACGGGCATACCGCGACGCTTTCGGCCAGTCTTGCGGATGCTGGTCTTGGTGACGCAAACCATCTGCCGGTCACCGAGCTGATGCAGACAGCAAATGAGATGCTTGCCGCCGGCAAAGCCGAGTGGGCGGCGCGGCAGGCGCATGAGAAGGCCATCGACGATCTCAGCCACGATCTCAGGGAACGGGAGCGCGACCGGCAGGAGGCGGAAGCCACTATAGCGGCCTGGGATCGGGAATGGGCGGGCGCGCTGTCACGAAGCTGGTTTGCCGACAAGGCCGGCTCGATAGCCGCCGTCCGCGCCATGCTGAACGCGCTTGGCACACTGCCCGCCATCCTGAAGGAACGGGATGACCTCGCCAGCCGCGTTGCCGCGATGGAACGCGACCAGGAGCAATTCCGCGGGGATATTGCCGGTCTTCTCGCAGACTGCGGCCTCAGCCGGTTGGCGGCGGATACGCTCGCCTCCGCCAATGCGCTCGTCGAACGCCACGAGGCGGCGCGGCATGCAGCGCAACTTCGGGCAGACCGGCAGGCGGATCTCGAAAAACACTTGGAGAAACAACGGGCGTTGGAGGAAGAACTGGCCGTTCACAATGCCCGCAGGAACGAATTGACCAGCTATTTCGGCACGGACTCGCTTGCCTCAGTCGACGCATTCCTGAGCCAGGCCCGAGAGCGCGACCGGCTGGAGCAGCGGGCTGCCACCTTGCGCGGTCAGATCACCGAAGCATTGCGCGCGACGAGTTTTTCCGAGGCCGAACGGCGCCTTGCCGATGTCGACTCCGATGCCGTCGAGCGCGATGCAATGGAGCTTGCCGCCCGGATCGAAGATCTCACCGAACGGGCGAAGCTTCTCTATTCCGACGTGTCGCTGGCATGGCAGAAGCTCGAGGCCGTCGGCGGGGACGACGCGGTGGCCCGTATCGAGGCCAAACGCCGAACCATCTTCCTCGAGATCGAGGAACTGGCCGTGCGGCATCTGACGCTGCGCGCCGGCACGCTCGCGGCCGAACAGGCGCTGCACATCTATCGCGAAAAACATCGCAGCTCGATGATGAACCGCGCATCGGAAGCCTTTCACCTGATCACCGGCGGCAACTATTCCGGCCTGACGACGCAGCCCGACCGGGACAGGGAAATACTGATCGGCGTATCACGTGATGGCGGCTCGAAACTTGCAGACGCGATGTCGACGGGCACGCAGTTCCAGCTCTACCTGGCGCTGCGGCTGGCGGGTTATGAGGAATTCGCAGCGCTTCGCCGACCCGTGCCCTTCGTCGCCGACGATATTATGGAGAGCTTCGACAATCCTCGCTCCGAAGAGGTTTTCCGCCTACTCGGCGACATGGCAAAGGTAGGACAGGTCATCTACCTCACGCATCACTGGCATCTCTGCGAGATCGCACGGGATGTCGTTCCGAACGTGACCATCCACCAACTGCCATGATTGGCCGCAAGATATGTCGCCCGCCGCATAGGTGCTTACTTACATCTGCTGTCCGGAGAATGTAGGCGAGATCAGACATCAGCAGCCGTCCTACCCGTTGCTTCGCTCGATCGGCTGAGGGATCTTAAAGCGCGACGCGAGACCTATATCGGCCCTTGGCTACCCGAACCGATCATCGAGATCGAAGAAAACCCCGAGTGATGCTGCGGATATTGGCATTGCTGGCGATCTCTGGTCTAGTCTACCCGGCGTCCAGCCGCAGGCCTCATGGCATTCGAAACGAGCGAGAGCTGTATTCTCATGACCACTCACCGCTTCATTCCGACGAGCTTTCACAATGTCATCGGCTCCCTTCCGCCAGCCCTGCGCATCGCCGATGGCGACACCGTCGTGACCGAGACTCTCGACGCCGCCGGACATGACAAGGATGGCGTCAAGCAGGCAACCGGCGGCAATCCGATGAACGGCCCGATCTTCGTGGAAGGCGCCGAGCCCGGGGATGCGCTGAAGGTCGAGATCGTCAGCATGATCCCGACCAGAGACACGGGGTTTACCCGAAGCGTCGTCGCCGCCAGTGTGGTCGATCCCGAGACGGTGCGTGACCTGCCGCCACGCGATATCGCCATCTGGGCCATCGACCGCGAGGCCTTGACCGTCCGGCTTTCCGAGCCGGTCGCAGGCCTGGAAAATTTCGTTCTGCCGCTCGCCCCGATGATTGGCTGTTTCGGCGTGGCGCCCAGCCTCGGCCAGGCGATATCGACCGCGACCAGCGGCGAATATGGCGGCAACATGGATTATCGGCTGTTCGGTCCCGGCACCACGGTTCGCTTTCCCGTGTCGGCTCCCGGCGCCTTGTTCTTTCTCGGCGATTGCCATGCCGTGCAGGGGGATGGTGAGATTGTCGGAACCGGCATCGAGACCACCTTCGAAGTCACCGTTCGCCTGACGGTGGAAAAAAAGGCCGGGTTGGTCTGGCCGCGCGGGGAAACTGCCGAAGACATCTTCACCATCGGCAACGCCCGACCGCTCGACCAGGCGCTCCAGCATGCCACCAGCGAAATGCTGACCTGGCTGGCGTCGGATTATGGCCTGGACAGAACGGCAGCCAGTCATCTGCTCGGCCAAGTCGTGCGTTACGACGTCGGCAACGTCTTCGATCCGGCCTATACGATGGCCTGCCGTGTTGCCAAGAAATGGCTGGTTCGTCGATAGGCGATCGCCAGCTGGCGATCAATGATTGGCCGGCGGCACTTCCTCAATCGTGCCGTGACAGGAAAGCGGAAACGGTCGCTAGGCAAAGCTGCTTTTCCTCGACATGCGGCATGTGGCTGGAATTTTCGAAGAGCACCCATTCGCAGCCGGGAACACGGTCGAGATAGGGCCTTACCACCAGGGGTGTCGCCTCGTCGTATTGGCCGGAGATCAGCAGCGTTGGGGCTTCGATGCGGTCGAGCCTGTTTTCGATCGTCCAGTCCTTCATCGTGCCGATGACATGAAATTCGGTCGGGCCATTCATGTTGCGGTAGACAGTGCTGTCCTCGTCCATGATTTCGAATGTCCGCGCCACTTCGGGTGGCCACGGCACCACGCGGCAGACATGGCGGTCATAAAAGACGCGGGAGGCGGCGATATAATCCGGATCGGTCAGGCTTCCCGCCAGCTCATGCTTCAGCAGCGTGTCCTGCACCTCCTTCGGCAATTCCCGCCTCAGCCGGTTCGCTTCCGAAACCCAGGTGTGCATGTTGGCCGGCGAGTTGGCGATGACGAGCGCCTTCAGGCCTGGCGGCCGGCGCACCGCATGTTCGGCGCCGAGCATGCCGCCCCAGGACTGGCCGAGAAAGGCATAACGATGCTGGATGCCGAGATGGGCAAGCAACGCGTCCAGCTCTTCGAGAAACAGGCCGACCGTCCAGAAATCCGGCCCTTTGTCGGGAAGGCGGGTAGAGTTGCCATTGCCGAGCTGGTCGTAATGAATGACCGGGCGGTCGTCGAGCGCGGCGATGTCCTTGAAGGAATCGACGTAGTCATGGGTGCAGCCGGGTCCTCCATGGGCGACGACGAGCGGCAGCTTGTCGCTTTCCAGCGATCCGGTGACACGATACCAGGTGCGATAGTCGTGAAAAGGCAAATAGGCTTCATTCGTCACGGTTTCGGCCACCGGTGTCTCCATCTCTTGGCATGTCGGAAACCATAACGCGGCGGCAGCGGCCAAGGCAGCTATCACAACTTATAGGGTGACCATTAATCGGCCGGCCGGTCCTCGAGTAGGCGGTAATGGGTGGCGCGCACCACGGCCTGGGTGCGGTTGCGCGCACCGAGCTTCTTTGCCGCGGCATTGAGATGCATCACGACGGTCGGCACCGAACGGCCGATGATGCGGGAGATTTCCTTGGCGGAAAAACCTTCCGCGGAATGGCGCAGACACTCGCGTTCCCGCTCGGTCAATCGGACCGTGCCGACGCTCAACGCCTTCTTGTCGAAAAGCGAATACGCCGTCTCGTGGAAGACATGGGCCAGCAGGTTGAAGTCGGCGATATAACGCAGCGCATGCCGTTCGAACTCACTGTTCCCACCGAAGCGGATGCCGGTAACCGTCGCATAGTCGCCGCCCGGCATATGGACCGGCACGGTGACGCCGGTCGACATGTCGCGTTCGTACAGGTAGCGCGCTACCGGCGCGGTGTCGTCGCTGATGAAGCGATTGATCAGTGTGTCGGCATCGGTGTCGTAGTTCCAGAAGAACGGCGCCGTGCTGCGCAGCGCCACCTTCTGGACAGGATCGATGCGGAAATAACCGCGGTCGAACCAATAGTCGTGCATGTCGTCGGAAATATTCCGGAGCTTCAGCAGAGATGGTATCATGATCGCGCCGTCGAGATCGTAGGGCACCGGCGTATAGTCGTAGATCAGCGCCTCGAAGCCGATCTGCTTCATCGCCTCGAAGGCCTGGTCGATCCGGCCCTCCAGCGTTTCGTGCGCCGTAAACTGCCGTCTGATCGTTCCGATGTCGTCAATCATGGCCTCGTCAAGCATGGGCGGCTCCCGGTTCGGCATGCACCCCACCCTATCACTTCTTATAGCTGGCACGGAGCGAGATTTGCGATAAAAAATTAACCATGCCCAAATATTGAGCAAGCGAAATCTTCTGCCGGAGCGATCAATGTGGCGTGAAATACGGCCGGACCAGCGGTTCGAGATCGATGTCGATGGCTATCGCGTCGTTGCCTATAGCTTCGGGGCCGGCAGCGAGACGGTTTTCTGCCTGAATGGCGGACCCGGCCTGCCCTGCGATTACCTGCGCGAGGCGCATTCCTGCCTGATCGACAAGGGCTACCGCGTCATCGCCTTCGACCAGCTCGGCACCGGCGCATCCGATCGGCCCGACGATCTCTCGCTCTGGACGATCGGCCGCTATGTCGAGGAAACGGAGACCGTGCGCAAGGCGCTGGGGCTCGGCAAAGTCCATCTGCTCGGCCATTCCTGGGGCGGGTGGCTGGCGATCGACTACGCGCTGACCTACCCCGAAAATTTGAAGACGCTGATCCTCGAGGATACCGTTGCCGACATGCCGCATCTGATTTCGGAACTGGAACGGCTGCGGGCGGCACTCGGTCCCGAAACGGTCTCGATGATGCAGAAGCACGAGGCGCAGGGCACCTACAATCACCCGGAATATCTCGCAGCCGTCACCATTCTCAACTATCGCCACGTCTGCCGCCTGGCGGAATGGCCGGCGCCGGTGCGCCGCTCGCTCGACGATTGGAACATGGCGCCCTATGAGACCATGCAAGGGCCGAACGAGTTTCTCTATACCGGCAACCTCAAGGACTGGAACCGCATCCCCGATCTGCCGCGCCTGATGCTGCCGGTGCTGATCACGACGGGAGAGCATGACGAGCTGACGCCGGCCTGTGCGCTGAGGATGAAGCTTGCCCTGCCAAATGCCGAGCTCAAGGTGTTTGCCAATGCCAGCCACATGCCGTTCTATGAGAATCCGCAGGATTATTATCCAGCACTTCTCGATTTTCTCGCCCGGCACGAGGCAGGCTGATGCAACAGGAAGCGGACCGAACCCGACGAAGACAAAGGGGCGATCGCCGTCATGCATCGCTATAAATTCGTTCTGACGCGACCGCTGCAGTTTCTGCCCGTCATCTTCGGCATTAGCGTCATCACTTTCATTCTGGTTCGGCTGATTCCCGGCGATCCGGCGCGCAACATTCTTGGCACGCGCGCGACGCCGGCGGCTCTCGCCAGCATCCGCGCCCAGTACGGTCTCGACCAGCCGATGTGGCTGCAATATGTCTATTTCCTCAAGAATCTTGCCAATGGCGAAATGGGCAAGTCGATCCTCTACAAGATCGACGTGCTGAAGCTGATCGTCACCCGCGTCGAGCCGACGCTCGCGCTCGTCGTCTCCAGCGTCGTGCTTTCGGTCCTGATCGCAGTGCCGATGTCGGCAATCGCCGCACGCAATGCCGGCCGGGCTCCGGATCATGCGGTGCGCATCATCTCGACCTTCGGCATCGGATTTCCGCCCTTCTGGCTGGGGCTGATGCTGATCATCCTGTTCAGCGTTGATCTCGGTATCCTGCCGGTCTCGGGCTATGGCGCGACGATCGGCGAAAAGCTGTCGCATCTGGTGCTGCCGAGCCTGACGGTTGCGCTGTCGCTCTCGACCGTGCTGACGCGCAGCCTGCGGGCGGCAATGATCGAGCAGCTGAAATCGGATGTGGCGACCGCGGCGCGCGCCCGCGGCATGCCCGAAGGCATCGTCTTCTGGCGGCATGTGCTGCCGAATTCGCTGGTGCCGACGATTAATCTGCTTGCCGTCAACATCGGCTGGCTGATCGGCGGCACTGTGGTAGTCGAGAGCGTCTTTGCGCTGCCCGGCATGGGACAGCTGCTCGTCAGGGCGATCTTCTCACGCGACTACATGGTGGTTCAAGGCGTCGCCATGGTCTTTGCCTGCGCCACTGTGCTTATCAATTTCATCGCCGACATCGTCACTGTCGCCGTCGATCCGAGGGTGAAGCTATGAGCATCGAGGCGGTCGCCCCCGCCTCCCTCGGCTGGCGCCGGTTCTTCGGCCGGCGGCCGATGCTTGTGCTCAGTGCCGGCCTGCTGCTGTTCTTCGTCCTGCTGGCGATCGGTGCGCCCCTCGTCGCGCCTTACGACCCGATCATGCAGAATGCCGAGGTGCGCCTGCAGGCGCCTTCATTGTTGCATCCCTTCGGCACCGACAATTTTGGCCGCGATATTCTCTCCCGCGTTATCTGGGGCGCGCGCCTCGACCTGCAGATGGCGCTGATCGGCGTCATCTTCCCGTTCCTGATCGGCACGATCGTGGGCACGATCGCCGGCTTCTTCGGCGGCATCGTCGATGCGCTGTTCATGCGTCTTGTCGATATCATCCTCGCCTTCCCCTTCCTCGTGCTGATGCTGTCGATCATCGCCATCCTCGGCCCGGGTCTTGGCAGTTTCTATATCGCCATGGCGCTGGTCGGCTGGGTCTCCTATGCGCGGCTGATCCGGGCGCAGATGCTGGTGCTGAAGGGCAGCGACTATGCCGTTGCCGCTGTCAGCCTCGGCTTCAGCCGCCCACGGATCATGTTCCGCCACCTGCTGCCGAACGCGATCGCCGGCTCGATCGTATTTTCGATGTCCGATGCGACGCTGGTGCTGCTCAGCGGCGCTGCCGTCAGCTATCTCGGCCTCGGCGTCCAGCCGCCGATTGCCGAATGGGGCGTCATGGTCGCCGAAGGACAGAGCTTCATCACCACGGCATGGTGGATCACTTTGTTTCCTGGCCTCTCCATCGTCTGCCTCGCCTTCGGCTTCAGCATGCTGGGCGATGCCCTCGGCGAACTGCTGGGGGTGCATGAATGAGCGGCTCGGTGCTATCCGTTCGCGATCTCACAGTCAGGGCGCATGTAGATTCCGGCCCGCGCACGCTGCTCGATGCGGTCTCGCTCGACCTCGGCAAGGGTGAGATTCTCGGCCTCGTCGGCGAAAGCGGCTCGGGCAAGAGCCTGTTCTGCCGTTCCCTGGTGCGCCTGCTGCCCTCCTTGCTGCTGAAGATCGAAAGCGGTAGCGTCCTGCTCGAAGGGCGCGACCTCATGCGGATCGACGATGGCGAGATGCTGAAAGTGCGCGGCGGCGAGATCGGCATGATCTTCCAGAACCCGACCAGCCATCTCGACCCGGTGATGCGGATCGGCGATCAGATCGCGGAGGGCATCCGCTATCACCAGGGCCTCGGTGCCCGCGAGGCCCGCACCGCAGCGACGGAAATCCTGGCGCAGGTCGGTTTTCCCGATCCCGTGCGCCAATATGACAGCTACCCGCACGAATTTTCCGGTGGCATGCGGCAGCGGGCGATGATCGGCGTGGCGCTGTCCTGCAATCCGAAGATCCTGATCGCCGACGAGCCGACCACGGCGCTCGACGTGACCATCCAGGCGCAGATCCTGCGGCTGCTGATGGAGATTCGCGACCGGCGCGGGCTGTCGATCATTCTGATCACCCACGATCTCGGCATCGTCGCCCAGACCTGCGACCGCATCGCCGTGCTGCGCGGCGGCAAGCTCATCGAGGAGGGGCCGAAGCGGGCGATCCTGGCGCTGCCGCAGCACCCCTATACGATCAACCTGATCAACAGCCACCCTTCCCTGCCGGGCGAGATATCAGCGCCGCGGCCGGACATTGCCGAAGCCGGCCAGCCGGTGAGGCCATTGCTTGAAATCGACGATCTCCACGTGCGCTTCAAAACCGGCGGCAGCCTGTTCAAGGGCGGTGCCAGAAATGTCAGCGCCGTTGCCGGCGTCAGCCTGCAGATCATGCCCGGCGAGACGGTCGGCATTGTCGGTGAATCCGGCAGCGGCAAGAGCACGCTTGCCCGTGCTGTGCTCGGTCTCACACGGATTTCGTCCGGTCACGTCACCTTCGACGGCGTCGATCTGGCCCAGCAGAAAAGTGCTGGCCTGGCAAAACTCAGGCGCGAGACGGCGATGGTGTTCCAGGACCCATACAATGCGCTCAATCCGAGGCTGACGATCGGGCAGATGCTGGCCGAAGTGCTGAAGGTGCAGGGCAAGGTCGCCAGGAGCGATATCCAGGCGCGGATCGGCGAACTGCTCGATCTCGTCGGCCTCGAACGCGAATTCGCCGGCCGCAAACCGCGCAGCATGAGCGGCGGCCAGTGCCAGCGTGCCGGCATTGCCCGAGCCCTCGCCGTCGATCCGAAGCTGATCATCGCCGACGAATGCGTGGCGGCCCTCGACGTCACCATCCAGGCGCAGATCATCGAGCTCTTCCGCGAGCTCACGGCGAAGATGAACCTCACGCTGATCTTCATTGCCCATGATCTCGCAATCGTCCGCAATCTCTGCGAACGCGTCGTCGTGATGTATCGCGGCGAGATCGTCGAGGAAGGTCGCTCAGAAGAAGTCTTCGCGCGGCCGAAACACCCCTATACGGCGGCGCTGATCGCCGCCATTCCCGACATCGATCCTGACAAGCGGCTGCTTCAAGACGCCGACGGCAAGGACGATCCCCATTCGATGCCGATTCAATCAATCAAACGCATGCCATAACAACGAAGGGAACGAACTCATGACAAACAGGTGGAAATCAATCGGGCTTGCAGCCTTGCTCGCCGGTCTGACGCTCAGCGCAAGCTATGCCGAGGCCGCCGGTGTACTCACCATCGGCCGCCGCGAGGATTCGACGACATTCGATCCGATCAAAACAGCGCAGAACATCGACAACTGGGTGTTCTCCAACGTCTACGACGTGCTGATCCGCGTCGACAAGACAGGCACGAAACTGGAGCCGGGCCTTGCCGAAAGCTGGACCACCTCGGATGACGGGCTGACCTACACGTTCAAGATCCGCGACGCGAAATTTTCCGACGGTTCGCCGCTGACGGCGGAGGACGCGGCCTACAGCCTGCTGCGCATCCGCGATGACGCGGCCTCGCTCTGGAGCGATTCCTACAAGGTGATCGACACGGCGGTCGCAACCGACGCCCATACGCTGACGATCAAGCTCAAGAACCCGTCCGCGCCGTTCCTTTCGACTCTGGCACTGCCGAATGCCTCCGTCATCTCCAAGAAGGGCATGGAATCGCGTGGTCCCGACGCCTATGGCGAAAAGCCGATCGCATCCGGCGCCTTCGTGGTCGAGGAATGGCGGCGCGGCGACCGCGTCATTCTCAAGAAGAACCCGAATTTCTGGCAGGCGGACCGGGTGAAGCTCGACGGTGTCGAGTGGATCTCGGTGCCTGACGACAATACCCGCATGCTGAACGTCCAGGCCGGTGAGCTGGATACGGCGATCTTCGTGCCCTTCTCCCGCGTCGAGGAGTTGAAGAAGGACCCCAACCTCAACGTCGATATCGACGCTTCGACCCGCGAGGATCATCTGCTGATCAACCATGCGCATGGCGCGCTCGGCAAGAAGGAAGTCCGCCAGGCGCTTGATCTCGCGATCGACAAGAAGGCGATCGTCGATACCGTTACCTTCGGCCAGGGCACGGTCGCCAACTCCTACATTCCGAAGGGCGCACTCTATTATTATGCCGACAATCTGCAGCGACCTTATGATCCAGAAAAGGCAAAGGAGCTGTTGGCGGCTGCCGGCGCCTCGGACCTGACGCTGAATTATTTGGTGCGCGCCGGCGACGAAGTCGATGAGCAGACGGCCGTGCTGGTCCAGCAGCAACTGCAGAAGGCGGGCATCACCGCCAACCTGCAGAAAGTCGATCCGAGCCAGGAATGGGACATGACGGTTGCCGGCGACTACGATATCTCGGTCAACTACTGGACCAACGACATTCTCGATCCGGACCAGAAGACCACCTTCGTCCTCGGCCACGATTCCAACAACAACTACTCGACCAATTACAAGAGCGAGGCGGTGAAGGAACTGGTTGCCAAGGCGCGTCTCGAGCTCGATCCGAAGAAGCGCGAACAGATGTATGTCGATCTGCAGAAGATGGCCAAGGACGACGTCAACTGGATCGACCTCTATTACAGCCCCTATATCAACGTCTCACGCAAGAATATCGAGAACTTCTACCAGAACCCGCTCGGCCGGTTCTTCCTGGAAGATACGGTCAAGAACTGAGTTCTGACAGCATGCAGATGTTCCGCCGCCGTAAAGGCGGCGGAACATAATTTGTTGCTGCGACACGTGGCTGGGGCCGCTTGCTTACTCGGCGGCAGCGAGCTTGTCCTGCGTCCTGGTGTCGAAGTCGCTGGCGTCGTGGCGCTCGTGCAACTGGCTCGAGGGCTCACCGGAGAGGCGGTTGACCATCCGGCCGCGTTGCACGGCCGGCCTGCTGTAGATGCTGTCTGCCCAGCGCAGCACGTTCTTATACTCTTCCACCTGCAGAAACTCGGCTGCACCGTAGGTCCAGCCCTTCACCAACCCGCCATACCAGGGCCAGACGGCAATATCGGCGATCGTATAATCGCTGCCTGCCAGATACTCGCTTTCGGCAAGGCGACGATCGAGCACGTCGAGCTGACGCTTCACCTCCATTGCAAATCGGTCGATCGCATATTCGATCTTCGTCGGCGCATAGGCGTAGAAATGGCCAAAGCCGCCGCCGAGATAGGGGGCGCTTCCCATCTGCCAGAACAGCCATGACAGGCATTCGGCGCGGGCGGCCGGTTCAGTCGGCAGGAAGGCGCCGAACTTTTCCGCGAGATAGGTCAAGATGGCGCCCGATTCGAAGACACGGATCGGCTTTGGCCCGCTACGGTCCATCAGCGCCGGTATCTTGGAATTGGGATTGACCGCGACGAAGCCGCTGCCGAACTGGTCGCCATCGCCGATCTTGATCAGCCAGGCGTCATACTCCGCACCTTCATGGCCAAGCGCCAGCAGTTCCTCGAGCATGATAGTGACCTTCTGGCCGTTCGGGGTGCCGAGCGAATAGAGCTGCAGCGGATGGCGGCCGACCGGAAGCTCCTTGTCATGCGTCGGCCCTGCGATCGGGCGGTTGATACTGGCGAATTGGCCGCCATTCGCCTTGTTCCAGGTCCAGACCTTCGGGGGTGTATAATCGGGAGAACCGCTCATCTTTCAAACTCCTGGCATTGATCGGACAGAGCGCGGCGCCGGTTGGGGCCGCCGCATTTTTCCTGACATAGCAGAGGCGATGAGGTTTTGTCAGAGGTGTCGGAGAAGGTTCACACAATCGTCAGAGTGTTGGAAAGCCCATGGCTCCATCTCTCATATTCGGTTGCTGCGACTATTGCTTGACCATTGCGATCAGTTTTCGGTTCCCGAGGAAGCGATGATCTCGTCCAGCCGTCCGACGAGCACGCGGCTGCCCTCCACGTCGCCAGCCATCCTGGCAAAGAGGTCCGCCATGCCGCGGAAGATGGTCGCCGCCGGATCATCGTCTCCAAGGAAATCGGCAATCTCCTGCATTTCGGCGACCCATCGATAGGCCTTCGGGTACATGTCGGGAATGGATCTCGACAGCTTGCGATCGACGTCCGGAAGGCTGTCGGAGAGTTCGGCTTTCAGGCTTTCGGCAGCACCCGAGCGCGATGCGGCAAGCAGCATGGCGGTGCCGAGGCCGGTAAATCCCTTGTTGATGCCGGCATAACACATTTTCAGGGCCGAGGCGGCGCCGAGCGGTCCGTCGAGCCTGCGGATCCTGAGGCCGCAATCCTCGAGCAGCCGGCTCCGCTCCGCGGTATCGCCGCTGATATAGATGGTCGGACCTGATTTGCCGGGGACCGGCGGCCCGCCGATGATCGCTCCGTCAAGCACCTCGATGCCGCTGCCTTCGAAGCGTGCCGCCAAAGCCTGCATCGTTTTCGGCGCAATCGCGTTGAGGTCGATGAAGGGAGGCGGCGCCTGCATCTCCGACGCTATGTCCGCGACGAGTCCGGCGACCTTGATCGCCTGCGCCGGCGGGACGATCGACAGGATCAACTCAGCCTTCGTCAGCTCCTGGTGGCCGACCGGCACCATGCCGGCTGCCTTTGCCCGCACAATCGTCTGCTCGCTCCTCCCCTCGAGATAGGTCAGCACCGTAGCGCCGTGGTCGATCAGCCGTTTGGCGACGGCACTTCCCATCGCACCCGATCCGATAATCGCAAAATTCGGCATGTGAACCTCAATCAGTGACGACACCGGGTTAGAAATGTTGCTGGAGACCGTGCCGTCAACTGCGACGATACAGCCGGAGGTTCGTTCACAAGCAGTTGGCCGTTTCATGCGCGCTGCCGTTGCGGCACTTTTTCTTGATATTCGTCAATGTCGGAATGGTCGACACCGGTATGATCGGTGTTATCATTCGCATTCGAGGATATGGATTTCAATGTATCGGACGATCATCTGCGGCATCGGCATGGGTTCCAGGGAAACGGCAAGCCGCCTTTTGCGTCGGGCTGCTGCGCTGGTGGATAAAGGCGGGAGCCTCGTCGTCGTGCACGTCATCGAGGGTATCCCCCACCGTCACCTGACGGAGCTTCCCGAAGAATTCGAAACGACCGCGATCGTCGACGCCGAAAAGAAGCTTGCATCGCTTTGTAAAGAGATGGGAGTTCCGGCAACGATCGAGGTTCGTATCGGCGTCGCCGCCTCCGTGCTCGTTTCCGTTGCAAGGGAGAAGTCGGCCGATCTCATCCTGCTTTCATCCCATGTGACGGATATCACCGACTACGTCTTCTCCTCGATCGTCGACAAGGTCGTGCGCCACGCCGGGTGCTCGGTTCTCATCGACCGGCGACCCGATCCCGCGCATGAAGGCTCGGCGCCTCAAGTGGAAGACGCGACGTTGTTTTAGTTCCGCTGCGGATTGACGAAGTCGATCGGAGCGACCGGCCTCCCCTCCCCGGCGGCGGCCCGACAACCTATATCATCCCCAAGCCAACCAGCAGTATTCGCTGCCTGACCGGAGATATGCATGAGCCAGGATCCATATGAGCTTCTGGGCGTAAAACGGGATGCGACGCAAAAGGATATTCAAAGCGCGTTCCGCAAGCTCGCCAAGAAACTTCACCCCGACCTCAACCCCGGCGACAAAAAGGCCGAGGAACGGTTCAAGGAAATTTCAACCGCCTACGAGATCTTGAGCGACGAGGAAAAACGCGGACGCTTCGATCGCGGCGAGATCGATATAACAGGCGCCGAGCGGGCGCAGCGCAATTATTACCGCGACTATGCCTCAAAGAGCGGGCCGGGCGATCCCTACCACAACAGCGCCGGCTTTGCGGATTTCAGCGATGCCGACGATATTTTCGCCAGCTTCTTTTCACGTCGTGCCGGCGGCGGCCAGACCCGTGGTCGTGGCCGTGACCGGCAATTCTCCATGGAGGTCGACTTTCTCGAGGCGGTCAACGGCACCAGGACGGAGGTCAAGATGCCGAACGGTCCGGCGCTGGACGTACAGATCCCGCCGGGGACGCGCGACGGCCAGACCTTGCGGCTGCGCGGCAAGGGCGAGCCGGGCATTGGAGGCGGGCCGACAGGTGATGCCCTGATCGAAATCCGTGTGACCCCACACCGTTTCTTCACGCGAGACGGCGACGATATCCGCCTGGAACTACCGATCTCCCTCAGCGAGGCCGTGCTCGGCGGCAAAGTCCGTGTGCCGACCCCTTCCGGACCAGTCAATTTGACGCTCCCGCCTTATTCGAACAGCGGCAAGGTCCTGCGTCTCAAGGGCAAAGGTGTTGCAAAACGTGGCGGCGAACACGGCGACGTCTACATTTCGCTGAAGATTGTGCTGCCCGACGCCCCGGATGAACGGCTGACGGCCTTGATGAAGGAATGGGCAACGGCAAACTCCTACGATCCGAGAAAGAACATGGAGGCTTGATCATGGATGATCTCGAATTCCGTCTTTACTTGAAAATCGACGTCATCCAGCTTGACCTCTGGATCGAACAGGGTTGGCTGATCCCGGAGACATCAGACGGCCGGAGGCAATTTCGCGACGCCGACGTTGCACGCGCCAGGCTGATCCTGGACCTCATGGGAAACATGGGTGTCAACGAAGCCGGCGTCGATATCGTCATGGAGCTGGTCGACGAATTGCACGGCCTGCGGGGAACGATGGGCAAGCTGATGGCGGCCATCGGCAAGCAGGAGCGGGATGTTCAGCGCCGGCTGCTCGAGAGCCTCGAGGAGATCGACCGGTTTTAGATCGGCCGAATTCTCAGGTGGTGAACCAATAGCGGACGATGTGGAAGAACAGCGGCGCTGCGAAGGTGATGGAATCCAAGCGGTCGAGCACGCCGCCATGGCCCTCGATCACATAGCCCCAGTCCTTGGCATTGAGATCGCGCTTGATGGCCGAGAGCACGAAGCCGCCGAAGAAGCCGGCGACGACGATGACGGTGCTGACGGCCGCGGCCTGCAGCGGCGAGAACGGCGTCAGGCGATAGAGCAGCGTTCCGACAAGGATCGCCGAGGCGCCGCCGCCGATCAGGCCTTCCAGCGTTTTCGACGGGCTGATGTTCGGCGAGAAGCGGTGCTTTCCGAGAAGCTTGCCCCAGACATACTGGAAGACGTCACTGAGCTGCACGACGATGACAAGATAGACGAGAAGAAGTGCCGACGGTGTGTCGGTCTGCAGCATCAGCAGCGCCGGCGCGTGGCTGATCGAATAGACCGTCAGCATCAGGCCCCATTGCACCCTGGCGCTGCGCGCCAGGAATTCGTTGACATCGCCCGTCAGGGTCGCCACCGCCGGCAGGATCAGGAAGGCATATACGGGGATGAAGATCGCAAAGAGGCCGTACCATAGCGTTCCGAGCAGCACATAGTGCACCGGCAGGACGACGAAGAAGGAGAGGAACAATGCCAGGTGGTCGCCGCGCCGCGACGGCGTCAACGTCCAGAATTCACGAAGCGCCATGAAGGAGAGGAACGCGAACAGGATGACCACCGCCGTATCGCCGAGCAGGATCGCGCCGCCGAATATGGCGACCATGATCCACCAGGAGCGGATACGGGCGTTGAGGTTGTGGACGGTGGCGACGGAGCCGGGCTCGGTCGCGCGCCTTTGCAGGATGAAGCCGATGGCCGAGGCGGCGGCAAGCAGGGCGAGGATGGCGGCAAGTACCAGGGAAAACAGGCTGGTCATCTGACAGGCCCCCCGTCTGCGAGCTCGATGACCGCGGCCCGGGCGCGGGCCAGGAAGGCATTCTTTTCCTCGCCGGGTTCGACGCGCAGCGGCTTGCCGAAACGCGCGGTGCAGGTGATCGGGACGATCAGCATGCTTCCTTTCGGCAGGATGCGCTGCAGATTGTCGAGATGGATCGGTATGAGGTCGACATCGGGAAAGCGGCAGGCCAGGCGATAGATGCCGCTGCGGAACGGGGCGATCTCTTCAGTGGCGCTTCTCGTGCCTTCGGGAAAAATCAGGATCGAACGCCCCTCTTCGAGCAGGCGCTCGAGGGGCTCCAGCGGGTTGCTGTCCGGCAGAGGCTTGCGGTCGATCAGGACGGCGCGCAGGCCTTTCTCGGCGATAAAACGGCGAAAGGCGCTGGTTCCCCAATAGTCGCGCGCCGCCACCGGATGGGTCAGCCGCCGCACCGGATACGGCAGGGCGGCCATGACGGCGACGGTATCGACATGGCTGTTGTGATTGGCGAAATAGATGCGGCGGCGCGTGTCGGGCGCACAGCCCCGCCACTCGCTTCGGGCGCCGACCACGATACGGACGAACAGCACCAGAAGACGACGAATAAGAGGAATCATGGTCTCTCCAGCGAACGGGCAAGCGTTATCGTGCGCGTGACGCAGGTGACGAGGCTGCCGGCCGCGATGATGGCGGAGGTTAGGATCAGCGATCGATGGCTGGCGAAGACCAGTGTCTCCACACTCTGGGCAACGAGGCCGGCCGTCAGCACCGCCATGCGGCGCTGCTTGGCCATGATGCCGCTGAAGTCCTGGGCAAGGCCGACCGATCCTCCGAAGACCCTGATATAGGCGGTGAGTGCGGCGAGCAGCGCAGCAAGCCAGCCAAGCCAGGCAAAACCGCAGGCATAACCGGCGGCGACGAGCAGCAGACTGTCGGCGATCCGGTCGGGGAATTCGTTATAGATCGGCCCGCTCCTGGTTTTCTTGCCGCCTTCGATTGCGACCATGCCGTCGAGCAGGTTGCAGACGAGCCGCAGCTGCACAGAGATCGCGGCGCCGATCATAGCGATTGGGTGCGTTGTGAGCAGGATCAGCGCCGCGCCGATGCCGGCAAAGAGGATCGACAGCAGCGAAATACCGTTCGGCGTGACGCCGGTGCGCGCGAGCCATGCGCTCATGCCGATCGCCCAGCGCGACGACCGGCTCGCAATCGGTCGCCGTGAGGCGGCCTCTTCTTCCCCCATTTTCATTTCCCCAAACCCGATCTCCTTGCATATCCTGCCGATGTCGTCGCGCCAAGCCGTCCCGCACTCTAAATTCCGCGCGAGGTCCCGCTCGCGCCAGGCCGCGTTCATTCGGCCGAATCCCGACGCGATACGAGTTCGGAAAAACGGCTGAAGGATCCGGGGCGATGGATCGAACAGCCTGATTTTTAAGCCCATTTGGCGCTTGACACATTTTTGGGCGCTACCTATGATTTTTGAACCAAACGGTAAAAAAAGGGGAGCAGTCAATGACCAAAGACATCCTTATTTCACGCCGGACAGTGATCGCGTCAGGCATTGCGCTTGGCGTCAGCGGCTTTGTCCCGCTGGCGAGAGCTGCCGCGCCGCTGAAGGTTGCGGGCATCCATGCATCGCCGGTCGAAAATGCCTGGAACTCCTGTTTGCACAAGGCCCTGCAGGACGCGGCCAAGGAAGGCGTCATCGAATATGTCTTCTCCGAAGGCGTCTCCGGCACCGATTATCCCCGCGCCATGCGCGAATATGCCGAACAGGGCAACAAGCTGATTATCGGCGAGGCCTATGCGGTGGAGAAGAAGCTCGGCAGGTCGCGGCCGATTATCCCGATACAGCCTTCGTGCTCGGGTCGAGCGGCGAGCAGGCTGGCGACAATTTCGGCGTCTTCGGCACCTGGAACCATGACGGCGCCTATCTTGCCGGCATGCTCGCGGGCAAAATGACCAAGTCCAATGTCGTCGGTTCCGTCGGCGCCATTCCGATCCCCGAGGTCAACATGCTGATCAATGCGTTTGCGGCCGGCGTCAAGGCCGTCAATCCGGACGCCAAGCACCTGGTCTCGTTCATCGGCACCTTCTTCGATCCGCCGAAGGCGCGGGAAGCTGGTCTTGCCCAGATCGACGCCGGCGCCGACATCCTGTTCGGCGAGCGCATCGGCACTGCCGATGCCGCCAGGGAGCGCGGCATCAAGTCGGTCGGCTCGCTGATCGACTATACGCCGCGCTACCCGGATACAGTATTCGCCAACGCCATGTGGTACTTCCGCCCGATCCTGAATGCCGCGATTGCCGATGTCGCTGCCGGAAAGCCGGTCGGCAGAAACTACACGTCTTACGGCCTGATGAAGGAAGGCGGCAGCGATATCGTCTTCGTCAAGGGTGTGGCGCCCGCCGACGCAGAGGCTGCGATGGAGGCCAAACGGGCGGAGATCAAGGCCGGCACCTTCGAAGTTCCGAAGATGGTGGACGAGCCGAAGTAATCGGCTCATGCAGGGTGATGCGACGGATCTGGCGGTAGCGCTCAGGCATGTCAGCCTGAGCGCTACAGAGGCGATGCATGCTTCTCTTGCCGAAGCTCAGCGGCAGGAGCCTCTCGGCGCGATTGCCTATCTCGATGCCGCCATGGGTCTCGCCTCGGCAAACGGTCGCGACCGGGAGCGGCGGAGCGAGCCCGAACGCTTTTCCAACAGGCCGTTTGCCGGCGTGCCGATCTTGGCGAAGGATCTTGGCGGCCCCTTCGCTGGGTTGCCGGTGACGGCCGGCTCCCGTCTCTTCGAAAGAAGGGGCGGCGAAGCGGATTCCGATCTCGCTTCCCTTTTCCGCGAGGCCGGCTTCTGTCTGTTCGGCCTGACGACCAGCCCGGAATTCGGACTGTCGCTTGCGAGCGAACCAGCAGTCGGGCCGATCTGCCGCAATCCGCTCGATCCGGCCCGCACCGCGGGCGGTTCCTCGGGCGGTGCGGCGGCAGCGGTTGCCGCCGGGATCGTCGTGATTGCGCATGCCACCGATGCCGGCGGTTCGATTCGTGTGCCCGCTGCCTGCTGTGGCCTTGTTGGAATGAAGCCGACGCGCGGCGCCATCCCGGGCGGGCCATCTTTCGGCAATCACCTCGCCGGCATTGCGAGCGAACTCGCGGTTTGCCGTTCGGTGCGGGATACGGCGCTGATTTTCGACGAGCTGAGCGGCAATTCACGAGGTCCCTTTGCGGATCCCGCCCCTGTCGATATCGACAACGAGCGTTTGCGGATCGGCCTGTTGACCGATACCGGAGCGGCCTATCCGACCGAGGGTGATCGGCTTGCAACTGTCGAGGCTGCGGCTCGTGCCCTTGAGAGCGACGGGCACGTCATCGTTCCGCTGAGCTGGACCGAGTTCGCATGGAGTGTCACTTCAAGCGGCCGCGCCTTCGCCGATATCGTCTCCGTCAACCTTGCGGCGCTCATCGAGGCGGCGGCGCTTGATGAAAGCAGAGCCGAGCGACTGACGCAGGCTTTCGCGGCGCGCGGACGGGCGCTGTCGGCGACATCGCTCTGGAACACGCTGAACGATGCCGTCCTCGTGAGCCATAAGCTCTGGGCGCTATTCGACAGGGTCGATTGCATCCTCATGCCGATGCTTTCGTCTGCGCCTCTTGCGATCGGCTCCTTTCCGTCCGATCATGCCGACACGGATCTGCATCTCGAGCGGATGACGGCATTTGCGCCGCTTGCCTGCCTCGCCAATATTTCGGGTTTTCCTGCTTTGACACTGCCTTTCGGACAGGATGAGCACGGCATGCCGCTGCCGGTGCAGATCATGGCGCCGATGGGCCACGAGCCGCGGCTCCTGTCACTTGCCGCACGTCTGGAGACCGAGGGGCGGTGGCGCCACCGCTTTCCCGTTGCAGGGCTGCCGTCATGACCGGGCCCGTGCTGGAGATTATCGGCGTCAGCAAGCGCTTCGGCGCCAATCTTGCCAATGACGATATTTCCATGACGCTTGCCGGGGGTGAGGTCGTCGCCCTTCTCGGCGAGAACGGTGCGGGCAAGACCACGCTGATGAGCATCCTTTTCGGCCACTACATGCCGGATGCCGGCCGAATCCTGATCGAGGGCACGGAGGTGCCGCAGGGCAAGCCGCGCGCGGCGATCCGCGCCGGCGTCGGCATGGTACATCAGCATTTTTCGCTGGCGCCCAATCTGACCGTCCTTGAAAATGTCATGACCGGCACGGAAAGACTGTGGTCCTGGCGCTCAAGGACATCAGCGGCGCGGACAAAGCTCTTGGCAATTTCCGAGCGCTTCGGCCTTAAGGTCGATCCGGATGCCCGCCTTGGCGACTTGTCGGTTGGTGAGCAGCAGCGGGTCGAAATCCTCAAGGCGCTCTATAACGATGCCCGGATCCTCATCCTCGACGAGCCGACGGCGGTTTTGACCAATATCGAGGCCGAACGGCTGTTCACGACGCTGAAGGAAATGGCTCGCCAGGGCCTGTCGCTGATCTTCATCTCCCACAAGCTCGACGAGGTCATGGCGGCCGCCGATCGCATCGTCGTCCTGCGCGGCGGCAAGATGGTCGCCGAACGCAAGGTGTCGGAAACCAGCAAGGCGGAACTCGCTGAACTGATGGTCGGGCGCCGTGTGACGCGGCCCGTGCGCGAGCCGTCGACACCTGGTGCCGTTGCCCTCGAAGCGGCCGATGTGACGGTGCGCATCGGCGGCGTCGATCGGCTGAAATCGATCAGCTTCCGCCTGTACCAGGGCGAGATCCTCGGCATTATCGGCGTTTCCGGCAATGGCCAGGCGGCATTGGCGCATCTTCTCTCCGGCACGCTCTCGCGGAGTGCCGGCGACCTTCTGCTGTTCGGGGAAGCCATCGGCAATCTCGGCGTTGCCGATGTCGTCGAAGCCGGCATCGGCCGCATTCCCGAGGATCGCAACGAGGAGGGCGTGATCGGCGAAATGGCGATCTGGGAAAACGTCGTGCTGGAACGCATCATCTCACCGGCCTTTTCTCGCCGTGGCCTCGTCAACCGCAAGGCGGGCATGGCGTTCGCGAAGGAGATTATCGACGGCTTCGATGTCCGCGGCGGCGGCCCGGCCATCCGTACCCGGCTGCTCTCAGGCGGCAATATGCAAAAACTCATTCTCGGCCGCAACCTGCATCGGCGGCCGCGCATCCTGATCGCGTCGCAGCCGGCGCGCGGTCTCGATGAAGGGGCCGTGGCAGCCGTGCACGCACGCCTGCTCGAAGCCCGCCGGCAGGGTACCGCCGTGCTGCTGATCTCGGAGGATCTCGACGAGGTGATCGCGCTTGCCGATCGCATACAGGCAATCGTCGGTGGCCGCCTGTCACCGCCCGTCGAAGCCGACGGTGCGGATGCCCGCAGGCTGGGACTGATGATGGCTGGCGAATGGCAGGAAAGCCCAGAGGCCGATCATGCGATTTGAGCGCCGCGAACACCGCCCGCTTTACCTGCTGATCGTCACGCCTGTCGTCGCGGTCATCGCAGCGCTGGCGCTGGCGGGTATCCTGATATCAATTGCCGGCGCGCCGGTTCTCGATGCCTATTGGCGCATCCTGATCGGCGCTTTCGGATCCCGGCTTTCGGCTACCGAAACGCTGACGCGGGCAACGCCGCTGATGCTGACGGGGCTTGCCGCCGCCGTCGCCTTCCGGGCGCGGCTCTGGAATATCGGCGCCGAAGGCCAGTTTTATCTCGGCGCCATCGCTGTTGCGGCGGCGAGTTCGAAGCTGCTCGGCAACCTTCCCGGCCCCATTCTCATTCCGCTGCTGCTGCTGATCGGCGCCATTGCCGGCATGGTGCTGATCCTGATCCCGCTCTGGCTCCGACTGCGCTTCTCGGTCGATGAGGTCGTCACCAGCCTGCTCCTGAATTTCATCGCCGTGCTGTTCGTCTCGATGCTGATCGACGGCGTTCTCAAGGACCCGCTCGCCTTCGGCTGGCCGCAGTCGCAATCCGTTAGCGATCACGCCATGCTGCCGAAGCTGATCGCCCGCTCGCGCCTGCATATCGGTTTTGCGATCGCGATCGCGCTGGCCATCATCGTTCATTTCATCCAGTCCCGCACCGTGTTCGGCATGCAGTCACGCGCCGCGGGCCTCAATCCCGGCGGCGCGATCTTCGCCGGCGTTCCACTCGGCAGAACGCTGGTGAAGGTCGCCTGCCTTTCGGGCGGGCTTGCAGGGTTGGCGGGGGCGATCGAGGTCATGGGCGTCAAGGGTTATGTGACGACCGATCTGTCGCCCGGCTTCGGCTATGCGGGTATTGTTGTCGCCATGCTCGCCAACCTCAATCCGCTCGGCGTCGTCTTCGCCGCCATTTTCACCGCCACCATGTTCGTGGGCGCGGATGGTATGAGCCGCGGCCTCGGCATCCCCACCTATATCGCCGACGTCACGGTGGCGCTGTCGCTTTTGACGATGCTGATTGCCTTGTTCATCACCCAATACAGGATCCGGCGATGATGCAGCTCTTCGACATCATCGCTTCATCAGGGCTCTGGGCTGCAATCCTGCGGATCGCCACGCCGCTCATTTTCGGCACGCTCGGCGCCTTGCTCTGCGAACGGGCCGGCGTGCTCAATCTCGGCATCGAGGGCATCATGACCTTCGGCGCCATGATCGGCTGGCTTTCCGTCTATCACGGCGCCGATCTCTGGACCGGCCTGCTGATCGCCGCCATCGCCGGCGGCGTCTTCGGCCTGCTGCATGCGGGCCTGACGGTGACGCTCGGCCTCTCCCAGCATGTCTCCGGTCTCGGCGTGACGCTCTTTGCCTCCAGCTTCAGCTATTATGTCTTCCGGCTGATCGTGCCGCTTGCCAATACCCCACCCACCATTGTGCCCTTCCAGCCGATCGCCCTTCCCGGTCTTTCGACCTTGCCTTTCATCGGGCCGGCCTTCTTCACCCAGACGGCGCCGACCTATCTTGCGATCGCCATCGCGCTGCTGATGGCCTACATTATCTTCCGCACACCAGTGGGGCTTGCGATCCGCATGACCGGCGAAAATCCGCACGCGGCGGAAGCCCAGGGCGTCGATCCGATGAAGGTGCGCTACTGCACGGTGATCGCTGGAAGCGCGTTGATGGGAATGGGCGGGTCATTCCTGACATTGTCGGCGTTCAACAGTTTCTTCCCGACCATGGTGCAGGGACGCGGCTGGATCTGCATCGCACTCGTCGTGTTCGCCTCCTGGCGCCCCGGCCGCGCGCTTTTCGGCGCCCTGCTCTTTGCCTTTTTCGACGCCTTTCAACTTCGTCTGCAAACCGCGCTGAGCGGGCTTGTACCCTATCAGCTCTTTCTGATGACCCCCTATATCCTGTCCATCGCCGCCCTTGCCGTCATGGCCCGCCGCGCCCGCGTTCCGCAGGCGCTGATGCGGCCCTATCGACGCGGCGAACGCTGAAACCGCTCACATCCAACGAGGTTCCGATGTTCGATCTGATCGTCAAAAATGCAAATCTCCCCGATGGCTCAGAGAGTATCGATATCGGCATCCAGGGCGGCAAGATCATCGCTCTTGAGCGCAATCTCCAGGCGCAGGCGGGTGAAGAGATCGACGCGACCGGTCGGCTGGTCAGTCCGCCCTTCGTCGATCCGCATTTCCATATGGATGCCACCCTGTCCCTCGGCTTACCGCGCATGAATATCTCGGGCACGCTGCTTGAAGGGATCGCGCTCTGGGGCGAGCTGCGCCCGATCGTGACAAAAGAAGAGCTGGTCGATCGTGCGTTGCG
Organism: Rhizobium sp. C104; assembly: GCF_022354505.1. Taxonomy (NCBI): domain Bacteria; kingdom Pseudomonadati; phylum Pseudomonadota; class Alphaproteobacteria; order Hyphomicrobiales; family Rhizobiaceae; genus Rhizobium; species Rhizobium sp. C104. The sequence continues at coordinate 91,054 of NZ_CP092349.1, read as the reverse complement.
CTATTGCGACTTGGCTGTCACCCACGGGCTGCTCTTCATTCGCAGCCACGTCGACACCAGCGATCCCAGGCTGGTGACCGTCGAGGCGATGATCGAGGTTCGCGAAAAGATCGCTCCCTATATCGACCTGCAATTGGTCGCTTTTCCTCAGGATGGCTATTACCGCTCGCCCGGCGCGATCGACACCCTAAACCGCGCTCTCGACATGGGCGTCGACATCGTTGGCGGCATTCCCCACTTCGAACGAACGATGGGCGAAGGCACGGCGTCGGTCGAGGCGCTCTGCCGCATCGCTGCCGATCGCGGCCTGCCGGTCGACATGCATTGCGACGAAACCGATGATCCCCACTCGCGCCATATCGAGACGCTGGCTGCTGAAACCATTCGTTTCGGGCTGAAAGGGCGGGTCGCCGGGTCGCATCTGACCTCGATGCATTCGATGGACAATTATTATGTCTCCAAGCTCATTCCGCTGATGGCGGAGGCCGAGATCAACGTCATCCCCAATCCGCTGATCAACATCATGCTGCAGGGCCGGCACGACACCTATCCGAAACGCCGCGGCATGACTCGCGTGCGGGAGCTGATGGATGCTGGGCTCAATGTTTCCTTCGGGCACGACTGCGTCATGGACCCCTGGTATTCGATGGGATCGGGCGACATGCTGGAGGTCGGCCATATGGCGATCCATGTCGCCCAGATGGCCGGCATCGACGACAAGAAGAGGATCTTCGACGCGCTGACCGTCAATTCGGCGAGGACGATGGGGATTGCAGGCTACGGCCTGAAGAAGGGATGCAATGCCGACCTCGTCATCCTCCAGGCGAACGATACGCTGGAGGCGCTGCGGCTGAAGCCGAACCGGCTGGCGGTGATCCGGCGCGGCAAGGTCGTCGCCCGCTCGGCGCCGCGCATCGGCGAGCTTTTCCTGGACGGGCGCCCCGCCCGGATCGATGGCGGCCTGGACTATATCCCCCGCTATTGAGAGGGGATGGCGCTGGCCGTCGGTGAGATTCGCGCGCTGTCCGCCTCTCCATTACTCCGGCGCCCGGCGAGCGGTGATGATCCACGCCCGCGAGTTCGAACAGCACGCCCTCCGGGGTCATATGCGCCTCCATTAAATCGCGCAGCCGCTGCAATGGCCTGTCAGGCTGTTCGTTCGTGCGGGCGAGCGCGTCCGTCACAAGATAGAGGCCGGCAAGTGCATTGGATGCGGCATCGGCGTCCGGTCCATAGAAAACCGGCTCCCGAACGTCGATAAAGTCGATCGAGGTAAAGCCGGCCGTGCTCAGTAGCTCCGTGGCAACGCCGGGATCGCCGAGCGAATACGGATCGGGAGCACCTGCGGAAACGGCAGTTTCGGTCCCGAGGGCCTGCCGGATGGCGCCGGACCATGCGTTGCGCTCCCGGCTCTGCCACACCATCCACACAAGGCGCGCGCCCGGCCGCATCGCTCGGCCGATATTGGCAAAGGCCGCCGCCGGATTGGCAAAAAACATCACCCCGAACCGGCTGATGCAGAGGTCAAAACTGGCCGGCGGGAACATGTGGGACTGCGCGTCTGCCTGCTCGAAAGCCACATTTCGCAAACCCTCCGAAGCACTCCGCCGCCTTGCGACCTCGAGCATTTCAGCCGAAACGTCCACACCGACCGCTTCTCCTTGCGCTGCGGCGCGGGCGGCCTCACGCGTCGTTTGCCCAGCGCCGCAGCCGATATCGAGCACCCGATCATCCGAGCGCACGCCGGCGGCATTCCGCAGGTGCCGATTGTGTCTTGCCAATTCCGCATCGTAAAAGTCGGCACGATCCAACGCCATAACACTCACTCTGCGTTGTTCGATCAGGGCAGTCCGAGGAGCCGTCACGCAAACAGGTTGCATGTTAGGATCAGTTTGGCAAGATGAAGACCGACCGCAATCTGCGATTGCCGGCGGAGGGGCATGAAATTCACGCTCACGACATCGACCAGTTGGTGCGTCATTGGCCGATCATACTGGGTTCTGACCCGGCGGGACGTGCCGTGCATGCCGGCGTCGCTTCCGGCATGCACGCATGGTTGCGTCAGGCGATCTTCTGGCGGGCCGGCAGCTTCCAGCCGGGCCGGACGAAGTGGCAGGTATAGCCGTTCGGGATCCGCTCCAGATAGTCCTGGTGCTCGGGTTCTGCTTCCCAGAAATCGCTCACCGGCACGACTTCGGTGACGACCTTGCCGGGCCAGAGGCCGGATGCGTCGACATCGGCGATCGTATCCTTTGCAACGCTCTCCTGCTCGGGGCTGGTGTAGAAGATCGCCGAGCGGTAGCTCGCGCCGACGTCATTGCCCTGGCGGTTGCGCGTGCTCGGGTCATGGATCTGGAAGAAGAATTCGAGGATTTCGCGATAGCTGATCTTGGCTGGATCGAAGATGATCTCGATTGCCTCTGCATGGGTTCCGTGGTTGCGGTAGGTGGCGTTCGGCACGTCGCCGCCGGTATAGCCGACGCGGGTCGAGATCACGCCTTTGTAGCGGCGGATGAGGTCCTGCATGCCCCAGAAGCAGCCACCGGCGAGCACTGCACGTTCTTCGGTCATTGGGTGTCTCCTTGTTTGCCCAGAGATAGTGTCTGCAGCCGCCGATTTCCATATGGGCGGAAATAAGCACAGCTGTGCAATTCTCTCCGAATAGCGCCGTTCCTGTCATGTCGATGTTACGCGCCGGCGCTAGCAAAGTCCTGAACAATCCTGCGGAGGCGGAGCCTCGATACCTGATGGAGATGGGTTATGAACAGGCGTGAATTTCTGATCACATCGTCGGCTGCGGCCGGTCTTCTGGCTCTTCCGCGTTTCGCATCGGCCGCGGCCGGCACGATCGACCTCTACAGCGGTTCGGATGCCAATATCATCGACCTCTGGAACAACATCATCCGCCCCGCCTTTCAAAAAGCCCATCCTGAAGTCGCCCTGAAGGTGACCGATGCCGGCGACAATAACGGCCTGCGCGCCATCGCTGATCGCGCGCTCGCAGCGCTGAAGACCAAAACCGATCCGCAGGCCGATCTTTTCGAGCAATTCGATCCGCGCCTGCCGGCGGGCGGCATCGATGCCGGCCTCTGGCTGAAACTGTCAGCCGAAAACGTCGAAGGCTATGACCATATCAATCCGCTCGCCCTCGATACTCCCTACTCCCTTCCCTATCGCGGCTCGCAGGTCCTGCTGGCCTACGACACGACCAAGCTCGACCCGAAGGACGCGCCGAAGAGCTGGGAGCAGCTCACCACCTGGATCAAGGCCAATCCGGGCCAGTTCATCTATAACAGACCCGACAAGGGCGGTTCGGGCAGCAATTTCGTCCGCCGCGCCATTCATGAGGTGAACGGCCGCGATCCGAAGAAATTCAAGGTCGACAATTACACGGCGGACTACGGTACCGAGGCACTGACGCCGGCCTGGAAGATCCTTAACGATCTCGCCCCTTCGCTCTACGATAAGGGCGCCTATACATCAGGCAACACCCAGTCGATCCAGCTGCTTGCCCAGGGTGTCGTCACCATGGTGCCGGTCTGGTCGGACCAGGTGCTGCAGGCGATCGCGCAGGGCGTGCTGCCGGAGACGACCGGCCTAGTGCAGCTTGGCGATCTCGCCCTTTGCGGCGGCTTCTCCAGCATTACCGTCTTCTCGAACGGCGCCAACAAGGATGCGGCGCTGAAGCTTGCCGCCTTCATGCTGACGAAGGAGATGCAGGAAGCGATCATCACCCAGATCGGCGGCTTCCCCGCCATCTCCTGGGATCACATCTCCGACGATCTGCGCAAGAAATACGCCGACGTCATTCCGTCGACCATTCCGACCTTCCCGAGCGGCGATTGGGAAAAGGCGATCAACGACGGCTGGTACCGCAGCGTCGCTCCCGGTATCAGCCGCACCTGATGTCCGCCGATACCGCGCTGGCGGCACCGCGCCGCCACCAACCCATTGACAGGGGGAGCTCGATCGGGCTCCTCCTCGTCGCCCTGCCGGTTTTGCTGCTGGCATGGCTGATCGTCTATCCGATCTTTTCGGCGGTCGTCGGCACCATCTTCGTTCGAGGCCCCGATGGCGCGACGGACCTGACGTTCGCCTCCTACCGCTTCTTCTTCACCGACGGCTACAGCCTCGCCAACCTGTGGATGACGCTCTGGACCACTGCCGTCTGCGGCACCCTGCTGCTGGCGATCGGCTTTCCGATCGCGCTTTATCTTCGCTTCTCGCAAGGGCGCCTTGCCGCCTATGTGCAGGCGCTGGCGATCTTCCCGATGTTCGTGCCGTCGATTATCCTCGCCTATGCGCTGATCAGGACCGTCGGGCCGAACGGCACCGTCGACCTGCTGCTGAACGCCGTCGGCCTGCCCAAGCTGCGCACGCCCTATCTGACGCCATGGGGACCGGTCATCGGCCTCGTCTGGGACAATCTTCCGCTGACGGTACTGATGCTGACGGCCGGCCTCTCCTCCGTTTCGAACAGCGCCGTCGAGGCGGCCCGCGACGTCGGCGCAAGGCCGCTTCGGGTCTTCGTCTCGATCATCCTGCCGCGCATGGGCAATTCCATGCTGGTTACTGCATCCTTTGCCGTGCTCGGCATCTTCTCCGCCTTCACCCTTCCCTATGTGCTCGGCCCGGCATCGCCTGAAATGATGGGGCCGTTCATGCAGCGCACCTTCGCCGACATGAACGATCCGCTTGATGCCATGACCCAGGCCGTCATCACATTCGGCTTCTGCCTGGTCTTCGGCATCTTCTACATCCGGTCGATCGCCCGCAACCGTGAGGCCCGGCCATGAGTGCCGGCGGATCGCGCATCACCCTTCGCTTCGACTGGGTCGGCCTCGTCTTCGCCTGTCTGCTGACGCTGTTGATCGCCCTGCCGCTGATCGTCGTCGGCACCTGGGCCTTCACCGAGATCTGGCGTTATCCATCGGTGATCCCGCAGCAGTTCGGCCTGCGTTTCTGGGGCCAGACGCTGGCGCGGCCGGATGTCTGGGATGCCCTGTTTCTCAGCCTGCGGTTGACGACGACCGTAACGTTCCTATCCGCCGTCATCTGCCTTCCCGCGGCCTACGCCTTCGCGCGCCTGCGTTTTCCCGGAAGAAACATCCTGTTCCTGTCGTTTCTCGCATCGCATGCCTTTCCGAAATTCGGCCTGCTGGTCGCCATTGCCGGCATCTTCCTGCAGCTCGGCCTGATCAGTACCTTCTGGGGCGTGGTGCTGATCCAGCTCGTCGGCACGCTGATGCTGATGATCTGGATTCCGGTCGCAGCCTTCCAGAATGTCGACCGGCGCATGGAAGAGGCGGCCCGCGATGCCGGTGCTGCGCCGCTGCGCGTCTTCTGGTCGATCACCCTGCCGCAGGCCGCACCGACGATATCAGCCGCCCTGCTCTTGACCTTCGTCGGCACCTTCTACGAGACCGAAGGCGCCTGGCTGATCGGGGCGCCTGGGATCCGCACTATGCCGGTGCTGATGATCAGCTTCATCAACAATCAAATCGTCGTGCAATACGGCGCCGTGCTTTCCGTCATGCTGTGGGTGCCGTCCTTCATCGCGCTGATGTTTGCCCGCCGCGTTATCGGCACCGGCGCCTTTGCCAGAGGTTTTGGCGCCTGAGAAGCCTCAATCGAGGAAAGGGTTTGAGAATGGCACATCTGGCAATCGAGAGCGTTTCGAAACTGTTCGGAACCACCTTTGCCGTCAACGACTTTTCGCTCGAAGTCGGCGACGGCGAGCTTGTCTGTCTGCTCGGCCCCTCCGGCTCCGGTAAGTCGACGCTTCTCAGAATGATCGGCGGCTTCGAGCGGCCGAGCGGCGGCACGATCCGCATCGATGCCAGTGATGTGACGAACCTGCCACCCGAGCGGCGCCCGACCGGCATGGTGTTTCAGAGCCACGCGCTCTGGACGCATATGGATGTCTTCAACAATATCGCATTCGGCCTGAAGCTGCGGCGCCTGCCGAAATCCGAAATCCGTGAGCGCGTCGAGAACGCGCTCGATATGGTCGGCCTTGCCGATTACGGGCGGCGGATGACGACGCAACTGTCGGGCGGACAGCAGCAGCGCGTCGCGCTTGCGCGTTCGCTGGTGCTCGAGCCCAAGATCCTGTTGCTCGACGAACCCTTCGCCAGCCTCGACCAGCATCTGCGCGAGAGGCTGCGGGAGGAAGTGCGCGATATCCAGCAGCGCCTCGGCATTACCACGCTCTTTGTTACCCATGGCCAGGACGAGGCCTTGGCGCTTGCCGACCGCATCGTCGTCATGCGTGATGGGCGCACCGAGCAGATCGCGCCACCGAGCACCATCTATCGGCAGCCGCAGACGGCCTTCGTCGCCGGTTTCATCGGCTCGATGAACTTCGTCCAGAGCCGCACCCGAAACGGCGTCTGCGACCATCCGCTCTTCCCGCTTGCCGTTCCCGTCGAGGACGGGCCGGTGACGCTGGCCACCCGCCCGGAAGCGCTGACGATCCGTCCTTCGTATCGAGCAGACGCGGCCAGCGTCCATCGCATCGTCGATTTCGGCACGCACAAGATCGTCGATATCGATCTTGCGGACGGCAGCCGCCTGAAGGCAATGGTGGCGCCCGACGATCGGATGGAGGCCGGGATGAAGGTCGAGCCGAATTTTACGAGTTTCTTCGTCTTCCGCGACAATACACTCGTTCACCAGGGAGCCCCGGCAACGACCGGTGCGCAGCTCGGACGGTTGCTGCCGGTCTGAAGCAATTACGCCTTCGCCAGGAAGCCTTCCCTAAGCCAGGGGTGCAGCACCTTGCTGGCGGCAAGGATATCGCCCTTCCCGTCGACGGCGGCGCCGGAAAAACGGGTGACGATGCCGCCTGCCTCTTCGACCAGCAGCGCCGAGGCGCCGAAATCATGGACCGCGAGCCCGTCCTCGAAGAAACCGTCCAGCCGGCCGCAGGCGACATAGGCGATCGACAACGCCGCCGAACCGAGGCGGCGCACGCCTGCCGTATTGGCCATCAGCCGTTTGATGGCGTCGAAATAGACCTCTTCCGTAACCGCCTTGACCTGGCCCGGAATCGGCAGGCCGGCGCCGACGAGCACGTTCTCGATATCGCCGACATCGGCGCAGCGGATGCGCTCGCCGTTAAGATAGGCGCCGCCGCCGCGCTCGGCACTGAACAGCTCGTCCTGCATGGCGTCATAGACGACGCCGGCGACCAGCCGACCACCCTCGGCGATCGCGATCGTCATGCCGAAATGCGGGAGGCCCCAGGCGTAATTGGTGGTGCCGTCGATCGGGTCGATGTAGATGATCGGCGTTTCCGGCCCCGCCGTGCGGTTGCCGACGGCTTCCTCGCCCTGGATGGCGTAGTCCGGGAAGGCCTTGGTCATTTCGTCGACGATGATCCGCTCGACGGCGACATCGATCTCGGTCTGATAGTCTCGCGGCGCCTTGGCGAGCATTTCCTGAGAGGTTCGCCGCCGCAGCGAGCGGCGGGCGATTTCGCCCGCCTTCACCACCGCTTCGGCAAGCACGAGGAGGCGGGACGACGCCGTGGGGGAAAGGCGCGCTGAAATCAGGGAGGATGTCATGATGAAGATCCGGATGCTGCAGATGTGACGGAGTGACTCGTGCGGGAGCAATCCCTTCGCAGAGGCTGATGATGGTTTTATGAAACCGTCAGCGTCTCTGCGCCGGCGATGTTATATCACACGGTCCGTCGATGCGTCGAACAGATGGATCTGCCCCGGATCGATCGAAAGTCCGATCCTGTCTCCCGTCTTGACCCTGTCGCGGCGCGTCTCGACGATCGTCAATTCCGGTTGGGTCTCCGCGACGATGAAGGTCGACGAGCCGGTCGATTCGACGAATGCGATCGGGACGTCGAAAGTGCCATGCCCGGGCTCGACGACGCCGATATGTTCCGGCCGGATGCCGGCGACGAGCTTGCGCCCTGGCTCGACGGTGCGGGTGAGCGCAAGCGACTGTTTCACCGCGCCGAAATCCAGGATCAGGCTCCTGCCGTCTTCGGCGGCAATCGCGGGAATGAAATTCATCGCCGGCGAGCCGATGAAACCGGCGACGAAGCGGTTTGCCGGCCGGTCGTAAAGATCGAGTGGCGCCCCCTGCTGTTCGATGACGCCGTCGCGCATCACCACCACATGGTCGGCCATCGTCATCGCTTCGACCTGATCGTGGGTGACGTAGACGAAGGTTGCGTTCAGCCGGTCGTGCAGCGACCGGATTTCCTTGCGCATATGGACGCGCAGCGCCGCGTCGAGGTTGGACAGCGGCTCGTCGAACAGGAAGGCCTTGGGATGGCGGATGATGGCGCGGCTCATGGCGACGCGCTGGCGCTGGCCGCCGGACAGTTCGCGCGGGTAGCGCTTGAGGAGATGCGAAAGACCGGTCGTCGCCGCCACCTCTTCGGCCGCCTTCTTGGCTTCCGCCTTGGCGATGCCGCGAATGCGCAGGCTGTAGGTCAGGTTCTCCTCGACCGTCATATGCGGATAGAGCGCATAGGACTGAAACACCATGGCGACGTCGCGCTTGCGCGGAGGCACGCCGTTCATCAGCTCGCCGGCGATCCGCAGATCGCCGGTCGAGATGCTTTCGAGGCCGGCAAGCGAGCGCAGCAGCGTGGACTTGCCGCAGCCAGACGGGCCGACGAGCGCGACGAAAGTACCCTTGGCGATCGACAGGTCGATGTTCTTCAGGGCGTGGAAGGCGCCGTAATATTTATTGACGCCTCTGAGCTCGATCTGTGTGGTCATTTGAGGGCTCCAGAGGTGAGGCCGGATACGATGCGGCGCTGCAAGAGAACGAAGATGGCAAGGATGGGTGTCACATACATCGTGGCGTAGGCCATGATGTTGTTCCACTCGTTGGTGTTCGGTCCCATGAAGGAGTTGAGACCGACGCTTGCCGGCTGAAGGTCGACCGCCTGGATCATCGATTTCGAATAGACGAATTCGCCGAAGGCCTGCATGAAGATCAGGATGGCGCTGACGAGGATGCCGTTGCGGGCGAGCGGCAGCACGATGTTGAAGAAGGCGCCGACGCGCGAATTGCCGTCGACGAGGGCCGCCTCCTCCAGCTCCTGGGGCACGCTCATGAAGGTGGCGCGCACCAGGATGACGAAGAAGGGCATGCTCTTGGCGGCGACCGCAATGATGACGGCGAGCCGCGGCGTGGAGAGCATGCCGATCTGCGAGAAGCCGACGAAGATTGGCGTGATCATCAGCGATGCCGGCAGGACCTGCAGCATCAGGATCAGGAACAGGCCGATATCCACCCAGACGTTGCGGTATCTGGCGAGCACATAGGCGCAGCCGACGCCGAGCACGGTGATCAGCGCCATGGAGCCGAGAGCGATAACCAGCGAATTCCAGAGGTAGCGGCCCATGTCGCGGCTTTCCCAGACATAGGTGTAGGTGCCCCATTGGGGTGCTGCCGGCCAGAAGCTCGGCGGCGTGGCGAACATCTCCGAGCCGCTTTTCAGCGCGGTGATGTACATCCAGTAGAGTGGGAAGAGATAGATCGCCGCCATGACGATCGAGATTGCCAGCATCAAGCGGTCGCGATTGGTCGTCGTGCTCATCCGCGCACCTCATGGCGTGTGGACCGGACATAGACGACGGAGGCGAACATGACGAAGACGATCATGATGACGGAGATCGTCGCGCCCTTGGCGAAATCATACTGCCGGAAGGAAAGATCCCAGGCCCAATATTGGGTGACGTTCGACGAATTGTTCGGCCCGCCCGAGGTGATCGCGGCGAAAAGATCGAACTGCTGCAGGGTGAAGATCAGGCCGAGCGCGATGATGGCGCCGATGGTCGAGCGCATCATCGGCAGCGTGATCGTCCAGAAGCGCTGCCAGACATTGGCGCCGTCGAGTTCGGCGGCTTCATAGAGATCGGCGGGAATGCCGGCAAGGCCAACGGACAGCAGGATCATGTTGAACGAGGTGCCGAGCCAGATATTGGCGATGATCACGGCATAGAGCGAATAATGCGGATCGGAGCGCCAGAAGATATTGCCGGAGATGATGCCGCTTTCCCTGAGGATGAAATTCAGGACGCCGAAATCGCCCGAGAGAATCCAGTTCCAGATGGCGCCGACGACAAGGCCGGGCATCACCCAGGAGACGAGGAACAGGCCGCGCATCCATGAGGCGCCGGGAAAATTGACCCAGAAGAACAGCGCCAGCCCGAAGCCGATCAGGAACTGGCCGGCGATCGAGCCGGTGACGAAGATGACGGTATTGTAGAGGATCGGCAGCGTTTCCGGCTGCGCGAAGAGGTCGGTATAATTCTTGAAGCCGACGAAAGGACGCGAGAAGGTTCCGAGGCTGAACATGTCGACCTCCTGGAAACTCATCACCACATTGTAGATGAGCGGCAGACCCGCCATCAGGAACAGAAAGCCGAGCGGGAAAGCGACGAGCACGATATCGAAACCACGGCCGTCCCTGACGCTCATCAGGATCCTCTTCATGCGTCCTCCGATGCTCCGATCGGGGCCGCCTGGCGCATGATGCGGAAGACGGCCCCTGCCGGGAGGAAATGGTTGATGGCCTTCGCCATCGGTGGGTAGTCCCCTTCTCCCCGCGGGGAGAAGGTGGCGGCAGCCGGATGAGGGGGCGCCGAGTTCGGCGCTTGCTATTCTTCACTTGCGTTCAGAATGCTCGTCGCTTGCGCTCCTCACCCCCTCATCTGCCCTTCGGGCATCTTCTCCCCGTTGGGGAGAAGAGGGAGCGAACGGCCGGCTCGACGCTGGCTAGCCTAAAACAGCCTTAATCTTATCCGCGGCCTGGTCGAGTGCGTCCTTCGGGCTCATCTGGCCGGTCAGCGCCGCCTGGATGGCGTCCTGGATCGCCTTGGAGATCTTCGGCCATTGCGGATGGGGCCCACGCGGCTTGGCGTATTTCAGCTGTTCGAGGAAGACTTTGAGGGCGGCGTCCTTCAGCGGCTGGCCGGTCTCGGGAATGGTGATATCGGAACGGGCCGGAAGCTGGCCGAAATTCTTGAACATCTTGTCGTCCTGCGAGGCGAAATATTCGAGCGCCTTGAAGGCTTCGGCCGGATGTTTGCTGCTGGCGAAAATCGCCCAGTTGAAGTCGCCCATGGCCGACGAGCGTTCGGCCCCTTCCTTGGGAACCGGAAGCAGGGTGACGCCCCAGTCGAACTTCGCTTCCTGGGTCATGCGGTCGAGCTCCCAGGGACCGGAAATCGCCATGGCCGCATTGCCGGAGTTGAATGTGCCGGTGGAATCCCACTGGCCGCGCGTCAGCGTATCCGGAGACGCGAGCTTCTCGTCCATGATCGTCTTCCAGATCCCGAGTGCCTTCACCGCGCCGTCGGCATTGACATGCTCATAGCTGCCGCCGCCCATCTGCGCCCAGGGAAGGAACTGGAAGGTGCCCTCCTCATTGGCCTTGGCCGAGAAAGCGAGGCCGTAGACGTTCTTGGCAGGGTCGGTCAGCTTGCGCGCATCCTCGACCAGCTCATCCCAGGTCTGCGGCGGCTTCGCCGGATCGAGGCCCTTGGCCTTGAACATGTCCTTGTTGTAGTAGAGCGCGATCGTGTTCGTCGCTTTCGGCACGCCGTAATATTTGCCGTCCCATTCGACCGATTTCAGCGGCCCGGGGAAATAATTATCCGGCTTGATGACGCTCGACTTGGCGATCATGTCGGTGAGGTCGAGGAAGGCGCCGCGCGACGAGAACATCGCATGCTCCGGATTGTCGACGGCAATGATATCGGGCGCCTGGCCGGTGGCGTAGGCGCGCATGGCCTCGGTGACGACGTCGTCGAACTGGATCAGCCGATATTCGATCTTGATGCCGTTGTTCTGGGCGTTGAACTCCTTGACGAGGTTCGGCGCCGGCTGGGTGTCCTTATCCAGCGACCAGAGCGTCAGCGTGACGTCCTCGGCCTTGGCCGAAAGGCCGAAGAGTGAAACGCCTGCAAGCGCCAGAGCGCCGAGAATTGCATATTTGCGGATAGCCATGGTTCTCCTCCTTTGTGGTTATCCCCGTGTCCGGCAATTCCTCCTTGCCGGAAACGATATCATCAGACCGGATCGACGACGAATTCGCCGCCCCGGGCATGCTTGAGGTGGTTGAGCGCATAGACCTGGCCGGTCATTTCGAGTTCGTCGCGATAGACCGGGTCGTGCCAGCCTTCGATGTCGATCGAGCCGGACCAGCCGGCAAGGCGCAGCTCGGAAATGATGTCGGTCCAGTTGCTGTCGCCGAAGCCCGGCGTACGCATGAAGACGAATTTCTCCTTGCCGAAGATGCCGTGTTCCTTGATGATCTCCCAGCGGATGGTCGCGTCCTTGCCGTGGACGTGAAAGAACTTGTGCGCCCATTTGCGGATCTGCGGCATGGGGTCGATCAGATAGACCATCTGATGGCACGGTTCCCATTCCAGCCCGATATGGTCGTCCGGCGTCTCGTTGAAGATTAGCTCCCAGGCATCCGGATTATGGGCGATGTTCCAGTCGCCGGTCGCCCAGTTGCCGTCCATGGCGCAGTTCTCGAAGGCGATCTTGATGCCCTTATCGGCGGCGCGCTTGGCGAGCTCGCTCCAGATCTGCTTGTAGCGGGGTAAACTGTCGGTCAGCGGTTTGCCGCGGACGCGGCCAGTGAAGCCGGCGACGCAAGATGCGCCGAAGTGATGGGCATTGTCGATGCAGTCCTTCCAGCCCTGCAGTGTTTCCAGGTCGATGGCGCTCTCTTCCAGCGGATTGCCGAACATGCCGAGCGTCGAGATGGTGATGTCGCGGTCGCCGATCACCTCGAGGCAGCGCTTGCCGAGTTCGGCGAGGTTCTGCCCCTTGGTCGTCTGCCAGAAGAAGGGTTCGAAGCTTTCGAAGCCCATGTCGGCAATCTCGCCGATGCGCGTGGCGGCATCGCCCTTGTTGCCGCTGACCATGGTGCCGATGCGAATGGATTTTGCAGGGTTGCTCACGTCACGTCATCCTATGCTGAAATTTCGATACGCTTGCCGGTCTTGGCGCTTTCGATCGCGCCGAAGACCATGGCGAGGCTTCGGATATTGTCGGAATTGACCGTTTCGGGATGTTTGCCGGTGCGGATCGCCGCGATGAAATCGGCGATGACGCTGGCATGGCCGTGGGTTTCCGCCTCATGTTCCGGACCGGGAACGTTTACGGCGGCAGAGCCGCGCAACAGGCCGGGCTCCTCGCCGGCAACGGTCGCCTTGAAATTTTCCTCGCCGTCCCAGGTGAGCATGCCCTTCGAGCCGACGAGACGCCATTGGCTTTCCCAACTGGTGCGCTCGCCCTCGGCGCACCAGGAGCCGCGATAGGTGAAGACGATGTCGTCGGAGAATTCGAAGATGGCGTTCGCCGAGGCTGCGTGCCGGTACCACGACCCCTTCGGATTGCGCTCGACGCAATAGACGGCGAGCGGTTTCCGGTCGGCGACGTAACGAGCCGCATCGAAAGTGTGGATCGCCATGTCGAGCAGCAGGACATTGTCCATTTCTTCACGGAAGCCGCCGAAATGCGGCGCGAGGAAGAAATCGCAATGAATGCCGGTGAGTTCGCCGATCGCGCCGCTGTCGACGAAGCGGCGCAGGCGCCGGATGCCCGAGATGAAACGGCGGTTCTGGATGACGGCGTGGATCCGGCCTGTTTCGGCGGCAAGGTCGATCAGCGCGGCGCCCTCGGCAAGCGAGGCGGCCATCGGCTTTTCGCTAAGCACGTGGCAGCCAGCCTTGAGCGCCGTCGAAACGACATCGTAACGGGCGGCCGGAATGACGATGTCGAAGACCAGATCGGCCTTGGTGGCGGCGATGACCTCGGAGAGATCCGAGCCGATGACGGCGCTCTCGAGTCCGAACTCGGCAGCGAGCTTTTCCGCCGTCTCTCGGTTGAGGTCGACGAGGCCGACGATATCGATGGAGTCAGCCAGTTGAGGGTTGGACGCAATGGCGCGCAACCAACCTTTGGACATAGCTCCGCACCCGCACAGAATGGCACCGAATTTCACGATTTCCTCCAGGGAATGGCGCCAACTCTCCTCGTGACACGCACTCCGTAAACGTTTACGACTGTAGGCGAAAACATTTTGCGGTGTCAATAGACGCCAAATGGGAAATTACGGACGGGAGGAAAATCGTCAGCGATGAAGGGGATTCGCCAGCTTGCCGAACAGTTGAATATCTCGATCGGCACGGTCTCCCGGGCGCTGAACGGCAAGCCCGATGTCAATCAGGAAACCCGCCGGCGGGTGTTGGCGGCGGCCGAGGAACTCGGTTACGTCGCCAACCAGTCGGGACGGAGTCTCAGACAAGGAGAGACGAAGGTCATCGGGCTGATGATCGAATCCAGCATGGAGGCGGTCGAAAATGCCGACAACTTCTTCCTCGGCGTCACCAGCGGCCTGCAAAGCGTCTTTGCCTGCCACAAACTCGACCTGATCATGCTACCCTGCCCGAGCGACGAGGATCCGCACGAATATCTGAAGCGAATGGTGGCGCGCCGGATCGTCGATGCGATGATCATCTCCAATACGCAGCGCTTCGACCGGCGCATCGATCTTCTGTCGCGGGCAAAGATCCCCTTCGTTGCGGTCGGCCGCAGCCTTTCCCCAGGCAATTTCCCCTGGATCGACCTCGATTTCGAAGGCGTGGCCGAACGCGCCGTCGACCGGCTGGTCGCGCGCGGCCACCGCCGGATCGCGATCACGGCGCCGTCGAGCGATGTCAACCTGGGCCATGTCTTTCTAGAGAGTTATCGCCGCGCGCTCGCGCGGCACGGTATCGCTTTCGATCCGTCTCTCGTCATTCGCGTCAAGTCGAGCGAACAGGGCGGCTACCAGGCGGCCCATGAGCTGCTGCTGCTCGAAGAGCGGCCGACGGCGGTGATCCTGATCTACGAGCTGATGGCGATCGGCCTTTACCGCCGCCTGATGGAATCGGGCGTCATGCCCGGCCGCGACCTTGCCGTGATCGGCTTCCGCGATGCCCCGCGCGCACGGTTCCTAAACCCTTCGCTCAGCTGCTTCCGTATGTCGCTCTACGATCTCGGCGTCGCGCTCGGACAGACGCTTCTCGCCCATGTGCCGGCCTATCGCGCGTTCTATCCCGAAGGGGGGCGCAATATTGTCTGGCCGCTCGAACTGGTGCCGGGGGAAAGCGACGCGTTTGAGATCGCGACGGCGAAAGGAGTTCGAGCGGTTGACACGCCTCACGTGGGGGGTGCGAAAAACCGGTTCTCCGGCCGCGGCAAACCAAGATGCTCACGCAGCGTCGTGCCGTCATATTCGCTGCGGAACAGGCCGCGGCGCTGAAGCTCCGGAACCAGTCGCTCGGTGACGTCAAGAAGACCCTGCGGCAGATAGGGGAAGACGATATTGAAGCCGTCCGAGCCTTCCTCCTCCAACCAGCGTTCCATCTCGTCGGCAATGCTTGCCGGCGTGCCGACGAAGGCGAGGCCGGCATAGCCGCCGTAACGCTGCGCCAGCTGGCGGACGTTCAGCTTCTCCTCGGCGGCAAGCTTCAGCACCTGGGCGCGGCCGGTCTTGCTGGCATTGGTGTCGGGAATATCTGATGGTAGCGGTGCGTCGGGATCGAAGCCGGAAACGTCATGGCCGAGCGCGATCGAAAGCGAGGCGATGGCGCTGTCGTAGTGCACCAGGCTGTCGAGGGTGGCGCGTTTGGCCCGCGCTTCATCGATCGTATCGGCGACGATAACGAAGGCGGCGGGCAGGATCTTCAGATGGTCGCGGTTGCGGCCGATCGTTTCCATGCGTCCCTTGATATCGGCATAAAGCGCCTTGCCGGCGGCAAGATCGCGCGGCGAACAGAAGACCATTTCGGCAGTCTCGGCGGCAAGCTGGCGGCCGGGGTCCGACTGGCCGGCCTGGACGATGACAGGCCAGCCCTGCGGCGGCCGGGCGATATTGAGCGGTCCGCGGACGCTCAGTTCCTCGCTCTTGTGGCCGAGCACATGCATCTTCTCCGGATCGAAGAACAGGCCGCTTTTCCGGTCGCGGATGAAGGCATCGTCGGCGAAACTATCCCAAAGCCCGGTGACCACATCATAGAATTCCCGGGCGCGATGATAGCGCTCGCCATGCTCCACATGTTCGTCGAGGCCGAAGTTGAGCGCGGCATCAGGGTTCGACGTCGTAACGATGTTCCAGCCGGCGCGGCCGCCGCTGATATGGTCGAGCGAGGCGAAACGCCGGGCAATGTGATAGGGCTCGTCGAACGTGGTGGAGGCCGTGGCGACGAGGCCGATGCGCTCCGTCACCGCCGCCAGCGCCGAGAGCAGCGTAAAGGGCTCGAAGGAGGTCACGGTGTGGCTGCGCCTCAGCGCCTCGACCGGCATGTTGAGCACAGCAAGATGATCGGCCATGAAGAAGGCGTCGAATTTCGCCCGTTCCAGCGCCTGCGCGAAGGACTTCAGATGGGCGAAATTGAAATTGGCGTCGGGATAAGAACCGGGATAGCGCCAGGCGCCGGTATGCAGGCTGACGGGGCGCATGAAGGCGCCGAGGCGCAACTGCCGTGAACGGGTCATGATTTTCCTCATGGATCGGGCAAGGCGGCCGCCCTGCCCCGCATTGGGCGTTCTTTCTGCAACCGGCGCGGTGACGCACCTGACATCGGTTACGTAGGAGGTCGCCGTCGTCAAATCGAGACCGGGAACGCCGGTTCTGGGCAGGAATTTTATCGCTTCCCAGGCGATGTCGTCGCACGAGTGTCCGACCGCAACACTAATCGCGGCGATCCAAGCCCGATGAGCAAACACTTTTCATTTTCTATCGCATCTATAGAATTTGTGCTCTTATCTCGACGCTTAATTTCTTTCACCGATAGGCTCGTCAGAATTGGAGACATCGATGAACACCGTGCTGAGGCAAGCAGATCAGATCCGGCCCCTGGCCGACCGTATCGGCAGCGATGATGAGGCGATCGCCACCGCCCGCAGACTGGCGGCGCAATTTGCCGCACGCGCAGCCGAGCGCGACGCCGACCGGATCCTGCCGTTTAGCGAACTGGATCTTCTCGCCCAGTCCGGCCTTCTGGCGATCACCGTGCCGGCGCAATATGGCGGGCTCGACGTCTCCAACGCCGTGCTTGCCGAGATCACGGCGATCCTGTCTGAGGCGGATGGTTCGATCGGCCAGATCCCGCAGAACCATTTCTATATCCTCGAGGCGCTCAGAACCGACGGCGGCGAGGAGCAGCAGCGCTATTTCTTTGGTCGCGTGCTGGCCGGCGATCGTTTCGGCAACGCGCTATCCGAGCGCGGCACCAAGACGGTCGGCCACTACAATACGCGCATCACCCGCGACGGTCCGGGTTACCGGATCAACGGCCGCAAGTTCTATTCCACAGGCGTGCTCTTCGCCGACTGGATCACTGTCTTCGCCCTCGATCCGGAGGAGCGGCTGACCATGGCCTTCGTGCCGAAGGGCACCGAAGGTGTCGAGATCGTCGACGATTGGGACGGTTTCGGCCAGCGCACCACCGGCAGCGGCACGACGATCCTCGACAATGTCTATGTCAGCGCCGATTCCGTCGTCTTCCATCACAAGGGTTTCGAGCGGCCGACGACGATCGGCTCCGTCGGCCAGATCATCCATGCCGGCGTCGATCTCGGCATCGCCAGGGCTGCCTTCGCCGAAACGCTTGATTTCGTCAGGACGAAATCGCGCCCCTGGATGGATAGCGGCCTCGACCGGGCTTCCGACGATCCGCTGACGATCGCTAGGGTCGGCCAGATCGCCATCCGGCTCGAAGCGGCAACCGCTCTTGTCGAGCGCGCCGGCCACAAGGTCGATGCCGCGCAGATCGAGACGACGGAGCAAAAAGTGATCGAGGCAACGCTGGCAGTCGCTGCGGCGAAGGTGCTGACGACCGAAGTGGCGCTTGAGGCCTCGAACACGCTTTTCGAGCTTGCCGGAACCTCGTCGGTACAGACAGGCCTCAACCTCGACCGCCACTGGCGCAATGCCCGCACCCATACGCTGCACGATCCCGTGCGGTGGAAATATCACGTCGTCGGCAACTACCATTTGAACGGCGTAACGCCACCGAAGAACGGCGCGCTCTGAAATCTTCCCCTCTTTCAACCGAAAACCCCACCGCCGGTGCCGGCAGTGGGGTTTTTGCTTTCGATGAAAGATGACCGCCTCAGCTATAGAGGCTGACCTCCGGTATCTTGTCGTTCAGCGCGAATTCACCGACTTCCTTCGCCTTGTAGAAGACGGGATCGTGCAGCGTATGGGTGCGGACATTGCGCCAGAACCGGTCGAAACGGTATTTGTCGGCCGTTGAGCGTGCGCCCGTCAGCTCGAAGACGCGCGAGGTGATGTCGAGCGAAACATGAGTGGCGTGGACTTTGGCGGCATAGGCTTCCGCCGCCGCTTCGCCACGCTCGCGCGCCGTCACATCGCGGCCGCGGGCAAGGCCCGCCTGCACGGCGGCTGCCGCACTGTCGGCAAGGGCCGCCGATGCCTTCAGCGCGGCGGTGAATTCGCCGACGCGTTCGAGGATATAAGGATCATCCGCCGCCCGCTCGACACCCGAGGTGATCCATGGCCGGGTCGTGTTGCGGACGTAATCGACGGCCGCCTGCAGCGCGCCCTCCGCGGTGCCGAGATAGAAATTGACGAAGACCAGTTGGATGAACGGCGTATTGAAGGTCGACAGCACCGGCGGCGCCACATCGGGTGCAGCCGGCGCGTCGACGAAATCCTCCTCGTAGACGGGAAAGTCGCGGAACTCGACGCTGCCGCTGTCCGACAGGCGCTGGCCAATATTGTCCCAGTCGTCGTTGGCGACGTAGCCTGGACGATTGGTCGGCACGGCGAAGCCGGCGATCTTGTCGTCGAGCGCCGCATTGGCATTGATGTAATCGGAAACCCGCGCCGCCGTGGAGAAGGACTTGCGCCCGTTCAGCACATAACCGTTGCCGCGCCTCGTCAGCACCAGCCCGGGATCGCGCGGGTTGACGGCGGCACCCCAATAAAGGTTCTTCGCTACCGTCTCGCTGCCCAGCGCATGGGCGCGTGCCGGATCGAGCGCCCAGTAGATATACTGGCTGTTGACATAGTGGTAGCCGAGCAACTGGCCGATCGAGCTTTCGCCGCGGGAGAGAATGCGCACCAGCTTCAGCCCGTCGACCCAATCAAGGCCGCCGCCGCCGATTTCGCGGGGGTGCAGCGCATTGAGCAGCCCGGCATTCTTCAATTTGACGATTTCGCCAAGCGGCGTGCGGCCTTCGCGGTCGAGGTCTGCGGCGCGCCGCGACAGGTCGGCAGAAATCTCCTCGGCACGGGCAAAGAGGTCTTCGCGCGTCGGGTTGCGGCTGGCCGCGAAGATGACATTGGATTGGCTCATGGGCGGAACTCCAATTCTCCAAAAGATGATCCGGCGGAAGCCGCAGAGGCTTCCGCCGGAAGGATCGAAGTGCGTGGTCTCAGAACAGCTTGTCCGGGATCCAGCTGGCGGTCGCCGCATCGCTCGTGCTGAAGGCCGGGATCTTTTCGGCCAGTTCCTCGACCGTCTTGACGCCGGCTGCGCGCAGGCTTTCCTGCGTCAGAAGCGTCGGCTTCACGGTGATTTGGTGAGGAACCGTCTGCCCGGCGATTTCGAGGGCGGCGGCGCGAATGGAGACGGCGCCGACGACGGCAGGATTGGTCGCGACGGTCGCAACCCAAGGGCTGCCTTCCTCGGTGATTTCCTGGATATCGGCCGTCGAGACGTCGGCCGAATAGATCTTGAGCTTGTTTGCTATGCCGAGGTCGTTGGCGGCAAGCTTCACGCCGCGGGCGAATTCGTCATAGGGGGCAAAGACCACGGATATATCCGGATTGGCGGTGAGCGCGGCCTTCGCCTGGTCGGCGGTCGAGGTCGCGGTCGTGTCGCTGACATTGCCGAAGCGGGCCTTTTCGACCACGCCTGAATTGTCCGACTTGAACTTGTCCCAGACCTCGTTGCGGCGGTCGAGCGGCGCAAAGCCGGCGACATAGACATAACCGGCGTTGAAGCTGTTGCCGTTGTCCTTCACCACCTGCTCGAGTGCCAGCGAGGCAAGCTCGTGGTCGCTCTGCTCCACCTGCGGGATTTTGGGATTGTTGAGGTTGACGTCGAAGGCCACGACCTTGATGCCCTTGTCGAGCGCCTGCTGCACGACGTCGCCCAGCGATTCCGGCAGGCCGTGGTCGATGACGATGCCGGAGACGCCGAGATTGATCGCCTGGAGGATCTGTTCGCGCTGTTCTGCGGCATCCTGCCGTCCCGGGAAGATGCGCAGGTCGATATCCAGCGCCTTGGCCTGGGCTTCAGCGCCCGCCTGATAGGCCTGGAAGAAGTCGCCGGCCGAGATGTAGCTGATCAGCGCGACCTTGACGCCGCCCTTGTCGAAGGGGGCCGGGGCGCCGGACAGGCCGTCGGCCTTTGCGCCTTGAATGAAAATGAACGGAATGACGGCGGCAGACAGTGCGAGCCGTGCGAGGGATTTCATCGTCGCGTTCCTTCTAGCAAATCGGAGGCGTCGTCTGACAGGTCTGGAAGCCCTCGCGACGTGTTGAATTATTAGATATAATCTCTATGTATTTAGTAGAGTAAATGATCCGATTTTACCGGCTGCGGGAGATTCTTTGTTCCCCGAGCGCCGCTCGCCGGGGAAAGCCGTGCCTGGAGTTCGACCGCCCGGACGGGGCACACTCCGGCTTCGAATGCAGTCCCGGACACTATCGATGCCGCTTCTTCACATTGAAAATATCACCCGCAGTTTCGGGTCGACGCGGGCGCTTGCCGGTGCCGATCTTTCGATAGAGCGCGGTGAGATCGTGGCGCTGATGGGTGCAAACGGTGCGGGCAAATCGACGCTGGTCAAGATTCTTTCCGGCGTGCTTCCGGCCGATAGCGGCGCGATCAATCTGGATGGTCGTCCGTTTGCGCCGCGCAGTCCGGCCGAAGCGGCAAAGGCCGGCGTCGTCACCGTGCATCAGTCGACGGATCTCGTCGGTGCCGCCGGCCTGACGGTTGCCGATGCCCTGCTGCTCAACCGGTTCGCCGATCGCAGCACGCCCTTCTTCGTCTCGCGTGTCGGCATCCGCCGTGCCGCGCAGTCCATGCTCGATGCCGCCGGCTTCAGTCTGCCGCTGGACCGTGATTTCGGTGAACTCACCAGCGCCGATCGGCAGCTGGTGGCGATCGCCCGGGCGCTTGCCAACCACGCCGATCTTCTCATTCTCGACGAGCCGACGGCATGCCTTTCCGGAGAGGAAAGCCGGCGCCTCTTCGATATTCTGCTTAGGCTTCGCAAGCGCGGACTGGCGATCCTTTATATCTCGCATCGTACCGCCGATCTCGAAGCCATCGCCGACCGCGCGCTCGTCATGCGCGGCGGCCGCGTCGTCGGCACTTTCTCGCGGCCGATGGATTTTTCGAGCGCCATCGAGACGATGATCGGCCGCAGACTGGAGGCGGCTCGGCCGGATGCGCGGCCTGCGACCGGTCCGGCGATTTTCGAGATGCGCGATATTAGACTGCTCTCTGGGGCCACCTCCTTCAATCTGTCATTACATGAGGGTGAGGTGGTGGCGGTGACCGGTGTGCTCGGCGCCGGCAAGAGCCGGCTGCTCCAGGCGATCTTCGGCGTGACGGCGCTTGCCGGCGGCACAATGTTCCTCGATGGCCGGCCGTACCGGCCGAAAGGCCCGGTTGATGCAATCGCGGCGGGTGTCGCCATGGCCGCCGAAGACCGTCATCGCTCCTCGCTGATGCCGCCGGCATGGCCGGGCCATTCGCTGTCGGCGACGATCAGCCTGCCGCACCTTGGCAAATGGTATCCGAGCGGCTTCCTTGTCGGCGGCCGTGAACGACGCGAGGCCGAACAGGCAATCGCGCGTCTCGGCATCAAGGCCGCGGGTCCGCTCGCCTCGGTCTGGTCGCTGTCCGGTGGCAACCAGCAGAAGGCGGTGATCGCTCGCTGGGAGGCCGAACCGAGCCGGCTTCTGTTGCTCGACGAACCCTTCCAGGGCGTCGATGTCGGTGCCCGTCACGACATCATCCGGGCAATCCGGGCCCGCACCGACCGGGCGACGCTGATTGCGACCTCCGACCCGGAGGAGGCCTATGAGGTGGCCGACCGCTTCCTCGTCATCGACCGCCACGTGTTGAGGCCCGCGGCAGACGGGGCCGCTCTTGCCTCTGCCATCCAGGGAATATCCGCATGACGACGATCGACGACGACACACTTCCACAGGCAAGCGTCCGGCCGAAGGCATCGCCGCAAGCCGATAACGGCCGTCTCGCCGCCCTCGGGGCGTTCCTGCGGGCGGGCGCGGTGTTCATCCTGCTGGCACTGCTCGTCGTCGGTTTCACCTTCGCCCAGCCCGCTTTCATCAATATCGCCAATCTGATGAGCATCCTGCAGGCGGTTTCCGTCGTCGCCATTCTCGGCGCCGGCGTCACGGTCACGCTGGCCGTCGGCGGTTTCGACCTGTCGATCGGCGCGGTCGCCGCATCCAGCGTGATGGCGGCCAGCTATGCGATGATCGTCTGGGGCCTTGATGCCTATGCGACGGTGCCGCTGGTGCTCGCCTTTGGCGCTCTGGTCGGTCTCGTCAACGCCTTCCTCATCGTCCGCCTGAAGGTGCCGGATCTCTTGGCGACGCTGGCGATGATGTTTCTGCTTTCCGGCCTGCAGTTGATCCCGACCGCCGGCCGGTCGATTTCGGCCGGCCTCACTCTACCCGACGGGTCGAAGGCGACCGGCGCCTACGATCCGGCCTTCCTGCTGATCGGCCGCTACAGCATCCTCGGCACCCTGCCCGTTTCCGTGGTGCTGATGGCGGTGGTCGCCATCGCACTCTTCATCCTCACCGAACGCACCCGCATCGGTCGGCTGTTGTTTGCGACCGGCGGCAACGAGGTCGCGACCCGGCTTGCCGGCGCTTCGACGGTGCGGCTGAAGACGCTCGCCTATGTCCTATCGGGCACGCTGGCATCGCTCGGCGGCATCGTGATCGCCGCCCGCGTCGGGCGCGGCGACATTTCCTCCGGCGGTTCGCTGCTGATGGATTCTGTTGCTGCCGCGTTGATCGGTTTCGCGGTCTTCAATCTCAGGCGTCCCAACGTGCTCGGCACCATTGCCGGCGCCGTCTTCGTCGGCGTCCTGCTGAACGGCCTCACCATGCTGAACGCTCCCTACTACACCCAGGATTTCGTCAAGGGCGCCGTGCTCGTCGGCGCACTCGCCCTCACCTATGGCCTCGGCCGCAGCAATCCCTAATTCCAAGGAAGAAAGACATGACCCGCGAAATCAGGCTGAACGCCTTCGATATGAATTGCGTCGGACACCAGTCGCCGGGGCTCTGGCGCCATCCGCGTGACAAGTCCTGGACCTACAAGGATCTCGACTATTGGGTGCATCTGGCAAAGACGCTGGAGCGCGGCAAGTTCGATGGACTGTTTATCGCCGACGTGCTCGGCGTCTACGATGTGCTGAACGGCAATGTCGACGCCGCACTTCGCCATTCGGCGCAGGTGCCGGTCAATGATCCGCTGCAGCTGATCCCCACCATGGCCTACGAGACCGAGCACCTCGGCTTCGGCCTGACGGCGTCGCTCTCCTTCGAGTACCCCTACACCTTCGCCCGCCGCATATCGACGCTCGACCATCTAACGAAAGGGCGTGTCGGCTGGAATATCGTCACCTCCTACCTCAACAGCGGGGCGCTCAATATCGGCCAGCCGGCGCAGACGAAGCATGATGACCGCTACGATCTTGCCGAGGAATATCTCGAGGTCTGCTACAAGCTCTGGGAGGGAAGCTGGGAGGACGGCGCCGTCGTCCGCGACCGGGAAAGCGGTATCTTCACCCATCCTGACAAGGTCCACCCGATCCGCCATTCCGGCAAGCATTTCAACGTGCCCGGCATTCACTTGAGCGAACCCTCGCCGCAGCGTACGCCAGTGCTCTACCAGGCCGGCGCCTCCAGCCGCGGCAAGGATTTCGCCGGCGCCCATGCCGAGTGCATCTTCGTCGCATCCCCGTCGAAGCCTGTGCTGAAGCGTTACGTCGCCAATGTCCGCGAGGCGGCCGAACGCGTCGGCCGCAACCCGCGCGAAATCCTTGCCTTCAACCTGCAGACCGTCATCCTCGGCGAAACGGATGCGGAGGCACAGCGGAAGTTTAATGAATACCGCAAATACGCCTCCTTCGAGGGTGCGCTGACGCTGATCTCCGGCTGGACCGGCATCGATTTCGGCCAGTTCGGGCCGGACGAGGTGCTGCGGCACCGCCATACCAATGCGGTGCAATCGGCCGTCGAAACCTTCACCACCATCGATCCCACCAAGGAATGGACGGTGCGCGAAATGGCCGACTGGGTCGGCATCGGCGGTTTCGGCCCGGTTTTCGTCGGCTCGCCGCAGACGGTCGCCGATCTGATGCAGGAATGGATCGAAGACACCGATGTCGACGGCTTCAATCTTGCCTATGCTGTGACGCCCGAAAGTTTCGAGGACGCGGTCGATCTGCTGGTACCGGAACTGCAAAAGCGCGGTGTCTACAAGACCGAATACGCCAAAGGAACGCTGCGCGAAAAGCTCGGGGGAGCAGGGCCGCGGCTCGTCGCGCCACATCCCGGCGCCGCATATCGCAATCTCTTCGACGCGCCCGCACGTGTCGCCGCCAACGGCTGAGCGAATAATGGCTGGGTGACAAAAATATCTCGCCCAGTCCGACTATTCGAATCTAACCTCTATGACAATTTGCATTTCGCCCTGAATATGGGCACTCGAATTTCACCGATCAGGAGAGGTCATGACCGTACCATCTATCTCGCGGCGCACGCTGATGAAGGGCACCGCCCTGCTCCTTGCCTCGACGGCGCTCGCCCGGCAGGCGCTCGCGCAGACCGCGCCCGCCGGCGGCCGGCTGATCGTTGCAGCCGATTCCGAGCCGAAGAACCTCAATCCCGCCATCGTCGCCTCGAACGGCGTCTTCTTCGTCGCCAGCAAAGTGATCGAGCCGCTCGCCGAAGCGTCGTTCGACGGCAAGGATGGGCTTTCGCCGCGTCTCGCCACCTCCTGGGAAGGCTCGGCCGATGGCCTCTCCGTCACCTTCAAGCTCCGCGACGGCGTCACCTGGCATGATGGCAAGCCGTTTACCTCGGTCGATGTCGCCTTCTCGGCGCTCAACGTCTGGAAGCCGCTGCAGAATCTCGGCCGCCTGGTCTTCGCCAATCTTCAAGCCGTCGATACACCTGACGATTACACCGCCATCTTCCGCTTCTCCAAGCCGACGCCGTTCCAGCTGATCCGTAACGCGCTGCCTGTTGTCACCAGCGTCGTCGCCAAGCACATTTTCGACGGCACCGACATCGCGACCAACCCTGCCAATAACACGCTGATCGGCACCGGGCCGTTCAAGTTCGCCGAACACAAGCCCGGCGAATATTACCGGCTGACGCGCAACGAGAATTACTGGGACAAGGAGCAGCCGAAACTCGACGAGATCATCTTCCGCGTGCTGCCCGATCGCGAAGCGGCGGGTGCAGCGCTCGAAGCAGACGAAATCCAGCTTGCCGCCTTCTCGGCGGTGCCGCTCGCCGATCTCGACCGCATCTCGAAGGTCGCCGGGATCAAGGTGGTTTCGAAGGGCTACGAGGCATTGACCTACCAGCTCGTCGTCGAGATCAATCACCGCCGCAAGGAGCTCTCCGACCTCAGGGTCCGTCAGGCAATCGCCCAGGCGATCGACAAGAAATTCGTGGTCGACACGATCTTCCTCGGTTACGCCGCAGCCTCGACCGGCCCGGTGCCGAAGAATGCGCCGGAGTTCTATACACCCGATGTCGCGACCTATGCGTTCGACCCTGCTGCCGCCAACGAAATCCTCGACAAGGCGGGTTACAGCCAAGGGCCTGACGGCAACCGCTTTTCGCTGAAGCTTCGCCCCGCGCCCTATTTCAACGAGACCCGGCAGTTCGGCGATTACCTTCGCCAGGCGCTCGCCGTGATCGGCATCAATGCGGAGATCGTCAATGCCGATGCGGCCGCGCACCAGAAGGCTGTTTATACCGACCACGACTTCGACCTTGCCGTCGGTCCGCCGGTCTTCCGCGGTGATCCGGCGATCTCCACCACCATTCTCGTCCAGTCCGGGACGCCAGCCGGCGTGCCCTTCTCCAATCAGGGCGGCTACGTCAATCCGGAGCTCGACAAGATCATCAAGCAGGCCTCGGAGACTGTCGACACGGCGGCGCGCACCGATCTGTACCGCAAGTTCCAGCAGCTCGTCGTCGCCGATCTGCCGCTGATCAACGTCGCGGAATGGGGTTTCATCACCGTCGCACGCGACAGCGTGCTCAACGTCGCGGATAACCCGCGTTGGGCTGTCTCGAACTGGGGCGATACGGCGCTGCAATCGTGATAGGATCGGCGGCAATTCTCTTCCAGAGGCCCTGTCCGGCGTGAGACGTGCAATCATCCTCCTGAGGCGCAGGGCGATCAGCAGCATTCCTGTGCTGCTGATCGTGGTGATCTTCACCTTTTTCCTGCTTGAATCCGCCTCGGGCGATGCCGTCGACGCCTATCTTGGCTCGATCGGCGGCGGCGATGCCGCACTTAGGCAGTCGCTGCGCGAGAGCTACGGCCTCGACCAATCGATGTTCGCGCGCCTCTGGCTCTATCTTTCCTCGCTCGCACGCTTCGATCTCGGCTGGTCGGTCGCCTTCGGCCGGCCGGTCGGTGCGCTCATTGCCGAACGCCTGCCCAATACGCTGCTGCTGATGGGCAGCGCGACGGCGCTATCCTTCGGCCTCGGCTCAGCGCTCGGCATCCTTGCCGGAGCGCGGCCGGGCGGTCTGCGTGAGCGGCTGCTGTCGATCGGCTCATTGATCGTCTATGCCATTCCGAGCTTCTGGCTCGGCCTGGTGCTGAGCATCGCCTTTTCGGTGAAGCTGCGCTGGTTTCCGATCGCCGGCGTCGAGACGATCGCTTCCGGCAAGACGGGTTTTTCGCGCGCGCTCGATATCGCCGATCATCTGGTTCTGCCGGTCGGCGCGCTCGCCCTGATCTATCTCGCCTTGTTCCTGCGGGTGATGCGCAGCGGCATGGCCGAGGCCTGGAAGCTTGAATTCGTGCTCTTCGCCCGGGCCAAGGGTCTGTCGCGCAGCCGGATCGTGCTGCGCCATGTCGCGCGCAACGCGCTGCTGCCGCTCGTCACCATGCTCGGGCTGCAATCGGCGGCCATGCTCGGCGGCAGCGTGGTGATCGAGAGCATCTTTGCGATCCCGGGATTCGGGCGGCTGGCGCAGGAGGCGGTCAACGGCCGCGACGCGCCGTTGTTGATGGGCATCATCGTCACCAGCGCCGTCTTGGTCATCTCGGTCAATTTCCTCGTCGATCTCGTCTATGCCGCACTCGACCCGCGCATCGGCGCATCGGAGGGCGGCGCATGAGCTGGCTGCGGCGACTGCTGCGCACGCCGGAAGGTGCTGCAGGATTTGTGATCCTTCTCGTCCTGCTTTCGGCCGGGCTGCTCGCTCCGGTTATTTCGCCGGGCGATCCGCTGAAAATTGCCGGCCGCGCCCTGCTGGCGCCGTTCACCGATCCCGCCTTTCCGCTCGGCACCGACCGTCTCGGCCGCGACTTGCTGGCGGGCCTGCTTTATGGCGCGCGAACCTCGCTGGCCGTCGGCATGGCGGCGGCGTTTGCGGCCATGGTGCTGGGGCTTTGCGTCGGCCTGGCTGCCGGTTTTGCCGGCGGGCTCATCGATGAGGCGCTGATGCGAGTGGTCGACGCCTTCCAGATCGTGCCGGCCTTCCTGCTCGCCTTAGCTTTCGTCAGCACCATCGGCGTGTCGACGCCGGTTGTCGTCCTTGCCATCGCACTCGGCACCTGGGCCGATCCGGCGCGGCTGACGAGGGCGCAGGTGCTGGCGATCCGCGAGCAGGATTACGTCGCCTCGGCAAGGGTAATCGGCATGCATCCGGCCGAGATCGCCTTCCGGGAAATCCTACCCAACGCGCTGCCGCCAGTGCTGGCGCTTTCGGCCACCATCGTCGCCGGTGCGATCCTCACCGAGGCTGCGCTGTCCTTCCTCGGCCTCGGCAATCCCAATATCGCCACCTGGGGTTCGAT
The DNA here is from genome assembly GCF_022354505.1 of Rhizobium sp. C104. Classification (NCBI taxonomy): domain Bacteria; kingdom Pseudomonadati; phylum Pseudomonadota; class Alphaproteobacteria; order Hyphomicrobiales; family Rhizobiaceae; genus Rhizobium; species Rhizobium sp. C104. The sequence continues at coordinate 62,924 of NZ_CP092349.1, read as the reverse complement.
GATCGCCGAGGGCCGCAGCGTGCTGCGTTCGGCATCCTATCTCTCGGTCATACCGGGTGCGGCACTCGCCGTCACCGTGCTCGGCGTCCATCTCTTCAGCGAGGGTCTCGGCAAGGCGCTTGGCGATGACGGCGTGAGGGCGGCATGAGCGGGATTTTTTGAGCCTGCGACAGCTTTCGGTCACCTATGGGCGCGGCAGCAGCGGTGCGGCCGCGCTCGACGATATCGACCTTGATATCGTCGCCGGCGAAAGGCTGGCGATCATCGGCGAAAGCGGTTCCGGCAAGAGCACGCTTGCCCGCGCGATTGCCGGTCTGCTGCCGGAGGGAGCGACAGTCCGCGGCGAGATACTTTGGCCCGGCCTTGGCCATCCGACCCGCGCAGGCCGCGATTTCGGCTTCGTCTTCCAGGATCCGGGCTCCAGCCTCAATCCCGTTTTGACGATCGGCGAGCAGATCGCCGAGGGCGCCAGGCGCCATCTCGGCCTCAGCTGGAAACAGGCCTATGTCAGGGCCGAAGAATTGCTTGAGCGGGTACGGATACCGCAGCCCGACAAGGCGATGCGGGCCTTTCCGCATCAGCTCTCCGGCGGCCAGCGCCAGCGCGTGGCGATCGCCGCAGCCATTGCCGCTAGACCTGCGCTGCTGATCGCCGACGAGGCGACCAGCGCGCTCGATGTTGTCGTCCAGGCCGAGATCGTCCGCCTGCTCGACGGGCTGGTGCGCGAGGACGGCATGACGCTGCTCTTCATCACCCACGACATCGCGCTGGCCTCCGGCTTCGTCGACCGCATCGCCGTCTTCCGCAATGCGAGGCTGGTCGAGGCAGGCCCCGTCCGTTCGGTGCTTTCGGCGCCCAAGAGCGACTATACCGCCGCCCTGATCGCCAGCCATCGAGACCTCGCGACGCCGCCGCTGATCGTGGAGGTGCCGTCATGAACGACAGGCTGCTTTCCATCGAAAACCTGTCGAAAGGTTTTTGGTCTGCGGGACGCCGGATTGCCGCTCTCGATAATGTGTCGCTCACCATCGCGGCCGGGGAAACGCTCGGCCTCGTCGGCGCTTCCGGCAGCGGAAAATCGACATTGTCGCGCATCCTGCTGCGGCTCCTCTCGGCCGATGCCGGTTCGATCCGCTTCGAGGGAGAGGATTGGCTCGCGCTGAATGGCGCGCCGTTGCGCCGCCGGCGGGCGCGTATGCAGATGGTGTTTCAGGATTCGCTCGCCGCCTTCAATCCGTTGGCGAGCGTTGGTGCGGTGCTCGACGATCCGCTTCGCATCCACGGCGTCGCACAAAACCGGCGCTCGGGCGAGATCGTCGAGCTGCTGGAGCGCGTCGGCCTTACCGCAGATCATGCCGCCCGGCCGGTGCGGGTACTCTCCGGCGGCCAGCGGCAGCGTGTGGCGATTGCGCGTGCGATTGCGACACGGCCCTCGTTGCTGGTGCTCGACGAGGCAGTCTCGGCGCTCGATGTGACCGTGCGTGGCAGGATCCTCGAGATCCTGGTCGATCTGCAGAAAGAACAGGGCATTGCCTGTCTGTTCATTTCGCACGATCTTGCCGTGGTCCGGGCCGTCTCCCACCGTATCGCCGTCATGGATGGCGGGCGGATCGTCGAGACCGGTCCGGCCGCGGCGGTCGTCGCAGCGCCGCAATCCGAGGCTGCCCGTGCGCTCGTTGCCGCCGTCCCCGTCTCGTGACCGATCCCTGCTGAAGGAAGTATCCATGTCCGATCTTGGTTGGAATCCCCTGCATGGCGTGCCCTCCTATCCCGCGGAGCGCTACGCCGTCCTTGCCGACAGGATCGGCGGCATCTTGCGCAGCCGCAACGATATATTGCTGGTGCAGGCCGAGGCGGTGGTGGCGCTGGAGGCGGCGGCGGTCAGCCTTGCGCGCCCGGGCCTCACAGCACTGAACATCATCACCAGCTCCTATGGCGGCTGGTTCGGGCAATGGCTGCGACGGGGTGGCGCGGCGGTCGCCGATATCGTCGCCGAACCGGGCCTGCCGATCGAGATCGAAGCAGTCGCCAAGGCGCTCCAGACGGGTCCGAAGTTCGATATGCTCGCTCTTGTGCACGCGGAATCCGCGAGCGGCATTCTCAATCCGCTGCCCGAGATACTGGCGCTTGCCCGGGCTCGTGGCATCGTCACCGTCGTCGACGCCGTCGCCTCGGTCGGTGGCCACGGGCTCGATGTCGGCGACCTCGGCATCGACATCGCCGTGATCGGTCCGCAGAAGGCGCTCGGCGGGCCGGCCGGCGTCTCCGCGCTCTCGGTCAGCCGTAGCGCCTGGGATCTGATTCTCAGAGATGGTGCACCGCGCGATTCGATCTTGTCGTTGGCCGATCTGAAGACCTGGGTCGACAGCGGGCGACGCGGCCTGCCGGGAACGCCGGCGCCGCTGGAATTCTTCGCACTGGAAACGGCGCTCGACCGCGTCGAGGCTGAGGGCATGGGGAATATCGTCGCCCGTCATGTGCTTGCGGCAGCGGCGACACGGGCGGGACTTGCCGCACTCGGAGCCCCGGCCTGGGTGCCGGCAGCAAGGGCGTCGAACCTGGTGACGGCGGTACCGGTGCCGGAGGCACTGGCGCCTGCCGCGCTGATCGCAGCCGCCGGGCAGTTGGGAGTCGAGCTGACCGAAGGCGTCGGAACTGGGCCGGCCCGTCTCTTGCGGCTGAACCACACTGGTCCGCGCGCCGCATTCCAGACGGTGCTCTCGAACGTCGTGGCGTATGGCGCGGCCCTCAGGCAGACCGGCCATCCCTCGGATATATCAGCCGCTGCGGAGGCAATATCCGCAGCCTACAGCCGATGAAAGCGGTATTCGGCCCTTGATAATCATGGCTCATCAAGGCAGGAGAGTGGTATCGCGGAGACTTGGTGCAAATGACGAAATTGCTGGATGCGCAGGGCCTGGAGATTTCACATGAGGGGCATCGCACCCGCCTGAAATGGCACCGATTGCGCAAGCGGTTTTCCGACCCGCTGTTTTCCGCCGAAGTAATGGCGGAGGGCTTTGCGGCGGGCGCCTCGATGGAGCTCGATCTGCGCGTCCGCGCCGACGGTGGGTTCGTCGTGCTGCACGACAGGGAACTCGAAGGCGAGACGACAGGACATGGACCGGTCGCCGAAAAGAGCGTCAGTGACCTCAGCGATATCAAGATGCAAGAGGGCGACCGGCCGCTGATCCTCAGCGAGGATCTGGCTGCCATGATGCAATCGACGCATCCAGCCGCATTGCTGCAATTCGACATGAAGGACGACTACGAAGCGATCGGCGCCAGGGGCGTCGCGCATCTGGCCACGCATTTCCGCGATATCGCCGCCTCGGTGATCGTCAGTGGCGACAGTCTCGACCTCATCGTCGCGGTCAAGGAGAAGCTTCCCCATCTCCTGCGCGGCATCGATCCGACCAACAAACTCTACGATATCAGGATGGCCGACGGCTGGAAGGCGGTCGAGACGGAACTGCGCGCTGACCTGCGCGGCCCGTCCGAACCGGACACGATCTATCTGCACTGGCCGCTGATCCTTGATGCCGCCAATGCGGGGCTGGATATGATCGCGCTTTGCCAGGACGAAGGCAAACGTGTCGATGCCTGGACTTTCACCCTGAAGGATCGGGAGGCCGGCTTCAGCGAAGAGGAATGGCAAAGCTTTTCGGCGCTGACGGCCCTGAAGCCGGATCAGATCACCACCGACGAGGCGCCGGCGACCGAACGCGCCTGGCGCCGCCGCATGGCGGTTTAACCGGCGAGCGTTGGAGCATGATGTCGTCCAAAAACTGATCACACTTTTCAGCATCATGCACTTAGTCGCATGTTTTGCGTAATTTGCATCATTTTAAACTTCTGATGCTATCCATAACCAGCAGACAACTGTTGGTGCCCGATATGCAAGTTGTTGATACTAAAGCAATTGCGCAACAAGCAAATTCCAGCTTGCAGGAAGCGTGGCATTTTGGGTGTACGGGCCGATCGGTTGAGGCACTCACACTGGCCGGCGAAATTCTTGCGGATGCCAAAGCGCGGGGCGACGATCGGCTCGCCGCGCAATGCGACACCGACATTGCTTGGTATTGTTTTCAGATCGGCAAGGCCGAACTTGGACTGACGCATGTCCGCCGGGCGGTAGACTTCTGGAAATCGACCGGGGAGCGCAAACAGGAATCCTGTGCCCGCGCTTATTTCGGATGGCTGCTCTTGGAACTGGGCTTGCCGGAGGAAGCAATCGAAGAAGCGACCCGCGCCTTGGATCTGGCCGACAAAGCCGCGGACCCGCAAGCACAAAGCCTGGCCACTAACGTCATCGGAATTATCTTCTGGTGCAACAAACAGCCCGATCGGGCCATCTTAATGAGCGAGAGGTCCGTCGAGCTCGCCAGATCGATCGGAAATAAGAACTATGAATGCTGGTGGCTCATCAATCTCGGCGGCGCTCATTCGGAAGGCGGGTATATCGCGCGGGCGCTCGGCCAGCCGGAGGAAGAACACCAGATGCTGGTCAGAGCGCTGGAACTGACCGAACAAGCGCTCGACATCGCAATCGAGATCGGCGACAGCTGGGCCGCTCGCCTCTGTCTCGGCAACCAAGCCGAGTTCTACAGCCACCTGGGCGAGCATGACAAGGCGCTCCGATGCATGGGCCGCTATAGGCTGTTTCAAGAGAACAGCTATGTCAGGGACAGGCAGCAATATCTCTACACTTTGGGCCAGATCTACAACAATTCCGGAAAATTCACCGAAGCCCTGTCGCCGCTTCTCGAGGCGGTGGAGCTGATCGACGCCGGCGGCAGTTTCGATTCCTATGTGCAGATCTATCTTTATCTGTCGCAGGCCTATGAGGGGCTGGGGCAGTTCGATCAGGCGCTGGAGGCCCATAAGAAATACCACCAGGCCTATTTGCGCAATAGCGCCGAGAGTACCCAGCGGCGCGCACGTCTCGCCGAAATCTACTATGAAACCAAACGGTTCAAGGAAGTTGCCGAAACGGAGTCGAAGCGCGCAGAAACGCTGGAGGCCTCCTATCAGAAATTGCAGGAGCAAACCGATATCCTTGCCAATGCCGTCTATCTGGACGCACTGACCGGGCTCTATAATCGCAAATATCTCGACAGCCGCTTTAAAGCGCTGACATCTGAGAAACGTCCATATTCGATCGCGATGCTGGATGTCGATCACTTCAAGTCGATCAACGATAACTTCTCTCACATGATCGGCGACCGGGTCCTGAGTGCCATTGGAACTATACTGCGCGGCCAGCTGCGCATTACCGATCAGGCAATTCGCTTTGGCGGCGAGGAATTCGTCGTCTTGCTCGCCGGCACTCCCCGAGGCGCTACCGATATCTGCGAGAAGTTGCGTTCGACCATTGAGCGGTGGGACTGGTCCGAGGTCTGCAACGGGCTGCATGTGACGATCAGCATCGGTGTCGCCGGTAGTACTCTATCCACCAATTCTCCGAACGAGATTTTGGCGATCGCAGATCAGAATCTTTATGCGGCGAAAAAGAGCGGCCGCAATCGCGTTGTTGCGTAACGGGCGTTCCGTAACTTTCGGGCGAAGTTTGCAGTCTCACAAATCGGGCGGATCGCGTCTGGGGAGAGGTGTATCTATAGCCCCTCGATGTCGAGAATGAACGCGAATTCGCCGGCAAGCCCCGGCGAGTAGGCGATGACGGGTCCGCCCTGCGCAAGCAGCCTATCGACCGGCGGCATCGCCACCACAGCGCCGGCCTCTTCGGCGATCAGCGCGCCGGCGAGCATGTCCCAGGCATTGAGGTGGCGTTCGTAATAGAGATCGGCAGCACCCTCGGCGACACGAACGAGGTCGATCGCGGCCGCGCCCATGCGGCGATAATCCATGCCGCGTTCGTGGAGCCGCCGCGAGAGCGCGAGATGGTCGTCGAAGCTCGTCTTCCGGGAATGGCCGAGAATGACAAGCGCATTGGCTGGATCGGCGGTCGCCGCCGCATGGACCGGAACCCCGTCCTTGAAGGCGCCGCCGCCGCGGACGGCGTGAAAGACCTTGTCCTCGGTGGCGTCGTAGACGACGCCGATCTCGACCTTGCCGGCGGCGACGAAGGCGATCGAGACGGCCCAATGCCGGAAGCCCCTGATATAGTTGGTCGTGCCGTCGATCGGATCGACGACCCATGTGCCGCCCTCGCCCGATCGCCCGCCGCTTTCCTCGCCCATGAACATATCGCCCGGAAAGCGTGAAAGCAGCCCGTCACGGAGCGCCTGTTCGGCGTTCCTGTCGGCGATGGTGACGAAATCCTGCAATCCCTTGTTCTCGACGGTCAGCGTGCCGGGATTGGAGTCGCGCCGAAACCGGGCCGCTTCCCGTCCGGCCTCGAGGGCGGCTGTGACGGCGACCTCCGCCCGTTCACGGATGGCGGCGGCATCGAATGCGGGATTCATCAGGCAGTCCTTCTTCTTATCAGCGTTATCGGCGTGAATTCGACGCGCGCCGTCAGGTCCGGTTCAGCCATCCGGCTCATCAGCAGATCGACCGTTTGTTCGGCCTGGAGATCGCAGGGTTGGCGGATGGTCGTGAGGTCGTAGGCGGTCCAGCTCGCCTGGGGGATGTCGTCATGGCCGATGATGGCGAGCGGCGGCGCATCGTCGCGGCTGCGGCCCTGCATGACCCGGTCGACAACGCCGCAGGCCATGTAGTCGTTGGCACAGAACAAGCCGTCGATGCCGGATGCGGCAAGCTCGCCGGCCGCATCATAGCCGCTCTTGTAGTCGTTGATCCTGACCTGCAGCAGCTGCGCATCGACGCCAAGCTGCTTGCACCGCGCGATGAAGGCTTCGCTCCGCCGCCGCGCCGTATAGGATATTGCGGGTGCGGCCATGACGGCGAGCTTTCGCGCGCCGCTGTCGATCAGATGGGCGGCGGCGAGATAGCCGGCCATGCGATCGTCGGAGATGATGCGGTCGACGAAGGGGATATCGTTGCCTTTGTTGATCAGCACGATCGGCACGCCTTCGGCAGCACATTGTTCGCAGATTTCGGTCGGCGGTGCGTCGGAGGTGACGATGACGCCGGAGACGGCGTAATGCAGCAGCTGGCCGATGACTGTCGAGGTATCCGCCTCCTGAGAGGTCGGCAGCAGGATGGGGCGGAAATTGCGGGCGATCAGCACTCTCGCCAGGTTCTCGATCTGCAGCGTCCGGAACGGGTTGTCGAGGCCGGCGGCAACGACGCCGACGAGATCGGAACGTTTGTTGGTGAGGCTTCTGGCAAGATAGTTTACCCGATAGCCGAGATCCTTGGCGGCTTGGAAGACCTTCTCACGCGTTTTCGGCGAGACGCTGGCATCCGGCGTGAAGGCGCGCGACACGGCGGCGCGCGAAACACCGGCCACACGCGCCACGTCGAAGGAGGTTACCTTGCGCGGTCCCTTATCCCTGTCTGCCAACTGCTTTTTCCCTCTCTGCCGACGGCCGCATCAGATCGGGCAAATCCGTGCAGATGCCGAGAACCGGAAGCTTCATGATGTCGTCGAGAATACTCCGCCGTTCCTCGTGCCAGAGCACGATCTCGCGCCCGGCCTCGAAGGCGCGGTGCATCAGTGCCTCGGTCACCAGATCCTGCGGCCGCTCGCCTGCCCTTTCCCAGCAGAGATGGAGGATATCGGCGCCGGCCTCGTCACCTAGTGCATGCGGATCATGGCCGACGCGGATCAGCACCGAAAGCGGGAAGTCGCAGCCGGCGTTGCGGAGTTCCCGCACCTGCGCCGTGTCGAAGGAGCCGAGGCAGGCAAATCGCTGGTTCATCTCGGCAAGATGGCGCCAGCAGAGCAGGCCGGTTCCGGGCGCCTTGAGCTCGACATAGAGACCGGTGCCGGTCTCGCGGCCGAGGGCGGCGACCTCCGAAAAACTCGGGACATCGACGCCGTCGAGGGCGGCGAGCTCGGCGGCCGTCATTTCCGAAATGCGGCGGTCGATGCCGAAGACGCGCTCGAGATAGTCGTCATGCGAGACGACGACCACGCCGTCGCGGGTCAGCTGCGTATCGAGTTCCCACATCTCGGCGCCGAGTTCGGCAGCGCGGCGGAAAGCGGCGATCGTGTTCTCGCGCTCATGGCCGCTTGCGCCGCGATGGCCAATGCAGAAGGGCAGCCGGCCCTTGGCCGACGGCCAGCCGTTACGCTCGAAAAATGCCTGGAAATCGCGCCTCATCAGAGCCTCCTGCCATTTTCGTCGAAGACGAAGACGCCACGGCTGTCGATCGCCCAACGGACATCGTCGCCGACGTGAATATCGTTGCGCACCGGCTGGATCGAGCGCAGCAGCGGACCGCCGGCAAGACGTACATCGTAAAGGTTTTCGCGCCCTTGCGTTTCGGCGAAGGTGACCTTGCCGCACACCGGTGTATCGCCTGAAGGCGTGAAATGCTCCGGCCGGACGCCAAGCATCAGCTTGGTGCCCTCGGCGGCGCCGATGGATCCCGGCAGCGGCACGCGGATTTCGCTTTCCGGGATGACGAAGACGCCTTTGTCGACGATGCCGCGCAGGAAGGTGATGGGAGGGTTGCCGAGGAAGCCGGCGACGAAGGCGGTCTTCGGATCATTGTACATTTCGGCCGGCGTGGCGATCTGGACGATCTCGCCTTCCTTCATGATGGCGATGCGGTCGCACATGCTCATCGCTTCCACCTGGTCATGGGTGACGAGGATGGCGGTGATTCCGGTCTCACGCTGCAGCCGGCGGATTTCCGAGCGCATTTCGAGGCGCAGCTTGGCGTCGAGATTGGCGAGCGGTTCGTCGAGCAGCAGCACGTCGGGCTTGCGGATCAGCGCGCGCGCCAGTGCCACGCGCTGCTGCTGGCCGCCAGAAAGCTGCGCCGGACGGCGCTCCATGAGGTTGCTGATATGAACAAGCTCGGAAATGCGCTCGACCTCCTTGCGGATGTCGGCGGCAGGCACGCCCTTCACCTTCAGGGGAAAACCGATGTTTTCGGCAACCGTCATGTGCGGGTAGAGCGCATAGGACTGGAAGACGACGCCGACATTGCGGGCCTGGCTCGGCAGGTCGGTGACGTCGCGGTCGCCGAAGAGGATGCGCCCGCTGGTCGGCCGGTGAATGCCGCAGACCGCAAAAAGCGTCGTCGATTTGCCGCAGCCGGAAGGGCCGAGCAGCGCCAGCATCTCGCCGTCGCCGACTTCGAGCTGCATGTTTTCGATGACCTTGGTGGAGCCGAAGCTCTTCGAGAAATTGTCGAGGAGGATGCGCATCAGCCTTTGCTCCCGCCGCCGTAGATGTTCATGAGATATTTGTTGAAGAGTGCGTAAGCAATCAGCACCGGGATGAGGTAGAAGAGGCCGACCGCCTTGAACATATTGAAATCGTAATTGTTGTCGTCGGCGAGGAAGCCCGCGAGATAGACCGACAGCACCTGCACCTGATTGCCCGGCGCCAGCACCTGCGGCAGGATGAACTCGCCCCAGCCGGCGAGGAAAGAGAACAGGCCGAGCGCCATGATGCCGGGCTTGACCTGCGGCAGCACGAGGCTGCGCCAGACGCGGAAACGCGAGGCGCCGTCGACGACGCCGGCCATTTCGATTTCCCAGGGCACCGTGTCGTAAAAACCCTTCATCAGCCAGATGCCGAGCGGCAGGTCGATCGCCGCCTTCACCAGAATGACGCCGATCAGCGAATTATAGAGGCCGATCATCTGCAGGACGATGAAGATGGCGATGATCAGCGTCACCGACGGGAAGGCGTGCAGCACCATGACGCCGGCGAGGAAGAAGCCGCGCGCCGGCACGTTCAGCCGCGACAGCACGTAACCGGCCATCGACGAGACGATGAGCACCAGGCTGGTGGTGCAGGCCGAAAACAGCAGCGTATTCAGCGTCACGTGCCAGATATTTGCCTTGCCTGCCGTCGTCTGCCACAGGAAGCGCCAGTGATTGATCGTCAAACCGGAGGGCAGCAACGCATCCGGTTGTTTCACCGTCACGGTGTCGAGGAAGAGATAAACATACATCAGGAGCAGCGGCAGGCTGACGATCGTCAGCGCCGTGATGACGGGCCAGCTGCGATAATTTGCCGAGGGCTGCGAGCGTTCGGCCATGGTCAGTCCTCGATCAGGGGCTTGGCGACGAGCGTGCCGTAGTTGAAGACGCGCAGATAAAGGAGCGACAGCATCACGCCGATGACGACGAGCACCAGCGCCATGGCCGCGCCCAACCCGTATTCGAGGTTGCCGGCATAATTCCTGAGCGCGGTGTGATAGGCGGAGAGCGCCCAGACCTCGGTGGCGTTGCCCGGGCCGCCATTGGTGGCGAGCAGGATTTCATTGAAGGAGGCGAGCAGCGACAGCGTCTGGTAGCAGGTGACGAAGAGGATCGGCCAGCGCATTTGCGGCAGGATGATATAGCGGATCTGCTGCCAGCGCGAAGCGCCGTCCACCTCGCTTGCGTAGAACTGGCTCTTCGGAATGGCCTTCATCGCCGAGGAGAACACCAGCATGCCCATCGAAGCGCCGATGAAGCCGTTGATCAGCACGACGAAGAACCAGGCATTATAGGCGGTATCGAGCAGGTAGTTCTTCGGGGGTAGCCGAACTTGCCCATCAGGACAGAGATGAAGCCGCTGTCCCAGGCAAGCCACTTCCACAGCAGTACGTAGATGACCACGGGCGTGATGCGCGGCAGGAGCCAGATGCCGCGAAAGATCGAGGCGGGCGTCGGCGGCATGTAATGCGTCCAGATCGCGAGCAGCAGGGCATAACCGACGTTGAAGAGCGTCAGCACCAGCGCGACATAGAGCACGGTGTTGAAAAGCACACGCGCCATATCGGGCGACCTGGCCATGCGTGCGAAATTGTCTGTCGTCCAGGTCCAGCCGGTATAGGTGGTCTTGGCGACGGTTTCCTTCTGTTCCGGCGTCAGCCTGAACCCCAGACTGTCCAGCGCCGAAAACAGCTGCTCCTTGCTGTCGAAGCGGGTGTTGAGGACGGAGCGGTTGAACTGTTCGGAGATCTGCTTGACCTCACGTGTCGAAGGCCGCTCGGCAAGATCCTTGATCATCCGCTCGACATCGCGGCGTGCCGGGAAGACCTCGCCTGCATGTTTGGCGCGCAATTCCGCGGCAATCCCCGGCGCAAGCCCGAGACCCTCGACGGCCGTGAGGCCCGCCTCGTCGATGGTGTAGCGCGGTTCGGCCATCTCGGTGGCGATCTCGGGCATCGCCGATTTCAGCGCGATCAGGGAGTTCGGCGCGATCTGGTAGACGCCGCCGGAAATGCCGGTCGCCGTCGTCATGTTGGTCATCGAAAAGACCGCCGTCAGAACCACCGGCATCAGGAAGAACAGCACGATCATGATCGCCGCAGGGGTGATCATGATCAGTCCGAGCGTTCTGGACGATTTCATGGGAGGCCTCCTCGCGGAACCGACCGGGCGGCGGGTTTGCCGCCACCCGGAGGCGTGTTTCAGCGAATGACGATCTTGTCGCCGAGCGTGCTCTTCAGCTCGCTCTCTGCGTCACCGACCGCAGCGTCTACGGTCTTGGCGCCGGTCCACGATGCTTCGAGGTTCTTCCACATGATGTTCCAATATTTGCCGAAATCGGAGTTGTTCGGCATCGCATTGGCATGCGGCAGCAGGCGCTCGGTGGCTTCGCGGGTCCAGCGGTCGGCCGAGTAGAATTCGACGGTGGATTCCGATTTGGAGATGCCGAGATGGGCTGATTTGACCGCATGCAGCGCATTGGTGCGCGGCTCGGAGGCGATCTTGACCAGTTGGGCGGCGATCTCGGTGTCTTCCTGGTCGTGACCTGCGGTCAAGAGGTAGACAAGCGGATGGGTCAGCGTGTTGGCCTTGCCGCCTTCGCCGGCGGGGATCAGCGTGAAGATCACGTTGCCGAAGAAGTCCTTCAGGCCTTCCTGGTTGACAAGACGGGCATAGTGCCAGGTGCCGCCGTCCCAGATGCCGGCCTTGCCGGTGGCGACTTCCTTCCACCACTGGTCGCCTGGCATACCGATATGGTTCTTCTTGGTGACACCTGATTTAACGGCGTCTGCGAAGAACTGATAGGTGCGGGTCATCGCCGCCTTGTCGAAAACGAGCTTGCCGTCTTCTTCCATCGTGCCGCCGAACGAGGTGTAGAACTGCCAGTAGTCGGGGCCGTTGCTGGTGCGCGGATAGAAACCGTATCCGGGCTGGACGAGGCCCTTGTCCTGCATCTTCTTGGCGTCTTCGAGCAGGTTCTTCATGGTGTACTTGCCGTCCTGGACGCTCTGCGGCAGCGCGTCCAGATCGGCATCGCTGTAACCGATCGCCTTCATGTAAGGCTTCCAGAAGAACATCGGGCGGGATTCGGCATCCTGCGGAATGCCGTAGACGGTGCCGTTGTAGGATGCGATCTTCAACAGGTTTTCATAGATGTCGCTGAGCGGCCATGAGTCGAGATCGACGTAATCCTCGATCGGGACGATCAGTCCGGCCTGCGACCAGGGTGCGATGTCTTCATGGCCGCTGACGACGATATTCGGGGCGGTCTTGGCTTCGGCGGCAAGGGTCAGCGCCTGCTTGAAGTCTTCCCAGGCGGAATAGGGCTTCTTCTCGACGGTAATTTTCAGGTCTTCGCCCTTGAGGGCGGCTTCGCGCTGCAGCTGCTGGGCTGCGATTTCGATGGCGTCGAGACGATAGACGTCGTTCGGGCCGGTGCCGCCGGCCCAGACGCTGATGTGAACGTCCTTGGCAAGCGCAATTGCAGAGCTCGAGGCCAGGATGGTGGCAGCAATGGTGAGGGATTTCAGTGTCGGCAAAATGGTCATCTTCTTCGTCTCCCTAGAAGAGCAGTGTGAAGCCTCTTGGCGGGTCAGCACTGCTGATGATGGCCGCTCCGAAACCCCACGAAAACGTGACGATGTCCGCTCTAGGGGTTTGTTGTAACGGCCGAATGACAAAATTGAGCACGTGTGCAAAATTATTATGACGATGTCTTTAAGACTTGCAAGCGGCGGTTTTCGGGAGTGCATTTTACGCTTCAAATCGTGCTTGCCCTCCTGCGGACCTGCATGTCTTTCGAGACGCGCAAAGCAGGCTTCCACGCTTTCGATCCTCGCGTCCCTTCCGAAAAGCGGTTCCGATTTTTGGGCCGATGCGCTAGCATGTCGCCATGAGCCTTGAATCTGTCCGCGCTTTCCTGCGTGCGCACGCACCCGATATCGACATCATCGAAACCGCCGAGAGCTCCTCGACGGTGGCGCTTGCTGCCGAGGCCCATGGCGTCGAGCCGGCCCAGATCGCCAAGACGATCTGTCTGCGTGTCGGCGAGCAGATGATGCTGGTCGTTGCCGGCGGCACGGCAAGGCTTGACAATCGCAAGTTCAAGGACACGTTCGGCGCCAAGGGGCGCATGCTCGACGCCGAGGAGGTCGTGGCGGTCACCAGCCATCCGGTCGGCGGCGTCTGCCCGTTCGGCCTGCCCTCGCCGCTACCCATCTATTGCGATATCTCGCTGAAACGCTTCGATGAAGTCGTGCCGGCGGCCGGCTCGACGAATTCGGCCGTGCGCATCGAAACCGGACGGCTGGCCGAGCTGACCGGCGCCAGTTGGGTCGATGTCTGCCAGTAAGCGGCAAAAGAACTTCAAACGGCGGAAAGAGTACCTATATTCTTTCCCGACATGCCGTGACTGCGCATGACAGGAGATCAGGAATGCCGAGTGCCATTTCGCGTTTTGCCAAGTTCGCGGCAATTGCCGCTCTGACGGGCGCTACCGTTTTTGCTTCCCTTGACGATGCAGAAGCGCGCCGGGCCGGCAGCAGCGGTTTCGGAAGCCGCGGTACCCGCACCTTCCAGGCTCCGCCTGTCACCAGCACGGCGCCCGGCCCCGCCGCGCCGATCGAACGGTCGATGACGCCGCGCCCGCAGACCACGGCACCAGCGACCGCGCAGCAGTCCTTCGGCGCCCAGCGCCCCGGTCTCTTCGGCGGCTTCGGCCGTTCGATGATCGGCGGCCTGATTGCCGGCGGCCTCCTCGGCATGCTGCTCGGTCACGGTTTCGGCGGCGGCTTCGGCTTTCTCGGCATGCTGCTGCAGATCGCGCTGATCGGCGGCGCCGTCATGCTCGCCATGCGTTATTTCGCCAATCGCCGCCAGCCCTCCTACGGCGCCGGCGGCCAGAGCGGCTCCTTCAGCCGGTCCTACAACATGTCGCCCGCCAACAATTCGTCCTTCCATATCCCGGCGATCGGTTCGGGTGCCGGTTCAGGGGCGTCCTCACGCGGCCACCGGCCGAGCGACGAGATTGGGCTGGCGCAGGCCGATCTCGATCAGTTCGAGGAATTGCTGACCAGCATTCAGACCGCTTACGGTGCCGAAGATTACGCCGCGTTGCGCCGGCTGACGACGCCTGAGGCGATGTCTTATCTTGCCGAGGAACTCGGCGAAAACGCCACCAACGGCGTGCGCAACCGAGTCTCCGACGTCAAGCTGCTGCAGGGCGACATTGCCGAGGCCTGGCGCGAAGACGGCCAGGAGTATGCGACGCTTGCCATGCGCTACTCCTCGATCGATGCCATGGTCGAACGCGACAGCGGTCGCGTCGTTTCCGGCGACGATCGCCGCCCGAGCGAAAGCATCGAGGTCTGGACCTTCGTGCGCAAGCCCGGCGCCGACTGGAAGCTCGCCGCGATCCAGGGAAGCGAGCAGCGCGCCGCCTGAGGCGGCGCGCGTCTGCCGGCTTAATTCACTGCGACAGGCTTGGAACGCATGCGCGAAACCGTTTCGCGTTCCGCCCGCTTGCAGCGCATCGGCGGCAGGCCGCGATCCATCAGGTCCATGTCCTCGAGCACCATGTCGCCCATCTTCTTGAAGGCGCTGTCGAGCGCGCCGGCCCGATGCGCCGAGCGGATGAAGCCTTTCAGGCTCCGCACCGGGTGGTCGGGCGGCAGCGGCTCTTCCGGGTAGACGTCGCTTGCCGCGACAATATGACCGGACGAGACGGCTGCCATCAGCGCTTCGAAATCGACGACGTCGGCGCGGCTGAGCAGGATGAAGGCGGCGCCCCTGCGCATGCCGGCGAAGGCATCGGCGCCGAGGAATCCCTTGTTTTCACTGGTGACGGCCGCGACGACGAAGACAAAATCGCTCTTCGTCAGCACCTCCTCCAGGCTTGCGGGTTCGACGCCGTTTTCCTCGAGGATCGAGCGGGGCAGCCAGGGATCGAACACCCTAATGCGGGCCCTGAAGCCGGAGAGCAGCCGGCGCAGCGCCTTGCCGAGATCGCCGAAGCCGACAATGCCGATCTCGGAGCCGGCGATCAGCCGCGCATCCGCATTGCCCTCCCCGCCCCAGAGTTCGTCTCCCTGGCAGAACGCGACATCCGCATCGACGATGCCGCGCGCCAAGGCCAGTGCGAAGCCGAGACCGATTTCGGCGACCGGCTCGGCAAAGACCTGGCCTGTCGTCACGACATGAATGCCGCGCTCAAAAAGCACCTCATAAGGCATATTATTGAGAAGATTGCTCTCGACGTTAAGGATCGAGCGCAGGGCCGGCATTCTCGCGAGCGTTTCCCTCGAAAGCGGTGGCTGGCCGATAATGTAACGGGTCTTGCCGAGGATTTGGTCGCCGAGGCCGGCGATATTGTCGGGGTCGGCCTCGACGATATCGTATTTCGCATGCAGCTCGGCGCGCGCCTGATCGCTGAAGATCAGATCGAGCGTGCGCGGTTCGGGCGCGCTGATCGCCAGCGGCCGCTCGTTGTTCGTCATGGGCGTCTCCTCCATTGCGGGCGATTTGCGCTGGCTCCGCCGGATGATTGATAGCCCCTGTGCCGGGAGGTTTCCAGGCGGATCTTGGAGCAATGGAAGAAGCTATCGAAAACGGCATTTGCCTATCAGATAAGCAATTGAATTGCCTTGCTATTTTATGGCATTTACGTTGACGGAACGGGCTCCTTGAATTAGCGTGATCCGCGCAGCTTGAAATCGCGGCGGTCTTCGACGGCCGCAGGATATTCGAAAACTTACGAGGGATGAGCATGAAATCAGCACTCAAGAGCGGCCTGCTTGCTTTGGCTGCCACCGCGCTTCCAGCCGTAGCCTACGCCCATCCCGCGACCGGCGAGGCTGCGGGCTTCAGCCATGGTTTTGCCCATCCGATGTCCGGCGTCGATCATATCCTCGCGATGGTGATGGTCGGCGTTTTCGCATTTCAGCTCGGCGGTCGCGCCACCTGGCTCGTGCCGGCGACCTTCGTTCTGGTCATGGCGCTCGGCGGCGCTCTCGGCGTTGCCGGGACTGATCTTCCCTTCGTTGAGACCGGCATTGCGCTTTCCGTCGTCGTTCTCGGCGCCGTCATTGCCCTTGATGTCAAGGCGCCGCTTGCCGCAGCGCTCGGCGTCATCGGCCTCTTCGCCGTCTTTCATGGTCATGCGCACGGCGCCGAAATGCCGGAAGATGCGAGCGGCGCCGCCTATGCCGCTGGTTTCATGGTCGCGACCGCGCTGCTGCATGCCGCCGGCCTCGCCCTCGGCTATATCATCGGCCGCGCCGGTGAACGTCAGGGCGCCTTCGTAACGCGCGCGGCTGGCAGTGTTGCCGCCATTGCAGGCGTCGGTATCCTGGCCGACTTGATTTGAGCCGACAATATCTGAGCCGCCTGCGAAAGCGGTATCCTATCTATCATCGCATTCCGATCAGAACGCCCGGTAACCCATAACCGGGCCTTTCTGCGTCATCGCGGCAAAGTGCGGCGGACTTGATCCAAATCAAATCCAGCCATGCTGCGGCGGGCTATATCCGACCCACGATCAACGAACGGACATCCAAATTGACGCAGGGCCGCCTTGCCGATTGTCGGCGAGGCGCGAAAGTCAGTATAGTGATTTCAGAAATTTATGAAATCACAGACACAACGGAAACAACGATGAACCTTCCGCCTCTCGTCCAGTCCTTCGTCCTCCATTTCGGCGAAATGGGATCGCGCTGGGGAATCAACCGCACGGTTGGCCAGATCTACGCTCTGCTCTTCGTCTCGCCGGCGCCGCTCTGCGCCGAGGAGATCGCCGAGTCGCTCGGCATCTCCCGCTCCAACGTGTCGATGAGCCTGCGAGAATTGCAGGCCTGGAACCTTGTCCTTCTCAAACACAAGCCGGACGATCGCCGCGATTTCTTCACGACGCCGGATGATGTCTGGCTGATCTTGCGGACGCTTGCCGAGGAACGAAAGAAGCGTGAAGTCGATCCGACGCTGTCGGTTCTGCGCGAAATCCTGATGCAGCGCCCCGCCAGCGAGGCCGAACGCCATGCGCAGCAGCGCATGAGCGAAATGCACACGTTGATCGAGCAACTGACCCATTGGTATGAAGACGTAAAACAACTTGAAACCGAAAGGCTCGCAACGCTACTCTCGTTGGGCGCGAAAGTGACAAAGCTTCTGGAGGCCAAGGACCGGGTCGTTTCGCTCGGCCGCAGCCGCCGGCCGAATCCTGCGAGCAAGAGTTAGCGCCATGGGCAATGCTTTCTTCGACGCGACAGACAAACAAGAAACGCGGTCGCTGGACGGCGATGCCGTTTCGCCTCGCAGTGACGCGGCGATTGTTGGACTGCGCAGGGCGGCGATACTGCAGGCGCTAGCCGCCGCCATCTGGATCCCACAGGCCGGCTTGCTCGCCATCTCGGTCGGCCGCATTGCCGATGGCGGCGGATTGCACGACGTGCTTTGGCCGGCCTTCGGCATCCTCCTCCTCGGATTGGCAAGAAGCTGTCTCGACGCGGCTGGCGGCCGCCTGGCCTTTCATGTGGCGCGCGCCGAGCTCAGCCGCAGGCGGCAGGCCGCCGTCGCCGCCCTTTCCCTGTCGTCGCCGATCGATCGCGGCCGGCCGGCGTCCGGCAAAGCCGCAAGCGTCATCGGCGAGCAGGCCGAACTGATCGTGCCCTATCTCGCCCGTTTCCAGCCGGCGCGGATGAAGGCGAGCCTCGTGCTGCTCGTCATCCTTGCCTTCGTCCTTCCGGTTTCCTGGATCGCCGCGCTGGTTTTGCTGTTCGCTGCGCCGCTGATCCCGATCTTCATGGCCCTGATCGGCTGGCGCGCCCAGGCAGCCAGCGAAAAACAACTTGTTGCGACCGGTGGCCTCAATGGCTTCCTGCTCGATCGGCTGCGCGGACTGGCGACGATCCGGGCGCTCGGCGCGGTGGATGCCACCGCGCTCAGACTGCGCCGCGAGGCGGAATCGCTGCGGCTGCGAACCATGGCGGTGCTGAAGATCGCCTTTCTCTCCTCGGCCGTGCTCGAGCTTTTCGCCGCACTCGGCGTGGCTATGATTGCCGTCTATGTCGGTTTCAGCCTGCTTGGCGAAATCCGCTTCGGCACCTGGGCAGGCCGACTCGACCTGACTGAGGGATTGTTCATCCTGCTGCTGGCGCCGGCCTTCTTCGAGCCATTGCGCGAGCTTTCGGCCGTCTGGCACGACCGGGCGGCCGGCGAAGCGGCGCTGAAAGCGCTGGATGCCCTTGCCGCCGGTGGCCTGCCCATCCGAGGGTCGGCCGAAGCCGCGACAGCTGCCGGTACGGAGGCGCCGGCCATCCGCCTTGAAAATCTCGCTTTTCGCTATGGCTCCGACGAACCGCTGATCTATGACGGTTTCAACCTCGATATCGCTGCCGGGGAACATCTGGCGTTTCTCGGTGCCAGCGGCTCCGGCAAATCGACGCTTCTGTCGCTGATGGCGGGGCTGGCACCCTGCACCGGCGGCCGCATCGTCATCGGCGGCGTCGAGCTCGCGGATGAGACTGCCGCCAACCTGCGGGACGGTATGGCGTGGATCGGTCAGAAGCCGCATATTTTTGCCGGCACCATAACGGGGAATATCGCGCTTGGCAGACCCGGCGTGCTGCGCGGCGATGTGACCGACGCACTGGATGCCGCGAGACTCGGAAAGGCGGCCGAGGCCTATGGCGGCCGGTCCCTCGGCGAAGGCGGTATCGGGCTTTCCGGCGGCGAGGCGTTGCGGCTGGCGATCGCGCGAGCGGCCTGTAATCCGCATCTGAGGATCATCCTCGCCGACGAGCCGACCGCGCATCTCGATGCCGCCACCGCCGCCGAAGTGACCGAGAGCCTGCTTTCGCTCGCGAGGGGGCGGACGTTGATCGTTGCCACCCACGATCCGCGGCTGGCCGCGCGCATGCAGCGCAGCATCCGCATCGACGCCGACATCATGATCAGGGAGGCCGCCGAATGAGCACATTTGCTGCAGACCTCAAGCCGATCCTGCGTCTGTTTTTGGCTGAGCGCCGGCGCGCTCTGCTGCTCGGCGCCGCACTTTCGGCGGCGACGGTGACGGCGGGCATCGCCCTGCTGGGCCTGTCCGGCTGGTTCATCACCGCCACCTCGCTTGCCGCCCTTTCCGCCGCAGCCATCACCTTCGATGTCTTTGCGCCCTCGGCCGGCATCCGCCTGCTCGCCATCGTCCGAACCGCGGCGCGTTACGGGGAAAGGCTTGCGACCCATGATGCGACGCTCGGCGTGCTCGCAGCCTTGCGCGAAAGACTGTTTCGCGGCTTCGCCGAACCGGGCGCGGCGCGCATGCTTCTGCATCGTCCGGCACGGCTGCTCTTCCGTCTGACGGCCGACATCGATGCGCTCGACAGCCTCTATCTCAGGATCCTCGTGCCGGGGGCGGTAGCGCTCGGCGCTACCTTCGCGGCAAGCCTGGTGCTGGGGTTTATGCATCCCCTGTTCGGCCTGTTCTCCGGTCTCTTTCTCATTGGTGCCGGCCTCGGTCTGCCCTTGATCGCCGCCCGGGCGGCGCGCAAATATGCACGCCGGCGCACCCATGGCATCGAGGCGCTGCGGTCGCGGACGATCGATCTCGTCGCCGGCCAGACCGACCTGCTGATGGCCGGACGGCTTGCGGCGCAAAGGCAGGCCATCGCTGCGGCAGACCACTACACCGCCGGCGCCGACGATCGGTTGAACCGCGTCGAGACCGGCCTGACCTTTGGCTTCGGCCTGGTCTCCACCCTGCTGTTGACGGCATCGCTGCTTGCCGTCGCCGCTCTTGCGGAGACGAAGGCGATTACCGCTCCCGTGGCAGCGCTTGGCCTGCTGGTTGCCTTCGCGGCGACCGAACCGTTCGCGGCACTGCGCCGCGGCGCCCTGGAACTTGGGCGGACGCTGCTTGCGGCAAAGCGGGTCGCGCCGCGGCTTGCCGTCGCGCGGGCACCCGAGCCATTGGCGGCGGCGTTGCCGGGATATGCTTTATCGCTGAAGGATGTCTCCGCCTTCCATGAAAATTCCGCCGTGCCGGCACTCCAAACCATCGACCTGATGCTCCGGCCAGGCGAGCGGCTGGCCGTGGTCGGCGGCAGCGGCGCCGGCAAGTCGAGCCTGCTCGCCCTGCTTTCCGGCGAATTGCCGGCGAGCGCGGGGCGTGTTGCGGCGACAAGAGCGACCTTGCTGACACAGCGGACGGAACTCTTCGAGGACAGCCTGCGCGGCAATCTCGCTCTGGCCAACCCGGATGCGAGCGAGGCCCGCCTTCGAGACGCGCTCGCCGCTGCCGGTCTGCTTGCCGATATCGAGGCCATGCCGCGTGGGATCGATACGCCGCTCGGTGAAGGCGGGCTCGGTCTTTCCGGCGGCCAGTCGCGCCGGGTGGCGCTTGCCCGGCTCTTCCTGCGGGACACGCCGCTCTGGCTGCTAGATGAACCCACAGAGGGCCTCGATGGCGCCACCGCCCGCGATGTGCTTGGCCGCCTGTCGGCAATGGCGGCCGGCCGCTCATTGGTCATCGCCACCCATATCCGCCGCGAGGCTGCCATCGCAGACCGCATCGCCGTCATCGAAGGCGGCCGCATCACAGAGGTTTCGCGCCGTGGAGAGGCGGCGTTCGAAAAGGCACTCGACCGGCTTCGGCCGGATTGAGCGAAACCGCATGCCCTCACGCCATCCGGCGCTTGAGGAACGCTCCGGCCCCGTGGGACCGTGGGAGAAAGACAATGGAACTAGATATCGTAGCACTTTCGCGCTTCCAATTCGCGCTGACGGCGCTTTACCACTTTCTGTTCGTACCGCTGACGCTCGGCCTGTCCGTGCTCCTGGCGATCATGGAAACGGTTTATGTGATGACCGGCCGCCAGATCTGGCGGCAGATGACGAAATTCTGGGGCACGCTCTTCGGCATCAATTTCGTGATCGGCGTCGCCACCGGCATCGTCATGGAATTCCAGTTCGGCATGAACTGGAGCTATTACAGCTATTATGTCGGCGACATCTTCGGTGCGCCGCTGGCGATCGAGGGCTTGATGGCATTCTTCCTCGAGGCGACCTTTGTCGGCCTGTTCTTCTTCGGCTGGGACAAGCTGTCGAAGGTCGGCCATCTCGTCGCCACCTGGGCGGTGGCGCTGGGCTCGAACTTCTCGGCGCTGTGGATCCTGATTGCCAATGGCTGGATGCAGAACCCGGTGGGATCGGCGCTCAATCCGCAAACGATGCGCATGGAGATCACAAGCTTCTTCGATGTGGTCTTCAACCCGGTGGCCCAGGCGAAATTCGTCCATACGGTATCGGCAGGTTACGTCTGCGCTTCGATCTTCGTGCTCGGCGTCTCGGCCTGGTATATAATCAAGGGCCGGCATATCGAGCTTGCCAAGCGTTCGATGACGGTCGCCGCCTCCTTCGGCCTCGCTTCGGCGCTTTCGGTCGTCGTCCTTGGCGATGAGAGCGGTTATCTCGCGACCGAGAACCAGAAGATGAAGCTCGCGGCAATCGAGGGCATGTGGAAGACGGAACCGGCGCCGGCCGCCTTCACCGCCTTCGGCTTCCCCGACCAGGTAGCCCGCGAAACGCATTTTGCCGTGCACATTCCCTGGGTCATGGGCCTGATCGGCACGCGGTCGCTGACCACCGAAATCCCCGGCATCGACAAGCTCGAACAGCAGGCCGAAACCCGCATCCGCGATGGCATCAAGGCTTACGACGCGTTGATGCAGATCCGTTCGGCACCGGCGCAGGATCAGGTTGCGCTGGAAGTGCGCAGCTCCTTCGAGGATCTCGGCCATGATCTTGGTTATGCTCTTCTTCTGAAACGCTACGTCGACGATCCTCGCCAGGCGACCGACGAGCAGATCGTTCAGGCCGCGCGCGATACCATCCCGCACGTGCCGACGCTCTTCTGGTCCTTCCGCATCATGGTCGGCCTCGGTATCTTCTTCATCCTGCTGACCGCCACCTTCTTCTGGCTGTCGGCGCGCCGCCATCTCGACAAATATCCGTTGCTTCTGAAGATTGCCGTGCTGGCGATCCCCCTGCCCTGGGTTGCCATTGAACTCGGCTGGGTCGTCGCCGAGTTCGGCCGCCAGCCCTGGGTGATCGAAGGCGTGTTGCCGACGGCCGCCGCCGTCTCCAGCCTTGGCGCCGGCACCGTGCTTCTGACCATCATCGGATTTGCGGCACTCTACACGACGCTGATCGTCATCGAGATGGGCCTGATGATCAAGGCAATCAAGCAAGGACCGGAGCCGGACGACGAGCCGGAAGCGGTTCTGATTTCCGAAACCCTCGTCTCGGCCGCGGAGTGACCTGCCATGATCCTTCACGAACTCATCGACTATGAAACCCTGCGTCTCATCTGGTGGCTGCTGCTCGGCGTGCTGCTGATCGCCTTTGCGACAACAGGCGGTTTCGATCTCGGCGTCGGCACCCTTCTGCCTTTCGTCGCCCGGACCGACACGGAACGGCGCGTGGCGATCAACACCATCGGCGCCACCTGGGAGGGCAACCAAGTGTGGCTGATCCTCGGCGGCGGCGCCATCTTCGCCGCCTGGCCGCCGCTTTATGCGGTGTCCTTCTCGGGCTTCTATCTAGCGATGTTCGCGATCCTCTTCGCGCTCATCCTGCGCCCGGTCGGCTTCAAATATCGTTCGAAGCGGGAAAGCGCCAGTTGGCGGAACGGCTGGGACTGGGCGCTCTTCGTCGGCGGTTTCGTGCCGTCGCTGATCTTCGGCGTCGCCGTCGGCAATGTGCTGCAGGGCGTGCCCTTCCGCTTTGCCGACGATATGCGGATCTTCTACGAGGGCTCGTTCTTCGCCCTGCTCAACCCCTATGCGCTGCTCTGCGGCCTGCTTTCGCTAGCCATGCTGACGATGCATGGTGCGGCCTGGCTGGTGTTGAAGTCGAGTGGCCCGGTCGCGGTGCGTGCCAGAAGCTATGGCAGCATCGCCGCCCTTGCCGTTATCGTGCTTTTCGCACTCGGCGGCCTCTTCCTGTGGATCGGCGTCGGTGGCTATCGCATCACCAGCGATATCAGCCCGATCGGTCCCTCCAATCCGCTGCTGAAGACCGTGGCGCTGGAGAAAGGCGCGTGGCTCACCAACTACACCACCCACTCGTGGATGATCATCGCGCCCGTCCTCGGCTTCGTCGGCGCGGCACTGGCCTTCATTGCCATGCGGGCAAGGCGCGAGGTCATGACGCTGCTCTTCAGCAAGGTGGCGATCTTTGGCATCATCTCGACGGTCGGCCTGTCGATGTTCCCGTTCATCCTGCCCTCCTCGCTCGATCCGCGATCGAGCCTGACGGTCTGGGATGCATCCTCCAGCCACATGACGCTGTTCATCATGCTTGTGGTGATGGTGATCTTCCTGCCGATCATCTTCGCCTACACAGCCTGGGTCTACAAGGTTCTGTGGGGCAAGGTCGATGAGAAGTCGATCACCGACAAGAACAGTCACGCTTACTAGAGCGATTCAGGAGAACCGCTCTAACCTTTTGTTTCTACGCAATTCCGGACGGAAAACCGCTTCGCACTTTTCCTGGAATTGCTCTGAGGGAGACCAAACGATGTGGTATTTTGCATGGATCCTCGGCCTGCCGCTGGCCGCGGCCTTCGCTGTCCTCAACGCCATGTGGTACGAGTTGATGGACGATGCGGCCAGGAAGAAAGCTTCCGAGCCGCGCAAGTAGAAAAGCAAAGGGCGCGGTTTGAACCGCGCCCTCTCTATTGCTTCAGCCTTCCAGCCACTTCACCTGATCAGGTGTCAGCTTGATGTCGAGCGCCGAGAGGCTGTCTTCCAGCTCGGCGACGGTGCGCGGCCCGATCAGCGGAATGACCGGGAAAGGCTGGGCGATCACATAGGCGAGCGCGATGTGGATCGGATTGCGGCCAAGCTTGTTGGCAAGCTCGATGGCGCGGTCGCGGCGTCCGAAATTGCGCTCGGAATACCAGACCCGGACGATCTCCTCGTCATCTCTCTTGTCGCGGCCGGCGCGGTCGGTAAAGAAGCCGCGACCCTGGCTCGACCAGGCGAAGTTCGGAATCTGCTTCTCGTTGAGCCACTTTTTCCAGTCGTCATCGGAAGCGGCGACGCAGCCGGCCCAGATCGGATCGAGCATCTCGGCAAGCGAGAAGTTGTTGGAGAGAGCCGCCGGCGCCGCCTTGCCTGATTTTTCGGCATAGGCGATCGCCTCGTCGAAGCGCGCCCGCGTCCAGTTCGATCCGCCGAAGATGCCACGGATGCGCCCGCGCTTGACCTCGGCATCCATGGCATCGACGAACTCGCCGACGGGCACGTCGGTATTGTCGCGATGCATGAAGTAGATGTCGACATAGTCGGTCTTCAGCCGGTCGAGAGACTGGTCGAGCTGCTTGGCGATCATGTCGGGATAGCAGAGGGGCGAATGCGCGCCCTTGCCGATCAGCACGATCTCCTCGCGCGGGACCTTTCGGCTCATGTGCCAGTCGCCGAAGATGGCTTCCGTCTTGCCGGCTCCATAGACAAAGGCCGTATCGAAGGCATTGCCGCCGGCCTCGTAGAAGGCGTCGAGCGTCAGCGAGGCGGCGGCGAAGTTCGGGAAGAATTCGAAGCCGAGTGTCACGACCGAGGCCGGCTTGGAAATGCCGGGTATCTCACGCTGCGGAATGCTGTTGCCGCGCGTGACAGCACCGCCGGCAA
Source organism: Rhizobium sp. C104 (assembly GCF_022354505.1). Classification (NCBI taxonomy): domain Bacteria; kingdom Pseudomonadati; phylum Pseudomonadota; class Alphaproteobacteria; order Hyphomicrobiales; family Rhizobiaceae; genus Rhizobium; species Rhizobium sp. C104. The sequence continues at coordinate 37,997 of NZ_CP092349.1, read as the reverse complement.
TGTTGGCCGTTCGCTTTGCCGCTTTCTCGACGCCGTATTCGAGGCCGACCGAGGCGCGCCACTGGTCGAGCACGCGCAGGTTTCCGATCGAATCCGCCCAGCTCATGCCGGGAGAGCTGAACTCGGTTCTGCCGGCGCGGATGGCATCGCCCGCCGCATCTGCCTCAAAGGAATAGAGCCAGCGATCCTCCCTGAGTTCGACGGTTTCTCGGCTGCCGCCCTTGAAGATCTCGATCTTGCCCACGCCGCCCTTATGGCCGGAGGCGAACCAGAAGTCGGCGACTTCGATCCGGCCCTCGGAGCCGATGATACGCAGCACATTGTCCTGCTGCGCCATGATCGAGCAGGAGACCTCGGCAATGATCTCGTTCGGGAATTTGAGCACGGCGGAGGCCCATTCATCGACGCCGCTCTGGCCGAGATGGGCGACGCCCGAAACCTTCTCCGGGTCGAGGAAGGCCTTGCCGTCCGCGGCGCCGGCGATCAGCCTTGCCATCGAGACCGGGTAGCCGCCGACATCGAGAATGCCGCCGCCGGCGGTATCGTTGGCGAACAGCCGGTGCTCCGGCCTGTAGCTGCCCATATTGAAGCCGAAGCTCGAGCGAATGATGCGCAGCGTGCCGATGACACCGCTCTTGATCAGTTCGACCAGCTTCTCCGTCTGCGGATGCACGCGGTACATGAAGGCCTCGCCGGCAAAGACGCCGGCCTTCTTGGCCTCGTAATAAACGGCTTCGGCATCATAGGCCGAAAGCGCGATCGGCTTTTCCACAAGGATATGCTTGCCGGCGCGCGCGGCCTTGATCGCCCATTGGGCATGACCGGTATGAGGCACGGAGATATAGACCGCATCAATCTCGGGGTCGGAAAGCAGCGCCTCATAACCGTTGACGATGCGGGCGCCGGGGAAGTTTTCTGCCAGTCCCGGCTTTGAAGGGTCGCGGGTGGCGATCGCCACCAGTTTGCCGGTGCGCGAATGAGCGACGCCGTCTGCAAAGGTGCGGGCGATGGTGCCGGGGCCGATGATGCCCCAGCGGATCGGTTGATCGGAAGTCATGGAAACCTCTCTCGTCTTTCTGCCTTGGGATTTGTGGTTTAGCGAAGCCGTTTGCCGACGCCGTCGAAAAGGAATGTGTGGCGTGCAGGAAGGCCGACGGTCAGCGTCTCGCGATTGCCGGCGGTGCGCGATTCCGGCCGCTCGATGATCAGCTGCTCGCTGCCGATGGCGGCATAGATGTAGCTGGTGTTGCCGAGATGTTCGGCGACGTCGATGGCGACGGTGAGATCGGCGTCACCCATGCCTGCATCGACGAAATGTTCGGGACGGATGCCGAGCGTCACCTTCGTGCCGGCTTCGATGGGTTCGGTGACGGGCAGCGGCAGGCGCATATTGGCATCGCTTTCCAGCGCGATCACCGCCCCGCCCGGCTGCGTTTCGACCACCACGGCTTTGAGGAAATTCATCTTCGGCGAGCCGACGAAGCCGGCGACGAACTGGTTGGCGGGATCGTCATAGAGGTCGAGCGGGGCGCCGATCTGTTCGATATTGCCGGCGCGCAGCACGACGATCCTGTCGGCAAGCGTCATCGCCTCGGTCTGGTCGTGGGTGACGTAGATCATCGTCGTGCCGAGCTGCTTGTGCAGCCTGGAGATTTCGACGCGCATCTGGACGCGCAGTTCGGCGTCGAGGTTCGACAGAGGCTCGTCGAACAGGAAAACCTCCGGTTCGCGCACGATGGCGCGGCCGATTGCGACGCGCTGGCGCTGGCCGCCGGAAAGCTGCTTCGGCCGCCGCTTCATCAGCTCGGTGATCTGCAGGATCTCGGCGACGTGGCGCACACGCCGCTCGGTATCGGCCTTCGGGTTGCCGTTCATCCGCAGGCCGAAGCTCAAATTCTCCTCGACGGTGAGGTGCGGATAGAGCGCATAGGACTGGAAGACCATGGCGATGCCGCGATCGGCCGGTTCGACGTCGTTGACGACCCTGCCGCCGATCCGAAGCTCGCCTGAGGTGATGTCCTCGAGACCTGCGATCATCCTGAGCAGCGTGGACTTGCCGCAGCCGGAGGGGCCGACGAAGACGACGAATTCGCCGTCCTTCACCTCCAGATCGGCGCCATGGATGATCTCGAAGCCGCCGAAGCGCTTGACGATATTGCTGAGTGAAAGCTTTGCCATGCAGCCTCCCTATTGTTCGATTATTTGATTGCGCCGGCCGCGATGCCGGCGATGAAATGGCGCTGGAGAGCCACGAAGACGACAAGGATCGGCGCTGTCAGCAGCACCGCGCCGGCCATGATGCCGCCCCAGGAGACCTTGGTGAGGCCGATCAGCGTTCCCAATGCCACCGGCGCCGTCATCATTCCCGGTTTGGAATTGATCAGCAGCGGCCAGAGGTAGTTGTTCCACGAGGCGAGGAAGAGGATGATCGACAGTGCCGCCATGGTCGGACGCGCCAGCGGAAGGGCGATGCGCAGGAAGATCTGCCATTCCTTGACGCCTTCGACCCGAGCGGCATCAAAGAGCTCGCCTGGCATCATCGAGAAGGATTGCCGCATGAACAGAACGCCGAGCGAATTGAACAGCGGCGGCACGATCAGCGCCACCCAGGTGTTTGCCAGCTTGAATTCGCGTGCCACCATGATGAACTGCGGGATGACGACCACCGAAAACGGCAGCGTGATTGTGCCGAGGATGATGGCGATGACGATGGAGCGGCCGACGAAACGGTACCGCGCCAGCGCCCAGCCCGCCATCGAGGTCAGCAGTACCGACAGGACCGTATAGATGAGCGCGACGCCGACGGAGATCACCATGGCGCCGATGAAATCGGTATCGGCCTGCAGGTTCTTGAAATTCTCGATGAAGTTGGTCGATGGCCAGAGCACGATGTCAGGGCTGAAGATGCCGTTGTCGGGCATCGTCGAGAAGACGAACATCATCCACAGCGGAAACAGCCAGATCAGAGCAAGCGGTGCCAGTGCGGCATGCAGCGCGATCTGACGCAGCAGAAGGGATTGCGATTTGGATCTCATTTCGGATCCCTCCCGACCCAGAGATTGAGAAGCGAGATCGCCACGGCAAGGGCAGCCATCGTATAGGCGATCGCCGAGGCATAGCCGAAGTTCAGCGAGGTGAAGCCTTGGCGATAAAGTAGCAGGCCGAGCGTCTCGGTGCCGCCGCCGGGACCGCCACGATTGGTGATCAGGAAGGGCTCGGTGAAGAGCTGCATGGTGCCGATCACTGAAAGAACCACGCAGAAGAGGATGATCGGTTTCAGAAGCGGCAGGGTGATATGAAAGAATTGCTGGATCTTGCTCACCCGGTCGAGTGTCGCCGCCTCATAGACATCGTCAGGAATCGACTGTAGGCCGGCGAGGATGATGATGGCGTTGTAGCCCGCCCAGCGCCATGTGACGGCAAGGATGATCAGCGCCATGGCGGCATTTGCATTGTCGAACCAGGAGACCGGGCTGAGACCGACGGCCGAGATCAGCTTGTTGATGATGCCGAAATCGAGGCTGAACATCAGCCGGAAGACGGCAGCATAGGCGACCTCGCCGACGACGACGGGCGCAAAGAAGGCGAAGCGGAAGAGCGGCCGCGCTTTCAGCAGCGGCGAATTGAGCATTACCGCCATGACCGTCGCGAGTGCGATCATCACCGGCACCTGAATCAGCAGGATGATCAGCGTATTGTAAAGAGCATTGTAGAAGGCCGGGTCATAGAAGAGCCGGCCCCAATTGGCCTGGAAACTGAATTTCCACGGATTGATTCGCGTGTTCTGAAACGAAATCAGGAACGAATTGATGATTGGCCAGACCCAGAAGGTGGCAAAGACCAGCAGATAGGGGGCGAGGAACGCGTAGGCGCTCCGGGTTCTGAACGGCATCAAGCCTCCTCCTCACGAATGAATGACCGGCCGCTTTGCAAACCGGGGGAAAGCCGGGCGCCTGAAGCGCCCGGCATCGTCATTCATTGCGCGATAGGGAGGCCGGTCGCCGAAGCGATCTGCTTGGCGGCGTCGTCGAGAGCCGCCTTCGCATCGGGATAGCCGCCAGCGAAGAACTTCGTCTGCGTCGCCTTGAAAATGGCTTCCGCATCACTCTGGAAGGCGGTGCCGCGGCTCGGTACGATCTTCGGCAGTGTCGCCAGAATATCCGCCCAGACCTTCTGGCCGCCCCAATAGGGCTGCGGCTCATTGACGAAGGGATCCTTCTCAGCCGAAAGCAGCGACGGAACCAGACCGAACTCCTTCAGCATGGTGATCTGACCCTCATCCGTGCCGAGGGCGTAATTGACAAATTTCCAGGCGGCTTCCTTATTCGCGGATGTCGCCGAAATGGCGAGCGACGAACCGCCGAGATTGGCCGCATGCGGGCCATCGGCGGTCAGGCTCGGCATTCTGTAGACGCCCCACTTGCCCTTGAGATCGGGAGAGGTCGAGCGCACGGTGCCCTCATACCAGCCGCCATACAGCTGGCTTGCGGCCTTGCCGGCGGTATTGGCCTGGATCTTTTCGTCCCAGTTGGCCGACGTCAGCGTCCCGGCATCCTTCATCTCCTTCACCTTTTGCAGCGAGGCGACGCAGGCCGGCTGGTTGATGGTGATGTTCTGACCGTCGGTCGAGTAATAGCCGCAGCCCTGTTCGTTGGCGATCATGCGAAACCATTCGCTGTCGCCGTTGAAGTCGGCCTGCGCCATGACGACGCCGGGGTTGGCGGCGGAAATCTTCTTGCCGGCAGCGATGAAATCGTCCCAGGTGCTGATCGTGCTCGGATCGACGCCGGCCTTTTCGTACAGATCGCGGCGGTAGAAGACGGCGACAGGACCGGAATCCCACGGCATGGCATAGGCGACATCGCCGACTTCAAGCTCGGTGCGCTTGAAATCAGGGAATTTCGCCTGGATCTCGGGCGTGTAGCCGAGCTCCTTCAGATTGGCGAAGCAATCCGGGAAACGGCTCCAGAAGATTTCAGCCTCGAAATTTTCGATACTGACAATGTCAGGCAGGCCGTCGCCGCCGGCGGCGCAGGCAGCCAGCGTCTTGTCGAAGACCTGGCTGTTGCCGAGGTCCTCGACGGTGATCTTGATATCGGGAAACTGTTTGTTGAAGCCTGGAAGCGTGGACTTCAATGCCGATGCGGCGACATTCCAGCTCCAGATGGTCAGATTGGCCGACTCAGCGAATGCGGAGCCGGAAGCAAGCAGTGCGACAGCTGCGGTCGCAGCGAGAAGTTTGAAGCGCATTGAAAATCCTCCCTTTTCAATTGCCGATTTTTCACGAACGCGGTTAGACTATCCGCAAGGGAGCGGCTGTCTCCTAAAAAGGGAACATGGATTTGGCGGAAAGTAAGGTCGGCACGAGTGCAATCTATCAGCCCGGCGCAAGCAGCATAGAGGGTTCGCCGACGGCGCTGCAGATGTTTCATGACCATCCGCTGGTCATGGCTATGCCGCACTGGCATGCGCAGGTTGAGGTCAACTTCGTCATGCGCGGCACTGTCCATTATCGGATGAGCGACCACGAATTTCGGCTGAACGCCGGCGAAATGTGCCTCTTCTGGGGTGGCCAGCCGCATCAGATGGATGAATCCTCGGATGATTCGCTCTATGCCGGCGCCCATCTGCCGCTCATTTATTTCTTCCGGTTGCGCCTGCCGATCAGCATTTCCAGCCGGCTGATGAAGGGCGAGACGCTGCTGACCTCGGCGACCGATGCTGCCGACAACGAGAATTTCGCCCGTTGGTTCCGCTATTCCAAGTCCGGTGATTCCGCCAAGGCTCAGCACGCGGTCGACGAATTGCTGCTGCGCATCGAGCGTATCGCGCTCGAACCCTATTCGATGACGACATCGAAGACGGTCGCCAGCCTTGAAGGCGATCAGCCGCATCCGAATTCCTCGCGCAACGTTGCACGCATGTGCGATTTCATCGCCGCCAATTTCCTGCAGGACATCGATTCGGTCGACATTGCCCGCGCCGCCGACCTGCATCCGAAATATGCGATGAACCTCTTCAAGCGATCGACCGGCATGACGCTGAGCAAATATGTGACGCTGCTCAGGCTGTCGCGCGCCCAGGCGATGCTGATGAGCGAAGGCGCCAACGTGCTGCAGGTGGCGATGGACAGCGGCTTCGGCTCGATCAGCGCGTTCAACAAATCCTTTCGCCATATCGCCGGCATGTCCCCATCGGACTTCCGCCGCGATATCCGGCTGGTGACGACGGTCCCCGCCGGCGCCTTCCGGAACTAGATCGGGGACGTGTCGCACTTCGGCGTTTTACCTGTTCTGCCGCTTGCCTTTCCTCTGAGCAGAAAGACGTCGGCGCTTAAGATGGTGGCAGAAAGTGCGCATTTACTGTGCAAGTGCATGCACTATTCAGGCTGCGGGCGAAAGACAGCCTGTTCACCGTCAATGAATTCAACAATTTATAGTTTGGCACGCCCTTTGCTTCGATAGCTGCAGAGTTGGTGGCTAGGGTTCCGGCGTCGCAGGGCGCGGCTGGTCCGAGAGCTGCCACCGGCGGGGAGACATCCCGCCGGGTGCACGGCGGGACAAAAGCCCGGGAGACCTCGTAAGCCAAGGGATTGGCGGCACGATGGTCATTGCCGATCCCTTTTGACGAAAAGCAAAAGGGGAATTTCAATGCAGACTTTTTCGAAGCTTCTTTCAATCACCGCACTGACGGCATCCTTGGCGCTGGGCGTCGGCTCCATCGCGAAAGCCGAACAGAAGACCGATTTCAAGGTCGCCTGGTCGATCTATGTCGGCTGGATGCCGTGGGGATACGCGGCCGATCACGGCATCGTCAAGAAATGGGCTGACAAATACGGCATCAAAATCGAGGTCACCCAGTTCAACGACTACGTCGAATCGATGAACCAGTACACGGCCGGTGCCTTCGATGCCGTGACGCTGACCAATATGGACGGACTGTCGATCCCGGCCGCCGGCGGCGTCGATACCACAGCCGTGATCGTCGGCGACTTTTCGAACGGCAATGATGCGGTCATCCTGAAAGACAAGGCGAGCCTTGCCGACATCAAGGGCCAGAACGTCAATCTCGTCGAATTCTCCGTCTCGCACTATCTGCTGGCCCGGGCGCTCGAAAGCATCAAGATGACCGAGCGCGACGTCAAAGTGGTCAACACTTCCGATGCCGACATGGTCGCTGCCTACAAGACGGCTGACGTAACGGCTGTCGTCACGTGGAATCCGCTGGTCTCGACCATCCTCGAAGATCCCACGGCCAAGAAGGTTTTCGACAGTTCGCAGGTGCCGGGCGAAATCATCGACCTGATGGTCGCCAATTCAGGCGTGCTGAAGGACAACCCGAATTTCGGCAAGGCGCTCGCCGGCATCTGGTATGAAACCGCAGCACTGCTGACATCAGACAGTGCCGACGGCAAGGCCGCCCGCGAGGCGATGGGCCAGGCATCGGGCACCGATCTCAAGGGTTTCGAATCCCAACTCGCAGCCACCAAGCTGTTTGCCAAGCCGGCCGATGCCGTTGCCTTCACTGCCTCGGGCAGCCTGCCGAAGACAATGGATCTCGTCCGCAACTTCCTGTTCGAAAAAGGCCTGCTCGGCAATGGCGCGCCGTCCGCCGACGTCATCGGCATCGAAATGCCGGACGGCAAGATCCTCGGCGATAGCGGCAACGTCAAGCTGCGGTTCACCGAGACCTACATGAAGGCGGCCGCTGACGGTTCGCTCTGAGCGATTTTTAAGCAGCGACGCGGCCTTCCCTGCGCCGCCCATCCTTCATCAGCGGAGCTTTCCCTATGCGCTGGATCAACACGAAGCCGAGCCGGGGCGCGCAGCTTGCCTTGACGCTGCTGCCCTTCGTGCTGCTGGTCGTTGCCTACACGTTCGGCTCGGCGGCGCGGCTGGCGGAAAATGCCAACGACAAACTGCTGCCCGGTCTTGCCGGTTTTGCCGATGCGATCGATCGCCTGGCCTTCATCGCCGATCCGCGCACCGGCGAATACCTGCTCTGGTCCGATACCGGAGCGAGCCTGGTGCGCCTGTTTGCCGGCCTTGGCATCTCCACTATCACCGCGCTCGTCATCGGCATGCTGATCGGCATGCTGCCTTATATGAGGGCGCTGCTCTCCCCTTTCGTCGCCGTTATCTCAATGGTGCCGCCGCTGGCGCTGCTGCCGATCCTGTTCATCGCCATGGGGCTCGGCGAAGCCTCGAAGATCGCGCTCATCGTCATCGGCGTTGCGCCAACGATGATCCGCGACCTTGCGCTGAAGGCGCTGGAGCTGCCGCGTGAGCAGATCGTCAAGGCTGAAACGCTCGGCGGCTCCTCCTGGCAGATCGGCCTTCGTGTCGTGCTGCCGCAGATCTTGCCGCGGCTGATCACCTGCCTCAGGCTTCAACTCGGTCCTGCCTGGCTATTCCTGATCGCGGCAGAAGCGATCTCGTCGGATTCCGGTCTCGGCTACCGCATCTTCCTCGTCCGCCGCTATCTCTCGATGGACGTCATCTTTCCCTATGTCGTCTGGATCACGCTGCTCGCCGTGATCATGAACTATATCCTCGATCGCATCCGCATCGCCGTCTTCCCCTGGTCGGAGCTGGAGAAGCAGGCATGAGCGAGTTGGTGATCGAAAAGGTCTGGAAAGAGTATGGCGACCAGATCGTCCTCGAAGATGTGTCGCTGATTGTCGCCGCGCGCGCCTTCGTGGCCCTTGTCGGACCGTCCGGCTGTGGCAAGTCGACGTTCCTGCGCATGCTGCTCGGCCAGGAGCGGCCGACGCGGGGCACGATCCTGCTCGACGGCGAAGCGCTGCCGCAGGAGCCAGGCCCGGATCGCGGCGTCGTCTTCCAGCGCTACTCCGTCTTCCCGCATCTGACGGTCCTCGGAAACGTGCTGCTCGGGCGCGAACTCTCGGCGTCCCGCTACAAGGCCAAGCTTTTTGGCGCTGCCCGCCGCGATGCCGTCGACGAAGCTCGGCGGCTGATCGGCGAAGTCGGCCTTTCCGGCGCCGAGGACAAATATCCGGCGCAACTATCAGGCGGCATGCAGCAGCGCCTTGCGCTGGCGCAGGCGCTGATCATGAAACCGAAGGTGCTGCTGCTCGATGAGCCATTCGGCGCACTCGACCCCGGCATCCGCGCCGAAATCCACACATTGATGAAGCGGCTCTGGCACGAGACGCAGATGACCGTCGTCATGGTGACGCACGACATGCGCGAGGCATTCACGCTGGCGACGCGGGTCGTCGCCTTCGAGCGCAAGCGTGACCGCCCGGAGGAAAAGGAGCGCTACGGCGCGACGATCACCAAGGACATTTCGATCTGGCCGCCGAGGCTTGCCGGCGCGCCCACCATCTTCAGCCCCGACCGGGACGGCCCGGTCATTTCTCTGGGCCTTCGCCGGGACGACCCGGCTTCCAGTCCGTCAGGAGAAAAGCCATGATGCATGTCAGACGTTCGCCCGAAGAGATCGCCGCCAACCGGCAGCGTTACGAGGAACATCAGAAAAAGGGGCTGGAATTCGCGCCGAAGGCCCTACCGGCGCCGAGCCCCCTGCCCGCCCCCGGCATCGATGCGGCTGCGATCATCCATCAGGAAACCATCCCCGGCGGCTGGTACTGGTCGACCGCGCTGAAGCGCGGCGAGGCGCTCCGCATCGATCAGGGCGAAGGCGGATCGACTGTGGTGCTCGTTGCCTGGAACGCCACTGATACAAGCGAACGGCTCAATCTGGTCGATACGGTCAAGGTTCAGTGGACGACCGCCCTCGGCAAGGGCCGCGTCATCTTCTCAGATATGGGCCGGGTGATGTTTTCGCTGATTGAGGACAGTTCCGGCGCCCATGACTGCCTGATGGGTGGTTCGACGGCAGCTTCGAACGCCGCAAAATATCCTGGCGTGAAGACCCGCAACACTCGCGACAATCTCGTGCTCGTCGCCGGCAAGCTTGGTCTCACCAGACGCGATATTCCTGCGATTCTCAATCTCTTCGCCCCGGTTCGCGTCGACGACAACGGTGGCTTCCACTGGCGCGGCAAACTCTCCAACAGCGGCGATTATGCCGAACTGCGCGCCGAGATGGACATGATCGTCGGCTTCTCGAATTGCCCGCATCCGCTCGATCCCGACCCGGTCTATGCGCCGAAGCCGGTGATCGTCACGCGCTTTCGCGCGCCCGCACCCGCAGTGGACGATCTCTCGCGCACAGCAACCGCCGAAGCCCTTCGCGGCTTCGAGAACAACGCCTCGATGCTGGCCTGAGGGAGAATGACGATGACCGATTTCATCAAGACTTCAGCTTCGCGCAGCCTCGAAAACGCCGTGCAGGAACATTTCATCCCGGCCGAAGCGCCGTGGTCCGGCATCGTGCGCAAGGGTCAGACCATCCGCATCGAGGACAGCTACGGCCAACAGGCAATCGATACGCTGTTTTATCGCGCCGATGACTTTGCCGAGCGTTATTCCAACCAGGATACGATGCGGGCACAAGGCGGCGCCTATATCGGCACCGGCACGAAGATCATTTCGAACGAGGGCAACGTCATGCTGGTCATGACGGCCGATAGCTGCGGCCGCCACGATACATCAGCCGGCGCCTGCTCCTGCGAGAGCAACACGGTGCGTTTCGGCCACGGAACCAAATACCTGCATGCCTGCCGCGACAATTTCGTGATCGAGGTGACAAAACACGGCATGAGCAAGCGCGACATCGTGCCGAACATCAATTTCTTCATGAACGTGCCGATCAAGCCGAACGGCGAGATGACTATCGTCGACGGCATTTCCGCGCCTGGCGATTATGTCGAACTGGTGGCGGAGATGGACGTGCTCTGCGTCATCTCCAATTGCCCGCAGATCAACAATCCCTGCAACGGCTTCGATCCCACGCCGATCCGGGTGCTGATCTGGGACGGCGAGGACTGATCGATGTTCACCAAAGTCCTTATCGCCAATCGCGGCGAAATCGCCGTCCGCGTCATCCGCACATTGAAGAGGATGGGCATTGCCTCCGTTGCCGTCTATTCCGATGTCGATCGATTTCTCGAAGCCGGCACTGACCGCCGATGAGGCCATGCGCCTCGGCACGGCGCCCGCTGCCGAAAGCTATCTTGATGTCGACGCCGTCATTGCCGCCTGCAAGGCGACGGGCGCTGAGGCAGTGCACCCAGGCTACGGCTTCCTCTCGGAGAATATCGGCTTTGCCGAGCGGCTCGCCGCTGAAGGCATCGCCTTCATCGGCCCGCGCCCAGAGCATCTGTCGGCCTTCGGCTTGAAGCATACGGCGCGCGAATTGGCGAAAGCGAGCGGCGTGCCGCTACTGCCCGGCACCGATCTCTTGCAGAGCGTCGACGAGGCGCTTTCGGCTGCCGAGACCGTCGGTTATCCCGTCATGCTGAAGAGCACGGCCGGCGGCGGCGGTATCGGCATGCAGCTCTGCGCCGATGCGGCCGGCCTCAAGGCTTCCTTCGAAAGCGTGCAGCGGACCGCGCGCGCCAGCTTCGGCGATGCGCGCGTCTACATCGAGCGTTTCGTTGCCGAAGCGCGCCATGTCGAGGTGCAGATCTTCGGCGACGGCAAGGGCGGCGTGATCGCGCTCGGCGAACGCGACTGCTCGCTGCAGCGGCGGAACCAGAAGGTCGTCGAGGAGACGCCTGCGCCTGGCCTTTCTGCGGAGACAAGGGCGCGGCTGCACAAGGCGGCGGTCGACTTGGGAAGCTCGGTCTCCTGATGAATCGGCCGGCACTGTCGAGTTCATTTATGATCCCCAGCGCCAGGAATTCTATTTCCTCGAGGTCAATACCCGCCTGCAGGTCGAACATCCCGTCACGGAAGCTGTCTTCGGCATCGACCTCGTCGAATGGATGATCCGTCAGGCGGCCGGCGAGGATGTGCTCTCGGGTGCTGGGGGTCTGACGCCGAAGGGTGCGGCGATCGAGATGCGGATCTATGCCGAGATGCCGCATGCCGATTTCCGCCCGAGTGCCGGCCTTTTGACCGAAGTCATTTTTCCGGAAAGCACCCGCGTCGACGGCTGGATCGAGACGGGAACCGAGGTCACGCCCTTCTACGACCCGATGCTTGCCAAGCTGATCGTGGCGGCGGCAGACCGGCCGGCGGCGATCGAGAAGCTTAAGGCGGCACTCGCCGAAACATCGATATCGGGCATCGAGACCAATCTCGCTTACCTGAGGGCGATCGCCGCTTCCGAATTGCTGGCCAGCGCCAAGGTGGCAACGACGGCTCTACGCGACTTCGCCTTCGTTCCCGATGTCGTCGAGGTTCTCGCGCCCGGGGCGCAGTCAAGCATCCAGGAACTTCCGGGCCGGCTCGGCCTCTGGCATGTCGGCGTGCCGCCGAGTGGGCCGATGGACGAGCGCTCCTTCCGCCATGCCAATCGGCTGGTCGGCAATGCCGATGTGACGGCTGCGCTGGAGTTGACCGTTTCCGGTCCGACATTGCGATTTTATGCCGACCAGACGATCGCGCTTGCTGGCGCGCGGATGCCAATGACATGCGACGGCGTAAAATTGCCGCATGACGCCCCGGTGACAATCCGCGCCGGTCAGGTTCTGTCGATCGGTACCATCGAAGGACCGGGACAGCGCGCCTATCTCGCCGTCGCCGGTGGTTTAGCCGCTCCCGTTGTGCTCGGCTCGCGCGCGACCTTCGGCCTTGGCCAATTCGGCGGTAACGCCACCGGCACACTGAAGACAGGGCACGTGCTGCATTTTGCCCGACAGGTACCGGCCGAACCGGTGAGACCGGCGACGGAGCCAGCCGCCTTGACGCGCGAATGGGATGTCGGCGTCGTCTATGGCCCGCACGGGGCTCCCGATTTCTTTCAGGACAGCGATATCGAGACGCTGTTTTCGACGGCTTATGAGGTGCATTTCAACAGTGCCCGCACCGGGGTGCGCCTGATCGGCCCAGCCCCGCAATGGGCACGAAGCGACGGCGGTGAGGCGGGGCTGCATCCCTCCAACCTGCACGACAACGCCTATGCGATCGGGGCGATCGATTTCACCGGCGATATGCCGATCATTCTGGGGCCCGATGGTCCAAGCCTTGGCGGCTTCGCTTGCCCGGCGGTGATCGCCCGCGAAGAGCAGTGGAAGATGGGCCAGTTCAAGCCCGGCGACAGAATCCGTTTTCATGCGCTGGCTCGGCCGGAAGACCCGATCGCCGGCCCGGCGGTGCGGCGGCCCTCGGAAGAAACAGGTTCGCCGATCCTCGGTATCAGCGAGGATGGCCCGGTTTCTGTCGTTTATCGCCGCCAAGGCGACGACAATCTGCTCGTCGAATATGGGCCGATGACGCTCGATATCGCGCTGCGGCTGCGGGTGCACCTGCTGATGCAGGCGGTCGTGAAGGCCCGCCTCCCTGGCGTCGTCGACCTCACCCCCGGTATCCGCTCGCTGCAGATCCATTACGACGGCACGCAGTTGACGCGCCGGCGCCTGCTTGGGCTGCTCTCCGAGATCGAGGCGACGCTTCCGGCAGCGCAGGAGGTCAAGGTGCCGAGCCGCATCGTGCACCTGCCGCTTTCCTGGAACGATCCGGATGCCGAGCTTGCGATGCGCAAATATCAGGAGCTCGTGCGACCGAATGCGCCCTGGTGCCCCTCGAATATCGAGTTCATCCGCCGCATCAACGGTCTTCCCGATGAACAGGCCGTCCGCGATATCGTCTTCGACGCAAGCTACCTCGTGCTGGGTCTCGGTGACGTCTATCTCGGCGCGCCGGTTGCGACCCCGACCGACCCACGCCATCGCCTCGTGACGACGAAGTATAATCCCGCCCGCACCTGGACGCCGGAGAATGCCGTCGGCATCGGCGGCGCCTATATGTGCATTTACGGCATGGAGGGACCGGGCGGCTACCAGCTCTTCGGCCGCACCATCCAGGTGTGGAACACATGGCGGGAGACGCCGGCCTTTACCAGGGGCAAACCCTGGCTGCTGAACTTCTTCGACCAGATCCGTTTCTTCCCAGTCAGTAACCAGGAGTTGACGGAGGCGCGGGCCGCCTTTCCGCATGGAGGTTATCCCATCAGGATCGAGGAGACGGAATTCTCCTATGCCGCCTATGAGAGGGAATTGCAGGCGAATTCGGCGTCGATCAGCCGCTTCAAGGCAACGCAGCAGGCTGCCTTCGATGCCGAACGCCAGCGCTGGAAGGACGCCGGGCTCGACAGTTTCGTCACCGACGAAGGCACGGGCGAAAGTCCCGATGGGGATATTCCCGACGGCTGCTTCGGTGTTGCCAGCGCCGTGCCCGGCAATATCTGGAAATTGCTGGTCGAGCCGGGCTCCCCGGTTGCGGCCGGCGATACACTCGCCATCATCGAATCGATGAAAATGGAAATCAACGTCACCGCCCATGCGGCAGGCCGCGTTCGCGACCTGCGCGCCGGGCCGGGAAGAAACGTCAAAGCCGGCGATATTATCGTCGTCCTGGAGGAATGCTGACATGCTGCCGACCATTCTCGATCTCTCAACCCTTCGCGCCGCCTATCAATCCGGCCTGACGCCGCTCGATGCCATCGAAGAGGTGATCTCCCGCCGCGCCGCCTCTAGAGATGCGGCAATCTTCATCACTCCGGTGCCGGATGAGGAGCTGCGCGCTGCCGCCAAAGCCTTGATGGCACGCGCGCCTGAGGCAAACAGCCTGCCGCTCTGGGGCGTGCCCTTCGCCGTGAAAGACAATATCGACGCCGCTGGCCTGCCGACGACGGCCGCCTGCCCGGCCTATGAGTATCGGCCGGAGGCGGACTCCACGGTCGTTGCTCGGTTGAAGGCAGCCGGCGCCATCATCATCGGCAAGACCAATCTCGACCAGTTCGCCACCGGTCTCAACGGCACGCGCTCGCCCTATGGAGCGCCGCGTTCGGTCTTCGATGCGGCCTATATTTCAGGCGGTTCGAGCTCCGGATCATCAGTTACGGTCGCTTCGGGCCTGGCGGCCTTCGCGCTCGGCACGGATACGGCAGGCTCCGGCCGCGTGCCGGCTGCTTTCAACAATCTGGTCGGCATCAAGCCGACGCCGGGCCTCTTGCCGAATACCGGCGCCGTTCCGGCCTGCAAGAGCGTCGACTGCATCACGATCTTTGCCGCAACCGTCGGCGATGGCGTTGCGATCCGCAAAGTCGCCGAAGGCTTTGATGCCGCAGATCCCTTCTCGCGCCCCGCCAAGCCGGCGAAGCTGCCGGTATCGGGCCTGCGCATCGGCGTCCTGGCCGGCGCCGAACGGGAATTCTTCGGGGACAAGGAGGTGGAGGCGCTCTACGATCAGGCGATCGAGCGGGCAAAAGCGCTCGGAGCGACCATCGTGCCCTTCGATTACACGCCGTTCCGCGAGGCTGCCGCCCTTCTCTATGACGGGCCGTGGGTTGCCGAACGTCTGGCGGCGGTCGAGGATTTCCTCGCCACCAACGCCGCCGATTTCGATCCGACGGTCAGAGGGATCATCGAAGGCGCCAAGGGCAAGACCGCGGTCGAGGCCTTCAACGGCCGTTACCGGCTGGAGGAGCTGCGCCGCAAGACCGAGGCCGAATGGGAAAAGGCTGATGTTCTGCTGCTGCCGACCGCGCCAACCACCTATACGGTCGCCGACATGCTGGCCAATCCCGTCGTGCTCAACGGCCGCCTCGGCCGCTACACCAATTTCGTCAACCTGCTCGATTGCGCGGCAATCGCCGTTCCGGCCGGCTTCGGGAAAGGCGGCTTGCCGGGTGGCGTCACCGTCATCGCACCCGCTTTCACCGACGATGCGCTGGCGCCGCTTGCCGATGCGCTGCACCGCGCAGCGGGTTCCGGCATGGGCATCGACCGGCAGGCGGCGATCCCCGAAGCAAGCCGTGTTGTGCCTGGCGATGACGGTTTCATCGAAATCGCGGTCGTCGGTGCGCATCTGACCGGCATGCCGCTCAATCACGAACTGGCAGGCGCCGGCGGGCGTCTGGTCAAGACCTGCCGCACGGCCGGCGATTATCGCCTCTTCGTCTTGCCCAATACCACGCCAGCGAAACCAGGGCTGCTGCGCGAACCCGGCCACAAGGGTCAGGGGCTGGAGGTCGAGGTCTGGGCACTGCCGGCCGATGCTTTCGGCAGGTTCGTCCAGAAGATTCCGGCACCCCTCGGCATCGGTAAGCTGACGCTCGAAGACGGTTCCAGCGTCTCCGGCTTCGTCTGCGAGGCCCATGCGGTGAAAGGTGCGGAGGAAATCACCGCGCTTGGCGGCTGGCGCAACTACATCAGCGCCAAGCTGGCGAGCTGAGGAGAGCTTTGCATGGCGGCAAAACTTGTCAGGCGCCTGATCGATCTGCTGCGGTACGGTCTGACCGCCCGCAGCGAAGCGATCGGCAGCGCCTGTGTCAGCCCTGGCGGTTCTGAGAGCGTTCGGCAAGCTCGACGATGATGCCATCGGGATCGCGAACGAAGGCGATCTTGTTCAGCATCTCGGAGTGGACGGCGAAGCGCGGCCGCTCCTTGATCTCGACGCCCGCCTGTTCAAGGCGGGCGAAGGCCTCGTCGACACTGTCGAAATGAAAGGTGAGGTGGCGGACGCCGGCCGTATCTTCAGGCACGTCGACCGCTCTCGACGCGCCGCCGGGCGGCGCAAAGACCTCCAGCATGCCGCCGCCGGCATCGAGGAATGCTACTTGCATGCCATTCGCCATCGTCTTGCGCAGCACCAGGCTGAGTCCGAGCAGGCCACAGTAGAAATCGACGGTGCGGTCCATGTCGCTGACCGTCATGCCGACATGCTCGAAGGATTTCAGCATGGGAATGCCCTTCCCAGTTCAGACGGTAGCCGCAGCACGCCATTCCCCTGCCGGCAGCCAGGAGCGATAGAGCGGATGATCGGCGGCGATCGGCATCGGCGTCGGTTGTCCGGTTCGCTGCGAGAAATAGGCGGCCGTTACCAGTTCCAGCGAATTGCGGGCATCCTGCAATGTCACCGGTGGGTCGGTGTCCTCGACGATCGCCTTGTGGAAGAGCTCGAACTGACGGGTGTAGCCATCCTCGCCAGGCACATAGGCGGCGAGCACTTCGTCGATCCGCGCCTGATGTTCCTCTGTCCCGGCGACGAAAGTCCACGGGTCACGGCCCATCGTATAGGGTTCGATGATGCTTTCGGCGACGAGGTCGTTGAAGCAGAAGCGCAACCGCGAGATCTCCTTGCGCGAACCCAGCGTCATCGAGAGCGTCGCCAGCGAGCCATTCTGCATCTTCACCGAAAGGGCTGCCGTATCCTCGACCTCGATCGGATTGACCAGCGTCGCCCCATAGGAAAACACCTCGGCGCAGGGGCCATGTACATAGTTCAGCATGTCATGAGCGTGGATGGCGTGGCCGAGAAGGCCGCCGCCGAGTTCGCTCGCCCATTTGCCGCGCCACGGCACGGCGTAATAATCCGGCCCGCGCCACCAATGGGTTTCGATCGTCGTCAGGAACGGCTTGCCGGCAAGGCCGCTTTCGATCAGTAGCTTCAGCTTCTGCAGGCCGGAGCCGTAGCGATACTGGAAGATCGGCATCAGCTTCCTGCCGGGGTAACGATCGAGGATGCGCCCCATCTCGTCGACCTCGGCGATCGAGCCGAAGAGCGGCTTCTCGCAGATCACGTGCTTGCCGGATTCGATGCCCTTGCGGCAAAGTTCGAAATGCGAGCTCGGCGGCGTCGAAATGTCGATGATGTCGAGATCGTCACGGGCAAACAGCGCATCCGCATCCTGCGTGTATTCGCCAATGCCGTATTCCTCGCACAGCCCCTTGCCGCGTTCCTCGTCGAGCGAGCAGAGCACGGGGACTTCGAAAAGCTCCTTGTTCCAGCCGAAGCCGGCCAGATGCCGCGCAGCGATGCCTGCGCCGATGACGCCGACGCGCAATTTCCTGGTCATGATTTCCTCCTCAGCGAGCGCCGATGCGAGCGGCTTTCGCCTGGGCTTCGAGCGAAAGACGGCAGACTTCAAAAACGTGATCCTGGGTCATCGCCGTCTGCGTGCGGTTGCCGACGTCGGCGGTGAACGCGTCGAAATAATCGAGCTTTTCGCCGCTGCAATCGATATGGGTCATTTCCTTGCCGTTGACCAGGAAGAGATGATCCTTGCCCGGCCGGCCGGCAATGTCGATATATTTGCGCAGCTCGATGTAACCTTCGGTGCCGAGGATGGTCAGGCGCCCGTCACCCCAGGTCGGCAGCGCCTCCGGCGTGAACCAGTCGACACGCACATAACCCGCCGCCTTGTCGGAGCGCAGAAGCACCTCGCCGAAATCCTCGAAGGCGGGCTTGTCAGGCATCCCGAAATTGCCGATCGAGCTTGCGATGACCTCGCCTGTGGTCGAGCCGGTATAGAACAGGAACTGGTCGACCTGGTGTGAAGCAATATCGACGATGATGCCGCCGAAGGCCTCGGGATCGAAGAACCAGTCCGGCCGGGTCGGCAGTTGCAGCCGGTGTGGACCGACGCCGAGCGTTTGGATCACTTGGCCGATCGCGCCTTCGGCGACGAGCTTGCCGGCCTTGACGGCGGAGCGCACGCAGTGGCGCTCGGAAAAGCAGATCGAGAAGATCTTGCCGGTCTCGGCAACGGTGCGCCTGACGTCCTCGAGCTGGGCGAAGGTCGTCACGCCAGGCTTGTCGGTCATCACATCCTTGCCCGATCTCATCGCGCGGATCGCAAGCCCGGCGCGGTCACGCGGGATCGCGGAAATGCAGATGACGTCGATCGACGGATCGTCGAACAGCTTTTCCCGGTCGATCTGCGGCGCGTCAGGATAGGTCTTCTCAAAGGCCTCGCGCAGTGCCGGCACCGAGGTCTGCGGGCAATAGCCGACGAATTCGCCGCCTGAAGCAAGCAATCCCTTCACGTGATCGAACGTATGCCCATGGTCGATTCCGACGACGGCAAATCTTAGCATCGCTGCAATATCCTCCCGGGGTTCTCGTGCGGCCGGCTGACGCCAGCCTCCTCCATGTCGCGCAAAACAGATAACGAAAGCCGGCTCCTGTCAAGGCGAGATGGAGGGCAAAATCGTCGCGGCCTGTATTTAAATATTTGAAATTTAACGGTAATTTTGTATCTAAATAGTTATTTTGTGGCCTTTTGCAATTGGATTCCCCGAGGAAGCCCGCCGCTTGAGCCGATCAGACAAAGGTCTTTTTCCCCACGCATCTTGCCCCGCCTTCATGAATGTGATCGATTTTGGTCGTCGCCGGGTCGGAGGGCGGCAACACCCCGCAATTTTTAAAAGAGCTCTTCTCGCTCGCCTTGATGGAAGATCACCATGTCTCAAGCTCTTCTCGATGTCGCCGCTTCGGATGGTCTTTTTGTCGGTCGCATCTGGAATCCCGAAGCGGAGGGACCGAGCATTGTGACGTTACGCCAGGGCATGCTGGTCGACATCACGTCGCGCGAGACGCCGACGCTGAGCGCCCTGCTCGAGCGGCAGGATGCCGTCGCCTTCGTCCGTGCAGCAAATGGCAAGGCGGTTGGCTCGCTGGCGGACATCGCCGCCAACAGTACCGGAGACTCCGGATCAAACGCGCCCGTATCTCCTTGCGCCCGTCGACCTGCAGGCAGTCAAGGCCTGCGGCGTTACCTTTGCGCAGTCGATGATCGAGCGCGTCATCGAGGAGAAGGCCGCCGGTAATCCGGAGCGTGCCGCCTCGATCCGCGAGCGAGTCAGCACGCTAATCGGCGGCAGCCTCGCCAATCTCAAGGCCGGTTCGCCGGAGGCTGCCAAGGTCAAGCAGGCGCTGATCGACGAGGGCATGTGGTCGCAATATCTCGAGGTCGGCATTGGGCCGGATGCCGAGGTTTTCACCAAGGCGCCGGTGCTTTCCTCGGTCGGCTGGGGTGCGGATGTCGGCCTGCATCCGATCTCAACCTGGAACAATCCCGAGCCGGAAATCGTGCTCGCGGTCAACAGCCGCGGCGAAATCAAGGGGGCGACGCTCGGCAACGACGTCAACCTGCGCGACGTCGAGGGCCGCTCGGCGCTGCTGCTCGGCAAGGCCAAGGATAACAACGCCTCCTGCTCGATCGGTCCTTTCATCCGCCTGTTCGATGCCGGCTACAGCCTCGATGATGTACGCAAGGCCGAACTCGACCTGAAGGTGTCAGGCCAGGACGGTTTCGTGTTGCACGGCAAGAGTTCGATGTCAAAGATCAGCCGCGACCCGACCGACCTCGTCAAGCAGACGGTCGGCGCCCATCATCAGTATCCCGATGGTTTCATGCTTTTCCTCGGCACGCTGTTTGCGCCGACGCAGGACCGCGACGCGCCGAAGCAAGGCTTCACCCACAAGATCGGCGATGTCGTCGAGATTTCCTCGGCAGGCCTCGGTGCGCTCGTCAACACCGTGCGCCTTTCCACCGAATGCTCGCCCTGGACCTTCGGCATTTCGGCGCTGATGAGCAACCTCGCAAAGCGCGGGCTGCTCTAATTCTTTGATTTTGCGCATTTCCGGGCGGAAAATCGCGTCGCACTTTTCCTGGAAATGCTTCAGCTACTGGTTTCTTCGCCTGCCCTCCAGCAGATCGAGGACGGAGTTTGCCGCCTCGAGAACATTTGTCCCCGGGCCGAACACGGCTGCAACGCCGTGTTCGTGCAGGAATTCATAGTCCTGACGCGGGATAACGCCGCCGCAGACGACGATGATATCGCCACCGCCCTGTTCCCTCAGCCTGTCGATAAGCTGTGGTAGCAGCGTCCTGTGACCGGCCGCCAGCGACGAGACGCCGACGACATTGACCTTTTCGCTGAGTGCGACGCCGGCAGCTTCCTCCGGTGTCTGGAAGAGGGGACCGGCGAGCACATCGAAGCCGATGTCGCCGAAGGCCGAGGCGATCACCTTTGCGCCTCGGTCGTGTCCGTCCTGACCGAGCTTGGCAACCATGATCTTCGGCCGGTGCCCCATGGCTTCCGTCACCTCCGTCATGCGAGTCTTGAGCACGGCGAGTTCCGGCTCATTTTCATAGGCCTCGCCATAGACGCCCTTGATCACCACAGGGGTGGCGGCATGATCGCCGAAGGCAGCACGCATCGCGTCCGATATTTCGCCGACCGTGGCGCGGGTTCGGGCCGCTGCGATCGCTGCTTCCAGCAGGTTGCCCTTGCCGCTCTGTGCGATCTCTACCAGGGCCGCCAGCGCCTCGCGCACGGCTCCGCCATCGCGGCGCCGCTTCGTTTCTTCGATACGTCTGATCTGCGCTTTGCGCACCGCGCTATTGTCGATCTCCAGAATGTCGATCGGCTGCTCGTTGTCGAGCCGGTAGCGGTTGACGCCGACAATGACCTCTTCGCCCTTGTCGACGGCCGCCTGACGGCGTGCGGCCGCTTCCTCGATCAGCCGTTTCGGCAGGCCTTCCGCTACGGCCTTGGTCATGCCGCCCAGTGCCTCGACTTCCTCCATCAAGGCCCAGGCCTTGTCGGCAAGCTCGGCCGTCAGGCTTTCGACATAGTAGGAGCCCGCCAGGGGATCGACCACTTTTGTCACGCCGGTTTCGTGGCTCAGGATCAGCTGCGTATTGCGGGCAATGCGCGAGGAGAATTCCGTCGGCAGCGCGATCGCCTCGTCGAAGGAGTTGGTGTGCAGCGACTGCGTGCCGCCGAGCACGGCCGACATCGCCTCGAAAGCGGTGCGGATGATGTTGTTATAAGGGTCCTGCTCCTGCAGCGAGACGCCGGAGGTCTGGCAATGGGTGCGCAGCATCAGCGAGGACTGTTTCTCCGGATGAAACCCTTCCATGATCCGCGTCCAGAGCAGGCGGGCGGCGCGCAGCTTGGCGGCTTCCATGAAGAAGTTCATGCCGATGGCGAAGAAGAAGGACAGGCGGCCGGCGAATTCGTCGACGCTCAGGCCTTTGGCGATGGCGGCGCGCACATATTCGCGGCCGTCGGCCAGCGTGAAGGCCAGTTCCTGCACCAGCGTCGCGCCGGCTTCCTGCATGTGGTAGCCGGAGATCGAGATGGAGTTGAACTTCGGCATCTCGCGGGCGGTATAGTCGATGATATCGGCGACGATCCGCATCGAGGGTTCGGGGGGATAGATATAGGTGTTGCGTACCATGAACTCCTTGAGGATGTCGTTCTGAATGGTCCCCGAGAGCTCGGCCTGGGGAACGCCCTGCTCTTCGCCGGCGACGATGAAAGAGGCGAGGATCGGAATGACGGCGCCGTTCATGGTCATCGACACCGACATGTCGCCGAGCGGAATGCCGTCAAAAAGGATCTTCATGTCCTCGACGCTGTCGATTGCCACACCCGCCTTGCCGACGTCACCCTCGACGCGCGGATGATCGCTGTCATAACCGCGGTGGGTGGCAAGATCGAAGGCGACCGACAGGCCCTTCTGGCCGGCGGCCAGATTGCGGCGATAAAAGGCGTTCGATTCCTCTGCCGTCGAGAAGCCGGCATATTGGCGGATCGTCCAAGGCCGGCCGGCATACATCGTCGCTCGCGGGCCGCGGGTGAAGGGAGCAAAACCGGGAAGCGAACCAAGGTGCCCGGCGCCGTCGAGATCCTCAGCCGTATAGAGCGGCTTGACGGCAATGCCTTCCGGCGTCTGCCAGGTCAGCGTTTCGGGCGAGCGGCGCAGTTCCTTTTGCGCAAGCTCCGCCCAATCCGACAGTGTCTTCTTCGTCATGCGGTTCCTCCGGCTTTTTTCATCCCCACCCTACCATTTTATAGGCTCCTCGTGCGATAGAGCCCGAACAGGATGATTTTAGGCCGAGCCGGCCCAAAATCTGAATCCTGTTCTATATTATATAGTTAGAGCATGATGTCGTCCGAAAACCGCTCGCACTTTTCGGCTTCATGCTCCAGGATAATTAATGCGGCAAATCCTTGATTTCTATTGCCGGCATTGGGACCCGCCTCATGAAGACCATGCAGATCTATGCCTTCGATATGAACTGCGTCGGGCACATCAACCACGGCCTGTGGACGCATCCGCGCGACTGCTCAGCACATTATACCGATCTCGACTACTGGACAGAGTTTGCCAAGACCGCCGAACGCGGCAAGCTGGACGGCATCTTCCTGGCCGATATCGTCGGTGTCTATGATGTCTACAAGGGTAGTCCGGCGCCGGTGATCGAGACGGGCGCGCAGATCCCGGTCAATGATCCGCTGATTCCGATTTCGGCGATGGCCTATGTCACCAAACATCTGGGTTTCGGCGTGACCGTCAACACCACCTATGAGCCACCCTTCCTGCTGGCGCGGCGCATGTCGACGCTCGACCACCTGACCAAGGGACGGATCGGCTGGAACATCGTCACCGGCTATCTCGACAGTGCGGCCCGCAGCATGGGTTTCGACAAGCTGCCGGAACATGATGCGCGCTACGATGCGGCCGAGGAATATCTCGAAATACTCTACAAGCTCTGGGAAGGGAGCTGGGACGACGATGCGGTGCTGCGCGACAAGGCGGGCGGCATCTATGCCGATCCCTCCAAAGTGCGCACTGTTCGTCACGACGGCAAATATTACCGGATGGAAGGCATCCATCTTTCCGAGCCCTCGCCGCAGCGCACGCCCCTGCTCTTTCAGGCCGGCGCCTCGGCACGCGGGCAGGATTTCGCCGCACGCCACGCCGAATGCGTCTTCATCGCCGGGCCCAATCCCAAGGCGGCCAGGCCGACCGTCGATGCGCTGCGGGCGAAGGCGGAGGAATTCGGCCGCGGCGCCGACGCATTGAAGATCCTGAGCCTGATCACTGTTGTCGTCGGGCGGACGGAGAAGGAAGCGCAGGACAAGCTCGAGGACTATCGCCGCCATGCGAGCGTCGAGGCCTCGCTTGCGCATTACTCCGCTTCTGTGGGCATCGATTTTTCGAAGTATGGATTGGACGACGTCATCGACCGGAACTCGACCAACGCCAATCAGTCCGCACTTGCGGCCATTACGAAACAGGCAGCGAAGCCGGTGACGCTGCGTGACATCATCGACCAGATGGTCCTCGGCAGCCGGATGAAACCGATGGTGGGCTCGCCCGACCAGATCGCCGATCATCTCACGGCATGGATCGAAGAGAGTGGCATCGACGGCTTCAATCTGGCGCGGACAGTGGCGCCGGAAAGCCTGCGCGATTTCGTCGAACTGGTGGTGCCGGTGCTGCAGGAGCGCGGCGTCTTCAAGGCGGACTATGCTGCAGGACCGTTGCGGCAGAAGCTTTTCGGCGGCGGGAACGGCAGGTTGCCCGCCGCTCATCCCGCCGCCCAATTCCGGCGCTGATTTATCGGTGGTCCAGTCTGGCGACCAGCCGGTCGCCAAGCCACTGGATGCCGCAGACGAGCACGATGAGGACGGCCACCACCGCGATCATCACACTGGTTTCGAAACGCTGATAGCCATAGCGGATGGCGAGATCGCCGAGGCCGCCGGCGCCGATCGCGCCCGCCATGGCCGAGGCGCCGATCAGCGTCACCAGCGTGACGGTGAAACCGGCGACGATGCCTGGCAGCGCTTCGGGCACCAGCACCTCGCGGATGATCGTCCAGCGGCTGCCGCCCATGGCGCGCACGGCATCGATCAGCCCTCGGTCCACCTCGCGCAGCGATACTTCGGCGATGCGGGCGTAATAGGGCGTTGCGGCGATGGCGAGCGGCACGATGGCCGCCCAGGTGCCGAGCGCGGTGCCGACGATCAGCCGCGTCAGCGGGATCAGCGCCACCAGCAGGATGATGAAGGGCACCGAACGGAAGCCGTTGATGACGCCGCCGAGCACGCGGTTGATCCAGAGGTTTTCGGCAATGCCGCCGCGCGCCGTCGCGACCAGTGCAAGGCCAAGCGGCAGGCCGGCGACGAGCGAGATCACTCCCGAGGCGATGGTCATCAGGATCGTCTCCCTAAGGGAGCGAACAAGCAGTTCAAGCATGATCGGTGTCATAACCAAGTACCTCCACCCGGGCGGACCGGGCCGTCAGGAATTTCTGGACCTTTCCGGCAAGCGCGGGGTCGCGCGCGGGAACGGCGATGAAGAACCGCGCCACCGGCTGGTTCTGGATGTGGTCGATGCCGCCATGGACGAGGCGGAAGGAATGCGGCAGCGCCGCCGAGAGTTCGGCAAACAGCGCGCCCTGCGCCTGCGGCCCGGCGAGATCGACGCTGAGGATCGCTTCGCTGCCCGCCGTCGCCGACAGCCGGCCGGCGATATGCTCGGGAAGCTGCGGCCGGATGCCGCCGAGCAGGCTGCCGGTGATATCAGCCTGCGGGTTGGCGAAGATCGACCAGACCTGTCCCTCCTCGACGATCCGCCCGGCATCGATGACCGCGACGCGATCGGCAATGCCGCGGACCACTTCCATCTCATGGGTGATCAGCAGAATGGTCAGCCCGAGCTTACGGTTGATGTCCTTGAGCAGCGTCAGGATCGACCGGGTCGTTTCCGGATCGAGCGCCGATGTCGCCTCGTCGGACAACAGCAGGGCCGGGCGTGCCGCGAGCGCCCGGGCGATGCCGACGCGTTGTTTCTGGCCACCGGACAGCGATGCCGGATAGGCCTTCGCCCTGTCGGCAAGAGCGACGAGCTCGAGCAGCTCATGCGCCCGTTTCAGGCGCTCACTCTTTGCAAGACCCTCGATCTTCAGCGGCAGCGCGACGTTTTCCTCGACGGTCTTGGCGGAAAGCAGATTGAAATGCTGGAAGATCATGCCGATGCGGCGGCGCAGCGGCTGCAGGTCCTGTTCTGAAAGTCCGGTGATATCTCGGCCTTCGATGAGGATCTCGCCGCTATCGGCGCGCTCCAGGCCGTTCAAGCAGCGGATCAGCGTCGATTTGCCGGCGCCGCTGCGGCCGATGATGCCGAGGATTTCGCCTCTCTTCACCGTCAGCGAAATGCCGTCGAGGGCGGCCGTGGTTCCGAACCGCCGCTTCACCTCGGTCAGCCTCACCACCTCTTCGGTCGCCGTTTGCGGCTCTGCCTCGATCGCCGTGGTGGAAACAAAGGAATTCATGTGTTTTTCCTTACAAATGCTGAAGGCGGCCCGGGCAAAGAACGCCCGGACCGCCTCTCGGCAGGCCTTAACCCCAGCCCTGTTTCGGATCAATAGGCGCTGAGACCGGTTCCCTTGTAGACCTTGTCGAACTCGGCCTTGACGGTGTCGTTCTGATAGGAAGACACGAGCGTCTTGACCCATTCTGAATCCTTGTTGTCGTCCTTGACGGCGATGAAATTGCGATACGGATTGTCGACAATCGGCTCCTGCGCGATGCGTTCTGCCGGAGAAAGACCGCTCTTCAGCGCCCAGTCGGTGTTGACGACACCGGCATCCAAATCGTCGATGGACCTGCCGACGATGCCTGCGTCGAGCTCCTTGATGTCGATCTTCTTCGGATTGTCGGTGACGTCGGCGATCGTTGCGAGAATGCCGGTGCCGTCCTTCAGCTTGATCAGGCCTTCGTTCTGGAGAACGCGCAGCGCCCGGCCTTCGTTCGAGGGATCGTTCGGCACGCCGATGACGGCACCTTCCGGGATCTCGGCGACGGACTTGTACTTCTTGGTGTAAAGGCCGATCGGCCAGACGCCGGTATAACCGACGCGCGTGATGTGGTAGCCGTGCTGCTTGATCTGGTTGTCGAGATAGGGCTGATGCTGGAAGGCGTTGGCGTCAAGTTCGCCGCGCTCCAGCGCTTCGTTCGGCTGTGTATAATCGTTGAAAGTGATCGTTTCGATCTTGAGGCCCTTCTTGGCCGCCTCGGTGGTGACCACGCGCCAGATGTCCTCCTCCTCGCCGGCCATGATGCCGACCTTGATCGACTTGTCCGCGGCAAAGGAAGGAGCGGGTGCTGCAAAAGCAAAGAGCGTGGCAGCGGAAACGGCGACGGCGGCAAGAGCCGCGCGGCGCGAAAGGGGGAAGCCGTGAAGATTGTTGTTCTTGATCATTGTTATATCCCGTCTGACTGAATGAGGCCAAGCGCCCCGAGCAGACAGATCATGGCAAATGCGCCCATCGGGAGCGAAGCACGAATGTCCGATGTCGAGGAAGGCTTGGAAAAACTCTTGCCCCGCCATCGATATCAGCAGGATAAATTTCCACCAAATTTATGGATTATCATGGCTTGCAAGAATGGCCCGAACGAGAAACGGCGCCTCGAAGGCGCCGTTTCAAGTCTGTGCGGGTACTTTTCACTCGGCAGCGATAAGAGCCTGCTTTTGGGCAGGAAAGAAGGCTGCGAGCTCGCCGATGACCTCGCCGATCCGCTTGGAAAGCGGTTCGGATGAGACGCGGTAATCGGTGAAGTCACGATCGGAGGCGTAGACGGCTGTCGGCAGCGTATGAGACATGAAGAAGCCGAAGAGCGGGCGCAGCTGATGCTCGACCATCAGCGCATGCCGGTCGCCGCCGCCTGTCGCGGTGATGATGACCGGCTTGGCGCGCAGCTCATGCGGGTCGATCAGGTCGATCAGGTGCTTGAACAGGCCGGGATAGCTGCCCTTGTAGGTCGGCGCGCCAATGACCAGCAGATCGGCATTGACGATATCGTCGATGACTTCCCTGGCGCGGCTGTCGAGATCGTCGCGGCGTAGCGCCTGGCCGAGCGACGGACCGACATCGGTCAGATCGTAGAGGGTGTTGTCGAAGCCGTATTTGTCACCGGCAAGGCCGGCGATGTTTTCGACCAGCGTGAAGGTCTTCGAGGGACGGTTGAAGCTACCCGCCAGGCCGACCAGTTTGTAAGCAGACATGCCATTTTCCTTCCGATATCGTGCCGGGACCGATTATTGGATAGATATTATCTATAAAAATAGTGGATTAAAGGAAGCCTATCCCTCTTCATCATGATGAGGAGAAAAATACATTCTCATCTGCGGGTGGTCGCCTGCTTGCGACAGCGCATCAGTCACCGAGCCCCGAATATGGCGGATATTTCGGGTCGATGCGTTGTCGAGGCGCGATATCGCCTCAGACTGGCTTTGGCTTCGGGATGCGCGGCAGGAAGATCGTCAGCAGACCGAGAAGCGGCAGATAGGAGCAGATGCGGTAGACGAAGTCGATGCCGTGGGTATCGGCGAAACTGCCGAGCAGTGCTGCACCGAGCCCCCCTGCCCCGAATGCGAAACCGAAGAAGACGCCGGCAA
Source organism: Rhizobium sp. C104 (assembly GCF_022354505.1). Classification (NCBI taxonomy): domain Bacteria; kingdom Pseudomonadati; phylum Pseudomonadota; class Alphaproteobacteria; order Hyphomicrobiales; family Rhizobiaceae; genus Rhizobium; species Rhizobium sp. C104. Next base: position 9,915 of record NZ_CP092349.1, on the reverse strand, counting down.
TCAGCCCGACGCGTCCGGGCACAAGTTCCTGCGCGAAGACGACGATTGCCGAGAAGGCCGACGCGAAAATCAGGCCGATGGCGACGCTGAGCACGCCCGTCCAGAACAGGTTTGCATAGGGTAGGATCAGCGCGAAGGGAATGACGCCGAGGATCGAGAACCAGATGACGAAACGAGCGCCGAAGCGATCGCCGATCGGCCCGCCGAGAAACGTGCCGACGGCGACCGAGCCGAGGAAGAGGAAGAGCATCAGCTGTGCCTGCTGGACGCTGAGCGCAAACCTGTCGATGACATAGAAGGTGAAGTAGCTCGACACGCTGGCCATGTAGACGTTTTTCGTCGCCGTCAGCAGCACGAGGATCAGCAGCGCCCAGACCACCCTGTTCTGCGGCAGCGGCAGGGTCCGGCTCACCGCAGGCTTACTGGCGTTCTGGCGACGATGGCCAATATACCAGTTGCCGACCCAGCTCAGCACGACCATGCCGACCATGGCGATGGCGGCAAACCAGGAGACGCTGTGCTGGCCGAGCGGCAGCACGATGAAGGCGGCGAGCAGCGGACCGATCGCCTGACCGGCATTGCCGCCGACCTGGAAGAAGGACTGCGCGAAACCGTGGCGGCCGCCCGAGGCAAGACGGGCAACGCGCGAGGATTCCGGGTGGAAGACCGCCGAGCCGAAGCCGATCAGGCTGGCGGCGACGAGCAGCAGGGCGAAGCTGCCGGCATTGCCGAGCAGGATGAGGCCGCAAAAGGTGCTCGCCATGCCGAATGGCAGCGAATAGGGCATCGGCCAGCGGTCGGTGACGATGCCGACCAGCGGCTGCAGCAGCGACGCTGTGACCTGGAAGGTCATGGTCAGCAGGCCGATCTGGACGAAATCAAGATCGTAATTCGCCTTGAACAGCGGATAGAGCGAGGCGAGCAGCGACTGCATGATGTCGTTCAGCATGTGACAGAAGCTGACCGCCATCAGGATAGACATCGTTGTTTTTTCGAAACGGGGCGCGCGCTCGGCAACAGTTGCCATGGAATTCCTCCTGGACGGCCCGGTTGGTTGCCGTGCCGCGTCGCTTTATTCGATGGATTTCGGGCGATCGGGGCTGGGAAGACGATTGAGCGGCGGTCGCTGAAGTGCATTTAGCGTAAGGCGGGGGGCAGCAACAGCCCAGTTTCATCAGGATCGGTACGGCTTTTGTTCGATTTGCCGTTTTGCAGCCTATCCTGCGCTGCTTTACCCCTTGCCGGACGGGGGTTTTCCTACCACACTGGGTTGCGATCATGGCATGTATCGTATGCGATGTGAAAACAACCATGGAAAACGGCGACGGGGGATACTACAGCTGCGTCGATTGAAATGCGATCGAGGCTGAAAACACGCGATGAATGTCAAGACACCGAATGCAATAGACGGCTATGTCGGAGGGCGCATAAGAATGCGCCGGCAGTTGCTCGGAATGAGCCAGGAACGGCTTGCCGAGCAAATCGGCGTGACCTTTCAGCAGGTTCAGAAATACGAGAAGGGCATCAACCGCATCGGCGCGAGCCGTCTGCAGCGAATCGCCGATGTGCTTCACACGTCGCCAAGCTTTTTCTTTGAACAGGAAAATTCCGAGCCGTTGACGTTGCAAGGGCTCGATCTGCCGGCAAATAGCGACCCGGTTGCCGAATTCCTGCAAACGAAAGAGGGATTGGTGCTCAACCGCGCCTTTCTGAAGATCGCCGACCGGAATATCCGGGAAACGATCATCGCATTGGTGAAGGCGATGGCACAGGCGGAAAGCAGCGGCGTAACATTGGGTGCCCCGGTCGCGGATATCACCCTTCCGCTCGGAGAATAGTCAGGCATATCGGCAGGCATTATCCGCATGAAGCTCAGGCTCGAATCATTTGGTGAGTTGCGGCTGATCGACCCCGCCGGGCGACCGGCGGCGTTCCCGGAAAAAGGCCTGCTGGCGATTTGTTATCTGCGGGACCGTGATCTGCGGGACGGAGCCGGGAGCGAATATCCGCGCTCGGCGCTGGCGCGGTTCTTGTGGGACAGCCACGACAACTCTGACATCATGGCCAACCTGCGCAAAACCATATCGCGCATTCAGAAGCGTCAGACCGAGCTCGGTGCCGAGCTTTTGGCCTTCACGGCGACCGGCGTGCGGGTCAGGTCGGATGCATTTTCAGGTGATCTCTTCGAACTTGCCGACCCCGACGGCGACGACGCACTTGGCAGGCTGCGGCGGCTGGTTGCCATCCTTCGCCAGGATTTCCTGGCTGGGCTCGCCGACCAAAGCGTGAGGACGCGGCAGTGGATCGCCGGCCAGCGTGACCGGCACATGGCAGTTCTGGTGGATGCGCTGAAGACGGCGCTGCCCGCTGCCCGGTCGCGAGAGGATGTCAGCCTGATCAAGGAGGCGGCGCTCAGGATTTTCCGCGAGGCACCGGATGACGAGAATATTCGTCGCATCCTTCTCGATGCCTATGAGTCCGAAGGTCAGCTGGAGAAAGCGCGCCGCCTTTTCGAGACGAGCAGGCATCAGTTGGAAAGCGCAGTCGATATCGGCCTTGACGTGCAGGCGCTGGGAGAGGTCCGCAAGATCTTCGCCGGTAGTCGACCACCACAGAGCGTTGCGGTGCCGCTCATTGATGGCGGCGTTCGAGTTCCCGGTCCCCTCCCCCGTCTGGTGCTGTTGCCGCCGAGCGGGACGGATGCCATCGGTGCCTTGCCGATTCTCTCCGAGGCGCTGATCGAGGACGTGACCATCGGCCTTTGTGCGCTGAATACTGTTTCGGTGGTAGCACCCCATACGGCCGCTCGCATCGCACATAATGCCGACAAGGCCCAGCTGATCTTGCGCCATTCGATTTCCTATGTTCTCGACACGAGGCTGACCAATCGTGCGGGCAGCCCTGCGCTCTTTGTCCAGCTGATTTATGCCGGCAGCGATGAAGTCATCTGGGCCGAGCGTTTCAGCCTCGAGAAATACGAATTGATAAGCCACCGGCGCGACATTGCGCGGCAGATTGCCAAAGAGCTTGCCGGGCAGGTCCGCCGGCATGAGACCATGCGCGAATTCCTTCGAGGGCAATTCGGCCGCCTATCACAGCTATCTTCTCGGTCTGCGGGACATCAAGCGGCTCGCCCTCCCCGATGTACGCCGCTCCCGGAAGGCTTTTCGCGAGGCGCTTCAGCACAGCGCACATTTTGCCCCTGCGCTCAGCGGATTGTCGCGCACTTTTCTTGTCGAATGGCTGTTGACGGCACGCGGCGACAGCGAGCTGCTCGGCCTTGCGGAGGAGTACGCGAACCGGGCGATCGTTGCCGATCCGTCGTTTGCGGCCGGCTTTCGCGAGCTGGGCGTTGCCAAACTTTATCTCAAGGACATCGATGAAAGCGTCGTGGCGCTGAGGCTCGCGGAAGAACTCAGCCCACATTATGCTGACGGCATTGCAAGTTATGCCGATACGCTCGTCCATGCGTCGCGCCCTGCCGATGCATTGGCCAAGATCGAGCGGGCCATCTCCCTCAATCCGTTGAGTCCGACCGACTATCTATGGACGGCGGCCGGCGCGAATTTCGCCCTTGGCCATTATGCCGAGGCGCTCGAGCAAATTTCTATCATGGACGATCGTACACCGGCCGACCGGCTTTCGGCTGCCTGCTGGGCGATGCTCGGCGATTTGAAAAACGCGCGTATCTATATGCGCAAGGTGCGCGAGATCTATCCGGATTTCGATGTCGACAAATGGCTTTCGGTCGTTCCCTTCAAGGAGCAATGGCAGAAGGAACAGTATCGCGAGGCATTACGCAGGGCCGGCTTCTGAAGTCTGGCGCCGAAAAGTGTAAGCCGGCAATTCCTGTCACGCCTGTGTCACGCGCGTCTTTCGTTCAAGAGGATTAAGCTGTCTTTGCTCTGTCGGAATGCGCCGGCAAGGGAAGCTGGAGAATTCTCAGATGCACGATGCAAACGAAGCAACCACGACGCCGAAAAGTGACGACGAGCTCAAGGAGCTGGTATCGCTCGCCCGGCTCGTTGCCTATGCCCGAGAGAACGCCAGAGATTTGAACGCCGAATTCTCCGCCTATTGCCTCGACCTTGCGTTTGGCGCCCTGATGCAAGACCTCGATAGAAGCGGCGTATCCCTGTCCCACGAAAGCGGTCAGGACGGTAGTCTGCTCGGCACGCGGCACTGAGCGGCGGTCGCAGTCCAGCTGACAGCCGTTGCAGGCTTGCCTGGAAAACTCCACGCATTCATATTTCGATTCCTGCTTGTGCCAATCGGCTATCATAGCGATACGGCGTTTGCTCTGGCGATTCGGTCTATAACACCCCGCGGCTGCGCCGGCAGCGCCAGCGGGCGCCATGTTCAAGCCTTTGAAAAGGATTGGACAACCTCGCGGTAGGGTCTTGTTAACCCTATTTGCCTTGCCACCCCTCCAGAATCGGCGCTAAATGCGGTTTCAAAGCTCGCAGGGCTTTTAAATCGCATTTTCGAGATTTCCATGAATATGGCACCGCAGATAGAAAAAGCAATTTCCGATGTCGATCAACTGATTATTGGTCAGGCGCAGGAACTATCCGACAAGCTGAAGCAGCATCGGCTCGAAATGTTTCCGCCGCGTGCGCTGAAGGGGCTTAGGGAATTTCAGCTGGCCGAAGCGGCGCGTTTTCTCGGCGTGACCAGCGGCTATCTTCGCAATCTGTCGCTGGAAGGCAAAGGCGCCCTTCCCAGGTCACGCCATCAGGCCGCCGATCTTATACGGCCGAGCAGATGGAAGAGATGCGCAGCTTCCTGGAGCACAATGCCCGCGCCGGAACGCATTATATGCGTCACCGTAAAGGCAGCGAACATCTCCAGGTCGTAGCCGTTGTCAATTTCAAGGGCGGCAGCGGCAAGACCACCAGTGCCGCGCATCTTGCCCAGCACCTTGCCCTGACCGGCCATCGTGTTCTTGCTGTCGACCTCGACCCACAGGCATCTCTCTCCGCCATCCACGGCTTTCAGCCTGAATTCGACGTCAACGAGAATGAGACGCTCTACGCCGCCATTCGCTATGACGATCAGCGGCGGCCGCTGAGGGAGATCATCCGGCCGACGAATTTCCCGAACCTGCATCTGGTGCCGGGCAATCTCGAGCTGATGGAGTTCGAGCATGATACGCCGCGCGTGCTTGCTCAGGGCAAGGCTGGCGACTATGGCCGTGTCTTCTTCGCGCGGCTGGACGAGGCGCTGTCTTCGGTCGCCGATGACTACGATGTCGTCATCATCGACTGCCCTCCCCAGCTCGGCTTTTTGACGATGAGCGCCATCTGCGGCGCCACGGCGGTTCTGATCACCGTCCATCCTCAGATGCTCGATGTCATGTCGATGTGCCAGTTCCTGCAGATGCTCGGCGAAGTGTTGAACACGCTGAAAGGTGCTGGCGGCGATATGAACCTCGACTGGCTGCGTTATCTCGTGACCCGCTACGACCCGCAGGACGGGCCGCAGACGCAGATGGTCGCCTTCATGCGTTCGATGTTCAAGAACCATGTACTGACCAATCCGATGTTGCGCAGCGTCGCGATCTCGGATGCGGCGATGACCAACCAAACGCTTTACGAGGTCGAGCGGAGCCAATTCACCCGCGCGACCTATGACCGCGCCATGGAGGCGATGGATGCGGTCAACAATGAGATCGTCGACCTTATTCACAAGGCCTGGGGGCGGAAATGACCGGAAAGTTTACTACGGTAAACAGGGACAAGGAGCCGGCTGATGGCGCGTAAGAACCTCCTCTCGGGCCTGATGGACGATTCCAAGAAGTTTACTGCGGTAAACAACGCGGACGAGCCACTTCAGAGGGACGAGAAACAGCAGATCACCTACAAGGGAATCGGCGCGCTCGGTGCCGTCACGCGCAGTATCGATGCGCTCGCTGCCAAGGCGGACGCGGCCAAAGCGATCGAGGAGAAGCTGGCAACCGGCGAGACCGTGATCGATCTCGACCCCGCCCTGATCGAAGATTCGTTCGTGACCGACCGGCTGGCGCATGCCGACGAACAGTTTCGCGAACTGGTCGAGGCGATCCGCCTGCGTGGTCAGGATTCGCCGATCCTCGTCCGCCCGCATCCTGACAAGGACGGACGGTATCAGATCGCTTTCGGCCACCGTCGCGCCCGGGCCGCCAAAGAACTCGGCAGACCTGTCCGCGCCGTCGTCAAGAAACTTGACGATCGCGACCATGTGATCGCACAGGGCCAGGAGAATTCGGCGCGCGCCGATCTCTCGTTCATCGAGAGGACAATGTTCGCCGACAAGCTCGACTCGTTGGGTTTCGATAGGGAAACGATCATGTCGGCACTCAGCGCCGACAAGACGACGGTTTCCAAGATGTTGTCCGTCACCAAGCGGATCCCGGCCGAAGTCCTGACCGCGATCGGCGCGGCAAAGACCACCGGCCGTGACCGCTGGCACGATCTGTCGGTAAAATTCGAGACCGAAAACATCTCTGCGGGGGCGATCGCGTTCAGCAGGTCGCCGGAATTCGAGACAGCGGAGCCCGATGCCCGCTTCGATATGCTGGTTGCCTTCATCAGTAGGAAGCAACAACCGGCATCATCGACAGCGACGCTTCAGCCCGCGGCTCACGCCTGGCAGCGCAAGGACGGCGCGGTCAAGGCGAAGATCAAGGATGACGGGAAACAATTCACCATTGCGCTGAAGGCGGAAAAGGCATCTGCCTTTGGAGCCTATATCGCCAGCAATCTGGATCGTCTTTACGAGGCGTTCGAGAAGACACAGGATTCGACGAAAAACGGAGATCAATAAGCAAAAGAAAAGGCCCCCGAACGTTGCCGTCGCGGAAGCCCTCTCTGATCTCAGACACCCAGAGAATCACATTTCCGCGAATCATAGTCAAGAGTCTTTGGCACCGAATTTGGTGAGCTGCGTTCTTTTGCCTTGAAGAAGGCGAAGACAATGGAAAGCGGAAGTGTGACGACGCCCTTCGGGCGGCGGCCGATGACGTTTGGCATGCTGGCAAGCCAAGCGGCTGCTCGAAACATCGAGCCCGGCCAATCAATTGATAAGTGGAAACTCTATCGTGCGCTGTGCGAGGCGAGGCCGCTGCTCGGCGTCACCGACCGGGCGCTCGCTATTCTGAACGCCTTGCTGAGCTTCTACCCCAAGGGAGAGATCTCTGAAGACAACGGGCTTGTCGTGTTTCCTTCCAATGCACAACTCTCCCTGCGCGCGCATGGAATGGCGGAGCAGACGATCCGCCGGCATCTGGCGAGCTTGATCGAGGCCGGCTTGCTGATCCGCAAGGATAGCCCGAACGGCAAGCGTTACGCCCGCAAGGAGCAGGGCGGAGAGCTGCGCGAGGCATTCGGCTTCTCGCTGGCGCCGCTGCTCGCGCGCGCAGAGGAGATCGAGCGGCTGGCGGCGGAGGTGGTTGCGGAACGGTTGCACCTGCAGCGGCTCAGAGAACGTCTGACGCTTTGCCGGCGCGACGTCGCCAAACTTATCGAGATGGCGTTAGAGGAGGGGGCTGCCGGCGATTGGAGTGCGATCCATTTGCATTTCCGCAATGCCGTCGAGCGCCTGCCACGGTCGGCATCCGCGGAACAGGTCGCCGCCACGCTCGACGAATTGGAACTGTTGCGCGAAGAGATCGTCAATCAGTTGGAAATGCAGGTTAAAACCCGCAATCAAGGCGGCAATGCCCAACACACTGAGCGGCACATACAGAATTCAAACTCACAATGCACTTCTGAACTTGAACCAAGCTTCGAAACGAAGCAGGGCGCGAGGTCGGATGATCGATCGGCAGGTCGGGCCGAACCGATAGCCCAAATACACAAAGATGAACGGAAGAACGAGCATGTGTCCAGGGCACACGCTGCCTCCGCTGCCAATGGTGGGCTCAAATCCTTCCCGCTGGGGCTGGTGCTGCAGGCCTGCCCTGAGATTGCAGCCTATGGACCACAAGGGTCGGTCGACACGTGGCGCGATCTGATGGGGGCGGCCGTGGTCGTTCGTTCGATGCTCGGCGTCAGCCCCTCTGCCTATGAAGAGGCCTGCGAGATCATGGGGCCTGAAAATGCCGCAACCGTCATGGCCTGCGTCCTCGAAAGGGCAGGCCATATCAACTCGGCCGGCGGCTATCTGCGCGATCTGACACGCCGCGCCGAGAAAGGAGAATTTGCCATCGGTCCGATGCTGATGGCCCTTGCCCGCGCCAATTCGCCGATCAGAGGGAAGACAGGATGAAGGTTCGCTTTTCAAGACCGATCCAGCACAACTTTTATGGTTAACGAAATGTGACGGAAATGAAAGCGGAGATAACTTCTGATTGGGGGCTTCTTGCTTTTGGATCATGCAGTTAGATGGTTGCGCATGGCGCGAACAGGTCGCCCGCGGATACCGCGTCCGGCACCTTCTCGACGAGGCGCGTCACTTCTTGGTCGTTGAGGCGGTCCGGTCCAACATCCTTGCCTTGGCCACGGACGCGGCGGGAGAGGGGACCCTCTGCAATCCGGGCAAACTTGATCCAGGTCTCAACCTCGATCCAACCGGTCGTACCACGCAGCGTGACGAGCAGGCCTTTGTCAGCCGCGGCCGCGGTCCAGCCCGGTGATCTCCGAGCGAGGGCGACGGGTGGTTTTGTCTCTGAATATGCCAATGACCACTCTGCTTCCAACCTGGAAACACGTGTTGCGTTTAACGCGCGTGTGTTCAGGAAACCCGAATTCAAGACGAGAGATCCACGGGTGAGGCCCATGAACGTTGCTCTATACGCGGACTACATTGCGGACCTGAGGACCTTGTTTGCCGAACTGGATACGCATCCTGAACGATTTCAGACTTTTAACGTTCGTCTGGAGTTGGTGGCGGCGGGCGGCCTCATCGTCTATGAGACGAAACGGCGCAAAGGCCTGACGGACAGCATCTATTACGGCCACTCGGCTGAAACCGCGTCCAACCATCAGATATCGCAGTCCACGGCTTTTTCCGCAATCGACCGGTTTTTCGCTCTTGGTCAGTTCGTCGCAATGGCCGGCGGGATTGATAAGCGCGCCGGAAGCGGCAGTGCATCTGCGCGCGCAGTGGACGCCCAATACCCCCACTGCGCAGTCAATTTTTCCTATCGCAAGAAGGGTCAGCCGGCAGCCCGGTCGATGCTGATGGTATTCATCGGGTTTAATGATGAGGCGGATGCTTTGCAGCGTCTGTCGACGATCGACGATCCGTCTGCCTTGGTGGCGGAGCGGCCGTACCGCTCGCTTAAGTCCTACGAGTGGAAGTGAATGGCCCAGGCCTGTATTGCCGATACCGTTCCCGTCATCCCTACGTCCAGCTATCAGGCAATGGCACGACGGCATCGTCTGATGGCTAATTCTTCCAGGCGAGAGCGGGCCGCCAATATGTCGGGTGATTCACGATGTCTCGCAGTTGACGCGAAACGCTTTTTGACGATACGGCAAGGCGATAGCGCAAAGAGCGGTAAGCGCCGGTGAGCAAGGAAGAGCTGCGGAACATGGACTTGAAACGGGCGGTGGATTTTTTCCTGGCTGTGATTGCTTCGATGATCCTGTTCGTTCCGATCCTTATCGTCGCTCTTTGTGTTCGCCTCACTTCGCCGGGACCAATCCTCTATTGGTCAAAACGTGTCGGCCGTTTCAATCGGGTCTTCCTGATGCCGAAATTCCGCAGCATGCGGGTAGACACGCCAACCGTCGCCACGCATCTGCTCGAAAATCCGGATCGGTTCTTGACACCCATCGGCTCGTTTCTGCGCAAATCGAGCCTCGACGAACTGCCGCAACTCTGGTGCATTCTGGGGGGCAGGATGAGTTTCGTCGGCCCACGGCCGGCGCTTTACAATCAGGATGATCTGATCGAGCTGCGGACGGCCCATGGTGTCGACCAGCTTCTGCC
>NZ_CP092350.1:0-521856 GCF_022354505.1 Rhizobium sp. C104 | reverse complement strand
AACGACCAGTTTCGAGGCGGCCTGTCGCGGCCGATCGCCGCCGATGGCCACCGCTCGCTGATCTATCTCGGCGATCAAGTGCGCCGCCATCTCGGCTCTGGCAGCATGACCGGGGCGGCGATGCCGGAACGGGCGGCCGTCAAGGGCGTCGGCTTCGTGGAGTTTGCCACGGACGAACAGGATGAAGTCGAACTGGTGGCCTTGCTGCGCACCCTCGGCTTCAAACAGACCGCCGTCCACCGCACCAAGAAAGTCTCGCTGTTCGAGCAGGGCGAGATCCGCATCCTCGTCAATGTCGATCAAGCGGGATTTGCCAATGCCGCCTATGCCGTGCATGGGACGTTTGCCTATGCCATGGCGCTGGTCGTCGACGATGCCGCAATGGCTTTTGCGCGTGCGCTTGCTCTCGATGCCGAGCCCTTTGCCCAGCCGGTGGCGGAGGGTGAACTCGAGCTGCCCGCCATTCGGGGCGTCGGCGGCGGCATCGTCTATCTGATCGACGACAAGAGCGCTCTCGGCCGCTTTTCCGAAATCGACTTTCGCCCGGTCACCGACGACACCGACACGGCGTCTGCCGGCCTTCTCCGCGTCGACCACGTCGCGCAGACGGTCGGCTATGATGAAATGCTCACCTGGCTTTTATTCTATACGTCGATCTTCGAGACCCATAAGACCCCGATGGTCGACATCATCGATCCAGCCGGAGTGGTGCGCAGCCAGGTCGTCGAGAACCAGTCCGGCGCGCTGCGCATCACCATGAACGGAGCCGAAAACCGTCGCACCTTGGCCGGACATTTCATTGCCGAGAAGTTCGGCTCCGGCATCCAGCACCTGGCATTTTCGACCGACGACATCTTTGCAACCGCCGAAAAACTTCGCGCCTGCGGTTTCAGTTCCCTGCATATTTCGCCGAACTATTACGAAGACGTCGAAGCCCGCTTCGGGCTCGATCCCGTCATGACCGAGCGGCTGAAAGCGGAGAACATCCTCTATGACCGGGACGAGCACGGCGAGTATTTCCAGCTCTACAGCGGCACCTATGGAGAGGGTTTCTTTTTCGAGATCGTCGAGCGCCGCGGTTATCGCGGCTATGGCGCGCCGAACGCAATTTTCCGGATCGCTGCGCTGAAAAGACAGATGCGCCCGGAGGGAATTCCGAAAGACGTCGATTAATTTCCTGACTTCAAAGCGATGCGCTCTAGAGAATGCGGCCACTCTTCAGCACATGTTCGACGCCGCTATGGACGTGCCGTTTGACCACCTCGGTCGCACCGGCGACGTCACGCTGAATGGAAAGTTCGAACAACAGCCGGTGGTCGTCGACGACAGGTTTTCCGCGAAAGCTTTCGGCCAGCATATGATAACGGAGAAAGCGGTCGAAGACCGACGACAGGGTCGCCATCAACGTCTCTGAATTGCAGGCCGAGACAATTGCCTGATGGAACTCCCAATCATATCGAACCCAGTCGACCGTGCGCGAGGTGTCGCCCGCCAGCAGCTTGCGCTCCGCGGCAGCCAGGCGGTGATGGGCCGCGACGATGCGCCCTTCCCATTCGAGATTTCCCGCAGCGAATGCAAGGCCGATCGCATGCGTTTCAAGAACGATCCTCAGATCGGCAAGCTCCAGCAGCTCGCGGCGCGAAGCCGGGCTGACTTCGAAACCACGCTGCCCTTCGGCCAGAACAAGGTTCTCCGTGGTCAGGCGGCTCAGAATTTCGCGCAGCGACGAAATGCCGATGGAGTAGCGCTCCTTTGCCTGCTCCAGCTTGATCTTCGCCCCCGGCGGCAATACCCCCGAGATGATATCCTCGCGGATCTGCCGGAAAACGACATCGCTTACCGTTTCAGCCGGGTCGTGGATCTGTTTGAGCATGGCTCTTCCTGATGTGATGGCCCGGCGAGCATCCGTCGTCATTTCAACGTCCCCCGCGCCAAAGCATGCTCGACCCCGCCTTGAATGTGGAAGGCAAGCACCCGCTTGGCGGTCTCCGCATCCCGCCGCAAGGCCGCATCCAAAAGCTGTTGATGTTCTTCGGCGGCGACATCGCCCCGGTAGGATAGGGCGACCATCTGATATCTCAGATATTTGTCGAAGATGACCGAATGAGTCTGCATCAGCAGTTTCGATCCGCAAGCCGAAATCAGCGCCTGGTGGAACTCCCAGTCGTAACGCTTCCAGTCCTCGGCCCTGCTGGTATCGCCGGATGACATGACCTGCTCCATCCGCGCCAGTTTGTAGTGGGCCGCAACTAGCGGCGCTTCCCATTCCACGTCGCCTCGCGCGAGCGACTGCTCCAAGGCATGGCTCTCGAGGAGCAGTCTCATCGCCGCAGTCTCCTTGAGGTCGCAAACCGACACCGGAGAGACTTCGAACCCCTTCTGTCCTTCGGCAACGACAAGCCCTTCGGAGGAGAGCCGGTTCAGCACCTCCCGCAGCGTACTGATGCTGGTCTCGTAGGACTCCTTCAGGCTTTCCAGCTTGAGCTTTTGAGCGGGCGCCAGCCGCCCGAAAATAATGTCAGCCCGAATGCGCCGGTAACTGCTCTCGGCGATGGTCTCGTTTACGACAGGCTGCAGCATTACCGAATCTCTTATATTTTTCGTATCCTCAGATATATCGCTTTTCGGCGATAGCGATCAAGGAAACATTCGTGCCGCGGCGTGCACAATTTTCTCAGAGGATGCCATTTTCTGCCGAGATTGACCTGGATGAAAATCCGGCCCCGCCGCAGCCGTGCATGCCTTGCCTTTCGGCCGCCTAGAGAGTTTTGGCGCAAGCGGGTGACAGCGGAATAAGGGTCGGATGAGCGGCAATTGTTTTTTCGATCGCGCGCAACCATCTAATAGGCATGACCTACGGGAAAATGCCCCCGCCCCAACAGCACGTTTACCGAAAACCAACCATACTGGGTTGCTTTCCGAGGCGAAAGCCGATTGCTTAGGAAAATCTACTTCTTCTTCCGCTAGCGGTTAGGAGAATGAAAGGGGACACAGGCAAACCCGTGGAATTCTGCTGCTTCGCATCGGGATAAACTATGTTTACGATGGCGGTGCGGGAAGGCCGGTTTGAAGAACGATGACGACAGAACTGTTTCAGGTAAAATTTTGGGGCGTCCGCGGCAGTATTCCCGTTTCGGGCCCCGAATTCGACCGCTACGGCGGTAACACTTCCTGCATCGAAATTCGCTGCGGAGAACACAGGATGATCTTCGACGCCGGCTCCGGCCTGCGCGAGGCGGGGCTGTCGTTGCTCGCCGACGGCGTCAGCAATGTCGACCTGTTCTTCAGCCACTGCCACTACGACCACATCATCGGCCTGCCCTTTTTCAAGGCGATCTATTATCCCTCGATCAACGTCAACATCTGGTCCGGCCATCTCGACGGCAAGATGAGCACGCGTGAGATGGTCGAGCAGTTCATCAGCCCGCCCTGGTTTCCTGTGAAGACCGATATCTGTCAGGCGACGATGAACTTCCGCGACTTCCATCCCGGCCAGGCGCTGACGCCTCACGAAGGCATCGAGATCAAGACCTTCATGCTCAACCATCCGGGCGGCGCCATCGGCTACAGAATCGAATGGCAGGGCCGTTCGGTCGCTCTGATTTACGATATCGAGCATATTCCCGGCAGTTACGACCCCATCTCGCTGGAGATGATGCGGGACGCCGATCTCGTCGTCTACGACTGCACCTACAATGAAGACGAGATGCAGCGTTTCAAGGGCTTCGGCCATTCGACCTGGCAGCACGGCACCGAGCTGGCAAAGATCGCCGGCGCCAAACGCTTCGCGCTCTTCCACCATGCCCCCTCGCGCACTGACGAACAGCTGACACAGATGGAAGCGCAGGCCCAGGTCGCCTTCCCCGAATCCTTTGCCGCCCGCGACAACCAGACCGTGGTGATCTGAGAGGCTGCAGGCCGTTTTCGCCGGCTGCAGCCGGCCGCACTTGAGCCTGCTGGGGAACCGATCCCGAGCCGGACCGTTTTCCCGGCATCGCAAGACGACTAACCGGGTATCAGCCATGACCGTATTTTCCGGACAATGCCTCTGCGGGCAGGTGCACATCTCTGTTCGCGGTCAACCCATTCGCGTTGGGATCTGTCATTGCATGGACTGCAGGAAGGAAAGTGGTTCGGCCTTCACGTTCTACGCAATGTGGCCCGCCGGCCAATTCGAACATGCAGGGGAAACCGGCGCGTTCCAAGGCCGGCATTTCTGCACAGGCTGTGGCTCGCGGGTGTTTTCCGTCGATGCCAAGGAGGCGGAAATCAAGCTTGGCATCCTGTCCGAGGCGCCGACGCCGCTCGTGCCGCGCTACGAACTCTGGACCAAGCGCCGGGAAGCGTGGCTGCGGCCGGTCGAGGGTGCCGAGCAGTTCGAGGAAGACCGCAAGTGAGCGGCGACGTCGAAAGCGCGGGGCACCTCGTCCGGCATCGCCGGATCACCGTTGCCGGCGTCGAGACGTTTTATCGCGAAGCCGGGCGGCACGATGCTCCGGTCTTGCTGCTGCCGCATGGATATCCCTGCTCCTCCTATGAATTCCGCAATCTCATGCCGCGCCTGGCTGACCGCTGGCGGTTGATTGCGCCGGACTTCCCCGGTGCCGGCTATAGCGGCACGCCCGACGATTTCGACTACAGCTTCGATGGCTACGCCGCCTGGCTGGAAGCTTTCGTCGACGTGCTGGAGATCGACCGCTTCGCCCTTTACCTCCACGATTTCGGCTCGCCCATCGGTGCGCGACTGGCCATCAAAGATCCCAGGCGCATCGTGGCGCTGATCATCCAGAACGGCGATATTCCCTACGAGGATGCGCTCGGGCCGAAATATGCGGATATCGAGGCGACGTGGTCGCTGCCGCGATCGGAGATGAGGAAGGTGCTGGCCGAGGCGATCAGCAAGGAGACCTTCAAGGAGGAATTCCTCAACGACCTGCCGCCGCCTCTGGCCGCCGCCATCCCGCCGGATCTCTGGACGCTGCACTGGTCGCTGATGACGCCGCGGCGCAAGGAAATCGCCATCGACCTGATCGCCGGGCTGAAAGAGAACCGGGCGTGGTTTCCGCAGCATCGGACATACCTCAGGGAAAACCGGCCTCCGGCCTTGATCGTCTGGGGTCCCAACGACCACTACATGCCGGAACAATCGGCGCGCGCCTATCTCCACGATCTGCCGGATGCGGAACTGCATCTGCTCGGCGGCGGACACTGGCTGCTCGAGACGCATCTCGATGAAGTCACCGCACTGATGCGAGATTTTCTCGGGCGCGTTCACTCCAGGTGATCGGCCAACTGATCGGCCATCGACCGGCAAGCCTCACGGCTTGAGAAGTGCCGATGCCGCCGACCAGTGGACGGCGGGATGCCGTCCCGTTGCGGCAAACAAGGCCGACAGGAAATCCCAGGCGGCGGCGTCGTGCACCAGATGGTGGGTGAGCACGCCGATCGGTTCGTCGCTGCCGGCAAACCGGTCGCGCAATTCCGCCACCAACTCGGCCACCAGCTCCGCCTCGCTCCGTCCGCCGCGGGTGCCGTGCCAGTCGATGATGTCGACATGGGTGTTGAGAAGCGGTATCGGCCCGCCCTGCCTTGCCCGCCCATAGACCGAAAGCGCTGCGAAGCCGAGATCCGGCAGCGCCGGGATGAGGGTGGCGTCGATCCGGTTCCAGGGCGGCACCAGCACCGGCAGGAAACGGGCCGGATGGAGCCGCTGCAGCAGCCGGAACCCGTCACCCAGCTCGCCGAGCACAATCTCCGCCGGCCGGTCACTGCCAAGCTCCTGCTTCTTCCGCTCCGGCCCCGCATGGTTGCTATGCGACCAGCCATGCACGGCAACCGTCACGCCGGCCTCTGCCGCCAGCCGCGCCGCCAATGGCTCGCCCGTCAGGCCAGGAATGACGGCCAGCGTCGGGGGCACCTTGCTTTCGCCGGTTAACGCCAGCAGCCTCTCCAGATCAGGCGTCGGCTCGATCGCATCGTCGTCGCGCAGCCACAAGCGGGCCACACGGCCGGCGGCCTGCCAGCGGTCGAGCTCACGGCGCAGCGGCTCCCAGCTCGTCATGTCGGTCATCGCCTTACTCCTGTTGCCGCATTGGCTCGCAAAATTCCGTCCAGCCGCTCGGCCGCCATCGCCAGCGAGCGCTGGCCGAGCACGAAGCGGCGCGCCGCCTGGCCCATGGCGTCGCGCCTCTCCCCATCGTCCAGCAGGGCAGCCACGGCCGCGGCATAGGCGGCGACATCACCATCCGGCGTCAGCAGGCCGGTCACCCCCGCTTCGACCACGGCGGGCACCCCCGCCGTCTCCTGCGCGACGACGGGCAGGCCGGCGGCCTGGGCTTCCAGATAGGCAAGGCCGTAAGCCTCGCCGCAGCCCGGCCAGACATAGATGCCGCCGCGCCCGAGCAGACCGGCGATTTCGGCCGCATCCCGCTCGCCCAGCCATTCGATGCGGCCGGCGGGAAAGGCGGAAAACAGCGCCTCCACCTCGTGCCGCATCGGGCCATCGCCGATGACGGCAAGCGTCCAGGGCCGGTCTTCGATCAGCCGCAACGCTTTTGCCAGCATGGCATAACTTGCCATCTTGTCGCCGGCCCGCATCATCGCCACCGTCATCAGCCGCAGCGGATCGGGGGCCGGCGACACCCTCTCGAACAGCACTGTGTCGATGAAGGGTTTCAGGCCGGCAAGCCGCGCCTGCGGAAAGGCGGCCGAAAGGCCCGCCTGGTCGCGTTCGGTGAAGCTGATACTGACGGCCGCCTGCAGGATCGCCTCGCCCACGCGTTTCTGCACGCCTGCCCAGCCGGTGCTATCGCGTTTCGCCGCATAGGAGGCTTCGGCTGTGACATAGGGGATGGCGAATTCGGCGGAGATCACCGGTCCGAACGGGTCGGGCGATTTGTAATAGGGGTGATAGCAGAACCAGAGTTCGGGTCGCGGCGTGGATGTCCATTTTTGCCGCAGCCGCTGCAGTTCGGCACCGATCGCCGGTTCGAGGTCGGCTGCCGCTTCCGGTGTCGCGGCATGGGTGCGGAATTCGGAGACGACCTCGACCTCGTGCCCGGCCATTTCAAGCGCCCGGATCAACAGCCGCGCCATCAGCCGGTCGCCCGACGGCACCGGATGGTTCGGCGATTTCATCGGCGCGTAAAAAGCCACCCGCATGCACAACCCTCATATGAAGACACCGTGTTTCCGGCCGGCATGCCCGGTGGCGAAACTCCGCTATTGTCCATTTCCCTAAAACTTGCGCATAAGCATATGGAATGTGATCGCGATGGAAGCAATTCCGCCTCTTTCTCACTCTCTATGAGCCTGCGGTTGCATCGACAAGAACGGGAATGAATGACGACGGTCTCGGCCACAGGGATTTTTTCGGAGCGTACGATCAGAAGGGCGAGGCTCGGTTCCGGCCTGGTCATTTTCATCTTCGTCCTGCTGCACCTGTCGAACCATGCGATCGGCCTGATTTCCGTCTCCGCCGCCGATAAGGCCGCCCGCCTGTTCATGGCGATCTGGCGCAACCCTGTCGGCACGACCATCTTCTATTCGGCGGTTCTGATCCATATAGCGCTGGTGCTGCGCGCCATCTATACGCGCCGCAGCCTCGTCATGCCAAAGGGCGAGATGGCGCAGATCGTGCTCGGTCTGCTGATCCCGCTGCTTCTCATCGATCATGTCATCGGCACGCGCATCGCCCACGAACTCTACGGCTATATCGACGACTACGAGACGGTCGTCGGCTCGTTGTGGATCCGGGCTCCGGCCAACGGCCTGCGGCAGGCAGTCGGCCTCCTCGCCGTGTGGATCCATGGCTGCATCGGCCTGCATTTCTGGCTGCGCTACCGCCCTTGGTACCCCGGCCTGGCGCCGCTGCTGCTGGCGCTGGCAATCCTCGTGCCGGTGCTCTCGCTGCTCGGTTTCGTCGAAATGGGCCGCACGCTGGCCGACCCCTCCTATCAGCAGGCGGTCGCAAACAGCCCCTATAAGGCAACGGTCAACGCCCGTTACGCCTCGACCCCGGAGGTTCTCCGCCAGGTCTCGACGATCCGCGCCGGGCTTTACGGCGCTTTCTCAGCCGCGCTGCTGATCGTCGTCGCAGCCCGCGCCCGGCGCAGGCTGAAGGAGGCCCTCGACCAGGTGGCCGTGCATTATCCGGGCGGCGAGGTGATCCGTGTGCCGCGCGGGTTCTCGGTGCTGGAGGCAAGCCGGCTCGGCGGCCTGCCGCATTATTCCGTCTGCGGCGGCAAGGGCCAGTGTTCCACCTGCCGGGTGCAGATCCTCGGCGACTGCGAGCACCTGCCGGTCCCCGACAAGATGGAACAGACGACGCTGAGGCGCATCAATGCCGGCCCGGACGTGCGGCTTGCCTGCCAGCTTCGCCCGAACCGCGATGTCGCGGTCGCGCCGCTGCTCGTGCCGGCGCTCGAAGCCGCCCTTCCCGCCAACAGTCAGGAGACCAGCCCGGGGCGCGAACGTGAGATCGCCGTGCTCTTCGTTGACATCCGCCATTTCACCACGCTGACCGAAACGCGCCTGCCCTTCGACGTCGTCTTCCTGTTGAACCGCTATTTCGCCATCATCGGCAAGGCGGTGGAGCAGGCGGGCGGGCGGCTCGACAAGTTCATCGGCGACGGCGCCATGGCGCTTTTTGGCCTCAACACCGCGCCTGAGGAAGCCTGCCGCCAGGCGCTCAAGGCGGCTGCCGCGATCGTCGCCGAGATCGAGAAGCTCGCCGCCGAACTGGCCGAGGAACTGGCGCTGCCGCTGCGCATCGCTGTCGGCATCCACACCGGCCCGGCCGTCGTCGGCACGATGGGCTATGGCCGGGTGCGCAGCATGACGGCGATCGGCGATACCGTGAACGTCGCGAGCCGGCTGGAAAGTGCCGCCAAGGAATTCGAAGCGGCGATCGTCATCTCCGAACCGGTGGCGAGCCTCTCCGGCGCCGATCTTTCGGGCATCGAAAGCCGTGAAATCAGCGTGCGCGGCCGCGCCCTGCCCTTGAAAGTCTATGTCATTCCGAGAGAGAAAGCGGCAGAACCGCTCGAAGGAAAAGACTGATGCCCGGCAAGCCCTGGCTCACCGCCAAATATTGGAGCCGCCGCCTGCGCAAGGCGCGCAACGCCGCGGCTTCGCACTTCTTCGACACCCGTTTCGGCCGCCGCCTGCTGATCGAAAATATCGGCCCGCGCGTCGTCTGGATGACAGTCGACGCCGGCGATCATCTGATGACCTTTTCGCCTTCGGATTATATCGGCCGCAAGGTCTTTCGGAAGGGTCATTTCGAGCGCGACGCGGTCGACCGGCTGATCGTCATCCTGCGCGAGCGCGGTCTCCTCACAAAGGATGCGACGCTGCTCGAGATCGGCGGCAATATCGGCACCCAGACCGTCTATTTCGCCTTGAGCGGTACCTACGCCCGGATCGTCAGCATCGAGCCCGACCCGCGCAATTTCCCGCTGCTTGAACTCAACATCCGCCAGAACCGGCTGACGCAAAAGGTCCATCTCGTCAATTGCGCCGCCGGCGAGAGCGAAGGCGAGATCGACTTCTTCCTCAACCGCAACAATCACGGCAAGAGCAGCGCCATCCGCCAGAGCCCGACCGACAGGAAGATTAGTGTGCCGGTGAAGCCGGTGTCCGAAATCCTCGCCGGCCTGTCGATCGACCCTGGAGCAATCGGCCTCGTCTGGATGGATATCGAAGGCTACGAGCCGATCGCCTGCCGCTCTATGCAGCCCCTGCTTAGCCGCCGCGTGCCGCTCCATATGGAATTCACCCCGCTCTTCTACGGAGCCGAAGGAACAAGAGCCTTCATCTCCATGCTCGCCGGCTACTACGAGGACTGCCTCGTCCTCTTCGAGGACCGCGAGGAGGAGATGAAGGTGCGGGATCTGCCGGGGGAATTCGATCAGTATAACGTGCTGTTTCTGCCGTAGAGACGGCTTCGGAGCCATCCTCTGCGCGCCATGCTCTAAGGTATTAGCAAAATGCTGCCTGCGGCCCGCCCCGACTCCATTTCCATATGCGCTCTTGCAACATCTGCCAAGCTGAACTCGGCCGCGATCTGGCAGACGATCCCTGCTTCCATGGCCTGAACTGCCGCCTGCGCCGCCTCGCGGTATCTTTCGACATCGGCGCACCAGGCCATGATGCTAGGGTGAGAGAGCGACTTGCCCGGCCGAAGCTCCTCGACCGGAACCGGAGGAACCGGACCGGCGGCTTGCCCGATGGTCACAGCCATCCCGAAGGCTCGGACCGAACGAAGACTGTTGACCAGCATATCGCCGCCAATTCCGTCAATGGCGACGTCAACGCCATTGCCATTCGTAAGCCGCTGGACTTCCGCGACGATATCGGCCCCTCGCCCGACGATGAGATGATCCGCGCCGAAGGACTTGGCGAGCACCGCCTTTTCGGGCGTGCTGACGGTGCCAATCACCGTGGCATTGAGCGACTTGGCCCAACGAACGAGGATGCCCCCAAGCCCACCTGCGGCCGCGTGGATCAGAATACGACTTCCGTCCCGAACATCGCACGTCTTCTTCAGCAGCATGTAGGCCGTCATGCCTTTGAGCAGCGAACTCGCAGCCGTTTTCGCCGAAACCGAGTCGGGAAGCCTGATCACTCTTTCAGCGGCAATGGTCCTTGTCGTGCAATAGGCTCCGACCGGCGGCCCGGCATACGCCACCCGGTCGCCCTCTTTCAAGTCGGTCACGTCTGGGCCGACCGCTGCCACGACACCCGCAGCCTCAGCACCGATCACGGCCGGATAAGAGGGCATCGAATAGATGCCCTTCCGATGATAGATGTCCAGGAAGTTGGTCCCGATCGCTTCATGACGAATTTTTATCTCGCCCCGGCCGGGAGCAGCGGAGCGGTGATCCTGTACCTGAAACCGAGTGACGTCGCCTGGGGCGTTCAACATTACGATCTGATCTGTCATCGTTGGATCTCCATGATGCGCACAGGCTAGCGGCTGGCCAAGCGGGTGAAAATTCCCTATTGCTGCACAATGAATGGGAACAAATTCACACACCTCGATTGGGACGATTTGCGGCATTTTCTGGCGCTGGCGCAGTCAGGAACCTTTCTCGGCGCGGCAAAGCAGCTCGGCGTCGAACACGCAACCATAAGCCGGCGCGTCTCATCGCTTGAAGCAACGCTGGAACGCAAGCTCATCGACCGCCGCGGGCGTCGCGTCCTTCTCACTCCGGAAGGCGAGAAGGTTGCCAGGCATGCCGCTGTCATCGCCTTGCAGACAGCCGCGGTCGAGCAGATTGGGCGCAGCAGCGCGACGGAAGTGCGCGGCCATGTGAGGATCAGCGCCCCTCCCGCTCTTTCGAGCGCGCTTCTGGCAAAACCGATCGTGGCCATCCGGCGAGATCATCCGGGTGTGCAGATTACGCTTGTTGGGGAGAAGCGGTTTACGTCGTTGAACAGGCGCGAGACAGACATCGCGGTACGACTGTCAAGACCGGAAGATGGCGACTATTCGATCACCAAGCTCCAGGAGCTTGACGTTCGACCTCTTCGCTTCGAAGCGTTACCTCGAAACCGTTGCGCCATCCGAATGGACGTTTATCGGCTACGATGAAGCGATGAATTCCTCGCCGCAGCAGCTGCGTCTCAAGGAAGTGGCCGCCGGTCGCCAAATTGCGTTGCGATCATCCGTTCTGGAGTTTCAGGTCGCGGCCGCAAGGCTTGACGGGGGTGTCGTCATGCTGCCCGATTTCGCAGTCCCCGCAGATCTCCAGCGCATCGAGGGCGGACATGCTCTCGTAAGGGAGCTGTGGCTGGTCGTGCACTCGGAGATCAAGGACGTTCCGTCTATTCGTGTCGTCCTGGATGCGCTCAAGAGCGCGTTCAAAAAGAAGCCTGATGCCGGCCCGCCCTGCAAGACTTGAATGCTGAGGCATTTTCGTCACATCCCGCATCGAGTGGAGATTAGAGCGCATCATCGCGAGCGCCGATCGGAAAATGCTAGAGCGATCAGATAATGACTGCCACCTAATCGCTTACCTCCTCCGATACAGAAAATACCGCCCGTCCTTGATCCCCTCCGGCAGCGGCAGCGCCACAAGCTCGGCATGCTCCAGCGGCAGGCCGCTGACGGCGATGCCGTTGGGGGTGAGCACGCCGGCCATCAGCTGCGGCAGCCAGGTCAGCGTCACCGCATCGATCTCGTCATGGCCGGTGCCGATATCGGCGTGGGCGAGCGCCGCGCCGATGCCGAGGAAGGCCTGGCCGGACTCGCGGATATTGCCGGTCACCATGTCTTCCGCCGCTGGCGTCGAGGCCGAATAGGAGCGGACTTCCCAGTCGAACGCGACGATGCGTCGGCCGGGGAAATTTTCGCGCAGGTGATCGTAGGTGCGGCCGTTGCCGAGGCCGAATTCCAGCACCGGGCCTTCGATTTCGCCGACCAGATCGATGATCGCGTTCAAAATGTCGCGTTGGGCCGTCAACCGGCGAATGAAGCTGTCGAGGCGGCTCATCTAATCCATATCCGTCATGAAATATCGTGAGCGCGTGCTAACACATGAAACCTTGCCAAGTCGATTGCCGTAAATGGGAAATGGCGTTGCAGTTGCAACATGGGTCTGTGCTAAGCTGGATGACATGGAAACCGTGACCGACGAAGAATTCTTTGCCGCCGTGCCGCTGTTCAGCGCCTTCGAGGGCGTGACCGATGCCGCAAACTACCGGCCGCTGCCGGATGGGTGGGTGCTGGCGCTTGCCGATATCGTCGGCTCGACGCAGGCAATCGCCAGCGGCCGCTACAAGGACGTCAACATGGCCGGCGCCAGCGTCATTTCGGCTGTGTTGAATGCCGTCGGCAAGGGCGATTATCCCTTCGTCTTCGGCGGCGACGGCGCGCTGATCGCGCTTCCGGGCTCGCTGGAGCAGGCGGCACGCGATGCCCTTGCCGCCGTGCAGATCTGGGTCGAGGAGGATCTCGGCCTGATGCTGCGCGTCGCCATCGTTCCGGTCGCCGACACCCGCGCCGAGGGCCTTGACGTGCGCGTCGCGCGCTACTCGGCAAGCCCGCATGTCACCTATGCGATGTTCTGGGGCGGCGGCACCAGTTGGGCGGAGAGACAGATGAAGCTCGGCCATTACGCGGTCGGGCGCGCGGCGGCCGGAACACGCCCGGATCTGACCGGCCTTTCCTGCCGCTGGAGCCCGATTGATGCGCAGAACGGCGAGATCGTCTCGATCATCGCGGTTCCAGGCGAAGGCCGGCCGGGCGAAGAATTCCGCGACCTCGTCAACGGCATCGTCGCCATCACCAGCGAACAGAACCGCGGCAGCCATCCGGTGCCGGCCGATGGCCCGGAGCTTGCCTTCTCGCTGCACGGCATCAATCGCGAGGCCAAGGCGACAGCCCCCGCCGGCCGGCGCTTGCGCCAGAAGCTGATCATCTTCCTGCAGCTCGCCATCACCGTGGTCTGCTATCGGCTCGGCATTCCGCTCGGCCGCTTCGACGCACGCCGCTACAAGCGCGACGTCGCCGGCAATTCCGATTTCCGCAAATTCGACGACGGGCTGAAAATGACGGTGGACGTCGACGCCGAACATCTGAAACGGATCGAGACGCTGCTGGAAGCGGCACGCGCCAAGGGTATTGCCCGCTACGGCCTGCATCGGCAGGCCTCGGCGCTGATGACCTGCTTCGTGCCGACGCCGATTTCGCGCGACCACATGCATTTCATCGACGGCGCGTCAGGCGGTTACGCGGTGGCTGCCAGCCGGATGACCGGCAAGTCGCTTTCTGCAGCGCCGAGCGTCATTTAAAACGCCCACCGAAGAAGCAAAAGCCGCCATTTTGAGGCGACGCCGTCATCATAGCGGGTCGACTCGGCTTGTGCCGTCGCGCCGATTTTATGCCTTGATGACGTGATCGGCGGAAAGGCCGAGCCGGTGGAAGACGTTGCGGGTGTCGATGATCAGCGCGGTACTTTTTGCCAGCGTCGCATAATCGACGCTGTCATGGTCGGTGGCGACCAGCACCGCATCGTAGCCGGCGATAGTATCAGGCGTCAGCGCCACCGATCGGCGGCCCTTCAGCGCCTGGTATTCACGTGTCGGCGGGATCTCGGCGACGAAGGGGTCGTGATAATCGGCCCGTCCGCCGCGTTCCTCGATGATCTCGATCAGCCGCAGCGACGGGCTCTCTCTTATGTCGGCGACGTTCTTCTTGTAGGCGAGCCCGATCACCAGCACCTTGCTGCGGCTCAGCGCCTTGCCGGCGCGGATATCGAGGGCTTCGGCAAGCTTGCCGACGACGTAACGCGGCATCGCCGAATTGATCTCGCCGGCCAGCTCGATGAAGCGGGTGGGCAGCTCGTACTCGCGCGATTTCCAGGTGAGGTAGAAGGGGTCGATCGGGATGCAGTGGCCGCCAAGGCCGGGGCCGGGATAGAAGGGCATGTAGCCGAAGGGCTTGGTCTTGGCCGCATCGATCACTTCCCAGACGTCGATGCCCATCGCCGCATAGACGGTCTTCAGCTCGTTGACGAGGGCGATGTTGACCGAGCGGAAGATGTTTTCGGTGAGCTTCACCGCCTCGGCCGTCGCATTCGAGGAGACCGGAACGACCGTCGAGACCGCCGCGCCGTAAAAGGCCGTCATCAACGACAGCGCCTCGGGCCCGTCTCCGGCGACGACCTTCGGGATGGTGGCGGTGTGATAATGCTGATTGCCGGGATCCTCGCGCTCCGGCGAGAAGCCGACGAAGAAATCCGCGCCGGATTTCAGTCCCGTGCCTTCGAGGATGACCTTGACGATATCGTCGGTGGTGCCGGGATAAGTGGTCGATTCCAGCACGACGAGCTGGCCGGGCCGCACATGTTGCGCGATCGAGCGCGACGTCGCCTCGACGAAGGAGAGATCGGGATCGCGATGTTTGGTGAGCGGCGTCGGCACGCAGATGATGATGACGTCGCACTCGGCAAGACCGGCAAAATCGGTGGTCGCCTGGAAGCGCCCGGCCTCGATCTGGGCCGACAGCGCCTCATTGGTGACGGCATCGATGTAAGAGCGGCGGGCATCGAGCGCCACCATCTTGGAGGGATCGATGTCGAAGCCGGTGACCGCAAAGCCGCTGCGCGCCACCGCGATTGCCAGCGGCAGGCCGACATAACCGAGCCCGATGACGCCGGCACGGGCGTTGCGGGTTTCGATCTTCTGCAAAAGCGTGTCGAAGGTGGAGATGGCCAAGGCGGGATCTTTCGGAACGGGGAAGAGGAAGCTGATCTAATGCATGATCGCGGTGAATTAAACCCGGGGCCCTCTTCTCCCCGGCGGCAATAGCGTCGGTTGGCGACCAAGACCCCTCCCCAACCCTCCCCACAAGGGGGAGGGCCAACCTGCGGCGCCGGCCTGCCCTCTTTCAGCCAAAGCGTTCTCGGCGATAATTTTGAGTAGGACGACGCGGCAAGCTAAGCCCCTCCCTTGTGGGGAGGGGTCCTGAGCTGCTCAAAGCTCCTTACCCGGGTGTGGCCAAAATGCCCCGGCACAATCCTTTGTTGCAACTTGAGCGCACAAAAAAATTACGCTCCCATTGTTTCGCATTTGCAGCATCCCTATTTTGCCTTTCAACAATAAACTGCCGTGAAAGGACTGCCCGTTCGGTCTCCTAGGGGCGCAGAGGGGTGCCGCTGTCGGGCTTTCGGCAGATCGTTGACAAATAATACCGCTCGTACATCCTGATTTCCTTGTGACCTGCGCATAAAAATGTGCCGGCCGAGGGATTTTTGGCTCTTGGGGATGGCGTGCCTTATGAGGATCATACCGAGAATGAGCACGATCGAATCCAGCGTGTCCTCCATCCTGTTGGACCGGGTCGCTGAATGGCTGACGAACTCTTCGCTGGCCGGAGACGAGCTTGAAAACATCGTGCGCGGTTTCTGCGAAAGGATCGCGGCGGCCGGCCTGCCGATCGCGCGCGTGCATCTGACCTTTTCGATGCTGCATCCGCTTTATGACGCGCTGAGCTTTACCTGGCGGCGCGCCAGCGGCGTCACCATCGAGGGCTTCCGCATGCCGGCCGGCCAGAAGCCGGACCGTTTTCTGCAGAGCCCCTATTATTACCTGCTCGACAACAACCTGCAGCACATCCGCCGCCGGCTGATGCAGGAAGGGCCGGCCGAATTTCCGATCTTCGAGGACCTGCGCAAGGACGCCATCACCGATTACCTCGCCTTCGTGCAGCCCTTCGGCGACGGCTCGGTACAGGGCATGATGGGCTCCTGGTCGACCGACCATCATAACGGCTTTTCCGACGACATGATCGACGCGCTTCTCCGGATGCAGAACCATCTGGCGGTCGCCGCCAAGATGGCCGTGCTCGGCAAGCTCGCCAACAACATGCTCACCACCTATCTCGGTGGCGATGCCGGCAAACGGGTGCTGAACGGCCAGATCCGCCGCGGCGACGGCGAGACGATCCGTGCCGCGCTCGTCATGGGCGACATGCGCGAGTCCACGATGTATGCCGAAAAGGAAGGCCGCCAGGCCTACATCGACACGCTGAACCAGTTCTTCGACGCGATCGCCGCGCCCTTCAATCGCAACGGCGGCGAGATCTTAAGCTTCCTCGGCGACGGCTTCCTCGCCGTCTATCCCTGCGGGCGCCACAAGGACCCGTCGAAAATCGCCTGCGAGGCAGCGCTTTCCGCCGTCCATCAGGCGCAGGCGCGGGTCGCCGAGCTCAACAAGGACCGCGAGGCGAAGGGCCTCAGCAAGGTCGGCTACGGCATCGGCCTGCATGTTGGCAACGTCATGTTCGGCAATGTCGGCCTGAAAGACCGGCTGACCTTCTCCGCCTTCGGCTCGGCCGTCAATGAGGTGCAGCGGCTGCAGATCCTGACCAAGAAATATGGCCGTGAGGTCGTCGCGAGCCAGGCTTTTGCCGGTTATTGCGGCGGCGAATGGACGACGCTCGGCGAAGAGAAGCTGCGCGGCATCCGCCAGAAGGTGACGGTGCTGCAGCCACGGGCGCCGGCCCCCGAGATCAACGTCGACGATGGCTTCCGCGAGGCGGTGCAGAACGGGCTGTCCGAGGCCGAGCAAGTTATTCTCCTGCACCGCGACGCGAAGAAACACGTCGAGCGCACAACCGTGGAGAAGTTCATCCAGTAAAGCCTTTAAGGCCTGCTATGAATCTGCGCCTCTCGCCTGGGGAACTTCGGCGAGATGTGGCGGTTTTCCCTTGATTGTCATCAACTAGACACCCCGTTTGCGGTACGATAGTGTGCCTTAACGGGAACATAGAAGACTGGGGAATTTCATTGGTATGGCGTCTGCAGCCGATTTGTTGCGTATTGAAAATCTCGACGTCTCCTTCTCGGTTTTCGGCGACCGGCTGCGTGTC
This sequence comes from Rhizobium sp. C104, assembly GCF_022354505.1. NCBI lineage: Bacteria > Pseudomonadati > Pseudomonadota > Alphaproteobacteria > Hyphomicrobiales > Rhizobiaceae > Rhizobium > Rhizobium sp. C104. The sequence goes on along the minus strand of NZ_CP092350.1, from coordinate 504,479 downwards.
GTAAAGGAAGCCAATCTTCGCATCCTCCCGGGCAAGGTTACCGCTCTCGTCGGCGAATCCGGCTCCGGCAAGTCGGTGATCAGCCAGTCTGTGATGGGCATCCTGCCCAACCCGGCCAAGGCCTCCGGCAGCATTCTTTTCACCGATCCGCTCGACGGCAGCACGACCGATATCCTGTCGCTCTCGCGCGACAGTGAGGAAATGCGCGACCTGCGCGGCCGGCGCATGGCGACGATCTTCCAGGAGCCGATGACCTCGCTTTCGCCGCTGCATACGGTCGGAAACCAGATCAGCGAAGTGCTTTTGATCCATACCGAGATCGACAAGCAGGAAGCGCGTGAGAAGACCGAGGAAATGCTCGGCCTCGTCGGCTTCACCAATCCGCACCGCACCTACGACATGTATCCGTTCGAACTGTCCGGCGGCATGCGCCAGCGCGCAATGATCGCCATGGCGCTGATCTGCAAGCCGGCGCTGTTGATTGCCGACGAGCCGACGACGGCGCTCGACGTGACGATCCAGGCGCAGATCCTCGAATTGCTGCGCGAACTGCAGGCCAAGCTCGGCATGGCGATGCTGCTTATCACCCACGATCTCGGCATCGTCGCCAACATGGCAGACGAGGTGGTCGTCATCTATCACGGCGAGATCATGGAAGCCGGGCCGGTCGAAGCGATCTTCCGCAATCCGCAGCATGCCTATCTGAAGGCGCTGATGGCCGCCGTTCCGCATTTCGACATGAAGCCCGGCGAGCGGCTGAAGGCGCTGCGCGACGTGCCGGTCAATCTCGAGACCCTCGTCGGCAAGAAGAAGCCGTTGCAGGCGGAGGCGCCGGGCACGCTGCTTTCGGTCGCCAACCTCTCGAAAACTTATAAGACGCGCAAGCGCAGTTTTCTCGGCAAGCACGAAGCCGCCGTTGTGCACGCCGTCGACGACGTCAGCTTCGACATCCGGCGCGGCGAATGCCTTGGCCTTGTCGGCGAATCCGGTTGCGGCAAGACGACGCTCAGCAAGATCCTGATGCGCGCCATCACACCTGACAGCGGCTCGGTGGTGTTCAACGACGGCAAGGACGTGATCGACGTGCTTTCGGTACGCGGCGAGGCATTGCAGGACATGCGCACCAAGATCCAGATGGTGTTCCAGGATCCGGTCTCCTCGCTCTCGCCGCGCATGACGGTGCGCAACATCCTCAGCGAACCGCTGGAGATTCACGACCGCGGCGACAGTGACGAGCACAAGCGCAAGGTCGAAGGGCTGATGGCGGCGATCGGCCTCGACAAGCGTTACCTCAGCCGTTACCCGCACAGTTTTTCCGGCGGCCAGCGTCAGCGCATCGGCATTGCCCGCGCGCTTGCCCTCGGCCCGAAGCTCATCATCCTCGACGAGCCGGTCTCGGCCCTCGACGTCTCCGTCCAGGCGCAGATCCTCAACCTGTTGAAGGACCTGCAGAAGGAACTGGGGCTGACATATCTGTTCATCTCGCACAATCTCGCCGTCGTCGACTACATGGCCGACCGCATCGCCGTGATGTGCAAGGGCCGTATCGTCGAGATCGCGCCGCGTGAGATCATCCTGCGCGATCCGGTGCACCCCTATACGAAATCGCTGCTCGCCGCCGTCCCCTTCCCCGATCTCGATCGGCCGCTCGATTTCAAGGCGCTCCGGGAAAACGGCGCGGCAGACAAGCAAAACTGGGGTGTGACCTTCACCGCCGAGCATGACGACGCGGCCGAGCTTGCCTATGCCGATCTCGGCGACGGCCATCTGGTGCGCGCCCGCAAAGGCGCCGATGCCAAGGAGTTGCGAGGATGGTGACGCGTCGCACCTTTCTGGGCGGCCTTGTCGGCGCTGCAATCGCCCCTGCAGTGCTTCGGGCGGAGCCGGCCGGCGAGCCTGAGTTTCTCAAGGAGCGGCTGGCATCGGGCAGCCTGCCCCCGATGGCCGAGCGCATTCCCGCCCGCCCGCGCATCGTCAACCTGAAGGAGATGGGGCTTGCCCCCGGCAGCTACGGCGGCACGGTGCGCACCATCATCGGCAGCCAGCGCGACATCCGCTTCATGACGATCTACGGCTATGCCCGGCTGATCGGCTACAACAAGCACCTGCAGTTCCAGCCGGATATCCTCGCCGATTTCAGCTCGGAAGACGACACGGTCTTCACCTTCAGGCTGCGCGAAGGCCATAAATGGTCCGATGGAGAGCCGTTCACGGCTGACGACTTCCGCTACTGGTGGGAAGACGTGATCCTGAACGACAAGCTGACACCTGGCGGCGGCGCGCTGGAGCTTCGCCCGCACGGCAGCCTGCCGCGTTTCGAGGTGCTCGATCCGCTGACGGTGCGCTACACTTGGGAAAAACCCAACCCGATGTTCCTGCCCACGCTGGCAGGACCGATCCCGCTCGTCATCGTCGGGCCGGCGCATTATCTCAAGCAATTCCATAAGAAGTTCCAGCCCGACCAGGCGAAGATGGAACAGATGATGCAGACCAACCGCGTCAAGAAATGGCAGGACCTGCACATCAAGATGGCCCGCTCCTACCGGCCTGAGAATCCCAACCTGCCGACGCTCGATCCCTGGCGCAACACGACGGCACTGCCGGCCGAGCAGTTCGTCTTCGAGCGCAACCCGTTCTTCCACCGCGTCGACGAGACCGGCAGGCAGCTTCCCTATCTCGACCGGTTCATCCTCAACGTCTCCTCCTCGTCGATCATCGCCGCCAAGGCGGGTGCCGGCGAGGCCGACCTGCAGGCGACCGGCATCGACTTCAACGACTACACCTTTCTGAAAGAAGCTGAGAAGCGCTTCCCGGTGAAGGTCAATCTCTGGAAGGTGGCGCGCGGCTCGCGCATCACGCTGCTGCCGAACCTCAACTGCGCCGACGAGGTATGGCGCGGCCTTTTCCGCGACGTGCGCCTGCGCCGCGCCTTGTCGCTGGCGATCGACCGGCACGAGATCAACATGGTCGCCTTCTACGGCTTGGGCACGCCGAGCGCCGATACCGTCCTGCCCGACAGCCCGCTGTTCAAGCAGGAATATGCCGATGCCTTCGTGAAGTTCGATGCCGACGAGGCCAACCGGCTGCTCGACGAGATCGGCCTGACCAAGCGCGGCGATGACGGCATAAGGCTGCTGCCGGACGGGCGGCGCGCCGAGATCACCGTCGAGACCGCCGGCGAGAGCAATCTCGATACCGACGTGCTGGAGCTGGTGCACGATCACTGGGCTAATATCGGCCTTGCGCTTTATACACGCACGTCGCAGCGCGACGTCTTCCGCAACCGCGCCATGAGCGGTTCGATCATGATGTCGATCTGGTACGGCCTCGACAATGGTGTTCCCACCGCCGACATGTCACCCTCGGGGCTGGCGCCGACGCTGGACGATCAGTTGCAATGGCCGCTGTGGGGCATGCATTACCTCTCCGCCGGCCAGGAGGGCACCGCCCCCGACCTGCCGGAGGCGGCCGAACTGGTCGACCTGCTCGGCCAGTGGGGCTCGACGGCGAAATTCGAGGAGCGCCAGGTGATCTGGCACAAGATGCTGTCGCTCTATACGCAGCAGGTGTTCTCGATCGGGCTGATCAACAGCACGCTGCAGCCGGTCCTTTGCGCCGCCAAGCTGCAGAACCTGCCGGAGAAAGCCCTCTACGGCTTCGATCCCACCTCCTATCTCGGCATCTACATGCCGGATACATTCTGGTACAAGGAGGCCTGAGGCGTGCTCAGATACATTCTCTGGCGCATCGCCGCCATGGTGCCGACGCTCTTCGTCATTTCGGCGCTGGTTTTCACCATCATCGAGCTGCCGCCGGGCGACTTCTTCGAGAGCCAGATCGCCGAGCTGCGCGCCTCCGGCGAGACTGCCAACCTCCAGGAAATCGAGGAGATGCGCCAGCAATACGGCTTCGACAAGCCGGAGATCGTGCGCTATTTCTACTGGGTCGGCGGCATGCTGCACGGTGATTTCGGCTATTCCTTCGAATACCAGATGCCGGTTTCCGACGTGGTCGGCGAGCGCCTGTGGCTGACGATCCTCGTCTCCTTCACGACCATCCTGCTCACCTGGCTGATCGCCTTTCCGATCGGCATCTATTCGGCCACGCACCAGTATAGCTGGAGCGATTACGGGCTGACCTTCCTCGGCCTGCTCGGCATCGCCGTTCCGAATTTCATGCTGGCGCTGATCCTGATGTATTTCGCCAATATCTGGTTCGGCATCTCGATCGGCCATCTGATGGACCAGCAATATATCTCGGCGCCGATGAGCTGGGAGAAGGCGCGATCGATCCTCTCCCACCTGTGGATTCCCGTCATCATCGTCGGCACGGCGGGGACTGCCGGCATGATCCGGCGGCTGCGCGCCAACCTGCTCGACGAGATGCAGAAGCAATATGTGACGACGGCGCGCGCCAAGGGCCTGCATCCGATGCGGGCGCTGTTGAAATATCCGCTGCGCATGGCGCTCAACTTCTTCGTCGCCGATATCGGCTCGATCCTGCCGTCGATCATTTCAGGCGCCGAGATCGTCGCGATCGTGCTGTCGCTGGAGACGACGGGACCGATGCTGATCAAGGCGCTGCAAAGCCAGGACATGTATCTCGCCGGCTCCTTCCTGATGTTCCTCGCCTTCCTCAACGTCATCGGCGTTCTGATCTCCGACATCGCCCTCGGCTTCCTCGATCCCCGCATCCGTCTGCAAGGCAGGAGCACCAAATAATGTCGCCCCTTCCCGCGCCCGGCGCGCCGCTTCCCCATTACGTCTCGACCGCGCCCTTCGATCCGCTGGCGACAGAAACGATGACGGCGGCGCAATCGCGCATCCATCTCGCTTCGCAGAAACAGCTGATGTGGTGGAAGTTCAAGCAGCACAGGCTGGCCTTGATCTCCGGCATCTTTCTCGCCGCCGTCTACGCGATGATTCTGATCGTCGAGTTCCTGGCGCCCTACGGCCTGCATACGCGCAATGTCGATTTCATCCATGCGCCACCGCAGCGCGTCCATTTCTTCGACAAGGGCAATTTCGTCGGCCCCTTCGTCTATGGCCGCAGCATGACGCTGGATCTCGACACGCTGCACCGCGTCTATACCGACCGGCCGAACGACGTGCAGCCGATCCGTTTTTTCTGCCGCGGCGATGCCTATAAATTCTGGGGTTTTGCGGCCTCGAACTATCATCTGGTCTGCCCGGCGATCGGCGGGCAGATGTTCCTGCTCGGCACCGACCGGCTCGGCCGCGACGTTCTCTCGCGCATTCTTTACGGCGCGCGGATATCGCTGACGATCGGCCTGATCGGCATTTCGATCAGCTTCCTGCTCGGCATCGTCATCGGCGGCCTTGCCGGTTATCGCGGCGGCATTTTCGATCTCGTCGTCCAGCGCCTGATCGAAGTGCTGCAATCGCTGCCGAGCCTGCCGCTATGGATGGCGCTGGCCGCCATCATGCCGGTGACCTGGAGCCCGATCGTCATCTATTTCGGCATTACCGTCATCCTCGGCATCATCGACTGGACGGGACTGGCGCGAGCCGTGCGCTCCAAGCTTCTGGCACTGCGCGAGGAGGATTACGTCCAGGCGGCACAGCTGATGGGCGCCAGTACGCCGCGCATCATCGGCCGGCATCTGGTGCCGGGCTTCATGTCGCATCTGATTGCCTCGGCGACGATTTCGATCCCCGGCATGATCCTCGGCGAGACCGCGCTCTCCTTCCTTGGCCTCGGCCTTCGCCCGCCGATCACCAGCTGGGGCATTCTGCTGACCGAGGCAAAAAGCGTCAGCGTTATCGCCTTTTATCCTTGGCTGCTCTATCCGATCATTCCTGTTGTTCTTGTCATTTTGGCGTTCAACTTTCTGGGAGACGGCTTGCGTGATGCGGCAGATCCCTACAAATAGCAGAAAACCCGGCGGCGCCTTATGGCACCGCCCCCGCCACGTGGCCTCCGGACGGTGGGGGTACTAACGCATGCTGTTCACCCCGGAGGGAACACCCATGGCCAGACGTCTAGAAGATGCGCGCATCCTCATGTACAGTCACGACACCTTCGGCCTCGGCCATCTCAGGCGCTGTCGCGCCATTGCCCATGCGCTGGTCGAGGATTATCGCGGCCTCAACATCCTGATCATTTCGGGCGCGACGATCGCCGGCGCCTTCGACTACCGCGCCCGCGTCGACTTCGTGAAGATCCCGAGCGTCATCAAGCTGCGCAACGGCGAATATACCTCGCTTGCCAGCCATATCGACCTGCACGAAACGCTGAAGATGCGCGAATCGAGCATCCGCCACACCGCCGAGACCTTCCAGCCCGACATCTTCATCGTCGACAAGGAGCCGATGGGATTGAAGGGCGAGGTCGAGGATACGCTCGCCTATCTCAAGGCCCGCGGCACCGTGCTGGTGCTCGGCCTGCGCGAAATCATGGACGCGCCGCATCTGCTCGACGCCGAGTGGAAGAGGAACGGCATCATGCAGAAGATCGACCAATATTACGACAGCGTCTGGGTCTATGGTCCGCCTGATTTCTACGATCCGCTTATGGGTCTCGACGTGCCGGCCAGCCTGCGCCGAAAGATGGATTTCGTCGGCTTTCTGCAGCGCAGCGTCTCCAAGGGCAAGAGCTCGATCAACGCCCGCAAGGATAATTACCTCCTGGTCACCACAGGCGGCGGCGGCGACGGCTCCGATCTCGTGCACGACGTGATGAACGCCTACGAGGCCGATCCGACGCTGACGCAGAAAGCGCTTGTCGTGCTCGGGCCCTATATGCCGGCCGCCGAGCGGGCCAAGCTGGTGCAGAAGGGCGAAGCCATCCCCTATATCGAGGTGATCGAGTTCGACAACCACATGGAAGAGCTGATCGACGGCGCCACCGGCGTCGTCGCCATGGGCGGCTACAACACCTATTGCGAGATCCTTTCCTTCGACAAACCGGCCCTCATCGTGCCGCGCGTCAAGCCGCGCGAGGAACAGCTGCTTCGTGCCCAGCGGGCAAGCGCGCTCGGCCTTGTCGATATGCTGCTGCCGGAACAATCGGCCGATCCCACCATCATGTCCGAGGCTCTGAAACGTCTGCCTTCCCGCCTGCCGCCGTCGAAGAGCGGCAGCAACATGCATCTTGAAGGGCTGGACCACATCTCGCAGACGGTCGGGCGATGGATCGACGGCCGCGCCAGCCACCTTTCCCTCGTCGCGGAATAGGGCACAGCCTTGCCGCCACGCCGCAAGATCCTCGTCGTGCTGAAAGGCTATCCCCGCCTTTCGGAAACCTTCATCGCCCAGGAGCTGCTCGGCTTGGAAAAGGCCGGCTTCGACCTGACGCTGATTTCGATGCGCCGGCCGACCGACAAGAAGCGCCATCCCGTGCATGACGAGATCAGGGCGCGGGTCGTCTACCTGCCGGAATATCTGCATGAGGAGCCGATCCGCGTGCTGAAAGGCCTGGTTGCCGGCTTCTCAAAACCCGGCTTCAAGGTCCTGATCAAACGTTTCCTCGCCGACCTCAAGCGCGACATCTCCCGCAACCGCTTCCGCCGTCTCGGCCAGGCGCTGGTGCTGGGACGCGAATGGCCGGATAGGGGCGAATGGCTGCATGCCCATTTCATCCACACGCCGGCTTCGGTGACGGAATATTCAAGCATCCTCACTGGCACACCCTGGACTTGTTCGGCCCATGCCAAGGATATCTGGACGTCGCCCGACTGGGAGCTGCAGGAAAAACTCGGCAGCGCCCGCTGGGCCGTCACCTGCACCAGGACAGGTTATGAGCACATGCGCGCCCTGACATCCCGCAAGGATGCCGTGCACCTGAGTTACCACGGTCTCGATCTTGCCCGTTTCGGCCATTTTGCCGGCGAGCGTTCTGAGAGAACCGGCAGCGACCCTGACGATCCCGCCTTCATCCTCAGCGTCGGCCGGGCCGTCGAGAAGAAGGGCTATGACGTGCTGCTGCGCGCGCTCGCCCTGCTATCCCAGGACCTTCATTGGCGCATGGACCATATCGGCGGCGGCGAGGAGCTTGCCAAACTGAAGGCGCTCGCCAGCGAGCTCGGACTCTCCAACCGCATCGTCTGGAAGGGCGCCATGGCGCAGGAAGACGTGCTCGATCACTACCGCCGCGCCGACCTCTTCGCGCTCGCCTGCCGGATCGCCGCCAATGGCGACCGCGACGGCCTGCCGAACGTGCTTGTGGAGGCTTCGAGCCAGCGCCTCGTCTGCCTCTCGACGGCGGTATCCGGCGTGCCGGAACTTTTGGAGGACGGCGAAAACGGCCTGGTCGTGCCGCCGGAGGATCCGGGTAGGCTTGCCAAAGCGCTGGAGACGGCGATCCGCAACCCGGCGCTCCGCAAGCGCCTCGGCGACGCCGCTGAAAGGCGGGTGCGCGACGATTTCGACTATCACTCCAGCATTCGGCAGCTCACCGGCCTGTTCGAGGCCGAATGGCAGAAGTCATGACGGCACCGCGCATCTTTTTCTACGTCCAGCACCTGCTCGGCATCGGCCACATCGCCCGCGCCAGCCGCATCGCCAATGCGCTCGTCAAGGACGGTTTCGACGTCACGGTGGTCACCGGCGGCCTGCCGGTGCCGGGTTTTTCCGGCGACGGCGTCAAGACCGTGGCCCTGCCGCCGGTCGTCGCCAGCAATGCCGGCTTTTCCGGCCTCGCCGACGCCGATGGCCGCCCCGCCGGTGAGGATTTCCTCAATGCCCGCCGCGATCTGCTGCTTGAGGCCTTCCATGCCGCCAGGCCCGATGTCGTGATCATCGAAGCCTTCCCCTTCGGCCGGCGGCAGATGCGCTTCGAACTGCTGCCGCTGCTGGCGGCGATCGACAAAACCGAACCGCGGCCGAAACTCTTAAGCTCGGTGCGCGACATCCTGCAAGAAAACCGCAAGGCCGGCCGCGACGCGGAGACGGCAGCATTGGTCAAGGATCATTTCGATGCGGTGCTCGTCCATGGCGATCCCGATTTCACCAGGCTTGAGGATACTTTTCCGCTGACGGCAGAGATCGCCGACAGGTTGCGTTATACCGGCCTCGTCGCAGCGCCGCCGGCGCCGGAACCGACTGAAACCTTCGAGATTATCGCATCGGCAGGCGGCGGCGCGGTCGGGGCGGCGTTGATCGGCGCGGCAAAAGACGCGGCCGCCCTCCTGCCCGGCAACCTTCGCTGGCTGCTGATAGCAGGCCCGAATCTGCCGGAAGCCGATTTCGCGGCATTGTCTGAGGATGCGGCACCAAACGTGACGCTGGTCCGCTTCCGCAAGGATTTTCCCTCGCTGCTGCGCAGCGCCAAGGTCTCGATCTCGCAGGCAGGCTACAACACCGTCGGCGATCTCCTGCGTACCGAATGCCGGGCAATCCTCATCCCCTTCGTCGCCGGCGGCGAAACCGAACAGACGGTGCGCGCCGAGCGGCTGCAGGCGCTTGGTTTCGCCGACATACTGCCCGAAACGGGACTGACGCCCGGCCATGTGAAGGAGGCGGTCGAAAAAGCGCTCGCCGCGCCGCGCCGCGGGGCAGTCTCGCTCGATCTCCACGGCGCTGAGAAGACCGCCGGCATAATCCGCTCCATGCTGGTCGGCAATTCGAAGTCTTGAGTATCTCAATGAGCGCAGGCGGCTAAAGAAGTGGGCGCACGGTTTCGGCAAATCCGGGCAAATCTCGTCCTGCCAGTATCTGGCAGCAGCAAGCCTGTATAAGCTTACCGCATGTCCCGTTCCGAACGCCTTCTCGACCTTCTCCAGGTATTGCGCCGCCACCGCCGGCCGGTCAGTGGCGGGGTGCTGGCCGACGAGATCGGCGTCAGTATCCGCACCCTCTATCGGGATATCGCCAGCCTTCAGGCCCAAGGCGCAGCGATCGAGGGCGAACCGGGTGTCGGTTATATTTTGAAACCCGGATTTCTCCTGCCGCCGCTGATGTTTCCGCCGGAGGAGATCGAAGCGCTCGTCCTTGGTTCCCGATGGGTGGCGGATAGAGGGGACGATCATTTGCGCGATGCGGCGCGAAATGCGCTGGCGCGGATTGCCGCCGTGCTGCCGCCCGAATTGCGCGACGCACTGGATGCATCCGCCCTCCTGGTGGGGCCTGGGGTCAAACTCCCTGTCGACCAGGTCGATCCGGCGCTTCTGCGCAAGGCGATCCGCACCGAACGCAAGCTTTTGATCTCCTATAGCGACGGGGCCGGCGTGGCATCGGAGCGTGTGGTGTGGCCGTTCGCGCTGGCTTTTTTCGACCAGGTGCGCCTCCTTCTCGGCTGGTGCGAACTGCGCCAGGATTTCCGCTCGTTTCGCACGGATCGAATTGTTCATGCGCAGGTGCTCGACGCACGGTATCCCAAGCGCCGGCAGGCGCTGCTGAAACAATGGCGGGAGATCCAGGGAATATCGCATCGTGACGCATGATACTGCCAGAAATTGGCAGTGTCTGGTCATAAGCTTCTACTGTCCAACGAACAACAGGAGCGCCTTATGACCGCCAGCAACAGCATTCTTCTCTACGTGACCGATGCCCCGACAAGCGCCCGCTTCTACACCAGCCTGCTCGGGAAGGAGCCCGTGGAGGCGAGCGCGACCTTCGCCATGTTCATCTTGCCCTCCGGCCTGGGGCTCGGTCTCTGGGGCAAAGCGGGCGTGGAGCCCGCGCCGGCAGCAGCGGGCGGCGGCTGCGACATAGGTTTTAAGGTCGCGACATCAGACATCGTCGATGCGACCCACGCCGATTGGCGGGCCAAGGGCGCTGATATCGTCATGGCGCCGACCGATCTCGATTTCGGCCGAAGCTTTGTCGCCGCCGATCCCGATGGGCATCGCCTGCGCGTCTACACCTTGACCGAGGAGGGTTGAGCCATGGCCAGAGCCTGGATCGCCGTCGCTTCCGCAGAGCATGTCCGCATCGGCCGTCAAGCCGGCTTCATGCAGGTCTGTCACGGCAAGGCATCACCCCTCAGGCGCATCACGCCTGGGGATCGCGTGATCTACTACTCGCCCACCGTCGTCTTTGGCGGCAAGGACCGCCTGCAGGCTTTCACCGCGATCGGCGCGGCTCGTGACGGCGCGCCATACCAGGTGGAGATGGAAAGCGGTTTCAGGCCCTGGCGTCGCGATGTCGATTGGCAGCCGGCAGAGGAAACCCCGATCCGGCCCCTGCTTGACCGGCTGGCCTTCACACGGGTCGGCCCCAATTGGGGCTATCAGCTTCGCTTCGGTTTGTTCGGCATCAGTGATGAGGATGCCGACATGATCGCGGAAGCGTTGAGCTGCTCCACTGCAAACGCCATGCTGCGAGCAGTCGCGGCTTGAGCGCGACCTCTCTTGAGATCTGCAATTGACGAGCCCCCGGGTTTTTCCGGGGGTTTCTTTTGCTCGCAGCGCCGATCTCCGGATGACCGCCGAGCCGCCTGCTGCCCCGCATTTCCGTTAATCGGAATCGATTCAAGGATAAAATTATTCAGCAATTCCAAGTGCTACGGTGTCCTTTTCGCGTCTTTTCAGACGCACGGCGCTGCAATCCAAAATTCCTGTGATATAAGCAAAGTTCCGGCGAGAATCGGCCTTTCTGCAGCCGGTCTCTTCGCCTTGTTTTCATTGCGATATCGGCGGTCCGGCTGCATGGTCCTGTTCTCAGAATTGCTCCCCATCCCGGCCCCCGGAATTTCCCAGCACGCTGACGGTTAGCCATGGAAAAAAGCCTCGCCCGCTACATCTGGAAGAACACGCGGCTGCAGCAGCTGTGGATTCTGGCCGTCGTCGCCGCCTCGATGGTGCCCTATTTCCTGTCTTTCGACCTGCCGAAGCAGATCGTCAACGGACCGATCCAGGGCGACGGTTTCGAAGGTCCAGGCGCAAGGCAGACCTTCATGCACATCGCCTACGACATTCCGCTGATCGGCCATGTCGAATTTTTTCAAGGCTTGCAGCTCAACCGTTTCCAGATGCTGATGGCCCTCAGCCTGGTGTTCCTTGCGCTGGTGGTGCTGAACGGCCTCTTCAAGTTCTATATCAACACCTATAAGGGCCGGCTCGGCGAGCGCATGCTGCGCCGTATCCGCTTCGAACTGATCGACCGGGTCTTACGTTTTCCGCCTATCCACTTCAAGCGGGTGAAATCGGCCGAGATCGCCACGATGATCAAGGACGAGGTGGAGCCGATGGGCGGCTTCACCGGTGATGCCTTCGTCTCGCCTGCCCTTCTCGGCGGCCAGGCGATCACCGCCCTCGCCTTCATCATCGTCCAGAATTTCTGGCTCGGCATGATCGCCGCCGGCATCGTTGGCGTACAGGCCGTCGTCATTCCCCGCATGCGCAAGCGCCTGCTGGACCTTGGCCGCCAGCGGCAGCTGACGGCGCGCGAGCTTTCCGGCCGTGTCGGCGAAATCGTCGACGGCATCGGCACGATCCACGGCAACGACACCTCCAACCTCGAGCGCGCCGACATTGCCTCGCGGCTCGGCCGGATCTTTTCGATCCGTTACGACCTTTACCAGTGGAAGTTCCTGGTGAAGTTCATCAACAACTTCCTTGCCCAGGTGACACCCTTCCTGTTCTACGCGATCGGCGGCTACTTGGCGCTGCAGGGCCGGCTCGACATCGGCCAGCTCGTCGCCGTCATATCAGCCTACAAGGACCTGCCCGGGCCATTGAAGGAGCTGATCGACTGGGACCAGATGCGCCAGGACGTGCAGGTGAAGTACCAGCAGGTCTACGAGCAGTTCAATGTCGAGCCGCTGATCGACAGCCGCATCCAGGAGCTGGCCACCGCCCCCGTCGGCGCGCTGACGAGTGCGCTCGTCGTCACCAATCTCTCACTCTCCGACGACAGCGGCGCCCGCCTCGTCGACCACGTCTCCGTCGAGATCAAGCCGAACGAGACGGTGGCGATCGTCGGCCCGAACGGCAGCGGCGCGGAAGCCTTCGCCGAAGCGCTCGGCCGCATGGTCTGGCCCGATTCCGGCCGCATCACCATCGACGGCCGCGACCTGCTGGATCTGCCGGAATCGATCACCGGCCGGCGGATCTCCTATGCCTCGGCCGATACCTTCTTCTTCCACGGCACGCTCGCCAGCAATCTGCTTTACGGCCTCAAACACGCGCCGATGACCGATCCCGTCTACGACGAGAAGGAAGCGCTCGAATATAAATGGCATTCCGTCGAGGCAGTGAAGGCCGGCAATCCGACGCTCGATCTCAACAGCGACTGGGTGGATTACCAGGCGGCCGGCGCCAGCGGGCCGGAGGATCTGCTGAAAGCCATCCGGCCGGTGCTCGACGCCGTGCTGATCTCGCAGGACATCCTCGACCTGGCGCTGCGCTCGACCGTCAATACCGACGTGCATGTCGCGGTCAGCGACCATGTCGTCGCCCTGCGCGCTTCGCTGAGAGACCGGCTGCGCGACGAAGGGCTCGACGGCATCGTCGTGCCATTCGACTTCGACGCCTATAACCCCCAGGCAACGGTCGGCGAAAACCTGCTCTTCGGCACGATGAAGCGACCGCTGATGACCAATCGCCGGCTTGCCGCCCATCCCTATTTCCAGCAGCTGTTCCGCGAGACGGGCTTGAGCACCGATCTCTACGCCATGGGCTTGGAGATTGCACAGAACGCCGTCGAACTCTTCCACGACCTGCCGCCGGACCATCCGTTCTTCCAGCAACTGACGTTCATGACGGCGGACGACATTCCGACCTACCAGGCGCTGCTGCAGAAGCTGCAAAGCCGCCGCTTCGAGGACGCCACACCCGAGGAACGCTCGGCCATCATCCGGCTGAGCTTTGCCTATATCGAACCGCGCCACCGCTTCGGTCTGCTGACCGACGAGCTGATGGACAAGATCGTCAGCGCCCGCAAGCAGTTCCACGAGCATATCCCGGCCGATCTTGGCGAGCTGATCGAGCGCTACGACGCCGAGCGTTTCACCCCGTCGGCAAGCCTGATGGACAATGTGCTCTTCGGCCGCATCGCCTACCAGCAGGCCGACGCCTCCGATCGCATCCGCGCCATCATGGGCGAACTCTTCGACGCGCTCGATCTTTATGACGATGTCCTGTCGATCGGGCTGGAATTCGACGTCGGCTCCGGTGGCAAGCGGCTGACCATGGTGCAGCGGCAGAAGCTCAACCTGGCGCGTGCGCTGTTGAAACGCTCGGACTATTTCATCTTCAACCGGCCGCTGTCGGCGCTCGACCAGCGCGTTCAGGACCAGATCACCCGCAACATCGTCCAGGACCTGCACGAGGAAGGCAAGCGGCCGTCGATCATCTGGGTGCTCTCCAATGCGCGCCTTGCCGAGATGTTCGACCGGATCCTGCTCTTCGACCGCGGCGGCTTGGCCGAAGCTGGAAACTATCCCGAACTTTCCGAGAAAAACGGGATGTTCAAGGAACTGTTATCGTAATATTCTATAGGGGCGGCGATGGTAGGTGTTCCCGGGGGACGCCAGGAATTGAAGGCGCCAGGTTCCAAGAACCCTGCGTCAGGGGATTGAAACGCTCATGCTGTTGAGAGACGAAGTGGAAATGCTGCGGCGCGTGCCGATCTTTTCAAGGATCGCGCCAGCCAAGCTCAAGCTTTTGGCCTTCACCTCCGACCGCATGACCTACAAGGCCGGACAGAACCTCTTCCATCAGGGCGATGTGGGCGACGCTGCCTATGTCATCCTCTCCGGCACCGCCGATATCATCGTCTCCTCGCCGGCCGGCGAGATCAAGGTCGCCGATGTCGAACTCAATTCCATCGTCGGCGAAATCGCCATCCTCTGCGATGTCTCGCGCACGGCAACGGTGCGCGCCACCTCGCCGCTCGAGGTGCTGCGCATCAGCAAGGAACACTTCCTGAAGCTGCTCAGCGACTTCCCCGAAATGGCCGTTGAAATCATGCGCGTGCTCGCCGACCGCCTGAACCACACCACCGCGGAACTGACGGCGGCCCGGGCTGCGAAGCAGCCGCAAATGGCGCAATAAGATTGCAGATCGAGATTTCGGTGGCCATTTTTGCGTGCCGTGGACCACGGCACAATATTTCCACATGTTTGAGTTTTTGGCGGACACGATAGGCCACGAAAAACGATGTGCGTGAAATGACCAGTTCGCGCGCCATCTTCTTCAACAACTTCGTGCGGAATCCAGACCGCCTTCGGATCAGCTCCCCTCCGGCAGGCCGATGAGGGGCTGGCGACCCGGCGGAGTAGCCTACTAAGGTCAGCCGAAGTGACGCAGATATGCGCTATGCGAAGAGGCCTTCGATGAAAGCGGCAATCTCTGCCCGTAACGGAGATCCAGCTGTCAGCGCGTCGGTACGGTAAAAATCGTGCTGCTTGCCGGCATAGGATTTCCAACGCTTGGGAACAATGTTGTTCCAGCTTTCAGGCGGCCGATATGGATCGAGTTCTCCCCAGGCTACCATTGTGGGTATATGCAATGGAGACGTTTCGAAGCGCAATCTGGTTGATGACACGCAGATCAGGGCCTCAAGCTCCAGCCCCTCTTTGACCGCATTCCACAAAGCAGTTCCACCGGCGCTAAAACCGATCCCTAAGCACGTGCGTCCGTCCATCTCGCGAAGTGCCCGAACCGCATGCCGCATGCCGTCTTCGTTGAAAAGATGGTGGTGGAGCTCGTCTCCGCGCAGACCGGCGCCACCGCTCAGGTCGGCCAGCTGTAGTAAGCGGTGCTCAGGGCACCCAACATCCAAGAGTTCGGCGAAAGTTCCGGGAAAGCCGTGGATATCGCTCACGACCAACAAGTGCTTCATCAATTTGGCGGCGCCGCTCTTCGATACCATAGAGAATGAGGCAGCACGCCGGACTTTTCGGCGTGCTGCTGCAGTTTACACTATTCGCGCTGTTCCAGTGCCCTGCTGAAGGCGAGCGCCGCCAGCGTGCAAATGGCGCCAGAGAGCAGGTAGTAGCCGACGAAGGTCAGGCCGAAGCGGCTGGAGAGGCTGAGCGCTACCAGCGGCGCGAAGCCGGCGCCGATCAGCCAGGCGAGGTCCGAGGTGAAGGCAGCACCCGTGTAACGATAGCCGCGGCCGAAGCGCGAGGAGATCGAGCCGGTCGCCTGGCCGAAGGACAGGCCGAGCACGCCGAAGCCGATGATGACGAAGGCGTCATGGCCGCTGTTGCCCGACGCGATCAGCATCGGCCCGACGAAGCTGAAGACGGCGATGATGACCGCACAGATGGCAAGCTGGGCGCGCCGGCCGATGCGGTCGGCGATCAGGCCCGACGCGACGATGGCGACGATGCCGACCATGGCGCCGACCACCTGCACCACCATGAAGGCGCCGATCGGCTGGTTGCCGTAAAGGCTCATCCAGCCGAGCGGGAAAATGGTGACGAGGTGGAACATGGCGAAACTGGCGAGCGGCACGAAGGCGCCGATCAGGATGTCGCGGCCATGAACGCGCAGCACGTCGAGGATCGGTGCAGCCTCGAGCTCGTGCTGTTCGAGCAGCGTGCCGAATTCCTTGGTCATGACCAGGCGCAGACGCGCAAACAGCGCCACGACGTTGATCGCGAAGGCGACGAAGAACGGATAACGCCAGCCCCAGGAGAGGAAATCCTCGCTGGAAAGATTGGCGACGAAATAACCGAACAGCGTGCTTGCCAGCGCAAAGCCGATCGGCGCGCCGAGCTGCGGGATCATCGCATACCAGCCGCGGTGATTGGCCGGCGCATTGAGCGCCAGCAGCGAGGCAAGACCGTCCCAGGCGCCGCCGAGCGCAAAACCCTGGCCGAGACGGAAGAGCGCCAAGAGCGCGATCGACCAGACGCCGATCTCCTCGTAACCCGGCAGGAAGGCGATCGAGGCCGTCGAGCCGCCGAGCAGGAAGAGCGCGATGGTCAGTTTGGTGCCGCGCCCGTACATCCGGTCAATCGTCATGAAGACGACGGAGCCGACGGGACGAGCGAGGAAGGCGAGCGAGAAGATGGCGAAGGAATAGAGCGTGCCCGTCAGCCGGTCGGGCGCAAATGGGAAGACGAGCTGTGGAAAGACCAGGACGGAGGCGAGGCCGTAGACGAAGAAATCGAAGAATTCCGACATGCGGCCGATGACCACGCCGATGGCGATGCTGCCTGGCGAAACCGGTTTGTCGTCGTGAATACGCCGCGCGTCGCGTTCCAGCGACGATGACGACGGTCCGTAATGCGATGTTGTTGCCATAAACGCCTCCTCGTTAAGGCGCTTCCGGCAAGGCGCCCCAAGCGTGATCTTGATCAAACCCGCAGGCTTATCAAGTCCGCAAGACTGAAATAGTTGATCATCGCGGCGCAAATGAAGTGTGGATGGGAAAAATTTGCGTGATCCGGACGGTGATTTCCCCTGCAAATGCTGGCCTGGCCGGTTCTTGCGGATATATTGAGTTGAAACATGCGCTGGCGAAAGAATCCTTCTGGATTTCCTCAGGATTTCAACGCTATAGGACAACGGCATTTACGCCGCAGTGCGGCATGCTTGCTGCACTGCGACCAAACACCTCATGTCGCGATCTGGTTCAGTGCTTTAGTCGCGGAACAAACGAAACAACAAGAGCTTAGAGACGTGCCAAAACTCATGAAGTTTTCCCGCCTTCTATCCGTCTTGCCGCTGCTTTTCCTGGCAGGATGCAACATGGTGGTCATGGCGCCGTCCGGCGACATCGCCGTGCAACAGCGTGATCTCATCGTCATCTCGACGGTGCTGATGCTTCTGATCATCATCCCGGTGATCTTCCTGACGCTGCTCTTCGCCTGGCGCTACCGCCACTCCAACACGGCCGCAACCTATGCGCCGGAATGGCACCATTCGACCCGCCTCGAAATCGTCATCTGGGCTGCACCCCTGGCGATCATCATCGCGCTCGGCGCCGTCACCTGGATTTCCACCCATAAGCTCGATCCCTACCGCCCGCTCGACCGCCTCGATGCGGCGCGCGCCATCCCGGCCGATACCAAGCCGCTGACCGTCGAGGTCGTGGCGCTCGACTGGAAGTGGCTGTTCTTCTATCCCGAACTCGGCATCGCCACCGTCAACGAGCTCGCCGCGCCCGTGGATATGCCGATCAATTTCAAGATTACCGCCTCCTCGGTGATGAACTCCTTCTATATCCCCGCCCTTGCCGGCCAGATCTACGCCATGCCGGGCATGGAGACCAAGCTGCACGCGGTCATCAACAAAGAGGGCGAGTATGAGGGCTTCTCCGCCAATTACAGCGGCTCGGGTTTCTCGCATATGCGCTTCAAGTTCCACGGCCTCACCCGCGAAGGCTTCGACGCCTGGGTGGCCAAGGTCAAGCAGCAGGGCACCATACTTAACCGCGACGCCTATCTGAAGCTCGAAAAGCCGAGCGAGAAGGAGCCGGTGCGCTATTATGCCGGCGCCGATGCCGATCTCTACGAGGCCATCCTCAACATGTGCGCCACGCCGGGCAAGATGTGCATGAACGAGATGATGCACATCGACATGACGGGCGGCGGCGGCAAGGAAAGTGCCGAGAATCACGACAAGCTGCAATATGACAATCGCCATGCCGACGAAGGCATCGTGGCGCCTGCCGCCACCGTGCCGGCGACGGGTGCTCCGGCGCGCAGCGAACCGGCCAACACAAGCGATGGCAACAGCATGCAGCACGACATGCCCGGCATGCAGGGCATGGACAGCACGCCCGGTGCGGGCATGCGGCATGACGGCCATTCCATGCCCGGCATGAACAACGGCGCCGATCCGGCGCCGGCGCAGCTCAACAACAACAATTAACCTGGCGCTTTGCGTCGCAAGACATAATGAACGGGTTGTTCCATGTTTTCCAATCCTGACCTCCTGAAGTTCGTCTTCGGCCGGTTGACCCTCGATGCCATCCCCTATCACGAGCCGATCCTGGTCGTGACCTTCATCGGCGTTGTCATCGGCGGCCTCGCCGTGCTCGGCGCCATCACCTATTTCAAGTTCTGGGGCCCGCTCTGGAACGACTGGATCTGCAGCGTCGATCACAAGAAGATCGGCATCATGTATGTGATCCTCGCCGTCATCATGCTGTTGCGCGGCTTCTCCGACGCCATCCTGATGCGCATCCAGCAGGCGATCGCCTTCAACGGCTCCGAAGGCTACCTGCCGCCGCACCATTACGACCAGGTGTTCACCGCCCACGGCGTCATCATGATCTTCTTCGTGGCGATGCCCTTCGTCACCGGCCTGATGAACTTCGTCGTGCCGCTGCAGATCGGCGCGCGCGACGTCTCGTTCCCGTTCCTCAACAATTTCTCCTTCTGGATGACCACCGCCGGCGCGATCATCATCATGCTGTCGCTGTTCATCGGCGAATTCGCCCAGACCGGCTGGCTCGCCTATCCGCCGCTATCGGGCGCCGCCTACAGTCCGGGTGTCGGCGTCGATTATTATATCTGGGGCCTGCAGGTGGCCGGTGTCGGCACGACGCTGTCGGGCATCAACCTGATCGCCACCATCGTCAAGATGCGCGCGCCGGGCATGACCTTCATGAAGATGCCTGTTTTCACCTGGACGGCGCTTTGCACCAACGTGCTGATCGTCGCCTCCTTCCCGATCCTGACTGCAACGCTTGCCCTGTTGTCGCTCGACCGCTATGCCGGCACGAACTTCTTCACCAATGATCTCGGCGGCAACCCGATGATGTACATCAACCTCATCTGGATCTGGGGCCATCCGGAAGTCTACATCCTGGTGCTGCCGGCCTTCGGCATATTCTCCGAAGTCGTCGCCACCTTCTCCGGCAAACGCCTCTTCGGCTACGCCTCGATGGTCTACGCCACCTGCGTGATCATGATCCTGTCCTACATCGTCTGGTTGCACCACTTCTTCACGATGGGATCGGGTGCTTCCGTCAACTCCTTCTTCGGCATCACCACGATGATCATCTCGATCCCGACGGGCGCCAAGATCTTCAACTGGCTGTTCACCATGTATCGCGGCCGCATCCGCTACGAGGTGCCGATGCTGTGGACGGTCGGCTTCATGGTGACCTTCGTCATCGGCGGCATGACCGGCGTAATGCTTGCCGTGCCGCCGGCCGACTTCGTGCTGCACAATTCGCTGTTCCTCATCGCCCATTTCCACAACGTCATCATCGGCGGCGTTCTGTTCGGCATGTTCGCCGGCGTGAACTACTGGTTCCCGAAGGCCTTCGGCTTCAAGCTCGACCCCTTCTGGGGCAAGCTGAGCTTCTGGTTCTGGCAGATCGGCTTCTGGTTCGCCTTCATGCCGCTCTATGTGCTTGGCCTGATGGGCGTCACCCGCCGCATGAGCCAGTTCGAGGATCCGTCGCTGCAGATCTGGTTCATCATCGCCGCCTTCGGCGTCGGTCTGATCGCGTTGGGGATCGCCGCCTTCCTGATCCAGATCGTCGTCAGCTTCATGAAGCGCGAGGAACTGCGTGACGATACGGGCGATCCCTGGGACGGCCGCACGCTGGAATGGTCGACCGCCTCGCCGCCGCCGGATTACAACTTCGCCTTCACGCCCGTCGTCCATGACCATGACAGCTGGTACGACATGAAGAACCGTGGTTATGCGCGTCCGCTGGAAGGCTTCCGGCCGATCCATATGCCGAAGAATACCGGCACCGGCGCCATCCTCTCGGGCATCAGCGTCGCGCTGGCCTTCGGCCTGATCTGGTATATGTGGTGGCTGGTCGTCGTCTCCTTCATCGGTCTGCTGGTCGTGGCGATCGGCCATACCTTCAACTACCGACGCGACTTTCACATCCCCGCCGAAGAGGTGACCGAAACGGAAGGCAAGCGCACCGCCCTGCTTGCCGAGCAGGTGTAATGACCATGAGCGATCAGACCATCGACACATCAGAAAAGCCTGAATTCTACCTGACGGAAGATCATCATCCGGAAAACAGCACCAATCTCGGCTTCTGGCTCTACCTGATGAGCGACTGCCTGATTTTTGCGGTGCTGTTTGCCACCCACGGCGTGCTCGGTCGCAATTATGCCGCCGGCCCGTCGCCGGCCGATCTCTTCGATCTGCCGATCGTCGCCCTGAACACCTCGATGCTGCTGCTCTCCTCGATCACCTACGGCTTCGCCATGCTGCAGATGGAGCGCAACGCCAAGGCGGAAACGCTGTTCTGGCTTGCTGTCACCGGTCTGTTCGGCGCGGCCTTCATCGGGCTTGAGCTTTATGAGTTCATCCACCTGATCCACGAAGGCGCCGGGCCGACGCGCAGCGCCTTCCTCTCCTCCTTCTTCACCCTTGTCGGCACGCACGGGCTGCACGTCACCTTCGGGATCATCTGGCTGATCACGCTGATGGTGCAGGTGTCGATGCACGGGCTGGTCGAAGCCAACCGCCGTCGGCTGATGTGCCTTTCGATGTTCTGGCACTTCCTCGACGTCGTCTGGATCGGCGTCTTTTCCTTCGTCTATCTCCTGGGAGTTCTCGGATGAGTTCGCAAGCACCCGCACATGAGGATGCCCACGAGGCCCACCACGGCCACAGCCACGGCCATCAGGCCGGCCACGGCACCTTCCGCAGCTATATGACGGGCTTCGCCCTCTCCGTCATCCTGACCGCCATTCCTTTCTGGCTCGTCATGGCAGGCGTGTTCGCCAGCCCGCTGGTGACGGCGGTGCTCGTCATGGGCATCGGCGCCATCCAGATCGTCGTCCATATGGTCTTCTTCCTGCACATGAACCCGCGCAGCGAGGGCGGCTGGACAATGATGGCGCTGATCTTCACCATCATCATCGTCGCCATCGCGCTCTCCGGTTCCCTCTGGGTCATGCATCATCTCAACACCAACATGATGCCGATGAGCCCCGAGATGATGAAGAACATGCCGTGATGGTCACGGAGCGCCGGCGGCAGCGCCGCCGGCATCGGTTCAGCCCATGAGCGTGGCTCCTTCGGACCAATTTGAAAGACAGCCTTCCCAGGCAAAACGGGCAATCTTCTGCGTCTGCCTGGTGCTGCTTGCCGCAGCCCTCGCAGCGCTCGGCACCTGGCAGGTGCAACGCCTCTCTTGGAAGCGCGACCTCATCGCCCGCGTCGATCAGCGTGTGCATGCGGCACCGGTTCCGGCGCCGGGACAGGCCGATTGGGATAAGGTCAATGCCGCCGAGGACGAGTATCGGCGGGTGAGTGCGACCGGGACATTGGCAAACGATAGGGAGACGCTGGTCTATGCGTCGACCGCGCTCGGCCCGGGTTATTGGGTGATGACGCCGCTGACCCTTTCCGACGGCACTGCCATTCTCGTCAATCGCGGCTTCGTACCGATGGACAGACGCGATCCGGCCACGCGCCGCGCGGGCGAATTGTCAGGCCCGATCGAGATTACCGGTCTGATCAGGATGACCGAACCGAAGGGATCGCTGTTGCAATCCAACGATGCCGCGGCCGACCGCTGGTATTCGCGCGATGTCGCGGCGATCGCTGAAAAGCGCGGCGTCGGCGCGGTCGCGCCCTATTTCATCGATGCCGATGCAACCGCCAATCCTGGCGGTCTGCCCGTCGGCGGCCTGACCGTCATCCATTTCCCCAACAACCATCTCGTCTATGCGATCACCTGGTACGGGCTGGCGACGATGGCGGTCGCCTTGCTGGTATTTATCCTTCGCGGCGAGATCGGAAGAGGCCGCCGCCAATAGTCAGAGCTCCGGCACGCGGTTGCGCCGGGCGCTTGCGCGCAACCGGATTAACACCGTGTAAAGCGATGTCCGATACTGCTTACCGGAACAGAATATTTAGAAGCTGCCCATGAACCGGCCGGATTACATTCCCAGTCTCGATGGCCTGCGCGGTATCGCCGCGCTGCTGGTCGTTCTGGCGCATGTCGGACTTATCTTTCCAACTGCATCCGCGCATTTGACCACCATGGGCAGCGAAGCGGTCGGCCTGTTTTTTGCCCTCAGCGGCTTTCTGATGGCCCATCTCTACGGTTCGCGCCCGGTGACCAAGGAAAACGTCCTGGATTTTCTGGTCAGCCGCTTTGCCCGCATCTATCCGGTTTATCTGGCTGCCGTTCTGCTTGTGGCGATACTGTCCGGCATGCAGAATTCAGACTTCGTCCAGCCGATCACCGGCGGCACCGACTTTATCCGCCATGTCTTTCTTCTGGGCTCAAGTGGGGTTTTCTGGTCAATCCCACCCGAAATTCAATTCTATCTGCTCTTCCCGATCCTGTGGCTTTGCCTGGCCCGCCCGCAGCGCTACCGCGGGATGATCGTCGGCTTCACTGTGGTCGTCGTCGTCGATGGTCTGCTCGACTTGCCGGGGCCGGGAATCATGCTCCTTTCCAAGCTCCCCTATTTTCTTTTCGGCGCCCTTACCGGGAAGATGCATTCCTACGGGGATAAATGGACACCATCCGCCCTCACCGGAATTTTCACGCTCTTTCTTCTGGCGGCGTTCTTCACGTACAGGCATCTCGTACCTGGTTTTTCCCCGAATTCTGGAGCCTGCAAAGCGCCTTCGCCGCAGCCGTCATTGTCGCGCTCGTTGCTCGACAACCTCCCATCGCAGTCCATGTCCTGGCAGCTGCACCTATGCGGTTTCTAGGCACGATCAGCTTCTCACTCTATCTTTTCCACGTGCCGATAATGTTCCTGGTGCATCTGAGTTTTGAATCTCTGATGCCGGAAGCGTCGCTGATCGCGGTCGCGCTTGTCATCGCCGTGGGAGGAGCATGGTTCCTGCACGAGACGATAGAAGTCCCAAGCCGACGCCTGCTCGTCGGCCTATGGCAGCATCATCGGTGGCGCGTCACCGGACGCGACATTCCGGCTGAGCGGATCGAACGGGCGATCCTCGACCTGCAAGAGACCGAGAAGCGCCTGCTGAGCAGCGCGCCGGCAGACACAGCGGTTGAACTCCAGGAGGGAGCCGACCAAGACGGGGATAGAGGCGACCAGAAGCGTCGCGCATAGCACAGCCGCTCTAGCTTTTTTCGCTTTTCGCAACTCCGGACGGAAAACCGCTTCACACTTCTGGAATTGCTAAGAAGCGACCCGGCTGATCGCGTCGGCGAGCTGCGCCTGCGAGAAGGGCTTGCCGAGGCGGGGCAGATTTGCAATGCGCGTGCCTTCCGGGAGCTCGGCGTAACCCGTTGCGAGAATGATCGGCATCTCCGGCCATTCCTCGCGGATCACCTCGGCAAGCTCCGCACCCGTCATACGCGGCATGGCGTGGTCGCAAATCACCAGATCGACCGGCTGCTTGCGCATGATTTCAAGCGCCTCGGGACCTGCCATCGCCTCGAACACGGTGTGACCGAGATCCTCCAGCATCAGCGTCGTATTCATCAGGACCAGACCATCGTCATCGACGGCGACGATGCGCAGCCCGCGTGGCGTATTTTCCGCACGTTGCGCCGGGTCGGCGGTGACCTCGGCCGCTTGCTCCAGCGTGACCACCGGGAACCACAATTCAGCTGTCGTGCCTTCCCCGAGGCGGCTCTTCAGCATCAGGCGGCCTCCGGACTGGGAGGCAAGACCCTGCACCATGGAAAGGCCGAGACCGGTGCCCTTGCCAACACCCTTGGTGGTGAAGAACGGCGTAATTGCCTGCTCCATCGTCTTTGCATCCATGCCCTCGCCATCATCGATCACCGCGATGCGGACATAGCGGCCGGACGGCAGCGGCCCCTTGCCCGGCGGCACTGATTCCTCGGCCGCGCGAAGCAATATCCGCCCGCCGGACGGCATGGCGTCGCGGGCGTTGACGACGAGATTGAGGATTGCCATCTCCAGCTGGTTCGGATCGGTAAGGATCGTCGGCAGCCGGATAGGAAAGGAGGTCTCGATCCTGGTGAGGGGGCCGAGCGAACGGCTCAGCATATCCATCATGCCGCGCACCAGGCCGGAGACGTCGATCGGCTCCATATGCAGTTCCTGCCGGCGGGAAAAGGCCAGCATGCGTTGCGTCAACGCCGCGCCGCGCTGGGCACCCTGCATGGCATTGTCGACAAGCGATGTCAGCGACCGATCCTGCGGCATGCGTTTCTTCAGGATTTCGAGACTGCCGAGCACGGCCATCAGCAGATTGTTGAAATCATGGGCGATACCGCCGGTCAATTGGCCGATCGCCTCCATCTTCTGCGACTGGAACAGCTCTTCGCGTGCCTGCTCCAGCGCCCGTTGAGTCTCCATCTTCTCAGTGATATCGCGGGTGATCTTTGCGAAACCAAGAACTTGGCCGTCATCGTCGCGGATGGCGTCGATGACGATACTCGCCCAGAAACGAGTGCCATCCTTGCGCACGCGCCAGCCTTCCCTCTCGAACCGCCCTTCGGCGCGGGCGATGCCCAGCGCGGTCTGCGGCACGCCGGCGGCGCGGTCCTCTGGGGTATAGAAGGTCGAGAAATGCCGGCCGATGATTTCATCAGGCCGGTAACCCTTGATCCGCTCGGCGCCGAAATTCCAGCTGCTGACATTGCCGTCGGGATCGAGCATGTAAATCGCATAGTCGGAGACGCCCTGGACCAGCCGGCGGAACTGTTCCTCGCTCTGGCGGATTGCGTTTTCAGCAGCCCGGCGTTCCGTCAAATCACGCGTGATCTTGGCAAAACCGATAAGTTCGCCAGAGGGGCGGCGGATCGGATCGACGATCACATGCGCCCAGAAGCGGCTGCCGTCCTTGCGCTGGCGCCAGCCCTCCCCTTCGAACCGGCCTTGCTCCCTCGCGGTGGTGAGCGCGCGCTCCGGAATGCCCGCGGCGCGGTCCTCTTCCGAATAGAAACGGGAAAAATGCTCACCGAGAATTTCGGAAGGCTTGTAACCTTTAAAACGCTGAGCCCCGGTATTCCAGCTGGTGATGATGCCTTCGGGGCTGAGCATGTAGATGGCGTAGTCGGTGATGGCATCGACCAAAAGGCGAAAGCGTCCCTCGTCGTTAAGAGACGAGTCTTGTCGATTCAGCGCTTCCATCAGCCCCTCTTGATTCACCAGCGCTGTATAACGCGGCGGCGGCCGGATGGTTCCGAAGCGGCTTCAATTTTCAGACCGCCTTGACCTGTGGATAGAACCGTTCACCGACCCGCTCGGCAGCGGCATAGGCCTGCGAGACGATTTCCGGCACGAGATCGATATCGGGCAAGCTGCCAAGGCCGAGCGGGCCGATGGCAAAAAGCCCGGCGATAGCCGAGCCGTCCTCGAAAAAAGGCTCGCCGCGCGCGTTCACCGCCAGCCCGAGCGAGAGCTCGTCCGGCATGGCAAGGCCGGCGGAAAACAGGCTCTGGATCAGCGGCGCCGAAAGATCCGGCGCCTGACAGCGGCAATCAATGATGCGCTCGGCATGGATGATCTCCTCGGCGGAGGAACCGGCCGGCGTGAAAAACAGGCCGCTCATGCCTCGGCGGCCGGCCCGCCCGCGGCGCAGCACCGTGCGGCCTTCGGCAAGCTCGCGTTTCAGGCGCAAGTGCATCGCCTCCGGCAGGCGGTTGCGATGGCTGTCGTAGATTGCCCGCAAATGCCGGTTGAACTGGTGCTTGTCGCGGGCCGGCAACGATCGCCAAAGCGAGCGGGCATGTTTCCTTAGGCCGTTCATCACAGATTGCCAGCTACGACCCTCTTCTTCAGCCTCGCGGCAGGCCTGGCGGATGAAGCGGACGATGTCGGGAAGGCTCTCGGGCAGCGCTTCGGCCGGAAACACCGGATCGGCTGAATTCGGCGTATGGCTCTGAGGCAGGAAGCCGCGCCGGGAAATGATCGTCACCTGGCCGGCATAACCGGAATCGCGCAGCTGCAGCAGCTGGTCGACGACGCGGATGCCGCTGCCGAGCAGCACTGCATGCGGCCGTGCCACGAGGCGCTGGGCCCTGACCGGCGAAGCCTGCCGCTCCCCGGCATCGGGATCGTTCAGTCCGTAGCCGGTTGCAAGGATCACCGTATCGAATAGCGGATTGGCAGGATTGGCGCTCTCGAGCAGGAAGCGGTTGCCATGGCTCCTGCGGATTGCCACGACCGGATCGTTGCAGACTTGGACGGTAATGTCCCTGCGCGCGGCAAGCGCTTCCGAGAAACGCTGATAGACGTAATCGCTGAAGATTTCCTTCGGCACGAAGATCTGCCGGAAACCGGGGATGGCGGCCGGCACCGCGGCGCGGAAGGCGGCATTGCTGCAGAGCCAGTCGTTGAAATCGTCATTGTCGCCGACTGACACCGAGAGATCGCGCACGCGGGTGTTGAGGATTGTCGAGGCCCGCGCTGACGCCAGCGCCTGCCCGCCGCTGACCGACGAATTCGGATCGAACAGCTGCAAATGGAAAGGCGCGCGCAGCGTTTTCATCAAGGCGATGGCCGCCATCATGCCGGAAAAGCCGCGGCCGACGATCGCGATACGCGGCACGGCCGATATCTGTGCCGCCGCATTGGCTCTGGCGGAAAAAAGTCCCTGAACCGTCATCGCAACTCCTTTGCGGCCATCCGCACCGTGTGTCGATCGAGGTTTCAACGCATAAAAGCGGATCATGCGTTGATGAGGTTCATGCGGCCATTTACATCTGCCGCAGCATCGAGGTCCGAGCCGGAGGCCTCGACAGTGCCCGAGCGGAGCAATCACGCTCGGTCTATAGTCTATTAAACTAGTCGTGTATCAAAGCGCTAAATCTCGCGCATGGCAAGAGCTTTCTTACCGTGGCGATTCAAGCCATTGAAAGATAACGGGATTTAGAAGCACCGAGGCGTTTTTTCGGCTTCAGCCGCCCTCGCCCGGATATTGCTTAGCCTTTAGAAGGCCCGCCAGATGTGCCGTATTGCGGGCCAGCATATCGACGGCTTTGGTCACGACTTTCGGGACCTTGTCGAGATCGACGAAATTGGTGGAGCCCATCGCTTCGCCGACCCAGTAGGCGACGGCATTGGCCGGTATGGTGAAGCCGACGTCGTTCAGCGCCTGGTAGATCTCGGCCGACACATGATGGGCGCCGTCCTCGTTGCCGACGACGGCGACGACCGCGACCCTGCCGTAAGAGGCCATGCGGCCCTGATCGTCGGTCTCGTCGAGGAAGGCGTCCATGCGTTCCAGCGCCCGTTTGCAGATGCTGGAAGGCTGGCCGAGCCAGATCGGCGTCGCCATGATCAGGATATCGGCGGCGAGCACCCTGGCGCGAATATCAGGCCAGTCATCGCCTTTGCCCTCATCCGATGTGACGCCAGGCTTGACGTTGAAATCGGCAAGCCGCAGTACCTCCGTCTTGACGTCATAGGCCGACAGCGCCTTGTCGATGAGGCCGATCATCCGGTCGGTCGAAGACGGCTCCTTGGCATCGCTGGATTTCAAAGTTGCATTGAGAGCGAGGGCTTTCAGCGGCATGATCTCTCTCCGGAAATGATTGCCTGACGGGGTTGTCTGCCGCAACCCACCCGCGCGCCGATTGTTCCCTTCGGGATGCGAGGGGACCTCACGTAAAAATAACCAGTTGGTGAATTCTTTACTTGAACCCCCAAATGGAATCGGCAAAAGTGAAGGTGCTATCAATCCTTTCATGGATTTGCCGTCTTTTCGGGCCAGCGTCCGATCACACATCTATTGGAAAAAATACCGTGAGCAGCGATGCGTTAATACGCGCGACGAAGCCTTCGGCTTCGATGGCGCTTGCAACTGCGGCAGGCTGGGGCCGAGGCCTCTTCACATTGGTGCGCATCACCATGATGGCCTTCCGTCACCCCTGGCAATCGGGCTTTGCGATCGGCGCCACGCTTGTTGCCTCCACCTTCCAGCTGATGATCCCCCGCCTTCTCGGCCAGGCGGTCGACCACACGCAGATGGCGATGAGCGGCGGCGCGGCCGGCCAGGTGGCGCAGGACGCGCTTTTGACCACGGCGCTGCTCCTGCTCGGCGCCAGCGTGCTGCGCGGCCTCTTCACCATGATCCAGAACTATTACAGCGAGGCCGTCGGCCATCACATCGGCTACGAATTGCGGCTGGCCTGTTACGAAAAGATCCAGCGGCTATCCTACAGCTTCCACGACACCGTGCATTCCGGCGACCTGATCACCATCGGCCTGCTCGATCTCGAAGGTGTGCGCATGTATTTTTCCACGGCGCTCGTCCGGATGATCCTGCTGTCGATCCTGATCGGCATCGGCGCCTATATGCTGCTGTCGACCGATATCGTGCTCGGCCTGCTGGCGCTCTCC
The DNA here is from genome assembly GCF_022354505.1 of Rhizobium sp. C104. Classification (NCBI taxonomy): domain Bacteria; kingdom Pseudomonadati; phylum Pseudomonadota; class Alphaproteobacteria; order Hyphomicrobiales; family Rhizobiaceae; genus Rhizobium; species Rhizobium sp. C104. The sequence goes on along the minus strand of NZ_CP092350.1, from coordinate 475,385 downwards.
TTCGTGCCCTTTGTCGGCTGGCGCTCCTCGGTGACGCAGCTCAGGCTGCGCGCCACCTGGCTCGACCTGCAGGAGCGGTTGTCGGTGCTGACCCGCATCATGGAAGAAAACCTCGGCGGCATCCGCGTCGTGCGCGCCTTTGCCGCGCAGGACCACGAAATGTCGAAATTCGAGGCGGCGTCGAAAAACGCGCTGGCGCTCGCCCATCAGCGCGTCGGCATCCGTGTAACCAATACCAGCGCCATGACCTTTTCCTTTTTCGCGGCGATGGGCCTGGTGCTCTTCGTCGGCGGCGGCAAGGTGATGTCGGGCGAGATCACCGTCGGCACGCTTGCCTCCTTTCTGACCTTCATGACCATTTTGCAGATGCCGGTGCGTCAGCTCGGCCTGATGGTCAATGCTTTCGCCCGCGCTTCCACCTGCGGCACACGCCTCTTCAACCTGCTCGACCTCGACATCGCGATCAAGGATGCGCCGGATGCCAGGGATTTGGCGGTGACCGACGGCGTGCTGCGCTTCGAGAATGTCAGCTTCGCCTATCCCGGTTCGGAAAAACGCACCGTGCTCCACGATGTCTCCTTCGAAGCCAGGCGCGGCCAGACGATCGGCATCGTCGGGCCTCCGGGCAGCGGCAAGTCGACCATCGCCCATCTGATCCCGCGCTTCTACGACGTTAGCGGCGGCAAGATCACCATTGACGGCCAGGATATCCGCAAGGCGAAGCTGCAATCGCTGCGCCGGGCGGTTGCCGTCGTCCAGCAGGATTCCTTCCTCTTCACCACGACGATCGAAAACAATATCGCTTATGGCGACCCCTGGGCGAAGGAAGGCCGCATCGAACGCGCCAGCGAAAGCGCCCAGTTGCACAATTACGTGCTCGGCCTGCCCATCGGCTACGACACCGTCGTCGGCGAGCGCGGCGTTTCGCTGTCCGGCGGCCAGAGGCAGCGTCTTTCGATCGCCCGCGCGCTGATGCTGAAGCCGGCGGTGATGGTGTTCGACGATTCGACGGCGGCGATCGACGCGGCCACCGAACAGCGCATCCGCAGCGCCATGCGCCGCTATGCCGCCGACCGGGTGACGATCATCGTCGCCCATCGCCTGAGCTCGCTGATGCATGCCGATCAGATCCTGTTCGTCGAAGACGGCCGGATCGTCGAACGCGGAACGCATGCGGCGCTGCTGGCGCTTGGCGGACGCTACAAGGCGCTCTACGACCTGCAGGTGCGGCCGGGCGATGAGGTGTTGAGCGCGTGACTCCCCTCTTCTCCCCATCGGGGAGAAGTGCCGAGCAAGCGAGGCGATGCGGGGGCGAGGAGCGATAGCGACGAGTGCGCCGAGCGGAAGCGAAGGGCAAATAAGGGCGCGCCGTGCGGCCCCCTCATCCGCCCTCCGGGCACCTTCTCCCCGCTGGGGAGAAGAGGAAAAGCAATGAGATGCAGGCCACCGACGTCATGGCCGCAGGAGGAATGAGATGGCCGAGGAACTGGAAACCGAGCGTCCCGACGTTCGCGAGGATGGACGTCGCCCGCCGCGGGCAGTCGTCGGTTCGCATCGCGTCGAGGAGGAGATGTTCGGCAAGGCCTTCGACGGCAATATCGTCAGGCGCATCTGGGCTTTTGTTCACCCCTATCGCCGCCAGGTCGCCTGGTCGGTCGTCGCCGTCCTGACCTTCACGATGATGCAGTTGCTGATCCCGCTGATCATCCGTTACGCCATCGATCACGGCATGTCGCCGGGCGGCAGCCCTTCGGCGCTGATCTGGTCGATCGCCGGCTTCGCCGTCGCCATATCAATCAATTATGCGGCAAGCTACGCGCAGGAGACGCTGGTCGGCGGCGTCGCGGAAGACGTGCTCTTCGATATACGCAGGGCGATGTTTTCGCATCTCCAGCGCGTCTCGCTCTCCTTCATGGACAAGACCGAGGTGGGCCGGCTGATGTCGCGCCTGCAGGGCGACGTCAATTCGATGCAGGAATTCCTCGAAACCTCGGTTCTCTCGGTCGGCGACATCGTGCTGCTCTTCGGCATCGTCTTCGTCATGCTCTATCTCGATTTCAAGCTGGGGCTGCTGACGCTCTCGGCGCTGCCGGTGCTGTTCATCGTCCGGCTGTTCTGGCTGCCGCTCGCCCGCAAGTCCTTTATGGCCGCGCACGAGACCAATTCGGTGGCCAATGGCGCGCTTGCCGAAGCCATCCACGGAGTGCGCGCCGTCCAGAGCATGGACCGGCAGGGCGTCAACTTCACGCTTTACGACGACAAGGCGCATGCCAACCTCAGGACGCATCTGACGGCGGCGCGTTATGCCCAGGTGATGGTGCCGATCGTCGACAGCCTGACCGGCGTGGCGATGGCGCTCGTCATCGTCGTCGGCGGCGCCCGCGTTCTCAACCAAGCGCTCGATGTCGGCGTGCTTGTCGCCTTCCTGTTCTATATCCAGCGCTTCTTCGACCCGATCCGTTCGCTGACCCTGCAATATTCGGTGATGCAGCGCGCCATGGCCTCCGGCCAGCGGCTGACCGAGGTGCTCGACGTGCCCGTCGATATCAAGGACGCGCCCGGCGCCAAGACCCTGTCGCGTGACATGGACGGCTCGGTGGAATTCAACGATGTCGTCTTCGGCTACAATCCGAAACATCCGGTGCTGAAACATGTGAGCTTCAAGGTCAATCCCGGCGAGACGGTGGCGCTGGTCGGGCCGACGGGGTCGGGCAAATCGAGCTGCATGTCGCTGATCCACCGCTTCTACGACGTGCAGCAGGGCCAGGTGCTGGTCGGCGGCCACGATGTGCGTGATCTGACCCAGGATTCGCTTGGTGCGCAGATCGCCATGGTGCTGCAGGAACCCTTTCTGTTCACCGGCACCGTCTTCGAAAACATCCGCTACCACAAGCTTGAGGCGACGCGCGAACAGGTGATTGAGGCGGCCAAGGCGGTCGGCGCCCATGAATTCATCATGCGCCTGCCCGATGGTTACGACAGCGTTCTCGGCGAACGCGGCGGCAATCTTTCGCTCGGCCAGCGCCAGCTTTTGAGTTTTGCCCGCGCGCTGGTGGCGGATGCCAAGATCCTGGTGCTCGACGAGGCAACGGCCAATATCGACAGCTATACCGAGATGCTGATCCAGAAGGCGCTGGTGAAGCTGCTCGAAAACCGCACCGGCCTCGTCATCGCCCATCGCCTGGCGACGATCCGCGAGGCCGACCGCATCATCGTGCTGCAGAACGGCGAAATCATCGAGAGCGGCGACCATCGCCAGCTGATGAAAAACAACAAGCTATACTCCAGGCTCTACAACCTCAATTACGCCTCTTTCGACGATATTCCCGAAGATGTCTTGGAGGAGACGACGGCGACGCAATCGGCAACCTGACGTGCGTTACCGACTGTCGCAAAGTTTGAACGAACAAACGCGTTGCTGCCGCATTTTCCTTTTATCCGGGGCGAGTGCCCACTGAGGAGAGCGTTATGAAGAGAATTATTAGCAGCCTGTTGATCGCGACGGCCCTTGTTGGATCGGCTATTCAGCCCGCTGCCGCGCGTGACCACCACCATCACGATAATACCGGCCGCATCATCGCCGGCGGCGTTGCCGCAGGAGTGGTCGGCGGCCTGATCGGCGGCGCAATCGCGAATGGTGGCCCTCGCTACGTCGATGAAGGCCCACGTTACGTAGAGAGCCCCCGCTATGTCGAGCCCCAGCCGAGGTGCTGGTATGAAGACCGCGATGTTCGCAACCGCTATGATGGCGGCTACCACGCCGAAACCGTGCGGGTCTGCGAGTAGATCTGAAGTCTGAAGCGGTGTTGAACTCGTCGTCACCGCTCGACCCTCAGCCGGGGCTGCCTTCCACAGCCTCGGCTTTTTTCTGCAAAAATTCCGCCCGCCGCACCGCCTGTCATGCAACTGTCAGAGACGAGCAATAGCTGAGAGCCAATGAATGATGGTCCCGCGAACGACGGCAAAGTGCCAAAAAAAGAGCGCATGCGTTTTGTCAGCGCCGAGCAGGTAGCGCAACGGGCGGGCGTTTCGCGCTCCGCCGTGTCGCGTACCTTCACGCCGGGCGCAAGCGTTGCGCCGGCAACGCGGGAAAAGGTGCTGCGGGCGGCGGAAGAGCTCGGCTATCACGTCAATGATCTGGCGCGCGGCGTACTTGCCAATCAGAGCCGCCTGGTCGGCATCGTCGCGACGCGGCCGGAAGTCGGTTTTCGCGCGCATCTGGCCGCAGCCCTTGCTAAATCGCTGATCCGCCGCGGCAGCATTCCGATCCTCGTCAACACCGGCCAGACGGAAGAGGAGCTGCTTGCCGCCCAGAAGATGCTGATCGGTCACCGCGCCGAGGCGATCATCATCCTCTCCGGCTCGCCGCCGGCAAGTTTCCTCGAACTCGCCCAGCGAAACGGCCAGCCGCTCGTCGTCATCGGCCGGTCGGAGCCCGACGCCGACCAGGTACGCGCCGGCAACACCGAAGCCTCACGGAAGGCTGCGACCGCCTTTTACGACAGTGGCCGGAGGCGGCTGGCGGTCATTGGCTCCAACTCCGGAACGCCTGCCATCGTCGAGCGTGAAAGCGCCTTCCTGGCGACGGCAGAGACGCTTGGCGCATCCGTCACCGTCGCCCGCGGCGGCGATTCTGATTATGACGGCGGCGTCGCCGCCGGGCGGGCGTTGTTTTCGCAGACAATCAAGCCCGACGCCGTCTTCTGCGCCAACGACCAGATCGCCTTCGGGTTGATGGATGTGGTGCGCCTGGAAGCAGGATTGCGCATTCCCGAGGAAGTCGCCGTCATTGGCTTCGACGACGTACCAGAATCCGCCTGGCTGAGCTATCAGCTGACCACCTTCCGCCAGGACCCGCTGATCACGGCGCAACGCGCCGTCGCGCTGATGGAGCGGCGGCTGGAAAATCCGGAACTCGCAGCCGGCTTACGAGCGCGTCATTCCCGAACTGGTCATCCGCCGAAGCTTCCAACCGTAAGCTCTTCCCTCATGGCTTTTCGCAGAGGTCATCCTGTGGCAAGAATGGTCATGACGCTAGAGCATGATGCCGAAAAGTGTGAGCGGTTTTCGGGCGACATCATGCTCTAATTCTTTAAATGTAGAACAGGATTCAGATTTTAGGCCAACCGTGCCTAAAATCATCCCGTTCTGGGCGCTGCATGGGAAGAAGATCGCCAGAGATGAAGGGAATCCGCCAGCTCGCCGAGCATCTCGATATTTCGATCGGTACCGTGTCGCGTGCGTTGAACGGCAAGCCCGACGTCAATGACGAAACGCGCCGGCGCGTGCTCGCTGCTGCCGAAGAACTCGGTTATGTCGCCAACCAGTCGGGCCGCAGCCTTCGCCAGGGCATGACCAACGTCATCGGGCTGATGCTCGAGGTCAGCCGCGAGACGGTCGAAAACAGCGACGACTTCTTCCTCGGCGTCACCGACGGGCTGCAGAGCGTCTTTTCCCGCCACAAGCTCGATCTGGTCATGCTGCCCTGCCCCGATGACGAGGATCCGCACGAATATCTAAAGCGCATGGTGGCGCGCCGGCTCGTCGACGCAATGATCATCTCGGCGACGCGGCGCACCGACCGGCGCATCGAGCTCCTGGAAAAGGCCCGCATTCCCTTCGTGGCGCTCGGCCGCAGCGTGTCCGGCGGCAGCTATACCTGGATGGATCTCGATTTCGAGGGTGTGGCGGCCCGCGGCGTCGACCGGCTAGTCGCAAAAGGCCATCGACGGATCGCGGTGGCAGCCCCCTCCTCCGACATCAACCTCGGCTACATCTTCCTCGACAGTTATCGTCAGGCGCTGAAACGCCACGGTATCGCCTTCGACCCCGCCCTCGTCATCCGCGTGAAGTCGAGCGAACAGGGCGGCTATCAGGCAGGCCACGAACTGCTGATGATCGAAGATCGGCCGACGGCGATCATCCTGATCCACGAGTTGATGGCGATCGGGCTTTACCGCCGGCTTGCCGAGGCCGGCATCGTGCCTGGCCGCGACCTTGCCGTCGTCGGTTTCCGCGAGGAGCCGCGCACGCATTTCCTGCAGCCGTCGCTGACCTCCTTCCGCATGTCGCTGCGCGATCTCGGCGCCCAGCTCGGCGAAACGCTGCTCGCCAGCATGCCGGCCTATGCCGAGCACTATCCGCAGGGCGCCCGCAACCGGATCTGGCCGCTGGAACTCGTTCCCGGGGAAAGCGATGCTTTCACGCTTTCGCGCTGAAGCCCCTCAGACCCGGCTCGGCGCCGCCGGAGGCTCCCGGCTCGACAGCTGACGCGTGACGAAGAAGACCAGGAGGGCGCCGGCGGCAAGGCAGGCGGCCAGGAAGAACATCGGCGCGATCGTGCTGCCGCTCTGATCCTTGATCCAGGGCACGACGTTCTGGGCGACGAAACCGCCGAGATTGCCGACCGAATTGATGGCGGCAAGGCCAGCGGCGGCCCCCGCACCTTTCAGGAAGCGCGAGGGCAGGCTCCAGAACACCGGCTGCGGCGCGAAGATCCCGGCGGCGGCCACGCAGAGGAAGGCGAACTGCAGGGCGTGGTTCGGGATCAGCGCCGAGAGCAGCAGGCAGGCGGCGCCGATGAAGGCGGGAATGACGATATAGGGCGTCTTCGATTGCGCCTTGTCGGCCATGGCCGGCACGGCATAGAGCGCCACTGCCACCAGCAGCCAGGGAATGATGTTGAGGAAACCGTTGACCGTGTTGCTGACACCAAAGGCCTTGACGATGGTCGGCAGCCAATAGCTCAACCCGTAGGCCGACAGCGGAAAGGCGATATAGCAAAGCGCCATCAGCAGGACGCGCGGGTCGATCAGCGCCTTGAAGCCGTTTCCGGCATGTTCGCCCATGCCGGCATTTTCCGCGGCGAGCCGGCGTTCGAGCCAGTCCTTTTCCTCACCGGTCAGGAAGCTCGCATTTTCCGGCCGGCCGGGAAGATAGAAGAAGGTGACGATGCCGGCGATGATAGCGGGAATACCGGTCGCCAGGAAGACCCACTCCCAGCCGGCAAAGCCGTAGAGACCGTCGAGATCAAGCAGCACGCCGCCGAGCGGCGCGCCGACGGCATTAGCGATGGCGCTGAAGATCATGAACAACCCGACCATCCTGCCGCGATACACAGAAGGAAACCAAAGCGTCAGCAGATAGAGCACGCCCGGAAAGAAGCCGGCTTCGCACACACCGAGCAGGAAGCGCAGGATATAAAACATCGTCGCGTTCTGCGTGAAGGCGAGCGCCACGGTGACGATGCCCCAGGAGACCAGGATGCGGGCGAACCAGACGCGAGCGCCGAGCCGGTCGAGGAAGAGGTTGCTCGGCACCTCGAAAAGAAAATAACCGATGAAGAACAGCGAAGCGCCGAGGCCGTAGGCATATTCGCTCATGCCCAGCGCATCGACCATCTGCAGCTTGGCGAAGCTGACATTCTGCCGGTCGATATAGGCGATGAGATAAAGGACGCCGAGAAACGGCATCAGCTTCCAGGTGATTTTCGAGATCAGCCGCTTCTCATCGACCATTGCGTATTCTCCGGAATGACATTGCTACGTCGGAACGTAGATAGCGCCGCCCGTCAATATTCAATTGCGCGAGGTATTTTCTCCGATGCCGCAACCCTGATTGGTGGCCGCACCCGAAACCCGGATGCGGCCTGTCCTGATCATTCGGCGGCGGCAACCGCGGCACGGCGGCCGATCGTTGCCTGGGTCAGCACGAAGGCTGCGAAAGCGCAGACGGCGATGCCGGCGGCCATCGGAACGGCGGTGCCGTCGAAGAACAGGCTCGATATCACCATGGCAACGGCGGAGATGACGAAATGCAGCGTGCCCATCAGCGACGAGGCAGTGCCGGCGATGGCCCCGTGATCCTCGAGGGCGAGCACGGCGCTCGTCGGAATGACGAGGCCGAGAAAGCCGTAGCCGATGAACAGGAAGGTCGCCAGAACAGGCAGTTGGTTGAAGCCTGAGGCCATCACCACCGCCATCACCACCATCGCAAGCGCATAAGCGCTGACCGCGATCCGCATGACGCGCACCAGGCCGAAACGCTCGCCGAGCCAGCCGGTCGCCTGCGACACCGCAAAGAAGGAGACGGCGTTGATCGAGAAGGCGAAGCTGTATTGCGTCGGCGTCAGCCCGTAGTGCTGGATCAGCACGAAGGGCGAGTTGGCGAGATAGACGAGGAAGCTCGAAATGCCAAGGCCACCGATGAAGGTCAGCGTCAGAAAATTGCGATCGGAAAGCAGCAGCCGGTAGGCCGTCATGGCGCTCTTGAGGCCGCTGCCGCTGCGCTCCTTGGCCGGCCGGGTTTCCTCAAGCTGGGTGGCGAGCAAGACAAGGCCGATGAAGGCGGCAATCGTCACCGCCCAGAACACGCCGCGCCAGCCGTAGAATTCGATGACGGCACTGCCGGTCAGCGGCGCCAGGATCGGCGAAATCGAAAAGACCAGCATCAGCAGCGACATCAGCCGCGCGGCCTGCACGCCGGTATGCATGTCGCGGACGATGGCGCGGGGGATGACCATGCCGGCAGCGCCGCCGATGCCCTGGACGAAGCGGAAGGCGATCAGCGTTTCGATGTCGGTCGAGAGCGCGCAGCCGATCGAGGCCACGGCGAAGACGCCGATGCCGAGATAGAGCGGCAGCTTGCGGCCCCACATATCCGACAGCGGCCCGTAGACGAGCTGAGCAAGCGCAAAGGAGATGAAGAAAGCGAGAAGTGTCAGCTGGGTGACGTTGTTATCGGCATGCAGGTCCTGGCCGATGGAGGGCAGCGCGGGAAGATACATGTCGATGGCGAAAGGCCCGATGGCCGAGAGAAGGCCGAGAATGAGGGCCATGCGAAAGAAGGAAGCCGTCATAAGGGTGATCTTTCGTAAAGCGCGGCGAAGGCGCCGGATCGCCGCTCCGCCGCAGTGCTCTTAAGGGGTTCAATGATGATCGTTCGCGCGAAGACGAAGTTGGGAGCTCATATCTTCAGCTGAAACAGACGCGTCAATAAATTTGGACACGGATGTAAAATTAGACGCCATTGTCTAAAACGTCAAGACGCCTTATCTTCTTTGTCATGAAAGATCGCATGACACCGGCAATCCGGATGGGTGGGCATACGCAGCGCGGGCAATGCGCCAAGCGCATGTCGATCCTCGATGCCGCCGCCGACGTCTTCTGCCGCCAGGGTTTTGCCGGCGCCAGCATTGACGAGATCGCCGCCGTCGCCTGCGTCTCCCGCCAGACGATCTACAATCACTACCGTGAAAAAGAGACGCTGTTCGTCGCCGTCGTCGAGGACGTCATGACCCGCGCCAACGCCATGCTATTCTCCGTGCTGTCGAGCTTCCCTGAAAAGGCCGACAATCTGGAGGACGGGCTCACCGCCTTTGCCGTACGCCTCAACAAGAACTGCATCTGCAATCACGACGGAAAATTCCTGCGCAAGCTGGTGCAGACGGAAGGTGAGCGCTATCCGCACCTGTTCGAAAGCTGGCGCCAGCAGGGCCCGGGCAAGCTGACCACTGCCCTCTCCGCGCTTCTCGCACGGCTCGCTCATAAGGGCGCGCTCGTCATAGACGATTTCGACGTCGCCGCCCGGCAGTTCGTGGCGCTCGGCAATGCCGACCTGCAGATGATGACGCTTTTCGGCGAAACACCCAGCGATGAAGAACTGGAAGGGGCGGCACGCAATGCCGTCCGTACGTTTCTCAAGGCCTATGGCGGGCCCGCGGATATTGCCAGCCGGCCGCCGGAGCTTGCAGCCATAGCCGGCTGACCGGGTCTCGGTCAGCCGCCTGATCAGGCAAAGACCGTCATTTGCGAGGGCACGACCGCGAACATGCCGACGCGGCGTGCGGCAAGATAATTCACCAGCTGCTGAACGACAGAAGGCATGACCGGCTTCTGCACAACGCCGACCGCGCCTTTGACGCCATCGGCGATAACTTCCGGATTGCCGGTCATGAAGACCACTGCAATGCCGTGCTCTTGCGCCAGCCGCCGGCCGATCTCCGGCCCGGTCGGGCCGTCGGCGAGATTGACGTCGACGAAGGCGATATCGGCAAGCGGCGCCAGCCGCAGCGCCTGCTCGCGATCGCTCGCAAGGCCCGCCACCTGCATCCCCATGCCTTCGACGGTCGCCCCGAGATCCAGGGCGATCAGGAATTCATCTTCGACGATCAATACTCTCTGCTTCATGAGATCATCTCGTTGCCAGCGCCGCACGACATTGGTGGCCATGATACGTCCCCTTGTTACGCCCATACTTCTAAAGAGGGATCCGCTGCGGGAGCCTATCCCGCGCGAAACTCACGATGGTAACGGGCAATTCCGCAATATGTTCCGCGGCGGAACGTGATTCGTTGGAATTAACGTATTGTTAACGTTGATAAATTCTTAAATTGGCTGGGGAAAACTGAATCGTGCTCGATCTCACGCCAGCCGGCTCGATGGGAGCGTGACAAGGACGATATAATTATTTCTCCCATTTGGGGGCCAGAATCTGAAGCGCATTGCCGGGTGGATACTAATTCTTTGGTAATCTTAAGCCCTCTGGGCGTATTTCGAACCTCCCGTCTCCTGCGGAGAAGGGGTCATGTTGTTTCGAAGAATGCGCGCTTGTGGTGTTCTAATACACGTAATTGCACGGCCGGCACATGTCGGTCCGCCTCCCTCAGCGCCAGTGCGCATATGCACTTCCCATTCCGGTTTTCCTTCTTGTGGCCATCCTTTCGTTCGTCCCTCTTGTTGGCTTTGCGAAGGACGCCGCCGACGTTTTTGGATTGACAGCCAAACGGACGACAGTGATCCGTCTGCCCGACGAGCGCCCACACCAAGTCTCTTCTTGAAGACGCCGATGAAAACGATCCCCGTATTGTTCTGCGTTCAATGACCCGACAGAACGAGCGTCTGAACCGGCAGGAGCAGCGCTTGAATTCGCAGAATCATCGCATGTACAAGTCCAACGGCGTCGACCATATGCAGGGCAAACCACCTAACCGTACCAATGTTTGGATCGGCGAGCGCGTCGTGATTGTTGGTATAGGCGTTGGCGATGCAACTGCTTCCAGGCGGCACGCCATCGAGCCCTCCCGGATAAAGTGGCTGCAGAAAGACCGTCAGGGTGCCAGGCTGCGCCGTCTGCTGAACGTCGATGAGTTGATCCGTCGCGCGCAATTGTCCGGCCGCGATAACTTCCTGCACGTCGGTCACGACCATCGGAATGATCGTAAACGGCTTTCCGATGCAGGTTGCTTCGGCGATCATCCCCTTTTTCATAACCTGCGCTTCGATCTGGCCGAAGCCGGCGATCAGCGTGCTTTGTCCAGCGCCTTCTGGCACAAGGATCCCGGCAGGACGCAACATTGCATTGACGACGTCCCCGCGACGCAGCGTAAACTGTTGCACAGTACCCGCGACGCCGGCCCTCACGATGGTCTTGTCGAGTTCGACCTGCGCCTGCGCCAGGGCCGCTTCGGCGCTTGCTCTTTGAGCTGGCAACTGCGCGGAGATCTGTGTCTCCAGGGTCAGCTTTTTCGCGACCGTCGCATCCAGCGCTCCCTTGCGGCCGTCGATCGTCGTTGCCAGGCGTTCGACCTCGCGCCTGGCGACAGCGTTGTTCGTCAGGAGCTGCGCCTTCATCTCGTATTCGTCGACCGCCGTCTGGTAGGCACCTTGCGCCTCTTTGATCTGGCCATCGACCCCTATAAGCTCGGTCTGGGTCACCTTTATTCCAGCCTCGACTTCTGCGACGCGCCGACGGGCCGTCTCCAGCGCCGCCTGCTGTTCGGAATTATCGAGCCTGAACAGTGGCGATCCGGCCTCGACCTTCTGGTTCAGCCCGATGAAAACTTCCTCTACACGTCCGGTTGCCTCCGGCATGATCGTGACGGTTCGGAATATCGCGGTGGCAGTCCGGGCTGACGGATGGAAGTAGAAAATCATCGTGATCAGCGAAACGGTCAGAAGAAGGCAGGCTGTGATACCCCACCGGAGTTCGTACCACACCGTATAAAGCGTGATGTCGCGGCCGATCCGCTTTCCCTGACCGTAGCGCCGGAACAGATAGTCGGGGAGGATCGTCAGTATGGAGCAGAGAAGCAACTCAAACATTCAGATATCCTCTCCGTGTACGCTGGTCTTGGACGGTGACGGTATTGGCTCTGCTTCCCCAGTATCTTCCACTATCAGAGCAGGATCGCCTGTCGTTTCAGCCTGGCGGCCGGAGAGTTTGCCGAGGGACTGGGCGATTGAGTAAAGCGGCGTGGAGAAGTCGGGAATCTGAATGAAGGCCAAAAGCAGCCCGGCAATCCAGAAAAGATGGTTATGGGTGAACAGTGAGATGAGCGCCAGGACGGCCACGATCTCCATCTGCACCTTGTTCGTGCGGTGGGCTCTGCGTTCGGGAAGGGCGTGCAATTGGAAGTACAGATTTCCAACCGCGAGCACGGCCACCAGCAGAAAGACAACGACGACAACGAAAAGGTAGTCCGTCTGTCCGGGCGGAGTGATGAAAATCGGCAGGTGCTCGATTGCCGCTGGATGAACTGATTGCTCCATTGCTACCACCTAAGAGAAAAAGAGTGAAATGCGCCGTCGTCGAGAGCGTCTTCGATTTCTTTTGCCAGTGCCGCGACCAACTCTTCGTACATCCTACGGCGCTCGCCACGCATCGGATCTATCGAGGCCTCCCACCTGGCGAACTCGGGTTTTGCTTCCGAAAAGTCCATGTGCCGGAAACTGCCGCGTAGCAGCGGCCACGTCTTCGTCCACATTTCACTCCCAAGGCCACGACACAGACACGTTTGCTTCTCTGATGTAGGGAGACGTTGGCGGGGTTGTGGAGTATGTTACTGTATTATACGGGTTCACGATGACTGTCCCCAGGGGCATTGGGAGCGCCGACGAGGCACCGACAACCGGGAGTTCGTTGGAATGTGACCTGATTTCCTGCTCAATGCCCTTCACGGATAGGGAATTAGCAACCCGCCGATCATGATCAAACTGTAGGGTTCAGCGCCGTTACGGCCGCTCTGGCGCCGACGGCATGAAGAACCGTCGTCCCCACTTTGCGACCAATAACGTTTGCCTTTCATCAACCGCACCGTTCGCATCCATTGCCGCACGGGACGGCGGCGATTCACTCTGAATCGCTGGGCCGCCAATGCGCAGTTGGAGATTTGCGACCGCCGCTCCGGCCAACGCTGGGCTATAAGCGGTCGTGTCAATCAGCCCTTGGCCTTCACGAGCACCGGTTGGCTGCGGTAGTCGGCCGGAAACAGCGACTTCAAGTTCTCGATTTTCGGGAGGTCATTGTAGACGATATAGGGATAGGTCGGATTGAGCGTCAGGAAATCCTGATGATAGGCTTCGGCCGGATAAAAGCCGGTGGCGTCGGATACTTTGGTGACGATCGGCTGGGCGAAGACATGGGCCTGATCGAGCTGACCGATATAGCGCTCGGCGACCTTGCGCTGCTCGGGACCGGCGACGAACAGCGCAGAGCGGTACTGCGTTCCCTGATCCGGCCCCTGGAAATTCAGCTGCGTCGGGTTGTGCGCCACCGAGAAGAAGATCTGCAGCAGCTTGCCGTAGCTGACCTTGCTCGGATCGAACGTTACCTCGACGGATTCGGCGTGACCTGTCGAGCCGGTGCTGACGGTTTCATACCGTGCCGTTCCAGACTTGCCGCCGGCATAACCGGAGACGGCGCTCTTGACACCTTTGACGTGCTGGAAAACGCCCTGGACACCCCAGAAACAGCCACCGGCGAAAATGGCGGTCTCGGTGCCCGGTCCGGCTGCCTCGTCGACATCGGGCGGCGGGATGACGACAGCGTCTTCGGCCGCGCTTGCAACACCCGCAGCGATTGAGAAAATCGTGGCGGCCAGGAGCGCGGCAAGGCTCCGGCGGCGATAAGACATGGACATGGTGCTACTCCCTGCGATGGTCCAAATCCTTGCCTATTCCTTGAGAGGCCGCAAATCACAAGGCGATCACTCACGCCGATGTGACAGCCAGACGAAAGCGTCTGTGTGAAGTTGAAACAGCCTACAACCTGAGTTGACAATCCCGTGAGGAGTGAGGAGAGTGCCGCCGGTTAGAGCCTGCATTTCCGGGGGGAACCTTATGTCCGTGCGCTCGTTCTTCGCTTTCGCGACAATCGCATTTTCCATGATCGCCGTCAGTTTTCCCGCAGCCGCTGCGGACACCAAGCGCGACATCCAGACGATCAAGGACGCCGATTTCTTCGGCTTCGATCTTCGCACCGAGCAGAACGTCTCGCTCGATCAGTGCAAGACCTCCTGCATCGGCGATAAGAGCTGCAAGGCCTTCACCTACAATCCCAAGGTGAAATGGTGTTTCCTGAAATCCGATTTCAAGACGATGAACGCCTTCCCCGGCGCCATCGCCGGCAAGATCGTCGAAACCGCCGCCCAGAAGGAGCCGGACCTCGGCGCCGCGCCGCGCCTGACCTTCCTGACCAACGACCTGATCCAGCAGGCCCACGACTTCAAGGACAATCTCGAGCTGACCGACGACCAGCAGGGCCAAGGCGCTGACAGCCTGACCGCCAATGCCCGTCTCGACCTCACCGCCAACAATCTGGCCGACGCGCTCAAGTCCTTCCATGGCGCGCTGTCGATCACTCCTGACGACGCCGATCTTTGGCTCGAAACCGCCCGCGCCGCAGCTTCGCTCGGCACCGCCGAGAGCGGTACGAGCGGCCAGGCCGTGCTCGACGCGCTGAACGGCTACGAGCTGACGCGCACCAAACCCAAGCGCGCCGAAGCGCTCGCCGTCCTCGCCGACGCCCTGGACCGAAACGCCAATTACCGCCCGGCGCTCGACGCCTACAAGGCGAGCTTGGCGCTGGTTGCCTCCGACGATGTGCAGGCGGCCTATCTGCAGCTGAAATCGACGCAAGGATTCCGCATCACCGAACACACGGTCGATGCCGACAGCGCCACGCCGCGGGCCTGCGTCACCTTCTCCGAGGCACTCGTCAAGACCACCGACTACACGCCCTTCGTGACGCTGAACGGCGCCGCCCCCAAGGCGCTCGAAACCAAGGACAAGCAGATTTGCGTCGAGGGGCTGACCCATGGCGAGACCTACAAGATCGCCTTCCGCACCGGCTTGCCGTCATCCGTCGATGAGGCGCTCGAAGCACCGGTCAGCATCGACGTCTATATCAAGGACCGCAGCCAGATGGTGCGCTTCACCGGCGACAGCTTCGTGCTGCCCTCGACGGCACGCCGCGGCATTCCGATCGTCTCGGTCAACCTGGCCTCGGCCAACCTCAAGCTCTACCGCATCGGCGATCGCGCCATCGCGCCGCTGCTGACCAATTCGCAGTTCCTGAGCCAGCTCGACGGCTACAGCGCCCAGAACATCCAGGATCAGAACGGCGAACTCGTCTGGCAGGGTTCGATCGACATCGCCAACGAGCTCAACAAGGATATCGTCACCAGCTTCCCGGTCGACGAGGCGCTGCCCGAGCGCAAGCCCGGTATCTACGTCATGACGGCAACCGGCCCGAACGGACCGACGCAGGAGTGGGATTCACAGGCGACGCAGTGGTTCCTTGTTTCCGATATCGGCATCACCACCTATGCCGGTACCGACGGGCTCAATGTCTTTACCCGTTCGCTCGCATCGGCAAAGCCGATATCGGGCGTCGAGCTGCAGCTGCTCGCCAAGAACAACGAAGTGCTCGGCACCGCGACCACAGACGAAAACGGCCGCGCCACCTTCACCGCCGGCCTGATCCGCGGCACGGCGGCGCTGACGCCCGCCGTCATAACCGCCAAGAACGGCACCTCGGACTACGTCTTCCTCGACATGACGCGGGCCGGCTTCGACCTCTCCGACCGCGGCGTCACCGGCCGCGCCGCACCCGGCGCGATCGACGTCCTGACCTTCACCGAACGCGGCATCTACCGCGCCGGCGAGACGGTGCATGCGCAGGCGCTTGCCCGCGACACCGACGGCAACGCCATCGAGAACCTGCCGCTCACCTTCATCTTCAGCCGACCCGACGGGGTCGAAGACCGGCGGATCGTCAGCCAGACCAGCAATCTCGGTGGTTACAGCATCGATTTCCCGACCCAGGAAAATGCCATGCGTGGCACCTGGACGATGAACATCTATACCGATCCCAAGGGCAGCGCGATCGCCAGCAAGAGTTTCCTGGTCGACGATTTCGTGCCGGATCGCACCGACATGGAAATCAAGACCGAGGCCAAGGAAATCGGCCCGGATACGCCGGCGACGATCAATATTTCCGGCAAATATCTCTATGGCGCCCCGGCCGCCGGCCTGACGCTTGAAGGCAATGTCGTCGTCAAGCCGACCCGCGAGAGCGCCGCCTACAAGGGCTTCCTCTTCGGGCTTGCCGACGAGGAGGCGAGCGAGGATTCGCGCCTGCCGATCGACGGCCTGCCGGAACTCGACGAGAACGGCGAAGCCTCGACCGATCTGACCGTCGGCGACCTGCCGGCAACGACGCAGCTGCTCAACGCCACCGTCTATATCAGCATGCAGGAGGCTGGCGGCCGCGCCATCGAGCGTTCGCTGACCCTTCCGGTGAAGAATGAGCGCGCTTCGATCGGCATCAAGCCGGAATTTTCCAGCGATCTGCCCGAGAATTCGATCGCCAACTTCACGGTGATCGGCGTCAATGCCGATGGACAGAAGCAGGAGGCCAAAGGCCTGCGCTGGAAATTCTACAGCCTCAACCGCGAGTACCAATGGTATCGCGAGGGGACGGCATGGAAATACGAGCCGGTCTATACCGCCGAGCAGATCGCCAATGGCGGCGTCGACGCGACGACGGACGGCGGCAAGATCTCCGTGCCGGTGAAATGGGGCCGCTATCGCCTCGAAGTGGAAAGCCCGGATGCCGACGGCCCGACCTCCAGCGTCGAATTCGACGCCGGCTGGTTCGTGGCCTCGACCTCGACCGAAACACCGGACGGGCTGGAAATCGCCCTCGACAAGGACAGCTACAAGATCGGCGACACCGCCAAGCTGAAAGTCACCTCGCGCTATCGCGGTGAGCTGATGGTCATGGCCGGAACCGAAAAACTGGTCGCGGTGCAAAATGCGACGATGGGCGAGACCGGCGGCGAGGTCGACATCCCCGTCACCGCGGATTGGGGGCCGGCGCCTATGTGACCGCGACGCTCTTCCGCCCCGGCGACGCCCAGGACAGCCACATGCCGATGCGTTCGATCGGCATCAAATGGCTGAAGGTCGATCCCGAGCAGCGGGCGCTGCAGGTCAAGCTCGACACGCCGGAAAAGATGCTGCCGCGCGGACCGCTCAACATCGGCCTGCAGGTGGCGGGCGCCGGCGCCAATGAAGATGCCTATGTCACGGTTGCCGCCGTCGATGTCGGCATTCTCAACCTGACGCGCTATGAACCGCCGAACCCGGAGGATTGGTATTTCGGCCAGCGTCAGCTCGGCCTGGAAATCCGCGACCTCTATGGCCGGCTGATCGACGGCTCGCTGGGTGCGACCGGCAAGCTTAGAACCGGCGGCGACGGCGGCGCCATTGCGCTGCAGGCGAGCCCGCCGACGCAGAAGCTCGTCGCCTTCTTCTCCGGACCGGTGAAGCTCGACGCCGAAGGCAAGGCCAATGTCTCCTTCGACATTCCGCAATTCAACGGCACGGCGCGTGTGATGGCTGTGGCATGGTCGAAGACCGGTGTCGGCCACGGCGTCAAGGACGTTATCATCCGCGATCCCATCGTCGTCACCGCGAGCCTGCCGAAATTCCTCGCCCCCGGCGACAAGGCCAATCTGCGCCTCGACATCGCCAACACCGATGCACCGGCCGGCGACTACAAGCTGCAGCTGACCGGCAATGACGCGGTCGGCATCGACCAAGCCTCCGCCGCCCAGACGATCCGTCTCGAAGCCGGGGCGAAATCCGAGCTGACGCTGCCGCTCATCGGCAAACAGCCGGGCGCCGGCAGCGTCTCGATCAACCTCTCCGACTCCTCCGGCCTCTCGCTCGACCAGACCGTCGACGTGCCGGTGCGTCCGTCATCCCTGCCGATCACCGAACGCAGGGTACTGGCGCTGAAACCCGGCGCCAAGCTCACCGTCGACAAGAACCTGCTTGCCGACAGCGTGCTGCCCGGCGCCTCGATCAGCGTCAACGTCACCCGTTCGGCCGCCTTCGACATTCCCGCCCTGCTGATGACGCTCGATCGCTATCCCCTCGGCTGCGCCGAGCAGACCACCAGCCGGGCGCTGCCGCTGCTCTATCTCGCCGAAGTGGCCAAGCAGGCCGGCATTGAAAATGACGACGATGTGCACAAGCGCGTGCAGGACGCGATCTACCGCGTCCTCTCCTACCAGGCTTCGGCCGGCAGCTTCGGCCTCTGGGGACCGGATTCGGGCGACGTCTGGCTCGATTCCTACGTCACCGATTTCCTGACGCGGGCCCGCGAAATGAAATATGACGTGCCGGAAAAGGCCTTCGTGCAGGCGCTCGAAAACCTGCAGAACACCCTCTCCTACACCACCGACATCAAGGGCCAGGGCGACCAGATCGCCTATGCCATCTATGTGCTTGCCCGCAACAAGAAGGCGGCGATCAGCGATCTGCGTTACTACGCCGATACGATGATCAACGATTTCCCGACGCCGCTTGCCAAGGCGCATATCGCCGCCGCACTGGCGCTCTACGGCGACGCCCAGCGTTCGAAGAACATCTTCGTCGACGCGCTGCAGATGTCGCAGCAATCGATGGTGTCGCGAGTGAACCTGTCGCGCACCGACTACGGCACCATCCTGCGCGATGGCGCGGCGATCCTGGCGCTCGCTGCGGAAAGCCGGCCGGTGCCGCCCGTCATCCCGGATCTTGCCAAGGCCGTCGCCAAGGAATGGAGTTCGCAGCAAATACAAGAGCACCCAGGAAGAGACCTGGATGCTGCTTGCCGCACGCGCCATTCAGGGCGGCGATGACGGGTTGAAGGTCGACGTCAACGGCGCCGCCCATACCGGCGCCTATATGGCCCGCATGAGCGGCGATGCACTCGCCGACCATCCGCTGACGCTGACCAACCAGACGAGCGACGCGGTCTCGGCTGTCGTCACCACCGTAGCCGCCCCGACGGTGCCTCTGCCGGCCGGCGGCGACGGCTTCATTATCGAGCGCAGCTATTACACGCTCGACGGCGAAGAGGCGAATGTCAGCGAAGCCAGGCAGAACGAACGCTACGTCGTCGTCATCCATGTGCGCGAGACCAACGACTGGCCGTCGCGCATCGTCGTCACCGACCTTCTGCCGGCCGGTTTCGAGATCGACAATCCGAACCTGGTCGATAGCGCCCAGATGACGAATTTCGATTGGATCGGCGAGATAGCGGCCGCCCATACCGAATTCCGTTACGACCGCTTCGTCGCTGCCTTCAACCGCGCCCAGGGCGACGAGCGCGAATTCAACGTCGCCTATGTCGTGCGCGCCGTCACCCCCGGCACCTACGACCATCCGGCCGCCAGCGTCGAGGACATGTACCGGCCGGAGCTTTCGGCCCGTACCGCGACCGGCAAGATGGAGGTCGTGGCAGCACAACAATGAGGCTGTGGCGCAAGATCGCGATCGGGTCCGCCGCCGGCATCCTTCTTGCCGGCGCGGCCCTCTTCGCGCTCGACGCCGCCGACACGGCCTTTCCGCCGCCGCTCGATAAGGCGAACCTGGTCTCCGCCGAGGTGCTGGATGCCGACGGCCAATTGCTGCGCGCCTTCGCGACCTCGGAAGGCCGCTGGCGGCTGAAGACTGGAGTCGCCGACGTCGATCCGCAATTCCTGCGCATGCTGATCGCCTATGAAGACCAGCGTTTTTACGATCACGGCGGCGTCGACGCCTGGGCGCTTGGGCGCGCGAGCCTGCAATTCATCCGCAACGGCCGCATCGTTTCCGGCGCTTCGACACTGTCGATGCAGGTGGCGCGGCTCATTGAGCCGCGGGCGGGACGATCGCTTTCGGCAAAACTGCTGCAGCTCGCACGCGCCGTGCAGATCGAGCGGCGGCTGTCGAAGGAGCAGATCCTCGACCTCTATCTCACCCATGCGCCCTATGGCGGCAATCTCGAAGGCGTGCGCGCCGCAAGCCTTGCCTATTTCGGCAAGGAGCCGCGGCGCCTGACCGTCGCCGAGGCCGCCCTGCTCGTCGCCTTGCCGCAATTGCCCGAACGGCGCCGGCCGGACCGCAATCTCCAGGCGGCGCATGAGGCGCGCAAGCGCGTGCTTGAGCGCGTCGCCGTGGCTGAGGCCGTCGGCGACGGCGAAGCGGCGCGGGCCGAGATTGTCGCCATCCCGTCGCGGCGCATGCAATTGCCGGCACTGGCCGCCCATGTCGGCGAAGCGGCTCTGCGCAAGGAGCCTTCGGTCCTCAAACATCAGACGACCTTGAAGAAGCAGGTGCAGCAGGGGCTGGAGGCAGTCGCCCGGGCAGCGGCGATGAAACTCGGGCCGAAGCTTTCGCTCGCCATGGTGATGGCGGATGCCCAGACCGGCGCGATCGTCGGCGAGGTCGGCTCCGCCGATTATTTCGACGCCAGCCGCTCCGGTTGGATCGACATGACGCGCGTCAACCGCTCGCCCGGCTCGACGCTGAAGCCCTTCATCTACGGGCTCGCCTTCGAGCAGGGTCTCGTCTCTCAGGAGACGATCATCGAGGACCGGCCGGCCGATTTCTTCGGTTACCGGCCGCGCAATTTCGACATGAGCTATCAAGGCGACGTCACCGTCCGTGAGGCCTTGCAGCTCTCCTTGAATGTGCCGGCCGTCAAACTGCTCGACGCCGTCGGACCGTCGCGGCTGCTGGTGCGCTTCCGCCGCGCCGAGGTGCGGCCGGCTTTGCCGCCGAACGAGACGCCGGGGCTGGCGATCGGTCTTGGTGGCGTTGGGCTCACGCTGAAGGATCTGGTGCAGCTCTATACGGCGCTCGCCAATCGCGGCCAGCCGGCAAGGCTCGGCGACGGCATCACCGGAACGCCTGATAAGCTCGACGGCGAACCGCTTTTGGAGCCGGTGGCGGTCTGGAATATCGCCGATATTCTTTCCGGCGTCATTCCCCCACCGGCGCGCCGCAGCGCGGCATCGCCTACAAGACCGGCACGAGCTACGGCTATCGCGACGCCTGGTCGGTCGGCTATGACGGACGTTATGTCCTCGGCGTCTGGGTCGGACGGCCCGACAACAGCGCCGTGCCTGGTTTGACCGGCTATGGCACCGCCGCACCCATCCTGTTCGAAGGTTTCGCCAAGTCCGGCATCGCGACAACGCCGCTGCCCCGACCGCCCGCCGGCGCCGTGCGCATCGCCCAGTCCGAGCTGCCGATCAGCCAGCGGCGGTTTGCGCTGAATGCCCGCGGCCTGCTTGTCGCCTCCGGCCGCGAAGCCGCGCCTCAGATCGTCTATCCGCCCGAGGGTGCTCATATCGATCTCGGGGCAGGCGCAGGCGACCTGTCGCCGCTGATGCTGAAGCTGCAGGGCGGCCGCGCCCCCTTCCGTTGGCTTGCCAACGGCAAGCCGCTGCCCGATCTCTCGCGCCGGCGCACGCAGCAGTGGCTTCCGGATGGCGGCGGCTACTCGAAACTGACCGTTATCGACTCGGCCGGACGCGCCGCAAGCGTGGGCGTTTTCATCGACTAGCATCGGCCCGAAAATCGGAATCGCTTTTCGGAAAGCACGATGCGTAGATTCAAAAATGTTACAGCGTCCTTTGCGCGTCTCAAAAGACGCGCGGCGCTGTAAGGGAACCAAACCCCCGGTACAACCGTTGGAAAGGGTCTCCCTCCAACGTCAGACGGCCTCATGACACTTCCGACCGCGACCTACCGGATACAATTCCGCAACGGCATGACCTTCGATCGTGCCTGCGGCCTCATTCCCTACCTCAAGACCCTCGGCATCAGCCACCTCTACGCCTCACCGATCTTCACCGCCGTTAACGGCTCGACCCACGGCTATGACGTCACCGATGCCAACGACATCGATCCGGCGCTCGGCGGCCGGGCGGGGTTCGAACGGCTGACGGAAAGCCTTGCCGCGGCGGGCATGGGCCTCATCCTCGATATTGTTCCGAACCACATGGCCGCCTCGCCGGAAAACGGCTGGTGGCGCGACGTGCTGGCATTCGGCCCGCAGAGCGCCTATGCCGGCCACTTCGACATCGACTGGAGCGAGCCGCTGACCCTGCCGCAGCTCGGCCAGGATTTCGAGGCGGCACTTGCCGCCGGCGAGCTGCGGATCGTGCTCGACGAAACGCGCGGCAATTTCGCCTTCGCCTATTTCGAAACGCTGCTGCCGCTCAACCCCAGCAGTTACGGCGCGATCGCAAACCGACTCGACGATCCGGTGGCAACGAGAATGGCGGAGGCTGCGGCCATAACGTCCGGCGAGGACATTGTCCGCACCATGCGCGACATCCTCTTCGAAGGCGGCGACCGGGCGGTGCTCAGGCAGAAGCTCGAGGACATCTCCGCCGATCGCGACTTCGTCAAAGGCCTGCATGAGGCACAGTACTGGCGGCTCACCCATTGGAAGGAAGCGGCCCGGCATTTGAGTTATCGCCGTTTTTTCGAGGTCACCGGGCTTGTGGGAACCCGGGTCGAAAATCCCTCCGTGTTCGAGGACATGCACCGGCTGACGATCGAGCTGGTGCACCATGGCAAGGTGCAGGGCCTGCGCATCGACCATGTCGACGGGCTCGCCGAACCCAAGGCCTATCTCGACCGGCTCAGGGACGCGGTTGGGCCGGACACCTATATCGTCGTGGAAAAGATCCTCGGGGGCGGCGAAGCGCTGCCGGAGAGCTGGCCGGTCTCGGGCACCACGGGATATGAATTCATCGCGGCACTCAGCGAACTCTTCGTCGACGGCAGCGGCCTGCGCAGATTGGATGATGCCTATCGCAGCCTCGCCGGCGAGACCGGCGATCTCGAGGAAGGCCGGCGGCTTGCCAAGCGGCTGATGGTCGAGCGCAACTTCGCCGGCGAGACCAGCAGGCTGGCAGCGATCGCGGTGGGGATCTTTCCCGAGATAAACAGAGACGAGATCGCCACGGCGCTGACCGAGCTGCTGATCGCCTTCCCGGTCTACCGCACCTATGGCGACGGCGGTCCGCTCGCCTGGCAGGATTCAGCCGTCCTTGCCGCAACCGCATCGCAAGCCATGGCCCGGCTCGATGATCGGCGGGCCCTTGATCATGTGCTGCGGCTTCTCGAAGGCAAGGTCGACGGTGATGCGGCCCATGAGTTCCGCATCCGCTTTCAGCAATTGAGCGGGCCGGTGATGGCGAAAGCGACTGAGGATACGCTGTTCTATCGCTATAACCGGTTGCTTGCCGCAAACGAAGTCGGCGGTGAACCCGGCAAGGCGCCGGATGGCCCGGAGGGTTTTCATCGCCGCATGGCCGACCGGGCACGGCTGCAGCCGCACGGGCTGTCGGCAAGCGCCACTCATGACACCAAACGCGGCGAGGATGCGCGCGCCAGGCTTTATGCGCTGAGCGAGGGCGCGGATGTTTTCGCGCAGGCGGTGGCGCGCTGGCGTGAGATGAACCGGCCATGGCTGACGGAGCTGCCGGATGGAGCAGCACCGGAGCCGAATGTCGAATGGATGCTCTATCAGGCGTTGGCCGGCATCTGGCCGGAGGATTTCGGCCGAGCTCAGACGGCCGAGCTTGCCGAGCGCTTTACCGATTACGCGGTCAAGGCGGTGCGCGAGGCGAAACTCCACACCGGCTGGATCGAACAGGATGCCGCTTACGAAGACGCGGTGAAGGCCTATGCGGCGGCGCTGATTTCACCCGAGAACGACGCCTTCCTCGAGGATTTCGAAAGGGTGCTGCAGCCCTTCATCGCCGCCGGTTACCTTAACAGCCTGTCGCAAACGCTCCTCAAGCTGACGGCGCCCGGCATTCCCGACATCTACCAGGGCTCGGAGGGTTTCGATTTCAGCCTCGTCGATCCCGACAACCGCCGGCCGGCCGATCATGAACGGCTCACCGCCTGGCTCACTGAAGCTGGGCCGATCGCCAAGCTTCAGGCGGCCGCGTTGAAGCAGCGCATCGTCGCGATCGGCCTGCAGCTGCGCCAGCGGCACCCGGCACTCTTTGCCAGGGGTGACTATCTGCCGCTGAAAGTGACGGGCAGCCGGCGCGAGCACCTGCTGGCGTTTGCCCGGGTGCACAAGGACAATTTCGCGATCGTCGCCGCACCCCGGCTGATGTTCGGCTGGCTCGACCCCGGCGTGCTCTTTGCCGGCCCGGAATTCTGGGAGGATACGGCGATCGCCGTCCCCTCCCCTCTCCATGGGCTGAAGGCGGATCTGGTGACCGGCAAGACGATCGAACCCGGCGGCAGCATTGCGGTCGCCGCCCTGCTCGGCAGCCAGCCGGTCGGATTGATCAGCCCGATCTGAGGATCGGGCGACAGAGCGCCGGCTTCAAAAAATGGGCCTTGTCAAAATTAGCGCTTGACCTTCCAGTTGCTGGAAGGTGGATAAGCATCTCCAACTGCCCCAGGGCATAGGAGATAGTCATGAATATCAAACACGACCACGATCACCATCACGGTCACATCCTTGATGACACTCACAGCTGTTGCAGCCATGGCCCGGAAAAGACTGCCGGCGTCATGACCCGCGATCCGGTCTGCGGCATGACCGTTGATCCGGAGGTCGGCAAGTCATCGCTCGATCACGCCGGCCGTCTCTATCATTTCTGCTCCGAGGGCTGCCGGACGAAATTTGCGGCCGCGCCGCAGGATTACCTGACGGCAAAGGATCCCGTCTGCGGCATGACCGTCGATCGCTCGACGGCGAAACATTTTCTGAAAGTCGAGGGCGAGAAATTCTACTTCTGCTCGGCCGCTTGCCGGACAAAATTCGAAGCCGATCCCTCCGCCTATCGCGACGGCAACCGCCCGGCGGCAAAGCCGGCGCCGAAGGACACGCTGTATACCTGCCCGATGCACCCGGAGGTCGTCAGCGACCGGCCTGGCGACTGCCCGAAATGCGGCATGGCGCTGGAGCCGATGGGCATTCCGCCAGCCGGCGAAGGCCCAAACCCGGAACTTGTCGACTTCACCAGACGGCTTTGGGTCAGCGCCATCCTGGCTCTGCCGCTGCTCGCCCTCGGCATGGGACCGATGCTCGGCCTGCCGCTCCGCGAAGCGATCGGCGAACCGCAGGCGAGTTACATCGAGCTGTTGCTGGCAACGCCTGTGGTGCTGTGGGCGGCCCTGCCCTTCTTCCGGCGTGCATGGGCGTCCGTCGTCAACGGCAGCCCGAATATGTGGACGCTGATCGGTCTCGGCGTCGGCACCGCCTATGTCTACAGCCTCGTCGCCACGCTCGCGCCAGGGATCTTCCCGATGAGCTTTCGAGGCCATGGCGCCGCCGTACCGATCTATTTCGAGGCGGCCGCCGTCATCGTCGCTCTCGTATTCGTCGGCCAGGTGCTGGAATTGAAGGCACGCGAGCGCACCGGTTCGGCGATCCGCGCGCTGCTCGATCTCGCGCCGAAGACGGCACGCCGCATTGGTGCCGATGGCAGCGAGAGTGACGTGCCGGTGGACGAGATTGAGACCGGCGACCGGCTGCGCGTGCGCCCGGGCGAGCGTGTGCCGGTGGATGGCTCCGTCCTCGAGGGCCAGTCGACCGTCGACGAATCGATGATTACAGGCGAGCCTCTGCCCGTGGAGAAGTCGAAAGGCGACGGACTGACCGGCGGCACGATCAACAAGAACGGCGCGCTCGTCATGTCGGCCGAGAAGGTCGGCGCCGACACGGTGCTGTCGCGCATCGTCGACATGGTCGCCAAGGCGCAGCGCTCGCGGGCGCCGATCCAGGGGGCGGTCGACCGGGTGTCGGCCTTCTTCGTGCCGGCGGTCGTCGCCGCGGCCATCCTTGCCTTCATCGTCTGGGCAGCGGTCGGACCTGAGCCGAGCCTTGCCAATGCGCTGCTGGCCGCCGTCGCCGTTCTGATCATCGCCTGCCCCTGCGCACTCGGTCTTGCCACACCGATGTCGATCATGATCGCGACGGGGCGCGGCGCTGGAGAAGGCGTGCTGATCAAGGACGCCGAAGCACTGGAGCGTTTCTCCAAGGTCGATACGCTGATCGTTGACAAAACAGGCACGCTGACCGAGGGAAAGCCGAAGCTTACCGACATCGTCGCCTTCGGTGGAACCGACGAAAACCGGCTGCTGTCGCTGGCCGCCAGCCTGGAGCGCGGCTCCGAACATCCGCTGGCCGAAGCGATCGTTTCCGGCGCCGAGGAGCGCGGCGTCGCCTTCGTCGAGGTCACCGGCTTCGAGGCAAAGACCGGCAAGGGCGTTCAGGGTCTTGCCGGCGACACGATGGTGGCGCTCGGCAATGCGGCGATGCTCGCCGATCTCGGCATCGATGCTTCGGCGCTTGCCGAGAAGACCGAAGCCCTGCGCGGCGATGGCAAGACGGTGATGTTCGTGGTGGTCGACAGCGCGCTTGCCGGTCTCGTCGCCGTTGCCGACCGGATCAAGCCGACCACTCAAGCCGCTATCAAGGCGCTGCACGACAGCGGTCTGAAGATCATCATGGCAACGGGCGACAATGAGCGCACGGCGCGGGCGGTGGCAAAAAGCCTGGGGATCGACGAGGTCCGCGCCGACATGCTGCCGGAGGGCAAGAGCGCGCTGATCGACGAACTGCGCTCCAAGGGCGCCGTCATCGCCATGGCCGGAGACGGCGTCAACGACGCGCCGGCGCTCGCTGCTGCCGATGTCGGCATCGCCATGGGCACCGGCGCCGACGTGGCGATGGAAAGCGCCGGCATTACCCTGGTGAAGGGCGATCTCACCGGCATCGTCAGGGCGCGGCGGCTGGCCGAGGCGACGATGCGCAACATCCGCCAGAATCTCGGCTTCGCCTTCGGCTACAACGCGCTCGGGGTGCCGGTCGCAGCCGGTGTGCTCTATCCGATCTTCGGGCTGCTGCTATCGCCGATGATCGCGGCAGCGGCGATGAGCCTCTCATCGGTCTCGGTGATTTCAAATGCGCTGAGACTGCGCTTTGCAAAATTATAGGAGATGGCGATGAATATCGGCGAAGCATCCGAGCAGTCCGGCCTGCCTTCAAAGACCATCCGCTATTACGAGGATATCGGCCTGATCCGCCCCGAAAGGGGCGGAAACGGCTACCGCGACTATGCCGCGACCGACATTCACAAGCTGCGCTTCCTGCAGCGCTCGCGCGGTCTCGGCTTTTCCGTCGAGGAATGCCGGCAGTTGCTGGCGCTCTATGAGGACAAAAGCCGGGCAAGCGCCGACGTCAAGGATATCGCCGAGACCAAGCTTGCCGAGATCGACCGCAAAATCCGCGAACTCTCGCAACTGCGCCGCACGCTGGAGCATCTTGTGCATGCGTGCCACGGCAATGACAGGCCGGACTGTCCGATCCTCGAAGGACTTTCGGACGGCGGCTGACCATGTTGGGAAACGCAGATGGCGCTGTTCAGGAAAGCTGCGGCATGTTCTGATTGGCTGCCAGCGCCGATGGAGCTCCCTCTCCCTCGCCGTCATCCAGCCGATGTTTGATCGCAAGCGCGTAGATCACGTCGAGAATATTGCGGTCTCTCAGATGGGGATCGATCAAGGCGAGAAGCGAGGCCCGGACGATCTTCTTGCTGGTGGCGTTTGGACAACGCGCTTTGACGAAATCATAGAGCGCCTGATCCGTCAGCCCTTCCATGGCGCCGTCTACGAGAGCTTCGTAGACCCGCTTCTTATCTTTCATTCTTTATTTTCCCCTCAAATCAGCGGCGTCATGATCTGTCATATAATTGTCATAAACAATCGCGGATTTGAGGTGCGGCAACGGCATCTTCGGCCCGCATGATTTTTTTAGCCGCGCCGGGAATAAAATCGGCCGCGCTTGCGTATACTCAATCATGGAACGCAAAGAACGCCCCTTCGACGTCATCGGACAGCTTGCAGCGCTCAGGCGCTATGCTCGCTCGCTGGTGCGCAATTCGGACGAGGCGGAGGATCTGGTGCATGATGCGCTGGTGCGTGCGCTCGAGAAGAAAAAGAGCTTCCGCAGCGGCGGCAATCTGCGCACCTGGCTGCTCTCTATCCTGCACAACGCTCATATCGACCGCCTGCGCCAGAACCGATCGCTGACCCGCCGCCATGACGAGGCGGCTGTCGAGGCCGAGCAGTCGCTGCCGGCCGGCCAGGAACATGCCGTGCGCCTGCAGCAGGTGCGCGACGCCTTTTTCGGCCTGCCGGAGGAACAGCGCGAGGCGCTGCATCTTGTTGCAATCGAAGACCTTTCCTACCAGGAAGCCGCCAATGCGCTCGGCATTCCGATAGGGACGCTGATGTCGCGCATCTCCCGCGCCCGCGCGCAATTGCGCGAATTCGAGGAGAACACGCCGCGCAAGTCGCATCTGAGACTGATCGGAGGAGACGGCAATGAAAGCAATTGATCCGATCCTCGATGCCGATCTCGACGCCTATGTGGATGGCGAACTCGATGTCGCCCGCCGCATCCAGGTGGAATCCTATCTCTCAGACCATCCGGCGATTGCCGCCAAGGTCATGGCCGACCTCAGCGTCAAGGGCGAGCTGCGCTTGGCGCTCGCCGGCGAAAGCGCCTTTGGCCGCCCGGAGACCCGCGACGCGGCCCGCCGGCTGGAACGTGGCCTTTCCTATGGCCGCATCTTCCATTCCATGCAGCGCATTGCCGCTGTCGGCATTCTGGTGACCGCCGGCTGGGTGGCACATAGTTCCTTCGGCGCTTTCTCGGCAACCGAGGTATCGGCATCGGTGCCGGCACCCGCCTATGTCGAGGATGCCGTCCGTGCCTATCAGACCGCGGCCCTGCGGCAATCGATGCCTCCGCAGACGCCAACCATCTACAGCGCTGACGATATTCGCGCCGCTACCGCCATCGTGATGCCGGAACTGCCTGCGGATTGGAAGGTTGCCGACGTGCAGATCTTCCCATCCGAATTCGGCCCCAGTGTCGAGATGGCGATCGAGCAGTCGGATGGAAAACGGCTGTCGCTTTTCGCCGTTCGCCCGGGGCATTCGAGGTCAAGCCGGTCAGCCATCTCGCACTTGAGAAAGCAGAAGCCGCCTATTGGCAGATCGGCGAGGTCGCCTATGCGCTGATCGCCGACGAAAGCGGCCTCAATCTCGATCAGGCGGCCGAACGGCTCGCCCGTTCGCTCTATCAGTTCAAACCGAGGAGATCAGCATGAACCCGATCAATTCCCGCTACGGCGCCGTGGCCGGCACCCAGGCCGCCTTCGACGAAGGCCTGCGCCAGCATATGCTGCGCGTCTATAATTACATGGCTCTCGGTCTCGTCATCACTGGCCTCGTCGCCTTCGTCGTTGGCTCGACGCCAGCTCTCTACGTGCCGATCTTCGGCTCGCCGCTGAAGTGGGTGGTGATGCTGGCGCCGCTCGCCTTCGTCTTCTTCTTCTCGTTTCGCATCCAGACGATGTCGGCCAGCACGGCGCAGATCACCTTCTGGGCCTTCTGCGCCGTGATGGGTCTGTCGCTCGCCTCCGTCTTCCTGGTCTTCACCGGGATGAGCATTGCGCGGACTTTCTTCATTACCGCCACGATGTTCGGCGCGACGAGCCTATACGGCTATGTGACGAAGCGTGACCTGTCGCGCATGGGCTCGTTCCTGATGATGGGTCTCATCGGCGTTGTCATCGCCAGCATCGTCAACATCTTTCTGGGTTCGTCCGCGCTGCAGTTCGCCGTCTCGGTGATCGGTATCGTCGTCTTCGTCGGCCTTACCGCCTACGACACACAGAACATCAAGGAACAGTATTCGGAAAACTACGATCAGGAATCGAACCAGAAGCTCGCCGTTTTCGGTGCGCTCTCGCTCTACCTGAACTTCGTCAACATCTTCCAGCTTCTGCTCAACTTCACGGGCGAGCGGGAATAGGGACTGCGCTTCTGGGGGCAATGGAAGCGCAAGAGCGCCTGGTCTGCACTCTGTGACAGGATGGCGGATCGGGTGCTCACTTTAAATACATGGATAACATAGAGCCAGTGTGGCCGGGTCGTCGACCCGGCCGCTTTCGTTTCAGATGATGCCCCAGGCGCGGTAGCGGCCGCGGCCGGTGATTTCACGAATGCCGATCTCGTTGACGAGGTTCAGCGCGCCCCGCGGCGTAATGCGCAGATGCCGGGCAATCATTGCCGCCGAGACCATCGGCCGCGACAGGATGAAATCGGCAAGATCGGGCAGGCTGCTATTCGAGCGGCGGCCGCGGAAGCGCAGTCTCCATCTGGGTGCGGGCGAGCGACAACCGGTCGAGTTCCTTCAGCCCGGCCGCAGCCCCCAGATGCATCGCCTCCAGGAAGGCCTGCAGCCGCGTCGCCCGATCGCGCGCCCGGCGACGTTCATGGCGCACCAGCTTCAGCCCGCCGTAAAAAGAAAAGAGATGCGAGGCGACCTTGCCGCGGGCGCGCAGGTGGCCTGCGACCAGAAGACCGCCGAGCCAATGCTGACGCCGCAATGGCTCGATCCGTTCCCAGGCTTCGAAAAGGATGATGGCGCCGAGAACCGGCGGCAAGCTGTCAGCCAATGGCAATAGGCTGCGCCACTCGGCAAGCCGCTGTTCCTCGTCCCATTCGTCGTCACCCAGCAAGCCGAGAGGATCGTCATTGCGCCGTGACGGGGCAGCGGCGACCGTCTCGCTTGCCGGCGCCTTGCCTGTATGGATGTCGAGCAGCTTCTGCGAGCGGGCAAGCAGCGCATCGATCTCGGCCATCTCGGCAGCCAGCGGCCCGTCCTCATCCCCGCCCTCTTCGTCGGTCTCGACCGGGACTGCGGGGCTCTTTACTTCAGGCACCGTCCCCTCCCCTTCCCCGAGCGTCGCCGTCAGCGTCGCAAGCCCCGAGGCTCCGAGCGCCCAGGCAGGCTCCCCGGTCCAGATGCGCCGGCGGGCCCGCAGCACGGAATGGGCGATCGTCAGCTCGTGGCTGGGCGCCCGGCTGTCCATATGCGCATCGTGCAAAACCAGATCTTCGACATGCACGAGTTCGCCGGCCACCCACAGCGCGCCGGCGGCATCGAAGAAATGACTGCGTTCGGCAAACCCCTCGCCGACCGGTGAACGCACCACCCGTTCGTCCAGCCGCGCCAGCGCATCCTCTGCTGCGGCAAAGGACGGAAGCAGGGTTTGAAGCATCGCACTGTCGATTTCGTAGCGCATTGTTAAGCTTTACGGTTTTTTACAAATGGAAGCAAAGCAAACGTTTCCTTCCGCCATCTATGACATGGTTAACGGCGCATTTCAAACAGAATGGTCAGGGAAGGAAGCGGTCGAGACGGCTGAGCGACGCGCCGCATATCTTCTAGCTGCCGCAACTGGCGCGAACCTATTTCATCGCCGTTCATCCGGTTTTCCTCGCTGCCGGACCATTTGCCCGCATCAGCGCCATCAGCATCGGCCCAAGCGAGAACTCGCCGCGCTCGGCCCGCCGTGTCAGATCACGCAGATAGCCGCCGGCCGAGTTGATATGGCCGCCCCTTTCCAGGATGCAGGCGATCACCGTCGCGGCGTTTTCCGGCCCCATGACATCGCAGGCCAGTTGATAGGCGCTCGGGCTGACGCCCAGCATGGAACGGACGATGACGGCCGCCGCCATCAGATCCCGCCAGCTGCCGATCCCGCCGCCCGGCCCATAAGCGACGATCTCCGGGCAGGCCTGCAGCACCATCGCAAGTGGGAAGGATTTTGGCGGCTCCCGCCACGGCCGCGGTTCTTCCTCCGGCTTTGCCCCCTGCTTCGGTTCGAAGCTTGGTTCAAGTTCAGGTAAGGGGTGTGGGTTTGAATTATGTATGTGCCGGCCGTTTTGGCTGTCATTGGCGTCTGATTTTTCTGTTTTCGTCTTCAGTTCCAGCGTCTTGACGATCAATTCGCGGAAGGCTTCGAGATCGGTCAGCAGGCTTTCCATCTCGGCGGCCGACGGGCGGCGCGGCAGGCTTGCCGAAAGCAGCGTGAAATGCCTCTGCATCTCGATCCATTCGCCGGCGATTTCCTCTTCCAGGGCGATCTCGATGAGTTTGCTGATATCGCGTCGGCAGAGCGTCAGCCGCTCCCGCAGACGCTTCCATTCGAGCTTGTCGGCGAGCACCTGAGCCGCCTGTGCCTCGATCTCGCCGGCACGCGCCAGCAGCGGCGCCAGGCTGAAGCCGAAGGCCTCGCCAAGCCCGCCCTCGCCGTTACGGCGAGCGAACCGCTTCCCGTTCGGGCTGTCACGCCGGATGATCAGCCCGGCTTCCACCAGCATCGCCAGGTTCCGCCGCAGCGTCGTTCCGGCCATGCCATGCGTGCGCAGCGATAGCTGCTCGTTCGAGGGAAAGACCACGAAGCCGTTGGCCTCGGCAATCTCGTTCTTTGGATAGAAGGTCAACAGCGCGTTGAGAACGGCGAGCGCACGATCGGATACGCCGACCATGTCCTTTGCTTCGCAGAGCGCGCGAAAAATCCTCCACTTATCGACCGATGCGTCCGGTTCGACCTTGCTGGCGCTTTCCTGGCTTGCCAGCATGCCAAGCGTCATCGATCGGCGCCCAAAGGGCGTCGATACGTATTGAGGCTCCATGTCTCTCACCTTTTTCAAGGCAAAAGAAATCTACCACCCAAAAGGATGCCGAAGATGCTTGACAGTGATTCGAGGAAGTGCGATTCTCAGATTGTCCAGATATGAGAAAGGCTTCCGCGACGGCAACGTTCGGAGGCTTTTTTCTTTTGCGGCCTATTCTCCTGCTTGCAACCTGCCGGCCCGATAGGCTTCGTAAAGCTCATCGAGACGGCGTGAAATGTAAGCGCCGAAATCCGGCGCATCGCCGGTCTTCAACGCGATCGTGAAGGAATTGCCGGCGCTCTTGATTCGGCCGGCAATCTTGCCGCCGCTCTTCGGCTTCCAGTCATATTCCGTGGCTTCCGGCTTCGCCTCTTTCCTGGCGAGCTCGGCCACCAGAAGTTCAAAGCGGCGGTCGCTTTCCTCGCCCATGAACTTTTCCGAGCCGATGAGCTTGGCAAGCCGCGCCGCCGTCATCCCGTTCCAGTCCTGAGCAAGCGCCATCCATCTGCGGCGCCCGATGGCGGGCGCGGCACCCACCGACCTGACGATCTCGGCCGGGATGGCCCTGGCGACGGAGAGCAGCTTCGACAGCTCCGTCTTGTCGGTCGACAGCGCCTTCATGATGACCGGACGCTCAAAGCCCTTAAGTTCGAGATTGAGGGCAAAGACCGCGCGCTCAATATAGGAAAGGTTGCGGCGCGCCGAATTTTCGATGCCCTGGGCGATGACGACATCGGTATCGTCAAGGCTGCGGACGATCGCCTGCACCTTGCGGCCGAGCAGCTTGACGGCCTGCAGGCGGCGATGGCCGTAGGCGATCTGGTAGCGGCTCTCATCATCGGGATGGCGACGAACGAGAACCGGCACTTCCTGGCCGTTTTCGGCGATCGACTGCACCAGCTCGTCGTCGATATCGAGCGGCTGGTCGGCGAGGCGGTCGCGGACGAAGGAGGAATCGATCAGATCGGGATCGAGTTCGACGATGCGTTCGCCGGAAAGCAGGGCTTCGTGCATCGCCCTGCTCTCTTCCTCCATGCGCCCGAGGGTCAACGCCATCGTCCGGACAGGCCCAGCCGAACCGCGCGAAGACGGTTCTTCGTAGTTGGCCGCGGCCAACTCCTGCGCCGTGTCGTCGAAAAGACCTTTCAGGCGATCGCGTCTGCTCATGTCCGGCCCCAGGCTTTGTGAATGCCGGCGAGAACCTCGCCGTTGGCGGCGTTGACCGATTCCAGCGCCCGGTCGTAAGTCGAGCGGCGCACCTGCCCCTTCTCGATTTCGAACAGCGTCTGCTTGGTCAGACCGGCATCGGCGATCGCCGTCGACTTGAGAATGGTCGCCGTCAAGACGTCGTCGCCGAACAGGCTGCGCAGCAGCGCAACGATCTGCGACTGCGGCGCATCGAAGGGTTCGTGACGGGTGACGACATATTTGATGAAGTCGTGCTGCAGATCGCCGCCGGCCTTGCGGACGACGGAAAGCAGATCCGAGGTCATCAGCAGGAATTGCGACATCGAGGCGACGTCGACCATCTGCGGATGGATGGTGATGAGCAGCGATGTCGCCGCGCAGACGGCGCCAAGGGTCAGGTAACCGAGCTGCGGCGGGCAGTCGATCACCACCACGTCGTACTCGGCCTCGACCTCGGCAATGGCGACACCGACGCGGCGGAAGAACAGCTCGGCCGGTTTCTGCCGATCATTGAGCGCCCGCGGCGTTTCATGCTCGAACTCCATCAGTTCGAGATTGCCCGGCACCAGATCGAGCCCGTCGAAATAGGTCTTGCGGACGATGTCTTTCAGCGGTTTGCGGCCGGCATCGTAGCGGATGGCGCCATAAAGCGTATCGCCATCGGAAAGATCGAATTCGGGCTGGACGCCCAGCATGGACGAAAGCGAGGCCTGCGGATCGAGATCGATGGCGAGCACCCGATAACCCGCCAGCGCCAAATACTGCGCCAGATAAAGCGTCGTCGTCGTCTTGGCCGAGCCGCCTTTGAAATTGGTGACGGCAACCGTCTGCAGCTTCTCGCCGGGGCGCCGCCAGGGAAGATAGGATAGCGCGTCCTTCGGCTTCAGCTTCGCCATATAGTGGCGCAACTCATTGATCTGGCCGAGCGTATAGGAGCGCCGGCCATTCTGAGAAAGCTCCGGCTGGGGCCCCTTGCCATCGAGGGAAAGCTGGCGAAGATAGCCGTCGGACACGCCGATCATCTGGGCGGCCTCGCCTGAAGAAAATGTCCGCAGCGTCTTTTGCGAGAGCGGCGGAAACAGCTTGTCGCGGAGAAGCTTCAATTGCCGCGAAAGCTGGTTCGCATGCCGCTCGATGCGCACATCTGTCGTCGATACGCTAATGTTGTCCAAAACACCCAATCCTTTTCGATGCGCTTTTCTGTCAACATAGCGTCAAAAAGCGTATCGAAGGTGACACGATTCGGGATTTCCGGCAACAATGGGGGCCAGGAGCCCATTCCGGCCCGGTTGGCCGCGGCCAACTCTTCGCCATCGCCCTTGCGGCGGGGCGGCTTTTTCGGCAAGACCGCCGAGACTCATGGGAGTATCGGCTTGAAACATATCCATATCATCGGCATCGGCACGGGCAATCCCGAGCACGTCACCATACAGGCGATCAACGCGATGAACGCCGCGGACGTGATATTCGTGCCGCTGAAGGGCGCGGCCAAGGAAGAGCTTGCCGAGGTCCGGCGAGACATCTGCGAACGATATGTCACCCGGCCGGGGATCCGGATTTCAGAATTCGCGGTGCCGCAAAGGCAGACCGCCGACAGAAGCTACCCCCAAAGCGTCGATACGTGGCATGCCGAGATCGCCCTCATCTATAAAGAACTGATCGCCGACCTCCCCCATGACGGCCGCGGCGCCTTTCTCGTCTGGGGCGATCCGAGCCTCTACGACAGCACCATCCGCATCATCGAACGCGCCCGGCAGGATGCCGGTGTGGATTTCGACTACAGTGTCATTCCCGGAATCACCAGCATCCAGGCATTGGCCGCCAGTCACAGGATCCCGGTCAACTTGGTGGGAAAGCCGATTGAGATCACCACGGGGCGCAGACTGGCGCTGGCGGGGCTCCAGGCGCCCACGACGATTGTCATGCTCGACGGTGAACAGGCCTTTGCGAAGATCGACGATCCCGATGCCGAGATCTTCTGGGGCGCCTATCTCGGCACCGAGGACGAGATCGTCAGATCCGGGCGGCTCGGCGATATCGCGGCCGACATCGTGGCGCTGAGGGCCGAAGCCAGGCAGCGACATGGCTGGATCATGGACATCTATCTCCTGCGCAAGGGGCGGGATTTCGAGGAATAACCGGGGTCGCCCATTTCCATCATGTTTTGCCGCGCCGGCTGCGATCATGTAAGAAGAGCCCAGAGGATTGGGAATGAGCACTAAGGCCATAACGGCGGTCGACAGGAGAGCCGAGACGGAGCTGCAAGTCCGCGCTGCGGCGAAGATGCGCGCGCGCGGCGCCTGCCCCGCCCTGGCCGCACCGATGTCGACCGGGGACGGCCTGCTGGTGCGGCTGCGGCCGGCCGGAGGTGCGCTGACGCTGCCGCAGTTTAGAGCACTTGCGCGCGCAGCCGCGGCACACGGAAACGGCATTCTCGAGATCACGGCACGCGGCAATCTGCAGATCCGCGGGCTGCGGGCCGAGACCGTCGGACAGCTCGCCGCCGATATCGAAGCCGCGGGCATTACCGTGCCGTACGGCCCGACGTTCGAAATCTCGCCGTTGCACGGCCTCGACCCGGAAGAACTGAGCGATCCCGCCGCAATGGAACTGTCCCTGCGCAGCACGCTTCAGGCGCTGCTCGCCTCGCCGCGGCTTGCGCCGAAACTGTCGATCGTCATCGACGGCGGCGGTGCCTTCGGCCTATCGGCACTTTCCGCCGATATCCGCGTCGTCGCGCAACCGGACACAGGTTGGCTTGTCGCCATCAACGGCGATGGTGCGACGGCAACGACGGTCGCGGTCGGTCCCGCCGAGGCGGCAATCTCAGCCGTCGGCGAAGTCCTCAGCCTGTTGGCGGCTCTCGGGCAGGGCAGCCGGGCACGGGATATCGATCCGGCGCTTCTGCAAGCACATTTTCCCGCTCTAAGCGCCACTCGCTCCCTCCCATCTCGCGCAGCCAAGATGCCGCTTACCGGCCTGCACAGACTGGCGGACGGCAAAACCGTGCTCGGCGTCCGGCCGGAATTCGGGCAGATGCGCTCGTCAGATCTGACCGCCCTGCTTGATCTCGCCACGACCGACGGTGCAACCGCCGTCCGGCTGGCGCCCGAGCGCGGTTTCTTTCTTATCGGCCTGGCGGAAGATAGAGTGCCGGCTATGCAGATCGCTGCCGCCAGGCATGGCTTCGGCGCGCAGCCCGGCGACAACAGCGAGCATATCGCCGCCTGTGCCGGCGCCGGCGCCTGCGGCTCCGCCTTCTACGGGACGCGAACGCTGGCGCGCCGCATCCTTGCCGCAGCACCTGCCCTCTTCGACGGTTCGCTGACGCTGCATCTCTCCGGCTGCGCCAAGGGCTGCGCGCATGCCCGGCCGGCGCTGACGCTGACGGGCACGGCTGAAGGTTACGAGCTGATCCTCAACGGGCTTGCCGCGGATCGGCCGGATGAACGGATCGCTGGCGGTCGGATCGATTTCGCTATAGAGAGGCTCGCCCGGTCCATCGAAGACAACAGAGGCGCTGGCGAATCGGCCGCCGCCTGCCTTACACGGCTTGGCGCAATCGGCGTTTCGAAGGCGCTGCGACAGGAATAAGAATGCCAGACTACGATTATATCCGCAGCGGCGACGCGATCTACGAGCGTTCCTTTGCGATCATCCGCGCCGAGGCCGATCTTTCGCGCTTCACCCAAGATGAGGCCGACATCGCCGTGCGCATGATCCATGCCTGCGGGCTGGTCGAGGCGGCCGAGCATTTCCTGTTTTCCGCCGATTTCGTCGGCGCCGCGCGCGAAGCCCTGAAGGGCGGGGCGCCGATCTTCTGCGACGCGGAAATGGTCTCTCAGGGCGTGACCCGGGCGCGGCTGCCGGCGCTGAACGAGGTGATCTGCACGCTGCGCGACCCCGCCACACCGGAACTGGCGCTTAAGACCGGCAACACGCGATCGGCCGCCGCCATGCATCTCTGGCTCGACCGGCTCGGCGGCAGCGTCGTTGCGATCGGCAATGCGCCGACCGCGCTCTTCCATCTGCTCGAACTGCTGCGCGACGGCGCCCCTAAACCCGCAGCCATCCTCGGCATGCCGGTGGGCTTTGTCGGCGCGGCGGAATCGAAGGATGCGCTGGCGGAGAATTCCTACGGTGTGCCCTTTGCCATCGTCCGCGGCCGGCTCGGCGGCAGCGCCATGACGGCTGCGGCGCTGAACGCGCTGGCGAGGCCGGGCCTATGACGCCAAGCGGCCGTCTTATCGGCGTCGGCACCGGTCCCGGCGACCCGGAGCTTCTGACCCTCAAAGCCGTGCGCGCCATCGAAGGCGCCGACGTCATTGCCTATTTCGCCAAGCAGGGGAGGGGCGGCAACGGCAAGGCGATTGTCGAGCCGCTCTTGAAATCCGGCGTGACGCTGCTGCCGCTCTATTATCCCGTCACCACAGAGATCGACAAGAACGACGAACGCTACCAGAGCCTGATCACCCAGTTCTATGATCGCTCTGCCGAAAGCGTCGCTGGCCATCTCGATGCCGGGCTGACCGTCGCCGTACTCAGCGAAGGCGATCCGCTGTTCTACGGTTCCTATATGCACCTGCATGTCAGGCTCTCCCAGCGCTATCCGACGGAAGTGATCCCCGGCATCAGCGCTATGTCGGGCTGCTGGTCCTTGGCCGGCATGCCGATCGTCCAGGGCGATGATGTGCTTTCCGTACTGCCCGGTACGATGGCCGAGACCGAGCTGACGCGCCGCCTGGCCGATACCCAGGCCGCCGTCATCATGAAGGTCGGCCGCAACCTGCCGAAAATCCGCCGGGCTTTGGAAGCCGCCGGTCGGCTGGCGGAAGCCGTCTATGTCGAGCGCGGCACCATGGCGAATGCGGCGCTGGAAAAGCTTGCCGACAGATCTGACGGCGAGGCGCCGTATTTTTCGCTGGTGCTGGTGCCGGGATGGGAGAGCAGCCGATGAGCGGAGCGCTTTTCGTAATCGGCACCGGTCCCGGCAATCCCGAGCAGATGACGCCGGAAGCGCTGGCGGCAGTCGAGGCCGCGAGCGATTTCTTCGGATACGGACCCTATCTCGACAGGCTGCAGTCTCCGTGACGATCAGCTGCGGCATGCCTCGGACAATCGCGAAGAGCTCGACAGGGCAGGGGCAGCCCTTTCGATGGCCGCCGATGGCGCCAAGGTCTGCGTCGTCTCCGGCGGCGACCCTGGTGTTTTCGCCATGGCTGCCGCCGTCTGCGAGGCGATCGAGAACGGGCCGGCAGCCTGGCGCGCCGTCGACCTCACCATCCTGCCCGGCATCACCGCGATGCTTGCGGTGGCGGCAAGAGCCGGGGCGCCGCTTGGTCACGATTTCTGCGCCATCTCGCTTTCTGACAATCTAAAGCCTTGGAATACAATAGAAAACCGCCTCGAACTGGCTGCCAGGGCGGGTTTCGTCATTGCTCTTTATAACCCCATCAGCCGGGCGCGGCCGTGGCAACTCGGGGAAGCCTTCAAGCTGTTGCTCGACCATCTACCGGCAACGACGCCGGTCATTTTCGGCCGGGCGGCCGGACGGCCGGACGAACGCATCGCAGTGCAGCCGCTGTCGCAGGCGGATGCCTCGATAGCCGATATGGCGACCTGCGTCATCATCGGCTCGGCCGAGACCCGGATCGTCACGCGGCCCGGCCGGCCGGACCTCGTCTATACCCCGCGCTTCATGGCAGGGGGACGAGGTGATCGATCGCCGCCAGCGTCGCCTCGACAGTTTCGACCGTTTTGACTGCGGACGCCGGCGCGCGCGCGACCATCATCACCTCGATGCCGAGCAGGCGGGCTGCCTTGATCTTCGCATAGGTGGCGGCGCCACCGCTGTTCTTGGCAATGATGGCGTCGATCCGGTGGCGCTTCAGCAAGGCATATTCGCCTTCCAGCGTGAAGGGGCCACGATCAATCACATAGTCGACATTGGCAAGCGCCGGCGGCGGCTCGACAGGATCGACGCTGCGGATGAGATAGAAATGCTGCGGCGCCGCCTCCGCATGATGGGCGCCCTGCCGGCCGGTCGCCAGGAAGACCCGGCGAGGGGAGGGGCCGAGCGCCTCGATTGCAGCCGGTATGCTCTGCACCTCCTGCCAACGGTCGCCCGGCAGGCGCTGCCATTCGGGACGGCGCAGCGCGATCGCGGCGATACCGGTCGTCTCGGCGGCAAAGGCGGCATTGGCGGAAATGCGCTCGGCGAAGGGATGGGTGGCGTCGATCAGCAGATCATATCCGCCGGCCGTCAGAAAATCGGCCAACGCCGCAGCGCCACCAAAACCGCCGATGCGAACCGGAACCGGCTGCGCGGCCGGTTTTTCGGTGCGACCAGCCAGCGACAGAAGAACATCGCCATTTCCCCGCATCGCGAGCGCTTTGGCGAGCAGCCGCGCCTCGCCGGTGCCGCCGAGGATCAGAATGCGAGGTCTTCCCATGTCTGATATCTCTCCTGCTGCAGGCCCGCGCTGGCTGACTATTATCGGCATCGGCGAAGATGGTCCAGAAGGGCTCGGTGAAGAAGCGAAGGGGCTGATTGCCACTGCACCTGCCGTCTTCGGCGGCGCGCGCCATCATGCGCTTGCGGCGTCGCTGATATCAGGCGAAAGACTTTCCTGGCGGAGCCCGTTCGAGCGCTCGGTCGATGCCATCCTCCAGAGGCGCGGCACGCCCGTCGTCGTGCTCGCCTCCGGCGACCCTTTCCTCTACGGCGTCGGCGCAACGCTTTCCCGCCACGTGGCGTCGGAAGAGATGCGTACCATCCCGGCGCCCTCTGCCTTCAGCCTTGCCGCCTCGCGGCTCGGCTGGCCGCTGCAGGACATCGCGACAATTTCGCTGCATGGCAGGCCGATCGACCTGATCCGGCCGCATCTGCACGCCGGCCGGCGCATCCTCGCGCTGACCTCAGACGAGAAGGGGCCTGCCGAGCTGGCTGCGCTGCTTGCCGCCACCGGTTTCGGTCAGTCGCAGCTTACCGTGCTCGAGGCGCTGGGCGGCGCACGCGAACGGCAAAGAAATGCCTTGGCCGCGGATTTCGATCTCACGGATATCGATTCTCTCAACGTCTGCGCCCTGCAAATCGCGGCAGGGGAGGGGGCGCGCATTCTGCCTTTCGCCGCCGGGATCGAGGACGCGCTGTTCGAGCATGACGGACAGATCACCAAACGCGAAATCCGGGCGCTGACCCTGTCGGCGCTGGCGCCGCATCACGGTCAGGTGCTCTGGGATATCGGCGCCGGCTCCGGATCGATCGGTATCGAATGGATGCTGGCCGATCCCTCCCTGAAGACGATCGCCATCGAGCAGGCGCCGGAGCGGGCCGCGCGCGTTGCCCGCAACGCATCCGCCTTCGGCGTGCCGCATCTTGCCGTCATCGAAGGCGAAGCACCCCGCGCGCTGATCGGCCTGCCGGAACCGGACGCGATCTTCCTCGGCGGCGGCGGCAGCGCGCCCGGCGTCATCGATACCGCGATCGCCGCGCTGAAGCGGGGAGGGCGGCTCGTCGCCAATGCCGTGACGCTGGAAATGGAGGCCGTGCTGCTCTCAGAACACGCAAAACGCGGCGGCTCGCTGACGCGCATCGAAATAGCGCGTGCGGGGCCTGTCGGCGGCATGAGCGGCTGGCGGCCGGCCATGCCGGTGACGCAGTGGTGTTGGACGAAAGGATGACGCAATGACGGTGCATTTCATCGGCGCGGGGCCGGGGGCTGCGGATCTCATCACGGTGCGTGGCCGCGATCTCATCGCCCGGTGCCCGGTCTGTCTCTATGCCGGTTCGATCGTCTCCCTGGAACTGCTGCAATATTGCCCGTCGGATGCGCGTATCGTCGATACCGCACCGATGTCGCTCGACGAGATCGAGGCGGAATATCTCAGCGCCGCGGCCGCCGGCCAGGATGTCGCCCGGCTGCATTCCGGCGATCTCTCGGTCTGGAGCGCGGTCGCCGAGCAGGTGCGCCGGCTTGAGAAACACGGCATCGCCTATACGATGACACCCGGTGTTCCGGCCTTTGCCGCCGCTGCCTCGGCGCTCGGGCGCGAGCTGACGATCCCGGCCGTGGCCCAGAGCCTGGTGCTCACCCGCGTTTCCGGCCGCGCGTCGCCGATGCCGAACGACGAAACACTTGCGAAATTCGGCGCGACGGGCGCCACGCTGGCGATCCATCTGGCGATCCATGCGCTGAAGCAGGTGGTGGAGGAATTGACCCCGCTCTACGGCGGCGACTGCCCGGTCGCCATCGTCGTCAAGGCCTCCTGGCCGGACGAGCGCGTCCTGCGCGGCACGCTGTCCGATATCGAGGCAAAGGTTGCGGCCGAACCGATCGAACGCACGGCGATCATCTTCGTCGGCCCATCGCTTGCCGCAGAGGATTTTCGCGAGAGTTCACTCTACGACCCCGCCTATCAGCGCCGGTTCAGAGGCCGCGAATAGATCGATACGATCGGCCGCTCGCCGGCGGCCGCTCGTCACGCTACATTTCGCTGAGGCTTCAAACCCGCGCGGTGAGATAATCCATGCTGGCGCGAAGTGCTGCGGCCGGGTCCTTGACCGCATGCACTTTGGCCGCGAAGGGCTCGAAGGAGAACGGACCCTTGTAGCCCGCCTGCAGCAGCGCCTTGATCTGCCCGGCATTGTCGAGCCGGTCGTCGCCATCGACGAGCACGCGGTGGGAATCGCGCATATCGGCAACGGATACAGCGGGGTCGCTGACGCCGGAAATGTGCACGAGACCGGCCAGTTCAGGGAAGGTCGAGGCTTCGCCGGCGAGGTGATGGTGGAAGGTGTCGTGGACGAGCTTGAAGGTCGATTGCGCGCCGAGTTCCTTGATTGCCTCGGCCGCCTCGGTCTTCGAGCGCAGTGAGCAGATCTCGAAACCGAGCGGCTCGACGAGGCCGATAATGCCGGCCTTATCGAGCATCGGCTTTAGCGCCGTCAGGGACTCGCGCAGATTGGCCTGGCGTTCGCCGTCGGCGCAGCCGGTGCCGTCGTTCTTCGGAACGAGGACGAGCGCCTTGGCGCCGCAGGCGCTGGCATAATCGATCAGTTCCTGCGCTTCAGCAGCCCTTGCGGTATTCCACTCGTTGAAGCGCTGCAGCGCGTTGATCGAGATGATCGTCAGTCCATGGCGCTCGGCAGCCTGCTTGATCGCCTCCGGTTTGGTGCCGTCGAGAATGGCATTGCCGGAAAGGTCGTTGCGGATCTCGACCGCGTCGATGCCGAGCGACTTTGTCAGCGCGAAGAAATCATCGATAGCGAGCGACGGCGCGGCCATATGGTTGAGCGCAAAGCGGATGGAAGTCATAACGGATATATCCTCCTCGTCTCCGCGACATCAAGCGGAGCAGTTTCTCGTGAATGGGGCTGCGAATCTCTATCGGAATTTCCGTGGCAATCCATCGGCCATCGCCGCCGCCCCGCTCTCATTGCTGAAAGAATTTCAACCACAATGATAGATTTCCGTCATTTCTAGATGTTCTCCGAGATATGGATATCGAAGGGCAGGAAGAACTGGCCGGGAACGGCCGTTTCGCTGTTTTCGATCGCACTCATCATCAGCCCCATCAGCTCTTTGCAGAGTGCGGGCAGGGGGGTGCCGATCGCCATGGCGACGATATCGTCGGCAAGCCCGGCTTTGCTGTCGGGCGTCAACTCGTTGACCACGAGGGCGATCTTGCCACCGAGACTTTCCTCACGGATCGCCGAGATCGCGCCCTCCATACCGCCGCCGCAAACGTAAATGCCGACGAGATCGGGATGCTTCTGCAGCAGCGTCAGCGTCGCCTCATGGGTGATCTCGGGAGTATCCAGGTTGATCAATGTATCGATGACGTCGAATTCCGGCGCGTTTTCACGAAAATAGGAACGAAAGCCGATCTCGCGCAGCTCATGTCCGTGAAAACGGTGGCTGCCGACGAAACAGGCGACCTTACCCGGCACACGGGCAGTCTTGGCAATCACCCAGGCGGCGGTGCGGCCGACCTTGCGGTTGTTGACGCCAATATAGGCATTGCGCACCCCTGAGGCGAAGTCGGAAAGCAGCGAAAAGACGGGAATGTCTCTTTCCCTCAGTTCCTCAATCGCCGCCGTCACCGCAGGATAGTCTGGAGCAACCAGAGCGATGGCCTGATTGCGGGCGCCGAGAGCCCTGAGCTTCTCGACGATCGCCGCCGGTGTCGAAGCGGAGGGATAGTCGATCTGGATCTGGACACGGGCGGTGGTCACGGCGCGGGCCGCCACTTCGATCTCGCGAGCGAAAGCCTGATAGAAGGGCTGCATCGGCTTTTGCAGCAGGAACGCCAGCCGGTATTGCGGCAGATCCTCGAAGACGCGTTGCCGGATGAGGCCGACGGCATGGTAGCCGATCGACTGGGCCGCGTCATAAACCCGCCGCGCCGTTTCCTCGCGCACGCGGTGGCGACCGTTGAGCACCCGGTCGACGGTGGCAACGCTGACGCCCGAGGCGCGGGCGAGATCGGAGATGGTGGGTCGGCGCATCGGCGTTCCTGATAGATTCGATCATGAATGCAAGCCATTTATGATGGCTTTTGATAGATTATATCAAGCCTGCATTGAGCGCCTTACAAAGTCAACCTATCCTCCCAAGCATTGCATAACGGGAGGCGGATGATGACGATCCAGGCAAAGAAACGGGACTACGACCTGCTCGGCGAAAGCGGCCGCACCGCTGTCGAGACGGGGCTGGCGGCAGCGCAATGGTACCACACGGATATTCCGCGCAAGGAGATGAAGGCGCTGATGCAGCGCTCGGACGCCCCGGCGATCCGTGACACCGTCATCTGGCTCGGCAGCATGGTGGCCCTGGCCGGGCTCGGCGTCTATTTCTGGGGTTCGTGGGTCGCGTTGCCCTTCTTCCTTGCCTATGGCGT
The DNA here is from genome assembly GCF_022354505.1 of Rhizobium sp. C104. NCBI lineage: Bacteria > Pseudomonadati > Pseudomonadota > Alphaproteobacteria > Hyphomicrobiales > Rhizobiaceae > Rhizobium > Rhizobium sp. C104. The sequence continues at coordinate 430,674 of NZ_CP092350.1, read as the reverse complement.
GCTCTACGGCTCGGCCTCCGACAGCCGCTGGCACGAATGCGGCCACGGCACCGCCTTCAAGACGCGCTGGATGAACGACGCCGTCTATCAGATCGCCTGCTTCATGATCATGCGCAATCCGGTGACCTGGCGCTGGAGTCACACACGCCACCACACCGATACCGTTATCGTCGGCCGCGATCCCGAAATCGCCGTCATGCGCCCGCCCGATCTCGTCCGGCTGGTCCTCAATTTCTTCGGCATCCTCGATGTCTGTCATGCTGTCGTCGACATGTTGCGCAACGCCTTCGGTGTCGTGAGCGCGGCGGAAAAGACCTTCATTCCGGAGATGGAGCAGCCGAAAGCGATCCGCATCGCCCGCATCTGGCTGGCGATTTATGTCGCCACGATCGCTGCAGCACTCGCCATGGGTTCGATCCTGCCGCTGATGCTGATCGGCCTGCCGCGCCTCTACGGCGCCTGGCACCATGTGCTGACCGGGCTTTTGCAGCATGGCGGCCTCGCCGACAACGTCATCGACCACAGGCTGAACAGCCGCACGGTCTATATGAACCCGGTCAGCCGCTTCATCTACTGGAACATGAATTACCACGTCGAACATCACATGTTCCCGATGGTGCCTTACCATGCGCTGCCCAGGCTGCACGCGATGATCAAGCACGACCTGCCGGCGCCGAACCCGTCGATCCTGTCGGGCTATCGAGAGATGATCCCGGCCTTCCTGCGCCAGCTGCGCAACGAGGATTATTTCCTGAAGCGCGAATTGCCGGCCACCGCGCGGCCCTATCGCGAAGAGTTCCACAACGAGCTGGCTCCGGCCGCGCAATAATCACGATCGAGGGAGGATAAGATGAGCGGAAACTGGATCGAAGTCTGCGGCAAGGACGAGATCGACGAAGAGGATGTCATCCGCTTCGATCATGGCGGGCGCACCTTCGCGGTCTACCGCAGCCCCGACGACGAATTCTTCGCAACCGACGGGCTCTGCACGCACGAACATATCCACCTTGCCGACGGGCTTGTCATGGATGAGATCATCGAATGCCCGAAGCACAACGGCCGCTTCAACTATAAGACGGGCGAAGCCAAAGGCGCGCCGGTCTGCGTCAATCTCAAGACCTATCCGGTAAAGATCGAAGGCGGCGCCGTCTTCATCTCGCTCTGACGGAGGCTGATGTGGCCCATTTCGTTATCTTGGGTGCCGGCGAATGCGGTGCGCGCGCCGCTTTCGCCCTGCGGGAAAAAGGTTTTGACGGCGAAATAACGCTTGTCGGCGCCGAGCCCCTTCATCCCTATGAACGGCCGCCGCTGTCGAAGGCGGGTGCCGATGCAGGCGATCCGAAATTCATCGCTGCGTCGGAAAAATACGCCGACAGCGGCATCCGATTGCTGACCGGCCTTGAAGCCAGGGATTTCGACACGGCATCCAGGACCGTCACGCTTTCCGACAGGACGACGCTTTCCTATGACAAGCTTCTGCTGGCGACGGGCGCAGCGGCGCGTTCGTTCCCCGGCGCGCCTGAAGGTAGCGCCCATATTCGCTCGCTGCGGACGCATCACGATGCAGCCGCACTGCGCGACGTGATGAAGCCCGGCAAGCATATCGCCATCATCGGCGGCGGCTTCATCGGCCTGGAACTTGCGGCGACGGCGCGCCTGCTCGGCGCCGAGGTCACCGTCATCGAGGGGCTGGAACGCGTACTGAAGCGCGGCGTGCCTGAGGAAGTCGCGCACCTGCTGACCGAGCGCCACCGCGCCGAGGGTGTCGATATCCGCTGCGGCGTCTCGATCGAGAGGCTGAGCGAGGAAGGCGGAAAGGCCTTGATCCGGTTGTCGGCCGGCGAGGCGATCGAAGCCGATCTCGCCCTTGTCGGCATCGGCGCCCGGCCGAATGTCGAGATCGCCGAAAAAGCGGGGCTTGCAATCGAAAACGGTATCGCCGTCGACCGCTATCTCCAGACCTCGGCGCCGAATGTTTTTGCCGCCGGCGACTGCTGCTCCTTTCCTTTGCCGATCTATGGCGGCCGGCGAGTGCGGCTCGAATCCTGGCGCAACGCCCAGGAGCAGGGCACATTGGCCGCGGCCAACATGCTCGGCCTCGAGCAAGCCATTTCATCGGTGCCGTGGTTCTGGTCGGATCAATACGACATGACGCTGCAAATTGCCGGCCTTGCCGAAGGCGCCGCCACGCATCAGCGCCGCGATCTCGGGGCCGGCGCCTTCATTCTGTTCCACCTCGATGCCGACGGCCGATTGATCGCCGCAAGCGGCATCGGCCCGGGCAATGCGGTGGCGCGCGACATCCGCCTCGCCGAAATGCTGATCGCAGCCCGCGCCCATCCGGACCCGGCGGCGCTCGCAGCCAATGACGTCAAACTGAAATCCCTGCTGGCCGCCTGAGCCGCCCGATATATAAATATTCAAAGGAATTGACGATGAAAAAACACCAGCGCGCGACCGTCGCCGATCTGCTGGCGGAAAAGGGCAAGCGCCAGCTCACCATGCTGCGCGTCACCTCGCTGGAGGAGGCGGAAGCGGCTGAAAAAGCCGGGATCGACATCGTCTCGGTGCCGCCCTCGCTGCTCGGCCCGGTCTTTCGCGAAATCGCCCCAACGCCTTTTGCCATTCCGGGGCTCGAATATGGCGATCTTGTCTCGTCTGAAGATTATCTGCGTGCCGCCTTCGCGGCGCTGAAGGCCGGCGGCGATGCGGTCTATTGCGCCGCAAGCCTGCAGACGATCCGGCGCATGCGCGACGAGGGCATTCCCGTCTGCGGCCATCTCGGGCTGATCCCGTCGAAGGCGACCTGGACCGGCGGCTTCCGCGCCGTCGGCAAGACGGCGGCAAGTGCCGCCGAGATCTGGCGGCAGACCAAGGCGCTGGAAGAGGCCGGCGCCTTCGCCGCCGAAATCGAAGTGGTGCCTGGGGATGTCGCTGCCGCCATCAGCAGCAACACCTCGATGCTGTTGATCTCCATGGGGGCCGGCAGCGGCTGCGACGCCCAATATCTCTTCGCCGACGACGTGCTCGGTGCCAATCGCGACCACTATCCCCGCCATGCCAAGGTCTATCGCAACTTCGCCGCCGAACACGACCGGCTGCAGCGAGAGCGCATCGCCGCCTTCACCGAATTCGCCGAGGATGTCCGGACCGGCGCCTATCCGGAAAAGCGCCATCTCGTCGGTATCGACGAAGCGGAATTGAAGATTTTCCTGGATGGACTGGCCGGCGAGACGGGGGATCGTTGAAGTAGTCCCACCTATTCTTTGCCCTCGCTTACGCTCAGCGCATTCGCTTCGCTCACCCCCTCATCTGCCTGCCGGCATCGTCTCCTCCTGGGGAGAAGGGGGTGTGGCGGCGCCTCACTCCTCTTGAGACCTTTGCTGTAGGAATGGCACCGTACGGCTTGCTCCCCCTTCTCCCCAGCGGGGAGAAGATGCCCGTCAGCGCAGATGAGGGGTGAGGAGCGCCAGCGACGAACGCCTTGAGCAGCAAGCGAAAGGCATCATTCGCCAGAGACAAAAACATAAACACCCCAGCATCCACTGGATGATGTGGGCAATACCCCGAACTCGTTGGCGCTCCATTGGCTTCCATCCCAGCCTGTGTCAGGAATGATCCATTCGGAACGGAGTATTCGGTCCCCTGTGACGATCGGCTTTGCGCATGCGGAATTGATTGCGGTGCTCGTCGCGGTGACGGGGGACGAGCCGCGTGTGATGACGATCCGTTCCGGCAATGCGCTGCCGTCAGGCCCCTTCGAAATGGGCCACCGCACCCTGCAATCGGGCCTGCGCGAATGGGTGCAGGAGCAGACCGAACACCCGGTCGGCTATCTCGAGCAGCTCTATACCTTCGCCGACCGCGACCGGAACAACGACATCCCGGGCGGGCGGACGATCTCGATCAGCTATCTCGGCCTCGTCAACGAGCAGTCGGGCGCCGGCCGGCCGGGATGGCATGGCTGGTACGAATATTTTCCCTGGGAAGACCACCGGAAGGGCCGGCCGGCCGTGCTGGATGAGATCATGACGCGGCTGAGCCACTGGGCCGATGCCGATTCTTTCAGGCGCGACCACCGACATCGCCGGGCGGATTTCACCTTCGGCCTCGACGGCGGCGGCTGGAACGAGGATCTGGCGCTGCAGCGCTACGAACTGCTTTATGAAGCGGGGCTCGTTGCCGAAGCCGGATGCGCAAGCGAAGCCAATCTCGGCCGGGCGATGTTTGCCGATCACCGCCGGATTCTGGCGACCGGGATCGCAAGACTGCGCGCCAAGATCAAATACCGTCCGGTGGTCTTCGAACTGATGCCGGAGAGCTTTACGCTTCTGCGGCTGCAGCGCACCATCGAGGCCCTGGCGGGGCTGACGTTGCACAAGCAGAATTTTCGCCGCTTGATCGAACAGCAGGAACTCGTCGAGGAAACCGGCGGCACGGAAAGCGAAACCGGCGGCCGGCCGGCCAAGCTGTTCCGCTTCCGCCACACGGTGCTCGAGGAACGGGCGCTCGCCGGAACAAAATTACCGCTCTCCCGCAATTGACATATGCTCACCGTGAGAATATCTATTTTGCCCATGATATGCTCAAATAGAGCATAATAAGGAGCCGGTCATGAATCATTCTGTTTCCGCATCCTCGCTCTACGAGCGCGTCAGCCGCGTCATTCCCAAAGCCGAATGGATGTCGTTCGAGAACGATGTCGACGCCATCCTCGAGCTCAAGCGCCGCCGCAACGCCGTCATTCTCGCGCATAATTACCAGACGCCGGAGATCTTCCACGGCGTCGCCGATATCGTCGGCGACAGCCTGGCGCTTGCCCGCAAGGCGATCGAGGTCGATGCCGATGTGATCGTGCTGGCCGGCGTGCACTTCATGGCCGAGACCGCCAAGCTTCTGAACCCCGAGAAGACCGTGCTGATCCCCGATCTTGGCGCCGGCTGTTCGCTGGCGGATTCGATCACGCCTGAAGATATCGCGCTCTTGCGCCAGGCCCATCCCGGCGTGCCCATCATCACCTATGTCAACACTTCGGCCGCGGTGAAGGCTGCCTCCGACATCTGCTGCACCTCGGGCAATGCCAAACAGGTGGTGGAATCGCTCGGCGTGCCGAAGGTGCTGATGATCCCGGACGAATATCTGGCGCGCAACGTCGCCCGCGAGACCGACGTCGAGATCATCGCCTGGCACGGGCATTGCGAAGTGCATGAACTCTTCACCGCCGACGATGTCCGCCAGCTGCGCGAAAACCATCCCGGCGTGACAGTGCTCGCTCATCCCGAATGCCCGCCCGAGGTGGTGGCCGAGGCCGATTTTGCCGGCTCCACCGCTGTCATGTCGGATTACGTCGGGCGGCAGAAGCCGGCGCGCGTCGTGCTGCTCACCGAATGCTCGATGAGCGACAATATCGCCGTGCATCATCCCGAGGTCGAATTCATTCGCCCCTGCAATCTCTGCCCGCATATGAAGCGGATCACCCTGGGCAATATCCGTTCAGCGCTTGAGGAAAACCGCCACGAGGTGACCGTCGATCCGGCGATTGCCGTGGCGGCGCGCCGCGCCGTCGAAAGGATGCTGGCGATATGACCGAGATTCTCCACAATCTCGCCGGCCGCACGGTGATTGTCGGCAGCGGCCTTGCCGGGTTGATGACCGCGCTGACACTGGCGCCCGAATGCTGCATCATCATCACGCGCGCCGCCCTCGGCACCGAGACGTCGAGCGCCTGGGCGCAGGGCGGCATCGCTGCCGGCATGGGCGCCGACGACAGCGCGGCGCTGCATCTTGCCGATACGCTTGTCGCCGGCGACGGCCTCTGCGATCCCGCAGTCGCCGCCGGCATCATCACCGAAGCGCCGGCGGCAATCTCAGCGCTGGAGCAGGCCGGCGTCCGTTTCGACCGAAATGCCGCCGGCGAACTCTCTTTCGGGCTGGAGGCTGCCCATAGCCGCCGCCGCATCGTCCACGCCGAAGGCGATGGTTCGGGGGCGGCGATCGTCGCCGCGCTTGTGCGGGCGGTGAAGCAGACACCTTCCATATCCGTGCTCGAAGGTTTTGAGGCGCGGCGGATCATGATGGATGGCGAGCGTGTCGCCGGCCTGCACTGTGCGACCGCCAACGGCGCCGCCATCCTGCCGACGTCGAAAGTGGTGCTTGCCACCGGCGGGATCGGCGGGCTTTACGATGCGACCACCAATCCGATGGGCAATTTCGGCCAAGGGATTGCGCTCGCCGCAAGGGCGGGTGCCGATCTCGCCGACATGGAATTCGTCCAGTTCCATCCGACGGCGCTCGATTCCCGTCGCAGGCCTTTGGCGCTCGTCAGCGAGGCAGTGCGCGGTGAGGGGGCTCTGCTCGTCAACGAACGCGGAGAACGCTTCATGGCCCGCACCCCGGGCGCCGAGCTTGCGCCGCGCGACGTGGTGGCGCGCGCCATCAGCGCCGAAATCACCCGCGGCGGCAGGGTCTTCCTCGATGCTCGCGATGCGCTCGGCAGCCGCTTTGCCACCCGCTTTCCCGTCATCGCCGCCCTTTGCGGCGAGGCCGGCATCGATCCGGCGAAGCACCTCATTCCAGTGCGCCCGGCCGTTCACTATCACATGGGCGGCGTTGCGACGGATGCCAACGGCCGCAGCTCGGTTCCAGGACTCTGGGTCGTGGGCGAAGCGGGCTCGACCGGCCTGCACGGCGCCAACCGGCTCGCCAGCAATTCGCTGCTGGAGGCGGCGGTGATGGGCATGCGGGCGGCGCGCGACCTCGCTTCCATGCCGGCGAGCCGTCCCGGCACCCTCTTCGGCGAGAGACTGCCGGTGCCAGCCGATGCATCGCTCGTCCGGCCGATCGTCTCACGCCATCTCGGCGTGCTGCGCAATGCCGGCGCCGTTGAGGACGCGATCGCCGCGCTGCTGCCGCTTGCCGAAGGCGACGGCCCCGCCGCCGATCCTGCCATCGTCGGGCTGCTGATCGCCGTCTTTGCCAGCCTGCGGACGGAATCGCGCGGCGCCCATGCCCGTACCGATTTTCCGCTGAAGCTCGGCGCTGCCGACCGGCGCCAGATGCGCCTTTCCCAAGCGCTGGAAATCGCCCGTGCCACATCGCCCTATGCCCTTGCCAGGAGTGCCTGAGATGAGCCTCGTTCCGCTTCCGCGCCTGATCGTCGAACCGCTGGTCCGCGCAGCCCTGCTCGAGGATCTCGGTCTTGCCGGCGATATCACCTCGGCATCGGTCATCCCAAACGACCATCGCTCGACGGTCGTCATGGCCGCCCGCCAGCCGGGCGTGATCGCCGGCCTCGATGCGGCCGAACTCGCCTTCACCCTCGTCGATCCGGAGATCACCATGCGCCGGCATCTCCAGGACGGGGATGCGGTCAAGCCCGGCGACGCGATCGCCACCATCGAAGGCCCGTCACGCGGCCTGCTGACGGCCGAGCGCACCGCGCTGAATTTCCTCGGCCACCTCTCCGGCATCGCCACCGTGACGGCCGAGATTGCCGCCGCCATCCGCGGCACCAAAGCCTCTGTCGCCTGCACGCGCAAGACGACGCCGGGGCTCCGGGCACTGGAAAAATATGCGGTGCGGGCCGGCGGCGGCATGAACCACCGCTTCGCGCTTTATGACGCGGTACTGATCAAGGACAATCACGTCGCCATTTCAGGCGGCGTTGCCGAGGCGATCCGCCGGGCGCGGGCCGGCGTCGGCCATCTGGTGAAGATCGAGGTCGAAGTCGATACGCTTGATCAGCTGCGCGAAGCGATGGAGACCGGCGTCGACGCTGTTCTGCTCGACAACATGACGCCGGATCAGTTGCGCCAAGCCGTCGCCATCGTCGCCGGCCGGGCGATCACCGAGGCTTCGGGCCGGGTCACCCCGGCAACGGCGGGAGCAATCGCCGCCTCCGGCGTCGATCTCATCTCCGTCGGCTGGCTGACGCACAGCGCGCCGGTACTGGATATCGGCCTCGACTTCATCGAGGCCGCCGCGACGGAAACGAGCCCGAAACGGGTTGCACACGTGCTGTAATCGGCTTGACGGCTGGGTCTTGAAACTGGCGATTGTTCAAACAACTCCCGCTACAGAAGGCCCACAGCATGCTATCGGCAAGTGTTGGCGAAGCATCTTCTTGGCGAGCGGCAGGCGAAAATGCAAATATTCGCTGAAATTTCTTCTTTTTATAGCAAAACCGCTATGCGCGGCGCCCTTCTAGCTCTAACATGATTTAAGCGGCGGCTGCGTTTGCGCGCCTTGGCTTTCAGGGGTGAGACCGGGATGCAACGGACATCCGGACAGATGTCGAAGAACAGGCTGTGCCTGCTCGGAAGACCGAGGCTACTGGCAGCGGGGAGGGAACTCCCCTTGCCGGAGAAGTCTTATTTTCTCCTCGCCATGCTGACCGCCGAAGCCAATCTCGAACTCGACCGCGAAACCGTCAGGCGGCAGCTCTGGCAATCGGAACTGCCGGAAAAGCGCGCCGGCAGCCTGCGCCAGTTGCTGTCGCGTATCGAGCAGAGCATTCCCGCCGATCTTCCGCCGCTGCTTGCCGCGACCCGAACCCATATCGGGCTCGCGGATGGCTGGGAGGTCGACGTTCATATCCTGAAACAGAAAGGGCCGCTCGCCTCCGAAGACAGCGATATGCTGAACGGCGAACTGCTGGAAGGCGCCAAATCGCCGACGCAAGGCGCCGAGGACTGGCTGACCTTTGAGCGCCAGCGCATCGACGAATTGCGCTCGGCCCATCTCACTCGGCTGATCGAAACATCGGAAGACGGATCGGATGACGAGCAGGTGGCGTTTGCCCGGCGCCTGCTGGAACTCGATCCTGCCAGCGAGACGGCCTATCGCACCCTGATGCGCACCTATGTCAGGATGAACGATGCGGCCGCGGCCCGTCAGGCCTATCTGAAGTGCAAGAGCCAGCTGAAGGACGACTTCGATACGGAGCCGGAGGAAAGCACCACGGCGCTTGCCCGCGAACTCGGCCTGATCCCGGCCGCACAGGCAGCCGTGCCGGAGCGCCCGTCTGCATCAGGCATGTTCGCCAATCTGCTCGGCCAGCCGCGCATCATCATCCTGCCGCCGGAAAGCATCTTCACCGATCCGTTGATGGAGCGCGTCGGCAGGGCGCTTCTCGAAGACGTCACCATCGGCCTCAGCCAGCAGCGCGGCTTCAAGGTGATCGCCGCGCATACGAGCCTCGAAATCCTCAGCCGCTCGATCGATCCGGCGCGCGCCGTGCCCGGCCCGCTCGACCTCAGTTTCGACTATGCGGTCTATGTCACCATCCAGGGCCGCGACGAGGATGTTTTTGCCACCTGCCGGCTGACGCGGACGACGACGTCGGAGGTGATCTGGGCGCTGGAACTGCCGCTGGTGATGCAGAAGATCAGCGAATCCTTCGCGCATCTGACGCGGCGGATCGTCTCCTCGCTCGCCGACACGATCGAGCGCCACGAACTGGCAATGCCGATCGGCGATGCGCCGGCCTCCGCCTATCGCCTTTATCTCGAAGGCAAGCGGCTGATTGCCCAAACCGACCTGCAGCACCTGCGCCAGGCGCGCAAATGGTTTAAATCTTCGCTCAATCGCTACGAGCATTTCTCGGCCGCGCATGCGGGCGTGTCGCGGGCGCTCGGCATGGAATGGCTGATCCGCGGCATGCGCGACAAGGAACTGCTCGACGAGGCGAATGGTGCTGCCCGGCAGGCGCAACAGTCCGATCCGAACAGCGGCCGGGCTTATCGCGAACTCGGTTTTGTCGCGCTTTATCGCCGCCGCTTCGACGAAAGCCTGGAATATTTCCAGCAGGCGCAGGATCTCAATCCCAATGATGCGGACATCCTCGCCGATTTCTCCGACGCACTTTCTCATGACGGCGATTTCGACCGGGCGCTGGAGCTCAACCGGGCGGCCTTCAAGCTCAACCCGCTGCCGCCGGATTATTATTACTGGAACCTCGGCGGCATCCATTTCATGCGTGAAGAGTATGAAAAGGCGATCGACGCGCTGGAACCGGTAAAGACCAAACAGGCGACGGCGCGTCTGCTCGCCGCCTCGCATGCGATGGCGGGCGAGACAGGCAAGGCCCAGAGCTATGCCAGGACGGTGCTCGAAAACTTCCCCGATTTCCGCAGCGAGGATATCCGTCATTTTGTCCCCGATCGCGATCCCGCCTTCACCGAACCGCTGATAAAAGGCCTGCAACTCGCCGGTCTTCCCTGATGCATCGCCTTTTAACGAAGCCTGTAACGCTTAAATGACGCAGGCAATGTTTCCCTCCGATGGTTAACGGCAGCAAGCGCTGCCCAACCAATCGGAGATGGAACATGAAGACGAATGCTGAAACCACCGCAGTTCAGACCCAGTCCCTGCGCTTCTCTGCAGCTGCGAGAGCAGCGATGAAACAAGATGAACTCAGCGTTTCCGCCAATGCGCTCGAGAGCCTGACGCATGCGCTGAGGTTCCGCTAAGGAACAGAAACGGATGTCTGTTTTCACCGATCTCGAAACGCTTGCCGGTGACCTCAAACGATCATCGGCCGGCGTCAGCGATTATCATGACCGCGCCGTCACGCCGGCTCAGACACTTGCAGCTATCAGGCCGCATCTGCGCGAATTCGGCATCACGCGCGTCGGCCTGCTGACCGCGCTCGACGTTTTGAACATCCCCGTCGCATTCGCGACGCGGCCGAACAGCCATACGCTCTCGGTTTTCCAGGGCAAAGGCATCGACAATGATGCCGCCATGACCTCGGCCGCCATGGAAGCGATCGAGACGCGGATCGCCGAAATCCCGCCCGCCGACCTGACGGAGGCGACTGTCGCCGGCATGCGGGCGGAAAATGCCGCCATGATCGATCTCGACAATGTCGCCCGCTGCGCGCCCGACGAGATCGGCAGCGGACCCATTCCCTGGTGCTCCGGGCTCGATATCCTTTCCGGCAGCAGCGTCTTCGTGCCCTGGTGGCTCGTCGGCCTCGACCATCGCGGAGAAAGGCCACCGGGTTTCGAGCAGTCGAGCGATGGGCTGGCCTCCGGCAACACGCCATCCGAAGCCGTCCTGCACGGGCTCTGCGAACTGGTGGAGCGCGACGCCTGGGCCCTGACCCAGCTGAAATCGCCCGAGCGGCTGAAGGAGAGCCGCATCGATCCTGCCTCCTTCGGCGACGCAGTCATCGATGTCATGACCGACCGGATCGCACGCGCCGGCATGCGGCTGCTGCTCCTCGACATGACCACCGATATTGGCGTTCCCGCCTTTCTCGCCGTCATCATGCCCGGCAATCTTTCCGACCGCGTCGATGCGCGCTGGGCCCATGTTTGCGGCGGCTGCGGCTGCCATCCTGATCCCGTTCGCGCCGCGCTGCGCGCCATCACCGAAGCGGCGCAGAGCCGGCTGACCGCAATTGCCGGCAGCCGCGACGATTTTTCGCCGCGCGTCTATCAGCGGCTCGACCAGAGCGCGGCGATGCAGCAGGTGGTCGAACTTTGCGAGGGCGGCGGCCGCATGCGCGCCTTCCAGCCGCGTCAGAGCAGCCCGGCAACGATCCAGGAAACCATCGGCCATATCGCCGGCCGGCTGGCGGCGACCGGCATCGAGCAGATCATCGTCGTGCCGTTTGCGCACCGGGCTCTGCCGGTCTCCGTCGTCAGGGTCATCGTGCCGGGCCTGGAGGTCGATATCTCCGGCCAGTACATCCAGCTCGGCATGCGGGCGGTCAACACCATGAGGGGAGCCCAGTCATGAAGGTGCTGTTCGTCGGTCCGAGCCTTGGCAGCGATCTCGCCGCGGCAAGAGCCACATCCCCTCGCATCGATTTCCGGCCGCCGGCTGCCTGCGGCGACATCCTCAAGGCCGTTCACGACGGCGCCACCGCCATCGGTCTCGTCGACGGATATTTCGGCGATCTGCCTTCGGTCTGGCACAAGGAAATTCTGTTCGCGCTCGAGCACGATGTCGCCGTTGCCGGCGGCGCCAGCATGGGCGCGCTGCGGGCGGCCGAATGCGCGCCTTTCGGCATGGTCGGGCTCGGCTCGATCTTCGAAGATTACGAGGCCGGGCGGCTGCTCGACGATGAGGCCGTCGCGCTGGTGCATGCGCCGCAGGCGCTCGGCTGGCTGCCGCTCTCCGTGCCTTGGGTCGATTTCGAGCCGACGATCGAGGCGCTTCTGACCAGTGGTGAGATCTCGTCCAGCGAGCGCAAGAAACTGCTGCTTGCCGGCCGTTTCCTGCATTTTTCCGAGCGCACCTATGCCAAGGTCGTCGACGAGTGCCATTTCCGCAAGCCGCGCCGCGACCAGATCCTCGCCGCGGTCCGCCAGCATCGTGTCGAACGCAAGCGCGACGACGCCCGACTGGTGCTGGATTGGCTGCGCCGGGACGAATTCTTGCCCGTCAACCGTGACTGGCGCTTTGCCGCGACCTCGCACTGGGAGCTGCTGCACGCCGAAGTCACGCGCAATGCAGTTGCTGTAACGCTCGAATAACGGTCACCGCGGAAGATGCATTGGTAATGGAATCGTACGGTTTCACGGCCAAAGGGGCGGGAACGATGTTTGAACAACGCAACGAAGGTACAGGCAGCGAATACGCAAGGATCTTCCGGCTGCTGTCGGCAGCCAAGGAGGAGGCTGAAAAGCTTCAGCTGCGTAATCTGATGCACCTGACGAACATGGCGCTGCTGCAGGTCGTGATCGATTGGGACGGCATAGATCCCGACAGGGAACTAGACGTCAATCTCGAGAAACTGCTCGGCAGCAAAGCCAAGATCGCAATGAAGGACGCCAGCGAGAATCTGATCCTGATCGATCGCCATTAATCCGGATCAATGGATATTAATCCCGGTCGATCACCATCGATCCCGGTCGAATTGATCCCGATCGCTATTTATCCTCATGCGGCCCAGTGGATTCGCGTGAAGGAGACCTGGTTTATTCGGCTGCTTCGCCTTCCACCTGTTCGGTGTGGGCAATCGCCTGGACGAGCTTCAGGATCTTCTTGCGAAGAGCTTCGTTCTTGATCGAAAAGAACGCCGCATTGAGAAGCACGCCTTCGCGCGAGATAATGAATTCCTCGCTAGGAGCCGGGTTGTCGTTGGCCGTATCGGGGGCCGACAGATCGTCGAAAAATGTCCTGACGTCGACCTTCAGCGCGCCGGCGATTTCAACCAGCATGCTGGCGGAAACGCGGTTGGAACCCTTTTCGTATTTCTGGATCTGCTGGAACGTCACGCCGACGCGGTCGCCCAGTTCCGTCTGAGATACTTTCCTCAATAGACGCTGAATACGGATAGTCTTTCCGACGTGAACGTCGACGGAATGCGGTTCTTCTTTCATTTTTTCCCTCCTGAGGACACGGACTGAAGTTATTCGCCAAATCCGTGTCTGACAACTTTTACCTGAGATGGCTAAAGCTAGCAATTGCCCGGCGGTAAGTCGTCCCAAACCGATACACTGCGTCGCTTCATCCTTACAGAAGCAAAAGACATGCCAGAGTAGCACTTTTGCAAGCCACAGCACATCATGTGATTTTGTGACGTCAAAGCGACCAGAGGCGCTGGGCATTGGCGAAAAGCAGCCCGGAGCGCTCCGCCTCGCTGCTGCCGGACAGCACGGCATGGGTCGCGGCAACCCAGGTGGAAAGGCCGCCGCCGAGCGTGCACACCGGCCAATCGCTGCCCCAGACGACGCGATCCCAGCCGAAGCTTGCTATGACATGCTCGATATAGGGCCGGAGCGTCTGCGCCGTCCATGTCTCGGCGTCGGCATAGGCAACGACGCCGGAGACTTTGCAGACGACATTCGGTCGCCGGGCGATCTCCGAGATGCCGGCCTTCCACGGCTCGTAGGCATCGGAGCGGATATCGGGCACGCCGCAATGGTCGAGCACGAACTGCACATCCGGCGCCAGATCGACGAGGGCTGTGACGCGGCCCGCCTGGTGCGGCAATGTGCAAAGGTCGAAGGTCAGGCCGCTGCCGCCGATGCGGCGGATGTTTTCGCGAAACAAAGCACCTTCCGACACGTCGTCGGGCACGACATGCAGCACGCGGCGGAATCCCTTGACGAAGGGATCGGCCTTCTGCCGCTCGAGATAGGCGGCAAAGCCTTCTTCCTCCGGCCGGCAGGAGACGATGGCGCCGGCAATCAGGCTGCCTGTCTTTTTGGCGATGCCGGCGATATGGTCGGTCTCGGCCTGCATGGCGGCGGGATCGACGTCGACCTCCATATGCAGCACCGTAGTGATGCCGCAGCGCCGCGCCTCGGCCGCGTAGGTCTCATAGAGAAAATCGTGATCGAGATCGGCCACCTGGGAAAGCCAGGGATAGGGTAGCGCTGAGCGATCGATAATGTGCAGATGGGTGTCGATGAGCACGCTTTTCTCCTCCAGGACAGGCTGTGCGCAAGCTATCCCTGGTGAATGGATTGTTCAAATAAAAATTGCCGGCCCATAGCTGCCCCTCACTCTAACCCTCTCCCCGTAAACGGGGCGAGGGGACGTGCCATGCGAGACATTCGTGTCGAACGGAGGGGTTGCGGCTATTCCCCTTCGCTCCGTTTACGGGGAGAAGGTGGCGGCAGGCGGAATGAGGGGCCGCTCTCGCAGTACCCCGTCAGCCAGAATTGGCGACGTCGGCACCGGCCAGCAGCGACAGCTGGTTGGCCGCCTTTTGCACCAGCATGGTCGCCTGGCTGATATCCGGCGCGGTGGGTGCATTGACAAGCGCGATGAAGGGGCAGGTGAGGGCGGCGATACAGCGCCCGTCCGGCCCGAGAACGGGCGCGGAAAGATTGTAGACGCCTGATGTCTGGGCGCTTGCCATCATCTCGTAGCCGCGCTCGCGGATCTGGTCGAGACGATCGTAAAAATCCGGCCCGAGTTCGATCTCCGCGCGGCTGCGTACATGTTCCGAGATCATCATCTCCCGCTCCTCCGCGCTGCGGAAGGCGAGCAGCACATGCCCCGATCCGGTGTCGAACAGGCTGATATGGGCGCCGATGCGGATCGAGAAGCCCCAATAGTCCGGCGCCTCCTGCTGGGCAATAACGACAGCCGCGCCGCGGTCGAAGACGGCGAGGTGATTGGCCTGGCGCGTGCGCTGGGCGAGATCGCGCATCAGCGGCGTCGCATAGGATGCAAGCCGGCGGACCGGCGTATGCAATTGCGCCAGGCCGAACAGCTTCAGCGTCAGCGAATAGCGGTCGCCGTCCAGCCGGGTGACGTAACCGCGGCGCACCAGGCGGTCGAGCATGCGGTAGAATTCGTTGGGGCTGCGATCGAGCCGCTTGGCGATATCGGCCTGGGTGAGGCCGCTGTCGACGCCGGCGAGCAATTCCAGGATATCGAGGCCCTTGTCGAGCGCCGGAGCGCGATAGCGGTCTGACTCCTCGGTCTCCATTCCTTCCTCCTGTGAATATCACTCTGCATATACGCAGAAGAGCAGCCGGAAAAGGAAAAGTTTGCGCTTGACCCTTGGCTAATCGTCTGTTTGTCTATAAACAGACAAATCATAGCTGAAGACGCAGCTTGACATCCGGTGAGATCTCGCGCGCTTCCGAAACGAAACCAGGCGGCAGGCGGCCAGCACTCTCTTGCCGCAGAGCGGTCACAGCGCGCAAAATGGGAAAGGGTGAGCCCGCCTTCGTCAGACAAAACGCATTCCATCGTTCCGCGCAGACAATTCCAGAAAAGGCCCCGTGACATGACAAACAGACTTTCCGGCAAGACCGTTCTCATCACCGCCGCCGGCCAGGGCATTGGCCGTGCAACGGCGACAGCCTTTGCCGCGGCCGGCGCCAAGGTCCACGCGACCGACATCAATACCGAGGCGTTGGCGACCTTAGCTGCGGAAACCGGCGTTTCCACCCATCAGCTGAACGTGCTTGAAGAGGATGCGGTCAAGGCTCTGGTCGCCGAGATCGGCGCTGTCGACGTGCTGTTCAACTGCGCCGGCTTCGTTCATGCCGGCTCGATCCTGGAGATGAAGGATGCCGATTTCGAATTTGCCCTCGACCTCAACGTCAAGGCGATGATTCGCACGATCCGCGCCGTGCTGCCCGGCATGCTGGAGCGCAAGGACGGGTCGATCATCAACATGGCCTCGGTCGCCTCCAGCATCAAGGGCGTGCCGAACCGTTTCGCCTACGGCGTCACCAAGGCCGCCGTCATCGGGCTGACCAAATCCGTCGCCGCCGATTATGTCGCCGAAGGCATCCGCTGCAACGCCATCTGCCCCGGCACGGTGGAGAGCCCGTCGCTGCAGGACCGCATGCGCGCGCAGGGCGATTATGACGCCGCCCGCGCCGCCTTCATCGCCCGCCAGCCGATGGGCCGGCTCGGCTCGCCCGAGGAGATCGCCGATCTCGCGGTCTATCTTGCCGGCGCCACCTACACCTCCGGCCAGGCGATCGCCATCGACGGCGGCTGGACGATCTGAGCCCATTCAGCGATGTGGCCGGCACGCAGCCGGCCAATCCGGCCCCGCCGGCAGCCGACCGCGTTAACGGAGAATACACCATGACCCGCATCACCGACCTTCGTGTCTTCGATCTCCGCTTCCCCACGTCGCAAAGTCTGGATGGGTCGGATGCGATGAACCCCGATCCGGATTATTCGGCCGCCTATGTCATTCTCGATACGGATACGCCCGATCTTGCCGGCCACGGCCTGACCTTCACCATCGGCCGCGGCAACGACATCTGCTGCATGGCGATCGAAGCGATGCGCCATCTCGTCGTCGGCGCCGAGCTTGCCGAGGTGCTCGCCCATCCCGGCAAATTCTGGCGGCATCTGACCAGCGACAGCCAGTTGCGCTGGATCGGCCCGGAGAAGGGTGCCATTCATCTGGCGACCGGCGCCGTCGTCAACGCCGTCTGGGACCTGCTTGCCAAACAGGCGGGAAAACCGGTCTGGCGCCTTGTCGCCGAGATGTCGCCGGAGGCGATCGCCGATATCGTCGACTACCGCTATCTCACCGACGTGCTGACGCGTGAGGAGGCGGTCGAGATCCTGAAGCGCGCCGAAACCGGCAAGGCCGAACGCATCGCCATCCTCGAAAAGGAGGGTTATGCCTGCTACACCACCTCGGCCGGCTGGCTCGGCTATGAAGACGAGAAACTGCGCCGCCTTTGCCGGGAGGCGATCGATGCCGGCTTCAACCATATCAAGATGAAGGTCGGCCGCGACCTGGACGACGATATCCGCCGCCTCCGGATCGCCCGCGAGGTGATCGGTCCCGATCGTTACCTGATGATCGACGCCAACCAGGTCTGGGATGTTGGCCAGGCGATCGACTGGGTCAAGGCGCTTGCCCCGGCCAAGCCCTTCTTCATCGAGGAACCGACCAGCCCCGACGATGTCGCCGGCCACCGCAAGATCCGCCAGGCGATCGCACCGGTGAAGGTCGCGACCGGCGAGATGTGCCAGAACCGTATCATGTTCAAGCAGTTCATCGCCGAGGGCGCGATCGACATCGTCCAGATCGATTCCTGCCGGATGGGCGGGCTGAACGAAGTTCTCTCCGTGCTGCTGATCGCCGCCAAGTTCGGCCTGCCGGTCTGGCCGCATGCCGGCGGTGTCGGGCTTTGCGAATATGTCCAGCATTTGTCGATGATCGACTACATCGCCGTCTCCGGAACCAAGGAAGGCCGCGTCATCGAATATGTCGATCACCTGCACGAACACTTCCTCGACCCCTGCCGGATCGAGAACGCCGCCTATATGCCGCCCACTCAGCCGGGCTTCTCGATCGAGATGAAACCGGCCTCGATCAGCAACTATACGTTTCCAAGCTAAGAAAACTTCGCCAGCGCCGACGTATCCGCTGCCGGCCGCAGGATAATTTCCTGTTTTCGACAGTCTTTCCTGACGCCGATGGGCTTCCAATCTGACGGGACTGCTCCAATTCACTTGGAGGCGGGCGAAGCTTGCTTTTTTTAGCAGTGAGGAATATTTTCAAAGGGTGAATGCGGAGGGGGCCCAGCACCAGCAGGCCAGCAAATTTTATTGAACTTAAACAATAGAATGTTTGCGATCGAGCCATGCCCAAGTTTCACTACGTCAAGAGACTGTGCGCCTATCTGCTGATTGCTGCGGCAATGCTGCTGTCGATCGGCACGGCACGTGCCGCCATCACCGAAGGTGAGAACGGACGCCGCGTCGCCCTGGTCATCGGCAACTCGGTCTATAAGACACTGCCCTCGCTTCCCAATCCCGCCAATGATGTCGAAGAGGTCGCGACCACGCTGCGGGCGGCCGGCTTCGACGTGACGATCGGCGTCAATGTCGACCGCATCGGGCTCGAGGATACAGTGCGCCGCTTCCTGCGTTCGACCAGCAATGCTGAGGCCGGCCTGATCTATTATTCCGGCCACGGCATCCAGGTCGGCGGGCAGAATTTCCTCGTGCCGGTCGATGCGACGCTCGAGACACCCTATGACGTCGAGACGCAGACCATGCCGCTCGACCTCATCCTCAATCACCTCAAGCAGAATTCGCGGGTGCAGCTGATCTTCCTCGATGCCTGCCGCAACAATCCCTTCAACGCCCAGAAATTCTGGATGGCAGAAAAACTGGAGCCGGTCGGCGCCACCCGCGGCCTTGCGCGCATCGACAGCGATCTCGGCAGCCTGATCGCCTTCTCCACCGAACCGGGCCAGGTGGCGCTCGACGGCACCGGGGCGCTCAGCCCCTATTCCGAATCCTTCATCAAACGCGCCAGCGAACCCAACAAGGAAATCCGCCAGGTGCTGACCGATGTGCGCCGCGACGTGATCGCCATGACAGGCGGCAAGCAGGTCCCCTGGGAAAATTCCTCACTGATGGACAGCTTCTATTTCATTCCGGCGCCGCCGCCGCCGAGCGTCGAGCCGATGCAGCAGGTGAGCGTGCCGGAAGGGGCTGCCGCCACCAAGCTGCCGATCGCTCCGCCGCATGACGAGACCGGCTCGGCGCTGCTCGTCACCCTCAACCAGCTTCCGCAGACCGGCAAGCTCAGCTTCGACGGCAAGCCGGTCGAGCAGGGCGCCAAGATGCCGGCTGCGGCGCTCACGGCACTCACCTATGATTCCTCAGGCGTTAGCGCCGGAACCGTCGGCCTGATCGGTTACACCGTCAGCGATCCCTATGGTCAGGCGACGCAGGGCGTCGTCGCGATCACCGTCTCGGCGGATGCCGGCGCCAAGCTCGCCCAGCTCGAGCAGCAAAAGCAGGTGCGGCTTGCCGACGCCGATGCCTATCTGAAAACGCTGCCGCGCGACGTCGACACGCCGATCGGCGTCGGCCCCGTCAGGACAAGCCTGCCGGTCGTTCCGGCATCGGCCGCCGAAATGACCTTCAAGGTCGCGGCCTTGCCCGACAAGGGCACGCTGCGGGCCGGAGGCCGGGTGATCGGGCTCGGCCATGTGCTTGAGGCAGCCGACATTCCGGGCCTTTCCTACGAGCCGCAGATCGGCACGGAAAACCAGCCTTTCGCCCTGACGCTGCAGGCGGCCAATGACAACCTGCCGGCTGCGACCGTCACCTTCAAGCCGGTGCTCGATGCCTGCGACACATCAGCCGCCGCCGCCCTCGACCTGCAGGGCGTGACCGCAGGCAAGCTGCCGAACGAGATCGACCCGAATGTGGCCCTGCCTGCCTGCACGGAAGCGGTGAAGGCCTACCCCGAGGTTGCCCGCTTCGTCTACCAGCTCGGCCGCGCCCAGCTCGCCAACCGCGACACCAAGACGGCTTTCGCCACGATCAAGAAGGCGATGGATGCCGGGCATGTTCGGGCGATTCAGGAATTGTCGAGCCTTTATGAGTTTGGCGCTTCCGTTCCACGTGATGCCGCCAAGGCCAGCGAGATTGCTAAAGGGGGCGCCGCCAAGGGCGATCCCTTCGCCCTGCACAGCTACGGCAAAGCTCTCTACTACGGCCGTGGTACCAAGGCCAATCAGCAAGAGGGATTGCGGATGATGCTGCAGGCCGCCGACCTTGGCCATACCTATGCGATGAACGAGCTCGGATATATCTTCCTGAACGGCGTCAACGTCCCAGCCGATCCCGAGCGCGGTATTCGCTTCTATGAGGCCGGCGTCGAACGCAACGACATCTACTCCCTGAACAATCTCGCCCTGGTCTATCGCTTTGGAAAAGGCGCCCCTCAGGATCTTACCAAGGCACTTGACCTTTTCACGCGGGCTGCAGAAGGCGGACAGCCTCATGCCCCGACAAATCTCGGGCGCATGTATCGTGACGGCGTTGGCGTTACCGCAGATAAGACGGAAGCGGTAAAGTGGCTGGAGATGGGCGCCGAACGCGGCGACTACTGGGGTGCTTTCGACCGTGCCGTCCTGGCGAAGGAAGAAGGCGGCGGTGATGACAGCCTTGCGACGGCGGCGCATTATTTCGCGCTGGCGACCGCCATCAACTTGCCGGGCAGCGGCGATCCGAAGAACCAGGCTTTGGCAGAACTCAAGAGGCTGCCCAATGCTGCGAAGAAGAACGCAGAAGCCGCCTTTATCGCCGACCTGACTGCTCAGGAGCAAAAAACAATTCCAAAATCTAAGTCGATCGATGACAGGCTCGTCAAGCTCGCCAAGGCGACATGGGTAAAGCGAAATCCGAGGTACGATCTCTTCTGAAATGGCGAACCGGGGGCGCCCTACATGAACAGCAAGCTCATCATCCGTGTGCTATTGTGCTCTACCTTCATCGCGGGCTCAGCCGCTATCCTACAGAGTTGTGTGTTCGACCCGGGGGCCAAGACGCTGTTCGCCAGCGACGAGCCGAATAG
This sequence comes from Rhizobium sp. C104, assembly GCF_022354505.1. Taxonomy (NCBI): domain Bacteria; kingdom Pseudomonadati; phylum Pseudomonadota; class Alphaproteobacteria; order Hyphomicrobiales; family Rhizobiaceae; genus Rhizobium; species Rhizobium sp. C104. The sequence continues at coordinate 409,901 of NZ_CP092350.1, read as the reverse complement.
GAATACCCCGAACGCCACGCCGACCAGGAAAACGACGCCCACTGTCAAAAAGGTGGTGGCAAAGAGCAATGAAACGGCTTTTGGCCGTTCCGGCAATGACTCCGGTTCGAATTCCGGCTCCGGTTCCGGTGGCATGGGCGGCGGATCATCGAGTTCCGGTGGTTCTTCTAGCTCCGGCAACTCTTCGAGCGGCGGCCCGTCCTGGTAGGGGCAGGATCCTTCATGATTCAGGCTGCGACCCTTATCGGAGGCGTCGCCGGCATTGCGCTCTCGAATTATCTGCTGCTTGAGCCCGGCAAGGCGATGGCACTTGCGCTGTTCTGCCTTGTCTTCGTTTGGTTCGTCGTTGACGGCATGCCAGCCACCCGAGGGGTTTGGGTGTCGAGACAGAGGCGGAACGAAGCTTCGGCCCTCTTCTGGCGGCGCATCGGGACCAAGCTTGTCGGCCTCGCCGCGCTTTTGGGTGCTATCGTCATCGCCTGCTCGGTCTTTCCGTTTTTCACGCAGTCGTCGGCGGTCCAATGGTTCATCGGGGCTGGCCACACGACCATCCCCATTTCCATCGTCCTTGCCGGCGCCACCATTCTCTACGTCGCGGTCACCGATCTCGTCGCCGAGGAGCCCGACGATTATCTCAATCAGGTCGGACGTGCGGTGCTGATGCAGGATTTTCGCGAAGAAGACGTACTGTTCGCACTGCGCCTGCTGACGATTAAATGCTTCTTCCTCGTGCTGATGTTTTCAAGCGGCATAGCGGCGCTTTCCGATCTTGCCGACAGACCGGCCTGGCTGTTTCCTCCATTTTCAGCCGCCTGGTTCGAAGGCTTGCTGCGGCTTGTCTTCCTTCTCGACGTCATCCTGGCGGCCGGCGGCTATATCGCCACGTTCAAACTGTTCGGATGGCATGTCAGGGCGACGGAGACGACGGCGCTCGGCTGGCTCGTCTGCCTCATCTGCTACGAGCCGTTCTTCCCGGCGATTTCCAGCGCCTTCGTGCCCTATGGCGCCGGGCCGGGTTGGGAGAGCGTTATCCAGGAGGGATCGGTGGTCTACTTCGTCTGGAGCGTTGCGACGCTGGCCTGCGCGATAATCTACGTCTGGGCGACCATTGCCTTCGGGCCGCGCTTTTCCAACCTGACCCATCGCGGCATCATTACGTCAGGCCCCTACCGCTTCGTAAAACATCCGGCCTACCTCTCGAAGAACATCTCCTGGTGGCTGTTTGCAGCCCCGAGCTTCGTCGCCAGCGGTCTTGCCGAAGGATTGGCACGAGCTGGCATGCTGGCGATCGTCAGTCTGATCTATCTGCTGCGCGCCCGCGCCGAAGAGCGCATGCTGAGCCGAGATCCCGTCTATCGGCAATATGCGGAGACTGTCGCCGCGCATGGACTTCTGGCAATGGCGAAGCGGCGGCTGGCGCCGACCGTGCCGCGCGTCTGAAAAGCGCAAGGAACGTCCTAGACGCTCCCGTCCTTCACCCATCCAGCCCCTTGAAGCGCACCGGCTGGTAGCCGCGCATCAAGAGGCTGCCGAGCGAATAGGTGTTGCGGCAGACGCGGCCCTTGCAGGCGTTGGGCGAGGCCTCCATCACCTCGACCTTGCGGTCGTCGGTGAAGCGCATGAACAACAGCACATGCGAGCCGGGCTTGTTCAGCGCGTCGCCCGGCCGCATCGACCAGGGGTCGGCGACGCGTTTGGTGATGCCCGGGATGGCGCGCGTCGAGACATGCATCTTCAGGCCCCAGGCGTCGCTGACGAAACCGGAACAGTCGACGCCGAGAATATTGGTTTGCGGCGCACTCTTGGTGCAGACATTGCCGGCGGTCTGGCCCTTTTCGACGCCGTCCATGAAATCCTCGAGCCGGGTCTTGCAGCCCCAGCAATAGGGAACGCCCTTCACCGTTTGGCCGCGCTTGCCGATCAGGTAGATCGGCCGGCGCAGCCGGTTCATGTTGATGCAGCCGGGCCCTGGGTCCTTGCCGTAGGCTGATGACGTCACCAGCCAGTTCAGTGTCTCGAAGCCGATCGCCCGCTCGATGACGTCGCTGCGCGACTTCGGCACGATCGCCAGTTTCGGCGCCTTGCCCGGCTTGCCGGCATTGAGCGGTTTTGCCGGCCGCGCGACGGCAAGCTTTCGGCCAGGGTCGCGGCCGTCGAGCCGCAGCACCTGCGCCCGGCTTTCCTGCGATTTGAGATAGAGCACGTCGCCGCGCGGACCGATCGCCACGAAACGCCGGGAAAAGACCGTGCCGGGGTCGATCGGCAGGTCGTAGACCCGGTCGATCGCCCCGTTGGGCGTAAAGCGCACCACCAGCATGCCGGTGCGCTCTGGCTGATCGGCAGGAACGAGTTCGACCAGCGCATAGGGCCTGCCAGTCGTGTCGATGTCGAGAAGTTCGACGGTGCCGATGCGGCCCTCGGCAGTCAGCGGCAGCGACAGGAAATTCTCCTCCGAGCTGCTGCGCCGCAGCAGGATCTCCGCCTTGTCGTTTGCAGCCGAGACTTCGGCGACAATATCGCCGAGCCCACGGCTCGGCACATATTGAATGACCGGCGGGCGGGGCGCCGGCCGGCTGGTGCTGCGCCCGATCTCATCGACGATGCTGTTCAGCGGCCCCGGCGGCACCGAGCCCATCGAGGCAAAGACCGAGCGGGTGTAATCGTCGGCATCGCCGCCATCGACGGCGCGCAGCGTCTGCGACCTTCCATCGGCCTCGGTGGAGCGTTCGAGGGGCACGACACCGTCCGACCAGAGGTAGAGTTCGTTGTGGACGACGGCCAGATCTTCCGGGCTGGCATTTTCCGGCAGCGGCAGAATTTCGGGCTCGGCCTGCGAGCGCTCGGCGTCGATGGCGAGCACGCGGCCATTGTTCTGGTCGAGAATATAGATGGTGCCGTCGTCGCCGACGGTGATCGCCGCAGGTCCCGATGCCTCGACTTCCTCACTGGCGGAAATAATGCCAACCGAGCGGCCGCCATCGCCGCTGCGAAGCTCTATAATCGTCGTGTCTTCGGCAAAAACCGGCGAGGCGACCGCAAGTGCCGCGGCAATCAGAATATGCGACCCAAAACTACGCATGTCCTCGACCCCCGAACAGGACGATGTCAGGCCGGCTCGGCCTTCTCTGACCGTCAAGTCTTCGAAATGGTAAGATAGATGCGCCTTGTCAGCAAGCCGTTGCTTTCCAAACGATTTGGAGATTGGCGCCGGCGATAGTACAAGAACATCGTCTCGAAGATTTGCTGGCGGGAAATGCTTATGCTGGAATGGAACGGTGACGAACTGGCGCTCGATATCAGCCTGCTGGAGCAGGTGCGCGCCGCAAGGATAGGCTTCTCCGATCGGGTCTGCGCCGCCTCGCAAAGCACCGATGACAAGCATCTGGCGCAACTGCGCTCCGAGCCGACCTATCTGATGGCCGAATTCCTCTACTCGATGAAGGTCTTCGGCATCAACACGGCCGAGGATATCGAGCGCTTCGCCGATCTGCACAATGATTACGTGGTTTCGCTGACCCGCGATCCGGCCAAGCTGCAGCGCCTGGGGCTGTCGCAGGATCGCGCGCTCGCCTCGATGTTCACCGCCGACACCAAGCCGCGGCTGATCCAGAACTGGGCGGAGAAATCAGGCGCCATCGACCAGTCCAATCTCGCCCGGTTCCTGGTGGCGGTGATGTCGAGCGAGACCTGCCGCAAGACGCTGATCGATTTCGAGATCGCCGGCTTCATGCAGCGCAAGCGCTCGCCCTATGGCACCATGGTCGTCTGGTCGACGGGAACGATCGAGGAGATCTTCGGCGAAATGCTGCGGGATCTGCGCCTCAGCCTGCAGCAATTGAAGATCCTCTGACCCGGCGCCAAAGCAACGGATTGAAGCATTCGGTTGGCGCAAAAGGAGCCCGCAGGATCGACCGGCGCCTCGGTCAAGTAACGCGCCCCTTCGATTGTCGAAGATAGTGCAAAACCAGGAAAAACCAGGAAACCTGTAGCCCGACAGCACGCTATGATACGGCGTCTCGAAAATTGTTTGGCGAACTACAGCATAGTTGACGATGTGATGTACACGAAGATCTCGGGTCAAGCCGGCACCCCGAGAGGGTTTCTGGCAACCGATGTCGAGCTATCGAGTGAGACCTTCGCAGGCTTCCTCGGCGCCGTTATGCGGTTTTCGAAGACCGTTCCGCGCGGCTGGATGTCGTCGGCGGCCTGCGTGTCTGGTCCGTGGAAAGCGAGCTTTCCTTCCACGGCGGCATTCTGGACGGGCGCTCCAGAACGGATAACGCAACCTGGGTGGACGGCTTGGTCGGCTTCAAGGGCACTTACGCCATTACCCCGGAGGTCTACCTGACCGGCTGGGAACTCGTCGGCGCCGGCGGCGCTGACCTCGATTGGGACGTTGCCGCTGCGATCGGCTACCGGTTCGCCGACAACATCTCGGCCGTTGCCGGGTACCGCGCGCTCGGGGTGGATTACAGCAACGACGACTTTGTCTTCGACGTCGTCCAGCAGGGCCCGATGTTGGGGCTGGTGATACACTTCTAATGCATGTCGCCCGGAAGTGTGCAGCGGTTCCGGGATAACGACATGCATCAAAACAAAGAGCTAAAGCGCGGCAGGTTTCCAGCCGATCCTTGTTCCGCGCCATCTCTCATATCCCGAGACCGGCGATCCTGGGAACGAGCCACAACATTGACGCCGTGCCGATCGCGTAGGCGCCGAGCCGGCGGGTCGGCGCCAGCGGCAAGGCGACCAGAGCGGCTCCGATCCTGAACAGGACCAGGATCGCCGCAACGAAGATGAGCTGCCCCGCCTCAACGCCCAGATTGAACGTCAAGAGGCTCAGCGGCACGTCCGATTGCGGCAGGCCGGTTTCCTTCAATGCGCCGGCGAAGCCGAAGCCGTGCAGCAGTCCGAACGCGAAGGCCACGAGCCAGGGATAGCTCTCGGACAGCCGCCTCCCGCCCGGTTCCGTCTTGACCAGTTCGCGCGCCACAAACGCAATGCTGAGCGCGATCGTGGCTTCCACCGGCCTTTGGGGCAGGCTGAAATATCCAAGCGACGCTCCAGCCAGTGTGATGCTGTGGGCGATCGTAAACGCCGTGATGGTCTTGAGCAGCATCCAGCGGTTTCGGATTAGCAGGATGAGCGCAAGCACGAAGAGCAGGTGATCGAGGCCGGAGAGAATGTGGTCGACGCCGAACAGGAAGTAGGTTCGCGCCACTTCGATGCTCGTCTGCGTGCCGGCCGCCACGAAGCGCGGCCGATCGGGCAGGAGGCGCGCAAGCTCGGTATCTCCACTGGCATATTCAATGCGCACCAGCGCTTCGGTCAGCGTCGACTTGAGGCCGTCGATGTTGATCTCGCCGCCTTTCAGGCCACCCGCGCACGCGACGTTCCAGCGCTCGAAATAGGCGCCCTGCTCGATCGACCGAACCGGCTCGGAATTCTCCGCGCAGGCGGCCGGCAGCCGCGCATGAAGCCCGAGGCGCATCTCACCTTGCGCCGGCACCTTCCAGACGACGGCGAACGTGTCGGTGGCGGTTTCGCGCATGTCGAGATAGGCCGGGCGGACCTCGTGCGCCCGGGCTGCCGCAGCAAGCAGCACAGCAAGCAGGAATGCGAATATTCTGCCGATCGGCTTCACCGGCCGGTCTCCTTGCCGACGAGGCTCTCGATCGTCACCGTATAACCCTTGAGAAGCTTCGCAAATTGCTGGTCTTCGAGTTCGCTGCGCCTGGCGTTCGTCCACTCCCGCGCGACGGCGTCACGCACTTCGCCGAGCGAGGGCGTACGGTCAGGCACACGCTCCGTCACCCGCACGAGGTGCAGTCCGAAACCGGACACGACCGGCCCGATCCATTGATCGACGGGTGCCTGGTCGAGCGCCTTGGCGAAATCGGCCCCAAAGGTCTGCGTGATCGAAGCGCTGTCGGAGAGCGCAGCCTCGGGCGGCAGCAGCGTGGCGTCGCCGAGCAGCGAGCGGTTCGCCTCCGGATCGGACAGCAGAATCTGGAGGATGGAGCCGGCCTCCTCTTTGGCCCGGCCGCCGTGCCGCTGCGGGCTCAGGAACACCTGCTCGAAGGCCAGCATGCCCTTGATCCTGAACGCGTCGGCGTTGCTGGTGAGATAGGCTTCGAGTTCCGCGTCGGTCGGCTCCAGCGCCTCGGCGTCCGCCGTGTTCAGGAACTCCATCTTCTGGCGAAGGCGCCGCCTGACCACCGCATCGTCCCTGTCGAGCCCGAGGGCGAGCGCCTGACGGACGAGGACTTCCTCCTTCACATAATCGTCGATCAGCCCCTTGAGCTCCGCCGCGCTCGGCGGACGCTGCCAGGTCTTGGTGAATAAGGTCGCCATCTGCTCGATCTTCGGCGCGGTAACGGCGATGCGTTCCTGCCTTTCGCCGGCGCCGACCAGCGCGTAGCCGGCGAAGATCGCGAGCGCGAGCGCCAGAAAATGCACGAGGGGTTCTTCGAGAACGCGCTTCAGCACCGGTTTCTCGTCGTGTCAGGGCGTATACCAGATCGGCGAGGTATAGGCGCGTTCGGTCACGGTCATCGATGTGCCCTCCAGCGGCTTGTTGCCAAACCGCTTGGCGTCATAAGCAGTCCATCGCGGCGTCGGGATCTCGATAACGCGCCCGTAATAGAAGGCCTTCAGCGTCGGATCGAAGTCCGGGTCCGTCCAGACGGCGATCAGTTCAGGAGCGCCGATCGTATTGGTCCAGGTGGCGTTCCCGATGTCGACCGTGCTGCCGACCGACGGCAGTTTTCCATCGGCGCCGGGCTTGCGGTCGCCGGCCCAGGCGACATCGTAAATCTGTTCATGGGTGTCGCCTTTGTCGTCCAACCACCCCTTGACGATCTGATAGCGATCGAGATTGGCCCCGATCGGATCCTTCAGCGCCGCGACGAGGAATGTCGGCACCTTGCCGTCAGGCGCCTTGGTCAGGTCGCCGCCCATCGGCACGCCCTTGTCGTAGCCGATCGCGCCGGGATTGCGGGTCTCGGCGTCGGCCGGCGCGAAATCCCAGCCGCCGAAGAAGCGCACCATCATGCGCGATCCCGTTGTGCCATAGGTCTCCTTGCGCTGCATCGCGTCCCAAATGGATTCACGCGTATTCTCCGTCGCCCAGACGGCGGCGTAACCTGACGCGCCGACCTCCCAGTCCATCACCGTGATCCCGGTCTTGTCGTCCTTGACGAAGGTCGCGGTCAGGCGCTCGGGGCTTGGCTCCTGCGGCGTCGTCTTGCCGAAGAAGTTTTCCTCTTCCATGGCCGCGAGGCCGGTATGGGCATCCGAACTGCCGACGAGGCCGAACTTGTAGGGGTTGGTGCCGAGCTGGGCTTCCAGCTTCAGGCCGTTGCGAAGGGCCGAGCGGGTATATTCGAACTCAAGCATGTCAGGCGTCTTTTTCACACTCGCGTCAAGATTGCCGAAATCCCAGATTTCGAAATCGGCGAACTCGTCATTCGGAGACAGCGCCGGATGGGCTTCCCCCGTCCCCTTCGTCTGGGTCGTCTCGTAGAGCCGTTCCCACCTTGCGCGCTCCTCCACATAGTCCTTGTCCACCGGCTTGTTGGTGAAGGATTCGATCAACGGAAACATGCGGCCGTTGGACAGGTTGCCATTATGTGCGATGGCCAGCACGTTGCCGCCGGTCTTGTCCTCATAGGCCTGCATCCACTTCCACAGGTCGCGGGGATTGTCGCTGCCGAGCGGCTTCAGCGTCGTGTAGGGCAGCACCTGCTCGGCCTTGTCGGCATTGTCGCGGAAAATGACATTGCGGTGCAGGTTGTTGCCTGCCGTGTTCGATGTCCACTCATAGCCGATGAAGGCCGTAAAACGGCCCGGATCATTATATTCTTCCGCCGCCTTGATCGTGTCCTGCCAGGCGTTCTTGTAGGGACGCGTTTCCGGCCCGTAGATCATCGACTGCGGCAACGTGCCCTTGCCGAAGGCGAAGATGATCTCCAGCGCAGCCTTGCCGCCTTGCCCGTTCTTGATTTCCTCGTACCAGGTCTTGGCCTGCGGATCGGCGATCACCTCCGGCTTGCCGGCGAAGAGGTCCGTGAACATCCCCATATTGTCCGAGTGGTCGGCGACCACCAGGAAATCGAGCGGACGCGACAGCTTTGCCGGCTGACCGCTCGAGGCCATGACCTCCTCTCCGCGTGCGAAGCGGTAGGCGTCGCGCGGCGTCAACCGTGCGCCGAATGCGCCGGCGTCGAACGAAGCACCCGTGTGCAGGTGCGTATCGCCAAACAGCGGCCGAGTGGGGAAGTTGCGCCCGGCATAGGGCGAGTAGACCGGCTTGCCGGCGAACGCCTTGTCGGCCTTCTCAGGCGTCAGCGTGCCGATATCGCCGCCCTCTGCCGAATAGCCTGCCGGAGCAATGAACGACGCCGCAAGCGAAGCCGCTGCAATAGCCATGAAACGGGACTTCATCATATTTTCCTCCCCCGGAATTATGTAAAAGCCAAACATTTCTACGATTACATGGACTGGCGAGCCCTCTCGTGTCCTTGATACAAATCAAAGCCTGGAACTCGGGCCTATTGCCGTCGCAACGGCGCCAACCGTGCCCTTTGGTTGCCGGCCTCACCTGCTTCCTTCCAGCTATATTGTTAAGAAGCCGGGGGATAAGCTAGACGACAATTTTGATTAGAAAATTTTACCTGATGACACCGACTAATCCGCGGGAGAATGCTATCCCTGCGAACATCGTTCCGATCCGATGTGCTTGTCTGCGATGACGCCGGCCACAGCCGGCGCCAGCAGAATGTGCGATCTGTCCCGCGGACGCTCCCAAGCCTATTTCACCCCTCCCAACCGATTGGCACTGAGCGCCGTTGCCATCTTTCCGGCCTCTGCCTATTGTCCGCAAGCATGTCGCGCGCGGTAGCGCCCATAAGACGGATGTGACGACGATGACGAAATCCCGGCTCATACCCCTGTCGATCGGCCTGCTGCTGGCGCTGCAGATGCCTCAGCTTGGCCATGCCGGCCCGGCCGAGGATGCGCTGGCGGCGCGCAACCCCGCGCTTGCGGCGCTGCGCCAGCATGACGAAAAGGCCTTTGCCGCAGCCACTGCGATCATCGCAGAACACGAAAGCGCCAAGGGGCTGACACCCGGTCAAGGCAAACTCCCGGACGCGACCTCGCCCGGCCGCGACATGGGCTCGGGCCCCGGCAATGAATTCACGGTCGATAATCCGGATATTCTCTGGCTCTATAATTCCTCGCCCGAAGGGATGAGCGACCTGATCTCGATTTTGAAATCAGCCGGGCAGAAACCCAAGAACTAAACGCAGGTCCAAAGTCGAAAAGACGAGATCCGGCGGCTGATATTGCCGATCCAGAAGTCTTGCGCACGTCTTTTCCGGGACGGTTTCTTCGCGGCTCCAAATAATTTGTAACCCTCCCTCAAGCAAGACAGGCAAAGCCATCCCAATTTCGCCGGTCGGTGCTATTCTCATCTTCAACACAGTGTGAGATTGTTCGAAGAGGAGGTTTTCCCATGTCGCACCGCAAAGCCATCCTAGCCGCAGCCACCTTCCTCTCGTTCTTTGCGGTGGTTCCCGCCGTCGAGGCGCAGAACGAACGCACACTGACCGAGGCGCCGGCACAGACCGGCCCTGTCAGCATCACCTTCGATCGCGCCGAGGCCAAATACGCCATCGGCGAAGTCGTCGGCCTGTTCATCCAGTCGACTGAGAACAGCTATGTCACGGTACTGAACGTCTCGCCGAACGGTTCCGTCATCAAGCTTTTCCCGAACAAATATCAGACCGATGCCCTCGTCGGCCCCGGCAAGCGCGTGCAGGTGCCGGATCCGGCCAGCGGCGCCCGGCTGCAGGTCTCCGGCCCCGTGGGTCAGGAGCAGATCAAGGTCTTCTATTCCTCCAAGCCGCTGACCATCTTCGCCGATCTCGGCGGCAGCGGCAGCGGCATGTTCCGCTCGGTCGACGGCGGCATGGATGCCGTGTCCCGCAGCCTGGAAGAGGCCCGCAGCCTCGGCACCAAGATCAGCAGCAAGACGCTGATGCTGACGACGGTCGACAGCCCGGCGGCTCTGCCGCCCGTGGCCGCCCCGCCCGTCGCAGCCGCCCCCGCAGCAAAACCGGTCGAACAGGCAGCCAAGCCGCCGAAACCGGCAGCCGCTCCGAAGCCGAAACCGGTGATCAAACAGGAAGCCGCCAAGAAGCCGGAAACGGTCGACAAACCGAAGGCAGCGCCAAAACCGGTCGCGCCGAAGCCTGTGGAGCAGGCCGCACAACAGCCGCCGAAGAAATACAAGATCGTCACCAATCTGGCGCCCGGCCAGGAGCTTGCCGCCGACGAGCTGCAGTTGATCGGCCCCGCCGACACCACCTCGTCCACCCGGCCAACGCAGTATAAGCAGCCAGCCCAGACGTCCCAGACGAAAATGCCGAAGCTGCCGATGCCGCAGCTGAAGATGCCGCAATTCAAACTTCCCGGCGGCTTCAGCATCAAGATGCCGCAGCTCAACCTCGGCCGCTCGGCCGAACCCAGCCAGGCCGGCGAGGATATCGAAGTGGCGAATGCCGATACACCTGCCTGCACCGCCCTTCTCGACAAGCTGAACACCGCCGTCGCCGCCAAGGATATCAATGCCGCCGCCTCCGAGGCCGATGCGATCGCCGTCAGCGCCGAATGCGGCCAGTTCCAGGTCAATGCCCAGCGCCGCGTTGCAGCCCTCAGGCTCGCCGCCGCCCAGGAGATGATGGCCGCCAACCAGCCGGTCGCCGATTACGAGCCGCTGCTGGTCGCCGCCGACAGTCCGCAGGTGCTCTGGCAGGCCTCCGCCACGCTCGGCGAGATCTATTTCTCCGCCCGCCGCTTTGCCGATGCCGCCGCCGATTACCAGCAGGCAATCGAGATCATCAAGAACGAGACCCGCACCCCCAAGGCGCCGCCGGCCGACACGATCTCCGACCTCATCCAGCGTGCCGCCCAGGCCCGCATCCTGGCCGCCAACCCGACGAGCGACAACCCTGAAGGCAGCTTCGTGCCGGCCGAGAAGGATCACCGCAGCGGCGTGCTCGGCGGCATCTATTCCGAAAATGTCCGCGGCATCGTGCCGGTGTCCATTCCCGTGCCGATCACCTTCGACTTCGACAAGTCGAGCTTCACCTCGATCGGCACCGAGGCCGCCGAGGAATTGCTGGAGGCGCTGAAGGAGCAGAAGCCCGGCCGCATCATCCTGATCGGCCACACCGACCGGCGCGGCGGCGACGACTATAATCAGAAGCTCTCCGAACGCCGCGCCCAGGCGGTGGCCGATTTCCTGAAGAGCCACGGCATCGATGCCTCGATCGACGCCGAAGGCCGGGGCGCCTCCGAGCCGGTGGATGTGACGGCAACGGCAAACCTCACCGAAGACGATGTCGACGCGCTGAACCGCCGCGTCGAATGGCGCCGCGAATAGCTGGGGCGAGGGGAGTTTGGCCATGTCCGCATCCGTTTCCATGGCCGCCGCATTCGCCCTCCTCAGTCTGGCGGCGACAGAGACCCTGGCAAAAACCATCGAGGCGCCGGAGCGCGGCGCCGTCCGGGCAGTCCTGATCGGCATAGACCTTTACCGCAACGTTCCGCCGCTGCACGGCGCAGTCGCCGATGCCGAGGACCTTTCCCTTTCCCTGCGTTCGGTCGGCGTCGAGGACATGACGCTGTTGAAAAACGGCGAGGCCGACCGCCAAGGCATCTTCCATGCGATCGAAGCCGTGACGGAACGGGCAGGGACCGGCGATCTTGTCGTTCTCGGCATCGCCGGTCACGGCTCGAGCGAGCCGGAGCGCGTCAAGGGCTCGAAACCGAGCGGCCGCGACGAGGTCTATGTGCTCGCCGGCTTCGATACCCGCCTGCCCGGATCGCGCGAGCGCATCTTCGGCGACGAGTTCAAGGTGCTGATCCACAAACTGGAGGCCAAGGGCGCCGATGTCGTCTTCATCGCCGATACCTGCCATGCCGGCGGCATGACCCGCGATGTCGATCCGCGCGGCGCCGAGATCACTTGGCGCCAGGCGCCGTCCTATACGATCGAGGAGGACGACCTCGCGCCGATCTCGACGACGGCGGATGCGCTCTCCACCGGCTTCGATTTCAAGCGGCTGACCTTCCTCGCCGCCGTTGACGACAACACCAAATCGCCCGAAATCTCCATTCCCGGCATCCCGCAGAAACGCGGCGCGCTGAGTTATGCCACCGCCCGCGCCTTCGAAGGGGCGGCCGACCGCAACGGCGACGGCGCCGTCAGCCGCCGCGAACTCTTCGAATATGTGCGCCAGGCGGTCTATCAGTTCACCGACCAGCGGCAGAATATCTTCACCCAAAGCCCGCCCGGAACCGATCTCGACCGCGCCGTCGTCTATGATTACCAGGGGGCAGGGGCGCAGGCGGCGGCGGAAAAATCGAACGCTCCGCCGCCCGTCGAGCCCGCGCCGATCAGCATTGCCGCCCTTGGGGCCGAAGCGGTGCTACAGGGCATCGAGCCGGCCGTCACGCCGTTCAAGCTGACGGATGGCGTCCATGCCGAACTGGTCTTCGATCCCGAAAAGCACGAGGCGATTGCCGGCGGCGATGTCGTCGCCTCCGGCATCGGCGCCGGCGACATGCCTTTCGTCGTCGACCGGATGGCCGCGCTCGACACGCTGAAGCGGCTGTCGGAGGTCAATCCGCAGACCGTGCGCGTCACGCCGTCCGACACCGTCCACCGCGAGGGCGAGCGCGTCGGCGTCACGGTCTCCGATCTAGCCGGCCGCAAGCTGATGCTCTTCGACGTCACCGGCGATGGAACCGTGCAGTTCCTCTATCCCGGCGAGAAAGATGCCGAGGCTGAGATGCCTGCGAATTTCGACCTCGATCTGTCGGTCGTCGCCCCCTTCGGCACCGATCTGCTCGTCGCCGTCACCTCCGAAACCCCGATGCCCGAACTCGTCGAATTCCTGAAGCAGAACGACAGGCGCCGCACCGCCGGCAATATCGCCAGGCGGCTCGGCGATGTCCTGCCCGAGGGCGCCCGCGTCGGATTTTCCGTCCTCTATACCTCCGCCGGAGCCAAGCTATGAGCGCGTCGATCAGCAGCATCCTCAACGTTGCGGCCGTCATGCTTCTGCTGGCCTCACCGGTCCTTGCCCAGCAGGATACCGATTTTGCCGGCGAGGATGGCGGCCGCGTCATTGGCGGCCAGGCGGCGAAGAAGGGTCAATGGCCCTGGCAAGTGAAGATCCTGGCGCCCGATCCCGAACAGCGCGGCCGCTTCGGTGGCCACTGCGGCGGCTCGCTGATTGCGCCGCGCTGGATCTTGACCGCCGCCCACTGCGTCACCAGCGGCCGCTCCGGCAAGCAGGATCTCTTCGCCCGCGATCTGCTGATCGTCGAGGGCAAGTCGAAGATCGACAAGGTCATCTCGGTCGACGGGCCGGATAAACCCGGCCTTGCCGTCGAAGACGTCGTCATTCACGAGGATTTCGACCGCAAGATCTTTGCCAACGATATCGCCCTGATCAAACTTGCCGAACCCGCCATCTCCAGGCCGGCGGTCCTCGCCTCGGCCTCCGATGACGAGGTGGAGGCGGCCGGCCATAAGGCTGTCGTCACCGGCTGGGGCTACACCAAGGCCGATCACGGCTGGGACGACAAATACCTGCCGACCGAGTTGCAGGAAGTCGAGCTGCCGATCGTCCCGCGCGAGGATTGCCGTGCCGCCTATCGCGACAGCTCGATGCGGATGAACCCGATCGACGAACGCAATGTCTGCGCCGGTTATGCCGAAGGCGGCAAGGATGCCTGCCAGGGCGACAGCGGCGGGCCGTTGGTGGCCCAGCGCCCGGACAAGAGCTGGATCCAGCTCGGCATCGTCAGCTGGGGTGCCGGCTGCGCCGAGGCCGAGCACTACGGCGTCTATACCCGCGTCGCCGCCTTCCGCGACTGGATCGCCGCTAAGACCGATGGCGACGTGCCGAATGTCGAAACGCCGGCCGCCGATCAGGTCGCCTCGACCACCACCGGTCTCGGGAGCAAGCTCAGACAATCCGGCCAGAAACTGGCGAACCTCGCCATCACCACCCCGCCCGCCGGCGATACCGCTCCTGCCGCCACGAGCGAAACGCCCGCCGACAATACCGCGCCGACCACCAAGCCTGCCACCGAAGAACCCGCTGTCCAGCCACCTGTTGCCGAGGCACCCGCTCTCCAGGCACCCGGCATCCAAGGCTCCCCCGGCGACCGCGTGCTGCTGATCGGCATCGACGATTACGAGATGCGCGAGGCAAAACTCACCGGCTCCGCCAGCGACGTCAAGGCGATGCAGCTCTTCCTGGTGAAGACGCTCGCCTACCGCCCGGAACAGATTCACACGCTGACCAATCGCAAGGCCACCCGCGAGGCGATCCTTGCCGAAATCGACGACTGGCTGGTGCGCCAGTCGACGCCTGGAAGCCGGGTCTTCCTCTATTTCAGCGGCCAGGGCTCGGAGGAAATGGGCGCCGAGGAAACAACCAGCCCGACGCTTGTCGCAGCCGACGCCAAGCTGGTGCGCGAGGCCGGCAAGGTGACCGTCACCAACCAGATCCGCGAAACGGAAATCGCCGCGCGGCTGAACAGCCTCAAGGACCGCCGCGTCACGCTGTTGATCGACGCCTGCCATGTCGGGCCCGGCAGCCGCAGCGCGGTGGCCGCCCCCTCCGGCTCCGTGCGCTGCCTCGGCCCGGCGCTGGCCGAGCTCGAACCGCCGAACAAATCCGGCAAGGAGGCGAAATTCTCCTTCGGCGGCGAAAACGCCATGGTCTGGTCGGCGGTCAACTCAGGCCAATGGGCGCTCGTCGACCGCGAGGCCAGGCCGCCCGTCGGCGTCTTCACCCGCCGCTTCATCGAAGGTGTGCAGGATGGCGTGGCGCGGGCCGCCGACAAGCCGAATGTCAGCAACGCCGCCCTGCTCGATTATGTAAGGCGCAAATCCGACGAATATTGCCGGACGCATGCGCAGGATTGCCGCTTCACGCCGGTGCCGCAATTTTATGGCCAGCCGGATGCGCTCGGCCGCGATGTCATCACCGGCGAGGAGGCGAAAACCCCGGTCGCCGCCGTCGAGAATACGCTGAAGACGGACAATGAGGCGGGCGTCGCCGTCGACGTGCTGCCCGGCACCTCGGTCGGCATCGGCGACAAGGTGGCGATGCGCGTCTCCACGAAGAAGTCCGGTTACCTGATCCTCGTCGATATCGACGCCTCCGGCAAGCTGACCCAGCTTTACCCGAACAAGCGCTCGATGGGGCTGAAACCGACCGCCAAGAGCGGCGACAACCGGCTCGATCCGGCCCGTCCGGTCGTCGTGCCGGATGCGCGCAATCCCTATACCGGCTTCGAATATGTGGTGGAGGGGCCGGCCGGCGTCGGCATGGTCGTCGCCATTCTCAGCGACAAGCCGATCGAAGTGCTCGACCTGCCGGATGTGCCGACGCCGCTCGTCGGCCAGCGCGCCGCCTTCAACTATGTCTACGATCTCGCCCGAACATTGAGGATCGTCGGCGACGACGAGAGCGGCGCCCAGGGCAAGTGGTCGTTCGATTCCAAATTCTACCGCATCCGCTGAAGAGGAGGGAACCCATGCCGAAATCCACTCTGCTGGCGGGTCTTGCCGCTTCGCTGCTGACGCTTGCCCCAGCCCATGCCGACGACTCCGGCGACGGCAAGGCGATGCTCGCCGCGCAGGCGGGGCTTGCCGCCGAACTGATCGACCGCACGCTGGCAAGGGAGGGGGCCGCCAATATCATGGTGTCGCCGGCAAGCCTTGCCGCAGCCCTCGGCCTTGCCAGCCTCGGCGCCTCCGCCGAAGGCAAGGCCGCAATCGCCAAGGGCCTCGGCTTCGGCAGCGAGGTGAAGGGGCCGGAAACGGTGCTTGCCGCCATGAGCCCGGAGAAGCCGGCAGCCGCGGATGCGCCTCTGGCGACGGCGGTTGCCATCGTCTTCGACGACAAGCTGGCGCTCGCCCCCGACGCGCTTTCCATGCTCGCCACCCACCGGATCAAACCCTCGATCGAAGATCTCGACGGACCGGCCTCGGTCGAGCATATCAATGGCTGGGTCAAGGAGACGACGCGGGGCGCCATTCCCGCCATCCTCGACGCGCCGCCCGGCGGCGGCTTCGTCAGCCTGGGCGCACTCTCCTTCAAGGCGCGCTGGAAGACCTCCTTCGAGAAAGAAAGCCCGGCAAGCCCCTTTCAGCGGCCGGACGGTTCGACGATTTCGGTGCCGATGATGCATCTTACAGGCGATGGGCAAAAATTCCGCTTCGACGAGAAATACGCCGCCGTCGATCTTGCCTATGCGGGCGAAAGCTACAGCATGGTCGTGGTGGCGGCGCGCTCCGGCAAGGGGGTCGGCGGAGCCGACCTGAATGCCTTGACCTCCTGGCTGCAGGGGAAAAATTCGAACCTGCCAAGGGTGAAATCTTCCTTCCCCGCTTTTCCCTGAGCGACGGGCGTGATTTGATGCCGGTGCTCAATCTGATGGGCCTGGCGGCCGGGAAGGCCAAGGATGCGGCTTTCCCGGGTTTCACCAAGGAAAACATTCGCTTGTCGCGCGTTCTTCAGAAGACGATGATCAAGCTCGACGAAAACGGCACGGAGGCGGCGGCAGCCACGGCAGCAATCACCGAACGCAGCATCGATCCGAAACTCGTTCGCGTCGTCGCCGATGCCCGTTTTGCCTTCGCGCTCAGGGATACAAGAACCGGCCTGGTGCTCGCCGCAGGTCTGATCGGCGATCCGCTTCTGGCAGGCGAATAGAATGCGGTTTCATGGAATGCCAATGATTGCAGGGGGACATGTGCATGAGAAGTGATCTGATCGCCCGCTACACGATCGGCGAGCCGGTCTATGAGAACGAGTTCATCGTCTATCCCGCCCAGGACAAGCGGATGGACCATGCGGTCTTCATCGTCGCCCCCGATGTGGCGCTGAAATTGGACAAGGCGCGTTTCGAGCGGGTCTGGACCTCCATCAATGAGGCGAAATCCCTGACCGCACGGCGCTTCGTCGAAATCGAGGATCTGATCCCGCCGTCGCCGGAAGATGACAATTTCTATATCGTCGAGAAGCGGCCGTCGAAGACGCTGCACCAGTATCTCGACGAAACCGAGATGGTGGCCTATGAGCGCGCCGCCGAAATCGGCCGCCACATCCTCGAGGGCCTGGCGACGCTGCACGGCGCCGGTTACGCTCATAATGCCCTGACGGACCAGTGCATCTATGTTTCCGAGGACTATTCCGGCCTGTCGGTCCGGATCGGCAATCTGCACCTGATCTCGAAGATCGGCGAGCACATCATCCCGCCCTATGTGCCGGAGTTCGGCGCGCCGGAGATCTATGCCAGCGGCACCTTCTCGGCCTCCGCGGCCCTCGACATCTATGCAATGGGCATGATCGCCTACAAGCTCTTCCTGCCGCGCCAGACCTATAACAGCGTCTTCGACAGCGTCATGGTCTGGGAAGACGAGCACCAGCGCGAGCAGAGCTGGAAGAACATCCATCTCGATCCCTCCAACATCTTTCCCCGGCTCGACGTGCTGACCCCCGGCTTTCCCGAGGGTCTTGCAAGCCTGATCGAAAGGATGCTGAGCCGCGACCCGGCCCAGCGCCCGCGCACCGGCGCCGATGCGCTCGGCGAATACACGAGGGTGACGACAGGCATTCAGCCGATGTCCTGGGATCCGCGCGGCGGCATGCCGCAGCAGCCGGAGGTGCCGAAGCCGAAAAAATGGACGCCTGTCAAAATTTCGATGATCGCAGCGCTGCTGTTGATCTGCATCGGTGTCGGCGTCGTCACGATCCCGAAACTGCTCCGCCCGGATCCGAAACTCGTCGCTGATGTCGGCACCTGGAAGAAGGAAGCCGAAAGCCGCAAACAGAAGGCGATCGCCGCCAAGGCGCCGGAACGCCCGGCCAGCGACCAGGCCAAGCTTTCCTACGACACCGGTGCGGCGGCGCTGACCTCCGCCGATGCGCTGCTCAAGGACGAAGACTATGAAAAGGCCCTTCCGGGCTATCAGTCTGCCGCCATCAATCTCGGCAATGCGCTGATCGCCATTTCGAAGGAGAATGCCGAGAAGGCGAAAGCGTCAGCCTCGGCTGCCGGCGGCGACAAGGCGCCGAGCTTCGCCGAGGCCGACGCCAAGCTGAAGGCTGCCGCCGACAGCGCCGCCGCCAAGCAGATGCACGGCGCCATCGACAATTACGACGCCTCGAAAGCGGCTTTCGACGATCTCGCCAAGGCGCTGACGGCGCTGGCAGCGGCCGAAAAGAACGCGGCGGCAAAGCGCGAAACCGTCAATCGCATCGGCGCCGGCGATAGCCCCGACGTTGCCAAGGCGAGCGGCCTGATGACCGATGCCAAGGCCAAGGCCGAGCAATGGCAGATGCCGGCGGCGACCTCGGGCTATGGCGACGCCGCCAAACTTTTCGACGCCCTCATCGCCGACGTCATGGCGGCAAAGGACGAGGCGACGGCGCTGAAGCTGAAGGTCGCCGATCTCAACGCCTCGATCGCCACCCGCGCCGGCGCGGCCGATCCAACGCTTGCCGCACTCGCGCCGAAAATCGGCGAGGCCGATGGCCGCTATAGCGCGGAGGCCTATAAGCTCGCCGTCGTCGCGTACAAACCGATCCTTGCCGATCTCGAGGCGCTGTCGGCGCGCGGCTTCTGCCCGGTTTCGCCGACCCTTGCCTTCGAGCAAGTGCCGGCGGGAAGTTATTCGCTGGAGAATGTCCGGCTGATGACCGCCTCGATGAAGGAGCTCGGCGGCATGCTCGGCGTCGCCAATGGCGCCGTGAAGGTCGAAAAATCCTTCTGCATGCAGGCAAAGGCCGTCACCCGCGCCGAGATGGCGGCCTATTACACCGCCAACTCCGATCCCGCCTCGGCACAGGCCTATGCCGACAACCCCGAGCAGCCGGCTGACGACGTGCCGCTTGCCGTGGCGCAGAACTATACCGCCTGGCTGTCGAAACAGCTGAACGCCCCCGTTCACCTGCCGTCGGCAACCGAATGGATGGCCAGTGCGACAAAGATGGAAACGGAAAAACTGCCCGACAATGGCGACATCCTCCTGCAATGGAGCGCCACCCCCTGCGAAGCCGGCGGCAACGTCGCCTTCATGGCGCAGGAAGGGTCGACCTTTGTCGTCTGCTCCGACGCATCGGCCGGCGGCATCTTCCGGGTCACCGCCGAATTGCGGTGACTGAACCGACGGGTGGAGATCGAAAGGGAAGAAATCCCGCATGCCTCAATCGGTGCAACACGTGTCGACGCAGCGTTTGAAAATGAGGTTGCAGGGCGCCCTTTTTCCTCATTCGGCAGCCTCGCGCTCAAGCGGTACGCTTCACGAAATTTCAATTCCAACTTTCATAAAATGCGCGTATATAAAAAGTGGGGATTGCAGTATTCCCGCCTTGAGGGGTCGAGGATAATGTGCTGGAACACATCAGCAACATTCACGCCGGTCGGTTTTGCTTTGCGAGGTCGGGCATCTCGCAAGATCGTATGGACGCTTGGAGACGCGGCGCGTCTCCTGATGAACGACTGGCCTTTCGATGACGGCGAAGAATATGTGGCTGCCGTGAAAGCCTGCGTCGACGCCATCAGCGGCAAAATTGCCCCGGAACAATTCCGCGAAGCGCTTCTGCGCGCGGCCGAAGAGGCCGGTATCGCCGCTCTCTGTCTGGTCCCGCAGGGCGTGGCAGTGCGACGACCGGACCTGCCGTCGAAGGCGCAAAGATAGCCCCGATTGGGACCTCACGTTTGTGCCAGCAGCCGACATCCAGGGATGGATTCATCACCGTTGTCGCCGTGCCCGTAGGGCGGATGAGGGGGCCACACGGCACGACTTTCATGATCTCCAGCGATTTTAGCGACACCAAGGCCATATCCCTTACTGATCGGCCGGGGCTTCGCGGATCTGCATGATCTTGTCGATCAAGCCCCATTCCAATGCTTCTTGCGACGTCATGAAGCGGTCGCGGTCCATGGCGCGTTCAAAATCCTCATAGGAGCGCCCGCAATGTTCGGCGTAAAGCCGCGTCATACGCTGCTTTGTTTTCAGGATTTCCTCGGCGTGAATTTGCATATCGGTCGCCTGCCCCTGAAAGCCGCCTGATGGCTGGTGGATCAGGATGCTTGCATTTGGCAGGGCGGCCCGCTCGCCCGGCTCGCCCGCCATCAGGAGAAACGATCCCATGGAGCGAGCCGTGCCCATGCAGAGCGTGTGAACCGGCGCGCGGATGTAGCGCATGGTGTCGTACATGGCGAGGCCGCTGGTCACGACGCCGCCCGGCGAATTGATATAGAGGTAGATCGGCTTTTTGGGGTTTTCTGCTTCCAGAAACAGGAGCTTGTGCGCAGACGAGGGCCGAAACGGTGTCGTTCACCTCGCCATTGAGGAAGACAATCCGCTCGCGCAGAAGCCGGGAATAAATATCGAATGATCGTTCTCCCCGGCTGGACTGTTCTACGACCATAGGGACGAGCTGCATCGCTTCGCGCATCGGCGACCTCCACTTCCAGATTTTTAGGGTGAGGCTCGCCGCGTCAGGCGGCGAGCATGAGGGGCGGACTGTTGCTGTTCGCCGGCGCTCTTGTCATTCCATCGAGTCTTGCATCCGTCAGTACGTGGACGATCCGAAGGCAGGTTCCGCCCGTGGCATTCGGGGTGATCGTGAACGTCACGGTGCTTTCAAGGAATGGTGGGCTGTCGTCGCGCAGCTTGTAGCGGACTTCTTGGCCGGGGGTGACGGCGATCGCATCGGAATCGGCCAATGCCTCCTTTGGCAACCACCTTTCCCGAAATTCGGGAATACTGAGCGCGCGCCAGACCTTGTGCGGCGGATCGCCCAAGTCAAATTCCAGCTCGACGCCGCTATCCTGCTCCTCGATCTTTTGTTCGTTCATTGATCCATGTCCTTCAGCAAGACCTTAAGAGCTGCGATACGGTCGGGCCAATAGGCGCGATACTTCGCCAGCCATTGAGCGATCAGAGCCAGCCCCTCCGGATCGACTTCGTAGTTCACGAAACGCCCCTGCCGTTGTTCCCTCACGAGCTTTGCACTCCGCAGAACCGCAAGGTGTTGCGACATTGCCGGCTGGCTGATCTCCATGCCGTTGCGCAAGGCGCTGGCGTTCATGCTCCCTGCCGCCAGCTTCTCAAAGATCGCGCGGCGGGTCGGGTCTGCCAAAGCCCGGAAAAAGTCATTCTCGATCATGCCGACACATAAGCATACACTTATCTGATTTGCAAGCTTCTTTTCGTGGCGGCTTTCTGGTGTCGCTGCGAAGATAGCTCGTCAGTCGAGGGGCAAACCCGCCTTGGACATCACGTTTGCGCCCACAGCGGACGTCAGTTCATAAGCGACGTATGTCCGAGTTGGGGCCGAAGGAGACTGGCCGCGTCTGGAGAGCTAGCCAGAAATGCAGGCTTAGCGCAGTGCAGTTCGGGTCTCCCCCGGTGCCATTTCGCGAACAGAACTGGGCACTTCCGCCGAAGCCCCGCTCGACCCCATCACCAGACATTCAAGAACCGTCTGCTTTCCGTGGTACAGATTTCCGTGTCGTCCACCTCGACGCCGCCAGTCACAAAGAAGGCTGCCGAGTCAATGGAGGTGGAGACCGCTTGGACATTACCTCTTGCGGCTTGTTGACTCACCCGCAGTTGAACAATAACTTGCTAATTTGGTCGTTGGGCTTGTCCTCACATGACGGATCAATTTCTTCAGCGTCGTCTCGCTGTCATCGTCGTTGCCGATGTGGTGGGATATTCACGCCTGATGGAGGCTGATGAAGTCGCAACGCTGGCGAACCTCAGGGAACTCCGTTCTGGCGTTATCGAGCCGGCTGTGACGCGCCACAACGGTCGCATCTTCAAGGTCATGGGCGACGGCTTCCTGATCGAATTCGGCAGCGCGGTGGACGCGGTCGAAGCAGCGCTGGAAATGCAGCGGGCCACCACGACTGTCGAGGCTTCCGGAGATCGACGACTACTTTTACGTGTAGGCGTCAATCTGGGAGATGTCATTGACGATGGTTCAGACGTCCTCGGCGACGGGGTCAATGTCGCGGCGCGCTTGGAGACGCAGGCCGCGCCGGGAGGTATCTGCATTTCAGCCGGCGTTCACGACGAGATCGTCGGCAAGATCGGCGACCGGTTCTTCGACGCAGGCGAACGCTACCTGAAGAACCTGACTCGCCCCGTCCACGTGTGGCATTGGCCGGATGCGCTGGAAAGCATATTGCCGCTGCCCGACTGTCCGTCGATCGCTGTATTGCCGTTCACGAACATGAGTGGGAATGAAGCCGACGCGCCTTTCGTCGACGGCTTGACTGAAGACCTGATCACCGACCTTTCCCGTACGGCCGGCCTGTTCGTCATCGCGCGCAATTCCGTCTACGGCTACAAGGGCAAGCCGGTCAACGTAAAGCTGGTCGCCCAGGAACTCGGCGTCCGCTACGTCCTGGAGGGGAGCGCCAGACGCGCAATGGGCCGTGTCCGCATCAACGCCCAACTGGTCGACACGGCTGACGGCGGGCACTTGTGGGCCGAGAGGTTCGACAGGACGGTGGAAGATGTTTTCGAATTGCAGGATGAAGTCAACGCCAAGATTGTCGAAGCCCTCGTCGGCCGGCTGACCATCCCGACGCCGCGCAATCGGCCGAAGAACTTCGAGGCCTACGACCTGTGTGTGCGCGCCCGCCTCCTGACGGAAGAGTCGCCGCAAACCGAGCGTGAGGCCTATATGCTGCTCCAGCGCGCGGTCAAGCTCGAGCCATCCTATGCCGAGGCGCTCGGCCTGCTCGCCTATAACCGTTGGCTTGCCTGGACTCGATTTCGGCGAGCCCCAAGATCCTAACCGTGAGATGGCGACGACATCGGCGCAGAAGGCGGTCGAGCTGGATCCAAACGATGCCGGCTGCCGTTACGTTCTGGGGACCATTCTGGCCTATGAGCGGCGATGGGTGGAATCGGAGGCCGCCTTCGCAAAGGCCCTGGAGCTGGACCCCAACCACGCCGACACCTGGGCCGCCATGTCTGATATCTCAGTGCTAGACGGCAGGGTTGCCGACGGACTGGCGCAGATCGAAAAAGCTCTGCGGCTCAATCCCTACCCACCCTGCTGGTATCTTTGCCATCTTGGGCAGGCGCAATACGCCGCGCGTGACTATGAGGCGGCAACCGCTACGCTCCGCAGGAAAGACACGTATCGTACCAACTCACGCAAATTCCTGGCTGCTGCGCTTGCGCAGTTGGGCCACGGTGAGGAGGCGCGGCGAGAAGCAGAATTGTTCCTGATCGCCCACCCTCATTTCACGATCGGCCATTGGCTCAGCTCCCAGCCGCTGCGCGATGCATCTGTACGAGACCACTTTGTCGACGGCTTCCGAAAGGCCGGCCTGCCTGAGTGATGCGGGACGTCTCTCAGGCCTCGGATTTTGTGGAGCCTACGGAAGCTGTGGGACGACTGCCGGCGATGGAATGCAATCACTCGGTGAGGCCAGCTTTGCGCAGTCCATCCACAATGCGCTCGAAATCGGCGGGGTTCTTGTAGGGCAGCACTTTGCGCCTGTGCTCCAGGGAATAATCGGGATTGATCCGGAACACTTCCTCCCACTGCCCGCGAGCCTCCGCCAAGCAGCCCAAGTGACCATAGCTCGCCGCCAGCAACACACGTGAGATGTCGGTGGCTGGATTGCGGACTAGTCGTCGCTTCAGGAAGACAACGGCCTCCTCGTACCTGCCCAACTGGAACATCGCCTGCGCATGGAAGTGCAGAAAAATGTCTGGATAATATGGATTCAGGGCGATCGCCCGCTCGAAGCAGACGAGGGCCTCGTCGGATCTGCCCGCATAGTGCAGCGCGTTTCCGAGGCTCTCGTGGCCCTCGACAAGATTGGGAGCAAGCGTAATCGCGCGTTCAGCCTCGCGGATGGCCACGTCAAGTCGTCGCAGGTACAAGTTGACGACGGCCAGCGCCCAATGTGCGTACGGATACCGATCGTCGAGCGCCACCGCCAGCGTCGCAGCCTCGGTCGCCTGTTCCAGCGATTTCGACGGCGATCGGCTCCACTGGTTAACGTAGGCCAGCCCGTGCGTGACGGCGAGGAACGCGTGCGCCGGGGCGAATTTCGGGTCCAGATCGACGGCGCGCTGCAGCAATTGCCGGCCCTGAATGTTCTGCTCTCTCGTCAGCTGCCACATGTGTTCACGGCCCCGCAGGAAGCAGTCATAGGCTTCCAGATTTTGCGTCTGCTCGGTCGCGAGCCGCAGGTGGTCCCCGGCCGTCAGCTTGAGTTCCAGAGCGCCGACGATCTGCTGCGTGACGTCATCCTGCACTGCGAAGATATCGGTCAGGTCGCGATCGAAACGCTCCGCCCACTGATGCCCGCCGGTGGTGGCATCAATCAGCTGCGCGGTGATCCTCACCTTGTTGCCGGATTTGCGAACGCTTCCTTCCAGCACGTAGCGCACTTTGAGACTGTCGCCCACTTCCTGCACGTTCACATTCCGGCCCTTGAAGGTAAACGACGAGTTGCGAGCGATGACAAACAGCTGCGACAGCTTCGATAGAGCTGTGATGATGTCTTCCGAGATGCCGTCAGCGAAGTACTCCTGCTCGGCATCGCCGCTCATGTTGACGAATGGCAGCACGGCAATCGAGAGGTCCAACGGCAATGCGGCCGGCGCACGAGCAACGGCGGCGGCGGTCACTCCTGGCTTTACCTCCGCGGCGGTGCCGACCTGGAGCGAATAGATCCGGATCGGCTCGGCAATGTTCTTGAGTTGCGTGTTGCCGAGATCGCTGACGGAGAGATCGAGTCTCGCCCTGACTTGGCGATAGGCGTCTTCGGACAGGCAAATAGCGCCGGGGGCCGCGATACCCTCGAGACGCGAGGCGATGTTGACGCCGTCGCCCATCAGGTCGCCATCGAATTCCTCTACGACGTCCCCCAGATGGATGCCGATCCGGAACTCGATGCGCCGATCCTGCTGAACGCCGGCGTTGCGCTCGACCATGCCGTTCTGCACCTCGATGGCGCAGCGCACGGCATCGACAACGCTGCGGAATTCGACCAGCGCTCCGTCACCAGTGCGCTTGATGACACGGCCGTTGTGCACTGCGATGGTTGGATCGATCAGGTCGCTGCGCAGTGCCCGCAACCTTGCCAGGGTGCGATCTTCGTCCTCGCTGGCGAGCCGGCTGTATCCGACTACGTCCGCGGCCAGAATTGCGGCCAGCTTGCGATTCTCGCTCATAGAGCCGTCCCCCATCTCCACGATAGCAGGAAGACAGAGACAGGGGAACTTCTGCCCAGAGCGATCTCGGCTGAGATCAAGTTCTCTGGTGCATTTGCGACCTACAGCGTGTTCGTCGACGATGTCTGCTTTCGGGCCGGGAGCGGTCAACTGTCGCTGTCGCCTTGCCACTGATGTCGCAAAGTCGCGCCTCGACCCGAAGCGGCCCCTAACGCCCATCTAGGTAGCCGAAATTTTTACGTCAGATTCTGGGGCATGTGGCGTCATTGCTGCTTCCTTGACGATTTACCTTCCATTAACATCCCTTCCGCACACAGAGGAGTTCCGCCATGAGCGAAGACGCCTTCAACATGTCGATCCGCAAGTTCCTGAAGGAAGTCGGCGTCACCTCGCAGCGCAAGATCGAGGAGACGGTGCGCAAGGGGCAGTTCGATGGCAAGACGTTGAAGGTCCGCATGACGCTAACGGCGGAAGGCACCGGCCTCAACCACGTGGTGGACGGCGAAATTGAACTTCCGTAGGCCGGGCGAAGCGATCGTGCGAACCGTCCGGCTGCCCCAAGTTCATGGTCCACGCCCGCGCGCAATCGAAGCATGGCCGCTCTGGACCGACTGCGGTCTTCCCCTTCGCGCCACAAGCGGCCAGAACTGGTCATACAAACAAGTGGTGAGCATTACTGATGCTCCGTTCAGCTCGGAAGATATTCCCGGCTCCATCTCTCGCTGACGTCCCCGCTTGCGAGCAACTGGCCAATGTCTGTTTCGCTATAGCCCAGTGCCAACAATATCTGTCGCGTCGACCCTCCGTACTTTTCTGCTGGCGGTAACGCAAAGACTTTTGCATCCGCCGGTCTGACACCATAGGGATCGAGATACGTGACCACATGACCGCTTGGATGGTCTTTGTAGGTCGAGAAGGAGTAAGTGCCGCGATCAATTCCCGGCTGACCGTCAGGTGACCGGGTCGACGAGGCGCGAATTGTCTCAATGTTATTACAGATCGACGCGCCGATATCTGCGGCATGGAAGCGCTCGATCCATATGGCCGCAGAAACGGTCGGAATGACGGTCTCAAGCGTTCGTTCCCATTCGCCGCTCGGCAGGCCAGGTAGCATTTCGAACCCGGCCACATGCTGAAAACGGGTCAGGTCTTTCCGTGAGGCGGCAATCACGATCCAGGCATCCTTTGCCTGGTAGAGCTGATGCAAGGCATCATAGCCGCGTGCTGCAGGTCCGGACGGTTCGTTGAACTCCGCTCGTCCGGCATAATCGTAACAAAACGGCATCTGGGGGAGAGCGCTGAGTGCGGAGAGCGACGTCCGCGCTCGTCCAGCCTTCCCGGACTTGCGCTTCTGGTAGAGGGCCGCAGCAACCGCGAGCGCCGCACCGAAACCACACATCACGTAACCGCGATCAAAGGTGGTTCAGCTGGCAAGACTGGCGCGAGGCGCGTGCTCCGGGCTCCGCCGTCATCGACGGTGGAATTGAGGTGACAAATCACTGCATCGCAATCCACGAGACGCTCATCCACGGCATAGCGCTCGGATGGAAGGGTGTCATCGATGAGTTGCTCGCCAATGGACTGTTAGTCACACTGGACGACGAACCTCTCGTCTCTGACAGGGGCTATTACCTCGTAGGACCGGCCGCCTTCTTCAACTCGCGCATTGGTGCCAGGCTGCTGGCGACACTGACAGCGGGCTTGACATATCACTTCAAGCGACAGTAGCTAAATGTCCGCTTAGGGGATAACCGCCATGGCTCAGATGCGCCGAAAGCCTAAGTCCGGGCGAAGCCAGGTGCCCCCAGCTTGCGGGCGGTGGATTTTGAGCAGCCAGTAGGTCAACCGGTCGCCCGACGCGGTCAACACGGAAGCCGCGTGCCGGCTCCCTGTCCAATAGCATGGTGGCGTCCCGCAGCTCGAGCCTTCGATGCTGCGGGTCGTCAATCAGGCCTCGGATTTCAGCTTGCCGCCGACCGCCCAGGAATCCTTGGCGATCTCCGTTATCAGGATTTCCACCGATTCCGGCGGGCATGCCAGCGTTTCGACGGCGGCCTTGGTCGCTTCGCGGGCGAAGGCGCGTTTCTGATCGTCGGTGCGGCCGGGATGCATCTGCAGGTGAAGAATAGGCATGTTTTCTCCTTGGTCATGTCGGCAATGTCCATCGCCTTGGCTCGGACGTGACCACTATGTTGCAAATGCTCAGGTTGATAAATAAGCTCTGTGTATCGTCATTCGAAACCTACAGGTAGGCAATCATGGACAAGCTGGCCGGCATGGCGATGTTCGTCCGGGTCATCGACAACGGCAGTTTCGCGGCGGCCGCGGAGATCGCGCAAGTGTCGCCTGCCATGGTCGCCAAGCACATCAAGACCATCGAGACCCGGCTGGGGTCGAAGCTGATCCATCGCACCACGCGACGCCATCAGCTCACAGAGGTCGGCCAGCTCTATTACGAGCGCTGCAAACGGGCGCTTTCCGAAGTGGCGCTGGCCGAGGCTTCGGCGAGCGAACTGCAATCGGCGCCGCGTGGACGTCTTCGCGTGGTGGCCCCCGTCAGCTTCGGGACGCAGATCCTGGTGCCGGCGCTGATCGATTACCAGAACGCCTATCCCGACGTCAGCATCGAGCTGTCGCTCGACAACAATGTCCATGACCTCGTCGGCGAGGGGTTCGAGCTCGGCATCCACATCGGCCCGCTCTCCGACGACAGCCTGGTCGCCCGCCCGCTGACGCCCTACCGGCGGATTCTCGCTGCCTCGCCGGATTATCTCGCCCGCCATGGCCGGCCGACCTCGCCGGAGGCTCTGACGAACCATCTCTGCCTCGGCCACTCCTATTGGCGCATGCAGAATCGCTGGCACTTGGTCGGGCCGGGAGGCGAAATGCGCGATGTGTTGATTTCCGGAAAATTCTCCACCAACCAGGGGGCAGCCCTTCGCATGGCCGCACTCAGCGGTGCGGGAATTGTGCTCCAGCCGGAACTGCTGCTCGCCGCCGATATCGCTGAAGGCCGGCTTGAGCAGGTGCTGCCGGAATGGTCCTACAAGCCTGTTCCGATGTCCCTCGTCTACGCGCCGAACCGCCGGCCGACAGCGATGCTGCGGACGGTGATCGATTTCCTGGTGGAACGGTTTGGCTAGTGAAGCTCGGTCGAGGCCGACGGCCGTTACAGTGCGGAGGCCTATAAGCTCGCGCTCTCAGCCTACAAGCCGATCTTTGCTGATCTCGAGGCGCTGTCGGCGCACGGCTTCGTGGACACTTGCCTTCGAGACGGTGCCGGCAGGAAGTTATTCGCTGGAGCACGTCCGGCGGCGGCATCTTCCGGATTACCGCCGAATTGCGTGAACGATCCGAAGGGTTGAGAGCGGAACGGGAAAGCGGAATGCCGCATACAGCGGGGCGGCATCATTTCGAGATTCGGGATCAAGTGGCATTGCGGGGCTATGGCTACTACACGCCACAGGCGGCTGCGGGCAATTTCCGCTTTGCGCGCCAGAAGCGGATGTGGCTCTCGCTCGAGGGGTGACCGATTTGTGGCCGAAGAATGAACCCGCTGCGCGCGGGAGGGCGTCTTGCAGTGTGCTGCGGCGCAGGGGCGAGTGGTGGCGAGATCGGTGATGTAACCAGGCGGCTCTCCAGAATAGCTGGTGCTCATACCGTCGGTCGTCTTCCCGGTCGGGAAGTTTAGCAACAAACGAGCGTTCTCTCACCGAACGGCAAGACCGCTATCGGCGGATACGTCTATCTTTGACTGTAGCTATCGGGCGTTCATTAGCGAATCCTGATGTTTGCCCTCGCCACGAACGCACATAAGGCGTACGTTTGCAGGTCGCTGGCTGGGACCTGATGGAGCCAGCGACTGAGAGCGGGAGGCGCCGCCTTAAGACATGGCGTGCTTCTAACTCGCCTCGTTCCGAGCGCTCTCAAGACTGCCCGCCTCGGCCGGCCTCTCCTTTGTGCGATTCCGGCCGCTGTGACTTTTATGCCTGGAGGAGAAATCAGCCTTTCACACTGGAGGAGAAACCATCATGTATGATCTTGCACGCCGCGAATTCATCGTTCAAGGCAGCGCAGCCGTCGCCGCACTGGCGGTCTTCACTTCACAGTTTGCCCAAGCCTTTCCAAGCCGGGCGGGTGAGACCGTGATCCCGTGGCTAGACCAGCCGCAGCCCAATCCCGTTCCGGCGGTCATCCAGAGCCAGCTTGTCTGGGAGGATATGGATTCATGGGTGACACCAAATGAGAAGTTCTTCAGCATCGCCCATTTTGATCGGCCAACCATTGATGCGAATGCCTGGAAACTGGAAATCGATGGGTTAGTGAAGAAGCCTTTAAGCCTGTCGCTTGCCGACCTCAAGGCACGGCCGCGCCAGGAGGTGGTTTTCACGGTGGAATGTTCGGGCAATCACGGTTTTCCATTTTTTACCGGCGGCATTGGCAATGCCCGCTGGGCTGGCACACCGCTCGCCGCCCTACTTGAAGAGGCAGGCGTGAAGGAAAACGGCATCGAAGTTGTTTTTTGGGGCACTGATGTCGGCGAAATCGCTCTCAAGGACGATAATCGCGACGTCAAGATGCATCAGAATTTCGCCCGCAGCATGTCGCTCGCCGATGCGATGAGCCCCAACAACATCCTCTGCTACGAGATGAATGGGGTCGCCCTGCCGCCACCCAACGGTTCCCCGATGCGGCTCATCGCACCCGGCTGGTATGGTATAGCCAACGTCAAGTGGCTCAAGCGCATCGAGATACGCAACACGCGCTTCATGAGTTTGTTGATGGGACGAGACTATGTCACCATCCGCGAAGAAGAGCACAATGGTGAGACCGTGTGGGCCGAAACCTCAGTCGGCCGTGCATTGCTGAAGTCCGCGCCTGCCAGAGTGACGCGTAGCGATGCCGGATACCGGATCAGCGGTGCAGCGTGGGGCGCTCCAATCGCCAAGGTCGAAGTGAAGGTTGATGATGGCCCATGGCTTGAAGCGACGATCGACCATGGTGAAGAAGCTGAATTCGCTTGGAAGGTGTGGTATCTCGACTGGAAAGACCCATCAAAGGGCGAGCACACGGTCACCTCGCGCGCCACTGACATGGCGGGACAAATCCAGCCTGCCATGGATGATCCCTGGATTACCAAGAAACATACTTACTGGGAAAGCAACGGCCAGGTCACGCGCCGCATCGGCATTGCTTGAGAAGGTCTACGAGCCGGCCATACACCTCAAGGAGGACCGATTTGACCTCATGCCGAACATGGGGTCATTTCGTCATTGCTGTCGAGCAAGCGTATTTCGCGTGCGCGGAACGAACTTCCGCTTTTAGGCGCGAAGCAGTCTTTAAGTGATCCAACCTTGGATGGCTTCCTTGGGCCGAAAGCGACGAATTGTCTCGGCGGAAAGTGCGCGAAGCGGGCACACCCATTGTGCTCCAGGTCATACCGATAGAAATCGCGGATAGCCATCGCATTTGCCGGTGATGGAAGGTGATCCCAATCTGGGAAATTGTCGTTATCGTCCGGATAAGACTTGCACCACAGCAGCCTCGGCCTCAGGCGACGGACCATCCACCGTCCACCAGCAGGTTGGCGCCGGTAATCAGGCTCGCAGCCGGCGATGCCAGGAAGACGACGGCACCCACCACATCATCGGTTTCACCGATCCGGCCGAGTGGAATGTGATCGAGCGTCGCTTTGCGATTGTCGGCATCGGAGAGAAAAGGTGCTGTACCATCGGTGTGGATGAAGGTCGGCGATACGGTGTTCACGGTGATATTATAGGCTGCCCATTCGGCGGCAAGGCAGCGCGTCAGGTGATTGATTGCCGCCTTGCTCATGCAATAGATGGCCTCGCCGCGCAGCGCCACGGTGCCGGCCTGCGAGCTGATGTTGATGATCCGGCCGCCATTGCGCTTGATCATCTGACGCCCCACTGCCTGCGTCATCAGAAAGGTGCCCTTGATGTTGACATCGAGGATCTCGTCAAGGTCCTTCTCCTCAACGAGTTCCGCAAGATTGCCGGGAGCCACACCGACATTGTTGATGAGGACGTCGATCCGGCCGAATGTACCAAGCGCTGCATCGACGGCTTGGGCGATATGGGCCTTGTTGGGAATATCCAGTTCAACAGCGAGAATTTTTCGTCCCAGCCCCTCGAGTTCGGCAACCAGTCCCGCCGACGCCGCGACATCGCGGACCCCCAGAACAATATCGGAACCCGCTGCGGCACAGGCAAGCGCGCAAGCTCGACCGATCCCACGGCTCGCTCCCGTCACCAAAGTCACCTTGCCCTCAAGGCTGAAGTCCGGCGCATTCTTCTGCATGATCGTGCCTCCCTCGATGACATCAATTTATGACAGGGTCGCCGGGCGGATGCCAGATATTCCACAAATCACGGGGGTCGGAGAATGCAGCGCCAGGGTTCAAGAGAGCCCTCATCCTGACGCGCCCCGCAGGGGCCTCGAAGGACGAGGCGGGCGTGCCGACATCAGGCGCAACAAACCCAATCGCTGCCGGCTTCGCCCACAAGCAGACATGCCGTTTTGGCAGCTTTGCTAGTTGCGGCGCTTCGATGGGTGTAGACTGCCGGCACGATTGCATGGTCATGCAAGGCAACGATGATGGGCACCCCCGCGCTCGACCGGAAGCTGCTGGCGATCCTCGCGGCGGATATGGTCGGTTACTCCAAAGCGATGGAGGCCGATGAAGCCGGCACCATCAAGCGGCTGAAGGCGATCCGCGCCGAGCTGATCAATCCCGCTATCTCTGCGCGCCATGGCACCATTATCAAGCTGATGGGCGACGGCGCGCTCGTCGCCTTCGACAGCGTGGTGGATGCGGTTGCCTGCGCCGCGGAGTTTCAAAATGCCGTGGCGGCGCGCAACGCCGAGCTGCCGCAGCGGGAGCGCATCATCTTCCGCGTCGGCATCAATCTCGGCGATGTCGCCCTGGTGGATGGCGATCTCTATGGCGATGGGGTGAATGTCGCCGCGCGGCTGGAGCATTTGGCCGAGCCTGGCGGGGTGGTGGTGTCAGGCACGGCATACGATCATCTCCAGGGCAAACTCGACTGGCCGCTCGATTTCGCCGGCGAGCAGCAGGTCAAGAACATCAGCCGCCCGGTGCGGATGTATCGGCTGAGGCTCGACGGCAAACGGGCGCGTCGCCCGCTCCGCGCGATGATGCCGCGCTGGACCAGGATGGCTGCGGCAGCGATCGTGGCGCTGGCTCTTGCAGGCGGCGGGGCCGCCTGGTGGTTCCTCCAGCCCGAACCTCAGAGCGGCAAGCCGTCGGTGGCGGTGCTGCCCTTCGACAATTTCGGCGGCGACGAGGCGAGCGGGCGTCTGGCCGATGGCCTGACCGAGGACATCATCACCGATCTCGCGCGGTTTCCCGAATTCGAGGTGGTGGCGCGGAATTCGACGGAAGTTTACAAAGGCAAGCCGGTGGATGCCCGCCAGGTCGCAACTGCGCTCCATGTCGGCTTCGTCTTGGAAGGGTCGATCCAGCGGCAGAGCGGCCGGGTGCGGATCACCGCACAGTTGATCGATGCAAAAACCGGCCATCATCTTTGGTCGGAGAATTGGGATCGGCCCGCCGAGGACGTGTTCGCCGTTCAAACCGAAATCGCCGAGCAGGTCGCCAACCGCCTCGGCGGCGGCGTAGGGCTGATTCAAGAGGCCGGGCGGGCCGCCGCCAAACGCAAACGGCCTGAAAATCTGAATGCCTATGATTATTATCTGCTCGGCTCCGAGAAGATCGAAAAGCTCACCAAAGCCGATGACGAGGAGGCGATCACCTTTCTCAACCGCGCTGTCGCGCTGGACCCCGGGCTGGCGCGGGCCTGGGTAGAGCTTTACCACGCTCATGATCTGATGGGCGTGTTCGGCGCCGATCCCGAGGGCAACCGCAAGCTGGCCGCCGATGTGGCCGAACGCGCCGTGCGGCTTGATCCGAGCGACGCCGAAGCCCATGCGGTGTTCGGCATGAGCCTTGCCAACAAGGGCGACATGGGCCGCGCCAAGTCCGAATTCGACACGGCCCTTCGCCTGGCTCCGGGCTCGTCCGAAATCCTGACCTTTTACAGCGGCTTTGCCGCCCGCTTCAACGAGCCGGAACGCGGTGCTCAAATGGTCGACAAGGTTATGCGGCTCGACCCGAACTATCAGATGTGGGCGTCCAATTTCTTCGCACCTGCCTATTTCATGGCGGGGCGGTATCAGGACGCGGTGACGATGCTGGAGCGCATGACGCCTGACAACTACCAGAGATGGACCTGGGTGGTGCGCAGCAGCTCGCTTGCGGCGCTGGGGCGAGCCGACGAGGCGAAGGCTTCGGCCACGGAAGCTCTCAAACAGCACCCCGAGGTGACCGTCGAAAGCATGATCAACGAACCCGGCCTCAGCGCAATCGAGCGCCACCGCTTCATAGAGACAATGCCGCTCGCCGGCTTCCCGGCATGCGCCAGGCCCGAGGCACTGGCAAACCTCGCCAAACCGGTGCGGCTGCCGGAATGCGAGGCGAAGGCGAAGCCTCTCGGCCAGCCATAAAACAGCTCTGCAACGCGCGCCACTCCAAGAGAGCCCCATCCTGAGGTGTCCCGCAGGGCCTCGAATGGAGGGCGGGTCAGGCGTTGATACACGCAAGAAGCAGCGTTGCTGCTTGCTTCGAGGCTTCGCCCTTTCGGGCTGCGCATCTCAAGCATGAGGGACGTTGGAGGATGCCGCGCCCCAATAATTGCCGAGCCTGACTTACTCCAGGCCCGCCAGTCGCAAGCCCTCGATGTATCTGGCGCGGTCCTCCGCTCGGATTAGCGGGTGGTATTTCTCGACCCAGGCGATGCTGAGGTTTGGCTGCAGGCGCTTGCACTCGGCGAGACCCTGTCGTGCAACTTCCAAATCACCAGTGAGGCCCGCGGCTGCCGTGAGCGTCCGCCAGGCAGTACCGAAGTCGGGCCGTAGTTGAACAGCACGCCGCTCGGCAGTAACCGCGTCGGCGTAGCGGCCCGCGATCAGATGGCATAGGCCTTCGATCGATAAATTCGCGGGCTGCGCGAAGTCGCGGGGGCTCAGTCGACTCGCGATTTCCAGCTGGCGATAACCCTCTTCCGCAAGCCCTGCATAAGCGTAGGTGACGGCCAAAATGACTCGCGCCAGTGCGAAGCACGGGTTGCGTTGCAAAGATTCATCGAGTTCTTCAACTGCTGGGCCGAAGCGCCGCGTAAAGGTAAAGATATAGGCGGCGGCCAGATGTCCCCAGGGATCGTCTGGATCGAGGTCGATCGCCCGTTGGGCAAGAATCAATCCGTCAGATACGCCACGCTCGAAATCCATATTGCCGAGTGCAACCCGCGTGGCGAAAATCCAAGCGAGCAGACTACGCGCCCGCGCATAACCGGGGTCAAGTTCGATAGCCCGCTTCAGCAGTGCTATCCCCGTTTCGTCTTTTTGCGAAACCCATGTCCAGATATAGGGCATTGCTCGCACGACGCAGCCCCAGGCGTCGAGGCTCTCCGGCGGCTTACTCTGCAGGCGAAGGTTCTCGGCGGCGTAGAGCTGTGGCTCAATCGCTGCGGCAACATTGGCGGTGATCTCGTCCTGCAGCGCAAAGATGTCGGAGACAGGCCGATCGTAGTGCTCCGCCCAAATGTGGTTGTCGCTGGTCGCGTCAGCAAGGTGACCAGTGACCCGTAGACGATCCCCTGCCTTGCGAACGCTGCCTTCCAGGACGTAGCGAACGCCAAGTTCACGAGCGACCTGACGGCTGCTCACTGCCTTGCCCTTGAAAGCGAAGGTCGAATTGCGCGCGATGACGAGGACGCCTCGCGCCTTCGACAAGGCGGTGATGATGTCTTCGGTTATGCCATCACCAAAATACTCCTGTTCCGGGTCGCCGCTCATGTTCTGGAATGGCAGAACAGCAATCGACGGTTTGCCGAGTGACGTGGCCTGCCCGGGTGGGCCGACTGTGGGAGGGTTCACAACCCGCACCCTGAAAGCGCGGACCGGATGCTCGATGTTCTTCAGTGCCTGCTCACCCATATCGTCGAAGGCATAGTCAACTTTCCCCGCCGCATCGTCCCGCACGCGGGCCGAAACGCAGATACCGCCGGGTTCGGCTATGCCTTCGAGCCGTGCGGTGATGTTGACGCCGTCACCGAAAATGTCACCATCTTGCTCCAGGATATCTCCGACATTGATGCCGATACGGAAATCCATGCGCATACCGTCGGCCTCGCTGGCGTTGCGACTGGCCATAAGAGTTTGCACTTCGACCGCGCATCGAACTGCATCAATGACGCTCGCGAACTGTGCGAGCAATCCATCACCAGTGGTTTTGACAATACCGCCGCCATTCCTCAGGATAACCGGATCAAGAACGTCGCGGCGATGCATGGTCAGCCGGGAAAGGGTGCCCTCCTCATCAATACCCACAAGGCGGCTATAGCCAGCCACATCGGCGGCGAAAATAGCGCAAAGCCTGCGTTTGGCCTGACCCGTTGGCACCCCCCATCTCCCTTCGGCGGAGATCATACACTGACTCCAAACGGTGTGCGAGCATGCCGCGTTTTTCACTTGCGCCGAGGTCAAGCTCTACCGCTTGGGATTTGGTGGCAACATCTGCTTAGACCGACAGTGGTCAGCGGCGCGCGAGGTTCCTAGCAGCGACACGGGACCGGCTGTCAACGCTTGGCAGGCGGCTTCACAGCCGCCCGCCGCAGCGCAAAGCCCGCCGCCGGGCAGTTGATGTCGAGAACCAGATCATAGGTCTGCTGGTAAAGCGTCTGCGCCAGCGTTTGTTGCCGCGGTTTTCCGAGGCGAGTGCTGCAAGTGCGGTGCGTTTGTACGCCTCGACGATCGGTTCGAGGGCCTTTGCCAGCGCGGCGTCGTCCGACGGCTCGGCCGCCGCATAGGCTGCATCGCCATCGAGCGCAACCGCTTGATAGAGACAATGCCGCTCGCCAGCTTCCCGGCATGCACCAAGCCCTAAGCGCTGGCAAACCAAACCTGTGCGACTGCCGCAATGCGTGGCGGGGAAACGAGGCCTCTCGGCCAGCCATATAACAGCCCTGCAACGCACCGCGCCCCGGTGCCGGCGAGCGGCCCTCCGTAGCGACTGCTTTTCTCCCCGTGAACTTGCCGGCTTAGTCGCCGGATCTTCCGACAACGGCGGCTTCAGCCGCAGCAGGCGCTTTGTGCCGTTGACGGGCCACAGCAGGCAGATGACTTGCGGTTTTCTTCTTTCAGCCATCGGTCGCGGGGTTTGCAGCTTGCCGGACGCGGCGTCAGCTCGACATGCAGAGCACCGCCCTGCACGGTCGGCATCGAGGCACAATAAAGCTGCATCGGCCGGATGCCGTCGCTGACTTCGAAGGTCAGCTTGGCAGAACCATCGAGCAGTACGTGCTCCGACACCTTGCGAATGATCGCCGCAAACTTGCCGGCCGCCATGTGCGTACGATTTTCCTCGTCGAGATCCCAAAGCTGCACGAAGATTTCCGACCAGGCTTCGGGGTTGGCACCGCAGTCAAGCGCGGCGAACTGCCCGGCCTTGACCTCAGTGACATGGTAACCGGATTTCACCGGTCGGCCGTCATAGGAGAAGATCAGCGGCAGTTCACGGACGCCGTCGATCGTCTCTAGCAGGTGACCCAGGCTGATGTCGGTCTCGAGAAGGGGCTTGTCGATCGCATTCATTTCGGCTACTCCTGTTTCAATATTTCAAGGATTGTAGAAATATGGAAGAACGTCAAGCCCTCATGTCATTTGCGGCACTGTCGCAGGAAACCCGGCTGCACATCGTCCGCATGCTTGTCGTCGCCGGGCCGAATGGGATGCCTGCCGGCGCTATCGCTGAGAAGGCGGAGGTTTCCGCCTCCAACGTCTCGTTCCATCTGAAGGAACTGGAGCGAGCAGGACTTATCAACCAACAGCGGGAATCCCGCTCGATCATCTACACCGCCAACTACGAAGGCCTCGGCGCGCTCATCCGCTTCTTGATGGAAGACTGCTGCGGCGGCCATCCCGAGATCTGCGCGCCGGTCGCCGAAGTCGCCGCTTGCTGCGCCCCAGCTCCGAAAGAAAACCTGCTATGACCGCCGATCGCGTTTATAACGTCCTTTTCCTCTGCACGGGCAATTCCGCCCGCTCGATCCTGGCCGAATCCATCCTCAACCGCGAAGGCAAGGGCCGCTTCAACGCCTACTCGGCGGGAAGCCGGCCCAAAGGTGAAGTCCACCCGTTGGCGCTGGATACGCTGCGCGCCCTTGGCTACGAAAGCACCGGGTTCAGTTCGAAGAGCTGGGACGAGTTTGCCGAAGCCGGCGCGCCGCAGATGGATTTCATCTTCACCGTCTGCGACAACGCCGCGGGCGAGGCATGCCCCGTGTGGATCGGCCACCCGATGACGGCGCACTGGGGTATCGAGGATCCGGCGGCCGTCGAAGGTACGCTGATCGAGAAAGGCCAGGCCTTCTCACAAGCCGCGCGTTTCCTCAAGAACCGCATTGTCGCATTCGTGAGCCTTCCGCTCGCATCAATTGACAAGCTGGCGCTTGAAACACAGCTGCGCGCCATCGGCACGATGGAGGGC
Organism: Rhizobium sp. C104; assembly: GCF_022354505.1. Lineage (NCBI taxonomy): Bacteria > Pseudomonadati > Pseudomonadota > Alphaproteobacteria > Hyphomicrobiales > Rhizobiaceae > Rhizobium > Rhizobium sp. C104. The sequence goes on along the minus strand of NZ_CP092350.1, from coordinate 371,994 downwards.
ACGACCAGTAGCCGGGGCGACGTCGCATGAGCTGGGAGCTGGATCGAAGACCGGTGAGCGGCGCAGATGAGGATCTGCGGACGGCCCTGCAGGCTGCCAAACTTCCAATCGATGACCTCGACGAAGACGGCCGCAGCTTCTTCCGGTTCACGGATCGGAACGCGACCGTCGGCTATGGGGGCCTGGAAGACTACGGCAGCTGCGCGCTCCTGCGTTCGCTGGTGGTCCTGCCACAGCAGCGCGGGCACGGTTATGGCGAAGCCATCACCCGGCAGTTGCTTACCCAGGCTGCGCGTGGCGGTGCCAACACGGTCTATTTGCTGACGGATTCGGCAACCTCGTTTTTCGAGCGCTTCGGTTTCGCCAAGGTGGATCGTGTGACGGCTCCTGCGGCGATCCTGCAAACCCGCCAGGCTGCAAGCCTGTGCCCGGCTTCGGCGGCGCTGCTGGCCAAGATAGTCCGAGGGTAAAATCCATGTCTAGTTTTGAACGTTACCTCACGATCTGGGTCTTCCTGTGCATTGTCGTCGGCGTCGCTCTCGGTCATGTCCTGCCCAGCGTCTTCCAGGCGATCGGCGCAGCCGAAGTCGCCAAGGTCAATCTGCCGGTCGCAGTGCTGATCTGGCTGATGATCATTCCAATGCTGCTGAAAATCGACTTTGCTTCGCTCAGCCAGGTCGGGCGCCATTGGCGCGGGATCGGCGTCACGCTCTTCATCAACTGGGCCGTCAAGCCGTTCTCGATGGCGCTGCTCGGCTGGCTGTTCGTCGGCTATCTGTTTCGGCCTTACCTGCCGGCTGACCAGATCGATAGCTACATTGCCGGGCTGATCATTCTTGCGGCCGCGCCGTGCACCGCGATGGTCTTCGTGTGGTCGAACCTGACCAAAGGCGAGCCGCACTTCACGCTCTCTCAGGTGGCGCTGAACGACACCATCATGGTCGTTGCCTTCGCACCGATCGTTGGCCTGTTGCTCGGTCTCTCCGCCATTACGGTGCCGTGGGACACGCTGATCCTGTCGGTCCTGCTCTACATCGTCCTGCCGGTGATCGTCGCGCAGATGCTGCGCCGTGTGACCGACGCCGACCGTCTCGGCGCCAAGCTGCAGCCGGTGTCCCTTTTGGCACTTCTGGCGACCCTGGTTCTGCTGTTCGGCTTCCAGGGCGAACGGATCATCGCACAGCCGGCGGTCATTGCGCTGCTGGCCGTGCCGATCCTGATCCAGGTCTACTTCAATTCGGGCCTCGCCTACCTGCTCAACCGCATGAGCGGGGAGGAGCACTGTGTTGCCGGGCCTTCGGCGCTGATCGGCGCCTCCAACTTTTTCGAACTGGCGGTGGCTGCGGCCATCAGCCTATTCGGCTTCAACTCCGGGGCGGCGCTTGCCACCGTTGTCGGCGTCCTCATCGAGGTGCCGGTGATGCTGTCGGTCGTCTGGATCGTCAACCGCAGCAAGGGCTGGTATGAGCGCGGCGCCGCCGTCCAGACCACGCCACCACCATCAAAAGGGTCTAACATCATGGACGTCACAATTTATCACAACCCCGACTGCGGCACGTCGCGCAACACGCTTGAGATGATCCGCAATGCCGGCATTCAGCCCACAGTCATCGAGTACGTGAAGGCACCGCCCAGCCGCGACCAGCTCGTCAGAATGATTGCGGATGCCGGCCTTACCGTGCGTGAGGCGATCCGCGAGAAGGGCACGCCTTATGCGGAACTTGGCCTCGATGATCCGAAGCTGACCGACGATCAGCTGCTTGATGCCATGCTTGAAAACCCGATCCTGATCAACCGGCCTTTCGTGATCACACCCATCGGCACGCGGCTGTCGCGTCCTTCCGAACTGGTGCTCGACATTCTGCCGGCCACCCACAAGGGGGCGTTCACCAAGGAAGATGGCGAGCAAGTTCTCGATGCCGAGGGCAGGCGCATTGTCTGACTTGCCTGGCGCATCCCTCGATCATCTGCGCCAGCCGAATCTCGACGCATTGCGTCCGGCGTTTTCTCAGCCACAAGCCGCGCATTCTGATCCTCTACGGCTCGCTGCGGGCTGTATCATATAGCCGCCTGCTGGCTCAAGCCGCCCGGCTACTGAAGCATTTCGGGTGCGAAGTGAAGATTTTCGATCCCGCTGGCCTGCCACTTCCAGACGCGGAACCGGTCAACCATCCCAAAGTACAGGAATTGCGTGATCTCTCTGCCTGGTCGGAAGGCCAGGTCTGGGTCAGTCCGGAACGGCACGGCGCCATGACGGGCATCATGAAGGCACAGATCGACTGGATCCCGCTTTCGGTCGGATCGGTGCGGCCGACCCAGGGCAAGACGCTGGCGGTGATGCAGGTGTCGGGCGGCTCGCAGTCGTTCAACGCGATCAACCAGCTTCGTGTCCTCGGCCGTTGGATGCGCATGATTACCATCCCCAATCAGTCCTCGGTGGCGAAAGCCTTTCAGGAATTCGATACGGACGGCCGCATGAAGCCCTCGTCATATTACTATCGCGTCGTGGACGTCTGCGAGGAGCTGGTGAAATTCACCCTGCTGACCCGGGACGCCTCTGCCTATCTCGCGGATCGCTACAGCGAGCGCAAGGAAGAAGCGGAAAAGCTGGAGCAGCGCACGAGACTGAAATCCATATGAGCGGGCGGATCCCGGTCACTGCCATCGTTGCCCTCGGCATCACGCAGAATATGGGCTACGGCACGCTCTACTACAGCTTCAGTATTCTGGCACCTGATATGGCGGCCCATTTCGCGTGGTCGACCGAATGGATCTTCGGCGCCCTCTCGGTCGCGCTGCTGATCGGCGGGCTGACGGCGCCGTGGCTTGGCGGCCTTTTTGATCGCATTGGTGCCGGGTGGGTGATGACCATAGGCTCGGCCGTCGCCGCCGCAGCCTTGCTCGCCTGCGCCTACGCGTCGGGGAGGACGTCCTATGTCGCCGCCCTGATCGCGATCGAGGTCGCGGCCAATCTGGTGCAATACGGCGCGGCGTTTGCGTTTCTCGTGCAGCTCCGGCCGGAAGTGGCATCGCGCAGCATCGCCTACCTCACGCTGATTGCGGGTTTCGCCTCGACAATGTTCTGGCCGATCACGGCAGTGCTGCAGGCGCAGATGTCCTGGCAGAATGTGTATGTGATATTTGCCGCCCTCAACCTGTTCATCTGCCTGCCGATCCATGCGTGGCTTTCTCACGGCGCAGCAGTGCAACGGAAAACAGCAAAAATTGCCTCGCCGCGCGTCGAGGGTATCCTGCCATCAGAGCGTCGTCGCCTGGGGTTCCTGTTGATGGTAGCGGGGTTCTCGCTGATGTCGCTTTCCAGCTCGGCGGTGCTGGTTCATATGGTGCCACTGCTGTCTGGCCTCGGCCTCGGCACCACGGCTGCCTTGGTCGGGACGCTGTTCGGGCCCTCCCAGGTCGCCAGCCGTCTCATCAACATGATCTTCGGCAAGAATCTTGCGGCGCTGCATCTGGCCTTGTTCGCGGCTCTTCTAATACCCGGCGGCATGCTAATCCTGCTGCTTCTGGCACCGTCCGTGCCGGGCGCCATGATATTCGCGATGATCTTTGGCATGGGTAACGGCTTGCTGAGCATCGTCACCGGTACGCTGCCGTTGCATTTGTTCGGCAGTGACGGCTATGGCAAGCGGCAGGGTCAGATGATGGCGGCCCGCTTGATCCTGTCCGCGATTGCGCCGTTCGTCCTGGCGCTGGCAATGGCTCAGATCGGCATTCCGGCATCGCTGGCTATCTGTGCAACGCTAAGCTGCCTGGCGATCGTCATGTTCGGATTGATCCTGGTCATGCAGCGGACGGCCGCCCGCCGCTGCAGCGCAAACCTCGCCAAACTGGTGCGGCTGCCGGAATGCGAGGCGGAAAAGGCCAATCCCCTCGGGCAGCCATAGAACAGCCCTGTGCAACATGCGCCGCTGATCACCCCGGCACCGGCGAGCATTGCTTGAGACAGGCCGGCGCTCAGCGGCGGGCGGGCGGTTTCGTGGCGGCGCGGCGCTGCAGCGCGAAACGCGCGGCCGAGCAGTGACGTCGGGGACGAGGTCGTAGGTCTGCTGGTAGAGGCTCGTTATCAGCGGAAGCGACTAGCCCTGCTGTCGCAGGCGTTTTTGCCCGCTTTTCCCTGGTGTTGTAAGAATAGACATCGCGGAGACCGGAACGGAATTGCGCGGGCTGTTGATGGTCCAGCCACCGCCGGGTTCACGAGGCGCTGCCTCGTAAGCCCGTGATCTCCTTCTTCGACATCTAGTCCAATCAACACTTCATCATCCGCGGATATTCCGCGGCTGTCCGTTTGCTGCGCAATTCCCAAGCCCAGGCGCGACGCTCGAACCTCGTGATCGCTGCTAAGAAGTGAGACAATTTGCCCACTTAACTATTACTCAAAAGTAATACATCCTCCAATTGACTTTTCAGAATTCCGGCTGTAATTGCTGTTCGAGTTTTGAAAATACAAGTTGAGTATATGCATCACCTCGGCGAAGTTGTAATACGACGACAAAAAGAAAAGTTGATTGAAATCGTAAGGAAATTTGTAAGCCGGGGACAGCCTTACGTTATAATGAACTTTCCATCAAATAAAGATCCCGGCCATCATGCGAGTTGGCTTGGATTGTCGATGGTATTGCGCGAAGTAACAGGGCGCCTCCCGGTGCTGACTGGCAGTACCGCTCAAAGTATAGATGAGATAAAAACAACACCAGGCAACGCTCCAATATTCATTTGCGGTTGGACCGACTTTGGAGACGCGCGGACGGGCAGGGATGATGTTCGCTACCGTTTGATGTGGAAATATCCGGATCGAACGATCATTCAGATGCCGCAAACGATTCATTTCGCGAACGAGTCCCTCAAGGAATACGCGAAACGTACGATTGGGAGGCATCGCAATTTTTTTTGCATGACGCGCGATGGTCAGAGTTTCGAGTTAGCGAAAGCCAACTTCGATTGTGATGTCGAGGCTGGCCCGGACACGGCATTCGGCATGGGAATGCTGAAACCGTTCGAAGCCGATCCTCTCAGGGTATTATATGTCATGCAGCCTCTTGGAGAGGACGAGGTTGATATAGCGAAAGCGCGAGCGAACGTTGATGGACCTCTTACCAATTGGATCAACGGTTCAAATAGTTTGTCGCGCATGCGCAAGTCGAGCGTCGTCAAGTCGGCGTTGCGGCATGGCTTTAGCCGCACAGAGATGATCGCCCAACATCGTGAGGATGTCGCGGCTCGATATGTCGATTACGGCGTGAAGATCCTGTCCGGCGCGCAACGGATCATCACCAACCATCTACACGGTCATATTCTCTGTCTTTTGCTGAATAAGCCGCATATCGCGGTTGCGAGGGACGGAAGCAATCTACACGACGTCATCGGTAGCCAGACTGGCGATAGCCCTCTGGTGGAGAAAGCGACAAATGCCGGTGAGCTTTTAGCAGCAATGTCTCGCTTGCCGTATGAGATGGGAGGAACTTGGTACAAGTCGAGTAAACCCATGAATCCAAGCCCCGCTATTCCCGCCCCCGATCTAATACCTCAACCCTCCATAGTCTGATTCCCGGTAGGAGCTCACTTTGTCGGTTTTACAAGACGACGATATTCTATTCAGCCATGTCAGTGAGAACCGATCCGCCGCAGCCGTAACCGGTGCCTTCTGGTCGGCGCTGAGCACGCTTATTCCGACAGTTCTGACCTTCGCTGTTTTTGTGGTGACGTCTCGCGTTCTCCAGCCCCAGGATTTCGGTCTTGTCGCGCTGGCATTCAGCATTGTGTCGTTTGCGGGCAGCTTTGGACCAACGGCATTTGGCGAAGCGATTATACAAAAAGCCGAAATCAGGCGCAGCCATCTGGATACGATATTCCTGCTTTCGCTCGCTTTTTCATTTTTGATCTATGGCGCTTTGTGCATAGCCGCTTCGTCAATTGCGGCCTATGTGGGGCATGAGCAAATCACACCCCTGATTTACATCATGGGATTGAAGGTCTTCTTCGACTTCACGGCCGTCGTTCCGAATGCAATTGTCAATAGGAAGATGTCGTTTCATCTGGTAGCCGTCCGCACTGTGATTGCAACCATCACTTCTGCCTGCATTTGCCTTGTTTTGGTTCTCGCGGGTTTCGGCTTGTGGGGACTTGCGATTGCACAGATCGCGGCCACAGCGGCATCATGCGGCGCCGCTTTCTGGGGCGCCGGGTGGCGGCCCGGGCTTTACCTGAAGCGAGCAAGCCTCAACGAGCTCCTTCACTATGGGTTCTTTGCATCCGGCACTCGGTTTTTACAGACGATGAGCTTGGACAACTTGCTCATTGGGGTGCTCTTGAGCCCGGCAGCGCTCGGGATCTATAACTTTTCCAAGCGTCTGTTTGATATGATCAACAACGTCATCGCCGGTGGCTTAACATCTGTCACGCACGTCTTGCTTTCTTCATTGCGAGCCGATCCGAAGAAAGTGCGAGAAGCATTTCTCATGGCAACGTTTGGCTGCGCTCTGGTGTCCTACCCCGTATTCATTGGCCTTGCCGCCGTTGCCGATGATGCGATTACGACAATTTTCGGTGCACATTGGATCGCGGCCGTTTGGCCGGTTCGGTTCTACTGCGTCATCGGATTGATGGCTGGGATCGGCTACGTGCAGGCATCCTTGATCAAGAGCCAAGGAGAGATGGATTGGTGGTTTTACTACCAGCTGGCACGAAACCTCCTCACACTCCTGACGATCGCAATTCTCTATCCTTATGGCGTCACGACGATTGTTTTCGGCATAATGATCGAAGTTTTGTTGTTTTGGCCGATCACCAGTTGGAAGGTTTCGCAGCATATAGAACTGAGTATCCCGGCATACCTGGCGCAATTCCTGCGGCCTACCATTGCCTCTGCAGGAATGGTTGCAGTCGTTTTCTTCCTCCACGAATTGCTCATTCATTGGTCCCCGTATCCACGCTTGGCCGTGGAAATCCTTGCAGGCGGCATGGTTTACTGCGGCCTGATATTCGTTCTGTGCAGAGCTCGTTTAAATATCTTGATCGGCAGTATAAAGCAGGCACGGCAGCGCAAAAGTAACAGGGGTGCGGTTGCCAACCCTGCATGATTTCCAGACCCCACCCGCATAAACCTGTGCTGCGATTTAAAGGATCTGGTGCTCAAGCCGTCATCTGAAATTATCAGAACGTCGCTTCGGTGACGTTCTCATCCACCGCATCCGAACGCCCCTCAGACACAACGCGTAATAGGATAATCCATAAGATGAGTAGCCTCGACCGCGGTTATTCGCCATTGGCGATGGACGATGTAGGAGCCTCGGTTGCCGACCGCAACCGTTACTATACGCTCGATGCAATGCGCGGATTTGCCGCTATTTGTGTTGTCGCTACACATTTCCGGGAGAGCTATGCGCCATCGGCCTATCTAGCAGTCGACTTTTTCTTCGTTCTAAGCGGATTTATAATCGCCGAAATTTATGGAAAACGACTCTCGCGCGGTCTGCTGTTCCAGTCGTTTATGGCGGCCCGCATCAAGCGCCTTTATCCGCTCTATTTGATCGGAATTTTGGTCGGCCTCATCCAGATCATTCTGTTAACAAGCTGGGGGCTGAGAAATCAAAGTGTCATCGACCTGCTGGTGTCGACGACTGCGAACACGTTCTTTCTGCCCAGTCCAATGTATTTCCTTCAAGCGAACCCGATGCAAGGAATGTTTCCAATCAACGGTCCAGCATGGTCGATGTTCTGGGAACTGTTGGTGAATATAGTCTTCGCCCTGTGGCTTTTTCGGCTCTCTATCCGCGTCCTCTGCGGGGTTGCATTGGTCTCGGCTGCATTTTTGGTTTTTGTCGGTTTTAAATACGGTATGTTGAATATTGGCTGGGAGTGGCCCTCAGCGGTAGGTGGCCTGCCAAGGGTGATGTTTTCATTTACCGCAGGGGTCGTGATAAGCCGTCTATTCGGCGGCATGCCCGCTTGGAGGAAGGGCTGGGCCGCCATTGTGCCATGCCTTCTTCTGATGATTTGCATTGCGGCGCCGGTTCCTGTCGTGCTGCGGCCTTACTACGACCTGATGTTCGCGATGGCCTTGGCTCCGCTCATCGTAATGCTTGGCCTCTTTTTGGAGATGCCTGCAAAAGCAGAGGCGTTGGCAACATGGATTGGGTATATCTCCTACCCAATCTACATCCTACATCGAGGCGCGATCGGCGTTTTCAAGCCAGTTGCGGCGTCGATTGGATTGAATAGCCCTCTCGCATTCTCAGTGTTTCTCAGCGCGGTCGTATGTTTCGCTTATGTGACCGCCCGTCTCGTTGACAAAACTATGGCTACGCGGACCCGTCGAACTCGATAACTTGTGCGTCGGCGTTCCCAGGTGTACGCACTTAAATACATGGGATGTGCTGGGAATGGTCGGTCAACTGCTCGTCGTGAAGTTGATATTTTTTACCTGCTTCGGTGTATTTGCCGTGAGCTTCGCCGTCGCTTTCTGGGTGATAATCAGGGTGCTCTATAAGACGGACTGCCTGGTAGATAAGTCGGAAGATCAGTGCCTCAGCTGGCGGGAACGGCAAGCGCGCAAGCGCAGCCGCTTCGACAGGTACTACGTCGCCGAGGAGTTTCGCTCATTGCGCAAGGCGGCCACCATCGCCCAGACAGGTTGCGCTTTATCCTTCGGCTCCCTTCTGTTGCTGGGCTTATTGTTTGGCGAAAGAGCGTCTCACTAGGTTCGAACCACTCCTTCCGGTCAAATGCCCATCAAACCTGCGATCAGCGCCGCGTCGGCGGCTTCGTGGCGGCGCGGCGCTGCAGCGCGAAACGCGCGGCCGAGCAGTTGATGTCGGGGACGAGATCGTAGGTCTGCTGGTAGAGGCTCTGCGCCAGCGTATTGTTGCCGCGATTTTCCGAGGCGAGGGCTGCAAGTGCCGTACGCTTGTAGGCCTCGACGATCGGCTCGGCGGCCTTTGCCAGCGCCGCGTCGTCAGACGGTTCGGCTGCAAGCGAAAGGGCGGCATAGGTTGCGTCGCCATCCCTGCCGACGCGGCCGCCGACAGCGCCGTTAAAGCTTTGCTCGGAAACTTGGCGCATGCGTCGGGCATTCTTGATGCATGTCGGAATGCGGGCGGCTTCCGCATTGATGCGCTCTGCCGTTGGGCCACTTTCCGCGCTGCCGCTGTCGGACAGGATGACGTAGCCGATGACGCCGACAATGACGAGATAGGCGAGACCCATGCCGGCGAGGAAGGCCGGCTGCTTGAAGAGCGGCTTCTTCGGCTTGTCGTCACCAGTCTTGACCGCCTCCTTCTTCGGCGCCTCCTTGGCGGGCGCTTTCTCCAGAAACTGGAATTCGACATCCTTGCCGAGACGAAAGCTGTCGCCGGATTTCAGCGAGGCCGTCTGCAGCAGCGCCTCGCCGCGCAGCATGATCGGGTTCAGCCCCATGCGGCGGATGATGAAGCCGCCGTCGGTCTGCTTTTCGATGCGCGCATGGATCGGCGCCAGGAAGGGATCGTCGACGACGATATCGGCGTTCGAAGCCCGGCCGATCGACATTTCGGGCCGGTCGAGCGCATGGCTGCGGCTCTGGCCGCCGGGGCCGGTCTGCAGCAGGCTTGGTTTGTTTCCGCGGAAGAAGGAAAAGGCCATGATCAAAACATCCCACTCGACATCATCTCGACAATTGCCGGCGCCAGCACCAGAAGCAGGATCGACACGACGATCATCATCGCCGGCATGACGATCTTGGCTTTCAGCTTTTCACTGGCCCTGTCGGCTTTTTCCCAGCGGCGGAAGCGAAGGTCGCGCGCGTGTTCGCGCAGCAGTCTCGACACGGTTGCTGCCCTCGACCTCGCCCTGGATCACCGCGCGGATGACGCGGATGACCTCCTCGGCGGTCATCCTTCGCTCCAGGCGCTGCAACGCCTCGACCATGCCGGTGCCGAGCGCCACGTCCTTCAGCGTCTGGTCGATCTCTTCGCTCATCACCGTGCCGGGTGCAGCCGCGGCATAAAGCCTCAGGCTTTCCGGCAGGGTCGCCTGCGCCTGCTGGGTCATGACGACGAGATCGAGGAAATAGGGAAATTCGCGCGAAATGCGCTCCTTGCGGTCCTGCATCTTGTCGTCGGCGACTACCCAGAAATAGATGGCGGGGATCAGCCCGAGGATCAGCCCGGCGACCAGCCCGCCGATGATGCTGCCGCTGGCAATGCCGAACAGCACCCCGAGCAGGATGAAGCCGAAGAGGCTCATGACGACGAGCAGCGCGATATATTCCCGCCCGGTGACGCCGCCGAAGGGCCGGCCGCCATAGATCAGCTTCTGCTCCAGCTGGGCGCCGTAGTCGGCCAGCCACGGCTCGAAATGCAGCAGCACGAATTCGACCGGCGTGCGCATGCCGACGCTGTCGACGATATTGGGCGGCGGGCCGTCGCCGCCGCGGGAGCGGCGCACCACCTGGATGCTACCGAGCAGATCGCCGATCCACCAGACGAAGAGGGCGGCGGTGATGCCGGCAAAGACGATGGCAAGGCGGCCAAGAGGGATCGCCGACATCAGACCGACACCTTCATCATCGAGCGCATCCAGAAGAAACCGGTGGCATAGAGAATGGCGCCGACGATGGCGATGACGATGCCGATGGCGTTGCCGAACACCTTGTCGATCAGCTCCGGCTGGCCGAAGAAGATCATCAGGATCATGAACAGCGCGCCGCCGTTGACGACGCGGAAGTTCATGCGCGCCTGCGACGACGAAGTGGTGATCTTCTGATCGAGCTTCCAGATCTCCTTGAAGGATTTCGACATCTCGGTCAGCGGCTCGGAAATATCGCCGCCCTGGCGGGCAAAGAGGCCGAGGGCCGCATCGACCATCTTGAAGTGCAGGCTCGGCACGGTGCGGCCGTGGCGGTCGAGCGCCTCGACCAGGCCGATGCCGAGCTTCTGTTCGCGGGCGATGCGCTCGAACTCGCGCGAGGCCGGCATCTGGCCGGTGTCGGCCACCGCATTGACGGCGACGGCGAGCGGCTTGCCGGTGCGCACCGCCGAGACGATCTGGTCGACCGCATAGGGAAGCTGCGATTCGATCTGCAGCCAGCGCCGCTGCAGGAAATAGCGGATGACCGCCTTCGGCAGGAAGAAGGCGACGGGAATGGCGATGACGATGCCGAAGATCGGCCCGAAGATCAGCGAGATCAACAGGAAGACGACGATTGCCGTGATGCCGTAGGCCAGAATCATCGTATAGGGCGGCACGGCATCGCGGCCAAAGACCTGCGCCGCCTCGCTGGCGAGCGCGATATCGCGTTCGGTGGCGCGCAAAAGCGGTGCGGGCCAGCGCACCGGCGCGCCCCAGACGAGCAACCCCGCCGTCACCGCCCCGAGGGCGACCGTAAAAATCTGCAGAATGCTGATATCCATGGCTTTTCTCTCAGACGAACATATCGAGTTTTTCGATTTCACCGTCTTCGCCGAACTCGACGAGTTCGGCGACGAAGCTCGGCAGATAGCCGGTGAAGGCATGCACCGCCTGGCCGCCGGCGCGGCCGACGAGATGGAAGATCGGCTCGACGATGACGAGGCCGGTATCCGGATCGATGCCGATCACCTCGGATATTTCGGTCACCGCGCGCCGCCCGCTTTCCAGGCGGTTCAGCTGCACGACGAGCTCGACGGCGGCGACGATCTGCTGGCGGATCGCCATCACCGGCAGCGAGCTCTGGCCCTGCAGCACCATCACCTCCAGGCGGGTCATCATGTCCTGCGGCGTATTGGCATGCGCCGTCGTCATCGAGCCGGCATGGCCGGTGTTCATCGCCTGCAGCATGTCGATCGCCTCGGCGCCGCGGCACTCGCCGACGATGATGCGGTCGGGGCGCATGCGCAGCGCGTTGCGCACCAGATCGCGGATGGTGACGCTGGTTTCGGACTCTGCCGTTTTCGGCCGCGATTGCAGATAGACCACATGGATGCCGTCGAGCTGCAGTTCCGACGTATCCTCGACCGCAACGACGCGCTCGCCGATCGGGATGAACTGCGACAGGCTGTTCAAGAGCGTCGTCTTGCCGGAACCGGTGCCGCCGGAAACGACGATGTTCTTGCGGGCCCGCACCGCCGCCTCGAGGAAGGCGCGCATCGGCTCGCTGAGCGCGCCTGCCGTCACCAGCTTGGAGATGTCGAGCCGAGATTTGCCGCCAAATTTGCGGATGGTCAGGCAAGCGCCCTTGACCGCCAGCGGCGGAATGACGGCGTTGACGCGCGAACCGTCGGGCATGCGGAAGTCGGCCATCGCCTCGCTCTCATTGATCGAGCGGTTGGAATCGACGGCGATGCGCTCGATCACCTTCATCAGCTGCCGCTCATTGGCGAAGGCGAAGGGATAGCGTTCCAGCAGGCCGAATTTTTCGACATAGATTTCGTCGTAGCGGGTCACCATGATTTCCGAGATGACGTCGAGATCCATCAGCTCCGAGATCGTGCCCCAGCGATACATCAACTCCTCGATGTTGGAGCGCAGGTGCATATGGGCGATCTCGTAGCGGTCGCCGGCATTGAACAGCGCCTGGCGGGACTGGAAGGCGGCGCTGAAGCGCGTGTCGAGCTGGGCGAAGTCGGCGCGGGTGGATTCGAAGTTCAGCTTCAGCTGCAGTGCCGAAATCAGCGCCTTGCCGACATCGAACAGGCGGCGGTTGTCCTGCTCCTCGCGCGACAGGCTGGCGGCCGTCGACGAGGCATCGCGCCGCCCGGTGCGGGCAATGCGTTTTGCCAGCCAGCGGTAGACAGCGTTCTTGATGACCAGGATGACCAGATCCTGCGGGGCGGCGTCGAGGGCCTCCTTGATGAACATGTCGAGCCGTTCGCGGATGCGGTTGCGCGTGTCCTCGCGGCCGAAATCGGAGGATTTGACCAGACGGTCATATTGCGTGTCTTTTAGCAGTCGCTCATGTATCTCCATCTGCAGCGCCAGCACCCGCTCCTGGTCCGGAAACTGCGTCACCGCCTCGGCCGCCGCGGCCGGTTCGACCAGTTCGATCGTGACGTTCGGCACCCAGATCGACATGCCGGCCGAGACCGCGACCGGCGTGCCGGCCCGCAGCGGCTGATCGTCGACCCGCGTCGGGTTGCGGCCATGATGCTGCACCGACCAGCCCTGGCCGGATTTGCGCAGCACGAATTGCGGCGAGGAGACGTGGCTGCCGCGCAGCCGCACAACCCCGGCGCCGGCCGGCAGCGTCAGCGTACTGCTTTCGCCGACGAAATAGGTCTCGTTTGCCGAGAGCGGGATCACCTCCCGGCCGCTGCCGTCCTCATAGGAAATCTTCAACAGCATGGCTTATTCCCCCGCAACGCTCACATACGCGTCCAGTTGATGCTCGGCAGTTCCTCGACGCTGTTGTCGGCCGGATTGCGCAGCACCATGTTCAGGCTGCCGTTCGACTGGCCGAGCGCAAAAATCAGCATTTCGGCTTCCGACGGCGTCACTTCGACGGTCACGTTATTGTAGGTGCTGTTGGCCTTGGTGATGGCGCCCTCGGCCGTCGTCGCGGCGCCGACGGCCAGCACTTTGACATTCTGCAGGAAGGTGCGGGTGACGACGCGGGTGCGCGAACTGATGCCGAGCTTATAATCCTGCGCCTGCTTGCGGTAGGCGTTGACGTCATTCTCGTCGGCGCCCGGATATTGGGTGAGATAGTTCTTCAGCATCTGCTCGACCGGCGAGGCCGGCTGGGCCGGCTGGACCGGAGCGGGCGACTGTCCGGGCACCGCAGCAGGCTGACCAGGGGTTCCGGGCTGAGCTGCGGCGGCCGGCGCCACCGGTTCGACCGGCTCATCCACGGTGCCGATGATATCGACATAGCTGCCGGGCTCGACGAAGTGACCGACGGCGGCGGCGGCGTTGACGGGAAGGGTGAGCGCCCGTTTGCCGGGCGCAATCATCGTCGTCAGGCGTCCGCCGTCATTATCGTCGAAATACTGGAAAAGCAGCACCGAGCCGGCCGGAATGTCGGCGGCGGCCGTCCTGTCCTTCAGCCATTCCTGGTAAGCGCTGGCAGCAGGAACGGCAAGCTTGGCAAGCGCCCCGAAACTTTCCGGCAGCATGACCGGTTCGGCGAGCATGTCAGGCGTGATCGCCTGACCTCGCGTCACCTTCCGGTCCGGCTGGAGCCGCATGAAGGCATAGGCAACCTGCTCATTCTTGACGCTCTCGGTCCAGAAGTAGAGCAGAACGCCGGTGATCAGCCCGACGATGACGGCCGCGATGAGCTTCCAGTTCATGGTGTTGTTCCTTCGACGAAGGGTTGCCTGATTTGAATGACCTCGACGGTCCGGCCGTCGCTCTTGCTGCTGGTGTAGAGAACATTGGCCTCGACGCTGCCGCGCCGGCCATAGAGAGCCGTGACCCCGCCGCGCTCAGCCGCTTGCGTCTCGATGGTGAAGCCGTCACGGGCGAGAAGATCGGCGCGCGCATCGGCCCAGCGAACCGCAGACAGCGAGCCTTTCGAGACGACCGTGCGCGACGTATGGCCCTTGTCGCGGTCGCCGATATCGCTCAGCACCTCGACGCCGGCCGGCGGACGCAGCGACGGCGGCAGCTTGCTGGCATCGGCGGGTGCTGCAAAGGCCGGCAGCGACGACGCCACGTCCTCGAAGCGGGTCATCAGCACCTCGGTCACCGGCGCACCGGTGGGGCGGCGGATCATGATCGACACGCCGGGGATCGGCGCCCTTGCCGAAGGATTGGCCGGGTCCTGCCGTCGGAGATAATCGAGCGCTGCCTCACCGTCGCCATCGAAGAAGCGGACCACCACGGCGAGATCGTCGCGGATGCGGCTGGTTTTCGGGACGATGAGCATATTAGCGGCGATGACGGCCGTCAGCTCTTCCCTGTCGTTGCTTTTCGGCAGGGCAGGGCGGGTATTGACGGCCAGCACCCGCAGCCATTCGTCGGTGATCTCGGAAATGCTGCGATCGCTCTGGTAGGGCGTGAATTCGAGCGGTTGGCCGTTGATGACCAGATCGCGCGGCGCCCGCTCCGGCGCGCCGAGAATGCCCGCCAGCGTCGAATTCAGCGTCGCCCGGAAATCCTTGTAGACCTCGGCGCGGCTCGGCGTGACCGCGACCATGGCGACAAGCCCGATACCGAAAGCGGTGGCCAGCAGATGTACGGAGATGCGCGCGCCCTGTCTCATCTTATTTCGCTCCCGGAAAGACGCCGTCAAACAGATCGCCGGAATCGTCGGCCACATCGCGGATTTCCCGACGCAGCGTCGGGTCGTAGCCGCGGCGCGTGGTGTCGTTGTTGTGCGAGGCAAACAGCGTTGCATCGTCCACGGTGAACGCATCCTTCCAGCGGATGCTCCTGATCGTATCGAGGTCGTCGGAATCCCTGAAATTTGTAGACGCGGTCGGCCGTCGCAGTGACGAGCTGCGGTTTTTCATTGGCGAGGTCGCCGACCATATCGCCGAAGTCGCGGCCGTCGCTCTTCAGCGTGTTCTGGACGTCGTCCCAGACGAAGGTGCGCTGCGGCTCGCCGCCGCCTTCGTGCGAGGGCGTGCGCGAGCAGCTCATGGCGTCGCGTCCGGGCAGCGCCGGCAGAGAGGGGAGTGGAAAGACGTTCGAGAAATCCGAGGTGCAGTCCAGCCCGTTCGCCTCGGCGAAGGCGGCGTTGCGCATGGCCAGCATGGTGCCCACCTTCTTGGTCGAGATCCTGTTGGCATGGATCATGAAGATCACGATGAGCAGGATGACCGGTGCGGCGAGCACGAATTCGATCGAGGCCAGGCCGCGGCTGTCGCGGTGCAGCCGCATCATCAGGCCACCGGCCAAAGCGCCGCCGGTCGTCTCAATGTGTGTTGACGGCAGCCCAGGCATTGGCTCCTCCCTGGTCGAAGACGCGGGTCAGGCCGGTGAAACTATCGGCGGCCGGGCTCTGCTTGATGGTGTTCGAAACCTCGCCGGTATTGTCGGCGAGCGTGGCAGGCGCCAGCGATGCAAGCCAGTCCTGCGTATAGAGATCGAAGGCCGTGTAATTATGGACCCAGCTCTGCGCGAGCGCATAGGCGGACGGCGTCTTGTCCTTGAAGATGCGGATCTGCAGCCGGGCCCGCGGCGCACGCGAAACGATCGCCAGCGTCTGGTAGTCGTCGAGCTGCTCGCCGCCGAAGGGCGTGAAGTTGAAGGGGATGCGGCCCTTCAGCCAGTAAGGCTTGGGGAAGGAGATGACCGGCAGGGCGGCACCCGCCACAGAGATCGCCCCACCGGCCGGCCCGCAGACCTGGTTCCAGATCATGTCGAACTTGCGGGTGAAATCGTTCTCGTCTTTTGTCTGTGAGTCCGAATAGCGCGGCGGCACGTCGATCGGCAGCTGGAAGGGGTTGGTGACGCCGAAGCCGACACCGAAGACCTTATCCGCCAGCCAGAAGCTGACATCGAGCGCTGCTTCTTCCAGCCAGCTGAGATCGCCGGCATATTGTTCGACGATCGCCTTGAACGGCACCTTGCTCAGATAGGCCGGGCCGAAGGCTTCGTAAAAGATGTAGAAATTCACCAGCGTGCTGTCGATGCCGCTTTCGTGGTTGACAAAGTCGCGGATATGGCTGCCGTCGACGCCGCCTGCGGTCAGCGGACCCTTGCCGTTGGGGAAGCCGCGATTGGCGAATTCGCCGCGCATCAGGAACGGGTCCTGCCCCTCCGTACCCCTGCTCATCGCAAGGCACATTTCAGCATAGGCCGCGGCAGGATTGACGCCGTCGCGATCGACCGGCAGGTTGCCGCCGGCACCTTCTCCGGCGTCGTTGCAGGATTCGCACGGCGGATGGAAGACGACATGATCCGACTTGTTCAGGCGCACCAGATGCAGGGCTTCGTTGCCGACGCGCTGCGGAAAGCTCTCGACGAGGTAGTCGTTGAGATCGTTCATGCCGTCGATGATGTCGCTGGACTTGTTGATCAGGCCCCAGGGATCATAATCGATCTGTGCTTTCACCGTATATGCGATGGCGATGGTGGCTTCCGTCGCCCGGAACCCCTGAAACGCCAGGCAAGCGCCGTAAATGATGCCGCCGACGATCGGGACCTTCTGCCAACCAGGGCAATAGGGCATCGGCGGCATCGGCGGCAGAAGGGACGCCGGGCCGAAGCCCTCGGTGAAGGAGTATTCGGCGAGTTTCGCCAGAATGGCGGTCGAGCGCAGGGCCAGTTCCGCCGTGGTCAGCTGAAAGGCAACCGAGGTCGCCATGACGACGGTGGCCTGCGAGGAGGCGACGTTGTTCATCGCCATGATGTTGAGATAGCGGGCTTCCCAATCGGCATGGACGAGCGCGGCGGCGTCGGCCGTGTCCTGGGTGCGCTGCTTGTCGTAGATCATCTGTCCCGTGTTCAGGATCCAGACGATCATCAACGCGAGCGCGATCGTCATGTAGAGAATGATCGGCGACAGGAAGCCGCGTTCGTCGCGGTGCAGGCGCTTGATGAGGGTCGGTGTCATAGCAGGTTCACCTCCGCCTTCGAGATCGTGTAGTAGCGGCCGTCTTTCCTCTGGCCGCGGGCAAAGACCCAGCCGGCATATTCGAGCAGCAGGAAGCGCGCTTCGACCTTGGCGGTCACCGGCACATGCGGCGAACGGTTGATGGCGGCATAGAGCGCCATCGGCGCGCGATCGACCGTCACGGTGACGTTTTGCGGGTCGAACATGTAGCGGGCCTGGTTGCGCATCGCCCGCCAGTTCTTCGAAAGACCGGAGGCATCGGCAAGGCTTTTCAGCGCCTCTTCCGGCGGCTGGCAGGCGCCGACGCATTTCAGCTGGTCGTAGGGGGCAGCCGGGATCAGCGCCAGGCGGGCGGCAAGATCGGCTTTCCCTGGCGCGGCATCGTCATCGCAGGTCTTGACGTCAATGAAGCTCCGGATGGTGATCGGCAGGGCCGGGCAGAAATAAACGCGGGCGCTGCGGGCTGCCGCATAGGCGGCATAATGGGTGAAGAGGTGGTTTTTCGCCAGGATCGCGAACTGAAAGACCACGAACATGAAGAAGACGAAGACCGGCGTGACGAGCACGAAATCCATCATCGTCGTGCTGCCGGAGATATCGCCGTGCAGCTCCGATATGCGGCGCCGGCGGGCGGAAAGCCGCGGCAGCAGCAGCATCGAGGCAAGCAGGATCATCGCGATCGCAAAGGTGCCGAAGAGCGCGCCGTGATCCTCGGGGATCCAGAAGGTCCGTGAGTGCAGGATCGAACTCCAGAAGGCACCGTCGAAGAGGGGGCGTTCGAGTTCCGCGCGCATTGCCGTTACCTCACGAGTGAAAGAGGGGTGAAATCGGGCATGAACAGGCACCAGAAAAGTCCGAGAGCGGCGGCAACGCCGAAGCGGACGGTATGATGTGTCTCGCGCGGCTTCAGCACCGAAGCGGCATCGCGGAAACCGGCAGGCAGAAGCAAAGCGAACAGTCCGACGTTCCTAGCCAGCACGCTCCACTGAACACGCCGCGCCATTGAGAACAGAGCGATCACGCCGCCGACCATCAGCGCTGCGAGCGTCACATCGATGGCGGGCCAGAGGCCGAGAATGGCGCCGAGCGCCGCCATCAGCTTGACATCGCCGCCGCCGCAGCTGCCGGCTGCGAAGGCGATGATGAAGATCATGCCGGCCGCAATGAGGCCGGCAAAGGCAAGGCCGATCCCTGCGAGACCTCCGCCGGCTGCCGCCAGCATGAAGCCGGCAAGCAGGCAGGGATAGGTCACGGCGTTCGGGATGTGACCCTGGCGGTGATCGAGCACCGCCGCGGTCGTGGCGCAGGCGACGGCAAGAGCCGCCGCCGCAGGCATCAGGGTCAGATCATAGGTCGTATCCATGATCCCGGCCCGCTTATTGACCCGGCTCGGGAATTCTCTCGGCATCCGAGAGCGCCGTGTTCTTTTCGTTGAACCATTCGCCGATCTGTTTGCCGAATGCGAGCAGAAGCAGCATCAGCGGAATGACGATCAGGGCGACGGCGAGGACGATCTGGGCCATGTCGCCGCGCTCGTCCTGGTGAAGTGCAATTGCGAGAGTCTTGAGTTTTCCAAACATCTGCGTATTCCTCGTTCCTAGGTTTGTTTCGGATCGAAGACCTGAGAGAAGATTACCAAGCATACGGCATCGATCCGAACCAGCACGTTGCTCGTTCCAATGATATGTTCTGCTTCAGCTTTTCTTCCCCGGCGGCCAACGCTTGTTGAGCAACACCATTAAGACCCAAGAGTGCGCCCAAGGCCAGCCCTCCGTCAAGCAAACGGAACGAAGGGTTCCAATTGTCTTGGAGGCGTCTCTTGATGAAACGGAGTTGACGGCGGTAATTTTAAACTAACCGACTGAAGACGTTATAGTTTTACCCCGAAGAAGCAACTTGGCGGCGGCTTTGCCAACTGTCTCCGACTGCCCCATAATTGGTCAATTCTTTCAAGGCGATAGAATAGACGACACGGCGCACGTCCTATCGGCCGCTCGCGCGGGACGCGACCATGGCGTTGCTTGGCGATCTGGATTAAGCTTCACCGACATTATGGGCCTCGCCCTTCAGTCGTTCCGGAGAAACGAACCATGGAAACGATGAGCAGCATCCTGATACTTGCATTGGTCCTCATTCCATTGATGATGTTCTTTCCAACCGCAGTTCAAATGATGGCGACATTGTTCGGCATGAGCACGGTTCTGGTGGGGATGCCGCTCTGATGAAGGCCGTTTCCGACGACGCCGCCGAACAGGCGACCTTCCAGGTCCTGACCCGGGCGCTGGACAAGCTCTTGGGTCCGATCCGCTTCCTGCTCGACGATCCGAGCGTTTCCGAAATCCTGATCAACGGGACATCCGATATCTTCGTCGAACGGCGCGGCAAGCTCGAACGCGCCGACACGCGGTTCGCCAGCCGCGAGGATCTGGAATCGGCCGCGCGCAGCATCGCGCAATTCTCCGGCAAACGGCTGACGCCGGAGGAGCCGAGCGTCGAGGCGCGCCTGCCGGATGGTTCGCGCGTGCAGATGATCCAGCCGCCGGCTGCCCGCACCGGGCTCTGCATCTCCATCCGCCGCTTTTTGAAGGAACATCGCAGCATTCGCGATCTCGTCACCCAGGGCAGTCTGACCGAGCAGTCGCTGACGCTGCTGCAGGCGGCCGTCGGGCTGCAGAAGAACGTCATCATCTCCGGCGGCACCGGCACCGGCAAGACGACGATGCTGAACGCGCTGTCGGAAGCCTTTGCCGATCACGAGCGCATCATCGTCATCGAGGACACCTCGGAACTGCAGATCCGTAAGGAACACGTGGTCTATCTCGAAGTCACGAAGCCCGACCGTTTCGGCCGCGGCGGCGCCAGCATCCGCGACCTGTTCCGCTCGTCGCTGCGCATGCGGCCCGACCGCATCATCGTCGGCGAGTGCCGCGGCGGCGAGGCGCTCGATATGATCCAGGCGATGACCTCGGGCCATAGCGGCAGCCTGTCGACGGTGCATGCCAACACGCCCTACGACGCCCTGCACCGGCTGGAAACGCTGGCGCTGATGTCGGATATCGACATGCCGCTGCGGCCGCTGCGCGCCCAGATCGCCTCTGCCGTCGACGTCGTCGTGCAAATCGCCCGTTTCAAGCGCACCGGACGACGCCGGGTGATCGAGATTTCCGAGATCAAGGGCCTCAACGAGGACGGCCAGTATATCGTCGAGAGCATCTACAAGCTCGAGGGCGACGGACATTCCAATCCCGATGGCGCACTGCTGTGGACCGGTGTCGTGCCGAGCTTTGCCGCCGATGCGGTGGAAGAGCTGCAAGGTGCAGAGCGCGCCGAATGGATGACGCCTGCCGCGCGGGAAACGGCTTGAAGCCTATTGGCAGACGTTCGGAATCTGGTGCCTTCGAGGGAAGGGAAGGCAAGCGTGTTTGCCTTCCCCGGTTGTTTACCGGCGCTTTTTACGCCAGGGCGCATTCTGCTGCCAGTCGCCGGCCATGATGCTCCCGTAGGGGATCACCTCGTCGACCACTTCGGCGAGACCGTAGTGCTCGATCTGCGCCCGCACGTTCGCAGCGCTCTTGTAGGCACTCGGCAGTTCCGACACATCGGCCGGCCCTGCGCGAGCGCAAGGAGGACATAGAGCCCAATCTCGACTTCGAGCTCAGGCGCTATCTGGAACGAGAAGGCGAAAATGTTACGTTCAACAAGGAAGCACGCGAACGCTATCTTAGTTTCGCAACTGGCCCGCAAGCAGTCTGGAGTGCCAACTTTCGCGACCTGTCGGCTTCGGTGACCCGCATGGCGACCCTCGCGCCGCATGGACGCATCACGATTGACGTCATCGATGATGAAGTCCGACGGCTGAATGCGTTTTGGCGCGGTTCGAGTGACGACGGCAAGATGGACCTGATCATCGAAGACGTGCTGGGTGCAGAAGCTGCTACTCGCCTCGATCACTTTGACGCAGCCCAGCTTGCCGCTGTTCTTCATACCTGCCGTCAACATGCCACGGCAAGTGCTGCGGGCAGAGCCTTGTTTGCGATCACGCGACTTGAGAAAAAGAGCAGCAACGACGCCGACCGCCTGAGTAAATATCTCGCGCGCTTCAGTCTCAGATTCGAGGACATTCGGAAAGCCGGATAAAGGCTTGTGGTAACCGGTGTTTCACTCCCACGTTGCCCTGTCTGGGCTAATCTGTGATCGGCTTTCCATGGACGAGCAACGGGAGTTTCTCCATGGAGAGTACATTGGAGGTTTTCACGACCAGAAAGTCTGGGCGTGAGGTTCACCTATCGAAAACCTTCTGAAGCAAAGCACACGTTCCACTTGATGCCGCTATTTAACGCATTATTGCTTCAATGTCACAGCGGAAGGAACCTCTCAGCCGAGACCTTCTCCAATCCTGCATTCACGCCAGAGCTACTGTACGCTGCAAATCTACGATGTTGCCTCATCAATCACACGCCCCATGGCATATGACGGCTGGTAACCTGGCAACACGTTGCCAGTGGGTCTGATGGAACGCATCAACGCGTCTCGGGACTTGCCTACGATTGCACCTGCTTTTCGCAAGCCAAAAACGTAAGGACCCACGTCAGCAGGCAGTGAATTGAGCGACAATCCCAACTCTTTATCGGAAAGATGGGCGACAGATGCTGCCAGTTCAGCGACCTTCCTTTCCATCGCCGCGTATTCCTTCGTCAGGAGGAGTACGATGTTGTCAAAATCGCTCCAAAACTCTTCCGGCAAATCACGACGAATCGCGGCCATGTCGTCCCCGGCGGCCATTGCTTCCCAGATTGCCAATGGCGTGCAGCGTGAGATCAACGCATGGATACGACGGTACTCGGAGCCTTTGAGTTTGAGGCGCAAGCCATTTGTGAATCTAACGACAAATCCCTCGTTGTCGCGTGGGAGCGTTGCAGTATGGAGCATCATGTCCGCCATATTCCCGAACTCATGGCGTTCGGCCGCACGCCATCCCAACGCTTGGCTGGTCGTTCGAACCTCGTCGTAGGTTACTTCAAGACCTGAAGCGTGGTAGGCCGCCAACATCACCATGGCAGGCTCCGCATATCGCACGACCATTCTGTTTTCCGGATATACCGCCTCGAACAGATATGTCGTATCCGGCGACAGACCTGAGAGATCGTGGGCATCCAAGCGTGCTTGAGCCCATAGGGCCTGTTCGGAGTCGAACGCGCCTTTGGTGGCTGCGTGCCAACGGCCAGCATCATTGAACACGATTATCAGACTACCATCGAGCTTTTCGAACGCCTCAAACGGCAGATCGGGTACTTTGCCATGCCGCTCGTCGACATTGAAAAACTTCGGAAACGGCGTGGCAACGACCCGACCAGCGCCCTCGTCCACAATGAGACCGCGAGCGATCAGCGAAAACTGATCCCAACCATCCTCATATACGCACCGGGGGGTATAGATGTAGAGCTGCAAAGTACCGGTTGCGTTCTGACGGCGATGGACATGGCCGAGCCCTTGGGCTCGCTTCAAGCCAGCGATAAGGTCGGGAAACGGGATTTGGCGTGCAGGGTGTATCGGGTCGTTCATCTTTTCACAGCACCCTCTTTTATCGCCTTCCGAATTATTTTTGGCTGAATTTATCAATTGTTCAGCCGTTCCACGCCGTCAAACGCGATTTACTAATAGATTTGATTGTCCGCTGTGATGGGTGCAACGCCATTGGGTTCGGACCCAACACAGCCTTTGCCAATGATTTCGCTACTGGCGTTCGCGATCCCCGCGTTGAAGCGTGAATCCGATTCGAGATAACGGTTCGATCAATCATGCTCAAAGAATTTATCTCGCGGCATTATCTAGGCTGCCACGAGGTGTGATTGGGGCACCGCTTGCCATCTGCTCCATCGTCAGTCCCTAAAAATTTCGCCGCCATCCTCTCCGCCGTAGCGAATTCTCGTGTTGGCTCGACGGTCAACGGCTGGGTGCCACCGCGCCGGAAATTTGAACCTTCCAGCTATTCCCCTCAATCGTCGATCTTGTGCCGGCACGGCCCTCACGCGCCTTCCTTTTCAGCGCTCGCCGCCATATGCCTGAGTTCGTCCCAGAGGCTTTCGGCGAAGCTGCGCAGAACGGTGAGTTCGAAGCTGTCATCGCCGGTGCGGACGATCTGTACGGAGATGTGACCCATCATGGTCATCGCCGAACTGCCTTCCGGGAAAACGGCGGGATCGAGATCGATGGCGGTGCCTTTTGAGAGAAGCAGCCGCGAGGAGCGGCCTGATATGCCGATGCGCACGCGTCCGTGGCTCTGGTCCATGACGACGGCTTTTCCCGCGAGTACTGCCGCAAGGGCGGCAAGGCTGGCGGGGAAAGCGGCTCGTTGCCGGCGACGAACCATTGGCGGAAGCCGGCTTTGCGGATCGAACTATTGGTAAAGCCGGCTTTGGCCAATTCCGCGGCAAGTGCCGCCGACTCGATCGTGCCGAGCACGTGCAGGAGATGGCCTTCCGGCAGGGCCTCCAGCCGGATGCCTGCTCCGGAAATGCCACTATATACCGTTCCGGCAAGAACCGGTTTGTGCTGGGGAAGATCAGGCATGGAGCTTCTCGTTTTCGGGATCGATGAAGACGGGATGGCAGAGCACCGCATCGGTGAATTCATTGCGCAGCCCGTTCCAGACCGTCACCTTTTCGCCGATGCGCTCCGGCCCGCGCCGGACCAGCGCCAGGCCGATCGTATGGCCGAGGCTCGGCGAGAAGGCGCTCGATGTAACGTAACCCTGGTCGTTTTCGAGCGTCGCCGCAGCGCCTTCGGCAAGGATATGCGAGCCGGTGCGGAAGCCACTTGCCGGGTTGAGCGGCTTGACGCCGACAAGGCGCGGGCGCTCGGGATCCTGCAGGCCGTCACGGGCAAGCATCGCCTTGCCGATGAAATCCGGCTTGGTCGATGACACCATGCGGCCGAAACCGAGATCGCCCGGGGTGACCGTGCCGTTGATCTCGGCATGGGTGACATGGCCCTTTTCGATGCGCAGGACGCCGAGCGCTTCGGCGCCGTAGGCGCAGATGCCATGTTTTTCCCCGGCCGCCATGATGGCGTCGGCAACGCTCTCGCCGTAGCCGGCCGGCACGGCCAATTCGTAGGCGAGTTCGCCGGAGAAGGAAATCCGGAACAGCCGGCCCTCGAGACGGCCTGCGAATAGCGACACCTTGCGGGCGCTCATGAAGGGGAAGGCGGCATCGGAGATATCCTCGTCGACGATCTCGGAAAGGATGGCGCGGGACTTCGGCCCGGCAACGGCCATCTGCGCCCATTGATCGGTGGAGGAGGCGAAGCAGACGTCGAGCTCCGGCCAGATCGTCTGGGCGCAGAATTCGAGATGGGTGAGCACCCCGGCGGCAAGCGCCGTCGTCGTCGTCATGAAGAAATGCTCGTCGCTGAAGCGGCTGGTGGTGCCGTCGTCATAGATGAAGCCGTCCTCGCGCAGCATCATGCCGTAACGCGCCTTGCCGACGGCAAGCTTGGCGAAGCCGTTGCAATAGACCCGATCGAGGTAGATCGCGGCATCCTTGCCGAAGATTTCGATCTTGCCGAGGGTCGAGACGTCGCAGAGGCCGGCATTTTTGCGGATGTTCAACACTTCACGGTCGACGCTTTCGCGCCATGTCGTTTCGCCTGCGAGCGGGAACCAGGAGGAACGATACCAGAGGCCGGTTTCAACGAAGACCGCGCCGTTCTTCTGAGCCCAGCCGTGCAGCGGCGATTTGCGCGCCGGCTGGAAATCCTTGCCGCGCGATGCCCCGGTCAGAGCGCCGAAGGAGACCGGCGTATAGAAAGGCCGGAAGGTCGTCGTTCCCACTTCGGCGGGCGAAACGCCGCGCGCCTCGGCCAGAATGCCGATAGCGTTGACGTTGGAAAGCTTGCCCTGATCGGTCGCCATGCCTGATGTCGTATAGCGCTTGGCAAGCTCGACATGGCCGTAGCCTTCGCGCACCGCGAGGCCGAGATCCTTGAGATGGACGTCATTCTGATAATCGATGAAGGCCTTGCCCTTCGAGCCCTTGACGGACCAGAGGGGCTTTGAGCCTCGCGCCGCTTCCGAGGCGGCGGCAAAGGCCGGTTCCGCCGCCGCAAAGCCGATCGCCTTCAGGGCGGCAGCCGCCTTTGCCGCACCATCGCCAAGGCAGGCAGCGGTTTCGACAAGACCGGCAGCCGAGCCGGCAACGGCAAGGCCTTCCTGCGCAGCCGGCGGCAGAAACGCCGCGGCCTCGTCCGACCATTGCGGCTTTGCGCCGCGATGGCAGGCAAGGTGGATGACCGGACTCCAGCCGCCCGACATGGCCAGCGCATCGGCTTCGATGCGGCGGGTGCCGCTTGCGGTTTCGACGCTGACGCCGTTGAGGCGCTGGCCGCCGTGGGCATCAACGATCCGGGCGCCCCTCAGCACGTCGGCGCGACCCTGCCAGGTCTTTCCCCGTCCGCGCGGCTGTCGACGATCGCCGTGATGGCGAGGCCGGCGGCCTCAAGATCGGCGGCGGTGCGGTAACCGGCATCATTGGTGGTAAAGACCACCGTACTTCTGCCCGGCGCAACAGCCTGCCGGTTGAGATAGCTGCGCATGGCGCCCGCCATCATCACGCCCGGAATATCGTTGCCGCCGAAGACCAGCGGCCGCTCCTCGGCGCCCGTCGCCAGGATTGCCTGACGGGCGACGATGCGCCACAAGCGTTCGACCGGGCGGTCCGGATCGGGCAGCGCCACATGCTTCTGCACACGTTCGACGGCGCCGAAGACATTGTCGTCGTACCAGCCGAAGACGGTCATGCGCGGCAGGCGGCGCACATTCGCCAGCCCTTCGAGCTCGGCCAGCAGCTCAGCGGGAAGCGTGTCCGCCGGCTTGCTCTCGACAGCGCCGCTCTCGGAAAGCAGGCTGCCGCCGAGTTCGGCGCCTTCGTCGGCAAGGATGACGCGCGCTCCGGCGCGGCCGGCGGTCAGTGCTGCGGCAAGACCGGCGGGGCCGGCGCCGATCACCAGCAGATCGCAGTGCGCCCAGCATTTCTCATAAATATCGGGATCGGCCTCATAGGAAGCTCTGCCGAGGCCGGCCGCCTTGCGGATCACTGGCTCGTAGAGCTTTTCCCAGAGTGCTGCCGGCCACATGAAGGTCTTGTAGTAGAAACCGGCGCTGAGGAAGGGCGAGAGCAGGCCGTTGACCGCGCCGATATCGAAGCCGAGCGAAGGCCAGCGGTTCTGGCTCTTTGCCGTCAGCCCCTCGTAGAGCTCGATCATGGTCGCGCGCGTATTCGGTTCGGTGCGCCCGCCGCTGCCTGTCGTCACCAGCGCGTTCGGTTCGGCCGCACCCGCCGTCAGGATGCCGCGCGGGCGGTGATATTTGAAGCTGCGCCCGACGAGCTGGATGCCGTTGGCAAGCAACGCCGAGGCGAGCGTATCGCCCGGATGGCCTTCCAGCGCCTTGCCGTCGAAGGTGAAACCGAGTGTCTTGGCGCGGTCGATCCGGCCGCCGGAGGAAAGACGGAAGCTCGTCATGCCGGTTCTCCGCCGAGCTTGGAAAGTGCGGCATCCCTGACGTGATGGACCTTATGGGTAATGGTATCGCGTTCGACGATCAGCCAGCGGCGGCATCCGGAGGAATGGTGCCAATATTCGCTGTGCCGGCCGCGCGGGTTGTCGCGCAGATAGACATAGTCGAACCAGGCCTCCGCCCCGGCATCCGGCGCCGGCCTGACGAGGCCGGCATCGCCCCGGATCGAGAATTCCTCCTTTGGCCGGGCGCCGCAATGGGGACAGGAAATCAGGCTCGCCATTGTCAAATGTCCTCAGTGCAGATTGGGCTGGGCGCCGACGCCCTTTTCGTCGATCGGATAGCCGCGGGCGAAACGGTCGAGCCGGAAGGCGCGGGCCGTCTGATGCGGCGTGTTGCGGGCGATCAGATGGGCGTAGCAGAAGCCGGAGGCGGGCGTTGCCTTGAAGCCGCCGTAGCACCAGCCGGCGTTGAGATAGAGATTGTCGATATGGGTGCGGTCGATGATCGGCGAGCCGTCCATGCTCATATCCATCACCCCGCCCCAGGAACGGAGATAACGCACCCGCGACAGGGATGGGATCATCGCGAGCCCCGCTTCAGCGACATGCTCGACCGACGCCAGATTGCCGCGCTGGGCATAGGAATTATAGCCGTCGATATCGCCGCCGAAGACGAGGCCGCCCTTGTCGGACTGGGAGACGTAGAAATGTCCTGCGCCGAAGGTGACGACATTGTCGATGAACGGCTTCAACCCTTCGGAGACGAACGCCTGCAGCACATGGCTTTCGATCGGCAGACGGAGGCCCGCCATATCGGCGACGACGGTGGAATTGCCGGCCGCCGCCAGCGCCAGCTTGGCGCAGCCGATGAAGCCCCTGCTGGTCTCGACGCCGGTGACCTGACCGTTTTCGGTGCGGATGCCGGTGACCTCGCACTGGGTGATGATGTCGACGCCGCGGCTGTCGGCGCCGCGCGCATAACCCCAGGCGACCGCATCGTGGCGCACCGTGCCGCCACGCGGCTGGAACAGGGCGCCCATCACCGGGAAACGCGCATTGTCGAAATCGAGGAAGGGCAGTTTTGTGCGCACCGCCTGCCTATCGAGAAGGTCGGCATCGACACCGTGCAGCCGCATGGCGTTGCCGCGGCGCATATAGGCATCGCGCTGCGCATCGGAATGGAAGAGGTTGAGCACGCCGCGCTGCGAGACCATGGCGTTGAAATTGAAGTCCTGCTCCAGCCCTTCCCAAAGCTTCATCGACAGCTCGTAGAAAGGATTGTTGCCGGGAAGCAAGTAGTTCGAGCGGATGATCGTGGTGTTCCGGCCGATATTGCCGGAGCCGAGATAGCCCTTTTCGAGCACGGCGACATTGGTGATGCCGAATTCCTTGGCGAGGTAATAGGCGGTGGCAAGGCCGTGACCGCCGCCGCCGACAATGACGACATCATAATGCGGCTTCGGCGCCGGGTCGCGCCAGGCGGGCGCCCAGCTTTTGTTGCCGCGAAGGCCGTTGAGGAAAATCGAAAGAGCGGAGTAGCGCATGGGTCAATCCGAATGGAACGACCGCATGATGCCAGAAAGGCGACGCGCGACTTGCGCAATTAGGACATGAATGGTTAGAAAAGAGACATGTCCTCATCCGATAATAGAAATGTCCAGGAGATCGGCTTCATCCTGATCCCGGGATTTGCGCTGATGTCCTATGCCTCGGCGACCGAGCCGCTCAGAGCGGCAAACCTTTTGGCCGGACGAGAGATCTACCGCCTGTCGATCTTCTCGCCGGACGGCGCGCCGGTGCTCTCGTCCTCGGGCGTCAGCGTGCCGGCCGAACCGCTTCCGGCAAGGGGTTCCGGCCTCGGCACGGCCTTCGTCTGCGCCGGCGGCTTGCCGCGCGACTGGCGTTATCCCGGCGTGCTTGCCTGCCTGAGGCAGCTGTCGCGCGAGGGTGTCAGGATCGGCGGCATTTCGGGAGGGCCCTATCTGATGGCGGCCGCCGGACTGCTTGCCGGCCGCGATTTTACCATCCATTGGGAACACGCCGCCGCCCTTCTCGAGGCCTTCCCGGACCTCACGCCACACCAGGCGCGCTTCATGATCGACGGCAACCGCATCACCTGCGGCGGCGGCATCGCACCGCTCGACATGATGCATGTGCTGATCGCCGAGCGCATGGGACCGGACTTCGCCCGACGCGTCAGCGACTGGTATCTTCACACCGAGGTCAACGAGCCCGCCGCCCCCCAGCGCGCCTCGCTGGCCGAGCGCTACGGCGTCCATCATCCCGGGCTGCTCAGCGTTCTCGAACGCATGGAGGAGACGATCGAGATGCCGCTCGGCCGCGCCGCCATGGCACGCATCGCCGGCGTCACCACCCGCCATCTCGACCGGCTCTTCTCAGCCCATCTCGGCACCACCTTTCTCGATCAATACCATCGGATCAGGCTGCAGCATGCCCATCGCCTGCTGAAACAGAGCCCGCTTTCCGTCTCGGAGATCGCGGTCGCCACCGGCTTTTCCAGTCTCAGCCATTTTTCCCGGATGTTCCGCGCCGCCTATGGCATCGCTCCGCGCAAAGCACGGCGGGAATAGGTTTTCTTCACGGTTGAGAAAATTTCACTATGACGATAGGGTTGGCCTCGGTCAAAAGCGAAGGCGGCAGCATGAAAACCAAGCGTGAAGCGGCAACTCAACCGGACGAGGCGCATGGCGGACGCACGCCCTTTTCCCAGGATCCGCACGCAGTTCGGGAACCGAAGGAAAACAACCTCGAAATGGCGATCGGCCATGAGGTGCGCGCCTACCGCAAAAAACTCGGCATCACCGTCACCGATCTCGCGGCCGCGACCGGCATTTCGCTCGGCATGCTGTCGAAGATCGAAAACGGCAACATCTCGCCGTCGCTGACGACGCTGCAATCGCTATCACGGGCGCTCGGCGTGCCGATGACCGCTTTCTTCCGCCGCTATGAGGAGCCGCGCAACGCCGTTTTCGTCAAGGCGGGGCAGGGTATCGAGCTCGAACGGCGCGGCACGCGCGCCGGCCATCAATATAATCTGCTCGGCCATATCGACAATAATACCAGCGGCGTCATCGTCGAGCCCTATCTGATCACGCTGACCGCCGATTCCGACGTGTTCCCGACGTTCCAGCACGAAGGCATGGAGTTTCTCTATATGCTCGAAGGCGAGGTCATTTACCGCCACGGCGACCAGCTTTTCCAGATGCAGCCGGGCGACAGCCTATTCTTCGATGCCGATGCGCCGCATGGGCCGGAACAGCTGGTGAAGCTGCCGAGCAAGTACCTCTCGATCATCAGTTATCCCCAGCAGAACTCCAGAAGCTGACTTGCCTTAAAAGAAAAATTTATTCTTCCCAGTTGATGCCCTGAAACAGACCTGCTACTCCTTTCTCAACATGAACGGAGGCACGCGCTATGTGCGGCATTGTTGGACTGTTCCTCAAGGACAAGAGTCTTGAATCTCAGCTGGGAAATCTGCTCTCGGATATGCTGATCACCATGACGGATCGCGGACCGGATTCGGCCGGCATCGCGATCTATGGCAGTGCTGCCGAGGGCAGGGCGAAAATTACTATCCAGTCCGCCAACCCCAGCGTCGACTTCGAAGGCCTTGCCGCCGACCTCGAGAAGGCCGGCATCAAAGCCGAGGTATCGATCAAGAGCACGCATGCGGTCATCGAGCTTGATGCCTCCAAGCTTGGAACCGTGCGCAAGGCGCTCGAAGAGATCCGTCCGGCGGTCCGTCTGATGGGGTCGGGCGAAAGCGTCGAGATCTACAAGGAAATCGGCCTTCCGAAAGACGTCGTGAAGCGGTTCGACGTCCGCGCCATGGGCGGCACCCACGGCATTGGCCATACCCGCATGGCGACCGAATCCGCCGTCACCACGCTCGGCGCCCATCCGTTCTCGACCGGCGCCGACCAGTGCCTCGTGCACAACGGCTCGCTCTCCAACCACAACAATCTGCGCCGCGAACTCATCCGCGAGGGCATGACCTTCGAGACGCAGAACGATTCCGAAGTCGCCGCCGCCTATCTGACGGCCGAAATGGCCAAGGGCAAGGATCTCGGCCAGGCGCTGACGGGCGCGCTCGACGATCTCGACGGCTTCTTCACCTTCGTCGTCGGCACCAAATCCGGCTTCGGCGTGGTGCGCGACCCGATCGCCTGCAAGCCCGCCGTCATGGCCGAGACCGACCAATATGTCGCCTTCGGCTCGGAATACCGCGCGCTGGTCAACCTTCCCGGCATCGAGAATGCCCGTGTCTGGGAGCCGGAGCCGGCGACCGTTTATTTCTGGGATCACGACAAGGCCGCCTGAGGGGCGCCTGAAAACAGGAGACGGCTGAAACCGTCTCCCAGACAAACGAGGATTCCAACGAGGATTCAATGCCCATATTCGACCTTTCCAACACCCCGCTTCGCGAGTTGAACAGCGCCCTGCACGCCCTTTCGAAAGGCGCCAATGACACCGAATTCGAAGTCATCAACCCGCGCGGCAGCCATGCCGTCGCCGTCGGCATCGACAGCCCCGTCACGGTCTCCGTCAGAGGATCGGTCGGTTATTACTGCGCCGGCATGAATGATGGCGGCAGGGTGACGGTTCATGGTTCGGCCGGTCCGGGCGTTGCCGAAAACATGATGTCCGGCACCGTCGTCATCGAAGGCGACGCCAGCCAGTATGCCGGCGCCACCGGCCGCGGCGGCCTGCTCGTCATCAAGGGCAATGCGGCCTCGCGCTGCGGCATTTCGATGAAGGGCATCGACATCGTCGTTCACGGCAGCATCGGCCACATGTCGGCCTTCATGGGCCAGTCCGGCCATCTCGTCGTGCTCGGCGACGCCGGGGATGCGCTGGGGGATTCGCTCTACGAAGCCAAGCTTTTCGTCCGCGGCGAGGTCAAGAGCCTCGGCTCCGATTGCATCGAGAAAGAGATGCGGCGGGAGCATCTGGAGAAGCTTGCCGAGCTGCTCGAGCGCGCAGGGGTGACCGACGTCAGGCCCGAAGAGTTCAAGCGCTACGGCTCGGCCCGCAAGCTCTACAATTTCAACATCGACAACGCCGACGCGTATTGAGGCGAGGGATCCCCATGAGCTATCACAACCCCTATACCCCGCCCCGCAAGTCCGCGACCTTCGACGATTATACGCTCGCCGAAATCCGCCGGGCGGCCGCGACCGGGATCTATGACATCCGCGGCGCCGGCACCAAGCGCAAGGTTCCGCATTTCGACGATCTGCTGTTTCTCGGCGCCTCGATCTCGCGCTATCCGCTCGAAGGTTATCGCGAGAAGTGCGACACGACGGTGGTGCTCGGCTCGCGTTTCGCCAAGAAGCCGATCACGCTCAAGACGCCGATCACCATTGCCGGCATGAGCTTCGGCGCGCTTTCCGGCAATGCCAAGGAAGCGCTCGGCCGCGGCGCGACGATATCAGGCACCTCGACCACGACTGGCGACGGCGGCATGACCGATGAGGAACGCGGCCATTCGCAGACGCTGGTCTATCAGTACCTGCCGTCGCGCTACGGCATGAACCCGAAGGATTTGCGCCGCGCCGATGCGATCGAAGTCGTGGTCGGCCAGGGCGCCAAGCCCGGCGGCGGCGGCATGCTGCTCGGTCAGAAGATCTCCGACCGCGTCGCCAATATGCGCAACCTGCCGAAGGGTATCGACCAGCGCTCGGCCTGCCGCCATCCCGACTGGACCGGCCCCGACGATCTTGAAATCAAGATCATGGAGCTGCGCGAGATCACCGATTGGGAAAAGCCGATCTACGTCAAGATCGGCGGCGCGCGTCCCTATTACGATACCGCCCTTGCCGTGAAGGCCGGCGCTGACGTCGTCGTGCTCGACGGCATGCAGGGCGGCACCGCGGCCACCCAGGACGTCTTCATCGAGAATGTCGGCATGCCGACACTTGCCTGCATTCGCCCGGCCGTCCAAGCGCTGCAGGAACTCGGCATGCATCGGAAGGTGCAGCTGATCGTTTCGGGCGGCATCCGTTCCGGCGCCGACGTCGCCAAGGCGCTGGCGCTCGGCGCCGATGCAGTCGCGATCGGCACGGCGGCACTTGTCGCCATCGGCGACAACGATCCGATATGGGAAGAGGAATATCAGAAACTCGGCACGACAGCCGGCGCCTATGACGACTGGCATGAAGGCAAGGATCCGGCCGGGATCACCACCCAGGATCCGGAGCTCGCAAAGCGCCTCGACCCGGTTGCGGCCGGCCGCCGCCTTGCCAACTACCTCAAGGTGATGACGCTCGAGGCGCAGACGATTGCGCGTGCCTGCGGCAAGAACCATCTGCACAACCTCGAGCCGGAAGACCTCGTCGCACTGACAATCGAGGCATCCGCCATAGCGCAAGTGCCGCTCGCCGGCACCAACTGGATCCCCGGCAAAGGGGGCTTTTGATTTCTACCGGCCGGGCAAACGTCCCGGCCGTTCCGTATCCATAACCAAGGTGTCTCCAAGAAATCCAAAGGGGAACGAGAATGACACTGGACCTTGCTGCTTTTGCCAGAGACAAAGGCATCAAATATTTCATGATCAGCTATACCGACCTGTTCGGCGGTCAACGCGCCAAGCTGGTCCCCGCCGAAGCCATCGCCGATATGCAGAAAGATGGCGCCGGCTTTGCGGGCTTTGCCACCTGGCTCGACCTGACGCCCGCCCATCCCGACCTGTTCGCGGTTCCCGATGCCTCCTCCGTCATCCAGCTCCCATGGAAGAAGGACGTCGCATGGGTCGCGGCCGACTGCGTCATGGACGATCAGCCGGTCGAACAGGCGCCGCGTGTGCTGCTGAAAAGACTGGTCGCTGAGGCTGCGAAAGAAGGGCTGCGGGTCAAAACCGGCGTCGAGCCGGAATTCTTTCTCATTTCCGCCGATGGCTCAGTGATCTCGGATCAGTACGATACCGCCGAAAAGCCCTGCTACGATCAGCAGGCGGTGATGCGCCGCTACGACGTCATCGCCGAGATTTGCGACTATATGCTCGAACTCGGCTGGAAGCCCTATCAGAACGACCACGAGGATGCGAACGGCCAGTTCGAGATGAACTGGGAATATGACGATGTTCTGAAGACGGCGGACAAGCACTCCTTCTTCAAGTTCATGGTCAAGTCGGTCGCCGAAAAGCACGGGCTTCGCGCGACCTTCATGCCGAAGCCCTTCAAGGGACTGACCGGAAATGGCTGCCACGCCCATATCTCGGTCTGGGACCTCGATGGCAAGGTCAACGCCTTCGCGGACAAGGAGATGGCTTTCGGGCTCTCTGCTCAGGGCAAGACCTTCCTCGGCGGCATCATGAAGCATGCCTCCGCACTTGCCGCGGTTACCAATCCGACGGTCAATTCCTACAAGCGCATCAACGCGCCGCGCACTACATCGGGCGCCACCTGGTCGCCGAACACCGTCACCTGGACGGGCAACAACCGCACCCACATGGTGCGCGTTCCGGGACCGGGACGTTTCGAGCTGCGCCTGCCTGATGGGGCGGTCAATCCCTACCTGCTGCAGGCGATCATCATCGCCGCCGGCCTCGACGGCATCCGCAGCCAGGCAGACCCCGGCCGGCACTACGATATCGACATGTATGCCGAGGGCCATCTGGTGAAGGACGCGCCGCGCCTGCCGCTCAACCTTCTCGATGCGCTACGCGCCTATGATGACGACGAGGGCCTGAAGCAGGCGATGGGGGCGGAATTTTCCGCCGCCTATCTGAAGCTGAAGCATCGGGAATGGAATGCCTACTGCTCGCATTTCACCCAATGGGAACGCGACAGCACGCTCGACATCTGAGCGGCCTACGGATGTCTTTAAGACCACCGACATGCCGGAGCGACAAGCTTCGGCGTGATCGCATCCTCGGCACCTGATCTCGAAGGAAGAGACAGCATGAAAAACATCGTACTGACGGTATCCTGCAAGTCGACGCGCGGCATCGTTGCGGCGATTTCGAGCTATCTGGCGGAAAAGGGCGGCAACATCATCGACAGCTCGCAGTTCGACGATCTCGATACCGGCAAGTTCTTCATGCGCGTCTCCTTCATCTCCGAAGAAGGTCTTTCCGGCTCAGAGATCGGCGCCGATTTTGCCGCCGTCGCCGCGCCCTTTTCGATGGAATACGAATTCCACGACAGCGAAAGCCGCATGAAGGTGCTGTTGATGGTGTCGCGCTTCGGCCATTGTCTCAATGACCTGCTCTACCGCTGGAAGATCGGCGCGCTGCCGATCGACATCGTCGGCGTCGTCTCCAACCATTTCGACTACCAGAAGGTCGTGGTCAACCACGACATCCCCTTCCACCATATTCCGGTCACCAAGGCCAACAAGGTGCAGGCCGAAGCCCATATCATGGAGGTGGCCGAGCAGACCGGCACCGAACTGATCGTGCTTGCCCGCTACATGCAGATCCTGTCGGACGAGATGTGCCAGAAGATGTCGGGCAAGATCATCAACATCCACCATTCCTTCCTGCCGAGCTTCAAGGGCGCCAACCCCTACAAGCAGGCCTATGGCCGCGGCGTCAAACTGATCGGCGCCACCGCCCATTACGTCACCGCCGACCTCGACGAAGGCCCGATCATCGAGCAGGATACGGCGCGCATCACCCATGCCCAGTCGCCCGACGACTACGTCTCGATCGGCCGCGACGTCGAAAGCCAGGTGCTGGCCCGCGCCATCCACGCCCATATCCACCATCGCACCTTTATCAACGGCAATAGAACAGTGGTCTTCCCTGCAAGCCCCGGCAGCTACGCCTCCGAACGCATGGGTTGAGACGTGCATCGACAGTAGTAGCCTCGCCGCATCCGTCATTCAGAGCGTTAAGGTTGCGGCAGGTGCCATCAAAGTTTGGGAAATGCATGCCGGGCGGGCTTGCCACGGCGCGAAAGACTTATATAGTCAGGAAATAAATATTCCGTAGAGGAAATAAGAGGGAACGGTAATGGCATTATCATGGCGTTTCTCCGTCTTGGCGGATCGGCACCGCGCTCTGGGATCGAAGCTCGAGGACTGGAGCGGTATGGGAACCGCCTGGACCTACGACAAGGACATGTCGGAAGAGCATGTCGCCGTCCGCACCAAGGCCGGCATCATGGATGTCTCGGGCCTGAAAAAGGTGCATCTGGTCGGCCCGCACGCTATCGCCGTGCTCGACGCCATCACCACCCGCGACCTGACGAAGATTTATCCCGGACGGTCGGTCTACGCGACCATGCTCAACGACCGCGGCCACTTCACCGACGACTGCATCGTCTATCGCACCGGCCCGAATTCCTGGATGCTGGTGCATGGCTCCGGCTCCGGGCATGAAGAGGTCGTCAAGCAGGCAGCGGGCCGCAATTGCGCCATGCTGTTCGACGACGACCTGCACGATCTGTCGCTGCAGGGTCCGATCGCGGTCGACTATCTTGCCAAATATGTGCCCGGCATCCGCGATCTCAAATATTTCCACCACATGCAGACGACGCTGTTCGGCGCGCCGGTGATGATCTCGCGCACCGGTTATACCGGCGAGCGCGGCTACGAGATCTTCGTGCGCGGCCAGGACGCGGTCATGGTCTGGGACCGGGTCGTCGAAGAAGGTAAGGAGATGGGCATCATTCCCTGCTGCTTCTCCGTTCTCGACATGCTGCGGGTGGAAAGCTACCTGCTCTTCTATCCCTATGACAATTCGCAGATGTATCCCTTCGCCGATCAGCCGCCCGGCGACAGCCTCTGGGAACTCGGCCTCGACTTTACCGTCAGCCCCGGCAAGACGGGCTTCCGTGGCGCCGAGGAACATGCTCGCCTGAAGGGCAAGGAACGCTTCAAGATCTTTGGCATGCTGATCGATGCCGACGGACCGGCCGATCTCGGCGACGAAGTCTTTGCCGACGGCAAAAAGGTAGGCGTCATTACCTGCCCGAGCTATTCATCGCTGACGCAGAAATCCATGGCGATTGCTCGTCTGGACGTTGACAAGGCAGTGCATGGGACGAAACTCGAAGTCCGCGGCAAGACCGTGATGGCAGGCGCCACCGCCCACACGCTTCCTTTCGACGATCCGGAGAAGAAGAAGAGGACCGCCGTAGGTTAAGGAGCACGCGAATGCTCGTTGCAGGCATCAAGAGCCGACCAGTCTACACGGGCCTGACCATCCAGCCGCGCGCCCGGCGGCACATTTTCGCGCTCGAAGGGGAGGGCGCCAAGGCTCTCCTCGATCAGCAGCCGGCGCTTGACGAAACGGCTCTTGCCCGCAGCGAAATCCTCTATGTCGCCCGCGGCTCTCAAGGGTCCGGCCTCGACGAGGCGCTGCGCCGCCTCGGCGCCGACATGTTCTTCACGGCGCCGACCATCGCAACGCTGCTCTTCCGACTGAAGGGTTCGCTTGCCACGGCCCATATGGGCACGCGGCTCTATCTATCGGGCACGGAAGGCTTCATCGGCCAGGCAATGCTGGTGGCGCTCGATTACGGCATGGACCATGCCTCCGTCATCACCGAGCATCGCGGCTCGCTGGCCCGGCGTGTGCAATGCGTCCATTGCAAGGGCATTACCGACGACGTCACCACCAGCCCCTTTGCCTGCAGCCATTGCGGGCTGACGCTTCTGGTGCGCGATCATTACTCGCGCCGGCTCGCTGCCTTCCAGGGCGTCAATATCGATGCGGAAGAACCGGGCAGCGCGCCTGATCCGGAGGAGTTGTTCCTTTGAGCGGTGGCACTGAAATTCCTGTCCGCGTGACGCGGATCACGCCGATCGCCGAGCGCGTCAAGCGCTTCCGTTTCGAGCGCCTTGACGGCAAGCCGATGCCTTATTTCTCCGGCGGCGCGCACGTCATCGTTTTGATGAACGATGGCGGCCATATGCGCCGCAACGCCTATTCGCTGATGTCGCCGCCGCATGATTGCGCAGCCTATGAGATCAGCGTGCTGCATGTCGAGGATTCGCGCGGCGGCTCCACCTTCATGCATGAGAAGCTCAGCGAAGGCGACGAGCTGAAGGTCAGCTATCCCGTCAACCTGTTCCAGCCCGACTGGCGCGGACGCAAGCACCTTCTGATCGCCGGCGGCATCGGCATCACCCCCTTCATCGCGATGATGGAGCAGTTTTCCCGCGAGGGCGCCAATTTCGAGCTGCATTATGCCATCCGCACGCGCGACCGCGGCGCCTATTGGCAGCAACTTGTCGAGCGCTATGGCAGACATCGGATCAAGATCTATTGCGACGCCGAAGGCGACGCCATCCCCCTGACGCGCCTGCTGGGCACCCAGCCGCTCGGCACGCATCTTTATGTTTGCGGCCCGTCCGGCATGATCGACGGCGTGCTGAAAACCGGCCTCAACGCCGGCTGGCCGGAACAGAACCTGCATTCGGAACGGTTCCTGTCGTCACTGCCCGGCAAGCCCTTCGCGATCGAGCTCCTGCGGTCCGGCAAGACCGTGAAGGTCGGCCATCACGAAAGCATGCTGGAGGCGATCGAGGCGGCGGGCGTCGACGCGCCCTTCCTCTGTCGCGGCGGCGCCTGCGGTCAATGCGAGACCGGGGTCGTCACCTGCGACGGCAAGCTGCTGCACCATGACGTCTATTTGACGAGCGAAGAAAAAGCATCCGGCCGCAAGGTGATGATCTGCGTTTCCCGCTTCGAGGGAAACACGCTGCATCTCGATCTTTAGCGGCATCGGAAGCGGAACAAGGAGACCGGACATGGCAATCGTCTTCAAGCAGGAAACCTTCCGGAACGATTTCAGCTACCGGAACAGCCCCGAAAACATCCGGCGTTTCCCGTTTCCCTTCGACCGCGACGAATACATGTATTCGGTCAACATGGAGCCGCATGTGCACGGCCGGGCGGGAACCGTCTACGAAAGCCTGATCGACGTCGACGAGCATTATGTCGCCGAGATGCACGACCGGGCCCTGGTCCTGAAGGAAGATCCGCTGCGCTACCAGGCGCTGCCTCATATGATGAGCGCGCAGTGGGACACGCTCGAATTGCTGATGGAAGAGCAGGCGGCAGGGTATCCCGATCATTTCACGCTGATCCGCAACGGCGACCAGTGGCGCTGGATCAACCGCCCGCTCGGCATCGACGACAGCTTCACCTTCGGCGATGCCTCGACGCTGCCCTATGAGCCCTTCGAATATATCACCCGCCAGGCCCAGGGCGACTTCTGCATCGTCGACCAGCGCGACAGCAATCTCTGGATGGACGCCGGCATGGTGACGACGCAGGCCGACTGGTCGCTCGATTTCGATATCGGCATGAACTTCATGGAATGGCACGGGCCGGTGCCGCTCGCCCACCAGATCGGCGTCTTCGACCGTGCGCTGAAATTCCTGCTGAACCTGCAGCAGGGCAAGCCGACACGACGCTTCAACTGGACGATGACGATCAATCCGCGGCTCGACACCAGCCCGGAGAATTATCACAAATGGGGTCCGGACCGCACGACGGTGACGCCGGAGAATGTCGGCGAGAAGGTGCATCTTCGCGTCGAGCTGCAAAGCCTCTGGCGCCTGCCGCGCTCGAACGCCATCCTCTTCGTCATCCGCTGCTACCTGATGAACATGGAAGAGCTCGTCACCGTGCCGAAATGGGCGCGCCGCTTTCCGCGCGTGCTGAAGACGCTGCCGCCCGAGCTCATCGACTACAAGGGCCTCACCCGCTTCCGCGAGACGACGATCGACTGGCTTTCTAAATATGACGACGGGGCGCCGACCAGCCCCGGCATCTATCCGGACTGAGGCGCAGCGAATGTGCGAGATAAAACGATACAATCAAGAGGGGAATGCTTCATGACAAGAGTAGCCGTCATCGGTGCCGGTCCTTCCGGGCTGGCGCAGTTGCGCGCCTTTCAATCGGCTGCCCAGAAGGGCGCCGAGATCCCGGAGATCGTCTGCTTCGAAAAGCAGTCGGACTGGGGCGGGCTCTGGAACTATACCTGGCGCACCGGGCTCGACGAATATGGCGAGCCGGTGCATGGCAGCATGTATCGTTACCTCTGGTCGAACGGCCCGAAGGAATGCCTCGAATTCGCCGATTATTCCTTCGAGGAGCATTTCGGCAAGCCGATCGCTTCCTATCCGCCGCGCGCCGTGCTCTGGGATTATATCAAGGGCCGCGTCGAAAAGGCCAATGTCCGCCATTGGGTGCGCTTCAGCACGCCGGTGCGCATGGTTCGCTTCGACGATCAGACGAAGAAATTCACGGTGACGGCGCATAACCGCGTCGAGGACCGGATGTATGACGAGGAATTCGACTATGTCGTCGTGGCATCAGGCCACTTCTCGACGCCGAACGTGCCCTATTTCGAGGGCGTGAAGACCTTCAACGGCCGCGTCCTGCATGCCCACGATTTCCGCGACGCGCTAGAGTTCAAGGGCAAGGATATCCTCATCGTCGGCCGCAGCTATTCGGCCGAAGACATCGGCTCGCAATGCTGGAAATACGGCGCAAAATCGGTGACGACGAGCTACCGCTCGAAGCCGATGGGCTTCAAATGGCCTGAGAATTTCGAGGAACGGCCGCTGCTGACCCGGCTTGAAAACCGCACGGCGCATTTTCTCGACGGATCGAGCAAGGAGGTCGACGCGCTGATCCTCTGCACCGGCTACCAGCACCATTTCCCCTTCCTGCCCGACGATCTTCGGCTGAAGACCGCCAACCGCCTCTGGGCCGACAGCCTCTACAAGGGGGTGATCTTCGATAAGAACCCGCAGCTCTTCTATATCGGCATGCAGGACCAATTCTATACCTTCAACATGTTCGACGTGCAGGCCTGGTGGGCACGCGACGTGATGATGGGCCGCATCACCCTGCCGCCGGAAGAGGAGCTGAAGGCCAATTTCGACATGTGGCGGGCCCGCGAAGAGACGCTTGAGGATGCCGAGCAGATGATCTGGTATCAGGGCGACTATGTGAAGGAACTGCTTGCCGAGACCGATTATCCCTCCTTCGACATCGAAGGCACCAACCGGACCTTCATGGAGTGGGAACACCACAAGGCGGGCAATATCATGGGCTTCCGCAACCACGCCTATCGATCGCTGATGACCGGCAACATGTCGCCGACGCACCACACGCCCTGGGTCGAGGCGCTAGACGATTCCAAGGAGGAATATCTACGCAACTGATCGGACGGCGAGTGCTTGGCCGGACGAAGGTGTTCGTACATTTTCGTCCGCCATAGTATGGCCGGCGCCTTTTTAAACGAGCCGACATAAATCCATCCGCAACTCTTCTCTTCGAACGTGGCCCTCATGGATTTTCAAACGAGCATCCTCGGACGCATGAGCGGTTTTCTCTATCGCTGCCGTGCCGATGAAAACTATACGATGCTTGAGATGACCAACGGCATCGAGCGCATTTTCGGCTACCCCGCCGACGACATCATCGGCAACCGTGCGCGGACCTTCACCTCGATCATGTACGAGGAAGACGTTCCCTTGATGGACGAAATCGTCGGCCGGGCGCTGGAGAAGCGCGCGGACTGGACGATGGAATACCGCATCCGCCATGCGATGGGCCATCTGATCTGGGTGACGGAGACCGCGGCGGCATATGGGACCCGAAGGGCGAGCTTCTCTACCTCGAAGGCAGCATCATCAACATCGAATCGCTCTATCAGCGAATCGACGAGCGGACCGCCGACATGCGCGTCACCGCTTCGAAGACCAACGAGATCCTGCAATCGCTGCGCTACCTGAAGCTGCTTGCCGTCAATGCCGGCATCGAAGCAGCCCGCGCCGGCACCGCCGGATCGGGCTTTGCCGTGCTTGCCGCCGAGATGCGCATGCTTGCCAACTCCTCCGAAGAGGCCGCGCGCGCCATTTCCGAGGCGCAACGCAAGGCCGAAGGCTGAGCGTTTCCCCTAGCAAGGAAATATTTACGGCTCAGGTCGAAAAGGCAGTTGTTAACCGTGCGGCCATATCAAATATGACCACGTATTTTCAATAACTTGCTTCAATTTCGCGGTTGAAAAAACGCTTGTCATTGCCGCTAATATTAAGGCTGCGTTAACTTTTTGTTAACCATAGCAGCGGTAGATATGGTCAACGATTTCTTCACATAGATGACCAAAGTGCTAACAGACGCTCGCTCTATCCGCATCAAGGGACGCTCCTTTCTGGCCGTCATGTTGTCTCCGGACCTTCCTTTCGATGATTGGTTGGCGAGGCTCGACGATCTGGCCGCGCGTTCGGCCGGCTTCTTCCTCGGACGGCCTGTCGTGCTCGATCTGACGGACCTGCAAATCGACCGGCCGCAGCTGAAAGAGCTGATTGCCGAACTGGCCAAGCGCAATGTCAGCATCATGGGCATCGAGGGCGCACGGCCTTCCATTCTC
Organism: Rhizobium sp. C104; assembly: GCF_022354505.1. NCBI lineage: Bacteria > Pseudomonadati > Pseudomonadota > Alphaproteobacteria > Hyphomicrobiales > Rhizobiaceae > Rhizobium > Rhizobium sp. C104. Next base: position 329,643 of record NZ_CP092350.1, on the reverse strand, counting down.
GGCGCGGGCATGCCGCCGGCGCTCAAAGGCGGCCGCTCCGCTTCAGACATCGAGGTTCAGGCCAATGAGCCTGCCGGTTCGCCGGTGAAACCTGAAGTCGACGCGATCCGCCCGGCAACGACGCAATCGATCGTCATCAGGGAGCCGGTGCGCTCCGGGCAATCGGTGATCTTCCCGGAAGGCGACGTCACGGTCATCGGATCGGTCGCCTCCGGCGCCGAGGTCATCGCCGGCGGGTCGGTCCATATCTATGGGGCGCTGCGTGGCCGCGCCATGGCGGGGTCCATCGGCAACGCATCGGCGCGGATCTTTTGCCGCAAGCTGGAAGCCGAGCTGGTCGCAATCGACGGCGTTTACAAAATGGCGGAAGACATGGCCGCCAATCTTCGCGGACAGGCTGTTCAGCTCTGGCTCGAAGACGATGCGATCATGGCGGAAAAAATGACCTGACGACAGCGCCGCGCGGCTTTGAGAACGCGTGAAGGATGCTGAGACACTTCGAATTACTGCGGCAAAGGAGAGAGACATGGGGAAAGTGATCGTCGTCACGTCAGGGAAGGGCGGGGTCGGAAAGACGACCTCGACCGCCGCATTGGGAGCGGCGCTGGCGCAACGCAATGAAAAAGTCGTCGTCGTCGATTTCGACGTCGGCTTGCGCAATCTCGACCTGGTCATGGGCGCCGAGCGCCGGGTCGTCTACGACCTGATCAATGTCATCCAGGGCGACGCCAAGCTCACCCAGGCGCTGATCCGCGACAAGCGGCTGGAGACGCTGTTCCTGCTGCCGGCCTCGCAGACGCGCGACAAGGACAATCTCACGGCCGAGGGCGTGGAACGGGTCATCAACGACCTGAAGCGCTATTTCGACTGGATCATCTGCGACAGCCCGGCCGGGATCGAGCGCGGCGCAACGCTTGCCATGCGCCATGCCGATGTTGCCGTGGTCGTCACCAATCCCGAAGTCTCGTCGGTGCGCGATTCCGATCGCATCATCGGCCTGCTCGATGCCAAGACCGCCAAGGCCGAACGCGGCGAGCGGATGGAAAAGCACCTGCTTCTCACCCGTTACGACGCCAACCGCGCCGAGCGCGGCGACATGCTCAAGGTGGATGACGTGCTGGAAATCCTGTCCATCCCGCTGCTCGGCATCGTGCCTGAAAGCATGGACGTCCTGCGCGCCTCCAATATCGGTGCGCCGGTCACGCTGGCAGAAAGCCGCAGCCCGGCTGCGATGGCCTATTTCGATGCCGCCCGCCGGCTCGCCGGCGAGTTGGTGCCGATGGCGATCCCTGAGGAAAAGCGCAACATTTTCGGCAAAATCTTCGGACGGAGGGCGGCATGAGTATTTTCCGTCTTTTCAACAAGCAGAGAACCGCCCCGGCCGCTCGCGAACGCCTGCAGGTGCTTCTTGCCCACGAACGTTCCTCGGCCGGGTCGGACCTGGTCACGCTGCTGCGCGAAGAAATCCTTGCGGTGATCGCCAAGCATGTCGAACTCGATCATGACAAGGTGCAGGTGACGATCGATCGCAACGAATTCGTCTCGACGCTCGAGATCGATGTCGAAATCCCCCTGAACGCAGCCGTGCAGGCCGCTTGAAAGAGGGCGCTGCCTGTTGTGACGACAGGCAGCGCTGACAGTCACGACTTTCTGGCTTTCCGATTGGCATAACGCAGGTCGCGTGCGGCCTTCCGGGCGGCTTCGTCGGCAATGACGCGAGCGATCCGGTCCTTGTCAGCTGCTTCGCGCGCGTCGGCGTCGGCGCGTGCTGCAGCCTCCGCGGCGGCTTGGCATTCTGCTTCCGCGGCTTTCGCCTGCTCCAGTTCCTCACGCTTTACCCGTTCGCGCTCGGCGCGGCGTTCTTCCCTGGCGGCAGCGACGGCCTGACGCTCCGCTTGCTTTGCCAGCCGAGTCGGCTCAGCCTTATCCTTGGCGTCACGATACGCATTGAGGAGAGCGGCCTTTGCTTCGGCAGCGGCGCTGCGACGATCGGAAAGCTCATTGTTTCTGGCGTTTTTCAATTCTGTTACCTGACTGTTTGGCTGCGACGTTAGAGCATGATTGCCGAAAACTGTGCGGCTTTCGCATGACCCTATGCTCTATGTATTCGATTGGGATCCGAATGCTATTATGCCAATCCGGCTTGAAATCATCTAGATCTTGAATCACTTTTTCTTTTTTCGCTTCACGGCTGTGCCGGCGGCCGCCATCAAGCGATCCTGCAATTCCTTGGCCTCACGGGCTTCGCGCAATCTCAAGGTCTTTTCCTCGCGGGCGCGCACGGTCTGATCGATCTCTTCGACCGCGCGGCTGCGCGCCAGGAATTGCGACTGTACGTTTCCAAAGGCGATCTCCGCCCGCTGGCGCGATTTACTGTGTGTGTCTGTCATATCAGTCCTGGATTTTCGTGACAGCGCCGCCCGTCTCAAGACGTGCAAAGGACGCTGGAACACTTTGACTTGCTGCATAATTCCTTAGATCGATTCCGATTTAAGGAATGGTGCAGTGGCCCGCTCGAGCGCAGCAAAAAGGCCAGGCAATGTGCCTGACCTCGCCGGTATCACGCTTTCAACAGTGCCAGTACATCCGTGGTCAAAGGAAAGCCGATATCAATTTCAGGCAGCTTGAAGATTGCAAGCGGACATTTTGCCCGACTTGTTATCGCGCTCAAGCTCGTAGCCGATCTTCTGGCCTTCGACGATTTCACGCATGCCGGCGCGCTCGACAGCAGAGATGTGAACGAAGGCGTCAGCGCCGCCGTCATCAGGCTGGATGAAGCCGAAGCCCTTGGTGGAATTGAACCATTTAACTGTGCCAGTGGTCATAACAAACCCTTTCATAGCAATTGACAGGCCGCACGTGCGGAATGCACGACGGATGATAATCTCGATTTTGAAGAGGGAAGTTCGTCCAGGGCACGTTGTCTGCGTGCGATAACAAAAGTCAAACAAGCAATATCGACAATGCCGATATAATCACTCAACCCGAATTTGTCAACTTTCAGTTTTTTGAAACTCTATATTCTCTAAAAGGTTGCATCGCCGCCGCTTTACATTGTCGCCGGTGCGTGACGCGTCATCGGCAAGGGCCGGAACGGATCGGCGTCACCAATGCATGCGTTACGAGCGCGGGCGCGTCTTCTGCGGATCATAATGCGACAGCGGCACGATCGTCGCCGGCAGGCGCTTCTGGTGACCGTCGAGCTTGCCGATTTCGACCTCGGTGCCGGGGTTTGCATGCATCACGTCGATGCGGGCGAGCGCGATCGTCTTGCCTAGGATCGGCGAGCGGGTGGCGCTGGTGACGACGCCTATCTGGGCCCGACCGATATGGATGCAATCGCCATGGCCGACGGCCTCGTTGGCCTTAATGTCGAGGCCGACGAGCAGATGGCGCGGATGCTCCTTGCGCCGGATCAGCGCTTCGCGGCCGATGAAATCATCCTGCTTGGATTTCAGCGGCACGGTGAAGCCGATGCCGGCCTCGAACGGGTCCGTCTGGTCGGTGAATTCGTGATGGGCAAAAATCAGGCCCGCCTCGATGCGGACCATGTCGAGCGCCTCCAAGCCCATCGGCTTCAACCCGTGCGGCTGCCCTGCTTCCCAGACGGCGTCGAACACCGTCAGCGCATCCTTCGGATGACAGAAGATTTCGTAGCCGAGCTCGCCTGTATAACCCGTGCGCGAGACGACGACCGGGGCGCCCTCGAAACCGCCGATGCGGCCGACGGTGAAGCGGAACCATTCGAGTTCGCCGATCGTCGGTTGGCGCGGCGCCGTCCAGATCATGTCCTTCAGGATATCGCGGCTCTTCGGGCCCTGCAGGGCGATATTGTGCATTTGATCGGTCGACGAGCGGACCCAGGCCTTGAAGCCCTTTTCTCGGCCTGCTGACGCAGCCATACGCCGCTGAAATCATCGCCGCCGATCCAGCGGAAATTCTTATCGCCGAGCCGGAAAAGCGTGCCGTCATCGATCATGCCGCCGTTTTCATAGCACATGGCGGAATAGACGACCTGGCCGGTCGACAGTTTGCGCACGTCGCGCGTCAGGCAGTACTGCAAGAGCTCCTCTGCATCCGGCCCCGTCACCTCGAACTTCCGCAAGGGCGAGAGGTCGATGACGGCGGCGCGCTCACGGCAGGCCCAATACTCCTCGACCGGCCCTTCGGCGGAAAAGCGGTTCGGCAGCCAGTAGCCGCGATATTCAGCATAGTCCCGCGTCAAGGCGGAGAGACGGGGATGGAAGGCGGTTTCGCGCGTCAATTCGGCGTCGGCATCTGGGGTCATGCGATAGGCCACCGCTCGTGAGAATTTCTCTTTTCCGGAAAAAGTGCGGACGTGGATATCCGTCGCGTCCCAGCCGTTCGCCGCGTCGATATCGTCGGGGCAGGACGAAGAGACGCAGACGAGATCAGTCAGCGCCCGCATCAGCACGTAATCGCCTGGGCGCGACCAGGGCTCGTCGAGGTAGAGCTGGTTGTTGTGGTCGATATTGGTGTTGTAGAAATAATTCAGCGCTTCCCAGCCCTTGCGGCCGGCAATGCCGTAAGGCGCCAGCACCGCGTTGAAATTGTCCGTGCAGTTGACGTGGCCGGGATACCCCATGTCATCGTAATAGCGCGAATTGCAGGCGGTCGCGAAGGCATCGTGGCGCCCGACCGTATCCTGGACGATCTCAACCAGCGGCTCAAAGTCGCGGTCGAAGGCCTTGGAGGGCAGGCCGGGCATCGGATAGCTGCGGCTGAGCAGCGTGCGGGTCACCGTGGAATCCAGCGCGAGATCGAGGCCCTTGTCGACCTTGCGGGCGGCGAAAGCCTGGAAATCGGTGCATTGGCGTCCATAAACATCAATGATCTGGATGAATTCGCCGGCACGCACGAAATAGGCTGCGGCGGTCGCCGCCCGGATGCGGATATCCTCGATGGGGTCGGCGGCCGGTTCCGGCAGGGCGGAGGCATAATCGCGGATCAGCAGGCTGCGTTTGATCCTCACCTCGATCGGCGTCGCGGTATCCTGCGCCTCCGGAGACATCGCACCGGCGGGTGCTGCGACGATCAGCAGTCCCTTCATGGCAACAGTGAAATCCGCCCGGCTGCCCGGGCTCGATCCCGTCCCGAAAATGCTGAGCGCTCCAGCCGCCGCAAGATCGGCGCCGCGCCGCTCAAGCGCTGCGCGCGTGCGGGCGGCACTTTCATCCTCTTCTTGAAGAATGGCCTTTATCCCGTCGGCTGAATTGCTGAATGTTGTTCCGAGGCCTGCCGCCAGGAAACGGCCTTTCTCATCGAGGAAGGAGATCTCGCAAACCTGTCCGCCCTCGCTGTCGATAACGCTGACGCCATCTCCGGACTCGACACGCACGACGACCGATCCGCCGCCCTTTGCTCTGTAGCGTTCCGTCCCCTCCGGCAGGGCAGGGATGCCGGGATAACGCACGAGGCTCGGAGCCGCGGGCCGCAGGCCCGTCATAACAGGATGAAGTTCTCGCATTCTGCCCTCATTGGGGAGGATCGGGATGCCCCTCGGCGCCCACCCATACAGGTTACAAAATGGCGAGGGAAAGTAAAGTCGAGTTGACTAAAAAGAAAATATCTTCACTATGCATAAAGGGTCGAGACTCGGGAATCCGTCGGGACACGGATCGCCAAAACCATCCGGGCGGGCTTGAGACTGTCAGGGAGACACGTTCAGGGAGACGTACAAAGATACGTCCGGGAACAAATCGAATGGGGAATTTCACCGATGACAGACGTTGTGGAGGCCGGGATTCCATCCGGCACCGAAGGTAAGCTTGTACGCGCGCTCGACTGGAAGGGCGCATTCTGGGTGGCGGCGGGCGTGCCACCGCTCGTTCTCTTCTCCATCGGCGGCATTGCAGGCACGACGGGCAAGCTCGCCTTCGTCGTCTGGATCATTTCGATGGTGATGGGTTTCCTGCAATCCTTCACCTACGCCGAAATCGCCGGCATGTTCGCCAACAAATCCGGCGGCGCCTCGGTCTATGGCGCCACTGCATGGCTGCGTTATTCGAAGTTCATCGCGCCGCTGTCGGTCTGGTGCAACTGGTTTGCCTGGTCGCCCGTGCTGTCGCTCGGCTGCGCCATCGCCGCCGGTTATATTCTCAATGCATTCTTCCCGATTCCGGCGGCAGATTCGCAGATGGTCCTCGACTGGATCTCCGCGCATGCCGCGTCCATCGCGGCCGATAGCCCCCGCGTCGCCGAATATATTGCTGCCCATGCCGGCACGACGCCCGATGACGCCGTCAAGGCGTTGCTGAGCACCGACGGCGTCGCCGCGCTGACGCCGTGGATCCGCAGCTGGTCGCTCGTCAGCTTCAGCATTCCCTTCCTCGCCACCGCCAACGTCAATGCCACCTTCTTCATCGGCGGCATCCTGATGCTGATCATCTTCGCGATCCAGCATCGTGGCATCTCCGAAACCGCCAGCGTGCAGAAGTGGCTGGCGATCATCGTGCTGGTGCCGCTGCTCATCATCGGCCTCTACCCGATCGTCAGCGGCCATATCCTTGCCGCCAACGTCACCGGCCTCGTGCCGCCGACGGCCGCCTATTCCGGCGCCGACGGCAGCTGGAGCAACGGCGGCTGGACGCTCTTCCTCGGCGGCCTCTATATCGCCGCCTGGTCGACCTACGGCTTCGAGACCGCCGTCTGCTACACCCGCGAACTCAAAAACCCGAAGACCGACACTTTCAAGGCGATCTTCTATTCCGGCCTTGCCTGCTGCCTGTTCTTCTTCCTCGTGCCCTTCGCCTTCCAGGGCGTTCTCGGTCATGCGGGCATGCTCGCGCCCGGCATCGTCGACGGCACCGGCGTTGCCGAAGCGCTCGGCGGCCTGATCGGCGCCGGCCGGGTGATCACCCAGCTGCTCGTCGTGCTGATGATCATGGCGCTCTTCCTCGCCATCATGACGGCGATGGCCGGTTCCTCGCGCACGCTCTACCAGGGCTCGAAGGACGGGTGGCTGCCGAAATATCTCGACCACGTCAACGAAAACGGTGCGCCGACACGGGCGATGTGGACCGATTTCGCCTTCAACCTCTTCCTGCTGGCCATCGCCTCGGATACCGGCGGTTACTTCTTCGTGCTCGCCGTCTCGAATGTCGGCTACATCATCTTCAACTTCCTGAACCTCAATTCCGGCTGGATCCACCGGATGGATTCCGGCCATATCGAACGCCCATGGAAGGCGCCGACCTGGCTGATCGGCCTCAACACCGTGCTTGCCTTCGTCAACGCGCTGTTCCTCGGCGCCGGCGCCAAGGTCTGGGGTTATTCCAACGCACTCTGGGTCGGCTTCATCTTCGCCGCCTTGATCCTGCCGGTCTTCGCCTATCGCCACTATGTGCGCGACGGCGGCAAATTCCCGGCAGGCGCAATGGAGGATCTCGGCCTCGTCGGCCAGGATCTCGGCGTCAAGAAAGCCGGCATGCTGCCCTATCTGGCACTCGCCGGCGGCCTGGCAATCGTCCTGATCGCCAACGTGATCTTCCAGCTTCCGGCCTAAATCGTCTCCCAAGCAGAAAAGCCGCCATGAAAAAACATGGCGGCTTTTTGCGTTGGTGGCTGCAGATCTGAGACAGCTTGTTGCTTATGGACCGAAGCTCAGCGGCCGCCTTCAATTTTGCGATGGCGCTGGTTGATGCCGCCCTTGCCATAGGGATAGTCGAAGGGCCGCGGGGCGCTGACCTCGTTGAGCCTCGTCATGTCATCATCGGAGAGCTTGAGCTTCATGGCGCCGAGATTGTCGGCCAGTTGCTCCGGCGTGCGGGCGCCGAGGATCACCGAGGTGATTGCCGGCTGTGCCGCCGTCCAGGCGAGCGCCACCTGCGCCATGCTGACGCCGTGCGCCTTAGCGATTTCCTCGACAACGGCGATGATCGCCCAGGTTCGTTCCATCGCATTGCGCGGCGCATAGGATTCGCCGCCACGATTGGGATTTTCGCCGAGACGGGTGGCGCCGGTCGGCATCTCGTCGCGCTTGTATTTGCCGGTCAGCCAGCCGCCGCCAAGCGGCGACCAGGGCAACAGCCCCATGCCGGCGTCCTGGCAGGCGGCGACGATTTCAAGCTCGATGTCGCGCACCAGCAGGTTATATTGCGGCTGCAGCGTCACCGGGCGCGTATAACCGCGCGCCTTGGCGATCTCCGAGGCCTTGGCGATATGCCAGCCGACATAGTTGGAAAAGCCGTAATAGCCGATCTTGCCTGAGGAAACCGCATCGTCAAGGAAGCGCAGCGTCTCCTCGATCGGCGTCAGCGCGTCCCAGGCATGCATCTGGTAGAGATCGATCTGCTCGAGGCCGAGGCGGCGCAGAGAATCGTCGAGCGCCTGGCCGAGATGCCGGCGAGACAGGCCGATATCGTTCGGTCCGTCGCCCATCGGAAAGCGGCCCTTAGTGGCGACGAGCGCCTGGCGGGCTTCGGTCGGTCGGGCCTTCAACCAGCGTCCGATGATCTCTTCCGACTTGCCGGCACTATAGACATCGGCGGTATCGATGAAATTGCCGCCCCAGGCGAAATAATCGTCGAGCAGCTTGTGCGAGGACGCTTCGTCGGCCTCCGCGCCGAAGGTCATGGTGCCCAGGCAATAGGCGGTGACGACGGTCCCGCTGGGACCGAGCTTGCGATAATCCATTTCTTCCTCCTCATGCGGATGCCCGCAGCCGACGCGCAAAATCGCCTTGGGTAGAAGCCGGGGCTTCCGCAATCTAATGACAATATCGAGCTTGAGGCGGCCGCTTGCCGCCGGATGACGTCTGGCGCCCTGGGCTCAATCTGGCGCAGGGGCGAGGGCAGCATAACCAATCCCGCCCGTCCCACAAGTGGGAAAAGATATTCCCGCAGGCCGTCGCGGACTGCGGCTTACGCTTTTGTCGAAAACGAACCGGCGATCAAATCGGCTGCGGCAACGCCGGTCTCGTAGGCGCCGTGCGCCGTCGAATAACGCGAACGCGAACAGGCTTCGCCGGCAAAGAAGATCCGTTCATCATGCGGTGCTGCGAGGACCCCGCGCAGATCGGAGGCGCCCGGCTCGGCATAGGAATAGGAGCCGCCGATATGGGGTGCCGCGGCCCAGGCCGAGATCGCCGCCACCGACAATTGCTTGCGGATATCTGCGCCGAATTGTGCCGCCAGTTCATCCCCGGCGAAGGAAAAGGCGGCCTCGCTGCCCTCACGCTCGAGATCATGGGCGAGGTCGCCGGCAAAATAAGCCTCGACGACAGGAGCGCCGAGCGGCCGGAGTTGATAGGTGCCGGTGGCAGCACGGCTGATGGAGCCGAGCATATGGGTATCGGCCGGCAGCGCCTCCGGTGTTGCAAGCCCGAGGAAGAGCTTGTCGGCGAGCCCGAGCGGCAGGCGCGCCGCCGCCTCGATCTTCTCAGGCAAGGGAGGGTCGAAGGCGATCTTGCCGGCGGCAAGGACATTGGTGGAAACAGTCACCAGCACCGCACGGGCGCTGAGCCCACCCTGGCTCGTCTCCATGTCGATACGGTGGGCATGGCGGTGGTCGATGCGCGTGACCTCGACGCCAAGCCTTACCGGCACCGGCCTGCCGTAACGGGAGATCAATGTTCCATAGCCCTCGCGCACCCGCCAATCGGGGCCAGGGCCGGGGTCGTATCTCGTGTAGTCGACGATCGACGAGCGTTCCAGCTCGGCGCCGGTGATATAGGTGCCGATCGCCCGGATCTGGCCGTTCCAGGAATTGCCGGGTTCGAGCATCGCGGCCAGATTTGTGTCATCGCCTTCATGACTGTCGAGCCGGTCGAAATAGGCGCCGATCGCCTGTTGCGCGGCCTGGGTTACCGCATCGTCGCGCTGCAGCCGCCGGCCGCCGTTCCAGGGCGCCGGTGTGCGGTCGACCGTCAATCCGACCTCGTCGGCAATACCGGTCCAGGCATTGGTTCGCGCGCCGTGCAGCCAGCCGCAGCCGAGATCGAGCGCGATGTCGGATGCTCCCGGCAGTCCGACCGACCAGGCCCTGCCGCCGAGACGGTCGCCGGCTTCCAGAAGCAGGATCGACAGATCCGGACGGATCGCCTGCAGACGCCGGGCGGCGGCAACGCCGCCGGCGCCGGCGCCGATGATGACGACGTCCTGTTCGACACTCGTACCATTGTCACCGGGCATGGCTTTTCCTTTGGCTGCTCGCGCTCAGCTAAGCTTGCATGTCCAGGAAAGGCAAGGGCTGGGGATAGAGCCGCGCGCGATGGATTAAACCGCGTCTGCGTGACATACAGGTTCGATGAGCGTGCAGAGAGATTCGCAACTCGACATGTTTGCCAAGCCGTCGCCGGCAGTCGCCAGGGCGCGCGCTCCCTCGCGCCGGCCGACGTCGCAGCCGGCCGCCAGTTCCGATGAGGACATGGCGCGTACGCTTGAAGAAAGCGGCAACTACCGCGTCCTGCGGAAACTAACAGCCCGGCCGATCGCAACGGTCAGACGGCCGGAATTTTCGCGGCTTGGCGTCATTCTCGATACGGAAACAACAGGTCTCAACCACCGCAACGACGAGATCATCGAAATCGGCGCCGTCGCCTTCACATTCGACGATGACGGCGCGATCGGCGATATCGTCGGCATTTATGGCGGCCTGCAACAGCCGTCGCGGCCGATACCGCCGGAGGTTACCCGGCTGACGGGGATCACCGATGCGATGGTCGAAGGCCAGGTCATCGATATAAGGCCGTTGAGCGCCCTGATCGAGCCGGCCGATCTGATCATCGCCCACAATGCCGGTTTCGACCGGCCGTTCTGCGAGGCCTTCTCAAGGATTTTCGCCGGCAAGGCCTGGGCGTGCTCGGTGTCGGAGATCGACTGGAGCGCCCGCGGCTTCGAAGGCACCAAGCTCGGCTATCTCGTCGGCCAGGCCGGTTATTTTCATGACGGCCATCGCGCGGTGGACGACTGCCACGCGCTGCTGGAAATCCTCGATCGGGAGCAGGGCGACGGTGAAAGCCCGTTCGCCGAGCTTTACCGCGCCAGCCAGCGCTCGCGTATTCGCATCTTCGCCGAACACAGCCCGTTCGAGATGAAGGACCATCTGAAGGCGAGGGGTTATCGCTGGTCGGATGGCAGCGACGGCCGGCTGAAGTCCTGGTGGATCGAAGTCGGCGAAGACGATCTCGACGACGAGCTTTCCTATCTGCGCTCGGAAATTTACCGGTGGAAAGAGGCGGAGCCGCCAGTCGTGCGGCTGACGGCCTTCGACCGCTTCAAACTCTGACCGCGAAGCGGTTCGGACCCTGATCGAAAATACACCCAAATATGCCGACCCATGCAAATGTCGCATAGGTGCAGTGATGCATTGGCGCTGCAACTATCGAAGGGCTCGTACTATATACCTCTCATCGAAGCGAACGAAGCGCCAAGGACTGGCAGCTAGGCTTCGAAAGCCCGCGGAAAGGGGATCATCATGAACGTAGCACGCTCTTTCAATAACTGGCGCAAGTACCGTCAGACGGTCGCTGAACTGGGCCGTATGTCCACGCGCGAACTGGACGACCTCGGCATCGGCCGCGGCGACATCCGCAACGTCGCGCGCGCTGCCATCGCCCGCTAACGGCCTGTAGACTGAGCATTTATTAAGAGTTTGGCCGGCGCCTGCTTTCTTCAGAAGCGGGCGCTTTGCTTTTGTGCTTCAGTCGGGCCTGGACCGCGTGATCAAGCCGCCCGCTTTTCGCATAACGCATAGCTGCCCTGCAAAGAAATGCCTACCAACTGAGCAAGAAATAAGTATGATTATTCCTATCGAAGCGATGCACCTCCTCCCGCATCCCTTCGAGATGCAGGCGCCCCATCCTCCTCCCAGGGTCGTCTGCGGGAACGGCAGCACTCCTCCTCCCAGCTGTCGTTCGGTTTTTTTCGAAAGCCTGCCGCACCTCCTCCCGCGGCAGGCTTTTTCGTTTTTGGTCAAAAGCGCCGAAAACCGCGGCTCGCCATCCGTTATCGGGCGATGGTGGCTCTTTCCTGTTTATCCCTGATTTTGCTGGTGATTTCCGAGATCGCCGCCGGTTGTGGCTGCGTGCTGCAGAAACATATTGACTCCGAATTTGTCGTACAACTATGTAACCATTCGGTTCACTTCCGAGCGAAACGGATCGCCGAACGGATCCGGCTTCGCTGGAGCACGACGCTTGACGACAACGAAACTGAAGGAATTTTGACATGCAGATCGACGTGAGGCACGCCTCCCATCCCGAGGCCGTGCGCAATTACGACACCGAGACGCTGCGGCGTCACTTTCTGGTGGAAACCGTCTTTGCGGGCGGCGAGATCCGGCTGACTTATTCCCATTACGACCGCATGGTCATCGGCGGCGCCACACCGCTGGCGGATGGATTGCCGCTGACGGCGCCGACGGCGATCGGCCAGGAAACCTTTCTCGCCGAGCGTGAACTCGGCGCGCTGAACATCGGCGGCGCCGGCCGCATCATCGTCGACGGCACGAGCTACGATCTTGCCAAATATGATTGCCTCTATGCCGGCAAGGGCGCCAAGGACGTGCGGTTCGAGAGCGTGGATGCCGCCAATCCGGCCAAGTTCTATCTGGTCTCGACGCCGGCTCATCAGACACATCCGACGGTATTGCTCACCCGCGAAAAGGCCCGCCACCTGACACCCGGCGACGCCGCGACGGCCAACAAGCGGTCGATCTACCAGTTCATCCATCCCGAGGTTTGCCAGTCCTGCCAGCTCACCCTCGGCTTCACCATGATCGAAGCCGGAAGCGTCTGGAATACCATGCCGGCCCATACGCATGACCGCCGCATGGAAGCCTATCTCTATTTCGATCTGGAAGCCGAGCAGCGCGTTTTCCATTTCATGGGCGAGCCGCAGCAGACCCGGCATATGCTGGTCGCCAACGAGCAGGCGGTCATCTCGCCGCCCTGGTCGATCCATTCCGGCGCCGGCACCAAGAATTACAGCTTCATCTGGGCAATGGCAGGCGACAATAAGAGCTTCACCGACATGGATCACATCGCCATTGCGGATCTGAGGTGAGCGCCGTGGCAAATCCCTTCGACCTCACAGGCAGGACTGCCGTCGTCACCGGCGCCAATACCGGCATCGGCCAGGCCATCGCGGCAGCGTTTGCCGAGGCCGGCGCCTCGATCGTCGCGGTCGGGCGATCCTCGATGGAGGAAACCGAGGCGCTGGTGAAGCAGGCGGGAAGCCGCTTTCATGTCGTCAAGGCCGATCTCGGCACCATCGAACCGGTCAAGGGTATCGTCGCCGAGGCCATCCAGACCTTCGGCGGCCTCGACATCCTCGTCAACAATGCCGGCATCATCCGACGCGCCGATGCGCTCGACTTCACCGAGGAAGACTGGGACGCGGTAATCGACGTCAACCTGAAGACGGCCTTCTTCCTGTCGCAGGCGGCCGGCCGCCACATGGTCGAAAAGGGCCGGGGCAAGATCATCAATATCGCCTCGCTGCTCTCCTTCCAGGGCGGCATCCGTATCCCCTCCTATACCGCCTCGAAAAGCGGCCTTGCCGGACTGACCAAGCTGCTTGCCTGCGAATGGGCCGGCAAGGGCGTCAACGTCAACGCCATCGCCCCCGGTTACTTCGTCACCAACAACACCACGGCGCTGCGCGAGGATGCCGACCGCAACGCCGCGATTCTTTCGCGCATTCCGGCCGGGCGCTGGGGAACGCCTGCCGAACTTGGGGGGCCGCCGTCTTCCTGGCATCCTCGGCCTCCGATTATGTGCATGGAACGGTGCTGCCCGTCGATGGCGGCTGGCTGGCGCGGTGATCCGCCTCGGAACGACGGCTGCATATTCAAAGTACTAAGCGCCGCGAGTTCTGAAGAAACGCGCGGCGCGGTCGCATAGAGCTGCCGTGATCGAGGTCGTTTTGCCTTTCCTGCCGGCATGCGTTAGCAAAAGGACATGAGGCCAGCGCAGCCGCATCGAGGGCAGGATTCGACACAAATGACGGACAGGGACAACGCGGTCTTCAACACCATTCGCCAGCCGTCGAACCTGCGCAGCGGCCTTGCCGATACGTTGATGGCGCAGATCGAGTCCGGCGATCTGAAGCCCGGCCAGCGTCTGCCGACCGAACAGGCGATCATGCGGACGACCGGCGTCAGCCGGACGATCGTCCGCGAGGCGCTCGCCACGCTGCGCGCCAAGGGCCTGATCACCACGCGGCAGGGGCTTGGAGCTTTCGTTTCGAACGATCCCAACCCGCGATCCTTCTCGATCATTCCCAACGACCTGCAGTCGATCGACGAGATCCTTCGCGTGCTGGAGCTGCGCATGGGGGTCGAATACGAAGCCGCCGGTCTTGCCGCGCTGCGGCGCACGCCTGAAGATCTCGCCCGTATGCAGGCTCGGCTCGATGCGCTCGACAAGGCGCTGGAGGAGGGCGGATACGGCGCGCAGGAGGATTACGCCTTCCACCGGTCGATCCTGGTCGCGACGCAGAACTCCTATTACGGCCGCCTCTTCGATACGTTCGGCGACCTCATGGTGCCGCGGCAATGGGCGCGCTTGGACAAGATGACGGCGGCCGAGCGCAAGCGCCATGCGGCCCGCATGCGCCGGGAGCACCATGCGATATTCGCGGCGATCCGCGACGGCGAGGAAGCCGCCGCCCGCCGCGCTATTCGAACTCACCTGTCGAAGAGCGCCGCCCGCTTCGAAGAACTGCGCGACGCCAGCACTTCCTCTTGAAGTATTAGACCTTTGGATTCGCCTTCATCAGCCGCCGCCAGCCTGCGTGATCCGTCCGCAGCTCGACGGAAGCGTGAGCCTCGGGCAGCAACGGTTTGCGTCTGCGCCGGCCGAAGCGTCGTTTGAAGCCGAGGATATTTTCGACGAAGCTCCTGGCATAGAGCCCGGGCCCGCTCGAATAGATGCGCCAGCCGCCGTCGACCGCGACCTTTCCGGCCTTGACCCGCGCCCATTGCGCCGCCGCCTCATAGCGGTCATGGAAGGCCGCGTCGCTGCTGCTGAAATAGGTATTGCGCTGGCGCAACGACGCCTGCGGCAGGGCCGTGGTGACCGCGATAGGGTTGACGACGGAAATCGCCTTCCAGAGTTCATCCGCCTCGCCGTCCAAAGCAAGCGTCTCGCAATAGCGCAGATGCGCATGCACATACATCAGCCCGATCTCGCGGCCGAAGAAGGACGAGGATTCCGCCCGGCGAAACAGCGTCTCAGGACCGCCGGCATAGGTCGCCGGCTTCTCCATCAGCCGCACGCCGTCTGGGAAGAGCAGATGCTCTTCGATCAGCTTCATATGATCGCGTCGCTGATCCGGCGAAAACAGCCCGCCGAGCATCGCCTGCGTCATCGCAATCAGCGAGTAGGAGAGACCGGTGCGCCGGTCGCTCGGGTGCAGCAGCAATTCGACCCCATCATGGGCGGGATCGAAAATGCCGTAACCGGCAACGATACCGTCTCGCACGAGATGGCGGTTGAAATCCCGCCGCATCGCCGTTGCGATTTTCCTCAGCGATTTTGCCTTGTTATTTCTGGCCTTTTTCCCATGGCCGAGTCGGCGCAGGATCGCGGAATAACGGACGATCTGTTCGTAAAGCAGGGCGACGGTCCAGCTGCTGACCATCCAGTCGCGCAGATGCGGATCGGCCGGCTGCAGGGAATCGTTCCAGTCCCCCTCGCCATAACGGATCAGATGCGTTCCCGGGATGAACTGGCCGCGGACGGTATCGAGCAGCTTGTCGACATGGATCGCGATGCTGTCGGCCTTCGGCGCCTTCTGCATGGTCTTTTCGTCGCGCCAGGAGACCTTCTCGCCAAGAATGGCGAGATCGCCGGTCGCTTCGATATAGTCGCAGAGCGCCTTCAACGGCCAGACGATCACGTCGCCATGGCTGTCGCCCGCCCGGATATTGGCATAGGGCTCCAGCATGAACCATTGCGGCCAGTCGCCCTTCTCAAGGTACTGCTCGCTGAAGACCGTTTTCACCACCTCCTTGGCTTCGCGGTCATGCTCATAGGCGAGCAGGAATTCGATCGGCCCCTGACAGGCGTCGCGTGTGCCCCAGGCGGCACCGGTATATTGCTCGAGGCCGTGCGGAACGCTGAGATGCACGATGGCGTCATGCGCGAGCCAGGGCAGCAGCGTCGTCTGCGCGGCCAGGTCCGGCGAAGGGCTATCGATCGTCAACCCACGAACGGCGTTCCGCCAGAATTTCGAGGCCGGCACGAGCATGGCTGCATCGGTGACGCCAGCCTCATAACGCTGCGCCAGCCGCTCGGCTTCTTCAGCATTCGTCATCGAGCCGACCACGGCGAACGAGAAGCCCTGGGTCGGCCGGGAGCGCAGAGCGACGAAGGCGCCGTGGCGTGCAATGCCATCGGTATAGAGCAGTTCGTCGCCGCCGATCTCCTCGATGGCATCTGGCGTCGAACTCACCAGCCAATAGCCAGCATCGGGATAACGCTCGCCCCAGAGCCAGGCCGGATCCGGCCGGAAGGCGATGCGTTTGCGTGCGGCATCGACCGCGATCTGCCCGCCCGCGTCATATTCGCGCTCGCCGAGGACGACATGACCGAACACCAGGAAGCGGCACGGCTTGCCCTCAACGGAGACGGTCCATTGCATGGCCGCATCCTCGCCGGAGGCGACCGCCGCAACGGTGATCGTGCGTTCCGAACATTGGTAGATCCAGCGGCAGTCGTTGAGCCCCATTTCGAATGCGGACGGCACCGCAAGCAACTGCCAACCCGCCCCGATATCCGCCATTATGCGCAGCCCGCTGGCGCGCGTGAGGTTATAGGGGTCGCGGGAGACAGAAAAGAGCTTGTGGAACGAGGTATTGCCGATCGTCAGCTGGGCGGCGAAAATGCCCTGCATCCAGCAGGTGGCGGCAAGGGTGGAATCGTCGAGCAGCATATTCTCACCGCTTCGGACGATCGCGCCGTGACGGCGGGCCACCAAAAGCTCTTTCTCGCGCAGCACGACGTGGCGGTTCAGGACGCCGTCCGGCGTGAAGAACGACAGCAGCTTTCCGCCGGCGCGCTCTTCCAGGCTCCGCTCTGGATAGAGCCGGCCGATCGCCTTTTTGTCGAGCGCTTCGACCTCCAACAGCGACGCGTCCTGCAACAGGCTGCGGACCGGCGTCACCTCTTCGAGACCGGCGGCAACTCTTTCCGCAGCTGCAAGCCCGTCGAGCCGCGCAAGATCGGCATCGCTCGACGCCTCGGGATGATCGGCGGCAAACACCGCAAAGAACGTCGCACCAGCACCGCTTGCGGAAATGGTGAGCGGTTTCGATTGAATGGCCGGGCAGGCCGTTTCCTGCTGCCGCCGCTCGCTCGGCAGGCTGGCGCCGAAGGGGCCGACCAGCCGATCGCCGAGGCGGTCTTTCGCCTGCACCAGCTGGATTGCATCCGTGGCATAGGCCGCCGTCCCGTCGAGGCAGCCCTGGGCGAGCCAGGGACTGCGGGCGCCACCCTGTTGGAGATTTTGCCGGTTCATCACCACGGGCCCGAATGCCGGATGATCGGCGATATGATGATCGACATATTGCGAGGCATAGGCTTCGCTGTTCATTAGGAAGCCGCGATCACCAAGGCCGACATCCTGGATCAGCACCAGATCCGCCGGCAGGGTTTTCTTTTCCGGATGCCGGAGGGAGGTGCGCCAGAACCATGCCGTTTCGGAGGGATGGAGTTCGAGCCGGACGTCATAACCGATATCGCCTGTCTTGCCGTTCCAAGAGAAGCTCGTCGCATCGTATCCGAAGCTGCCATTGGCACGCGGGCCGACAATCTCGACGACATCAGGCCGAGCGCCGCCGAGGCGCAGATAAAGGCGGCCGATGCCGCCGATGAGCGGCGAACCCTGGATCTGATTGATCTGCACCGAGCCCTTGTCGTCGGCATATTCGATGGCAAACAGCGTGCCGTTCGGCAGCGCCGATATCGACAGGCCGGAGCCGTTGCTGATCGTAAACAGGCCGAGATCTTCGCGTCGGGGCATTTGAAAGCTGCGGTCAAGGTTCGGGGCCATTGAGATCTCGTCGATTGATCAGAGGGGAATCGAAGGATGACGCAAAAAGATTGAGAGAAATCTTACCGGCGGCCGACCGATCGGCAACATATCGCCATGTGTCACGTTGACGCCGGCCGCCTGGCGAAGGGCACGCAGAGCAGGGCGCAGCCGGTGAGGATGGCGACGACCATCCAGGCTTCGTTGATCGCCTGGACGCTGGCCGCGGTCTGGACCAGCGGATCAAGCAGCGCCGCGGTATCCGCATCGAATTCCCCCTTGTGGCCCGATATGGCCTGAAGAGGTGCGCCGATGAATGTGGCGGCATCGATGTCGCCGGCCTGCAGACGCGCCCAGAGGCCTTGGCCCAGCGGTTCGGAGCGCGTGTAGATGATAGTGTCGATCAGCGCGATGCCGATGGCGCCGCCGAGATTGCGCATCAGATTGAAAAGCCCGCTCGCATCGGGAATGCGATCGGCCGGCAGCGTGCCGAGCGCCAGCCGCGTCGGCGGCAGCAGGCAGAACATGATGGCGACGCCGCGCACGATCTGCGGCCAGAACATCGCATCGTAATCCGAACGCGGATCCTGAAAGGCGCTCATGCCGACGCCGATCGCAAACAGCGCGAAACCGGCGGCCGACAGCAGTCGTGCATCCATGCGCTTCTCCAGCGCGACCGCGATCGGCGCCGTCACCAGCTGGGCGATGCCGGTGACCAGCATCGTCATGCCGATTTCGAGCGCGTCGTGGCCTCTGACGAAAGCGAGAAACACCGGCATCAGATAGACCGAGCCGAACAGGCCGATGCCGAGCACGAAGCTTAAGGTCGAGCCGACGAGAAAATTGCGATCGGCGAAATTGCCGAGATCGACAATCGGCCAGCGCCGGCTGAGCGTGCGAGCGATGAACACACCGCCCGAGACAAGACAGATCGCCAGCAGGCTCAGCACATAGGCCGAGGTCCAGCCGCTGGTCGGCGCCTCTTTCAGGCTGAGTTCCAGCGTCGTCAGCGCGGTCGCCATCAGGAGAAGCGACAGACCGTCGAGATGCCTGAGTTCGGACGGGTCGGCCGGCTGCCGCGGCAGGAAGAATGCCGCCAGGATTGCCGAGGCAATGCCCGGAAGGATGTTGATCAGGAACAGCCAATGCCAGGAATAGGTCTCGGTCAGCCACCCGCCGACGATCGGCCCGACCGTTGGCGCCAGCACCGCCAGTACGCCGGCAATCGTCGTCGCCAGCGCCTGCCGCTCGTTCGGGAACAGGATGAAAACGGCCGAAAACACCGAGGGGATCAGGGTTCCGCCGGAAAAACCCTGCAGCACCCGCCAGGCGACCAGCTCGCCGAAGCTGCCGCTGGCCGCGCAGCCGGCGGAAGCCGTCACGAATAGGCCGATGGCGCTAACGAACAGCCACCGCATGGTCAGAAGCCGCGTCAGCAGGCCGGTGAGCGGGATCGCCACCACCTCGGCAATCAGATAGGCCGTCTGTATCCAACTCATCTGATCCGGATCGATACCCAGCGCCGACTGGATGGTCGGCAGCGACGTCGCCACCACCTGAACGTCGAGGATCGCCATGAACATGCCGATGCACATGGCGAGGAAGCCGAGCCAGACGATGGCGGGCCTTGCATCGGGATGGGCAGGCTCAACTCGTTCCATGCGATGGTCCCGCGCGCGCGGCAATTCTGCCGCGGTTGAGAAGATCGATCATGTTTGCTGTGGAGACGATCGACATGTCAACCGGCATGTCGGGGCAAGAGGGGTCCCAAATGCGATCGAGCCTGACCGGGAAGGCCAGGCTCGATCGTTGATCGGCGGGGTGAGCCGGGCGTTTTATGCGCCGGGCTCCCTTTGCGTCTTTGATTGCGATTAGCCGCGGAAGAGCGACAGGATGTTCTGCGACGAGGAATTGGCGATCGACAGCGACTGGATCGCCAGCTGCTGTTGCGTCTGCAGGGCGGACAGCTTGCTCGATTCCTCCTCCATATCGGCATCGACCAGCCGGCCGACGCCCGAGTCGATCGAATCCGACAGCGCTCCGACGAAGTCTTCCTGCAGATCGATGCGTGTCGAGATCGAACCCAGTTGTGCACCGGCCGATGTCATCGCCGACAGCGCCGATTCGATGGTCGACAGCGCCGACTGGATCTGACCGGTGGTAAAGTTGGTAATGTCGAGCGAGTAGACGGAATCGCCGTTTGCATCGGCCGTTCCGAGGATACCCGTCGAGGTTTCGATCGAACCGCTGCTCATGCCGAACAGCACATTGCCGGCGGAGCTGGTATCCAGAACGTAATCCGTCATCTTGACGGAAACGGCGCCGGAGCCGTCGCGAACGAAGGAGGATACGACGTTCTTCGTGCCGTCGGCACCGGCGACCCAGTTCTCGCCCGAGAACGACGCCGACTGGGCAATGCTCATCAGCTGCTCTTGCAACTGGCTGATTTCTTCCTGGACCTTTGATTTGTCGACACCGTCTTCGGTCGCTGCCACCAGCTTGGCTTTGATCTCGTCGACGACGTCGATCGCGCTGTCCATTGCCGTGTAAGCCGTATCGACCTTTGCCGCACCGAGGCCGAGCGCATCGGAGACAGCAGACAGCGCCTTGTTGTCAGAGCGCATCGTGGTGGCGATCGACCAGTAGGCGGCATTGTCGGATGCAGTATCGACCCGATAGCCCGTGGAGACGCTGTTCTGTGTCGTTTCGAGATTGGAATTGATGCTGCGCAGCGTCTGAAGGGCAGCCATCGCGGAGTTGTTGGTATTGATGCTCGTCATCGGAAATTCGCCTGTTTCGGTGGTTGCATATGGTGAAACCCGGGAAACATCCCGGCCGTGGCGAGCAGCCTCATGCTTATCGACCTGGAGTTTCCGATCAATTCGCCATCGTTGGATTAATTATCGTACTTAAAAGTACCTTAATGGTTAACGCGGCGAGCCCGGCCCTTGTTTTTTTTCACCATGAAATTGCGCCTCTCAATGCCTGCGAAAACGGCTCAGGCTGCCGCCTGCAAAAATTTGAGATCGGCAATTGACGCAAAGGCGGGAAACTGACTATCAATATTAAATCAATTTGATTGACTCCAAAAATAGATAACGAGGGGAACGTTCGAATGAGATCGAGCAAACGCATGTTTCACAACATTTCCGTGCACGCCGGCTGGGCAGCGGCAACCGCGCTGACGGCGCTCGTCGCTTTCGGGGCGGGCAGTGCGGCCGCTGAATCGGTGCTGACGATGCACATCGAGGAGCAGACCAGCTGGGTTCAAAATTTCAATCCGTTCGATCTTGCCGGCCGCCGGCAGAGCACGATGGATTTCATCTACGAGCCGCTGGTCATCTTCAATGCCGAGGATGGCGGCAAGCCGGTCTTCCGTCTGGCGACCGGCTATAAATTCTCCGAGGACATGAAATCGGTCACCTACACCCTGCGACCCGGTGTGAAATGGTCCGACGGCCAGCCGCTGACCTCGGCCGATGTGAAATATACCATCGACCTGATGCTGAAGAACGCCGCCCTCGACACGGTCGGCGTCGGCGAGACCGTCGCCTCCGTCGAGACGCCGTCGGCGACCGAGGTGAAGATCGATCTCAAGGCCGTCAACTCCGATTTCCCGGAAACGCTGGCGGACCTCGCGATCGTTCCCGAGCATATCTGGAAGGACGTTTCCGATCCTGTTGCCTTCAAGAACGAGAAGCCGGTCGGTTCCGGCCCGATGACCGAGCTGCGCCGCTTCACGCCGCAGGTCTACGAGCAGTGCCGCAACCCGAACTATTGGGATGCCGCCTCGCTGCATGTCGATTGCTTGAGACTGCCGCAGATCTCCGGCAACGACCAGATGCTCGCCATCCTGCCGGAGGGCAATATGGACTGGATCGGATCCTTCATTCCACAGATCGACAAGACCTTCGTCTCACTCGATGCCGACCATAACGGCTATTGGCAGCCGCCGGCCGAAACCGTCGCTTTCCAGATGAACTTCAAGAGCGGCAATGAAGGCAACCTCGAAGCCTATAAGGACCTGAACTTCCGCCATGCCTTCAGCCTCGCCATGGATCGCAAGTCCATGGTCGATATTGCCGGCTTCGGCTATCCCGTCGTCAACGAGCATGCGACCGGCCTGCCGCCGCGCTTCGAAAGCTGGCGCAACAAGGATGCCGAGGGCGGCAAGGACGCCTTCATGGGCTTCGACACCGAGAAGGCCGGTAAGATTCTCGACGATGCTGGCTACAAGAAGGGTGCTGACGGCTTCCGCACGACGCCGAGCGGCAAGCCGATCGCCTTCCCGATCATTGTTCCGAACGGCTGGACGGACTGGATCGATGCGGTCCAGATCGCGGTCGAAGGCCTGCGCGCCGCCGGCATCAATGCGTCGGTCGCCACGCCTGAATATGAACAATGGCGCAAAGAGATCATCGACGGCAGCTTCGAGGTCGTCATGAACTCCCGCGCCGACGGCGCAACGCCGTTCCGCGGCTACTACCAGAGCCTGTCGACTCCCTATGGCGGACGCATCACCGGCGCCCCCTCGCGTTATTCGAACCCGAAACTGGACACGCTTTTCGATCAATACCTGCAGGCGACGTCGGACGACGACCACAAGAAGATCTTCAACGACATTCAGCTGCTGATCGCCGACGACTTCCCCGTCGTGCCCGTCTTCAACGGGCCGACCTGGTATCAGTTCTCCAGCAAGCGCTTCACCGGCTGGGTCACAGATAAGGATCCGGTGATGAATCCCGAGGATCACGACAACAACCGCATGCGCCTGATGCATCTGCTGCGTCTCAAGCCGGTCAGCTAAACCCAGCGAGGGACTGAAATGCGCATTTCGAGCCGGCGCCTCGGCGTCTATGCGGTCGCGCTGGCCTTTGCCATCGTGGTGAACTTCATCCTTCCCCGGCTGATGCCGGGGAGCCCGGTCGATGCCATGGTTGCCCAGCTCGGTCCGCGGGCAACGCCGGCGGCCGTCGAGGCGATCAAGGCGCGCTTCGGCGCGGTCGACCAGCCGATGCTTTGGCAATTCGTCGATTATCTGAAGGGGCTCGTGACCCTCGATCTCGGCGTCTCCGTGAAATATTACCCCCAGACCGTCGTCCAGGTGCTCGGCCGCTCGACGCTCTGGACCATCTTCCTTGTCACCACAGCGATTGTCTTTTCCCTCTGTGTCGGTGTCGTGCTCGGCGCCGTGTCGGCCTGGCGCCGCGGCGGGCGTTTCGACACGATCGTCTCGCCGCTCTCGGTGATCATGATTTCGGTGCCGCCGGTCATCGTGGCGCTGACGACGCTTTTCGTCTTCGCGGTCTCGCTGCGCTGGTTTCCAGTGGGCTATGCCTACGACCCCAATCTCGATCCCGCCTTCAATTTCACCTTTATCGGCAGCGTTTTCGCCCATGCGATCCTGCCGGTGCTGACGCTTTCGCCGTTTCTGATCGGCGAGTTCCAGACGACGATGCGATCGTCGATGATCTCGGTGCTCGGCGAGGATTATGTGACCATGGGCCGCGCCAAGGGGCTTAGCCACCTCACCGTGATGTTCGGCTATGGCGCGCGCAATGCGATGCTTCCTGTTCTGACCAATCTGGCGCTGATGCTCGGCGCCGTCTTCGGCGGCTCGATCGTCACGGAGATCGTCTTCAACTATCCCGGCCTGGGGCTGACGCTCTATACCGCGAGCATCGCCCGCGATTACCCTGTTATCCAAGGGCAGCTGCTGCTGATGACGCTTGCGACCCTTGGCGCCAACTTCCTCGTCGACATCATCTACGGCTTTGTCGATCCGAGATTGCGGGAGGCGGCGTGATGAGCTTTACGCTGTGGCCGATCCTCAAGCAGAAGAAGGCGCTCGCCGGCCTGATCATCATCGCCGCCCTGTGGCTGATGGCGCTGTTTGCGCCGCTCGTCGCTCCCGGAGAGCCCGGAGCGCGTGTCGGACGCTCGCATCAGCCGCCGTCGATCGAACATGTTCTCGGCACCACCAAAATGGGGCGGGACGTCTATCGCCAATTCGTCTGGGGCGCCCGCAGCTCCCTTTCCGTCGGCTTTGCCACCGGCACTGCCATCACCGTTCTCGGTACGGCGATCGGGCTGGTCGCCGGTTATGCCGGAGGCAGAACGGATGCCTGTCTCGACCTTGCGACCAATGCCGTGCTCGTCATCCCGAACATGCCGCTTCTGATCCTGCTCGCCTCCTTCGCCGGCACGGTGGGGCCGATGACGATCATGGCGATCATCGCGCTGACCTCCTGGCCCTGGGGCGCCCGCATGACCCGGTCGCAGACGATGGCGCTGCGCAATCGCGATTTCGTCACCGCTTCGAAGATGATCGGCGAGCCGGCCTGGCGCATCATCTTCGTGGAGATCCTGCCGAACCTGACGACGCTGATCGGCATCAACCTCGTCGGCAGCATCATCTACGCCATCGTTGCCCAGACGACGCTCGAATATCTCGGCTTCGGCGATCCGCTGAAAGTTTCCTGGGGCACGATGCTCTACAACGCCCAGAATTCCTCCGCGATCATGGTCGGCGCCTGGTGGGACATCGGGGTGCCCGCACTTGGCATCGCCCTGACCGGCCTTGGCCTTGCGCTGTTGAATTTCACCTTCGACGAGATCGCCAATCCGCAGCTCCGCTCCGGCCCGGCGCTGAGCCGCTGGTTCCGCCTCAACCGCGCCCGCAACAGGGAACTGGAGCTTGGCCGATGAGCGACAATCTTCTGGAAGTCGAAAAACTCAATGTCGATTACCTCGTCGACAAGGGAGAATTCCGCGCCGTGAAGGACGTCTCCTTCACCATCGGCCGCGGCGAGATCTTCGGGCTTGCCGGTGAATCCGGCTGCGGCAAGAGCACGATCGCCTATGCCATCACCCGTCTTTCCAAGGCGCCCGCCTGGATCAGCGGCGGCAGCATCCGGCTCACCGGGCAGGATCTTTTGAAGCTGCCGGAACGCGAGTTGCAGACAATCCGCTGGAAGCGCATCGGAATGGTCTTCCAGAGCGCGATGAATTCGCTCAATCCGCTGATGCGGGTCGAGGCGCAGTTCCACGACGTTCTGCGCCGGCATACCGGCTGCTCGCAGGCGGAATCCCGGGCACGGGCCGAGGAGATGTTCCGCCTCGTCGGCATTTCCACCCATCGCCTCGGCGATTACCCGCACCAGTTCTCCGGCGGCATGCGCCAGCGCATCGTCATCGCGATCTGCCTAGCGCTGAGACCGGAACTGATCATCATGGACGAGCCGACGACGGCGCTCGACGTCGTCGTGCAGCGGGAAATCCTCGAACAGGTCGTCGACCTGCAGCGCAGCTACGGCTTCTCCGTGCTCTTCATCACCCACGACCTGCATCTGATGGCACAGCTCTGCCGGCGCATCGGCGTCATGCTGAAGGGCGAGCTCGTCGAAGTGGGCGATGTCAGCCAGGTCGCTCATGCGCCGAAGCACGAATATACGCAGAAGCTATGGAATGCCATTCCGCAGCTTCCGGACAATCGGCATCTATCGGGAGTCGTGGCATGAAAGCGGAGGCAGATCCCGTTATCGCCGAAGCGGTGATCCGGCTCGAGGATATCAAGCGCGATTTCGGCCCGGTGCGGGCGCTGAAAGGCGTGTCCTTCTCGCTTTTTCCCGGCCGGGCATTGGCGCTCGTCGGCGAATCCGGCTGCGGCAAGACGACCTGTGCCCGCATCATCGCGCGGCTGGACAAGCCGACCGGCGGCAGGCTGTTTTTCCGCGGGCAGGAGCTGACCGCCCGCGGCGAGGCTGGGGCTGAACGCAGTTACCGCCGGGAAGTGCAGATGGTCTTCCAGGATCCATTCTCGTCGCTCAACCCGGCCTTCACCGTCAGCCATCATCTGGCGCGGCCGCTGCAACTGCATCGGCAGAGCGGCGTGAAGGCCGATCTCGCCCAGGAGATTACCCGGCTGCTCGCAAGCGTCGGGCTGGAACCCGAAGTGACCCGGCAGAAATTCCCGCATGAACTTTCGGGCGGGCAACGCCAGCGTGTCAACATCGCCCGGGCGTTAGCCGTCGCACCGAGCGTGCTGGTCGCTGACGAGCCGACCTCGATGCTCGACGTTTCCATCCGCAAGGATATTCTCGATCTGCTCGCCAGGGTGAAACGGGAAAACGATCTCGCCATGCTCTATATCACCCACGATATCGCAACGGCGGCGCATGTGGCCGAGGAGATTGTCGTGATGTTTGCCGGCCGGATGGTCGAATGGGGCGACACCGAAAGCGTTCTTTCCGACCCGCGCCATCCCTATACCAGGCTGCTGCTGTCCGCCGTTCCGGACGGCAGCAGGCCGTTCGTGACCGGCGGAAGCGCGCGTTTCCTCGAACAGGCGGAAAAGGTGCGGTCGCTGAGCCGCCCTGAATCGGCTGACATCGAGCAGGTCGGCCCCAACCACTTCATCCGCGCGCTCGGCGTTTCCAATGCCAGACTGCCCAAGAGCTGATTTTCAAAAGCCCGCTTCTCAAGAGGCCAATGTTCAAAAGGAAAGAGTGACCATGTCCACACCGCGACCGAAAACCCTGCGGCTTGAAACCCTTTGGAACCCGCCGGCCGACGGCAAGGAGTTCTCCTATGTTCTGCGTCTCAAGAACCTCGGCAGCGCGCCGATTTCGGGCTTCTCGCTTTGCATCAGCGGTCCGGGCCGGGTCGATCCGGCCGGACGGGTCGAAGGCGCCACGGTCTCAAAGCGGCTCTCCAATTTCACCGAATTCCAGCCCCCGGCCGATTTCGTTCTCGCCGCCGGCGAGACCTGGACGATCTCGGTCTACGCGCTGAGCTGGCAGTTCCGCCATTGGACGGACGGCGCGACAAGCGCCTATCTCGCGCTTTCCGACGGCGGCACCATCGTGCTCGGCATCGAGCCGACGCGCTCTTCGGTCAGCAACGCGGCCCTGAAGCGGGGCGCCGAGATCTATCCGGTTCCCGTCAATGCGCCGGTTCAGGTGTCGATCATTCCCTGGCCGAACCATGTGGCGGTCGCCGCGCGCCGTCCATTGCCGGCCGGTTTTGCCACGCGGGCGCAGAGCGCCGAAGGGGAGGCGGCAGCGCAGAGCTTCGCGGCACTGGTGGACCATCTCTTCGCCGTCGAAGGCATCGTGCGCACCGAAGCGGAAGGTGCCGTGCCCGTCGCCCTGAAGGATGCCGCCGGCTTCGCCCCCGAGGCCTATCGGCTGAGCTTTGACGAGGAGAGGCTGACGGTCGAGGCGAGCAGCCGGACCGGCTTTCTCTACGGCCTCGTCACCCTCGGCCAGATTTGGCGCGGTGCAAGGCTGCATCCCGGCGTCTTCCAGTTTCCGGCATCCGGCGAGATCGTCGACGAGCCGGCGATGGGCTGGCGCGGACTGCATCTCGATGTCGCCCGCCAGTTCTACGGCGCGGCCGAGGTCAAGAAGCTGATCGCGGTGCTTGCCTGGAACAAGCTCAACCGCTTCCACTGGCACCTTTCCGACGACGAGGCCTGGCGCGTCGAGATCGACGCCTATCCGGCGCTGACCGCGGTCGGCGCCTGGCGCGGCCACGGCCTTGCGGTGCCGCCACTCCTCGGTTCGAGCCCGGCCCGCACAGGCGGCTACTATCCCAAATCGGTCATCCGGGAGATTGTGGCTGAGGCAAAGAGCTTCGGCGTCGAGATCGTGCCGGAGATCGACATGCCCGGCCATTGCTACGCCATGCAGCAGGCGATACCCGAACTGCGCGATCCGGCCGAGGTCGGCAGCTATTATTCGGTTCAGGGCTTTCCCGACAACTGCATCAATCCCGCCCTCGAGAAGACCTACGAGATCGTCGAGACCATCCTGACCGAACTCATCGAGCTCTTTCCATTCAAGACAATCCATCTCGGCGCCGACGAAGTGCCGCTCGGCGCGTGGTCCGGCTCGCCGGCAGCGCTCGAACGGCTGCGCGCTGTCGCCGGCGACGCGGTTGCCGACGCCCATGCCAAGCGGCTGAACGTCGTGACCAATACCCATGGCGCCGACGATATCCACGGCTCGGGTGCGGCCATCCTGCAGGCGGAATTCCTGGAGCGGGTCCAGCGCTTCCTGGCGAGCAAGGGCTGCATCACCGGCGGCTGGGAAGAGGCGGCCCACGGCGATGTCATCGACAAAGCGAAGAGCTATCTCTGCAGCTGGCGCAATGTCGAAGTCTCGGCCGAACTTGCCGAACGCGGCTACGAGATGGTCGTCTGCCCTGGCCAGGTCTATTACCTCGACATGGCGCTGAGGCCGGACTGGGACGAGCCCGGCGCCAGCTGGGCGGGAACGTCGGATGCGGAAAAACTCTATAATTTCGATCCGGTCGGCGGCTGGACAGCGGCGCAGAAAGGCAAGCTCCTCGGCATCCAGGCCTGCATCTGGTCCGAACCGATGACGGATCGCGCCGTTTTCGACCGCCTCGTTTTCCCGCGTCTTTCCGGGCTTGCCGAAACCGGCTGGACGAAGCCGTCGGCGAAATCATGGGAGCGCTTCAAGGCGCTGGCCGGGCTGATGCCGCTGCTCTATGGGTTGCAGGAGTCGTAAACCGGGCCCGGC
This sequence comes from Rhizobium sp. C104, assembly GCF_022354505.1. Lineage (NCBI taxonomy): Bacteria > Pseudomonadati > Pseudomonadota > Alphaproteobacteria > Hyphomicrobiales > Rhizobiaceae > Rhizobium > Rhizobium sp. C104. The sequence continues at coordinate 301,100 of NZ_CP092350.1, read as the reverse complement.
ACCGCCATGGGATTTGAGGATCGTCGCGCGCGCCGAGAAAGGTGCGCGCACGACGACGCTGAACTATTGGTCAATCCCGGCGGTCACTTCGCGACGGCCTGCTGAAGCGCGCCTTCCATGACTTGCAAATTGAGCTGCGAGACGAGATAGGTTCGGCCCTCGTTAGAGCCCGACGACACCTGGCAATTCCGAGATATCGGCGATCTCGGTGTAGCCGTAATAGGGATTGGCCGGCTCATGACCGCGATTGACCCAAACCTTGTTCTTGATCCCGAGGTCATGGGCGCTCATCAGATCGTAGCGGAACGAGGAGGAGCAATGGAGTATGTCTTCCGGACCGCAGCCGAGCATGTCCAGCATATATTCGAAGGCGCGGAAATGCGGCTTGTAGGCACCAGCGTCTTCGGCGGTATAAACTGCGTAGAAGGGGGCGCCGAGCTTTCCGACGTTCGACATGATCTGCGCGTTCATGGCGTTCGAAAGGATGACAAGCGGAATTTCCTTGGCGACCTTGGCAAGACCAGCCGGAACGTCGGCGTGCGGTCCCCAGGTCGGTACGCGTTCGTATACGAGCCTTGCGTCTTCGTCCCTGAAGTCGATGCCGTTGCGTTTGCAGGTTCTTGAGAGCGCGTTATGGACCACGTCGGCATAGGGCTTCCAATCCCCGATGACTTCATCGAGTCGGTATGCGGAGAAGTCCTTGATGAACTCGAGCATCTTCTGCTCGTTCATGCGGTCGCCATAAAGGTCGCGTGCGGCCTCCGCCATCTGAAAGTTGATCAGCGTGCCGTGGCAGTCGAACGTGATGTATTTCGGGCGGAAAATAGCCATGCGCTTCGTCCTTGATTTGGCTTCGGGAAAGCCGTCTGCTTCGAGAGAAAGCATAGGTCAGCGTCGGTCGCTGAGAAGGCTGAATTCCCCGACGTCTTGAGCAGGAAATTCTGAATTTGCAGGTCCGAACGCGTTTTTGATTGCGATGGACAGTGAATCTCCGGCCCTGACTGTCGGTGACGGTCGGCCGTTGGGGCACCCGATCGGGTTAACGCGGTAAGTATTGTAGAATATGCGAATGCACGCATAATTCCCGCGGCTGGCGCTGCCAGGCAAGACCGATCGAGAGCTGTTGGGGGATACCATGGAAACGATCGCCGAAGACGCCGATGCTGGCGTCGTGTCACCCGAACTCGTGGTCGATGCACTGTTTGCCTGCCGCAAGACGGCAGCGATCAGGGCGGCCATCGAGCTCGATCTCTTTACCCATATCGGCAAGGGCAAAACGGCAGCCTTGCTGGCATCGGCAACAAGTGCTGCGGAGCGTGGGGTGCGCATCCTCTGCGACTACCTCGTGGTCCACGGTTTCCTGACAAAGGAGAGCGGAGAGTACCGGATGACCCCGGCGACCAGAATGTTCCTCGATCGCAATTCTCCGGCCTATATGGGCTCCGCAGTCGAGTTCGTCGCCGCACCCGAAATACTGGATAATTTCCTGCGCGATCCGGCCGCCGTCGTGCGAAACGGCGGTTCGCCCGGGCTCGCGAACATGTCGCCGGACAATCCCGTCTGGTTGAAGTTTGCGCGCGGCATGGGCTCCTTTACCGGCCTCAGCGCCAAATTACTGGCTGACGAAATCTCTGGCTTGGGAAAGCCCTTCAAAAAGGTTTTAGACATTGCGGCAGGTCCGGGCTTGTTTGGGATCGAAATTGCAAAGGCCCTTCCGTCGGCGGAGATCGTCGCCGTCGATTGGGCCGCGGTCCTGGAGACTGTCGCGGCAGAATGCGGATAAAGCCGGCGTGGCTGACCGGTATCGGACGATCGCCGGCAGTGCATTCGATGTTGACTGGGGCACGGATTACGATCTCGTCCTGCTACCGAATTTCCTGCACCACTTCGATCTGCCGACATGCGCAGGGCTGCTGCGAAAGATCATCGCGAGCCTTGTAGAGGGCGGCAGGATCGTCGCGGTCGATTTCGTGCCGAACGAAGATCGGGTGTCGCCGCCTTTCCCGGCGGCCTTCTCCTGGGAGATGCTCGCCAGCACGCCAGCCGGCCAGGCCTATACGCGAAATGAGCTGAGCGAGATGGCAAGACTGGCCGGTCTTGCCGGCGTCACAGTCAAACCGATGCCGCCAACGCCGGCAAGTCTCATTCTGTTTGAATAGCCGCGACCGTCGCTTAGCCGACCGGCTTTTGCAGAACGTCGAAGCGCGGATTGGTTTCGGAAAAGATCGGCAGGGCGGCGGCGCCGAGGATGGCCGTGTCCTTGCCGGTCATGCCGATCATCACACGGGGCAGACTACGCGTCCGGTTGGGATCGATCGGAACGTGCAGCGGCTCCAGCCGTTCGGCCAGCCGGCGCATCAGCGATGTCGATATGCTGCCGCCGAGCACGATGGTCTGCGGATCGAAGGCAAGTTCGAGGAAGTCGAACGTCTGCCGCAGCGGCTGGACGGCCTGATCGAGCCAGGCATCCAGACCTTCGCCGCCCCCAGCGATCAGCGTGTCGAGATCGTCTGAAGACAGTTCCTCGGCGTTGGCAATGCCCATGAATTCGTAAGCGACGGTCGGCGAGATGTAGCGGTCGAGGCAGCCGCGCTTACCGCAACTGCAGAGCTTGCCGTGCGGCTCGACGATGATATGGCCGATCTCGCCGGCATTGTTGCGGCTGCCTTTGTAGAGATGGCCGTCGAGGAACATGCCGGCGCCGATGCCGCCGCCGCCGGCAAGAAACAAATAGACGAAGCTGCTCAAACCGCGCGCGACGCCGTGAAGGCGCTCGCCGATCGCGGCTGCGGTTGCGTCGTTTTCGACGAGCACCGGTACCTTGACCCGCTGTTCCAGCTCATGCCCGACCGGAAAATCCTGCCAGCCCGGCAGGTTCTGCGGGCTGAGAGAGGTGATGCCGCCGTCGGCATAGCGGCCGGGCAGGGCCATGCCGACGCCGAGCAGCCGGTTTCGGTCGAATGTGAAGGCCTGCTGAATGTCCTCGACAATCGATTGCAGAACAGGCATCGCCCGCTGCGGATCGGGATGTTCGATAGGGCGCTCGATACGGGCGCGGACGGCGCCGGAGAGATCCGTCAGAACCCCGCTGGCGCGCTGGCGGCCAAGCTCGAGACCGATCGAATAGGCGCCGGCGGGATTGATGGAATAGGGAATGATCGGCTGTCCCCGCGCCAGCTTCTGCGCCTCGGCCGGAACGAGCAGATGCGACCGTTCCAATTCCTCGACGATATTCGACACGGTCTGGGCGGTCAGCGCCGTCATCCGGGCGATCGCCGCACGCGACAAGGGACCGTTGGTCCGCACGGCCTCGATCACCACACGCCGGTTGTGAGACTTGGCCTGCTCGAGATTGGTGCCGGAGATCGCCTTCATGTCGCCTTCAAAGGAAATGGTGCCTCACCCTTGTCATAAGACCGATAGTGATGAAAGCCACATTCTTCGTCAGGTCTATTGAACCTCGGCATCGGCGGGCGCAACGGCATTGCGCCGCTGCAGGAGGCCGAGGATGGCGATGCCCGAGAGGCCGGTTACGGCGCTCAGCATGGCGGTTCCGGAATAACCGGTCGCCCAAGTGCCGGCGGCAAAAACCAATGCGCCGATCCCTGCACTCGCGAAGATATTGACGGAGATCAGCGCGCTGCCGAGCCCCGGCCGATCGGCGATGAGATCCTGCAGATAGGTGATCGGAAAGCTGATGATCGCCGCAGCGCCTATGCCGGCGAGCAAGGTCAGCGCATAAAGATGCCATGGCTCGGAGGCAAGGCCGAGAAGGCTGAGGAACACGGCATAGATGATGGTACCGGCGGCGAGCGCCGTCATCTGGCCGGTCTTCCGCGCAATCCGCGACCAGACGATGATGAAGACGATCTCCAGCAGGGCGACGATGCCGACCAGAATGCCGACGTCACTCAACGCACCGTGGGCGGCGCCGGTGGCGATCAGCGGCAGAAGCGCGTCGTTCAGATGCAGGGTGCTGGTGATTAGCGCCACCCCTGCGATATGCGCCGAAATCCGCGGCGAAACCACCTGCCTGAGCGCGCCGAAATAGGTGAGGTGATGAGCCGCGGCCATTTTCGCTCCGGCCCGTTTCGGCAGCGCGAAGAGGATGATGCCCTGGCACAGAAGGCAGGCGATGGCGGCGAAGAGATAGGCCGGCAGCATGCTCGACGCACCGGAGAGCACAAGGCCCGTTATGCCGGGGATCAACACCCAGGAGAGCGAGATCATGGCGCGCACGCCCGAGTTGGCCGTCACCATGTCATTGCGGTTCATGCCCTGCATCGCGGCGCGCGCATTGGCAAACAACAGCGAATTCAGCGCCCCGAAGATCGGCAGCGGCAGCAGCCCGCTGATGGCGAAGATCGCCGCACTTGGAAAGGCATAGACCATGCCGTAACCGACGATGCCGAAAATGCAGGCGCCGATCATCGCCGAGCGGTATTCGCCGAGCCGGTCGGCAAGATTGCCGAGCAGGACGCTGACGACGACGTTCACCGCCGCCGAAGCGAAGGCCAGGAAGGAATAGAGGCCGTCGCTCAGGCCCAGTTCGCGGATGCCGACGATCGAACGATAGGGTGCGGTCATCGCCCCCGCCATGCCGAAGGTGAAAATGGCGATCATGCTGGCGCGGATCGCCGGATTGCGAAAGACATCAGGAAAGAGGCGGCTCATGGAGTCATCAATCGTCAGGGAAATCGGCAGGCGCAGCCGCGGCGGGCAGTCCGGAAGGTCATGTCATGCTAAAGCGCGTCTCAATCTGTCAGATTCGCTTGTCGCGCTTTAGCTCTTTGTTTTTCCGCATGTCGTTGCCGCAAACCGCGGCCCACTTTTGTGCCACATGCTGTCGTTTCGGCTCGGAGATCGCAGCCCTGAATTTCAATAATGCTCCGATTGCGAGAAGGTCCGCGCCAGTTCGGCCTGGCCGGCGGTGAGGCCGCAATCGACGGGCAGGCAGACGCCCGTAATGGCGGCGGCGAGCGGACCGGCCAGGAAGCCGACGGCATTGGCGACATCCCGGGGATCGACGACCCGCTGCAGCGGATACCAGCGGCGCGCTTCCTCGAAAACATTCGGATTGGCGGCGGCGCGTTTCTCCCAGGCCTGCGTCTTCACCGTGCCGGGCGCGACCGCATTCGAGCGGATGCCGAACTTGCCGTATTCGACGGCGACCAGCCGGGTGAAATGCAGCAGGCCGGCCTTGGCGGCGCTATAGGCCGGGTGCCCGAAGACATTCATGCCGTTGACCGAGGCGATGTTGACGACGGAGCCCTTCGACGCCTTCAGCATCGGTTCGAAGGCGCGGAAACACAGGAAGGCGGCTTCGAGATTGAGGGCATTGTCCGCCCGCCAGATCTCCGGCGTCGTCTCGTGCAGGCTGGTGGCCCGCGCCGCACCGGCATTGTTGACCAAGGTTCGCACCACGCCGGCCTCGGCGGCGCGGCTGACCAATTCCGCTATGCTCGCCTCGCTGGTCACATCACAGCCGGCAGCGACGAAGCGATCGGCCGGGCCGAGTTTCGAAGCGACGGCCGCCGCCGCCGCAGCATCGATATCGGCGAGCAGCACGACATCATGGTCATCGGCGAGGCGGGCGGCAATCGCCGCGCCGATATCGCCGGCCGCGCCGGTAACGGTGGCTATCGACTGGGTCATTTTCCGTCGCTCCCGTTCATGAGCCTCAATCTCCAAGCAATTGCCGGTCGTCGCCGTCGCGGTGGATGACGAGCTGCTGCTTGATACGCCGCAGCGTGGTCGTCGCCTTCGGCTGAACGGCGTAGGCGACCAAGCTCGACAGGATATCGACCGTTGCGATGTAGGCGATGCGCGTCGAAGTCGGGCGATAGATGTTGTTGCCTTCGGGCAGGTCGATCGGCACGACGATTTCGGCCGCCTTGGCAACCGGGCTTGCCGTTTGGGTCAGCGCGATCGTCTTCACCTTGGCGCCGCGGGCAAGCTCGAAGGCCCGCACCAGCTCCAGATTGCGCCCCGAGAAGGACGAGCCGATCAGCACATCGCCCGGCCGGGCCGCGGCCGCCATCATCAGCTGCATGCTGTGATCGGAACTGGCGGTGATGCGAAGCCCGAGACGGAAGAGGCGGTTCTGCAGCTCGTCGGCAATCATCGACGAATTGCCGCCCGAGCCGAAGGCGTAGATCATATCGGCCTTGGCGATAAACGAAACGGCGGCTTCGATCGCGGCCAGATCGAGCGACCGGTGCAGCAGAAACAGCGCATTCTGCGCCTTGGTGATGATATCCTGGGCGACATCGGCCGGATCGGTGCTTTTCGATTCCGGCTTCAGATAGCGCACGCCGATATGGGCGGTGCGGGCGAGCTGCACCTTGAAATCGGAAAAGCTCTCGCAGCCCAGCCGCCGGCAAAAGCGGGTGACGGTCGGCGGCGATACCTCGGCGCGTTCGGCCAGCTCGATGATCGAGGCGTTCACGGCGAACTCGAAATCGTTGACGATGATCTCGGCGATGCGGCTTTCGGAGGGAGAGAGCCGGCCCTTGTCTTCCTGCAATGTCGAAAAGATATCCAAAGCCGCTCCCGCCCTTATTCTCTATGCACCCTTCTTCTTATAGGCCACGCAGTCGATCTCAACCTTGCAATCGACCATCATCGACGATTGCACACAGGCGCGCGCCGGCGGATGTTCGCCGAAATACTCCTGATAGATCTTGTTGAAGGTCCAGAAGTCGCGCGGATCATCGAGCCAGACGCCGACGCGCACGACATCCTCGACGCCGTATCCGGCCTCATCGAGAATCGCCAGCACGTTGGCGATCGTCTTGTGGGTCTGGGCGATGATGTTGCCGTCGATGATCTCGCCATCTTCCATTGCAACCTGGCCGGAAACATAGAGCCATCCGTCAGCCTCGACCGCACGCGCGAAGGGCAGCGCCTTGCCGCCGGCCCCCGTTTGAACAGTGCCATAGCGCTTGATGGGCATGCTGAAGTCCTTGCAAATTATTTTCTTGATAAGTTGACAAATGACCATAGAAAGCAGAATTTGACCAGTGAAAAACATGGATTATGAAAAGAATTTCAATCCGGGGCTAATATGCGCGACCCTTTCCAGAATCCCTTCCCCTCCGACAGCGCCCGGCAGGCGATCTGGGAAATGCTCGTTCCGCGCGATATCGATGCTTTTCTCGCCGCCGACTGGTCGAAGGTCGAGCATGATTTCGTCGAAGAGGGTTTCATCGGCATCGACGCCCAGAAGCAGGTCAGCCCCGACAGGTGGCGCCTGGCCTTTCCGACGCTGTCGGCCTATCGCCAGGAATGGCTGAGACAGGCGAAGGATTTTGCCGAGCAGCGCTTCGCAGAAGATGCGCGCACGGCGATCTTCACCACGACGACGCTCGAGGATATCGAGATCGAAGGCGAGATGGCGCTGGTGCGCAAGAAATTCGACGGCAGCATTACCAAGGCTGACGGCACCCGCGACGTCCTGCAATGGCAGACGCTCTATTATTGCCGGCTGCACCAGGGGCGCTGGAAGATCTCAGGTTTTACCGGCTACCTGCCGAACCCGATGGGGTGACGCGGGGCCGACAACACGAAGGCCACTTTCTTGCGCATTTTCACGGCGGCATTGGCGACCGAGACCAATACTTTCTCCCCGATCTGCGTGGATCGCCGCGCATTCGAAGCCTCGCTTTATGCGCCGCCCGGCGAGCATCCGGAAACGCCGACGCTCTGCACCGCGCCGATCACCGTCGGCAGGCGCGTCACCAAAGAAAAAGGTTGGCAGCTGATCGAGGGAACCGCCACCTGGGCCGATCCTGCCGGCCTCGTCAACCGGGCGACCTATGAGGAGTTGCGCGATGAAATCCTCGACCAGTTGAGAGCAGCAATGCCGGTCGATGCCGTCGTCATGGGGCTGCATGGTGCCATGGTGGCGGCCGGATATGAGGATACGGAAGGCGATCTTCTCCAGCGCATGCGTGAGATCGTCGGTCCCGATGTTCTCATCTGCGCCGAGCTCGATCCGCACAGCCACCTGACGGCCAAACGCGTCGCCGCCCTCGATTTCGCCGTCTATTTCAAGGAGTTTCCGCATACGGACTTCGTCGATCGCGCCGAGGATCTCTGGCGCATCGCCGTCGACACGCTGGAAGGCCGGGTCAAGCCTGTGATCTCGGTGTTCGACTGCCGGATGATCGACGTCTTCCCGACCTCGCGCGAGCCGATGCGCTCCTTCGTCGACAAGATCATGCGGATCGAGAAGGATGATCCCGATATCCTGTCGATCTCGGTGATCCACGGCTTCATGGTCGGCGACGTTCCCGAAATGGGAACGAAGCTGCTGGTTGTCACCGACAACAAGCCGGAAAAGGGCGCCGCCCTGGCGCGCGACCTCGGCCTCGAACTGTTTTCGAAACGTGGCACTTTCATGGTGCCCCAGATCGACGAGAAGGAAGCCGTCGCGCGCGCGATGGCTGCGACCGCATGGCCGGTCGTCATTGCCGATGTCTGGGACAATCCGGGCGGCGGCACGGCCGGCGACGCGACCGTCATCCTCGCCGAGCTGATGGCCCGCGGCGTCACGAGTGCCGCGATCGGCACCATTTGGGATCCGATGGCGGTGCAGATCTGTTTTGCGGCGGGCGAGGGGGCGGAAATTCCGCTCCGCTTCGGCGCCAAGTCGGCGCCCGGCACCGGCAATCCGATCGACGGCACGATCAAGGTCGTCAGGCTGGTGAAAAATGCCGAGATGCAGTTCGGCGAGAGCCTCGCGCCCTTCGGCGATGCCGCCCAAATCGTGCTCGACGGCATCGACATCATCCTCAATTCGACGCGCGCCCAGAGCTTCGATCCCAGCCTGTTTTCGGTGATGGGCATCGATCCCGAGAAGCAGAAGATCCTGGTGATCAAATCCACCAATCACTTCTTCGCCTCCTTCTCCAGGATCGCCGCCGAGATCCTTTACTGCTCCGCCGGAACGCCCTATCCCAATAATCCGGCGACGACGCCGTATCGGCGGGCGCCGAAGACGATATGGCCGATCGTCGCCGATCCACATAGAAGAGAACGCGGAGCCGCCTAGATGCCTGATGCCAGCTTTGCCGTCGTCGCCAAGGCAGGCGACAGGATCGCCGATCTCTCGACGCCGCGCCCGGTGATCGATGAGGACCGGCTGGCTGCCAACATCGCCCGCGTTCAATCCTATATGGATGAGCACGGCCTGAACTTCCGCCCGCATATCAAGACGCACAAGATCCCGGCGCTCGCCGTCGCCCAGGTCGCCGCTGGCGCCAAGGGCATCAACTGCCAGAAGGTCACGGAGGCGGAAGTCTTCGCCGAAGCCGGCTTCAACGACATCCTCATCACCTTCAACATCCTCGGACAGCAGAAGCTCGAGCGCCTCGCCAGGCTGAACGCGCGCATTTCGGCCCTCAAGGTCGTCGCCGACAGCGAGGTGACGGTCGATGGGCTCGCCGCGCATTTTTCCGGCCACAAGCCGCTGACCGTGCTGGTCGAATGCGACACCGGCGGCGGCCGCTGCGGCGTGCAGACACCGGAAGAGGCGGCATCGCTCGCCCGGCGCATCGCCGCTGCCGACGGCCTCACCTTCGGCGGCATCGTCACCTATCCCAAACCGCAATCGGCCGCCGCCATCGAAGCCTTCATCGCCGAGACGCTGGACCTCCTGCAATCCGACGGCATCGCCTGCCCGATCGTCAGCAATGGCGGAACGCCGAGCCTGTTCGAGGCGCATCTCGTCACCTCCGCCACCGAACACCGCGCCGGCACCTATATCTATAACGACCGCCAGATGGTGCGCATGGGCCATTGCAGCGAGGACGATTGCGCCATGCACGTGCTCGCCACCGTCGTCTCCCGCCCAACCGCCGACCGCGCCGTCATCGATGCCGGCTCGAAAGCCCTGACCTCGGACCTCCAGGGCTTCAGCGATTACGGCCTGATCGTCGGCTATCCCCAAGCGCGCATCACCAGCCTCTCGGAAGAACACGGCGTGATCGATCTTGCAAACTGCACCGGCCCCCGGCCGCAGATTGGCGAGAAGCTCTTCATCGTCCCGAACCACACCTGCGTGGTTTCCAACCTGTTCGATACGATGGTGTTTCATCGGGGTGGGGTGGTGACTCGGGTCGAGGAAGTCGCGGCCCGCGGGCTGGTTTGGTAGGGGGCGGCTGCGGTTGAGGGCGAAATGCCTCTGAGCGGCGCAGGGCGCTGTATTCGTGACTTGTTGGCGATCTCGGTATCAGCAAGGATGCAGTTGCTGATATCGCAAAAACGTGCGCGCTGCGGGATGACTTCATTGCGCCTAGGATAGGTGGACAGGTGAGTTCGACGCCCCTTCGTAAGTCCGAAATTCTTGGTTTCAGTCTCATCATTTCAGCTATAGGGTGGGAGACATCGCCCAAAGGGGAAAGGCCAATGCCCCCAGAGAAGAAGGACCGTTCGTCTGTCGCGCTGGAACAGCGCGACGTAAGCGCCGACCAGCGCATGTTCTCACCTTCCGTTGCGCGAAATTCGGTGCCGATCCTCGCGGTCCTAAAACGTGTCCTTCCAACTCGTGGCGTCGTGCTGGAGATTGGATGTGGGACCGGCGAGCACGCCGTGTGTTTTGCGGGAGCAATGCCCGACCTCACTTGGCAGCCGAGCGATCCGGATGCCGACGCCCGCACCAGCACGTCTAGCTGGATCAAATTTGCAGGACTGAAGAATGTGCTGGCACCGCGGGATATTGATGTGTGCTCGGGACAATGGGGCGTCGAACAAACGGGGCATTTTGACGCCATCGTGTCGATCAATATGATCCATATCGCGCCATGGGCGGCAAGCTTAGGATTGTTCGCAGGAGCTGGCCGTTTGCTTCACGCTGGTGGGCTTCGTCTTCTCTACGGCCCATTCATGCGCGACGGGGCACACAACGCCCCCTCGAACGCTGCATTCGATGCGGCTCTAAGGGAGCGCAACCCATCCTGGGGGGTGCGTGATATGGCTGATCTTGAAAAAGTGGGTGAGGCCGCTGGACTTAGTCTCCGCGAGACGATCGAGATGCCTACCAACAATATGTTGCTGGTCTTCTCCAGCGGTATTGCGTGAACGGTAAGCGGGGCGCGACAGAGACGTGGGCCTATTGCAGCATTCGGGCCCTTTGCTGCCGTTCGAGGTTGATCCGAGGAACTTGCGGTATTTGCTAGAATGCGGTCGAAGGCGGAATGCGACAGATGACCTGCGAGGGGCGGTGTGATCGCACCGGAATTCGCGCGACCTCTTGGAAGGAGACGAGGACGATGCCGACACCAGAGCGGCCCAGCCTAATAGTTCGACAGAAATCCCCTGAGAATATCGAGTTTCCGTTTGCGTCGCTCTCCGATTGGCTGATTCCAACCGAGCTGTTCTTCGTGCGAAACCATTTCCCGTCGCCGGACCTCGATGCGCGAGACTGGAGATTGCGCGTTGGCGGGGCGGTGGAGCGACCGATCGAACTTGACCTCGACAGCATCAAGGCGATGCGGAGCACGACTTTGACCGCCGTCGTCGAGTGTGCAGGGAATGGGCGCGTCTACTATGAGCCGCCGAAGGAAGGGTTGCAGTGGCAAAACGGAGCCGTCGGCAATGCCGCGTGGACAGGTGTTCCTCTGCGCGAGATTTTGGAAATGGCGGGCGTTAAGCGAACTGCACGTGAGGTTCTGCTCGTAGGCGCAGACAGCGGCGTCGTCGACACGAACAAGAAAACGGCTTCTCCCGGCCCCATCGCTTTTGCGCGCAGTTTACCGCTTGAGAAGGCCATCGCTGACAGCACCATCCTTGCCTATTCGATGAACGAGGAGCCGTTGACGCGCGATCACGGCTACCCGCTACGCGCGGTCGTGGGTGGCTGGTTCGGCATGGCTTGGGTCAAGTGGATCACTGATATCACGGTTGTGGAGCAACCGTTCCTTGGCTACTGGCAGGCGCGCGACTATTTCCGTTGGGAGCGCAGCCTCGGGGAACCAAGGCTGGTCCCCCTTGCGGAGATGGAGGTCAAAGCGCAGATCGCGCGTCCCGTGCAGGGGGCGCGTCTCGTCGCCGGCCAACCGTATCGGATTTTCGGGGCCGCCTGGAGCGGAGAGGCTGCTATCCGGCAGGTGCAGGTCTGCACCGGAGATGGCAGGGGCTGGCGCGAGGGAAGGCTCCTCGAAACAGAAAGTCCCTATGCGTGGCGCTTATGGGAGTACATGTGGACCCCTGAAAAAGTGGGGCGATATATACTGCGATGTCGCGCGATCGATGCGGAGGGGTGCGTGCAGCCCGACCTTCCGCGTTCCGACTGCGAGAGCTACGCGGCCAATTGGATCGTTCCGGTGGAGGTTACAGTCGTTCCCGAGCCCCAGACATACGAGGAGGAATTCGTGATCTAAGCACCCGCATGGGGCGGAATGGCGGCTTTTGGCGCAACGGCGAGCCGCGTTGTCACTGCGTCATGTCCGCTTTGCAGCAACAGCGACGGGTGGCTCGATGACCGAGACCGACCGCAAGTTCAAACGTTCTCAACCTCACAAGGAGCAGCAGATGCAGATCGACCTCGTAGGCAAGACCGCTCTTATTACCGGATCTACCGAAGGTATCGGCTACGCGATCGCCCGCCAGCTCGCAAGGGCTGGCGCGGACGTGGTGATCAACGGGCGGTCAGAAGAAAAGACCGCAAATGCCGCCAAACGCCTGAAAGGCGAAGGTGCCAAGGGCACCGTAGCCGCCGTTGCAGCCGATGTCGCAACCGCTGAAGGGTGTGACGCTCTCGTCGCCAAGGTTCCTCATGTGGACATCCTCATCAACAACGCGGGTATTTTTCAACCGCTCGACTTCTTCGAGGCGAACGACGAGGTGTGGGATCGCCACTGGCAGGTAAACGTCATGTCGGCCGTCAGGCTTTCGCGTGCCTACCTTCCGGGCATGCAGAACGTCGACTGGGGTCGCGTCATCTTCATCGCGTCGGAATCCGGCTTTAACATTCCGGTGGAGATGATTCACTACGGCGTCAGCAAGACCGCCGATATCGCGGTTGCCCGCGGGCTCGCCAAGCGCATGGCTGGTACCGGCGTTACCGTGAACTCGGTCCTCCCCGGCCCAACACTGTCCGAAGGCGTCGAGGCGATGCTTGCCGAAGAGCGTGCGAAGACGGGCAAGCCGATCGAGGAGGTAGCGGCGGACTTCGTCAAGAAGCATCGTGGCAGTTCGATCATCCAACGAGCTGCAAGCGTCGAGGAAATCGCCAACCTCGTAACCTATCTGGCGTCGCCTTTGGCATCCGCGACGACCGGGGCTTCCATGCGCGTCGATGGAGGACTGATCGACACGCTCTGAGGTGATGCCTCGCCTGCTGGTCGTGATTGCCGGCCTGCGAAAGTCGGAGCACGACCGGGGCAGCGTTGGCGTGTCGATTGGATGACCGCAATCGTGTCCAGATGCTCTACGTCAAAACGAACGGAAGTCCGCTCTGCGGCAATGGCAAGGTCTGCCATTGCGACTGATAAGGAGGCGCAATGCAGTCATATCCCCCGATGACATCCCAAATGTGCACGCGAGATTCTGCTATCTGCGGGAGATCCGCCAATAAGTTCGTTAGTGAAAAACAGCCCTCCTGCCGACGGGGCAAGCAATTGCTTCGAGTGTCACGTCCCCCCGCTTAGCCGACTGGCAAGCCGAACCGCCGACACACCGTCAGCTTCAAGCCGCCGTCGGGTTGATGACGTTCATATCGATTTCAGTCAATTCCACCCGCCGCTCAAACGCAATACCCGCCTCGTCGAAGAGATGGCAGTCGGCGGCATTGATGCCCGTGGCAACCGGGGCATCGGCGCGGATGCCGACGCTGCCGGGCAGCATCGCGCAGAAATTCTCGGCCTCGCCGTTGAGCGAGGCATAGGCGACCGTATTGGCGCCGAGGCGCTCGATGACGGTCGGGGTCACGGTGAAGACGATATCGCCGCCGTTCAGCTGGATATGCTCCGGGCGGATGCCGAGCGTCAGGGTTTTGCCGGCCATGCCGTCGCGCGCCGTCACCGGCAGGACGGCGGTCTGGCCGAGATAATCGACTTCGACGCCGGCGGCGCTGACGCCCCTGCAGGTGACGGACAGGAAATTCATTTTCGGGTTGCCGATGAAGCCGGCGACGAACTGGTTGGCGGGCTTGTGATAAAGCTCCAGCGGCGCGCCGGTCTGCGAGATATTTCCGGCATCGAGCACGACGATGCGGTCGGCCATGGTCATCGCCTCGACCTGGTCGTGCGTCACATAGATCATCGTCGCCTTCAGCTGCCGGTGCAACTTGGCAAGCTCGATGCGCATGTCGGCGCGGAGTGCTGCGTCAAGGTTGGAGAGCGGCTCGTCGAACAGGAAGATTTTCGGTTCGCGCACGATGGCGCGGCCGATCGCGACGCGCTGGCGCTGGCCGCCGGACAGCATGCCGGGTTTCTGTTGCAGCCGCTGTTCGAGGTGAAGGATGCGCGCCGCGTTTTCCACTTTGGCCTTGAGCTTTTCCTCTTCCATCCTCTCGACCCGAAGCGGGAAGGCGATGTTCTCGAAGACCGTCATGTGCGGATAAAGCGCGTAGGACTGAAACACCATGGCGATGCCGCGCTTGACCGGCGGCAGGTCGTTGACCCTGATGCCGTTGATGACGATATCTCCAGCCGTCGTCGCATCGAGGCCGGCGATCATCCGCAAGAGCGTGGATTTGCCGCAGCCCGACGGCCCGACGAAGACGACGAACTCGCCGTTCTTCACCTCGAGCTGCACGCCCTTAAGAACTTCGTAGTCGCCGTAGAATTTCTGAACTTTGTTGAGAAGGAGCTGTCCCAAAAATCTGTCTCCGCCGGCGGTCTTCGTCGCACATTCAATAGAGGGAGGGGCCGCGGCTCGTGCCGCGACCCCAGGGAGCCTCAGGAGGGCTTATTTGAAGGCTTCGATTTCACCGGCAGCCTTCTTCAGCGCTGCTTCCGGTTCGGCCTTGCCGGTGACGACCGACTGGATCATCTCGATCATCGAGTTCTGGAAGCCCTTATAGTCGGTGAACAGCGGCTCGGGACCACCATAGCTGATGCCCTCGATGAGCGGCTTCCAATAGGGATCCTTGGCGACGAACTCGTCGACCTTTGCCGAAGGACGCAGCGGGGTGAGGCCGGCGCCGCCCTGCAGCTCGTATTCCGACTGGACGTCGGGCGAGGTGATGAACTTGGCGAACTCGGTCGCCTTGTCCTCGACGCCGGAGCCCTTGAAGATCGCCAGGCTGTCGGTGATCAGCAGCGTGCCGGGGCCCTTGGCATCGGGGCCGAGCGGCAGCGTCGTGATGCCCCAGCTGATCTGCGTTTTCTTCAGGCGGTCGGCGGCACCCGAACCAGCCTGGATCATCGCCACCTTGCCATCGAGGAAGATGGCGCGGACTTCGTTCTGCTCATAGGCCGTCGGGCCTTCTTCGGAGTAGGGGACGATATCCTTGTAGGCCTTCAGCGCGGCGAGAATCTGCGGGCTGTCGAGCGTGACCTTGCCGTCGGCATCGGTCACCGCGCCGTTATTGGTATAAACCCAATGCATGAACTGGTGCATCGTGTTGTCGAAGGTCTTGGCGGAAAGACCGAAGCCCGGAATGCCAGTCTTTTCCTTGATGGTTTTGGCCATTTCGATTTCTTCGGCCCAGGTCTTCGGCGGCTTCTCGGGGTCAAGGCCGGCCTGCTTGAAGAGATCCTTGTTCCAGTAGAGCGCCTTGGTGGAGAAGGCGATCGGAACGCCCCACTGGTTGCCCTCGAAGGTCACCGTATCGACGATGTGGGGGTAATAGGTCTTCTTCTCATCATCGGTCATCGGCACCGGAACGATAAGGTCGTTCTGCGCGAATTCCTTCAACGTGCGCGAGCCGACATAGGCCATCGCCACCGGCGTGCCGGCGGCAGCGAGCGTCGTTGCCTTGTCCTGGCACTGCGCCCAGCCGACCACCTCAGGCGTGATCTTCCAGCCTGCGTTCTTTTCTTCCCACTGCTTGATGTATTTGGTATGGACCGGGTCGATCGTGTCGCCGCAATAGATCCAGCTGATTTCCTTGTCGGCCGCATGGGCAGTGACCGCAGTCAATGCCGTCGAACCGAGCAAAGCGAGCGCCATAAGGCCTGTCTTGATTGTTATGCTCACGTCGTGACTCCCGTTCTTGTGTTAGCTGTTCACTCGTTTTTTGGTCTTATTGTTTCACCGCACCGGCGGTCAGCCCGCCGACAAGGTAGCGCTGAAGGAAGAAGATGACGACCATCGCCGGCGCGATGCCGACGAAGGAAGCCGCCATCAGTTCGTTCCAGATGACCTCCTGCTTGCCGAAATAAGCAAAGAGACCCACCGGAAGGGGCATGTATTCGGTCTTCGAGTTGAAGGTCAGCGCGAAGATGAATTGCTGGGCGTAAGCGCCGATGAAGGTGGTGATGGCGACGACGATGATCCCCGGCATCGCAATCGGCAGGATGACGCGGCGCAGCGTGTAGAAGTGGCTGGCGCCATCCATATAGGCGGCTTCGTTGAGTTCCTGCGGGATACGGATCATGTAGGTACGCAGCAGCCAGATCGCCGAGGGGATCAGGAAGGCCACGCCAGGCACGATCATGGCGAGATAGGTGTTGAGCACGCCCATGCTGCGCATCAGCCGGAAGAGCGGGATCAAGAGCACGGCGCCGGAGAACATGTTCACCGTCAGGAAGGCGCCGAGCAGGATGCCCATGCCCTTGAACTCGAACTTCGCGAAGGCGTAGGCCGCCGGAATGACGAGGCAGAGCACGATCAGCGTGACGATGATCGAGATGAAGAACGAGTTGAAGATATAGCGCCCGAAACCCGGCACGCTGACCCACATCGTCCGATAGGCTTCGAAGGAACCGTTCTCCGGCCAGAAGCGGTAGGGCGAGGAGAAGAGCTGGCTGAGCGGCTTCAGCGACACCATGAAACCTTCGAAGAAGGGCGCCAGCACGAAGAACAGAAACAAGGCGATGCCGCAATAGATCAGGATGATTTCCCACCAGCGGTAACGGTCGATCATGGCAGCACTGCTCATGCGCGCTTCTCCGGGTTGAGGCGGCGGGTGACGCGGAAATAGGCAAAGCAGAAGAGCGACAGGAAGATGCAGATCAGCACGGCGCGCGCCGCCCCTTCGCCGTATTTCTTCGAGCCGATGGCGGTCTGATAGGTGTCGATGATCATCGTCGTCGTCTCGCCGCTCGGCCCGCCCTGCGTCAGGATCCAGATAATGTCGAAGGAGTTGAAAGTGGCGATCAGCGACAGCATCGACATGGTGATGATGGCGGGCACCATCAGCGGCAGAGTGATGCGGCGGAAGCGGTACCAGCGGCCGGCGCCGTCGGTCCAGGCCGCCTCGTAGAGATCCTTCGGAATCGACTGGATCGCCGCCAGGAAGTAGATCGTCACCAGCGGTACGCCGATCCACACGTCGGTGACGATCGTCGCCCAGAAGGCGGTGCTGCCATAGGCGAGGAAGGCGACCGGACCGTCGACCAGACCGAAGCGCTGCAAAACGCCCGATATCATCCCGAACTGGCCATTATACATCCAGCCCCACATGAAGATGCCGATCGCCATCGGCACGATCCAGGGCGGCATGGTCAATAGCCGGAACAGCGAGCGGCCGGGTACGGCGGCATTCAGCATCGTCGCGCCGAAGGTGCCGATCACCATTTTCAGCGCGACCGAAAAGAAGGTCCAGACGAAGGTGCGGAAGATGACCTCGGCAAAGGTGGCGTTGAAGATCTTCTCGTAATTGACCCAGCCGACCCAGTTGGTGGTCTTCTTCAGCGACGCATCGGTGAAGGAGAGAATGAAGGTATCGACGAGGGGATAGGCGACGATGGCGAGAACATAGAGAACGGCCGGAAGGAGGAGGATCCAGGCGAAGATGAAAGCGCTTCTTTGGACACTCATCTTGCCGTCGTCCTCAAGCCGCTCTTGCGTGAAGGGCCTCGTCGAAGCGGTCCCAGATGGGACGCAGGTCGACGACGGTTTTCTTCATCCTCGCTTCGTCCATCGCCAGCGCCAGGATGCCGGCTTCGAGCGCATTCAGCGTGGACACGGGCAGTTCGAGCCCGGTGCGCACGCTTTCCAAAAGGTCGCTCGCCATCTGCTCATCGGCGCCGTAATGCTGGGAGAGCTCAGTGGCGGCATATTTGTTTTCAACCACCTTGTTGCCGGTCAGCTGCTCATGCACATCGAGATAGCCGCGCACGAAATCGCCTTCGGCCATGCCGCGCGAGCCCATGATGGCGAAGCGGCGGAATTGATCGGGCACATTCAGATTGGTGTGGAAGTTCATGCCGACGCCGTTTTCATATTCGACGATCGCCACTTGGTAATCAATGATGTCGGCATCGCTGTCGAAGACCTTGTCGGAGCCCATCCAGCCGCTCGGTTTGCGATGGAAAAGCTCGAGGTCGTTGATACCCTCGCGGGCCGGATCGTTGGCCGGAATGAAGCTCTTGCGGCCGCCGAAACTGGCGACCCGCTCCGGCCTTGCGCCGACGACGCCATTATAAAGGTCGAGGTCGTGGCAGCATTTCTCCAGCATGAAGCTGCCGGAATAGCGCTCGTAGCGGCGCCAATCGCGCATGAAGAAGGCGCCGTGATAGGGCTCGATATGTTCGGAAGCCTCGATCGAGACGATCTGGCCGAGTTTGCCCTCGGCCTGGATGGCGCGCAGATCCTTGTAGAGGGGCGAATAACGCAGCACCAGACCGACCATCAGCCGCTCATGGCCGAACTTCGCCATCAGATGGGCAAGCTCGATGCTCTCGGCGATTGATGTGACGATCGGCTTTTCGCAGAAGACCTTGAGGCCGGCCTGCAGCCCGAGCCTGATATGATCGAGATGCATATGATTGGGGGAGCCGATCATCAGCAGATCGAGCTTTTCGGAGGCGAGCAGTTCCTCCGGCGACCCATAGGCCTTGCCGACCGAAATTCCCTTTTCCGTCAATCCGGGAAGCCCGGCGGGATCCGGATCCACATAGCCGACAATGTCGAAGCTGCTATCGATCGCTTTGAAGACGTAGCCGAGATAGCCGAGCCGGAATCCGAGCCCGATGATTCCCACTTTCATGCCGATCAAGTTCCCAGTTTAGGTAATTTATTTTCTTTAAGTTGGGACAAAAAACGAGAGGCGTCAATAGAAAACGGGCCTCACAGCACGAGTATGAAATTTATTTTCATAGATCGGTAGGCGGCTGCCGATTGCCGGCTGCGACAGGCAGGGCGCGGATTGCAAATGGAAAAGCGCGCACCGCTTGAGGCGGCGGCGGCGAAATCAGCCTCTGCCGCCGCAAGTGGCGATCGCTGCGGCAAGCTCACGCCAAACTCGCGAAATGTTGAAAAGGGTCACGATTTTGCGTGTGTAGGATGGTGCGAAACCCAAAGCCAAGGAGGAGCCATCATGACCCGCATGACAGCCAAGGACTTCCCGCAGGAAATTCTCGAACTCTACGATTACTACGCGCACGGGAAAATCACCAAGCGCGAGTTTCTCGACCGGGCCGGCAAATTCGCCGTCGGCGGGCTGACGGCAGCCGCCATCCTCTCGTCGCTGAGCCCTGATTACGCGCTGGCAACCCAGGTCGAGTTCACCGATCCGGACATCGTGGCCGAATACATCACCTATCCCTCGCCGAAAGGAAATGGCGACGTCCGCGGCTATCTCGTCCGTCCTGAAGAACGCCACCGGCAAAGTCGCGGCCGTGGTGGTCGTGCACGAGAACAGAGGCCTGAACCCCTATATCGAGGATGTGGCACGGCGTGTGGCGAAGGCCGGCTTCATCGCGCTAGCGCCGGATGGCCTCACTTCGGTCGGGGGTTATCCCGGCAATGACGAAAAGGGACGGGAACTGCAGCAGAAGGTCGACCCGGAAAAGCTGATGAACGACTTCTTCGGGGCCGTCGAGTTTCTGATGAAGAGCGACCTCACCACCGGCAAGGTCGCCATCACCGGCTTCTGCTATGGCGGCGGCGTCGCCAATGCCGCGGCAGTCGCCTATCCGGAACTTGCCGCCGCCGTGCCGTTCTACGGCAGGCAGCCGCGCGCCGAAGATGTGCCGAAGATCAAGGCGCCCCTGCTTCTGCATTATGCCGGGCTGGACAAGGGCATCAACGAAGGCTGGCCGGCCTATGAAGCGGCGCTGAAATCCTCTCAGAAAACCTACGAGGCCTATGTCTATCCCGACGTCAACCACGGCTTCCACAATGATTCCACGCCGCGCTACGACGAAGCGGCCGCCAAGCTCGCCTGGCAGCGAACCGTCGACTGGTTTACGAAATACCTTGCTTGAGAGGGGCGTGGCCTGAACGATGCAGTGGGCGGGGCGGGTTCCCCGCCTTCTATCCGTGTCGTGGCTTGTCAGAGCGACTGATGGCCTGCAATCAGGCTCCAGAAGGGATCGTCGCCGGACAGGTTTTCAAAACCGGCAAGCTTGCGAAGTTGCAGGAAAAAACAGCGTCGTACCCATTCCGATTTCCCCAGCGCAAGCAGTCCATGAACTTAACTTCACGTTCGTGATCACTCATCGGCGCTTCGAGCGACCCCTTGGCGTGCAAACGTGATTTCCGATAGATGCGCCCGTCGCGCAACGTGACCGTGACGACATGCGGGAGCCGCTCCACGCCTTTTTCCTCTTCGGCCGAATAGGACTCCATGCCGATGCGCGGCATGAATTCCCGGATTTCCGGCCGTCCGATCCCCTGCCGCGTAAGTCCGAAAGGCTGAGAGCCCCATTGAGGAAAGCTGTCGCCAGGCAGTATTGCATCGAGAAGCGGGCCTGCATCTCATCGGTGGGCTCGGGATAAGCGAGGTTGCGGACGGCGGATATGCCGACTTTCGCCTCGATCCTGGCAATGTCGCCCGCCAAAAGTCCATGCTCCTGCTTCAGATCCAGAAGCGCATCGATCGCGCGATGGGTGGAGGCGCAGCATGCGGCCAACAGCGCCCATCTCGGCCGTTCGGCGCTCGATGCGGTCGAACTCATGAATGTCGGCGTCAATTTCCTGCGTGAACACATGCCGCAGGATTGTCGCGTTCACTACGCGATTACCGACACCGGCGGCAGGGCCGCCAATGTCGTGCAGGCCAGCGCCGAGGTTCTCTATCTGATCAGGGCGCCTGACATGCCGCAGGCGCTTGCGCTTGCCGGGCGCGTCGAGAAAGTTGCACGAGGTGCTGCGATGATGACCGAAACCGAAGTCGAGATCGTGTTCGACACCGCCTCGACGAACCTTCTTCCCAACATTACGCTTGAAACCGCAATGCACGACAACATGGTCACGCTCGGGCCGATAGCCTTCGACGAGGCTGACATCGCCTTCGCCCGGAAAATCCAGGACACCTTCACTGAGGAAGCGATCAAGAGCAGCATCCGCCTCTATCAGATCAGGGGCGATGTGTTCTCCAATGCCAAGGTCGATGGCTCGACGCCCTTGCACACCGGTCTGCGCGATTTCGAGGGACAATCGCATTTCCGCGCCGGATCGACCGATGTCGGCGACGTCAGCTGGGTGACGCCGACCGCGCAATGCTGGGCGCCAGCCTGGGCGATCGGCACCAATCCCCATACATGGCAGGTCGTCGCACAGGGAAAAAGCCCGGCCGCGCACAAAGCCATGGCGCATGCGGCCAAGACGCTTGCGACGACGGGGCTCGCATTGATGACGTCATCGGACCTCCTGGCAGCCGCGAAAGCCGAGTGGCGGGAAAGGACCGGCGGCAAAGCCTATACATGTCCGATCCCCGACAATGTGATGCCCGCAACGGTTCATGGCCGGTAGTTCCCGTGTCCGTCTGTGGCAACGACCTGCATCGCACCCGCTTGCAGGATCCCATGGAAAAGCACTAAGGGTATGGGAGTCGAAAGTGCGGAACTGAGGCATTCACCGCGTTCGAACCTCCAACATTTCGGAAAAGGCAAAGATGACAAGCTCCGAATGGCGGGTGGGAGTGCTGTTTTCCAGAAGCGGAATTAGCGAAATCACGGAAACCGAGCACTTTCTTGGCACCGCGCTTGCGATCGAGGAAGTCAATGCAGCAGGCGGCGTGCTTGGCAAGCCTATCGTTCCGATCGCCTATGATCCGGGCGGGGACCAGGCCGCTTATCGCAATCTGGCGCGGCGGCTGCTCGCAGACGACGACGTCAACATCATCTTCGGCGCGTCGATGTCGGCCAGCCGAAAGGCGGTGCTGCCGATTGTTGAGCGGCACAACGGACTGCTGTTTTATCCGTCGATGTATGAAGGCTTCGAATATTCGGAGAATGTGGTCTATACCGGCGCCACCCTCAACCAGAACACTTTCGCGCTGGCAGAATATCTGCTGCGCCACCATGGACGCCGCATCCTCTTCGTCGGCGCGGATTACATCTATCCGCGCGAATCCAATCGGGTGATGCGGGATGTGCTCGAGGCAAAAGGCGGTGAAGTCGTCAGCGAGCGATATCTTCCACTTCATGCCGACGAACAAACCTTGCGGTCGGTTATTTCCGATATCGTCCGTCTTGAGCCCGATGCCATTTTCTCGACGATCGTCGGCCGGCCGGCACAGCGCTTTTACCGCATGTATGCCGACGCGGGGATCGATCGCAAACGGGTTCCGATTGCCAGCCTGACCATGGCCGAGAGCGAGATTCGCGAGATCGGAGCCGACGCTTGCACCGGCCATATTCTTTCGGCGACCTATTTCCAGACGGTCGAAAACGAGGCGAATGAGCGCTTCGTGGCGGCGTTTAAAGCCCGCTTCGGCCAGGACTTCACCACCAGCGTATGGTCGCAGCCGGCCTATGCGCAGGTTCACCTTTTCGCCCGCGCACTCGCCCGGGCCGGCTCGCTCGAGACCCATCGCATTTCCGAGGAAATTCTCCTGGAGGATTTTTCTGCTCCGGAAGGGCGGATCAATTTTGACGCCGATACCCGGCATCTCTGGCTGCATCCCCGCATCGGCGTGGCGCGGGCCGACGGGCTTTTCGATATTGCCTGGCAGGCGCCCGGCCCGATCAGGCCGGACCCGTACCTGACCGCTTCGCGGTTCGAAGATGTTTGGTTGGGGGCCTGAGATGGCGGGACCAAGCCGGATCGTTCAGGATCTGCGGCGCGCACGCGTTCTGGTTGTCCATCCGCGCGACGAGGACGGCAATTTGCTGATCGCCCACCTCAAACGCCTCGGCTGCGAGGTTCGCGCGACCTGGCCGCTCCCGCCTGCCTTGCCGCCCGACATAGACACCGTCTTCCTGCATGTCGAGGATGTCCAACTCGAGCATGCGCTCGAGATCATCGATCTCCAACAGACGGCGGTCATCGCCATCCTGACATATGAGAGCCCGACGGCACTCCAGGCGATCATCGATCTCAACGCCCACGGCGTTATCAGCAAACCGCTGCGGCCGCTCGGCATTCTGACGCAATTTGCGCTTGCACGCTATCGGCAAAGCTACGAAAAACGGCTCGCCGGCAAGGTGCAAAAACTCGAGGAAACGTTGAAAAGCCGGCGGCTGGTCGAAAAGGCCGTTTCGGCGCTGCGGGTCATGAATGGCCTCGATGAAGAGGCGGCCTATAAGCTCTTGCGCGATCAGGCGACGTCAAGGCGCGTTCCGATGGCGACGATCGCCGAATCGATCATTGCCGCGCAAGACACGATGAAAAGCCTTGGACTGTCGATCGGCGCAAAAACGCAAATTTAAGCCTTGAGTTGTGGTCGCGCACGTCTTGAAAATATTGAATAGAGCGGCTTGACGGTCGTATTCTTTCGTGCCAGCCTAAAGATAACGAGCAGGCTTGCTCAGCGGCAGGGCTGCCGCATTCACATCATGGCTACGTAGCCTCTGGTTCACGGATTGAATTCCGTGCCAGAGGTTTTTTGCGTTTGGAGACGAGATTGAGCATCAAGACCTCGACCGCACGGATGGCAACCGTCGCAACCGTCCAGTTCGAACCCATCGTCGGCGATCGTGCCCATAACCTCGCCGCAATCGAGCGGCTGGCGAGGGCAGCAAAGGCCAAGGGCGCAGAGATCGTCGTTCTGCCGGAACTGGCCGACAGCGGCTACAGCTTCCGTGACGGCGACGAGGTTGCCGTATTGGCCGGTCCGGTACCCGGCGGCCCGACTGCCGAGACGCTCTGCCGCGTTGCCGGGGAACTTGGCCTTTACATCGTCAGCGGCGTTGCCGAGCAGGATGGCGAGCGGTTTTATAACAGCGCTCTTCTCTGCGGTCCGGAGGGATATATCGGCAAATACCGCAAGCTCCATCTCTGGAACAACGAAAACCGTCTTTTCAAAAAGGGTGATATCGGGCTGCCGGTATTTGACTTGCCCTTCGGCCGTATCGGCATCGCCATCTGCTACGACGGATGGTTTCCGGAAACATTCCGCGAGTTGGCGCTGGCCGGCGCGGAACTGGTCTGTGTGCCCACCAACTGGGTGCCGATGCCCGGTGCGGAAAGCGTTGCGGAGCCGATGGCCAACATCCTGCACAAGGCAGCCGCTCACACCAATGGCCTTTACATCGCCTGCGCCGACCGGATCGGCGTCGAGCGCGGCCAATCCTTCATCGGCCGCAGCTTTATCGTCGGCCCGCAAGGCTGGCCTATCTCCGGTCCGGCCAGTGCCGATCGCGAGGAAATCCTGATTGCAAAAATCGATCTGTCGAGCGTCACGGAGACCCGCACGCTCAACAGCTTCAATCATCTGCTCAGCGACCGCCGAGCCGATGTCTACGGGTAATCTCGACCCAACTCAAGAAAGGGGAACAAAATGCAAATGAAAACCATCATCCTGACACTGGCATCAGCGGCATTCGCCACCGCAGCTTTTGCCGAGGATCCAATCAAAATCGGCGTGCCGGTGGGGCTGTCAGGCGCAAACAGCGTGGTCGCCCCGTCGGTCGTCCAGGCTGCCGAACTCGCCGTCGAAGAAATCAATGCCAAAGGCGGCGTGCTCGGGCGGCCACTGGCGCTTGAGATCGCCGACGATGCATCCGGGGCCGCCGGCGCGCAAAAGGCCTTCGATTCCCTGGTTTTCCAGAAGGAGGTGAACGCCGTCATCTCCATGGAAACGAGTGCTGCACGCAATGCCGGACTGCCGATCATTTCCAAGGGTGACGTGCCGTATATCTACACGTCTTTCTACGAAGGCAAATCCTGCAACGCCAAGCTTTTCGTCAATGCCTGGGTGCCTGAACAGCAGGTGCCGCCTGTCGTCGACAATTTCATCGGCAAACAGGGCGCCAAGAAGTTCTTCTTGATCGGTTCGGACTATTCTTTCGGGCGCGGTATGCTGACCTTCGCCAAAGCCTATATCGAAAAAGCCGGCGGAGAGGTCGTTGGCGAGGAATATCTGCCGATGGACGGCAGCGACTGGACGGCCATCATCTCCAAGGTCCGCTCCTCCGGCGCCGACGCCATCATCACCTCGACGGCCGGCGGCGCACCGAACGTGACCTTGACCAAGCAGCTGCGTTCGTCCGGCGTCACCCTGCCTTACGGCAATCTGGCGGTCGACGAAGGCACCGCCAAGAGCATGGGCGCGGATGCCAAGGACATCTTCCTCTCCGCTTCCTACGTCACCGGCATCGACAGCCCCGAGAACAAGGCATTTCTCTCGGCCATGGAAAAGAAGTTCGGCAAGGAACTGCGCACGCCGAACGATCTTTCGGTGCCGCAATATGAGGCGATCTACCTCTATAAAGCGGCCGTCGAGAAGGCCGGCAGCACCGATACGGCTGATGTGCTCAAAGCCCTTCCCGACGTCTCCTTCACCGGTCCGCGCGGCAAGATCTCCATGAACAAGCAGCACCACGCGCCGCTGACGATGTATCTTGGCCAGGTAAAGGACGACGGCAGCGTTGCAGTCGTCGATAGCTTCAAAGATGTCGATCCTGGCGATCAGTGCCCGAATCTCTGAAACCAGCGAGGCGGGGCAGGGTGCCCCGCCTCCAGCATCGGAGTTCTAGAAATGACCCTCTTTCTCGATATCGTCAGCACCGCGGCCATCCTTTTCATCGTTGCCGCCGGGCTGCTTGCGATCTTCGGCGTGCTGAAGATCATCAATTTCGCGCACGGCGCGTGGCTGACCATCGGGGCTTACTGCGCTGTCGTCGTCAGCGGGTTCGGCCTCAATCCGTGGCTTGCCATTCCCTTCGCGTTTCTCGTCGGAGCGATCCTCGGCGGTATCGCCGAACGCTTCATCGTGCGGCCTCTCTATCGCCGGCCGCTCGACGCCATTCTCGCAACCTGGGGCCTTGGCATCGTCATCGGCCAGTTGATCACGCTCTGGTTCGGCCGCGACGTGCAGTTCACGCCGGCGCTGCTGCCCGGCACCTTCGATCTCTTTGGCACCGGCTACTCGGCCTACCGCCTTTTCGCCATTGCCGCGGCTATCGGTCTGGGCCTCGGTTTCACCTTGCTGCTCGATGGGACAAGGCTTGGCCTTTCCGCCCGGGCAGTCATCATGAATGAAACACTGGCGCGCGGACTCGGTATCGACACCGAAAAGGTGCGGCTCGCGACCTTCATGATCGGCACCGGCCTTGCCGCCCTGGCAGGCGTACTGCTGGCGCCGCTGACCAGCGTCTATCCCAATATGGGCGTCGCCTGGCTGACGGGCGCCTTCATGCTGGTGATGGTCGCGGGCTCTTCGTTCGCCGCGCTCGCCGGCGCCTGCCTCATCTTCGGGGCCGCCCAGGTGCTCGTCAGCACCTATTTCAGCCCAATCCTCGGCGGCATCACCGTGGCCGTCCTCTGCGCAATCACACTGCGCATACGTCCGAAAGGATTTGCCCGTGCGTGACAGACAAAAACTCCGGCTTGTCCTTCTACTGGCGCTGGCGCTTGCAGCCCTCCTGCTGATCGTCTTGGGACCGACGTTTCTCGGCCGCTTCAGCCTCAACGTCCTGACGCGTTCGATGATCTACGCCATGCTGGCGATCACTGTCGACTTGCTCTGGGGCTATACGGGTGTTCTCACCTTCGGGCAGGCGGCATTCTTTGGCGTCGGCGCCTATGCCACCGCCATGGTTCTCACCCATATCGGCGCAAGCCCGGCGCTTTTCGTCGTCGCCCTTGTGGCCGCCGTGCTCGTTCCGCTCGTGCTTGGCCTCGCCGTCGGCTGGCTGTCGTTCTATCACGGATCGACACCGCTTTACGCCACCGTGATCTCGCTCGTTGTGCCGATCGTCGTCACACAGCTCGTCTTTTCGGGCGGCACCTGGACCGGTTCATCGAGCGGCCTTGTCGGTTACGACACTCTGCCGCTCGGGCTTCCCGGCTACTTCCGCCTGTCGGGCGCCTGTCTACTGGCATTGGCGATTGTTGCGATCGTCTTTGTCCGGTCGGATGCCGGCCGTCTGCTTGTGGCAATCCGCGACAATGAAGCCCGAGTCGCCTATCTGGGCATGAATCCGGCCCGATTGAAGATCGTCCTGACGGGCGTTCTTGCCGGCGTATGCGGCCTTGCGGGCTTCCTTTATGCCAATGCATCCGGTGTCGTCGCACCAGAGAATACCGGTTTCGTCTTCGGAACCGAACTCGTCGTCTGGACGGCGCTCGGTGGCCGGGGAACGATCATCGGGCCGTTGTTCGGCGCAATCGGTATCGACTATCTGAGCGCTAGTCTTTCGGGCGATCTGCCCTTCCTCTGGCAGCTGATCGTCGGTGCGCTGTTCGTCGTCATGATCATCCTTCTGCCGGGCGGCCTCGCCTCCTTGGTGACGCGTTTCCTCAAGTCCGCAAGCTCCAACAGCGCCCTGAAGTCCTTGCCGACGCGCATCGTCGCCAGGAATGGTGCGGTGGCAGGCAAAAGCCTTCTGTCGATCCGCGGTCTCGGCAAGTCCTATGGCAGCTTGGCCGTGCTGAAGGGCATCGACCTGGAAATCGGCGCCGGAGAACTCGTCAGCCTGGTCGGCCCGAACGGCGCCGGCAAGACCACGCTGATGCGTTGTCTTTCGGACGGTACCGAGCAGATCGAAGGTCAAGTGGATATCATCGGCACCAATATCGCCGGTCGTGCACCCGAACGGATCGTCGCACTCGGCGTCGGCCGGAAATTCCAGGTCGCCAGCATCTTCGACAGCATGACCATCGGCGAATGCCTGAAGATGGCGCGTCTCAGCCGCGAGACGCCCAACCCGATGCGATCGTCCGCCGAGATCATGCTGCCGGCCGCTGCGGCCGAAATCCTGACGCTCACCGGCATGGCCGGCATGCTGGACAAACCGGTCTCGCTGCTGTCGCACGGTCAAAGGCAGGCTCTGGAACTGGCGATGGTCGTCGCTCTGGAACCTCGCATCATTCTTCTCGACGAGCCAACGGCGGGTCTTACCAAGACCGAACGCATGACCATCGGCGCCATCCTCAAGAAACTGACGGACGAGATCGGTTTCGCCGCCATCCTGGTCGAACACGATCTGGATTTCGTGCGTGAGATATCGAGCCGCATCGTGGTTCTCCATCAGGGCAAACTGGTTCTCGACGGCACGGTGAATGACGTGGTCAATTCCGAAACGGTTCGCACCATCTACGCAGGAGGCGCACATGGCTGACGCGTTCAAACTCGAGCTCAGCACTGTGTCGAGCGGATATGGCGCGGTCGATGTCGTCAATGGGGTGTCGCTCGCCATCCGGCCCGGCGAGATCCTCACCCTCATGGGCAAAAACGGCATGGGCAAAACGACGCTGCTGAAGACGATCCTCGGCTTCCTGCGGGTCGGCAAAGGCAAGATCGAGGTCGATGGCGCCCCTATCACCGACAGGAAACCGGCGGAGCTGATCGCTTCCGGAATCGGCTATGCGCCCCAGGAATTGCCGTTGTTTCAGGATCTTTCCATCCGCGACAATCTGCGCCTGGCGCTAAAGGGCGACCGGGACCTGGCATCCGCCCTGGAGAGGGTCTACGGCTATTTCCCGTTCCTAAAGGACCGGTTGACCCAGAATGCCGGCACGCTATCGGGCGGTGAGCAGAAAATGCTGATCCTGGCACGGGCGCTGATGCTGCGGCCAACGCTGCTGCTAATCGACGAAATCTCCGAAGGCCTGCAGCCCTCCGTCGTCCAGAACATCGCCAAGGCGTTGAGGGACGACCGTGAGAAACGCGGCACGACCATCCTGCTGGTCGAACAGAACCTGGATTTCGCCCTTTCGGTAGCGGATCGCTGGGCCATTCTCAAACTTGGAGCGATCGAAGACGAAAGCGCCAATGGTCCGGACAGCCGCAGCCGTGTCTTGCAACATCTGAAGATCTAGGGAGCGGTAAGTGCAGGACCGGTGGAATGCATTCATGCCCTATCCCGACGTCGATGTCGGCCATGCGTCCACCGGCCCACTTTCCGGCCTTCGCCTGGCGGTAAAGGACCTTTTCGACGTTGCCGGCTATCCAACTGCGGCCGGCAATGCCGCGGTGCTCGCTGCATCGGGCATCAGGGCAGCGACGGCGCCTTTGGTCCAGGCGCTTCTGGATGCCGGCGCCTGTTTCGTCGGCAAAACCAATACGGACGAACTCGCCTATTCCCTCATCGGCGGCAACGTCCATTTCGGCATGCCGAGAAACCCGCGCGATCCTGACCTTATTCCCGGTGGATCGTCTTCCGGTTCGGCCGTCGCAGTTGCCGCCGGCCTTGCGGATATCGGGCTTGGAACAGACACGTCCGGCTCCATCCGGCTGCCCGCCGCCATCAACGGCCTCATCGGCTGGCGGCCGACACATGGAAGCCTCGACAACAGGGCACTGCGTGCGCTGGCGCCAAGTTTCGATGTGCCGGGTTTCATGACGAGAAGTCTGGAACCCATGGACGCGGTGATGAGCGCCGTCGGCATGCCCGCGGCAAATGACCGACCAATATCCATTCTCATTCCCGCAGATATCTTCGAAACCATCGACGGCGCGATCGCCGATGAGATGATCGCCAGCATTCGATCGGCGGTCATGCCTATTCGCAAGATCGACTCTATTTCCTCATTCAGCCTCGCGGATCTTGCTGTGGCGTTCATCACCATCCTGCAAAAGGAGGCCTGGGAAAGCAACAAAACGCTCTTCGAGCAGGCCCCGGAGGCAATTGCGCCCGATATTGCCGCGCGCCTTTTGTCAGGATCTCGCCTCGAAGACTGGGAAGTGCGCGAGGCGCGTGCGATTGCCAAGCTCTTTTCCGGGGAAATCGACCGATTGCTGGGCGAAAATGTAGTCGTCGCTCTTCCGACCTTGGCCATGAGCGCGCCAACCCGCGATGCCGAACCGGAAAGTTTTGCCGCATTTCGTTCCGCTTGTATCAAGCTTCTGTGTCTCTCGGGCCTCAGCGGCTGCACGCAGTTGGCGTTCCCAATCACCGATTGCGCGGGCAATATTTCGCTTTCGTTGCTCGGCGCAAGGAGCACCGACAGGATGCTTGTCTATGTGGCTCGACAAATAAGAGCTGAGTGAACGAGCATGCGACGGGCGGGGAGGATCGCGTGGTCGGCGATCGCATCGGTCGTGCTCTTCTGGTGCAAGACTGCCGTATAATATATCCTCGAGCAGCAATTTAAAACGGCCCTTTCTCAATGGAGGCGCGGCGCTGTCATGGCCTAGTGTCGTCACTGCCTTGCAAGCACGGAGGATGCGATGCTGCTTAAGGGCGAACGGACATTCGTGGTGCGAGACTCGGGCGGCTTCGTCGTGCACGTCAACATGCCGGGATGGCTGAGGCCGAAGCCGACCGATCACGGCCATGGCCCTCTCGCCATGGTCGTCGAATCTCTCCTTGATCCCGGCCGGCAGATCGCGATGCACGAGCACCGGAACGACGAGATCATTTCCTGGGTGCCTGACGGCGTCATGCGTCACGACGACAGGGCCACCGGCCGGCTGGTGATCGACCGCGACCACCTGATGGTGATGAATGCCGGAGCAAGCTTCTGGCATTCCGAAGAGACGCTGGCATCCGATCCGCCGCTGCGGATGCTGCAGATCCTTATTCGACCGCGTGCAACCGATCTCGAGCCGAAAATCCAGTACGGACCGCTGCCGGCGGCCGCGGCAAACGCCTGGCGGCACCTGGTCGGGCCCGAGGGGAAGACGCGCCGTTTTATGTCCGCAGCGCGGTCGACGTCTTCGACATCCGGCTGGAGGCGGGCGCAAAGGTGGAATTCCTCTATAGGCAGGACCGGGACCTCTATTTCTACGTCTTCACTGGGTCCGTTGTCGTCGGTTCACAGATGTTCGCCGAAGGCGAGCAGGGGCTGTCTTTATCGGGTGGCGGGCTCGACGCCGAAGCGGCGGTCCCGAGCATGCTGGTCGCCTTTCTGCTCGATCCGGACGCCCCGGTCACTAGGCAGGGGACGATCGGCGATCACAGGAAGATCCCGTCGGCAATTTTCATCCGCGCATTTCTAAGGTGGAGGAAATTTCGCCATATGTGGTATCGTCTTTTTCGCAACGCCGCCCGAAGGGCAAAAAAGCGATGTGAAGCGAAACAAGACGGAACAAGGATGCCCCTAATGGGTTTCGAACCTTAGCGTTCAATAGGAGGAGCATTTCATGCCTACGGTTGCCGCGACATCCATCACTCCCCCGGACCAGCATCTTGTCACAGCGCGCGAAGCCCTTGAGCCGCTTTACGAGAAGCTCGAGCTTCAAACGGAATCGCTGGTGCTGGCTGCCGCGCTGGAGGCGGGATGGTCTCCGGATGAGGCGACGGAGGCGCTTGCGGCACTCAGACTGCAGGACGCCCTTTCCACCCTTGGACGCACAAATTAGCCCAGATTCCGTCCCTGACAGCTTCGGCAAAATTGCCGGCGGCTATTGCGAGCCGCCGCTTTTGCGTCGCCTCCGGCTGACCATCATTCCGCCGACGATCAGAAGAATTCCGGTCGCATTCGCCCAGAACGAGGTCGGAGCGGCGCGCGCATAATCCAGCGCCACGCTGGTGACCATCTGGCCGCCAATGATCAGCAGAGCCGTATTGACCGCGCCGATGCGCGCAATCGCCCAGGTGCCTGCCGCCACGAAAACGACGCCGATCGGACCACCGAGATAGATATACCAAGGCGCCTCGCCGGCGCCGGCAGGAAGCAGGCCTCCGACAACGAGACCGAGGCAAGTCAGCACAGCAAAGCCGACGGCATGGTTCCAGAAGGATGCGATGAGCGGCGTGGTCGATATGCTCAACCGCCCATTGAGCTGACGGCTGAGGCCGACGAGCACGCCGCCAAGGCAAGCAATGAGAATGAACACCGTCATGCCCCACCTCGCCCAAACAGGATAATCAGCGCGCCGCCGGTAACCACCAGGCCGAGCGCGACGATGTCCCGGACATCCGGGCGCCGCTTTGGCAGACCGAACAGTCCCCAATTGTCGGCCGCCAGGCTGAAAGCGACCTGACCTGCCAAACCCAAAGCCAAGGTGCCGGAGAGCCCGAGCGGCGAGTTGACCGCTGTCGAGGTCAAAATGACCGTTGCGGCGCCGGATACCCCACCGAGATAGGCCCACAAAGGTGCGCGGCCGGGCTTTCCCGCCATCGGCGTGCGTCGGCGGTAGAGCGCCAAAAGAAGAACGACGGCGGCGACCATGCCTGTGCCGTGCGCGGTCCAGGATGAAAACAGCGGATTGCCGTAACGTGCCAGCTCCCCATTCAGATGCACCATGAATGTCAGAAGCCCACCGGTCGCAAAAGCGCCGATGAAATGAATGGGATGCGAATTACGTCCTGCTTGGATGGTCATTGCAGATCCCGTCAAAGAATCGATTGCGGCCGGTATTTTTCAGATTGCTACCACAGCAGGCGCAGCTTTTCAGGAGGCGCAAAAGACGCTGCAGAATCGCAGCATCTTGCATCCGGCCGGAGCTTTCAGCTTCGACATCGGAGTGCTAAACGGCGGCGTTTGCACTTAAAGGAAATATGATGAGAAAATTGCTTCGCCTGCTGCTGGTAATCGCTCTGGCCGTCGTCGTCTTTACCGGTTTTCGCTGGTATCGCTATGTCAGCAACACCGACAGTCCCTATGATGAAATCGGCATCACCCTCAACAATGCCATGCCCGGCCCGATCAACAGCTGGGGCTGCGCCAAGCTGAAAACCACCTTCGCCGGCTCCCTGCCACCTTTGGGCTGCGCCGGCGCCGACGGGACGCAGTGGAAGTAATGCTGCCAGGCTGCGCCAAGGGGCGCAGCCTGAATTGCCTCGCAGGGGTTAACGGAATTGGCCGGGTCAAATCGGCCAGACGGCTAGCAGGGCAGGCACGCTGACGAGCACGACGATGAGCGAGAGTGGCAGGCCCAATCGCGAATAGTCGCCAAATCGATATCCGCCCGGCGCCATGACCAGCGTGTTGCACTGGTGGCCGATCGGCGTGAGGAAATCACAGCCGGCTCCGATGGCCACTGCCATCAGAAACGCATCCGGCCGAAAGCCTAGCTTGGCGGCAAAGGTCGCGGCGATCGGCGCCATGACCAGAACGGTCGCGGCATTGTTCAAAAACGGCGTCACCGCCATGGCGGCAACCAGGATGAGAGCCAGGGCGCCGAATGGCGGAAGCATTTCGGCGGTCCTCGACAGGAGATCAGCGATGATTTCAGTGGTTCCGGTGGTTCTGAGCGAATCGCTGATCGGGATGAGAGCGGCCAGCATGATCAGGATTGGCGCATCGAGATGATGGTAGACTTCGCGCAAGGGAACGGATCCGGTGACCACCATCAGAAAGGCGGCGGCAAAAAATGCCGTCGCGACGGGAACGCCGCCGAAGGCCGTCGCCCCCATCGTCGCCAGCAGGATCATGACGGGGATCAAGCCGTTACGGGCATTGCCGAGCTTTAAATCGCGTTCAACCAGCGGCAAACATCCCCATTCACGCAGGAGATCCGGCAGCTTCTGCAAGTCGCCCTGCAGCACCACAACGTCGCCGTTGCGGATCTTGATCTCGCCCAGACGCTCGGTGAAGCGCCTGTCCCGGCGGCTGACGGCAAGAAGATTGAGGCCGGTATTGTGGAAGAGGGAGACGTCCTTGGCGCTGACGCCGATCAGGCGGGAATGTTCGCCGACGATGGCTTCGACGGAACTGATATCCTGGCGCATCTCGGACTCATGTTTACGATCGGACAGTTGAAGCTTGGCTTCACTGACGATCTTGTCGAGGGCGCTTTGCTCGCCCTCGATGATAAGAAGGTCGCCATCCTTGAGCACGGTGTCGGGAAGAGGCGTTCGTCTTTGGCCGCTGCCGCCGATAATCGCGGTCACCATCGCATCTCCGCCGGCCGGCTTCTGCAGCCAGCTGACGGACCGGCCAATCGCCCCCGACGGCGTGATGACCTTCGCCTCGGTCGTGTAGTTCTTGATCGCCACCGCCTCGTCCATCGACGTTTCCACCCGCGATCTTTCAGGAAGCAGCTTGTAGAACAGCCCTAGAAAGACAATGCCGGCGACCGACAGCGCCAGGCCGACAGGCGTATAGTCGAACATCGTGAACGGCTGCCCGGTAATCTCCTCGCGCACCCGGGAAACGATGATATTCGGCGATGTGCCGATCTGAGTCATAAGCCCTCCGAGCAGCGAGGCGAAAGACATCGGCATCAGGAACATCGACGGTGATACGCGTGATTTCCGGGCCATCTGCACGGCAACCGGGATCATGATCGCCAGCGCACCGATATTCTTGACGAAAGCCGACAGGGCCGCGACGATGGCAACCAAGATGATCAGTTGCATCCGCGGCCCGCGTTTTTCTGGAGAAAATCGGCGCAGCGCCAGATCCATGATCCCGGATCGCGATATCGCCGCACTGACGATCAGCGCACTGCCGACGATGATGACAATGTCATCTGAGAAACCGGAAAAGGCGATTTTGGCAGGAACGATGCCGGCAATGACGGCAACGAGAAGCGAACTCACGGCGACGACGTCGTATCGGTAACGCCCCCACACAAAGGCGCCCATCATGAGCGCGATGATGAGAAGAGAGAGCCATTGGTCAACGCGCATGTTTGCATCCCGGTGGTAGGAATTAACGTTTGAAGGAGGAGAACGATACGACACGATGGCGATTTTTTTCATCGCCTCCGGTCGCCGGCAAATCGGAAGGGCTGAACAGCGGTCGCTGCGATGCGGCCATCATGGAACTTCCAGCCGGCAGCCCGCATTTCGTGCTTTGGGGATGCTGATTCGGAAACGACCATGGCCAGTGACAACCTCTCGACATACCGATCGAAGCGCGACTTTAAAAAAACGGCTGAGCCGAGCGGCGAGAAGCAGATCGCGCGCAGCAATCGCCGTCGCTTCGTCATCCAGAAACATGACGCCACCCGGCTGCATTACGACCTGCGACTGGAACTCGACGGCGTCTTCAAATCCTGGGCTGTCACCAAAGGCCCATCGCTCGATCCGCACGACAAGCGGCTGGCCGTCGAGGTCGAAGATCACCCGCTCGATTATGGCGACTTCGAAGGCACGATCCCGAAAGGCCAATATGGCGGTGGTACGGTGATGCTGTGGGACCGCGGCTATTGGGAGCCCGAGGGAAAGAAGAGCCCGCAGCAGGCGCTCGCCAAGGGCGACTTCAAGTTCATCCTGGAAGGCGAAAGGCTGCACGGCAGTTTCGTTCTGGTGCGCATGCGCAACGATCGCGATGGCGGCAAGCGAACCAACTGGCTGCTGATCAAGCACCACGACGCGTTCTCGGTGGAGGAGAATGGCGCAGCCGTCCTGGAAGAGAACGACACCTCCGTCGCCTCCGGGCGGACGATGGATGCGATCGCCACCGGCAAGGGCCGCAAACCAAAGCCGTTCATGCTCAAGGGCGGCGTTGTTCAGGCGGATGCCGTCTGGGACAGCAACCACGGGCTGGCCGCCGAAGAGAGGAAGGAGGAAGGCCGAGGCGGCAGGACGCCGAAAACGGCGGCAAGGGTCGACATCCCGGATTTCATCGCGCCGCAGCTTTGCCAGACCCTGGAGCGGCCGCCGGCCGGCGAGGGCTGGATTCACGAGATCAAGTTCGACGGCTACCGTATACAGATGCGCATAGTCGAAGGCGAGGTGACGCTGAAGACCCGCAAAGGACTTGACTGGACCGGCAAATATCCGGAGATCGCCGAGGCGGCATCGGCGCTACCCGACGCCATCATCGACGGCGAGATCTGCGCTCTCGACGACCAAGGCGCACCGGATTTCGCAGCCCTGCAGGCCGCCATTTCGGAAGGCAGGACAGGCGATCTCGTCTATTTCGCCTTCGATCTTCTCTACGACGGCGGCGAGGACCTGCGATCTCTGCCTGTCGTCGAGCGCAAGGCGCGGCTTCAGAGCCTTCTTGCGGATGCCGGCGATGACCCTCGGATCCGTTTCGTCGAGCATTTCGAGACCGGCGGCGATGCGGTCCTACGCTCCGCCTGCAAGCTGTCGCTGGAAGGCATCGTCTCCAAACAGGGCGATGCACCCTATCAATCCGGCCGCACCGACAGCTGGGCGAAGTCGAAATGCCGCGCCGGCCACGAAGTGGTGATCGGCGCCTATGCCAAGACCAACGGCAAATTCCGATCGCTGCTGGTCGGCGTCTACCGCGGCGACCACTTCGTCTATGTCGGCCGTGTCGGCACGGGATATGGCGCCAGGAAAGTCGAAACGCTGCTGCCCAAGCTGCAGGCGCTCGAAGCGGCGAAGTCGCCCTTCACCGGCATCGGCGCGCCGAAGAAGGAGGCCGATGTCACCTGGCTGGAGCCCAAGCTCGTGGCGGAAATCGAGTTCGCGGGCTGGACCGCCGACGGCATCGTCCGCCAGGCCGCCTTCAAGGGCCTGCGGGAGGACAAGCCGGCCAAGGAGGTCAAGGCCGAACGGCCGGCCAAGCCAGCAGAAACCGACGTGCCGGAGCCGGCGGCTGAGAAGGCGAGGCCAGCCCGCCGAAAGGGCGCCAAAGCCGAGGTCATGGGCGTGATGATCTCCAATCCGGACAAGCCGCTGTGGCCGGATGCCAATGACCGCAAACCGGTGACCAAAGAGGATCTGGCCCGCTATTATGAAGCCGTCGGCGGCTGGATGATCGCGCATATCGAGGGACGCCCCTGTTCGATCATCCGTGCGCCCGATGGGCTCGGCGGCGAGCAGTTCTTCCAGCGCCATGCGATGCCCGGCACCTCGAACCTGCTCGAACTGGTCAAGGTCTTCGGCGACAAAAAGCCCTATCTGCAGATCGACCGGGTCGAAGGCCTGGCCGCCGTGGCGCAGGTCGGCGCTGTCGAGCTGCACCCCTGGAATTGCCAACCGCATAAGCCGGAGGTGCCGGGCCGGCTGGTGTTCGATCTCGACCCTGGCCCCGACGTACCGTTCTCGACAGTCGTTTCCGCCGCCCGCGAGATGCACGACCGTCTCGACGCGCTCGGTCTCATCAGTTTCTGCAAGACCACCGGCGGCAAGGGCCTGCACGTCGTCACGCCGCTTGCGCTCAACAAACGCAAGCCGCTTTCCTGGGCGCAGGCGAAAAGCTTCGCGCACGACGTCTGCCAGCAGATGGCGCGTGACAATCCCGATCTCTATCTGATCAAGATGACCAAGAGCCTGAGAAACGGCCGCATCTTCCTCGACTATCTCCGCAATGACCGGATGGCGACGGCGGTGGCACCCTTGTCGCCTCGTGCGCGACCGGGCGCCACCGTCTCGATGCCGCTGAGCTGGAGCCAGGTCAAAGCGGATCTCGACCCGAAACGCTTCACCATCCGCACCGTGCCGGCCCTGCTGTCGAAATCATCGGCCTGGCAAGATTATAGCGACGGCCAGCGCCCGCTGGAGCAGGCGATCAAACGCCTGGGCAAAGTCTCCGACGCGGCCTGAGCGCGAACAACAGTCCGCCCGTGGCGGGCATGAATTTTCTCCGCGTGCCGATCTTGCCCTCCAGAAAACGGCTCCAAATTACAGCGGAGTGATCGCCGACATCAAGCGTTTGACAATCCTCTTCCCCTGAGGTCTACTGGCCCACTTACCGGACCAGTAGACCTCAGGGGAGGGCATGGCGATGGATGTGCGAGCCATTCTCGAAGAGGTTGCGACGCTGGGCCGCGCTCCGAAGAAGTCGATGAAGGACTTCGTCGTCCAGAAGATTGCGACCTTCATCGCCACCGGCATCCTCAAAATAGGCGATCCGCTGCCCAGCGAACGTGAACTGGCTGGCGCGCTTTCGGTCAGCCGCGAGACCGTCCGCGGTGCGATTCTCATCCTCTCCACGCATGGAATTCTCTCGGTTGCGCAGGGAACGCGCACGGTGGTGGCATCGGAAGATGTCGGCGAATTGGCTGTCCAGGCGGCGCGCTATCGCGACATTGCGGCCTATAGTCTCGACAATGTTCATGAGGCGCGGCTGCTGATCGAAGCGCAGGTCGTCAGGGCCGCCGCGGTCAAGATGGAAGCGTCGACACTTGATTATCTTAGCAAGTCGATAGCCGCACAGGAATCCGCTTGTGACGATCCCGTCCGGTTTTTGATCTGCGACCGCGAATTTCACACCGCCATCTACCGGTCCAGCGGCAATGCGGTGCTGGCCGACATCGCCGCCGATCTTTACTCCTATCTTCTCAGCCACCGCAGGCGCGTCGTATCGCAGCCCGGCACGATTGCCACCAGCATCGCCGATCACCGGCTGATCCTCGCCGGCCTGGAGACGCGGGATCCGGACGCCGCATGCGCGGCCTTCGCGATCCATGAAACCCGCATTTATACGACAACCAAGCTGCTCCTAGCGTAGTTCGCAGGCAAAGAGCGCAGAGACGAGACATCGAAGACAGGGGGAATAGAATGCATATTCTCATTATCGGGGCAGGAGGAATGATTGGCCGGAAGCTCGCCGCCAGCTTGGCGCGCAGCGGTTCCCTCGGCGCTCGAACGATCACGCGCATGACGCTTGTGGACATCGCGCCGCCGCCGGTGCCGGCGAGCAACGTTGCCTCGGTCGAAGCGCTGGCTGCCGACATATCCGAAGGCGATGCTGCGCAAGCCCTGGCGGCTCGCCGGGCCGACGTAATCTTCCATCTCGCCGCGATCGTTTCCGGCGAGGCCGAGCGCAATTTCGAACTGGGCTACCGAGTCAATCTCGATGGCACGCGATTGCTGTTGGAGGCGATCCGCCATGAGGGAAGCCGGCAAGCCTATGTTCCCCGGCTCGTCTTCTCCTCGTCGATCGCGGTCTACGGCGCGCCGTTTCCCGATCCGATCCCCGACGATTATATCCAGGCGCCGCTCACGAGCTATGGCGTGCAGAAGGCGATATCCGAGCTTCTGCTGTCCGACTATTCGCGCCGCGGCTTCATCGACGGCGTCGGAATTCGACTGCCGACCATCGTGATCCGGCCGGGTGCACCGAACGCTGCCGCGTCCGGCTTCTTTTCGGGAATCCTGCGGGAGCCGCTGGCCGGCCAGCGGGCGGTCCTCCCCGTGGAGGAAACGGTCAAGCACTGGCTGGCAAGCCCGCGTTCCGCCGTCAAATTTCTGATTCACGCCGCGACGCTCGACACATCGTCGCTGGGTGCGCGGCGCACACTGACCATGCCGGGGGTTGCCGCCACCGTTGCCGACCAGATCGCCGCGTTGCGCCGTGCCGCCGGCCCCGAGGCCGTCGATCTGATCGACCGCCGCCGCGACGAGGTCATCGAAGGCATCGTCGCCGGATGGCCGAAATCCTTTACGCCCGATCGTGCGACGCAACTGGGTTTTTCCGCCGAAACCAGCGTCGACGAGCTGATCGAGGTCTACCTCGCCGAGGACGCTCCGGCGGCGCAAGGAGATTGAGGAGACGGCGGAGGCCCCGCGCGGGCACCCCCACAGATGCGGGATTGCGGTGGCTGACGGACGTGGGAGAGATGGCAGCCGCCGGCAAGACAGAGTGAGATACGAATATTTAAGGCATGTAGCGCTCGATTTCTGGGAGGAGTGAGTATGGCAGGCGTTCAATTCGCGGATGTGCGGAAATCCTTCGGTGTGCATCCTGTCATCAAGGGGGTGGACATCGACATTGCCGATGGGGAATTCGTCATCCTGGTCGGCCCCTCGGGCTGCGGCAAGTCGACCCTTCTGCGGATGCTGGCGGGGCTCGAGAATATTTCCGGCGGCGAGATCAAGATCGGCGGGCGCGTGGTCAACACGCTGCCGCCGAAGGACCGCGACATCGCCATGGTCTTTCAGAACTACGCGCTTTATCCGCATATGACGGTGGAGCAGAACATGGGCTTCTCGTTGATGCTCAACAAGGCGCCGAAGGCGGAAGCCGAGAAGCGAGTGAAATATGCCGCCGGCATCCTGGGTCTCGACAAATTGCTCGACCGCTATCCACGCCAGCTTTCCGGTGGCCAGCGCCAGCGTGTCGCCATGGGCCGGGCGATCGTGCGCGATCCGGAGGTCTTCCTGTTCGACGAACCGCTCTCCAACCTCGATGCCAAGCTGCGCGTCGCCATGCGCGCCGAGATCAAGGAGCTGCACCAGCGGCTGAAAACCACCACGGTTTACGTCACCCACGACCAGATCGAGGCGATGACCATGGCCGACAAGATCGTCGTCATGCATGACGGCATCGTCGAGCAGATCGGTTCGCCGCTCGAGCTCTACGACAAGCCCGCCAATCTCTTCGTCGGCGGCTTCATCGGCTCGCCGGCGATGAACATGATCAAGGGCAGGCTCGACCCGGAAGACGCCCGGCAGTTCGTCGCCGCCAACGGCACGCGGCTGCCAGTCGCCAATCCGCCAGCAAGTGCGGTGGGCCGTGAACTCGTCTATGGGCTGCGCCCCGAATATATCTCGCTCGATCCGAACGGTGTGCCGGCCGAGATCGTGGTGATCGAACCCACCGGCTATGAGACCCATCTGACCGTTCGCCTCGGCGGCAGCGATGTCAGCTGCGTATT
This sequence comes from Rhizobium sp. C104, assembly GCF_022354505.1. Lineage (NCBI taxonomy): Bacteria > Pseudomonadati > Pseudomonadota > Alphaproteobacteria > Hyphomicrobiales > Rhizobiaceae > Rhizobium > Rhizobium sp. C104. Next base: position 260,242 of record NZ_CP092350.1, on the reverse strand, counting down.
CCGGGAGCGCGTCAATGCTCGCCCGGGCGAGGCGATCCGCGTCGCGATCGACGCTTCGCACGTCCATCTCTTCGATGCCGAAGGCGGACAGAGATTGACCGACTGATGCCATCCGGCAGCGCGGGAGGGGAGGAGCCTTCCCCGCCGCCGGAGCGCAAGCATTCCGTGGGCGCTTCCGCTCCGGGATGCCAGGCCGCCGTCCACCCAAGCGGGAGGTGGACGCCGGAGAATTGCTTCCGCTGTTTCAATGAGGAGGAATCTCATGACGATCAAGAGACGTGAATTTCTTGCTGCATCGGCAGCCGTTGCCGGCGCTGCCGGCTTCGGCATCAAGCCATCCTTTTCGCAGGCCGAACCGACCTACACGCCGGAAAGCGGCGCAAGCCTGCGGCTGCTGCGCTGGACGCCTTTCGTCAAGGGCGATGAGGAGGCCTGGATCGCCAACACCAAGAAATTCACCGAAGCGACCGGCGTCGAAGTGCGCATCGACAAGGAAAGCTGGGAAGACATCCGCCCGAAGGCTGCGGTTGCCGCCAATGTCGGCTCCGGCCCGGATCTCATCATGTGCTGGTTCGACGATGCCCACCAATATCCGGACAAGCTGGTCGATCTCACCGAGCTCGGCAATTATCTCGGCAACAAGTATGAGGGCTGGTACGACGGCGTAAAGGGATATGCGACGCGCGGCGACACCTTCATCGCCATGCCGCTGACGGCAATCGGCAACGCCGTCGTCTATCGCGACAGCCATGTGAAGGCCGCCGGTTTCGCTGAATTCCCGAATGACACCGCAGGGTTCCTCGAGCTTTGCAAGGCGATGAAGGCAAAGGGCACGCCGGCCGGCTTCCCGCACGGCAAGGCGGTCGGCGACGGCAACAACTACGCCCATTGGCTGCTCTGGAGCCATAACGGCATGATGGTCGATGAAAGCGGCAAGGTGACGATCAACAGCCCGGAGACGCTCGCTTCGATCAACTATGCAAAGGAGCTCTACGCGACCTTCATTCCGGGCACTGAAAGCTGGCAGGACGTCAACAACAACCGCGCCTTCCTCGCAGGCCAGGTCTCGCTGATCGCCAACGGCGTCTCGGTCTATTACACCGCCAAGAACGATCCGAAGCTCGCCGAGATCGCCAAGGACATCCGCACGACGAACTTCCCGATCGGCCCCGTCGGCAAGAGTGTCGAGCTTTGCCAGACGAGCTCGCTGCTTCTGTTCAAGCACACAAAATATCCTGAGGCGGCCAAGGCCTATATCAAGTTCATGATGGAAGCCGACCAGATGAACGCCTGGATCCAGGGATCCAGCGCCTATTGCTGCCAGCCGCTCAAGGCCTTCGCCAAGAATCCCATCTGGACGGCCGATCCGATCCACGCGCCCTATGCGCGCGCTTCGGAGAAGCTGCGCCCCAACGGCTATGCCGGCCCGCTCGGCTACGCCTCGGCGGCAACCATGGCCGACTATGTTCTGGTCGACATGTATGCCGCCGCCGTTACCGGCCAGATGTCGCCGGAAGATGCGATGAAGGAAGCCGAACGCCGGGCCAACCGCTACTATCGCGTCTGAGCCCCGCTTAATGCATGTCGCCCCGAAGGGGGTAACGGTTCCGGGACAACGACATGCATGGAAACAAAAAAAGGACGCGGCGTGCCGGCCTTTCGGCATGCCGCAAGCTCCTCCGGGAGTCCAAACGCGATCTGGAGATAAGCAATGTCGATGGCAAATTCGGGGAATAGGCGTGGGCCGGTCTCTTCGCTCCTGCAGAACAACAATGTGCTCGGCTTCCTGTTCATGCTGCCGGCGGCGGTGTTCCTGGTCTGCTTTCTCACTTATCCGCTGGGGCTCGGCGTCTGGCTCGGCTTCACCGATACCCGGATCGGCCGCGACGGCATCTTCATTGGGCTGGAGAACTACCAGTTCCTGATGGATGATTCCGTCTTCTGGCTGTCTGTGTTCAACACCATTCTCTATACCTCCGTCGCCTCGGTGCTGAAATTCGCGCTCGGCCTCTGGCTGGCGATGCTGCTCAACCAGCATCTGCCCTACAAATCCTTCTTCCGGGCCATCGTGTTGCTTCCCTGGGTGGTGCCGACCGTGCTTTCGGCGCTGGCCTTCTGGTGGATCTACGATTCCCAGTTTTCGATCATCTCCTGGTCGCTGATGAAACTGGGGCTGATCAGCGGGCCGATCAATTTCCTCGGCGATCCAATCAATGCCCGCATATCCGTCATCGTCGCGAATGTCTGGCGCGGCATTCCCTTCGTGGCGATCTCGCTGCTTGCGGGGCTGCAGACGATCCCGGCCTCGCTGCAGGAGGCAGCCTCGCTCGATGGCGCCACGAGCTGGCAGCGTTTCCGCTATGTGACGCTGCCGATGCTGACGCCGATCATCGCCGTCGTGATGACCTTCTCGGTGCTTTTCACCTTTACCGATTTCCAGCTCATCTACGTGCTGACCAAGGGCGGCCCCGTCAATGCCACGCATCTGATGGCGACGCTCTCCTTCCAGCGCGGCATTCCCGGCGGCCAGCTCGGCGAGGGTGCGGCGATCGCGGTCGCCATGGTGCCATTTTTGCTCGGCGCGATCATGTTCAGCTTCTTCGGCCTGCAGCGGCGCAAGTGGCAGCAGGGCGGCCAAGATTAGGAGAATGACGATGTCGACACATTCGAACACAGCCGATCGGGCCAACACCGCCGATCAGATCGTGACCGACAATGCCGAAGGCATGAGCTATCTGAACCGCCTGCCGCGGCGGATCGTGATGCTCTATTTGCCGATGGCCGTCTTCGTCTTCGTGCTGCTCTTCCCGTTCTACTGGATGGCGATCACCGCGGTGAAACCCAACGAGCAGCTGACCGACTATACCAATTACAGCCCGTTTTGGGTGGTCGGGCCAACGCTGGCGCACATCAAATATCTGTTCCTCGAGACATCCTATCCGGGCTGGCTGTGGAACACGATGCTGGTGGCGGTCTGCTCCACCTTCCTCTCGCTGGTGGCTTCGGTGCTGGGCGCCTATGCCATCGAGCGCGTCCGCTTCACCGGCTCGCGCTCGGTCGGCCTGGTGATTTTTCTCGCCTATCTCGTGCCGCCGTCGATCCTCTTCATCCCGCTTGCCTTCATCGTCTTCAAGCTGGGGATCTACGATTCGCGGCTGGCGCTGATCTTCACCTACCCGACCTTCCTCATTCCCTTCTGCACCTGGCTGCTGATGGGTTATTTCCGCTCGATCCCATTCGAGCTGGAGGAAAGCGCGCTGGTGGATGGCGCCAACAGATGGCAGATCCTCACCAAGATCATCCTGCCGCTCGCCGTGCCGGGGCTGATTTCGGCCGGGATCTTCGCCTTCACACTGTCCTGGAACGAATTCATCTATGCCCTTACTTTCATTCAGTCATCGGAGAATAAAACCATTCCCGTCGGCGTGCTGACCGAGCTGGTGCGCGGCGATGTCTTCGAATGGGGGGCACTGATGGCGGGCGCCCTGTTCGGCTCGCTGCCGGTGGTCATCCTCTACTCGTTCTTCGTCGACTATTACGTGTCGTCAATGACCGGGGCGGTGAAGGAGTGACAGCCGCAAATGGCATGCCGAACCGCGTTCAGCGTCTCGACATCGAGCACTGGGCCTTCTTGCAACACGTGGTATAGTTAAATTTCGGTCGTCCTCCGGACGATACGATAAAGGAATTATTCCATGGGAGACCAGAAACGCCCGCTGCAACCTGGAGAAGCCGCGCCCGGATTCGCACTGGCCACGGCCAACTTCGATGGAACCGTCTCTTTCGCCGATTTGAGCGGTCGCCCATTCCTGATCGGCTTCTTTCGCGGGCTGTACTGCCCATTCTGCCGGCGGCAGCTGGAACAGCTTGCGGCGGTACAGCCAACCCTGCGCGCCGCCGGGGTGGAGACCGTGGCTGTTATCAACACGCCGGCGGAACGTGCCCGTCTATATTTCCGCCACCGGCCGACGCCGATAACGCTTCTATGTGACCCGGATTGCCGCACGCACCGGGCCTACGGTGTGCCGCATGCCGAGTTCCTGCCCGAAGGGAGTCGCGAGCAGCCCGAATGGCCCTATAGGACAACGATGGCGCAGTTCCAGACGGCACGCATCAACCCCACCGGCGAACTGCCGGAACCGCTGCACCCGATGGAAGCCAACACGATACTCAACGCCAAGGACGGCTTCGAGCTTATCGAAGCCGATCGTGCGATCTTCGCTGACCATGCGACCCAGCTCGTCGGGCACTTCCTCGTGAATGCGAACGGCACGATCGGCTGGGCACGGATCGAGGCACTCGACGGACCAAACAGCCTCTCCGTCTTCCCGACCGGGGCAGAGATCATCGCCGCCGCCGGCAGCCTTGGACGCTGACCCGCAGCGAACCCTCGGCCAGCGCTGCCAGCGGATCACAGACGCTCCCTAAGCAGACCTGCCGCCAAGGCATGAAAGGCCTCGACCGCTTTCGGCAGCACGCTCTGCGGATTTTCGCTGGCGGCGATCCAGAGTGCCGCATTAAGCGCGGCGCCGCTCAGCAATCGGGCCGTCGCCTCCGCGTCAAGCGGCTTGAGGATGCCTTGTGCGATCAGGCGCTCGACGGTGCTCTTGGTCACCTGCAGACAGGTGTTCTGGCTCGGCCATTGCGAGGGATCGCCAAGCACGGCAGGCCCGTCGAGCAGAACGATGCGTTGGACTTCCGGATTGAGCGCCATCTCGATATAGGCCGCACCCTCGGCGAGCAGGCCTTGCCAATCATTGCCCGCCTGAGCCCCGATATCTTTGGCGCGGGCCGCCATTTCCATGTCGATCTGCTCGACAACCGCTGCCAACAGCCCGCGCTTGTCGCCGAAATTGTGGTAAAGGGCCCCCCGTGTCAGACCGGCGTCCGCCGTCAGCTCGTCCATCGATGCTGCGGTATACCCCTTTTCCGCGAAAGCCTTTCGTGCAGCCGCGATCAACTTGCCACGGTTTTCCTGCATCGTTTCGCTGCGTGTTCTCGCCATCCAGCCCTCTTAAATTCACATACGTCGCGTATACGAGATTGACATACGCCACGTATGCAGAATATTACACATACGTACCGTATATCAAATATTGCGCAAGCCTGTGAAGCGCCACGCCGCGCTGATCGGTCGTTGCCAACGATAAAGAGAGATGAGGATGACGCAACGCGAAGCAATCTTTCCTGCCGACAGGCACGCTCTTTACGAGGAGCACGGCTATTCCGCCGCGATCCGATCCGGCGATCTGCTGTTTGTCTCCGGACAGGTCGGCAGCCGTCCGGACGGAACAGCCGAGCCCGACTTCGAACGCCAAGTCCGGCTGGCCTTTGAAAACTTGCAGGCGACGCTCAGCGCAGCCGGCTGCACGATCGACGATATCGTCGATGTCACCACCTTCCACACCGACCCTGAAAATCAGTTCGCAACCATCATGGCCGTCAAGCAGCAGATTTTCAGCAAGCCACCTTACCCGAATTGGACTGCACTCGGCGTCAACTGGCTCGCCGGCTTCGACTTCGAGATAAAGGTTATAGCCCGCATTCCGGCAAGCAAGTGAAGCGCCACACCCGGCGGCACGGGAAACGCCCTCAAGGTGAAAACACGCAACTTGCGCCGCCGGTCGTGTCAAGAACTTGCCGAGATCGCTAGCCGCCCCTATCTCATGTCGAACAGACTTGATGGAGCGACGAGATGGTGGAACTTGTGGTTGACACTCTCTTCGATACGACGATCGAGATCATTCCTCCGGAAGACAGAGAAGACCAGCCCGATGGCCGTGCTTGCCTATGCTGCAAACGCCGGTGTCGATGGATGGACGATGACGGCTGCGGTATCTGCGAGGAATGTCTGGCCCCATGATGAACGCGGCAAGGGCGTAGCGCGATGGCAATCCGGAGCGCGGGACTTCTCATCTATCGGCGCGTATCCAACGACCTCGAAGTCCTTCTCGTTCATCCAGGCGGCCCCTTCTGGGCTGGGAAAGACGAGGCTGCCTGGTCGATCCCGAAGGGATTGGTCGAGCCGGATGAGGATGAACTTGCGGCGGCGATGAGGGAGACGGCAGAAGAGCTTGGAGTCGCCATCGACGGCAGAGTGAAGCCGCTCGGCGAATATCGGCAGCCTGGCGGCAAGATCGTCGTCGCGTGGTCGATCGAAGCCGATCCGGTATTGGAGGTGAACGCAGTACGAAGCTCTGAATTTCAAATGCAATGGCCGCCGAGATCAGGCCAGATGAAGAGCTTTCCGGAGGTTGACCGCGCGGGATGGTTTTCCCTGGCCGAGGCGGGAACGAAGCTGTTGAAAGGGCAGCGACCGATGCTTGCCGACCTTCTGAAGCATCAGGGGTGATCGGCGCGAAATGATTGCTTGAACCGCCCGTTTCGCTGCACGCATGCGTGAAGCGCGCGGCAGCCATGCGTTGCTTCTGCAGACATCCATCTCCATCTGACAGTCACAGCCGCCTCACTCAATCGAGACAACCGGCGCTGCGACCCGTCTTGGGCACGCGCGAGGAGACAATCATGAACGGCATATCGAAAACGCTGAACGACATGACGCTGGTCGAGCGGTCGAGCCTGCTCGACACCGTCGCCGACGCCCTGGAGGCAACCGCCGAGGAGGCCGAAGGGGAGGGCGACGCCCGCTTCGTCGCCAATTCCATCTGTATCGCCAATACCATCCGCGGATTGTCCGGGGAGCTTGCACCGCGCGATCTGCGGGCAGCCGAGCTGCTCCTCGAGCAGGGTATCATGCTCGTCCACCAATTCTCCAGCAGGGTGAAACCAGGCGGAATGAAGCATTAACGCAAAGTGCAAATCGGGCCGGCAAAGCCGGCCCGTCCGTCATCACTGCTGCTCGATCGGCGCCGGCACTGCAGCCGGTGACGCCGACCGTCCAAGCCGATCGGCGACCAGCATCGACAGCATCATTTCCACAAGGCCATTGGCGGCGCCCTTTTCGCAGCCGGCGCCGCCGACCTGGATCTGCGGCACGAGCGGCAGCCGGCCATTTTCGATCGCCTCGGCAAAGCGCATGAGCACCTGCGAGTGGAGCTGATAGTCCGGCCCACCGAAGGCCGCGACCTTCTTCTCCGTGGCCTCGGCTTCCGCCAGACCGATGGCGCGCACCTTCTGGGCATCGGCAAGACCGGTCGCCTTGATGCGTTCGGCATCGGCAAGCGCCACGGCCTTGATCCGATCGGCCTCACCGAGGCCGGCGAGACGCACTTTCTCGGCCTCTGCCTTGGCGGTGACCCTGAATGGTTTCTGCCTGCTGGCGGGTGCGGGCGAGCTGCGCCTTGCCTTCGTTCTCGCTGATCTCGATGGTCAGCGCTGATGTGGTGATCTTGGCCTGCTGTTCGGCGAGCGCTTCCTTCTCGCGCAACGTGCGCTCCTGGATCGCCGCCGCCTCCTGCAATTTATAGGTCTCGACTTTTTCAACGGCGATCTGACGTTCGCGCAGCTGGATCAGGATCTGCTCGATGCTGTTCTGGCCATTGCTGGCCCGCGGCGTGCCGATCAGCACTTCCTGCAGTTCGAGGCTGTAGGAGTTGAACTTCTCGCGCATTTCGTCGCCGGATTTGCGCTGGATTTCGCTACGCTCCTGCAGCAGTTCGATCAGGGTCTTGGTCTGGGCGATATTCTTGAAATAGGCCGAGACCATCGGATCGAGCGTCTGTTCGACCAGCCGTTTGATATCGCCGAAACGCTGCACGACGAGGGGGGCCTTCATGTAGTCGATATGCACGACGACCGAGAGCCGCAGCACCGGTTCGAACGCATCCTTGGTAATCAGCGACACTTCGGACAGATTTTCGTCCAGCCGTCAACGCGCGCATGGGGCGGGACATTAATCCGCGCCTGGCCGAAATCATGGCGTCGCTGGTCAAGCATCTGCATGCTTTTGCCAGGGATATCAGCCTGAGCCAGGAGGAATGGGCGGTGGCCATCGGCTTCCTGACCCGAACCGGCCATCTCTGTCATGACAAGTGACAGGAGTTCATCCTGCTCAGCGATACGCTGGGCTTCTCGATGCTGGGTGGATGCGATCAACAACCGGCGCCCGCCGGGCGCCACGGAGAATACCGTGTTCGGGCCGTTCCATGTCGACGGGGCGCCCATGTGTTTACGCGAGCGTCGAGATCTTCGAATGGCGGCCCACGCTTGGGCTTCTTCTGGAGAGACTCTCCGACGGCAGCTGAAAACCTGACGATCGCCGACCTCAATTGCCAAAGCCGGTCATATCGAACACGGCGGCGTTGTCCTGAACTTCGCGCAGCCCCTTGTACGACGCATGACGGAGGCTGCCGTCATCCGTCCAGCCGCGAAACTCGATCTCGGCGATGAGGGTCGGCTGCACGAAGACGTAGCGTTTGCCCTTCAAGGGGACGGCGGGCCGGTTCGTCTTCAACCGGTCGAGCGTTTTTTTCAGGTCTTCGGCATCGCTGGCACTGAAACCGGTTCCGACCGCCCCCACGGAAACCCAGTCGAAACCCTTCTTGCCGGCGAGCAGCAGACTGCCGATGCCGCCGCGGGCGGCTGCCGATTGTTCGTAGCCGACGATCATGAAGCTCTCGCTCTCGACGCACTTGATCTTCAGCCAGTCGCCGGTGCGGCCGCTGCGGTAGGGCTGATCGCGATGCTTGGCGATGATGCCTTCCAGCCCATGATGGCAGGCGTGATCGAGGAGCTCGTCACCCGGCAGGTCTATTTCTTCGGAAAAGCGGATCGTCCCACTGCCTTCCGGTATCAGGTCTTCAAGAAGGTGCCGGCGGACGGCAAGCTCGGTGCCTGTGAGGTCATGTCCGTCAAGATACAAAAGGTCGAAGGCGTAGAGAATGGACTCGCTCGAGGCCCGCTTGCCGCCGCGACCGCCGAGCGAACGTTGCAGCGCGCCGAAATCCGACCGGCCGTGTTCATCCATAACCACCGCTTCCCCATCCAGTATGGCGGTGGCCACGCCGAGTTCCTTGGCGGCCGCGGCGATGGTGGGAAAACGATGCGTCCAGTCATGGCCGCCGCGGGTGATGACACGAACGCCCTTCGGCTCGATGTGGATCGCAAGCCGGTAGCCATCCCACTTCGCCTCGTAGAGCCAATCCGGCCCGATCGGCACGCGGGGCTTCAGCAGTGCGAGGCATGGCTCGACCCTCGCCGGCATTGGATCGAACGGAAGGCTTGGCTGGTCGGGATCGCGCTTGCGGATCGGACGAGACTGCAGCGTTGCATTGGACTCGTTGAGGAATGGCAATGAGGGGCGGCGCGAGCGTGTCATCAGCGTTGTCTGTCCTTCCCGGACTGGTTTTCAGGCTCTTCTCCAAACACGATGTCGCCTTTCCCACTCTGCTCAATCGGATTTAGGTCCGGCAAGTATTTCGGCAAGAACCATAGCCTGGCGCCGGCCGCTTTGATGGCATCGCGGATGGCCTTGTTTGTGAGAACCGAGATTGTCGAGAATGACGATGTCGCCGGGCCTGAGGGTTGGGATCAAGTCGGCCCAAGCCTTGCGCTCGAGGACGACGATCTGCCGGTCGTGGTGCGGTGCGATGTCCGGCCCCGGCTCCGTCGTCAGCTTGGTGAAGGCCTGCCGGACTTCCAGCATTTCGCTCCAGATGCCGGAAATGGTAATCTCGCCGCTCTTCGAAATGCCCTGCCCGCAAAAAATCAGTTGGCGAGTGCTGCGAGGATGCCAACATAGAATAGCCTTTGCGCCGGGCAAAGGCAGCATCGGCAGACGCTACACGGCCTGCAAACTCTGGTCCTTCGGCAGCGAGATCGTCATCGCCGCGGCGACGGCAGCCGTAACTGCAACGGCGAGATAGATGCCGCTGAAACTCTCAGTCGAGGTCTGGATCACGCCGCCAAAGAAGTTCCCAGCAGTGCCGCCGATGCCTTGGAGCACGGTGCAGATGCCTAAGACAGTGACCGCGACGCGGGGCGTGGCGCGATGTGAGACGTAGGCCGGCAGCAAGCCATAGATCGGATAAAAGCCCAGCGAAAAGAAGATGCCGGACAGAGTCGAGAGTTCCATCGAGGGATCGAGGACGACGAGGGCGCCGGCGGCGAGGAAGCTTGAGTAACAGGTAAGCATGGCATAGCGCGATCCGAGACGCGACGATATCGTGCCAATGGCGAAGCCTGCGCTTATCCCCACCGCCCCGATCGTTGCCCAGAGCCATGAGGCAAAGCCGACGGAGTAGCCGAGTTCCTCGCGCAGGAACGGCGAGAGATAGGTGAGATAGGGATATGGCATCAGCCCGTTGATGAAGCCGAGCGCGAAGATCAGCGTCACCCATGGCATGATGGAGCGCAGGCTTGCTGAACCGCCAGCAGTTGGCGCCAGCGTTTGGTGACTTGTCCCGCTGTCGAAGAGGCCGGCCCGCCCGAAGAGAATGTGGGTGACAACCGCCAGTGCGATCGTGGCCGCGCCTGTGAGGAACCAGACCATCTGCCAGTGACCGCTTCCGGCGTATGCCGCCACGAGTGCGCTGTTGATGAGGACGCCAAAGGCCGGGGCGCTGGAGATCAGGCTCATGGCAAAGCCGCGCTGGTCTGCTCTTACCACCCGCGAGGCAAGATTAATCATCGGCACGAAAGTCGATGCGCCAGTCGCGCCGGCGACCATCAGCAGGCCGGCAACCACATAGAGATTGTCACTGATGGGGATGCTCGACAGGCAGAGCCCGCAGAGCGACACGGACGCCACCACCGTCCGTGCGGCGCCGATGCGATGGACGAGCCAGGTACCGAGCACGGCGAATGCCACTGTGGAAAACTGCACTAGGCCGGTGACCGTGCCGACGAAGGAATAGTCGAAGGCAAGATCTTTCCGCATGTCGGGGATGATCTGAGGAAAAAGGCTGAGGCCGAATCCGTAACACGTGCCGACGCAGGCGATCATGACGGCTAGGAGGACGTTATCATGGATACGCACGCTAGTCATGATGATCGACCTCTGTTGGCAACCGTGTTCGCGCTCCGGCTCGACGCGATGATCATCTAGCATGAGCAGTCGGCGGACTGTCGGATCTGCGACGCCGGCGGCCTAAAACGCATACAAATGGGACCGCCGAGCATGCGCTACGGCGTGCTCGCCTATGCTTTTCGCCGAACCAATCAAGCCGCCGAAACAGCCAGCTCGATCGATCACCCGTTGACGCTCCGAACGCTCGCAACGCTGCCGCCGCAGGCCGCCCGGCGCTGAGCAAGCACCTTAACCGAAAAGAGCGCGTAGACGATCAACGGAAGGCAGACGAGATAGGATGTCCTGATGCCCGCATGTTCGGCAATGAAACCGAGCAGCGGCGGCGCCAGGAAGAAGACGACGAAGGTCATCTGGCCAAGGGCGGCGACGTTGAGATGCGCCGCCCGATCTGTGCGCTGGGCCGCCGCCGAGACGGCGAGAGGATAGACCGCGCTGCAGCCGGCGCCCATCGCGGCAAAGCCCGCCAGTGCCACATAGGCATGCGGAGCGCCCCAGACAGCGCAAACGCCGATAGCCGAAAGGACAAGCAACATCGTGGCGACGGCCCGCGGGCCAAACCGATCGACCAGCGGATCGACGAACAGGCGCGCCAGTGCCATGCAGAAAGTAAAGAGGGTCAATCCTAGTCCGCCAATGAAGGGCTCGACTGAAAACACGTCGCGCATATAGATCGCCGACCAGTCGATCCCGGCACCTTCGACGAGAAAGGCCGCGATGCCGATCACGCAGAGCGGCATGAGGCTCCGGGTGGGAAGCGCCACCAGTGGCGCCTTGCCTTCATTCAACGGGGTCCGCGCGGGCGCATTGCGCATACCTGAAATCGCCCAGACGCCGAGCACAAGCACCGCTGCAAAGGTCACGGCGAGATGCAGTTGCATCGAAATACCGGCTTGGCGGACGACCGAGGAGACAAGCGCCGTGACGAAGAAGCCGAGGCTCCAGAAACCATGCGCCCTGTTCATCACGCCGCGTCCTAACTGTGCTTCGATGCGATCAATCTCGACATTGAGATTGATCTCCAGCGCCCCGGCGAGCATCCCCTCGACGAAAAGCACACAGAACACGACCGGCGCCGCACCAATCCACGGCACCAGCGACAGCAGCGCAGACGTGCCGAGAACAGTAATGAATGCCGTTGTCCGCGCGCCAAGCCGGGCGATCACGGGCGAAGACAAAGTCAACGAAATCAAGGCGCCGATCGCAGCCCCTATCAATGTCAACCCAAGCTCCGACTTGTCGACGTCAAGCGCAACCTGCAAATCCGGCATCCTCGACAACAGCGCCCCCAGCGACACGGCGAAGAGAAAGAAGCAGACATAGATCCGCTGCTGCGGCGCGATTTTCATGATGCAACTCCGGGAATTGACGCTCGAAGCCGAACGCGCGCTTTTGGACTTGTGATATCTAACTCACAGGGCCGGAGATCAAAACTTTTTTCTGAGGAGATGCGACGGAGCAAGCGATCTTGGGGACGGACCGGCGATTTGCCTGGGCTGCCAAACCATAGGCAGGGCGGCTGGCTTTCTCGACCGCTGCCGGCGGGGACGTTCCGGATCAAGCGCCATGCGGGCGCTTCTGCCCGGCCGATGCTGGCGGTCTAAAGCGCCAACCGCAACCGCGGCTCCATTTTTAGCGGCCCGCCGTTCCACCGACGATAGCGAGACGCCGAGTAGAATCACGCTGTCACGGCATCTGAGCACCGCTGACGGCGACATAGACCGAATAGATCGAACGCGTCGCCGCAATGAACAGCCGGTTGCGCTTGGGACCACCGAAGGTGAGGTTGGCGACGGTTTGCGGCACGCGGATCTTGCCGATCAGTTTGCCGGCCGGATCGAAGCAATGCACGCCATCACCGGCACTCGACCAGAGGTTTCCGTTCACGTCGGTGCGGATGCCGTCCGGAATGCCGTTGTCGATGAGGCAGAAGACGCGGCCGTTTTCAAGCCTGAGGCCGTCGGCCACGTCGAAAGCCCTTATGTGGCGCGGCAGGCTTTCATCGTGGCTTGCCGCCGAATCCGCCACGTATAGAATGGTCTCGTCGGGGGAGAACGCAAGGCCGTTCGGCTGGATGAAATCGGTGACGACAGCCGCAAGCCCCCCGGTCGCCGGATCGAGCCGGTAGACGTTTCGGGTCGGCTGCTCCGGCACGGCGCGGTAGCCTTCATAATCCGACATGATGCCGTAGGTCGGGTCGGTGAACCAGATCGTGCCGTCGGATTTCACCACCACGTCGTTCGGCGAATTGAGCCTTGCGCCCTCGAAACGGTCGGCGAGCACGGTAATCGAGCCGTCGATCTCGGTGCGGGTGATGCGGCGCGTCCCGTGCTCGCAGGAGATCAGCCGACCCTGCCGGTCGCGCGCATGGCCGTTGGTGAAGTTGGACGGTTGCCGATAGACGGAGACGCCGCTCTCGGGCGTCCATCGCATCATACGCTGGTTGGGAATATCACTCCAGAGCAGCTGGTTCGCATCGTTGAACCAAACGGGACCCTCGGCCCAGCGGCAGCCGGAATAGAGTTCGTCGAGGCCGGCGCTTGTTACGATCATCTGCCGGAAGCGCGGGTCGTGGATTTCGTAGATGCTGGCCTCGGCCATGGCGGTCTTCCCGTTTATCACATGCCGGCCCGGCGGCCGCCGGCGAGCATGATGACGCTGATGATGATGAGGCCGGTCATGATGAGGCGGATGCCCGCGCCGACCCCGTAGGTGTTGAGCATGGAGACGACCAGGAACATGAAGAGCGATGCGCCCCAGATGCCCGGCACGTTGGAATCGCCGCCGGCGACGGCGGTGCCGCCGATCACGACGACGGCGATCGACATCAAGAGATATTCGGAGCCCATGTTGAGCGCCGCGCCGCCGGAGAAACAGGCGAGCAGATAGCCCGCGACCGCGGCAAGCACGGCGCAGAACAGGTAGGTGACGAAGCGCGTGCCGTCGACCGGTATGCCGGCCATGCGCGCCGCCGGCATGCTCTGGCCGATCGCCGAGATCCAGCGCCCGTAGATCGTCTTTTCGAGCAGGAACCAGGCAAGCAGCGAGATGAGGAGTGCTACGATCGCCACATTCGGCACACCGAGCGTGTTCAACGTGGTGAACTCCGCCAGCATGGTCGGAGGCTTGATGCGCAATCCGCGGTTCGTCCAGATCGCCGCGGACTGGACGATGAAGCTCATCGACAGCGTGGCGATGATCGGCGGAATGCGCAGGACCTTGATCAGCGCATAATTGCCGAGGCCGACAACAAGGCCGAGGACGATGGCAATGAGAAGACCGGGCAGGATCATGCCGTTTTCGACATTCATCAGCTTCAGCGCCACCGTGCCGGCCAGCGTCATGGTGGCGGGAACCGAGAGGTCGATGTTGCCGGGGCCCAGCGTGATGACGAACATCTGGCCGATGCCGACGATGACCGAGAAGGCGGCGAAGGTGAGGGCTGCCTGCGACAGACCAAGCGTGCTGGCGCCGAGTGTCACCATGATCGTCAGGAACCAGACGGTGAAGGCGGCAAGCCACGACCATATCCAGGGTTTGCCGAACAGACCGAACAGCGGGGTCATCGGCGTTTCTCCCGCTTCTCCAGGCGGTTGAGCATCAGGCGAAGTGCGAGCACGACGATCAGGATCGCGCCTTGCGCCCCGATCTGCCAGTCCGGCGAGATGCGCAGGAAGGACAGGAACGAGCCGGCGAGCGTCAGGGTCAGCGCGCCGATGACGGCGCCGACAGGGGAGACGCGGCCGCCGATGAACTCGCCGCCGCCGAGGATCACGCCGGCAATCGACAGCAGCGTGTAGCGCAGCGCGATATTGGCATCGGCCGAGGTCGTCAGGCCGACGAGGGCGATGCCAGCAAGCACCGCGAACAGGCCGGCAAGGCCGTAGGCGCCGGCGCGTGCAGCGACGATCGACCAGCCGGCGCGCTCGACCGAGCGCTGGTTGCCGCCGATGCCGCGGATCAGCACGCCGAGCGAAGAGCGCATGACGAGGAGATGGGCGACGGCGGCGATGGCGATGCTGGCGACGATCGCCATCGGCGCCAGCGGCGGCTTGACGGTCATAAGCCAGCGTACCCAATCCGGCGCCTGGCCGCCCGGTGCCGGCAGCAGCAGCACGGCAAGGCCGCCCCAGACAAAGCTCATGCCGAGGGTCACGACGATGGAGGGCAGGTTGCGCAGATGGATGACGACGCCAAGGCCCGCATAGATGGCGATTGCGCCGGCAAGGATCAGGATGCCGACCGCCGGGGCATCGCGGAGAAAGGTCGCGGTGACGCAGGCGACGAAGCTGACGAAGGTGCCCATCGACAGATCGAGATCGTTGACCGCCATCACCAGCATCTGGGCGATTGTCGCAAGCGCGATGGGCACAGCCAGGTTGAACAGCAGGTTGAGCCCGACATAGCTCATGGCGCGCGGCTGCAGCCAGAAGACGGCGGCAAGCAGCAGCGTCAGCGACAGAGCGGGGATGGTAAGACGCAAGGCGTCGGACGAAATCCGGAACGTCATGCGGCGACCCCTTCGAAGGAAGCGGCGATGATATTCGTCTCGTTGACGGCGTCGCCGGCGAGTTCGGCGGTGATGCGGCCTTCGCGGAAGACATAGACGCGGTCGCAGAGGCGGACCTCGTCCATCTCAGTGGAGTACCAGATGAAGGTGCGGCCGTGCGCCGCTTCCTCGCGGATGATCGCGTAGACCTCCTGCTTGGTTCCGACATCGACGCCGCGCATCGGATCGTCCATCAGGACGACAGGCGCGCGCGTCGCCAGCGCGCGGGCAAACAGCACCTTCTGCTGGTTGCCGCCGGAAAGCGACAGGATGCGGTTGGCCATATCGGGTGTGCGGATCTCGATCCGCCGCTTCCAATCGACGCCCTTCGTCTGCTCTTCATCGGCGAGGATAAGGCCGTGCCGGGTAAGGTCACCGAGCGAGGCGATGGAGAAGTTGCGCAGGATGCTCCAGAGTTCGAAGACGCCATTGAGGCGGCGGTCGCCGGCGACGAAGGTGACGAGCGGATCGCGCTCGGGCAGCCAGTTGCCGGACTGGGCGGCATGCAGGGCGAGCAGCAATTCGGTCTGCCCGTGGCCGGCCAGTCCCGCCAGTGCGATGATCTCACCCTTCAGCGCCGTGAAGGGAAGGCCTTTCGTCTGATGGGACAGAATGAGCGGAGCGGTGGATTGTTCGCGCGTCGAGCGCTGCGCGGTCTCCTCCTTCGCAACGGTCCCCATCGCTTCGACGAGACCATGATGGTCGAAGCCCGGCGCCGGACGCTCGGCAACGACGCGGCCGTCCTTCATGACGACGATGCGGTCGGAGGTTTCGAGGATCTCGTGCAGGATATGCGAGATGAAGATGACCGAGCCGCCGGCGGCGACGAAGCGGCGGACATGATCGAGCATCTGGCGGGCAAGGCTTGCGTCGAGCGACGAGGTCGGCTCGTCGAGGATCACCAGGCGCGGCGCCACGCCGGCGTTGGAAAAGGCCATTGAAATCTCGACCATCTGCCGCTCGGCAATCGACAGATCGCCCACGGCCCGGCCGCTGTCGATGCCGTGGCCGGGAAAGACGGCGTCGAGGCTCGTCTCGATGATTTTTGCGGCGCGCCGCCGCCAGCCGAAGCCACCGAGATGGCGATGCATGATGCGCGTGTTCTCGACGATGGAAAGGTTGGGGCAGAGCGAAAGCTCCTGGAAGACGCAGCGCACGCCGCGGGCACGCGCGGCATTGATGCCATAGCGTTCCAGCCGTTCGCCGTCGCTCGCAACGCTTCCTTCGTGCGGGGTGAGACCGCCGTTGATCACGCTGACAATCGTCGATTTGCCGGCGCCATTGTGGCCGACGAGCCCGACGCATTCGCCCGGCATGACGCGGAGCGTGACGCCGTCGAGCGCCTTGACCGCGCCGAAGCTCACCTTGGCGTCATCGACGGCGATCACCGCCTTCAAAACCTCATTCATCCTGCCCGCCAGATCCGCTTCACAAAGAATGTCGCGCGGCCATGTGCGGCCGCGCGGCAGTCGCCGGGAGAGTTACTTTGCCGACTCGATGACCTTGATTGCGTCTGCCTGCGTGTATTCCACGTTGGCGACGCCGCCGGCCTGGGTATTGGCGAGGTTGGTTTCGAGATTGTCCTGGTCGATGCGCAGGAAGGGCACGACGAGGTCCTTCTTGACTTCCTTGCCGTCGAGGATCTGCTGAGCGACCCAGAAGGCGAGCGTGGAGACGCCGGGCGCGATCGACACGGACATGGTCTCGTAGCCCTTGCCGTCCTTCTGCTCCTTCCACCACTTCAGTTCGTCTTCGCGGTTGCCCATGATGATGGTCGGCATCTTCCGGTCGGTCGCCGCAATCGCCTGCGCGGCGCCATAACCGTCGCCGCCCTGCGTCACCACGCCGACGATGTCGGGCAGGCTCGGCAGGATGCCGGCAACCGCCTTCTGCGCCACGTCCTGCGCCCAGTCTCCGTGAACGGAGCCGACGACCTTGAACTGCGGGTACTGCTTGACGCCGTCGTGAATGCCGGCCGAGATCTCGTCATCGACGAAGACACCAGCAAGACCGCGGATCTCGAGCAGGTTGCCGCCCTGCGGGAGTTTCTGCGACAGGTACTCCACTTCGCTGCGGCCCATTTCCTTGAAGTTGACGGCGATGCGCCAGGCGCAAGGTTCGGTGACGATGCCGTCGAAGGACACCACGGTGATGCCGGCGTCGCAGGCTTCCTTGACCGCGCCGTTCAGCGCCGTCGGCGAGGCGGCGTTGAGCACGATTGCGTCATAACCCTGCAGGATCATGTTCTGGATCTGCGCGGCCTGTTCCGTTGCCTGGTTCTCGGCGGTGGTGAAAGGGTCGGCTGCGGCAACGGTGCCGGCCTTGACGGCCTCGCCCGTCACCTTGCCCCAGCTCGTCAGCATGGCCTGGCGCCATGAGTTGCCGGCATAGTTGTTGGAAAGAGCGATTTTCTTGGCCGACGTGTCGGCAAAGGCAGAAACGGGCATCGCGGCGCAAGCAATAGCGGCCGATGCCAAAAGCATCTTGCGGATTGTCATGTCTTCCTCCCTGATGATCGCGCCGGTCGGCGGATCGCTTCACTCCTGCCTGCCCAATCGGGGCCGAGTGAAAATTGTTCTTGCACTGAGCTTCCTCCTCTCAGTAAGGGCAGGATGCGGGAGATCGACCGGCCTGTACAGGGGCAAGGCAGCAAGTCGTTTGCGGGTTTTGCGCAATTAGCTGCGGGTTTACGCAAGACGGCGGCGCTTCCGCGGGCGCTTACTGCGAAGGGATCGCGGCGGGTTGAGGAGCCTGTGCCGTCTCGGGGAGGAATCACAATGCTGCATCTCACACCCGCAGCGATGTTCGACCACTATCTCGGTATTTCCCGGCTGCTCGCGGGCCAGCTCGACTTCCGCTCGGCCATCCGTTCGGTTGCGGCCGAGGTCGCCCATATCATCCCGCACGACCACCTCGATGTCTGCGTGCTCTTGGAGGGCGGCAACTACCACACGGCCTACGAGACGGGCATCGAAACCGCCTGGGGCGATCTTGCCGGCGCGCCGGTGGTCAACAGCCCGATCCGTTCGCTGCTCTGGGGCGAGGTGGACTTTCTGCTGGCGGAAGACGCCATGACGGACCCGCGTTTCCATTTCGAGGGTGCGTTCAAGCGGCCGATCGTCGAGGAGTCGCTGAGAAGCCGTCTGCATGTGCCGATGAAGGTGCAGGGCACGATCATCGCGGCGCTCTCCTGTTCATCGCGAACGGCTGGTGTCTATACGATGGAGGATATCGAACGCGCCCGCATCATCGCCGACCTGCTGACGCCCTATTTCTTCGCGCTGCAGGCTGCCGAACAGGCGCAACGCTCGGCGATCGTCGAGGCCGAGGCCCGCGCCCGCGAGGAGGGGCTGCGGCAGGGCGCGCTGAAGCTGACCGAGGCGCTGGAGCAGGAACGCCAGCGGATCGGCATGGACCTGCACGACCAGACGCTTGCCGACCTGACGCGGCTCGCCCGCCGGATCGATCGGCTGTCGCGCAACGGCGAGGTGACACCGGAGGCGCTGGAGCCGGTCTCGCGTTCGCTGCAGCATTGCATGCAGGATCTGCGGCAAATCATCGAACAGGCAAAACCATCTGTGCTCC
Source organism: Rhizobium sp. C104 (assembly GCF_022354505.1). NCBI lineage: Bacteria > Pseudomonadati > Pseudomonadota > Alphaproteobacteria > Hyphomicrobiales > Rhizobiaceae > Rhizobium > Rhizobium sp. C104. The sequence continues at coordinate 241,124 of NZ_CP092350.1, read as the reverse complement.
AGCTCTTCGGTCTCGCGCAGGCAATCGAGCATCATCTCGACCGCTCGACCCGCGACACGGGATCGGCCATCGAATGGGGTCTGGTCGACGAAACGCACGGCGCATTGGAGCGGCTGGAACCGACCGTCAGCGTCGCGCTGTTCCGGATCGCGCAGGAGGCGATCAACAATGCGGTGCGCCATGCCGCGCCCCTCGCCGTGACGGTGCGGCTCGAGGCCGATGAGGAACGGCTGTCGATCGAAATTTTCGACGACGGAACGGGGCTTGCCAAGGCGCGGGGACGGATCGGCGGCGGCATCGACAATATGAAGACCCGTGCGCGGCTGATCTCGGCGCGCTTCACCACCGGGCCCGGCCACAACAATCGCGGGACCGTGGTGCGCGTCGTGCTGCCGCTGACCCCGCACAACCCGGCAAGCGGGCCGGACTGAGGAGAAACGCGCAATGAAGGTTCTGATCGTCGAGGACGACCCGCTGCACCGCTCCTACCTGCACGAGGCGGTCAACGCCGCCCTGCCGGAATGCGACACGGTGATCGAGGCCGAGAACGGAACGGTCGGCGAGAAGCTCGCCCGCGACCACAAGTCGGCGCATATCGTCATGGACCTGCAAATGGCGAGCCGCAATGGCATCGAGGCGGCGCGCACCATCTGGAAGGAGCGGCCCGAGACCCGCATCCTGTTCTGGTCGAATTATTCCGACGAGGCCTATGTGCGCGGCGTCTCGCGCATCGTGCCGGATGGCGCCGCCTATGGCTATGTGCTGAAATCCGCCTCGGACGAGCGGCTGAAGCTGGCGCTGCGCTCGATCTTCATCGAGAGCCAGTGCGTCATCGACCGCGAGGTGCGCGGCCTGCAGCAGAAAAGTCTCGGCCAGACCAACGGTTTTACCGATTCCGAATACGAGGTCCTCGTCGATATCGCGCTCGGCCTGACGGACAGGGCGATCGCCAAACGCCGGGGCCTGTCGCTGCGCAGCGTGCAGAACCGCCTGCAGCAGCTCTACGACAAGCTCGACGTCTACCAGAGCGCCGGTGACGATCACGAGGACGGCCGCTTCAATCTCCGCGCCCGCGCCGTCACCGTGGCTTTCCTGCGCAAGCTCTTGAACTACAGCGCACTGGAGCGGGCAGAGGCGGAACTGCAAGAATGGCTCGACGGAAAGTAGTCCGGAGCGGCTGGAAAACCCACAATTCTGCCCAGGCGGGTCAGGCGATCGCTTTCAACGGCGCCCGGCTGCTTGGCGCGGCCTCAGGCTTGCCGAACAGGAAGCCCTGCATCTGCGCCGGCTGGCTTGCATGAAGTATCGAAAGCTGTTCCTGCGTCTCGACCCCTTCGGCAATCACCGGCAGGTTGAGCGTCGACGCCATCTCGATGACATTCTCGAACAGTGCCCTGATGGTGGGATCGACGCCGATGCCGGCAAGGAAACGTCTGTCGATCTTCAGCTTGTCGAACGGAAAATCCCGCAGATGGGCGAGCGAGGAATAACCGGTCCCGAAGTCGTCCAGCACTACCCGGATTCCCATCGCCCGCAGTTGACCAAGCGTGGAAAGCACGGCGGCCCGATCGCGGAACAGCGCCGTCTCGGTGATCTCGAGCTCCAGGCGGTCCGGCTGCAGCCCGGTTTTCGCAAGAATTTGCGAGAACTGCTCCACCAGGTTCGGCATCAGGAACTGAACCGGCGAGATGTTGACCGCGATCGTCAGCGGGGCCTTCCACGACGCTGCCTCGCTGCAGGCTTCTTCCAGAACCCAGATCCCGATGGGAATGATGCAGCCGGTTTCTTCGGCGGCAGCGATGAAATCCGCCGGTGCAAGGACGCCTCGGCTTGCATGGCGCCAGCGCAACAGCGCCTCGTAGCCGCACGGTTCTTGCGAGGAGGTGTCGACGATCCTCTGATAGACCAGGAACAGCTCTCCTTTGGCGACTGCGTGCCGCAGATCGTGCTCGAGCTGCCGCTTGGCGTGCAGTTCAATGTCCATCGCCGCCTCGAATGTGCAGGCTCTGCCGCGGCCGCCGCTCTTGGCCCGGTAGAGAGCCATATCGGCGTTGTTTCGCAGGCGCCGATCGGTGACGCCATGCTCCGGGTACAACGCAATGCCGATGCTGGCACCGAATCCCGAAGAGGTGGCGAGATCTGCGAACTCCTGCGCGAAGGCGTGCTGCAGATCGGCCGACAACGCTTCCGTCTGTTGGCGGGACGCGTTTTCCAGGATGATGCTGAATTCGTCTCCTCCCATGCGGGCGATCGTAACATCGGCCGGCAAAGTCCGGACCAAGACCTGGGCGACACGCTGCAGAACCGCGTCCCCCGCGGCGTGGCCGAATGTGTCGTTGACGAGTTTGAAACGGTCGAGATCGAGGGCAAACAGCGCCAGGCCGCTTGGGGTTTCGGCAGCGCCGGCGATCGCCATTTCGAAACGCCGGTCGAACTCGCGGCGGTTCGCCAGACCGGTCAGTGGGTCGTGGCGCGCCATATGCTCGATCCTGCGGCTCGCCTCATGGCGCTCCGTCAGATCGCGTACGGCAATCACCTGGCACTCGCGCCCGCGATATTCGATCGTTCGAGCCAGGATCTCGACCGGAATCATGTCCTGGCCGTCGCGCAACACCGCTCCCTGGCAAGTGTCGATGCCGAGGCGCCTTTCGATCGCAAGCACCGCCTCGACCGGTTGCCCTTTCAGAAACGCGGCTGCCTTACCGGCCATCGCAGCGAATTTCTCGTTAAGATCGATGACGACCTTCTCCTGGGCGATGACAAGCCCCTCGAACGAGGCATTCGCCAGCCCGCGCAGATCGGTCAAATGACGATCGAGGAACAGCGCTGCGGCCGCTCCGAGCAGGATCAAGGTGGAGATGACCGAGACGGCGATGGCGATGGCGATCCGATCGACGGAGGAGAGATCGGCATGCACGGGCTCGGCGGAAGGGGTAATCTGGACCCCGCTCATCGACACGGTGTGGAGGCTGCAGATCGCCAGGACGATGCAGGCCGCGCCGGCGAAAATATGAAAACGCCTGCTGGCGCTGTGCCGCAGGGCCGCAACCGCAACGATGCCGAAGCCGATTGCCAACGCACAGGCGACGATCGATTTGTCCGGGACAAGCGAAACCATGCTGAACGGCGTGATGGCGAGCAACCCCACGAAATGCATTGCCGCAATCGCAACGCCGAACAGGACCCCGCCGGATGCCTGGACAAGCTGGCCGCCTTCCATCAAAGCGATTTCAACCGCCACTGCAAACAGTACGACGGCGGCGATGATCGACAGAATGATCAGGGGACCGTCGTAGCCGATCGGCACCGGACCGGCATAGGCCAGCATCGCGATAAAATGGGTTGCCCAGGTGCTGGCGCCGAGAACGACGGCAGCGGCGATGAGCCAGGAGTGGTGATGCTGCCGCACGCATTCCTGCGCACGTGTCAGCATGAAAACCGCCGTCAGGCTGCCGAAGCAGCAGATCGACAGGGCGACGAAAAGCAACGTCCAGTCATGCTGGTCGGCGATACATGAAAGCACAGTGAACATGGCATCTCCCGAAGGTGCGGGGAGGGTGCCAAAGCGGGCCTAACGAAATCATACGGGCTTCGTTAAAATGCCAGTTATCCAGGGAAAAACCACAACGAAAAGACGAAATAAAATATCGCTCGACAAACCGCGGATGGAGGCGGCCGCGACCGCAGTTCTGCTGCTTCAACCGAAGAAAGCCGGCTTCTGGCAAAGCGTATCAGGAGCCCGCCAGCGGGATCGAACGCCTGGCGCCTGCCAATGACGGGTTGGAAATGACGCGGTACCGTGCCTCGACAAGGTTGTATATTCCGAAGGCTGCCAATCCGGCGGCGACGGCGATGTAGAGGAAGGATCCGAACGGAAGCTGGCGGACCCATTCCAGGGCGTCGCCCATGCTGCCGGCCTGTTGCGGATCCACCCGGAAGCCGGCATAGGCGAACAGTATCCCGGTGATCGCAAACACTATGCCACGGGCGACGAGACCGTAAACGCATATCAAGGTCACGATACCCTTGCTGTCCGGTATCTTCACGTACCGCTCGAACTTCCGGGTGATGCCCTTTGCGACCGTCACGATGCCGCCGATGACAAAGCCAGCCCCAACCGCGATCGCAAGGTAGGATCCGAACGGCTGCGACATGATCCATCCAGCCAACCCCTTTTCACCCGAGCCTTCGCTCCCTCCACCGAGGAAGATGGCACGACCAAGTGCATATCCGGCAAGCCCGAGATAGGTGATGGCGCTGCCAAGCAGTGCCGCCCGGATCGCCAAAGCCTTTCCGTCCCGGCCGTGGCCGTCGCTATCCGCCAAGGACTGGGCCAGCCTCCAGGCGACAAATCCCAGAAGTCCAAGACCGATCATTCCGACCCAGATCCGACCGAACGGCTGCGCCAGCAGCGTCGAGAGCGCCGACTTCGTTTCCGGCCGGCCGCCGGCGACGCCGGAGAAGAGCGCGAGCCCGGCTATCAGCAGGAAAACGACACCCCGCGCCGTATAGCCGCCCTTGGCGAGCACATCAAATCGAAAGCCTTTGCTCATCAGCATTTCCTCTCCGTCGCCACCGCGCGAGATTAACGCGCCAGCCTTCCGAAAGTTTGCTGAAAGGGTTCGCAACGGGGGGCGTGGTGGCTACCAGGGACCAGTTCCATAAAGCTGGTTCCATAAGACAGATTACGCCACATTTGTGTGGAGCCGCAAAGTTGGAATGTCCTGTTTCCGCAAAGTTTCGTGCTCGCGTTCCGAACTTGGCCGGCGTTAGATTGCCTGTGGCTCGAAATCGATGGAGGTGAATGCCTTGCGAAAGGCCGCGAGCACGCATTCCGGATCGCCCTTGGCGAAGGTTTCCAAGCAGTCAGGTCAGGAATAGCCCATGTCGCTCAGACGCGTTGCACACGTCAGTGGATAGGCTTGTCCTGCCATAGCATTCCCGCACGGGCTGCGAGTTGAAAGCTCATTTCAGATGTCCTGAAGTTTGAAGTCGGCCGGTGCGATCGGCATGACGCCCTTGAGCAGGGCCACGGATTTTTCCAACCCTTCGAGCGAGTTCAGGAGCACATCTTCATGCTCGATGGAGAGCCAGCCATCATAACCGCCCATCTTCAGCCTATAGCAGAACTGCCGCCACCATTCCTCCCCATGGCCGAAGCCGAGCGTGATATAGGACCAGGAGCGCGATGGAATGTCGGTCAGGCTACCGTTTTCGAGCAGGCTGGTAACGGCCTGCTTCGGTGCGTTCAGGAAGGTATCCTTGGCATGGACATGATAGATGGCCTCGCCGAGTGCTTCTGCCGCGAGCAGCGGATCGGCTCCCATCCAGAAGAGATGCGAGGGATCGAGGTTCGCGCCAACGATGGGGCCCACCTCGTTTCGTAGCTTGAGCAGCGAGGGCACGTTGTAGACGCATTGGTTGCCGTGGAGTTCGAGCGCGATCTTCTCGACCCCGCATTCCTTCGCCAAGGCAACGATTTCGGTCCAGAACGGGAAGAGCTTTTCCTCCCATTGGTATTTCAGGATCGCCTGCGTTTCCGGGGGCCAGGAGGAGACCACCCAGTTCGGCATGGTATCGGTCGGATTGCCTGCAGGCAGGCCCGACATGGTGCAGACCGTCCTGATGCCCATTTCGCCAGCGGCGCGGATGGTGTTCTTCAGCCCCTCGCCTTGCGCCGGATCGGTCGGATGCAGCGGATTGCCGTTCGCATTGAGACTGATCACTTCCAGTCCACGATCAGCGAAGGCCTGTAAGAATTCCTGCTGTGCCGCCCTGTTGCCCAGGGTGTTCTTGAGGATGAAATGCGGGGCTGTCGACCAACCGCAGGTGTTTACCTCGACGCCCGACACGCCCATGCGGGCCGCATTGTCCAGCACTTCAGTGAATGACAGCCCACCGAGGCTGTCGGATACGAAACCCAGCTTCATGCATAGAACTCCGGCTTTTGGATCATGGATACGGGCTGCTTGCAGCCCTCGCTGAGGGCAATCACCCCTGCTTCGGCGACAATCGCGGCCGCATAGCCATCCCATGCGGAGGAGGCGATGTCCGGGAAATTGCCGGTCTCTACAAAGCGCAGGAAGGCACGGTTCTGGCGGCGATAGGCATCGAAATAGCGGCCGCGCCAGTCGGCGTCATAGCCGACATGCTGGCCGCGCGCCCGATCAAGGCGGGTATAGGCCACTTGGTTCATGGCTATGCTTGCCTTCTCACCGACAAGTTCAGCGCGAACGTCATAGCCATAGGCGGCGTTGTTGTTGACCTCGATGTTGACCAGCTGGCCGTCGGTGGTTTCGAGCACCATCATGACCGGCGCGACCAGCGCATCCGTGCGCTTCGGCTGAAAGGCCGAGATCGAGGCGTATGCCGTGCCGAGCACATGGCGCACGATATCGAATTCATGCGGGGCGGAATTGGTGATCGCCATCGCACCGGTGAAATCGGAGGCAGGAGTTTCGACATTGCGGTGGAAGTTGTGCATTATCAGCGCCCGGCCGAGCGTGCCATCCGCAAGGGCAGCCTTCATCTCCACGTAGGACTGATCGAAGCGGCGCATAAAACCAAGCTGGACGAACTTCTGGCCTGCAGCCTGTTCGGCCTGCATGACCTCGAGGCACTCCTTCGAAGACTGCGAAAGCGGCTTTTCGCAGAGCACCTTCTTCCCAGCCCGGATGCAGGCCAGCGACAGGGGCGCATGGGTAAAATCCGGGCTGGCGACGATGACCGCATCGACGTCGGCCCGCGCAATCACAGCCACCGGGTCACTCGCGGCATCCACAAGCTCCATGGGCTTCGGCCATCTTGCGGGCTCGGCCCACATCCATGTCGCAAACCACCTGAAGCGTAGCCCCCGGCATTTCCTCGGTTACGATCTTTGCGTGGTCGGCTCCCATGAGCCCCGCACCAATGACTGCTATTCGCAACATTGGACAAACTCCTTCCTCTCAGTCAGCGCTGTTGCCAACTGCTGCATGTCATTAGATTTCAAATGCATGTCGTGGCCTATGGCATCCATCTCCTCAATGGGCAGGCAGTGGGGGATGCCCATCATGAGTTTCCATATAGCCTTCAATGGAGGCTTCGAGATTGGCCATGGACTCCCCACCCGCCATGAGGTCTGCAATCTGCTCTCTGGTCTTCTCACCCTTGCGGAAGTCGGCGGCAATTGCGCCACGGATCAGAACGGCAAAATGATCGCCGACGGCCATGGCATGCATCACTTGGTGGGTAATGAAGATCACGGCGAGTTCCCGGCGCTTGGCTTCGTTGACGATGCGAAGCACATGCGCGGCCTGCTTGACGCCCAATGCCGCCGTCGGCTCATCGAGGATCAGCACGCGGGCGCCGAAATAGACGGCGCGGGCAATAGCCAGGGACTGGCGCTCACCGCCGGAGAGACCACCTACCAGTCGGTCCCCGTCGGTAATGCGTGTTATTCCCATTTTCCGCACTTCTTCGACCGCCACCCGATTGGCTTTCTGGCGGTCGAAAATCTTGAACGGCCCCCATCCCTTCGTCGGTTCCGATCCCATGAAGAAGTTGCGGCCGATGGACATCAGCGGGTAGGTGCCACCGAATTGGTGAACGGTCGCGATACCACGCTCTTGTGCGTCGCGGGGGCTGGAAAAGACGGTAGGTTGACCGTCCATCAGGATTTCGCCTCGGGTGGGCTGATAGACCCCGGAAAGGGTCTTGATGAGTGTGCTTTTGCCCGCCCCATTGTCACCCAATAGGCAAAGTACCTCGCCCTTGCCAACTTTCAGGCTGATGTCATTGAGGACGTCGATATGTCCGAATGACCTGTCGACATTTCGCAGTTCGAGAACGGTTTTCTTGTCGGACATGCTCGCCCCCTTACTTTTTCTTGGACGCCGACCAGCTTGTAGCCAGATGACGGAAGGTGTCGTTGAGTAGAACGGCGATCAGGAGCATGACACCGATAATGAGGAAGGACAGGTTACGGTCGATATCGGTAAAGCCGATGGCCTGAGTGACGATGGAAAGCGTGAGCACGCCGAAAACGATGCCCATCACGGTTCCAAATCCTCCCGTGAGCAGAACCCCGCCCACGACGACCGAGATGATCGTATTGAAAATAAGTCCGAAGTTCGCCTGAGACGTGGCGGAACTGAAGGTCATCACTTGGAGCACACCCGCGAATGCTGCGGAGGTAGAACACAGCATGAAGAGCGCGATCTTCATCCAGGCAACGGGGATACCAGCGTTCCTGGCGCTTTCCTGGTCACCGCCGAGTGCAAAAACCCAGCTGCCCTTCGGCGAATAGTGGAGAAAGAAGGCAAAGGCCGCGATCAGTCCGGCCCACCAGAATGCGGAGGAATTGAATCCATAGACCTTTCCGCCGAAGAGCGATTTTGCCCAATCCGGCGCATGGTAGAATGAGTTCGTGTTGTTGATGAAGAAAATCGACAGATAAAGGGTTAGACCCGCGACGGCGAAAAGTGTCGCCAATGTCACAATGAACGAAGGTACCCGCGTTCGCGTGACGATATAGCCATTGATAAAGCCAATAAGGGCTCCGATGGCCAAGGCAGCTGCAATGCCCACAATGACCGGCATTTTGTAGTGTTCGCAAATGATGGCCACCGTCATGGTTGCTGCAGGCAGGACTGCACCAGTCGAAATGTCCAGTTCGCCTGCAATCATAAGGAACCCCACGGGAATCGCTATCATCCCTACGAGCGACGCGAAGTTAACCCAGGTCGTCACGCCAGGGATGGAGAGAAAATTGCGGCTGTATCCGAACACCGAAAAAGAATGAAGACGGCCACAAAACCCATGAAAGCACCCGCCGCCGGGCTGCGGAAGAAGGCCTTGAACGAAGAAGTACGCGATCCTGCAGTGCTTTGGTTCTGGACATGGAGCTTGTTGGAGATGGTTTCGGTCATTTGCGTCTCGATCCTCATATAAACAGCGCGAACTCGGTGAAGAGTTCAGAGTTGAAAGGGCCCGGCAACTGGTACCGGGTCCCCATCCTTGGAGCCGATCAGCGTGCGCCGAGCTTCACGCCTTCGATCGCCGAGACCACGTTAGACTTGTCGACGATCGCCGGGCCGGTCAGGACCGGCTTCGTTGCGATAGCCGTGCCGAACTTCAGGTTCGCGAACAGCATCGAGGTTGCTAGGAAACCCTGGAGATAGGGTTGCTGGTCGATTGCGAAGGTCTGAGTGCCTTTCGAGATACGGTCGAGGACCGATGCCGACATGTCGAAGGTGCCGAGCTGAATCTTGCCCGTCTTGTCCTGCTGTTCGATGGAACTGGCAGCAGCATCGGAGGCCCATGCCGCAAGCGTGATCACAGCGTCGATGGACGGATCGGCAATCAATTCCGACTTGATGGCCTCAGAAGTACCGTTCATGTCCTGGTCCAGGTTCGCGGGGACGCGAAGGATGAAGGTCTCCGCACCAGCCTTCTTGGCGCCGTCCTGAACGCCCTTGCATCGGGTTTCAAGGTTTACCGCACCCGGGTTCTGGATGTGGCAGAGGATTTTCTTGGCACCATGAGAAGCGAGATACTTGCCGCCCTCTACGCCTGCCAGATATTCGTCCGAACCGAAGTAGTTCAGAGCACCATAGTTATCCATTTCGCTCTGGCCAGCGTTGAAGGAAATAATGACGACGCCCTTGTCACGCGCGGCCTTAAGCGCCGGAGTTTCGGATTCCGGCAGCCAATTCGGAATAGCAATACCCTTGGCACCCTGTGCAACGGCCTGTTCGATCAGCGATGCGAGGTCCGGACCGAAGTTGTCGTAATTCTGGGTCTGCATGAAGTTGACGGTTCCGCCATTGGCCTTGACCATCAGCGACGCATCGTCAACGCCCTTCTTGACCATGTTCCAGAAGCCGTCCTGAGCAGAGCCTACGATGACGGCAATATCGGTGTCTCCGGCATGCGCGCTGGAAGCCAGCATGAATGCCATAGCGGCGGTAGCGATTTTCTTGGTGAACGACATGTCGAATTCCTCCTCAGGTTAAAGCCGCATTTCTGCAGTCTCGACATTTGTTTTTTGGCCGTTCGGCCGATCCCGGCAGGCGCGCACAGATCCGCGATCCCAACGCAGTTGCGTTAAGCCTCCTCATTCAAATTGTGCGATGGGCCTCCCCCAAAGTGCTGACGCTCGAAAACGGCCAAGCCCAATCAGCGCTTATTGAATGCATTGTTGACATCTTTCATGTCAACGCGGATTAATATCCACTCACGAATTCGTCTCATATCATACCGAAATGACGACATCTTGAGACTTTTTGAGATTCGCCCCAAGAGAGAATGGAATTTCTTGATATGAAAAGGCCAACGATTGCAGACCTTGCAAAGGCTGCTGGAGTGTCTGTGTCAACAGTCAACCGCGTTCTCTACGAACCCGAGTTTGTTCGCGAGCATACCCGAACACGGGTACTGGCCGCCGCTGAAGAGATCGGATTTTACGGGCTAGGGACCATCAAGCATGCCATCAAGGCTCCGCAGATGGCACACCGGCTCGGTGTGCTCCTGCAGCGCAAGGAACGCACTTTCTATCGGCTGCTGGGCGAAGCGATCACTCAAGCCGCACAGACATATCCCGGTGGCGGTATCGAGCTGACACTGGAGTTTCTCGAAGATTTGACACCGGAGAAGGTGGCAACGCACATCCTCTCCTTGGGGAGCAGATGCGAGGCAATCGCTATTGTGGCTCCGCAGCATCCGATTGTAGCCGATGCCATTGACAGCGTGCTTGAACAGGGAGTCCCGGTTGTCTCCCTGATCGGTCCACTGACGGCAAAAGGAAACATCAGTTTCGTTGGTCTTGATAACTGGAAGGTAGGCCGGACTGCCGCATGGGCCTTTGACAGGATGGTCCGTGTTCCAGGTAAGATTGGCATTCTCGTGGGAAGCCATCGCCTGCGCAATCAGGAAATGAACGAAAGTGGATTTCGGTCCTACTTTCGTGAACATAATTCCGGCTTCACGTTGCTTGAGCCACTGCCAACTTATGAATCTGCCGTTGTAGCCAGGGAACATGTCGAAAAGCTTCTAACTGAACACCCTGACATGTGCGGGCTATACATCTCGGGCGGAGGTGTCACGGGAGCAATCGCGGCACTTCGAGCGACGCCAAAACGTGATGACTTTGTCGTCGTTGGCTACGAACTCTTCGAAGACACTCGTGCCGCGCTGATCGATGGGACATTCTCATTGCTGATCTCCCATCCGATTGAACGCTTCGGTTCCGAAACGATCGCCACATTGATGAAGGTCAAGACCGCTGGCCCTGATGCCGGCGTATTCAGGGTGACTTTTGGCTTTGACATGTACGGTCCAGAATGCATCTGATCCTTCAAAACGGCGCGGCGACGAGTGGATGGAGCAGGTCACCGACGAGGATTAATCATCCTGCTCAAAACCCTTGCGCCAACGTGATCGCCGTTCTCCGCTTGTGAACTGCCTCTTTCGACAGAGGGCACTTCTTATTTCGTTATTTTGAAGATGACTGGGGAATGCCTCCGCGCTCGGCACCGCCATCAGTGATGCGGTGTCGGACGTCTCCCATAAGAGTTTTGCTGCCGAGGTGGCGAGCGGGTGACGATCGTCGAATTCGAGTTCCGAGAAAATGCGCCGATCATGCCATCAAATAAGTAGGTTTCGGAATGGCACGTATCAATTCAATTTGCTTGTGACCCGAGGTGCAATGCGGCTAACTCCCTGCATTTCATTCCGCCGCCTGGATCAAGCTGTTCCCTTCCCAGAGCTATACGGCTGATGCGCGTTTTTTTGAGATTGCATGCCCGTGTTCCATTCCGTGCGCCACATTCGTGCCCATCCTCAACTTTTTCTCCTCGCCTTCATGATCTTCGTCCAGGGCTCCGCCTATGGCTCGACCCTGCCCTATCTCTCGATCACGGCGATCCGCGAACTGGGTATGAGCGATCAGGCCTATTCGGTCCTGGTCTTCGTGACATCGGCATCGGCGGTCACGATCAGCGTTTCGCTCGGCATTCTCTCCGACCTGATCGGCGACCGGCGCAGGATCATGATCGCCATGGCGCTGATGGGAGTGGCGGCTATGGCGCGATCTTTTTCTTTCTTCAGTTCCGGTGTTCATAGCCGCCACGGCATTCGTCATCCCGTTCTTCCAGTCGGTCAGTTCGCTGATCTTCGTGGGTGTGCGGGCTGAAACGGCCACCCTTCCGGGTCGGGAGGCTGCCGCGATCAACGCCACAGTCCGGGCTTTCATGTCGGCCTCCTGGGTCATCATCCCGGCGGCGATGGGACTGGCATTCGCCGGCTCGGCGAGCATGATGGGCGCCTGGGGCGTCGCCGGGCTGTGCGCGAGGCCCTCACTCATGCACCTCTGTCTTGCGCAGAGCCCGGCAGATATGTTCTGGACGGAGCGTCGATCGATATCCGGTTGAACGGGATGCTCGATGGAACAAGGATCACCGCGACCGAAGCCGGGCAATTGTCATTTTCCATCGTGGTGGAAGATCAAAGTGTCTCCGTGCAGCTGCCGCAAGACGACGGATCGATCCGTTACGCCGCGGCCGTTGCCGATGCGGCGGATCTGAGAGTCATCCACGACAAGGGCATCTTGGAGATTTTTGCTGACGGAGGAGCCGTCTGCGGCAGGCGACGCAACTATCTCAACGTCAGACCGGACAAGCTTGTTATTCTATCAAAAGCACATATGAGCATTTTCAGCGGGGAGTAATCGCATCGCGCTGTAGTCGCTCTAAGAGGTAGCTTCTGTACATCGATGCCGTAGCGGCAAAATTAGGCAAAGTTGGAATATCACACTCCCCGCATTTGATGATGCGGGAGATTGCTGACGGGACTGGTGCTTGATCTGAGACGTCGGTTCCTATCGCACCTCGAATTCCGGATCGGGCGGAACCTGCATGGCGAGAGCGAGATGATTTGTCTGCGCGGCAAGCCCGATGATCGTCAGGAGTTCGCCATGTTGGGCATCGGTCATCCCGCGCGCACGAGCGGCGGCGGTGTGGGATTGAACGCAATACTGGCAGGCATTGGCCGTCGACACCGAGATGTAGATCATCTCGCGCGTCAACGGATCGATGGCGCCTTCCACCGTCATCACTGATTTGAGCGTTTCCCACACCCGTTTGAGATTTGCCGGATCGTTCGCAAGAGCACGCCAGAAATTATTGATGAAATCGGTCTTGCGTGTCGCCCTGATGTCATCGAACACCGCTTGCACGGCCGGAATGGCCGCGGCCTCTTGATCCGACAGAAGTTTGACTGTTGCCATCGAAAGTTCCTTTCCGGGCGCCGATCTTCGGCCTCAAACATGATTTTGCTCGGCGATCCCACGCCGCCGGCGGAAGATACGAAGAAACGCCAACGGCCGCCAGCCTCCCTGCCGGCGAGGAAATCGAGGCGGCTGTTTCACGAAAACAGCTTAAATTAGAAATTATTGTCTACAGATTTTGCAGATTATACGGTTCCATAGCCCCGTCGAATTCAGCGCTGAGTTTTCGAACTCCCAATGGATGCATGCCTGGGTGCATGTGACCTGCCGACTTCTTGCAATATCAACAGGAGATTTCCATGAGCAATCCGGTTCTCGTCAATCAGATCATTCCCGAGTTCCGACGTCGTCCCGCTGACCGGCCGTGTCGGAGCCGAAATCAAAGGTATCCGCCTCGGCGGAGAGCTTTCGGATGCAACGGTGGCAGCCATCAACCAGCTTCTCCTGAAGCACAAGGTCATCTTCTTCCGCGATCAGGGACATCTTGAGGATTCCGAACAGGAAGCCTTCGCGCGCCGCCTCGGCGACCTCGTGCCGCATCCAACCCAGGGATCGGTCGCCGGTACGGCCTCCATCCTCAATCTCGATTCCAGCCGCGGCGGCGGCCGGGCGGACCAGTGGCACACCGACGTCACCTTCGTCGACGCCTATCCCAAATTTTCCGTCCTGCGCGGCGTCGTCATTCCGGCGGCTGGCGGCGACACGATCTGGTCCAACACCCACGCCGCATATGAAAGCTTGCCGGCGCCGCTCAAATTGCTGGCGGATAATCTGTGGGCCATTCATAGCAATGCCTATGACTATGCCGCCGTGCGCCCTCGCGCCACCGCTGAAGAGAAGAAACATTTCGAGGAAGTTTTCACCTCGACCATCTACGAGACCGAGCATCCGGTCGTGCGCGTCCATCCGGAAACCAGTGAAAGATCGCTGCTTCTCGGCAACTTCGTTCAGCGACTTGTCGGCCTTTCGAAGAGCGACTCCGCGAAACTCTACGAAGTGTTCCAGTCCTACGTCACCGCCCCGGAAAATACCGTGCGCTGGCGCTGGAGAGCCGGAGATGTCGCGATCTGGGATAATCGTGCGACACAGCACTATGCCGTCAACGATTATGGCGACCAGCACCGCGTCGTGCGCCGGGCCACCGTCGATGGCGATGTTCCCGTCAGTATCGACGGCCGTCGCAGCATAACCCACGTCAAGGCTGCCAAGCCGCAAGCAAAAGCGGCGTGATCGCACACATCTGAGTGTCGCCCGGAAGCAAAATGCGCCACATGCCTTACGAGAAAGACAGCTTCTCGCTTGGCCGGGTCAGCGTTTCCGGGCGCAGCACCGCATCGAGGTGCTCCTTCTGCATCAGGCCGCGTTCGAGAAGGATTTCGTAGACCCCCCGTCCGGAATGATGCGCTTCGAGCGCAACCTCCGTGGCGTTGCGGTAGCCGATATAGGGGTTGAGCGCCGTCACGATGCCGATCGATTGCTCGACCGTCTGCCGCAACCGGTCGCGGTTGGCGGTGATGCCGCAAATGCAATTTGCTTCGAGCGTCAGGCAGGCATTGGTCAGGTGGCTCAGGCTGCGATAGAGGCTGTAGAAGATCACCGGCTCGAACGCGTTCAGTTGCAGTTGGCCGGCCTCGGCGGCCATGGTGATCGTCACGTCATTGCCGATCACTTCGAAAGCGACCTGGTTGACCACCTCCGGGATGACAGGGTTCACCTTGCCGGGCATGATCGAGGAGCCGGCCTGGCGTGCAGGCAGGTTGATCTCGTTGAAGCCGGCGCGCGGCCCCGAGGATAGAAGCCGCAGATCGTTGCAGGTCTTGGACAGCTTGACCGCCACGCGCTTCAGAACACCCGAAAGCTGCACGAAGGATCCGCAATCCTGTGTCGCCTCCACCAGGTCAGGTGACGTAACCAGATCGACGCCGACGATTTCGGACAGGCGCTCGCGCACCAACGCCGCATAGTGAGGATGCGCGGTGATGCCGGTGCCGATCGCGGTGGCGCCGAGATTGATTTCACGGATCAGCGAGACCGCCTCGGAAAGCCGGGCCTCGTCTTCCGCCAGCATCAGCGCGTAAGTTCCGAATTCCTGACCGAGCGTCATCGGCACAGCGTCCTGCAATTGCGTGCGCCCCATCTTGAGGACGTCGGCGAACTCGACCGCCTTGGCTTCGAAGGCCCGGCGCAGGATCGCCATGGCGTCGACCAGACGATGAACGCCGATCCATGCGGCAAGCTTCAGCGCCGTCGGATAGACGTCGTTGGTGGATTGCGAGAGATTGACGTGTTCGTTCGGATGCAGGTGCTGGTACTCGCCGCGGCGATGCCCGAGGATTTCCAGCGCCCGGTTGGCAATCACCTCGTTGGCGTTCATGTTGGTCGAGGTTCCCGCCCCGCCCTGGATCAGATCGACGACGAAATGGTCGTGCAGCGCCCCGTCGCGGATTTCGATGCAGGCTGCAATGATGGCGTCGGCCCGCTCCTGATCCAGAAGGCTGAGGCTAACATTGGCCTCAGCCGCCGCCTGCTTGATCGCCGCCAGCGATGCGATCAGATCCGCCGATTCCTTCAGCGTCTGACCGGTAATCGGAAAATTCTCAACCGCACGCAACGTATGCACGCCGTAATAGGCCGCGGCAGGCACGTCGCGATCGCCGATCAGGTCGTGCTCAACACGGATAGCAGTCATATCGGATGTGGTCATGGCAGGAACTTTCGAGTGGGGCGCCGCCGGCACGCATTGCGGCGGCGGCTGAAGACGAGAATGGCTGGTGACGCGGCAGAATAGCCGCGTCCGCAGGCGTCATCGGGTCGGGGCGGCAAGACGAGGATCCTCCCCCTCCGCCTCCGATCCGCGCATCTTGAACGGAAAAGAGACGCCGCCTGTCGTGACACCCATCGTGTTCACACGCTGGGGATGATGGAACGGCGCGAGTTGGCTGCGGATATCAGCCGAACCGATGCCGAGCCGCTCGAGGAGTCTCCGTCACGACGGCGTAAAGGATTTCGAGATTGCCGTCCTCGATCTTGACCGAGATGCCGAGCGCACCGTCCGTTCCCAATCGCCGGGTTGCATCCGAAGCCCGCACGCCGATCGCATAGCTGGCATCGGCCCCGAGCTTGCCGATGAGGGCGCCGTTGAATGCGCGCATCAGCAGCGTGCAGTAGCGTCCCTCGCCCGCGACCATGTCAGGATAGCGCACCATCGCATGGAAGATGCGGGCCAGCGCCGCACCCCGCGCCGACAGCCCCTCACCCGACCCGTCCCCGTCCGCCGCCGAAGCAAGCTTGGCATAAATGCGGGCCAGGCGGTCCAGAGGAAAAGCGGGAGTCGGAAGATTGCATCCGTCGATCCCCCATTCGACATCCCGGACGTCTAGATCGCAGAGTTCGGCGACGGTGCGCTTGACCCTTCCCTGCATCGGATGATCCGGCAAGTGGTAGCCTTCCATGCCCGCGCCGATCGCCCGGGCGCCGGCAAGCATGCCCACATGCTTGCCCGAGCAATTGCTGCAGACGCCCGTCGGGACAAAGTCCTCCTTGATCCATGAGCGGTTGACCGTTTCCGACAGTGAAGGATGACCGCCGCAGCGAAGGTCGGCCTCCTCGGCCTTGATCTTCGACAGCATGGCTCGCGCGCGCGATATGCCGCCCTTCGCTGCTGTGGGACGCGCACATCAGCGCAATATCCGCATCATCGAAGCCGAAACGCTCGACCCCCTCCGTCTCCAGGATGGCAAGCGCCTGGACCGGCTTAGCGGCGGAGCGGGCAAGCGTTATGCGCGCCGGATTTCCCAGCGCGTAAAGCAGCCTGCCCGTTGCATCGACGACAGCCGCGTGGACGCGATGGCTGTTCTCGACGATGCCGCCACGATCGGCGACGACGAAATCCTCACTCGGGGTCATGTCTCTCTCCATTCATGCCGCACCCCGGCGGTAATATGCACCGCCGGGCAAGCTTGGATTGTCGATCGGTGTCAGGCGAGATCAAAACCGCCGCGGTCCTCGCCCTGTTCGGCGGCGAGCATGTAAATGCGCTCACGCATCAGCAGCCAGCCGACGACCAGCGCCGGAATGATCAGCGCCAGAGAAGCGACCGTGTAGGTTCCGACCGGATAGTCGAGCGCCATGAGGATCACGACGACCGCAAGGAAGCCCAGGGTCAGCAGGCCAGTATAGGGCGCGCCGAACATCCGGAATTCGGGCCGCGCCAACTTGCCTTGCCGCGACAGTTGCCACAGCTTGAGCTGGCACAGCACGATCACGCCCCATGCGGCGATGATGCCGAGGGCGGCGACATTCAGGCCGATCTCGAAGGCCTCTGCCGGAACGACGGCGTTCAGCACGACGCCGAAGGCGGTCACGACAGCCGTCACCGCAATGCCGACATAGGGCACGCCGGATCGGTTCATCTTCGCCAGCGCCGCCGGCGCCGAGCCGGAAATCGCCATGGAATGCAGGATGCGGCCTGTGGAATAGAGGCCGGCATTGAGCGACGACAGGACGGCCGTCAGCACGACCAGGTTCATGACGACGTCGGCGCCCTGGATGCCGATCTTGCCGAAGAAGGTCACGAACGGGCTCTCGCCGCCCTTATAGGCGGTATAAGGCAGCAACAGCGACAGCAGCAGAACCGAGCCGACATAGAAGACCACCAGGCGCAGCACGACCGTGCGGATCGCCCGCGGCATGACCTTGCGGGCATTTTCGGTTTCACCGGCGGCGGTGCCGATCAGCTCGATCGAGGCATAGGCGAACACCACGCCCTGGATCACCACCAGTGCCGGCAGGACGCTGTTCGGGAACATGCCGCCGAAATCGGTGATCGTGCTGAGACCCGGAACATGGCCGTCGATCGGCGTGCCGGTGACGACGAAGTAGACGCCGACGATCAGGAAGACGACCAGGGCGAGGACCTTGACGAGGCTGAACCAGAATTCCAGTTCACCGAAGACCTTCACCGACAGAAGGTTCATCGAGAGGACGAGGACCAGCGCCACCAACGCAAACACCCACTGATCGATCATCGCGATCCAGGGGACATAGGCCTTGAAGAAATTCATGTAGAGGGCGACCGCAGTGACGTCGGCGACCGCCGTCATCGCCCAGGTCAGCCAATACATCCAGCCAACCGCGAAGGCGAGCTTTTCACCGTAAAATTCGCGGGCATAAGAGACGAACGAGCCCGAGGTCGGGCGATGGACGATCAGTTCGCCGAGAGCCCTCAGAACGAGAAAGGCGAAAAGGCCGCACAAGGCATAGACCAGCACAAGTGCCGGACCGGCAGCGGCAAGCCGGCCGCCGGCGCCGAGAAACAACCCCGTGCCAATGGCGCCACCGATGGCGATCATCTGGATCTGTCGCGGCTTCAGCGCCTTGTGGTAGCCGAGATCCTCCTCGGCAAAGACCTGGCGATCCGCCTCACTTCTATTTTGCATGACTGTCATTTCTCCTCCCTCCATGGGTTCGGCAACCTCCCGGCCGCCCCTCCGTGCAGACCTAGAAAGATGTTAATCTGCTATGCGGTCTGACAGGTTTGGCGATTTAAGGAAAAACCACCCTGCAGTCAAGGATTTTCACTCTGCTATTTGTGGATGCGTCACCGCCGGCCTGTGGAAAGCCAGCGTCTGGCGACTGAACAACGTCGCTTCCTTGCGCTGGGCGACAAACTTAGCGCGGCGCGGCGCCGATGATGCGGCTGACAGCCGCCTCGACCTTCCTGAGATGAATTTCCATTGCCGTCTGGGCCTCGGCCTCCGACCCTATCCGAATGGCTTCGACGATGGCGCGATGCTCTTCATTCGATTCCTGACGGCGTGGCCCCAAGGCGGTCAGCAGCCCGGATTGCTGCGCCATCGCCTCGCGGACGTCATCGACGATGTCGCGAAAGACGGCATTCTTTGACGCCTCGGCGATCAGCCCGTGAAAATCCGAATCCAGCCGCACCCAGGCCTCGGTATCTTCTTCCCGCTCCATCCGGCCGCAAAGGAGAAGCAGCCGGGACAGCTCGTCATCGCTTCGGCGCAGCGCTGCCCAGCCGGCAGCGGATACTTCGACGAAGGGCCGCGCCTCCACCAGATCACGCGCCGAATAATCGCCGTAACGGATATCTCGGCCACCGCCAGCCGCGAGCACATAGGTTCCGCTTCCCGTTCGCGTCTCCGTCAGCCCCAAAATCTGTAGCGAGCGCAGCGCTTCCCGCACGATCGGACGGCTGACACCGTATTTCGTCGCAAGCTTGGCTTCCGACGGCAGCTTGGAACCGGCGGCAAAACGGCCGGATAGAATGAGATTGCGCAGTTCCTCGAACACCAGTTCCGAGGCGCTTTTTCGACTGAGGATCGCGGAGTCGGATAGCCAGTCTTCTAGATCGTTCATCGCTTTGTCTTCGATCGGCAGAGCCCCGGACGTCCGGGCGCGAAATTGAAAATCATGTCGTCAGCGGCGATTCTCTTCACCGGCAATGCCGATGATGGACCGCTTGACCTCCAGCAGGTGCTCGGCCATGGCTGCCCGCGCATCCCCCTCGCTGCCTGCGGTTACGGCCTGGAGAATGCGGCGGTGCTCGGCGTTGGAGGCTTTACGCCGGCCGCGAACATGCTCCACCAGTTCCGATTGCGTCGAAAGCGCCCCGCGGACATCGGCAACGACCTTCCCGAAGATCGCATTGCCGGAGGCTTCGGCGATCCCTCCGTGAAACTCAGCGTCCATCCGCACCCATATCTGGACGTCCTCCTCCACGTCCATCCGGTCGCACAAGGATGTGAGCGATGCGAGCTGCTCGTTCGAGCGCCGCAATGCGGCCCAGCCCGCAGCCGGGATCTCGATACAGGGGCGCGCCTCCATGAGATCGCGGGCGGAATAAGCGCCGCCGCCGAGCTGCCGCGCCGGGCTTTCCGAAACGACGAAGGTGCCCCGCCCGGTTCTGGTCTGTGTGAAGCCCAGCGTCTGCAGCGAGCGGAGCGCTTCACGTACGATCGCCCGGCTGATGCCGTAACGTTCGGCGAGTTGCACCTCCGCGGGAAGACGGGTTCCGAGCGCCAGTTTCCGACTAACAATCGCCGTGCGGAGATCTTCGAAGACCGCCTCGGCAGCGTTTCTTCGGCTTATCTCTTTCTTCGCCGACAACCATGAATCCATATCCTGCATCGAAGGACGATGCGGGCATTCGAAAGAGCTGTCAAGCAACCGGACAAGTGCGCGGAAAAGGCGCTGTCAGCATCTCGGCGCGGTACGCGAAGTTGCGGTTGATGGCCTTTTAGAGCAGATAGCGGAAGCGCTCTGGCGTGGCAGACCATGCATTTATCGGAAAGGCTTCTGCGTCGCATTCGTCGCCGCCAAGAGATCAGCGAGCCGTCAACTCGATTCGGACACGCTGCGCAAGCGGTTCCCCTCAGCAATCGAGGGCAGAAGCTATAGGTCGCGACGCCACGGTAGGCAAGCCACGACAGGCCCTCGATCGGCTCCTCATCCTGCGCGCTCGTGTAATCGCCTGCGGGTGCATTTCACCGACAGATCGGGAATTCTACAAATACTTTATCGGGACCAATTTCCGGGCGTAAATATTTTTATAATTTTATAATGGTGACCGAAAAGACATTCAGGTAAAATACTTGATCAATAAAACCATTTCGACATTTTATTGTGTTATTCTAAAAGCATGACCTCTTGGAAGTTCCATAGATCGGTTTTTACAACGAAATACACACCGACTTCACCGGCCATGCTAGACAAGCAGGAGGCCAGCATGGTGGCCTCGCGAATTCACAATAAAAAAAGGAGGCAGCAAATGTCGAGGCATAACAACGCCAAACCCTTTATCGCCAGTGACCGCCGCGACTTTGGCGCCAACGGCAGGCGCCCGCACGGCAATCCCTCCGCAAAGGAATTGATCGCCCATGCCGTCGCCGCACGCACCGACCTCGCCGCGCAACCTGAGGAAGCGCGCGCATCTGACGAACTCCGTCAAGCAAAGAAGCCGCGGCATCATTTCACAAAACGTCGAAACGCTGAGACCGAAGATATGAGTTCTGGCTGTCCGGGAACTTCCCACAATGGGTGAACTCAAGCAGGCGCGGAGCGATCACAGCATGAAGATCGCCACTCGGGAAGCTGAGAGGCGTGCCTAGGCGGGTGGCTCAGCGCTCTAATCGGATCGAAGTCTGGATCAGATCTTGGTGGAAGCAGTGGTTGCGCAAGTGCTCTATCAACTTGAGCAAGACCAGACCGGCAGGCTCGCCTCGCGCCAGCATTCTATCGATCGGGCCCTGCTGAATGCAGATCATCTGCCGGTCGACAATCACTGCCAGCGCGAGTTCCAGGTCCTTCGGGGAATTGGTCGTAAGACAGCGACTTCGTATTCAGGGCTTCCATCCCGGCGAGCTTCACCGTCATCATTATAATTTTTAAGGGATGGTTATGGTAGTAATCATCACAACTGAAACTGCTGCGAAACGCGACGAGAATTGGCGACTGCTGTCCATCCTCAAGCGAGCGGACTACGCGACGACAGATCTCGTTGCTTCGGAAAATGGCGACCGTCGCGAAGGGGTGATGGTAGTCCGGCGCATCAGGGCAGCGACGATCTGGGTGCCCGCCTACCCCTCTTAGAGGCGGCGGAAGATGGGCGCCGATCCTGAGGCTTTGGCATCATGGGAAAACGAAGGGAGCGCAACCTGAGCCGGACGCCCCTGCGGAAAGAACTTGATGACCCCGTGAGGCGATTGAGCGAGGAATGCCGAACCATCGTCGTGTTCGCTGATATGGAGATGCCGCGCCATGGTTATCCTGCAGCGACCATGCCAATTACAGGCGCGATTGCCGGCATGCTGTCGGGTGATAGCACCATTGCTCCGGCTTGAGTAAAGGCTGACGGAATCTTCCTTGCACCGAGTTCATTCGGAGGCCGGGCGGCACACATGTGGTAAGTGGCCCTATTGCGCGGACCAACATGATTAAATGAAAGAGATCTCGCCGCCCATCCTTCGAAATACGCGTCAGACCGGATGACGCGGCAGAAAAGATCCAGATATGCGCGAGAGATGAGATGGCTTCGAACGCAATTCAGGACGTGATCGAGAGCGCGTTGCGTCCTGCAGGCCTGAAGAAGGACGGCAAACAGAGCGGAAACCGACCGCTAGTCACGTAGAATCAGGAGATTTATAAGTATTTTTAAATGTCCGCGGCGCATTGCAAAGCACAATCTTGATCGCTTTCCGTTCATCCCAAATATTTAATTTGCCAGCCGCATTGATTAGGCGCAGGATAGATCTTCAGTAGCTTTTTACCCGGGCGCTACTGCGTGGAGGCTGACGGTTCCCTTCGCCCCAAAATTAAGGAGGGCAGCATGTCTTCCAATCTCCACATGTCTGTTCGGACCTCTGACATGGCTATATTGCAGGGCGTACTCGACAACGCAGGATACGATTGCACAAGTAGCCTCGAAGATCCCAAATGTTACAACATCGCCGTCAAATTGCTGTTCAAGCTTTACAATGATGGAATGACCTCGCCCGCCGCCCTTACTATCGAACTCAGCCGGCACTTTGGAAAAGCACCACTGTCCTCGAAATCCTCCGCGGAGTTCGAAAAGAATCGCAAACTGATACAAGGAATCGGACCAGTCGTTGTGGTCAGTCGCCTACCGGCGCCTGAGCAGAACTCGTTAAGTTACTTCTCGCAAACCTCATCCAGTCTCGGTCATCTTTCGACAGTCGCTTTATCAAGCGCGCGATTTCCGACAGATTCCGCTCTCCAAAGAGACAGGCGGCACCTTTAGCGCATGCGGTTGGTGAGGAACGTAGGGAAGCGCACAATGATGACATCGTCCGACGCCGCCACGCTTCTCCAGGATGCAGCGGACCGGATCGCGGACATCCCGCGTTCTGATCTGCAGATTATGCTTCGGCGAGCGGCACTCCGGCTGCGCAATGCGACGACTGTTTCTATGGAAGACGATGTTGATGAAGTCTTGCGGGACCTCGCCGGCGAACTCGGGCAAACACGGGAAGACGTGATGAGATACATCATCAGGGAGTGGATGGTAAAGAACAGCTTCCTGTCCGGGCATGTGCTGGACGAGGATGGCGAGTTGGGCGGATCGGCATAACCTTGCCACGTCTGAGCTCGACATGGAATCGCGACAGAGTTTCAGACGCCCTTTACACTAACTTATCAGATGTGTCGCGTCGGCGGCATGAAACGATAATCCCTGTAACTTCGTATTTGAACCGGCGTCCGCTTGGCCCCGAACACAAGGCTTTATCGTCGTTGCTTGCGGAACTAAGTTCCGGCGACCGACGCTACCAGAGCTTCACGTGCCGGTTGACGTCCTTGTAGAGCAGGTAGCGGAACCGGCCGGGGCCGCCGGCGTAGCAGGCCTGCGGGCAGAAGGCGCGCAGCCACATGAAATCGCCGGCCTCGACCTCGACCCAGTCCTGGTTGAGGCGATAGACCGCCTTGCCCTCGAGCACATAGAGCCCGTGCTCCATGACATGGGTTTCCATGAAGGGGATCACCGCGCCCGGCTCCAGCGTGACGATATTGACGTGCATGTCGTAGCGCACATCGGCCGGATCGATGAAGCGGGTCGTGCCCCAGCGGCCGTCGGTGTCGGGCATGGCCCGGATCGGATGGTCGTCCTCATGGGTGACGATCGCCGGCGGCGGCTCCAGCCCGTCGACCTCCTGAAAGGCCTTGCGGACCCAGTGGAAGATTACAGCAGCCGAGCCGTCATTCTTCAGACGCCAGGCCGAACCGGCGGGGATATAGACGAAGGAGCCGGCGCGCAGCGTATGGCTGACACCTTCGAGTTCCACCGTCATGCCGCCTTCGACGACGAAGAGCACCGCTTCGGCCCGCTTGTCCGGCTCCGGCCGGTCGCTTCCGCCACCCGGCTGAACCTCCATCACATATTGCGAGAAGGTCTCGGAGAAGCCGGAAAGCGGACGGGAGAGAACCCATGCCCGCGTTCCCGTCCAATGCGGCAGGAGGCTGGTGACGATATCGCTCATGACGCCGCGGGGGATGACCGCGTAAGCCGTGGTGAAAACGGCCCTGCCGGAAAGCAACTGGGTCTGCGGCGGCAAACCGCCGAGCTTCGAAAAATACTCTGTCTTGTCCATTGATGCGGCTTTCCGGGCAGATGTCTCTGCATCTGCTTTATGCGCCGCCGGCCGGTTAAGCAACTCCCAACGCCTTTCGTTACCGGTCGGCCATCACCAGATGGCCCGGCCCGACTTCACGATACAAGGTGGCCGGAGGCTGGTAGTCCACGGCACGCATCGGGCTCTTGATTTCGTCATTCGCCACCATGCGTTTTTCGTGGCGCCGATCGGGATCCGGCACGGGCACGGCGGCGATGAGCTTCTTGGTATAGGCATGCTGCGGATTTTCGAAGACGGCGGCGCGCGGGCCGATCTCGACGATCTCGCCGAGATACATCACCGCCACCCGGTGGCTGACGCGCTCGACCACCGCCATGTCGTGCGAGATGAACAGGAAGGCGAGGTTGAGGCTCTGCTGCAGGTCGAGCATCAGGTTGATGACCTGCGCCTTGATCGACACGTCGAGCGCCGACACGCTTTCATCGGCGACGATGACCTTCGGCTGCAGGGCAAGCGCCCGGGCGATGCAGATGCGCTGGCGCTGGCCGCCGGAAAATTCATGCGGATAACGCGCCGCCATGTCCGGGGAGAGCCCGACCTTGACCAGCAGATCGGCGACGACCTCCCTCGCCTCTCTTGCGCTGCCCATCCGGTGCTCGAGATAGGGCTCTGCGATCGCTGCACCCACCGTCATGCGCGGATTGAGGCTGGCGAACGGATCCTGGAAGATCATCTGCACGGATTTGCGCATCTCGCGCAGATCCTTCCTGTCGAGGCCGAGCACCTCCCTGCCCTCGACGAGAACGGAACCCGCCTGCGGCTCGATGAGACGCATGATGGCGCGGCCCGTCGTCGATTTACCGCAGCCGGACTCACCGACGAGCGACAGCGTCTCGCCGGCATGAAGATCGAAGGAGACGTTTTCGACCGCATGCACGCGGCTGGTCAGCCGGCCGAACAGGCCGGAATGGATATCGAAACGCTTGGTGAGGTTCTTCACCTGCAAGACCGGCGTCGCGGCGACGGTATCGGCGGCCTCAGCCGGTATGTCCGATTCGCCTGTCGCCGTATTGACCACGGGAAAACGCAGCGGCCGCCGGCGGCCCTGCATCGAGCCGAGCACCGGCACGGCCGACAGCAGCGCCCTGGTATAAGGGTGTTTGCCGCGGTGGAAAATATCGGCGGTGGCACCGCTTTCCACCTGTTCCCCGCGATACATCACCACCGTCCGATCGGCGATCTCGGCGACGACACCCATGTCATGGGTAATGAAGAGGACGGAGGTCCCCTCCTCTTCCTGCAGCATCTTGATGAGATCGAGGATCTGGCCCTGGATCGTCACGTCGAGGGCCGTCGTCGGCTCGTCGGCGATCAAGAGTTTCGGCCGGCTGGCGAGCGCCATGGCGATCATCACCCGCTGGCGCATGCCGCCGGAGAAACGATGCGGATATTCGTCGAAGCGCGAGGCGGCAGAGGGGATGCGGACTTTTTCCAGCAGCCTGATCGTCTCGGCCCTGGCATCGGTCCGGCTCATATCGGAATGGCAGAGCAGCGCTTCGGAAATCTGATCGCCAATGGTGAAGAGCGGATTGAGCGAGGTCATCGGCTCCTGGAAGATCATCGCCACCTCGTTGCCGCGCACCTGCCGCATGGCCTGTTCCGGCAAGGCCAGCAAGTCGCGCCCACCGAGCATGACGCGGCCTTCGATGCGGCTCATGTCCGGCTGCAGCAGCCGCATGATCGAGAGCGAGGTGACGCTCTTGCCCGAGCCGGATTCACCGACGATCGCCACGGTTTCACCGGGTGCGACGGTGAAGGAGACATCGCGCACCACCGGTTTCCAGGCGCCGTCGACCAGAAAGGACGTCGTCAGCCCCTCGACGGAAAGAACGGTGCTGGCTGAAGCGATCGATTGTGCTTGGACGCTGCCCATGTCAGTCGGTTCCTTTGCGGCTCAATCCGGCCAGCGCAGCACGCCGTCGAAGCGGTGCCGGCTGCGGTTTTCGATCGGGGTTGCGATGATCTCGTTGGAGGCGCGCGCCTTGTCGAGTTCCTCAGCCAGGCGGTTTGCAACGATGACATCCTGGCCCGGATGCAGGTTGCACGGGTCGAGATAGAAATAGCGGTGCTCCACCTCATGGTCGCGTACGATGATCGGCGGGTTGCCCCTCGCCAGCGCATCGGCCAGATCCCAGGCGGTGATATGGGCCTGCTCGGCATCGACGATAAGACGCAGCCGGTCGAGCGGATTGTTGGTCGGATCGGGCTCGATCAGCGCGGTGACGCCGGGACGGCCGTCGAGTGTGCGCTTCCACAGGGTGAGCGAGCCGGTCTCGCGCTCGCGGATGCCGGCATGATCGCGCTTTTCCCAGGCTTCGAGGGCCGCCATGACGCCGAAGATGCTCTCCTTGCCGACCTTCATGCCGCGGCCGATGCCCATGTTCTGCAGAAAGGCATGACGCACCAGCTCCTTCCGGCCGGCAACGATGCCCGAGGTCGGGCCGCCGAGGAACTTGTGGCCGGAGTAAAGGGCGATATCGGCCCCCTGCTCCAGGAAGATCTTCAGGTCATATTCCGAGGCCGCATCGACAATCACCGGCACGCCCCTGGCATGGGCGATCTCGACGAATTCCTTGAGGTTCAGCAGGCCGTAATCGACGACATGGTGGGAGACGACATAGACAGCAGCGGCGGTCTTTTCGGTGATCGCCTTTTCCATGTGGAAACGATGGGTCGATGTTGCCTGGCCCACCAGCACGACCTTGCCGCCGGCCAGCCGGATCGCCTGGTCGACGGGGGCGCCATAACTGACGACATGGCCCATCTGCACCAGCACTTCGTTTTTCTCGGGCACGACATCCGGCAGTTTCTCGATCGCCAGCAGATTGTCGCCGGTGATGGCGCCGGCGACGGCCAGCGAAATTCCGGCCGAGCAGGAGGCGGTGATGAAGCCGGCCTCGCCGCCGGTCAGCCGGGCGATGACGGCGCTTGCCTTGCGCTGCAGGTCGTTGATCTCGACGAAATGCGGCAGGATCGATGCCATCGCTTCGATCGCCTCCGGCACGACGATCGACGCGCCGAGGCTGGTCATCGTGCCGGATACGTTGATGACGGGGCGAAGGCCGAGCGAAGGTCTGATGTCATTGGGCATGAAGGTCTCCAGAAGTCTCAGTCGAGCAACGGGCCATGGTGGACGCTGCTCCGAATATGAAAGCTCTCGTCAGCCATTCAAGGCGACGATCGCCTCGATTTCAACGGTGATGTTGCCGGGCAGCGAGCCGAAGCCGACGGCCGAGCGGGCATGTTCGCCGGCCGCGCCGAAGACGGCAATCAGCAGATCCGAGCAGCCGTTGATGACACTCGGATGATCCTCGAACTCAGGCACGGCATTGACCATGCCGAGAAGCTTGACCACCCGCTTGACGCGGGAGAGATCGCCGAGCGCATCATGCATGACGGCGAGCAGATTGATGCCGGTCAGCCGTGCATGCCGGTAAGCCTCATCGACACCGACATTAGCGCCGACTTTGCCGGCGTGCAGGAAGCCGTCTGCCTCGCGCGGCCCCTGGCCGGAGAGGTAGAGCATATTGCCCTCCACCACATGCGTCACGAAATTGGCGATCGGCGGCGGCGGCGGCGGCAGCTTGATGCCGAGGGCGGCTAACCGTTGGTAAGGCGAATTCTCAACCTTGCCGGCGGCGTTGGGAAACTGATTCACGCAAACTCCTGTCATGCGAATTGGATTAGGCGAATTTCGATTGGCCGACGTCTGGCCAGCGGATTAAAGGTCCTTGCGAAGTCTTGGATCGAGCATGTCCCTGAGGCCGTCGCCGACCATCTGCAGCGACAGCACCGAGAGGATGATGGCGACACCGGGAAACAGCGTCATCCAGTCGGCCTGGCCGATATATTGGCGGCCGGCTGCAATCATCGTTCCCCAGGTCGGAATTTCCGGGCTGACACCGAGGCCGAGGAAAGACAGACCGGCTTCGGCAAGCATCGCGCTGGCGAAGAGGAACGTCGCCTGCACCAGGATCGGCGACAGCAGGTTGCGCAGCACGTGCCGGGTCATGATGTGGAAAGTGGAAATGCCGAGCGCCCTCGCCGCCTCGACATAAGGCAGCTCGCGGATGACGAGGGTCGAGGCGCGGACGATGCGGGCCAGACGCGGCGCATAGACGATCGACAGGGCGATGATCACAGTGGTCAAGGACGGGCCGAGCGCGGCGACGAGGGCGATCGCCAGCAGAATATCCGGGAATGCCATCATCGCATCGATCAGCCGGGCGATCGGCGTATCGAGCTTCTGGAAAAAGCCGGCAAGCAGGCCGAGCGTCACGCCGATCACCGCCGACAGGCTGACGACCGCAACGCCGACGAGCAGCGACAGGCGGCCGGCAAAGATCGTCCGCGAGAAGACGTCGCGGCCGAACTCGTCCGTGCCGAAGAAGAAGGTGCCGCTCGGCGGCTTCAGCCGGTTGACGATGGAAAGCTTGGAGGGCGAATAGGGCGAGACGACAGGCGCGAAGACCGCCAGCAGCACGAAGATCGCCAGGATCAACAGGCCGAAGGCCACCGTCTTGCGCTTGAGCAGACGGCGGACGAATTTGCTGCCGTCGCTCTCGGCTGATTTGATTGCGATATCGGCCATCAGTAGCGCACCCTCGGATCGACCAACAGATAGAGCATGTCGATCGCAAAATTGATCAGCACATAGAGGGCGGCGATGACGAGCAGCGCCCCCTGGATGACGGGGTAATCGCGCCGCAGCACCGCCGAGACGACGAGATTGCCGACACCCGGCAGGCCGAAAACGGTTTCGGTGACGACGGCGCCTGAGATCAGCACCGCCGCCGTCAGGCCGAGCACCGTCAGGATCGGGATCAGCGCATTCTTCAGCGCGTGCTTGAGGATGACCTTGCGCTCGACCAGCCCCTTGGCGCGCGCCGTGCGGATATAGTCGTCGCCTAGCACATCGAGCATCGAGGCGCGAGTGAAGCGCAGGATCAGCGCCGAGGAGACGATGCCGAGCGCAAAGGCCGGCAGTGTCAGGTGATACATTCGGTCCGCGAAGGTCGAGCCGGGGCCGCCATAGCCCGAGACCGGGAAGAGGTTGAGCCGGACGGCGAAGAACTGCATCAGGATGAGGCCGAGCCAGAAGCTCGGGATGCTGGCGGCAAACATCGCCAGCGTCGTTGCCGCCTGGTCGACGAAGGAGCCGCGCCGATAGGCGGCGTAGATGCCGATCGGCAAGGCGATGATGCTGGCGATGGCGAGCGAAAACAGCGTCAGGAAGAAGGTCGGCTCGGCGCGGTCGAGCAGAGCGGAGGTGACGGGCATGTTGAGGAAGATCGACTGGCCGAGATCACCCTTCAGCAGCTGGCCGATATAATAGAGATATTGCAGACTGAGGGATTGATCGAGGCCGAGCCGGGCGCGGAGATCGGCAACATCCTGCGGCGTCGCATCCGGCCCGAGCATGACGGCGGCCGGGTCGCCCGGCGTCACGCGCACGATGACGAAGACGATCGTGACGACGAGAAACATCACGACGATCATGCCAAAGAAGCGCTGGAGGATGTAGCGGATCATGAATGCTGGCCTTCAAGCCCTTGCAGATGCAGCAGAAAAAACCGGCGCCGAGCCCCGCAGGGCCGGCACCGGCGGCGATGCTTACTTCTTGATCGAAGCGTTCCAGAAATACGGCCACGGGGCCGGATCGACACCTTCAAGCTTGACCGACTTTGCCGCGACGGCGTTGAAATCGCCGATCTTCATGAAGGGCGCGTCTGTATAGATAGCCTTCTGGACATCGGCCCAGAGCGCCACGCGTTTCGTCGGGTCGACCTCGGAGGTGAAGGCATCGACGGCGGCCTTGCGGGCCGGCGTATCCCACCAGCCGGGCGAACTGGTCGAGAGCGAGCCGATCAGCGCCGGCTCCGGCAGGAAGGGGCTGTGGGTGATGTAGATATCCCAGAGCTTCGGATCGGTGCGGCGCTGCGTCAGCGTCGCCCAGTCCACCACCTGCATATCGACGGTGAAGCCGGCAAGCTTCAGATATTCGGCGGCGACCTGCGCCATCTTGTAGTGAAATTCGTACTGGCGGCTGGTCAGGATGCGGATCGGCTCGCCATTGTAGCCGGCCTTCTTGGCGGCAGCGGCAGCCCCTTCCGGATCGGCGACGTTATAGGCGCCTTCGACGCCGGCATCCGTCGACCAGGAAAAGGTCTTCGGATAGATGGCGCCGTCGAGCGCATAAAAGTCCTTGCTGCCGAAAGCCGCGGCCAGCATGTCTTCCATGCTGAGCGCCTGGCGGATCGCCTTGCGAACCTCGACATTCCCGGCAACACCCTCCTTCGTGTTGAAGACGAAGACCGGGTAGCCGAAGGGCTTCAACATGACCGGCTGCGAGGCGGTAGAGGCCTTCAGCTTGTCGTAGGATTCGACCGGGATCGAATCGACATAATCATACTGGCCGGAGATGGCGGCCTCGACGCGGGTGTTCGGGTCCGGCACCGGCACGAAGCGGATTTCATCGAGATATTGATGGCGGGCGCCGCCATAACCATTGCTGTCGCCTTCGCGGGACTTGTAGCCGTCGAAGCGGACGAGCTGGATATACTGGTCGGCCTTGCGCTCCTTCAGCATATAGGGGCCGGTGCCGATGAACTCCTTCATCGGCTCATCCTGCTTTTCGGCAGGGATGATGATCGCCGCCGAGTTGTTGAAGGCGAGCAGCGAGGTCAGTGGCGCATAGGGCTGCTTCAGCGTAATCGTCACGGTCGCAGGATCGGTCGCGGTGATCTTGTCGATGAAGCCGGCCACCTGTTTGCCGCGCGAAGCAATCTTCATCCAGCGGTTCAGCGAGGCGACGACATCGTCCGAGGTCATGTCGCTATTGTCGTGGAACTTGATGCCGGTCCTGAGCTTGATCGTATAGGTTTTGCCGTCGGCGCTGATCTCGGGCAGACTTTCCGCCAGCAGCGGCGTGACGTTCCAGCTCTTGTCGAACGTATAGAGCGTTTCGAAAATATGCTGCGTAACGATGCCGACGAGATCGGCCGTCGACGACATCGGATCGAGCGTCGGCGGCTCGCCGATCGTCGCGACATTGATGACGCCGCCCTTCTCCTCAGCAAGCAGGGTCGAAGGCAGGGCGACGAGCGCAGTGCCGAGCAGGAATGCGACAAGCGGTTTCATATGAGAGCTCCCAGTTAAGTTCCACAATTATGTAATTCATGTTTTTGTAACAGAATAAGAGATGAAATGATCGTGTCAAGCGGAAGCCGTGGATTATGTCGTGAGACGAGCGTCGCAGCGGCAAACAGCGCCGAACCGCATGTGCGGCTGGCCGCCTGCGCGAAGCTCGCGCATGATGCGGGCGTGAAGAATCGGCAGCGCCACGGCTTCAATAAAGCGAGGATGGAATGAGCATCGATTTCAACGACGGAAAATGGCTGAACGAACCGGAAAGCTGGCAGGCCGACGCAACCGGCCTGACGCTGACAACAGGCGAGAAGACCGATTTCTGGCGGGAGACCTATTACGGCTTCACCCGCGACAGCGGCCACTTCCTCGCCTTCCCTACGGCCGAGAGCTTTACCGCCCAGATCCGCATACAAGGCGAATTCCGCACCCTCTACGACCAGGCCGGCCTGATGGTGCGCCTCGACGAGAACCGCTGGGTCAAGACCGGCGTCGAATTCACCGACGGCGAAGCCTTCCTCAGCACCGTCGTAACCGACGGCAGGTCCGACTGGTCGGTGTCGCAACCCTTCAAGGAACTCGAGGACTTCCACATCCGCGTCACCCTGGCGGCCGGCGCCCTGCGCATCCAGGCTTCGCACGACGGGAGCTTCTGGCCGCTCTTGCGGCTAGCGCCCTTCCCAATCGCCGACAGATACCAGGTCGGGCCCACCGCCTGTACGCCGGAGCGGAGTGGATTGACGGTGCGGTTTTCGGAATTTTCGATCGGGCCGGCGATTACGACGGATCTGCATGATTTGAGTTGAGGAACGCTGTGACGCATTCAAGCGCCTCATGCCGACTGCACCACCTGGAACAGGAGACACAGCCATCCTCACTCGGGCATGTCGTATTCTCGACGGCAATATACAAACCCAGACAATGCGTCCAAATCTTTGAAAAGCCGCGTTGCGTAGGAACATTCCGTATCGATACGTTCGATCAGTTCCGGTCCGGCAGAGGCGAAAACGTTTGTGGATAATACTTCCGCGCTTTCGATATCAAACTCGGTCGGCTCACGCTCAAGGTAATATCTTATGAGAAGAGCCTTTTCATCGAATTCGACGGCGATGGCCCTAATCGCTGGGTAAATCTCTCCCAGTAGATTTCGCCAGATATTGAGGACAAGCCAGTTTGGTAGTTTGTTCACTGTTGTCGCCCTTGCACTGAGCTCACGAATTCGAATGCCTGAGGAAGTGCCATGTATCCTCCTCCAGGTTCATTTCCTCGGCTAGCTCCCGAATGGTGATCAGTTCCCCTGGAGCCGGCACCACGTCATGCTCGTACAATTGCGTGCATAGATTTTCCAATGCGACTGCGCACTCATTGTGCTTCGCAAGGGATATGTATTCGCCGATATATTCCTCGGGCAGGCGTCCGGTGAAATCACCTATGAGCTTGATCAGCTGTTTCTCAACTTCCATACGCACCTCACGGGGCTTGAGCGCTAAATCTATGAAATAATCCGAGCAACTCACCTATCCATGAGGAATTCGGCATTGCACGAAACACAAACCGTTTACCGGCTGTCCACCCACTCAACTTTCATCCGGTAACGAGTATCTCGGCTTTTTTTGAACCGCCTGCTCCATCAATATTGGAGTGCAGCGCGCGTGGGAGCTACAGCGGTAAAGCGTGCGTCGCTGAAATCATACAGGCGCTGAAAGGCATCTTCGCGCTTGTCGGCATAATATCGGAATTGGCTTTTCGACAATCGGTAGATGCAACCACCCCGGGCGAACACAAGGTCGCCGCCGTCCCAATCGGCCCAATCGCTCTCAGGCAGATCGATGAGCAGGGTTCCGTCGCGATCAATCACACGATAATCGAGGCCGTACCACGCCTTTTGCCTGCGACCGATCGCGTGGAGTATCATTTGGAGGCGCCGACCGTTAGAACCGACCTTTTCCTCAACGTGCGGCTGGCTAAAGCGAAAAATCGCAGGCGCATTCAAACCGCAGTACGGCTCTTCACCGATCTCTACCACTCGCCAACCATCGCGCTCGCGCAGGAGGCCATTGATGGGTTCGTCCTCACCGCGGCCTGGCCGGTTCCCGCACGGCTTGACATGCATTCCCGGCTTTAGCCGAAATCCATCGGCGAGTTTGAAGCTGGCCTCCCACTCGGGGAATGATTCAAAAGCAGTGTTTCCTCATCCTCGAAAATGCCGCCGCCGCCCCAGGCATCCCCTTTCGGCCAAAGGGCCAACGCCGTAAAGAATGGCGGCTTTGATATTGCTGTCCAGCTTCCGTAGGGCGCGCGATTTGTCGCTGCGAAATACACCAGCAGTCGGCCGGACGGGGAAAGATCGCAGCGTCGTTCGTAGATGCGTCCCTTGAACCATTGCCCATGTTCAAAAATATCGTTGCGCAGGTCCCAACGAATTAGCTGCACATGTTTGCTCGGGCCGCGACGGAATATAACACCCGTTCTCGCTCCCCGCGCAAGGATCGCATATAGCCGCGTTGCGGCCGGTTTGTTCCTCTGAACACCTTCGTCTGAGGCGGGGTTGCATTCTTTGATGGTCAACTAGACTGCTTCCCAAGCTTGAGGTGTTTTTCCCGATCCACACCTCACAACGGGCCAGAGCTTACTTCAATTAAACGGGGCAAGGTCAAAGGCTTATCCATGGTTGCGTCACCCAAATAATTGAGAAATGCGGTCCGGGACGGATGACGCCGACTTACCAATGTTGTTTTTGACCAACCAAGGACCGGCAACGAGATCGATATTGTCGATGCCACCTCCATCAAATAAAATCTCTAAATCTTGACGAAACTCCTCAAATCCACCTTCGTATAAGGTTTTTCTAAAGTTACCGTTTTCCTGGCGGATGGATTTTCCAGGATTAAAATCTCCATCAGAAATCAGGAAATTTGCCAGCCGGAGTGCGTGGTTAAATCTGTCGGCTTCAGATTTTTCGTATGGGGCATCCTCTCTGTCGAAGCTAACGACACCGATGATGAACCCGAAGAATATTATATCCCTATCTCCTTCATCATAGAGGTAGTCCACGATTGTCCTTGCATATTCTCGATCCATAGTTTGCTTCTTGTCCGATGGAAGCTTATCGGCGGCCCCCGGCACTGCGAAACTCAGCGCTTATCCGGAGGATTTGAATATACTTTTCGGTTGGGTCGGAGAGGGCGCCAGCAGTATCTCGAGATACACCTCTCAATAAACGTAGAAAACGTCCTGTTCACCACCGTCCAGGTCGTCTTCTCGCCCTTGCAGAGGAACCAACCATTGGTGCTGCCACATTGGAGACCGCCTTCTTTTACTTTCAGAGCTCGGCTCAATTGCTGGGCGGCGTCCTGATGATTGAATGCATGCCCGGCAATTGATCCGCCTGCGCCAAAAAATCGTGCGCGAGTTGTACATTTACGTTGTCGGTTAAGCCTATCACGCCAAAACCAAAATCATCGTGTGGATAAAAAGCCAGATTCCAATCGCGTGAGATCATGAAGCAATGACCGTACAGTCCATACGCAATCATCTTTGCGACAAGTAAAGATCTCACACTTTCGATAGGGAAATCATGCGCTTTCATCAGGGCAATATTCGCCCATTCCCTTTCGACCAATTCAGTATATTCCTGCGAACTAGGATCACACCCAAATCGTTCTTTAAAACCAAATTCTTTGATAAGCCCAGCCCCCACAAGGCCCTCTATTAAATTGGCGTCTCGCTGGTCATCCGCAGCATCGCCGTAATGCCCAACTTCGTCGGAGTTTGCGTGTACCGAGGATGCAATCAAAAAATATTCCAGATCGTTTCTGAAATATCGCATGAAGAAATCGACCGCAGATTCTTCCATGCCCGGCTCATATCGGGTGTCTCTTTCAAAAAAACCGAGGAAGCGATCTGATGCTCCATATCCCGCGAGATTGACTGACATCAGTAGCAACCGAAGGGTATCGCTCATTCTTCTCATGCACAGCTTCGATTCCTTAAACAGACGACCTCTCCTGCGTGGGCGCATCACATAAGTCGCTGCGCCCATGTTTCGGTAAGCTTTGCTCCATTACAAAAGTCACGATGTGAACTGAACCATCAACGATTGGTCCTAAGCAATCGAGATGAAGAGCGGCTACCAGACCCTGCCGTTCGGGGCGCCAGCCGCTCGCATGCGCTCCGATCGCCAGCGCGGACGGCCCCGATCGAGTCTTTCGCGGCCTGTTCTCCGAACGCCAAGCTGTCGACGCTGATGAGACGGACGTTTCTGGACCCCGAGGAAACGGAGCACGGTGGCGATGTAAGACAACGCACGCGGCAAAACGGTTTTGGCCTCATCTTTAAGTTCCGATCGGCTCGCAAGCGCGGCCGCCTGTTCGGGCGTGGTGCCCCTAACCTTCGCGCCGCTTAAAGACAAATACCTCGTTTTGATCGGCACCAATTATTGCAGGGGCATCCACCCTTGTGCAGCTTACAGCCACCTCCTGGTCAGGAAAATGAGACATGATCTCTGTCTCAACCTCGCCCATGTTTTCCTTGTCGATTTCACTTACAGCCAAGTCAAATATCGCGCGTACTTGAATATCTGAACTGCTCCAAGAGCACGTTACCGCTCGTAAATTAGGGCTAACGCTTCCTAGAAGTGACTGCTGTACAGCCAGCAAAACCCGGACGCGTAATTCAGTTTTTTCTGACAGGGTCGTGGCCTCGACGGTACAATTTGCACTCTCTTGCAGCCATAGAAATGATTCCTTTTGTCGTCGGTTTCTCTCACCGGCAACCGGATCAAAATAACTGCCGATGACCTTGCCAAAAGGGTTCATCCGGACGAAGTCGCACGACGTCGCGACAAGAAGGGTAGGCTGCTCGATCATTTCGTATAGACAATTAGACATTTCCCATTTTCCTTCCCAACGAAACTGATGGGGCGGGTGGTTTTGCCTCCGTCAATAGATATTTCCGCGAGTAGTTCTGGATCCTCGAAAGACTGCAGCTCTTTTATTAAATCGCGAATAGTTTTTCCTCTCTCCGTCCAGTTTTGAGCGTCGACGCCGTTTGAGATCATTTCAATCACCTATGCGGTTTAGATTCGTGTCGTAAGTCCCAAGTCGGGTGGCTTTGCTGCCGAGATTCTTGATAGACGTTGCCATCTTCCAAGCGCCCCCGTTATGGCCATCCAAGTCTCGTGTAATATATAGGTTCCCTTTTTTAAACACGGGCTGCCCGCCATGTGTTGTGTCGTTAATCTTTACAAATCCGAGTGCAGTAGCCGCAATTTTTGCCTCACTGTTGGTCTTGTAAACGGGTCCTTTTCCTGCAGCGCCACCCAGCATCGCGGTTGCAATGATCGCATTGATGTCAAGCCCTGTGGCCTCCAACCGATCGATCCTGACGCTCCAGGAAATCGAGGTGTCCTGCCAGATCTTCGAGCGCTCGCCGATTAGCTGTTCGCCGACCAGTGCGGCCGCATTCTGGCCCTCGGCATAAGCCTCGGCATTCGCGCCATCCGGGTCGTCACCATCGAGTTTTTTGATCGCATCAAGGAGCCAGTCGCCCTTCACCCAGGTTTCCACGTCGAGGGGGTGGTCGACGACGAAGGCAAAGCCGGCATTTCTGAGAATATCCGAACGCTTTTCAGCGTCCATCGTATTCAGATAAGCGTAGATGGCATCCTGGCAGTCCTGATAAGACTTGATGCCAAGATGAATGAGTTGACCGTCCCGCTGACGAATAGTGCAATCTGTGGAAAAATCGCCCGCATATGCCGGGGTCACAATCAGGTCGAACAGATTGAATCCCTGTTGCTGGGTGCAGCCTCCGAGAGATCCTCCATTCGCCAGCGCATCCAGGCCTGACTTGATGTTTGCAACTTCTTCCGGAGTCAGTTCCTTGTCCAGGAGGTACTTGTCGATGAAGCCACCTGGCTCGATCGCCTCCTTGATCCCGTTCCCGACGGCCTGCAAGCTGTTGCTGGACATATAAAAATCGAGATCCACATGCTTATCTTTTGTGATCTCGTAAGCTTTGTCGGGATCGCGGTTGAGTTCATCAAGAGGACGCGAGGATGTACCGTCATGTTCGAGCGCTTCCTGCTGTTCCTGATCGCGAATTACAATGTCACCTGAGCCGACCGTGGCGCGAACCGTCTGGCGAGTATCGTCAAGTTGGTAGGAGCCCTCCAGCGTGTGGTTGGTGGTGGAATTGCCGTTCTCGTCCTTGCCACTGGAAAGATCGATGCCGACGTCGACACTGAAGCCTTCATAGTTCATCCGGCCATCGAAGTTGTCATAGGTCAGCGTGCCGGTATCGAGGATGAGGTCGCCGGATTCGGAGACGATCTTGCCGGCACCCAGATGGGTATTGCCGGCGACCGTGACGTCCATCGCGCCAGTGGAAACGAGGCCAGACTGCTCGGTGATCCAGTTCGTTTCGCCGGAGCCGCTGCCGCCGCCGATCTGCACGCCGGAAAGGAGTTGGCCTCCGCCCAAGCTGAAGCCACCGGAGGCAGAGTGGTTGGAGCTTGCCCCGGTGTCGGGAACGGAGAGGATGGTTAGATCGCCGCCAACATTGGCAGTTACCGTGTCACCGGAAACCACCGCGCCCGCGAGACGGGCATCGTTTCCTGATTCAAGGATGATGTCACCAGTGCCGTTGACGTGAGTATTGACCTGAGTGGTTCCATTGGCGTTGGACTTGCCAACCGATGCGTCGGCGCCACCCGTCAGTCCCCCGCTGACACCATTGATGCCGATGCCGGCGGAAACGCCGAAGCTTGCGCCCCCTGACGCGCTGCTCGTCGACGAGCTATCAGTCGCCTGTGCGCTTTCGAGGATGATATCCTTGCCGGCCTTCAGCGTAATATCACCCGCGTTGTCATTATCAGAGATGACGACATTGCCGTCAGCATCGTAACCTGCAGCGATTTGTGCTCCATGACTCGTGAGATCCCCGGAGACTGCCTCGATCGTTACAGACCGCCCTCCGCGTATGTCTGTCAGGACCGGAACAGAGGTTTGCGCCGCCTCCTTTTCCTTCTGATAAGTGAAGCCTACCGTGAGCGACGCCGACCCGACGTTGCCACCCTTTGCAATTTTGTCGAGCGCATCATAGGCCTTGAGCGAGGCAAAGGCGGCGTTAGCTGCGGAATACCCATCAGAGATATTTGCAAGCTTCTGCGCCGCAACGCTCACGCTGTCAGCCGCGCTCACCAGGGAGGTTGAGACCGACAGGCTGATACCCGCGAAGAACTCTTCATGCAGGTGTTCGTAGTTTGTCTGATCTTGCGCCGAGAACAGATTGACGTCGCGTTCAGCAGTGATCCCAACATCGCCCTCGGCCGAGACGTTGGCGGCCTGCAGGTTGGCGTCGCGGCCGGCGGTGATCGTCAGGTCGTTGCCGGCGGAAAGCGTGGCCATCGCGTTGGTCTGCGAGCCTTGCTTCGTCGCGTCAGAAACCGACGACAGGCCGATACCAACGGAAAAGCCGCCGCTGCTCGAGCCGAAGGAAATGCCAAAGCCGGAGCGTTTTTCCTTTTCCTCGGACGAGGCGCTTTCGGCGCCCGGCGTTATGTTGACGTCGCGGGCAGCATCGAGGGTGATGTTCTGGTCGGCATAGATCTGCGAGCCGAGGATGTTGATGTCGGTATCGCGCGACTTGAGTGCGACATCCGTTCCGGCAGAAAGCACCGATGCCACGTTGAGCTCGGAGGCCTGCTTGCCGCTGTTCTGCTGGCTGCCGTAGATCGAAATGAAGCCTCCACCGCCGCCGACCCCGAAGCCGGACTTCTTGCGCGTGATCTCAAGCTCATGCTGCTCGGCCGCACCGATGACCGAGACGCTGTCGCCCTTGACGGAAATCGAACCATCCGCATACGCTTGTGAGCCAGCGATCACCGCAGCGCCGCCGGCATCCAGATTGATATTACCGGATGCCCCGAGTTCGGAAGCGACCGTCGTTTCGTCGTAACTCTTGTAGCTGGATGAGCCTTTGGACAGGAAGCCGCTGCGCGAGCCCTTGTCATCCTTGGCGCTGGTGTCCTTGCCGGAGGCGATGATGAGGTCGCCCTTGGTGGTGATGTTCAGGTTCGCGGCGCCGGCCTCATTGCCGGCTTCGATCTTCGAGGCCGAGATGACCGTGTCCTTGCCGGATTCAATGTCGACGCCGCCACCGCCTGTGATGGCGGAACCGACGGCCGTCGTCGTTTCCTGATGCGTAGTCGTCTTCTCGCTGCTGCCGAGGAAACCGCCCTTGATGCTGAGCTTGGTGTCGAGGGTCGCGGTGTCGGTGGCTTCGGCGATCGTTACGTCACCATCGGCCTTGAGAGCGACCTTGCCGTCGGCGGCGAGCTTGCTGCCGACGATGTTGAGGTCGTGATCGCCGCTGCCGCTGCCTGCCGTCACCGAGAGGTCGCCGCCCGCCGATATCTCTGAGCCGACATGGGTGATCGACGAGGCGGACTTCTTACCGAAGGAGGAACTCGGAGCGCTCCTGCGCGGCCGTGATGTTGATATCGTCGCCTGCGGAGAGCGCGACATTGCCGCCAGCCTTGACGGAGGAACCGGAGAGCAGGATGTCGTCGCCGGCCTTGATCGTCGCATTGGTGCCGGCGGATAGCTGCGATTGCTGCTGGTCGGTGGAGAGGGTCTTGGTGTAGCCGGATTGATTGTCGCGGGCGACATCGGTCGACACCACGGCCACCGAACCCTTGTCGGCAGTCACGTCGAGCGTCGTGCCCGCCTTGGCGGAGCTGCCGATGACGTTGACATTGTCGGTGGCCTTGATCGTCAAGGCCCCACCACTGGCGATCTGAGTGCCGGTGGCATTTTGTTGACCACTATTGTCGACCTTGGCCGCATCCAGCGTTACGTTTTTACCGGTGAGCGAAGCGTTGCCTGTGGCATTGACCTTGACGCCCGTCAGCGCCAGATCGCCGCTGCCGCCGGCAAGCTGCAGAGCGCCGCTTGCCGTCACGCCTGCATTGGTATTGACGACGTTCTGGCCGCCGATCGTCATCGTCTGGGCGGCGAGCGTGATGCCGTTGGTGGCATTGAGCGCCGTATCGCCGCGCGACAGGAACGTGCCGCTGCCCTGGATGGAGCTGCCGGAGACGGTAAGGCCGCCAGCCGACGCGATCAGGCCGGAATTGTCGAGATTGCCGACATTCATATTGACCGAGCCGCCCGCCATGGCCGCGCCGCCGCCGGAAAGCTTCTGTCGGTCAGCGGCGGCAACATAAACGACCGGAGCCAGCACCTGGACGCCGTTGACGGTCTGCCATTGGTAGAGGACGATCGACTCGGCCAGCGCCGCCGCCTGCTCAGGCGTGAGGCCTTGGCCGACGGCCAGGCCATGATCCTTGGCATAGGTGGCACCGTTGTCGAGCAGCGTCTTCATCTGCTCGATGGCGCTGTTGCCGGCGATGAACGTGCTTCTGCCGAGCCCTTCGCCGACGAGCTGCCGCAACTGCGTGTCGATCAGTTGGTTCTCGAAATAGGCATCTCCGAGGAAGGGAACCGTCGTCTCCGGCTGATAGCCGATTTTGTCCATGAAATAGCCGGAGCCATAGAAGGTGCCGACATCGAGGTAGGCTGCGCGGGTTTCGAACAGGAACGTCTGGTTGGCTATCTTGCCGCCGAAGCCGCCGGATTTCGGGTTGGCGGGAGGCGCAAGGGCGGCACCGCCGAGTCCCGAATTGACGTTGAACAGCGCACCGCCGGCGGTGAGGCCGGAGAGCGCCGACAGCGGATCGCCGGGATTGCCTGCCGCCGTGACGCTGGCGCCGCCGGCCATCGAGCCGGCCGCCGATGTGTTGCTGACGCTGCCGAAATCGACGGAGAGTGCACCGCCGGCCTTGATGTTGGCCGATACGCCGCCGATCGCCTCGACGGAGCTGACGATGGTCGAGCCGTTGGCGATGTTCTTCGAGGGATTGGCAGTGCCGTTGGCATTATAGGCGGTGCAGGCACCCTGGGCATGGCAGGTCGTCGTCGTCGTGCGGAAAAGGCTGACGCCGGTATTGGTCAGCGTCGAGCCCTTCAGCGTCGCGTCGCCGCCGGCCTCGATCGAGCTGTAGGCATTGGTGAGATTCGTGGCGTCGACAGTAAGGTTGCGGCTCGCGCGGATCGTCGCTTCCGGGCTGAGCGTGCCGACCAACCGGTCTTCGTAAACCGACTGGCTGAGGTGGGACGACCAATCCCAGCTATAGGTGGTGCTTTCATCCGAGCCGCTGAAATTGACCTCGTCGACGATGAAATAGCGCGACGGATTGTTGGGATCGACAACGGGATTACCGTTCGCGTCCCTTGGCACGCGGGCCCTGATCCATTCGATGATCGGCTCGACCTTTTCGGGTCCATCGGCCGAGATCCATGTCCATGCACGATAGGTCGTGCCGTCGGCAAGCGTCGCCTTCGACCAGAGCAGAGGCTGATAATCCTGCCACAGCCCCGGATCCACGCCGGCATAGAGCTGGTACATGTTCTGATCTGCGGTCTCGAGGTAGCCGAAAGGCAGTCCGGCAGCGACGGGATTGAGCGTAAAGCCGCTGACGACGCCTGACGAAACCAGCACCCCGGTCGTCCATTGCGGCGCAGTAGCCCGCTCGTTTGTCAGATTGCTGGTAAGGATGGACATGTCGTTTCCAGCCTGGATCAGACCGGAAATATTGGTGACTTCAGTGTTTCTTACTCCCGATGTCGTCCCGGCAATCTCAAGATCATTGCCGGCGAGGATGGCGCCTTGATTGTTCGTGAGCACCCCGCCGATGAACAGGCCCGCGTCGTGACCGGCATAGGCAAGGCCCGTGGCGCTGTTGGTGAAATCGTCGGAAATGTTGAATGTTAAATCGTGGCCGGCAGCCAATTGCCCGGCATTGGTCAGCGACGGCAGCGTCAGAGTCAGGTTGTTGGCGGCGAGCAGCGCCGTGCCGACCGTTGTCGAGAGGCTGGAAGCGTTGATGTCGATGTCGCCCGAACCGCCGGCATTGGTAACGGCATTGATCCTGGTGCCGCTGAGATCGGCAGCATCTGATAGATTGAGAGTGAGCCCCCCGAGAGTGATGCTGTTATTGCTGAGATTGGCGCTATCGGCGTTGAGCGTCAGCGTGCCGCCCGCAGCGATGTTGCCTGCGCCGCCATTGGAGAGATCGATAGTGGTGGTGGTGAGCGTCAGGTTTCCCTTGGCGCTGGTGGGATTGCCGTAGCTGATCTGGCCGGCAGCGAAGAGATCGGCACTGCCGAGGCTCTGCAGCTTGGTATAGGCGAGATTCTGGCTGGCATTGGCCGAAAGATCGCCGCTGCTCAGCAGCGCGTTGGAAACGGTGATCGAACCATTCGTGGCGGCAAGGCTTATGTCGCCCGCCGGCTGTAGCACCAGTGCGGCATTGGCGGATTGGGCGGTGGCGGCGAGATCGACGCCGGAGGCGATCGTCGCGGCTGCGATCGAACGACCCGAAGCCGTGACGTCGCCCTCAGCCAGGACATCGCCCGATACGGCGATGTCGGCGCCGGCGGAAAGCGTGAGATTGTTGCCGCTGACAAGCGAGGCCGCGGCGATCGAGCCTGATGTCGCGGTGATCGACAGTGCATCGCCGCTCTTTGCCGCACCGGCAATCTGGATGTCGCCCGAGGTGGCGGACAGGGTAAGGATCTGCCCAGCCATGACGCTGCCGGCAGCAATGCCGCCCGAAGACGACATCAGCACGCTGGCGGCGCTGTTGACCTCGCCGCCGACACTCAACAACCCGCTGCCGCTCGACAGCAGGATATCGTCATCGGCGGCGACCGTATCGAGGGTGATGCCCTGATCCGCTTGAACGGCGACCTTTGCCTTCGACGTGACCTTGGAAGCCGTCACCTTCGCCTTCGAGGAGATCGAAACGCCCTGCTGGCCAGAGACGTTGCCGAGCGAGATCTTGCCGTCGGCAGACAGAGACAGCTCGCCGGCATTGGCGGCCATGTCGCCGCGCATGCGCACGCCGGCGCCCTTTTCGGTGACGACGATCTTGATGCGGTCGGCCTGCATGGCGCCGAGCGCCGAACCGTCGATCGCATATTCCGGTGTGCCTGATGTCGCCGCAAGCGGCGTGGCGTCGCCGGTAGCATAATCGAATTGATTACGGCCAGCCGTGACGCGAAGGTCTTTGCCGTAGACCGCGCCGTTGACGTGCACGGAGCGCGAGACGATATCGAAGAGGTCGACCGCGCCAAGCCCGGCGGCGAAATTGCCACCATTCGGTCCGATGGTGACGTCGCCGCCCTTGACGGTAAAGCCGTTGAGCCTGCCGTCGCCGCCGATATCAGGCGCGCCTGTCGTCAACGTCGCATGCGGCGTGTTGATGAAGCCGCAGCCGTCGCAGGTGATGCCGTTCGGGTTGGCGATGATGACGTCGGCTTTCCCGCCGAACACCTCGATCGCACCGTTCAATGCCGAGCGG
The DNA here is from genome assembly GCF_022354505.1 of Rhizobium sp. C104. Taxonomy (NCBI): domain Bacteria; kingdom Pseudomonadati; phylum Pseudomonadota; class Alphaproteobacteria; order Hyphomicrobiales; family Rhizobiaceae; genus Rhizobium; species Rhizobium sp. C104. The sequence goes on along the minus strand of NZ_CP092350.1, from coordinate 197,122 downwards.
TTGCTGCTGATCACCTCGTTGAGGATGACCGATGCCGGACCGGAGCTGTTGAGATTGGGGTTGCCCGGCGTGACACCGCCGAGATTGGAGTTGCCGACCTCGCCCTTGAAGTTGTTGAGGATGAGGCCCGGCGTGCCGACGTTGAAATCGTCGTATTTGTTATGCGACAGGCCCTTGCTGTTCGGCGTGACGATGTCGATGAGCGGCACGCCGTTCGGCGCCGTGCCGACGCCCGGCTGGTTGGCGGTCGGCGCCGTGGTGCTGGCCGAGACCGACTGGGCGTTGGCCAGCATCGGCTGGAGGACCAGCAGCGCGCTGAGCACCATCGCAAGCGAGCGATGGGCAAGCCTGCCGAGCCGGCAGCCAAGACCCTTGCCATTCGAACCAAGACCGGTTTTTTCACGCATCGTTTCGTCTTTCCAAACGCACAACTGGTTTTTGTCTCGACATCAATCACGGCCGGCGCTGCCTTCCCCGGCAGCGCCTCGCCTCGTCTCGTTATTTCTGGGTGAGCCAGGTCTTCACATTGCGGGTGAAGGACTTGGAGAGGCGCTGTGCCATGACATCAGGCGCGCCGGACGTGGTCGCAGCATTGACCGCGACTGCGATGATCACGCCGTAACCGCTTCCGCGCATGGAGAGGTCTTCGCCATGGATGTTTTGCGCTTGGGCGATCAGTTGCCCGGTCTTGGCATCCTCCAGCCGAACGGTTCCGTCGATCATGCTGTCGTGACCACCGATTATGCGGGCCTGCTTTGTGGTGACGTCGAACACATGCAGCGTCACGACCAGCCTGCCCCTGTTAGGGCCACCCGGCACGCCGATCAGTTCCTTCGACATCGTGGCTTGGAGGGTGCGAACCGCGTCGGAGACCTGCTGGTCGGGCTTGTCGCCAAAACCGAATGTCTTGACGTCGGGAGCCAGCTCGATCCGGATCTCGCGCACGGACGTCCGCTGCAGGGCGGCAATCAGCCGAGGATCTGTCCTGGTGGTGACGCAGGACGCCAGGGTCGCCGCCAAAAGGAGAAGGGTTAGAAAACGCACGATACGCATAAGCAACTCCAGGGTTCATTCACGAGTTCAGTTCGTCTGCGGGCTCAGTTCCGGCTGTTGGACGACGAGGCCGGCTTTGGTTTGCTGTCGAGATGCTTGTAGAGTTCGGTCAGCTGAGACTTCGGCGCCGGGCAGCCTTTCGATTTGGCGATGCTGGCCAGGACATTGTTCCTGTTGCGCAAGGCATCGATCTCGACCTTCTCAGGCGATTTCGGGTCCATGAAAAACAGCGCGGGCAGAAACAGCAGCACACCGGTCGCTCCAAGCACGATGTTCTTCCCCTGCGCATCGGTGCGCTCCTTCACCGTCGAGGAGATCTGCCGCTCGTTGGCCTCGAATTCACGCGCGATGCCGGCGCAATCGAAGGCGCTGTCGGACGGGTTGGTCGAAGCGACCGGACGGGCCTCCCGCCCGGCGCAGCCGGCAAGCGACATGGAAAGAGCAAGGATCAGCGCCGTCGATCTTGAAAGGGTTTTGGCGGGCTTGTTCGTCGAAATACTGCGGGTGGTCATTGTCCTGCTTTCGTTACCAATGAGCGGATGCGCTGAAATAAAAGAGCCCGCCGTCGACATCGTCGAGGCTGCTTGCAACAATGTCGGAATAGCCGAGGTCGGCGCTGATATTGCCGCCGACGGTGCGGATGCCGGCCGTCCAGCCGGCGAGGTTGCCGCCTGATATGTCGAAGCGTTTCTGCGCATAGACATGGCCGTAGTCGAAGCCGAGATAGGGGCGCAGTTCGCCGAATGCCTTGGCGGCCGCGCCGCCGCTTTCGTTGGACTTCGTTCTCCAGACGATCTCGTTGTGGCTGAACATGCCGTTGTTGCCGAAGAGCACGCCTTCGCGCGTGCCGCGGACATTGCCGTAGCCGCCGAGAGAGATCTGTTCGGCACCGAGCAGATTGTCCGGGGAATATTGACCGCTGAGCAGCGAGGTGAATTCGAACTGCCGGCCGGCCGCCTGGAACGGCTGTGTCACGCTGACGGTGGCGTTGAATTTCGAAAATCGCGGATCGGCGTTGCCGGCGCCGGGATCGCCGGGGTCCACCGCATCGAAGAGACGGAGCCCCTTGTCGAGGCTGGCGTCGAACATCCAGATGCCGCCGAACATGCGGCGGGAATGGGAAATGCCGATATCACCGACCGTATAGCGGCGGCTGCCGACCTCGATCAGATTGCCGAGCAGGAAGTTGTTGGTCTGCTTGTAGGTCAGGCCGCTGCGGACGGTTGTGATCGAATCCTTGTCGCGAGAGATAACGCGATCGATGCCGAGACCGGCCTGCCCCGAATTGCCGGAGGTTTCGAGCGTGCTGAAGTTTCCCTCGACCGCACTTTCATATTGGTACCAGGAGCCGTTCAGCGACAGGGTGGAGTAGCCGTAGGGCACGCTGACGCTGCCGGAATAGCTGTTGCCGTAGCCATTTCCGTCATTCTCCCACGGATAGCTCGGGCCGCTGTGCTCGTAGGAGAAATTCCACTGGTCATTGATGCCGAGCAGGTCATCGTAGCCGAGCGATGCCGAGCTGCGGGAAAAGCCGGTGCTCTCCTGCCCCATATTGTTGTTGCCGAAGGAGACGTGCCAGGGCCGGCCCGGACGGTTTTCGATGTTGAGGATCGAGGTTCCGTCCTTCGGGCCGGGTAGCATCGCCGATTTGGCGTCGTTGGCCTGCAGCCGGTTCATCTGGTCGAGCCCCTGCTCGATATCGCGGATATTGACGACGCGGCCGATCAGGCCGGGAAAGGCGGTCGCCAGCGAAGCATTGCCGGCCACTTTCCGGCCATTGAGATAGATGTCGGAGAGCGTGCCTTCGACGACCAGCAGACGGAGGATCCTGGTCGTGCGGATATCCTGCTGCGGCACATAGGCGCGCGAGGTCACATAGCCATGATCGATATAGAGATGCGTGACATCCCTCAGGACCGCATTGATCTCGGCGAGGCCGACGCAGCGATTGCCGTAAGGCGCCGTCACCTTACCGATCTCCTGGGCCGACAGCAGGCTCGCCCCATCGATCTCGACCCGCGTGATGTCGAAACAGGCGCCGTTGCCCGGTGCGGCGGGCAAAGCGCCGTTTTCCGCATCCGTGCCGCCGCCTGGTGTGGCGCGCCGCAGGGCATCCAGCCGCTGCGTCTGCGACTGCTCTTCCTGGCGGCGGTTGAAATCATCGGCAGGCGTTTGCGCGTAAGCGGGGGCGATCACCACTGCGAGGGCGGCGCCGGCAATCAGAAAGTATCGAATTTCTGTGGTCATCGGTGAAATTCGGCTACTTCGCGGCGACGGACTGAAGCTCGTCGAGGGCCGGCTTCAGCCCCTTCAGCGAGAAGCGGATATTGACGTCCTGGCCGTTCATCAGCCGCACCAGCCCCTCGGCCGCCGCGCCCTTCTTCAGCGCCGCAGTCATCTTGGTATCCAGCGCCAGCTGCGCCCAGCATCCGGTCTGGTTGCAATTGCGGTAATCGAGCTTGGCGACGGGCTTGCCGTCGGCCTTGATCGACAGGCCCGAGGGCAGGAAAACATTGAGCGGCAGAAGGGCGGTCAGCATCAGCCGCGCCTTGCCCTTGCCTTTGTCGGAAGGCGCGGCAGGCGCCGGCGGCGCGGATATCGCCAGCGTCAGGATATTGACGGGTTTGCCGTCCTTGGTGACTTGCGCCACCTGTGCGACTTCGCAGGCCTCGGTGCCTGCCGAACCCGTGCAGCGATAATACCAGTCGTCGAATTTTTGCGATTTTATCGCCGGCGCAGGTTGCGCCGGCGCCTGTTCCGGTTCTTGACCATCAGGAGATTGCGAAAAGGATGGGCTCGCGCAGGCGATCGATATCAGAATGGGGGCGATCGTCCAAAGGACCCTCTTCATGCCGCTTTTCAAAAATTTCTTCATTTAAAATGCAACTTCAGGAAGATTTTATTTGGGTTGGAAGTCATATCGCTACAATCCGCAATTTGGTCAACCTTAACGTGTCAGCACGGTAAAGTTTGCGTTAGGTATTTATTTCGCGTTCTGGGAGATTACGCTCAGTTTGCCCGAGACCCCATTCGCAACGAAATCGCCAACAGATTCCGAAATTCGAATAAAACCGCTTGGCGAGGGACATGAGACGATGCGCAACTTACGCGAAGCTGGTCACCTGCTCGTTTTTATTGAAAATCAGGCGTATAATCGGATAGGATGAATAATTCCGCATCGGCGGACATCCAGAAAAATCTGCGAAAGATGAGCCGTACTCATTTTGAAGAAAAGACGTTCCAAGGCGCCGGCTTTATCCCCGATGCCGCCCACGAATACTGAGATGTATTTCAGAAATTCGTCACACCCGCGGGTTGCTGCGACTGTTCTTCTCGGAAGGGAAAGGACAACCGAATGGTGAAAAGGCGGCGGCCAATGCAGCCTGGGACGGAATCCGCGGGCCGTATTCGGGAAAACCTGATCAAGACCCGAATCGGCGGCAAGCTCTCGGCCCCCGTAAAGCCCGGGCCTCGCCGTCGAGGATGATAGCGTGCCCGCAGCGGACTTCACGCGCCGCGCCGTCGCAGCACTGTCATTTTCGAGATGACATCCGCCCCGTTCTCTGCGAAAAAGAGCGCGATGAGAGACAGGGGCGTTCGTCGACAGACGGGCTGAGAAGCACCCTTCGAACCTGAACCGGATAATGCCGGCGGAGGGAGTCGCTCGGGGTCGCGGCTTAGCCCGCACGATTTACCCCGTGCCCGCCCCCGCCTGAAAGGGGCCACATGCAGACCAGGAGCACACCAGGAGCCATGCTGAAGGCGATGCGCGAAAAGCCGCCGCTCGTTCAGTGCATCACCAATTATGTCGCGATGAACGTCGCCGCCAATGTTCTCCTGGCCGCCGGCGCCTCGCCGGCCATGGTGCATGCGGCTGAGGAAGCCGGTGAGTTCGCCGGCCTCGCCAGCGCGCTGACCGTCAATATCGGCACGCTGTCGACGCAATGGATCGACGGCATGCAGGCGGCGGCGAAGGCGGCGACCTCGGCCGGCAAACCCTGGGTGCTTGATCCGGTCGCCCATTATGCCACTGCCTTTCGCCGCGACGCGGTCGCTGCTCTGCTGGCGCTCAAGCCGACGATCATCCGCGGCAATGCTTCCGAGATCATCGCGCTTGCCGGCGGCGAGAGCCGCGGCCAGGGTGTCGACAGCCGCGATCCGGTCGAGCAGGCCGAAGGTTCGGCGCGATGGCTGGCCGAGCGCCAGCAGGCGGTCGTCGCTGTCACCGGCGCTGTCGATTTCGTCACCGACGGCGAGCGGGCGGTGCGCATCACAGGCGGATCGGCCTTGATGCCGCAGGTCACCGCGCTTGGCTGCTCGCTCACCTGCCTCGTCGGCGCCTTTGCCGCCACCGTGCCCGAGGATATGTTCGGGGCGACGGTCGCAGCCCTTTCAACCTTCGCCATCGCCGGCGAGGAGGCAGCACTCGGCGCGGCCGGTCCCGGTTCCTTCGCCTGGCGCTTTCTCGATGCGCTGCACGCCCTCGACGCCGAAACGCTCGATGCCAGGGCAAGGATATCGGCTGTATGAAGACCTTCGATCTTTCGCTCTATCTCGTTCTCGATCCCGACCTCTGCGCGGGGATCGGCATGGTCGAGACCGCGCGCCGTGCCGTTGCCGGCGGCGCGACGATGGTGCAGCTGCGCGACAAACATGCCGGCACGGCCGGAATGATCGAGACCGGACGCGCCTTGAAACAGGCGCTTGATGGCACCGGCGCCCGCCTCGTCGTCAACGACGATGTCGAGGCGGCGATCGCCATCGGCGCCGACGGGTTGCATATCGGCCAGGAGGATATGGATGCGGCGACAGCGCGGGCGATGATCGGTCCCGACATGATCCTCGGCCTGTCGGTCGAAACCGCGGCGCTTGCTGCTGCCGTCGATCCCGATCTCGTCGACTATACCGGCGTCGGGCCGGTGTTTGCGACGCCGACCAAGGCCGACCACAAGCAGCCGATCGGTTTTGACGGTCTTGCCAAACTGGTGGCGGTCTCGCCGGTGCCCTCGGTTGCCATCGGCGGGCTCAAGGCGGAGCATGTGGCCGAAGTCTTTGCCGCAGGCGCAAGCGGGCTTGCCGTCGTCTCCGCCATTTGCGGCGCGCCGGATCCGGAAGCCGCCACACACCGCATCGCCGCAGAAATTCGAAAGGCCCGCGCATGATCCGCAACGTCCTCTCCATCGCCGGCTCCGATCCCTCCGGCGGCGCCGGCATCCAGGCCGACCTCAAGGCCTTTTCCGCCCGGGGCGTCTACGGCATGGCGGTGCTGACGGCGCTGACGGCGCAGAACACGCAAGGCGTCAGCGGCGTGCATCTGGTGCCGCCTCCATTCGTCGCCGATCAGATCAATGCCGTCTTTGCCGATGTGCGCGTCGATGCCGTCAAGATCGGCATGATCGCCAATGCCGGCATCGCCGAGGCCGTCGCCGCCGCACTCGACGCAGCTGTGGCCGCAGCACCGGCCGACCGCCGCGGCATTCCCATCGTCATCGATCCCGTGATGATCGCCAAGGGCGGGGCCGCCCTGCTTGCGCCCGAAGCCGTCGACGTGCTGAACCGCCGGTTGCTGCCGCTCGCCACACTGCTGACCCCGAACCTGCCTGAAGCCGCCGCCCTGCTGCACCAGCCGGTCGCGACGAACCGGGCCGAGATGGCGGCGCAGGCCGAAGGCCTGCGGGCGCTCGGTCCGGCCGCCGTGCTGGTCAAGGGCGGCCATCTCGACAGCGACGACAGCCCCGACGTGCTTGCCACAGCCGACGGCCTGCACTGGTTCGAAGCCCGGCGGGTGCCGACCAAGAACACCCACGGCACTGGCTGCACGCTGTCGAGCGCGTTGGCGGCCGAGCTTGCCAAGGGCGCCTCGGTGCCGGAGGCGGTCGCCATCGCCAAGGATTACCTCGCCGGCGCGGTCGCCGCCGCCGGAAGCCTCACCGTCGGCTCCGGCCACGGGCCGGTGCAGCATTTTCATGCGCTTTGGAAAGTGACGGGATAAGCATCCATCATCGACGCACCCCTTTCAATCGAAACGGCTCGGGCTCCCCGGGCCGTTTTTGCGTTCGGCAGCCAGCTTGCTTTTGATCGAGAGCATCATGGCGAGCAGCATCGCGCCATTTGAAAAACGCAGTTGACAAGCTCAGCCAGATAGCCAAGTCTATGACATTAAAAGGGGATATATTCCGCAATAACGGAATACGAGGAGGAATGACCGGTGCCAGACCTGCTTGTGAGTCTATACTCCACAAAGCTTGCCGATCTGAATCGGAAAGCCGATCTTGTCGGTGTCTCCATCCGACCGGCCCTCCCCCGGAACTGCATCTCGTCGTCGACTGGGTTCGCCAGCAGTTCAGCGAAAACTGGGCGAGCGAAGTCTCCGTCGCCTTCTCCCGCCAGCCGGTTGGCTGCCTGATCGCCGTCGACGGCGGCAAGCTGCTCGGCTTTGCCTGCTACGACACGACGGCGCGCGGCTTCTTCGGCCCGACCGGCGTCGACCCGCAAGCCCGCGGCAAGGGTATCGGCCTCGCCCTGTTTTCCGCCTGCCTGCAGACCATGAAGACGCTTGGCCATGCCTATGCCTTCATCGGCGATGCCGGCCCCGTCGATTTTTACGCGAAGACCGCAGGCGCCATCATCATCCCCGCCCCCGACAAGGGCATTTACGAAGGCATGCTGAGACGCACGCCGACCTGACCATCTGATCCCGGAGTTACAGAATTGTCCTCGACCCCGCTCGCCCTTTTCGTCGGCCTTCCCAATCCAGTCCTTTCGGATGATGAATTCGCCCTGTTTCGTGAGACCAATCCGATGGGCCTCTTCGTTGGCCGGCGAAATCAGCGCGAGCCGGAGCAGACGAAGCGGCTGATCGAACGCTTTCGCGAAGCCGTCGGCCGCGACGATGCGCCTGTTTTCACCGACCAAGAAGGCGGCCGCGTGCAGCATCTCGATGCCGGCCCCTGGCCGCTGTTCCGCAGCTTCGGCCAGTTCGCCGAACTTGCGCGCCGCGATTTCGCGCTCGCCAAAAAAGCATTGCGCCTTTCCTCCCAGGCCATGGGGGCGATGATGACGGAACTTGGCCTTTCCAGCGGATGCTCGCCCGTGCTCGACCTCGTCTTCGAGACGACGAGCGCTGTCATCGGCGCCCGCTCTTTCGGCCCCGATCCTGATGTCATCGCCGCCCTCGGCCGCGAGGTGATCGACGGCCTGCTCGAGACCGGCAACATGCCGGTGATGAAGCACATTCCCGGCCATGGCCGCGCAACGCTTGATTCCCACAAGGAACGCCCGGTGGTCGATGCCAGCCGCGAGACGCTCGCTGCGACGGATTTCAAGCCCTTCGTGGCGCTGAAGGATACGCCCTGGGCCATGGTTGCCCACGTCGTCTACTCGGCCTACGACAAGGAATTGCCGGCCTCCATCTCGCCGGTCATGCACGACCTCATCCGCAACGACATGGGGTATGACGGCGTGCTGATTTCCGACTGCATCTTCATGGAATCGCTCTCCGGCACCCTGCCGGAACGCGTCAAACAGGTGCTCGACGCCGGCTTCGACATCGCCCTCCACAGCCATGGCGACGTCAGGGAAAGCGAAGCCGCCGCCAGGGCGGCCCGGCCGCTGACGGACGCAGCTCTCAAGCGGATTGCCGCCGGCAAGGCCCGCCTCGGCAATCTCAAGATCGATGTCCGCGCAGCCCATGCTGAAGTCGAAGACATGTTTGCAAGCGCGCTGGTTTCCTGACCGGCGCGCCATCTCTCACCGCATAAAAAAGGGGAATAAGACATGAAAAAATATCTTCTTGCCGCCGCCCTGACGCTGCTTTCGGGCTCCGCCATGGCGCAAACGGTCCTGACGGCGAATATCGAACCGGCGACGACCTGGGTGCGCAACTTCAACCCGTTCAACCAGACCTCGTCGCGCCAGTCGACGCTCGATTTCATCTATGAGCCGCTGGTTATCTTCAACCGCTTCGACAGCAACAAGCCGGTCTATCGCCTGGCCGAAAGCTTCAAGCTCTCCGACGATCTGAAAAGCATCGATTTCAAGCTGCGCCCGAACCTGAAATGGTCTGATGGGAAACCGCTGACCGCAGCCGACGTCAAGTTCACCTATGATTATCTGAAGAAATTCCCGGCGCTCGACTTCGTCAGCATCTGGAGCTTCATCACCGATGTCAAAGCCGTCGACGATCAGACGGTGCGCTTCACGCTCGCCAATCCGAGCTCGCTTGCCGCCGAGCAGATTTCACAGCTGCCGATCGTTCCGGAACATGTCTGGAAGGATGTTGCCGACCCGGTCACTTTCGCCAACGAGAACCCGGTCGGCAGCGGCCCACTGACCGAGGTTCCGCGCTTCACCGGCCAGACCTACGACCAGTGCCGCAACCCGAACTATTGGGACAACGCCCATCTGAAGGTCGATTGCCTGCGCTTTCCGCAGCTTGCCGACAACAACCAGATGCTGACGGCAACGGCCGACGGCACGCTCGACTGGGGCGTCTCCTTCATTCCCGATATCGACAATGTCTATGTTTCCAAGGATCCGGCCCATTTCCACTATTGGTATTCGCCGAGCAGCATGGTCGCCTTCCTGTTCAACCTGGAAACGGCAAACGAGAACAACAAGAAGGCCTTCAACGACCTGAAATTCCGCCGGGCCGTCTCGATGGCGCTCGACCGCAAGACGATGATCGACGTCGCCGGCTACGGCTATCCGACGCTGAACGAAGATCCCGGCCTGATGGGCGAACTTTACAAGAGCTGGGCGGACCCCTCCGTCAAGGCTGATTTCGGCAAATTCGCCACCTATGATGCTGACGCCGCCAAGGCCCTGCTCGACGAAGCGGGCTATAAGGACAAGGACGGCGATGGTTTCCGCGACAATCCCGACGGCAGCAAGATCTCTTTCTCGATCATCGTGCCCAGCGCCTGGACCGACTGGATCGACACCGTCAATCTCGCCGTCGAAGGCATGCAGGCGGTCGGCATCGACGCCAGGATCGAAACGCCTGAAGAAGCCGTCTGGACCGGCAACCTTATCAACGGCACCTTCGATGCGGCGATCAACAGCCTGCCGGCCTCGGCCTCGCCCTATTATCCCTATAAGCGCGCCTTCAGCGCTTCGGACAAGGGCAAGACCCGCTTCACCGCGCAGCGCTGGTTCAATCCCGAGGTCGAAAAGCTCGTCACCGAGTTCACCCAGACCGCGGATCTTGCCAAGCAGAAGGACGCGATGAACAAGGCGCAGCGTATCGTCGCCGAGAACATGCCGATGATTCCGGTGTTCAACAATCCGAACTGGTATCAGTACAACACCAAGCGTTTCACCGGCTGGTCGACCAAGGAAAATCCCTTCGTCAATCCGTCGATCTCACGGACCAATCCGGCACGCCTCCTGAACCTGCTCGCGCTCGAGCCGGTCAAGTAAGACACCTCCCGGGAGCGGCGTCAGAGCATGATGCCGAAAAGTGTAAGCGGTTTTCGGATGACATCACGCTCATCCAGAAGCGCCGCTCCCGTCACGACGGAGTTCTCATGGCTTTTCTGCTTCGCCGCCTCGTCTTCTACATGGCAGCCTTCATCGCCGCAGCGACGATCAATTTCTTCCTGCCGCGCCTGATGCCGGGCGATCCCGTGCAGATCATGTTCTCGAGCGCCGGCACCGAATTGCCGCCGGAAAGCCTGCAGGCGCTGAAGCTCACCTTTGGCTTCGTCGACGGGCCGCTCTGGCAGCAATATCTCACCTATCTCGGCAGCATCTTCACCGGCGATCTCGGCCGCTCGATCAAATATTTCCCGCTACCGGTCACCTCGGTGCTCGGTCATGCCCTTATCTGGACCGTCAGCCTGATGGGCACAGCGACGATCATCAGCTTTGCGCTCGGCACCCTCCTCGGCATCGCCGCCGCCTGGCGCCGCGGCAGCAGGTTCGATGTTGTCGTCTCCGTCGGCGCGATTTTCGCGACATCGGTGCCGGCCGTCGTCACCTCGCTGATCGTGCTCTTCATCTTCGGCTTCACACTCGGCTGGTTCCCGAACGGCTATGCCGCCGATCCATCGCTCGATCCGGCCTTCAGCCTGCAATATCTCGGCAGCGTCGCCTATCACGGCGTCCTGCCGATGGTCACGCTCTGCACCGTGCTGATCGGCGGCTTCACCGTGACCATGCGCAACAACATGATCAACCTGCTCGGCGAGGACTATATCGTCATGGCCCGCGCCAAGGGCCTTTCCGACCGGCATGTGATGCTCTGGTATGCGGCGCGCAACGCCCTGCTGCCGACCATCTCCAGCCTTGCCATCGCCATCGGCACCATTCTCGGTGGCTCGCTGGTGACCGAGGTCGTCTATAACTATCCCGGCCTTGGCAATATTCTCTACCAGGCGATCCTCGCCCGCGATTACCCCGTCATCCAGGGCCAGCTCCTCATCATGACGGCGACCATGCTGATCGCCAATTTCATCGTCGACGTCAGTTATATCCTGCTCGACCCGCGGCTGAAGGGAGCGTGAGATGAAGAGCCTGCTGCGAAACCGCAAGGCGCTCACCGGCCTCGTCATCATCGCCGTCATCGTCATCGTCGCGATCGCAGCACCGCTGCTGACGCAATACGATCCCGCCGCCCGCACCGGGCGGCCGCACCGGCCGCCGTCGCTCGACCATATTCTCGGCACCACCCGCATCGGCCAGGATGTCTTTGCCCGGCTGATCTACGGCGCCCGCACATCGCTCGCCGTCGGCTTCGGCGCCGGGCTGCTGATCACCCTCGTCGGCACCGCGCTCGGCATCATCTCCGGCTATCGCGGCGGCAAGACCGACGAGATCATCAGCTTTTTCACCAATATGGTTCTGGTCGTTCCCAATCTGCCGCTGCTGCTCGTACTCGCCGCCTTCATCGGCCAGGCAAGCCCCGTGGTCATTGCGCTGATCCTGGGGGCCACGTCCTGGGCCTGGGGCGCCCGCGTCACCCGCGCCGAAACGCTCTCCGTCAAACACAAGGATTTCGTCAAATCCGCCGAGATGATGGGCGAGCCGCAATGGCGGATCATGACATTCGAGATCTTTCCCAACGTGATATCGATCGTCGGCATCAATTTCATCGGCAGCGTCATCTTCGCGATCATCACCGAGGCGACGCTCGAGTTTCTCGGCCTCGGCGACCCCAGAGCGATCTCCTGGGGCACCATGCTCTACAATGCGCAGAAGGCCTCTGCCCTTTCGGTCGGCGCCTGGTGGGATATCCTCACCCCCTGCTTCGCGCTCGCCTTCCTCGGCATCGGCATGTCGCTGCTGAATTTCGCCGTCGACGAGATTGCCAATCCGCGGCTGCGCACCGGCAATCACCCGAAGCGCTGGTCGCTGCTGGTCCGTTCCGGGGAGGGCCGCCTGTGACGCAGCCGCTGCTGTCGGTGAGAAATCTCACCATCGATTATATCGGCGAGCAGAAAGATTTCCGCGCCGTCGACGACGTCAATTTCGACGTCGCACCCGGCGAGGTTTTCGGGCTCGCCGGCGAATCCGGCTGCGGCAAGAGCACCATCGCCTTCGCCATCAGCCGCCTGCACAAGCCGCCGGCGCTGATCCGCAAGGAAAGCCGCATCCTGCTCGACGGCCGCGATGTGCTCGATCTCGACCAGCAGGCGCTTGCCGCCTTCCGCTGGCGCGAGGTCGCCATGGTCTTCCAGAGCGCCATGAACTCGCTGAACCCGGTGCTGCGCATCGAGACGCAATTCTACGACATGCTGCGCACCCACAAGGGCATGAGCCGTGCTGCGGCCCGCGAGCGCACCGCCGAAATGCTGAGGCTCGTCGATATCGCGCCGGATCGCATGCGCGACTACCCGCACCAGTTTTCCGGCGGCATGCGCCAGCGCATCGTCATCGCCATCTGCATGGCGCTCGATCCGAAGCTGGTCGTCATGGACGAGCCGACGACGGCGCTCGACGTGGTCGTCCAGCGCGAAATCCTGCAGCGCATCAACGAGCTGCGCCGCCGCTTCGGTTTCTCGGTGTTGTTCATCACTCATGATCTCGGGCTGATGGTGCAATTCTGCGACCGCATCGGCATCATGCTGTCAGGCAGGCTGGTGGAGCAGAACGCGGCCGTGGCGATCTACCGGACGCCGCAGCACGACTATACGAAAAGGCTCTGGGCCTCCTTCCCCTCGCTTCACGGAGGAGTGCTGCTATGAGCGACGCCATCCTCGCGCTCGACACCGTCGCCAAGAGGTTCGGCCATGGTTCGGCGGCCGTGCATGCGGCGCGCGCCATTTCCTTTTCGCTGCACGCCGGCCGGGCGCTGGCACTCGTCGGCGAATCCGGCAGCGGCAAGACGACCTGCGCCCGCATGGCGATGCGCGAATATCTGCCGACATCGGGCCGCATCCTCTATAAGGGCCGGCCGGTCGAGGCGGCGAACTCCGCCGAAATCGGCCGCTACCGCCGCTCGGTGCAGATGATCTTCCAGGACCCCTTCGCCTCGCTCAACCCCGCCCATACCATCGCCTTTCATCTCCGGCGGCCGCTGAAGCTGCATCGCCCGGAGATCAAAGGAAGCGAGATCGACGTCGCGGTCCGCGAACTGCTGACGCGCGTCAGGCTCGATCCCGATCTCGTCGCGCCAAAATATCCGCATGAACTCTCCGGCGGCCAGCGCCAGCGCGTTAACATCGCCCGCGCGCTTGCGGTCCAGCCGGAGGTGATCGTCGCGGACGAGCCGACCTCCATGCTCGACGTCTCGGTCCGCCTCGGCGTATCGAATCTGCTGAACGAGATGAAGCAGGAGATGAATCTCGGCCTGCTCTATATCACCCATGACATCGCCACCGCCCGCTATGTCGCAGAAGATATCGCCGTAATGTATGCCGGCCAGATCGTCGAATGGGGCAGCACCGCAAGAGTGATCGACAATCCGCTGCATCCCTATACAAGGCTGCTGCTCTCCGCCGTGCCCGATCCGGACGTCCGCTTCGAGGACCCGAAGGCACGCCTCAGGCCCGAGGAGGTGGAGGACATCCGCCGCCGTTCCGCTGCGCCGCAGGACGAGATCGTCGAAGCGGAGCCGCAGCATTTCATACGGATGATCTGAGGCGCCTCAGCTGAGTTCCTGGGCGAGTCCGAGGAGAAGCCCTTCGGGGCCTCTTATGTAGCAGAGCCGATATGTGTCTCCATACTGGACGACTTCGCCGACGAGCTGCGCGCCACGCGCGCGAAGCCTTTCAAGCGTGTCGTCGATGTCCTCAACGGTGAACATGACGCGGAGATAGCCAAGCGCGTTGACCGGAGCGTTGCGGTGATCTGCGACGACATCAGGCATCAGGAAGCGGGAGAGCTCGAGCCGGCTGTGGCCATCAGGTGTGCGCATCATGGCGATCTCGACACGCTGATCGCCCAGTCCAGTGATCCGCCCCGCCCATTCTCCTTCGATCATGGCCCGTCCTTCGAGCTCGAGGCCGAGTTCGCCAAAGAAATCAATCGCCACTGCGAGGTCTTCGACGACGATGCCTACATTGTCCATCCGCTTGAGCGCCATGTTTCCAATCTCCAAAAGTGTCGTTGCAATCTCCGAGGCGTCGCCTCGTGCAACAAAGGACGTGTGAGGATTCCCAGCGCCGACAACCATCCGAGCATAATTCGCTGCTCTTGGCATCGGAAGCTTGAATCATGGACCGCCTCTAGCCACCGCCCCGCCTTCAAACGGTCCCGAGGCCTGCTGACTGGCCCCGCTCATCACCCTACGCCAGGGGACGGTTCTTTCAAATGAGGCGAAACCGTCATGCTGCCCTGGATCCAGCTCGATTCCGCGACCATTCCCGGCGAAGGCGGCGAACTCAGGCTGAAGCAGCGCGGCAGCGAGTTCTCGATCATGCTCGGCGCCAACGAGCTGATGAACAGCCGCCTCAGCGGCTCGGAAGAAGCGCTGGCGACCCTTTCCTGGGAGCGGATCAAGGGGCATCCGAAACCGAAGGTCCTGATCGGCGGCCTCGGCATGGGCTTTACCCTGCGCGCCGCCCTCGCCATCCTTCCCGAAAATGCCGGCGTCACCGTCGCCGAACTGGTGCCGGCCGTCGTCGCCTGGGCGCGCGGGCCGATGGCCGAGGTCTTCAAGGGCTGTCTCGACGATCCGCGCGTCGCCATCCATCAAGGCGATGTCGGCGAGGCGATCCGTGCCGGCAAGGAGGCCTATGACGCCATCCTGCTCGATGTCGACAATGGCCCGGATGGGTTGACCCGCAAATCCAACGATCGGCTCTATGATTTCGCCGGCCTGCGCGCCGCCCGCGACGCGCTTCGCCTCGGCGGCGTGCTCGCCGTCTGGTCGTCCGGCCCCGACCCCGATTTTACCCGCCGCCTGAGGGACAGCGGTTTTTCCGTCGATGCGGTCAACACCCGCGCCAACGGCAAACGCGGCGGCGCCCGCCATGTGATCTGGCTGGCGGTGAAGCCGGCCCGCTGACTAAAGCACCGTAATCAACTGGCCGACGCGATCCTGCGGGCGGCATTGATGGCGCGGCGGGCGCCTGCGCGCAACTGCGTGGTCTCGGCGCCGGCGATGACCAGGTCGAAGCCGAATTTCAATAGTTCGCCGGCCCGCTCGCCGTCGGCGGCGAACGCGCAGGCGAATTTGCCGTGGGCGCGGCAGCGCGCGACGGCATGCTGCATGGCGCTGTCGATTTCGGCAGCGTTCGGCGCCACCTGATCACCGTTCGACAGCGCAATCGAAAGATCGGAAGGGCCGATGAAAATGCCGTCGATGCCGGTCACATCGAGAATGCCGTCGATCGCATCGAGCGCGGCGCGGGTCTCGATCATGGCGATGGCAACGGTGAGCGCATTGGCGTTCTTCAAATAATCGTCGCCCGACAGGCCGGTATGATTCAGCGCCAATGACGGCCCCCAGCTGCGCTCGCCGACGGGCGGATATTTCGTCGTCCGGACCAGGGCTCTCGCATCGTCTGCCGAATTGATCATCGGCGCGATGATGCCGGTGGCACCAGCGTCGAGCAGCCGCGAGGCGGAAGCGAAATCGCCGACTGGGATGCGCGCCAGGGCCGGTTTGCCGGCCAGGCGCACCTGCGCGATGCCATTGGCCGCCGACGGCATGTCCCACATGCCGTGCTGCATATCCAGCACGACGGCATCGAAGGCCTCCTGCGCCAGATGGTTGACGAGCATGGGGTCGGGAATGCCGACCCAGGCGGAGATCATCCCGCCCCGGCTGCCCCTGATCCGGTTCGCAAAGCCGTCTATGTCAGCTGCATCCATGCCATTCTCCCACAATTCTTCAGACCGCCGGCGGCCATTGCTGCCAGGCAGCGGCGGCGGTTCAGACTCTCCGGCGCAGTCGCGAGACGATGAGCATGACAGCAATGCCGGCTGCGGCGAGAATGGCACCCCACAACACCCAGATCGTTTGAGCGATCATGAAGCTCGACGCCGGATAAGGAAAATAGCCGCTTCCCTGTCCGATCCAGATCAGCCCGAGGAGGACCATCAGCAGTCCGATGATATATCCGATCGTTCGCATGCTTGCGTCACTTTCGCTATGGATTCGTTCCCACAATGTCGGCCGCCGCCGCCGATGGCAAGGGTTCTGCTGCGGAGAATAATCCACGTCAGCCGTTCCCTCCGACTTCGCCCATCAGCCAGGCGCCGAGGCTTTCGCTATGCGGGCTTGGAGATCGCGGCGGCACCAGCCAGTAACCGCGGTCCTGCGCCTCGAGCGGCGGGCCGGCTTCGACCAGCATGCCTGCTTGGAGCAGCGTATCGACGAGCCCCATCCAGCCGATCGCCACGCCCTGCCCGCTCAACGCAGCCTGAATGACCAGCGAATAGGTATTGAAGCTGATATCGCCGCGGCCGGCATGGCCGTCGCGCAGGACGGAGAATTCGGTCAGATAACTGCGCCAGTCGAACCAGGGTGATGGCATCGGCGTGTCGAGATGGATCAGTACCGCCTTGGCAAGCTGCCTCGCATCCTCGCACGGGCCGTTGCGATCGAGAAATCCCTGCGTGCAGACCGGCACAACCTTTTCACGCAGCAGAAGCGTACCGATGGCGCCGAATTCCGCCCGCGTGCCGAAAACGACAGCGACATCCGCTTCGTCGCGAAAACCGGCTGAAAATCGCTGCGTCGCGACGATCTGGATGTCCGTTTCCGGATGAAGAAGCCGAAAGCCGTCCATGCGCGGGATCAGCCAAAGCGATGAAAAGGCATAGTCGGTTCTGAGCCGAACAACTGGTCGTTGGGCTTCGGCGCGGAAACTGCGGGCGAGCGCATCGATGTCACCGACCACTTTGGCGGTGACGTCGAGAAGCCGTTCACCTTCGGCAGTCAGCGTCACGCCGCGATGCTGGCGGCGCAGCAGGCTGACGCCGAACTGCTCCTCCAGCCGGCGGATCTGGTAGCTGACGGCCGGCTGGGTAAGCCCGAGCAGCGCTGCAGCCGACGAAAAGCTCCCGAGTCTCGCGACCTCAACGAAGATGCGCATCCATCCAAGCTCAAGCGGGTGGTCTGGCATAAAAATTCCTTTATGCAGGCATTCAAAAATGCCGTCTTTACAGGCGTGAGAATAGGCGTTTCAATAAAATCTGCAAATAGCATAGGAAAACGACATGGCGCGCCCGAATATTCTCATCCTGATGGTGGACCAGCTGAACGGGACCTTGTTTCCCGACGGGCCTGCCGACTTCCTGCATGCGCCGCATCTGAAAGCATTGGCTGAACGTTCCGTGCGCTTCGCCAACACCTATACGGCAAGTCCGCTCTGTGCGCCGGCGCGGGCGTCCTTCATGTCCGGGCAATTGCCGAGCCGGACGCGCGTCTATGACAATGCCGCGGAATTTGCCTCCGACATTCCGACCTATGCGCATCATCTGCGCGCCGCCGGATATCAGACGGCGCTATCGGGCAAAATGCATTTCGTCGGCCCAGACCAGCTTCATGGCTTCGAGGAGCGCCTGACGACCGATATCTACCCTGCCGATTTCGGCTGGACGCCCGACTATAGCAAGCCCGGCGAGCGCATAGACTGGTGGTATCACAATTTGGGTTCGGTGACCGGCGCCGGCGTTGCCGAGATCACCAACCAGTTGGAATATGACGATGAGGTTGCCTACCACGCCACCCGCAAGCTGTTCGATCTCTCACGCGCCCACGACGGACGCCCCTGGTGCTTGACCGTCAGCTTCACCCATCCGCACGACCCCTATGTCGCACGCCGCAAATTCTGGGATCTCTATAAAGACTGCCCGGCGCTTGACCCGGCGGTGGCGCCGATCGCCTTCGAGCAACAGGACCCGCATTCGCAGCGGCTGATGAAAGCTTGCGACCACGAGGCTTTCGACATCAGCCCGGAAGAAATCCGGCGCGCAAGGCGGGGCTACTTCGCCAATATCTCCTATGTCGACGAGAAGATCGGCGACATTCTCGGCGTGCTGGAACGGACCCGCATGGCCGACAACACGATCATCCTCTTCGTTTCTGATCACGGCGACATGCTCGGCGACCGCGGCCTCTGGTTCAAGATGAACTTCTTCGAAGGATCGGCGCGCGTCCCGCTGATGATTGCTGCACCCGGCTGGAAGCCGAAACGCATCGAGCAGCCGGTCTCCACCCTCGACGTGACGCCGACGCTCGCCGGTCTTGCCGGGATCGACATCACTGCGTTGAAACCATGGACCGAGGGCGAGGATCTCGCGGGCCTCGCCGAGGGCACCGGCAGCCGCAGTCCCGTGCCGATGGAATATGCCGCTGAAGGTTCCGAAGCGCCACTCGTTTGCCTCAGGGACGGTCGCTACAAGCTTTCGCTCTGCGACAAGGACCCGCCGATGCTGTTCGACCTAGAAGCCGATCCTCAGGAGCTGGACAATCTGGCGGGAAAGCCGGCGCATGTAGACACCCTGGCGAGGCTTGCCGACCAGGCTAGGCGGCGCTGGAACCTTGCCGATTTCGATGCAGCCGTGCGCGAAAGCCAGGCGCGCCGCTGGGTGGTCTACGCGGCGCTGCGCAACGGCGCTTATTATCCCTGGGACTACCAGCCGCTGCAGAAGGCCTCGGAGCGCTATATGCGCAACCACATGGACCTGAACGTGCTCGAGGAAAACCAGAGGTTTCCGCGCCAGGAATGAGCGCGAAATCCTTTGGGATCAGGCCGTCCTGCGCGCCGGCGACTCGCGCAGGAAATCCTCGATGAACTGCTTTTGCAGCAGGATGCCGTCCCATTCGTCGGGGAAGAAGGGCGAGTCGTAGATCAGCGTGAAGGGGCCGGCGTAACCGGCCCGCTCGCACATCTCCAGGCACTTGCGGTAATCCTCTGCATCGAGGCCGGCAACGGTGTAATCGGCCTTGGCATGGCAGATTTCCGCCCGGCGCATGATGTCGGCGAGACCCTCGTATTTCGCGGGCGCTGCCCAATTGCCGAGGTCGCCGTTGAGGCCGACCTTGGCGTCCAGCCGATCCAGCAGCCAGTTCATCTCCACGGGCGACGGCAGCAGGTCGAACCAGTTCTCGACGACGACGCGCACACCGCTACCTTCGGCTTTTTGGGCCAACCAGCTGAGGTGACGGGCGGCACGGCTCAGGTTTTCCTCGGTCGGCTTCTGCTTGCCGGCGATGACGCGCATTCTCTGCGCTCCAAGGGAAACGGCGATATCGATCCACTGCGCCATCCATCTGACGTCGCGTTCAGCCGTCTCGGGATGGCTTGGATCGCCGTCCTCGACGAGCAGTGTCTGGAACAACACGTCCGAGGCCGTCATTGCGTCGCGCAATTCACTTAGATAGCCGGCCTCAAGGCTCGGCAGATGGAAGGAACATATCTCCAGACGATTGACGCCGCGCGCCGCAAGCGCCGCCGGCATATCGATCAGTGCCGCGGCACCAGGGCCATAAGGTTTTTTCGGCGCAGAACTTTTGTCAGGATCGGGGCTGTAGCCATAAACGGCACCGAGCAGCCGATGCAGCGACCACGTCGAAACAGCGAAGCGTCCGTTTTGCAAGATCTGCACGTGCCTTCCTCCCAGATTTCCTCCTGCCATCAATCGCAATAAAAGCCCGGCGGTTCAATTGCCAATCAGGCGAAATCGCCGCGGATGACCGGCTCGGCGGCTAGGGCAACTCCCAGCAGCGCTTCGTCGCGACGGGCGGTGGCCGAGAGCAGCAGGCCGACCGGCATGCAGGAGGCACCCGTGCCGCAGGGGATGGAGACGGCGCACCAGTCGAGGAAATTGCCGAGCGCGGTGTTGCGCAGCGTCTTGTTGTTGGTCGCGAAGAACAGCTCGTCGTCCTGCTCCAGCGGACCGATTGGCGGCGCGACATGGGCGACCGTCGGAAAAGCGAGCAGGCGGTCGCCGACAAGGCGCTCGACATCCGCGATCATCCGTTTGCGCGCATCGAGGATCGCCAGGTAATCGGCCAGGGTCGTCCTGCTTCCCAGGCGGGTGCGCATGACGACGCGGTGGTCCATCCTGTCCGCGTCCGGTCCGGCCAAGCGCTCATGGTGAAGTGCGAAAGCTTCGGCGGTGACCAGCGGGCCATATCTCGTCATCAGATCGAAAATCGCGTCGAAGGCGGGAATGACGGCACGGGCAACATGGGCGCCGGCCCTTTGAAGCCGCTCCAAACCGGCCTCGAAGGCGGCGATGACGCCCGGTTCGGCTCCGTCGAAGACGATATTTTCAGGCACGAGCAGTTCCAGGCCTTGCAACGGACGCTCGACGACATCTGGCGCGATCCGGCCGCGCATCGCCGCATCGATCCACACCGCATCCCTGACGCTGCGGCAGAGCGGCCCCAGCGAATCCAGGCTCTTGGCCAGCGGATAGACGCCTTCCATCGCATGACGGCCGCGGGTCGCCTTGTAGCCGACAATGCCGTTGAAGGCGGCGGGTATGCGCACCGAGCCGCCGGTGTCCGTGCCCATCGCGACCGGCACCAGGCCGGCTGCGACGGCGACACCGGCACCCGAGGACGAGCCGCCCGGAATGCGCGGGAGATCGGTGCCACGCGGATTGACCGGCGTGCCGTAGTGCGGATTGATGCCGAGGCCGGAAAAGGCGAATTCACTCATATTGGTGCGGCCGATAGAGACCATGCCCGCCTGCCTGAGGAAGCCGACGACGGCCGCATCGCGCCTGGCCGGCGCATCGGCGGCCAGCACGACGGATCCCGCCGTCGTCGCCAGGCCTTCGATATCGAAAAGATCCTTCCAGGCGATTGGAACGCCGTCCAGTAATCCGAGCGATCGGCCTTCCCGCAGACGTTTGGAAGAGGCGCGCGCTTCCTCCATCGCGCGGCTTTCGGTCAACGTGGTGAAGACCGCCTTGTCGGCATAATCAGCGATGGTGCCGAAGAAAGCCTCGGCCACATCGACCGGATCGGCCGCGCCACCTTGAATGAGGACGGAAAGCTGGGCGATCGACATCGCGCCGAAGGATTTGCTCATGGGACGATCCACAGAAAGATGATCCTCTGGACTACCCCGGATCATTCCGGCGAGCCAGAGCATCACGATATTTTGCATTTATTAGGACGATTTTTTGAACACTGAGTTTGCAGATTGCCCCTTCAATTGCCGCGATTAAAGACACACATGCTGCACGCATGCGGAAGTCGGTCCGCCATGAGGGTTGAGAGTTTATTCTTGAGAGGCCGGCGCCGCATGTGTTGCAGGAGTAATTTAGATGACAGATTGTGAAACTTTGACCCGTCGCCAGGATATGGTGACCCTCCATGTGAAAGAGGACGAAACCACCGGCTTGGGGGAGCGCGACTATGTGGAACATGTCAGCGCCCAGAAACTTTCGGGCTTCGAGCGCATTGTCGTCGTCGCCGCGCTGGCTCTCTTGAGCTTTGTCGGTTTCGCCGCATATTCTTCCGATGAGACGGACCCGGTGACGACATCGGCCATCGCTGCCCCCGCCGGCGACAGCGCGCCGCACCATCAGCCTTACGGCCATTGCCGTGAGAGCAGCCCGTACGCTGAAAGGGTCTGCTGAAGGCGAGCTCGGCTCGCGCGGGTAAAATCACCTCGCCGGGCATGGAGACCTCGGCCCAGGCTGCATAATGCAGGAAAAGGGAAAGGACCATGGCCGGTGATATCGATTACAATCTCGACCGTTTCGTCCACGCTCAGAACGGCGTCTACGAAAAAGCGCTCTCGGAGCTGAAAGCCGGGCGCAAGACTTCCCACTGGATGTGGTTCATCTTCCCGCAGATATCAGGTCTCGGCACCTCGCCAATGGCGGAAAAATACGCGATCCGCTCGGCTGAGGAAGCCACCGCCTATCTCGCCGATCCCATTCTCTCCAGCCGGCTGCTGCGCTGCGTCGAGGCGATCCTGTCGGTGGAGGGCCGATCGGCGCATGAGATCCTCGGTTCGCCCGATGACCTGAAGCTGCGCTCGTCAATGACCTTGTTTGCCGCAATCAGCGACCATGGCTCGCCCTTTCACCGCGTGATCGAGCGTTTCTATCAAGGGAAATTCGACGACCGGACGATGGATATCCTCCGGACTTAGAATAGGGATTTGGGTCCGGTCGGCCTAATGTCGCCCGAGACTGCTCACAGCTTTCCGCACTCTCTAATTTAGAACAGGATTCAGGCAGGCCGGGCTTGAAATCATCCTGTTCTGGCGGCCCGGCCTGATTCCAGCTCGTCAATTTCGTCGGAAATTTCGCTCAGCCGCTGACGCAGGTCGCTGTCGGTGCCGTCATCGACCTCTTCCTCGCCGAAACAATAGCGCGCATCGTGAAGCTCCAGCTTGGCTTCGAGTTCGGCGCGTTTGGCATACAGGCGCTTGAGATAGACGTAGTTCATCTCCCGGTCTCCATTGTCCTCCGGTGAGGGAAAAACGGTATGGAAGCGGTAAGGTTCCCGAAAAACCGGTTCAGGCGAAAGAGGCGATCGCCGCATTGCAGGCCTTGGCGAAATGACCGCAGCAGCTGGCAGCACCCATCGCCTGGCGGCTGACGCGAGCACCTTCGAGCAGCAGCGTCAGCGTATCGGCAAGAAGCTCCGGCTCGCGCGCATTGGCCGCCGAACAGAGCGCGGCCAGACGATCACGCTGTTCTGCCTTGTGGCGCTCGATCATCTCGTGGGCGGGATGGCCCTCGCCCTTCAGTTCGATGGCGGCATTGGCGAGATCGCAGCCGGCGGGCTCGCCGTTCAGACATTGCGCCCGCATCTCCACCCAAGCGTAGAGCTGGGCGCGCGGATTGCCGGGATAGGCCGCCTCCAGCTCGCGCCAGATCGCACCCGCCTTTTCCGACGCGCGGCGCAGCGTCTCGCAGACAAGCTCGTCCTTCGAGCCGAAATGCCGGTAGAGCGTCATCTTGTTGGTCAGAGCCGCGTCGGCGATGGCATCGACGCCGATGCCGCGGATGCCGCGCTCGCGGAAAAGCTCCGAGGCGGTCGAGACGATACGTTCCCGCGGCGGGATGCGATCTTCTGGAACGGCTGCGGAGATTTCATTCGAAGTTTCTGATTTTTTTGCGGACGTAGTCCTTGACATCGATGTGACCGATCGGTAACAAATGCATTGTTACTTACCGGTAACACCACCAAACGCGAAAGTCAATGAGAACACGGCAGCGCAAAGTGGAACACGGGCGACCGCCCACGAAAGGAGGACAACCATGAGAAAGACCAGAGACGACCTGACGATATCCGAAGCCCTTCGCGACCCCCTGATCGCCATGGTGTTGCGCGCCGACGGCGTGAAGCTTGAAGATTTCAAGCAACTCCTTGAGACGGCCGCCGGCAAACGCGAACCGCGCTCGACGCCGGTCGGCAACATCATTGGAGCGATCGCAAGCCGCACCAATCTGCCGGCGATGCCCTGCTTCGGCTGAACACGCTGCCTGAAAATTTCGGGGGATCTCTCCCTGCCCCCGTCAAGGGCTGTCGTCAGATAGAGGCGGCGGCCCTTGCTGCTTGATCATAGTGGCCGGAAAGCGCCCTGAGCGTCGCCGCCACCGCCGATGCCGCTGCGGCATCGAGCCCCAACCCCTTGACCGATTCCACCAGCAGCGCTTCGCGCACCGCCCGATATTTCAGGCAGATTTCCAAGCCCTTTTCGGTGGCGGCGATCAGCTTCTCCTTGCCTGCACGCGTGCTTTTCACGAGGCCGCGCTTTTCCAGCTTCTTGATCGCATAAATCACCAGATGAGTATCCTCGACGCCGAGCACGCTGCACAGATCGCCGAGCCGTTTCGGCCGCTGCCGGTGCGCCACCGAATGCAGCACCAGAACGTCGATCGGGGCGCATCCAGGCTCGCCAGCCGCCGTCATGCAGCGTACCATCCAGCGGTCGAAGGCATTGCCGGCGAGGATAAGGCCGAACTCCAGCTCCGAAAGAGCCGGAAGCGCGCCATCGGCCAGATGTGCGGAGGAGACGATCGGCCCGATTTCCGCTTGTCTTCCACGCCCATCTGTCATGTCCACCCTCCATGATCCGAGAGGAAACGTTGACATTTTATCCATAAATCGTCAATAAATTTTCAGTTCAACAGGAGGCCGGACGATGGGCGGACAGTGGGATTTCTGGATCGATCGCGGCGGCACCTTCACCGATATCGTCGCACGCCGTCCCGACGGTGCGCTGATCGCCCACAAGCTGCTTTCGGAAAATCCGGAAGCCTATCGCGACCCGGCCGTGCACGGCATTCGCGAACTGCTCGGGCTCAAAGCCGGTGATCCTGTCCCTTCCGAGCGCATCGGCGCGGTGAAGATGGGAACGACGGTCGCCACCAATGCGCTCTTGGAACGCAAGGGGGATCCGACCCTCCTGGTGACGACCAAAGGTTTCCGCGATGCGCTGGAGATCGGCTACCAGGCCCGCGCCGATATCTTCGCCAAGAAGATCGTCAAGCCGGAACTGCTCTATGCCGGCGTCATCGAGGCCGACGAGCGCGTGCTGGCGGACGGCACGGTGGAACGTCCGCTCGACGAGGGCAGGCTGCGGCAGGCGCTCGAAGCCGCCTATGCCGAGGGCCTGCGCGCCGTCGCCATCGTCTTCGTGCACGCCTACCGCTATCCCGAGCATGAGCAACGGGCCGCCGCCATCGCGCGCGCGATCGGCTTCACACAAATCTCGCCCTCGCACGTCGTTTCCCCGCTGATCAAGCTCGTCGGCCGCGGCGACACTGCCGTCGTCGACGCCTATCTGTCCCCGGTTCTCCGGCGCTATGTCGATCAGGTCGCCACCGAACTCGGCGCCGTCGAGGGGCAAGGCCCGAAGCTGATGTTCATGCAGTCCTCCGGCGGGCTGACCGACGCGCATCTGTTCCAGGGTAAGGATGCGATCCTCTCAGGCCCCGCCGGCGGCGTGGTCGGCGCGGTCGAGGTGTCGCGCATTGCCGGCTTCGGCCAGATGATCGGCTTCGACATGGGCGGCACCTCGACGGATGTGTCGCATTACGACGGTGAACTGGAGCGCGCCTTCGAGACCGAAGTCGCCGGCGTGCGCATGCGCGCGCCGATGATGAAGATCCACACGGTGGCCGCCGGCGGCGGTTCGATCCTGAGCTTTGACGGTTCGCGCTTCCGCGTCGGCCCTGAATCAGCCGGCGCCACGCCCGGCCCGAAATCCTATCGCCGCGGCGGCCCGCTCACCGTCACCGACGCCAACATCATGACCGGCAAGCTCCTCCCGGAATTCTTCCCGGCGATCTTCGGCCCGAGACAGGACCAGCCGCTCGATGCCGGGGCGGTGCACGCCGCCTTTGCCGAGATGGCAAAGACGATCGGCGGCGGTCGGACGGCTGAGGACGCCGCCGACGGTTTCCTCGCCATCGCTGTCGAGAACATGGCCAATGCCATCAAAAAGATCTCGGTCCAGCGCGGTTATGACGTTTCGGGCTATGCGCTCACCTGTTTCGGCGGCGCCGGCGGCCAGCATGCCTGCCTCGTCGCCGATAGCCTCGGCATGAAAAGAGTGCTGATCCACCCCTTCTCCGGCATCCTTTCGGCCTATGGCATGGGCCTCGCCGATATCCGCGCCACCCGCCAGCGCGCGGTGCTGACCGAACTTGCTACGGCGTTGGTGACGATCGGCGAGATCAGGGCCGGGTTGGAGGCGGAGGTGCGCGAGGAGTTGACGCTGCAAGGCGTCGAGGCCGCCGACATGGAGGTCGTCACCCGGCTGCACCTGCAATATAAGGGCACCGACACCGCCCTGCCCGTCGCCTTCGGGCCACAGGAGGAGATGGTGCAGGCCTTTGCCATCGCCCATAAGAAACAGTTCGGCTTCATCTTCGAAGACCGGCCCACTGTCGTCGATTCCATCGAAGTCGAGGGCATCGGCGGCGGCGCCGATATCGAGGAAGCTTATAGGGAGGCGAAAGTCTTCGAGCCGGAAGCGCTGCGCACGACCCGCTTCTATTCCGGCGGAACATGGCAGGACGCCGGAATTTTCAAGCGCGACGCGCTGAAGCCCGGCGCCATCCTCAGAGGGCCTGCCCTTGTCATCGAAGCACATCAGACGATCGTCGTCGAAGCCGGCTGGCAGGCGCGGCTCACCGGCCACGATCATATCGTCCTCACCCGCGAGATCCCACTTGCCCGCCATGCCGCGATCGGCACCAATGCCGATCCGGTCATGCTCGAAGTCTTCAACAATCTGTTCATGGCGATCGCCGAGCAGATGGGCGTGACGCTGCAGAACACCGCGCATTCGGTCAATATCAAGGAGCGGCTCGATTTCTCCTGCGCCGTCTTCGACCGCACCGGCGCACTCGTCGCCAATGCGCCGCATATGCCGGTGCATCTCGGCTCGATGGATCGTTCGGTCGAAACCATCATCCGCCTCAACGAAGGCCGCATCCATCCGGGCGACGTCTTCGCGCTCAACGCGCCTTATAATGGCGGCACGCATCTGCCCGACATCACCGTCGTCACCCCTGTTTTCGACGATGCCGGAGAGGTGATCCTGTTTTACGTCGCCTCGCGTGGCCATCATGCCGATATCGGCGGCAAGGCGCCGGGTTCGATGACGCCGCGAGCGACGAAGGTCGACGAGGAAGGCGTGCTGATCGACAATTTCCTGCTGGTCAACAAAGGCCGTTTCCGCGAAGCGGACTTCGCGGCGATGCTGACCGACCATCCCTATCCCGCCCGCAATCCGGCTCAGAACCTTGCCGACGTCAAGGCGCAGATCGCTGCCAACGAAAAGGGCGTGCAGGAGTTGCGCAAGATGGTTTCCCATTTTGGGCTCGACGTCGTCGAAGCCTATATGGGCCATGTGCAGGACAATGCCGAAGAAAGCGTCCGCCGGGTGATCGCCCGCCTCAGTGACAGCGAATTCACCTATCCCACCGATCAGGGCGCCGTCATCAAGGTGAAGATCACCGTCGACAGGCAGGCACGTGAGGCGATGGTCGATTTCACCGGCACGAGCGCGCAACAGCCGACCAATTTCAATGCGCCGGAACCGGTGACGCGCGCCGCCGTGCTCTATGTCTTCCGCGTCATGGTCGAGCAACCGATCCCGATGAATGCCGGCTGCCTTCGGCCGATCCGGATCATCGTGCCGGACGGGTCGATGCTTCGCCCAGCCTATCCGGCCGCCGTCGTCGCCGGCAATGTCGAGACCAGCCAGCATGTGACGAATGCGCTGTTCGGAGCGCTCGGAACGCTCGCGGCAGCCCAGGGCTCGATGAACAACCTGACCTTCGGCAACGCCGCCTATCAATATTACGAGACGATATGCGCCGGCGGCCCCGCCGGCCTGCTCAACGACGGCACCGGCTTCAGCGGCGCCGACGGCGTGCACGCGCATATGACCAATTCGCGGCTGACCGATCCCGAAGTGCTAGAATTCCGCTTTCCCGTCGTGCTCGAAGATTTCCACATCCGCCGCGGTTCTGGCGGCAAGGGACAGTATAGTTCCGGCGGCGGCACCGAGCGCACCATCCGCTTCCTGGAGATGATGGATTGCAGCATTCTCTCCTCGCATCGCACGATCCGGCCTTTCGGCCTTTTCGGCGGAGAAGACGGGCAGCTGGGAAAAACCGAGATCCGCCGCGCGAACGGCACCGTCGAAAGACTTGACGGCTGCGACCAGACAATGCTCGCCGCCGGCGACGCCGTGATCGTCACGACGCCGACCGGCGGTGGCTACGGCAAGCCGGACTGAAACGCGTCACGTCAAACTTTGATCGACCCGCTTCAGCTCCTTGTTTCACGCATGTCTTTAACCCGGAACCGCCAATCCCAGGCGACTTGCGTCAAAGGATCGGCTTGCCGCCAGTGACCGCGATTGTCGTGCCGGAGACATAGCTCGACAAGGGATCGGCCAGCATCACATAGGCTGTAGCCAGCTCCGCCGGCTGGCCGGGCCGTTTCATCGGCACCTGCTTGCCGAAATTGCTGACGCTTTCCTCGGGCAGCGTCGAGGGAATGAGTGGCGTCCAGATCGGCCCCGGCGCCACGGCATTGGCGCGGATGCCCTTCTCGGCCAGAAGCTGGGCAAGGCCGGCGGTGAAATTCTGGATCGCGCCCTTGGTCGTCGCATAGGCAAGCAGTGTCGGGTTCGGACTGTCGGAGTTGATCGAGGCGGTGTTGATGATTGAGCTGCCGGGCTTCATGTGGGGAACGGCCGCCTTGGTCAGATAGAACATCGCATGGATATTGACCTTGAAGGTCAGTTCCCACTCCTCGTCGCTGATTTCGTCGATGCTCTTGAAGCTCGCCTGATGGGCCGCATTGTTGACGAGAATGTCGATACCGCCGAGCTCCTTGACCGCCGTCTCGACGATCTGCCGGCACAGAGCCGGATCCTGGATATCGCCGCTGACCAGCACGGCCTTGCGACCGGCCTCCTCGACCAGCCGCTTCGTCTCGTCGGCATCCTCATCCTCGTCGAGATAGGAAATTACGATATCGGCGCCTTCCCTGGCATAGGCGATCGCCACCGCCCGGCCGATGCCGCTATCGCCGCCGGTGATGATCGCCCGCTTGCCCTTCAGCCGCTCGGAACCGCGATAGCTTTTTTCGCCATGGTCGGGAACCGGGTCCATCTGCGCGGTAAAACCGGGCATCGGCTGTTTCTGGGATGGGAACGGCGGCGTCGGATAATTCGTCATCATGACCTCCTGGGTTCAGGGTCAAACTCAGGCTGCGGTTTGTTGTTCCAAGGTTTTGATCGAGTTCTTTCCGAGCGGGCACACCGTACAGAGAATAATCTCGCTGCCGCATTCCTCCGCACGATCAACCTACAAAATGTTGCGATTTGCCACAGCGACCGCTATGCCATAGTAATGTAACATGATCGCAGTTTTAACGAGGTGCATGGAATTGGACGGAAAAACATCACCCGCAGTTTACGCCGAAGACGAGGGCCATTCCGAGGAAGCCGCCGGCAAGGGCGCGCGGCGCGCGCGCGTCAGCGGTATCGACCGGGCGCTTCAGGTGATCGATCATCTCTATGAGACGGGATCGCCTGCCGGTGTCTATGCCATCGCCAAGGCCGTGAAGGCGCCGCTGTCGACCGTCTACGTCATCGTCGACGATCTGGTCGAGAAGAACATGCTGACACGCCAGGCTGATGGTTCCATCTGGCTCGGCGCACGGCTTTATCACTACGGGCTCGCCTATGCCCGGTCGCTGGATTTCATGAGCATCGCCACCCACGAAATGCACGATCTCTGCCGCCAGGCCGGCGAAACCGTGCAGGTCTGCGGCCGCGACGGTGATTATATGCTGGTGCTTGCCATGGCCGATGGCCCGAGCCACTTCCAGGTGGCGTCGCGCGTCGGCACAAGGGTGCCGCTGAACTGGACGGCGTCGGGCCGCCTGCTTGTCGGCCATCTGCCGGAAGAGGAGCGCATCGAGCTGTTCAAGCGCTGCGCCCGCTCGTCTCCGACCGGCCGCGCCGAGATCGATCCAAGCACGCTGTCGGAAGCCGCCGCCAAGGCCTTTGAGGCGCGCCTGTCGATCCAGGCGGGGGAATCGGATTATGCGGTTGCCTGCATCGCCTCGCCGATCTGCGACCGCGATGGCCACTGCGTCGCCACCATTTCCATCGTGCTGCCGGAGCAGAAAGCCTTCTCCGACGAGAACCACTATACCGCGCATGTACGCAATTCGGCGGAGCGGATCGAAAAGCTGATGGGCTGGCGCAACCGCTAAGGCTTTCCTCGGTCGCCGAACCAAGCCGACGGCCGGTCCTAACGGTAGGAATAACCGTGGCTGTGGCGCACCAGCTTGCGCGCCCGCGGCACGTAGCGGCTGGCTGCAACGGCATCGGCGCCCATCACCGCGTAACGCGGCTCGAACAGCTTGCTGAGGACCGAAACGTCGCCGTTGGAATCCGTCGCCTCGAGTTCGCAATCGACAAGGTCGAAAATGGTGAATTCGGCTTGCGCGCCGACCAAAAGCCGGTTCTCCATCGACAGCTTGATGACCGAGGCCGGTGCATGGGTGACGGCCTCGACCACCTTGTCGAAGGGCATGCCGACGCTGAGCAGCTTCGACATCGTCGTCGCCAGGTCCCAGACCGGAAAATTCATCGAATGGCCGTGCAGGTCGGTCGAGATCGAGAACGGCAGCAGCCCGCGCGCGATCGCCGCTTCCGCCACCTTGAAGGAGAAGGAGGCGCCGCCGTGGCCGATGTCGAGGCGAATGCCCTCGGAGGCGCAGCGCTCGGCGAGATTGAAAAGATCCTCGTCCTCCATGATGCTCGAACCCGCCTTGCCGTTGAAGCAGTGGGTGACGACATCGCCGGGACCGAGGATCTCCAGCACTTCGTCATAGAGCGCCGGCGGTTCGCCGACATGCACCATCATCGGCACTTTCAGAATCTTGGCGATCTTCTTGCCGAGCTTGACAGGGGTGACACCCCAGGAGCCGGTGATGACATGGCTGGCGCGCACCTTGATGCCGACGATGTGCTCGCTGTTTTCGGCGTAGACTTCAAGGATCCGGTCGAGATCGATATCTCTTATATCCCTGAGCTCGGCGACGCGATTGCAGGCGACAAGGCCGATCGAGCCGAGGTTCAGGAAGGCCTTGATGCGCTCGCGCGAGGGCTCGATGATATATTCGCGGAAGCCATGGAAATTCGCCTCACCAGCCGAACCGGCATCGACCAGCGTCGTGACGCCGCGCTCGAGACCGCATTCGGAGGGACGAATGGAAATGTCGGTGCCCCCATGCCAGATATGCACATGCAGGTCGATCCAGCCCGGCGAGACGAAGGCGCCCTTGCCGTCGATGCGGGTCACATCCTCAGAAACGGCGAGCGCCGGACCGATCTTTGCGATTTTGCCGTCGCGATCGACGAGAATGTCGAGCGCCCCTTCCGCAGTCCCCGCACCGAAAGCCATCGGTTTCACATTGGTGAGAAGGAGCGGCTTTTTCGCCTGGTCGCCGGACTTGCTCATATCGCGTCATTCCACAGTTATGTTATATAAATCTTTATAATAGAATAAAGCTGGAGGTGCGCCTGTCAAGCAAAATGACGCGACGAGGACGGCCGCGAAAAATGCTGGCGAAGGCGCGCCAATCTGAAATCCACCTACTGAAGGAGCACCGGATCGCCGTCTGTTTCAGCTGGAAAGCACGGAATAGTTGACGTGTTCGAGATAATCCGGATCTGCGAAGGCGTCGATTACCGTCACCCTCCCGTCGGCGATGGTCAGCGTCACGACGACGCGCAGTTCGTCCTTGATGCGGACGATGAATCCGACTTCGCCGTCGACGAGCGCGGCTTCCGCCGCCTGTGCCCGGCCCTTGAACAGCTCTGCGACCTCGGACGCGCCGCGCCTTCCGCCAAATGGACCGAATCGCGCTGCCGTCGCATCCGGCCGGAAGACGACATCGGGGGCAAGCACGGCAAGCAACGCCTCGAGATCACCGTTGCGCGATGCCGTCAGGAAGGCTTCCGCGATCGTCCGCTTGTGGCCGAGATCGACATCGGGCGCCTCTTCCGTGCCCTGCACTCGGCGGCGGGCGCGGCTTGCGAGCTGCCGGGCGGCGGCGGACGTGCGGCCGATGATCGGCGCGATCTCGTCAAAAGGCAGATCGAACATGTCATGCAGCACGAAGGCGACACGCTCGGCCGGCGCCAGCGTCTGCAGCACGACGAGCAAGGCCACGCCGACCGATTCGGCGAAGGCCGCATCGCGCTCCGGATCGTTTGCCGGATCGGCGATCGCGGCATGAACCGGCATCTCCAGCGGCTCCTCCCGCCGGGTCTTGCGCGCACGCAGCATGTCGAGACAGATGCGCGCCACAACTGTCGTCAACCAGCCGCCGAGATTGCCGACGTCGGTCGTATCCGCGCGGTTGAGCCGCAGCCAGGCCTCCTGGACGGCGTCTTCAGCCTCGCTGCGCGAGCCGAGCATGCGATAGGCCGCCGCCCGCAGATGCGCCCGGTTCGCCTCGAATTGATCGGCCAGCCATTTTTTCTCGTTCATCCGTCACATTCCTTCGCTGCGTTCCGTCAAGCCCATGACGAATGAAACCCGGCCGGTGTGACAGCGCCGGCGGATCGTCGAAGAGCAAAATGCATCGAGGAGACATATCATGCAGGAAAAATTGGTCATGCAGGAGAGAATGGGAAATCCCGCCCTGGTGCTTCCCGCCGCCATGCAGGCGCTGACGGCGCTTGCGAAGGTGCCGGCCGAGGCTGGCCTTTCGCCGAAGCTGCTGGAACTCGTCAATCTGCGCGCCAGCCAGATCAACGGCTGCAGCGTCTGCATCGACGGTCATCCGCGCATCGCCAAGAAGCTCGGCGAGACCGATGAAAGGCTTTTTGCCGTCAGCGCCTGGCGCGACACGCCCTATTTCAGCGGTGCCGAGCGGGCAGCCCTTGCGCTGACCGAGGCCGTGACCCGCACCAGCGACCGTTCCGACCCCGTGCCCGACGAGATCTGGGACGAGGCGACCCGGCACTATGACGGCAAGAGCCTCGCGGCCCTCGTCATCGCCATCGCCAATATCAATGTCTGGAATCGGCTGAACATCGCCACACGGCAGATCGCCGGCGCCTGGAAGCCGTAGATGCGGTTGCCGGCAGCGAATCACCCCTACGCTGCCGGCGACTGAAGTTCAGATGATACCGCCGCCGCCAGCAACCGAAGCCGGGCGCTCGGCCGCAACCTTCTTGCGGTAGCCGCTGGCGCGATAGGCCGCGATCGGGTCGATCGCGCCGCCGGACCTGCGCCGGGCTTCGGCGAGGATCGGCTCGACATCGGCGCGATAGGCGCGCTTCAGCGTTTCCGACGCCATCAACGCGTCATTGTCGTCCTGATAGCCGGACAGCGCCTTGCGGTCGACGAGCAGCGCCTGCGCGTAGGCGCGGCGGATTTCGTTGGCGCTGTTGATCAGGCTCTCAATCGGGTCGGTGACATTATGCGACTGGTCGATCATATGGGCCGGGTTGAAGTCGTTGACCCCACGCTGCTCGGCATCGACCAACTCGTTGAAGACGAGAAACAGCCGATAGGGATCGATCGCGCCGGCATCGAGATCGTCGTCGCCATATTTCGAATCGTTGAAGTGGAAGCCGCCGAGCTTGCCGAACTGGATCAGCCGGGCGACGATCATCTCGATATTGGTGTTCGGCGCATGATGGCCGAGATCGACGAGGCAATGAGCCTTGGGACCGAGCGTCTGGGCGATCAGATAGTTGGTGCCCCAATCCTGCACGATCGTCGAATAGAAGGCCGGCTCGTACATCTTGTGCTCGGTGAACAGCTTCCAATCGTCGGGCAGCGCCTGGTAAATGTCAGCCATCGAGGCGAGGTAACGCTCGAACGCCTTGGTGAAATTGCTCTGGCCGGGGAAGTTCGAGCCGTCGCCGATCCAGACGGTCAGCGCCTTCGACCCGAGTGCCTTGCCGATCTCGATGCATTCGAGATTGTGCTCGACCGCCTGTGCCCGCGTCGCCGCGTCGGTGTGGCTGAGCGAGCCGTATTTGTAGGAATGGGCTTGTCCCGGCCCATCAGAGAAAGTGTTCGAATTCATCGCATCGAAACCGAGGCCGAGCGCATCGCCCCTGGCCCTCAATTCCTTGGCATCCGCCTTGTCCCAGGGAATATGCAATGAGACATTCGGTGTCGCCTGCGTCAACTGATTGATGACGGCGCAATCGTCGAGCTTGTCGAAGATGCCGCGCGGCTCGCCCGTGCCGGGAAAGCGGGCAAAACGCGTGCCGCCGGTGCCGACACCCCAAGAGGGAACGGCGACGAAAAATTCCGCGACCTTGCGGGTGATTGCCTCGATATCGACGCCGCGGCGGTCAAGGTTCGCACCCAGCGCCTCGTAATCGGCTTTCAGTGCGGTCGCCCGCTTGTCGTTATCCGTCGCGATGAGATCCTGCGCGATCCTGAACTCGGCCATTCTTTCCTCCCACTGATGCAATTTCTACATTGGGACCGCCGTTGGGCCGCCCCTCATCCGCCTGCCCGCACCTTCTCCCCGTTCAGACGGGGAGAAGGGGTGTGGCGCATCGTCTCCGTCCCACTCCAACATTTCGTTGGGCAAGTCCCTCTCCCCGTCACGACGGGGAGAGGGTTAGGGTGAGGGGCAGACGCATCCGCCGCCGATCAAAATTACCGCGTAAAGCTCTGCACGTTGCCGGCATCGACGTTGATGATATTGCCGGTCGATTTTGCCGAAAGGTCCGATGCCAGGAAATAGATCGCCTCGGCGATATCCTCCGGAAACACGTTGAGTTTCAGCATCGAACGCTTGCGGTAATGTTCCTCGAGATCATCCACCTCGATCTTCGAGGAGGCGGCGCGCTGCTCGCGCCATTCGCCGCTCCAGATCTTCGAACCGCGCAGCACCGCATCCGGGTTGACCGTGTTGACGCGGATGCCGGCATCGGCACCTTCCAGCGCCAGGCAGCGGGCGAGATGGATCTCGGCGGCCTTTGCGGTGCAATAGGCAGCGGCATTCGGCGAAGCGGCGAGACCGTTTTTCGAGGCGACGAAGACGATGTTGCCGCCGAGCGCCTGACGGCGGAACAGGCGGAAGGCTTCGCGCGAAACCAGGAAATAGCCGGTCGCCAGAATATCGATATTGCGGTTCCACGTCGCAAGCTCGGTGGCTTCGATCGGCGCGGAGGAGGCAATGCCAGCATTCGAGACGAGGATATCGATGCCGCCGAATTCGACCGAGGCTTCCGCAAAGGAGGCGATCACCGCATCTTCCTTGGTGACGTCAAGCCGGACGCTGCGCACCGCGTCGGCGCCAAACTTCTTGACGAAATCGGCCTCGGTGCCCTCAAGCGCCGCCTGGTCGATATCGGCAAGCACCACGCAGGCGCCCTCGCCGACGAGGCGCGCAGCGGTCGCCCGGCCGATGCCGCCGGCGCCGCCGGTGACGAAGGCCACTCGGCCGGCGAGGCTCTTCGGCTTCGGCATGCGCTGCAGCTTGGCCTCTTCGAGAAGCCAGTATTCGATATCGAAGGCTTCCTGCTCCGGCAGGCCCTGATATTCCGAGACCGTCGAAGCGCCGCGCATGACGTTGATGGCGTTGACATAGAATTCGCTGGCGATGCGCGCCGTCGCCTTGTCGCGGGCGAAGGACAGCATGCCGACGCCGGGAACGAGGAAGATGACCGGATTGGCGTCGCGCATGGCGGGCGAATTGTCATGCTTGCAGTCGTTGTAATAGCGGGCGTAATCGGCGCGGTAATCCTCCAGCGCCTGGTCGAGGCCGGCAACGATCGCGTCGACATCCGGCTTGGCGGGATCGAAATCGACGATCAGCGGGCGGATCTTGGTGCGCAGGAAATGATCGGGGCAGCTGGTGCCGAGCGCGCCGAGCGGGCGCAAATCCTTCGAATTGACGAATTCGAGCACGGCGTCCTGATCGTCGAAATGACCGAGCTTGCGCTCCTGCTTGCCGATGCGGCCGCGAATCTCAGGCATCAGCCGGGCAGCGATGGCGCGGCGTTCGGCAACCGGCAAACTCTCAGCGACGGCACCGCCGAAAATCGTCTTGCCTTCAGTCTTTTCGGCAAACCAGACGATCGCCTTGTTGATGATATCGAGCGTCAGCTCGTAGCAGGCCTTGGCATCATCAGCCCAGGTAAAGAGGCCGTGGCTTTCGAGCACGACGCCCTTGGCATTCGGGTTCGCCTTGACGAAGGCTTCGAGATCGAGGCCGAGCTGGAAGCCCGGACGGCGCCAGGGCAGCCAGCCAATCTCGGCGCCGAAGATCTGCTGCGTCAGCTCTTTGGAATTCTTCGATGCGGCAATGGCGATGATGGCGTCGGGATGCATGTGATCAACATGGGTGAACGGCACGAAGCCGTGCAGCGGCGTGTCGATCGAAGCGGCGCGGGCATTGAGGTTGAAGGTACAATGCGGCAGGAAGCCGACCATGCGGTCCTCGTCTTCGACGCCCTTATAGATTGATTTCAGCGCTTCCAGCTTGTCCTGGTAGAGTGTGGCAAAGCCGTCGAGCTTGATGGTGCCGACATCGCCGCCGGAGCCCTTGACCCAGAGCACCTTGACCGTGCCGCTGGTCAGCGGATCGGTCTCCATCACCTTCGCCGAGGTGTTGCCGCCGCCGTAATTGGTGATGCGCTTGTCGGCGCCGAGCAGGTTGGAGCGATAGAGCAGCTTGCCGGGCTCATCGAGGCCTGCCGCATATGCATCATCCCACCGGTTATCCAGAAGCCGGACGTTCGCCGCCATATCATCCTCCCATATAGGCTTGTCAGGGGCCGCGATCAGCGCGCCCTTTCGCTCACGGTATCGCGCATCAAAAGTGTGCTTGTCAATCGAAAACGATCATATTCGATTATGCTGCATCGCAATATGAAAATTTATGATCGTTTGTGATTGACAGTCATTAAGGGATGCGAAATAAATGTGACAAGAGGAGGAGCCCAATGCACGAACGCGAACGCCATCGCATCATCTTAAGCGCTGTTCAGGAAAAGTCGGTGGTGACGATCCAGGACATTGCCGAGCTGACGGAAGCTTCCGAAGCGACGATCCGGCGCGACATTGCGGCTCTTCATGTGCAGGGCAAGATCCGTCGCGTCCGCGGCGGCGCCGAAGCGGTGCATCCGCCGCAGCTCGGCAATCTCGCCGGCCGGCCCTTCCGGGTTTCAGAATCAGTCAACATCGATAAAAAACGTGCAATTGCCCGCGCAGCTGTCGATCTCTGCGAAGCGGGCGATGCCATCATCATCAACGGCGGCACGACAACCTTCCAGATGGTGCATTACATGGCCGGCCATCGCCTGCAGGTGATGACCAATTCTTTTGCCATCGCCGAACATCTGGTCAAACATTCCAAAAACACGGTGACGGTGCCGGGCGGCGCGATCTATCGCGAGCAGAGCCTCATCCTGTCGCCTTTCGACAATGACGCGATCCGCAATTTTTATGCGCGACGCATGTTCATCGGCGCCCAGGGCGTCGGCCCGCTCGGCATCATGGAGGCGGACGCCCTCATCATTCAGAGCGAGCAGAAGCTGATGCACCAGGCCGACGAACTCGTCGTCATGGTCGATTCAAGCAAATTCAATCGCCGGTCGAGCCTCATTCTCTGCGCGCTCGACCGCGTCTCTGCGATCATCACCGATGACGGGATTTCGGAAGAGGCAGCTCGCATGGTCGAGAATGCCGGTGTCCGGCTGGTTGTCGCGACCCCGGTGGCGCAGCTTGCGAAGGAGGATTCCTCGTCGGTCGCATGAGGCGCCGCCGAGGTGTGGAAGTCTAAATCTTAATGGGAGGAAAGTGACATGAAATTCGCAAAGACACTGGCGCTCGGCGCAGCGCTTGCCGTCGCTATGATGGCCGGCACTGCCAGCGCCAAGGACATCAAGATCGGCCTCGTCGTCAAATCGCTCGGCAACGGCTTCTTCGACGCCGCCAACAAGGGCGCCCAGGAAGCCGCCAAGGAACTCGGCGGCGTAGAAGTGATCTACACCGGCCCGACCTCGACGACGGCCGAAGGCCAGATCGAAGTCATCAACTCGCTGATCGCCCAGGGCGTCGACGCCATCGCCGTCTCGGCCAACGATCCGGATGCACTTGTCCCCGCACTGAAGAAGGCGACCCAGCGCGGCATCAAGGTCATCTCCTGGGATTCGGGCGTTGCGCCGGAAGGCCGTATCCTGCAGCTCAACCCTTCGTCCAACGAGCTGATCGGCAAGATGTGCCTGACGCTCGTCAAGGACCATCTCGACGGCGGCAAGGGTGACTTCGCCATCCTGTCGGCAACCACCACCTCGACCAACCAGAACATCTGGATCGACCAGATGAAGAAGCAGCTCAAGGATTTCCCGGGTCTCAACCTCGTCACCACGGTTTACGGCGACGACCTCTCGGACAAGTCCTATCGTGAAGCCGAAGGCCTCTTGAAGTCGAACCCGAACGTCAAGGTCATCGTCGCTCCGACGACGGTCGGCGTTCTCGCCGCTTCCAAGGTCGTCGAAGACAAGGGTCTCGTCGGCAAGGTCTACGTCACCGGCCTCGGCCTGCCGTCCGAAATGGCCGGCGCGATCAAGTCGGGCGCCACCAAGGAATTCGCCATCTGGAACCCGATCGACCTCGGCTACTCCGCAACCCAGATCGCCTATCACCTGGCAAAGGGTGATGCCGATGGCAAGCCGGGCAGCGAAATCGAAGCCGGCCGCATGGGCAAGATCAAGATCGGCGACAACGGCGAAGCCGCTATGGCCGATCCCTTCGTCTACAATGCTGCGAACATCGACCAGTTCTCCAAGGTCTTCTGATCCACAGCCGACGAATAAGATCCCGGCGGCCTTGCCGCCGGGATTTCCCTTTCGACATTTGGTAGAAATCTGATGAACGCCGCCTTTCAACAAACCGTCACGGACAGCAAAACCGGCGATGCGCCCGCCATTCTGGAAATGCGCGGCATCTCCCAGATCTTTCCGGGCGTGAAAGCGCTCGACAATGTCAGCATCGCCCTTCATCCCGGCACGGTGACGGCGCTGATCGGCGAAAACGGTGCCGGCAAATCGACGCTCGTCAAGATCCTGACCGGCATCTACCGGCCGAACGAAGGCGAGATCCTGGTCGACGGCCGGCCGACGAGTTTTGCCAGCGCCCAGGCGGCAATCGATGCCGGCGTCACCGCCATCCATCAGGAAACCGTGCTTTTTGACGAGCTGACGGTTGCCGAAAACATCTTCCTCGGCCATGCGCCGCGCACGCGCCTGCGCACCATCGACTGGCAGGCGATGAACAACCGCTCGAAGACGCTGCTGACCGCGCTCGAAAGCAATATCGATCCGACCATCCGGCTCAAGGACCTCTCCATTGCGCAGCGCCATCTGGTGGCGATCGCCCGCGCTCTGTCGATCGAGGCCCGCATCGTCATTATGGACGAGCCGACGGCCGCCCTTTCCCGCAAGGAAATCGACGATCTCTTCCGCATTGTCCGGGGCCTGAAGGAACAGGGCAAGGCGATCCTCTTCATCAGCCACAAGTTCGATGAGGTTTACGAAATCGCCGACGATTTCGTCGTCTTCCGCGACGGCCGCGCCATCGGCCAGGGCCGGCTCAAGGACACGCCGCAGGACGAGATCGTCCGCATGATGGTCGGCCGCGACGTCGAGAACGCTTTCCCGAAGATCAATGTCGCCATTGGCGGCCCGGTGCTGGAAATCCGCAACTACAGCCACCGCACCGAATTCCGCGACATTTCCTTCACCCTGCGCAAGGGCGAGATTCTCGGCATTTACGGGCTGATCGGCGCCGGCCGCTCGGAACTCTCCCAATCCCTCTTCGGCATCACCCGGCCGCTCTGCGGCACGATGATGCTCGAAGGCCGCGAGATCACCATCCATTCGCCACAGGATGCGATCCGCGCCGGCATCGTCTATGTGCCGGAAGAACGCGGCCGGCACGGGCTGGCACTGCCGATGCCGATCTTCCAGAACATGACGCTGCCCTCGCTCACCCGCACCTCGCGCCGCGGCTTTCTGAGAGCGGCGGAAGAATTCGCGCTTGCGCGCAAATATGCCGAGCGGCTGGATCTGCGCGCCGCCGCGCTTTCCGTGCCGGTCGGCACGCTGTCGGGCGGCAACCAGCAGAAAGTCGTCATCGGCAAATGGCTGGCGACGTCGCCGAAGGTGATCATTCTCGACGAACCCACAAAGGGCATCGAC
This sequence comes from Rhizobium sp. C104, assembly GCF_022354505.1. NCBI lineage: Bacteria > Pseudomonadati > Pseudomonadota > Alphaproteobacteria > Hyphomicrobiales > Rhizobiaceae > Rhizobium > Rhizobium sp. C104. The sequence goes on along the minus strand of NZ_CP092350.1, from coordinate 156,968 downwards.
ATCGGCTCGAAGGCGGCCGTGCACGGCTTTATCAGCGAACTTGCCGCCGAGGGCCTGTCGATCATCATGGTCTCTTCCGAACTGCCCGAGATCATCGGCATGTCGGACCGGGTTCTGGTGATGAAGGAAGGGCTCGCCGCCGGAATTTTCGAGCGGGCCGAACTGTCGCCGGAAGCGCTGGTGCGCGCCGCCACCGGCAATGCATGAGGTAGAAGTATGGCAAGACTGATCAGAAAACGCGAAACCCTGCTGTTCCTCATCATCGTCGTGATGATCGCGATCTTTTCGACGCGGGCAGCCGATTTCGCCACACCGGACAATCTCGCCGGGATCTTCAACGACACCTCGATCCTGATCATCCTGGCGCTGGCGCAGATGACGGTCATCCTGACGAAATCGATCGACCTGTCGGTCGCCGCCAATCTCGCCTTTACCGGCATGGCGATCGCGATGATGAATGCCGCCCATCCCGATCTGCCGCTCGTCGTGCTGATCCTGATGGCTATCGTCATCGGCGCCTGTCTCGGCGCGATCAACGGCTTTCTCGTCTGGGCGCTGGAAATCCCGCCGATCGTCGTCACCCTCGGCACGCTCACCATCTATCGCGGTATGGCCTTCGTGCTCTCGGGCGGAGCCTGGGTCAACGCCCACCAGATGACGCCGATCTTCCTGTCCGTGCCGCGCACGCCGATCCTCGGTCTGCCCGTGCTCGGCTGGGTCGGCATTATCATCGTGCTGCTGATGTATGTGCTGCTTCGATATACCCAGTTCGGCCGCTCGGCCTATGCGACCGGCGGCAATCCGACCGCCGCCGTCTATGCCGGCATCGATACGGGCTGGACAAAATTCCTCGCCTTCGTTCTGTCAGGGGCGCTCGCCGGGCTTTCGAGCTATCTCTGGGTATCGCGTTATGCCGTCGCCTATGTCGATATCGCCAACGGCTTCGAGCTCGACAGCGTGGCTGCCTGCGTCATCGGCGGCATATCGATTGCCGGCGGCGTCGGCTCGGTCGCCGGCACTGTGCTCGGCGCGCTCTTCCTCGGCGTCATCAAGAATGCGCTGCCGGTGATCGGCATTTCACCCTTCACCCAGATGGCGATCTCCGGAACCGTCATCATTCTCGCCGTCGCCTTCAACGCCCGGCGTGAACGCAACCGGGGCCGCATCATCCTGCGCGACCGCGCCGCAGCCGAGATCAGAACGGGGGCCGCAGCATGAGCACCGTGTCCACACCCGAAAAGCGGGTCATCCCCGATCGCCTCGGCACGCCGTTGCGGCGCATCGTCGCCAGCTGGGAAGTGCTGCTCTTTGGCGTCGCCGTCCTGATCTTCATCTTCAATTCCCTGGCCTCGCCCTATTTCCTCGATGCCTGGAACCTCTCGGACGCCACCTTCAACTTCACGGAAAAGGCGATGATCGCCTTCGCCATGGCGCTGCTCGTCATCTCGGGCGAAATCGACCTGTCGGTCGCTGCGATCATCGCGCTCGCTTCGACGGCGATGGGGGCGGCAGCCCAGTTCGGCATCGGCACGCCGGGCCTGGTGCTGATCGGCATCGGCACCGGCCTTGTCTGTGGCACCTTCAACGGCGTCCTGGTCTCGGTGCTGAAACTGCCGTCAATCGTCGTCACCATCGGTACGATGAGTCTTTTCCGCGGCATTTCCTATATCGTGCTCGGCGATCAGGCCTATGGCAAATATCCCGCCGACTTCGCCTATTTCGGCCAGGGTTATGTCGTCTGGGTATTCTCCTTCGAATTCGTGCTGTTCATCGTGCTGGCGATCGCCTTCGCCATTCTGCTGCATGCGACGAATTTCGGCCGGCAGGTCTATGCGATCGGCAATAACGACTTTGCCGCCCGCTTCTCCGGCATCCCGGTCGAGCGCGTCAAATTCATCCTCTTCCTGCTGACCGGCATCATGAGCGGCATCGCCGCCGTCTGTCTGACCTCGCGCCTCGGCTCGACCCGGCCGTCGATCGCGCAAGGCTGGGAGCTCGAGGTTGTCACCATGGTCGTGCTCGGCGGCATCTCGATCCTCGGCGGCTCCGGCACGATCGGCGGCGTCGTCATCGCCGCCTTCGTCATGGGCCTCGTCACCTTCGGCCTCGGCCTGCTGAACGTGCCCGGCATCGTCATGTCGATCTTCATCGGCCTGCTCCTCATCATCACCATTGCCATCCCGATCATCGCCCGCCGCATCAAGCTCATGAGTTCCCGATGACTTTGGAAAAACACGCCTTCAAGATGCAGCTCAATCCCGGCATGGAAGCCGAATACCGCAAGCGGCATGACGAAATCTGGCCGGAACTGGTCGATCTCCTGCATCAGTCGGGGGCCAGCGACTATTCCATCCATCTCGACCGTCAGACCAATACCCTGTTCGGCGTGTTGACGCGGCCGGCCGACCACACCATGGCGAGCCTGCCGGAACATCCGGTCATGAAGAAATGGTGGGCACACATGGCCGACATCATGGCTGTAAATCCGGATAATTCGCCTGTTCAAAGCGACCTCGTCACCCTCTTCCATATGCCATGACCGCTCCCTCCTATCGCCGCATCGCCGTACTCGACATCGGCAAGACCAATGCCAAGGTTGTCGTGCTCGACAGCGGGACGGGCGCCGAGATCGCCGTGCTGAAACGGCCGAACGTTACGATAAAGACCGGCCCCTACCCGCATTACGACATAGAGGCGCTCTGGTCCTTCGCGCTCGATGCGTTGAAGCGCCTGGCGAGGGAACCGGGCTTCGACGCCATTTCGATCACCACCCACGGCGCCGCAGCCGCCCTGCTCGATCGGCACGGTGAACTCGCCATGCCTGTGATCGACTACGAACATGAATACCCCGAGGAAATCCGCGATGCCTATACGGCCTTGCGTCCCGCCTTCGACGAAACCTTCTCGCCGCGGCTTACGATGGGCCTCAATGTCGGCGCACAGCTGCACTACCAGAAGAGCGCCTTCCCCGAGGCATTCGCCAAGGTCGCGACTATTCTCACCTATGCGCAATATTGGACGGCGCGGCTGACCGGTGTCGCCGCCAACGAGCTGACCTCGCTCGGCTGCCACACCGACCTCTGGAACCCGAAAACATCAGACTATTCGTCGCTCGTCGACAGGCTCGGCATCCGCGCGCTGATGGCGCCGATCCGCTCCGCCTTCGATGCGCTCGGCCCGGTCCTGCCCGGGATCGCCGAAGAGCTCGGGCTTGCCGCGCCGGTGCGGGTTTATTGCGGCATTCACGATTCCAACGCCTCGCTGCTGCCGCATCTGGTCCATCGGGAAGCCCCCTTCGCCGTCGTCTCCACCGGCACCTGGGTCATCAATTTCGGCGTCGGCGGCGATCTCGATCACCTCGATGCCAAACGCGATGCGCTCGCCAATGTCGATGCCTATGGCCGGGCCGTCCCCTCCTCGCGTTTCATGGGCGGGCGGGAGTTCGAAATCCTTTCGGCCGAGATCGGTCCCGTCGGTGAAAAGGCCGCCCAGGCGGCGATCGGCCCAGCCATCGAAAAGGGCGTGATGCTGCTGCCTAACATGGCCCCCGGCTCCGGACCTTTTCCCGGCAAGGCAAGCCGCTGGATCGGCGCCGAAGGAGCGAGCCGCGAGGAGCGCCACGCCGCCGCTTGCCTCTATCTCGCTTTGATGACCGATGCCTGTCTCGGACTGATCGGCGCCAAAGGCCCGGTTATCGTCGAGGGTCCCTTTGCGCTCAACGAGACCTATCTGAAGCTGCTTGCGGCGCTTGCCGGCCGCGAGGTCCTCGCCCTTCCCGGCTCGACCGGCACCAGCCAGGGTGCCGCCCTTCTCACCGGCATCCGGCCGGTATCCGGCGCCGAAACGCGTGTTCCGCCTGCCGAGATCGCGGAGCTGGCCGCCTATCGCGATCGCTGGTACGCGGCGATGGAATAAGAGCTTTTCCAAATACGGCTCAACAACGTCCTTGCTCCCCCCTGCCTTGCGGTTAGTGTGCCCCTCGAAAATCAATTCGAGGAGACAGCATGACAGAGACATTCGATCCGCGCGGGCTCGCGGCCCGGCTTCATAGCCTGCGCCAGGCCGGCAGGCAGGAGGAAACCGGCACTTTCACGCTGCCGGCCGATCTGCATCAGGCGATGGAGGCGCAGAATTTCCTGACTTCCGCCGACGACATCTCCAGCAATGCCTGGAAGGTGACGGTCTCGCCGCAGGGCCAGGCGGTCACCGCACCGCTGCATCCCTATGCCGAGGCCGCCTCGAGCGCCAGCATCCCCTGGTATCCGGGCATGAAATTCGAAACCGAGATCGCCGTGCGCCTTGGCAAGGATCTGCCGATCCGCACCGGCACTCCCTATAGCCGCGCCGACACGGTCGAGGCGATCTCCGCTGTCCATCTCGGCGCCGAGCTGCTGGTCAGCGCCGTCAAGGAAGGCGGCAGCGTCTCCTTTCTGCTGTTTACATCAGACCGCCTCGGCAACAGCGGCTACGTCCTCGGCCCGCAGCTCGACAAAAGCGCCGTCGATACCGCCGTCGGCACGCCGCTCAAGGTCACCCATGGCGGCCGCACGATCTATGACGGTCCGGCCCAGCATCCGAAGGGTGACGTTCTCACCTGGCTGGTCGATTACGCCAATGACGGTCTGCGCCCCGAGACATCGCTGAAGGCAGGCGCGCTGATCACCACAGGTACGTTGAGCGGCGCGATCGAACTGACCGAACCTGGCGAGATCGACATCCTGTTCGGGGACAGCAAACTGCACTTCTCCGTGTCGAAGGGTTAATGTCCGAAGCGTAAGTTGACAATTCCGGTTTAGTTTTGCAAGGAAAGGGAGAGTTCGCCCTCCCCGAACCCGTGCGACACCGAACCCGGAGCAGACCATGCCTTCGCCTTTCCTTGCCCTGTCGGGAATCGAATATGCCATCGGGCCGAAATCCATCCTGCGTGGCATCGACCTGACGCTCGAGCAGGGCCGTATCTACGGTCTGGTGGGGCCGAACGGCTCCGGCAAAAGCACGCTTTTGAAGATCATCGCCCGCCAGGTCGCGCCGAAATCCGGCGCCATCGCCTTCGGCGGCAAGCCGGCCGGTGATTGGGGCGCCCGCGAGTTTGCCCGGCATATCGCCTACATGCCGCAATTCACGCCGGCAACCGATGGGATGACCGTGCGGGAACTGATCGCGCTTGGCCGTTTTCCCTGGCACGGCACGCTCGGCCGCTTCACCGCCACCGATCGTAACAAGGTCGAGGACGCGATCGTCCGTACCGAGCTCGAGAATTTTGCCGACCGTCTCGTCGCCAACATGTCCGGCGGCGAGCGTCAGCGCGCCTGGATCGCCATGATGCTCGCCCAGGACGCCCGCTGCCTGCTGCTCGACGAGCCCACCTCCGCGCTCGACCTTGCCCATCAGGCAAGCGTCCTCTCATTGGTGCAGGAGCTCAGCCACGAACGCGGGCTGACCGTTATCATCGTGCTGCACGATATCAACCTCGCCGCACGCTATTGCGACGCGATCGTCGCGCTCAACCGCGGCCAGATCACCGCCGAAGGCACGCCTGGCGAGATCATGCAGGCTGACAAGCTGCACTCGATTTTCGGCGTCGGCATGGGCGTCTTTCCCCATCCGGTTCGAAACGAGCCGGTCAGCTATCTCCTGTAGGTTTCGTTTACGGCTTTTCCCGAAACATCTCGATGATGGCGGAGAAATCCCGTCCGCCGTTACCCTGCTTTTCGAAGAGCGCAAAAAGCTGGGCCGCTTCGGCACCCATCGGCGTTGACGCGCCGCTCGCCAGCGCTGCCTCCTGCGACAGTCTCAGATCCTTCAGCATCAGTGCCGCGGCAAAACCCGGCTTGTAGTCGTTGTTGGCCGGCGAGGTCGGCACCGGCCCGGGCACCGGGCAATAGGTATTGATCGACCAGCACTGGCCGGATGAAGTCGAGGCGACGTCGAACAGCGCTTGATGCGAGAGGCCGAGTTTTTCGGCGAGCACGAAGGCCTCGCATACGCCGACCATCGAGATGCCGAGGATCATGTTGTTGCAGATCTTTGCCGCCTGGCCGGCACCGGCCTCGCCGCAATGGACGATCTTCTTGCCCATCGCCTCGAGAATGGGTTTCGCCCTGGCGAAGGCCTCGTCCGAGCCGCCCGCCATGAAGGTCAGGGTGCCGGCGCTCGCCCCGCCGGTGCCGCCGGAGACGGGCGCGTCGAGCGACAGGCAGCTTGCGGCCTTGGCCATCTCATGCGCCTTGCGGCTGCTGTCGACGTCGATGGTGGAGCAATCGATGACAAGCGTGCCCTGCGCCGTGGCCTGCAGGATATCGGTCCAGGCCGTCAGCACGTGCCTGCCCTGCGGCAGCATCGTGATGACGATCTCCGCGTCCTTGACCGCCTGGCTGGCATGGCTTGCCGGCTTGACGCCGCCCGCCTCAGCCGCCTTCAGCACCGAGGCCGCGAGATCGAAGCCGAGGACCTCGTGACCCGATTTGACGAGATTGGCCGCCATCGGCCCGCCCATGTTGCCAAGCCCGATGAATGCGATCCTTGCCATGGTCTTCTCCTATCGATTGTCTTCGAGGATCATCGCCGCTGCCTTTTCGGCGATCATGATCGTCGGCGAATTGGTATTGCCCGAGGTGATCGACGGCATCACCGAGGCATCGGCGATCCTGAGCTTGCCGAGCGCCCGGAACCTCAGCCGCGGATCGACGACGCTGTCCCTGTCGGCGCCCATGCGGCAGGTGCCGACGGGATGGAAGATCGTCGTGCCGATATCGCCCGCCGCCCGCTCCAGATCGACTTCGGTCTGATAGGCGGGACCGGGCTTGAATTCCTCCGGCCGGAACCTCGCGAAGGAAGGCTGCGCGACGATCCTGCGCGTCAACCGTATCGAACGGACAGCTATGTCACGATCGCGCTGCGTCGAGAGGTACCTTGGGCTGATCGTCGGCTGCGCGGCAAAATCCGGGCTCGACAGGTGTACCGAGCCCCGGCTTTCCGGCCTCAGATTGCAGACGCTGGCCGTGATCGCCGGGAACGGATGGACGGGATCGCCGAACTTCTCCAGCGAGACCGGCTGTACGTGATATTGCAGGTCGGGCGTTTCCCGGTCCGGGCCCGAGCGGGTGAAGATGCCGAGCTGGCTCGGCGCCATCGCCATCGGCCCGGAGCGGCGGACGAGATATTCGAGCCCGATCGCCGCCTTGCCGATCAGCTTCGTCGCCTTCTCGTTCAGTGTCGGAACGCCGGTCACCTTATAGGCGAGCCGCAGTTGCAGATGGTCCTGCAGGTTCTCGCCAATGCCCTTCACCTCGGTGATGACATCGACGCCCGCCCGCTGGAGAACCTCGCCCCTGCCGATCCCTGAGAGCTCCAGAATATGCGGCGAACCGATCGACCCGGCCGAAAGGATGGTTTCCTTGCCCGCATAGGCACGTTTCGCCACGCCATCGTGCTGGAATTCGACACCGGCGACGGCCCCCTCCTCGACCAGCAGCCGCCGGACCTGCGCCTTGGTCAGAACGCTCAGGTTGGAGCGCTTGCGCGCCGGGCGCAGGAAGGCTTTGGAGGTGTTCCAGCGAATGCCGGAACGTTGGTTGACGTCGAAATAGCCGGAACCCTCGTTGCTGCCGCGGTTGAAATCCGCCGTCTCCGGAATGCCGGCTTCTCTCGCCGCCTGCTGAAAGGCATCGAGCACCGCCCAGCGCACCCGCGCTCTCTCGATGCGCCATTCGCCGCCGGCGCCGTGCATCTCGTCTTCGCCGCGATAAAAATCCTCGGACTTGCGGAAGAAGGGCAGGACATCGTCCCAGCCCCAGCCGCTGCAGCCCATCTGCAGCCAGAGATCGTAATCGCGCGCCTGGCCGCGCATATAGATCATGCCGTTGATCGACGAGCAGCCGCCGAGCACCTTGCCGCGGGGGTAGCTCAGCGCCCGGCCGTTCAATCCGGCTTCCGGCGCGGTGGTGAAACACCAGTCGGTGCGCGGATTGTTGATGCAATAGAGATAACCGACCGGGATGTGGATCCAATGGTAATTGTCGCTGCCCCCGGCTTCAAGCAGCAGCACCCGGCTCCGGCCATCGGCCGACAGCCGGTTGGCCAGCACGCAGCCGGCACTGCCCGCCCCGATGATGATATAGTCGTAACGATCCATGTGTGCCCTGCACGAACTCCAGATGCTTGCCGCTTCCCCTCCCCGCGGACGGGAAGAGGTCCGCCCGTTCAGCGGCGATAGACGAAGCCCAGCTTCCGCCCCAGCCGCGAAGCGTAGAATTCGCCGATGATGCCGCGGCGGAAGATCAGCACGCAGATCATGAAGACGATGCCGGTGATGATCGTCACCGGGAATTCCGAGGTGGCGAGGTAATTTTCCAGCGCCACCACCAGCCCGGCGCCGAAGAGCGGGCCGATCAGCGTGCCGATGCCGCCGAGCAGTGTCATCAGGATCACCTCGCCCGACATCTGCCAGGCGACGTCGGTCAGGGTCGCGAATTGGAAGACGATCGATTTCACCGCGCCCGCCAGCCCCGCAAGCGCTGCCGACATGACGAAGGCGCCGAGCTTGTAACGCGCCACGGAATAACCGAGCGAGATCGCCCGGTTTTCGTTCTCACGGATCGATTTGAGGATCATGCCGAAGGGCGAGTTGATGAAACGCCAGATGATCAGCACACCGACGATGAACACACCAAGCACGAAATAATACATGTTGGTGGAACTGTTCAGATCGATGAAGCCGAAGAGATGGCCGCGCGGCACCGACTGGATGCCGTCCTCGCCTTCGGTAAACTTCGCTTGCAGGCAGAAGAAGAAGAACATCTGCGACAGCGCCAGCGTGATCATCGCGAAGTAGATGCCTTGGCGGCGGATGGCGAAGAAGCCCATCACCAACCCGAGGAACGCCGCACCCGCCACGCCGATCAGGATTCCGAGTTCCGGCGGCAGGCCCCATGCCTTCACTGTATAGGCGGTGAAATAGGCCGCCCCGCCGAAGAAGGTGGCATGACCGAAGGACAGCAGGCCGGTATAGCCGAGCAGCAGGTTGAAGGCGCAGGCAAACAGCGCGAAGCACAGCAGCTTCATCAGGAAGATCGGATAGAAGAAGAACGGCGCCAGAAGCAGCAGCAGCAGCCCGATGGCGAGGAAGCCCGCCTGGACCGAAAGGGCGGTCCGGCTTCTTTCCGTTCGAATGGTGTCGGTGATGTCAGCCATGTCAAGCATCCCGGCCGAAGAGGCCCGCGGGCCTGATGAGAAGCACGATCGCCATGATGACGAAGATCACGATGTTTGAAGCCTCGGGATAGAAGACCTTGGTCAGGCCCTCGGCGATGCCGAGCACATAACCGGTGATGATCGCGCCCATGATCGATCCCATGCCGCCGACGACGACCACGGCGAAGACGACGATGATCATGTTCGAGCCCATCAGCGGCGAGACCTGGTAGATCGGCGCCGCCAGCACGCCGGCAAAGGCGGCAAGACCGGCGCCGAGCGCGTAGGTCAGCGTCAGCAGCACCGGCACGTTGACGCCGAAGACTTGCACCAGCACCGCGTTTTCGGTGGCGGCCCGGAGATAGGCACCGAGCTTGGTCTTCTCGATCAGCAGCCATGTGCCGAGGCAGACGACAAGCGAGACCACGACCACCCAGCCGCGATAGATCGGCAGGAACATGAAGCCGAGATTGGCCCCGCCGGCCAGTGCTGCCGGCGTCGCATAGGGCTGGCCGGAGGAGCCGTAGAGATAACGGAACGTGCCTTCGACCGCCAGCGCCAGCCCGAAGGTGAAGAGCAGGCCATAGAGAGGATCGAGATCGTAGAGCCGGCGCAGGAACAGCCGCTCGATGATCGCCCCGGCAAGGCCGACAATGACGGGCGCCAGGATCAGCGACGGCCAATAGCCGATGCCCGCATAGGTGAGCAGCAGATATGCGACGAAGGCGCCGAGCATATATTGCGCGCCATGGGCGAAATTGATCACCCTGAGCAGGCCGAAAATGATGGCGAGGCCAAGGCTGAGCAGCGCGTAGAACGAGCCGTTGATCAGGCCGATCAGCAGCTGGCCGAGCAGCGCCTGCAGGGGAATGCCGAAGATCATCGTCATCTGGTCACACTCCCAGAACCTTGTGCAGCGTATCCATGCGCTGCGGCAGTTCGCCGACCGGGAATTCCGACACCATCTGCCCATGATCCATCAGATAGAAGCGATCGGCAATACGGCTGGCGAAACGGAAATTCTGCTCGACGAGCAGGATCGTCATGCCGCGCCCTTTCAGCGTCTGCAGCACCTCGCCGATGCGCTGGACGATGACCGGGGCGAGCCCCTCCGTCGGTTCGTCGAGAATGAGCAGCCGGACGCCGGTGCGCAGGATCCGGGCGATCGCCAGCATCTGCTGCTCGCCGCCTGACAGTTTGGTGCCGGGGCTGCCGCGGCGTTCGTAGAGATTGGGGAAGAGCTCGTAGATCTCGTCGAGCGTCATGCCGCCTTTCGCCACGACAGGCGGCAGCAGCAGGTTTTCCGACACGGTGAGCGTCGAGAAGATGCCGCGCTCCTCCGGCACGAAGCCGATGCCGCGATGCGCCGTCTTGTGCAGCGGCACCTGCATCATGTCGCCGCCGCCAAAGCTGATCCTGCCCTTGCGGGCCCGCACGATGCCGGTGATGGTGCGCAGCGTCGTCGTCTTGCCGACGCCGTTGCGGCCGAGAATGGTGATCGTCTCGCCTTCGGCCACCCGCATGTCGACGCCGTGCAGGACATGGCTTTCGCCGTACCAGGCGTTCAATCCCTGAATTTCGAGGAGAGCGGCCATCAATGCTCCTCCGTGCCCATATAGGCCACGCGCACGCGCTCGTCCTGGCTGACAGTGGCATAATCGCCCTCGGCAAGGATCTCGCCGCGCTGCAGCACGGTGACATGCTGGCAGATATTGGCGACGACGGAGAGATTGTGCTCAACCATCAGCACCGCCCGGTCGCGGGCGACATCGCGGATGATCGCCGAGACGACGCCGACATCCTCAAGCCCCATGCCGGCCATCGGCTCGTCGAGCAGCAGCACCTTCGGATCGAGCGCCAGCGTCGTGGCGATCTCCAGCACCCGCTTGCGGCCGTAGGAAAGATCGGCGGCGATATGATCGCGCTCCTTGGAAAGCCCGACGCTGGCGAGCAGCTGCTCGGCGCGCTCGTTCAGCCGGTCGAGCGCCGAGAGCGGCCGCCAGAACTGGGTGGAAAGATTGTTCGGCCGTTGCAGCGCCACGCGCACATTGTCGAGAACGGAGAGATGCGGGAAGACCGCCGAGATCTGGAAGGAGCGCACCAGCCCCATGCGCGCCACCCTGTCGGGCGGCGTTCCGGTGATGTCGGTGCCCATCAGCGTGATCGTGCCCGATGTCGGCTGCAGGAACTTGGTCAGCAGGTTGAAGACCGTCGTCTTGCCGGCGCCGTTCGGGCCGATCAGCGCATGCACGCTGGCATCATGCACGTCGAGATCGACGTTCTTGACGGCGGTGAAGCCGCCGAAATCGCGGCGCAGGCCGCGGGCGGATAAGACCACCCGCGGTTTTTCCTTAGTTTCAATCGCGGAAACCGCCATTGCGCTCACTTCACCAGATCGCAGCCGCTCTTGGCGGGGTCGATATAGGCTTCCTTGCCAGGAATGGTGGCGAGAACGTTGAAGTAGTCCCACGGCTCCTTGCTGTCGGCCGGCTTCTTGACCTGCAGCAGGTACATGTCGTGGATCATGCGGCCGTTGGCGCCGACCGTGCCGCCGCGACCGAAGACGTCATCGACAGGCATTTCATGCAGCTGTTTGGCGACGGCTTCCGTCTCGTCGGTGCCGGCCTTCTGCACCGCCTTCAGATATTGCGTCACCGCCGAATAGGTGCCGGTGTGGATCATATTCGGCATCTTGCCGGTGCGGGCGAAGAATTTCTTGGCGAAGGCCCGGCTTTCGTCGTCGCGATTCCAGTAAAAACCTTCGGTGAGCGTCAACCCCTGCGCCGCTTCGAGGCCGAGGCCATGGACTTCGGCGAGCGTGAAGAGCAGCGCCGCCAGATGCTGGCCGCCCTGTGTGATGCCGAATTCGGCCGCCTGCTTGATGGCGTTCGAGGTATCGAGGCCGGCATTGGCAAGGCCGATCACCTTGGCGCCTGAGGATTGCGCCTGCAGCAGGAAGGACGAGAAATCCTGAGTCGACAGCGGATGGCGGACGGCGCCGACGACCGTGCCGCCGCTCGCCTTGACATAGTCGGTGGTCTGCTGCTCCAGCGAATAGCCGAAAGCATAGTCGGCGGTCAGGAAGAACCAGCTGTCGCCGCCCTGCTTGACCAGTGCACCGCCAGTGCCGACGGCGAGCGCATGGGTGTCGTAGGCCCAATGGAAGCCGTAGGGCGAGCAGGCCTTGCCGGTCAGATCGGTCGTCGCCGCACCGGTGACGATGTCGATCTTTTTCTTTTCCTTGGCGATCGCCTGCACGGCGAGCGCCACCGACGAGGTCGTCAGTTCCATGATCGCATCCACCTGCTCGGTGTCATACCACTGGCGGGCGATGTTGGAGGCAATATCAGGCTTGTTCTGGTGGTCTGCATCGACGATCTCGACCGGCACACCAAGTACCTTGCCGCCGAAATCCTCGACCGCCATCTTGGCGGCTTCGACGGAAGACTTGCCGCCAAAATCGGCATAGACGCCCGACTGGTCGTTCAGGATGCCGATCTTGACCTTGCCGTCGGTCGCGCTCTGCGCGAGCACCGCGGTGCTGCTCGCCAGCAGAAATGCAACTGATGCAACGAGATTCTTACGCATATTCTCTCCTCCCAGAGATGAGCCAGATTGCGGTTCTGTTCAGATTTGGCCAGCCGCACTCCTCAGAACGACGGACCCTCTCCCTACGATCACGGAAATTCCGCGTTGAAGCAACGGGTGGTTTACAACTAATTCCAAACAGTATCTGTTCGTTTTTGAACAGATGGGGATCGCGATGAACAATCCGCCGCAGTTTACTTGGGACGATCTTCAGTTTTTTCTAGCCGTCGCCCGCACCGGACAGCTGTCGACGGCGGCCCGCCAGCTGCGCTCCAGCCATGCGACCGTCTCGCGGCGCATCGACCGGCTGGAATTCACCCTCAAGGTCAAGCTTTTCGAGCGCAATCCGCGCGGTTATGTGCTGACCGCCATGGGCACGCGTTTCGTCGAAACGGCCGAGAAAATGGAGCAGGAGACCGAGCGGCTGCGCGCCGACCTCGCCGATGGCTCGATGGCACAGCGCGGCCTCGTGCGCTTCAGCGCGCCCGAGGGTTTTGCCAATTTCTTCTTTGCGACCGTTCTGCACCGCTTTGCCGCCCAGCATCCGCATCTCTCGCTCGAATTGGTGACGATTCAGCAGATCATGTCGCTGTCGCGCAAGGAGGCCGATCTTTCCGTCGTGCTCGACGAGCCGAAGGGTGGGCCTTATTTTGCCGAGAAGCTGACCGATTATCACCTGCAGATCTATGGCTCGCGCGACTATCTGGCGAAAGCGCCTGCCATCACCTGCCGCGAGGACCTGCTTGAGCATCCCTTCGTCAGCTATATCGAGGAAATGATTTTCGCGCCGGGCCTGGATTATCTCAGCGATGTGCATCCGCGCATCAAGCCGCAATTCCAGAGTTCCAGCATCTTCGCCCAGCTCACCGCCACCCGAAACGGCCTCGGCCTCTGCATCCTGCCCTATTTTTTCGCCAGCCGTTATCCCGAGCTCGTGCGCGTGCTGCCCGAGGAGGTCGACCTCAAGCGCCATTACTGGATCACCTGCCACCGCGACCTGAAACAGGCGCCGCGGGTGCGCGCCGTCATCGACTTTCTGCGCGAGGCGGTGCGCGGCGAGGATGCTCGCTTCGTGCCACCCTATGTCACTCCCGCCGGCCCGGCGCGTCGCTCGGAAGCCGAAAGCTGACTATTTGAGAAATTCAGCCCGGTGCGGCGTGAAGCTATCGATCAGTCGGCCCTTTTCCAGCGCCTTGACGCCGTGGACGAGATTGGGGGGCACGATGAAGCTGCCGCCCTGCTTGAGCACCTCGGTCCGGCCGTCGATCGTTACCTCGAAGCTGCCCTCGGCGACATAACTTGCCTGGATGTGCGGATGCGAATGGGCCGCACCGACGGCACCGCTCTCGAAGGCGACTTCAACCATCATCATCTCCGGAAGACAGGTCATGATGCGCCTGGTAACGCCGGGCTCGGGATTGACCCATTCGGCGCCTTCAGCCGATACGAACAGATCGCTTGACGACATTTCCGTCTCCTCGTTCCAGAATCGATCGCCGGCAAAGTGGAGCATGCCGGCGCTTTTGAAAAGATGGCGCGCCCTGTCTTTTCGATGAGGCGGCCTTCTGTTGACGCGGTCGGCTGGCGGGTTTATGCGACCTTGAGCGAGGCAAGCCTGAGTCGAGGGTGAGGAGGCGCCGACATGCAGCATACGCGCGAGGTTTTCGACTGGGCCGACCCGTTCCGCTTGGTGGAGCAACTGACCGACGAGGAGCGCATGGTGCAGAATACGGCCCATGCCTATGCGCAGGAAAAGCTCGCGCCCCGCGTTCTCGACGCCTTCCGCAATGAAAAGACCGACCCTGAAATCTTCCGCGAAATGGGCGAACTCGGCCTGCTCGGCCCGACGATCTCGCCGGATTACGGCGGCGCCGGCCTCGGTTACACCGCCTACGGCCTGATCGCCCGCGAGGTCGAGCGGGTTGACAGCGGCTATCGTTCGATGATGAGCGTGCAGTCCTCGCTGGTCATGGTGCCGATCGACACCTTCGGCTCTGAGGCGCAGAAGCTGAAATACCTGCCGAAACTCGCCACCGGCGAATGGATCGGCTGTTTCGGCCTGACCGAACCCGATCACGGCTCCGATCCCGGCTCGATGGCGACACGCGCGAAAAAGGTCGACGGCGGCTACAGCCTCACCGGCTCGAAGACCTGGATCTCGAACGCGCCGATCGCCGATGTTTTCGTCGTCTGGGCCAAGACCGAGGACGGGTTTATCCGCGGTTTCATCCTCGAAAAGGGCTGGAAGGGGCTTTCGGCGCCTGCCATCCATGGCAAGGTCGGCTTGCGCGCCTCGATCACCGGCGAAGTGGTGATGGACGGGGTCTTCGTGCCCGAGGAAAATCTTCTGCCCGGCGTGACCGGCCTGAAAGGACCGTTCACCTGCCTCAACTCGGCCCGCTTCGGCATCGCCTGGGGCGCGCTTGGTGCTGCCGAGGATTGTTACGCCAGGGCGCGGCAATATACGCTGGAGCGCAAGCAGTTCGGCCGGCCGCTCGCCGCCAACCAGTTGATCCAGAAGAAGCTCGCCGACATGGCGGCGGAGATCTCGCTCGGACTGCAGGGCTGTCTGCGGCTCGGCCGCATGAAAGAGGAAGGACATCCGCCGGTGGAACTGACCTCGATCCTCAAGCGCAACAGCTGCGGCAAGGCGCTGGAGATTGCGCGCGCGGCCCGCGATATGCTCGGCGGCAACGGCATCTCCGACGAATTCGGCATCGCCCGTCATCTCGTCAACCTCGAAGTAGTCAACACCTATGAGGGCACCCACGACATCCACGCGCTGATCATCGGTCGAGCGATCACCGGCATCGCCGCCTTTGCGAACTAACTCGCTTGCAGGGCAAGGCGAATTGCCACGCGCCTGACAATGTGCAACCTTCCCTCTCGCGGCACAAAGCCGGCAATGAGGGGATCGCATGTTTCTGCTTCTTGCATTGCTGATTGGTGTCATTTCAGGCCTTCGCACCATGACGGCGCCGGCCGCCGTCGCCTGGGGCGCAGCACTCGGCTGGTTCGACCTGTCGCAGACGCCGCTTGCCTTCATGGGCTATCGCTGGACGCCGTGGATCTTCACGATCCTCGCGGTCACCGAGCTGGTCGCCGACCAGCTGCCGTCGACGCCGTCGCGCAAGGTGCCAATGCAGTTCGGTGCCCGCATCGTCTCAGGCGCGCTGTCGGGTGCTGCAATCGGGGCCGCCAGCGGCCTGCTCTTCGGCGGGCTGATAGCCGGCGTGATCGGCGCCGTCATGGGCACCTATGGCGGCGCTGCCGCCCGCAGCCGGCTTGCCGCCTCCTTCGGCAAGGACCTGCCGGCCGCCCTTATCGAGGATGCCGTCGCCGTCATCGGCGCGGTGCTGATCGTGGGAGCCGTCGCATGACAAATTTCGACGCTATCGTTATCGGCGCCGGCCAGGCCGGCCCGTCGCTTGCCGCCCGCATGGTGGAAAAGGGCATGAAGGTGGCGCTGATCGAGCGCAAATTCCTCGGTGGCACCTGCGTCAATGCCGGCTGCATGCCGACCAAGACGCTGGTCGCCAGCGCCCGCGCCGCCCATGTCGCCAGAAGCGGCGCCGCGTACGGCGTCAAGATTCCCGGCGAGATCGCCATCGATATGAAGGTGGTCAGAGCCCGCGCCGAAACCGTGACGATGAATGCCCGCAACGGCCTCATCGGCTGGCTCACCGGGATGGACGGCATGAGCGTGATCTACGGCCATGCCCGTTTCGAAGGCCCGAAGACCGTCCGCGTCAACGGCGAGACGCTGACTGCGCCGCGCATCTTCCTCAATGTCGGCGCGCGGCCTGTTATCCCCGAGCTGCCGGGTATCCATGATATCGACTACCTCACCAGCACCTCGATCATCCAGCTCGACACGCTGCCGCGGCATCTGGCGGTGATCGGCGGCAGTTATATCGGGCTGGAATTTGCGCAGATGTATCGCCGCTTCGGCGCCGAAGTCAGCGTCATCGAGCATGGCCCTAAGCTCGCATCGCGCGAGGACGAGGATATATCGGATGCGATCGCCGACATCCTGCGTGCCGAAGGCATCGGCGTGCACACCGATGCCGGCAACATTGCCTTTGCCGGAAACGGCAGCGGGGTAAGCGTCACCGCCGGCTCGGCGACAATCGATGCGAGCCATCTGCTGATCGCCACCGGCCGCACGCCGAACACCGACGATCTCGGCCTCGATGCCGCCGGCGTCGCCACCGATAAACGCGGCTTCATCACCGTCGACGACGGGCTCGCCACCAATGTCGAGGGCATCTGGGCGCTCGGCGACTGCAACGGCCACGGCGCCTTCACCCACACCTCCTACAATGATTTCGAGATCGCCGCCGCCAATCTCCTCGACGGCGAGGACCGCAAGGTCTCAAGCCGCATTCCGGCCTATGCGCTCTACATCGACCCGCCGCTCGGCCGCGTCGGCATGACGGAGAAACAGGCGCGGGAGTCGGGCGCAAGATCATGGTCTCGACCCGGCCGATGAGCCGCGTCGGCCGCGCCACCGAGCGCGGCGAGACCAGGGGCTTCATGAAGGTGATTGCCGATGCCGAGACCAAGCAGATCCTCGGCGCTGCGATCTTGGGCATCGAGGGCGACGAGGTGATCCATGGGCTTATCGACGCGATGAATGCGGGCACCACCTATCCCGCCTTGCAATGGGCGGTGCCGATCCATCCGACGGTGTCGGAGCTGATCCCGACGCTGCTTGGCGATCTGAAGCCGGTTCAGCCGTGACCTGACCTCGGGAAGAGCTGGAGGCGAACCCGCGTGTCCATCGAACTGCTGATCGAGAATTACGGCCTGCTGGCAATCTTTCTGGGCGCTGCCTTCGAAGGCGAAACGGCCGCCTTTCTCGGCGGCGTGGTCGCTCATCGCGGGTTGCTTCCCTATTGGTCGGCGTCGCTCGCAGCCATGGCCGGATCCTTCGCCGGCGATCAGTTCTGGTTCTTTGCCGGCCGTTACGCGGCCCGATGGAGCCTCGTCCGCCGGCTGATGGAAAAGCCAGCGCTCGCCCGCGTTACCCAACTTCTGGAAAAATATCCGACCGGCTTCATCCTTGCGTTTCGTTTCCTCGTCGGATTGCGCACGATCAGCCCTGTCGTCATCGGGACGACGCGGATATCGACCGGAAAATTCGTCGTCCTGAATGCCATCGCCGCTTTGATCTGGGGGCAGCTTTTCACCGCGCTTGGCTATTTGTTCGGGCACGGCATCGAGCAGATATTGGGCCACCTTTCCCTTCACCGCCATCTGCTGATTGCTATCGGAGCCGCGGCTGTCGCCGCCGCCGCGGCCCTTGCCTTTCGCAGGATGAGACCAAGCGCCAGGCACTCGTAGCGACGCTTAGAGCCTTTATTCCATGACGATCTGCAGCTTGACGTCGCTCGGCCTTGCCTCGACGGCGCGATCGAAGGCCTTGATCGAATCTGCGAATGTGAAGGTCTCTGATATCAGCGGCTTCAGATCGACGCGGCCCGATGCCAGGAGCGCGATCGAGCGCTCATACTGGTGCGCGTAGCGGAACACCGTCTCGATACGGATCTCCTTGGTCGATGCCGTAGAAACATCGAAGCCGATAGGGTTGACCGGCAGACCGACGGCGACGATGACGCCGCCCGGGCGCGGCAACGCCATGATCGTCTCCCAGGCCTTCGGCGAGCCGGAGCATTCGAAAACGACGTCGGCACCCCAACCGTCGGTCAGCCGCACGACCTCTTCGCTCAGGTTCTTATCGCGGATATTGACCGGAATGACGCCCTGATATTGCGCGGCGATATCGAGCTTCGGCTGGGCGAGATCGGCGACGATCGCCCGGGCGCAACCGCCGGCCAAGGCGGCGATTGCTACCATCGTGCCGATCGGGCCGGCGCCGAGGACGACGGCGGTATCCCCAGGCGTAATCTTCGCTTTGGCTGCCGCCTGCATGCCGACCGCGAAGGGCTCGACCATGGCGCCTTCGGCGAAGCTGACATTGTCCGGCAGCTTGAAGGTATAATTGGCGGGATGCACGACCTCAGGCGTCAGCACGCCGTGGACCGGCGGCGTCGCCCAGAAGGTCACGGCCGGGTCGATATTATACATACCGAGCCGGCTTGCCTTGGAATTCGGATCTGGAATGCCGGGTTCCATGCAGACGCGGTCGCCGACTTTCAGATGCGTCACCCCGGCCCCGACCTCGACCACCGTGCCCGCCGCCTCATGGCCGAGCACCATCGGCGCGTCGACGATGAAGGGGCCGATCTTTCCATGGGTATAATAGTGAACGTCCGAACCGCAGACGCCGACGGTATGAATCTTGATCTTGACCTGCCCCGGCCCTGTTTCGAGCGGCAGATCAATATCGCGAAGCGCAAGCTCATGCTGGCGCTCCAGTACCAGCGCACGGACTTTGGTCATGATCGGTTTCCTTCCCTTGTGCCCGCGGTTCGTCGCGTGCCGTTGAAGCGACTATAAGACTTTAAGGGGCGGCAATTCAATCGAAGAGATCAAGCTTTTGCTCAACATGCGATGAAATGCCCATTTCCTATAATCCGAAAGATTTGTCTTCCAAGACCTCTGTATGATTCCAGCCTTGACCGTCGAGGAGTACATTCTTCATTCGAGCATCCCGGCCACGAGGACAGGCAGAGAGATGAAGAAAAATCACGATAATGCCGGCGGAAATCGATCCAACGGCCCGACGATATCAAGGTCATTGCGGCAGTTCTGGCAACGGCTTGTGGACCTGATCGCCGCACTGCCGAAAGACCGCCAACCGCGGCCGGTACGTATTGTTGTAAAGACAAGGGATCGAAATCATCGCTTGCAGCGTTATTAGCCATGCGCCGGCATGGCGTCGCGGAAGCATGACGGCTCCGGCCCATGCGGATCGGCAAGATAAGGAAGACCATCATGAAGTCGATCGTGTCATTCTGTCTGTTCGCATCCCTTCTCTTCACCGCAGGTGAAGCGTCTGCGGCCCTGGAGCAAGCGTCGCTCCCGCCGCAGCAGGAAGAACGGCTGGTGCCGGCCAATCTCGAGCTCACCTTCAGCGGCCCGGTCGATCTTGCCCGCTCGACTGCCGTCCTGCTGAATGCACAGGGAACGGCGCTTCCCACCGGCAAGCCGTTTCTCTCCGGCCCTGAGGGATCGATCTTCAAGGTTCCGCTCGATCCTGCCATGGCACCCGGCGATTATACCGTCGACTGGCGCGTCCTCTCGATGGACGGCCGCAGTGCCGAAGGCCAATACCGGTTCCGGGTCGATCCTTAGCTCGCTGCCTGAAAGCCATTTATAAGATTTTTATATTGACGGCCCTCCGGCCGTCTCGAACCTTTATGGCCTCCGGCTCCATATTGAAACCCGAGAGATCGACCGATCATCTCCACGCCAGAAAGCATGAAAGGCGGCCTTCCCCAGGGAATGGCGCCCTTTGTCTTGTCTGACTCCAACAAGAACAACAGGAGTCACGATCATGATGGATATCATTCTGCTTGGCACCGCGATCCTATTCTTCGCGCTGTGCTTTGCCTACACACGAGCCTGCGACAGGCTTTGACCGGAGAAACGACGATGACCCTCGATTATATCTTGAGCGGTGCCGTGACCGTGTTTCTTACCGTCTACCTCACCTACGCTCTGCTTCGCCCAGAACGCTTTTGAAGAGAATCGGCGCTTCCGGGGTCGCGCATACGTGACCGAGAAGCCGCCGGGTATTGAAAGTTGACCTCCATGACCCTCAACGGATGGCTTCAGATCCTGCTTTATTGCGGGATCGTGCTTACGCTCGTCAAACCGCTCGGCGGCTACATGACGCGTGTCTTCAGCGGCGAGCGCACCTTCCTGTCGCCCGTCCTCGTTCCGATCGAACGGGGACTTTACCGCGCGGCCGGCACCAGCGAAGGCGAGGAGCAGCATTGGACCTCCTATGCCTTCGCCATGCTGCTCTTCAATCTTCTCGGCGTCATCGCGCTTTATGCGCTGCAGCGCTTCCAAGCCGGGCTTCCCTATAATCCGGCCGGCATGGCGACCGTCCCGCCGGAGCTTGCCTTCAACACCGCCGTCAGCTTCGTCACCAATACGAATTGGCAGAACTACGGCGGCGAAAGCACCATGTCCTATCTCACCCAGATGGCCGGCTTCACCGTCCAGAACTTCGTGTCGGCCGCGACCGGCATTGCGATCGCACTCGCCTTCATCCGCGCCTTCTCGCGTGCTTCGGGCAAGGCGATCGGCAATTTCTGGGTCGATATGACGAGGGCGACTCTCTACGTGCTGCTGCCGATCTGCATCGTGCTGACGCTCGTCTATGTCTATCTTGGCGTGCCGCAGACACTCGGAGCCTATGTCAATGCGACGACGCTCGAAGGCGCGCAGCAGACGATCGCCGTCGGCCCCGTCGCCTCGCAGCTTGCGATCAAGATGCTCGGCACCAATGGCGGCGGCTTCTTCAACGCCAATTCCGCTCATCCGTTCGAAAACCCCGATGCGATCTCCAACCTCATCCAGATGGTCTCGATCTTCGCGATCGGTGCGGCGCTGACCAATGTCTTCGGCCGTATGGTCGGCAATCAGCGCCAGGGCTGGGCAATCCTCGCCACGATGGGCGTGCTGTTCCTCGCCGGCGTCGTTGTCACCTATTGGGCGGAAGCGGCCGGCAACCCGCTGATGCACGCCTTCGGTCTTGGCGGTGGCAACATGGAGGGCAAGGAAGTCCGCTTCGGCGTCGCCCTCTCCTCGCTCTTTGCCGTCATCACTACCGCCGCCTCCTGCGGCGCGGTCAACGCCATGCACGGGTCGTTCACCGCGCTTGGCGGCCTCATTCCGCTGATCAACATGCAACTCGGCGAGATCATCGTCGGCGGGGTCGGTGCGGGCTTCTACGGCATCCTGCTGTTCATCATCGTCGCCGTCTTCGTCGCCGGCCTGATGGTCGGCCGCACGCCGGAATATCTCGGCAAGAAGATCGAGGCGAAGGAAATGAAGATGGCTGTCCTCGCCATCCTCTGCCTGCCGCTCGTCATGCTGGTTTTCACCGCGATCGCCACGGTGCTGCCCTCCGCCGTCGCCTCGATCGGCACCGCCGGCCCGCACGGCTTCTCCGAAATCCTCTATGCCTATACCTCGGCTGCGGCCAATAACGGCTCGGCTTTCGGCGGACTGACGGGCAACACGCCCTGGTACAACGTGACGCTCGGCATCGGCATGCTCGCCGGCCGCTTCCTGGTCATCATCCCGGCGCTTGCCATCGCCGGTTCGCTGATCGGCAAGAAGACGGTCCCGGCCTCGGCAGGCACCTTCCCGACGGACGGCCCGCTCTTCGTCGGTCTGCTCGTCGGCACCATCCTGATCGTCGGCGGCCTGACCTTCTTCCCGGCCTTAGCACTCGGCCCCATCGTCGAGCACCTGGTCATGATCGCCGGGCAAACCTTCTGAGGCGATGCCATGACCCTGCGTCACAGGTTTCGTCCACCATCCTCGTTTCAAAGCTGGAGTCTCTTATGAGCCAGGCAAAATCCGCGAGTATCGTCGATAGTCGCATCCTCATTCCGGCCGTGGGCGCCGCCTTCAAGAAGCTCGACCCGCGCGCACTTGCCAGAAATCCGGTCATGTTCGTCGTGGCCACGGTCTCGGTGCTGACCACCGTGCTTTTCCTGCGCGACCTCGCAGCCGGCAACGGCAATCTCGGCTTCTCCTTCCAGATCAATCTCTGGCTATGGTTTACCGTGCTCTTTGCCAATTTCGCCGAAGCCGTCGCCGAAGGCCGCGGCAAGGCGCAGGCGGATTCGCTGCGCAAGGCCCGCACCGAAACCCAAGCCAAGCTGCTCGCCACCAACAATGGCAGCGACTACCGCATGGTGCCGGGCACCAGTCTCAAGGTCGGCGACGTCGTGCTGGTCGAGGCCGGCGATATCATACCTTCGGACGGCGAGGTCATCGAAGGGGTGGCCTCCGTCAACGAGGCGGCAATTACCGGCGAATCCGCCCCGGTCATCCGCGAATCCGGCGGCGACCGCTCGGCGGTCACCGGCGGCACCCAGGTGCTGTCCGACTGGATCCGCGTCCGCATCACCGCAGCCGCCGGCTCGACCTTCATAGACCGGATGATCGCGCTGGTCGAAGGTGCGGAGCGCCAGAAGACGCCGAACGAGATCGCGCTTAACATATTGCTGGCCGGCATGACGCTGATCTTCGTGCTCGCCACCGCGACGATCCCGAGCTTTGCCATCTATGCCGGCGGCTCGATCCCGATCATCGTTCTCGTCGCCCTCTTCGTCACCCTGATCCCGACGACGATCGGTGCGCTGCTGTCGGCGATCGGCATTGCCGGCATGGACCGTCTCGTCCGCTTCAACGTGCTCGCCATGTCCGGCCGCGCCGTCGAAGCTGCCGGTGACGTCGACACGCTGCTGCTCGACAAAACCGGCACGATCACGCTCGGCAACCGCCAGGCGACGAGCTTCCGCCCGGTTCGCGGCGTTTCCGAACAGGATCTCGCCGACGCCGCCCAGCTTGCCTCGCTGGCCGACGAAACGCCTGAAGGACGCTCCATCGTCGTGCTCGCCAAAGAGCAATATGCGATCCGCGGCCGTGACATGGCGAGCCTCAAGGCCACCTTCGTGCCCTTCACCGCCCAGAAGTCGCATGAGCGGCGTCGACCTCGAGGGCGCTTCGATCCGCAAGGGGGCAGTCGACGCCGTGCTGACCTATGTCAACGGCGACGCCCCTTCGAAGAACGGCAGCGAGGTCGTGCGCGAACTGCAGTTGCTCGCCGACGAGGTCGCCAAATCGGGCGGCACGCCGCTCGCCGTTGCCCGCGACGGCCGGCTGCTCGGCGTCATCCAGCTGAAGGATATCGTCAAGGGCGGCATCCGGGAGCGCTTCACGGAGCTGCGCCGCATGGGCATCCGCACCGTGATGATCACAGGCGACAATCCACTGACGGCCGCGGCCATCGCTGCCGAAGCCGGCGTCGACGATTTCCTCGCCCAGGCGACGCCGGAGATGAAGCTGGCGCTGATGCGCGAGGAGCAGGCCAAGGGCAAGCTCGTCGCCATGTGCGGCGACGGCACCAACGATGCGCCGGCGCTTGCCCAGGCCGATGTCGGCGTCGCCATGAACACCGGCACGGTCGCCGCTCGCGAGGCCGGCAACATGGTCGACCTCGATAGCGACCCGACGAAGCTTATCGAGATCGTCGAGATCGGCAAGCAGCTCCTGATGACGCGCGGCGCGCTGACGACCTTTTCGATCGCCAACGACATCGCCAAATATTTCGCCATCATCCCGGCGATGTTCCTGACCTTTTACCCTCAACTCGGCGTGCTCAACATCATGGGGCTTTCGACGCCGCAAAGCGCCATCCTCTCGGCAATCATCTTCAACGCGCTTGTTATCGTCGCGCTGATCCCGTTGTCGCTGAAGGGCGTGCGCTACCGTCCGATCGGCGCCGGCGCGCTTCTGTCGCGCAACCTTCTGATCTACGGCCTCGGCGGCATCATCGTCCCCTTCATCGGCATCAAAGCGATCGACCTGGCCGTCGCAGCCCTCGGCCTCGCTTAAAGGAGCAGGAACAATGTTGAAAGAACTTCGCCCGGCCGTCGTCATGATCGTCGCCACCACCGCGATCACCGGCCTTCTCTACCCCCTCGCCATGACCGGGGCGGCCCAGGCCCTCTTTCCCGCCCAGGCAAACGGCAGCCTGGTCGAGAAGAACGGCCAGGTGATCGGCTCGACACTGATCGGCCAGGCCTTCACCTCAGACAAGTATTTCCACGGCCGTCCCTCGGCTGCCGGCGACGGCTATAATGCCGCCGCCTCCAGCGGCTCGAACCTCGGCCCGACCAGCCAGAAACTGATCGATCGCGTCAAGGGCGACTACGAGGCCTACAAGGCGACGAACCCCAATGCCGAGGTGCCCGCCGACCTCGTCACCGCATCGGGCAGCGGCCTCGATCCCGACATTTCGCCCGACGCCGCCTACTTCCAGGTGGCCCGCGTGGCCAAGGCGCGTGGCGTGGATGAGGCCAAGGTAAAGACGCTGGTCGACGGCGCCGTTCACGACCGCGAACTCGGCCTTCTCGGCGAACCCACCGTCAATGTTCTGGCGTTGAACCAGAGCCTTGATGCTTCTATGACTGAGTGAGTTTCGTTGGCTGGGTGCCGCCTTCTCTTCCCTCATCCCTGTGCTTGTCACAGGGATCCAGCAGCGTCGCGTCTGCGACGCGGGATACTTCCTTTCACGCGAAGGACTTCGCGTGGCTGGATTCCTGTGACGAGCACGGGAATGAGGGAGCAGTAGGCGTAGCGCCCGTCCTCAAGCACAGGCATTGGCAGAAAGACCACACGCATGCCAGACGACAACCGCGACCAGGCCGGCAGGCCATCGCCCGATGCGCTGCTCGAAAAAGCCCGGGCGGAAACGCGCGGCCGTCTGAAGATCTTCTTAGGCGCCGCCCCTGGCGTCGGCAAGACCTATGAGATGCTCCTCTCCGGCCGCGCCAAGATCGCCGATGGCTTCGATGTCGTCATCGGCGTCGTCGAGACCCACGGCCGCAAGGAGACCGAGGCGTTGCTCGCCGGCTTCGAGATCATCCCCCGCGTCGAAATCGACTATAAGGGAAGGCTGCTCGAGGAGATGGATCTCGACGGCATCCTCGCCCGCAGGCCAGATCTCGTGCTGGTCGACGAACTCGCCCATACCAATGCCGAGGGCAGCCGCCATCCGAAGCGCTACCTCGACGTCAAGGAGCTGCTCGACCGCGGCATCGACGTCTATTCAACGCTGAACATCCAACATGTCGAGAGCCTGAACGACGTCGTCTCGCAGATCACCCGCATCCGGGTGCGGGAGACGGTGCCGGACTCGATCATCGACCTTGCCGACGACGTCGAGATCATCGACCTGACACCGGACGACCTCATCAAGCGCCTGCATGACGGCAAGGTCTACATGCCGCGCACCGCCGAGCGGGCGCTGACCAACTATTTCACGCCCGGCAATCTGACGGCGCTGAGGGAGCTTGCGCTGCGCAAGACCGCCCAGCGTGTCGACGATCAGCTGCTCACCCATATGCAGGCCCACGCCATATCAGGCCCCTGGGCGGCGGGCGAACGCGTCCTCGTCTCGGTCGATCATCACCCGCGGTCGGCCTCGCTGGTGCGTTACGCCTCTCGCATGGCCTCGCGGCTGCGGGCGCCCTGGGCGGCCGTCTATGTCGAGACCAACCGCTCGATCAACCTCAGCGAAGCCGAGCGCGATACGATCGCCTCGACGCTGCGGCTTGCCGAGCAGCTCGGCGGCGAGGCCATCACCATCCCCGGCCGTGAGGTGGCCGACGAACTCGTCCGCCACGCCAGCGCCAACAATGTCACCCATATCGTCATCGGCGCGCCGAAGAAGCCGACCTGGCGCGACTGGTGGGGCCGCTCGATCACCGACGAGCTGATCCGCAAGGCCGGCGAGATCAGCGTCCACGTCATCTCTGGCACCGAGAAGGACGGGACCACCGCGCGCGGCGTCAAGGCGGCCGCCACCGCGCCGCAGCTGGATTTGCGGGCTTATCTGCTGGCAACCGTCTATGTCGCGATCGCGCTCGGCGTCAGCATCGTGCTCGACCAGGTCCTCGACGTGCGCAACCTCGCCCTGGTCTTCCTGATGGCGGTGCTGACCTCGGCCGTGCTGCATGGGCTGCGGCCCGCGCTTTACAGCTGCATCCTCAGCGCGCTGTCCTTCAACTTTTTCTTCCTGCCGCCACGCTACACGCTGACGATCAGCGATCCGGAAAGCGTGCTTGCCCTGTTCTTCTTTTTGGGCGTCGCCATCATCGCCAGCAATCTGACCGCGAGCGTGCAGCGTCAGGCCGCCGCCGCTCGGCAGCGGGCGCGAACGACCGAGGATCTCTATCTCTTCTCGAAGAAGCTCGCCGGCACCGGCACGCTCGACGACGTGCTCTGGGCAACCGCCTTCCAGCTCGCCTCGATGCTGAAGGTCCGCGTCGTGCTGCTCTTGCCTGAGGAGGGTAGCATCGCCGTCAAGGCCGGATATCCGCCCGACGACACGCTCGACGATGCCGATATCGCCGCCGCCCGCTGGGCCTGGGAGCACAATCACGCCGCCGGCCGCGGCGCCGACACGTTGCCCGGCGCCAAGCGCCTTTACGTGCCGCTGAGAACCGGCCGCACCGCCGTCGGCGTCATCGGCCTCGACAGCGACCGACGCGACGGGCCGCTGCTGACGCCCGAGCAGCAGCGGCTGCTCGACGCGCTGGCCGACCAGGCGGCGCTTGCCATCGAACGCGTCCAGCTCGTCGCCGATGTCGACCGGGCGAGGCTCGCGGCCGAAGCCGACCGGCTGCGTTCGGCGCTGCTCACGTCGATCTCGCATGACCTGAAGACCCCGCTTGCCGCCATCCTCGGCGCCGCCGGCACGCTGCGCGATTATTTCACCTCGATGCCGGAGGAAGATCGCAGCGACCTGCTTTCCACCGTCGTCGACGAATCCGAGCGGCTCAACCGTTTCATCGCCAATCTGCTCGACATGACCAAGATCGAATCCGGCGCGATGGAGCCGAACGGCGCGCTGCATTATGCCGGCGATATCGTCGGCAGCGCACTGCGTCGCGCCGCAAAGATGCTCGAACGGCACAGAACCGAGACGAGCATTCCAGCCGACCTGCCGATGGTGCGCGTCGATCCGGTGCTGTTCGAGCAGGTGATCTTCAACCTGCTCGACAATGCCGCGAAATACGCGCCCGAAGGATCGGTGATCCATATCGGCGGCTGGGCCGATGCCGACAATGTCGTTGTGAAGGTCTCCGACGAAGGCCCGGGCATCCCGCCGGCCGATCTTACCCGTGTCTTCGACACCTTCTACCGGGTGCGCAAGGGCGATCAGGTGCGCGCCGGCACCGGGCTTGGCCTTTCCATCTGCCGCGGCTTCATCGAGGCGATGGGCGGCACGATCGCGGCCGGCAACCGGACGGGTCGCCCCGGCGCCGTCTTTACCATCCGCCTGCCGAAGCCCAACGACATTCCGAAACTGGATGAACTCAAATGACCGGTTCAGCCGTCAAAATCCTCGTCGTCGACGACGAGCCGCCGATCCGCAAACTGCTCCGCGTCGGCCTGAACGCCCAAGGTTACGAGGTGCAGGAAGCGGCAAATGCCGCCAGCGCCCGTCAGTCGGTCGCCGACAGCCTGCCCGATCTTATCGTGCTCGACCTCGGCCTGCCCGACATATCTGGCCACGACCTCTTAAAGGCGTGGCGCGATGATGGGCTATCCGTGCCCATCGTCATCCTCTCCAGCCGCACCGACGAGGCCGGCATCGTCACGGCGCTGGAAAGCGGCGCCGACGATTACGTGACCAAGCCTTTCGGCGTCAACGAACTCGGCGCCCGCATCCGCGTAGCGCTGCGCCACCGCCTGCAGCAGCAAGGGGAAAAGGCAATCTTCCAGACGGGCGGGCTGTCGATCGACCTCGTCAAGCGCATCGTCAAGGTCGACGGCCAGGACATAAAACTGTCGCCAAAGGAATACGACATCCTGCGGGTGCTCGCCCAGCACGCCGGCAAGGTGCTGACCCACCAGTTTCTCTTAAAGCAGGTATGGGGGCCGGCGGCGGATGTGCAATATCTGCGCGTCTACATCAGGCAGCTGCGGCAAAAAGTCGAACAGATTCCCGACCAGCCGCACTATATCACCACCGAGACCGGCGTCGGCTACCGGCTCAGGGAACCGGACTGACCGCCCTTGCCTCCCGCTGCCCGAACAGTATTGAGAATGACATGAACCTTCCCAACATCATCCGGCCGGAACACACCTTCATCGGCGTGCCGGCGCCGACCAAATGGCGCGCGCTGCAGGGGATAGCGGAGAAGGCCGGCAAGGCTTTCTCGGTCGACGGCCAGACCATCCTGAAAGCGCTTGAAGCGCGCGAGAAGCTCGGCTCCACAGGGATCGGCAACGGTATCGCCATTCCGCATGCGGCGATCGACGGCATGACGAGCCCGCGCGGCCTGCTCCTCCGCTTCGCCCAGCCGCTGGATTTCGAGGCGATCGACGATATCCCGACCGATATCGCGGTCGTGCTGCTTTTCGGGGAGAACAATCGCGGCGAATATCTGAACGTCTTGTCCGCCATCGCCCGGCGGCTGCAATCGGACGGCGTGCTCGCCGCCATGCGCAAGGCAAGGACGGTCGACGAATTTTATTCCGATTTCATCGCCAACTCCAGGGTATGAAAAAGGCGCGGCCCAAGGGTCGCGCCTCCTCGTCTGCAATCAGGCAATCTTAGAAATCGCGCTGGAAGCGCAGGAAGCCGAACACTTCGTCGTCGCCTTCGTCCTCATCGTGATATTGCACGCTGAGCTTCGTACGGAGATCGTCGACGATGCGATAGTCGATCGTGACGCCAGTCGTGTAGGCGCTGCCGCCTGTGAAGCCATTGCCGTCAGCTTCGAGAGCGATGTTTTCGAAGTACTGGAAGCCGGGGGTAACCGACCACTTATCGTTGATCTTCAAGGCGTATTCTGCTGCGATCGTCCATTCGGACTCTTCGTAGTAGTAGTTGGCGCCGCTTGCCCAAACGCCGGCAATGCCGAGCGTGCCCGGGCCGATGTCGGCATAGACGATACCGCGGACGGCGACTTCGCTGGTGTCGGTGTCATAACCGGCAAGCAGGTAAGCGCTGACGGCGCCGGCCTTGTAGGAAACCTGGCCTGCGACACCGAAGTTGTTCGGGCCTTCGCCCGGCTTGGTGGCATAGTCTTCTTCCAGCTCGTCGACCGAGAGACCGGCAGCGAAAGCGCCGTTCTCGTACTGATAGCGGATCGAGTTGTGGGTGGTCTCGTTGCTGGCGAGCGTATCGGTCTCGCCGCTCATGTCGTCATCCCACCAGCTGTAGAGCTTACCGACGCGGAAACCGGCGATGTCGATATAGCCTTCATCCAGCAGAGCTTCCTGATCGGAGGCATTGTCGGCATTGTAACGCAGCGTGATGACGCCGGTCAGCGTGCCGTACTCGGTGTCGTTCTTGGCCTGGAAGGTGACCTGACCGCGAGTCCAGAAGTTTACGTCGGAATCGCCGGAGATTTGGTCGCCGAAGCGCACTTCGGTACGGATGTAGCCGCCGACCGAAAGGCATGTTTCCGTCCCCGGAATATAAAAATAGCCGGTTCCGTAGGCGTCGCAAACGCGAACATATTCCACGGGCTCGGGTTCCGCCGCCACGATGGCGTCGGCTGCGCGGGCTCCGGAGGCCGCGGCAAGGGCGGCAACGGAGGCAAAAAGGATAGTTCTGATATTCATTTTGAATGGCCCTAACAGGTTTGGAATGCGAGGCACATTTCAAGGGATGCCCCCGCGTAGCGGCCGGAAAAAACGGACGCACGGTGGCCATATAGGAATCCGCAAGTGTCATCGCGGCAAAATCTGGGCAAAAATCAGCGCCACCATGGCGCTTTCGTGGAGGAACTGTGGCCAAAAAAGCACGGTCGCTCGAGTGACGGCGGGCGGCATAAATTGGCCGCGGCCAACTTCGGCACGTCCATTTCAAAATCACCCCTCAAATGGAATGACATTCTACCAGCAGGGCCCGTGCCGGAAGAACCTTCGTTTCATTATACGACTGACTTGATAGAGTTAAGACAGATAACAGGAGGGTTCCCATGCAGACACAACGGCTCACCCGGCTCATCGCAGCCGCGGTCATGGCAGGCAGCTTCGCGATCGGGAGCATCGCTCCGGCTTTCGCGGATCAGACGTTGCTTAACGTTTCCTATGATCCGACGCGCGAATTGTACAAGGATTTCAACGCCGCATTTGCTGCGAAGTGGAAAAAGGACAACGGTGAAGCCGTCACGATCCAGGCCTCGCATGGCGGTTCCGGCGCCCAGGCCCGCTCGGTCATCGACGGTCTCGACGCCGATGTCGTGACGCTTGCCCTCGAAGGCGATATCGACGCCATCGCCAAGGCCACCGGCAAGATCCCGGCCGACTGGAAGACGAAATTCCCCAACAATTCGACGCCTTATACATCGACGATCGTCTTCCTCGTCCGCAAGGGCAACCCGAAGGGCATCAAGGATTGGGGCGACCTGGTCAAGGACGACGTGCAGGTGATCACACCGAACCCGAAGACCTCGGGCGGCGCCCGCTGGAACTTCCTCGCCGCTTGGGCATGGGCCAAGCAGGCGAATGGCGGCGACGAAGCCAAGGCGCAGGATTATGTCGCCAAGCTCCTGCAGCATGTACCGGTTCTCGATACCGGCGCGCGCGGCGCCACGACCACCTTCGTCCAGCGCGGCCTCGGCGACGTGCTGCTTGCCTGGGAAAACGAAGCCTATCTCTCGCTCGAAGAACTCGGTCCAGACCAGTTCGAGATCGTGACGCCAACCTTCTCCATCCGTGCCGACCCGCCGGTCGCCGTCGTCGACGGCAATGTCGACAAGAAGGGCACGCGCAAGGTCGCCGAAGCCTATCTCAATTACCTCTATTCTGACGAAGGCCAGAAGATCGCCGCCAAGCATTATTACCGGCCGATCAAGCCGGAAGCCGCCGATCCCGCCGATATCGCCCGCTTCCCGAAGCTGACGCTCGCGACCATCGAAGACTTCGGCGGCTGGAAAGAAGCGCAGCCGAAATTCTTCGGCGACGGCGGGGTATTTGACCAGATCTACAAGCCGGCCCAATAATAGACTTCATGAAAGCACATAGCCCCACGCGGTGGCGGTTCAGACGGCCGAGCGTCATTCCGGGTTTCGGAATGGCGCTCGGCTTTACCTTGACCTGGCTCACCCTTCTGATTCTCATCCCGCTCTCGGGCCTTGCCGTCCGCTCGAGCGCGCTCGGCTGGGAGAAATTCTGGTCGATCGCGCTCGATCCGCGCACGCTGAACGCGCTGCGCATCAGCTTCGGCAGCGCCTTCATCGCCGCGATCGTCAATGCCGTCTTCGGCATCCTGCTTGCCTGGGTGCTGGTGCGCTACCGCTTTCCCGGCAAGCGCATCATCGACGCCATGGTCGATCTGCCGTTCGCGCTGCCGACCGCCGTTGCCGGCATCGCGCTGACGACGCTCTATGCGCCGAACGGCTGGATCGGCCAGTTCCTGACGCCGCTCGGCATCAAGATCGCCTTCACGCCGGCCGGCATCGTCGTCGCGCTGATCTTCGTCGGCTTGCCCTTCGTGGTGCGCACCGTGCAGCCGGTGATGGAAGAAATCGACAAGGAAGTGGAAGAGGCCGCAGCAACGCTCGGCGCCAACCGCTTCCAGACGATTTTCCGTGTGCTGCTGCCGGGGCTGGCGCCCGCCGTGCTCACCGGCTTTGCGCTCGCCTTTGCCCGCGGCGTTGGCGAATACGGCTCGGTCATCTTCATCGCCGGCAACCTTCCGTTCAAATCGGAGATCGCGCCGCTTTTGATCATCATCAAGCTGGAAGAGTATAATTATGCGGCGGCGACCGGCATCGCGGCGATCATGCTGATCATCTCGTTCGCCATGCTGCTCGTCATCAACCTCATCCAAAGCTGGAGCAGGCGGAGGTACGGCTATGGCGCTTGATACAACCGCTCAACCGGTGAAGCTGCGTTCGGTCACCACCGAAAACCGCATCGCGCGCTTCACGCTGATCATCGTCTCACTGGTCTTCCTGCTGCTGATCCTGCTGCTGCCGCTGGCCGCCGTCTTCGTCGAGGCCTTCCGCAAGGGTGCCGGCCCCTTCATCGAGGCGCTCGGTGATGCCGAAACCTTCTCGGCGATCCGCCTGACGCTGATCGTTGCCGGGGTCAGCGTTCCCCTTAACCTCATCTTCGGGGTTGCCGCAGCCTGGGCGATCGCCAAGTTCGAGTTCAAGGGCAAGGCTTTCCTGACGACGCTGATCGACCTGCCCTTCTCGGTCTCCCCCGTCATATCGGGCCTGGTCTTCGTGCTGTTATTCGGCGCCAATACGTGGCTCGGCCAATGGCTCAGCGCCCACGACATCAAGATCCTGTTTGCGGTGCCGGGCCTGATCCTCGCCACCATGTTCGTCACCTTTCCCTTCGTCGCCCGCGAGCTGATCCCGCTGATGCAGGAACAGGGAACCGCCGACGAAGAGGCAGCCCTTTCGCTTGGCGCCAGCGGCTGGCAGACCTTCTGGCACGTGACGCTGCCGAACATCAAATGGGGCCTGCTCTACGGGGTGCTGCTCTGCAACGCCCGCGCCATGGGCGAATTCGGCGCCGTTTCGGTGGTGTCGGGCCACATCCGCGGCCAGACGAACACCATGCCGCTGCAGGTGGAGATCCTCTATAACGAGTATAATTTCACCGGCGCTTTTGCCGTCGCCACGCTCTTGGCCTTGCTGGCGCTCGTCACTCTTGTTTTGAAGACGCTGCTGGAAATGCGCTATAGCGCTGAAATCTCCGCCAGCCGGCGGCACTGAAGGATTGGGAATGGAAGTACGCGTTCAAAACATCCGCAAGGAATTCGATCGTTTTCCGGCGCTGCACGATGTCTCGCTCGGCATCCGCTCCGGCGAGCTGATCGCCCTGCTCGGCCCGTCGGGCTCCGGCAAGACGACGTTGCTGCGCCTGATCGCCGGCCTCGAAAGTCCGACGGAGGGGCAGATCTTCTTCGGCGACGAAGATGCCTCGAAGAAATCAGTGCAGCAGCGCAATATCGGCTTCGTCTTCCAGCATTATGCCCTGTTCCGCTACATGACGGTGCTCGACAACGTCTCCTTCGGCTTGAGAGTCAGAAACAGCGCGCGGCGGCCGGCCAAGGCTGATATCCGCAAGCGAGCGCTGGAACTGCTCGAGCTCGTGCAGCTCTCCGGTCTTGAAAAACGCTACCCGGCGCAGCTTTCCGGCGGCCAGCGCCAGCGTGTGGCGCTCGCCCGCGCGATGGCCGTCGAGCCGAACGTGCTGCTGCTCGACGAGCCCTTCGGGGCGCTCGACGCCCAGGTGCGCAAGGACCTGCGCAAATGGCTGCGCGAGATCCACGACCGCACCGGCCACACCACCGTCTTCGTCACCCATGACCAGGATGAGGCGCTGGAGCTTGCCGATCGCGTCGTCGTCATGAGCCAGGGTGCGATCGAGCAGGTCGGCACGCCGGATGAGGTTTACGACAATCCGAACTCGCCCTTCGTCTTTGGCTTCATCGGCCAGTCGAACTGCCTGCAGGTGGAAATCTCAGATGGCGATATTCGCTTCGAAGGCCGGTCGCTCGGCCTCAATGCCGAGGGCGAGCCGGACGGCATGGCGCAGCTCTATTTCCGCCCGCATGACGTGCGGCTCTGCGAATCAGCGGAAAACTGCATCGCCGGCCAGCCGGTTTCCAGCCGCCGCGTCGCCGGCACCCGCCACATCGAACTGGATATCGGCAATGACCGCCCGCATATCGAGATCGAGCTGCCGCCGAGCGAGGCCGACAGGCTCGACCGCCACCGCGTGGCCTTCAAGCCGACCCGCTGGAAGCTGTTCCGCAGCTGAGGGGTGTTGTCACGGCCCGACTCCTTGCAGGACTCTCATTTGGCGAGAGGCCCTTTGGCTTTTTGTGATCTATGGTTGTTTGTATTTTTGTCACATGACGAGTAAAAGATTTTCACGTTAATAAGTAGGACTAATCCCACAGGAGGCACCTTGCGTTGAGGGCGGAGATTTCCTTTGGAATATCCCTGATCGGGATTTTGTTCGTAGGGCTGGCGGCTACAGGCTGCACGACGACACCGAAACCGGCGGCAACGGCGGCGAAGACAAAGCAACCGGCGAAAGTTACCTTCAACTACACGAACAAGGACCGCGACTGCCTGCAGCGTGCGATGTATTTCGAATCGCAGCACTCCGATGAGGACGGCTATATGGCTGTCGGAACCGTGGTCATGAACCGGCTGACGTCAGGCGCCTATCCGCCGTCGATCTGCGGCGTCGTCGCCCAGGAAAAGCAGTTTGCGCCGGGCGTGATGACGCGCGAAGTCAAGCCGCAGGCCGAAACCGAGCTGGCGACCGCCGCCGATGCGATCCTCAAAGGCGCCCGTCATCCCGCGGTCAAGGATGCGATGTTCTTCCACACCGACGGGCTGAAATTCCCTTACAACAACATGCATTATGTGGCGGTCGCCGGCGGCAACGCCTTCTACGAGAAGCGCGGCGCCGATGGCATGCTGCAAACGCCGCCGCCGCTGCCCGCCTATGAGGTGGCGATGAACTATGTGCCGGGAGAAAGCATGCTGCCGCCGCAGTTCGAGGCTTTGATCCCCTCGGCCGTTCCGGTTCCGCTTCCGGCGCCGGATCCGATGCCGACGGCGAGCACGATGTCCCCGATCAATGCGGCGCCCACGGCCGCCCATATGGCGCCCATCGCAAATCCCATGCCGATGCAGATCACGGCGCCAGTAACCGAGCCGGAAACCTCGATCGAACCGGACCCGGGAATGCGGATCGCGATCCCCATCCCCCGCCCCGCCTATGACAGCGTCATGCTGCGCGGCAGCGTCGCGGCGAACGGCGGCTAAGCCCGTCGTTCTTCCGGTTGTGGGTTAAATTGCAGGGCGCTCACGCGCGGTCTTCCCACACCTTGGCGAGTTCCACGATCGTCTTAACTGCCTTTTCCATATCCTGCCGGCTGACCCACTCGAGCGGCGAGTGGAAGGCATGGCCGCCGGCGAAGATGTTCGGGCATGGCAGTCCCATGAAGGAAAGGCGTGAGCCGTCCGTGCCGCCGCGGATGCTGCCGCGCACCGGCGTCATGCCGGCACGGCGCACGGCTTCGATGGCGTTGTCGACGATCTCCGGGTGCCGGTCGAGCACCACCTTCATGTTGCGATACTGTTCCTTGACCTGAAAATGATAGGTCGAGCCGGGATAGCCAGCCATGACCTCCTTGACGATGGCTTCGAGCATCGTTTCCTTTTCCACCAGTCCCTTGTCGGTGAAGTCGCGGATGATGAGGCTGAGCGAGGCCTTTTCCATCGAGCCGGTCACGCCGGTGGGATGGATGAACCCCTGCTTGCTCTCGGTGGTCTCCGGCGCCATCTCCTTCGGCAGCCGGTCGATGATGGCGCCGGCAATCTTGATGGCGTTTTCCATGCGGTCCTTGGCAAAGCCCGGATGAATAGCCACGCCTGAAATAGCGATCTCGACGCCATCGGCCGAGAAAGTCTCGTCCTCGATATGGCCGGCCGTCTCGCCGTCCATGGTATAGGCGAAGTCGGCACCGAGTTTCCTCAGGTCAACCTTGTTGACGCCGCGACCGACTTCCTCGTCGGGCGTGAACAGGATCTTGATCGTCCCGTGGCGGATCTCGGGATTGTCGATCAGGAACTGCGCGGCAGTCACGATTTCCGCCAGCCCCGCCTTGTCGTCGGCGCCGAGCAGGGTCGTGCCATCGGTGGTGACGATATCGTTGCCGATCTGGTTATTCAGTCTCGGGATGCTCGGAAACGCGGATCACCC
This sequence comes from Rhizobium sp. C104, assembly GCF_022354505.1. Lineage (NCBI taxonomy): Bacteria > Pseudomonadati > Pseudomonadota > Alphaproteobacteria > Hyphomicrobiales > Rhizobiaceae > Rhizobium > Rhizobium sp. C104. The sequence goes on along the minus strand of NZ_CP092350.1, from coordinate 120,764 downwards.
GGCTCGAATCGCCGGCAAGTTCGATGTCCCCGCCGGCATAGTTACGGATGATCTGCGGCTTGACACCCGTGCCGCTGAAATCGGGCGCGGTATCCATATGCGAGCAGAAGCAGATGACCGGCACCGCCTTGTCGCTATTTCCAGGAATGGTCGCATAGACATAACCGTGTTCATCGAGATGCGCGTCGGCCAAGCCAATCTTCAGCAGTTCATCGACCAGCACCCGGCCGAGATCCTTCTGCTTTTCGGTGGTCGGCTGCGTCGACGAGGCAGGATCGGATTGCGTGTCGATAACGACATAACGGAGAAAGCGGTCGAGAACAGTGTCGGTCATGGCATCCAATCCAGCAAATCACCTGGTTGATATAATCCTCACGGGCGATGCGGCAAAAGTTTTTTCCGCTCGCAATGCGTGAGGATTGACCTGATCAATCGACGCGTAGCCCCTCGTCGTCGAACACATGCAGATACTGCGCCGGGAAAGCCACATTGACCTTCGGGCCTGCCTTCAGCGCTTCGCGATCGAGCGTGAAGATCTTGAACGGCAGCCCGTGCAGGGCAAGATGCAGGATGATGCCGAAGCCGGTGGGTTCGACGAGTTCGACATCGGTGGCAAGGCCCGCCCCGTCATTCGTCATCAGCACATGCTCCGGCCGAATGCCGAGCGTAACCTTGGCACCATCTTCAAGGGGCAGCGGCTTTGCCAGCGGAACGATCGTTCCGTCCTGCAGCTTGACGCCGCCGTCGACATAGCTCGCATCGAGAAAATTCATCCCCGGCGAGCCGATGAAGCCCGCGACGAACAGATTGGCGGGGTGATCGTAGAGTTCGAGCGGACTGCCGACCTGCTGCACCACGCCGCCGTGCATGGCGACGATCCGGTCCGCCAGCGTCATTGCCTCGATCTGGTCATGGGTCACGTAGATCGAGGTCGCCTTCAGGTCGCCGTGCAGCTTCTTGATTTCGGCACGCATCTGTTCGCGCAGGCGCGCATCGAGATTGGACAGCGGCTCGTCGAACAGGAAGGCCTTAGGCTGGCGCACGATGGCGCGGCCCATGGCGACGCGCTGGCGCTGGCCGCCGGAGAGCGCCTTCGGCCGACGTTCAAGCAGCGGATCGAGACCGAGCTTGGAGGCGGCCGCGGAGACGGCACTGGCGATCTTCTCCTTCGCCGTCTTCCGCAGTTTCAGGCTGTAGCTCATATTGCCGGCAACGTTCATATGCGGGTAAAGCGCATAGGACTGGAACACCATGGCGATGTCGCGGTCCTTGGGATGCCGCTCGTTCACCCGGGCGCCGGCAATGCGGATCTCGCCTGATGTGACGTCCTCCAGCCCGGCGATCATCCGCAGCAGCGTGGACTTGCCGCAGCCGGAGGGGCCGACGAGCACGACGAATTCGCCGTCCTTGATCTCGAGGTCGACACCGTGCAGCACCTGCACATGGCCATAGGCTTTGCGGATATTCTGGATATCGATCGATGCCATTTGTTTAACCCTTGACCGCGCCGGCCGTCAGGCCCTGGACGAGATAACGCTGGATGAGCAGGAAGAAGAGGCCGGCCGGAATGAGCGCCATGACGCCCGCCGCCATCATCTGCCCGAAATCCACCGAGAATTTCGAAACGAAGGTGAGAAGCCCGACCGGGAAGGTCGCCGCGTCGTTGCCGTTGATCAGCATCAGCGCAAAGAGCAGTTCGCTCCAGGCGGCGGTGAAGACGAAGCCGAGTGTGGCGGCGATGCCGGGCAGCGTCAGCGGCAGGATGATCTGGCGAAAAGCCGTGAACTGCGTCGCACCGTCGATCATCGCCGCCTCTTCCAAATCCTTGGGGATACCGTCGAAGAAGGACTGCATCAGAAAGGTGGCGAAAGGCACGTTGAAGGCGGTGTAGACGATGACGAGCCCCGTCAGGCTGTTGGTCAGGTGCAAGGGCGACAGGATCTTGAAGATCGGCGCCACCAGCATGACGAGCGGGAACATCTGGGTCAGCAGCATCAGCGCGACGATCCAGTATTTCGCCCGGAAATTGAAACGCGACAATGCGTAGCCGGAAAGCGAGGCGCATACCGTCACGGTCACCGCCGTCGAGGCCGAGACGATCAGGCTGTTCTTGAAGAAAGTCGGAAAGGCGCTGTGCTGCAGCACGAAGGCATAGTGATCCCATGTCGTGCGCGACGGCCACATGCGCACGCCTTCGCTATAGAGCAGGTCGTTCGGCGTCACCGAGACCTTGAGCAGCCAGAACAGCGGGAAGAGCGCGAAGGCGATATAGCAGAGGATTGCCAGGCGGTGCGCGATGGTGGGGATGGCGGATCGTCTCATCGGCTCAATCCTTGTTCAGCAGCGTCTGCCGTAGCAGGATGATCAGCATCGAATAGGCAAGCAGCAGCACGAGCAGCACCAGCGCGATCGCCGAGGCATAACCGAAATCGAGCCGCTTGAACGCCGTGGTGAAGATATAGCTTGCGACGATCTGGGTGCGGTCGGCCGGCCCGCCATTGGTCATGACGACGATCAGATCGGCGAAATTGGAGATCCACACGGTGCGCAAGAGCACGGTGATGGCAATGGTCGGCGCCAGAAACGGCAGAGTGATCGAGCGGAAACGCTGGAACCAGCCGGCGCCGTCGATCGACGCCGCCTCGTAGAGATCGCGTGGGATCGCCTGCAGGGCGGCGAGCAGTGTGATTGCGAAGAAGGGAATGCCCCACCAGACATTGGCGACGATCGGCCCCCACATCGCATAATTGGGATCGGAAAGGATATTGCCCGGCTCATGCATCAGGCCGAGCCCGAAGAGCCAATGCGGGATCGGCCCGATGACCGGATTGAACAGCCAGGCCCAGTTGAGGCCGGCAAGAAAGGACGGCACGGCCCAGGGCAGGAAGACCAGCGCCTGCGCAATCGCCCTGCCCGGGAACGGCTTGTCGAGCAAAAGCGCCAGGATGAGGCCGAAGACGAACTGCAGGACGACGGAGGCGCCGGTCCACCAGAGCGTGTTCCTCAGCGCTCCGTAAAAGGCCGGATCTCCCGCAAGCTCGCGGAAATGATCGAGCCCGATGAAGCCGCCGGAAAACGGATTGAGCAGCTGTATATCGCGGAAGGCGTAGGAAACGCCCAATGTCAGCGGCACCAGCATGACGGCGATGATCAGGATCAGCGACGGCGCGCTGTAGAGGTAAGGCTCCGAAGCATCGGCAAGACGACGCAGCCACGGCCTGCGGTCGCGACGCATGTCGAGTGTATCGGCGGAAGTGGTCATTGGGTTGCAGTTTCCATTATATATACCGCTGGGAGGTAGCCCCCTCATCCGCCTGCCGGCACCTTCTCCCCGCTGGGGAGAAGAGGGAATGAGGCGGCGCCGCGATTCCCCTCTCCCCTCGGGGAGAAGGTGGCCCGAAGGGTCGGATGAGGGGGCCGCAGTCGCCCCCTTCACCCCTTACTTCTTGCTCAGGAACTTCTGCTGCGCCTTGGTCAGATAGTCCGCCCACTGGTCGGCCAGATCCTTCGCCGAGATATCGCCGAGCAGCGCCTGCTGCGAGGTTTTGATAGCCAGCGAATCCTTGAAGAAGGCGAACTCCTCGAGGTAGGTCGGCATCACGGTCGGCACCGTGTTCGGGTCCGCCAGTTCCTCGAACCAGCCCTTGAACTGGTCACCGGCATAGAAGGGGTCCTTCTCGGCGGCCGTATAGGCCGGCAGGGCGCCGATGCGCTTGTTCCACTCGATATTGCCTTCCGGCCCTTCGAGGGTGGCAATCAGCTTCCAGGAGAGATCCTTGTTGCCGCTGGTCGCAAACATCGACCAGCCGCCATAGCCGATCGTCGGGAAGGACTTGCCATCCGGGCCTTTCGGCAGCGGCATGACGCCGAAATCTTCCTTTTTCATCCGTTCGGCAATGGCGATCAGCGCATCCGGATCCTGGTCGAGGAAAGCACAGGTGCCGGAATAGAAGCCGGCGACGACTTCGTTGAAGCCCCAGTTGACGCTGTCCTTCGGCGCATAGCCCTTCTTGTAGAGATCGACCATCCATTCGATGCCCTTGGCCCAGCCCGGGCTGTTCATCGTCGAGGTACCGTCTTCATTGAAGTATTTGTTCGAGCCGGCCATTGAGGCGGCGAAGATCATCCAGCCGTTGAGCCCCCCTGCGCCGCCGCGCATGCAGTAGCCGTATTTGCCCTGCAGTTTGGAGATCTTTTCCGAAGCGGCGGTGAACTCTTCCAGCGTCTTCGGCGGCGCTGCGACGCCAGCTTCCGAAAGCAGCTTCTTATTGTAGAACATCGCCCTCAAATAGAAGCCGTAGGGCAGCATATAGGCGGTGTTCTTCACGTCGCGGCCAAGTTCGAGCGCGCGCGGCGTCAGCTCCTTGGTGTGCTCCCACTTTGCGAGATAGGGCTCGAGGCTTTCGAGCATGCCGTTATTGGCATAGAGCGACAGCCAGGTATCGGGCATCTCCATCACATCGGGCACGTCGCCGGCCGATACCATGGTCGCGAACTTCTGGAAGGCTTCGTTCCACGGCAGCGAGATGATGTCGACCTTGGTGCCGGGATTGGCGGCCTCGAATTTGCCGACGATCGATTTCAGCGTTTCGGTGCGCTCCGGGCTGGTGATGACTTCGACAAGCTTCAGCGTCGTATCGGCAAAGGCCGTACCCGCCATCATCGAAGCAAAGAGCGTCGAGATTATTAGTTTTTTCATGCTCAGTTCCCCCTTTTAGGTTCTTGGGTTTCAGGATTGCGAGGCGGCGGCGAGCGCCTCCTCGATGTCTCTCCACAGCGCCTCGGTTCCTTCGAGGCCGACATGGAGGCGTACGGATCGCGCATGGATGCCAAAGGTTTGCGCGGAATTCGGCTGTGCCTTCTGCTGCAGCACCACCTCGCCCGGTACGATCAGGCTTTCATGACCGCCCCAGCTTACACCCAATTTGAAGAGCTTGAGGTGGTCGGCGAAGGCGCGGATATCGACGCCGTCGCGGAAGATGAAGGAAAACAGGCCCGAGGTGCCGTTGAGCCCGGCCGGCAGTCGGTTGGCGAGGCCGGGATGGCAGACCGTCTCGACTACTTCGAGCTTCTGCAGGCGCCTGGCGATCTCGAGCGCCGATGCCTCATGCGCCCGCATGCGCAGCGGCAGCGTGCGCAGGCCGCGAATCAACAGCCAGGCATCGAAGGGCGAAAGCTTGCCGCCGAGATAGGGATAGGCCTCAGCCTTGATGCGGGCGATCATTTCCTTCGAGCCGGCAACGATGCCCGCAACCACATCGCTGTGACCGCCGAGATATTTCGAGGCCGAATGGATGACGAGGTCGACGCCGAGCGTCAGCGGCCGCTGGAAGAACGGGCTTGCCCAGCTGTTGTCGATCATCGAGACGACGCCGTGGCGCTTGGCCAGCGCTGCGAGCGCGCCGACATCATGCGCGTCCATCACCCAGCTCGTCGGGCTTTCCAGGTAGAGGAGCTTGGCGCCGGGCAGCGCTCTGGCGACCGCCTCCTCGTCGCGCCCGTCGACATAGGTCACTTCGATCTTCATCCGTTTCAGGATGGTGCCGAACAGGCGGAAGGCATCGGGATAGAGGTGTTTAACGGCAACGATGCGGTCGCCCGGCTCGACGAAGCTGAGCACGGAAGACGAAATCGCCGCCATGCCGCTGGCAAAACCCAGCGCATCCTCGGCACCTTCGAGCTTGGCCAGCATCTCCTCGAAGGCGCGCACCGTCGGGTTCAGCCCGCGCGTATAGGTCGGCCGTACCTTCTCGCCACGATAGACGGTGATCATCTCGTCATAATCGGAAAAGGTGAAAAGCGAGGTCTGGAAGATCGGCGGCACGACGGCGTCGGCGAAATTGCCGTCGTCGTGGGCGGTGATGATGGAGGCAAGATCGAACGGGTCTTCGCCGCTGCTCATTTGGACATTTCCTTGATGTCTTCCTCGACGATGTCGAGGATCTTCAATGTTTCCGCGCGCGCCGCCTCGGCATCCCCGGCCGCGATCGCGTTGAAAAGGGTGCGGTGGAAGGGAAAGGACCGGCGGGCGAAATCCTGCCGGTCGAACGGATGTTCCCAGAAGCGCTCGAATGTCTCGCGCATCTGCTCGAGAAGCTGGCGAAACAGCGGATTGTGGGTGGCGTCGTAAACGGCGAGATGGAAAGCCAGATCCTCCGGCCCCGAGGTGCCCTTCTCCAGATGCACCCGCTCCATCTCGTTGAGCTTTTCCTCGATGACGACAAGATCCTTCGCAGTCCGCCGCCTAGCTGCGACCATGCCCGCCTCGCACTCGATGCCGCGGCGAACCTCCAGCGTCTGCAGCAGCGCATCGCGAAGATGCACAGCATCAAAGGACAGCGGCATATGGATCGTCGCCCGGGACACCGGCTTCAACAGATAGGTGCCGCTGCCCTTGCGCGTCTCGATCACCCCGAGCGCCTGGAAATGGCGGATTGCCTCGCGAATGGTCGAACGCCCGACGGCAAGGGCCGCCATCAGCTCGCGCTCCGCCGGCAGCCGATCACCGGCCTGCAGCCGTGCATCCTCGACATAATCCGCCAGCGCATCCGTCACCTGACGCGCGCGGTCCATGGCGGGAAGCGGCCGGATCACCGGCCTGTCGCTAAGCTTTGCCTTCATGGTTCCCCATTTTTCTTGTCAGGCAGTCAGTTCGCCAAATTGGTCTGACATCTTAGCATTTATCAAAGAGCGAAATCCGTCAAGCGATGTTTGGGATAAAGTGGTGGTGGCTTGTCAAGTGACGTAACGGCAGGGCTAGCGCCCTTAGCTAATCAGGCGAACATTCCCCACGGTATCTGCGAAGGTGCCCCTTATTTTCGCTCTGCCGCCTACAACGTCATCCGCCTTGCCGAGTTGATGGGACAGACGGGTGAAGTGTATGTTGAGGGAAGAAAAAAGCGCTGATGACGCGGGTAGCATTACGCTAGGGATTGTGCCCCCAAGCTTGCCATGGCCCGCTCCGAAGGGTTGTGGCCAAAGTATAGGCTGTGAAGCATGCGCGACTATGTGAAAAGTGCAGGTTTTCATCGACATATGCGCTTACTCCTGGCTTCCAGATTTCAGGAGCTCGGCTGGGAATTCGCAAACGGGCAAATGCAGCTTTGCCCGCGGAAAAAGGGTTTTCTGGCTTCAGATATCCCAATCTTCGAACAGCCTTACAGGCGGCAAATTTACACTCAATCTTTCCGAAGGTTCCGGCGCCGCTGGCGACACAAGGATATTACGCCACTTGAACGACACTGATCGAGCCATTGGCAAGGCTTTGGAAGAGCACATTATCGCCCGCCGTCCCCGGCCTGATCCCGATCCGGACATCGAGGTTGTCGGAGACGATGGCGGACGTATCCTGATAAAACTCGGTGATCTGGCGAAGGCAAATCCAAGACAGTGGGTTGGTCCCTCCGACGTCTGGCTGCCGTATTTCAGCAAAAACGATCTCGACGACTGGGCGGCATTTCTCCTGCCGCGCCTTGACCGACTGGTCGGGCCTTCACCGCCTGAAACCATCGATCCATCACCGTGGGCCCAGCGGCTTCTTCATTTCGCGGGTTTGTTCCGCTCAAAATGAGCGATGCTCGACAAACTCGCCGCTACGCCGGCCCTACGCAGCCACCGGTCCCAGGTCGACAAGCGCCTTGATCGGCAGATGATCCGAGGCGATGCGGGCAAGCGGCGTATCGTGCGCCTCCACCTCCGAGATGATCCCCTTGCGGTTGGCGATGATGCGGTCGAGGGCGAGGAGCGGCAGGCCGGCGGGGAAGCTGGGGACGGCGGGGGGCAGCGGGCCGAAGGCGGATTGGAAGGTGTTGAGCGAGGAGCGGTCGCCGAGCCGCCATTCGTTGAGATCGCCGAGCAGGATGGTCGGCATCTCCCGTCTGTCGTTGATAAGTTCGACCAGCATGCGGGCCTGCTGGGCTCTGTTGTGGCGCAGCAGGCCGAAATGCGCGGCGATGATGCGCAGCACCCCGCCCTGCTCCAGCTCGATCTCGGCCACCAGCGCGCCGCGCGGCTCCAGCCCCGGCAGCTTGACCTGGTGCACGTCGTGCACCATCCCCTTCTTGAAGAGCACGACATTGCCGTGCCAGCCATGCGCCTTGGCCATGCCGGCGACCGGCACCGGGATCAGCCCCGTCTCGCGCTCCAGCCGGCCGAGATCGAGAATGCCGGTGCGTTCGCCGAAACGCGTATCGGCCTCCTGCAGCGCGATCACATCGGCGCCGATTTCATGGATCACCCGGCTGGTGCGCTCCGGATCGAAGCGGCGATCGGTGCCGACGCATTTGTGCACATTGTAGGAGGCGATCAGCGTTCCCACGCTGCGCGGCCGTGTTTCCGTATAGGCCGGGTCGAGCCGCTTCTTCCTGCTCCGGATCGAGGCGAGAATGCTGGAGGGAAGATTGTCTTTCTTGGCGTGCATCGGAAGGCGCGATCGGTCCGTTGATCAAAAGGCTTCTCTCGGCAGTATAGGAGGGCAAGCGGAACTTGCCATGTCAAACGCCAAAAAAACGCGCGTCGCATCGACATGCAATGCGCCGGATTTTTTGTTTTATGCATGTCGTCCTCCCAAAACCGCTGCACACTTTTGGGCGATATGCATTAGAGATAGGGCGAACCCAGCCACAACACCTTTTCGAGCAGCCGCACCGGGAAGGGCCGCGCCCGCAAACCGTCGAGCGTCACCGGCGTCGCTGATTTCAGGGTTTCCTCGATATGCTCGTCGATCTCGCCGGCAAAACCTTCGTTCAGCACTTCGAGATCGACCTCGAAATTCAGCCTGAGCGAGCGCGGGTCGAGATTGGAAGAGCCGACATAGGCCCATGTGCCGTCAATCGTCAAAAGCTTCGAATGGCTGAAGCTGCCGGTCGAGCGCCAGATGCGACAGTAACCCTTGAGGATCTGGTCGAATTGCGCCGTCATCGCCCGGTCGACCAGCACGAGATTATTGACCGCGGGCACGACGATATCGACTTCGACGCCGCGGCGGGCCGCCGTCACCAGGGCGCTGATCAATTCGCGGTCCGGCAGGAAATAAGGCGACATGATGCGGATCGATTGGCGCGCCACGGAAAAGGCGCCCATCAGCATCTTGTGATTGGTCTCGACGCTGCGGTCCGGCCCGGAGGCGACGATGCGCATCAGGATGGGATCACCGGGGCTGCGCTGCGGCGGTTCGATGCGCCAGGCCTCCCCATTCAACAGCTCCTGCGTTGAGAAGCGCCAATCCTCGGCAGCAAGGTCGAAAAGATCGGCGACGACAGGGCCGGTGACGCTGAAATGCGTGTCGTGAGCAAAGCTCTCGCCGGTCGCCTCCTCGCTGAAACCGGCGCGGATGTTCATGCCACCCGTCAGCGCAATCTTCCCGTCGACGATCAAAATCTTGCGGTGGGTGCGCAGATTGGCATAGGGGAGCCGCAAGCCCATGATGACATTGCCGTTGAAGACGGCGACGGTAACGCCGCCATCCCGGAGATGGCCGAGAATGCTCGGCACCGAATAACGCGCGCCGACCGCGTCGATCAGCACCCGCACAGCCACGCCGCGCTTGGCCGCCGCAATCAGCGCATCGGCGATGCGAAGGCCGATCGCGTCGCGATCGAAAATATAGGTTTCGAGCAGGATGCTGCGCGCCGCTTCGTCGATGCTCGATTTCATCGCCGCATAGGCCTCGTCGCCGGTCTCCAGCACGTCGATCGTATTGCCCGAGGTCAGCGGATTGCGCGTCACCCGGTCGCCGAGCGTCTGCAGCGCCGCAAAGCGGCGGCCGAACTGGCTGATCACCGTCTCGGCCTCGGCGTCAAACGTTTCCAGCTCGTCGATCTCGGCCGCCGGCAGCAGCGCGTCGCGGCGGATGCTCAGCGATTTGCGTCGGATGCGGTTGATGCCGGCAATCGCATAGAGCACCGCACCAATGATCGGAGACAGGATGATGACGCCGACCCAGCCGATCGCCGCACGCACCTCCTCCTTGGTCATGGCGGCATGAATCGCCGCCACGGCCCCCATGGCGATCGATACGACAAAGAGGATATGCGGCCAGTAGGTCGACAGGAGATAGAACATCGCTGGCCAATATAGCCGCGAAACGGCAGCGTTCAATCGCGTCTGCTCTCTCCCATGGCGCGAAATTTCTCGCCGTGATCATTTTGCCGGCTCGCCACCCGTTTCGCCGCGGGAACAATCTCGGCGCCCGACGATTGATCCGCAAAGATGAGGATCGCATCATGAACATCGTTGCAACCCTTGGCCCGGCCCTGGCGCTGGACATCGCGGAGGCGGAAAGCATCGCCGAACTGCGGCATCAGGCCGAAGGCTGCACCCGCTGTGATCTCTATAGGAATGCCACGCAGATCGTCTTTGGCGAAGGCCCCGGGAAAGCCGAGATTGTCCTTGTCGGCGAGCAACCGGGCGATCAGGAAGATGTGGCCGGCCAGCCGTTTGTCGGTCCCGCCGGCCGATTGCTCGATCGCTGCCTTGTGGAGGCCGGCCTCGACCGACGGCGCTGTTATGTCACCAATGCCGTCAAGCACTTCAAGTTCACGCAACGCGGCAAACGGCGGCTGCACGCCAAACCCAATGCCGGCGAGATCAAGCGTTGCGCCTGGTGGCTCGGCGCCGAGATCGACATCCTCAAGCCGAAACTCGTCGTCACCCTCGGCGCAAGCGCGCTTTATGCGGTGCTCGGACCAAAGGCGAAGCTGACGCCGGAGCGCGGTCATATCCTGCAGCCGGCAAACCATCCGCCTGTCCTCGTCACCATCCACCCCTCTTATCTCCTGCGCATCCGCGACGAGGTGGAGCGGCAGCGGCTGCGCCTGGATTTCGTATCAGATCTGCACAAGGCGACCGAGTTTCGGCCCGGATGAATGGCCGATTCTCAACCCTGATATGCTGCATTGCGAAATATTTGCGGTTGCAGCACGATTTCTCTTGAAAGAGGTCCCCTCCTCTGGAACCATCCAAGCAGTATCGCGTTCGAACGACGGCATCATGTGACTGGAGATCAGCGATGGCAGAAACTCGGGACGAGTGGATCAAAAAACGTGCATACGCTCTCTGGGAAGAAGAGGGCTATCCGACAGGGCGAGAATCCATCCATTGGGAACAGGCACGGCACGAGCGCGAAGCGCTCGAGGGCTCCGCTGCCTCTTCCGACGGTAAGGAAGTCAAGCCCAAGGCGAAGCGCAGCGTCGCCGGCAGCAAGACGAACGGCGTCGTCACACCGGCGCCGAAACGGACGGCGAGCCGCAAGACGGCGCTCTGATTACCGAAATACCGAGCAACCGAATTAAAAAAGGGCGTCGTCGCGGCGCCCTTTGATGCTGTTTGTCATAAGCTTGAATTAGTTGTGCGTTATCGATTTCCGGAGGACGGGCTTCCATGCGGGGGTGAACAGAGGCCGGATGACGCTGCAAGCTTTGAGCCTTCCTGAAAAAGTTGAGCCCTCGCCCGACAACCGGGAACAAGAATATACGCTGGGTGTTTATGGCAAAACCGGGGAAGTTGCCATGAACGACGGCCGTTCCACTATCCTTTCCGTCCCGCTTGTCGCAGCCGGCAGCCGCGCTTCGATCGCGATCGTCTAGGGGTGATGGAAATGTCGCTCCTCGTCATCGCCGCACTACTCTATCTCGGGCTCGCGCTGGGTTTCATCCTTGTCGTCGATAATCTCGTCGGGCTGGTTTTCCGCGATCCGCGCGCGTCGGTGCAGCCGCCCTTCTTCAATATCGGCCGCGCCTTCGCCGCATCGCAAAAGCTACATCGGAAATAGCAGCGAGGCACCCTCGAGCGCCGCCTGTCGCCTAACCTTAACCAATACCGGCGCCGTCCAATTCGGGATATTTGCGCATCAGATCGTCTTCGCTGATGCAGCTGTCGTCACGCGCCGTCAGTTCGATCGAAATTGCGGCGGCGGGATCGAGGCGACTTTTGTCGTGATGGTTGACACCATCGTGATGGTTGACACCATCGTGATGGTTGACACCATCGTGATAGACGGGGATGCGCGCGCCGCTCTGGCTGACCAGCACGGCATCTCGTTCGAAACCTCTTTGCAGCAGCCAGTCCCGCGGCGCAATCAGGCGGATATCGACTTCGTAGGACTGCCCTTGCCTGAGGCTCACCGTATAGGTGACCGGCGACACTTGGCCATTGACGTCGATCGCGCCGTTTCCATCAGCTTTGACGCTGTAGTTTTCCATTGCTCTCGGCTCCTTCCGACGTGGCTCATGCAAGGCTGTCTGATCGACAACCGGGCGGAAGCGCTTTTTGTTCCGAAATCCGGGTCGGTGATCCCAAGGCCGGAACTTTCGGCCGCGGCACCAGTTTGACCCCTTTGCACATCAAAGGAGGCGACGATGCCGAAAGGTGACAAATCCGACTATACCGACAAGCAGAAGCGCAAGGCCGAGCATATCGAGGAGGGCTACGAGGATCGCGGCGTTTCCGAGAAGGAGGCGGAACGGCGTGCCTGGGCGACGGTCAACAAGGAAAGCGGCGGCGGCAATAAGTCAGGTTCCGGCCGCGGCAAGAAGGATACGCATGTCTCCTCTGAAAAGGGCGGCCGCATAGGCGGCGCTGCATCCGCCGCACGCTCGAAGGAGGAACGGTCCGCTTCGGCGAAGAAGGCGGCCGCGACGCGCAAGCGCCATGAGCACCACAGCCACCACTAAAAATATGCGACGGCGGCGATCCGCCGGCGGCCGCATCCGGCAAAGGATTTCAGAGATGGCCAAATCGAAGAAGAAATGGTCGCAGGATGTCACCGAACACAGCGACGCGATGGACCTGAAGGAAGGCGTGTTCAAATCGGACGATCCAAAAAAGATCGCCCGCTCGGTTAAGCACTCGGCCGAGGAGAGCCATCGCCGCAAGTCGAGCCCGTTCCGCACCGCCATGTCCATGCTGACCTTCTACATCAACCGTGCCGGCGACCAGCTGACGAAAAAGCGGCGCGGCACTCTTGAAAAGGCCAAGGACGAATTGCGAAAAGACTTCGGTCGTCAACCGAAGGGATGATCAGCCATGGCATACGAGCTTTATTATTGGGACGGCCTTCAAGGCCGCGGAGAATTCGTGCGGTTGGCGCTTGAAGAGGCCGGCGCCGATTATGTCGATATCACTCGCGAGCCCGGTCGCGGTACGGATGCCATGTTCGCCCTGATGAAGAGCGACAGCGAACCGCATATTCCCTTCGCCCCGCCTTTCCTGAAGGACGGCGACCTCATTATCCCGCATGTCGCCAACATCCTGTTTTATCTCGGCCCGAAGCTCGGCCTTGCGCCTGAAGATGAAGGCCTTCGCCATGTCGCCAACGGCCTGCAGCTGACCGTCACCGATTTCGTCGCCGAAGTGCATGATACGCATCACCCGATCGACACATCGCTTTATTACGAGGACCAGAAGCCGGAAGCGAAAGCCCGCTCCGCCGCCTTCATCCGTGATCGCATTCCGAAATTCCTTGGTTATTTCGAGCGTGTGCTGCGGCAGAATCCTGCAGGTCCCAATCATATCGTCGGAAATGCGCTAACCTATGTCGATCTATCGCTTTTTCAGGTGATCGAAGGCCTCACCTACGCTTTTCCGAAAGCCATGGCGAAGCGCAAGGCGGAATATCCGGCGCTGCTTGCGCTGCATGATCGGGTGGCGAAGCGCTCGAACATTGCCCGGTATCTTGCTTCTCCACGCCGCCTCGCCTTCAACGAGGACGGGATTTTCCGGCATTATCCCGAACTCGACAGCGCCGGATGAGCGGAGAGACATTCATTCGAGCGGTGCGGCCGCATCGAAGAAATCGCGCCACGGGTCGCTCGGACGGGTCGCCAACCGCTGCGGTACATTGGCAAGGGTAAAGGCGGCCGGGCCGCTGACCTCGTTCAATTCGGTCCAATCGATCGGCATCGAAACCGGAGCCCCCGGCCGCGCCCGGGTCGAATAGGCGGCGACTGCCGTATTGCCGCGGCCGTTGCGGAGATAATCGATATAGATATGGCCGCCGCGTTTGGCCTTCGTCGCGGTTGAGAGGTATTTTTCCGGGGCGTCGGCCGACATGCTTTCGGCAAGAGAATGGGCGAAATCCTTCACCGCGGCCCAGCCGGCCTTCCGCGCAAGCGGCGCCACCACATGCAGCCCCTTGCCGCCCGAGGTCTTGACGAAAGCGGCAAGGTCGCGGGCTTCCAGCCGCGCCTTGACGTCAAGCGCGGCCGAAATCACCGCGCTCCAGGCCACGTCCTCGCCGGGATCGAGGTCCATGGTGATCATATCCGGTCTTTCCCAATTTTCGGTCGTCGTGCCCCAGGGATGAATTTCGAGCACAGCCGATTGCACCAGCGCTGTCAGACCGTCGAAATCGACAATCCGCAGCAGCTTTTCGCTGTCTATTTCCTCAGGATCGGCGACCTCCTCGATATGAGGATTCATGCCCTTCCACGCATGTTTCTGGAAAAACCGCTGGTGACCCTTGATCCCATCCGGCAACCGCAGCAGCGCCAGAGGCCGATTGACGAGATAAGGCGCCATGAACGGCCAAACCGCCGCGTAATAATCCGCGAGCGCCTGCTTGCTCACGCCCTCGTCCGGCCAGTAGAGCCGGTCGGGATGGGTCAGGACGACGTCCGATGCGGGCGGATTTTTCAGGCTCATTCCTCGGTCTCGCGTGTGAGGAAATCAAGTAGCCTGTTTTCCTCGGCCCGCAAGCCCCGCAGTGGTTCGGCGCTCTCGATCAGCGGATGATCGTTGCCGGCAAGCGCAATGATTGCCGGATGGATATAGCTTGAGCGCGAAATTGCGGGTGTGTTGTGCAGCGCCTCGGCAGCAGCCTCAGACATCTGCTTCACCGTCGGCCGGCCGCCGCCGACAATCGTCTCGCGCGCCGCGCCGAAGGCGGCCAGCGACCCGGCCCAGGTGCGGAAGGTCTTCGCCGAGATGGGAATACCCGATATCTCGGCCAGATAGGCGTTCAACCGGCCGGAATCGATCGGCTTCAGCGCGCCGCTTTCATCCTTCCAGACGAAAAGTTGGCGGCCGGGCAGGTCGGCGATCTCCTCCAGGATTTTCTGCAGCCTCGGATGTTTGAGGCTGCGCTGGACGCGCTTGCCGCCCTTGGCGCGGAATTTCAGCTCGATCTGCCCGTCGACGATCTTCAGATGGCGCTTCAGCAGCGTCGTTGCACCATAGGTGCCGTTCTCCCGGACATAGGCCTGGTTGCCGACGCGCAGGTGGGCCTCGTCGAGCAGCGTCGTCAGCGCCGCAAGCACGCCGTCGATATCCTCCGCGCCGGTGTCGAGATGGCGCAGCACGGTGCGGCGTATCCTCGGCAGCGCCCGGCCGAACTCGATCAGCTGATGGAATTTTCCCGCGCTTCGGAAGGACTGCCAGTCCTTGTGATAACGGTATTGCTTGCGCCCACGCGCATCGATGCCGGTCGCCTGCAGATGGCCGTTGTCGTAGAGGCAGATCCAAACATTCTCGTAGGCCGGCGGCAACCCGAGCGCGCCGATGCGCGCCCGCTGCAATTCATCGGCAAGCGTCGTGCCGTCGGGCATGACGTAGCTGAAGCCCTTGCCCTTCCTTCGCCTGCGGATGCCTGGTTCGGCGTCGCTGACATAAACGAGACCAAGTTCGGTGATGGCTTCGGCATTCATCTTTTCAGCGACCCGCTACTTGCTCCTGCGCCCGAACTGGAACCATCGGCGGCGCTGGGCCTTGGTCGCCCCCTCCGGCGGCTGGGTCTGGCCTGTCGGCGCAAAGACCGCGACGCTCTGGGCATAGACGATGACCGGGTTATCCTGCTCATGCACCGCAAAGGCATCGGTCTCCGCCCCCGTATCGAGAATCCGCGACCAATGCTGCAGCCCGTTCACCTCGGGCAGGTGGATCTGACAGTCGCCACCGGCGTTGAAGACGAGGAAAAGGTCGTCCATCGTCTCGGTATCGGGAGCATGCACGCTTCTTGAGAGATAGACGCCGAGCACCTGCAATCCATCGTCGTTCCAAGCCCCGTCATCCATGAAGCTGCCGTCCGGCTTGTACCAGGCGATCTCGATACGGCCGTCCTCACTTGTCTCCCCGGTCAGGAACCGCTCCTGGCGCAGCACCGGATGCGCCTTCCGGAAGGCGACAGCCTGGCGGCAGAAATCGAGGAAGGGATCGTCGAGCCCATCCCAGCCCGTCCAGCCGATTTCATTGTCCTGGCAATAGGCGTTGTTGTTGCCGCCCTGGCTGTTGCCGAGTTCGTCGCCGGCCAGGATCATCGGCACGCCCTGGGAGAGCATCAGAGTCGCGATCATGTTGCGCCGGCGCCGCGCCCGGGCGGCATTGATGTCGGCATTATCGGTCGCGCCCTCGGCGCCCATATTGTCGGAATGATTGTCCGAATGGCCGTCGCGGTTGTCCTCGCCGTTCGCCTCATTGTGCTTGCCGTCGAAGGAAACCGTATCCATCAGGGTGAAGCCGTCATGGGCCGACAGAAGGTTGACCGAGGAGGTGGCGCCCCGGTCCGAATGGTTGAACTGCGGCGCCGAGCCGGTGACGCGGGCCGCCACCTCCGACACCATGCCGCCATCGCCCTTCCAGAAACGGCGCACATCGTCGCGGAACTTGTCGTTCCATTCGCGGAAGGGATGCGGGAAACCGCCCACCTGATAACCGCCCTCGCCGATATCCCAGGGTTCGGCGATCAGCTTGACGCCGGAGAGGATCGGATCCTGCCGAATGGCGCCGAAGAAGCCGCCCTGGCGGTCGAATTCCAGATCCTGTCGTCCGAGCGTGCTGGCGAGATCGAAGCGGAAGCCGTCGATATGCATGACTCCAACCCAGTAGCGCAGGCTGTCGAGCACCATGCGCATCACCATCGGATGGGCGACATTCAGCGTATTGCCGGTGCCCGTTGTATCGAAGGTGTGGCGGGGATCGTCGGGCGAGAGGATGTAATAGCTGGCATTGTCGAGGCCGCGGAAGGAGAGCGTCGGCCCTTTCTCGCTGCCCTCGGCGGTGTGGTTGTAGACCACATCCATGATCACCTCGATGCCGGCGGCATGGAACTTCCGCACCATGGTCTTAATCTCGGTGATCTTGTCGCCGGACATGTAGCGCGATTGCGGCGCGAAGAAGCCGAGCGTCTGGTAGCCCCAATAATTGCTGAGGTTCTGTTCCAGGAGATAACGATCGTCGAGGAAATACTGGATCGGCAAAAGCTCGATCGCCGAGATGCCGAGCTTGACGAGGTGATCGATGATCGGATCGCTGCACATGCCGAGAAAGGTGCCGCGCAACCGGTCCGGCACCTTCGGATGGGTCATCGTCAGGCCGCGCACATGCGCCTCGTAGATGATGGTGTCGGGCCAGGGGCGGCGGATCGCCTCTTCACCCGCCCAGTCGAAATCCGGATCCTGCACCACGCCCTTGACCATGAAGGGCGCGCTGTCGCGCTCGTCGAAGGACAGGTCGTCTTCGCCGATCTGATAGCCGAACAGGGCGTCGTCCCATTTCAGGTCGCCCGTCACCTGTTTTGCATAGGGGTCCAGCAGAAGCTTGTTCGGATTGAAACGGTGGCCGGCGCCCGGGTCGTAAGGACCATGGGCGCGATAGCCGTAGACGGTGCCCGGCCCGACGCCGGCAATATAGCCAGACCAGATGTCGCCCTCGCGTTTCGGCAGCGGCATCCGCGCGATCTCGTTTTTTCCGTCGGGTGAAAAGAGGCAGAGCTCTATCTGTTCCGCATGCGCCGAGAAGATGGCAAAGTGAGTGCCGGAACCCGTATACTCCGCGCCGAGTTCCGGCTTGAGGAAGTCGAGTTCCGAAAATGAAAAGCTCATGATGCCCCGCTCAATGAAAAGACCAAGCGGGAAACGTCACGGTGGTTCGAAAGTTCCCTCGTCCGAGGGAAAAGGGCAGATGCTGTGCGCCGGAGGAAGCGCCTTACGGCATCAGCTGGCCGCCATTGACCTCGATGATCTGGCCGGTGATGTAGCCGGACAGTGTCGGCGAGGCGAGGAAGAGATAGGCGCCGACGCAATCCTCCGATGTGCCGACGAAACCCATCGGGATCGACTTGCGCTGCAGCTCCATCTGCTCCTCATTGGTATAACGCTCGTGGAAGGGCGTGGCGATGACGCCTGGCGCCACGGCGTTGACACGGATCCTGTCGGCGACGAATTCCTTGGCATGGCCGCGGGTGATCGTCGAGACGAAGCCCTTCGATGCCGCATAAAGGATCGCCCCATTGCCGCCGCCGTTGCGGGCGGCGATCGAAGTGGTGTTGATGATGAAGCCGCCCTGCTTCTTCAGCCAGGGATGGGCCGCACGCGTTGCCGCCAGCACTGAGCGGGCATTGAGATCCATGACCGCGGCATAATGCGCATCGGTATATTCCGACGTCGGCTTGCGCCCCAGCATGCCGCCGGCATTGTTGATGAGCCCGTCGAGGTGGCCGAAGGTCTTCGCCGTCTCCTCGACGACGCGCTCGGTTTCGCCTTCGCGCGACACGTCGCCCTGGATCAGATGCACGATACCGCCGGCAGCCCTGATCTCCTCTGCAAGTGCCTCCGCCGGCTCGCGGCTGGCATTGTAATGCACGCCAACCTTGGCGCCCTGCGCCGCAAAAGCGCGGGCAAGCGCCGCCCCGATGCCGGTCGAGGCGCCGGTGATCAGCACGGCCTTGCCAGCGAGATCCGGCAGTTTGATCGATGCGAGCGATTGGGCAAGTTCTACCATGGCGAAGACAGCCTCCCGAAAAACCAAGGACATAGGTGATGAAACAGATTGGGGAAGTCTATCAACCGAAATCGGCGAAGGGCAATGCACGAAAGCGGGAGATTAACATCGTGGCGCAATGTCCTGTTCGGACCAAGGCCGGCTTCTCACTCCAAATACACGGCGCGGAATGCAACCTTCATCACGACGTGACCCCGACGGCCGGCTGCGGCTTCTGGCGCACGAGTGGCGGGAATGCCAGCGCGATCGCCGCAGCCCCGAGGCCGACCATCGCCGAGCCGATGAACAGCCAGGAATAATTGGCGAAGGTGTCGAATATCCAGCCGCCGATAAGAGGGCCGAAGGCCATGCCGAGGCTGGAGAGCATCGTCGCCGCGCCGAGGACGGTGCCAATGATGCGCTGGCCGAAATACTCCCGCGCCAGTACCGCATAAAGCGGCATTACGCCGCCATAGGCGCTGCCGAAGACGATGGCGAGCGCATAAAATTGGGTCAGCTCGCTGACGAGAAGATAGGTCGCAAGAGCGCCCGCCTGCACCAGCAGGCCGGCGACCAGCACCGGCTTCACGCCGATCCTGTCGGCAAGGGTGCCATAGAGCAGCCGGCCACCGAGGCCCGCCAAGCCTTCGACGCTGTAGATGCTGACAGCCGCCATCGGGGCGACGCCGCAGATCGTCGCATAATTGACCATGTGGAAGATCGGGCCGGAATGGGCCGCGCAGCAGGCAAAGAAGGTCAGGCCGAGCACGATGAACTGCGGCGAGCGGAAGACTTTCGACAGCTGTGGCCGGCCGCCTTCCGCGGCAAACTCGGTGCCGGCATCGGGGGTTTCGGCCGGCGGGCGCCGGACCAAGAGGGCCACCGGCACAAGCAGTACCCAGGTTGCAATGCCGATGATCAACATTGCCGGGCGCCATTCATAGGCCGAGATCAGCCAGCGTGCGAAAGGCGAGATCGTCATCGGCGCGACACCCATGCCGGCGGAAACGAGCGACACCGCAAGACCGCGGTTTTCGTCGAACCACGCCGTGGTCGCCGCGATCATCGGCGCGAAGAAGGCGCTGGCGGCGAGGCCAACGAGGATGCCGTAAGTCAGCTGGAACTGTAACAACGTTTCGGCCCGGCTCGCCAGAACCAGCGCCAGGCCGAGCAGCACCGAGCCGATCATCACCACGATGCGCGGGCCGAAGCGGTCGCTGGCCGCCCCCCAGAGGAAGCCGCCGAAGCCCATGACGATGAAATTCAGCGTCATCGCACTGGCAATACCGACATGCGACCAGCCGGTGGCGGTGGCGATCGGTTCCTGGAAAATCGCCAGCGAGAACATCGCGCCGATGGCCACGCACGACATCAACGCGCCGACGGCAACGATGACCCAACGATAGGAAACACCCATGGCTTCAAACCTCCATGCCGACAGAGTGATTGCGACACACGGCTCCTCCGCCGCACTCCTCGCGATCTAAAGACGTTCGGACTGCTGCGATTTCGACAGCGCGCTCACATCTTTTTTCCCGTGCAGTCCTATAGGGTACGAAACATCACCAGCGCGTCGACATAACCCTCACTCGGATGAAGGAAAACGCCGGGAAGGCGGCCGACGATTTCGAAGCCGAGGGATTGCCAGAGCTCAACGGCGCGGCGGTTGCTGCTGACGACGAAATTGAACTGCATGGCGCGAAAGCCGCGGGCGCGAGCGTGCTGCAGGGAATGATCATGCATGCGGCGGGCAACGCCGCGGCCGGCCGCGGCAGGATCGGTCATGTAGCCGCAATTGCAGACATGACGGCCGCCGCCGGCCTGATTGGCCTTGATGTAATAGCTGCCGAGGATGACGCCATCCTCTTCGGCGACGAAGGTCTCGCGATCCCGCCCCATCCAGTAGGCGAGCGCATCGGCTTCGGAGAGATCGCGATCGAGCGCATAGGTCTCACCGGCGCGGATCGTCGGGCCGATGATCCTCCAGATGGCATCTCGATCGTCGTTTTCTGCGAGTCGGATCAGCATGCCCGATTTCTACAGAAGCCGGTCACCGGGCGCAACGCTCTCAGACCCTTTCGAGTGCGATCGCGATGCCCTGCCCGACGCCGATGCACATGGTCGACAGCGAATATTTTCCGCCGCTCTCGACAAGCTCGAGCGCCGCCGTGCCGGTGATGCGGGCACCCGACATGCCAAGCGGATGGCCGAGCGCGATCGCGCCGCCATTGCGGTTGACCCGTTGATCGTCATCGGCAATGCCTAGCGCCCGCAGCACCGCCAGCCCCTGGCTGGCAAAGGCCTCGTTGAGTTCGATGACGTCGAACTGTTCCAGGGCCATGCCCAGCCGGGCCATCAGCTTGCGCGAGGCCGGGATCGGACCGACGCCCATCACCCGTGGCGGAACGGCGGCGGAGGCGCCGCCGAGGACGCGGGCGATCGGCGTCAGGCCGTATTTTCGCGCCGCCGCTTCCGAAGCGACGATCAGCGCGGCCGCCCCGTCATTCACACCGGAGGCATTGCCGGCCGTCACCGTGCCGCCTTCCTTCTTGAAAGGTGTGGCGAGTTTTGCCAGCGTCTCGATCGTCGTCGCGCGCGGATGCTCATCCTTGTCGACGACGACGGGATCGCCCTTGCGCTGCGGAATGGTCACCGGGGTGATCTCCTTCGCCAGCCGTCCGCTCGCCTGGGCGGCGGCGGCCTTGGCCTGGCTGCGCACCGCAAAGCTATCCTGGTCCTCGCGGCTGACCTTATAGTCCTCGGCGACGTTCTCGCCGGTCTCCGGCATGGAATCGACGCCGTATTGCTTCTTCATCAGCGGGTTGACGAAGCGCCAGCCGATCGTCGTGTCGTGAATCTCGGCCGCCCGCGAAAAGGCCGTCTCGGCCTTCGGCATGACGAAAGGCGCGCGCGACATGCTTTCGACACCGCCTGCGATCATCAGTTCGGCTTCGCCGGAGCGAATGGCGCGCGCCGCCGTGATCACCGCATCCATGCCGGAGCCGCAAAGCCGGTTGATCGTCGTGCCTGGAACAGCAATCGGCAGGCCGGCCAAGAGCGCCGACATGCGCGCGACATTGCGGTTGTCCTCGCCTGCCTGGTTGGCGCAGCCGAAGATCACGTCGTCCACGGCTTCCCAGTCGACACCGCCGTTCCGCTGCATCAGCACCTTCAGCGGAATGGCGCCGAGATCGTCGGCGCGCACCGGGGCGAGCGCGCCGGCGAAGCGGCCGATCGGCGTCCTGATATAGTCGCAGATAAAGGCTTCGGTCATGGCTTTTCCTTCAGAGTTTCGGGACGACGAGGTCGGCAACCCGCCCCACGACGTGCAGCGGCGCACCTGTCATCGCCTGCAATTCCTCCTCGGACATCGCGGCCAACTTCTCCCGCAGGACGAAGCGCCCGTCGACGATGTCGATGACGGCATGGCTGGTATAGACGCGAGTGATGCAGGCCACACCGGTCAGCGGGAAGGTGCATTTCTCCACCAGCTTCGGCTCGCCCGTCTTGGTGACGTGCTCGGTGATGACGCAGACCTGCTTGGCTCCGTGCACCAGATCCATGGCGCCGCCGACCGCCGGCACGCCCTTGCTGCCCACCCGCCAGTTGGCAAGATCGCCGCTCTGGGCGACCTGATAGGCGCCGAGGATCGCGACATCGAGATGACCGCCGCGCACCATGGCGAAGCTGTCGGCATGGTGGAAGAAGGCCGCGCCCGGTTTCAGCGTCACCGCCTTCTTGCCGGCATTGATCAGGTCCCAGTCCTCCTCACCCTCAGGCGGCGGCTCGCCGAAATTCAGGATGCCGTTTTCCGTGTGGAAGATCGCTTCGCGGCCGGGCGGCTGATAGCGGGCGACCATTTCGGGAAAGCCGATGCCGAGGTTCACATAGGCGCCGTCGGCGATATCCTGCGCGGCGCGCCAGGCGATTTGCGCATTGGAGAGCTTGATGTCTTCTCTAATATCGACGGTCATACGTAGGCGACTCCGGCTCGAATGAGCTCTTCTTCCTGCTGCGGACGGGGGACGGTGACGACACGGTCGACGAAGATGCCGGGTGTCACCACATGCTCGGGATCGATGCCGCCGGCCGGCACGATGGATGAAACCTGGGCGATGGTCTTTGCCGCGGCCATGCACATCAGCGGATTGAAGTTGCGGCCGGCCTTGTTGTAGGTGAGATTGCCGTAGTTATCGCCGATCTCGGCTTTGACGATGGCGAAATCGGCTTTCAACCAGCGTTCCTGTACGTAATGGCGGCCGTCGAATTCTGCGATGACCTTGCCGTCGGAGAGTTCCGTGCCATAGGCCGTCGGCGTGTAGAAAGCCGGAATGCCGGCCCCGCCGGCGCGAATGCGCTCGGCAAGCGTTCCCTGCGGTACCAGTTCGAGCTCGATTTCTCCGGCCAGATATTTGTCCGTGAAAGCGCGCGGATCAGACGAGCGGGGAAACGAGCAGATCATCTTTCTGACCATGCCGGCATCGATCATCGCTGCAATGCCGATGCGCCCGTTGCCGGCATTGTTGTTGATCACGGTGAGGTTCTTCGGCCCGCTGTCGATCAAGGCATGAATGAGCTCGATCGGCGCGCCCGAGCCGCCGAAACCACCGATCATGACGATCGCGCCGTCGCCGATCTCGGAGACGGCCTCGGCCGTGCTCCCGACTGTCTTGTCCATGCGGGATTTCTCCTTGGCTGATTGAGAACTGGTTCTTCCCGTCCTCCAGTGTCAGGCATAAAGCGGGACGGCACGCGCGGCAACCAATTTGTGCGTTATTTGACTTTTGTTCGTATATCGCACTTATTCGGTGAATCGATAAGGGGACCGAACATGCGCGAAACGGATTTTGTCAGCGGCTTTGCCCGCGGCCTGAAAGTCATCGAAGCTTTCGGGGAAACGCGGCAGCGGCTGTCGATTGCCGAGGCCTCGAAGCTGACGGAGCTCGACCGCGCCACCGTGCGCCGCTCGCTGCTGACGCTGGCCGAACTCGGCTATGCCGATTATGACGGGAAGTTCTTCACCCTGACGCCGAAGATCCTGCGGCTCGGCCATGCCTATCTCGCGGCGACGCCGCTGCCGGCACTGCTGCAGCCGCATCTCGATCATCTCTCGGAACGCGCCGGCCAGAGCGCCTCGGCCTCGGTGCTCGACGGCACCGAAATCGTCTATATCGCGCGGGCCTCGCAGCGCCGGGTCATGTCGATCAATCTCACCCCCGGCAGCCGGCTGCCGGCCTATTGCGCCTCGATGGGCCGCGTGCTGCTCGCGGTGCTCCCCGAAAACGAGGCGCGTGCCGTCCTTGCCCGCAGCGAGTTGAAGCAAAATACGCCGAAGACCCGAACGGATCCTGAGGATCTCGTCGCCGAATTCCGCCGCGTGCGCGCCGAGGGTTATGCGATCATCGACCAGGAGCTGGAGATCGGCCTCTGCTCGATCGCCGTGCCCGTCGAAAACGACCGCGGCGAAACGGTTGCGGCGATCAATATCGGCGCCCCGGCCGCCCTCGTCCCGGCGGCGGAGATGAAGGAGCGCTATCTGCCATTGCTGAAGGAAACCCAGGCCGCGTTGCGGCCGCTGCTGCGCCGGTAACGGCAAGCACGGAAAAAGGGGCGGCCCCGGTCAGCGCCGGGGCCGCCCGCAATTGTCAATGCGTCAGGTCGAGCGCGGCCGTGAGGTCACCCATCGGCGGCTGGCCGTCGATGCCCGGCAGCACCGGCAGATCGTAATGCGCGGTGATGAAGCGGATGATCGATGACGTGTTATTGGGTGTGATCGACGATGCCGTCCTTGGCGAAGGGCGAGATGATGAAGGCCGGAATTCGGTTGCCCGGCCCCAACGATCGGCCTCGGCGGCGCGACGTGATCCCAGAAGCCGCCGTTTTCGTCATAGGTGACGATGAGTGACGATGACGAGCATGTCGCCCCGGGCTCCTCTCGAGATGGGAGACGATATCGGCAAGATGCTGGTCGCCGCTCGATTGCAGATCATCAATCAGTGGGAGACCCGTTAAAACCCGCCTCCTAGAATTCCCAATCGCACACATTATCACAGTCGGCGCAGGCGTCCCTACTTGATGTATCACAATTCTCGATATACATCATTCTATCGGGAACGATGGGGATATAATGGAACGTTCGTTTTTAACGATTGCGGCCGGGGAGAATACTGAGGCAATCCGGGCGCTTTCGGCGCCGGCGCGGGTCGAGATGCTCAAGCTGCTCTGCGCCAAAGGGCCGATGAATATCAATGATATCGCGCAGGCGCTTTCCCTGCCGCAATCGACTGTCGCCACCGGGATTCAGATTTTGGAGGAGGCCGGCCTAGTCGAATCCCGGCTGGCGAAGGCGCGCAAGGGGAACCAGAAGATCTGCTCGGCGGTCTATAGCGAAATCCTGATCAGCTTCGAGGAAAGTGCGGCGCAACGGGCCAACAATATCATCGAAGTCGAGATGCCGGTGGGGCTCTACACCAGCTGCGATGTGCATGCGCCCTGCGGTCTTTGCTCCAGCGAAAGCGTCATCGGCCCTCTCGACGTTCCCGATTATTTCCTTGATCCCCAGCGTATGCAGGCCGGGCTCGTGTGGTTCGGAAGGGGTTATGTCGAGTATAAATTCCCCAACAATGCCAAGGTCTTGAACAAGGATATCCGGGCTATCGAATTCTCTTTGGAGCTGTCGTCGGAGGTGCCCGGCACCAATGCGGACTGGCCCTCCGACATCACGCTCTGGGTCAACGGCATGGCGATCGGCACATGGACGTCTCCAGGCGATTACGGCGACAAGCGCGGCGCCTTCACGCCGGCCTGGTGGAAGCTCGAAGGCTCGCAATATGGGATGATGAAGACCTGGCGCATCTCGACGCGCGGGACCTTCATCGACGGCGTCGCCGCATCGAATGTCACGCTCGCCGATCTGGCGCTCGGCCAGCACTCTTCCATCCGGCTGCGCGTTGGCATCGCCGAAAATGCCGGGCATACCGGCGGCGTCAATATTTTCGGCCGCGGCTTCGGAAATCACGGCCGCGACATCATCATGCGGCTGCATGTGTGATCAATCGATATCGGAAATGCTGATTTAAAAATCACGCGATTTTCCGAATTCTACGAAAGGAAAATCGATTAACGTTCTGAAATTACGTGATATTTTCCGAAAATCAGATTAGTATGATAAAATCCGCAAGCTGGTTGACAGAACGACATTCCTGATATCAAGTTGGAGGCAAGAAAACAAAATTTCTGATACATAAACGGGAGGATCCGTTGAAGACCAATGTCGTTGCCCACCGCGATTTCCGCATCGCGACCATTGACGCCAGGCTCTACAGTTCATTTCTAGAGCATCTCGGCAGAGCGATCTACGGGGGCATCTATGAGCCCGGACATCCGACGGCCGACGAGGACGGATTCCGCCGCGACGTGCTCGATCTGGTGCGAGATCTCGACACGCCCTACTGCCGTTATCCCGGCGGCAATTTCGTCTCCGCCTATAATTGGGAAGACGGCGTCGGCCCGCGTTCGGAGCGCCCGGTTCGCCTCGACCTGGCCTGGCGCACCCGCGAAGCCAATCAGATCGGCGTCAACGAATTCGTCGACTGGTGCAAGAAGGCCAATACCAAGCCGATGCTCGCCGTCAATCTCGGCTCGCGCGGCCTGGATGCGGCCCGTAATTTCCTCGAATATTGCAATCATCCGGGCGGCACCTATTATTCCGATCTGCGTCGCAAGCACGGCTGGGCCAATCCGCACGATGTCAAATTGTGGTGCCTCGGCAATGAGATGGACGGCCCCTGGCAGGTCGGCCACAAATCCGCCTATGAATATGGCCGGCTGGCGGACGAGACGGCGAAAGCCATGCGCGGCTTCGACAAGTCGCTGGAACTCGTGGTCTGCGGCTCCTCCAATTCCGATATGAAGACCTATCCGGATTGGGAGGCTCAGGTCCTCGAGCAGTGCTACGACAGCGCCGACCATATCTCGCTGCATATGTATTTCGCCAACCGCGAGAAGAATACTCTGAATTATCTCTCCCGCGCGACCAAGCTCGATCGTTATATCACCACGATCGGCGGCGTAATCGACTACATCAAGGCGAAAAAGCGCTCGAAGAAGACGATCGGCATTTCCTTCGATGAATGGAACGTCTGGTACCATTCCAACCAGCAGGACAAGGAGATCCTGGCGCGCGACGAATGGCCGGATGCGCCGCATTTGCTCGAAGACGTCTATAATTTCGAGGACGTGCTGCAGGTCGGCGGCATCCTGAACACCTTCATCCGCCGCTCCGACCGGGTGCGCATCGCCTGCATCGCCCAGCTCGTCAACGTCATCGCTCCGATCATGACCGACGACGGCGGGGCGGCCTGGCGCCAGACGATTTATTACCCCTTCTATTACGCCTCCCGATATGGCCGCGGCGCAGCGCTGCAGCTGGTCGTCGATGGCCCGACCTATGACAGCGACGAGGAGAACGACGTTCCCTATCTCGACGTCTCGGCGGTCCATTCCGAGGATGGCAAGACGCTGACCTTCTTTGCCGTCAACCGCCATCCGAACACGGCGCTCGATCTCGATGTGCGGCTGGAAGGTTTTGGGGCCGCGAGCGTCGTCGAGCAGGTGGAAATGACCCATAGCGATCTCGAAGCCGTCAACACGGCGGGGCGGCAAGATACGGTCGCGCCTGTCAAAGCCGACAGCGCCAAGATCGAGGACGGACGGTTGCGGGCGGCGCTGAAACCGCTGTCCTACAACGTCATTCGGCTGTCGGTCTGACAGCCGCCGCCGGCTAAGGCCCATTGGCCCCGGCTGAAGAGGTTCGGTTCGACTGCGAGGAGGCAGACGGCCGGAGGGATGGTTCGCTAGAGGCGGCCTGGACTTGGGGTCCCGACGTCTCTGCAAACCGACAACCGCGACGTGCCCATGCTGCCATTACGGCCGCCGTATCGTCGCTTTCTAGGGAGGAGTTCATGCAACAGTTGAAGAGGCTCGCATTTGGCGTCGCGCTGGCCGCACTCGGCCTGACGGCGGCGGCCAAAGCCGATGACTATACCTCCTTGCCGCGCAAGGAGACGCTCATCGTCGAAAATCCGGAAGGGACGATCAAAAATCCCGGCTGGTTCAACATCTGGGTCAATGCCGGCGCCGGTGTCTCCACCGGTCTGCAGCAGCTGACCATGGATACGCTCTGGTATATCGACCCCGAACAAGGGCTCGGCGGCGCGACCTGGGACAATTCGCTGGCCGCCGACAAGCCGCAATATAATGCCGACTTCACCGAAATGACCGTGAAACTGCGCAAGGGGCTCTTCTGGAGCGATGGCGTCGAGTTCACGGCAGACGACGTGGTCTATACCGTCAAGACGCAGATGGATCATCCCGGCATGGTCTGGAGTGCTGCCTTCTCGGTGCAGGTGGCAAGCGTCGAGGCGACCGATCCTCAGACTGTGGTGTTCAAGCTGAAGAAGCCCAATTCGCGCTTCCACGCCCTTTTCACCGTTCGCTGGAACGGGGCATGGATCATGCCCAAGCATGTGTTCGAGAAAGTCGCCGATCCGCTTCGCTACGATTTCGCCAATCCGGTTTCGCTCGGTGCCTACAAGCTGAAGGCCTACGACCCTCAGGGCAAGTGGTATACCTGGGAGAAACGCGACGACTGGCAGAAGACATCGCTTGCCCGCTTCGGCGAGCCGGCCCCGAAATATGTGACTTACGTCGATCCCGGCCCGCCGGATAAACGCACCATCGCCCAGCTCGAGCACAATCTCGATATCATCCACGACAACACGCCGGAGGGCATGTTCACGCTGAAGGAAAAATCCAAGTCGATCGAGACCTGGTTCCCGGGCTTCCCCTTCGCCCATCCGGATCCGACACTGCCGGCTGTCATTTTCAATACACAGGATCCGACCTTCAACAATCCCGATGTGCGCTGGGCGCTTGCCCTGCTGATCGACATCAAGGCCGTCGACATGGCGAGCTATCGCGGCACCGCGACGCTCTCGGCACTCGGTGTGCCACCGACGGCGATCGCCATGAAAGACTATCAGGCACCGATGCAGGATTGGCTGAAGGATTTCGAGATCGACACCGGCAAGCAGAAGATCAAGCCCTACGACCCGACGATCGGCCAGCAGGTCGCCGATCTCCTGCGCAAGCAGCCGAAGTTCAAGGACCAGATCCCGACCGATCCTGAGGCTATCAGCACGGCTTTCGGCTATGGCTGGTGGAAGCCCAACCCGCAGGCAGCCGCCGAGCTGCTTCAAAAGGCAGGCTTCAAGAAGAGCGGCGGCAAATGGATGACCCCTGATGGTCAGCCGTTCAGGATCCGGATGACCGTCGAGGGCGACACGCGCTCCGTCTTCACCCGGGCAGGCACGCTGATCGCCCAGCAATGGGCTGCCTTCGGCATCGATGCCAAGGCCGTGCCGACGACCAACTTGTGGCAGGTTGCACTGCAGCCTGGCGATTTCCAGGTGGCGATTGCCTGGAGCGTCGAGACCTGGGGCGGCGATCCCGACCTGTCGTTCTTCCTCGACAGCTGGCACTCGCAGTTCGTGGCCAAGAAGGGTGAGAACCAGCCGCCGCGCAACTGGCAGCGCTGGAGCAATCCGGAGCTCGACAAGATCATCGAGACCATCCGCGGCATCAGCGCCGACGATCCCAAGGGCATCGAGCTCGGCAAGGATTATCTGAAGCTGGTTGCCCGCGAAATGCCGACGATCCCGCTGATGTCCTATAACGTCTTCACCTCGATGGATACGACCTATTGGACCGGTTATCCGACGATTAAGGACCCCTACACCGACCCGGTGCCGAACTGGGCCAACTCCAGGCTGATGATGGTCAAGCTGAAGCCGGCCCAACCGAAATAATCCTCCCAACGCCGGCGCGTTAGCCATCGCGCCGGCTCCTTGTCGGCGGGCCCTGCCCGCCGATCCTTTCCTTCGATCCTTTCCCGGCGATGAAGGGAACCAGAGAGGAACCACTGCCTTATGACGCCCTATCTGATCTTTGTGCTGAAGCGGTTCGGTCAGTTTCTGCTCGTCGTCTTTCTTGGCGTCAGCATCACCTTCTTCGTCACCCACTTGACCCCGATCGATCCGGTCGAAGAAAGCATAGGCGCCATCACCCAGATGGGGCAGTCCGATCCGAATGCGATCGAACTGATGCGCCAGTCGCTGCGCGAGCTTTACGGCATGGAGGGCTCGATCTGGCAGCAATATCTGCACTTCTGGCTGCGGCTTGCGACCGGCGATCTCGGCCCCTCGCTGTCGGCCTTTCCGACCCCGGTTTCGACGATCATTCTGCGGTCCCTGCCCTGGACGATCGGGCTGATGACCGTCTCGACGCTGATCACCTTCGTGCTCGGCAATGCGCTCGGCGCGCTCGCCGGCTATTACCGGAAAAACATGGTGCTGAAGGCCGTCAGCCTCGTCTGCATCGCCCTGCTTCCCATTCCCTATTATATCCTGGCCTTCGTGCTGCTCATCCTGTTCGGCTATCTCTGGCCGGTGCTGCCGATCAATGGCGGCTACGAGATGAACGCCAATCTGGATCTCTCCTTCGCGCTGGTGCTCGATATCCTCGAACACTCGATCCTGCCGGCCCTGTCGCTGATCCTGGTGGGAGCCGGCAGCTGGCTGATCGGCATGCGGGCGCTGGTGTCCAACATCATCACCGATGATTACGTCGTCTTCGCCGAGCTCGGCGGCGTTCCGAGGCGGAAAATTCTCCGCTCCTACATCGCCCGCAACGCCATGGTGCCGCAATTCACCGGGCTTGCCATGTCGCTCGGGGCGATCTTCAACGGCACCGTCATCACCGAAATCGTCTTCGGCTATCCCGGCATCGGTAACCTGCTGATTTCGGCGGTGCATGCCGGCGATTACAGCCTGGTGCTCGGCCTCAGCGCCTTGTCGATCGTCGGCGTCGCCGCCGCCGTCTTCATCATCGACATTCTGAGCCCGCTGATCGACCCGCGCATCAAGGTGGAATAGGCCATGTTTACCATCATCCGCGACCTCGCACGTCAGAACCTGGAATTTCTCTGCGGCCTGCTGCTCTTTGCCGTCATCGTCGGGTTCATCATCCTGTCCTATTTCTCGCCCTACGCGCCGACGGACATCTATCTTCTGCCGCCCGACATGCCGCCCGACGGCGACTATTGGCTCGGCACGACATCGCGCGGCCAGGATGTTTTCTGGCAGCTGACGACCGCCCTTCGCAACACCTTGTATTTCGGCATCGGCGTCGCCTTTCTCTCGCGCATCATCTCGCTGGTCGTCGGCCTCGTCGCCGGTTATGCCGGCGGCACGGTCGACCGGGTGCTGATGGCGATCAACGACAGCATCATGGTCATCCCGCAATTTCCGCTGCTGATCCTGTTCTATTTCGTGCTGAAGGACAGCATGACCTGGACGGTGCTGATCGTCATCATGGCTTCGCTCGGCTGGTCCTACGATGCGCGCCTCATCCGCTCGGTGGCGATCGGCCTGAAAACCAGGCCGTTCACCACCCAGAGCGTCTATTCCGGCATGAGCATGCGCAAGATCCTCGTCGAGGAGCACCTGCCCTATGTGCTGCCGATCGTCTTCGCCACCACGATGAACAACATGATCTGGTCGATCGGCATGGAGATCACCCTTTCGGTGCTCGGTTTCACCGATATCGAGACGCCGACCATGGGCATGATGATCTACTGGGCCAATGCGCATTCGGCGCTGATCGCCGGAATATGGTGGTGGGTGGCCGCCCCCGTCGCCGTTATCGTCATTCTGTTCCTGGCGCTCTTCCTGCTGTCGATGTCGATGAACGAATACAATGATCCGCGCAGCCGGCTGAACCGGATGGGAAGTTAGCATGGACCCTTTGGTCGAAATCGAGAACCTGAAAGCCTATTACCGCGCCTTCCTTTTCGGCGTCGACCGCGAAGTGCGCGCCGTCGACGATATCAGCCTGACGATCGGCCGCGGCGAGGTCTATGGCGTGGCGGGTGAATTGAGCAGTGGCAAGACGACGCTGATCAAAACCATCGCCGGCGCCATCCGGCCGCCGCTCAGGGTCGTCTCGGGCAGCGTCAAATTCCATTTCGCCGGCGGCACGCAGGATATTTACGCGATGAAGCCGGAGGAGCGCATGGCGCTGCGCTGGAAGCATCTGTCCTATATCATGCAGGGCTCGATGAACGTGCTCAATCCGGTGCGCCGGATCCGCCATTCCTTCACCGATTTCGCCTTTCGCCACATGGCTGTCAGCAAGCCGGTCTTCTTTGAGAAGGTCGCAACCCATCTGCAGCGGCTGAAGCTCGATCCGCATCTGCTCGACGCCTATCCCCACGAACTCTCCGGCGGCATGCGCCAGCGCATGACCATTGCGCTCGCCACCATCCTGACGCCTGAATTCATCATCGCCGACGAACCGACCACCGCGCTCGACGTCATCGTTCAGCGTGACGTGTTGTCGATGATCCGCGAAATCCAGCGCGAGATGGGTTCGTCCTTTCTGTTCGTCACCCATGATATGGGCGTTCACGCGACGGTTTCCGACCGCATCGGCATCGTCTATGCCGGGCGTCTGGTCGAGGAAGCGCCGACCGCCAAACTCTTCAGCAAGCCGCTGCATCCCTATACGCAGCATCTGGTCGGCAGCCTGCCGCGCATCGGCGATGCAACGACGCGGCCGTCGCTGGAGGGGCGCCCGCCGAACCTCGCCATGCCGCCGGAGGGCTGCCGCTTTCACCCGCGCTGTCCGAAGCGGATGGACATCTGCTCGCAAAAGGTGCCACCGCTCGTCACCGTCGAGCCGGGGCGTCGCGTCGCCTGTTTTGCAGTTACGGGAGATCAGGTTTGACCGCTCTGCTTCACCTCTCGCATGTCACCAAAGTCTATCGCCAGGGCGGCATGCTCGGCCGGCGCCTGATCACCGCGGTCAAGGATGTCAGCTTCGAAGTTGGGGAGGAGCCGGAGATCCTGTCGATCGTCGGCGAATCCGGCTCGGGCAAATCGACGATCGCCGCAATGATCCTCGGGCAGACCGCACCGACGGAAGGGCGGCTGGAATTCTCCGGCAAAACCGTCTCCATCCATAGCCGCTCCGAACGCAAGGCTTTCATGAAGGAGGTCCAGCCGGTTCTGCAAAACCCATTCGAAGCCTTCAATCCGCTGAAGCGGGTCGACCGTTACCTGTTCGAAACGGCCCGCAATCTGTCGGGCCCGGGAAAACGGATAGACCGGAAAGAAGCCGAGCGCATGGCCGATGCGGCGCTTATGCATGTCGGCCTCACCCTCGAAGAAGTGAAAGGCCGTTTCCCCCACGAACTCTCCGGCGGCCAGCTCCAGCGCGTCGCCATCGCCCGCGCGCTGATCCCGCAGCCCCGCCTGTTGGTCGCCGACGAACCGGTCTCGATGGTCGATGCATCCCTGCGCATGGCGATCGTCAATCTGTTCGGCCGGCTGAAGAACGAACTCGGGCTGTCGATCATCTACATCACCCACGATCTGGCCACCGCCTACTACATCAGCGACAACATCATCATCATGCGCAAGGGCGAAATCGTAGAGCGCGGCCAGGCCCGCCCCGTGCTGGACAATCCGCAGCATCCCTATTCGCGGGCGCTCAAGGAGGCGGTGCTGGCGGCGGATTTCAGCCCGGCGATGTAGGCTCATCCCACGGCGCCTTGGTGTAGGCATGACCTGTTCGGGGCGTTTTCTATAATTCCATGGCAACCGCTAACGATTAAGCTCGTCGAAAAAAGCAACGATTGGCTCACAATCAGCGCGAAGAAGAGCGAGTCCGCTTATCGCACGCTCGGAAACGGGGACGAAGCTCTGGGCAAAGTAGGACCAGTTGTAGAATTGGTCCCCACCACCCTGCCTGACCACGAGCACTGCGTGAAACGCGAACTGGTAGTCGGTGGAACCGCCGCCGTTTGTAAACGGTGTCTGCATCCTCAAACCCGCCAATTCAGTCCATCGGCTTACTGCCTTGTACCGCCCGAGATAATCCTTGGGCACCTGCACGCAATAGGATGTGAACCGGCGACCGCGAGTGCACGCCATTCCACAATCTTGATGTTGAGGACCGACCAAAGAAATAGGCCGGCAATAGGCCCAGCACCCGACGATATCACCACCATATGCGGCAGTTTGACCGCCCGCGCGCTATCGATCCTGCCTGGCGCGAGCGCAAGGATCGGCAGATCGACCAGGCCCGCCAGCAATACAAACAACCAGATGGCGGGACTAAACTGATCCGTCACCCATACCATTAGAGCAACAACCAGGCTCATCCCGAAGTGCACAGCGACGGCTCGCCTCATTAAGCGAGAAGCCGGTTGATCCAGAATAAGGGCACCGACCGAAATGGCAAAAGCCACAAGCGGACCCGAAAACCACAACAGACACATAAGGACAGTGGTGAGGTCCCAATCGTAGTAGGCGATCGGGTGGACTGACCAGAGAAAAATCCCTGCCATCAAGGAGCACCAGCCGCAGAGCAGGATTAGGCGGAATACCGGCAATGGTCTCGAAGGTGCCGACACGGAGGACACGGTCATGTTTCTTTGACCAGATTTTTCATTAGCGATTTCGAACGTCAGAAGGGACGCCGCGGTGCTGGCGGCGGATTTCAGCCCGGCGGTGTAGGCTCATCCCACGGCGCTTTGGTCGACATGGTCCGTTTCAGGCGGTCATTGGGCTTTGCTGGCGCGTCGAGGCGGGCAAGGTATTCAGCATAGATCTCGGGGCTGACCGTGAATATGGCCCGCTCAAGCAGCACTTCCGCACTTTTGTTCCTGGGCGAGGAGGGCATGGGAAACTCCTGTCTGGAGCAGACACATAGCGCAACGATGCTCATCTCTACAAGCGCTGTAAAGATGGCGTCGCTACGCGCTTTGTCGGCTATCTCTCACCCAGCCGGTGTGCCTATTTCCCGTCCGCCTGTCCCGATGGTTTCGTGGCTGCGTTCAGGACGCCGTCCTGCAAACCCACCTCGTCGGCAAGAATGGCGGCGGCCTCGTCGAGCAGGACGTCTTTTGCGTTCTTGCGGGCGTTTTCGAGGGCGATATCGGCGCTCAGGCTGCGCTCGCCCGCCTCCAGGCCATCATCCCCGGCGGGGTTGTCGCCATCGCTCGCCTGCGCCCGCTCCTTGAAGCGCTTCTCGCGCGCCGCTGCTTCCTTGCGGCGTTCGGCTTCATTCAGGGAGACGATGCCTTTCTCGCGCTGCGCCTTCAGGTCGGCAATGTCTTTCACCAGGCGCTGGAAATCCGGATCGCCCTTCACCCGCGCATCATGGCGGCTTTGCAAGGCCGGCAGCAAGGCCGTGACATTGCCCTCGGGCGCGTATTTCGCCGGCTTGATCTCCGCCCATGGCAGGGCATTGTCATAGCTGGTCTCGCCGAAGCTTGTCGGATCAGACAGTCCCGGCAGGCTGATATCGGGGGTGACGCCGCGCAGCTGCGTCGTGCCGCCATTGACCCGGAAGAACTGGGCGATCGTCACTTTCAGCTCGCCATATTCCGGCTTGCTGTTGTGAACCATCTGGTCGAGATCGACGACCGTCTGCACCGTGCCCTTACCGAAGCTCGGCTCCCCGACGATCACGCCGCGGCCGTAATCCTGGATGGCCGCGGCAAAAATCTCCGAGGCCGAGGCAGAGCCGCGATTGATCAAGACACCCATCGGGCCTGACCAGACAGGCTCGGCAAGATCCGAGCTTTTGACCTCGATCTTGCCGTCGCTGCGGCGCTGCTGAACGACCGGACCCTTGCCGATGAAGAGGCCGGTCAAATCGATCGCCTCTTCCAATGAACCGCCGCCATTGTTGCGCAGGTCCACGAGAACGCTGTCGACCTTTTCATCCTTCAACTCGCCGAGTAGCTTGGCAACATCGCGGCTGGCGCTTTTGTAATCCTTGTCGCCTTTGGCCTTGGCTTCAAAATCCTCATAGAAGACCGGCAGGGTGATGATGCCGATCTTGCGCTCGGTATCGCCGACTTTCACGGTCTGCACGGTCTTCCTGGCGGCCTGCTTTTCCAGGCTGATCTTGTCGCGCACCAGGCTGACGACGCGATGCGTGGCATCGGCGCCGGCATCGGCCGGCAGGATGTCGAGGCGCACGACGGAGCCCTTTTTCCCGCGGATCATCTGCACGACTTCATCCAGCCGCGCGCCCACCACTTCCTTGATCGGCCCATTCTTGCCCTGACCGACGCCGGTGATGCGGTCGCCGACCGCAAGCTTGCCGGAAAGCTCAGCCGGCCCGCCGGGCACCAGCTCACGGATCGTCGTATAGTCGTCGCGCTCCTGCAGCACCGCCCCGATGCCGAACAGCGAAAGCTTCATCGATACATCGAAATCGGCCGAAGCGGCCGCGCCGAAATAATCCGTGTGCGGATCGATCGCATTCGAATAGGCGTCCATGAACGACTGGAAAACGTCGTCGCTCTTGAATTTGTAAGCGCGCTCGAGCGTGTTTTCATAGCGTTTGTCGAGCGTTTCGCGAATGGCCGCATCGGCCTTGCCGCCAAGCTTCAGCCGCAGCCAGTCGCTCTTGACACGCTTGCGCCAGAGATCATCGCTTTCTGCTTGCGACTGCGGCCAGGGGGCTTTCTCGCGCAGCACCGAATAATTGTCCTGCCCGCTGAAATCGAAATCCTGCTTCAGCAGGCTACGCGCATAGGTCATGCGGTCGACGACGCGCTGCTCATAGGCGTTGAAGATCGCAAACGGGATCTTCAGGTCCTTCCGCTCGATCGCATCGTCGATCTCGCTGCGCTCAGCCATGAACTTGTCGATATCGGCCTGCAGGAAAAGCATGCGGTCCGGATCCAACGACTTGATGAACCCATCCATGACCCTCGCCGACAAGGCATCGTCGAGCGGAACCGGCTTATAGCTATAGCGCGAGAGAAATTGCGCGCTCAACTGAGCGGCTTCCGCCTGTCGCTCCAGCGGCGCCAAAACCGGCGGCGATGCGACTTCAGCAGAGGCGGACTGTGCGATTGCAAGAAATGCACCGAGAAAAACGTAAGCTATGCGCATGCAGCGTTGATCCAATTCTTCATGCCTGTGGTCGACCTGTGATCTATGTGAGGCAATCATGGTTTTTTGGCAACCAGCTGGCAAATGACATTGTCGCGAAGCGTTTGGAAATGGCCGGGCGCCATCGATCGGGAGAAATTGACTTCTATCACCTCGCTGGAGCGGACCTGTTGGAAGGAGAAAGGGCAATCGGGAATTCTCGCCACGCTGAGGGCGGAGTAAGGGCAGCCGCAGGAGGCTCAGCATAGCGGCCAACTGGGAGGCGGAACCGACTGCCCCCGCCGTTGCGTTCGGCATGATGCTGCGGCAGAACGGAACAAGCCACATAAGCGCATATTTATGTCGATCGGGATTAGACTGAATCTCCGTTTCCTTGCCGTAGCTCCTCGAAGTAATCGAAGGTCTTAACCAATGTCCTCGGTCGACGAGCACAGCGGCCGCGTCAGATCTTCAAGTGCGCAGCCGCACCCGTTAAAAGGGTTATACATCTGCGTGGCCAAGACCTGCCCAGCGCCGGCAAGGCCGCCGCTCGGAAATCAACCTCAGCGCGCTGACGGCTCTTCAACAGTCCGGGGCGGGATATTGTCAGACCGAGGGGCGAGCGACGAGCCAGCTGGAGGAGGATAGGTGGCGACGCCGTTGCGGACAAACCCGCAATGAGAAAAAGCGCATCAGAACGGGATCGGACGTTCGAGTACTAGTGGAAAGCAGGCTGAGGCTGTTGCCTTTCGGTTCCGCACTTCTATCTTTTTCGTTCTTCGACCTCAGTCTGGAGTTTCTTTGTGGCTATTGCGGGTTTGGTGCCGGGCCAGCTTTATTGGGCCAGTTCTTGGAAACACTTCGACGGCAAGATCACCGTTGTGGAGGTGTCGTCCGTTTTCGGTGAGGATCCGGATTATTGGACCGTCGCGGTCATTGGTTCGGATCAGCACTACATGCCGGGCGACTTCGAATTCATCGCCATCGCCGAACCGCCACACGGAATTCCGATGCGGTATGCCGCCGAGTAAGTCGGCTGTTCGGCTCTTTTAAAAGCTAGGCAAGTCCCAGGATGTTTTGGGAGAGACCAGCTGTAGGTCACTGCGAAGGGTCTCCTTATAGGCGCTGCGAAAGGTGACGTCCTCACTTTTGGCTAAGGGATGGGTCTTACCCTCCGATGCCTCCTCCGCGATCAACATACCATGCGCCGAGGAAATGGTAACTTCTTGAAACTTCTCGTACTCAGACCAAAGTCCGGGACCTCCTTAGCCGGTGGAACCTAGAGAGCTGCACTGAGTTCCCTCCCCGTCATCACCTCAAGAAATCAGGAGGAACCTCAATGAACAAATTAATTTTCGCAGCCTTCGCCGCCGCGCTTGCTGCCTCATCCGCACTTGCGCAGACCGCGCCCAAGCCAACGGCGGATCCGAAAACACCGGCCGTTGCGACGCCGGCGGAGAAAAACCCAACTGCTCCGGTCGAGGGGGCTAACAGCTTTACCGAAAGTCAGGCCAAGTCGCGGATCGAAGACGCCGGCTATACCGACGTAACGGGGCTTAAGCTCGATGACAAGGGCATCTGGCAGGCCAGCGCCAAGAAGGGTGCGAAGTCCGTCATGGTCGGTTTGGACTACCAGGGCAACGTCGTCGCGAAGTAGCCAGCGCACCGCTTAGAGAAACTTGAAGGAGATCTGCCATGAGAACCGTAACAGGACTTTTCGACTCTTACACCGATGCCGAGAGCGCCGTCTCCCAGCTTCGATCCCTCGGCATTGATCACGACGAGATCAGTGTCGTTTCCAACAACAGCGACAGCCGCCACAAAATCGATGCCGACGACAATGATGTCGCAGAAGATGCGGGTAAAGGCGCAGGAATCGGCGCCGTGCTCGGCGGCACCGGCGGCCTCCTCACCGGCCTTGGCATCATGGCCATTCCGGGCGTCGGCCCGGTGGTCGCCGCAGGCTGGCTGGCAGCGACCTTAGCGGGTGCTGCAACCGGTGCGGTTGTCGGGGGTGCTGCTGGCGGTCTGATCGGTGCCCTGACGGACGCCGGCGTCGATGAGAGAGACGCTCATGTTTACGCTGAAGGCGTTCGTCGCGGCGGCACTTTGGTGACGGCTCGCGTTCCCGACACGCTAATCAGTGCGGCGGAGGACATTCTGGCAAAGTCGCCCCGTGTCGATGTTGCCGCTCGCCGCAACGCTTATTTAGAAGGCGGCTGGAAATCGTTCGATCCTACGCTTGATCCCTATACGCCGGCGGAGGTCGAGCAAGAACGTCGTCGTTATGACCGCAGCACGGGTATCTGAGGAACACCTTGAGCGTCTCCACGCTCCAGGCACTAAACAACCCGCCGATACGTCGGCGGGTTTCCGGCTCGATCGCCTTTTCACGTTACGACAGGACGCTTTTGTTGAGCTGGGGCGACGCGAACCCCGCCTTCAAGGTAAACCTAACGCGATCTCAATCTAGACTTTCTTTTTAACGGGGTTGTCAGGAACCCCGGAATAGCCTCGCCGTTCCATCGGCTCCATCACCGCCTCAGGACCTTCCGGGTCGAGGATCTCGTTATCCGCCAGCCATTCCTCCAGGTCTGATATCGCCGGGGTGCCATAGGGGACCAGGGTTGGCCCGTTTCCGGGTGGATCCCCGTTGGGCGTATGTCTTACTCGACGGCTGCAATAACCGACTTCGAGCGTCGAATCGTCTGAGCCACTTCATCCGGATCAACGCCGAGGTGTTCCGCCAAGAGAATATTGCGTAGGTCGACCAGTCGGCTCGATAGTTGCTCGGTTTGCCCAGCCTCAAA
The DNA here is from genome assembly GCF_022354505.1 of Rhizobium sp. C104. Lineage (NCBI taxonomy): Bacteria > Pseudomonadati > Pseudomonadota > Alphaproteobacteria > Hyphomicrobiales > Rhizobiaceae > Rhizobium > Rhizobium sp. C104. The sequence goes on along the minus strand of NZ_CP092350.1, from coordinate 81,250 downwards.
TGCAACGTCACATTCGTATCAAACAGCATCGATCGGTTGTTGAAGTTTGATGATCCGACGCGTAGCGCTTTATCATCTACGATCATCAACTTTGAATGGACGTAAACCGGCACACCATCGGACCACAGGCCTGACGACCGCCGCGCGCGCCTACAACTGCAAACGCTTCAGACTTAAGGGCGGGCGTGAGCCCGGCTCTGTAATCGGGCATGAAGTGGCGCGCACGTTTCAGCGTGCGGTGCCCGGTTTCTCCTTTGCCCTCACAATTGCATCCGCTTCCTTGCCGTATAGCTCCTCGAAGTGATCGAAGGACTTGGAAAAATAACCAATGCCCTGCGTCGCCGAACGCAGCGCCCGCGCCAGATCTTCAAGTGCGCTGCCCGGGACAAGCGCCCGGAAGATGTCCCATCCCTTGGCCGTTTCATCACGGTCGAAGCCGAGAACCTGACCGTTGAGAGCGGCGACGATCTGGATAAGGCTGCCCGAATAGACCGACGGGATGTGGAACTCCGCGCGGAAGACCGGCTGCATCAAGACGGTGGATCCTTCCGAAAGCGCCTGTCGCACCCCCATTTTCGACGCAGTCCGGAAGGCGTGTTCCGAGCTGTCGACGGTATGGTGCTGACCATCTAACAGCGTTACGCCGACATCGATGACTTCGAAGCCCAGCGGTCCTTTCTCCATCGCTTCGCGCGCGCCCGCTTCAACAGCGGGGATGTAATTGCGCGGAACAGCACCGCCCTTGATGGTTTCCCCGAAGGTGAAGCCCTGGCCGCGCTCGTTGGGGTGAATGCTCAACTTCACATCCGCGAATTGCCCGGCACCGCCGGTCTGTTTGCGATGGCGGTAATGAACCTCCGAGTGTTTTGCGATCGTCTCGCGGTAGATCGGGCTGGGCGTTCGGTCGGTCACGGAGATGTGAAAGATATCGGACAGCGTTCGGCAGAGATCACGCAGATGCACCGGCCCTTGGGCGCGGACGAGTTGAGCGCCGGTGCCTTCCTCCTGCAAGACTTTCAGACCGCGATCCGCCTCGGAAAGTTTCGCCAGCGTTTCGGAAAGCTTGTTTTCATCGCGCTCGCTGCCTGGAACCAGGATCCTTTCAAGCATCGGCGTGGGTGGTTCCGTCCACACAGGCGGGGCGACCACCGCGCCGGAGGTCAACAGCGAAGGGACAGGCAGGTGGTCGGACTTGACCGTCGCAAAGACATCCCCGGGTGCCGGCAGAACCGCCGAATTGGACCGCCCGTTTGCGAGATTTTGTACCGCGCCGAGGCTGGAGCCGCCCAGTGATGCGCCTTGCCGCAGTCCCTCGCCGAGCGCGCGAACGAGTACGGTCTTGCCGACATTCTGGCGATGATAGGCATGAAAGCTGACGGCCACCAGCTTGGCTTCATCGACAGTTCCCGTGTGAGCGAGACGCTGCCGAAGAACCCCTACAGGCGGCGCCTCGTGGCGCAGCGCCTTCATCAGCCTCGTCATGCCGTTGCCGTGACTTGCAGCACCGATCAGGACCGGGATAATCCTGTTTTCCCTGAGAACCCGTGATGAAATGGCATAAAGCGCGTCGCTGGATGGCTCGCGGTCCTCGATCAGTTCCTCGAGAAGCCAGTCATCAAATTCGGACAGGTGTTCCAGGAGCTCGGTGCGCGCTTCGTGCTCGCGTTCCGCGGTGCTTTCGGGGATTGCGATCAGCGCCGAAGTATGGCCCTCCCGGTAGCGCCATGCCCGTTCCGAAATCAGATCGCAACTGCCTACGATCCTGTCCCCCTCGCGGATCGGGATCTGGCGAAGCAAAAGAGTGTGGTTAGCGTAGTCTTGAAGCGCGGCGATCACGTCCCTCAACCGCCCTCTCGGTTCGTCCATCCGATTGACGAAGAGGATGCAAGGCGTCCCCGAGGCTTCGATTATCCGAAGATAGGGCGCGGCGAGCACAGCCTCCTCGGGTGCCGATGAAACGCACAGGATGCAGGCGTCGCTGGCAAGAAGCGCGTGCTGCGCATGCGCCAACGCTTCGTTGGGTCCTGGCGCATCCAGTGCACACCACGCCTCGTTTCCGAAGGTGAACTCTGTGAGGTTCAATCCATAAGGGGAGCTGGATTTTCTCGGCGTCCCCTCCAGCGAGCCGAGCTTTTCCACGACTGTCGATTTTCCGGTCTGCGAAGGTCCAAGCACGGTAAAGCAGCGCATCGGCATTCCTCCAACTGCCATGACACAATTTTCAGCCACCACAGGATGCCCTGAACCGCTGCAAGGCGCCAGAGGTGTTCAGTTTCATAACGCTTTGACCTAGACTGACATTTGAGGGCTGATCCACTCAGTGGCTGAGAACGCAGTGACGAATTTGAATTTCCTTCTCCAACCTCTTCTGCGCGGGCTCCCGGCGTGAGACATGACGGATTCGAAGCCGACCGCGTGACCTATGCGGAACGCCGAGAATAAATATTACCACCAGCTGATGCGGAATAACGGAGGGCGAGGAAGCAAAGATTATGGCTGAACTGGTCATTACCGTCCTTTGTCGGCGGCGGGAAAGTGACGGCCGCCCAACGAAGGTGAGTCATAGACGCCCGCGAGGATCCTCCCGTCGGAGCAGTACGAAGCCATTATCTGGGCGTATCGAGCGCGCGCTCGGCTAGGGCCTTCTTAGCGTCGCCCCGGAAGGTTCGGTGCAGCCTGTGCAAGGACCAGCAGAACGGCGTTCGACGATCCGTGAGGCAATCATCACCCGCCGGGCAGGCATACCGGAGAGCCGCGGATTTTCGATGCGTTCGATAAGCAGGCGCAGGCCGACGGCGCCGGCCTCCTGGCCTTCCATCTTCACCGTCGTAAGTGGCGGCGAAATTCGGGTCGCCGGCGAAAAGTCGCCGAAGCCGACGACCGAAACATCGTCGGGGATCCGGTATCCCTGCCCCAGCAATTCGGAAACGACTGTCAACGCAAGACCGTCATGAGCGCAGAAAAAGGCCGTCGGAGGAATACCCCTCTTCTTCAGGTCCCGGAAGGCCGCGCCGAAGCCGTTTTGCTCGTCGAACTCCAACACCCGCAAGGAGACGTCCTCGTGGCGCTCGGCGATCTCACGCGCCCCATAAAACCGCTCACGCCGCCCGCGGAAGCCAGGTGTGCCGCTGACATAGACGATTGATCGATGGCCCAGGCCAACCAGATATTGCAGCACCGCCTGCCCCGCCTCATGGTCGGTCCCAGTGATCTGATCAGCCTCTTCCAGCGGATCGACCCATCCGAAACGCACGATCGGTATGCCGGTTGCCGTTGCCGCCGCCACTGCTTCGCGATCATGCGGACCGACAAGCATCAGGCCCGCGCATGCGTGCGCCAATTCCTCAAGTTGCCCGGCGCTATGCGTCCAGCGGATGCGCAGCGCCATCCCCAGCCTGTGCGCCTCGCGCTGGACGCCGTTCTGGATCTGCATGTAAAGCTCGCTGTTAACGGCATCGAGATCGTGGAACACGACGGCAATGTCGTTTGACTGCGATTGGCCGGCAGGACGCGTGTATCCCAGCCGCTCGGCCGTTGCGAGAATGAGCGCGCGCGTTTCCTCGCTGACGCCGCTCTTGCCTGCCAGCGAGCGGGAGACGGCAAATTTGGAGAGGCCGACCTCTTGCGCGATCGTTTGTAAGGTAACCCGCCCCCGTGTTCCCACTCTCCACCTCGTCCATAGCCGCTACAGCCCATTCGCTACCACATTTCACGCGGCAAACGCAACTTTCGTACTAACGAAACATAACACTTTACCTAACGATATCCACCTGTATTCTTCTTTTCGGTCCGCTTTGATAAGCAAAAATCACCTGAGAGTGGACGATTTTTGGAGGAGCACCCCTATGATCAAGCTGAAACGCCGTGCGTTTCTGGCCGGCACTTCGGCCGTTCTGATCCTGCCCGCACTGCCTGCGCTGGCGGCGGATTACAAAGAAGCCACTATCCTGAAGGAAAAGGTTTCGGATGGCGCATTGCCGCCACTGAAAGATCGACTGCCCGAAAATCCCCTGGTCATCAAGCCGGTGGATAGTATCGGCAAGTACGGCGGCGACTGGAACATGGCCCTTGTCGGTGGCGGCTCGCTCTCCATGTTGTTCCGTTATCAGGCCTACGAGCCACTCCTGCGCTATACGCCCGATTGGTCGGGCGTGACGCTCAACGTTGCCGAGGCCTTCGACGGCAATGCGGATTCCACCGAATATACCATCCGCCTGCGCAAGGGCATGAAGTGGTCGGACGGACAACCTTACACCACAGCCGACGTGAAATTCTGGTACGACACCATCCTCACGGACAAGCGCGTTGCCGTTAACGGCCAGGGCCATTGGAAGACATCAGGCAAGCCGGCAGAGCTCGAAATCGTCGACGAGCAGACGTTTAAAGTTATCTTCCCGAAGCCTAACGGTATGTTCCCACTTCAGGTCGCCTGGGCTAATAGCGATCACACGACCCGCTGTCCCAAGCATTATCTCGAGCAGTTCCATATTGACTATAATCCGAAGGCTGACGAGCTTGCCAAGCAGCGCGGCTTCGAGAGCTGGATCGCCGCCTTCCAGTCCGCCTCCGGCTTTCAGGACGACAACGCTTTCTTCCTGAACTCCTCGAAAAAGCCCTGCCTGCATGCCTGGATGTTCACCGTCGCCCCAGGCGAGAATACGGAACGCGCCATTGCCGAGCGCAATCCCTTCTACTGGAAGGTTGATACGGAGGGGAACCAGCTCCCTTATATGGACCGCATCGTCTACCAGATGGTCGCAGATCCTCAAGTGCTGCTCTTGAAGGCCATGCAGGGAGAGATCGACCTGATGGACCAGTACATCGCAACACCGAACAACAAGTCGGTGCTCTATGACGCACGCGTGCAGGGCAAGTATGATTTTTACACGCTGACTTCGACCGAAGCCAATGTGATGAACTTCATCTTCAACCTGAACCACAATGACGAGGCCAAGCGAAAGCTCTTCCGCAACAAGGACTTCCGTGCGGCACTCTCCCTGGCGCTCGATCGCCAGTCGCTGATCGATGCCGTGCTCGTCGGACAAGGGGCTCCCGCCCAGCCGTCGATCAAGCAGGGCGATCCGCTCTACAACGAGCAGCTCGCCACGCAGTTCACGAGCTACGATGTCGACAAGGCGAATGCCATGCTCGACACGCTCATTCCAAAGCGTGACGACCAGAGCTTCCGTCTGGATGAGAAGGGCCGCCGCCTGACGGTGATCTTCGAGATCGATCAGGCGCGCGCCGTCTTCCTCGATTTGTTCCAGCTCGTCATCCCGATGTTCCAGGCCGTCGGCATTGACGCGCAGATGCGCACCATGGATCGGTCGCTGTGGGAAACCCGCGTCCGGCAGGGCCGCGATTTCGACGCGACGGCGCACCAGTTTGGCGCCAATGGCGGCGTCGCCGCTATGCTCGACCCGCGCTATTACGTGCCGACGGATTCGAACGCTATGTATGCACCGGCATGGCAGCTTTGGTATCTCGACCGCAACAACGCAAATGCGGAAGAGCCGCCGGAAGAGACCAAGAAGCAGCTTGAGCTCTATGACAAGCTGAAATCGACCTCCGATCCGGCCGCCCAGCAAGAGGTCATGAAGCAGATCCTGCAGGGTGCGGCTGACAACTTCTATGTTTTTGGCATTTCACTGCCCCCGGATGGCTACGGCATTGTCAAGAACAACATGAAGAACATAACGAAGACGATGCCGAACTCATTCGGATGGCCGACGCCTGCTCCCACCATGCCGGAGCAATTCTTCAAGGTCTGATGGCCTTTGACAGCCGTGAATGCGAGGCGCCGGTCTGCCAGCCGGCGCCAAGGTCCCACATTGCCCAGAGGTTGGATGAAGACGATGCTCGACGCCAGAAGACAGAATAGCGACACCCTGCGCACCCCGAACTGGTTCAAGACCGCAACACGGTGGACCCAGCTCACCTTCGTGGAGGACGATCCGGAAAAATATGATCCGGCCTTCTGGGTCGACGTTTTCAAACGCACGAAATCCAACGCCGTATGCCTCAGCGCCGGCGGCTACATCGCCTATTATCCGAGTGAGGTCCCCTATCACTATGTGAGCAAATATCTGGGCGATAAGGACATCTTCGGCGCGCTCGTCGATGCCGCCCGAAAGCTCGATATGCACGTCATGGCCCGAGTTGACCCACACGCAATCCACGACGATGCCGCAAAGGCACATCCCGAATGGGTGATGATTAATGCCGATGGCACGCCGCGCCGCCACTGGGCTTACCCTGATGTCTGGGTGACCAATGCCTATGGCGATTACAATACCGCCTTCATGCCTGAGGTCGTCAAGGAGATCGTTCGCAAATACGATATTGACGCCGTCTTCGCAAATCGCTGGCAGGGCCATGGCGTCGATTACAGCGAAGACAGCGCGCGCCGCTTCAAGGATAAGTTCGGCCACGACCTGCCGACAAAGCCGGATGCCGAAGACCCGGCCTGGCAGGCCTGGGTGCAGTGGCGCCGCCGCGTACTGACCGACATGATTGCCCAGTGGGACGATGCGGTCAAAGCGATCCGCCCGCATGCGAGCTTCATCCCGAACATGGGCGGCGCCTCGCTGATGGAATTCGACCTCTCGGTCATCGCCAAACATTGCCCCTTCCTCGTTGTCGACCATCAAGGCCGCAAAGGCCTCGAACTCGGCTGGTCGGCCGGCCGCAACGGCAAGCGCATCCGCGCCACCTTCCCCGATCGCCCCGTCGTGCTCATCACGTCGATCGGCCCGGAGGAGGAATACCGCTGGAAGGATGCCGTCACCTCGGGAGAGGAAATGCAGCTCTGGATCAATGACGGCACGGCCCATGGCCTCTATGCCTGGTTCACCAAGTTCAACGGCGTCGTGCCGGACAAGCGCTGGGTAGAACCGGTCGCCGACGCCTTTGCACTACAGGCAGCCGTCGAGCCGGTCCTAGAAAGCATGCAGCCGACCGCCGAAATCGCCGTCGTTGATCCTTCGACCACCCTTCGCCACTGGGCGCCGGAAGAGCGGCACAATGCCGAGAAGCACGATCTCGGCTTCTATCACGCGCTCGTCGAAGCCCGCCTGCCCTTCGAGCTTCTCTCGGATCAGGTTCTGACCAATGAAAATCTCGACCGTTTCAAAGTGATCATCCTCGCCAACGCTTCCTGCCTTTCCGATGCGCAGAACGAGGCGATCCGCGCCTATGTCGAACGTGGCGGCAGCGTCGTCGCTTCCTACGAAACCTCACTCCGCGATGAATTCGGCAAGAAGCGCAACGAATTCGGCCTTTCGGATGTGCTAGGTGCGAAGCTCGTTTCCGGCCCGCGCGGAGTCGTCAAGAACACCTATGTGGCACTGTCAGGCAATCATCCTGTTAATCAGGGCTATGAGGGTGCCGAGCGCATCATGGGCGGCACGCGCCTCATTCATGCCGACCCGACCGGCAATGCGACAACGCCCTTCCTCTATGTGCCCGATTTCCCGGACCTGCCGATGGAAGAGGTCTATCCTCGCAAAGCGCCGGAAGGTGCTGCCGTCATCGCCCGCGAAACCGGAAAGGGCGGTCGTACGGTCTATATCCCCTGGAATATCGGGGAGATCTTCTGGGAAGTCTTCGCGGTCGACCATGGCAAGCTAATCAGCAATGCCGTCAGCTGGGCGCTCGGCAAGGCCCCGCGCGTCACGGTCGAAGGTCCCGGCGTCATCGATATGGCACTGCGCGACAGTGCCGAAGGTATCGCGGTCAGTCTCTTCAACCTCACCAACCCGATGATGATGAAGGGTCCGATCCGCCAAAATTTTCCGCTGGCGGCACAGACGGTTTCAGTGGAAATTCCTCGGGGCAAGTCGCTAGCCAAGGCATGGCTCACCGTTACCGACCGCGCCGCAAACTTCAGTGTCAAGGATGGCCGCGCACAGGTGGAAGTGCCTGATATCGAGCGGCTGGAGGTGCTGCACCTCACCTGGAAATGAGGTGTCGAGACAAGGAGGAGCGTTTCGGCCTGAAGGGGCCGAAAGCGGATGGAGATCCGAAGGAAGCGCCTGACCGGGCGCTCTCAACGGGAGGAGAAACATTCCGATGCATGGCTATATCTTCAAGCGCGTGCTCTACATGATCCCGACCTTGTTCGGCATGTCGCTGATCTCGTTCCTGATCATCCAGCTGCCGCCGGGTGATTACCTGACCTCAATGATAGCGACGATGAGCGACAGCGGCCAGGCCGTCGATCCTGCGCAGATCGAGCGACTGAAAGAGATCTACGGCTTCGACGACCCCTTCTATATCCAGTATCTCAAATGGATCTGGGGCATTGTCAGTCGCGGTGATTTCGGCTGGTCCTTCGAGTGGAACCAGCCCGTCTCCGGCCTCATCTGGGCGCGCATGGGCTCGACGCTTGTCATCTCGTTTCTGAGCCTGCTCTTCGTCTGGATCGTCGCCCTGCCGATCGGCATCTATTCGGCCGTGCGCCGCCACTCGATCAGCGACCACGTCTTCACCTTTTTCGGTTTCATCGGCCTTGCGGTACCGAACTTCATCCTGGCGCTGACCTTGATGTATGTCGCCTACCGCTACCTCGGCCAGAGCGTAGGCGGCCTCAACTCCCCCGAATTTGCCGAAGCACCCTGGAGCCTCGCCAAGGCAGGCGATTTCCTCGCCCATCTCTGGATCCCCATTATCATCATCGGCGCGTCGGGCACCGCCGCCATGATCCGCATCCTGCGCGCCAACCTCACGGACGAGCTGCACAAGCCCTATGTCATCACCGCTCGCGCCAAGGGCCTGCCGGAATATAAGGTGATCCTGAAATATCCAGTGCGCATAGCGCTAAACCCCTTCGTCTCGGCGATCGGCTGGGTACTACCCCATCTCGTCTCCGGCGTGACAATTACCGCCATCGTCCTGAATTTGCCGACCGCAGGTCCCCTGCTTTTTCGCGCCCTGGTCTCGCAGGACATGTACCTCGCCGGCAGCTTCATCCTGCTGCTCTCGGCTTTGACCCTCGTCGGCATGCTCCTGTCGGACTTGCTGCTTGGGCTGCTCGATCCGCGCATCCGGTTCAATTGAGGAGGCGCCGATGACCCACGAAACATTCGCGCCCCATAGCGATCCCCTCAACATCGTTGCCGAAGGTCCCTCGATCAGCCCGCTGAAACAGGGCAAAAACGTTTCGACCGCAGCCATCGGTCCCTGGCGGCTGGTCGCCGGCAAGCTGATCCGCCAGAAGGTGGCGATGGTCGCCGGCGTGATCATCCTGCTGCTCTATCTCATCGGTCTCTTTGCCGAATTCCTGGCGCCTTCCCTGCCCGCGACCTCCAAGCCGCAATATACCTACGCGCCGCCGCAAGGCCTCAGCTTCTTTGTCAACAAACCGGATGGCAGCTCGGAATTCAATTTCCATGTCAAAGGTTACAAGGTGGAGATCGAAAAGGTTGCGTTGAGGCGCACCTTCGTCGTCGATGATACCAAGGTCGTGCCGATCGGCTTCTTCGTCAAAGGCGCGGCCTATGATCTCTGGGGTCTGGTCCCGATGAACCGGCATTTCATTGGCCCGATCAACCCTAATGATCCCATGTACCTGCTCGGCGCCGATCGCCTCGGCCGCGACGTTCTCACGCGGCTGATCTACGGCACCCGCATTTCGATGTCGATCGGCCTCGTCGGCGTCGCCATGTCGCTCGTCCTCGGCGTCGTGCTTGGCTCTATCTCCGGCTTCTACGGCGGCTGGGTGGATACGCTGATCCAGCGCGTCATCGAAGTCGTCAGCGCCATGCCGACCATCCCGCTGTGGCTCGGCCTTGCCGCGGCCATCCCGCTCACATGGTCGCCGGTCAACGTCTATTTCGTCATCACCATCATCGTCTCTCTGCTTGGCTGGACTAGTCTTGCCCGCGAAGTGCGCGGCCGCTTTCTGGCGCTGCGTGGAGAGGATTTCGTTACTGCCGCAAAGCTTGACGGCTCAAGCGAGGCGCGGCTGATCTTCCGCCATATCCTGCCGTCCCTGACGAGCCATATCCTGGCTGTCGTCACGCTCGCCGTGCCGACGATGATCGTGGCGGAAACCTCGCTCTCCTTCCTCGGCATCGGCCTCAAGCCGCCTGTTGTCAGCTGGGGCGTGCTGCTGCAGGACGCCCAGAATATCCGCACGGTCGCAACCGCGTCCTGGCTGCTGATCTGGCCGTCTCTGGCGGTAGTCGTTGCCGTCCTGTCCTTCAACTTCTTCGGCGACGGCCTGCGCGACGCGGCCGATCCCTATGACAATTGAGGAGGAAGCCATGACCGATCTTCCAGAAGATGTCGTCCTCTCGGTTGAAAATCTCTCCGTCAATTTCCGGCTGCGCACGCATATCCTGCATGCCGTCGAGAATGTTAGTTTCGAGCTGAAGCGTGGGCAGACGCTCTGCCTCGTCGGCGAAAGCGGCTCGGGCAAGAGTGTGACCGCCCGCTCGTTGCTGCAGATCGTCGACAGACCCGGCACCATCGTCGGTGGCCGCATCCTCCTGCACAACGGCAGCGAGATCACCGACATCGCCACCCTCGGACCCGGCAGCCGAGCCATGAGGGAGATCCGCGGCCGGCGCATCGGCCTCATCTTCCAGGAGCCGATGAGTTCGCTCTCGCCGGTCCATACGATCGGCTCGCAGATCGTCGAGGCTATCCGCCTGCACAGCAGTCTCGACGGGAGGGCGGCACGTGCCCGCATGGTCGAGCTGTTGCGCCAGGTCGAAATCCCGAACCCCGACAAGATGGCCGACCGCTACACCTTCGAATTCTCGGGCGGCATGCGCCAGCGCGCCATGATCGCCATGGCTCTTGCCGGCAGTCCCGATATCCTGATCGCCGACGAGCCGACCACCGCACTCGACGTAACGACACAGGCCGAAATCCTCGACCTCATCAAGCGCCTGCAGGTCGATCGCGGCATGGCGATGCTGCTCATCACCCATGATATGGGCGTGGTCGCCGAAGTGGCAGATGATGTCGCCGTCATGCGCTTCGGCCACATCGTCGAGCGCGGTCCGGTCGATGCCATCTATCATGCCGCGACCCATCCCTACACACGCCAGCTGCTGGCCTCGACCGTGAAGCTGACACATCATGTCGAAGGCAGACTCCCGGCAATCGCCTTGTCTTCGCAGGCACCGCAACCGATCCTGTCTGTGCGCAATCTCAGCAAGACCTTCGGCTGGCACGGCAATGCCAACACGCTACGCGCCGTCGACGACGCCAATTTCGACCTCTATCCCGGCGAGAACCTCGGCATTGTCGGAGAGAGCGGTTCCGGCAAGACGACACTCGGCCGCCTGATCCTGCGCACCGTCGAGCCGACGACCGGCACGATCCTCTACCGCGGGAAGGATGGCGGCGAGACCGATGTTACCAAGCTCGGCAAGAAGGAGCTGCGCAACTTCCACCGCGAAGTCCGTCTCGTCTTCCAGGACCCCTTCGCATCGCTCAACCCGCGCATGACCGTCAAGGAAGTGATCGGCGATCCACTGCTCGTCAACGGCCTCGCCAAGGGCAAGGCGCTGGAGGACCGTGTCGTCGAGCTGATGCGCCTCGTCGGCCTCGATCCGATGGGCATGGAGCGCTATCCGCACGCATTCTCGGGCGGCCAGCGCCAGCGCATCGGCATTGCTCGCGCCCTTGCACTCGACCCGCGCATCATCATCGCCGATGAAGCGACTTCGGCCCTTGACGTTTCGATCCGCAGCCAGATCCTCGACCTGCTGCTCGATATCCGCCAGCGGCTGAACCTCAGCTTCATCTTCATTTCTCACGACATTTCGGTGGTACGCTACTTCTGCGATCGCGTGGCCGTGATGCATCGCGGCAAGATCGTCGAACTCGGCGAGGCCGAGCAGATCTGCACTGCACCGCAGGAAGCCTATACGAAGAGCCTCATTTCAGCCGTTCCCAATCCCGACCCACGCGACAAACGCATGCTTCACCGGCATCGCTTCATCGCTCCCGCCAATGCCTGAGGACGTTCCAGTGCCGAAATTTTCCGCCAACCTTTCCCTCCTCTACCAGGACATAGCCTTCCTCGATCGTTTCGCCGCCGCGGCAAAGGACGGCTTCGGCGCGCTCGAATATCTCGGCCCCTATACCGAGCCAAAAGAAAAGGTCGCCGATGCGCTGAAGGCAAACCGCTTGAAGCAGGCGCTCTTCAACGTGCCCTCCGGTGACTGGGCCGGCGGCGAACGTGGCATTGCGTGCCTGCCGGATCGTATCGAGGAGTTCCGCGCCGGCATCTCGCTAGCCCTCGATTACGCCAAGGCGCTCGCCTGCCCGCAGGTCAACGTCATCTCCGGCCTCGTTCCGAAAGGTGCCGATCTCGAAACGCTGGAAACGGTTCTCGTCGAAAACCTGAAATATGCCGTTCAGCGCACCGCCGATGCCGGCGTGAAGCTCTTGATCGAGCCGATCAACCTGCGCGACATCCCGGGCTTCTTCTTGTCGACGACCAATCACGCTGAGCGCATCCTCGAAAAGGTCGCATCCGACAATTTGTACATCCAGTATGATTTCTACCACATGCAGATCATGCAGGGCGACCTGATCCCGACCTTCATCCGGCTGAAGGATAGGATTGCCCATGTGCAGATTGCCGACAATCCCGGCCGCAACGAACCTGGCACGGGTGAGATCAATTACGGCTTCGTCCTCTCCGAACTCGACCGCCTCGGCTACGACGGCTGGGTCGGCTGCGAATACAAGCCGAAGGCTGGCACCAGCGAAGGCCTTGGCTGGATGAAACCCTATCGGAAGTGAGCGACACATGAATATCGGTTTTATCGGACTGGGCGTCATGGGCCGCCCGATGGCGGAGCACCTGATCGATGCCGGCCACACGCTGCATCTGAGCCGTGTGAAGGCCCCCTCCCAGCACCTCGTCACCAAGGGCGGCAGGGCTGTCCACACTGCCAAGGCTGTTGCCGAGGCCTCCGACATCACCATTCTGATGCTGCCGGATACGCCTGACGTCGAAGCCGTGCTCTTCGGTGAGAATGGAATGACCTCTGGCCTTTCCTCGGGCAAGCTCGTCATCGACATGAGTTCGATCTCGCCCGTCGCCACCAAGGACTTTGCCAGGCGCATCGAAGCGCTCGGCTGCGACTATATCGATGCTCCGGTCTCCGGCGGCGAAGTCGGCGCCAAGGCCGCTTCGCTGACGATCATGGCCGGCGGCAAGGATGAGGCTTTCGAGCAAGCCAGGCCACTCTTCGAAAAGATGGGCAAGAATATCACGCTGGTCGGCGGCGTCGGCGATGGCCAGACCGCCAAGCTCGCCAACCAGATCATCGTCGGGCTGACGATCGAAGCCGTCTCCGAAGCGCTGCTCTTTGCCAAACGCGCCGGCGCCGATCCGGCCAAGGTGCGCGCAGCCTTGATGGGCGGATTTGCCGCCTCGCGCATTCTCGAAGTGCACGGCGAGCGCATGGTCAAGGAGACCTTCGACCCCGGCTTCCGTATCCGATTGCATCGCAAGGACATGACGCTGGCCGTCGATGCTGCCCGCGCTCTTGATCTGTCCTTGCCGAACACGGCTGCCACACAGCAACTCATGAATGCCGCTGTTGCCAATGGCGACGGCGAACGCGACCATTCCGCCCTTATCCGCACGCTCGAGCTCCTCGCCGGAGGGCCGCGCTAGATCAAGACCACCTAGAACCCCCGGACGACATCTTCGATTGCCTTCCACCGGAGCCTTTTTTCCGGATGGCGAAGCCATGTCCGGACATCGATAGAGAAGGACAGGACAATGCTCAGAAACGATATCCAATTCCCTTATGGCGCCGTCTATTTCCGCAAGTCCAATCCGCCGCGCGACGACTGGGAACGCGACTACACCACCGCTGGCGAAGACGGCCTGAACATCTTCCGCCACTGGTTCATGTGGAGCGCCATCGAAGTCGCCCCCGGCGTCTACGACTGGGAAGAATATGACCGCCAGCTCGATCTTGCCGCCCAAAACGGCATCAAGACGATAATCGCTGAGCTCATTCATGCGGTGCCGGATTGGGCCATCCGCAAATATGCCGATGCGCTGCAGGTCAATTCCGACGGCACCAAGCTCGGCTCCTCCATGGGTGTATCGGCGGCAACTGGCGGCTTTTCCAACAATGGCGGCGGCGCCGGTGCGCTGACGCTGAATTGCCCGGAAGTGAAGGAAGCGGCCGGCAATTTTTTGACCGCGCTTGCCACCCGTTACAAGGACCATCCGGCGATCTATGGCTACGACGTCTGGAATGAGTGCAACTATTCCGCCGACGTCGATTACAGCAGCTATGCCAAAGCCGCCTTCCGCAGATGGCTGGAGAAGAAATACGGCAGCTTGAAAGTTCTCGCCAAAGCCTGGCACCGCTACAGCTATGCCGAATGGGAGGATGTCGAGCCGCCGGTCCACATGGCGCCCTATCCGGAATGCATCGACTGGCTGCAGTTCAAGCGTGACAATTTCTATAATCAGATGCAATGGCGCATCGATACGATCCGCGCGGTCGACCAGAAGAACGTGATTGCCGCCCACGGCATTTCCGGCTCGATCCCGAACATGGTCGCCAATGGCTGCGACGACTGGCTCGCCGCTTCCAAGGTCGAAATCTACGGTTTCACCTGGATCCAGGCCCGCAAGGGTACCGAGCCGTGGAAGACTTGGTACGGGGTCGACATCAACCGAGCCGCCGCCCGCGGCAAACCGTTCTGGCATGCGGAGCGTCAGGGCGGTCCGCTCTGGCTGCAGCCGCAGGTGATCGGCCGGGACAAGGAGGACGGCCGCGTCGCCGAGCCCGAGGACATCCGCATCTGGAGTATGACTTCCTTTGCCGGCGGCGCGCGCGGCGTGCTGAACTTGCGCTGGCGTCCGCTGCTCGACGGACCGCTCTTCGGCGCCTTCGGCGCCTATGGCATGGACGGTAGCCGCACGCCACGTTCGGACATGCAGAGTGTAATGGCGAAATGGGCGAACGATCCGGCGCAGGCAGTGCTTTGGGAAGCCAAGCCGGTGCGTGGCGAGGTGGGCATCCTCGTCGTCCGCGAAACGCAGGAATGGGATTACCTGTTGAACTATGACCGCAAGGAAAAGCCCTATCCCGAAGCCATGTGGGGCGCTTACCGCGCCTTCCTCGAACAGGGTCTGCAACCGGATTGGGTCCACATCGACGATATTGACTCCTATGACCTTCTCTATTTCCCTTACCCGATCATGTTCACCGCCGAACAGGCGGCACGCCTGAAAACCTGGGTGGAGAAAGGCGGCACGCTCATTTCCGAAGCCTGCCCCGGCTACTTCGGCGACCGTGGTCATGTCGGCCAGGTGCAGCCTAACCTGGGGCTCGATGAGGTCTTCGGAGTGCGCGAGGAAGACGTTGAATTCATGCCCGACATCGGCGACCGTATCCGTTTCAAGGTCGGCGACATAGCCGTCGATGGCGGAGGTCTGCTGCAATCTTACCGCCTCACAAGCGGCACGGGGCGCGGCTATTTCGACGATGGGCGCCTTGCAGTCGTCGAAAGTCGCTTTGGCAAGGGCCGCACCTTGCTTATCGGAACCAATCCCTCTGTCGCCTTCTATCGCACGGACGGTAGGTCCAATGCCGCTTTTTTTGCCGGGCTTGTGGCCTGGAGCGCCAGGACGCGGCACGTAACCTTATCGAATGAAGCGATCTTTGCTCGCATCCACAGGGGGAGAGCGCAAGCTTCCTATGGCTGGTCAACCCGACACGCAAGAACCAGACAACATCAGTCAGCCTCGCTGAAGGAAAGCTCTTGGGCGCGAAGGCCGCCTGGCCGCCTGAATTTGCTTATGATGCAGACCGGCTCGAAGTGCCGGCGCGAGACGTGCTGATCCTGCCGCTATCGTAGTCAGCAGTGAACGATATTGAACTGGGCCGGACGGATGCAGGCAGTGATCCAGCACTCGTCGGGTCCCTCTCAACGCCGCCGTTCCGGTAGTTTGACGCATTGCAAATGGCTCTTTCTCGCAGTTGAAGGGACTCGAACCGTCGACGCCGCTATTTCACAATCGTATGCAGTTGAAAGGACACGAACCGCAGGCCCTCCCGTCTCACATCGATTTGACTAAAGTCGGCTCGGTGAGGTTTATCTCAGTGACACGGGGAGCGTTTGAGCGTTGATCGAAAGCCGTGAGGGCTATAGATTTGCCCCAACCAGTTGAAGCGAAAGAGGAGGTGTCATGCCTACCGGTACAGTCAAATTTTTCAACGATAACAAGGGATTTGGCTTCATCACGCCTGAGAATGGCGGAACGGACGTCTTCGTTCACCTGTCAGCATTGCAGCGCGGCGGCTCGCTCAGAGAAGGTGACAAGGTAAGCTACGAGTTGGGCCAGGATCGAAAGACCGGAAAGTCGAAGGCAGAAAACGTATCCGTACTCTGATCACCAGACAGCTAATTAGCTCTATTTCAGAGCAAAACACCAGGACCGCTGATCCGGGCGTGGCAAGCTCAAGGAAGCGCTGCTTGGAAGGCTGGGTATCACCTTTCAAGCTCAGGAAGTTGCCGCCCTAGGCGGGGTGGCTGAGTTCGAAGCATTGCTGCGAGGTGCAGTCGGTGCGACTGTCTCGGAACGGCTCGAATGCTCCGGACCTTTCGTGGAACTCCAATGTTCACAGGGTTCTTCCGATCAGCATGATCCTGCGCGAACTCGGTACGAACGCGTTGAAGCACGGGGCGGCTCCGGTACCGGGCGGGAAGATAGGGGTGACCGTGGGAATTCGAGGCCGCGCAGCGGGATCGGATGCTGCACGTATGCCGGTGGCGCGAGGGAGCAGGGCCGCGCATCTCTGAGCCTGAACGCAAGGGCTCGCGGCGCCAGCTCTGTGCGAACAACGACCGTGCGCTTTACCGCAAGCCGAAATGCTGTTCCTTGACGAAGGCACTCGCAGTTGGACGTCGCCAACGAGGCTCGCGTCAACGCCTCTGTGAAGTCTCTCGGCATTACCCGTATCGTCTCCCACCGCGACAATATCCTCGCCGAGCCTTGGTGCAGTCTTTCGGAATGCCAGCGTTTTTAGTGCCTCGCCGGCCGTGATCTTCACGACCGCCAAATCATTGGTCTAAGTTTGTTTCAGGAGAGACGCTCCTTCTGCCGGGCAGGTACTGGACTGACGGGCGGCGCAGTGGTCCTGCGATGTTGATCCGGCGTTGCAGTAGCAGGCGCGCTATTGCCGGTTGGCTGGGCTGCGGCCGTAAAGCAAAAGCATGGCGATGATGACGACGCCATAGATGATCTGCCGCCCTGCCTCCGGCATCTGCATGACGGAGAGGATCGATTGCAGCAGCGTAATCAGGATCACGCCGGCAACGGTGCCGAGATAGGAGCCCTTGCCGCCGAGAATGGAGGTCCCGCCGAGGACGACGGCGGCGATCGAGGGCAGGAGATAAGCATCGCCCATGGACTGCGCCGCTTTGGATGCATAGCCAGCAAGCAGGGCACCGCCGAAGGCGCTCAGCGCCCCTGAGGCAATGAAGGCGATCATGACGATCCGGCGGGTATTGATACCGGAAAGATAGGCGGCACCCTCCCGATTGCCGATACCATAGACGGACCGGCCGAATGTCGTGCGGTTAAGGACGAAGACCGTTGCGGCGCCGACGACCGCCCAGATGAGAACGGCATTGGGTAGCCCGGGCAGAAGGAAGCCGGTTGCCAGATAGCGCATCGCAAATGTTGCCGAATCCTGCGGCGAGAAGCCGCCAGTATAGACGACCATCAATCCTTGCGCGACGGCGTTGGTCGCCAGCGTGATGATCATCGAAGGGATGCGCAAATAGGCGACGCCGATCCCGTTGGCGAGCCCGATCGCCATGCCGCAGGCAATGCCGAAGGGAATGGCCAGAGCCTCGCCGAGTGGACCGTAAGCGGCAGCCGCGCACGCCATCATTCCGCCGACGGCGACAGACCACGGTACGGAAAGATCGATCTGGCCGAGCAGCACGACGATCATCATGCCTGTGGCGATGACGCCAAGAAAGGATGCGACCTTCAACTGCTGTAGGAGGTATTCCGGCGACAGGAAACTCGCCGAATAGAAACTGCCGATGATGAGCAGCAGGAAAATGCAGGCGAAGGCGGTGGCAATGGCCGGGTCCAGCCGATGCATGAACTTGGAATGCCGGGTCACTGGGTGTTCTCGCATTAGGTCGTTCATCCGAACCATTCCAGGCGATTGCGCACACGGAACAATGCGAACGCGCCAAGGCTCACCGCGACGAGCAGCACCACACCCTGGAACAGCGGCTGCCACAGCGGATCGAAATCGAAGACGAAGAGGAGGTCGCCGATGGTCCGGAAGGCGAGGGCTCCGAAGATTGCGCCGATCGCGCTGCCTTTGCCGCCGAACAGGGATACGCCGCCGAGCACCACCGAAGCGATTGAGAACAGTGTATAGGCATTGCCACTCGCAAAGGCTGCCTCGCCGGTGAAGGTGAAGAAGGTGAGGAAGAGCCCGCCAATCGACGCAAGAAGACCGGCGAGCGCATAGGCGGCAAATTTCGCGCGGCGGATGGGCAGGCCGGACATATAAGCCGCGATCTCCGATGAACCGGAGGCATAGGCTGCCCGCCCGATCAGGGAGCGGCTGAACGGTACCCATATGACAAGAACGACGGCGATGAGAGCGACAATGCTGGCCGGGAAAAAGTCGAAGACCTTGCCGGTCATGACGTCTGCCAGTTCCTCGTTGACCGATCCGCCGGGAAAGGGTCGCAGCAGGAGGGCGATGCCGAAGAACACAGCGCCGGTGGCGATCGTGGCAACGATCGGCTGCAACCGTCCATAGATGACGATCAGGCCGTTGAGCGCGCCGCAGGCAAGACCGGTTGCCAGGACAGCCATCACGCCAAGAGCAGTTTCAAGCGGCGAGCCGAGCACGAGCCAGGAAGCCAGTGCATTGGTCAGGATGAAGATCATGCCGACCGACAGGTCGATGCCGGCGGTGATCACCACCAACGTCTGAGCCATCGCGACGAAGGCAAGCAGCACGCCCTTGTTCGCCGCGGTCTGGGCGACATTGGCCGTCAGTCCGGCGGGATGATTGGAGACGTAGATTGCAAACATGACGACAAATATGCCGGCTGCCATCACCGTGCCGCGCCGTTCGCCCAACCGGTAACGCCACTCCTTCATGCCGCGCTCCCCACATTCTCGCTACCGACATTTAATGCGCTCGCCACCAGCGCATGCTCGGTGATGCCGTCGCCCTTCAATTCGCGTCTGATGCTGCCGTTGTAGAAGACCAGAACGCGATCGCAGCAGCCGATCAACTCGCCGTAATCCGTCGAATAAAAGAGAATGGCTGCTCCCGCTTCGGCCAAGCGCCGCAGCAACTGATAGATCTCCTGCTTGGTGCCGACATCGATGCCGCGTGTCGGATCGTTAAGCAGAATGATCCGCGGCTTGCGCATCAGCCACTTGGCGATGACGACCTTCTGTTGGTTGCCACCGGAGAGCGCTCCGACCGGGATGTCAAGACCTGCCGTCTTGATCGCGAGTAGCTGTACCATTTCCTCGATCAGCCGTTCTTCCTTTTCCTGATCTATCACCCACGCTCTGGACACCCGGTCCAATACAGCAAAGGATAGATTTTCCCGGACCGTCATCGGCAGCATCAAGCCTTCCGTCTTGCGGTCCTCTGGGATGAGCGCCATGCCTATTTGTCCGGATTTTGCCGCTGCCGGGCTTGCGAGCGTAACCGCCTTGCCGTCGACTAGGACGGAACCTGTCGTCCCGCGCAGGACGCCGAAGAGCGCAAGCAGCAGCTCGCGCTGCCCTTGCCCATCCAGGCCTCCAAGCCCGACGACTTCACCACGACCGACGGTAAGCGAAATGTCGTGCAGCGTATCCGCCCAGCCGAGCTTGCGGCATTCCAGGACCGGACGGACTTCATCCTTCGCAACTCGTTCCGGTTTCGGCGGAAAGGCGCGGCTGTATTCCCGACCGATCATCATCTCGACGATCTCGCCATCGCTGTGCGTGGCTGCCGGGAAACTCGCCACATTGCGGCCGTTGCGCAAGACCGTGCATTGATCCGCCAATTCGGCGATCTCCTGCATCCGATGAGAAATGTAAAGGATTGCCAGCCCTTCGGACCTCAGCCGCCGCAAAACGGAGAAGACCTTGGCGACGTCGGCTGCCGTCAGTGCCGACGTTCCTTCGTCAAGAATGAGAATGCGCGGCTTCCAGGCGAGCGCCTTGGCGATCTCCACCAGTTGTCGGCGCGAGAGCGGCAGGTCCTTGACCAGCTCGCGCGGATGAATGTCGCTGGCGCCTGCCCGCGCGAGCATCTCCTCGGCGATGACGCGTTGCGCCTTGCGGTCAATCAGGCCGAAACGGCGCGGCGGAGCGGCGATAGAGATGTTGTCGGCAACGCTGAGGTCCGGGATCAGCGAGAGTTCCTGAAATACGCAGGTGACGCCGGCGGCTGAAGCCTCGGCCGGGGAGCGGAAGGTTACCGGATGCCCGTCGAGCAGCATGCGGCCTTCATCCGGCGCGACGACGCCGGCCATGATCTTGATCAGCGTGGATTTGCCCGCACCGTTCTCGCCTAGAATAGCGTGGATTTTCCCGGCATCCACGGTGAGTTCGGCGTTTTCCAACGCATGTACGCCGCCGTAACGCTTCGATACACCGCTCAACATAAAGAGCGGGGTTGCCGCCGGTTTTTCTGGTGCCGTCATGAATGTCCTCGGGGCAGGTGTTTCTCGCGCGCCGCGGGCAGAGCCGCGGCACGCCGCTCAAGCGATCCGGTTGGCCCCCCGCCTATTGGTTTTCCTTCGACTGCCCCATGATCTCCTGTGCGGTGAAATCGATTCCGCAGGTCGGAAAAGCGTTGCCGACGAAGAAATTGTCCGACTGATCCGGATAGAAGTCCTGGCCCTCCTTGAAGTTCGGGTCCTCGACGATTGCCAGCGGCAGCTTGATGGACTGCGGCACGACCTGTCCTTCAAGTGCTGCGATCGCCGTCTTGATGGCAACCGCCACCTGGGCAGGCCCGGTGCCGGCCGAGGAGCATTTCAGGCCTTCGCCAGCATATTTGGCGCAGAACTTGCGGAAGCCGTTTTCCGTTTCGCCACCGAAAGGCACGAACGGATGTTTGGCATCGATCATTGCCTGCACGACGCCGGTATCGCCGCCCTGCGCGGTGATGCCGTCGAACTTCTTGTGCACGGCTATCGCGTCGGCGGTGGCCTTCTGTGCCGTCGGGTCGTCCCACTTGCCGAGCACTTCGACGACATCCCACTTCTTGCCGGTGGCATCCAAGGTTTCGTGTATGCCGTTGTGGCGGTCGGTATCGACTGATGTTCCGGCAACCCCGCGCACCTCGAGAACCTTGCCGCCGTCAGGCAGGTGCTTTGCTAGCCAGTTCGCCCACAACACACCAAGGCCCTTCTGGTCGACGTTGACGTTGATTGCGTCTTGCGTATCCAGAATATTGTCGAAGGCGACCAGGACGACGCCTGCCTGCTTTGCGCGCTTGATGACCGGTCCAAATGCCGTCGGATTCTGGGCATTGACGACGATGGCGTCGTAACCGGAATCGATGAAGTTGTTGATCGCCGAAATCTGCGCCGGCACGTCCTCACCGGTGGAAACGACCTTGAACTCCTTGAGTTTGGCGGCGACATCCGGCTGAGCAGCATAGGCTTTCGCCGTCTGGATCATCTGAATGCGCCAGGTGTTGGCGATATAACCATTGGCGAGCGCGATGCGATAAGGCCCGTCTTTTTTCGGAAATTTGAAGAACTTGGTATCCGCCGCCCACGGCGCGAAGCAGTCAGCCTCGGCCGCAGGCCCGCTGACAATTTCCGGTTGGGCAAGAGCCGTGGAGTGGGAAAGCGTAAATGCAGCCGCGGCGAGAAGGCCGCCGACCAATGTCTTGTACATCAAATCCTCCCATTTTTTGCCATGTTCGGATCGGCATCGAATGGGTGTCGGAATCATCGACTGTCCGCTGCAGTTTGTTCTGCAGTCGGTTGCCGGTCCGGCAGTGCATGTCGATACGCTATCCAAATGACGCCGGATGGGCTCCTCCCGAGGGCGTCACGCAGCCGATGTTAGCGCTGCCAATTATGATTGTAAAGAAGCACGCAATGACCTGATTAACGCGGATTCTCAATCTCATCCGGAGAAGATAGGGTCGCCGGGGCCTGTCCTGCGGCTACTCTTTTGCCGCCACGAATTGACTTCACACGATGCCGTGGTGCACTGGAGCTTGTCGTAGCAACAAAATTGCCCGCGATCGCGACGTCCTGCGACCAGCCGGTTGCATCGTGATGCCGAACAACAATTTTCGCCAGCGGTTGCCACAGCACCCGGCCCTTCTGAGTCGCCCATGCTGCGAAAGCTTGCGCACACAGGCACATCGTTTAGCAAACTGCTGCGTTACGAACGGATGCAGTTGGTGAGGCTGTTGGTCGGCCCTTCAGTTCGAGCAGTCGAAATGGAGACTGGTGCATTACGACGCGCTGTTGTTGCTCATTTTCTCGCTGCTCAGTTCGATCCCGTGAAGGTGAGCGTGCGGGCACCTCGGCGCTCGACTGTCATTCCGCGACAACAAGAACGGCAATCTCCCTGTGTTTACCGTCCCTATGGCCCCGGGCAGTCGAAAAACTCACCAGGGAAGCATCTCAATGACGCGCCCGGACTTCCACGACACTGTGGTATGTGCGCCTTCTGACCCGTTGGGCACGATGGCCGTAACTGCAGCGATAAGAGATCATATGCTCTCAGCAGGAAAAGCTGCAACCATCGTCCCGCGACAATGAGATGCGTAGATCGCTCTGGCTCAAGTGCGGTGCTAACCAGTGCGACAAGGCGGCAACACTACGTGCGATCGCATAGTTCGGGATTCGGACATCATTGCGGGAGCTCCATGCCATTATTGCCAGCAGTGCCGAAATCGCTACGCCGAATAGTCATCATCAGCGACTTCCAGGGCGGCAATCGCGGAAACGCAAAGCCCGGACCAGGCGTGGTCTCGCGAACGGTGGCTCGCGGGCAATCGGGGACCTCGTCCACAACCCGCCGATCGGAGCTCAAACTTTCAGGTGATCGGCGGCCATATCGAACGGCTGCCGATTGCCGTTCTCAAAGCCGGCCTTGTGGACTCCGCCGCGGTCTGCACACATTGGCACGGCGCGACCGCCGAACGGCTTGGCGTCAGCCCTTTCCTGATGCGCCGCGCATTTCAGCCAAACAGGTCCGAAGCTCCGGTTTCTTCCAACGACATACCCCGTAATTGATGCCGACCTTCATCTCAAAATAAAAGCCCCGCGGTCGTTGCCACACCGCGGGGCTCTTTGACGCCAGACCCGGGAGAAAGAGGTCAGGCGGCTTGAACTTTTCTAGATGTGCGGGCCCATTCGGGCAGCCAGTTGCCGTGGCTGGCGAGCAGGTCGTCGACCAGCGACCAGATCTGGTCGAGGTCGAGTTCGGCGGCCGTGTGCGGATCCATCATCGCGGCGTGGTAGATGTGCTCGCGATTTTCCGTCATCAGCGCCTGCACCGTCAGCTCCTGCACGTTGATGTTGGTGCGGATCAGCGCGGTCAGCTGCGGCGGCAGGTCGCCGATGAAGGTCGGCTGGATGCCGGAGGCGTCGACCAGGCAGGGCACTTCGGCGGCGCAATTGGCGGGCAGCGAGGTGATGCAGCCATTGTTGCGGACATTGCCGTAGATGACCGAGGGTTCGCCGGTCCAGACCGAGTTGATGATCGAGGAGGCATATTCCTTCGACGGCTGAACCTCGATCTTGTCGGCGCTGCGATAGGCCTCCGCCTGGCCCTTCCAGCGCTCGATCTGCTCAATGCAGCGCTTCGGATATTCATCGAGCGGAATGCCGAATTTCTCGATCAGGTCGTCGCGGCCCTCCTTGATGAAATAGGGGGTGTATTCGGCGAAATGCTCCGAGCTTTCGGTGACGAAATAACCGAGCCGCGTCAGCATCTCGTAGCGCACCTTGTTCGGGCAGCGCGGGTTCCAGCCGGGCTTCGGCGCCCTGCCCTCGCGGTAGCCGCGGACGAGGTCGGGATAGAGGTTGCGGTAGGAGCCGTCGGCCTGGCGATGCTCGAATTTGAGATAGAAGGCCATGTGGTTGATGCCGGCCGCGCGGTAGCGGATTTCCTCGTAGGGAATGTCAAGATCGTGGGCGAGTTCCATCGCCGTGCCCTGCACCGAATGGCAGAGGCCGACCTGGCGGATGGTCGGGTACTTCTCCGCTATTGCCCAGGTGTTGATCGCCATCGGGTTGACATATTGCAGCATGATCGCTTCCGGGCAGACGGCGAGCATGTCCTCGCAGACCTTCCAGAGATGCGGCACGGTGCGTAAGCCCCGCATGATGCCGCCGACGCCGAGCGTATCGGCGATCGTCTGGCGCAGGCCGTATTTCTTCGGCACTTCGAAATCGGTGACGGTGCAGGGCTCATAGCCGCCGATCTGGAAGGCGACGACGACGAAATCAGCGCCGGCAAGCGCCTTGCGCTGGTCGGAATAGGTCTCGGCCTTGGCCTTGACGCCGAGCGTCGAGATCAGCTTGTTGACGACGATAGCGCTTTCCTCGAGCCGCTGCGGGTTGAGATCCATCAGCGCGATCGTTGCGCCCGAAAGCGCCGGACGCTGCAACACGTCGCCGATGATGTTCTTCATGAAAACGGTGGAGCCAGCTCCGATGAATGTGATCTTGGGATTTGCTGCCATTATAACCTCCGGCATTCGATAGTCATGCTACCTCGAAAGCGGCTTTGACGAGCCGTTCGGTGTAGGCGGTCTTGGGATGGGTGAGAACCTCGTTGACGGGGCCCTCTTCGACGATCTTGCCGTGCTGCATGACGATGACGCGGTGGCAAAGCGCCCGGACGACCTTGAGGTCGTGGGAAATGAAGAGGTAGCTCAGACCCCGCTCGTCCTGCAGCTTGCGCAGCAGTTCGATGATTTGGGCCTGGACGGAAAGGTCGAGCGCCGATGTCGGCTCGTCGAGCAGGATGAATTCCGGCTCCAGCGCGATGGCGCGGGCAATGGCGATGCGCTGGCGCTGGCCGCCGGAAAATTCATGCGGGAAACGCGAGAGGATATTGCCGGGCATGCCGGCTGAGATCAGCGCCTCGCGCACCCTGTCCTGCCGCTCGGCCCTGGTGGCGCCCAGCCGGTTGACGACGAGGCCTTCCTCGATGATCTGGCCGATCGTCATGCGCGGGTTGAGCGAGGAGAACGGGTCCTGGAACACCACCTGCATGCGGGCCCGTAGCGGCCGCATCTCGGCCCTGGAAAGCCCGTGGATCGGCTGATGGTCGAAATGGATCTCGCCGCTGTCGGGCGTATTCAGCCGCAGGATCGCCTGGCCGAAGGTCGTCTTGCCGGAGCCGGATTCACCGACGAGGCCGAGCGTCTCGTGACGGCGCAGCGTCAGATCAAGGCTGTCGACGGCGACAAGCTCGCGCATCGCCGGCTTGAGGAAGGTGCCGTGGCGCAGCATGAAGGCGACGCGCACGCCCTTGGCGTCGAGGATGACATCCGATCCCGCCGGCAGCGGATTGGCCTCGCCGCGCGGCTCGGAGGCAAGCAGATGTCTTGTATAGGCGTGCTGCGGATTGGCAAACAGCGCCTCGGTGGTGTTGTGCTCGCGCACTTCGCCATGTTGCATCACATAGACGTAATCGGAAAACTGCCGCACCACCGTCAGGTCGTGGGTGATGAGGATGACGGCCATCCCCATTTCCTTCTGCAGGTTGCGGATCAGGTTGAGGATCTGCGCCTGCACGGTGACGTCGAGCGCCGTCGTCGGCTCGTCGGCGATCAGCACATCGGGATCGTTGGCGAGTGCCATGGCGATCATCACGCGCTGGCGCTGGCCGCCGGAAAGCTGATGGGGATATTGCCGGATGCGCGCGGCGGGGTCGGGGATCTGCACATGTTCGAGCAGTTCGAGCGCCCGCTTTTCCGCATCCCTGCGGCTCATGCGGCGATGCACGCGGATCGCCTCGACGATCTGGCTGCCGATCGTATAGATCGGGTTCAGCGAGCTCATCGGCTCCTGAAAGATCATCGAAATGCGGTCACCGCGCAGCTTGCGGCGCTCCCGCTCGGAGAATTTGAGAATATTGCTGCCGTCATAGGAAACCGTCGATTTGCCGGAGACGACGGCGCGCTTCGACAGAAGCCCCATCACCGTTCTTGCGGTCACCGATTTGCCGGAGCCTGATTCGCCGACGATGGCGATGGTCTCGCCGCGATAGAGCTGGAAGGACACGTCCTTGACGGCTTCGACCATGCCGTCCTCGACCTTGAAGTTCACCGCCACGTTGCGGGCGTCGATGATCGGTGTGTCCGAGCGGCCGTCATGGTCGTGGCGGACAAGCGGGGCGAAGGAATTGACCAGGGAAAGAGCCATATCAATCACCTCAATAAGGATCGACCGCGTCGCGCAGTCCGTCGCCCAGCGCATTGAAGGCGAAGACGGTGACGAGCACGAAGCCGACGGGAGAGAGAATCCAGGGATAGGAACCGATGACCGAATAGGTCGCCGTATCCTGCAGCATCAGCCCCCAGGAGATCAGTGGCGGCTTGACGGCAAAGCCGAGGAAACCGAGGAAGGATTCGAGCAGCACGACGCTCGGTATGTGCAGTGTCACCGCGACGATGACATGGCTCATCACGTTCGGGAAGATATGCTGCATGATGATGCGCTTGTCGGTGGCGCCGACCGCCATTGCCGCGCGGACATAATCGATGCGGGCGAGCGCTAAGGTCTTGCCGCGCACCTCGCGCGACATCTGCGCCCAGCCGAGCGCCGACATGACGAAGATGACGAAGGCGAGGAAGACATTGGTCGGCGCCGTCACCGGGATCAGCGAGGTCAGCGCCAGATAGAGCGGTAATTGCGGGAAGGCGAGCACCAGCTCGACGAAGCGCTGCAGCCAGATATCGAAGGTGCCGCCGAAATAGCCCGAAACCATGCCGACCGTCGTGCCGATCAGGGTGACGATGAAGACGACGGTGAGCGCGATCATCAGCGAGATGCGCGAGCCGATGATGGCGCGCGACAGCACGTCACGGCCAAACTTGTCGGTGCCGAGGAAATGCACCGGCTGGCCGTCGGTCGAGCCGAAGAAGTGGCGGTCTGCCGGGATCAGGCCGAACAGCTTGTACTCGGCGCCCTTGACGAAAAAGCCGAGCAGCCTCGGATTGTCGTAATCCATGCCGACGATCGGCTGGAAGGTGACCGGGTCGAGTTCCTCGGAATCCGACAGCGCATAGACGCGCGGCTGGAAGACGAAATTGCCGTCCTTGTCGTGGAAGCTCATCACCTGCGGCGGGGCGAAGCCGACATCGGTCGCCTTCGGATCCATCGGCGCGACGAAATCAGCAAAGATCGCCATGAAGAGCAGCAGCCCGACCAGGATGAGCCCGGCCATGCCGGTCCAGGAGCGCCTGAGCCGGCGCCAGACCAGGGCGATGTAGCTCTCATGCCCGCGCGATGGCTTGCTGACCGAAGGTTCGGTCGTCGTCGGCGGTGGCGGCGAGGAGTCGAAAGCCAGCATCTCAGGCTCCTTCATATTGGCGGACACGCGGGTCGAGCATCGCCAGCAGCATGTCGGCAATGATGTTGCCGACGATCAGCGTCGCCGACAGCACCAACATGAAGGTGGCGGTGACATAGACGTCGCCGATCGCCATCGAGCCGACGATCGCCGGGCCGACGGTCGGTAGCGCAAAGATGATGGCGGTCTCGATCTCGCCGGTCAGCATGTAAGGCAGCACGACGCCCTGATACATCACCAGCGGGTGCAGCGCATTCGGCACCGCGTGGCGCATCACCACCGCCCCGCCGGAAAGCCCCTTGGCCCTGGCCGTCTCGACATATTGGGCATTCAGCGTATCGAGCAGGTTGCCGCGCATCACCCGCATATTGTAGGCGAGCCCGCCGAAGGTGGCGATCGCCACGACCGGCCAGACATGGTGGACGAGGTCGACGAATTTCGCCCACGACCAGGGCGCCCCGCCATATTGCGGCGAGAAGAAGCTGCCGATTTCGGACACGTTGAACTGGAAGACCAGGAGATAGACGATGATCAGCGCCATCAGGAAGCGCGGCACCGTCATGCCGAGAAAGGAAACCGCCGAAAGCGTGCTGTCGATCCAGCTGTATTGGCGGGTCGCCGCCCAGATGCCGAAGCCGATGCCGAGCACGGAAGCGAAGATGTGGCAGACGAGCGCCAAGAGCAGCGTGCGCGGCAGCCGCTCGGCAACGACATCGGCGACCGGCTTGTTGTAGAACATGCTGTAGCCGAAATCGCCGCGGGTAACGATGCCGCCGATCCAGTTGACGTATTGAACGACCATCGGCTTGTCCAGGCCGTGTTCGACCCGGTAGGCCTGTGCCTGGGCGTCGGCCTGGGCGTAGGAAGCGCCGCCCTGGTTGATCAGCTGCGATCTTATATAGTCGGCGTAGTCGCCGGGCGGAGCCTGGATGATCGCGAAGGTCACCACGCTCAGGATGAAAAGGACGGGGATCGCGGAGGCTATGCGCACGAGCAGGAATCGTAACATCGGACGGTCCGCTTTTCCTTGCCGCCAGTCGCTCCTTGTCGGCGCGGCCGGCTCGTTGGTCATATCCGGCCGCGCGCCACGCGCGGCCGGAAGCTCATTTCAGCTGGGAGGGAGTTCTCCGGCGCGCCGCATCGGATGCGACGCGCTCAGCTCTTTGTCCTGATGACACCGATCAGTTGATCGGACCCTTGTCGCCGGGCTTGCCGGGCAGCTGCTCGGGGAACAGCTCATATTTGCCCTGCTTGTCGGCGGCCACCCACAGACGTTCGCGGATCACCGAATCTTCAGCCCAGTTGAACATGAAGATCGGGTGCCCTGCGGCACGTTCGAGAACCGCTTGTTGATGATCAGCGCGCCCGGATATTCGGTCAGGCCCACCGTGTTGACGTGCTCGGTCGAGATCTTCTGATATTGCTTCATCAGATCGACGCGCTCGTCGTTGCTCTGGCTTGTCGTGAACTTGTTGACGACGTCGACAAGCTCGTTTTCGAAGGGCATCAGATCGAGCTTGTCGTCCTTGCCGGCGCGATGTTGCCAGCTGGTGCGCGGGCCGACGGGGGCGAGCTGCTCGGTATTCTGCACCACCGACGACAGTTCCGTCGTGTTGCGCTGGATCAGCCAGTCGAAGCGGCCGGCATAATGCGCATCGTCACGCTTGGCGCCGTCGAGCGCGTTGAGGACGATCTTCAGCCCGAGCTTCTCCATCTGGCCGACGACACCTTCGGCAAGGCTCTTGTCGGTCGTGTACTGATTGTTGATCAGCATGACGATTTCGACATTCTTGCCGCCGGCCGTCCCGGCCGGGAAGTTCACGATGCCGTCGCCGTCGGTATCCTTCAGCCCTGCCTTGGCGAGTTCCGCCTTGGCGCCCTTGAGATCGAAGGGATAGTAGACGGTGGAGTTGCGGTCGTAGAAGCTGGTGCCGGATGAAAGCCCACCCGGATAGATCGCCGTGAACGGCCCCTTGACCAGCGAGTCGCCGATCGCCTTGCGGTCGAGCGCCATGGTGACGGCCTTGCGGAAGTCCTCGTTGCGGTTCAGTTCGCGGATCGCCTGGCCGCGCTCGTCCGGGCTGCCCCAGCCGTTGGCGGAAAAGTTCATGCGCAGGTTATAGCCGATGAGGCGCGGCCCGAAGGCCAGGCGGGCGGGTGCCGTCTTCTCGGCGGCACGCTTCAGCGAGGCGACGAAGTTTTCCGGCTGCTCGAGGTTGGAAATGTCGGCGGATCCTGCCACCGCCTGCACGTCGCGGTCGGCCCAGGTCGAGAGCTTGTAGTGCAGCTCATTGAGATAAGGCAGCTGATTGCCCTTCTCGTCGACCTTCCAGTAATAGGGGTTGCGGCGCAGTACGATGATATCGTCGGAGCGATATTCCACTGGCACCCAGGCGCCCATCACCGGCATGTTCATGTATTCCGGCGGGAAGGCGTTCTTGAACTGGTCGTAGGTGTTCTTCGAATATTTCGGATGCTGCGGTTTCAGGATATGCGACGGACCCGGGCAGAAGTTCGGGTAGGACATCGTGTAGAGATATTGCTTCGGAAAGGCCTCCTTGAAGGTCCATTCGACGGTGTAATCGTCGATCTTCTTCAGCGTCGTGCCGACGCCGAAAGCCTCCGGCGAGGCGCCGCCGCCGAGCGGCGAGACGTTCGGATCGATGACTTCGTCATCCCAGTAGAACATGATGTCGTCGGCATTGAAGGGCGCACCGTCAGACCACTTGGCGCCTTCGACCAGGTGCATGGTCAGCTTGTGGCCGTCGGCGGACCAATCCCAGCTCTTGGCCAGGTTCGGCAGCGGCTCGGTGTCCTGGGCTTTCACCTGGAACAGCGGCGCGGTGCGCGTCAGGCATTCGGAAAGGCCGATATCGATACCGCCCCAGCCCTGCGTCTGGCCGGCGCCGTAGTTCCAGCCTTCCGGCCGGCCGCCGATGACGTGGCGCATCGTATCGCCGTAGACGCCGATGCCGTCGGGCATGTTGCCGGTTTTGAAGACCATCGGCTCCTTCGGCAGACGGTCCTTGACCGGCGGCAGCTTGCCGGCGGCGACGAAATTCTTCGTGACCCAGTCGGGCTCGTGATATTCGGGCAGCGCCTTGAACTCGAGGATGGAGTCTCGCGCCACATAGTTGATCTTGCCTTCGGCCGGGAAATCCGGTGGCACCGGCGGCACGGTTGCCTCGGAGGCATAGGCATTCACCGCCAGAACCGAGACGCCGAGCGCCAGTCCGGCCAGAATGCTTGCGTTGCGGAAATTCATGATCGTTTCTCCCTTTTGTTCCGGAGCGCGGGTCACGCGGCTCTCTTCTCCTCGAACGATATGAAGGCGGGCCCGGTATCATGGATTTCTCTCCCGGAAACCCATGACGACCAGCCTTCACGAAATGTCAGACGGCCTGTTTCAGCGCCGCCTTTTCCGCGCGCAGCTCTTCGATCGAGCGAACGTTGCGGCGTGCAGCGCCCGCCCAGTCGCGGGTCTGCACCTTGGATTTCGACAGCCGCTCCTTGGCGGCCGGCACGGCATCGGCATATTGCGGCAGCCAGCGCGCCTGGGCAACGACCATCTCGTCGACCATCTGCCAGACCTCCTCGGGCGTCGAGACGGCGCCGACCAGCGGGTCGTGCAGTACGGCGAGCTTCAGTAGGTCGATGTCGCCTGTGATCGCCGCATGCACCGACATGCGCTGGACGTTGATCGAGGCGATGCAGGTAGCGGCACAGGCTTCCGGCAGGGTGACGCCCGAGACCATGTTGATGCCGAAGCGGTCGACGAAGCCGGGCGATTCGATGATCGCATCGGAGGGCAGGTTGGTGATGACGCCGTTATTTTTGACGTTGAAATGGCCGCGATAGACCCGGTTCGTCTCCAGCGCCTCGAGGATGTGGCTCGCATGTTCGTTCGAGCGCTTGGCGGGGTCGATCGGCTTTGAGGCGGATTCCAGGAATTGCGGGAATTCGGTCTCGAACCAGTTGCGGGTTTCGGTGGAATGGCGGAGATAGCCGCCGGTCTCGCCGTGGATCCAGTCGGACATGTCGATCCAGCGGGTGATTTCCTCCGGCCGCTTGCGGTACCAGGGCAGGTACTCTGAAAGGTGGCCGTTGCTCTCGGTGGAATAGACGCCGAACCGCTTCAGCACGTCGATGCGCAGCTTCTCCTGCTGCGAATAAACGGGATGCGCCTCGAAGGCGGCGATCAGCTCGTCCCTGCCGATCCTGCGGCCATTGAGGCGCAGGTCGATGAACCAGGTCTGGTGGTTGATGCCGGAGCAGACATAGTCGAGTTCACCCAGCGACTTGGCGCCGAGCACCTCGGCGATCTGTTCGGCGCCGTGCTGGACGCCGTGGCAGAGGCCGACGGTATCGACCTTGCCGTATTCGATAGCCGCCCAGGTGTTCATCGCCATCGGATTGGCATAGTTCAGGAATTTCGCACCGGGCTCGGCGACCTCGCGGATATCCTTGCAGAAGTCGAGGATCACCGGAATGTTGCGCTGGCCATAGAGGATGCCGCCGGCGCAGATCGTATCGCCGACGCATTGGTCGATGCCGTATTTCAGCGGGATTCTGATATCGTCGGCATAGGCCTCAAGGCCGCCGACGCGCACGCAGCTGATGATGTAGCGCGCGCCGGTCAGTGCCTGGCGCCGGTCGGTCGTCGCCGTCACCTTGGTCGGCAACCCGTTCGCCTCGACGATCCGGTCGAGAATCGCCCTGATCATCTCCAGATTATGTTCGCTGAGATCGGTCAGCGCGAATTCAACGTCGCGAAACTCCGGAACGCACAATATGTCGGTAAACAGCTTCTTGGTGAAACCAACGCTGCCCGCACCGATGATAGCGATTTTGAAACTCATGATCTTCACCTCGACCCAATCGAATGCTACAGGAAAAACGGCCATGAAGGATCAGGCCGCATGCTAGCGCATGCGGTTGAAAAAGCCGAAAAACTGTCTGTTTTCCTCCCGGCCGCCCTTTCGGCCGTGGTCTCTTCCCTGTTTGTCGAGCGGGATTATGCCCGAAATCGGCAAGCCGACCAGAGAAGGATTATGCTTTCAGGGGTAATTTTGTGCTGCAGAATTTGATTGCCAACGGACAGTCGATGAGGACGGTTTCGCTGCCCCGCGGCCGCCAGCGATTGCATGCCATGCCGACGAGCTCCGGCTATGAAGTGCGCGAGAACGAACCCTATGACTGGGATGGCCGCAGGCGCGGCCAGACGCCCTTCACCGTGCTGCAGCACACGATCAGCGGCACCGGCCGGCTGCGCTACCAGAACCGCAATTATCGGCTTCAGGGCGGCGATACGCTGCTGGTGCTCGTGCCGCACAATCATCGCTACTGGCTGGAGAAAGGCGACCGCTGGGAATATTTCTGGATTTCGATGAATGGCGAGGAGACGCTGCGCATTCACCAGCTGGTGCTATCAACTGCCGGCCCGGTGCTGAAACTGCAGCCCTCGACCATCGATCACCTCGCCGACTGCAGCCTGCGCCTCGTCACCGGCGCGACCTCGCCGGGGGCTGCCTCGGCGATTGCCTATGAAGCGGCAATGGCGCTCTATGACGACGTCTTCGGCTCGCCGGCCTTTGCCGCCGAACTCAGCCTGATGCAGCCGGTGATCGACCATATCAACGCCAATCTCGAAAAGCCGTTGCCGGTCAGCGAACTTGCCGGCATCGTCGGCCTCAGCCGCGCACATTTCTCGCGCAGCTTTGCCGAGAGCGAGGGCATGCCGCCGGCGGAATTCGTGCTGCAGCAGCGGCTGCAGCGCGCCGTCAAGCTTCTGACCAAGGCGGACTTCCTGCCGGTCAAGGAAGTCGCCATCATGTGCGGCTTCGAGGATCCGAACTATTTCTCCAAGGTCTTCCGCCGGGTCTACGGCACCAACCCGACGGAATTCCGCACCACCGGCATGTATGCCAGCATCGGCAAGCTGAAATAGCCGCCAGCCGGGGTTATCTCAGGCCCGCACCTCGAACACCATGTTGAACGGCGTTTCCGTGGCGCGGCGGAAATGCGTGAAGCCGGCGTCGAGCGCAACCTTGCGAAGCTTCATCTCGCCTGCCTGGGCGCCGAGCCCGAGTCCCACCTCCTGCGAGAGCGATGCCGGCGTGCAGATCATCGTCGAGGCGCCGTAATAGACGCGGCCGACGGGGTTTAGATTGTCCTTGAGATGGTCATGAGCAAAGGGCTCGACGATCAGCCAGGTGCCGTTCGGTCCAAGCGTTTCCTTGACATGCTGGCCGGCGCCGACCGGATCGCCCATGTCGTGCAGGCAGTCGAACATGGCGACCATATCATAGCCGCGGCCTGGAAATTCCGCCGCCCGGCTTTGCTCGAACGTCACCCGGTCGCCGACACCTGCCTCTTTCGCAGCCGCCTTGGCTTTTTCGATCGACGGGCCGTGGTAATCAAAGCCGGTAAAGTGGGAGGCGGGATAGGCCTGCGCCATCAGGATGGTCGAGGCCCCATGGCCGCAGCCGACATCGGCGACTTTGGCGCCGGCCTTGAGCTTTTCCTCGACCCCGGAAAGGGCGGGAATCCATTCGGCGACGAGATGGCTGTTATAACCCGGGCGGAAGAAGCGCTCGGTTCCCCGGAACAGGCAGGTGCTGTGCTCGTGCCAGCCGAGGCCCCTGCCGGTGCGGAAGGCGTCGGCGACCTTCGGCTCGTCCATCCACATCGATTGCACCACCTCGAAGGCGCCGACGAAGAAGGCCGGGCTGTATTCCTCGGCAAAGACCATCGCCTGCTCCGGCGTCAGGCTGAAACGATCGGTTTTTTCGTCATAGACGATATAATCAGCCGCCGCCTGGGCGCTCAGCCATTCCCGAAGGTAACGCTCCTTCACCCCGGTCTTTTGCGAAAGCTGCTGGACGTTCATCGGCGTCCCATCGGCCATCGCCTTGAAAATTCCCACCTTGTCGCCCAGCACGACCAAGGCGCCCGACATGGCGGCGCCGACATCACCGACCAGCCGGCCGACGAGTGCATCGAGTTTCTGCATATCCGGCTCACGCATTGTTTCCTCCCAAGCGCGTGTTTCAGGAGTTTAAAAATTAGACTTTAATAATATACAGTCAATCAACCTTCCCTATCAGGGGATAAGTCTGAAGTATTAAGGGTCAAAAGAATGCCGGGGTTGGAATAACACGCGGGGTAGCTGTCAGACGCAACCGGAGCGCTTTGCAGGCGGGTTGTAAAGCCCCTCCCCCCACACAAGGGGGAGGGGCTAACCCGCAGCATCCGCCTGCAAAAGACATCAGCCTTTCTGCAGATGAAACGTTGAAGTGAAAAGCGTCCGAAGCGGCATATAAGCCCTCCCCCTTGTGAGGAGGGTTGGGGAGAGGTCTTGGCCAATCGCGAAACTGACAGCCGTGCTCACCATCCATGCTCTCATCGTCGCTTGTGCAAGATTGCATTTTTTATATAATCCGCCCCACGACACTTTCGACGCAAGGCTATCATGACGGACCTGTCTTCCGCCCAATGCCGCGCCGCGCGCGCCCTCCTGGACTGGTCGCAGGACGATCTCTCCTCGGCGGCAAACGTCGCCAAGGCGACGATCGCCAATTTCGAGGCGGGCAAACGCTCCCCCTATGACCGGACCCTTCAGGATATGAAGCAGGCCCTGGAAGCAGGTGGCGTCGTTTTCATCCCGGAAAACGGTGGAGGGGCCGGTGTGCGCCTTGCCAAACGCGCAAATTCGATCGACACCAACGAGGCCGAAACGGTTCAATATGAAGAGTATCTCGAAAACGACGCGCCGCCCGGCGCGGGTGGCTGACTGATGACAAAGAAAGAAAAGCTGGAACACTCGGAATTGGCCGGAGAATTCACCGATGACGGGATCACCGTGCTCGTCGATATCTTCCGCACATCCGGCAGCAATGAAGACTGGACGATGGAAGTCGTCACCCAGGCCGAGGATCTGATCCGCTGGGACGAACCCTTTGCCACCGACCGGGAAGCCTTCGACGAATTCCTCGCCACTGTCGCTCGCGATGGCATTCGATCCTTTCTCGACGATGAAGAGCCGTCCGTTCACTGAGGAATCGTCGTGAAAAGCATAAATGATCTGGTCGCCTCTGCGAAAACCGTCTGCGACCGATACCGGGCCGGGCGAATGGAACGCGAGACTGTGCGCGAATGGGTCCTCGGCCTTGGCGCCTATCCAGGCCCGCATGGAGACCGCGTGCGCGAAGCGATGGATTGGTTCCGCCTGCACAATCGCGAGCCTGTTTCCGACGACATCGTGCTGGTCGATATCGACCGGCTACAGGCGATTTCAGCGCCGTGATCCTCCGGGGCGCCTGGCGTGCGCCGCTGGCGCAATCACGCCGGTCCTCGGCGGCGTAGGACCAATGACGGTCGTCAGCCTGATGCATAATGCCCGCGTCGCAAGTCGAGGGCGGCTGGCAAAATTTAGTTCGTCCGATCAGTAGAAGGAACAGCACGTGGCAGCATTTCCGGAAAAGGCAAAGGTCGTCATCATCGGCCTCGGCGGTATCGTCGGCGCCTCCATCGCGCATCATCTCGTCGAGCGCGGATGGGACGATATCGTCGGCATCGACAAGTCGGGCATCCCGACCGATATCGGCTCGACAGCCCATGCCTCGGACTTCTGTTACACCACCAGCCACGACTATCTCTCGGTCTGGACGACACAATATTCGATCGATTTCTATGAGAAGATGGGCCACTACGCCCGCATCGGCGGCCTCGAAGTGGCGCGCACCGGCGACGATGCCTGGATGGAAGAGATCAAGCGCAAGCTCTCCTCGGCACGCGCTTTCGGCACGCGCGCCCATTATGTCAGCCCTTCCGAGATCAAGGAAAAGTTCCCACTGATCGAGGAAGATCAGGTGATGGGCGGCCTTTACGATCCGGATGCCGGCCTCGTCATTCCGCGCTCGCAGACCGTTGCCGGCAAGCTGGTCGATGCCGCCGAACAGGCCGGCAAGCTTAAGGTGTTCGGTAATACGCCGGCCAAGTCATTGATCGTCGAAGGCGGCCGCATCAAGGGCGTCGTCACCCATCGCGGCACTATTATGGCCGACCACGTCATCGTCTGCGCCGGCCTTTGGGGCCGCCTGATCGCCGAGATGGTCGGCGAAGACCTGCCGGTCATGCCGGTCGATCATCCGCTCACCTTCTTCGGTCCCTATAACGAGTTTGAAGGCACCGGCAAGGAAATCGGCTTCCCGCTGCTGCGCGACCAGGGCAACTCTGCCTATATGCGCGATACCGGCGACCCGGCGACGACCGAGGGCGGTCAGATCGAGTGGGGCTATTACGAAGCCAACAATCCGCGCATGTGCCATCCGCGCGATCTTCTCGAAAAACACGAAGCGCGCCTTTCGCCGTCGCAGCGTGACCTCGAGATGGAACAGATCATCGAGCCGCTCGAGCGCGCCATGGAACTGACGCCGATCCTCGGCGAACTCGGCTATAACGAGGGTCACTCCTTCAACGGCCTGCTGCAGGTTTCCGCCGGCGGCGGCGCGTCCTGCGGCGAGAGCCAGAAGGTCAGGGGTCTTTGGTATTGCGTTGCCATCTGGGTCAAGGACGGCCCGGGCTACGGCAAGCTGATCGCCGACTGGATGACCGACGGCCGTACCGAAATCGATCACAACAGCATCGACTACGCCCGCTTCTATCCGCATCAGTTGACCGAAGAATTCATCGAAGGCCGCTGCTACGAAGCCGCTCAGAAGATCTATTTCCCGGCCGTTCACACCCGCGAACCCTATCTATCCGGCCGCAACGCCAAGCGCTCGCCCTTCTACGAGCGCGAAAAGGAGCTGGGCGGCTACTTCATGGAACTGGGCGGTTGGGAGCGTGCGCACGGCTATGCCGCCAACGAGCACCTGCTGGAGAAATATGGCGACCGCGTGCCGGTCCGCGAGAACGAATGGGACAACCGCCATTTCTGGCGCGTGTCGAATGCCGAGCATCTGGCGATGAGCGAGGATTGCGGCATCGTCAATCTCAGCCACTTCCACATGGTCGATATCGAGGGACCTGACCATGTCGAACTGATGGAATGGCTGTGCGCCGCCAAGGTCGGCGGCGATGCCAACATCGGCAAGGGCGTCTACACCCACTTCCTCGACGACGAAGGCATGGTCCGCGCCGATTTCACCGTCTTCCGCATGGCCGACCGCTGCCGTCTCGTCAACGGTGCCGATGCCGGCCCGCGCGACCTGCACTATATGAAGCGCGTCGCCGAAGATCGCGGCCTTGACGTCACCATCACCGACGTCTCGGAAAAATTCGTGACGATCGGCATCTGGGGTCCGAACGCCCGCGACACGCTGAAGAAGGTCGTGGCCGATCCGGCCGGGCTCGATCAGGAAAACTTCGCCTTTGCAGCGATCAAGCCGATCGAAATCGCCGGCAAGACGGTCACCGCCTTCCGCATCTCCTATGTCGGCGAGCAGGGCTGGGAACTGCATATGAAATACGAAGACGGCCTCGCCGTCTGGGATGCGCTGCGCTCGACCGGCGTGATGGCCTTCGGCGTCGAGACCTATGCAAACTCGCGCCGCATGGAAAAGAGCCTGCGCCTGCAAAACGCCGACCTGCTGACCCAGTACAACCTGATCGAAGCCGATCTCGCCCGTCCGAAGGTCAAGGAAGCCGATTTCCGGGGCAAGGCGAAACATCTGGAATACAAGGCGCGCGAACACCAGCCGGCCATGCTCTGCACGCTCGTGATGACGGAGAATACCGACAAGTCGGGTGTCAAGCGTTACCCGCTCGGCAACCTGCCTGTCGTCGATCCCGCCACCGGAGAGGTCCTGGTCGACGAACTCGGCCGCCGCTCCTACACGACCTCAATCGCATACGGTCCGACTGTGGGAAAGAACATTGCGCTCGCCTACCTGCCCTGGTCGCATTGCCAGGTCGGACGCAAGCTGAATGTCGAGTATTTTGCCGAGACCTATCCGGTGGAAGTCGTCGGCGTCGGCTACAAGCCCATCTACGACCCGGAAAATCTGAAGCCGCGTACGTAGCGCTCAAGCACTTGTGGCGCCCCATTCGGGCGCCACAGTCGTTCTAAGCCTATGTTCTAGTCACCGTCGCCATTGCCATTTTCGAGGCCATCGCCCGGGGCTCGGCTCGGAACGAAGCGTTTCGAGATCAGCCAGCAGCCGAGCGCCCAGAGGGCCCCGGCGCACCATCCGGCGAAGACATCCGTCGGGTAATGGACGCCGAGATAAATCCGGCTCAGGCCGATGATGACGGCGAGGAAAACGCCGGCGGCCATGACGAAGATCCGCGTCGAACGGTAACGCTGCGTGCGGGCCAGCAGTGCCCCGAGCGTCAGATAGGTCACGGCCGAGACCATGGCGTGGCCGGAGGGAAAGCTGAGATCGCTGACCTCGACGAGATGCGGGACGATGTCTGGACGCGGCCTGGCGACGAGAATCTTCAGCAGTGTGCTTGCCAACCAGCCTGATAGTACCGAGGAAAAGACGAAGATCGCGATCGGCCAGCGCCGGTCAAGCAAGAGATAGACTGTGACGAGAGCGGTCATTAGCGAGAGAACGGTGATGCCACCGAGACTGGTGATGTCGCCGACGGCATGCGTCAGCCAGCCGGGGCCGATCGGCACGCCAAGCTCACCCGGCCGTCGCAACGCCAGCAGGATCGTTTCGTCGAAACGGAGCGTCTCGCCTTCGAGAACCTCGCTCGTCAGCCGCTGCAGCACGAACAGCCCGCCCGCGACTGATGCCAGCATGATGAGCGTCAGCGGCTCATATGCGGTGAGCCTCGCCAAAAATCCGCGTCGTTGAACCTCGCTCATGCCTGCCGTCACGCTCCTTCACTTCATGTCGATCTACGCCAGATCGGCAAGGTGAGCCGCAAATTCAAGCCCTTGCGGCATTCGAAGCCAGCCGGTAGCAAAAGCTCAACCTTCTTTTGTTATGGCTGGAGCGGATTGTCCTGGAGATGATTTCGGCGATGAAAATTCTGACAGCGATGGTTCTGATGGCGGCTGTCCTGCAGCCGGTCGCCGCCTTGGGCGAGACCGAATGGATGGGTGGCGCAAGACAATGGTCGGTCGGCTTCTCAAGCGAGCGCCCTGCCTATTGCCGGCTGCTGTGGAACAGCGAGCTCGGCAAGACCATGGAATTCCGCCAGACCGCCACAGAAACCTTCTGGCTGGTCACCAAGGACAGCTGGGATATTCCGGCCGGCACCACGACCGAGGTGACGCTGACCGATCGTTCGATGACGAAAGTCGTCGCCGCCGAATTCTTCGACAAGACCACGCTTCGCCTCTGGCCGCCGGCCAGCAAAGGAAGCGGCGGCCTGAAGAAAATTATCAAGAACGCCTTTGGCGGAACCCCTGACGTACAGCTGACCTTTGCCGGCGACGAAGGCGACTGGACGCTGCCGCTGTCGCGGGTGGATCAGCTCTACCCGACGTATCGTGACTGCCTCAAGCGGCTCGAGGCCGGCGAAAAGCCCAAGCAGGATTCCGCCACCAGCAAGCCGTTCTGACAATTTTCTGGTTCAAACGATCGGCGGCGGTGCGGTCTCGCGGATCAGGCTGCGCGCGGCCTCGATATCGCCGTTCAGCGGCCGCTCGTCGCCATAATGGGAGATGCGCTCCCGCACCGCCTGATAGACGATATCCGTGCCTGGCGCCCGCGGCGCGGTCGCCGCCAGGAAATCATGCGCCTGGGCAGCCGCCATCAGCTCGATCGCCAGGATATATTCGGCATTGTCGATGACCGCGAGCAGTTTGCCGGCGGCGGCTGTCGGATGGGCGAGGAAATCCTCCTGCAGGCCGGAGGTCAGGCCGCCGTCCATCGCCGCGGGTGCGGCGAGGCGGCGGTTCTCGTTATTGAGGGCGGCGGCGGTATATTGGGCGATCATGAAGCCGGAATGGCTGCCGGCATCGCTCGCAAGAAACGGCGGCAGGCCGCTTACCAGCGGATTGACCAGCCGGTCCATGCGCCGTTCGCTGATCGCGCCGATCTGCGCCAGCGCAATGGCGAGGCTATCGGCCGCCTGCCCAAGCGCCGGGGCGACGGCATGCGCCTCTGAGGAAACGATGGGCTGCTCCGGCGTGCCCGACACAGCCGGGTTGTCGGTGACGGAAGCGAGTTCCTGATCGGCGATGCGGGCGGAATTGTCGAAGACATCGCGGGCGGCGCCATGGGCATGCGGCACCGAGCGAAGGCTGAGGGCATCCTGGGTGCGCCGGCCGAAGGCGGCGGCGACGAGGCCGCTGCCCTGGAGGCGGGCGCGCAAGCTGGCGCCGACCTTGTCGATCCCGGCAGATGGGCGCAGCGCCAGCACCGCCTCGTCGAAGGCGGCGATCTGGCAGCCTGCCGCCTCAAGCGTCAGGGCCGCGATGGCATCGGCCCAGTCGAGCAGCGGTTCGGCGCGCGAAAGCGCGATAGCTGACAGCCCGGTTGCGCAGGCCGTGCCGTTGACGAGGCTCAGGCCCTCCTTGGCGCCGAGCACCAACGGCTGCAGGCCGATCGCCGCCAGCGCCTCGCGGCCGCTCATGCGCCGCCCGGCCACGGTGGCACTGCCTTCGCCGATCAGGACGAGCGCGGTGTGAGCGTTGTGGGTGAGATAACCGGCCGAGCCCTTCGACGGCACGTCGGGAATGCAGTCATGCTCCAGCATGGCCGTGAGATACTGGACGATCTCGCGCCGCACACCGGAATGGCCATGGGAAAAATTGGCGATCTGGGCGGCGATGATGGCGCGCACTTCGCGAGCCGCCAGCAGCGGTCCCACGCCGCAGGCGTGACTGAGCACGATGCTGCGTGACAACAGGCTCTGCGAGGCCCGGTCGACGACGGTATCGGCGAGCGCTCCGACGCCGGTGTTGACGCCATAGGCGCGCACGCCGGTCTCGACGATGCGCGCAACGATGCGGCTTGCCTGCTCGACCCGCGCCCAGGCGGCCGGCGACAGCGCCAGCGCTTCCCCTGCCCCGACGCGCGCGACACCGCGCCAGGTCAGCACAGTCTCGATGGTGATCGTCATTGACCGCTTCCGAAATGGCCGATGAACTGGCGGAAGGCGGGTGTGGCGCCGCCGGTGAACATGTCGTCGGGCTTGCCGCTGCTTTCGACCAGCCCTTCGCGCATGAAGACGACGCGGTTGGAGACGTTGCGGGCAAAGCTCATCTCATGGGTGACGACGAGCATGGTCATGCCTTCTTCGGCAAGCGCGCGCATGACGCGCAGCACCTCGCCGACGAGTTCCGGATCGAGCGCCGAGGTCGGCTCGTCGAAGAGCATCACCTTCGGCTTCATCGCCAAAGCGCGGGCGATTGCGGCGCGCTGCTGCTGGCCGCCGGAGAGATGGGCGGGATAGGCATGGCGTTTATCGGCGATCCCGACCTTTTCGAGCAGCGCTTCGGCCTCGGCAATACAGTCGGCGCGCGGCCGCTTCAGCACATGGATCGGGCCCTCGATGACGTTCTGCAGGATCGTCATATGGGACCAGAGATTGAAGGACTGGAACACCATGCCGAGCTCGGAGCGGATATGGTCCACCTGCTTCTGGCTCGCCGGTTTGCTCCGCCCGTTCTTGTGCACCATCTCGATGTGCTCGCCATCGACCCAGATCTCGCCGTCGCTTGCGGTTTCGAGCATGTTGATGCAGCGCAGAAAGGTGGATTTGCCGGAGCCGGAGGCGCCGAGCAGCGAAATCACATCGCCGTCCTCGGCATCGAGGGAAATGCCGCGCAGGACCTCGTGTGTGCCGAAGCTCTTGCGGATATTGCGGACCGAAAGTCGGGTAACGCCTGGCATAGTTGCTCCAATCTTCAAAAACTGCTTACGCCTTCAGCGGCTGCGGGGCCGCGCGGCGGTGTCGGGACAGCGAATATTCGAGCAGGGCCATGCCCTGCAGGATGATGAAGTTCAAAACGAGATAGATGATCGCCGCGCAGAGGAAGACTTCCATCGTGCGGTAGGTCTGCGAGATCAGCCGTTGGGCGACACCGGTGACCTCCCAGACAGTGACGAGGCTTGCGAGCGCCGTCGATTTCATCATCAGCACGATCTCGGTGGAATAGGCCGGCAGCGCATGGCGAAAGGCGATCGGCGCCAGGATGCGGCGCACCAGCAGGAAGCCGGACATGCCGATCGAGCGCGCCGCCTCGATCTCCTTCGGCGAAACGGCGCGAATGCCGCCGCGAAAAATCTCAGCCGTGTAGCCGGCGGTGCAGAGCGCTAGCGACAGCACGGCGCAGACCATCGGCTCGCGCAGGAACGGCCAGAGGAAGGAATAGCGGATGACGCCGAACTGGCCGAGGCCGTAAAACACCAGGAACATCTGGATCAACAGCGGCGAGCCGCGGAACACGAAGATGTAGCCCTTGGCGAAACCGGACAGATAGCGGTTGCCGCTGACCCGCATCGAGACGATGACGAGCGCCAGCAGGCCGCCGAAGAAGATCGACAGCGAAAACAGGATCAGCGTCGTCGGCACGGCCTTGAGCAGGGTAACCATGGTCGACGCGAGAAAGGTGAAATCCATCATCGCCTCCTTACGCCTGGCCCATGGCGGATGCCGGCATGCTGCGGTTGGCGCGGCGTTCCGCACCGTTGAAGATGCGGTCGGAAAGGCTGGTCAGGATCAGATAGAGGCAGCCGCCGGCGATGAAGAACAGGAAATATTGTCGGGTAGAACCCGCCGCCACCTGGCTGGTGCGCATCAGTTCGGCAAGGCCGGTGACCGAGATCAGCGCCGAATCCTTGAGGCTGAGCTGCCAGACATTGCCGAGGCCGGGAATGGCCAGCCGCAGCACCTGCGGCATGATGATGCGGCGAAAGCGCATGGCGCGATGCATGCCGATCGCCGAGGCCGCCTCGAGCTCACCCTTGGAGATGGCGAGGAAGGCGCCGCGAAACACCTCCGCCTGATAGGAGCCGGAAATGATGCCGACGGCCAGCGCCCCGGCGGCAAAGGAAGGCATGCCGAGAAAACCCTCGTAACCCATCGCCTTGCCGATCGCGGTGACGGCCGAGGAGCCGCCGAAATAGATGAGATAGATGATCAGCAGTTCCGGCACGCCGCGAAACACCGTCGTATAGACATTGCCGAGCGCCACAAGAACGGGATTGCCGGAGAGCTTCGCCCCCGCGACGATCGCGCCGAGCACCGCGCCGATCGACAACGCCGTCGCGGTGACGGCGAGCGTCATCAAGGTGGCGAGAATGAGCAGCGCGCCCCATCCCGTCGAGCCGAAGCCAAGCAGTTCCAAGCTTGCCATATCGTCCGTTCCCCGTCCGTGGCAGTATTTTCTGGATCGAGAATAACACGCGGTCTCCGGCGACAAAGCCGGAGACCGGCGCCTGCGGCCAAAAGGCCGAAGCGCTTACTGCTGCGGGCTGACGTCGACCTGGAACCACTTCATCGAGAGGTTCTTGACGGTGCCGTCGGCGAGTGCGGACTTGATCGCCTCGCTGAACTTGTCGCGCAGGTCGGTATCGGCCTTGCGGACGCCGAGGCCTTCGCCCTCGCCCCAGATCGAGCCGACGATCTCCGGACCGGTGAAGTCGAGCGCGCCGTTGGCGGTCTTGAAGGCATTGGCGAAATAGACGGCGTCGTCGAAGCCGAGGTCGATGCGGCCGTTCTGCAGGTCGAGGTCGCGGTCGGCGCCGGTCTTGTACTCGCGGATCTCGGCAATATCGCCGAAATTGTCATAGACGAACTTGGCGTAGACGGTCGCCGCCTGGATGCCGATCGTCTTGCCCTTGAAGGCTTCCTTCAGCGCGTCGATCTCCTTCACGCCGGTCTGGCCGGGCGTCATCTTGATCGTGGAGCCGGTGCCGGCGGCTTTCGCCAGCGGGCTGTCCTTGGCGGTGGCGAAGGCGGCGGGCGTGGCTGCATAGGGAATGGTGAAATCGATCACCTGCTTGCGCTCTTCGGTGATCGACAGCGCGTCCATGATGACGTCGAACTTGCCGGCGTTCAGCGCCGGGATCATGCCGTCCCAATCGGAAGCAACGAGCGTGCATTCGATCTTGGCGCGTTCGCAGAGCACCTTGGCGAGCTCCGGCCTCGAAGCCGCCGAGCGTGCCGTCGGCA
Source organism: Rhizobium sp. C104 (assembly GCF_022354505.1). Lineage (NCBI taxonomy): Bacteria > Pseudomonadati > Pseudomonadota > Alphaproteobacteria > Hyphomicrobiales > Rhizobiaceae > Rhizobium > Rhizobium sp. C104. Next base: position 36,615 of record NZ_CP092350.1, on the reverse strand, counting down.
TTGGTGAGGTTCCACGGCGCATAGGCGCCCTCGAGCGTGATCGTCGCCTTCGTCCAGTCCTTGGCGAAAGCGGGTGCTGCGAAGGCGGAAAGAGCGGCGACGCCGCAAAACAGGATTGCGCTGAATTTCATTGATGATTCTCCTCTGGAGTTGAAACAGACCTTGCGGCACCACGCCGATCTTCGCCGGCTTGCCCTTTCCGTCCTATTTCTGCGTCCAGGACCGATTGGGAGGTTGTATATGGTACCATATGAGATATTCTGTGATATGCAAGAGGAAAGTCGATTTAGGTGGCGAATTCCATTCGTGCAAAAGGAATAGGCAATGAAGCGTTCCGGCGAGATGAAGCGCGAACTGGCGGAAAATGATAGCACGCCGCTTTACGCAGGCGTCAAGCAGGTGATCCTCGACCGCATCCACAGCGGCGAATGGCCGCCGAAATACCGCGTGCCGTCGGAAAACGAGCTGGTCGTCGAGCTCGGCGTCAGCAAGATGACCGCCAACCGGGCGCTGCGCGAACTTGCCAATGAAGGCGAACTCGTCCGCATCCAGGGCGTCGGCTCCTTCGTCGCCGAACGCAAGGGCTATTCGGCGCTGTTCGAAGTGCGCAACATCGCCGAGGAAATCGCCGAACGCGGCCATGTCCATGAGGCCTCCGTCGTCGTTCTCGCCCAGGAAACGGCGTCTCCCGAGGTTGCCGACGCGCTGGAACTGCCGATCGGCGCTGCGGTTTTCCACTCCCTGATCGTCCACAGCGAAAATGGCGTTCCAGTGCAGATCGAGGACCGTTTCGTCCATCCGGAAGCCGCCCCGGAATATCTCGCTCAGGATTTTTCGACGCTGACTCCGAACGCCTATCTAACTGCGGCCGCCCCGCTCAGCGGCTCCGAGCACGTCGTCGAGGCGGCGATGCCGCAGGCCTGGGAATGCAAGCTCCTGACCATCCTGAAGACCGAACCCTGCCTGACGATCCGCCGGCGCACATGGTCGGCAAAACAGGTGGTCTCGACAGCCCGCCTCGTCTATCCTGGCTATCGCTACCGGCTCGAGGCGCGCAGCGGCAAGATGTTCGAGGAATGAAAACAGGTGCCATGTTGTATATGGAACATGGCTTACTGTGATGCCGGCGTGAAACGCGCCACCAGGGCGTGGCGATCGCCGGGATAGGTGAAGCGCACATGGGTCACCGGCCCGGCGCCACTCCAGGTGCGGCGCTCCACCACCAGGCAGGCGGTGTTGCGGGCAATGTCGAGGGCGGCGGCCACCTCGGCGCTGGCGGAAACGGCGTGGATCCGGTGTTCGGCGGTGCTCCACGGCACCTGGTTGAGCAGCCACGGCCCCGGCGCCACCGTCAGGAAATCGGCATCGGCCGCCTCCGGCACGGTCGCAAGGCTGATCAGCCGCTCCTCCAGGCAGAAGGGCCGCGTGCCGGCATTGTGGATGCAGACCACCTCGACGACCGAGGACGCCGCAGGCAGCTCCAGCCGGCGGCTGTCTTCCGCTTTGGCTTTGCGGCTCGCCGTCTTCAAAACCGCATAGGCGTAGGGCAGGTTCAGCGACTGCACCTCGGCCTTGATGTCGTGGATTTCGAGAACCGCCGATTGGGCCTGCGGCTGGGTGACGAAGCTGCCGGATTTCTTGCGGCGCTCGATCAAGCCGGCCTTGGCGAGCTGGGTCAGCACCTTGTTCACCGTCATGCGCGAGACGTCATATTGGGTAGCGAGATCGACCTCGAAGGGGATACGGTGCCCCGGCGGCCATTCGCCCGAGACGATACGGCCCTCTATCTCGCCGAGGATGCGCTGGTGCAAGGTGGGATCCCTGCTTTGGTTCATCGCCACGTTCCCATTGATCTCCCGCTCTAGATCGAATGCCTGCTTATGAAAAGCGCTTTTTCAGCCAGCCAGCAATTCGCCCATCGCGGCAAGGAACCGCCGGTCGATAGCCTCGCGCCCGACATGACGCCCACCCGCCACCTGCTTGCGGCCGCGCGCCCAGACGCAATCGATGGAAATGCCGCCGGCAAACAGCCAGTGATCGAGGATCTGATCGCCGGAGAGATAGGGAACGGCTGACATATCGAGCGAAACGAGATCGGCGTGATGGCCTTCAGCGATACCGGCCGGGGCTTTCAGCGCCGCACCGCCGCCGGCAAGCGCCTGGTTGAACAGGCAAAGCGCCGTCGAACCGCCGGGTGCTGCGACGACATTGCGGGCGCGCAGCGCCAGGCGCTGCGAATATTCGAGCTGGCGCAATTCTTCCGGCAAGGAGATCAGCACGTTGGAATCCGAGCCGATGCCGTAACGGCCGCCCTCTTGAAGGAAAAGGGGCGCGGCAAAGGCGCCGTCGCCGAGATTGGCCTCGGTGATCGGGCAGAGGCCGGCGATCGCGCCGCTATTCGCCATACGCCGCGTCTCGTCCTCGGTCATGTGAGTTGCATGGATCAGGCACCAGCGCTCATCCACCGGCATATGATCGAGCAGCCATTGCACCGGCCGCGCGCCCGACCAGGCGACGCAGTCCTCGACCTCCTTCACCTGCTCGGCGACATGAATATGGATCGGGCCATCGCCCGCCATCGGCATGAGCTTCGCCAATTGCTCCGGTGTTGCGGCGCGCAGGCTGTGCGGCGCCAGTCCGAGTTCGGCGCCGTCGAGCCGGCCAGTCACCGCCCGACATCCCTCCATCAGCCTTTCGAAGCTTTCGAGCGAATTGATGAATCGCCGCTGGCCGTCGATCGGCTGAGCGCCCCCGAAACCGGAATGGGCGTAGAAGACCGGCAGGAGGGTCAGACCGATCCCGGTCTCTTGGCTCGCAGCACCGATGCGCTCGGCAAGCTCGGCGATATTGGCATAAGTGCCGCCATCTCTATCATGGTGGAGATAGTGGAATTCGCCGACGCGGGAAAAGCCAGCCTCCAGCATCTCCGCATAAAGCTTGGCGGCCACCGCCTCGACATGTTCAGGCGTCATCGCCAAAGCAAACTTGTACATGACCGTGCGCCAGCTCCAGAAGCTGTCGTTTGCCGGGCCGCGCACTTCGGCAAGACCCGCCATCGCCCGCTGGAAGGCATGGCTGTGCAGGTTGCACATGGCCGGAACGATCAGAGCATGGCGCTCATCGCCGGGCGCGGCGGCAACGCCCACCTCGAGCTGGGCGATGCGCCCGGCCTCGAGCGTCAGTCGCACATCCTTCTGCCAGCCCTGCGGCGTCAGCGCCGTGTCTGCGTGAAGTGTGGTCATGGCCTTCCCTCTCCTCTTGCAGTGCCGCCGATCTTTCTTTTCCAGAAGAGCGCGCAAAATTTCTCTTGTCACCTGCTTATTATGTATATACATGTTTCAGCATAAAGAAAGGCGCAAAGCTGATGACCGGGAACAATTTTTCAGAGGAAACCTCGTCCGCAGAAGACCGCCCAGTGCTTTGGCGCAATGCGCGGCTCGCCACGCTGGCGCCTGGCAAGGAAGGGCTCGGCATCGTCGAAAAGGGTGCCGTGCTGGTCGAAAACGGAAGCATCGCCTTTGCCGGCGCCGAGAGCGAGCTGCCGGCATCGGCGATCGAACACTCCGAAATCGTCGATCTCGAAGGCCGCTGGGTCACGCCCGGTCTTGTCGACTGCCACACCCATATCGTTCACGGCGGCAACCGCGCCCGCGAGTTCGAAATGCGCCTGGCAGGCGCGACTTATGAGGAGGTCGCACGTGCCGGCGGCGGCATCGTGTCCTCGGTGAAAGCGACCAATGCTTTGTCGGTCGAGGAGCTTGTCACCCAGGCGCTGCCGCGGCTCGACACGCTGCTTGCAGAAGGTGTCACCACGATCGAGATCAAATCCGGCTACAGCCTGAACCGGACCGGTGAAGTGAAGATGCTGCAGAGCGCCCGCCTGCTCGGCCATGTCAGACCGGTGCGCGTCATCACCAGCTATCTCGGCGCCCATGCGACGCCCGTGGAATATAAGGGTCGCAACGGCGATTACCTCGATGATGTCGTCCTGCCCGGTCTCGACGACATACATGGCCTCGGTCTTGCCGATGCTGTCGACGGCTTCTGCGAGGGCATCGCGTTTTCCACGACCGAGATCGCCCGCGTCTTTAACAAGGCCAAGGCGCTCGGCCTGCCGGTCAAGCTGCATGCCGAGCAGCTCTCCAATCTCGGTGGCGCCAAGCTCGCCGCATCCTTTGGCGCCCTTTCGGCCGATCACCTCGAATATCTCGACGAGGATGGCGTTGCGGCGATGGCTGCAGCCGGCACCGTCGCCGTGCTGCTCCCCGGCGCCTTCTACGCCATCCATGAAAAGCAGAAGCCGCCGGTAGAGGCGCTGAGGCGGGCAGGCGTGCCGATCGCGATCGCCACCGACTGCAATCCCGGCACCTCGCCGCTCACTTCGATGCTGCTCACCATGAACATGTCGGCCACACTTTTCGGCCTCACCGTCGAGGAATGCATCGCCGGCGCCACCCGTGAAGGTGCGCGCGCGCTCGGTCTGCTCGACAAGACCGGAACGCTCGAAGCCGGCAAATCCGCCGACTTCGCCATCTGGAATATCGAAAGCCTCGCCGAGCTCGTCTACCGCATCGGCTTCAACCCGCTTTACGCACGCGTCTTCAAGGGCGAAAGGAACGGCCGATGACCATCACGCTCCACCCGGGCTCCGTCTCGCTCAAGGATCTGGAAACCATCTACTGGACGGGCGTGCCGGCAAGGCTCGATCCCGCTTTCGATACTGGCATCGCCAAGGCCGCTGCCCGCATCGCCGAGATCGCTGCCGGCAACGCGCCGGTCTACGGCATCAATACCGGCTTCGGCAAACTCGCCTCGATCAAGATCGACAGCGCCGACGTAACGACCTTGCAACGCAATCTCATCCTGTCGCATTGCTGTGGCGTCGGCGCGCCGCTGCCTGAGAATATCGTGCGGCTGATCATGGCGCTGAAGCTGGTCTCGCTCGGGCGCGGCGCCTCCGGTGTGCGGCTGGAACTGGTGCGGCTGATCGAGGGCATGCTGGAAAAGGGCGTCATTCCGCTGATCCCGGAAAAGGGCTCGGTCGGCGCCTCCGGCGATCTTGCGCCCCTTGCCCATATGGCGGCGGTGATGATGGGTGAGGCCGAAGCCTTCTTCGCCGGCGAACGCCTCCCGGGCGCTGAAGCCCTCGAAAGGGCTGGCCTCAGACCGATCGTGCTTGCCGCCAAGGAGGGCCTGGCGCTGATCAACGGCACCCAGACCTCGACGGCGCTGGCGCTTGCCGGCCTCTTCCGCGCCCATCGTGCCGCGCAGGCAGCTCTCATCACCGGCGCAATGTCCACCGATGCCGCCATGGGCTCTTCGGCGCCCTTCCATCCGGATATTCATACATTGCGTGGCCATAAGGGCCAAATCGACACGGCGGCTGCGCTTCGCGCGCTGCTTGAAAACTCGATCATTCGCCAGAGCCATATCGAAGGCGACGAGCGTGTGCAGGATCCCTATTGCATCCGCTGCCAGCCGCAGGTCGACGGCGCCTGCCTCGATCTGCTGCGCTCGGTTGCCCGCACCCTCGAAATCGAGGCCAATGCGGTCACCGACAATCCGCTGGTACTGTCCGACAATTCCGTCGTCTCCGGCGGCAATTTCCACGCCGAACCCGTCGCCTTCGCCGCCGATCAGATCGCACTTGCCGTCTGCGAGATCGGCGCGATCTCGCAGCGTCGCATTGCGCTGCTGGTCGATCCGACCCTCTCCTACGGCCTACCGGCCTTTCTGGCCAAGACGCCCGGCTTGAACTCCGGCCTGATGATCGCCGAGGTGACGTCTGCGGCCCTGATGTCCGAGAACAAGCAGATGTCGCACCCGGCCTCGGTCGATTCGACGCCGACCTCGGCCAACCAGGAAGACCATGTCTCGATGGCCTGCCATGGGGCCCGCCGCCTGCTTGGCATGACCGAGAACCTGTTCGGCATCATCGGCATCGAGGCGCTGACCGCCGCCCAAGGCGTTGAACTGCGCGCGCCGTTGTCGACGAGCCCGGAGCTTGGCAAGGCGATCACCGCGATCCGCAGCAAGGTCCCGAGCCTCGACGTCGACCGCTATATGGCAAACGACCTCGTCGCCGCTGCCGAGCTGGTGGCGACGGGCGCGCTCAACGCCTCGGTTTCATCTGGCATATTGCCGGTATTGGAGGGCTGAGATGATGGTGACGGAAAAAGTCTCCTCCCCATACGAAATTCGCCAATGCACCTCCCCCGTCATCCTCGGCTTTCCCCATACCGGCACCGACGTGCCGCCTGAGATCGCCGATCGCCTCAACGACAACGGCAGTATTCTCGCCGACACCGACTGGCACATTCACCAGCTCTATGATGGCCTGCTCGATAGTGTCACCACCGTGCGCGCCACCTTCCATCGCTATGTGATCGACGCCAACCGCGATCCGGCCGGCGTCAGCCTCTATCCCGGCCAGAACACCACCGGCCTCATTCCGGAAACGGATTTCGACGGCAAGGCGATCTGGAAGGAAGGCGCTGCACCCGACGAGGCCGACATCGCGGCGCGGCTGCGGGACTTCCATGCCCCCTATCACGCGGCACTCGCCGCCGAGATCGAGCGCGTGAGAGCAATCCATGGAGTGGCAATTCTCTACGACTGCCATTCGATCCGCTCGCACATTCCCTTCCTCTTCGAAGGCAAGTTGCCGGATTTCAACATCGGCACCGATATGGGCAAGACCTGCGACGGCGCCATCGAGCAGGCGACGCTCACCGTCGTCGAAGCCGCGGATGGCTATGACAGCGTGCTCAACGGCCGCTTCAAGGGCGGCTGGACGACGCGCCATTATGGCCGACCCGAGACCGGCGTGCATGCGATCCAGATGGAGCTCGCGCAATCGACCCATCTGCAGACGGAAGCGCCGCCCTTTGCCTACGACACCGCGAAGGCGGACAGGCTTCGCATCCATCTCAAGAACATTCTGGTGCGCATCGAACAGATCGCACCCGACCTGAAACGATAACGATCTCTCGACAGGGGAACCGCCATGAACAATCCACGCCACAATATCCGCGAAATCCGCGCACCCCGCGGCAACGATCTCAATGCCAAGAGCTGGATGACCGAAGCGCCGCTGCGCATGCTGATGAACAATCTCGACCCCGATGTCGCCGAAAACCCGAACGAGCTCGTCGTCTATGGCGGCATCGGCCGCGCCGCCCGCACCTGGGAGGATTTCGACCGCATCGTCGCGACGCTGAAGACGTTGACGGAAGAAGAAACCCTGGTCGTGCAATCCGGCAAGCCGGTCGGCGTCTTCCGCACCCACAAGGATGCGCCGCGGGTGCTGATCGCCAATTCCAACCTCGTGCCGCATTGGGCGACCTGGGATCATTTCAACGAGCTGGATAAGAAGGGCCTTGCCATGTACGGCCAGATGACGGCCGGCTCGTGGATCTATATCGGCACGCAGGGCATCGTGCAGGGCACCTACGAGACCTTCGTCGAGGCCGGACGCCAGCATTACGGCGGCAATCTCAAGGGCAAATGGATCCTGACCGGCGGCCTCGGCGGCATGGGCGGCGCACAGCCGCTCGCCGCCGTCATGGCCGGCGCCTGCTGCCTGGCCGTCGAATGCAATCCCGACTCGATCGATTTCCGCCTGCGCACCCGCTATGTCGACGCCAAGGCCGAGACTTCTCGATGAAGCGCTTGAGATGATCGACCGCTGGACCAAGGCCGGCGAGGCGAAATCCGTTGGCCTGCTCGGCAATGCCGCCGAAATCTTGCCCGAGATGGTCCGCCGCGGCATCCGCCCCGATATCGTCACCGACCAGACTTCGGCGCATGATCCGATCAACGGCTATCTGCCCAAGGGCTGGACGATGGGTGAGTGGAAGGCAAAGCGCGAAAGCGATCCGAAGGCTGTGGAAAAGGCGGCGCGCGCCTCGATGCGCGAGCATGTCGAAGCGATGATCGCCTTCTGGAACGCCGGTATTCCGACACTCGATTACGGCAACAATATCCGCCAGGTCGCCAAGGATGAAGGCCTCGAAAACGCCTTCGCCTTCCCGGGCTTCGTGCCGGCCTATATCCGCCCGCTGTTTTGCCGCGGCATCGGCCCCTTCCGCTGGGCGGCCCTTTCCGGCGACCCGGAGGATATCTACAAGACCGATGCCAAGGTGAAGGAATTGCTGCCTAACAACAAGCACCTGCATCATTGGCTCGACATGGCCAGGGAGCGCATCGCCTTCCAGGGCCTGCCGGCGCGCATCTGCTGGGTAGGCCTCGGCGACCGCCACAAGCTCGGCCTCGCCTTCAACGAGATGGTGAGAACAGGCGAACTCTCCGCCCCGATCGTCATCGGCCGCGATCATCTGGACTCCGGCTCCGTCGCCTCGCCGAACCGCGAGACCGAAGCGATGAAGGACGGATCTGATGCCGTCTCCGACTGGCCACTGCTCAACGCCCTGCTCAACACGGCATCGGGTGCGACCTGGGTCTCGTTGCATCACGGCGGGGGCGTCGGCATGGGTTTCTCGCAGCATTCGGGCATGGTCATTTGCGCCGATGGCACGGACGATGCCGCAAGACGCCTCGAGCGCGTGCTCTGGAACGACCCGGCGACCGGCGTCATGCGCCACGCCGATGCCGGTTACGAGATCGCCATCGATTGCGCCAAAGAAAAGGGCCTGCGTCTGCCCGGCATTCTCGGGAACTGAGCCCCGTGGGGATCCTGCGCGCCGGCGATCACAAACGCATGCCCTGGAAAAACGGCAAGGGAGAGACGGTGGAAATCGCCGTCTTTCCACCCGGCGCTTCGATCAACGACTTCGACTGGCGCATCAGCATGGCGACCGTCGCGGAGGACGGCCCGTTTTCGATCTTTCCCGGCATCGACCGAACGCTGGCGATCCTCGATGGCAACGGCGTGGTGCTCGATGTGGCAGGCACCTCGCCCGTGCTGCTGACAACGGCAAGCGATCCGCTGGCCTTCCCGGCGGATGTCCCTGTCGCGGCCAGGCTCGAGGACGGAGCGATCACCGATCTCAACGTCATGACGCGCCGTAACGGGCTCACCCACACGCTGATCCGGATCGACGTCGATGACAGCAAGACCGTGCCGCTGCCGCCCTCGACATCCCTGCTGCTTTGCCATCGCGGCGCATTGTCCTTCCGCCGGGACGGCGAGACCGGCGCGCTTGCGGCCGGCGATGCGCTACTGATCGACAACGCGGCCGCGACCGTGCTGGAAATCGATGGCGATGCCAGATGTTATCTCGCTTCGATCATCACAGGCTGATCTTCGACCAACGAATTGAAAACATTAAGCAATCGATGGTTTGCGACGCATCCGCACAAACCATCACCATCTCGGGCCATGGACGTCATTCCCCGTTTCGGTCTAAACTTCGCCCTTCTGATGCAGAAGAAGACCTAGACTGCCCGCGACGTGGCGGGGAGCAAGGGAGCAGGCGTGACGGATCCATACGATATTCTCGGCGTTGAACGCGATGCGGACGAGGCGCAGCTGAAGGCCGCCTATCGGCGCCTGGCGAAAGTTACCCACCCCGATTCGGGCGGTGATTCGGACGCCTTTGCCAATCTGCAGAAAGCCTACGGGCTGCTTCTCGATCCGGTCCGGCGCAAGGTCTACGACGATACCGGCTATGACGTCGAATTCGCCGATGCGGCCGAATTGCAAGCGCTCGTGATGATCGAGAAACTCGTCACCGACGCGGTGCTCGACGAACGCGCACCCGGAAGTTTCGATCCCGTCGCCGTCATGCAGGACAGCCTTTCCGAGGAACTGCGCAAGGCGCGTTTCAGCAAGAGCGAGCTGGAGCGCCACGCCTCGCGCATCGGCCTGCATCTGGAACGACTCGAAAAGCAGTCCGGCCGCGATGTGCTCGCCCACATGTTCCGCGCCCGCATCGAAGCGATCTCCAAGGCGGTCGCCGAAACCCAGGCGAAGATCAAGGCGACGGAACGCGCCGCCGACATGCTCTCCGGCTATGTCTATGACATCGATCCGCCGCCGCTGCCGGATGACGCGGTTACCAGCATCGAATGGGCCGAGCCCTCAAGAAACCGCTCCACCGGCTGACGGCGTACGACGCGGCTGATCTTAATAAGACAGCTTCGGATACCAGTCTGCCGGCCGGCCTTCGGGCGTCGAATCGATAATGGTCCAGAGCGGCATCAGGTCGGGCGCGCCGCGCGGATCCTCGCCGGGATCTGCCGTCACACCGCCCATCTCCTGGCTCCAGAAATGGCGGATGGTGCCGTCGCGGCGCGTGAAGACGTTGAACGCCGCGTCATCGCTGCCATCGCTGCCGATTCCGTGGTAGTCGCGGCTGTAGTCGTCCGTCGTGTCGGAATAAAGCGGCAGATGATGCCAGCCACGCTCCGTCTTGAAGGCGAGCAGTTTTTCGATCGGCGAGCGGGCGACGACGGCTAAGGCCGCGCGCTGCTGGATGTCGGGCACCTCGCCGTCCCAGGCCGACAGCAGCGAGGTGCACATCGGGCACGGGCGCTCGCGTTGCGGGCCGAACATGTAGCTGTAGACGATCAGCGTGTCCTTGTCGGCGAAGAGCTCGCTGAAGGAGGTCGGCCCGTCGCTGCCTTCGAAGCGGTAGTCTTTCGTCACCTCGCCGCCCGGCGGCAGCGCCCGGCGCTGTACCGCCACGCGCTCGATATGCCGGCGCAATTCGATCTCTTCGGCCAGCAGCGCGTCGCGGGCAATGCGATATTCCTCGCTCTCATTGGGAAACCGGACGCCGTTCTTGGCCGCGAGCACGGCGGCGGGGACCAGATGCTGATTATCCATGGCAATAGCTCCTTCTGTTGCCTGAGAACGTGCTGAAGCCACGATCGCGGTGCCAGCACATCATGACAAGGACGATCGGCTGTTGCGAAAATCGACAATGCCGACGGAAAATATTCGCCCCGCGCTTTGGCCGGCTCCGCGCCCGGACCGCCGAAGCCAAGCAGATCAAGACCTCCGAATGCGGATCATCGAACCAGTTCATGATCAGCATCGCGCCCTTCCGACTGCCGATCGTACTGTCCGGCGAGCGGATCTCCAGATTTGCATCGTCGGGCGGCGGTGCGATTGCGAAGGCTGCGTTGGCGCAGCGCCCATCTTGTCTTACTGTTTGCGGCGGCGGTGCATATAAACCAACGAGACGCTATCCAGGCAACTGCCAGTATGATTGGCAGTAAGATGCCGCGGGAAATAGGTGCGGCGGCAGAAGCGCAATGTCTCGTCCAGGAGGCTGGTAGTGCGCGGAGTGATGGCCACGTTGCTTGCGAGCGCTCTGCTGGTGGCAACCCTTGCAGCCCCGGCCTTCGCGCAGAGCTTCGGCGGGAATTGCGAGGGTCACAGGGCCGGCTATGATGGGCGGAGGAGAATGGCATTCAAAGCAAGGACGATTGCTCGGGCAATTCATCGTCTTTTGAAGAGGAATGCCGGACTTATGTCGAAGACTCCGGCCGCGGGGCGGAGTACGACGATGATGGCAATGAGATTGACGAGTAGCACCTGATGACCCGCTTCATTTGCAAATTTCCGGCGGCCTCCCTCCTCGGCTCCTGCGGCGCGCCTGGATGGGCTGTCCGACCGACCGGCAGATCGTGGTGGGGCATCAATTTCGCTGCGCCGTCCCTATTGACCGCGCGCAGGTGAACCCATGACATCTCCCGACACCGCCACACTGCTAGAGGACGCCGCCGATCGGATCGCAGATGTTTCGCGAGCGGATCTTCAGCTCATTCTTCGTCGGGCCGCGCTGCGGCTGCGTAATGCAGGCGGGCTCTCGATGGAGGATGATGTCGAAGACGCCCTGCGCGACCTGGCGGACGAGCTCGGCAAGACGCGCAACGACATGATCAGGTTTATCGTCCGGGAGTGGATGGAGAAGAACACCTATCTGCCGGTGTACGAACTCGATGAAGATGGCGATACCTATGGGGAAGCTTGATCGAGTGAAGACCGAATTCAGTTGTGGTTCGCGTTCTGCTTTGTCGGAAGCATTTGTGCTTACAGCTGGTATTGCTTTTACCTCAGAAACGGCTTCGATTTCAGCAAAGATTTCGGCCCGAAGCTCCATCGATCTGAGTTCCCAGATCATGATCAGGACTGGGCGGCGCCGAGACAGAAGTTCCTGATCGACTGGCCTTTTTGGGTGCTGACGACGTCGTTCGTTCTGGTCGGCATCGTGTTGGCTCTGACGGGAGTTCTTAAGCCTTATATCGATTGCGCACTGTAGCGGGCAGCCGTTACACAATCTCATAAACGGCCGCATTGTCCTGCACCTCGCGCAGCCCCTTATAAGAGGCATGCCGCAGCTTTCCATCATCGGTCCAAGCTCGATATTCGATCTCGGCGATGAGCTTTGGCTTCACGAAAATTGCTCTTTTGCGATCGACGGACGCAGCCGGCATGGATGTGATGAGGCCATCGAGCATCTCACGAAGCTCATATGCGTTGCGCTCGTTGAAGCCAGTCCCGACCCCGCCAACGTAGACTAGCTCCTTGCCCTTGCGCGCGGCGAGCAGAAGCCGGCCTATCCCGGCACGCGCGACTGTGGATCGCTCGTAGCCAACGATCACAAAGCTGTCGCTTTGGATGCACTTGATCTTAACCCAGTCGCCGAGCCGGCCGGAGCGATAGGGTGAGTCACGGCGCTTGGCGATGATGCCCTCAAGCCCATGCTGGCAGGCGCTCGCCAGCAACTGATCACCGTCGGCATCGATCTCCTCGGAAAGCCGGATATCGCCCTGCCCTTCGACCGGCACCAGATCCTCGAGCAGATGCCGGCGCATGCTGAGTTCCGAATCCCTCAGGTCATGACCATCGAAATAGAGCAGATCGAAGGTCATGAAGAGCGCCGCGCTTGACCTCTTTTTGCCCCCGCGACCGCCCAGCGATTGCTGCAGCAGGCCGAAATCCGACCTGCCCCGCTCGTCCAGCACCACGGCCTCCCCGTCCAGGATCGCCGTGGCGACGGGGAGCTCTTTCGCCGCCCGTTCGATGGCAGGAAAACGGGACGTCCAATCGTGGCCTCCCCGCGTCAGGATTCGCACGCCAGTAGGCGCGATATGAAGCGCCAGGCGATAACCGTCCCATTTGATCTCGAAAACCCAATCGTCGCCCTTCGGCGGCCTGGCCTTCAGCAACGCAAGGCATGGCTCGATGCGCGCGGGAATCGGGTCCAAGGGGAGATTGGGCTGCGCAGGATCTCGGCGACTGCGCGGCTGGCTGCGGAGCGGAGCGTCGGCTTCACCGAGCAGCGGCTTGGAAGGCTCGCGAGGCGGCTTTGTCATCGCGCGATCACATCAGCAGCACCTAAAAAAGCAATTGACCCAGATTGATTATCGACTCGCATCGAGATCAGAACATAATAAGAACATCGGCGCGCGGCCGCCATTCTGGAAATCGAAATACGGAGCACGGATATGCGAGAGCAGCCGATCTGCGAAGCCGTGGAAGACGACGAGCGCGCAAAGGTGATTGCCTACCACAGAGGCGATACACACGCAGCTATAGACACCCTGCTCGACGACATCCGACACCTTCGCCGACAGTTGGCATTGACCGAAGGCGCCATGAGCCGAGGCATGGCCCGCGGCTGGCGACCGAGCTACCATCGAGACTAATATGCCAAAAATGAATCATAAGCGAAAGCGGTTGCGGTGGCAGGTCTGTCACATTAAGCCCGAGACCAGGGCTGACGCCTATGCTTGACCGTCCCCAACCAAAGTCCGTGTCATTCGAAACTGCTCTGAGAGACTGGTGGTCGTCGCAACCGGTGTCTTTCCGCGAGAGCATCAGCCTGTCGGTTGCCCGCGCATGCTTTCGCGCAGGATACACGGCAGGCAAGCAAACGACCGAACGGCGCTTCGTATTCAAAGCCGGCCGCATGCGCATCACAGTTTGGGCAACAGGCATCACGGAAGCCAAGAAGAAAGCCGAAGCTGAGGCTGATTTCCGCGCGGCCCAGAAGGGATGGCCGGGCCCGAAAGCGGGCTGGCAACTCCAGGAGGAAAGATGAGCGACACCGACCGACGGCCGCTGACGGAAGCGCCGCACATGCATGTCCACTATTGCAAAGAAAAGGGATGCGAGGAGTGGGGTGGCTGGGGCAACAGTCCCTCTCCGGCTGTGGTGACCGGCTGGTGGTGCTTCGAGCATTTCCCACACAAGTCATACGAGCAGGAACAGGCACTCAGGCGGAAGCAAGGGGCGGCCGAGCGTGGGGATATCGTTCAACGATTGCTGGGAGGATCTTCTGCGCATCTTTGACCGTCGTCGACGGAGACACGGCAAATTCGACGGCCAGAACATGCGGTTGCTGGGAAGGTGTTCCGTCCGTCCCCGGCATCGACCCACCGCATGCGCACGTGAAGTGGATGACTGACCGGAAGCTGGCACTTGTCGCCCAAAAGAGGCCAAACGAACTGGTGGCCGCGCGCCGCCTGAAGGTGATCTTCAGCGGCATGGAGCTGCGCATGCAGCTGAACGAGAGAGCCGTGTCATGAAGGCGCCGTGGGCCCATTTCAGAATCGGCAGCGAAGCTCAGTGAACGACGGTGATCACCCGAATGCCAGCTTCGTCGGCGGCACGGATCAGCGCTTCTCGTGCGTCCTCGGCTGAGACCTCCCCATCAAGTGCATCCCGGCACGCCCTAATCGCGGTGAGATACTCTTCTCCATCATCGATGGGCCAGCAAGCCGTCAGCATATTGGCGGCCTCCCAAAGAGTCGCGACAAGTCTGTACTTTCCGGCCCACTTACAACGAGCATCAAGGGAGTAAACTCACCAGATCTGTGCCATTTCATGACGTTTGGTCTCCCCACGGTAAACGTATTAGTAACCGTGCAAGAACCGTTCCGTGATCGTCGCTGGCATTCCGAAGCTCGTTTCGCAGCATGAAAAGGAGAGCATTTCTTAAAGTCGCCTCAGCATCGCATGCGTCAGCATGGCCAACTGTTGGCAGGAAACGCTTGCCAGCCTTTATTACCCGCCATGCTGAAGCCACCAGGGCGGCGACATGCCCCGATCCATTCCGGGAACGCCGACATCATCGAAAAAGCGCTTAATCCAAGGATGCGCGATTGCCCCGCCGGACCGGCTCCAGCGCTGCCACGTCGCCATGTTTAACGTCATCAAACCGGCACGGATATTCCGATCGGCGAGCCAGGCCTTAAGCGGCCGATGCCGTGCTGCTTGCACCACCCTCGGATCGCCTTGTCCGTCTTCTCCGAAAGGGCGCAAGCTTTTTTGACGGTTGTACCCTCGCCCTGCCTTATCAAAGAGGCGGTCATGGCCGAGACCGTCGGCGGCGATCACATCGCTGCTCGAGAAAAGCATCTCATCACGGCAGCACTCTTGAAAAAACGGAAGGGCGCGCGAGTTTCCCGGTCAGCAGGGAGGAAATCATGTCCGTACCCAATGAGCCTATCGTTCCGCCGCCGGCGCCGCCGATCGGCAATCCCGAACCTGAGCGAGATCCTGGGAGAACTCCACCGCCTGACGGCCCCGAGCCAGACGACGGCGACGATCCGATGACGCAAGCTCACGCCCGGGAGGCCCAACGAAGCCCGACTTGGGGCCTGCTCTGCCGCGGCGTTCAGGTGCAGCTGCTGACTGAGATCATGTGACGTCCTTTCTGACGGGAGTGAGCTCCCCGTCCTTGGGCAGATCCGCTTGATGATTGCTGGCACAAGATCAATCACCCCTGCCAGCGACGAAGTCGCCCAAGATCGGTTGCTTGTCGGCCTGGCAGCTCAACCGATATCGCTTGACAGTCGTCCAATTCCGATCGGTCACCATCCTAGTCCGGCTGGCTATCCGCCCTCCGAACCAGGATGACCAACGGCTTCATCCCCTCGGGACAGGACCCTAACAGTAACAATCAACGCTTGACGCTGCCTCTAACCGGGTGGCTGGCAGTAACGGTGGTGGCGCGCTGTTAATGGATCAGATATGATTATGCCCAAGCCCATGTCACGCACCTACTCACGTTACAGCCGGGACGCCCTGAGCCAGTTGATCAAGCGGGCGCGGATCGAGCGCAAACTCACCACGCAGGACTGGCGGACCGCGCCGGTATCTCGCGCGGCCTGTTGCAGCGCATCGAAAAGGGCGACCCTGCCTGCGCCATCGGAGCCTTCTTCGAGGTGGCCGCCATTGTGGGCGTGCGTCTGTTCGACGCCGATCATGCAACGCTTTCAACGGCGATATCGGCAAACAACGCGATACTTGCCCTTCTTCCAAGTCCGTTCGCCCCTCCTCTACCAAGTTGAAGGATGATTTCTAAGGCGGAGAACAACGAACTTTCGTCTGGGTGTGGGCCCGGCTTTCACCGTTAGACAAGAAACTGTTCTGGCGACGCCAGCTCCTCAATCAACGCCTTCGAGGGCCTGCCGCATTTCGGGCGCTAGTTACGTGATCGAGCAGCCGGGATCGCGGCTCCTTCACTGGGATATTGACTGAAAGCCTCGGCGGTGCCGGACCTCCGCTCAAAGGTAAGCTCGCGAAAAGAACACCGCCGTCGTCAAAAAGGCGACCGCGAGGGTCAGCACCCGAACGACCGATGATGGCAGCCTTCGTCCGACGTGTGCTCCGATCCACCCGCCGATAACGGCTCCAATCGTCATGGGAATGCACTCCTGCCATACAATTGCCCCGGCAAGTACGAAGACGACGACGGCGACCGCGTTGGCGGCGGTTACCATCACCATTCTTGTCGGATTGAGGCTCTTGATGTCCCCACCGCCGAGCGCGCTCCATGCCGCAAGCATCATGAGACCCACCGCACCGCCAAAATAGCCGCCATAAAGACCGAGAAAGAACTGAACCGTTGCGAACGCCAGAACACTGGGACGTGCCTGCGTCTGCAACTTGACGCTGAGCCTCGGGCCCGCAGCGAGCATCAATGTCGCCACCAGCAAAAGCCATGGCAGGATACCATCGAAAATCCTCGACGGGGTCAGCAGCAATAGAATGCTTCCGGCCACACCACCCGTCACCGTCACGATGGCAATGGGCACGACATTGACGCCGCACACACTCCTAACCCCATCACGGTAGACCCACGAGCTCGCCAAACCGCCGGGAAACAAGGCTAAGGTGCTTGTCGCGTTTGCGGCGACCGACGGCACTCCGACCGATATGAGCGCAGGCAGGGATACGAACGACCCGCCGCCCGCCAACGCATTCATGCTGCCTGCCAACAAGCCAGCAAGGAAAAGAAGCATGCTATCGTACATGTTCAGGTCGCCTTAGCCCCCAAGCCTCAGTCCGGCCGAGCCTCTCGTCCAATGCCGTCCCCAAATCGCCGCACTCCATTGCGCGTGCAGAAGAGTCCGCCCCACGACTGCCATTCGCGGGAGTCAAAGAAACGCAATTGAGAGCCATTCATCCGATCACCATCAGCGTAACCGATGCTATCCCGAGGAGGACGCCAACCGCCTGATGCCAGCCAAGCCGCTCGTCGAAAACCAGAACGGCGATCGCGTTGATGGCGATAAGCTGCGCGACCGAAGACAACGAAATAGCAAGGGAAAGCCCGCTTGTCCGCATGAGAGCGATCATCGAAAGATTGCCTAATGTGTAGAGGACAAGCGCGGTTGCGAGCAGCCAAACGTTCGAGTTGCTCACATATGCGCGTGAAGCGGTCGCTCCCGCCAGGAATAGGCAGACGGCTATGAAGAGGATGGCGGCAACACGCATCGATAAACTCCTGCTGATGCGTTTTGTCTGACGTCGGGCGACCCGTCAATCCATTGGAGACTATCCCCCTCCTCGATCTCGACGTAGGGCGTCGTTGGTGATCAGTCGATGCTACGCCTCAGCTCGACGCCTTTCGAAGCGCGGGCTTTCCGAGCGCGTCCCTCAACCAGCACTCTGGCTTTTAAACACTCCAGACGCCTCGCACGAGCTGACATAAGCCGTGAATCAGTGGAGATCGTCCCCGCAAGATCCCGTGCAGCTTGTGCAATGGAAGCAGGCACCACTTACTGATGTAGGTCATCGCTTTGCATCCGCCCCTCACATGCCAGGCCGCGCAGCACTCAGAAAACGAATGCCTCAATGGCTTAGAGCCGAAGACGGAGCGTTGACCTCGTGGCCACCAGACCTGAAAACGTCCGGATGAGGTGATCTTCAATGTAACGCTGGCCTTGCCCCTCTGCGTAGAGCAACATCGCCCGCTCGCATAAAACATCGGCCGCTCGTTCATCAAAGGGGACCCCATAGAACCTAAACCACGTCAGGACGGCATCTAGCAGGATCACCTCTTCGTCCTGAAGGACCTCGATGTCGTCTTCATGCGGCTCTGACATGCACATCTTCCCTGGGTCGGAACGAAAGGCCGAACGACAAGTTAACTGGAAAGTTCCGACCGGAGGGAAAGTCATGGCAGCACATAGGGCTCAATGGAAAGGCCACATCAAGGTAGGGGAAATCACGTGCGGCGTCGGCCTTTATACTGCGGCGTCGACTTCGGATCGCATCTCCTTTCGGACGATCAACAAGGCCACCGGAAACCCTGTACGCCGCGAGTTCGTGGACAGCGAGACCGAGGAGACAGTCGAGCGGGAAAACCAGGTGAAGGGCTTCGAGATTGAGAACGGCGAATACATCATGATCGACCCGGAAGAGGTGACCGCCGTCATCCCGGATTCCGATAAGATGCTCGAGATCGAGGCGTTTCTCCCTTGCTCCGACGTTGATGATGTCTATTTCGACAAGCCGTATTATCTGGTACCGACCGACGAGGTCTCAGAAGACGCATTTGCAGGCCTTCGGGATGCCCTAGGCAAAGCCAGCGTCACCGCGATCGCGAGAACGGTTCTCTTTCGACGGATGCGCACCGTTCTTATCCGCGCACACGGGCGCGGCCTGATCGCGACGACACTTAATTTCGATTACGAGGTGCGCTCGTCCAAGGAGGCCTTCAAGGAGGTCCCGGAGATCAAGGTAGAGGGAGAAATGCTCGACCTCGCCAAGCACATCATCGGCACGAAGAAGGGTGATTTCGATCCGGCGACATTCGATGACCGCTATGAGGCGGCCCTCGCCGACCTGGTGAAGGCAAAGTCGGAAGGCCGGTCGCTACCCAAGCCGAAGCCAGTTCAGGTGTCAACGCCCAATGACCTTCTTAAGGCCCTGCGCGAAAGTGCTGGGATGGGGGACGCCAAACCCGCTGCCAAATCCAAGACTAGGGCTGCAAACGCGAACGCGAAGAAAACGACGAAAGCGGCCGCTCCCGAAACAGCTGCCAAGACCACTCACAGAAAAGCCAGCTAGGAACACCAATGGCACCGCGTCGTCCATACTGGAAAGGCTACCTCAAGCTCTCGCTTGTCACGTGTCCCGTGGCAATGAGCCCGGCGATATCCGAGAGCGAGAAGGTCCGGTTCCACACGCTCAACAAAGAGACCGGCAATCGCGTCCTGTCACGTTACGTCAACTCCGTGACTGGAAAGCCCGTCAAGGATGAAAATGAAGCCAAAGGCTACGAGCGCGGTGAGAACGACTACGTTCTGCTGACCGACGAAGACCTCGAGTCCGTTGACCTGGAGACCGTGCGGACGATCGATATCGAAAAATTCGTCCCGCGCGAAAGCATCGAGTGGATCTACCTTGAAACACCCCATTACCTCGTTCCTAACGACAAGATCGGCAACGAGGCATTTGCCGTGATACGGGACGCGATGAAGGCAGAAAACGTCCTTGGCGTCTCGAGGGTGGTAATCGGCCGCAGGGAACGTGCGGTGATCCTCGAGCCGCGCGATCAGGGCATCGTGGTCTGGACCCTACGCTTCGGGGACGAGGTCCGCCCTGAGGAGGATTACTTCCACGGTATCGAAAAGAAGGCTGACACCTCGACCGTCTCTGCCATCACCCAAATAATCAAGCGGCACATGGATGAATGGTCGCCTTCGATGGTCAGCGACCCGATCCAGGAGAGCTTGCTGAAACTAATAGCGACCAAGAAGAAGGCTCTCAAGCCCTCCAAATCGTCAAAGGCGGCCAAGGATAAAAAGGACGAGGCCGCAAAGCCCTCAAACGTCATTAGCATTATGGACGCCCTTAAGAAGAGCGTCGAAGCCGACCTTAAAGGTCGGAGGAAGGCGGGCCGATAATCATCCGTAGCAGGCGAGCGGTTCCGCTATGTGCAATGATTATGAACAACATATTCGCTGGAAAGAGTACTGCGAGATGATGCAGTCTCTCGCCCTACGAATTCCGGCGCACCAGTCTGAACTCGATCTACCCACGGCCGATGACATCAAAATCGGTGATATCGCCCCGGTGGTCCGGACATCCGGCGACGAGTACGAACTCTTCGCCGCCAAGTTCGGGTTTCCGCCGTCTGCCGGACGCAAAGGCGGACCGGTTTTTAATTTCGTCTCGGAAAACCGGGATTTCTCAGAGAGCAAACGCTGCCTCATCCCGGCGTCGGCCTTCTTCGAATTTACCGGAACGAAATACCCAAAGGCGAAGCATAGGTTTACACTCGCCGATGGTGCGATATTCGCCATTGCCGGACTGTGGCGCGAAGGAGAAGGCAATCAGCCGGCGTCGATGACAATGCTCACGACGAAGCCGAGCCCGGATGTTGCGCCGATCCATAATCGACAGGTTGTTATCTTGAAACCCGAGGATTGGAGACACTGGCTGGCGCTGTCGAAACCCCAGGATCAGTTGCTGAAGCCGTTGCCTGCGGGAAGTCTCTCGGTGGAGCAGGTGCGAGTTGGAAGCGACTGACGCTCACCTCACGGCGACGCAAGTGCGGCCGCACACTGCAATCTTCGAGGCAACCAGAATGTCAGGCCGTCGCCAAGTGCCTTACCGCTCCTCGTAGATCCGGCCGGCTACGCAAGTTTTCTCGGCAATCAATGGTCGCCGAGCCAGATTTGTCAATCAGCGTCCAAAATTCACCCCTTATCGGCGTCCAAATTTGCACGCCGGAACACACCCGGGGTGGCACCCGTGGCGCCCCTCACCTCACCTACCCGGCCTCGCTAGCGAGCGGGCGATATCGACGATGTCATCGCGCGAGGCGGTCGGATCCTCCTTGTTCCAGGCAACGCCAAGCCCGATCCTGAAGTCGATGCCCCTGACCGCCTTCAGCTCGAAGGCCCGGTTCGGCAGGCCCTCGGTCCATTCCGGCGCAAAGCCGATGCCAAGGCCGGCCGAGACCAGTGACACCAGCGAATAGGTGTCGTCGCAGCTATAGGCGATGTTGCCGGTCAGATCGTATTCCTCGAACTTCTCGTTGAAGTACCGCTCGGTGTACGAGAGGTTCTTGCGATTGAAGGCGATGATCTTCTCCGAACGCAGATCGTCGATGGCGATCTCTCCCTGCCCGGCCAGTGGGTTTGTCCTGGCGACCGCCAAGAGATACCGTTCATGGGCGATCGAGGAGAAGCGCAGCGAACCGATGTTTTCCACCGGCCTGATGAAGCCGAGATTGATCTGGCCGCTTTCCAGGCTGCGGATGATGTCGCCGGTATTGCCGCTTGATATATGGATGCGGATATCCGGGTACTTGCGGGCGATCTTTCCAAGAAACGCCGGCAGCACGCCGGTGGTGGCCGGATAGACGGTGCCGATCCTGATCTGCCTAATGGTCTTGCCGGCCACCGCCCTGGTGATCTCGGTGGAAAGATCGACCTCGCTCAGGATCCCGACGCAGCGCTCGTGGAAGATCTCCCCTGCCCTGGTCAGTTCCACTCGCCTGGTCGAGCGGATGAACAGCGCGCAGCCGAGTTCGCGCTCCAGCGCCTGCACATGATTGGACAAAGCCGGCTGGGCGATGCGCACCTTGGCGGCCGCCCGGCCGAAATGCAGTTCCTCGGCCACCGCAACGAAGTAGGAGAGCTGGCGTAGTTCCACGGAGCTACTTTCTGATCAATTCTAAAAAATGTGCGTTGCCGCTCGCTTTAATTTGCGTGCGGCCTCTTCAACAAGTTATGATCCTGTGGGGTTATGCACTCATTAGATTCGTAGGGCGGACTGCGTTAATTACGCGTCTCCCCGACCGGAACCGGCCTAAATGAACGCTGTCAGGTATCTCAGATTGCACGTCCACTCCTCGCTCAAAGATCCACCATCTTGCAACCTTCTCTTATCGGAGCAGGACAGCAAATTCTGCATGACTACCGCACACAAAGCCAATGACGCACCGTGCGTCATCAATTTGATAACACACCGTGCGTCATCTTCGCAAGGAAAAAGTGCTAGGGGGCGCGATGACTCGAGGTGACCCACATTTTCGGTTGCGAATCCCTGAAGATTTGAAACGGGAAATCGAGACTGCCGCACGCGCTAACTCACGGACCATCACATCTGAGGTTGTTTTTCGGCTTGAACAGTCATTCGCCCGAAGTTCAACTTACCAAGGAGGTCTGGTAGAGGAGATTGAGGCTATTCGAGCAAGGCTGGCCTACGTGCAAGACCTGCTTCAAAAGCAGGAATTGAGCACCCGCAGCCAAAACCGGGATGCCTAATCCAACGCTGTAAGCAGCCGTCTACTCCTGCGCGGGAGAAATTGAATAGCGTTCGGATAAGGCTTGGAATCCAGGTTCCCCAGCCAATCTAATTTTCGTTAGTTGCGGGCGGCTCAAGTGGCCAGGCCTGCGGGACAGAAATCTACCTGCATCAATTCCCCAGATCACCGTCACATTATAGTGGAAAAAACCATGGATCGCGTCTTTGCTCCTGCAAGCTCTTCATTCCAGTTGACGCATCCCGCTGGGACGAATTTGCGGTCGCTCACAAAGCGAATGCAAGTTGCGGCCCCGACCACCAGCGCTGGAAAGCAAAAAGGGCGCTCGACCCTTCCGGGGAGCGCCCTTATCCTGTCGGACACGAGCAGCTCGACGACGTCGATACCGCGCGCATCCATTTTTCAGGCAGGACCGGTATATGGACCCTTCCCGCCGGCGTTTCAAGAGGCAGTTCAATGGTTTTGCACGACATTTCACCGCAGTCGATCAGGAGGCTACCCCGGTGATCGGATTGACCACGGGTCGTTCGCTTTTGTCCCTGACCCCAGCCGGCTGCACCACCGGCGGCGCCATTGATTCTGCGTCAGCGGGCTCCGGCTTCTCGGGAACGGCGCCGACATCCTTGGGTCGCCGCTGCTCGGGCTTTACGTTTTGATCATTCGTCGACATTGTCGGTCTCCTTTCAAGGAAGAAGTCACGGCCGTCGACATGGTTCCGGCGATGGGATGGAGGATCACCGATGCTTGACAGGTTTTTGCTGCAGGGGCCTGAGGATGCGCGCTTCACGATCCTTCTGGCCCATGGCGCCGGCGCACCGATGGATTCGGCATCGATGACAGCAGCGGCAAATTCACTCGCCGGCGTTGGCTTCCGTGTGGTCCGCTTCGAATTCGCCTATATGGCCGCCCGCCGCACCTCCACCGTCCGCAAGCCGCCGCCGCGGGCCGAAACGCTCAATCCCGAATACGAAGCGGCCATTGTCGAACTCGGCGCCAGCGGCCCGCTTATCATCGGAGGCAAGTCGATGGGCGGCCGGGTCGCCAGCATGGTCGCCGACGATCTCTATCGCCGGGGAAGATCGCCGGCCTGCTCTGCCTCGGCTATCCCTTCCATCCGCCCGGCCAGCCGGAGAAGCTGCGCACCGGCCATCTCAGGGGGCTGACGACGCCGGCGCTGATCTGCCAGGGAACACGCGACGAATTCGGCACGCGGGACGAGGTGCCGGGCTATGATCTGTCCGATACGATCGAGATCCTCTGGCTCGAGGATGGCGACCACGACCTCAAGCCGCGCAAGACCATCTCCGGCTTCTCCAGTGCCGATCACCTCGCCACGATGGCGAAGGCGGCCAAGGCATGGGCCGAACGACTGCCGGTTTGAGCATCACCCATATCTCCGGCGCCGGCAGGCGTCGCCGTCAGGCCGCAAGCTTCCTGACATCGATGCGCCCGTCGGTGGCGGAAACGGTGATTTCGAAGTGGTCGGCCTGCACCACGCCGCGAATGTTGCGCGGCCGGTGGGCGACGATTGCCACGCCGCTTCTCAGCCGGACACTGTCATAGAGGATACCGGCGCCGCCGCTCGAGCGCACCTCTTCTCCCAGCATTTGCGACGCCGCATAGCTCGTGCCGTCATAGACATCGGGCCGCAACGTCTGCTCTCCACGAATGTCGAGGTAATCCCCAATCAGAGCAGCCGAATAGCTGCGATAGGTGCGCGCCATCGTCGCGACCCCACGCGCGACGGCCTCGCGCCTGAGATGGTGGCCAACTTCGGCCGCGGCCGTGCGGAGATCGTCGGCTGCATACCAGGCGCCGAGATCGGGGCCGTTGAAGCGCATTCCTCCCGGCGCGACATGCAGGAATGCCGCCATGACGATGCTGGCATTGGCAACGCCGTAAACCCATTGGTCCTCGGGGAGACGCTGGATGCGGTCGGCGACGAGCCGATCGTTGGTCCAGCCGACGAGCTCCATCACGGCTTGGAGGTCGGCCGCCCGCGTCACCGTCTCGAAAAGCCCGATCGGCGGAAATTGCGACGGAATCAGCCGGTACGACGGACGCGGCGCCTCGGCAAAACGGTCGCTCACCGGAAGACGATGTCCGCATCTTCGTAGGGCGTGAAGGCTTCGTCGAGCGCATTCGGCTGCATGTAGAGACCGCCGCGGGCGCCGTCGAGAAACCGGCGGACCGTCATCAACCCGTCCTGGGTCCCGTTGGTCACGATATCTAGCGGCGGATGGCCGCCGAAAACCGGCGCCTGATGCGGCGTGCGCAGCCAGACGACGCCGGCGCGTTCATCGGAAAACAGCATGCCGAGCGCCTGATGGATGCCAAGCACGGCCGAGATACGGGTCAGCGTATCGACATCGAGCGTGAAAGCGCCGTGCTCGCGCGCCTGTTTGGCCCAATTGTGGTAGGTCGACCGAGAGGGATAACCGAGCACGAGCAGACGCTGCTCTTCGCTCAGCCCCCAGAGATCGGCGATCGCCAGAAAGGTTCGCAAGGCCGGGGCACTCAACCTCTTGCGGTTGGCCGGAGCAAATCGCGCCATGTCCAGCCGCTGTGGCCCCTGGTCTTCCCGTTGCTCCCGTCGTGCATGTAACATGAAAGGCTCCTGTCTTGAATTAGACTTAGTCCAAATCTGGGCATACATCAAGCGAATTTAAAGGGCCGACTCGCCTGCCGCCTCGCGGATCGTCTGCATCAGGATCGATTGCGGCAGGGACGGCACGGCATCGGTGCGCATCGTCAACCCGACCGGCCCCTTGGTCTCGCCGGTATCGACCGGCAGAAGCGCCAGCCGCCCGTCGGCGACATCGCCGGCCACGACGCCGTTGGAAATGATCCAGATCGCGTCACTTGCCCTGAGGAATGCGCGGCCGAAGGAATCCGACACCGTCTCGATCTGGTTCGGCAGGCTGGAGACGCCGTTGGCAATGAGGAAATTTTCAACCACCGGCCGGATGATCGAACCGCGTGTCGGCATCAGCACCGTATAGTTGCCAAAGCCGGCAAACGGCGATTGCCGGCCGTCGAGCAGTGGATGGCCGGCGCGCACGGCAAACACCACCTGCTCGGAGTAAAGATGCTCGAAGGAAAAGCCCGCCATATTCTCGGCGCCGGCCAGACGTCCGACGACAAGGTCGAGATCACCGACGCGAAGCTGCTCCAAAAGCACCGCGTTCTCGCCGGTGACGATCTTCACCCGGCTCCAGGTCTTCTCCTTGAGGAAGAGTTCCATCGCCCGCGGCATGATGCGCGATGACACCGTCGGCAGCGCGCCGATACGGATCGGCGGCGCGTCGGCGAACTGCTCCTGCGAGACGGAATCGAGGCCCTGGCGCAGCGCCGTCAGCGCCGCACCCGCGTGCCGCAGGAAGACCTCGCCATAGCGGGTGATCTTGATGCCGCGGCCGTCGCGCTCGAAGAGATCGACACCCAGCACCTGTTCCAGTTCGCGGATCGTCTTCGTCACCGCAGGCTGGCTGACATGCAGCAATTCGGCGGCCTTCATGACGCTCTTCTGCCGCGCCACCTCGACAAAGGTTTGCAGATGGCGGAACTTGACCCGGCTGTCGATCATCGTTCGCATAACTCCAGGGTTATCGAAACGCCAATAAATATCATTTTACTTAACCGGATCAACCAGTCAATTTCACCATTCAGGAGGAGAGTGACGTGCAATTCGCCCGCATAAACGACGTGACGATCCATTATCAGATCATTGGCGCACCTGCCGACAGGCCGGTGATCGTCTTCGTCAATTCGCTCGGCACGGATTTCCGCATCTGGCGCGATGTCGTGGTGCGGCTGGCCGGGGACTATGCCATCGTGCTTTACGACAAGCGCGGCCACGGGCTTTCCGATGTCGGCCAGCTCCCCTCATCGATCGAGGACCATGCGACGGATCTCGCCGGCCTGCTCGATCTCCTTTCGGTCAAGGACGCCGTGATCTTGGGCCTCTCCGTCGGCGGCCTCATCGCCCAGTCGCTCTATCAGCGCCGGCCGGACCTCGTCGGCGCCCTGATCCTCAGCGACACCGCCCACAAGATCGGCACGGCTGAAAGCTGGAATGCCCGCATCGCCGCTGTCGAGAAAAACGGCATCGGCAGCATCGTCGACGCCATCATGGAGCGCTGGTTCACGCCTGCCTTCCGCCGGCCCGAAAACACCGCCTATTCAGGCTATTGCAACATGCTGACGCGCCAGCCGGTCGAAGGTTATATCGCCGCCTGCGAAGCGATCCGCGATGCCGATTTCACCGAAGCGGCAAAGAGGATCGCAGTGCCGACGATCTGCATCGTCGGCGACCAGGACGGCTCGACGCCGCCCGATCTCGTGCTTTCCACAGCAAAGCTGATCCCCGGTGCCCGCTACGAGGTCATCCCAGACTGCGCCCACATTCCCTGCGTCGAGCAGCCGGAAGCGCTGACGGCGATCATCCGCGCCTTCCTGACAACTCTTGCGCCTGGAGAAACCAACCGATGAAGGAGACCGCCTCCTCCGAGCGCTACCGGCAGGGCATGGCGACCCGCCGCGCCGTGCTCGGCGACGCCCATGTCGACCGCGCCGCCGCTGCGGCGACCGAATTCGACCGCCCCTTCCAGGAGCTGATCACCGAAGCCGCCTGGGGCCATGTCTGGTCGCGGCCGGCGCTGAGCAAGCGCGAGCGCTCGATCGTGACCATCGCCCTGCTCGCTGCTCTCGGCCAGGACGACGAGGTCGCCATGCATGTGCGCGCCACCGCCAACACAGGTGCGAGCCGCGAGGATGTCTGCGAGGCACTCTTGCATGTGGCGATATATGCCGGCGTTCCCGCCGCCAATCATGCGATCAAGATCGCCAAACAGACCTTTGCACAAATGGACGCCGAAAAGGCGGCCTGAGGGGAGAAATGTCCGAACTACCGAACCGCAAGCCGGAGACCGGCGCCTTCTTCGCCCGCGACCGTGCCTGGCACGCGCCGGCGCTGACCCCCGGCTACAAAACCTCCGTGCTGCGCGCGCCCCAGCGCGCGCTGCTCTCGCTCGACGGCACGATCTCCGAAACGACGGGCCCGGTCTTCGGCCATTCGATGATTGGTGAGCTCGACAACGACCTGATCCTGAATTATGCGCGGCCCGGCGAAAGCGCCATCGGCGAGCGCATCATCGTCCATGGACGGGTGCTCGACGAGCGCGCCAAGCCGGTGGCCGGCGCCTTGGTCGAATTCTGGCAGGCCAATGCCGGCGGGCGCTACCGCCACAAGAAGGAAAGCTATCTGGCGGCGATCGATCCGAATTTCGGCGGCTGCGGCCGTGCCGTCACCGATGAGGAAGGCCGCTACCATTTCCGCACGGTGCGGCCCGGCGCCTATCCCTGGCCGAACGGGATCAACGACTGGCGCCCGGCGCATATTCACTTCTCGGTTTTCGGCCACGGCTTTGCCCAGCGCCTGATCACCCAGATGTATTTCGAGGGCGATCCGATGATCTGGAAATGTCCGATCGTCGGCACCATCCCCGACAAGGCGGCGATCGAACAGCTGATCGCGCCGCTCGACTGGGGCAACACCATCCCGATGGATTCACGCGCCTATAAATTCGATATCGTGCTGCGCGGCCGCCGCTCGACGATGTTCGAAAACAGGCTGGAGGGCAATTGACCATGCAGCAGCTCGGTTATCTCAAGGAAACCCCGTCGCAGACGGCAGGGCCTTATGTCCATATCGGCCTGACGCCGAATTTCTGCGACATCACGGGTGTCTACGACAGCGATCTCGGCACGGCGATGGTCAACGACAAGACGCTCGGCGAACGCATCACCGTCACCGGCCGCATTCTCGACGGCGCCGGCGCCTTGGTGCGCGATGCCGTCGTCGAGATCTGGCAGGCCGACAGCGCCGGCCTCTATAATAGCCCCTCGGAAATGCGCGGCGCCGCCGATCCCAATTTTACCGGCTGGGGCCGCTGCCCAACCCGCGCTGAAGACGGCGTCTACAGCTTCGAAACCATCAAGCCCGGCCGCGTCCCCTTCAAGGACGGCCGCAGACAAGCCCCGCACATCACCTTCTGGATCGTCGCCCGCGGCATCAATATCGGCCTGCATACGCGCATGTACTTCCCGGAGGAGACGGAAGCCAACGCCGCCGACCCGCTGCTCCAGCGCATCGAACATCGCGAGCGGGTCGCCACCATGATCGCCACCCGCGACGGCGCCACCTGCCATTTCGACATCTATCTGCAGGGTGCCAACGAGACGGTGTTTTTGGATATTTGAGTAGCTGGCCAGCGGCTTGTACGGAGAGCCCGGCCCCCGTAGCCCCCTCACCCTTCCCTCTCCCCGAGGGGAGTGGGGTGTGACCTACGAGATGACAGCCCATAGGCGCCGGCGCTGCCTCCAAATCCCTTCTCCCCTCGGGTAGAAGGTGGCGGCAGCCGGATGAGGGACCACGACCACGAACGAGCAACCCATGACCGCATCGCCCTTCGACCACCCCTTCCTCTCCGGCCTGCTCGGCGACGATGAAATCGCGCCCTATTTCTCCGCCGAGGCCGACATCCGTGCCATGCTCTTCATCGAGGCTGCGTTGGCGAGGGCCGAAGCCGCGCATGGCCTGATCCCCGCCGAAGCCGCAAGGCGGATCGCCGAAATCTGCGCCGCCTTCTCCGCCGATCTGCATCGTCTGCGTGCGGCAACGGCAAGGGACGGCGTCGTCGTTCCAGAGCTTATCAAGCAGCTGCGCGCCAAAGTCGGCGAGGAAGCGGCCAAAAGCCTGCATCTCGGCGCCACCAGCCAGGATGTGATCGACACCAGCCTGATGATCCGCTTGAAGGCGGTGGTCTTCCTGTTTGCCGGCCGGCTTTCCGCCATCGTCGCCGGGCTCGATGAGCTCGATCGCCGGTTCGGCCGCAACCGGCTGATGGGTCATACCCGCATGCAGTCAGCCATCCCGATTTCCGTCAGCGACCGCCTCACTGCGTGGCGCGCGCCATTGGAGATCTATCGCGACCGGCTGACCGAGCAGAGCTTCCCCGTCCAGTTCGGCGGCGCCGCCGGCACCCTCGACAAGCTCGGACCGCAAGGCCCGGCCATCCGCGCCGCGCTCGCCCAGGAACTTGGCCTGACCGATTGCAGGCAATGGCAGAGCGGGCGTCTGCCGATCGCTGATATCGCCGGCCTGTTTGTCTCGATCTCCGGCAGCCTCGGCAAGATCGGCCAGGATATCGCTCTGCTTGCCCAGGCCGGCGGCGAAATCGAAATCGCAGGCGGCGGCACCTCGTCGGCGATGGCGCACAAGCAGAACCCGGTCGCCGCCGAAACCCTGGTCGCGCTCGCCCGCTTCAACGCCACTGCGCTGTCGGGCATCCACCAGTCCCTCGTCCATGAACAGGAACGCTCGGGTGCCGCCTGGACGCTCGAATGGCTGCTGCTGCCGCAAATGACGATGGCGACCGCCGCTTCGCTGCGGCTGGCGGGGGAACTGACAGGCAATATCAAGCGGCTCGGAACTGCCTAAAGCCGCGCGAAACGGGCATCAACCGAGCTTGGCGATGGCCCGCAGATTGTCGGCCGTCGTTGTCGGGAATTCGAAGAATTCAAGATAGGCGGGGATTTGTTCGAACAGCATATCCGTGCCGACCTGAAAGGTGCAGCCGCGCGCCCGGGCCGCCTCGAGGAAAGGGGTGATCTCCTTGCTCAACACCACCTCGCCGACGAAGGTCGATGGGGAGATGCGGTCGACATCGATCGGCAGTGGGTCACCCCGCCGCATTCCAAGCGGTGTCGCGTTGACGACGATGTCGAAGCCCGTCGGGTCGAGAGAGCCGATCGTGACGTGGAGGTGGGGGTAATATGTCTTCAACCGGTCGAGCAGCGCCGCCGCGGTCGCCTCGTTGGCGTCGACGATCGCCAGATGGGCGACGCCCGCCTTCGCTAGGGATGCCGCGATCGCCGAGCCGACGCCGCCGGCGCCGACGACCAGCGCATTTGCCCCTTCGACTTTTTTGCCCTTGCGCAGAACGCCCCGCACAAAGCCCTCGCCATCGAACATGTCGCCGATCAGCCTGCCGTTCGGATCGAGACGCACCGCATTGCACGAGCCCGCGACTTTGGCGTTGGTCGAGGCTTCGTCGAGCAGTGCCATCGTCGCAATCTTGTGCGGCATGGTGATGAGCGCGCCGTGAATATTGGAGAGCCGGAAGACAAGCTTCAGGAACGCCGGATAGTCTTCCGGCCTGCAGCCCATCGGCACGACGACCGCATCGATGCCGTTCTTCTCGAAATAGGGATTGTAGATCAGAGGCGCCTTGAAGGACTCGGTGGGGTAGCCGAGGTGGGCGATGAGTTTGGTCGTCCCGGTGATCATGTGGCTAGACTTTCTGGGGATCGGCACAGGCGCCGGCGTCAGAGAGGTGGATCATCTGCCCCGAGCGCGCCGATCTCTTGATCGCTTCGACGACCCTGAGGGTGGCAAGGCCCTCCCGCCCGCTCACGAGAGGTGCTGCTTCGCCGCGAATGACATCGCAAAAATGGCTGAGCTGACGGCAAAGCGGATCGGCGGCTTCGTAAGCCACGCGCTCTTCGGCAAGCGGCTCCAGCCAATCCGGTTTCGCCGTCGCTGTCCAAAGCGTCAGATCGGGAATGCCGAGCGAACCCTTCGTGCCGCCGATCTGGTAGCAATGTCCGGCATAGCGGGGAAATGCAGGATTCTCGCCCGTCGTCGCCTCCCAGCTCCAGGGTGCGGCCACCGCATCGCTGCCGGTCAGCGTGGCGAGAACGCCGTTTGCGAACCGCAATGCGACGACTGATGTATCCTCGACGGCGTGGTGGCGCACGGCGTGCGATTCCATCGCATGCACGGCCTCGACCTCGCCGAACAGAAATCGGAACAGGTCGACATCATGGATCAGGTTGACGAAGATCGGGCCGGCGCCGGCTTCCCGCCGCCAGGGGATGTCGAAATAGTCGTCCGGCTTGGCGACCCAGAAGGTGCCGTGCACCGTGACGATCCGCCCAAGCCTGCCGCTGTCGACGATCTGTTTGGCCACCTGGATCATCGGGTTGTGGCGACGGTGATGACCGACGAGGAGCGGTATCCCTGCGCTTTCGCCGGCGATCACGAGCGCTGCGGCAGCGTCGACGTCGTCGGCGATCGGTTTTTCGATGAGGACGGGAATGCCGGCGGCGATAATCTCCATCGCATTCTCGACGTGAAGCTGGTTCGGCGTTGCCACGATGACGCCGTCGGGCCTGTCCTCGGGGCCGATGTCCTGGAACGACGGGTACCATTGGATGCCGGCATTGCCGGCGAAATCGCGACCGACTGGGGACGGATCGATCAAGGCGGAGAGAAGCGTTCCGGGCTCGGAGATCAAGCGCTCGGCATGGCGTCTGCCGATCAGGCCGGCTCCCATGACTGCAATCTTCAATGGCTTCATCATCGGCTCCAGAATTTGACGAGGTGTCGGCCTTGAAACGGCTTATTTCCGCAGGATTTCTCCGAGAAACTTTCTGGTTCGCTCGTGCCGTGGGTTTGTGAAGAATTCGGCGGGCGGGGCTTCCTCGACGATCGCGCCGCTCGCCATAAAGATCACCCGATCGGCGACCTGGCGGGCAAAGCCCATCTCGTGGGTGACGCAGATCATCGTCATGCCCTCGTCGGCCAGCGCGATCATCGTATCCAGCACCTCCTTGACCATCTCCGGGTCGAGCGCCGAGGTCGGCTCATCGAACAGCATCACTTTCGGCCGCATGCAGAGCGCGCGCGCGATGGCGACGCGCTGCTGCTGGCCTCCCGAGAGCTGGACCGGATATTTGTCGGCCTGTTCCAGGATCTTGACCCGCTCAAGCAGCCCGCGCGCCCGGTCCTCGGCCTCCGCCCTGCCGACGCCGATCGCCTTCATCGGCGCCAGCATGCAGTTCTGCAGC
Source organism: Rhizobium sp. C104 (assembly GCF_022354505.1). NCBI lineage: Bacteria > Pseudomonadati > Pseudomonadota > Alphaproteobacteria > Hyphomicrobiales > Rhizobiaceae > Rhizobium > Rhizobium sp. C104. The sequence continues at coordinate 4,219 of NZ_CP092350.1, read as the reverse complement.
ACGGTCAGATGCGGAAACAGATTGAACTGCTGGAAGACCATGCCGACCTCCCGGCGGATGGCGTCGATGGTCTTGGCCTGGTCGCTGAGAACGATGCCGCCAACCCGGATCTCGCCCTTCTGGTAGGTCTCGAGATGGTTGATACAGCGGATGAGCGTCGATTTTCCGCTGCCGGAAGGCCCGCACAGGACGATCCTCTCGCCGCTGCGCACCGTCATGTTGATGTCGTGAAGGGCTTGAAACGAGCCGTACCACTTTTCCACCTGCGCCATGGTGATCATGGTTTCCGCGGCCTGGGCGGGAATGGGACTGGTCATCGGTAGAACTCCACAATTGGCGGGCAAGGCCGCATCGAAGAACAAGGGGATGCGGATCAGCGCGCGGAAGCGGCAAACTTTCGCTCGAGGCGCGCGCCGAGGATCGTCAGCGGGCAGCACATCAGGAAGTACAGGATGCCGACGACGCCGAAGACCGTCAGCGGTTGGAAAATCTGGTTGGAGATGATGTTGCCGGCCCGCGTCAGCTCGGTGAAGCCGACGATCGAGGCAAGCGAAGTGCCTTTGATCAGCTGCACCAGGAAGCCGATCGTCGCAGGCAGCGAGATGCGCAGCGCCTGCGGCAGGATGACATCCCTCATGCGGGAGACGTATCTGAGGCTGAGCGCCTTTGCCGCTTCCGTCTGGCCGCGCGGAACCGCTTCGATCGATCCGCGCCAGATCTCGCCGAGATAGGCGCTGGCATGCAGCGTCAGGCCGATCGCGACGGCCACCCAGGCATCGAGCATCAGCCCCAGCAGGGCCAGGCCGTAATAGACCACGAAAAGCTGCATCAGAAGCGGCGTTCCCTGGAAGACGGCGATATAGCCGGCGGTCAGGCGTTCCAAGAGCGGGTTGCCCGAGACGCGGGCGAGAGCGACGCCGAGCCCGGCAATGCAGCCGCAGACAAAGCCGACGGCGGACAGAAGCACGGTCCATTTCAGACCGATCAGGAGGAAGACGAACTCGTCGTGACCCATGGAATCCTCCTACTTGACGGGATATTTGAAGTAGCGGGCGGAAAACGCCGCAAACAGGCGCATCATCACCCAGGAAATCACGAAATAGAAAAGCGTAACCGTGAAGTAGACCTCGAAGCTCCGGAAGCTCTCCGATTCGATGCGCTGGGAAACGGAGGTCAGCTCATAGGCCGAGATCGCCGAGGCAATGCTGGTGGTCAGCGTCAACAGCACGAACTGGCTGGTCAGCGACGGATAGATCGCCCGCAATGCCGGCTTGAGGATGATCAGCCGGAAGACCTGCGCCTTGTGCAGGCCAAGCGCCAGGCCGGCTTCCATCTGCCCCTTCGGGATCGATTGGACGCCGCCGCGAATGATCTCGATCGCGTAGGCGCCGCCGTTGATGCCGAGCGCGATGATCGCCGTCGGCGTCGGATCCAGCCGGATGCCGGTGAGCGGAAGCGCGAAATAGATGAAGAAGATCTGCACCAGGAACGGCGTGTTGCGGATCAGTTCGACGAAGGCGATGACCAGCCACCGCAAGGGTTTGAGCGCGGAATCGCGCAGGGCAACCCCGCCGATCCCGATGACGATCGCCAGCAGCATTCCGCAAATGGCAAGCAGGAAAGTCCCGAGACAGCCGAGCAGAAGGCTCGGCAGCCCATCGATGACAGGGGTGAAATCCAGCTTGTAATTCATGCTTTCGCTGCTCCCGCCATGTCGGCCATTGCTTCGATGGCAAGCTCATAACCGCGGGCGCCGAAGCCGATCATGATGGCGGTGGCGACGCGCGAGATCAGCGAATTGTGGTAGATGCTTTCGCGCGCATGAACATTCGAGATGTGCAGCTCGATCTTCGGCGGATCGAACATCTTCAGCGCATCGAGAAGGGCGATCGAGGTGAAGGTATAGCCGGCCGGATTGATGATGATGCCGCAGGCTTCTTTGCGGGCCTGATGCACGCTTTCCACAAGCTCGCCCTCGAAATTGGTCTGGCGGAAGTCGACGGCAAAGCCGAGGCTCTCAGCCTTTGCCAGGCACCTGTCCCTGATATCGGCCAGCGTCGTCGAGCCATAGATCGCGGGCTCGCGCTCCCCCAGCAGGTTGAGATTCGGTCCGTTGAGCACAAAAATGGTTCTGGTCATGTCGCGCACCTCAAACGGGCCGGGCCACAGCATGGCGGTTGTGTTGACGGGCATGGCTGCCAGCCTTCATGGATAAGATTCGTCTGGAGACGGCCGCCTGCCCCTTATCCGGCTGCCCCCACCGACCGGGGTCGAGCCGCGGGTCTCGACCCGTCCTTCGGACCCCCGTAAACGGGGCGAAGGGGATATGCCGCATCCTCTCAATCCCTCACCAGCGTTTCGTGAGGCAAGTCCCCTCGCCCCGTTTACGGGGAGAGGGTTAAGGTGAGGGGCAATCGGCAGCCACCGACGCAAACCGACGCTCGCTCAGTTCGCCGCGAACGGAATGCCTTCCAGCTTTTCCGGGAATTCCGGCACCGGGACCTTCATCCACTTGTCGTAGACGGCCTTGAGATCGCCGTTTGTCTTGATCTTGTCGATGAAGCTGTTCAGCGCCGCATTGATTTCCTTCTCGCCGAGACGCGTGCAGGCGCCGTTGTAGAGCTTCTGGAATTCAAGCTTGTTTTCGAATTCGCCCGGGCGCGCCTTGTTCACCCGGTCCATGTAGAAGATGTTGCCACCCAGCGTATCGACCTGGCCGGAAACCAGGGCCTGAATGCTCGCAGCGTCCCCGTCATAGCGCCGGATCGTCGTGCCCTCAGGCGCGTTCTTCGTTACCTGCGTATCCTGCGCTGCACCCTTGGCGACGCCGACGCTGAACTTCGCCATGTCGGCATTCGTCTTGATCTCCGCCGATTTGGGACCGATCAGGACGATGGCATTGGCCACATAGGGCTTGCTGAACTGCACGGCCTTTGCGCGATCCGGCAGCATTGCCATGGTCGCGAACAGAACGTCGACGCGCCCCGCCGTCAGCGCCGGAATGCGGTTGTTGACCTCGAGCGGCACGAACTCGACGGAAACGCCCAGTTCCTTGGCGAACAGCGTGGCGATGTCGGCGTCGAGGCCGTCCTGCTTACCGCCGCTGGTCACAAAGCCCCAGGGCGGGTTGTCGCCCTGAATTCCGACGATGATCTTGCCGCGGGCCTTGATTTCGTCAGGCGTGATGGCCGCGGCCGGCTGCGCCAAGGTAACGGCAGCCACCAGGGCCGCGGCTCCGAGCATCGCGTTTCGACGCGTCAGCATAGATTTGAACATTATGTTTCCTCCTCTTTGGCGGTCGTTCGACCGGACAGCCACCTCACCTTTTGACTGTGGGAAGAATGATTGCCAGAGACGAACGTGTAAATCAACAGAGTTTTTGAAAATCATATGAGATTTTATAATGCATCAATCTATTTGAATTCCTCAAGAGATTAGCGATAATAGGTGAGAGCGATTTTTCGCAGCTGGCGGTGCATGCCGAAAGGGCTTTGACATGAAGACCTCGATTGCGACTGTGACGATCAGCGGCGAACTGCCGGAGAAGCTCGAGGCGATCGCCCGAGCGGGCTTCGACGGCGTCGAAATCTTCGAGAATGATTTCCTGGCCTTCGACGGAAGCCCGGCCGATGTTGGTAAACTGGTGCGCGACCATGGCCTGGAGATTACGCTGTTCCAGCCGTTTCGCGACTTCGAGGGCATGCCGGAGCCGCTTAGAAGCCGCACTTTCGACCGTGCCGAACGGAAGTTCGACGTGATGCAGCAGCTTGGAACGGATCTGGTGCTGGTCTGCTCGAACGTCTCGCCGGCCGCCATCGGCGGCATCGACCGGGCGGCCGAGGATTTCCGGGAGCTCGGCGAACGAGCCGCCCGGCGTGGTCTGAGGGTGGGCTACGAGGCGCTCGCCTGGGGTCGCCATATCAGCGACCACCGCGACGCCTGGGAGATCGTGCGGCGCGCCGATCATCCGAATGTCGGCCTCATCCTGGACAGTTTCCACACCTTGTCGCGCAAGATCGACGTCAACTCGATCCGCTCGATTCCGAAAGAGAAGATCTTTATCGTCCAGCTTGCCGATGCGCCGCTGATCGACATGGACCTGCTCTACTGGAGCCGGCACTTCCGCAATATGCCTGGCGAAGGAGACCTTCCCGTCACGGCCTTTACCGAAGCCGTCGCCGCCACAGGTTATGATGGCTATTTCTCCCTGGAGATTTTC
>NZ_CP092354.1:0-127383 GCF_022354505.1 Rhizobium sp. C104 | reverse complement strand
GGGAAACACGATAGAATCCGAACAGCACCTCGGACTCGACCGAGATGCAATGATCCCCTGACCTGAAACGCGCGCCCGCATTCAGGGACAGACTAATTTTCGAGTGGGGCAGAAAAAGAGGGCAGGGGGAAGAAGGAGAATGTGGGAGTGCCGCATGCCCGCCGACTGCGTCAAGGGTGAAGCTTCGCCCGGCTGCGCCGGCCCTTGACCCGGCCGGACGGAGAGGCGGCTGCGGGGGAGGGGTCAGGAAGGGCTGAAGAGGAATGGTGACATCGCGAAGATGGCCGCGCTTCAGCCCGGACGAGGCCTTGAAGGAGCCCAGCCATGACCCTCTCAACAACCCGCAAAGTCTACCAGGGCATCGCCGACCGCCGGCAGATGTTCCGAATGTTCGATCGGCACGTCCAGCGTCCAAACCGTTGGGCAAATGATGACAGCGCGCTCTATCGCAGCGAATGGTTCGAACTGGACCAGGCCGGCCACGATTACATGTTCGAGATCCTGCCGCCGCTCTGGATGCGCGGCGAGATGTTTGCCATGCGCGAATTCCTGACAGGCTCGATCACCAGCATCTTCTTCACCCTCAGGATCGATGGTCGGATCCGGTATTTCCACGGCTATTGCGACCTCGCCGACAAGGGTTCGCCCGAGCGGTTGCGTGACGCGATCGTGGCCCGTGAGACCCGCCCCGTCCGGGCGATGACGCGCGACGAGCGCCTCGAGCACATCTGGTCGAGCAGCCATGACGATTATCGTGGTTACGCCGGCGACGGCTTTGCAGACTGCGACCGCGGCAAGCGCACCGTGCTGTTCTATGGCGGTCGGGATGGCACCACCTTGAAGCTGCTGGACCACCTCGCGGATGGTGAGATCGCGGCAAAGCTGCCGGTGCATTTGCGGTTCCTGCCCGACGAGATCGCGGCGTAAGGGAGGGGAGGATGATGTTGACCTTTCCCATCGCCGCCGTTCGCGAGGTTATCGCACGCGGCATATCCGACGCCGAAGCCAATGGCGGCTTTCGGGATCCCCACTGCGGATTTTCCGCGACCGACAACCGGAAACCCGGTCTCTGGCTCGTCGGAGACCATGGGGTCTATCTTTGCTCCAATGGCGCACTTGCCGAAGGCGCAAGGCCACTCGTGGTCTATGCCGAGGAATGCGATCCGACCAGGAACGACGACTGGTTCGAGGTCAAGCGCCGAACCTTCGGCGGCGACGATGGCGTCGATTTCCTCGACGCCGAGGGCCTTGAGGCGCTGATCGGGGCCGCTCCCGGCTGCACTCATCTGCAGATCGCCTTTCTGCCGGACGCCATGCAGCTGTTCGTGATCGAGCGAACCTGACCGATCGCCGCTGCGGGCGGTCCATGACACATTTTTTCAAAACCGCGCATGAGCGACCGGCTGGAAGCTTCCAGAGGCACGGGTTCGTGCGCCTGCAATCAGGAGATTTTCGCATGTCGCATGACGATCCCTTCACCATCGACCTGTTCGGCACTACGACGCTCTCGTCGGGACTTGGTCTCGGCGTGACCGCCTTCGCCGGCGATTTCGAGCCCGGTGACGACGATCCCGATCCGTCATCCCCCGCGCCGGCACTGCCTGTCGCAGCAACCCCGCGACAGGCGTCGGCTGCAGCCCGGGCGCGCGGAGCCGACTTCCATCTCACGACCGACCGTGGCCTCGCCCGCGGCTGGAAGCAACGCGCGCGCGACAACATCGCTGCAATCCGGCTTGCCGCCGAAATCGAGACGGACAAACGCCCCGCGACGCGCGAGGAGCAGGAACGGCTGATCCGCTTCACCGGCTTCGGTGCCTCCGATCTCGCCAATGGTGTCTTCCGTCGGCCAGGCGAGGCGGGTTTCCGGGCAGGCTGGGAGGCGATCGGCGCAGATCTCGAGGACGCCCTCGGTGAGGCCGACCGGGCGCTGCTTGCGCGCTCAACCCAATATGCGCATTTCACGCCGGAGTTTATCGTCCGGGCAATCTGGGCCGGACTGCTGAGGCTCGGCTGGCGCGGCGGCCGGCTGCTGGAACCGGGCATCGGCTCGGGCCTGTTTGCGGCGCTGATGCCGGAGAACCTGCACGATGTCTCCCATATCACCGGGGTCGAGCTCGATCCGGTCACCGCCCGCATCGCCCGTCTTCTGCAGCCACGGTCGCGGATCGTCACCGGCGATTTCGCGCGCACGGAGCTGCCGGCAAGCTTTGATCTCGCCATCGGCAATCCGCCCTTTTCCGATCGCACCGTGCGCTCGGACCGGGCCTACCGCACGCTCGCCCTTCGGCTGCATGACTATTTCGTCGCCCGGTCGATCGACCTCATCAAGCCTGGTGCGCTCGCCGCCTTCGTCACCTCGCAAGGGACCATGGACAAGGCGGACAGCGCCGCCCGAGAGCGTATCGCCAGGTCGGCCGACCTTGTCGCGGCGATCCGGCTGCCGGAGGGCTCGTTCCGTGCTGACGCCGGCACGGACGTCGTCGTCGACATCCTGTTTTTCCGCAAGCGCAAGATCGGCGAGCCGGAAGGCAATCTGTCCTGGCTCGATCTCGACGAGGTTCGCGCGGCCACAGCCGACGAGGGCGTGATCCGGGTGAACCGCTGGTTCGTGCGGCATCCCGAGTTCGTGCTCGGTACACATGCACTCACCTCCGGCCCTTTTGGCGAGACCTATACGTGCCTGCCACCAGACGGGCAGAATCTAGGAACCGATCTGGATGCCGCGATCCGCCTTCTTCCGGAAGGCCTCTACGACGGCGAGCCGACCGAAATCGATCTCGATCTGGACGACGACGGCGATCGTGTCGTCGAGCTGCCTGTTGACCACCGTGCGCGCGAGGGCAGTTTCCTCTTCGACCAAAGCCGCGGCCTCATGCAAATCATCGACGGGGAGCCGGTCACTGTCACCGTGCGGAAAGGGCGGACAGGCGAAGGCCTGTCGGAAAAACATATCCGCATCATCGCCAAGCTGATCCCGATCCGTGACGCCGTACGCGAGGTGCTGAAAGCACAGGAGCTCGATCGACCTTGGAAAGACGCGCAGGTGCGGCTGCGCATCGCCTGGTCAAGCTTCGTGCGCGACTTCGGCCCGATCAACCACACCACCGTCTCGATGACGGAGGATCCGGAAAGCGGCGAGGTGCGCGAGACGCATCGTCGCCCGAACCTTCAGCCCTTCCTCGACGATCCCGATTGCTGGCTGGTCGCCTCGATCGAGGATTACGATCTGGAGACAGATACGGCGAGGCCAGGGCCGATCTTTTCCGAGCGCGTCATCGCGCCGCCGGCGCCGCCCATCATCACCTCCGCGGCCGATGCGCTGGCCGTCGTGCTCAACGAGCGCGGCCATGTCGACCTCGACCATATCGCCGAGCTCGTCCACCAGGATCCCGGCGCAGTGATTGCGGAGCTGGGCGAGGCGATTTTCCAGGACCCGACTGACGGATCTTGGCTGACCGCAGACGCCTATCTCTCCGGCTACGTCCGCGACAAACTGAAGGCAGCGGAAGCGGCAAGCACGCTCGATCCTGTGTTCGAGCGCAATGTCAGGGCGCTGACCGAAGTGCAACCCGTCGACATCAGACCTTCCGACATTACCGCGCGTCTCGGTAGTCCGTGGATCCCCGCTTCCGACGTCGTCGCCTTCGTGCATGAGACCATGGGCACAGACATCCGCATCCACCATATGCCGGAACTGGCGTCATGGACCGTCGAGGCGCGCCAACTCGGCTACATGGCGGCTGGAACCTCGGAATGGGGGACCGATCGGCGACATGCAGGCGAGCTGCTGGCCGATGCGCTGAACAGCCGCGTACCGCAGATTTTCGACACGATCCGGGAGGGCGAAAGCGAGCGCCGGGTGCTGAACGTCGTCGACACCGAAGCCGCCAAGGAAAAGCTGCAGAAAATCAAGACCACTTTCCAGAGCTGGGTGTGGTCCGATCCCGACCGCACCGATCGGCTGGCAAGGGTCTATAACGACCGCTTCAATAATATCGCGCCGCGCCGGTTCGACGGGTCGCACCTGAGACTGCCGGGCGCCTCGGCGGCCTTCGAACTCTACCCGCACCAGAAGCGTGGCATCTGGCGCATCATTGCAGCAGGATCGACCTATCTGGCCCATGCCGTCGGCGCTGGCAAGACGATGACCTTTGCCGCAGCGATCATGGAACAGCGCCGGCTCGGCCTGATCGCCAAGGCGATGTTGGTCGTTCCCGGCCACTGCCTGGCGCAGGCCGCCCGCGAGTTCCTGGCGCTCTATCCGAACGCCCGCATTCTCGTCGCTGACGAGAACAACTTTTCGAAAGACAAGCGGGCTCGCTTCCTGTCGCGCGCGGCAACCGCCACCTGGGACGCGATCATTATCACCCATTCCGCGTTCCGGTTTATCGGCATTCCCTCGGCCTTCGAGCAGCAGATGATCCACGACGAACTGGAGCTCTACGAGACGCTCCTCACGAAGGTCGAAAGCGACGACCGGGTCTCGCGCAAGCGCCTCGAGCGTCTGAAAGAGGGTTTGCAGGAGCGGCTGGAAGCGCTCTCGACCCGCAAGGACGATCTCTTGACCATCGCCGAGATCGGCGTCGATCAGATCGTCGTCGATGAGGCGCAGGAGTTCAGAAAACTCTCCTTCGCCACCAACATGTCGACCCTGAAAGGCGTCGATCCGAACGGTTCGCAGCGCGCCTGGGATCTCTATGTCAAATCCCGCTTCATTGAGACGAAGAACCCGGGCCGGGCGCTGGTGCTGGCCTCGGGCACGCCGATCACCAACACGCTCGGCGAAATGTTCACCGTACAGCGGCTGATGGATCATGCAGCACTTATGGAGCGTGGACTGCACAAATTCGACGCCTGGGCCTCGACCTTCGGCGACACCACGACCGAGCTCGAGCTGCAGCCGTCAGGCAAGTATAAGCCAGTCTCGCGTTTCGCGAGCTTCGTCAACGTCCCCGAGCTCATCGCCATGTTCCGCTCGTTTGGTGATGTCGTGATGCCGGAGGACCTGCGCCGGTATGTGAAGGTGCCTGAGATCTCGACCGGCAAGCGCCAGATCGTGACCTCCAGGCCGACGGCTGCGTTCAAGCGCTATCAAACGGTGCTCGACGCCCGTATAAAGGCGATCGAGGAGCGCGACCGGCCGCCGGAGCCCGGCGACGACATCCTGTTGTCGGTCATCACCGATGGACGCCATGCGGCGATCGACCTGCGCCTGGTCGATGCCGACAATGATAACGAGCCGGACAACAAGCTCAACAGCCTGATCGCCAATGCCCTGAGGATATGGAAGGAGACTGCTGCAAACACCTATGTCCGCCGCGACGGCAAGCTGTTCGAACTTCCAGGCGCAGCACAGATGATCTTTTCCGATCTCGGCACGATCAGTGTGGAGAAGACGAGAGGGTTTTCCGCCTATCGCTGGATCCGCGATGAGCTCGTCCGTCGCGGTGTGCCCGCCGCCGAAATCGCCTTCATGCAGGATTATCGCAAGGCGGAGGCCAAGCAGCGGCTGTTCGGTGATGTGCGTGCGGGAAAAGTCCGCTTCCTGATCGGCTCCTCCGGGACGATGGGCACCGGCGTCAACGCGCAGCTGCGGCTGAAGGCCTTGCATCATCTCGACGTTCCCTGGCTGCCGTCGCAGATCGAGCAACGCGAAGGGCGCATCGTGCGACAGGGCAACCAGCATGACGAGGTCGACATCTTCGCCTATGCCACCGAAGGATCGCTCGACGCGACCATGTGGCAAAACAACGAGCGCAAGGCCCGCTTCATTGCCGCTGCCCTTTCCGGCGACACGTCGATCCGGCGGCTCGATGATCTCGGCGAGGGGCAGGCGAACCAGTTCGCAATGGCAAAAGCAATTGCCTCCGGCGATCAGCGCCTGATGCAGAAGGCCGGCCTCGAGTCCGACATCGCCCGTCTTGAGCGGCTTCGCGCCGCGCATGAAGACGATCAGTTCGCCATCCGCCGACAGATCCGAGACGCCGAGCGCGACATCGACACCTCGGTGCGGCGCATCGAGGAGGTCGGCCAAGACATTTCGAGCCTGGTGCCGACGGCGGGAGATCTATTCGCCATGACAGTCGACGGCAATCACCACGACGACCGAAAATCCGCCGGCCGCGCATTGATGAAGGAGATCCTTACCCTGGTGCAGCTGCAGCAGGAGGGCAGGGTTCCGATCGCCGCGATCGGCGGCTTCGATCTCGTCTACGAGGGCAAGCGTTTCGGCAGAGGGGAGGGCTATCGATATCAGACGCTGTTGAAGCGGACCGGCGCCGATCACGAGATCGATCTCGCCGTCACGGTCACGCCACTCGGTGCGGTCTCCAGGCTCGAACATGCGCTTGGCGGCTTCGAGGAGGAGCGCGAGCGGTATCGTCATCGGCTCGTGGAATCACGCCGGCGGCTCGCCTCCTACCAATCACGACTGGGTGGAGTGTTTGCCTTTTCAGGAGAGTTGGCAGACAAGCGCCGGCAGTTAGCCGAGGTGGAAAGGGCGCTTGCAGCGGATGTGCAGGCGGATATCGCCCGCGATTGGGCGGGCCGCCTGAAAGCTGATCGAGTGCAGTGCAGTGCAGCATGCGCATGACTGCATTGCACAATAAATGATTTGCGTTTGGACAAAAAGCAGGCATCCTGCACACAGCTGATGCATTTCGCGGTGTCTCCTCCCAGCGCCGCCGCATCGGCTGTTCCCCTCTGGAGGTTTATTGACCTTCACACTTAAAGGGCCGCGGTCTCCGCTGGCCCTCTTTTTTTGCGCTAAGCAAGTCCCTGCCGAGTCAAAACGCCTGCTCGTTGGGTTCTCCGGTCATCATATATGGGCTCGTTACCGAAGCAGTCGTTGCTGTCGCAGTCGCAGCTTGGGCTAGGTGATCGCCCGGTCTCCAGGCGGTTTTCTTCAACGCATCGTGGGCCCGGACAGCGGCAACAGTTTCAAAGTCTCCTTGATGACCTTGCGGAACTGGCGCCAGTCGGGAAGTGTCCGTTCGTTCACCCGCTGCTGGATAGCTGTCAGTATCCAACCGACGCAGGCGATGTCTTCCACCGCTCGATAGTTATTGGAGCGCTGCAGGCAGGCAACGATGCGCGGTCGGGCGTCGACGCCGTCAAGCGGGATGCCGGTGATCAAGTCTTGCGCCTCGCCGTAGGCCACTGCAATCCGCTGCCGATCGTCAGGGCCGCTCTGGGCGATCATGCCGCACGTCCAGTCAAGCGCGTCTACAAGTTTCTCGATTTCATCGTCCATGTCGAATTGGATTTCTCCAGGAATAGCTTCAGGGTGTTCGTGAGGGCGAGAGACAGGCCGAATTTTCGGCCGTCCCCTTTGCGATTTTTCCCATCGTCTCGACCGGCGGGATCGGTCGTGGATGCAATCGCCCGCGTCCTTTTGCCATTGGAACGACGATGGGTGCAACCGCCTCTGATGAATAGTCAGTCGCGTTCCGCGCGCAGGAAGTGGGAAAAGCAGGAATGAGAAGGGAGAGAATTCCCGTTCGCAGATCGGTCCGCCCATCGCCGCTGACGCTCAACCGCGCCGCTCGCAATCCCGGCCACTCGTCCTCGCAGGGCCATGAGCCCCGCTTACCCTTCGCGGCAGGAATGCTCGGCCGCAGTTGCGCCGGCCTGCCCGCCCCGCGCTCCGGAAGATGTCTTCGAGAGGAATGAAGACATGAAGGAGCGGCAGGTCGCCGCGCCGAACCCGGACAAGAGGAGCTTTCCAGATGCATATCCTGAAACTCGACCCGCGTGCGCTGAAGGACAATCCCGACGATGCCCGCCGCTCGAAATCTTCCCCGCAGGCCGATGTCCTGCTGCTGGCGACGGTAAAAGCGGTCGGCATTATCCAGCCGCCGGTCGTCTCACCGGAGGCCGAAGGCGGCAATGGCTTCGTCATTCAGGCGGGCCACCGCCGCGTGCGCCAGGCGATCGCCGCCGGGCTCGAAGAGATCGACGTCCTCGTAGCTGACGCGGCCAACGACAACGGCGCAATGCGCTCGATGATCGAGAATATCGCTCGCGAGCCGCTCAATCCCATCGATCAATGGCGCGGCATCGAGCGGCTGGTCGCGCTCGGCTGGACCGAGGAGGCGATCGCCGTGGCGCTCGCGCTGCCCGTTCGGCAGATCCGCAAGCTGCGACTGCTCGCAAACGTGCTTCCCGCCATGCTCGATCAGATGGCCAAGGGCGATATGCCGAACGAGCAGCAGCTCAGGACGATCGCGGCTGCCTCGCACGACGAGCAGAAAGAGGTCTGGAAGGCGCACAAGCCGAAAAAGGGTGACACCGCTGCCTGGTGGCAGGTCGCCAACAGCCTCTCGAAAACCCGCATGTATGCGCGGGACGCGAGTTTCGGCGACGATCTGCGCCAAGCCTATGGCATCGAGTGGGCGGAGGACCTGTTTGCTCCTGCGGATGAGGACAATCGCTACACCACCAATGTCGAGGCGTTTCTTGGCGCCCAGCAAGAATGGATGTCGAGCAACCTCCCGAAGAAAGGTGCGATCGTCGAGGTCAACAATTGGGGCCAGCCGGACCTGCCGAAGAAGGCGGAGCGTGTGTACGGCAAGCCGGGCAAAGGCGACTGCACCGCAATGTATCTCGATCGCGAGGGCAAGGTGCAGAGCGTGCATTATCGAATGCCGGAGGGCAGGAAGTCCGCCGGTCAGACCGGCCCGGCAGGCGACGGGGCAGAGGAGGCCAACGACGGGGTGGCGGTCGCCGGAAAGACCAGGCCCGACGTCACGCAGAAGGGCCAGGACATGATCGGTGATTTCCGCACCGATGCCCTGCATGAGGCGCTGGCCCGCGCCCCGATCGAGGACGACATGCTGATGGCTTTGTTGGTCATGGCGTTTGCCGGCACGAACGTCCGGGTCGATTCCGGCTCTAACGACACCGTGTTTGGCTCGAAGCGGTTCCAGCGTCATGTCGCGCATCTTTATTCCACGGACGGCAGGCTATCGTTCGACATGGACAGCGTGCGCGTCACGGCCCGTTCGGTGCTCATCGACGTGCTCTCTTGCCGGCGCGGCATGTCGAACAGCGGCGTCGTCTCGCGCATCGCCGGCGAGGCGATTGGGGCGGACGGCTTCTTGCCGAACATGGGAACAGAGGATTTCCTCCTTTGCCTGTCGCGCCAGGCGCTGGGGGCCGCGGCCAAGGAGGCCAACGTTCAGCCCCGGGCGCGGGTCCGCGAAACCCGCGCAGCCCTTGTCGACCGCTTCGCATCGACTGAGGCAACCTTCGTCATTCCGGCGGCGCTGTTTGCGCCTGACCCGAAGGACATCGCCGATCTCCTGAAGCACGCCGATGCCCCCGACGAGGAAAGTGGCTTGGCCGAAGAGGCGACCGGCGATATCGGCGGCGATGTGCAGCCGGACGATAGCGGCGACGCCGACGGTTCAGACGCACCGGGTCCGGATCAACAAGACCCCGACGCCGGTTCGGTGACTGAAACTGATGATGCCTCCGACGAGGAGGAAACCGCCTACGGGATCGCGGCGGAATAGCCGCACCGTTCTTCCCGCTTGCTCTTCCGCCGCCGGTCGCCCCGGCGGCGGTTTCGTTTCCACCACCTGCAAACCTTGAAGGAGGATGCGCAATGTCTGCGTCACTGATTTATGATCTCGCTCCGATCGGATCCGTCGTCGCCTGGTCGGATGGCACCCCACAACCACCAGAGCGGTTCAAGAAAAAGCTCGCCGTCTGGAAGACCCGCAACAGCCAGGGCCGGCTGATCCGCAAGGAGGGCGAGCGCAGCCTCGGCGCCACCAGCCTCTCAGCGTATTTCACGCTCCACGAGGGCGATCTCGGCGCAAATGGCGTCATCGCCATTCGCATCCACCGCACCTTCTCGCTCGACAGCACGCTCACGTTCAAAGTCATTGAGCGACCGGCGCTCGGATCTGTTCGCGTCTTCGATCGCGCCGGCGCACACGCTGAACTCGTCCATCTCGCCGTCGATCGGCCGGCGGCCGAGGAATGGCTCACCCGGCACGGCTATCCCCATGCCGTTCTGGACGAGGTGACCGCCGACGAGGTTGCCGCCGATCACGTCGAAGGGAGGGTCGCGGCATGAACCCGGCGCCCTCGATACTCACAGAGGTCTCCACCCCTGAAGATTTAGGGGTGGAATTCGCCAGAGCCACCGACGGCATGGCTGTCGCGCGTATCGGCGATCTCGTCTTTGCCATGGTGCCCGCCCGTGATGGGGGCTACCTTCTCGCCAGTGCTTGGCGCGTGTCACGGCCGCTCGCCACCCTTACGCGCGAGGATTTCTATTCCCATCATGGCGCGGTCGCCGACGAAGCAGCCTTTCGCGACCGCATGATCGAGCAGGCGGAACATTGCCGCGAGCTGCGAGTGCTTTCCCGACAGAGCGTGCGAATGACCTGCAGCACGCCTTGGGGTCCGTCGCAAGACGCCACCGTCTACGCCGAGGGTATCGTCTTCCATATAACCGCTGGCCATGGCGGCTTCAAACTCTCGCCCTCCCGAAACGCCTCTGTCCATCCGACGCTTCGGGTCGAGAACGGTTTCTACGAGGAGGACGTTGCCTGGGCGGTCGTCGCCCTGACTTTTCCGGACCTGTTCACGGCGTACGAACGCAGGTGCGCCGACAAGACGATCCGCGACAGTTGGCCGGATGCCTGGGAAGCGATCCACGGTCACACGCTTGCGCCAGGCGAGTCCCACGAGAAGGACCGACGAGCGTTCGCGCGGAAGCATGCTGGCTGGATCGTCATTTCGGCCCTGCGGTCAGACCATCATCCCGGGAAGACGGAGGTGATCGCCACGATCGGCGGCAAGCGCGGCGACCATGTGGACGAGCGCCGCTTCCTTGTGCCGAGCGATGACTATGCAGTCGGCCGCTTCGGTTTCGTCATCGATGAGGCGAAGCATGCCGCCTATGACGGCCCCTCAAGTTTCGCCGGTTGGCGCGGGAGGGTGGCGTGATGGCCGATCCTCAGCAACAGGCGGCGCAGCTAACCCGCATGCAAGCAGCGCGGTGGCAAACACAGCACCAGCTCGATCTCATCGATCGGCAGATCACGCGGCGCATGACTGCGCTTATTCCACTGCTTGGCCGGCGCCAGCCTGGCTACCGCCGCGGCAAGCCGCCGGAGCCGGGCGCATTCCTCGAACGCTACCGCGCAAATCTGGCAGCTCTGACGGCCGAGCGTCAGCCTGAAGTCGATGCGCTCACGCGAAAGCTCGCCCGGCAGGACGCGGCAATCGCAGCGCTGCGAACACGTCACCCGCTGCCTCCGGGTCGGACTGATGGAGGCAGCGAGCTGCCAAGGGAAGGTGTACGGACATGAGCACCATCGGCGAACTGGAGCAAAGGGCAGGCATCGGCGCGACGCCTGAGGAGCGGACGGAATTCTGGATGCGGTTCCGCCACCTTGACGGGGCCGAATGCCTGAGAGCCGGTGTGGCTGAACTCAACAGGCTGATCGCCGCAGAGGAGGCAAAGCCAACCGCAACGAAGCCAGTCACGATGCGGTCGAGGTTCGCAAAGCTGCCCCCATTGACTGCCGAAGAGGAACGGGCGCTTCAAGCCTATGCTGTCAAGCACGGCCGACGCTGGAAGAGCATCCTCAACCATGTCTGGATGGGCGGCGCGCCCCACGACGATGGCGGCACCTTGCGTCGCTTGCGCAATTCCCATGGGCCGACCTGGCTGCAGTCCTATCGTCTGCCGAAGCGTTACGCCGCCCGGCAAGATGCGGATGAGTCGGGCTGACCGCTGAGACGCTGGATCTGGTGCCCGGTTCACCGGATGGTCGCTCGAACTCGGCAGTCACTTGCAACCACAATCGCACCGGCGACGGCTCCCATGAGTCGGGCGTTTGTGGGATCGCCCGTCGAGCCCCCAAGCCGCTCTTGGCGGGTTGGTTGCGATTTGCTGCAGGTCGTCTTGCTCATGTCATTCCGGTCGGAGCATCCCTTGCCGGACCGCCCTTCGGTTTTGCTGCGGTCTGAACCGCCGGCCGTTCGTTTCAAGGCCGCTATCGCGCCGCGCGGCGGCCGGATCCCGCCGTCCTCGGCAAAGCAGGACCGCGCGCCGCGCAAGGGTTTTACCCTGCTTGCACGCAGGCCCGGCTTCGCTCGTCCAGGCAGGCCCGGACCCTGATACGCCCGTCTTCCGCCGGTTCCTTTGACCGCACCGAAAGGCAGACCGGCAAGGGCCGGAGCCGCTTCGGAGGAAACTGAGAAAGGACGAACCCATGGCAAAGCCCGCAACCCAAACCCGCCAGTCAGCGCGCGTCGTACAGCTTCGAAAGGGCGCCACCCTGGAAATGGTCCGGCTCACCTGCCCGGACGCCGCCCAGGCGATGGCGATCGCCGAAAGTTTCGGAACCGCCGTGATCGACGGCGATGGTGTCCGCGACCTGCATGAGCGCCTGATCATCGAAACCGCCGACAGTCTTTCCGACGGGCTCGGCGAACGCGCCATGCAGATCCATCTGCAGCGCATCGTCGGCGCCTATGTCGGGTCCGCGCATGGCGCCGGCCAGTTCTACTCCCGCGCCGTCTCCGAGGCTCGCGACGCCACCGCCAAGGCGGCCAATGATGCCCGGGACGAGGACCTCGATGGTCCTGTCGGCTACGACAGCGCCGCCCAGCGCAAGCGTGAGTTCGCAGCCGACATGGGCATCCAGGCCTTTTCGCTCCGGATGGCCGCTGAGGGCGCTGTCGCCGCCTACGAGCAGATCGTTGGCGAGGTCTGGAAGCCCTTCGATCGCCCGGTCGAAAACCCCGGCGCCTCACTCGACCGCAAGGCGGCCGAGGCCCAGATGGCCGCACTTGGCTGATCACTCCCCGGCGGGGCTGCGGTCCCGCCTTTTCCCCTGCTCCGACGATGGCTGGCTCCTCGCGAGCCAGCCTCTCATCATGTCCACGGGTAAGTTTCCCGCGGCTCGGAAGTATGAGCTGGAAAAGGACGATGCGAGGCCATGCGCGGCCCGTCCCGGTTGTCGGTTCTGCCGGGGCCGGCAGCAAATCGCAACGGCTTTGCCGTCCTCCACTGACGTTGCGGCCTTCGGTGCATTCGCTGCCCGAGTACCCCGGCTCATGAACCTCCGTGACGGGCCGCGATGGTCGTGGCCCGATGATGGAGTCCAAGAACATGACGAATAGGAAAAACGAACCTCGCACCGACATCTATGCGCGGATTACAGACCGGATCGTCGCCGACCTCGAGAACGGCGTTCGACCTTGGGTGCAGCCCTGGAGCGCCGGCAGTGCCTCCGGGCGGATCACTCGGCCGCTCCGCCACAACGGTACGCCCTATTCGGGCATCAATGTGCTGCTCCTCTGGTCTGAGAGCATCGCCCGGGGATTTTCGTCGCCCACCTGGATGACGCTGAGGCAGGCCAACGAACTTGGCGCGCAAATCCGCAAGGGTGAAACTGGCGCCACCGTCGTCTATGCCAGCCGCTTCACGAAGACCGAGAAGGACGCAAGAGGCGACGACATCGAGCGCGACATACCCTTCCTCAAAACCTACTCGGTGTTCAACTGCGACCAGGTGGAGGGTCTGCCGGATCAGTTTTACCAGCGACCCGATCCGGTCGCCGAGCCGTTCGAACGTATCGAACACGCCGACCGCTTCTTCGACAACACGGGCGCCGTCGTGCGCTATGGCGGCGACAAGGCCTACTACGCTCCGGTTACGGACCACATCCAACTGCCGCAGCCGGAATCTTTCAAGGATATGGCTTCATTCGTTGCCACCCGGGCGCATGAAACATTGCATTGGACTGCGGCTCCCGATCGGCTGAACCGGGATCTGAGCCGCTACCATAAAGATCGCGGCGACAGGGCCTTCGAGGAAATGCTGGTCGAGCTTGGGAGTTCTTTCCTCTGCGCCGACCTCGGCATTGTTCCAGAACTGGAGCCGCGGCCCGATCACGCCAGTTACATCAAGTCCTGGGTGACTGTGCTTCAGGACGACCGAAAGGCGATCTTTGCAGCGGCGGCGCATGCGCAACGGGCTGTGAGCTTTCTGCATGGCCTGCAGCCGGACGCCGCCGGCCAGCGGCTCGCTGCTTGAGACTGGTCAGCGCCGGTCGTTGGCCTCGCCAGCGGCCGGCAAGACTTGGCCGACGGTCGCGGTGGGCGCGTCACGATCGGCCCTGAGGTTCAGTTTGCCCCAGATCGAGGTTTGCCGGTCGATCGGCTTGAGCTTCCGGGACGGCTTGATTTCGACGATAAACGGCTTTGGCTGCTGACGCATAGATCCTCCAGGCGACGAATCGCAAGGCGCGACGATAACGCTGAGATTGGGCAATGCAACGCCCTGCGCTCGGTGGTTCTGCCAGGCCTGGGCTTGGTGTGTGGACAAGATAGCGGACCGATCTATGCAGCGTCCGGGCAGGCGTCGGGGACGGGCTGCCATTGTCATATCCCTTCGAGCACTGCAGCAAGCCACGTCCTTCGCGGGCTCGATGAGGCATGTCTGATCGAAGACCGGCTTCGCCTCGATCGTCTTCCCGCAACGGCCTTGCAAAACTTTCTTCCCCTGACGGCAATGCCGCCATTCCTCGCGGGGCAACAAAGTTTCTCCTGGCCGCCCTTCATTTCATTTCGGCCCTCCGGGTGCGGTCCGATCGTCCCCGATCCTTGCAACAGCCATCGAGATCCTATGAGTAATGGCGGCGATCTGTTCTGATCTGGTTGACGTCAACGCCGTTGCGGAAAGGAGCAGGACGATGTCGCAAGATAATGCTCATGCAGCAGATACTCCTCGAGGTGAACTCGGTGCGATCTTCGCCTCGATCGAATTGAGCAAGAAGACGTGGCTGCTAACCACGATGTCACCGGGCGCCGGTGACAAGATGTCCCGCCACATTATCGCCGGAGGCGACATTGGCAGCCTCTTTGCCCAGTTCATGGCCCTGAAGCGGAGGGCTTACGACCGAACCGGTCGTCACTATCCATTCGTTATCATCCAGGAGGCCGGCCTCGATGGCTTCTGGGTTCACCGCGCGCTGATAGCCGAGGGTTATGATAGCCATGTCGTTGATGCAGCCTCGATTGCCACGTCACGCCGCAAAAGGCGGGTGAAGACCGATAGGTTAGACGGGGAGAGTTTGATCCGAGCTTTGCTTGCGTTCAAGCGCGGAGAGCCGCGCGTCTGCTCGATGTTGCGAGTTCCGAATCCGGAGGAAGAAGATCGTCGGCGCATCGTGCGGGAGCGGAAAGTTCTGATGGAAGAGCGTATCCGACACAGCAATCGTATCAAAGGTCTGCTCTTCTCGCAGGGCGTCACCGGTTACGATCCCTCGCGTCGCGATCGACGAGAGCAGCTGGAGATGCTTCGCACGGGCGACGGGCGGCCTTTGCCCCCGAACATGAAGCGACAGGTCCTGCGAGAGTTTGACCGCATGGAACTGCTGATCGATCAGATCAGGGAGGTCGAGGCAGAGCGCGACGACATGCTTGCCAGTGAACGGCAATCTGCTCGCGAAGTGGTTTTGCTGTCAAAGGTCGTCGGCATCGGGCCCGAGTTCGCTGCGGTGCTGTGGGGCGAGGGTCTGTTCCGGCACTTCGACAACCGGCGGCAGGTTGCCGCTTATGCGGGTTTAGCACCAACGCCTTGGCAGAGTGGTTCGATTGACCGTGAGCAGGGGATCGGCAAGTCCGGGAATCCTCGCCTCCGATCAACTCTGCTGGAGATGGCCTGGCTTTGGCTGAGGCACCAGCCATCATCAACGCTCAGTCGTTGGTTCAATGAGCGCGTCGCGCAAAACGGTGGCCGCTTCAAGAAGGTGATGATCACGGCGCTGGCGCGTAAGCTGGTGGTGGCACTTTGGAAGTACACCAGCGCGGGCGTCGTGATCGAGGGCGCGGTAATCAGGCCGTGACCAGGTAAGTGCATACCAGTTCGGCACAGGCCTGATCAGCCTCGCCGGAACCAGGTGGACGACCGCACCGCGGCCTGGCTTCAAACGCCGTCATCGAGAATGGTCTCGTCCTCCTGAGCCCTCGCCGCCGCAGGCGGGATTATGGTGCGGCCGTTGGAAACGGCGACCGGATATGAGGTTGATACGTGCGTGGCGCGGATCAAAAACGGGCTCAGACCAAGGTTCACCGGGCGAATTTAGAACTGCCAGCAGTGCCGGCTCACGATTGGAAGTCCGTTGCCAGCATCGTTCTCGCGAGACCGGTGTCCGGGAAGCCGCCCCTTGCGACCTCTCTTCAGGCGGGTCTGACGCCAATCTGTCCTAGACCTGCAACGGCTTCGCCGAACTTCTTCCCCTGCAGCTTTGCTGCATTCCTCGCGGGACAACAAGTCCGGCTTTCGCCGTCCTGCGCTAGCGCTGCGGTCCCTTTGGGATGCAGTCGGCCAGATCGGCGCCTCACGACCGCTATCGAGGTCGCAAGGGGCGGCTTCGGCAACTCAGTAAGGAGAACGACAATGGCTACCATCGGAACCTTTCAGCAATCCGGCAACGACTTCAGCGGCGAGATCGTCACCCTTTCCCTCCAGACCAAGAACGTCCGCATCGTTTCGGATACGCGCTCCAGCGGCGACAACGCTCCCAGCCACCGCGTCTTCGTCGGCCGCATCGAAATCGGAGCCGCCTGGTCGAAGCAGTCTAACGAGGGCCGCAACTACCTCGGCCTCAAGCTCGACGACCCGAGCTTCACCGCTCCGCTCTACGCCAATCTGGTCGAAGACGAAGATGGCAAGGCCTTCAGCCTCATCTGGTCGCGGCCGAACCGCCGCTCCGGTGACTGACCTTTCCCAGTGTGACGCCCTGTACCTGGGGCGTCACAACAAACCCAACCTGCCGCTCGAACAGCAACTTGACGAGTGGCTCCTCATATGAGGCCACGATGGGCGCGGCCCGAAACAGCAAAGGAATACGACAATGGCAACTATCGGCACCTTCACCACCACCGAAACCGGCTTCAACGGCTCGATCCGCACACTCGCCCTCAACGTCAAGGCTCGCATCGCCCGCGTCGAAAATCCCTCCGACAAGGGGCCGCACTTTCGCATCTACGCAGGGGCCGTGGAGCTGGGCGCCGCCTGGCAGAAGCGCTCCGAGCAGACCGACCGCGACTACCTCTCGGTCAAGCTCGACGATCCGAGCTTCCCCGCTCCGATCTACGCGACGCTGACTGAAGTCGAAGGCGAGGACGGCTACCAGCTGATTTGGTCCCGCCCGAACCGCGACTGAAAGGTCCAGGCCCCGCCCGACGAGGCGGGGCTTCCTCTAC
Organism: Rhizobium sp. C104; assembly: GCF_022354505.1. Taxonomy (NCBI): domain Bacteria; kingdom Pseudomonadati; phylum Pseudomonadota; class Alphaproteobacteria; order Hyphomicrobiales; family Rhizobiaceae; genus Rhizobium; species Rhizobium sp. C104. Next base: position 110,142 of record NZ_CP092354.1, on the reverse strand, counting down.
TCTGAGACCCAAGCCGGAGACGGGCGTCGAGCCCGTCTCCGGCTTTTTTTGGTGCCACACGGGAGGGAGGGATAGCTGCTCAGAACCCGGCATTGTGCCGCTCGGCGATACCGGCCTCAAGGATGAGCGGTAACCCCCAATTTTCTCCAGGCGCCTGGCAGCACCTTCCGAAAATCGGCTCCCCCACTCCCCGGCACTGCCGGTCGCTTGCGCGATCCCTGACCCCGCCATCTCCTCCCGGCCGCTGTCGTCGTCTTTCACGAAATCAGGAGAACTGACGATGACATACGCCCTGGAAATCCAAATAGAGGAACTGCGCCTGGAGCTTCGAAACGCATTTGACGCCAGCGAGCGCCGCAAGATCAAGGCCGACCTGGAATGCGCTCAGGCCGAACTGGCCGTCATCATTGCCGAACAGGATGGGCGCCTTGAAGCGGAGCCGCCTTTCTGAGCGGCGCCCAACATGTCTCATTTTTACACCTGTCGGCCTGTTTCGACGCCAGCTGCGGTGACAGGTATCGCATTTCTCCTTGTCGACAGTGGCTATCGACACCCGGGATGTTGCAGGCCGGTCGTCGGGCAGCAACCCGTCGTCGCGAGAGTTTTCCCCGCCCTGCGGCTCCTCGCGATCCAAAACTCAGGCGCCTCCGAAGTCCTCCGCTTTGCTGCGGCCAGAATGGTGCTCCCCTCCTTGACCCGGCCCGCGGCCTATCCCCGCGATATCCGCAATCGACAAGGAGAAAACATCATGCAACGTCTCGCCCAATTCCTCTCAGCCACCGGCCGCCAGCTTCGCAACCTCGGCAAGGTCATCTGTCATTTCTTTCGCAAGGGCAAACTCGGCCTGAAGCTCGCGATCAAGATCCCGTTCTTCATCGAAATCGAGATTGCCTTCGAGCGCGACGGCACACGCCGACACTGATGGCATAACCGAGTGGCCCGCCGAAACGGGCCATTCAGCACCACGGTTGCCGCCGGCCGGACCATGTGCGCGCCAAGCCTTCCGATACCAGGATATTGCCCAGGCTCTTTCCATTCCGAATGAGGACACGGAGCTTACGACCGTATCGGTCTTTGTCACGGGCCGGCCAGGCATGGAATTGGAAAGGCGCCTGATTGACAAGCTCGATCAGCCGGTCCGTCGCGCGACGTCCAAGTGCCAGCTCAGATGCGCACTTCGGCTCGCTGACCTCAGGAGTATCGATATCGGCAACACGGATCTTTTCGCCTCTGATCCAGAGCGTGTCTCCGTCGACGACACAGGTCGTCCGGTTGCCGGCTTCACATTTGCGGAAGACGGCTTTCACTACAATCGCCTGCGTGAGTGTCTTGGCCAGCGCCGTACCGACCGAGGGCGTAGAATTGAACGTGAACGCAACAGCCACGGCAGTAATGGTCCTTGTGATGGCGTGCGCGCGTCTGCTCTGTTCGTGTTTCTTGCTGCGCTTGAATGCCATGCTGTCCGTTTCACTATGCTCGAGATCACCGCCGGATATCATCGATCAGTGTTCGATGAGTTGCTGACAGATATCGGTCTCGTGGAATACCCCGATGGCGTTTCTGCCGCACAAGATCAAGGAAGAGTTCGACCGCTTCCTTCTCCTGCGCGAAGTGATGAACCTTCATCTGCCCCTTGCCTCCAATCCGTCCCCATCGCCGCGTCAGACATGTGTCGCCAAACAGCGTCGGCTCGATCGAGACGGCATAGAACCGCGCCATGTTTCGTTCGGGTTCGGTGCGCTCAATATAGAGATGGTAGGGTTGCGCGATCATGGCGCCAGAATCGGAGATTGTGCCGCTCACGTCCAACGAGAGATATGAATCGGTCACCCCGGATCGATTCAATCTGGTGAAGTGTCGCGGGTGCAGATTCGGGCGGGGCGCTTTCGCACACGGCTCTATTCGCGTCCGCGAACGAAGCCCAAATCTGGTCTTCGCCCATCCCGGTAACGATCCTCCCGCACGTGCCGGAAGCCATCGGTCAGTATCCGAGATAGCCGAGAATATCGGCGCCATAATACTCCCCATGCTCATCCGCGTGGGCGATGACGTCTCCGATCTCCTGATCGACGAGCGCGGAATCGGTTTCGCGCACAACGGCGACGATCTGATGCTTGCGGCATTCCGCGATTGCCTCTGCCGCCGTCACCTGTGCCTCGCACGCTTCCCAATATCGCATTGTCTGTTTCTTTCCGCGCGATTGCACTCACATGCGCTGTTCCGCCGCTTCCCGTCTCGTGTGGAAACGGTTGTCGCCGACGCACGCCGTCATGTCGGATCGGCGAAACCAGATCGCGCGGCCACATCGCAGCGGCGGATTGCCGGAGGTGAACACGATCTGCTCATCGCCGCGCATCTGCATGACCTCGTAGGGCAGGATAAGCGGCCGGCGGCTCAGCTGCTTTGAGCGCGAGCGCGACGCCCCAGACGACTGGCTGGTGCGGCTTGTCTGATCGACCTCGATGGTGGTCTCGCCACAGCGCCGCGACAGATAGTCGGCCGTCTCGGGATCGTTGATTGCTGCAAAGGAAATCCAGGACGCGGACTCGAACCATTTCGAGCTGGCGTCGCGGCCGCCATAGGCTTCGCGCATCTGGCCGATCGACTGGAAGATCAGCGTCAGGCTGATCCCGTATTTGCGTCCCGCGTCGCGCGCGGTTTCGAGGATGCGGAGGTAGCCGAGCCGAGCCACCTCATCGAGCAAGAAGAGCGTCCGACCCGTCACCTCGCCATTGCGATTATAGAGCGCGTTCAGGAAAGAGCCGATGACGACGCGCGCGAGGCCTGGATGCGCTTCCAGCACTTTCAGATCGAGCGCAATGAAGATGTCGGTCTCGCCTTTCGCAAGCTCATCGGTGGAGAAGCTGTTGCCTGAGACGAGCGCCGCATAGTTCGGATAGGAAAGCCAGTGCGTTTCCTTGACCGCATTGGCGTAGACCCCGGAAAACGTCTCCGGCGTCATGTTGACGAACACTGCCACGTTCTCCTTGACGAAGGCGGACTCCGAGCCTTCGTAGATGCGCGTCAGCCGCTCGCGCAGCTTCGGTTCCGGCTCGGATAGATTGGCCCGCACGCGCCGCAACGTCTGCTCCTTCTCGTCGGTATTGCCGGACAGACAAACGTCGGCGATAAGGGCGGTCAAAAGCTGCATGGCCGAGGCACGGAAGAAGTCGTCGCGCGCCGATGCCGCCCGTGCATTGTCGGTCATGATCCAGGTGGCGACCGCAACGATATCTTCTTCCTTCGTCGCTCCGAAGCGGCCGATCCAGTCGAGCGCGTTGAAGCCGATCGCCGGCGTCTCCGGATCAAGGACGATCACCTTGCGACCCGCCTTGCGGCGGTGGTCGATGACCATCGGCGCCACCTCGCTGGACGGATCGAGCACGACCAGGCTGCCGCCCCATTTGAGTGACGTCGGAACCGTCACCGAAGTCGTCTTGAAGCCGCCGGAGCCGGCAAAGACGATGCCGTGCGACGAGCCGAAGGAGCCGTCGAAGCAGAGCAATGATGACTTGCCGCCGGTGCCCCAGCTCTCGGCGGCGTCAGCGCGGAACGCCGTTGCTCCGACGCTGTCACGATCGACGCGGTAACGCTCGCCAACAACGATGCCGCCGCTGTCCGGAAACAGCTTTGCCGCGTCCGCCATGCTCATCCAGTCGGCATCGCCATGAACCGCGCGTTTTCCCGAACCCGCCGTGGCTCGGCTCTCGCAAATGCCGCATTGCCACTGACCGCAACCCGCATCGCGAAGATCCCGGAGAGCACCGCAGCCGCCGTGCCGATTGCCGCCGACGGATCGACATAGGCGAGGACCGACTGGCCAGCCGGCACATTTGCGTCGATGCCGAGAAGCCGCATCGTTTCGCGCAGCGCGGCGATCAGTATGACCGCGACGCTTCCCGTCACAACGCTCCAGCCCGCAGCCTTGATGTACACCGCACCGTTCGCAGCAAACAGGAACATCACCCCGGCGCCGGCGGCGATCGCATAGGGAAGCGCTAGACCGACACGACCAAGCATTAGCTTCGCCTGCGCCGTCTTGCCGAAGCCTGCGAGCCACTGCTCGATGCCGGGAACCAGGATGGTTGCTGCGATCATGATCGTCGCGGGCAAAATGGCGAGCAGAAACTTATTCGGGGTCATGGCCGAACGCCTCCGCCCCGATCGCCGTCAGCCGCACTCGCTCGCTGTCATCGCCCCGAATGCGCGCCGTTGCATCGATCAGCATTCCGAGCAGCAGCGCCCGCTTCTCGTAACGCAGGCCCGCTTTGACGATCAGGCCGCCGAGCTCGATTTTTTCCCGCGCGTCTTTCTTTCGCGCGTCTGACGTCATCACCTTCGCCATCCGCTCAAGCCTCGCCAGCGCTGCTCTGAGCCGCGCCAGTCTCGTCCTTCGTGGGCGATGCGCCACCGGAACTGCCGTCCCCGGCATTCTTCTTCCGGTTGCAATTCCCTTGCCTCCGCGAAACCGCTGGGCAACCTGCTCGAACGCCGCCTGTAGCTCGGCCTCGTCGATCTCGATCTCGCCCAGGCCCGCCCTCAGTGCGACGCGACCGATCCGTTCGGCCTCGCGTATCTCGGCGGCTTTCAGCTGTTCCTGCAGCCGGGCGATTTCTTCCCTGATCTTCGATGATGGCTTCTTCATTCCGGACGCCGCTCCTTTGGGGATCTGGTGTTGTCTCTTGAGCACCAGACTCTCCCGAAAGGGCCGTCAGGCCAAGGTGCAGATCTGCATGTCGGCAAGGCCGACGCTTTGGGGCATGATCCCGCCGCTCGATAAGAGCGGATCCAAGGGCGCAATTATACGTCGCTGTCGCGACGTGCCTTTTGCCACCCTGGCGGGGCCGCTTCTTACGAGAGAACGAGGTTTGAACCGGGAGTTTCTCGCACCGTGGCCATTGCCCATTTCTCCGTCAGCATCGTCGGCCGCGGCGAAGGCCGCAGCGCCGTGCTGTCGGCGGCCTACAGGCACTGCGCCAAAATGGACTATGAGCGCGAGGCTCGCACCATCGACTACACCCGAAAGCAGGGCCTGCTGCATGAGGAATTCTCGCTGCCGGCGGATGCTCCGGATTGGGCGCGAACGCTGATTGCCGACCGCGCGGTTTCGGGCGCATCGGAAGCCTTCTGGAACCGTGTCGAGGCCTTCGAGAAACGCACCGATGCGCAGCTTGCGAAGGACCTGACGATCGCGCTTCCGGTTGAGCTGACCGCCGAGCAGAACATCGCGCTGGTGCGGGATTTCGTCGACAAACATGTGGTTTCGAAGGGCATGGTTGCCGATTGGGTCTACCACGACAATCCCGGCAATCCGCATATCCATCTGATGACGACATTGCGGCCGCTGGCCGAGGACGGTTTCGGCGCCAAGAAGGTCGCAGTCATGGGCGAGGACGGCCAGCCGCTGAAGACCAAAGCGGGGAAAATCGTCTACGAGCTCTGGGCTGGAGGTGCTGCCGAGTTCAATGCGCTGCGCGATGGCTGGTTCGAGCGCCAGAACCATCATCTGGCGCTGAACGGAATTTCGCTCCGCGTCGATGGCCGCTCCTACGAGAAGCAGGGCATCGCCCTTGAACCGACCATCCACCTCGGCGTTGGAGCCAAGGCGATCGAGCGCAAGGCGGAGAGGCAAGGCGTCCGGCCAGAGCTCGAACGCCTCGACCTGAACGAGGCGCGCCGCACTGAGAATACCAGACGCATCCTTCGCAATCCCGCCGTCGTGCTCGACTTAATCACGCGGGAAAAAAGCGTCTTCAATCAGCGCGACATCGCCAAGGTGCTGCACCGCTATGTCGACGATCCCGGTCTCTTCCAGCAGCTGATGGCGCGCATTCTCCAGAGTCCTGAGGTGCTGCGCCTGCAGCGCGACACGATCGATTTCGCGACCGGAGAGAGGGTGCCGGCGCGCTACACGACGCGCGCGATGATCGCGCTCGAAGCGGAGATGGCCAGTCGCGCCATCTGGCTGTCGCGGCAATCCTCGCACGGCGTGAAGCAGGTGCTGCTGCAAACGACTTTTGCTCGGCATGCGCAGCTTTCGGATGAGCAGAAAACCGCAATCGAACATGTTGCAGGTCCGGCGCGGATCGCGGCGATCGTCGGCCGCGCCGGCGCCGGCAAGACGACGATGATGAAGGCGGCGCGTGAAGCCTGGGAAGCGGCCGGGTATCGTGTCGTCGGTGGCGCGCTCGCGGGCAAGGCGGCCGAGGGGCTGGAAAAGGAAGCCGGCATTCAAAGCCGCACGCTGTCCGCTTGGGAGCTACGCGGGCAACGCGGTCGGGATGGCCTTGATACGAAGACGATCTTTGTCCTCGACGAGGCTGGCATGGTCGGCTCCAGGCAGATGGCCGGTTTTGTCGAGGCCGTGGTCAGGGCGGGTGCCAAATTGGTTCTCGTCGGCGATCCCGATCAGCTGCAGCCGATCGAGGCCGGTGCGGCCTTCCGCTCCATTGCCGACCGGATCGGCTACGCCGAACTCGAGACGATCTACCGGCAGCGTGAGGACTGGATGCGGACGGCATCGCTCGATCTGGCGCGCGGCAATGTCGGTGCTGCCCTTGTCAGCTATCAATCGCACGACCGGCTGCATGGCTCGACGCTGAAGGCTGAAGCGGTCGAACAAATGATCGGCGACTGGAACCGCGATTACGATCCTGCGAAGACCACGCTGATGCTGGCGCATCTGCGCCGTGACGTGCGCATGCTCAACGACATGGCGCGAAAAAGGCTGGTCGAGCGCGGCCTTGTCAGTGAGGGGCACGCCTTCCGAACCGCCGACGGCATGCGTCCGTTCGCTGCCGGCGATCAGATCGTCTTCCTTAAGAACGACACGGCGCTTGGCGTCAAGAACGGCATGCTCGGCCGGGTCGTCGAGGCGGCGCCGAACCGTGTCGTTGTTGCGGTCGGCGAAGGGGAGCATCGGCGCCAGGTGACCGTCGAGCAGCGGGCCTACAACAACCTCGATCACGGCTACGCCACGACCATCCACAAGAGCCAGGGCGCCACCGTCGATCGCGTCAAGGTACTGGCGTCGCTCTCGCTCGATCGTCACCTGACCTATGTCGCCATGACCCGCCATCGCGAGGATCTGCAGGTCTATTACGGTGAGCGCTCCTTCGGCTTCAATGGCGGACTGGAAAAGGTCCTGTCGCGCCGTAACGCCAAGGAGACGACGCTCGATTACCAGCGCGGGACGCTCTATCACCAGGCGCTTTCCTTTGCCGAAAACCGCGGCCTGCATCTGGTCCAGGTCGCCCGAACGCTTGTGCGCGACCGGCTCGACTGGACGCTGCGGCAGAAAGAGAAGCTCGTCGATCTCACCAAGCGGATGCGCGCCATCGGCGAGCGGCTCGGTCTTCTCCAATCTCCAACCCGGAAACAGAAGAAGGAGCTTGCGCCCATGGTGGCCGGCGTCAAACAGTTTGCGTTCTCGGTCAACGATACGATCGATCAGAAGCTCGGAGAGGATCCTGCGCTGAAAGGCCAGTGGGACGAGGTTTCGACCCGGTTCCGATATGTCTTCGCCGATCCGGAGACCGCCTTCCGGGCGATGAATTTCGATGCGGTTCTGGTCGATGGTCAGGCCGCCAAACAGGCCCTGCAGAAACTGGTTGACGAGCCGGCATCGATCGGCGCGCTGAACGGCAAGACAGGACTGCTCGCCGGCAAATCGGACCGGGAGGCGCGACGGGTCGCCGAGGTGAACCTGCCGGCGCTGAAGCGTGACATCGAACACTATCTTGCCATGCGCGAGACGGCCCGGGCGCGGATCGAGGGCGAGGAGAAGACTCTGCGCCATCGCGTTTCGATCGATATCCCGGCACTGTCGCCGGAAGCGCGCACCGTGCTGGAGCGCGTCCGCGACGCAATCGACCGCAACGATCTACCGGCAGCACTCGGATTTGCGATCAGCAACCGCGAGGCCAAGCTCGAAATCGATGGCTTCAACAAGGCCATCTCCGAACGCTTCGGTGAGCGGACACTGCTGACCAATGCCGCGCGCAATCCCGATGGACCGCTGTTCGACAAGATGGCCTCCGGCCTTCAGCCAGCCGAAAAGGAGAGCCTGAAGGCGGCCTGGCCGGTGATGCGTACGGCGCAGCAACTTGCCGCTCACGAGCGGACCACCGCGACGCTTAAACAGGTCGAGGAGTTGCGCCTCACCCAACGCCAGACGCCGGCGCTAAAACAATGAACCGGCGGCGGACAATCATGGCTCTCGGCGCATCGGCAATGGCCGTGGGGCTGCTTTCGGCCGTGGCTTGGCTTGGCGGCCTCCGCCTGAACCTGACCCCAAGCGAACCACTGGGGCTGTGGCGCATCCAGGCGGTGGGCCGGGCAATCGCGGCTGGCGATCTGGTCTTCGTCTGCCCGCCGCAGATGCCTTTGTTCAAAGAGGCGCGCCGGCGTTCCTATCTCGCCCGAGGCCTCTGCCCGGGTGGCGTGGCGCCGCTGATCAAATCCGTCGCGGCCTTACCCGGCCAGCATGTCGAGATCGGCAATGACGTGAGGATCGATGGCGAGCTTCTGCCGTCCTCGCACCTGCGCCGGACCGACGGCGCCGGGCGACCGCTCACGCCCTTTGCCGGCGGCATCGTGCCGCCGGGATACCTTTATCTGCACTCCCCTTTTGCGAGTTCCTATGACTCCCGATATTTTGGACCAACCCCCGACAGCGGACTGCTCGGGTTCGCCCGGCCGATCCTCACATTCGACCCATGATCGCATACGCTCGGCAATTCTGATTGCGCTGGCTATCGCGATCGGAGGCGTGGGCTGGAGCGGCTTCGTGCTTGCTTTGCCGATCGCGATGCTGTTTCCAGTGCTCTGGGCGATGTCGCCGTCGCGCCTGGTCGCGGCCATGGTCTCGGAGGGGTATTTCCTAGCCGCCTCACGCGGTCTGCCGGAAGGTGTGGCGAACTTCTATGCCGCCGATCTCTGGCCCGGTTTGCTGCTGTGGCTGGCAGCCTCGGCATCATTCGTCATCGTGCATGCGGCGCTTTGGACGGGGCGTCCGGGAAAGGCCCAATCCGAAGGAGGACGAGCGGCCCGGTATCTGGCGGCGACCATGCTGATGGCGCTGCCGCCCTTCGGGATCACCGGCTGGGCGCACCCGATCACCGCGGCGGGTGTACTGTTTCCCGGATGGCGATGGTGGGGGCTGATTGCGGCCGCTGCCGGCCTTGCGATGATGACATCGCGCTCTTGGCCGGCAGCAGCCGTTGCCTTGACAGGCTTTTGGTTCTGGTCCGCCGCATTGTGGACGACGCCGACCCTACCGGAGGGATGGAAGGGCGTCGACCTCGAACAGGGCCAAAAGCTCGGGCGCGACGCCTCGCTCGAGCATCACCGTGACCTGATCGCAACGGTGCTGTCGGCGGCCGGCGATTCGACCCGCTTCATTGTCCTTCCCGAAAGTGCTCTGGGCTTCTGGACGCCGACCGTGGAGCGTCTGTGGAGGGAGGCTTTGCGCGACCGAAACCTCACCATCATCGCTGGCGCCGCCGTCCTCGACGGAGATGGATATGACAATGTGCTGGTGGCGATTTCATCGCAAGCGGCGGAGATCCTCTATCGTGAGCGGATGCCGGTTCCGGGTTCCATGTGGCAACCGTGGCGGGCCTGGACGGGAGACGCCGGCGGCGCCAAGGCGCACCTGTTTTCCAACCCTGTCTCCGGGGCGGACGGCAAGCGGATCGCACCGCCGATCTGCTACGAGCAACTCATCGTCTGGCCGACACTGCAGTCGACGCTGCATTCGCCCGACCTCATCGTCGCTGTTGGTAATGGCTGGTGGACATCAGGCACCTCGATCGTTGCGATCCAGCAGGCGAGCACCATCGCCTGGGCAAAGCTGTTCGGCCTGCCGCTCGTCAGCGCGTTCAATCGCTAAAAGCCGTGGAGAAAAACATGGTCGATGCTACCATGATCAAGGAATGCGCCGATCCCGATCTGAAGCCGGCGATCGTCGAGAAGTTCATCGCCGCGGCGGGATCCGACGATCCGTTGACGGTGACCGTACGCGCGGGGAAGCGTGTCGTTCTCGTCCCGAAGCCTGCCACGCCCGAAGCGGCAATGGATCTGATCCGTCAGAATATCGGCCGCAACGTCGTTCGTGTCGGCATCACCCAATACCCGGCTGGCCTCGGCGTGCTCGAAGCCGGTGAGCTCAAACCGGACCTCGTCGATAGCTGCGCCAACCTCCGCATGGGCACGGCCCTGTTCGCCAAGGTCTACCGCATCGTCCTGAAATGGTATGGCAATCCCACGGGGGAAGAAGCTGGGCGCCAGGTGTTCGAGGATGCGATCATCGCCTGGCAATCCGGGTATTTCGAGGGGGAGGCAGTATTCCGTACGCCTGATGCTGGTGCGGTCAAGATGGACACACCTGGTGATGCCGAGCCAGAGACGTCCATTGCCAAGGAAACACCGGTGCCTGGTGCGGACGATCGGAGCGAACCGGTCCCAGATCGTCTACCCGACGCAGATCCGAACAAGGCCAGCATCCGTGTCGACCTTTCCGGTATCGGGGCGAAATGAGAGTGGAGGAAGTGCAGATCTGCATTCTATCCACGGCAATTATCCGCCTGTTTGCACTGGCGAAAATCGATCTCGCCCCCTATAAGGGAGAGTAAGGCAGTACGCGCTGCCTCGGGGTGTGGAAACCTCTCGTGGCGGTTGGCGCCGGCTGATGCGGCGCCAGATCCTCTGACCATTTGGCCGGGGGCCTGTGACGTATGTCCAGGTACTCGGTGCTAAAGGTCGCAGGACTGTCCACGACAGTTTCCAACCCCCGGCTTGGGATCAGGGATTGACGTTTGCGGGGGCGCACCGCAGACAAATCCCGAGGTTGGAAACAAGATGGATTCGAAAGATGCGGCGTTGATAGAAAAGCTCGAACTTCGACCGGTGTTCGGGTTGACGCAAGGGTTGCCCACGGCTGATCTGGAAACCCTCACCGTCGACGCCATCCGGCAGCACAGGCTATTGGTCGACAAGGCTGATGAGCTCTACCAGGCACTGCCGCAAGACTACCAGGACGGCAGAGCGACCGGCGGCGTCCACCATCTCAAATACATCGAGGCGACCATCGAGATGCACGCGCAAATGGCCGCGCTGAACACGCTTCTCACCATTCTCGGCTATATCCCGAAAGTGACGGTGAACTGACCGTCAGATCAGCTTCTTCCGAATGGCAGTAGCGGTCAGGTGCGCGATGGTGTGTACGTTGAAATGCTTCCGCGCTTGCTCGATTTTGACCCGCACGCTGTTGTACTTGACGCCTTCAAGATCTGCGACCTCCTCCATCGTCTTGCCGTCGGCAATCCAGCTGAGATATGTGGCCCCCTTGGGATCGAGCCGGAGCGGTTCCTCGGCGGTCGGGGTCGGATCGGAGAGTTGAATCCGCGTATGCAATTGCGCGACGGCTGCTGCCGCCGCGACCGGATCGATCTCGCGATCGATGTCCATCGTCTGCTTCGAGGAAGCAAGTGTGAACACAGCCAGCGCGCCGTGGGCAATTCTGACGGGAACTGTGATACCGGACCGTATTCCGAAATCGGACGCGAGCGAAAAGAATGATTGCTCGTCTGGAGAAAGGCGCGATCTGTCCCACTCACCGCTCCAGACGAATGCCCGCTTCAATGTGTGGGCGCGTTTGATGACCGGGTCAAGTTTGTTGAATCTGCGCCTGAAATACTCGGCCTGCCAGTCCGGATGGTAATTTGAGACCGCACTCGAGTGGCTCGGCTGGATGTTGAGATAAGCGTAGCCCTCAAAACCGGTTGTCTCGGTGACCGTCTTCAGTGCTTGCGTCACTAGGCGTTGGTCGCCAGGAATCGCAGCGAGATCGGTCAGCTTGTCCAGCCAGTGCTGCATATATGACTCTCCTAAATAAGGGCAAATTTCAAGTCACTTCGAGGGGCCAGAATTTCGAGACATAACTTCAATGCTTGCCCTCCGCAGCCCATCCTCGACCTCTTTGCCTTGTGCTAGGTGATTGCGCCGAACGGAGGCTCGTGAGCGGCTATACAAAAGCTTTCCATTGTGATTGACGCGTGTAATCGCCCGACAGCCGTTTAAGGGAGGGGCAGTGCCAGCATATTCCTTCAGACTTCCCAATATTGCCGAAGCAAAGGCATCCTCTCAGGTGGGATCAGCCTTTTTTATAGTGGGCGACATCCTCGCGTAGGCTTTGTGTATGTCTTCTTTCAGTATCTGCCTTGCGCCAATACCGCCACCTATTGCAAAACATGTTAAATTCCCTTCCCATGGATATTATTAGCGAGGGCAAACTCATGTCTTCGCCCGACTCGACGATCTCCTGAGGGTCGTGGGTTGAAAAAACGGCGAACCCGCACGCGGAAACCGCCGCGCCTGAGTGCTTGGAATTGAAATCGTCACAGGCATCTTCCCAAAGCGTAACAAGAGCCTTTAGCGCGTTTGCTATCAAAATAACTCCGATCTTCCATCCAAGGTCAGGTGCGTTCGGGCCAGCCTTTTTCAAGAGTTGCAAACATCGTCGCGTACGCCTCCCGGATGTCGCTTTTGAGCGCCTCGCTTGCTCCTTCTCCATCCCCAGCGGCGAGACATGCAACGACTTCGGAATGGTGCTTGTGTCCGTGCTGCAACGTCTTTCCGGCTGTCAGCAAGTGAAGCAGCGGGCCGCTTTGAAGCCAAAGAATTTCAATGGTTTTTAGGAGGATCTCATTTTGCGAAAGGGCGTAAAGCGCAAAGTGAAAAGACTGATTAATCTTCAGATATGCGCGTGCGTCGAAGTCCTTAGAACGCTCAAGCTCGTCTAATTTTGAGTTAAGGGTAGCTAGTTTCGCGATGTCGGCCGACGTACAATGATTTGCCGCCCATACTACTGCCTGACCTTCATTGACCAAACGAACCGCTAAAAGATCATGGATCTGCTTATCCGTTAGTCTGGGTATGCGAACAGAGCGACGAGGAGCCTGCTCCAGGGCACCAGCAACGACAAGACGGTTAAGCGCTTCGCGAATGGGCATGTGACTTGTCCCAAACACGGTGGCAAGCTCTTCAAGCCTCATTGGCTGTCCTGGCTGAAACTCTCCCGCCATAACCGCGTGCTTCAACTCCGAGTAAACATGGTCCAGTGTCGAGCTGGGCGGCACCTCGCGGAGCGGGGGTACTTTAAACTTAGTGATGGCGAACATCCTTCCCTATTTGACGCGCCGAACCTTAAAGCCTCGCGACCAGTCGCATCAACAGCTTACAGGCGTATAAACACTGCCGTTTGTTGATCAAATGTCAAGAAGAATGGTGGGAAATGTGCCGGATGGTCGCGGGTTTTCGTAGGGCCTGCGTCCTTCTCGATGACAAAAAAGGGACGTAAATACAAGCGGCTATCTCTTTAGGGGTAGCCATGGCATTTGATTCTGCACTTTCCCATTGACAAACCTTCGGGCAGGGATACTATTTCCTTGATCAAAGATCAATAAATGGGAACAGCCTTGATCGCCCGGCGTCGTACCAGCTTTGGAGTTGGTGCGTGCCTATCCACAGCGCAGCACGTTGATTGGAATATGGACGCTCGTGCAGTTCCCGTGACACGGAGAACTAACGTATGAATAATGACGTCTTCATCACATGTGCTGTGACGGGAGCGGGGGATAACTTCAAGAAGAACCCGCACGTTCCGATCGCACCGGAAGCGATCGCGAAAGACGTGCTTGCTGTGGCAGAGGCTGGTGCAGCGATTGCGCACATCCATGTCCGCGACCCCGAGACAGGCGTCGGCAGCCGCCAGACCGATCTCTACAAGGCGGTTATCGAACTAGTTCGCGAAAAGAACAGAGACATTATTATTAATACTACGGCGGGTATGGGAGGCGACCTGACCTTCGGCGCTGACGACCCCTACGCATTCGTCGCCGCTGAGAGTGATCTCGTTTCTCAGAAGGAGCGCTTGGTCCACGTCGATGCCCTTAGGCCCGACATCTGCACGCTGGATTGTGGCAGCTACAACGTAGGCTCCGGTAACCTCGTTTACATCAGCACGGCCGAGCAGATCCGCCAGGGCGCGGAAATGATTAAGGCCTTCGGCGTCAAGCCTGAGCTCGAAGTGTTCGATCTCGGACACATGCAGCTTGCTATGGACCTTCTTGAGAAGGGCTATTTCGACGGCAGCGCGATGGTTCAGTTCTGCCTTGGTGTTAACTACGGTGCGCCTGCCACGACATCGGCAATGAAGGCTTTCGTCGACATGGCGCAGGGCAAGGACGTCATCTGGTCAGCTTTCGGCGTTGGACGCATGCAGTTGCCGATGGTCGCGCAAGCTGTGGTTCTCGGGGGCAACGTCCGCGTCGGCCTCGAAGATAATATCTGGCTGAAGAAAGGGGAACTTGCGACCAACGTCGCTCTCGTCGATCGTGCTAAGACGATCATCGAGGCCATGGGCGCAAAGGTGATGAGCTCGAATGCTACCCGCGATCGACTCGGCCTTAAGGCGGGTGCGTGATGGTGAGCCTTCTTAACCACCGTGCTATCGTCACCGCGGGAGCAAGCGGGATCGGTCGGGTTATCGCACGTACGCTTCATTCAGCTGGAGCTGATGTCGCAGTATGCGACATCAGCGAACAGGCGCTTGAGTCTTTCCGCGTCGAGAATCCCAACATCGCGGCTTACAAATGCGACGTTCGCGACGCCGAGGCGGTCGCATCTGTCACTGAAGAAATGACCGCGACGCTCCAGGGCATCGACATATTAGTGAACAACGCTGGCATCGCCGGCCCGACGAAAAATGTCGAAGATATCAGCCCGGCGCAATGGGACGAGACCGTTGTCGTCAACCTCAATGCGCAGTTTTATTTCTGCCGGACTGTGATCCCTCATCTCAAACGCCAGAAGTCAGGGAGCATCATCAATCTATCCTCCGCTGCTGGACGGCTAGGGTTTCCCTACCGCACTCCATACGCGGCCGCCAAATGGGGTGTGATCGGCTTCACCGAGTTCGCTGGCCATGGAACTGGGTGAGTTCAACATTCGAGTGAATTCGATTCTGCCTGGATCGGTCAACGGCGATCGGATGAACCGCGTAATCGCCGACCGTGCGAAGCTCTTGGGCATTTCCGAAGAGGCTGCCTGGGCTGACGAGCTCAAGAATATCTCCATGCACAAGATGATCGACCCCGAGGAGATCGCCGACCTTATCGCCTTCGTATGCTCGCCGTCCGGGCGCTCGATTTCGGGCCAGTCACTCGGCATCTGCGGGAACATGGAGGTCATCCGCTAGACTACCACTCCAACTCAACAAAAGGGGAACTACAAGAATGAAAAAGCACAGTATTCTAGCGGCAGTAGCCGCTCTGACGACAGCCACATTCGCGCACGCCGACGCAATCAAAGTCGGCGTGATCACGCCCCAATCAGGGCCGTGTGCTCAGTACGGCATCCCGATCACACGTGGTGTTGAGCTGTGGGCCGACGCGTTGAACAAGGCAGGTGGTATCGCAGATGCTACCGGCAAGCAACATACAGTCGAAGTTCACGCATACGACAACAATTGTTACACGCCAGGTGATGAGCTTGCTTCTGCCCGGCGCGCCATTCAGGATGACGGCGTTCAGTTTCTTCTCCAGACCTGGACACCCGCGGCTCGTAAAGCAATTGCCCCGTTGGTTACTGAGAACAAGGTTCTCACCATCACCTATGGTGGGGGTTATCTGAGCAAGCAGTTTCCGTACCTCCTTGGTGCAATCACTGGAGCACCTGCGAACTACATGCATGTCGCGGCATATGTTGTCGAACATCATCCCGAGGTCAAGAAGGTCGCTATCCTGGTGCCCGACGCCTCTTACGGCCATACAGCGGCGGCATACTTCAAAGCCGGCTTGGCGCCGTACAGTGATCGCATCGAGGTCGTCTACGAGACCCCCTACGACATGGCTATGGCAAGCGACATCATGGGTGTGGTGACACCTGTCGCCGCTGCCAAACCAGACCTCGTTCTCGAACTGGGATTTCCCCCGGGCCAGCAAGCTTTGATGGTCGAGGCGATGCAGCAGCTTGGGTACAAAGGTCTCTTTGCCAGCGAAGGATGGTCGCTAAAGTTTCTCCTGGAACGTCTCGCTCCAGAAGACATCGCAAATCGTTTCTTCAGTGCTTACGCGATCGATGCGCAACTCAAAGGCCAAAATGAGCGTCTCGATGCTCTTTTCGCCGATTACGCTAAGAAGTACGGCGAGGCGGATTGGACTTACCTGACGTCGACGGCCTATGCATCGATGACCACGCTTGAGCCGGGAATAAAGGCTTCGAAAACGCCAGACGGCGCGTCCGTCCTTGCAGCTCTGAAAAGCGGGCCGACTGTTGAACATCCGATATTCGGCACCTCGCCGTGGGGCGGGATGGATATCTATGGCGTCGACAACCTTTTGACCACGCCAATGCCGATCTATCAGATCGACGAAACTGGCAAAGCGATCAAGCGGGATGACATAGTGGACACGGCTGCGTGGTGGGAAAAGAACAAGGCCTCCGCGCTGCCCGTACTTGAGTCGACAGGTCAAGTGACGAAGGACTGATCCCATTCATCGACAGGGTTCTTGCGCAAAGCGCAAGAACCCCCGGTGGTTTTTCGAGGTGAACGCGCATGCAAATCACATTGAATATCTTATCGTTGACCTCATTCTACGTCTGTTTTTCCATCGGATTGGCACTCGTTTTTGGGGTGATGCGAGTCGTTAATTTCGCACACGGCGACTTTTACATGATCGGCGCGTACTCAGCATGGGTAACATTGGCGGTAATCTCCCCGGTCACCGGCAGCATTGTCGGCTATGCTATCAGTGCAGGCGTTGCAGCTCTGGTGCTGGCAGTGATGGGTCTACTTGCAAACACATCTATAATTAGGCCACTCGCCGATCGCCCTCTCAGCATTTATGTAGCAACGCTTTCGCTCTCCTACATTTTGCAGGTCTGCGTAGTTCAGGCCTTTGGCGCCGTGGGGCAAATCATGAGCCCGCCGGTCCCAGGAGTCCTCTTCATGGGAGGAGCGATCATGCCGTATCAGCGTGTACTCGTCATGGCCGTCGCTGCGATCATGATAGTTGCCCTATGGCTGTTCATGGAGCGCTCTCGTCTCGGCCGAGCAATGCGGGCCGTTGCGCAAAACAAAAGAGGCGCCCTGCTTCAAGGCGTCAACATTAAGCTCGTTGGCTCCTTGGCCGTTGTAATTGGTGCCATCATGGCGGGAATCGCAGGTGTCGTCATGGCACCCGTGGCGGGCGTTAATCCTTTCATGGGCGTGGATGCTCTCTGGAAGGCGTTCATTATCATCATCGTCGGTGGGATCGGTTCGATTTGGGGCGCAGTCGCGGCGGCCTTGATGTTCGGTATCTTTGACACGTTGGTGTCCGTGGCAGGCTTCGGCAGGTTTCTAGCCATGTTTAGCGCGCTCATCATGCTCGTCGTCCTATCAATTCGGCCCCAGGGTCTTTTCGGGGAGAAAGACTGATGAGTGGTTTTGCTGCAAAAAAGGTTGTTCCTCCATCCATCACGGTGGCAACCCAACTAGCAATTCTGGTTTGTTTTCTCATGGGGCTGGCAATCCTGCCTGCCTTCGTGACCTCCTACTGGAAGGATGTGATTATCATCTTCCTTCTCAACTGCCTTTTGGTCGTAAGCTATCGGCTGATCACGCTCATGGGAGGATGGTCTTTCGCGCATGTCGCAACGATGGGTCTTGGCGGGTACTCCGTCGCAATCCTTTCCCAAGCTCCATACAGCCTTCCGATCGGCATTACGATTGTGATCGGCGGGTTCATCGCCCTGATCTTCGGCTTGTTGATCAGCTATCCGGTTCTTCGAACACGCGAATATTACTTCTTCCTTGCGACTTTCGCTGCCGGCGAAGCTCTTCGCCAGAGCTTTATACAGTTCCGCGAGATAACAGGCGGAACTAGTGGGATCGCGTTTATCAAACGGCCGCTGGGCTTCGAAGACGCGACAAGCTTCCACTTCCTGCTTTTGGCTGTATTGGCCGTGGTCGTGCTCGCACTGCTCGCGTTCGAACGCTCACGCGTCGGCAAGACCGTCCAGGCCGTCGGCCGGAATGAAGAGCTATCGGTTTCCCTAGGGATCAACGCGTGGGGTTATCGCAGTCTTGTATTTGTTGTCGGGTCGGCGCTCGCTGGCATCGCCGGTGGGTTCATGGCGAGCTACAACGGCATTGTTTCACCCGCTGATTTCAGTTCAACCCTGATGTTCAAGATTGTCGCTTCCGCGATCGTGGGCGGCGTTAGCAGCTACATTGGACCGATCGCAGGACTCATTTTCCTGACCGGGATCGAGCAGATGTTCCGTGGCGTACCCCAGGTCGTGCCTTTGGTATGGGGTATCTGCGTGATTTTCGTACTCCTTGTCGCCCCTGGTGGGATCGATTCCAGAATCCAATCACTCCTTTCCAAGCGCCGTTCGAAAAAGGAGGTCTACGATGCTTGAACTGGAAAACGTTACCCGACGCTTTGGCAACCTCACGGCAATTGATGGCGTCTCGACCAAAGTTTCGAGCGGCCACATACACGGGTTGATCGGGCCAAATGGATCCGGGAAATCGACGATGATGAACCTGATCAGCGGGTTCCTGAAACCCACGTCGGGAAGCATCGATTTTGAAGGGACGCGAATTTCCGGTTTAAAGCCGCACGTCGTGTCGCGCGCTGGTGTCGTTAGAACCTTTCAACTGATCAAAGTCTATTCCGAAGCAACAGTTCGCGAAAACATCCGTATGGCTGCCATTGCGCGCCTTTCTCCTCCATGGGCTCCGGCTGGATTTCTGAGAAACCCTTCATCCAAGCAAATTGAGGGCGATGTCGACCAGGCGCTCGAGATCATGAAACTCCGTCATGTTGCAAACCAGATCGCGGGCGTCCTTCCAGGGGGGCTGCAGCGGACACTTTCGGTCGCGTCCGCCTTTGTTGCGAGGCCAAAGCTTCTCCTTTTGGACGAGCCCCTTGCAGGTTTGAACGCAACAGAAAAGGCGGGGTTGGCGGCGTCGATTCGTGAAATCAACAAGAGCGGCATCACGATCCTGCTCGTGGAGCACGACGTGAAGACCGTTCTCAGCCTCTGCTCGCATATGACGGTCATCAATTTCGGAAAGAAGATTGCCGATGGGCCGCCCACGGAGATCGTCAACAACAGTGCGGTGATCGAAGCCTATCTGGGAAGTCGCGGAGGCAAGCATGCTTGAGGTTCGCAATCTCTCCGTCGATTACTCCGGAATCAAGGCAGTCGACAAAGTCTCGATCGATGTCGCCGCGGGCGCAATCACTGCTCTCATCGGCAGTAACGGTGCCGGGAAGACGTCATTGCTCGGCGCACTTTCGGGGCTCATCAGGCCATCGACCGGGACCATAACATTCAATGGAGTTGACCTGACAGCGGCAAGCCCGGCGGCCATTGTCGCGGCCGGCATGGCCCAGGTTCCGGAAGGGCGTGAGCTCTTCCCCGAATGACGGTCCATGAAAACATACTCCTTGGTGCTCACCTTCGGACCGACAAGCAAGCGATCGGCCGTGATTTGGACCGAGCCTACGAGATCTTTCCCGTTCTTGCGCAAAAGCGCTCGCTGAAGGCACGGCAGCTCAGCGGGGAGAGCAGCAGATGTTGGCCTTTGCTCGAGCAATGATGTCTGACCCAAAACTTTACGTTCTTGATGAACCGTCGATCGGGCTTGCTCCCCTCATCGAAGAACATCTCATGAAGTCGATCGTTCAGATCTGCGAGGAGACGGGGGCGGGTGTCCTCCTCGTTGAGCAGAATGCCATGCTCGCCCTGGAAATTTCGACGAACGCTTATGTGATGGAACTTGGGTCGATCACGCTTTCCGGCCCGTCTTCGGGCCTGATCAACAATCCTGCGGTCGCCGCGGCATATCTTGGAAAATAGTAATGATCGATGAAACTTGGATCGAGACTGCACGCACAATGGTCTATCCGGCCGATTGCGACACGCAGAATCATTTGAATACCGCCGGCTACATGCGGGTGTTCGACATCGCCATCTTCCAGCTTTTCTTCAGGCTTGGATACACACTCGACGATCTCGAAACGAGATCCATCGGTTGGGCTGACGTTTCGCATCAGATCAGCTACCTCAAGGAGGTCAAATCCGGCTGGCCGCTATTCGTGAGAAGCGCTGTCGTCAAGATTGGGCGAAGTTCAATCGGCTCGGTCCATGAGATCGTCCTCGAAGGCACTGGTGAGGTTGCTGCCAAACTTCAAGCAACCACGGTGCAGTTCGATTTGAGTGCACGTGCATCACTGCCGGTTTTGGATTCGGTGAAACGTGCCGCCCAAGAGCGCTTTGCCTCCCGCCTTCAAACCACATCGTCAGCGTCGTGACGAACGCACCTAAGGCGCGTCAACTGATGCGGACAATTCAAAAAACAGAGATCTTCAAGGAGTCGAAATGAGATTAGCGTGTGACACAGGGGGAACGTTCACCGACCTCATGGTTGAGGGTGATGATGGCTCGCTCAGAATGTTCAAATCATCTACCGTTCCATCGGATCCGGCACAAGGCATTCTGAACGTCTTGACCCTTGCGGCCACGGATTTCGGCCAGACGCTTTCCGAATTCCTAGCTACCTGCGGAACGTTCATCCATGGAACGACGCATTCGATCAACGCCATCATCACCGGCAATACTGCTAAAACGGCTTTCCTTACCTCTCTGGGGCACCCTGAAATCCTTCTTCTGCGCGAAGGCGGACGTGCGAGTGCCTTTCCAGATCACATCAGCTATCCCGAACCCTATGTCCCGCGTGCTTTGACGTTTGAAGTGCCTGGTCGGCTTTTGAGCGACGGCTCGGAGGACACACCGCTTGACGAGGTCGCCGTCATGGCGATCATAGAGAAACTCAAGAAGCAGAACATTGAAGCTGTCGGCGTCTGCCTGCTTTGGTCGATCGTCAATCCAGCACACGAAGTTCGCGTTGGCCAGCTCCTGGCGGAGCATCTGCCAAACGTAGCTGTAACGCTGTCTCACCAGCTTAACCCGTCGATGCGGGAGTTTCGACGTGCGTCCTCAACCTGCATGGACGCCTCATTAAAGCCGCTGATGGGCAAATATCTTGGTCGTCTCGAGACAAGGTTACGCGAATCCGGGTTCAACGGTCGACTGCTCGTCCTCACGTCTCAGGCAGGTATGATCGACTCCGAGGCGCTGGCGAAGACACCCATCCACTCGCTCGATTCCGGCCCCTCGACGGCGCCCGTCGGCGGGCGGCACTTCTCGGTGCTTGACACTGGCAATTCCACCGCGATCATCAGCGATACCGGCGGAACCACGTACGACGTGAGCCTCGTGCGTCACGGCGCCATTCCGACGACCCGCGACATGTGGATCGGTGAGCCCTATATCGGTCACAATACCGGTTTTCCCTCCGTCGACGTCCGGAGCATCGGCGCCGGGGGCGGCAGCATCGCTCATCTTGACCAAGGCGGGATGCTGCACGTTGGCCCGAAAAGTGCTGGTGCAATGCCTGGCCCGGCCTGCTTTGGAAACGGCAACACGCAGCCGACATTCACGGACGCTTGCGTCGTTCTTGGATACATTGATCCCGAATACTTCCTTGGCGGTCGGATGAAAATCGACGCGTCCCTGTCGCGCGCCGCCGTCGACAATACGATCGCTAGCCCGCTTGGCGTGTCAGTGGAAGAAGCAGCCGCGGCAATCGTCGATATCGCCACCGAAAACATGGTCCAGGCGATCGAAGAAATCACCGTCAATCAGGGTATCGACCCCTCGGGAGCGACCCTGATCGGCGGCGGCGGAGCGGCCGGACTGAATTCAGTCTTCATCGCAAAGCGGCTGAATTGCCAGGATCTGCTCTATCCCGAGACGAGCGCGACCTTGAGTGCCGCTGGAGCGCTCATGTCAGACCTTGCTGCTGATCATCAGTTGACCGGTTACACGATTTCCGATCGTTTCGACCGTGAGAAGGTCAATCGTATCATCAGCGATCTCAAGGCGAAGTGCGACAGTTTCAGTTCTGGGCCCGGCAAGGGTGCGCTGGAAACGACGGTCCAGTATTTCGTCGAAGCAAGGTACGAAAAGCAGGTCTGGGAAGTGGAACTCCCGCTGCCGAGGGATTCTTTCAGTTCGAACGCCGAAGTTGACGCCCTGATCGAAGCGTTTCACGCCAAGCACCGTGAGATTTTTACGTTCGATGACGTGAACTCTCCCGTCGAATTCATCACCTGGATTGCCCGAGTTCGTTGCCGGTTCCGCGACGCGGCACTCGGTCGGCTTTCCAACGCATCGACTGGTGATCGCCCCAGCCACAGGCCTTGCTACTTCAGCGGCTATGGGACCATCGAAACGGCGATCATGTCGTCGTCCACGATGCGCGTCGGCGAGGAATACCACGGACCGGCAATCTACGAATCGCCGTTCACCACGATTGTTATTGACCCGACCTCATCCTTCAGCCTGACCGGTTCCGGAAGTGTACTCGTCAGAGCTGGTGCGATTGGTACCGGCACGGAGAAAGCATAATGTCCTTGTCAGCAAATATTTCCGCAGCACAGATGTCGATCTTGTTCAACCGGATCGGTGGCATCAATCGAAAGATGGCGAGCACCATCCTACGGACGGGACGTTCGGGGGTGTTGAACCGCGCGCGCGATTTCTCAACCTGCATTCTCACCGCCGACTGCAAGCTGTTGTACTCCGCGGACGCCATTCCGATCCACACGCTGTCCGGTCCGGACCTGATGGCTAAATCCATGCTGGAGTTTCATCCGAAGCTCAAAGCGGGAGATGCCTTCATCCATAATTCGCCCTATCACGGCAACTCCCATGCGGCGGACCATGGGTTCATCGTCCCCGTCATCGATGATGAAGGGGTCCACCGGTTCACCATCGTTACAAAGGCGCACCAGGCGGACATCGGCAATGCGGTTCCATCAACCATGGTGGCAACAGCGAAAGATGTCTACGAAGAGGGCGCTCTCATCTTCCCGTGCGTGCAAATTCAGCGGGACTATAAGGACATAGACGACATTATTCGTATGTGTCGCACTCGTATCCGAGTGCCTAATCAATGGTACGGCGATCTCCTGGCGACGATAGGCGCAGCCCGAATCGGCGAAACAGAACTGCTCAACCTTGGTAAGGAAATTGGTTGGGACAAGCTTTCCGCGTTTGTCGAGCAATGGTTCGACTACTCGGAAAAACGCATGATTGATGCCATCGGTAAGCTCAAAAGCGGTTCCATCGTGATGCGGTCTCAACATGATCCATTCCCCGGGACCGGCCCTGATGGTGTGACGGTCACCGCGAAGGTGACGGTCGATGCGGATGCCGCTATGGTCGATATCGACTTCCGTGACTGCCCCGATGCGTTACCAAGCGGCCTTAATCTCACCGAAGCGACTTCGCGGACTGCCGGCATGATCGGCGTGTTCAACTCGATCGACGGCTCCGTGCCGAAGAACTTTGGCAGTTTTCGAAGAATTCGCGTCCATCTTCGCGAAAATTGCGTCGTTGGCATTCCGCGCCACCCAACCAGTTGCTCGCTTGCGACGACGAACCTCGCGGACCGCGCCGGTAACTGCGTCCAGATGGCGATCGCGGAGATTTCTGAAGGCGCCGGGATGGCGGAAGTCGGCTACAGCCTCTGCCCGACAACCAGCACCGTATCGGGCGTCGACCCGCGGGACGGCAAACCCTATGTCAACATGGTTTTCCTCGGCCACACCTCCGGCGCCGCAGGCGCCTACTCTGATTGCTGGCTAACCGTGTTGAACGTCGGTTGCGGCGGTATTTGCAACATTGACGGCGTCGAACTTTCGGAGCTCTTCCATCCCCTCGTGGTGCGTGAAAGGCGCCTCCTGACAGATACCGAGGGAGCAGGCCGCTTCCGCGGGGCACCAGCAATTCGGGTCGAATATGGTCCGGTTGGTGCGGACATGACCTTCATCTTTGCCAGCGACGGCACCGACCATCCGCCGCGCGGAGTTCGGGGAGGTGGATCAGCGCATGGAGCGGGTCAGTTCGTTCGACACTTGAACGGTGAGGTCACGCAGATTGATAAGGTCTCTAATATTACGTTGAAGGCGGGCGAAAACATGATCGGGATTGCCTGCGGCGGCGGCGGATACGGAAATCCCGTCGAACGTGATGTCGATCTCGTGCTCAAGGATGTGGCCGAAGGCTGGATCTCTAAAGAGCGGGCGCGAGACATCTACAAGGTTGCTATCGTCGACAACGTCGTCGATGCGCAAACGACCAACGAATATCGAAACACGGCCCACTAACTCGCATGGAAGCCATGTTGCCGGTTGGCCCGGCAACATTGCTGGAGGAGAACTGCATGCAAGTTGATAGCGTACGTCGCGTGGCTGTTGTGGGCGCCGGGAGCATGGGAAGCGCCTTGGCAGAGAGTCTTTTGCGGGAGGGATTCGACGTCAGTGTCTGGAACCGAACCGCTGAGAAGTTGGTGCCGCTTGTCAAGCTTGGCATATTCACTTCGACGGATCTGAGCGCAGTTATCGAGCGCTGCGATTTGCTGGTTGTCTGCATCTCAGACCATGCCACGACCGAAAAGCTGCTTCTTGTGGATCGTCCAAGACAGGCCCTGCGAGGTAAGATCCTGGTGCAGCTTACAACGATCACCCGCGGTGAATCTGAAAAAATGGCCGCTTTATGTCAGGTGGAGGACATCCTCTATTTGGATGGCGCCATTATGGGCTTACCGCAGCGCGTCAGAGATGGAGAGTGCATCATCGCCTATTCGGGTCCGCGCGCGGTCTACGCTCACTGCGAACACGTTCTACGCGCGCTCGGCAAAAGGCCCATGTTCATATCGGAGAGCTACGGCGCAGCCCCCGATCTTGAGCTCGCGCGGTTTTCTTACATCTATGGTTCCTGGCTTGCCTATTTCCAAGCCCTTGCCTTCTGCTCGGCGAGCGGTTTGCCGTTGGACGTCATTGTGGAAATCATCGACAACGGGGAACACATCCGCAACAGAACGACCAAGCGTTACGGAGATGCCATCATAGAGCGCGATTACACTGCTCAGGGAGCTACGATCGACGTTCACGCCGCTGCGTTCAAGCTCGTTTCCGAACAAGCAAATTCGTTGAATATGAGGGCTGATTTGATCCAGCTGATGAGCCGCCTGTTTGATGAAGCGAAAGCCAAGGGCTTTGGGCAGAAGCAGCTTCCGGCTCTTTTCGAAATCATGGCTGAAAGCAGCCAGGGCGCGTAGCGGCGCCAAGCAACAAAATCAAAAACTGTGGGTCACTATGAAGAAAACTTACGACAATCCGACGTCGGCCCTCGAGGGCCTGCTGTTCGACGGCATGTTCATCGCCGCGGGCGGTTTTGGCCTGTGCGGCATACCGGAACTGCTGATCGATGCGATCCGTCAGGCGGGTACCAAAGACCTGACGATCGCGTCAAACAATTGCGGCGTCGACGACTTTGGGCTGGGCGTGCTGCTGAAGACCAGGCAGATCAGGAAGATGATCTCGTCTTACGTCGGCGAGAACGCCGAGTTCATGCGCCAGTATCTGAGCGGCGAACTGGAGCTCGAGTTCAATCCGCAGGGAACGCTGGCCGAGCGGATGCGGGCTGGCGGTGCGGGCATTGCCGGCTTTTATACGAAGACCGGCGTCGGCACCGTCGTTGCCGAGGGTAAGGAGACGAAGGCCTTCAACGGCGAGACCTACGTTCTTGAGAGCGGGATCGTCGCGGACCTCTCGATCGTCAAGGCCTGGAAGGCCGACACAACGGGCAACCTCGTCTTCCGCAAGACGGCCCGCAACTTCAATCCGCCGGCCGCCACCTGCGGCAAGATCTGTGTCGCCGAAGTCGAGGAGATCGTGCCTGCCGGCAGTCTCGATCCCGACCATATCCATGTACCGGGGATCTACGTGCATCGTCTGATCCAGGGCCAGCACGAAAAACGCATCGAACAGCGCACCACGCGCGCGGCGGCTTGAAGGGCAGGAGAGAAGAGATATGGCCTGGGACAGAAACCAGATGGCAGCGCGCGCTGCCCGCGAACTTCAAGACGGCACCTATGTCAATCTCGGCATCGGTATTCCGACGCTGGTCGCCAACTACATCCCTGAAGGCGTCCACGTGACCCTGCAGTCGGAGAATGGCCTGCTCGGCATCGGCCCCTTTCCGACCGAAGGTGAGATCGATGCCGACCTGATCAATGCCGGCAAGCAGACGGTGACGGCACTGCCGCATTCGGCCTTCTTCGAACTCGGCGCAGAGCTTTGCGATGATCCGCGGCGGCAAGATCGCCATGGCGATCCTCGGCGCCATGGAAGTCTCTGAGAACGGTGACCTCGCCAACTGGATGATCCCGGGCAAGCTCGTCAAGGGCATGGGTGGGGCGATGGATCTGGTTGCCGGCGTCAAGCGGGTGGTCGTCGTCATGGACCACACCAACAAGGCCGGCGAATCCAAGGTGCTGAAGGCCTGCACCCTGCCGCTGACCGGACAAAGCGTCGTCGATCGGATCATCACCAATCTCGGTGTGCTCGACGTCGTCGATGGCGGACTGAAGCTGGTCGAGCTTGCCGAGGGCGTCACCGACGGCGAGATCCGCAGCGCCACCGAGGCGACCATCGTCAACTAGGCCAGAGAGCTTATTGCCGAGAAGTTGAAGCCGGTTCACTGCCGGCTTCGCAAGGACTGTAGAGGAGAATCCTATGAGCACCGCATCGATTGTCATCGCCAGTGCCGCCCGCACCGCGGTCGGCTCCTTCAACGGCGCGTTCGCCAATACGCCGGCGCACGAGCTCGGCGCTGCCGTCATCAAGGGCGTGCTCGATCGTGCCGGCGTCGAAGCAGGTGAGGTTGACGAGGTGATCCTCGGCCAGGTGCTGCAGGCCGGCGAGGGCCAGAACCCGGCGCGCCAGGCGGCGATGAAGGCTGGCATCCCTCAGGACAAGACCGCCTGGGGCATGAACCAGCTCTGCGGCTCGGGGCTTCGTGCCGTGGCTCTCGGCATGCAGCAGATTGCCGCCGGTGATGCGGACATCATCATTGCCGGCGGCATGGAGTCGATGTCGATGGCGCCGCATTGCGCGCATCTTCGCGGCGGCGTGAAGATGGGCGACTTCAAGATGGTCGACACGATGATCAAGGACGGCCTGACCGACGCCTTCTACGGTTATCATATGGGCATCACCGCCGAGAACATCGCCCGCCAGTGGCAGCTCACCCGCGAGGAGCAGGATGCCTTCGCGGTCTCCTCGCAGAACAAGGCCGAGGCCGCACAGAAGGCAGGGCGTTTTGCCGACGAGATCATTCCCTTCATCGTCAAGACCCGCAAGGGCGACGTCACTGTTGACCAGGACGAATATATCCGCCATGGCGCAACGCTCGACCAGATGACGAAGTTGCGTCCGGCTTTCGACAAGGAAGGCACGGTCACCGCCGGCAACGCCTCCGGTCTCAATGACGGCGCTGCCGCCACCCTGCTGATGAGTGAAGCACAGGCATCCAAGCGCGGCATCCAGCCGCTTGCCCGCATCGTCTCCTGGGCAACCGCCGGCGTCGATCCGCAGATCATGGGCACCGGCCCGATCCCGGCTTCGCGCAAGGCGCTGGAGAAGGTCAACTGGTCAGTCGGCGATCTCGATTTGGTGGAGGCGAACGAAGCCTTCGCGGCCCAGGCCTGCGCGGTCAACAAGGATCTCGGCTGGAACCCCGACATCGTCAACGTCAACGGCGGCGCGATCGCCATAGGGCATCCGATCGGCGCTTCCGGCGCCCGCGTGCTCAACACGCTGCTCTTCGAAATGAAGCGCCGCGGCGCCAGGAAGGGTCTGGCGACGCTGTGCATCGGCGGCGGTATGGGTGTCGCCATGTGCGTGGAAGCGATGTGAGGGGAGGGCAGGGCCATGGCCTCCGCCGAGTACCGTCTCTACGACGTATCGCTCGACCGATCGTTCGCAGGCCGGGACGCGAGAATTGAGCGGGAACAAGCGCTCGCGGTCATCGATCTCCTGGAATCCAACATATTCATTCCGGTCGGTCACAATGGCGGGCCTTATCGCCTCACGATTGCGGCGGCCGACGGGCGCCTGGCTCTGCACGTTGCCGATGATCAGGGCGAGCATGTCGTAAGTCACTACCTGTCGCTTACACCGTTCCGCAGACTGCTCAAGGATTACACCCGCATCTGCGAGAGCTACTACGACGCCATCCGTCACCCTGGTCCTGAGCGGCTTGAGGCGATCGATATGGGCCGGCGCGGCGTGCATAACGAGGCCGCCGAACTGCTGAAAAGCCGGCTGTCAGCGAAAGTGAACATCGACAACGACACCGCCCGCCGGCTGTTCACATTGATCTACGCCCTGCTCGTGCGCAATGCCGACCATCGAGTTCTGCTGAGCTGACACAGCTTCGGCCCGAAACTTTCCCACCAAGGAGGAACCCCAAGTGAACGCAATACCACAACGCAACGTGCAAGCCGGAGAAACCAGCTCCGCAGGCTTCCTGGACAGCGTTGATCAGAACTTCCGCCATGCGATGACGTTCCTCGACCTGCCGGAAGGCCTGTCGGAGCGGATCATGCAGTGCAACTCGACCTATACTGTTCGCTTCGGCGTTCGCTTGAGGGGGCGCATGTACAGCTTCATCGGCTGGCGATCGGTCCACAGCGAGCATTGCGAGCCGGTCAAGGGCGGCATCCGCTATGCGTCGAATGCCGATGCCGAAGAGGTCGAGGCGCTGGCAGCGCTGATGACGCTCAAATGCTCGCTCGTCGATGTGCCGTTCGGCGGCTCGAAGGGCGCGCTGAAGATCGATCCGCGCGAATGGACGCCGCAGGAGCTCGAGCGCATCACCCGCCGCTTCACCCAGGAGCTCAACAAGCGTGGCCTGATCGGCCCCGGCGTCAATGTACCGGCTCCCGACATCGGCACGGGCGAGCGGGAAATGGCCTGGATGATGGACGAGTTCCGCCGCGCCAACCCGACCGATGTCATCAACGCGCGGGCCTGCGTCACGGGAAAGCCGCTGTCGAAGGGAGGTATTGCGGGCCGCACCGAAGCGACCGGTCGAGGCGTGCAGTTCGCCATCCAGAGCTATCTCCGCGATCCGCGCACCGCCGGCTTGAACGGCGAGCGTGACCTGAAGGGTGCTGCGGTCATCGTCCAGGGATTTGGTAATGTCGGCTACCATGCGGCAAAGTTCCTCTCTGAAGAAGACTGCGCCCGGGTGATCGTCGTTGCCGAACGCGACGGCTACGTCGCAAACGCCGACGGTCTGGCGATCGAGGCGCTGAAGCAGCATCAGATCAAGACCGGCAGCATCCTCGGCTTCGAAGGCGCCACCTCGTTTGCCGGCGACATGACCGGCATCGAGCAGCCGTGCGACGTGCTCATTCCGGCGGCGATGGAAAACGCCATCCATGCAAGCAATGCAGACCGCATCAAGGCGAACCTGGTCGTCGAAGCGGCCAACGGTCCGGTGACCTTCGAGGCCGACAAGGTGCTGCGCACCCGAGGGATCACCGTTCTTCCCGATCTTTACGTCAATGCCGGCGGTGTCGTCGTCAGTTACTTCGAGTGGGTGAAGAACCTCACGCATATTCCCTTCGGTCTGATGGAACGGCGCCGGCGCGAGCGGCGCAATCAAACCATCGCAACGGCGCTCGAACGCATGACCGGCAAGGAATTCCCCGCCGATATCCGCGACGAGTTCCTCGAAGGCGGCGCTGAAATCGATCTTGTTCGTTCCGGCCTGGAAGACGTCATGCGCAGCACCTGGACACGCATCGCCGACCTCATCGAACAGCAACCGGAACTCGGTGACTACCGAACCGCCGCCTATGTCGCGTCGATCCGGCAGATCGCCGATGCCTATGAAGCGATAGGTATTTGAACATTCCGACTAATTAATTTTGTCACGCCCGAGCTGCTGACGTATTGACATTCTATGATCTTTGATCAAAGATCATAGAAATAGCTTAAAACGCCGTTCAGTGCGGGAACGCTGACGGACAACCTGGGAGAAAAAAATGAATCGTCGTGAATTCCTTGCTCGCCAAGGAGCGCTTCTTGGCGCCGTTGGTTTCGCTGCAGCTTTTCCTTCAATGACCGCACGAGCGGCAGCAAGTGCTGAAGCGCTGAACGTAACCCTCAAGTTTCTTGGTTGGCAGGGTTACGATGACCCGAAGGCAATGGGCCCACTTGCTGCGCAGGGTCTGACCCTGGATGCTCAATACATCACGGGCAATGCTGAGATTGTAACGAAACTCCGCAGCGGCGGAGTGGGGTCGATTGACGTTGTCACGCCCGGCATCAGTGCCATAGGGCCCTTGATTAGAACAAAGCTGGTCGAGCCGATCGATGCAACAAAACTGCCAAGCAGCGAGCGCTTTTTCAACCAGTTTCGTAACATGCCGTGGCAGCAGTCCAATGGTGAGAACTATGCTGTTCCAGTAAGTTGGAGTGACTATCCGCTGAGCTACCGGGCAGATCTCTTCAAAGATCTTCCTAAGAGGTGGGCAGATCTCGGTGATGAGAAATACCGTGGCAAGCTCATCACGCTAGACGACCCCGCAAACCTCTGGCTCTTTGCTCGGGCACTCTTCAAAACCACCGACTTCTCCAAGCTGACGAAAGCTCAGGTCAGTCAGGCCGCCGATGCTTTCATGCCGATCAAGGCGAACCTGACAACGATCGCGCCAAGCTTTGGTGACATTACTGACGTTCTGGCGCGCGGCGATGCGCAGGCAAGTGTGCTTGGATGGCGGTTTATCGACACAAAGCTGAAGGCAAAGGGCATTGACGGCGCGTCCTATGTTCCTCCGGAAGACGGTACATTTCTCTGGTGCGATTCATACTGCATCGCCGCCAAGGCTCCGCATCTGGAGCAGGCCTATGCGTTCCTCAATCAGATGCTTTCCGCAGAGGGCAACGCTATCATCGGCGCTGCAATCGGCTGTGGCGTTGTAAACGCTGACGCGGTCGCACTTCTGCCGGAAGACCAAGGAAAGCTCTATCCTTACGAAGATCTGCCAGCTTTCCTGGAAAAGAACACATTCTATATTCCGCCGGGTCTCGAGGCTGAGGGTGAAATCGCAACCATGCGGGATTGGACCGAAGCTTGGGAACGGATCAAGCTGTCATGATTTCGCAGGTAGCTGAAAATTCCGCAGTCTCGGTCCAAGGCGTCACTAAGGAGTTCGGGTCATTCACCGCCCTGTCGAGCATTTCGCTCGACGTGGCGCCCGGCCGCTTTGTATCTTTGCTTGGTCCGTCCGGCTGCGGCAAGACGACATTGATGCGCATCATTGCCGGGCTGGACCGGCAGTCAACAGGGCGCGTTGTGATCGCGGGGAAGGACTTGTCGCTGACGCCGCCGCATCGCCGCCCTGTTGGCCTCGTTTTCCAGCGATATGCGCTGTTTCCCCACATGACGGTAAGCCAGAATGTCGGGTTTGCTTTATCATTGCAACGGGTGGAGAAAAAGAAGGCTGCCGATCGCGTTGGCGAGCTTCTCGAGATCGTCAGGCTCAGCGCCTTTGCAGATCGGCCGATCGATCAGCTTTCCGGCGGCCAAGCTCAGCGCGTGGCGCTCGCGCGCGCTCTTGCTGCCGGACCACCGGTTTTGCTCCTCGATGAACCGATGTCAGCATTGGATCTCAAGCTTCGCCAAGCGATGCAGCTCGAACTTCGCCAACTTCAACGCAGCATCGGCGCGACCTTCCTGTTCGTCACACACGATCAGGACGAGGCGATGGTCATGAGCGACGAGATCGTCCTTATGAACAGCGGGACCATCGTTCAACGTGGCTCTCCTGAAGAGGTTTATAGCCGACCAAGAACTCTGTTTAGCGCAAAGTTTCTGGGAGAAGCGAACATCTTTACGGGGTCGCTTCGCCGAGAGGGAAATAAGTCCGTGCTTCAATCGCCTGTTGGAAACATTCGCTTCGATGCTCAAGGTGCTCGAGACACAGGGACTGGCCTCGTCTGCCTCCGACCCGAATCAATAGTGATTAAGGCGGCGCCGAAAGCCTCTCCTGTCGCGTCCGATCCAAATTCGGTAACAGGACAGGTTCGAGAGGCAATCTTTCAAGGCGCTTTCAGGCGCTACCTAGTTCAGGTAGGCGCGCAAAGCGTTATGGTCCAGCAACCGGTTTTGGCCGGCACAGGCTGCGCGTTCTCACAAGGCGACCAGGTTCTGCTCAGCTGGTCGGACAACTCAATCGCGCAAATCGAAGACGACACCAATGGTTAGGCAGTTTTATCTCATGGCTGCCCCGGCCAGCCTCTTCATGGCGGTCTTCTTCATTATCCCATGCGGTGTGCTATTCGCGTATTCTTTCGGTAGCACCAGCTACGCTGACATTTCGTTCGGAACCTCACCAGAGAATTACATCAAGATTTTTACCGACCCCTTGTTTCGTGAGATTCTGCTGCGGTCTCTTTGGATGGGATCGGCGATCGGGCTGGCATCGGTCCTACTTGCGTTTCCGCTGGCGTATGCGATTACACTCGGCCCGCTTAAGCGGGCAGGGACATTTATTCTGCTCCTGGTGATGGTCTCCCTATTCACAGCCTATATCGTGCGGATTTACGCATGGCGGTCGCTTCTTGGTCGCAATGGTGCGATCAGCCAGCTGTTGAGCTGGACGGGTGTCACCGAGGCGCCATTGGAAACCTTTGCGTATAGCAAAGCTGCCGTGATCGTCACTTTGACAAGCATCTTGGTACCGGTCGCTATACTTCCCCTCGTCTCGGCTCTTTCCGGAGTTTCCGCACAATGCATTGAGGCAGCAAAGAGCCTCGGAGCCACCTCGATCGGCGCATTTTTCCGGGTCACCGTCCCAATGGCCAGTCGCGGTATCGTGTCAGCGTTTGCGCTAGCGTTCGTCATCGCAGCTGGCGATTTCGTCACCCCTCAACTTCTCGGTGGACCCAAAGCGCAGCTTGCCGGGAACGCTGTCGTCGGCCGATTCGGTCTGTCATTTGACTGGCCGCTTGGGTCCGCAATTGCGTTCAGCTTGGTAATTTCCATGGGGATATTCTTGTGGGCGGTTACAGCTTTGCTGAGGCGTATTGGAATTAAGGATCGACCATGAATCAAGGACGTCTTTCAACTACTGCGTTTAGCTTATACACGGCGCTCCTGCTGGCATTCCTCTTCGCTCCCATCGCTATCGTGGTCCTTTTTTCCTTCGATGCAAAAGGACTTGCGGCTTTCCCTTTCGAGGGTCCGACGACGGAATGGTACATGTCTGTTGCGCGGGATCCGATCATGCGTAAGGCAGCGGTCAACAGTGTGTTCGTCGCGCTCGGCACCACCATCTGCTGCATGTTGATCGGCACTTCGGCAGCCTTTGCCATCGCCAGATTCAGATTCCGTCGCGCATCGCTGTTGGCTGGTTTGATGGCGCTGCCATTGCTCTTGCCGCACCTTCTGCTCGGTATCTCTTTGCTATCGTTCTTCACAAGCCTTGGGATCGGTCTTTCGGTATGGACCGCTATCATCGGGCACGTACTGATCACTTTGCCTTTCATGGTGTTTACACTCACTAGCCGAATTGCGAGCCTGGATCCGCAGATTCCTGAAGCAGCGGCAACACTCGGAGCAAACCCCGCTCAGGCGTTCTATCGTGTCACGTTGCCACTGATACGGAGTGCAATGGTCGGTGCGGCGCTTCTAGTTGTTGCGTGGTCGCTCGACGAGTTCAGCGTATCGTTCTTCACGATCGGATCCGACAATACACTTCCTATCGTGATTTGGGGTCAGATGCGTGCCGGCGTCAGCCCAACGGTAAATGCAATTTCGGCGCTAATGGTGCTAGCCACCACATTGCTGATCTATGTCGTACACCGATTCTCCGACATTCGCTTTCAGTAGAGTCGATGTCGCATCTGGCTGGCGGATCGATAACTCGACGGGCGAACGGCAGGCTCGCCTCGCCTGCGGCGAGACAGTTCTTCTCCCGCGTGCACTCCCGTTTATTCGGGAGTGCACCATATGGGCATCAGCCGCAGTGCCTCCCGCATGGGGTCGTTTCACCAAAAACCTACTTTCTGTACGACCCCGGAAACACAATGTCCTGATCAACTAGGACGTTGAACTTGTAGCCCGGCCTGATTTCGAGCGTCGGCTGGACATTCAGGTTTCGGCTGATCGTCTGTTCGGCAACCCGGCCGAAGCTCTCCGCGAAATTCCGTCGCGCCGCATCAGATGCGGTCTCCTGCGTGGCGAGCGTCGAGCTTTCCGGCATCGACGCATCGATCCCTGTCCCAATCAACGCGATCAGCGCCGCAGAGCCAAATGTCCGCCAATAGTGGTTGTTGACCTTGTCATTAAAGCCGCCATAGCCCTGTGCATCCGTGCCGGCCATGCCGCCGATCTGCAGCGTCGAGCCGTTGGGGAAAATCAGGTCCGTCCAGACCACCAGAACTCGGCTTTGCCCGAACGACACCTTGCTGTCGTAGCGCCCGAACAGTTTGGCACCTTGCGGAATCAGCAGCCTGTGGCCGGTGGCGCTGTCATAAACGTTCTGGCTCACCTGCGCCGTGATGCGGCCCGGAAGGTCCGAATTGATCCCGGTGATCAAGGTCGCCGGAATGACCGAGCCCCGCTTCAATTCGAAGCGCGATTGCTGCGGCACGACCCGGTTCGGCAAATAGCCCAGATCCTTGAGATCGCTGTTGAAGAAATCCTCCTTCGACTTCTGCCCGTTCTGATCGATGTCCTGCCCCAGGAGGCCGTTTCTCAGGGCGGCGGAATAGAGATCCGGGATGGATGTGGTCGACGCCGCCGTCGTTGTGTCGGCCGATCGCTGGTCGCTGGTCTTCGCACTTGCCTCCAGCTTGCTGCGATCGATGGCGAGCGGCGCATCGTAGGCGGCATCATTGGCCTGCAAGCGGGCCATTCGCTGGCGCTGCCGCTCGCGCAGATACTGCTCCTGTTGCTCCCGCTGCAGCCGCGCTCGCCACGCAGCTTCCGGTTCCAACGCCTGCTTCTGATCCTCCGTCTTAGTGGGTTGCGGCGTGAAGGGATTAGCCGCTTTGTCTTCCTTCTTCTCAACCGGCGTTGGCTGGAAGGTGACCTGCTGCTCCGTGTCGCCGATAATGCCATCGGTGATACCGCGCTTGATCTGATCGGCGAATGTTGAGGCAGGCGTTCCGGTGTTCGTCTCCAGTCCGGTGTCCTTGTTGAAGAACAATCCGCGGGAGGTTAGTCCGTAGAAAATGACGCCGAAGAAGGCGATCACCAGCACGACGACGATGATGATCGGCAGGCGGTTGATCCGGCGCATGCCGGATTGCGCCTCCTCGTTGGTGGCGCCGCCGAGCTTGAGCGATTGTACCATGATCCCCTCCCCTCACCCGCGCTTGAGCAGCGACAGCGCGCTTGCCGGCGTCGCCCCATTTGCCGTGACGGTATAGGCGCGACCAAGTTCGACATCGGACGTGGAAAGCCGTGCCAGCACCTGGCCCTCGAACGGCACGATCACATAGGCAACCGGGATGACCCTTTGCTTCTCGTCGGTCTTCTGGTCGGTGACGACGGCATAGCCCCAGCCCTTGAGTGCTGCTTCCAGCGCCTGTCCGAAGGGTGAGTCGTCCGGTTTGAGCGCCACGGTCGCCTTGCCCGGTCCGATTTGCTCGGCCAGGCGGCTCACCATATCGCCGGCGATCGCGCTTGCCGCCGGTCCGGAAATCTCCGGCGGCGCATCGCTGACGACGAGACCATCTGTGCCGACGTTCTGGCATCCGGAAAGGAGTAGGGCGATGAGGCCGGCGATTGCGAGCCGGCGGAAAGGCACAATCTGAGCTGCACTCATTACCGCCCTCCCCGCCTGATCGTCACCTTCTCCTGCTTCCAGCCGACGCCGGAGACCAGGACGGCCTTGTCGACATTGTAATCGACGATCATCATGTCGTTCTTCATCCGGTAATTGACGATCCGGTTCTGGCCGCCGGAAACGACAAACAGCACCGGCGCGTCCTGCCCGGAAATCCGGCGCGGGAACTGGATGTAGGTCTTCTGCCCGTCGCTAAAGACCCGCGTCGGCCGCCAGCCGGCTCGGCCGGAAACGGAATAGGAAAAGCTCAGCTGCTCGGCCGGCACATTGGCGCCAGGAATGGTGCTGGCCTCCAGTCTGGCATTCATGTCGGCGAGCTTGGTCGACACGTCCTCAGGGTACTCGAAGCCGACGCGCGCCATATACTGGGTTGGATGGGATTTGAGCTGGATATGATAGGTGCGCCGCGACGTCGTGACCACCATCGAGGTGACCAGCCCCGGTTCCGACGGTTTGACGATCAGATGGATCGCCTGCCCGCCAGCCGCACCCGAGGTGGCGGGCTCCACCTTCCAGCGCACGGTGTCGCCGACCAGCACGTCACGGACGACCTCGCCCGGCTGCAGTTCGATGTCGCAGACTTGCAGCGGCGAGCAGACGACGGACGGCTGTACCTCGCCATAGAGAAAAATGATCTTCCCATCGTCGCCCTTGGTCACGAGGCCGCGGGTGCCGCGCCACTTGCCTGAAATGTCGATGCCCTTTCTCTCGTTGGCGGAGACATCCTGAGCTCGAGCATCCGAAGAGAAAGCGGCTCCAGCGATCAAGCTGCATGCCAAGGTCAGAGCCAGCCTGGCGCGGCCATTTCGTATTGTCGTATTCATGCGGTGGCCATGCCTTTCAAAGCTGTGCAGTCCAGTCGAAATCCTTGAGGTAAAGACCGATCGGGTTGAGGCGAATGACGCCTTCGTCCTGGGGCGGGGTCAGCGTTACAGTGGCAATGCCGCGAAACCGGCGCAGAGCAGTCTCCTTGCCCTTGCGGTCACGTTCGAACTCGGTCCAGTCGATCTGGTAGGATTGATTGGAGAGCGCGACGATGTTGTTGACCTCGATGGCCACAGTCGCGTTCTTCGCCTTCTCGAACGGCGAGCTCGATCGAAACCAGGCATTGACCTTCTCGGTCGCCGGATCGGAGGTTCGAAGCAGCGCATAGGTGCGGTCGATATATTGCTTCTGCACCACGGCATCAGGCGTCACCGAGCGGAAGTTCGAGACGAAGCCGCCGAGCGTGGCGCGCACGACGCGCGCGTCCGCATATTCGATCTGTTGCGGGAAACCGGCTGTCGCTGCCGTTCCCAACTTGTCGACCTCGACGATATAGGGAACGAGCTTGACTTGCGTGCTCTGGTACAGGGCATAGGAGAAGCCGACGACCGCCATGAGCATGCCGGTGATGCCGACGAGCCGCCAGGCAGAGGCCGACTTCACATAGGATCCATAGCGCTCGTTCCATTCCTGGCGGGCGG
This sequence comes from Rhizobium sp. C104, assembly GCF_022354505.1. Lineage (NCBI taxonomy): Bacteria > Pseudomonadati > Pseudomonadota > Alphaproteobacteria > Hyphomicrobiales > Rhizobiaceae > Rhizobium > Rhizobium sp. C104. Next base: position 72,837 of record NZ_CP092354.1, on the reverse strand, counting down.
CAAGATAGGGGTTATCGGGGGCACGATTGGCTGCCATCTTCCCGTCCTTTTTTGATTATGATTGATCGTGGCGCTCGGGAGGTGGCGTGCGCCGGCCGGAGCCGCTGCGGTTTCCGTCGAGCTTGGCATTGGCCAGGCCGAGAAGGGAGCCGGCATAGGCGCCCGGCGAGCCGATGGCTTTTTCCTTCGCCGCCGAACCTGCCGCGCTCCCTGCCGACCAGACCCCGGCGCTCATGCCGCGCAGCGCAGCGCCAGCGAATGACGATCCCGCGGATCTCGCTGACTGGCCCGCCGCAAATCCGGCGCCGGCAGCGCCGCCGGCCAGAAACGCCCCGCCCGCCGCAAACGATGCTGCCTGTCCGCCATGCCGGATCGCTTCCATACCGCCGGAGACCGATGCGCCTTGCACCACGCCCTGGATGATCGGCGGCACATACATGGCGATGACGAAGACGACGACAGAGATGCCGGCGATCGCCAGCGTGTTGATGAACTGGTCGGTATCGGTGGAGGGCGTCTCGGCGAGCCCTAGCAAGATGTCGGAGCCAATCTTGGAGATCATCACCAGCGCCATCAGCTTCATGCCGACGCTGAAGGCATAGACGAGATAGCGAATGGCAAAATCCTTGGTGTAGGACGAACCGCCGAGGCCAAGCATGATCATGCCAGCGACCAGCCCGATATACATCTCTACCATGACGGCGACAAAGATCGCGGCAACGAGGCTGAAGGCAATGACCACCACCACCATGGCGAACACCCCGGCGATGGCGAGCGAGTTGTCTTCAAACAAGCCGAACTTGACCTGCTCGGACATTTTTGAGGCGACCTGGATGCCGGCGTCGAAGATATTCGCAGGCGAAGCGGACCCACCGCCGGCGCCGATCTGATAGAGGCTGTCGACGACCGCCCTGCCGACCGTCGGGCCCTGATCGAGGATGAAAGCAAAGAACCCGATGAACATGATCCGGCGCACGAGTTCTGCGAACCAGGCATCGAGCGAAGCGGCATTGATCGCCAGCCAGACGGCTGCGATGCCAACCTCAATCCCGGCGAGGATCCAGAACAGCGAGCGCGCCGCATTGGTGATCGTCGTCTCCCAGCCTTTGACAGCCGTGGAGACAGAGTTCTCAAGCGTCGTCAGCACCTGACCCTGCTGCGCGAGTGCCGGCGCGCTCGCCAGCAGCAGAATGCCAATGGTGACAAAGGCAAGCTCGAGCCTACGCGACGAACGGACAATCACCATCTCGGTTTCAGCTCCTGCCCGCCGCGAATGTTGCGATCCGTATCGCCGCCGAAGAACTTCTCCCGGCGCTCGCGCCGTGCATCATCGGATGATGGCTGCACGGCATTGCCTCCAGTCGCTTGCGCCGCAGACATCTGCCACCGGGTCCAGCCGACGCCGGCGCCGAAGCCGACAACCCCTGCCAGCCCAATGGCGATTATCAGACGCGCGCTCACCAGCGTGGCTCCATTGTCTGGCCGCCGCGGATATCGTGCTGGGGCGCGTTGAAGAACTTCTCGCGCCGGGCCTGGGCGAGGTCTTTCTGGGCCTGTTCCGACTGATACCAGGTGCCCATCATCGTCATCTGCTGCGAGACCAGGCCGCGCAGCTTCTGGATCTGCGCCACTTCCTGGGTGGCGATCTCGTGGCCAACCTGCAACGCCTTCATCTGGCCGTCGGCGTTCTCCGACATCGAGCGCAACGACGACATCGTCGACTCCTCGCTCGAAAACTGCTCGGCCGTCAGGTTCGCCGCCTTCAGCGTGCCGGCGATCGTGTCGCGGTTGGTGTCCGACCAGGACTGATAGGTAGTCGAGAAATTCGCCTGGGTCGGCAGGCTGGTTTGCATCTCGGCGTAGCTCTGAAACCGCTGCTTGAGCTGGTCGTCGATATTGCCCATCGAAAACGCGATCCCCTGCCCCTGCCCGACAATGCTCTGCAGCCGATTGAGGTCGTTTTCGACCTGGCCCCAAATATGATCGGGCAGCTGCGCGGTATTTTGCAGCATGTTGTCGTAGATCTTCAGCTGGTTCTGGATCTGCTCGGCCAGTTGATTGATCTGGGTGATCTGATTGTTCACCTGCTCGGCCGACTTGCCGACGAGCGAGATGAGCTCGGCATTGTTGGCGAGTTGGGTGAACTCGGTGGCCTCGCCGGTAACGCCGCCGGCCGAGCCCGATGCAGGCAGCGCCATCGATGCGACGATCGCAAGTGCGGCCACAACGCGCCGCCGATCAGGAGTTTCAGAGATATGTTTCCGCATGAGCAATCCCTCTTTGTTGCAGCCATAAAAGCGGCCAGTTGTCGCGGTGTTCGGCGTAAAGCGCCCGGATGCGCTTGAGGTCTCCCTTGCCCGATGCACCGACGAAAGAGAGCGCCACTGGCCCGAGCGCCATGTCGAAGAGCCGGCGTCCATCCGGCGAAGCGACGTAGTATTCGCGCTTCGGCAGTGCTGTCGCGACGATCTCGATCTGCCGCTCGTTGAAGCCGATCCGCTCATAGAACTCCCGCGTGCCGGGCTCGCGCGCCGCCCCGTTCGGCAGGCAGATCTTCGTCGGGCAGCTCTCCTTCAGCACGTCGATAATACCGGAGCGCTCCGCATCCGAGATCGACTGCGTGGCGAGCACCACCGCGCAATTGGCCTTGCGCAAAACCTTCAGCCATTCGCGGATCTTGTCGCGGAACAAGGGGTGGCCGAGCATCAGCCAGGCCTCGTCGAGGATGATGAGGCTGGGCGCGCCGGTGAGACGCTTCTCGACCCGTCGAAACAGGTAGGTGAGCACCGGCACGAGATTGCGCTCACCCATGTTCATCAGCTCTTCGACCTCGAAGCACTGGAAGGCGCCAAGCGTCAGGCCGTCTTCCTCGGCATCAAGAAGCTGGCCCATCGGCCCGTCGACAGTGTAATGATGCAGCGCGTCCTTGATCTCGCGCATCTGCACGCCGCTGACGAAGTCAGACAGGGACCGGCCGCGCGACTGCGCCATCAGCGCGATCTGCCGGGAGATCGCGTTGCGATGATCGGGCGTCACCGTGACTCCCTGCAGCGACACCAGCGTCTCCAGCCACTCTGTCGCCCAGGCGCGATCGCCGTCGGTCGAGAGTTCCGCCAGCGGGCAGAAGGCGAGCCGCGGTGAGTTCCCCTCCCCTTCTCCGCCCGTATCACCGCCGATTTCATAGTGATCGCCACCAACCGCAAGCGTCAGCGGCAGCATCGAGCGCCCCTTGTCGAAGGCGAACAGTTGCGCATCCCTATAGCGTCGAAACTGCGCGGCGATCAGCGCCAGCAAGGTCGACTTACCCGAGCCGGTCGGGCCGAAGATCAGCGTATGACCGACGTCGTCGACATGCAGGTTCAGCCGGAATGGTGTCGAGCCGCTCGCGACCTGCATCAGCGGCGGCGAGGCCGGAGGGTAGAACGGGCACGGCGCCACGGGACTTCCCGACCAGACGGAGTTGAGCGGCACGAGATCTGCGAGATTGCGGGTGTTGATCAGCGGCTCGCGGATATTGGCATAGGAAACACCGGGCAGGCTACCGAGGAAGGCATCCGTCGCGTTCAGCGTCTCGATTCTGGCGCCAAAACCTTCGGCCTGGATCAAGCGGCGGATGGCCTCGCACTTCTCCTGAAGACGCGACTGCTCGTCGTCGAACAGGACGATGACCGGCGTATAGTAGCCATAGGACACAAGTTGCGAGGCCGCTTCCGCGATCGCATCCTCGGATTCCGCCACCATCATCATGGCGTCCTGGTCGAGCGAGCGGCTCTGCGTCTGGAAGAGCTGGTCGAAGAACGGCCGAACCTTTTGCTGCCATTTCTTGCGTGTGCGCTCGAGCCGCGCCCGCGCTTCCTGTTCATCGAGAAAGACAAAGCGGCTCGACCAGCGATAGGTGAGTGGCATGAGGTCGAGGGCATTGAGAATGCCCGGCCAGCTCGCCGCCGGCAGGCCGTCGATCGCCACGACACCGAGAAAGCGGTTCTCGATCGTCGGCGTCAGGCCGTGCTGAAGCTCGGCCGTGACCAGCCAATCGAGATACATCGGAATTTCGGGCAAGCGCACCGGATGGTTCTCTCCGGTGACGCAGAAGCGGATGAACTGGAAGAGTTCGTCATAGCGCGCGATCCGGAAGCCGCCGCGCTCCTCCGCCTCGTCTGTCCGCATCCGGCGGATGGTGACTACATTGGCGAGATACTGCTCGACTTCACGGATCGAAGTGCGGAAGGAATCGAGCGCGCTATCGGCGTAGGTCGCGGAGCGCGAGCCGGCGTCAGCGTAGACGTAGCGGGTCAGGCCCGATCGACGCGGCTCCGGCGGCCGCCAGGTCAGGATCAGAGCATGCCGGCTCTCGAAATGTCCACTCTCCCGCTCGAAATGCGCTCGTCGCTCCGCATCGATGGCGCGCGTGACGTCGTCGGGGAAATGGCAGTCTGTCTCGGCAGGATAGTCAATTGTTGGTACCCGCGCCGCTTCGACCTGGATTATCCAGCCCGAACCGAGGCGCGACAGGATCGCGTTGATCTGGCGGCTGACCTCGTTGCGTTCTGCGTCGGTTGAGCTTTCGCTATCCGGGCCGGCAAAATACCAGCCGGCCATCAGGCTGCCGTCCTTGAGCAGCAAGATGCCGTTGTCGACCAGGCCGGCATAGGGAACGAGATCGGCAAACGACGGGCCGGAATAGCGGAAAGGCTTCAATGCGACCATGGCGCCGCCCTCAATAACGCCGCCAGGGCGTCGAGGTCGCCCGGTATGCGGATCTGTAGGAGACGTGCCGGAGATAGACCCGGCGCATATGCGGATCGGATTTCGCCATCATGCGAAGGGCTGCGATTGCCACGAGCCAGAGCGCCAGCCCGAAGATTGCCGCATACCAGGTGAGCACGACGAAGATCAGGATGATCGCAGCAAGCCCGCTTAGCAGCACCAATTCGCGGTCGGCGCCCATCAAGAGATTGGGCCGCGATAGTGCGCGGTGGATCCGTGAACGCACAAGGTTGGAGCCGGACTCAGCCATGAGCCCCCTCCCCTATCCGCGGAGAAAATTCCGCCAGCTCGATGGCGTGATGTCTGAGCTCATGCTCGAGGCTGCCGACCGTGGCGCCGGTGGCGCCGAACAGGCCGACGATCTGGGTTGCGCCGAGCAGAACGCCGCCGACCAGCGCGATGTAGCAAAGCCGTCGCGCGAAATCGTTGAGCTCGCCGCCGAAGATCAGCATGCCACCGGCGATCGCCACCGCGGCCAGCGCGATGAATCCTGCCACCGGTCCGGTGATCGACTGCTGGATCTGCTGGAGCGGTGACTCCCATGGGAGGCCGCCACCGCCGGATGACGCAAGGGCCGGCGAGGCCAGGACCATCGCTGACACCAAGGCGACGGCACTGCCGACAAACATATGATGGCGCTTACGCTGCATGACTATCCTCATCGATCTGGGCATAATGTTCGGTCTGATAGGTCGAGCCCTTGAAGCCCTCGACATTGATCACGTCGCGCACCCGCCGGCCGCGCCCGTTCCGCTCAATCGAGACGACAAGGTCGACGGCCTCGCCGATCACTTCGCGCATCGGCTGCTGGCTGACTTCGGCCGTCAACTGCTCGAGGCGGCGTAATGCCGACATCGCCGTGTTGGAATGGACCGTGGTGACGCCGCCAGGGTGGCCTGTGTTCCAGGCCTTGAGCAAAGTAAGGGCCGCGCCGTCGCGGACTTCGCCGACGATGATCCGGTCGGGTCGCAGACGCATGGTGCTCTTGAGAAGCCTTGCCATGTCGACGCTGTCGCTGGTGTGCAGCGAGACCGCGTTTTCGGCCGCACATTGGATCTCGGCTGTGTCCTCGAGGATCACCATGCGATCCTCGGGCGCGGTTGCGACGATTTCGGCGATGACGGCATTGGCAAGCGTCGTCTTGCCGGAGCCCGTGCCGCCGGAGATGACGATGTTCAAGCGGTTCGAGATCGCGCTCCTGAGCACAGAGGCCTGGGCTTCGGTCATCACCTTTGACTTGACGTAATCGTCGAGCGCAATCAGGCGCGAGGCGCGCCGGCGGATAGTGAACGTCGGCGCCGACACCACGGGCGGCAGCAGGCCCTCGAAACGATGACCGCCGATCGGCAATTCGCCTGATATGATCGGCTGGTCGTGGTCCGCCTCGGATTGCAATGCATGCGCCACACTGCCGATGACGACCTCTGCCGCAGCGGGCGTCATCTCGCCGGCCGGCGCGATGCCGTGGCCGAGGCGCTCGATAAACAGCCGCCCGTCCGGGTTCAGCATGATCTCGACAACACTCGCATCATCGAGCGCGACGCAAAGCTGATCGCCAAGCGCGTCCTGAAGCTTGCGAACCAGTCGGCAATGGGAACGGAGTTGAGTCACGCAGCACTCCTGGCTGACGCGCTGCCGTTTTGAGTAATGTCGGAGCGGTAATCCGCGGGGCGGACCTGCTCGAAACTCCCGCGGTCGGCTGGCAGGCTGCCGGCGACCGCAATTGTGTTGCCGATTGATGCGGGCTCGCCAAGGCGCCTCATCGGCCATCCGGCGCGTTTCAGAATGCGTTCAAAGCGAAGGTCAGTGGCTGTGACAATCTCGTTGTAGCCGCTCGCCATCGACCACTCGATGATGCCAGCGAACATTGCGAGCGTGGTCGGGTGCAGCTGGCTCCCTCCCTTCCCCGCGTCGTAGGCCGTGTCAACGCAGAAGCGTGAGCTCTCAACCATGCCTGAATGGGCGGTAAGCCACGTGTCAGCCAGCAATCCCGGGAAAGCATCCGCGAGCATGGTGGGGCCTGACGCTGGCAGAAGGCGTGCACAGCCGGCAACCCGATAGTCATCATCGACGGCAAGGATGTAGGTCGGTGCAAAATCGTCGAACTGATCTCGCTCTTCGCCGTCCAGGACGGTCACGTCCCATCCCATGCGCGATCCGAAGACCTTGGCGCGAAGCCGATGCATCTGCGTGAGCAACCCGAAGTGCTGCTCGTAAAGATCCGGCGAAACAACTGTAATGCGCATGCCCCACTCCGCGATTCAAACTGGGGCATACAAAAATCACCACGAATCGCGTCTGGCTATATGCAGATCTGCACCTACGCGTTTGCGTCGAATCGGGTTCTAGTGCCCGCCAACGCAACGATGAAGGTGTGGACGACATCAGCTGGGAGCAGTTTCCCACTCGATATCGCGGTCCAGTGGATCTTACCTAAGTCATGGATCTGCATGGACGAATCGAGGTTCCGACAACAGTCCAAGCGTTCGCGTTAACTTCTTGTTAACCTTAAATGTCTTGCGGCAGGGTGGGAATCGGGAGATAGTTTCGCAAATAATGGTATTCCAGCCATTTTTTCGAAAGTGAAGAACCCCGGGAAATAGTTCGCGAAATGAGCAATACGTTGCACAACAGATTTGATGTTGAGATCGCCCAGCAAGGGGCGAAGATCTCAAGCGCGTTGCACATGTTGCGCAGCCAGCAGTACCCGCCTGATGCCCGCAAGGGTCTGCGCAAGTTTCAGCTTGCAGAGGTTGCTGACTTCATGGGGGTAACTCAAACCCATCTCAGACAGATCCATGCCGATGGCAAGGGGCCTGAAATAGAGTCGATCGGTGGACGACGATACTACACAGCCGACCAGATGCTGGAGCTTCGTGATTATCTCGAGGCTAACAAGAAATCGGACAAGAGATACTATGTGCCCAAGCGGAAGGAGGGCGAGCCGATGCAGGTCGTGTCGGTCGTCAACTTCAAGGGCGGGAGCGGCAAGACGACGACAGCCGCGCATCTGGCGCAATATCTCGCACTCACCGGCCATCGGGTGCTGGCGGTTGATCTCGATCCCCAGGCATCCCTGACTTCCCTTTTTGGGATTCAGCCGGAACTTGATGATACGGCATCTCTCTATGAGGCGCTTCGCTTCGACGATGATCGCAAGCCAATCGGCGATGTAATCCAGCCAACCAATATTCCAGGCCTGGACGTTGTGCCAGCAAACCTGGTTTTGCAGGAATACGAATATGACGTGCCGTTGGCGATCTCCTCCAAGAAGGGAGAGGACGGTCGACTGTTCTATATGCGGATTGCCAGCGCTCTGAAGCAGGTCGATGAAAAGTACGATGTCGTCGTGATCGATTGCCCTCCACAATTGGGCTATCTGACGATTACCGCGCTCATGGCCTCGACGGGAATCCTCATCACTATCCATCCTCAGATGCTGGACATCATGTCTATGAGCCAGTTCCTCATGATGCTCGGCGGGATCATGGGGCCAGTTGCCGAGGCCGGCGCCGAAATGCGTGTTCAGTGGTTCCGTTACCTTATAACAAGGTTTGAGCCCACCGATATCCCGCAGGCTCAGATGGTCGGGTTCATGCAGTCAATGTTTGCACAGCAGATGCTGAGAAACCACGTACTGAAGTCGACCGCGATCTCCGATGCTTCGATCAAGAAGCAGACTTTATATGAGGTTGAGCGGGGCGAGTTCGTCCGAGCGACCTATGACAGGGCCAGGGAAAGCTTGAACGCAGCTAACGCGGAAATCGTTGAGCTCATCCACGGCGTCTGGGGGAGAAAATGAAAAACTTGTCAGCCGTTTTTTTTATCGTTTTGTTAAACGACGTCAGTGACTTATCGGCGTTGACGATAGGCCAGGAGACTACCCATGTCTCGTGAAAACCCGTTTGCGAAGCTCGATATGGCATCGATCTCGGCAAATCAGACGCCGACCAAGCCCGGCTATGGCATGACGGGAGCTGCCAAGACGGTTGTTCGCTCCATCGAGGACATGGCCGAGAACACGAAGAAGCTCATGGAAGGCGAGGTGATCGTGGATCTCGATCCGCGCTTGATCGATGTCTCCTTTGTAGCCGACCGCCTGTCTGACGACGGGGAGGAATTCCAGGAACTGCTCCAGGCTATCAAGGAATCAGGACAGACGACGCCTATCCTTGTTCGACCGAGTTCGGCAGATGCCAAGCGTTATATGGTCGTGTTCGGCCATCGTCGCCTGAGCGTCGCACGCGAGCTGGGAATTCCTGTCAAGGCAATCGTTAAGAAGCTCGACGACATCACTTCGGCGATTGTCCAAGGGCAGGAGAACGCAGCCCGTTCGAATCTGTCGTTCATAGAGCGTGCGTACTTCGCCCAGAACCTGATTGCGTCAGGAATGACGAAGGACGTTGTCCGGTCGTCACTTGCCGTAGATGAAGCGATGCTCTCCAAGATGCTGTCCGTGGTCGATGCCGTGCCGGCTTCAGTTATCACAGCATTAGGCGCATCCAAGAAAATCGGGCGGGACCGTTGGCTGAGTCTTCGCCAGCTCGTTCTTGCCCCCGCCCTTTCAAAGGTGGCCGTGGAGTATTCGGAATCCGCCGAACTCCGGGAGCTTCCCGAAGGCGAGCGCTTCGATGCGCTTCACGACTACCTGAAGCGGTACAAGTCAAAATCAGCTGCGAAAAAGCCGAAGACTGAGGTCCGGGTCCGCGACTGGACTTCGGACGATCGTTCATTGAACGTTGTGATGAGTCCGAAGACCAAGAAGGTAGCTATCGAGCTTACAAATGTTGAAGCGCGGCCATTCAGCGAATGGCTGTCGACTCACATGGGTCGTTTGTACGAAGAGTATAAAGGATCGAAAACGCAAACTAACGGAGACTGAACCGCAAAAGAAAAAGGCCCCCGAACGGTAAACCGTGGAAGCCTCTCTCGTCATCTCTAGCAGGATCGAGAATCGCATTTCCCGGAATCACAGTCAAGAGTCTTGGCGCCGATTTGGTGAGCGGATTTCTTTTGCCTGAAGAAAGGTGAGAGAAAAATGCAGACGGGACATGTCACGACGCCCTTTGGGCGGCGGCCGATGTCGCTTGCCCTCGTCAGGGGTCAAATGGCGATAGAGAGTCCGGATCCAGACGCGCGGGTTGAGAAGTGGAAAGTGTTTCGTGACGTGTGCGAGGCACGGGAACGTCTCGGAATTCAGGACAGGGCGCTGGCCGTCCTTGATGCACTCCTGACGTTTTACCCCGATGTGAAACTCGACTCCAACCGCGGGCTGGTCGTTTTCCCTTCCAACGCGCAGCTGTCTTTACGGGCTCATGGAATCACAGAGACCACACTTCGGCGGCAACTCGCGGCACTTGTCGATGCCGGCCTCATTCTGCGCCGTGACAGTCCAAACGGCAAACGGTATGCACACCGCAACCGCGAGGGCGAAGTCGAGCAGGCATATGGATTTGATTTAACCCCACTTATGGCTCGCGCCAGGGAGCTCGCGCTGATGGCGCAGGAAGTTGCCGCAGAACGGGCTCGATTCCGGCGCGCCAAAGAAGCGCTCACAATCTGCCGCCGCGATGTGCGAAAGTTGATCTCAGCCGCAGTGGAAGAGGGTGCCGCTGGAGACTGGGCGGAGGTGGAAGCTGCGTATGTTGATATTCTTGTCCGCCTTCCTCGCTATGCGAGCAGGGCGCAAGTGGAACTGACGCTGGATGAAATGGAGCTCCTGCGCGAAGAGGTGCTCAACATTCTGGAAATGCAGTTTAAAACTGAAAATATGCATGGCAATGCCGTTCAGATTGACCGCCATATACAGAATTCAAACACCGAACTTATAAATGAATTTGAACCTAGCTCTCGAAATGAGCAGGACGAAAACCCGGTGCAAGAAACTCATACAACGAGTGTCACTCAGGGGCAGGGGAAGGCGAGATCCGAGCCGATCAAGGCTTTCCCACTTGGGATGGTGCTTCGTGCTTGCCCGCAGATTGCCGACTATGGGCCCGGCGGCCGTATTGAACACTGGCGCGAGCTCATGACAGCGGCTGTCGTGGTGCGGTCCATGCTCGGTGTCAGCCCGTCAGCCTATGAGGATGCATGCGGCGCGATGGGGCCGGAGAGTGCAGCAGTGGCTATCGCCTGTATTCTCGAACGGTCAAATTTCATAACTTCTGCTGGCGGTTATCTCAGGGACCTGACCAGGCGGTCTCAGCGAGGAGAGTTTTCGCTTGGGCCGATGCTCATGGCTCTCATGAAGGCGAATGATGGGAGAAATCAAAGATCGGCCTAATCACCGGTTTTGGCGTCGACGATGGGAAGAGAAGATCGGGATCGGCTTGCTGACATAAGGCTCGGATAACTTGTCAGCCGTTTTTTTTTGGCATTTTTCTTTTCGCTACAGCGAGTTATCGGCTTTGAATACTAGTTTCGCGGACACTTGGAGCGCTTGTTAGGTGACAGAGCCCGCATCGGCTGTTCTGCCGCGGGGCCACGTTGCCAATTGCTGAATAATCCTGACAATGCGTCCAATGACGGAAGGTGAGAGGGGCAACGGCATGAGAATTGCGCAACGGTCGGCATACGCGATTCGTCTGGCTGGAACGTTTTATGCGGGTGGCAGCGTACCGATCTCGGTGGTTAAGCCGGAGGACGATCCGTTGCGATTAGATTGGTGGACGACGAACTTCCAAGCGGAAGGCGCTGATAGCGACCGCCATGTTGGTGCTCTACAGCTCTACCTCGCGCTCTCGGGATACTCAAAGATCGAACTGCCGAACAATACCTTCCCTGCACGTCTCGATTTCGATGATCAGTCGATGCGGCCGGACAAGGGCGTAATAAAGGTTTTACTCGACAAGCTGTTGGTTAAACCGCGGATGATGGGCGCACAGCTCGTGTTCGATGTCACAGAGGCAGGCCAAAGCTATCTGGCCGAGCGTACGGCTGAAACACCGCGCTGACAGTGCGCGGTCCACTACGTCATGGGTTGAGGAAGAGGGCAGGGCATGCGGTTTTTTTGGTGGCTAGTGGGACTGGCAGTTCTTGCGGGAGGGGCATACCTCTATAGGCCCATCGCTGATTTTGGCATCGAGACCTGGCTGACGGTTGGCATCATCGCCGCCACCTGGTCGATTGTGATTTTCACCTCGACCGTCGTCGATCGGGTTGTCGCGCCGAACGACGGAGACTCTCGTGGCGTGTTCACGGCCCTGCTGTCGCTCGCCTTTGCCTCGATGGGCGCTGTTTTTGTGGTGGCCGTCCACGCGAAGGCGGCAGATAAGGACTGGGGAACGTTCGGCGATTTTCTCGGCGGGGTCCTCAATCCTGTTTTGACCTTCCTGAGTTTTATGGCGCTGCTCTTCACCATCATTCTGCAACAACGTGAGATTCACGGCGCCAAGGAGGATGCCAAGATCCTTCAAACCCAACGCCACGCAGACCGCTTGAGCAGCGAGCGCATGCAGTTCGAAAACACATTTTTTCAGATGGTCTCGATCCACAACACGATTGTCAACTCGATCGACGTCGATCGAGGCACCTCGAAGAGCCAGCTGCGCGGCCGAGAGTGTTTCAAGCATTTCCGTGACGAAATGCAGACGTTCTATGACGCTGATCCGTCTTCGGATGAGTTAAAAAAATCCCTGGCTGCCCACGATCATCTCTGGAAGTCATACCAGAACGACCTCGCGCACTATTACCGATACCTCTACAACATCATCCGCTTCATCAACGAGAGCGACGTCAACAAGACCCGTTACATTCGCATTCTGCGCGCGCAACTGTCAGACTTCGAGCTTCTCGTTCTTTTTTACAATGGGCTCTTTCCCTTGGCGGTGAAGTTCAAGGAATATGTCGAGTTTTTCACGCTCTTCGACAATCTGCCGAAGGACCTCCTGTTCAATCGCTCGCATGAGAGATTCTACGAGGCCAGCGCGTTCGACGAGAAAGCGCCGAAGAAGCCACTCTCGTTCACTGACGCTGCAACATAAATGAGAGTATCGGGAAACACGCGTGAGGTGATCACCGCCGCGAGCACGGGACCCAGCTCGGATAGAGATCCTGGCAAGGGCGGTCAGGAGCCTTCGCCTGACCATACCAAATAGCATTCAGCGATCAGCGCGACAGTTGAGGCTTGGAATCCGTCATAGACCCGCAGCCTTGGTCAAATTAACGCGAAACCGATCCCGCCGCCGCTGATAGCGCCGGGTCATCTCTGCGGAAGCATGGCCGAGCTGCTTCTGCACGTGGCGTTCATCGACCTCGGCGGAGGAGGCGAGCCCCGCTCGCAGAGAGTGGCCGGAGAACTTGAAGGCGCGCTCGATCTCGCTGAGATCGCCGCGAACGCCGGCGGCCATCGCTGCCCGTTTCACCAGCCGGGCGACCTCCTTGTCGTTCAACCGCTCCGACCCGACAGCTTTGCCTTGCCCCGTCACTCGACGAAAAAGGGCGCCGTGTCCCAGCTTCGCGAACTTGATCCACGTCTCGACTGCGGCGACGGGGCAGGTCGCATCGGCCGAACCGCGGCCGACCTCGACCTCTCGCCATCCGGTTTTACCGCGCAGGGTAATGAGCACGCCCTTGTCGAGGATCTCGATCCAACCGCGACCGTCTTCTGTCTGGTCGGCTTTCAGATCTAGGCCGACGATCTCGGAGCGTCGAAGACCTCCAGCAAAGCCGATGAGCAACATCGCCCGATCCCGCAGGCCACGCAGAGAGCCGCGATCAAGGGTCTCGACCATGGCGATGATATCTTCGGCCATGACCGCCTCCTTCTGCACAGGGGGCTTGGTATGGCTGTTGCGAATACCGGCCATCACCGTTGCAATATGCCGGTCCCTGCGATCGAGCGAGAGACCGCGCTGGGCATAATTCCAACTGAGGGAGGAGAGGCGTCGTTCAATGGTCGAGACAGAATTGGCCTTGGCGCTTCGGTCAACCGTGCCGGAAGCACAGGCTGTGATGTATAGCCCGACGGTTTGCGGATGCGGGGGAGGGGAGCTAGGCTCGACCGCCGGCACCACGCGGAAAAATGCTTCCAGTCGGAGGCGTAGGCTTTGCGGGTATTAGCGGAACTCGCCGCTTCGACGTATCCCCGGGCGCGATCGGCGAGGCTGGCAAGATGCGCTGGCGTCTTGTCCTGATCAGTAGGGGAGGGGAGCGCGTCCCTCGACACCTCCGGCGTGGAAACATCATATCCGGCCGCCGTGTTGAGAGATGGCGCCGAGGTCTTCTCGACGTGAATTTCGGTGTTTTGCTCGATGATTTGGGCCATATCTCTATAATGACAAGAACGTCCGATAAGGCAAGATTATCGGACGTATTTCCTTGACGACATGGCGTGCGGTTTCGAGCGGTAATGCTGGTAAAAACCGCGCGGGCAGTCTATGCTCCTTCGTATGGATTCGTTCACGACCGCCGCTGCAACAGCGCCGACATGGCCGCATCGCCTTCCGAGCTGGGCTCTCGCGCGCGGGCGCGACCTTAGTGAAGCCGATGCTGCTTTCGCTGCTGGTATCGCTCTGAAATCGCTCGATGATCTTATCTGTGCGGATCCTCCATGGCTTGGCTGCTGGCGCGATCGCCTCGCCCTCAAATCGGCCGCCGTCGCCGCCAGGATGCTCGGTCGCAACGAGGAGGAAAACAGCATTCGCGATGCGGTCCTGCTGACCGCCTCTGGCGACGATCCCGGACCGGCCGGAAAGCTGTTTCTTGCCACGCGAATGCTGATGCGCCGATCCGGGACGGTGACCACACCTCTCCTTAAGGAAGTCGTCGCGCTGCTGGGGATGAGGTGGGACGACAGCCTTGCCGTGCTTCCCGATATGATTGATACGGCGATCCAGTCCAGGCGCGCGGCACCGCTCGCAGTTGCCGAGCTTGTATCGGTAATGACGACCATTCGCCCGGACGCCGAGGTAATGGCGATTGGACTAGCCGAAGTGGTCCTGGCGCAGAAGCTGAATTGGCCTAAACCCGTACCACTGCTGTTGCCCGAACGCTATGGACCGGCTTTTCGGACGATCGGCGGCAGAGGCCGCGTCCGGCCAGGCGAGCCGGCTTATCCAAAAGCAATCTGCCTGGCCCTGGTCGACAGCGTCGAGGCAGCGCTGCGATCTGGTGGTGAAATCGACCGTCGCGCCGCGCGGCTGCTGGAAGTCGCGCCAAAACTCCGGACCAAGGGCGCCGAGCCGGTGATCCGTCGATTGCTTAGCGAAGACGCTATTCCGGCGTCTGCTCCAGGAAGCGATCTATCGCGCTGGGCGGCAAACCGTCTGTTCGAGCGCCTCGAAAGTCTTGAGGCTGTGCGGGAGCTCTCCGGCCGCTCTTCTTTCCGGAACTTTGGATTATGACGATGTCGGGAGCGAGCGCAAACAAAACCACTCGGCGGCAGCCGAAAGAGCGACAGCAAGAAGTCCTGTACGATCGCGAGCTCGAAGACCTGCCTGCAGAGCTGCGCTGGCGGGAATGGATGATGCGGGTGGAGGCGGTGATCTTTGCTTCGGCCGAGCCCGTCAGCCGAGAGACGCTGGCGCGGGTGGCAGGAAAAGATTGCAGCATCGATCTGCTGATCGACGATCTCATCGAGGAGCTTCGGGATCGGCCCTATGAATTGGTGTCGGTCGCCGGCGGCTGGCAGCATCGAACCCGACCGCGGTTCGCCGAGACGATCCGCGCTTCGTCGGCGCCGACGCGGGGAGGGGCTGCGGCGTTATCAGAATTCGAGGCGATGGTGCTGATGGCGGTGGGATATTTCCAGCCGGTGACCCGCGGCGAGCTGTCGAAGGTTTTCGGAAAAGAGATCAGCCGCGACACGATCGCAAACTTGCGCGGCGCGGGCTTCCTCGGCTCTGGGCCACGCAGCCCGACGCCAGGCGCACCCTACAGCTACGTGACGACGCCACACTTTCTCTCGGCCTTCGGGATGGAGACACTGCGCGACTTGCCGAACATCGAGGCACTTGAGGACGCTGGTTTGCTCAGTCGGACGGTGAAGGAGGAGGCACCACTCATTGCCGATGATGGTGAAGAATAATTTGAGCTGACGCGATCGGCTGTTTGGGTTCGGGCGCCCTCATGGTTCTTGCTCAAGGACAACCGGCGCGGGGTGATCGCGCAGGATAGTCAAGTGGCCGCCTAGCCGTGTGAATACCGGGCGATTTAAAGAGCGGTGTTGGACCGGGGACTGCAAATCTCCGTGGCGACAGATCAACCGTGTCTTAAGGAAATCGTACGCGAGGTTGATCGCACCCGCTTGTTGCCCGGCCAACGGCGGGCCTTCGATCCATGAGGCGCTTCTGACGATAAAGAAAGCGTCGAGAGTACCGGTCGGCCAGATTGTGTCTGTACAGGAAACGCCTGGGTTGCCGAACGAAGATTTTTAACGACTAAGCAGCGAATCATCGATTTAAATGAAATAAGACGTTGTAGTAGTTGGGGGGTGGTAGTGTTCGTTCAGTCGAACGGGGGCGAATATGCTGTGCTGGGTATCGGCAAGCTGGTCGACCGACGAGGGTCGCTCTGCTTCGTCGAGTATTTCGATTCACCTACAGCGGAGCCTATCGTCCATCAGATTGAGAGCGAACTGATCGCGCGAGTCACGCTTGCCGGACAGACCCGCATCTATCATTTCGACGAGCCAGCAGGCGCCTGGGAGATCGGTCGGTTGCTCGACGATCACGGTGACAGCCAACTCGTCCAGTTCCCGAACAGCAAAACAAAGCACCTGCAGGTCAATGCGATTTTCGTGCGTTGGGCTCGCCCGATCGAAGACCCGACGCTGTTCCTCGCAAACCGGATCAACGAGAGTCCGCGGTTTTCCGATGGACGTAGCGCGTTCGTCCGGTCGCAGACGAGGCAACGCGCAGCGTCAATGGGAATGTCGGCTCTCCTTGCATCGGCGATCGAACTCGAAGCGCACCAGGTGGAGGTCGTTCGGCGCATTCTGCAGGACCCCGTGCAGCGCTATCTGCTCGCAGATGAGGTGGGGCTGGGCAAAACCATCGAAGCGGGTGTGCTTATCCGGCAATGCATTCTTGATACGGAAAATAGATGCAGCATCCTCTTGATTGTGCCTCCTCCGCTCGCCGATCAGTGGCGATGGGAGCTCACAAACAAGTTTTTTCTCGGCCGCTGCTTGGATCACAGCATTCACATTGTTCCACTCGACGATCACGAGAGGATACGCGCGCTACTTCCCGGCGCGACCATGATGGTCATCGACGAAGCACATCATTTAACGAGGCAAAAGACGGGCATCGGCGAGGGGATATACGCCGATGTTGCGGCAGCGTCGCCCTCCATCGACCGTGTCTTATTGTTGTCCGCGACGCCCGCTCTCCACAATGAGCGGGGTTTTCTTGAGATGCTGCACCTGCTCGACTCCTCGACCTACCCACTGGGCGGTGAGGAAGCATTCCGCCAAAAGGTCGAAAGCCGCCAGGCCCTGGCTGAGATTGTGGCGGGTCTGACGGTCGAAAACGCGCTCTATCTAGATTACACGATTGACCAACTGGCCACCCTGTTTCCCCATGACGAGTTGCTGCAAGTGTATGCGGGGGATCTGCGTAGCGTCATCGACACGATGCCCGATGCTGACGATCCTGCACTCGTCAGGGCGATCGGACGGCTGCACGCTCATCTCAGCGAAGTTTACCGATTACATCGGCGTATCTTGCGCCACCGACGCCGGAGTATTGGGGGACTGACGCCCGACAGGTCTGGCGCAGAGATTGTCCGGTATCGCAGCTCTGATCGCGCAGCCTTGACGTCCGCTCTGGACGACTGGCGCTTCGATGAGGCGGTCAAACTCGACGCGGCAGGCTCGGAGGCGCTTTGGAGCGATCGCGTGAGTGCTTTCTGGGCCTTCCTTGAAGGCGCTTCGCAATATCCGGGGTCAGGGTCGGCGATCTCGGGGTATCTCGCCGACCAATCCATAGAGATCGGCGATTGCGAACGCTTGGCGGCCGTCAACCATTGCCTCGAGCGGGACGGCCTTTTCGAGGACCGCGCACGAGCGCTGCTCGAAGCCCTTGCTCCACTGGTGCGTAGTCGCACGCAGTGCGTGGTTTTCTGTTCCGACCCAAAGACTGCCGACGCCCTCACGCACCGCATCCGTGACGCGTTCAAAATCACTGTCGATCGACACGATCCAGACGATGATGCCTGGACAGCGTTCACAGCGGCGGCAGACCATCCGGTGCTCGTATGCGACCGACGTGCAGAGGAGGGGCTCAATCTCCAGGGCGGAAAGAAGGTAGTTGTCCATTATGATCTGCCACTCAACCCAAACCGGGTCGAGCAGCGTCTTGGGCGGGTCGATCGTTATGGATCCGGCGAAGCGGTTCGTTCGCTCGTACTCGCCTGCGAAGACGATCCGCTGGAAATAGCCTGGATCGACTTTCTCGACACCGCCCTACGGGTATATGACCGGTCGGTTGCGAGCCTTCAATACTTGATCGATCAAACGGTGCGCGGGATCGCGCGCTCCGTTTTCACGGATGGCGCCGAAGCTGTCGTCGATCTGACAGAGAGCGCCACGGGCGACCAGGGTTTCATCGAACGGGAGATCAAATCGATTGATCAGCAAGATGCCCTCGATGCCTTGGGAACGCCTTCGACCGATGCGGTCGATGAACTTTCGGATGTCGACGAGGATTGGCAGTCTATCGCAGGCGATACCGCAGCTTGGCTCGATCAGACCCTGCAGTTCGGGCGCACGGACGCAGCGCGCACGCCCGCAGGCGCCGGCGGGGCGGCACCATTTCGTTACGTCTACTCAACCTCCAATCCTCATACGTTGGTCTCGCTTCCGGCGTTTCTAGTACGGTGCGCGGATGCACTCGATCTGGAGTTAGGGTCGAGGAACGGGCGAGTGATCAGGACCATCCCCTACACATTCCGGAGACGCACCGCCCTCAGCAATGCCGCCCGCGTCGAAGGCGTTGGCCTGTTGCGCTATGGCGATCCCTTAATCAATGGGTTGACGGCGCTGACAGACGCTGACGACCGGGGCCGATCCTTCGCTATGTGGCGCTTCGTACCCGATCACATTGGCGATCCGCTTGCCGAGTTCTATTTCCGATTTGATTTCCTTTTGGAGGCCGACAGTGCCGCGGCGATGCGTGTGCTGGCAACGCACGAACGTGATACGAGCGCTGCCCGCGCCGCGGTTCGCCGCCGCGGCGACATTGCGCTTGCGCCCTTTTATCGTTCGATATGGCTCGATCGTGAACTCAACCCAGTGCATGATGACGCGCTATTGGCCAGCTTAGGGCGTCCGTATAGCGTCAAACCCGACCGTAACGGGGCACTCGATCTCAACCTCAACTCGAGGCGATGGCCGCGTCTCCTCCAACTGCAACTCCCGGAACTGGCCCACTGGAGAGAACTCTGCGAAAAGGCCAGAAGGACGGCGGAGGACGCGCTACGCTCAAATCCAGAACTCATAGCAAGCCTTGCCCAGGCGGAGCAGCGAGCAGCGAGGATCGATCAAGGGCGCCTCGGGCAATTGAAGGTGCGCGCCCGTGCAGAGACGGGCGCAGGGGATCGTAGGGAGCTTGCATTCGAGGAGCAACTCGCCGCCGAATTGCGGGCGGGCATCAATGTCCCTCGTGTCAGGCTTGATACAATTGGCGCAGTTTTCATCTCAGCGAGCCGATCAACGACCGACCAAATTGCGGGCGACGTCTGATGCCAGTGCATGATTTTGGAAGCCTGCAGGATGTTCTGTTGGACCTCACCAAGGTCGTTACCCGATCACCTACCACAGACGGCATTTTTGACAGGCTGTCCCAAGTGCTCCTGACCTCAAGGCAAGCGGGTCGGCTGGATAGTCCGTGCGATGCTATGGCGCTTTTCCGTCACGTGTTGCGCCGCCAGTCGCTTTGCGCAGGTCAGCCGGCCCAGTTGCGTGTACCGTCTCAGGCCGGTTGGCCCAATCGAGACGAATGGGCGGCCTTCGGCATTCGCGCCCACAGCGAAGCGAACGGACATTTCCTGATCGAAGCGAGGCCTTGGCGAGCTGCTTGGCTCGAGGATCGCGACAATCCGGTGTTCGAGGATGTCTTTGCCGAGCAGAACGTCCGCCTCGACTGGCAGCGACCGATCGACCCGTTTCTCGGCGAGGCGAGTGGCTTCGACACTTACGTTTCTCCGGGTCAGCGAGAAGCCGTGCGCAGCGCCTTTCTGCTGCCGCCCGGCGAGACTTTGTTGGTCGCTTTGCCCACTGGGTCGGGCAAGAGCTTCGTCGGCCAGGCCTCCGTGCTCGCGCGAGGCATGGAAGGCGGTCTGTCGCTCTGTATCGTGCCGACGACCGCGCTGGTCCTCGATCAAGCGCGGCAGATGCGGCAAATGCTCAAACGCCGTTACCCCCGCCGCGACGTGCCAGCACTTGCCTGGCATGCAGGTCTCCGCGCCGAAGATCGCGCCGCAATAAAATCCGCCATCCGTGAGGGTCGCCAAGGAATACTCTATTGTTCGCCCGAGGCTGTGACAGGCGCCTTGCTGCCCTCGCTCTATCATGCTGCTCGGGCGGGACTGATTTCATATTATATCGTCGACGAAGCCCACCTCGTGAGCCAATGGGGTGATAGCTTCCGCCCCGATTTCCAAATGCTGTCGGGCGTGCGCCGCGGACTGCTGGACGTATGCCCTGCGGGCCGGGAGTTTCGCACGCTCCTTATGTCCGCCACGCTCACACCTGACACGATCGAGACAATCGACGCGCTTTTCGGGCCGGCACGGACTGTCCACTTGGTTGCCTCGGTCCACCTCAGGCCGGAGCCACAATACTGGGTGCACCGTGAGGACGATCTCGAAGTCAAGGACCGTAAGGTTCTTGAACTTCTGCGCCAAGCGCCACGTCCGTTCATCCTTTATGTGACGAAGCGCGACGATGCGAAACGCTGGATCAGGCGACTGCGGAGCGAGGGTTATGCGCGCATCGATTGCTTTCATGGCGAGACACCAAACGCCGATCGACTGCGCATCATTGACGATTGGTCTGAGGCTCGCCTCGATGGAATCGTTGCCACCTCGGCCTTCGGTGTTGGCATCGATAAGCGCGACGTTCGAACCGTCATTCATGCCGCCGTGCCCGAGACGCTCGATCGTTTTTACCAGGAAGTGGGACGTGGAGGACGCGATGGATGCCCGTCGGCGTCGTTTCTCATCTATTCGCGCGAAGATCAGGAGACGGCCAACCAGATCGCGTCGCCATCCTTGATCAGCGACGATCTCGCGTTCGAACGCTGGTCAACGATGTATAGCGGCGCTAGGCACCTCGATACGGTGGGACGGTTGCTCGAAGTAGATCTGACGGCCGTCCCCCCGCGGCTCCGAAGGCAGTCCGACTACAATCAGGCGTGGAACATGCGCACGTTGATCATGATGGCGCGTGCAGGTATTCTGGATCTCGAATCGCTTCCCCCGCCCCGCACTGCCCTGCAAGAGGATGAAAGTGAAGGCGCTTTCCCGTTTGGAAGCGACGAGAATTGGTCAGAATATTTCAAGCGAACCGTAGTGAGCATGTCCGAGTTCGGCCATATGAGCCGAGAGCGTTTTGAGAGTCTGATTGGTAAGGAGCGGCAGCGTGCGTTCGATGCAGCGACCGAAAATCGCGCCTTGCTTGACCAATTGCTAGGCGGCGCCAGCGAGGTCTCCATCCTGCTGGACAAACTCTATCGCAGTAACGCACCGGGAAGGTCGGTTATCGTGTCGCGCGCGTGCGGAGGATGCCCAGTTCACAGACGGACCGCATCATTGGATGTCAACTATTCAGCGCCACCCGCATACGGCATCGAACATGTCGGTCACTTTGATCTCAGTCGCTTCATCGACCGGTTCCCGCAACTCGATCTTCGTGAACCCGTGATCATGCCCGTCCAAGAGCCTGTCGACGATGCGTCGCTGATCGGGCTGTTGCGCGATTTCGTTGCAATGTTTGGGGTCCGCGAGATCAGCATTCCGTCAGCATTCAGGCAGCGAAACAAGTCCCTGGCAAGCCTGCATAAGTACAGCGATGATCATGTTCTCTTGCTTCATTCGCTCGAAGAGGAAGCGTTGTGGCCATCCTCTTACGAACTCCCCAGGGTGACGCTCTGGTCAGGGAGCAATGATATGAAACTTGCGAAGGATTTGTTTATCATGAAGCGGCCGCTGCATGTCATTATTGCGCCGGCGTCAACACCGGACCCATGGAACGCTGCCCGCCGCATTGCTGATGCCGGCTCCAACGTGCTGACAATTGATCAATTCAAGCTGGGGGTTCAACGGTGAGTGTATTGAACCAGGCCAGTGACGGCCTCTACACTGTCTTGATCGTGCTGGTCCGTGCGGCGGTCCGATTTGGTCCACGCAGCCGCGAAGATTTGCTTCTGGCCTGTGGCGGTGCTGTGGATGCTGTTGAAACCAACCAGTTGAAGCAGACGCTCAACCGATGGACCGAACTCGGTTTATTTAGCGGGGAAGATGGCGCTGATGTGTGCATCGCCGAGCGATATCGCTCGGATCTTGGCAAGACGGCGGACGAGGCTGAACGACGGCTGCCGACGATCCTTCGGACCGTCGCAATGTTGGCTGAGAATAATGAGCGCTTCTGGGAGCGCGAACGGTCGAAGTCAGCCGACCTTTCTCGTGCCATTTCATGGATGCTTGCGCAGGACGTCTATGCGCTCGATGGCAATGTGAAGAAGCTTGCTGTGCTGGAGGAGGCGCAGATCGCGGACTCCACCAAGCAGACCATCGGGAAGAACGATACGCGATGGAACGGTCTGAAGGCCTGGATGATGTATTTGGGCTTTGCTCGGGACGGCATGCAGTGGGTCGTTGATCCCACTCATGCGCTGCGCGATGCTCTCCCCGATATCTTCGCGTCGCGCAAGGAGTTGTCGGCGCCGGCTTTCGTCGAGCGCGCCGCCGCCGTGCTGCCTGTATTAGACGGCGGCGCCTATAGGGTGCAGGTCGAGGCTGCGCTGAGGGATACCGCCTGGCCCCGGCTGCGGGCAGGCCTCGCCTCCTCGTCGTTGTCGCGCGCGCTTCAGCGCCTTGATAGGGAAGGTTTCATCACGCTTTCGGATCGAAGCGATACCGAAGGCGTGGTGTCGCTGACCGGCAGCAATGGGCGCACGTGGCGAGATGTCTCGCATATCGGCCTTGTTCAGGCAGGAATGGACCGGTGATGCTTGAAAGATACTGGCCTGCGGCCGACCAAGTTAACGCCTGCATCAAAAATGAAGCCGAAACGGCGGACGTTTCCGTCTTGCTCGCAGTTCATCAGCCAGCGCCGCTCACGACGCGAAATGCGGGCACGAATATTGAAAACCCTGCGTCAGAGCAAGAACTACTCGACGCCTTTCTTTCCGATGACGTTCCCGGCGGGTATCTGTTATTTCCAATAACCGGACCCTCTGGCGTCGGCAAGTCGCACATTATTCGATGGCTCGATGCGCGGTTGCAGCGATCGCCGCAGCGCAAGCGGCTCCATATCATTCGGATCCCCAAGAGCGCGAGCCTTCGCCGCGTCGTCGAATTGATACTGGAACCTTTGGCCAACGACTCGCGGTTTGAGCAGGCCCGATCGGAGCTCACCCGCGCGATTGCCGAAGTCGATAAACGCAAGGCCGTAGTCCTGTTCCGGGCACAGATCGAGAATGCGTTGGCAAGCCGGGCCGAAACACTAACGACCGAAATGCGCGAGCACAAGGAACGCGCTGCTGATTTGAGACCGCTCATCGGCCATGCACAGATGCTGCCCAAGCTATTCGGTGATGCGGCACTGAAGGATCATTTCGACAACGTCGTGCTCGCCAGAGTGGTGGCGCGTGCGTTGAAAGGCCGGGAGGACGGTGCTGAAGGCGACGAGACCCAGTCGCAGTTTTTCGTCGAAGATCTCGTCCTGCCCGATGACGTCGACCTCAACAGCGCGGCATTCGCGGTGAGGACCTATTATCAGACTCAACTCGCGGTACAGGATGTTCGTCGGCGCGAGATTGCGGTCGATTTGCTCAATAAGATCGTAGATACGGCGATCGGCAACGTATTCCAGCTTGAACAGAGTACTGGAGGTATCACCCTTCAGGATATCATCCTCGGGATCCGCGAAATACTGCTGAAGGACGAAATGGATCTCGTTCTGCTTGTGGAAGATTTTGCTGCGCTTTCGGGTATCCAGGACGTGCTTCTCAAGGTTTGCGTGCAGGAAGGCACGCACGACGGCAAAAAGGTACGTGCGACGATGCGCACCGCAATCGCGCTTACCGATGGCTACCTTGCATCACGCGACACCATTCTGACCCGGGCACAACGCGTTTGGGTTATCGGCAACCGCGAGCAGAGCGATGACGAGGTGAAGGCTGCTGCGGTCGAGATGGTCGGGGCCTATCTCAATGCCGCAAGGTGGGGTGAAGATGGGTTGCGCAAGCAATTCGGCCGACATAGTACGGGCGACGACGGTCTGGTTGGCTGGCTTCCGGTTTGGCACGACGAGGAACAGAGCGACGCTGAAGGCGAAGCCCTCAACGCCTTTGGATTCTCCACGCGCGGGCACCCGCTCTTTCCGTTTAACCGCTTGGCCGTCGAGCAACTGATCCAACTGCATCTCGCGGAAGCAAACAAGCTCGTCTTCAATCCGCGCCGTGTCATCAATGAAGTCCTCCGGCGTCCGCTGCTGATGCGGACCGCCTTTGTAAACGGGGATTTTCCACCGCCCGATTTTCATGGATTGCGCCCAAACGTCTATCTTGCCGGCCTTGTCCGACAGGCAGGCCAGACAGAGCAGGTCAAGCGGCGACTGGCGTCAGCACTGGCTGTATGGGCAGGCAACGCCGCCGACCAAGCCGCACTCGCGCACGTGCCTCCGGCGATTTTCTCGACATTTTCGCTACCTACGCCGGCCGAACTTGCGAATATCGCGTTTCGTTCAGAACAGAGCCCGGCAATCGAATCGACTGAACCAGCCAGAGGGAAGGAGCCAGCGCCGGCTCCTGCTCAGCACTTGCCGATCGCAGTTCAGCAGGACCCCCGCATTGCTACATGGTCGAAGCGGCTCGACGCTTGGGCGTCCGGAACGGAATTGGTGCAGACCGAAGCCCGGGAATTGAGAAATGCCCTGCTGGCAATGTTGAAGGGTGCGATCAACTGGCCGGCGCTGCGTATTCCTGAACAGGAAATCAAGCTCGCCTGGCTTTCCATTGCAGGCGCTCGCAATAACCCGATCGTGGGGCGAACCTTAATCGTGTGCGACCGGCATGACGATGAAGACGGTACACTGCGCGAGGGTTTTCTCGGTGCGTTGCGCTTCGGTTATAACGACCATCGCTGGGACTACCCCGAAGCAGATGTCGATTATGTTGCAAGTGCGGCGATCATCGATCGGCTGGTCGGACAATTGGTCCCGTTGCTTATCGCTGAGGCCAATGCGCAGACAGCGGTCATCGGCCGCGCCCTGCTCAATCAGTCGCGTATCATCGGCCTGTCACCTCCAGTTCGGCCAGCCGGTGCGGAACCGCTTCTGCGGGGCCTCTTCTCGCCGGCGCCCCAGATGGAGACGCAGGGGTTCGAAGAAAGTTGGGATCAGCTTCGCGCGCAGGCAACGGGGTCGACCAACGGACGGAGCACGCGCACGATCCTGCAAGAGCTTTTGCTCGATCGCACCGCCAGCTTCCAGGGAACCGGAAACAAGCCCTTCGCGATCGACAGCCCTCGGTTACTTGACGTGCTTGCCGGGGATCCGCCAACAGGGCCGCTTCCGGACGGCCTTCCCGAAGAGGCGCGAACCTTCATTCCAACCATGTCCGATGCGCGCATCTGGGGAAGATTGCAGTCGGTCATAGCCAAGCTTCGCACCTTTCGCAGCGAGATCGCCGATTATGTCGATGACAGCTTCGACAAGAACGCTTTTGTTGCAGATTTGCGCGACATCATCACACTGCTGCAGAAGACCAATTGCTGGCCGGACGATGTCACAATCAAGAACAGCGAACTCGACAGTCGCATAACAGAGTTCCAGACCAGTCGCTTCGTTGACCTGGTGGAAAAAACGGCGGTCATCGTCGATGAAGCAGACCGTGAGCAAACCCCCAAGTTGCTGAACGCGCTTGGGTCGCTCGATCTCGGATTGATTCAGCGCACCATGTCGTTCCTGACCCTCGCAAACCAGATCGTGTCGAAAGCTGAACCACGTGTCACGCAGCAGGAGGCGGTTCGCGGCCAATCGGATCCCCACTCGGTTGCCGCCGAGATTACTGCTCTGCTCAAAGGCGTTAGCGGAACGTCATACGGCGCAACGGAGGCTGCCGAATGAAAATTTCGCTCCCCGCGCGCACCAAGGCACTTCGCGAACGTCTGGTCGCGCTTGACTTGCTTGGTGCGAATGTCAAGGAAACGGGGCTGCTTGAGGACCTGCGTACGGACCTCGCGCCGCTTGCGGCTGAACTCAGCCGCGCCCTTGACCAGCGCGCGCTGCTGCTTGGTTCGGGAATCGAAACGCCCGAACCACCCTCGCTTAGAACAGCACGCAAACGGGCTGCGACACTGCTCAATCGCTTTAGCGCGGAGCGAAAAGCAGCCGTGTTAAAAGAGCGCACTGGTTGGGCCAGCCTGCTCAAGGAGATAAAGGCAGCCTCGACGGACGTCTCTGCGGCCGTCGTGGAAGCCTGGAAGGGATATAGGCACACTGTGTTTACCGGCGAGTTGCCAACATTGGTGAAAGGCCGCATCGCCTTTACGCCAACGAACGATGCGGCGTTCAAGACCTACGAACAACTCCACCAAACGTTCCGAGGAGAGTTCGACAAACTCCCGGCGGATGCGGCAGCGATCGAACGGGTGAAGGCGCTGGCGGCTCGACTAACCGCGACGGCGAAAGAGTTCGACTTCGATGTGCCGGTCGACGTAAAACGCTTTCTAGAGGCCATCCAGAGTGGCGGAGCGAGGCTCGACCTGTTGACCGAAGCGGTGCTTGAGTGGCTCAACGAGAATAAAGCGTTTGGGAACTACCGTATCGTGCCGGGGAGTGCCGATGGAAGCCGATGAAGCGCTCCTGATCGCCGCGCTCGACGAGATCGAGCAACGTGAGGCCCGGCTCTTGACGTGGGGCTTGGTCGATGGCCACGTTTCTGCGGGTGAACTGCACGGAATTATCAATGCACTGCTCGACGATCCGAATTTGGGCGTCGGGGTCTCGTTTGCGGATGCGGGCCAGGTCATCGGCGCGCTGATCGATCGCGCTCTGCTGTTCGATATCGGTGAGGAGCCGGGTTTGCGATATCGGTCGCGGATGGCCGAGGGCGTACGTCTCCTGTTCCGGCTGCGACAACTCTTTCCGCAACACCGCGGACCGATCGGCTGGCAGACCGCGCCGACCCTCGTTGCTGACTTTCGTTTCATCTGGCGGCGGCGCCGATATCCACGGCGCGAAATCGACTCGGCGACTGCGCTATCGACGATAGCGTCTGCGACGCCCGACCAAGCCGCGAGGGGCGCCCTGTCGGCGCTCATCGACAGCTATGGGCCAAGATTCGCGCTAGCAGGCTTTCAGGTCGCGGCCGCTGCGAGGATCCTTGGAAGCTTTGAAGCCGCCCAATCGACAGCAACGCTCGTCAGCGCCGGCACCGGTAGCGGCAAGACTATGGCCTTCTATCTTCCCGCTCTGTCGCGGATCGCTTCGCACATACAGCGAGATGCCGTCGGCGACCGGTGGGTCAAGGTCCTCGCCCTTTATCCCCGCAACGAACTCCTCAAGGACCAATTCGCCGAGGTTTACGGCCAGGCGCGCCGTCTCGATCCCCTGCTTGCCGGGCGCGGGCGCAGGAAGATCCTAATCGGCACTTTTTTCGGCCCTACGCCTTGGTCCGCCGAAAAAGCGCACGAGGCGCGCAGCGGTTGGCGACAAACCTCTGACGGTCTCGTCTGTGAATATCTTCGTTGTCCCGAGACGGGTTGTGGCGGCGACATGGCGTGGCGTGACGCGGACCGACGAACCCGGCGTGAGCGCCTCGAATGCCTAGCGTGTTCCGCCGCCATTGAGAGCGATGAGATCATTCTCACACGTGAGCGGTTGAAGACTGAGGCGCCCGACATTCTGTTCACCACGACTGAGATGCTCAACCAGCGCATGGGCGACGACAATTTCCGGCATCTGTTCGGGATCGGTGAGCGTGCGCATCGGCCGGCGGAGATGATGCTACTCGACGAAGTCCATACTTATGCTGGCAGTTCCGGCGCTCAAGTCGCTTTCCTCTTGCGTCGATGGCGGCG
The DNA here is from genome assembly GCF_022354505.1 of Rhizobium sp. C104. NCBI lineage: Bacteria > Pseudomonadati > Pseudomonadota > Alphaproteobacteria > Hyphomicrobiales > Rhizobiaceae > Rhizobium > Rhizobium sp. C104. The sequence goes on along the minus strand of NZ_CP092354.1, from coordinate 44,823 downwards.
TCTCCTGCGGCGGCACGTCACCTTTGTCGGCTTGTCTGCTACGCTCAAGGACGGTGCCCGTTTCTTCGCGCAATTGACTGGCCTGTACGAACAGGCGTCGGCTGAAATCACCCCGTCCAATAATGACATGATCGCGGAAGGCGCCGAATACCTGCTCGCGCTGCGGGGCGATCCCGTGTCGCGAACCGCCCTGCTTTCGACGACGATCCAGACAGGAATGCTTCTTTCCCGGCTTCTCGATGCGCCTGATGAACAGAAAAGCGAAGGCATCATTGGGGAGCGCGTATTTTTGTTCACCGATGACATCGATGTGACCAACCGCATGTATTTTGCCATGCTCGATGCCGAAGGCCGTCGCAGCAATCGCTCATTCGACATGGCGAACAAGCCGGATGGGGGCCTCGCTTCGCTGCGACGTCCGCTGCCGGCCCAGCACCGAAAGCTGCATGGCCAGGATTGGGAGGCTGTGGTCGAAATCGGCCACACGCTCCAGTCGCAGGATCGCAAGGCGGTTGGTCGCGTAATGTCGATGGATCCGGGCGTCGGCAACAACCTGGATATCATCGTAGCGACCGCCTCGCTCGAGGTTGGATTCAATGATCCGCGCGTCGGCGCGGTCATACAGCACAAGGCACCGCGCGACGTCGCGCAATTTCTCCAGCGAAAAGGTCGCGCTGGCCGATCGCGCCAGATGCGACCCTGGACAGTCGCCGTGCTGTCCGATTATGGCAGGGACCGACTTGCCTATCAGGGCTATGACCTGCTGTTCGATCCGGAGTTGCCGCTGCGTACACTGCCGATCGCAAATCGCTATGTGATGCGCATTCAGGCCGTCTATGCGACTTTCGACTTTCTCAGCCAGATGCTGGGCTCTGCTCGCCCTGGGAGCGTGTGGCGGGACCTATCGCGCAGTAGCAACGACGCCTACGATCGGGCGCGGCAGACCGCGCTCGCCGCACTCATCCGTCGCATCCTGACCATACCAGCGGAACTCGACCGTTATGCGGCCTATCTCGCCTCGGCGCTGAAGGTAGATGAAAGCGCGATCACACCATTGCTCTGGGACCACCCTCGGCCGCTGATGATGCAGGTCCTGCCAACGGCCCTTCGCCGTCTCGAGACCAACTGGCGCGCCGGGGGGCAGGCAGGCGAGGATTATCAGGTCTCCAATTCACCTCTCCCTGAATTCGCGCCGGCAAACCTGTTCAGCGACCTCAATCTTCCCGAAGTCGATATCGTGCTGCCGCAACCCGGCAGCGCAACGCCCGAGCGGGCTGCGATGCCGATCGCACAGGCCCTGCGCGAGTTCGCGCCCGGCCGCGTGTCGCGGCGATACGGCATCAGTCATGCATCCGAGCGTCATTGGTTGTGCCCGCCTCTTGATCAGAACCGCGCACAGGCAGTGCCGCTCGAACCGCTCGCCCGTCTCGACTACCTTGGCGATTGGCGGATTACTGAGGCCGGTTCGGTTCGGCTGGTTCCCGTGTATCGGCCGCGGGTCCTCCAGGTCCAACCACCACCAAACACGGTGGTCGATACGTCCAACGCCCGCCTTCGTTGGCGCAGTCAGATCGTCGCCCGCAATCAAGGTTTGGTGCTCGATCCGCCGCGCGGTGGTCCCTGGACCTCGTTGATCGAAGATGTCCGGTTCTACTCGCATGAAGGACTGAACCCGATCGAGGTCCGCCGGATGGCGCTCGGGAGCGACGCGGGCATTCGCTTTCGCGATGGCGTATCACTTCCCAAGGAGTTCCACTTCGAACTGGATGGTGAAGCGGTCGCCCTAGGGTTCAGGCTCGCAGTCGATGCTATGTGCGTGCGCTTGCGGTTCCCCGAAGCCCTGTGGTCAAACCTCGGGCCGGAGTCAGACCCGCGTTACAGGGCAATGCGGACAGCGCGGTTCCACCATCAGGCATTGCATGGACCGCTTGCCCAACGAGTAGAAAACCCGTTCGCGCGCGAATGGCTGGCGCACCTTATGCTCGCAACCCTTAGCAACGAAGCGATCGCGCGTGACATTACGTTGAGGGAAGCGGCGGTACAACTGGCGTCCGGAAATGCCGAACTCGACCTCGACCAGACGCTCAATATCCTGTTTCAGTCTGCAATCGTCGACGATGCGAATGCGCAAGGCAACCAGCAGGATAAGCTGCGCCAAGATATCGCCCGCCTGCTCGCTGACCCGCAAGTGGTGGCTGGCCTGTTCGACTTGGCAGAAATACTATGGACGCCGATCAACGCGAGTTGGGAGCCATGGCTGCGGGAGCGATACGCTTCGACCATTGGCGCGGCCGTGCTCAGCGCCATCGCCAGCTTATGTCCGCAGATCGATAGCGACAGTTTGATCCTCGATGTCACGGCAGGGGTTCGCGAAGATGATGACGTGCACGCCGGCACGCCCGATGGTGAGATTTGGATCAGCGAGATGGCGCCGGGCGGCAACGGACAGATCGAAGAGGCGCAGCGCCAATACGGCGAGGACCCGCGGCGGTTCTTCAGCCTGATGACGGCGGCTCTACGCGACAATGATTTTTCGCTCAGCGATCATCAACTCGTTCGTTTCCTCGCGTCGGTCGTGGACGGGGATAGCGATGGTCCATTGCCAGCCGCAACGCGCGCGTTCCGCCAGGCCTCGGGCGCGGTGGAAAGCCATGCGAGCTTCGCCGCGTTGCGCCACGCGCTCGCGGATGATGGATTCGTGACCTTTCATGCATTCATCGTCGCGCTCGCCAACCGCATCCTGCGGCCCGGATCGAGCGGCGACAGCGATGCCTTTTTCCTCGGTGCAGTCCGGTTGTGGGACGCCCAGGAAGCGCGGCTTGGCATCGAGTTGGACGCCCGCGTGCTCGCATACCGTCTCGCGCGATCCGACGATATTGACGCAGCCCTTGCCCTGGCGGGCATCGATACGCCGACGATCAATCCGGATCAGTGGCGATACGGCGTGATTTACGGGCTGCTCTGGCCGCGGGGCGCCCATATCCGGCAATCGGGTCTTCGACCCTACTCGCCATTTGCTGATCTGCCGTCGACTGATCCCCTGCTGGTACGAACCTATCTAGCGGAGGACGCTGAGATCGTTGATCTGGAAGCGGATGGCTGGCAGGAGGTTTGTCTTGATCGCCTTGCGACTATCGGCGCGGCGACCTTGGTTTGCCCAATGGTAGCTTCACCTCGTCTGGCGGATGCTTTAAGCTTTCTGGCGACCAATCCGGTGCAGTCCGCCTATCTGTCGGTGTTCGGCCGCGTACGGGCTGTGCGACGGGTGGAGAACGCCTTCCACGTAGATCTTGATGTGGCGGAGGCGCTACAATGAGCTTCGAAACACGACGTATTTTCAAGAGCGCGGTGACGAGCCAGAATCTCATTCGTGAACTCCTTCAAATAATGTTCCTCGGCGAACTCCTAGCGCCGGGCGGAGAGCGTGCATGGTTGGTCAGCCCGTGGATCAGCAACGTGGTGCTATTCGACAACCGCGCAGCCGGCTTCGGTTCGATCAATCCGGAGTGGGGCACCCGCGAGATCAGACTGGTTGAGGTTTTGACCGACGTCATGGCGCGCGGCACGGCCGTCGGCATCACGACCAGCCTTGACGATCATAACGAACCGCTCATAGATGCACTCACAATGGCGGTCGAGGAGGCAGGCCTCACGGACAAGTTGCGCGTTGTCCGGCGACAGCATCTCCACATCAAGGGCGTGTTATTCAAGCGAGGCCTTCTCACCGGGTCGATGAATCTCACCTACAACGGCCTCGAATTGAACGACGAGATGGTAGTTTACGACACAACGCCGAAGACACTCGCCGAAGCGCGGATCAATTTCGAATCCTATATAGGCGCGGTCGCATGATCGAGCATCTGCCCGAGAATGAGCAAACGTGGCTCGAGACCTTCTTCGCACTTCCAAACGAATTAAGTTGGACGTCGCTTCTCAACGGTTCCGCGCCTGCAGAACAGGCGGATCAGGTTCGGCGATGGCTTGCCAATCTGACTCATGATGGTGCCAACGCGCCGCTGGTTTTGCCGTTCGCGCGCGGCGGTGAGGTGATGGGTTGGTACGCCACCACGCAAGGCGTGGCCGGGGGAGATGAACTCGGGGAGGAACTTAAAGCGTGGCTGGGATCATGGCTCAGCCGCTTCGAGCAAGTCCCGAGTGATGCCTCCGATCGCATGGCGGTCGCGCTTCGCGGCCGATTCGGTGGGGCGGTTTACCGCTTCACCGGACCCGATGGCGCAGCAAGGCGGGCGATCGCTGATCGCCTAGGCGATTGTGCCGTGCTTCTCGGAAGAAAGCCGACGGTGACCCGCGTGCAGATTCGTCCGGTCGGAGCGATCCGTGGCGACTTCGAGCGCGCGCTGCTGGCGGGCGACGAGGCGCAGGCGGAGGCAATGATCGCCGAGCTGAAACAGACCGGACGCCTCAACGAAGAAAATCTCAAATATCTCGACGTGCGGCTGAGCGCTGGTCTCGGCCTCTGGCCGCAGATCGCACGCGATCATTGGCTCATCAAGACGCTCTCGGAGCTTGCCCTTCCTCCGCAAATTCTCGCAGATCTGATCGAGGCGCTTTACCGCACCTATATCGACGAGGCAGAGACGGGTGGTGATCCCGTTGCTCTACGCATTGCCTTCGCAGATCATATCGCAACACCCTATCCCAAATTGTTTGCATCGCGTCGGGGCATTCGTACACCACGCGTTGTCAAGGCCTTCGCGCTGTTCGAGCAGTCGCAACCGAGCCCCGACCCGGCGATCGTCGCGTCGCTCCTCGCGCTGTTGCCTGCGGGAACGGACACCGGCTTGTTCGAGTTGGCTCCCGTAACAGAGGCTAAGTCCCCATCTGCCACAACGTTGGACGAGGCGGATGAAGCCTATGACGACAGGCAGATCGATCGCGCTTTCGAATTTTACTTGAGGCTGCCGCCGAGCAAGAAGACCATCAGCAGGTTGGTGTCCTGCCTGGATACGATCGGAACCGACGTCGCGCGAGATCGGCTTCTTTCGCTGCTTGACGGCTCCGATCCGGAGATCCTCGCGTCATTAGCACCCGCCGTTGCCGGGAAAATCGAGAGCCTGAGACTGTCTCAAGCATTCGGCTTAGCGCCGGCGCCAGCGCAAACCGGACCCACCCCCGGGGAGGCGCTAAGCCCCTGGCTGCGGTGGGCGCAGCAGTTGCAGGCGAGACGAAATCTGGTCGCCGCCGAGCGCGAGGCGCAATCCGCGCCGACCAACTGGGATGTATCGGAGATAAGAGCAAGCCCTGCGCTCGCCCAGCAGTTCGCCGACACCATCGGTGGCCTGGACGGCGAAGCCGGCGCGATTGCCCGCGCTGCCGTTCCGCAGATCCTCGCGAGCTTTTTTCCCGATACCATGGAGGTGTCCCCTGCGGCGAAACCCATCGCATCGTTGTTGTTCATGCTGATCGCGATCAGTGATACGCTGTCGCGCACCGATGTCGACCTACTCGCACAGTTGACGACACTTCTCATCGAGCAGGGATTGTCATCATCCGAGTACGTGTCCTTGATGAATGATCTCGAAGATGTCCAGAAGAGGATTGGCTCCTACGCTTATCTGCCGTGGAGCCTTGATGTCGCGGAGGCCCTCGCGATCCTCCCTTGCCCGTCCGATGAGGCCCGCGACGCCCGTCTCAGACTGTTTCTGCAGGTGCTCGGTCAAGCCGCCGGTTTTGCTCATCGGCTGGCCCCGGCAGACTTTGTTGCGGTTGACACGCTCGCAAAAGACTATGGCGTCGACCCCGACGCCGCCAGCGCCCTCAAGCGCGAGCAGCGCGCAGATGATGTCGGCTCCGCTTCTCTCCCTAACCTTGAGGGGAAGACAATCGGTATTTACACGCTGGCTGAAGCGGCCGGAAGCCGAGCGAAGGTGGCGCTCGAAAGCCTATTCCCAGGCTGCAAGGTAGTCGTGAATTCAGACCTGGTTGCAACCAATCAGCTGACGAATCTCGCAAAGGCTGCCGACCTGTTCGTCTTCGCCTGGAAGAGCAGTAGCCACCAAGCCTTCTATTGCGTGAAGGATGCGCTTGCCGGCAAAGAGCCGATCTGGGCGCCCGGCAAAGGAACGGCCAGCATTTTGCGGGCAGTTCTCGATCGGCTCAATTGACCCAAGAACCATTCGTTGATCGACCTCCGAGCCGGTTGATCGATCGGCAATTGAGCATTTCAAATTTCGCGGTGGGCCTCATCACTCTCGCCCGCGCGGCGTGACATGTCGTTGTGGCGCCGGCCGACAAGAGTTGTGGGGACCCCGAAGATTATCGGTATCCGTCAAGCTGGCGTGAGTCCCAAGCGTCTATCACGATTGCGGATCCAGAAGAGCACCGGCAGCGCGGCAATAACCATGATTGCCTTGCCGACGACTTGTCCGGCGAGGAAATCCAGCGAACCGAACGCCAACCAAAGGAACATGACGCTGTCGACGACGAGGCCGGCAACGCTGCTCGCCAGTGCGGCTTTCACCAAACCCTTCTTCTGCAAGGGGTGAAAACGAGCAAATCGGCGACCTCAGATGACAGGAAAGCCGCTGCGGATGCGAATGCGAGAGCAGGGGCCGTGAAGGTCGTCGAAAGTGCGGCGCCGACAAGGATGGCACCGAATGCCCAGGCCAGGCCGAGCCGGCGCTGGACAAGATCACGCAGAACCAGTGCAAGGCCGACCAAAAGCACACCGCTCGGCGCGGTCAATCCTGGTCCGACCGGAATGATACAGGGACCATTTGGAACACATACCGTGCCGACATGCCCGATCATGTAGTTCGCCAGCGGGATGCAGGCCATGAACCCGAATAGAAACAGTGCGCCTTCAATATGTTGTCTGCTTGTCGCGTTCATTCGATCGCCCTCGTCTCAAACCTGTTCTGCAACAAACCGTTGATATCCATTTGCCCGCAATTCACAGGCCGGACACGTACCGCACCCATATCCCCAATCGTGGAGGTCGCCCCGTTCGCCAAGGTAACAGGTGTGGCTTTCCTTCACGATGGTCTCGACAAGTTGCGAACCGCCGAGACGTTTGGCCAACCGCCAGGTGTCGGCCTTGTCCAGCCACATCAAGGGGGTGTCGAGGACGAACCGCTTTTCCATGCCGAGATTGAGCGCGACCTGCAAGGCCTTAATCGTATCGTCGCGGCAATCCGGGTATCCCGAGTAGTCTGTTTCGCACATGCCGCCGACGATGTGTTTCAGCCCCCGTCGATAGGCGAGTGCCGCAGCAAAGGTCAAAAAGATGATGTTGCGGCCCGGCACGAACGTGTTCGGAAGACCGGTGTCTTCCATTTCGATGGCGATTTCGCTGGTCAACGCCGTGGTAGAAATCTCACCGAGCGAGGCCAGCGAAATAGTATGATCGTCGCCCAGACGCTCCGCCCATACCGGGTTCATAGCGCTGAGTTCCCGCCGCAGTGTGTCCCGGCAGTCGAGCTCGATCCGGTGTCTCTGGCCGTAGTCGAATCCAACTGTCTCGACCCGTTGGTATCGTTCGAGTGCCCAGGCAAGGCAGGTTGACGAATCCTGTCCGCCGGAAAACAAAACGAGCGCTGTTGCGGTCATTGGCCCTTTACCTTTCAGTTGCCATCAAATTCCGCCCAGCACATGGGCGTTTCGAACACTTTCACCGAACTCAATTCGGGAAGAAGCGGGCGGACCCTGGTCCATATCCACGTCGCGATGTTTTCGGCTGTCGGATTCTCTAGCCCCTCGATGTCGTTGAGAGTGTGGTGATCAAGTTGAGCGAGGAGCGGGCCGAAGGCCCTCTCTAGGTCGAAGAAGTCAATGACGAAGCCCGTCTGCGGATTGACCTTGCCGTCGAGTTGCAGTTCGACCCGGTACGAATGGCCGTGCATCCGGTGGCACTTGTGCGTGGCGGGCACATGTGGCAGCCGATGGGCCGCCTCGAAGGTAAATGCTTGGGTGATTTTCATGGGATCCCGATGATCTTGTGCGTTTGAAGGGACAGGCGCCACTTGGGGTTTTCCAGACAGTATTCTGTCACGGCGACTGTATTTTCAGCCCGACGCGGTCCATCCATGGGCTGCAGGAAATAGTGTTCAAATCGAATGTCCGGCAGTGCTTCCGGGAGGAGGTCGGGCTGCGGAAAAACGAGCTTTAGTTCGCTTCCCGCCCGCAGGTTCAATGGCGCTCCTGCTTTCGGGCTGACGCAAATCCAGTCGACGCCTTCAGGCGGTTCAAGCGTGCCGTTGGTCTCGATGGCAATCTCGAACCCTTGGCGATGAACCGCATCAACAAGGTCCGCATCCAGTTGCAACAGCGGTTCACCGCCGGTGAAGACAACGTAGCGCCGATCCGCCGCCTCGCCCCAAGTCGTCGCAATCGCAAGGGCGAGAGCCGCCGCGGTTTTGAATTTTGCGCCGCCTACGCCGTCCGTTCCAACGAAGTCGGTGTCGCAAAACTTGCAGACTGCTTGGTCGCGATCCTCTTCACGCCCCGACCAAAGATTGCATCCGGCGAAGCGGCAGAATACGGCGGCGCGGCCGGCCTGTGCGCCTTCTCCCTGCAACGTCTTGAAAAGTTCTTTGACCGCGTAGCTCATCACATGCTCGCCTGCTTTGGCTCAACAACATCGGCCCGCCGACGCTTGACGTCGGCCCGCACGATACCGATGAGGTACTGTGCCAAGGTGACGATGTCGCGGTTGACGTTCTGCACGGACTTCCAGTGACGTCGATCTCCATCACCAAAATTCCATTCACCTGACGTCCAGGCCGTATTGTCGACCAGGCACGCGAGACCCCTGGAGAAGTCTTCCCAGCTTCTTGCGCCGTCAAGAAGGGCGAGGATCTCCATGACGTAGCCGAGCGACATGATCCCCGCGCCGTGGACGAGTCGCGACGTCTTGGGCGTGTGACCTTCCCATTCGTCGCGAAACACGAACTGAACGGCCCGATAGAATTCGCTGATGAGGCGGAAGCTGAGATCCGCGCCGTCGGGGTCCCGCATGAGTTCCCGCATGACGCCATCGCTCATCGAGTTGATCACGACCCGCTGGATGGCAGTGTCTCGAATGATGCCGGTCGGATTAGTGTGCTGGTAGATCTTCCCCTTGAGCGAGGACCTGTCATCATAATTGAGACGGGCCGCCAGATCGGCGGCAACAGAACGATCGCCCAGCCGGCGCGGAAGCCCGCGGACAGTGGGGAGCAGTTCATAGATCAGCGACTTTGGCAGCGGTCGTGTATTATTGATCAGGACAAACTGGCGTCGCAATTCTTCCTCGTCTCTGCAGACGATGGCGGACACGAAAATCTGAAAATCCTTTTCCTCGACCTGACTAAGCGCCGTAAGGCGCTGCTGGCCGTCAACGACGAGACCCGGTGCCCCGCCCGAGATATCAATCTCCACGGTGCATCGGCCGTCTGAACCTTCCTCGATGATCTTTATTCCGGTCGTAAAAGCGACGACAATCGGATTGGGCAAGATCGCTTCCGGTTTTTCCAGGTAGTCGCGAATTTCACGAATGTGACCCGCAATCTGCGGGCGCTGAAAGCCGCTCAGCGCGCCATCGACATTGCGGGCAACCCGTTCGATCACGGCGAAAGACTTGAGGTCAGACGCTTTCGCTGCAAACGAAAGAACCGTGTGCGTCTCGCTCTGTTTTGCTCGGATGGCCGGAAAATTGATTAGGGTCATTGTTATCGCTATTGCTTGGAAGTTGATCGACAAGGGCGTTGTAGACGCCGAGATTATGGATGCCGCGCCGTTTATTGCGGTTGCTGGCCCGGAAAAGCACGACTTCGATGGAAAGTGCCGAACAGATCGGACAAGCGCATTTCTTCCACGGCCGGTCGACGAGCGTTCGCTTGTATCGCTCACGAAGATCCTTGACCGCTTTGGCGTCCGGCAGTTCTTCGACGGGTGACCCCGTCACGGCCGGTGCCGAGTAGGCGATCACGGTATCGAGCGTTTCCTCGAGCCCAACCTCACCGCGGTCGTAGGCCCGCAACGCCGACAGGGCCTTCTTTTCCATCTCGACCAGCGTTTCCTGGTGAAGCGCACCTCGTTTGGCCAATCGCATGAGTTTGGGATTCTCTAATGCCTGCGGCACCCGTATGGCAGTGTAATAATCGAGTTTGCCGCCCTTGGAGGGTAGGTAGTAATTTGCCTTCGCATCCTTGAAAGCGCGGATGAGAGGAGAGGTCGTATCGAAGCTGGTGATATTGAACGAACCGAAAGTGTTAATCTCGTCTGCTTTCGCGAAGCCAAGGATGTGGATTCGGATCGATGCTGGTATGATGTCCCGAATAGCCGCCAGGCATGATTTGATCTGAGATGCCTTCAATGGGACGGTACCCCCAAGGGCGAGATAGTCGTAGCCCATCGCTACAAGGCGACGGGCACCTTCGGCCATGCTGCCGGGCGACCACCCTTGGATGACTCCGAGAGGCGTGAATCGAGCAGACATATGTGCTGTCGCCGTCCGGAATGCTGATGCATTTTCAAGCGTGATCTCGAAGCGGCGCCGCGCCTCTTCGGTACCGCCATCCATCCCCTTCAGGCCTTCGTCGAAATCGAAAATGATATGGTCGACGGAGCATCCATGGGTGAAACGGGCATCATCGTAGAACTCGGCCGTGTCTTCCGGCGTGTAAGGCGGCTTATCTTCTTTATGGTAGGTAAAGGCGCCGCAATCGCCGAAGATCGGGAGATGTTCGAACGGTGGCTTGTCGAGGCGTAGGAACTCACGAGCACCCACGCGCCGGAACCGCATAGCCTGCGCTTCCGTGTATTTGCCGCCGACCGCAGCGCCTCCAACGATGCCTCTTGAGACCAGCATTCCCTTATAAGGCGCGTAACCCATGATTTCGTGCGGGTATGCGTCGTCCCAATAGGGCGTGCGGCCCTCGGAATAGCGGTCGCGAAGAAAATCGTAACCGGGATCCACATGGTCGAGGCTGTCGGCGAAAATAAACTTCATCGCGATGCCTTCGATAGTTTGCGATCTAATTGGATCAGATACTGGGTAAGGCGATCGATGTGCAATTGGGTCCCTTGAACTTCATTCCACTTCCAGCCGAGTTCATCCCATTTGCCAGAAGTCCAGCAGCAATAATCGCGAAGTCGGGCGAGCGATCGGCGGATATCATCCTCGCTGTCGCTGACGCTTTCCGCACGGAGCATAATCGGGTCCATTAAGGCACCCATCGCGCGAATGCCAGCCATGTGCATGAGGCGGCTTTTTTCAGGAGCTATGCCCCATGCGTCCGGAAACGTATCCCGGACTGCAGACCAGTATTTCGCCAGAACGTGGAACATTTCGTCTGCGTCGTTCGTGCCATCGACGCTCGAATATTGGCTCAGCGCACTCGTTGGAGCCTTTAGGTTGATCTTGATTGCAGCAATCAAAGCGGAATCGCTGACGACCGCGGCGCCCTTCTTCTGATCCGATCGGCGTTTCACAAGTTGGAAGAACGGTGATGCCTTGTGGCTGTTCAGGAGATTGCACAACTCGCTCGGCAACTTGTTTCCCGCCAGGTCGCGCGGCAGCAGCGTACTGACTTCCGGCAAGAGTTCATTGATGAGCCGCGTATCGAGCGCCTTCACCTTGTTAACCAAGATGAATTGCTGACGCTGGACCTCAATATCTTGCGAAACGAAAGCGATGACCGGCACGGGAATGTCTTTGTTTTCGGCCCGAGACAAAGCAATTGATCGCTGCTGGCCATCAACGATCCAAGCGATCTTCTTCCCGTCCTTCCCGATGGGGAGATGCAGAGTTCCCGACGTCCCGATCTCGACGATGTCGGAAGGTTTGCTTCCTCGCGCGGCCTTAAACTGGACCGCGTCTGACAGCGCAAGAATGATAGCGTTGGGAAAAAGAACGGGGCCACTATTCAGAAATTCAACAATGGAGTTCACATGGCTGCGGATCTCCTGCCGCTGGAAGCCCTCCAGTTCGGCTTCATCGCGTTTGATGCGGCTGATCTCGGCAAACTGCAAGACCGCAGAACCGGGCAGGAAAAACGCGTAAACGTCAGTTCCGTAGCCTTGCTGCGTCCGAACTGCGCGGACGATCATTGACTGGCCTGGGTTCATGGCTCCGCCCTTTCGGCGCGGACCGTCGCAGCAAGCTTGGCAAACCGGCTCTGCTCGCACGCGATGCCGAGGTCATCGCGAAGCTTCCTCAGGAGACGTGTTGAACGACCCTGGACCGAATCCCATTCTTCGCGGATGGTCTTCAATAGGTCGTCGTCACTGAGCCGGACCCCAGCTTTTGAAACCGGCCTTTCCCACCGGCCCTGTGCGGATAAAACACGAGCAGCGTGGTCTGACGCATCACCGTTCGGGGATGCTGACAATATCTCATCCACGAAATGACGAAGGGCCCGCTGAGCGAAGTCGCCAAGGGTACCGGGTGACGGGCCGCCGTCGAGGCGACGATCGTAAGGCATGAGATAGGGCTTCAGGTCAGCGTCGATCTTAAATTGCTCCGATCCAGTGAAAATCCGAATTCGGCCGTCTGAAAAGGCGGGCAAGGCCTTCAGAAACCTAGTGAGCATTTTGAGATAGTTCGCCGGAAGAGCCACCAGCAGAAGGGCATGATCAGTTTCTAACCGCGCCTCAAACCGAACGACCTTGTCTTGTGTCGAAATCTCGTCCCACCATTCACCCTCGCTCGTACCTATAGGAAGCTTCGACAGGATCGAGGAAGGAAGGCCTCTCACCACAGTGAGGTCATATGCAGGGATCACGTCGTTTGCTTTTACGAGGCCGAGACCTGCCGATGCAATAAAAAGGTCGGCATTTGCGATCGAGGCGGCATTTTTTGCCTCAAGCATACCGCGGCCAGCATACACACTGCTCGCTTCGGCAACGCCAACCCCTCCAGCGACCCGACTGCGCCATTCGTCACCCACGGAACGAACAGATCCCTTCGAAAGACCCGTGGCAACGAGTAAGGGATCTGGGGAAAACCGTTTCCGCATGGTGCAAGCTGTAAGAATGACTGTCATGCTATAGGCCCGGACAAAACTGCAAATCACTTTCGACGGTGAAAATAACTGCGAGTCCAAAGCAGTTCAACGAATAACTGCAACTGACTCAATATCATCCCCAATAACTGCGGCCCATCTCGCCTGGACCGTCGCTGACGCGACAGCCTAGGCATTGACGATACATCACTCAGCGCCCTCACACTCGATTGCCAACCGCTACCGTCGGCGCCCATCCGACAATTGAGGGCGTCGAGGTCCTGCATTACAGCGGATGAAATTGGCCGTGCCAAATCGCGCCCCGTTCCCTGTTGGCCCTGCCGGATCCCCCGGGCCGCGCAACGGCTACGCCGTCCTTCTCTTCGTTCCGGCCCAGGGGTGCGCGCCCCTGACGGCATCCGGCTGACGGACCTCCGTAACGGGTCGCGATCGTCGGGACTCCCCTGGTGGAGGTGAAGAAATGAATGAAAAGGAAGAAGAAAGTCAGGCGGGCTGTCCGAGAAGAACTCCTTCTTCCAGGCTTCTGATCCTAGCTTGCTCAGCAACAAAGAAGGGTGGACCGAGATACATGCCTGCCATTGACAGGTACGATGGGCCACTATGGCAAACCCTGCGCACGACCGATCCCAGAGGCGAAATGGCTCAAACAGCCTTTTTGTCCGCCCATCTTGGTTTTCGTGCCGCCAGTGCGCCAATTGAGATCTACAGTACCCAGATGACGCAGCAAATCGCTGCGGCCATGAAGGCCGGAAATCTGGGGACTCGCTGGCCGCAGCAAAAAACGCAACGGCGGGTTATGCCCTCAGGAGAACATCCCGGTATGCATATTGCGAGCATGACCGATTTTGGCCGCTATCCCTTTTCTTCTGTCGCTCTTGCCGGCGGTCATCGCTATGTCGAAATCATGCAGGAACTTCTCAGGCTCTTCAGGATCGACGGGTATGTTGACGAACATGCCGTGGTTACCGTTATCAATGGGCCGATTGGCGAGATGCGCCGGGATCTTCGTAAATGGTTGACCGCTCGTGAGTTGTAGATGGTTACTAGAAGTCCCGCGATGACCAGTGAAAGCCTTGCCGGAAGGCGACCTTGATCACGTCGCGTTGCACTATTCGCCTGATTATATGCCGCTCGGGCGGAACTTGCCCGCGCCAACTCCAAAGCTGCGTTGGGGCATCTTTAGATGTCTTTGCTTGAGTGTTCCTTAGAAGTGTGACGCTCCTATATAAACCTCGTCACAGCAACAGGCTTGGTTCGACCGGTTCGCCCGACTTGGCGACGATTGAGGAGCCGTAAGGCTCTCGCGACGAAATGATCAATGCGTCGTTTGGGAGAGGCCGGGCCAGATGCTTCGCCTCATCCCACGGCGCCCGCATCCAGCTTGTCGGTCTCTTCCTTTGTGATCAACAAAACAGGCATGGCCTTCTCGTGGATTGGTTTGACGAGATCGTTCGGATCCGTGGTCAAGAAACCATATAGATCGTCGGTCGTGAGACCGTCCCGGACCTTCCGGACACTCTTCCATTGAGGCACATGGATGCCGGCGAAGAACATCAGCGATTTTGCTTCGTCGCGAGCAAACCAGGCATTTGGAACTTTTCCGCCGTCTGCCTGGCTTGCTGGATCCGGTTCGGCAAAGCTGGTGACCGGGACGAGGCATCTGGTGTTCGATGCCGAACCATCGAGTCCAGTGCGGGAAGTTGAGCTTGCGCACGTTAGTCGTGCCACGGTCGGCCTCCATTCGAATCAACTCCTCAAGGTCAAAGGGCCTACCCTTGGCGACCAGTTTCTCGGCCTTGGTCTTTGCTGCCTTTTCGAGGGCGAAGCGGGGCGAGGGCAGTCCCCAGCGCGCATGGACCAATTGCTTCTTGCCGTCCGCAGTATTGCGCACGATCGGCCCCATCTGGTCAGGGTTCATCTGATAGGCCGGCATCAGGTTGACCATGCTTTCCGCGTCCTCGGCCCACTTCGAGACCCAGTCCTTGTCTTCCATCCGATAGAGGTTGCACATCGAACACCGTCCATTTTGCTCAAGAGTGAGTCAATGTAGCGGACGCCGTTGATTTCACTAGTCGAGGCGGAAGATGTCGGCATTATCCTGCCGTTCTCTCAGACCTTTATAGGATGGATGTCGCAGTTTGTGGTCCGCGGTCCATGCCCGAAACTCGATCTCGGCGATCAAAGTCGGCTCGACCCAGATAATGTCCGCTTTTCCGGAATAGGGAACAGGTGGCTGCTTTTGCTTCCAGCGCAGTTTGTCCAGCATCTTACGTAGCTTGTTCGTCTCGGCTTCCCTAAAGCCTGTACCGACGCTCCCGACATGGACAAGATCGTGATCGCGGTAGGCAGCGAGCACGAGCGAGCCGAAGCCGGCAGACGACGCCGTCGACGGCTCATACCCGACGACCATGAACGCTTCGCTCTGGACGCATTTTACCTTCACCCAGTCACCGATCCGACCGGAACGATAGGGCTGATCGAGGTTCTTGCCGACAATGCCTTCCAGCCCCAGGCGACAAACATGCTCAAGCAGCACGGCCGGTTCGGCGTCGAGAGTTTCAGAAAGACGAATTGCACCGTCCTTGCCATCAAGCGTGTCTTCAAGAAGATGCCGGCGCGATCGATATTCGACACCGCGCAGGTCATGTCCGTCGAGATAGATGAGATCGAAGGCATAGAGGACTGCATCGGAGGCACGGTTGCCGGTCATCTTTCCGGAGGCACCCAACGACTGCTGAAGCAACCCGAAGTCCGGCCGCCCTTCTTCGTCAAGGACAACGGCCTCGCCGTCGATGATCATAGTGGCAGGACCGAGCGCACGGGCGGCTGCTTCGATCGCCGGAAACCGATGCGTCCAGTCATGGCCACCGCGTGTCAGGATGCGGATCCCTGCTGGCTCGATATGAACAGCCAAGCGATAGCCATCCCATTTCAGCTCCCAACTCCACTGGTCGCCGCGTGGCGGATGCGCCTTCAACTGCGCGAGTGCCGGCTCGACGCGGTCAGGCATCGGGTCGAACGGCAACTGTGGCTGCGCGGGATTGCGTTTCCCGCGCGGCTTGGAGCGGATCGGGGCTTCGGCATCACGAAGGAGCGGTTTAGATCTCGGAGGCTTCGTCATTCCGAGACTTCAGCAGATAAATCTTAAAAACACGCTGAAGATCTCGTACTGTCCCCACTATGCACGGGAACAGTGCGCGCACCCGAACCCAGAGCAAAAATTCTTTCTGGCTTTAGGCAATTGATTCCACTCCGAATCTTCGACTTTTCTCGCCTAGGCCAATATTCCTAGGCCTGATGCCGCTTGACTCTAAGCGAGCCGGAGAACAAATAAAGAACATAAAGCCCGCCCGACATGACGTCGATCCCGCCAACACGACCTTGAAGGGAGCCGTGAACGATGACTGCTGCCCGTGAGCGGGTAATTTCCGATTTGCGTGAGCGCATCTCGTTGCTCGAGGGCGTGTCGGGCAAACGCGCCGGCAGCCTGCCCTTCGGAGTGTCCGAGATCGATGCGGTCTTGCCGGACGGTGGTCTCGCCTATGGAGCGCTGCATGAGTTTGCCGGTGGGGGCTCAGGCACCGTCGATGGAGCGGCTGCCGCTCTGTGTGCCGCCGGCATTGTCGCGCGCACCAAAGGCCCGATCGTCTGGTGCCTGACGAGGCCCGATTTGTTCTTTCCCGCTCTAGCCCAGGTCGGCCTGAATCCCGACCGCGTCATCTTCGTCGAGTCCGACAGGGAAGAGGATGTACTTGCCAATATGGAGGAGGGACTTTCCTTCGGCGGTCTCGGCGCTGTGGTCGGTGAACTTGTCCGTCTACCGATGGTCGCCTCGCGCCGGCTGCAGCTGGCCGCAGAGCGGACGGGGACGATGGCGCTCGCGGTCAGGCGTTGGCGACGGCAGACGGAAGCAAATGACTTCGGTCAGCCGACGGCGGCGGCCACGCGGTGGCGTGTCAGTGTGATGCCATCGGAAGAACTACCGGTACCAGGTGTGGGGCGGGCACAATGGCTCCTGGAATTAATGCGCGTGAAAGCGGGTGAGTGTGCTGAGTTTCTCGTAAGGGCATGCGATGACAAGGGTCGTCTCGATCTATCTTCCCGATCTATCGACGGATCGCATTCGTCGAGTCGATCCCTCTATTCCGCCTGAACAGCCAATGGCCATAATCGCCAAAAGCGGTTCGAAGCGATGGGTGTCGGCCGCCGACTTGGCTGCCAAAAAGGCAGGTGTGCGCGTCGGCATGGCAGCCGCAAAAGCGCAGTCGTTGTTTCGCGGCCTGATGCTCATTGATGCGGATCCCGCTGCCGACGCCGCTGCACTCGAACGTATTACGCTCTGGGCGCTGACGATCTATTCGCCAATTGTCGCCATCGACGGGATCGATGGCATCGTCATGGATACCGAGGGCGCCGACCATCTGCAGGGGAGAGCTGCCGATGGTGACGAAGATCGCCAACCAATTTCTGGCAAAGAAGCTGACTGCCCGTGTGGCTGTCGCCGACAGCTGGGGTGCGGCACATGCCTGCGCCCGGGCAATCAGTCGCGAGACGATCGTCGTTCCGCCCGGCGAGACGGTGCGCGCCGTCGAAAAGCTGCCAATCTCGCTCCTGCGCTTGCCGGCAAAGATCGTCGGCGACCTGCGCGTCCTTGGTTTCCGAACAATCGGCGAGCTTGCCAACACGCCACGCGCGCCACTCACCCTGCGCTTCGGCCCTGAGGTGGGCCGCCGTCTCGACCAGATGTTCTGTCGTGTCTCCGAGCCAATCCAGCCAATCCGCACGCCTGAGCTGATTGAAGTCTCCAAAGCCTTTGCCGAACCGATCGGGGCTGCCGAGACGATCAACAAATATGTCGGCCGCCTCGTTGTCCAGCTGGTTGGTGAGCTCCAGAAGCGCGGGCTTGGCGTGCGGCGCGCCGATCTCATTGTCGAGAAGGTCGATGGCAAGAGACAGGCGATCCGGGCGGGTACAGCTAGGCCTGCCCGTGATGTCGCCTGGCTGACAAAACTGTTTCGAGACCGGACGGAAAAGATCGAGCCTGGTTTCGGGATCGAAAAGCTCACTCTCGTCGCCGTAATGGCTGAGCCATTGGAGGAAGCGCAGAAAGCGTCGGCTTTGGTCGAGGATGACGTCACCGACGTCACTCCGCTCATCGATATCTATGGAAACCGGGGGCAGAGGGTTTATCGCGTCGCACCGGTTGCCTCCGATGTACCGGAACGCTCCGTTAAGAGGATCAGCCCTGTCGCTGAGCCGATTGCTGTTGCCTGGGTCAGCCATTGGCGCCGGCCGGTGCGGCTTTTGCCACGTCCCGAGCTGATCGAGGCGATTGCGCTGATGCCCGACCGCCCGCCGGTCTCGATCGTCTGGCGTGGCAAGCGTCGCAAGGTCAAACATGCTGACGGCCCGGAACGCATCTTCGGGGAATGGTGGCAGCGCGACGCCGAGATGGACGCCGTGCGCGACTACTTTGTCATTGAGGATGAGGCAGGCGAGCGCCTCTGGGTCTTTCGGTCCGGTGATGGCATCGATCCTGAAACCGGAAGCCACCGCTGGTTCTGCCATGGGATCTTCGCATGAGCTACGCCGAGCTTCAGGTCACCACCCATTTTTCCTTCTTGCGCGGCGCAAGCTCGGCGCAGGAATTGTTCGAGACGGCAAAGGCTCTGGGTATCCAGGCGCTCGGTGTCGTCGATCGCAATTCGCTGGCAGGAATCGTCCGTGCACTTGAAGGTTCCCGCACGTCAGGTGTCCGGCTCGTCGTCGGCTGTCGTCTGGATCTTCAGGATGGAATGTCTGTGCTGGTCTACCCGATCGATCGATCCGCCTATTCACGCCTGACACGGCTGATCACGCTCGGCAAGTCGCGTGGCGGCAAGAATAACTGCATCCTGCTCTGGGACGATGTCGTCGCCTACTCGGAAGGCATGATCGGCATTCTGGTACCGGATTTGCCGGACGCCACATGCGCCGCGCAGCTTCGCAAGATGGCTGGAGCGTTCGGCGATCGCGCCTATGTCTCTCTTTGTCTGCGCCGGCGACCGAACGACCAACTGCGTCTGCATGAAATCTCCAACATGGCGGCGCGGTTCAAGGTGAAGACCGTCGTCACTAATGACGTGCTGTTTCATGAGTCGAGCCGGCGGCAATTGCAGGACATCGTCACCTGCATTCGCACTCGCACGACCATCGACGAGGTCGGTTTCGAACGCGAGCGCCATGCCGATCGATACCTGAAGCCGCCGGAGGAGATGGAGCGGTTGTTTCCGCGCTATCCAGAGGCACTGGCGCGGACGATGGAGATCGTTCGACGCTGCACGTTCTCGCTGGAGGAACTGACCTACCAATATCCCGAAGAGGCCATCGTACCGGGTAAGGACGCCCAGGCCTCACTGGAGCACTATGTCTGGCAATGCGTGCCCGATCGCTATCCGGAAGGCCTGCCGCCGGATGTTCTGAAGACGGTGCGGCACGAGCTCGATCTTATCCGCACCATGAGATACGCCCCATATTTCCTGACGGTGTTTTCGATCGTGCGCTTTGCCAGAAGCCAGGGCATTCTCTGCCAAGGCCGGGGATCTGCGGCCAATAGCGCCGTCTGCTATGTCCTCGGCATCACCTCGATCGATCCTTCGACCAATGATCTCCTCTTCGAACGTTTCGTCAGCCAGGAGCGTGACGAGCCGCCGGATATCGACGTCGACTTCGAGCATGAGCGGCGCGAAGAGGTCATCCAGTGGATCTACAAGACTTACACCAAAGAAAAGGCGGCGCTTTGCGCCACCGTTACAAGGTACCGGGCAAAAGGCGCGATCCGCGATGTCGGTAAAGCGCTTGGACTGCCGGAAGATGTGATCAAGGCGCTGTCGTCAGGCATGTGGTCCTGGTCGGAGGAAGTGCCGGATCGCAATATCCGTGAACTCAATCTTAACCCCGACGACCGGCGCTTAGCGCTCACCCTGAAACTGGCGCAGCAACTGATGGGCGCGCCGCGCCATCTTGGCCAGCATCCCGGCGGTTTTGTCCTTACTCATGACCGTCTGGACGATCTCGTACCGATCGAACCCGCCACGATGAAAGACCGACAGATCATCGAATGGGACAAGGATGATGTCGAAGCGCTGAAGTTCATGAAGGTGGACGTGCTGGCACTTGGCATGCTGACCTGCATGGCGAAGGCCTTTGATCTCATTCGCGAGCATAAGGATGACGATCTCGATCTGTCGAAGATCGAGCAAGAGGATGCCGCCACCTATGCGATGATCCGCAAGGCCGACACGCTCGGCACCTTCCAGATCGAAAGCCGTGCCCAGATGGCGATGTTGCCGCGGCTAAAACCGCGCACCTTTTATGATCTCGTCGTCCAGGTGGCGATCGTCCGGCCCGGCCCGATCCAGGGCGACATGGTGCATCCTTATCTTCGCCGGCGTGAAGGCAAGGAGCCGGTCGAATATCCAACGCCCGAGCTTGAGGCTGTGCTCGGCAAGACGCTCGGTGTTCCACTGTTTCAGGAAAGCGCCATGCGCGTGGCAATGGTCTGCGCCGGCTTTACCGGCGGCGAAGCCGACCAGTTGCGCAAATCAATGGCCACCTTCAAGTTCACCGGAGGGGTCTCACGTTTCAAGGAGAAACTCGTCTCCGGCATGGTGAAGAACGGCTATTCGTCCGAGTTCGCCGAAAAGACCTTTTCGCAGCTGGAAGGCTTCGGCTCCTACGGTTTCCCCGAGAGCCACGCAGCCTCATTTGCGCTGATCGCTTACGCATCGAACTACATCAAGTGCCACTATCCGGATGTATTTTGCGCAGCTCTTCTCAACAGTCAGCCGATGGGATTTTATGCTCCAGCCCAGATCGTCGGTGATGCAATCAAACATGGCGTCGAGGTGCGGCCGGTCTGCGTCAACCGCTCACGCTGGGACTGTACGCTGGAAGAGATCGGGAGCAACGATCGGCATGCAGTGCGGCTTGGGTTTCGCAGAGTGAAGGGACTGGCGGTCGCGGATGCCGCCCGCATCGTGACGGCCCGCATGGACAGCCCTTTTGTGTCGGTGGATGATATGTGGCGCCGGTCGAGCGTGCCGACGGAAGCCCTTGTCCAGCTTGCAGAGGCTGATGCTTTTCTACCCTCGCTCGAACTCGAAAGGCGTGATGCCCTCTGGGCGATCAAGGCGCTGCGCGATGAGCCATTGCCATTGTTTGCTGCCGCGGCCGGACGCGAAATGACAGCAATTGCCGAGCAGCAGGAGCCGAAGGTTGTCCTCCGGCAAATGACAGACGGCCATAACGTCATCGAGGACTACAGCCATACCGGACTGACGTTGCGACAGCATCCCGTCGCGTTTCTGCGCGAGGACCTCTCGGCACGCAATATCATCACGTGTGCGGAGGCGATGAATGCGCGGGACGGCCGGTGGGTTTATGCCGCCGGTCTCGTCCTTGTGCGGCAGAAACCCGGGTCAGCCAAGGGGGTGATGTTCATCACCATCGAAGACGAAACGGGGCCGGCCAACGTCGTCGTCTGGCCCACCTTGTTCGAGAAGCGCCGACGTGTCGTGCTCGGCTCCTCGATGATGGCGATCAATGGGCGAATCCAGCGGGAAGGGGAGGTCGTGCACCTCGTCGCACAACAAATGTTTGACCTCTCGGGCGATCTCGTCGGGCTGGCTGATCGGGATAGCGAGCTCAGGCTGCAGACCGGGCGCGGCGACGAGTTTGCCCACGGTGGCGGCGGGCCGGATTCCAGAGACAGGCCGAAGCCGGTAGTCCCGCGGGACATGTTTGTGCCTGACTTGCACATCGATACGCTACAAATCAAAAGCCGGAACTTCCACTGATCTTTTGCTCTAAGGCGCAGTGGCGGTCGGCACTGTCAGGCCAGCCGCGGCATTAGAGGAGTTTAAAGCTTGAGCTCGATTTTCAGAACGAAAGTCGCTGTTGGAGGTCCGACGTTAGTTAGATCATCAGATTATTATGCAGAATTGGCGGTTGGCATCTTGGCATCGACAAGAAACCGCGGTGCTAGACGTTAGAATCGAGAACTTCCCGCAGAACGTACTGAACAGAGAATCTCATGATACGCGCTTTCAAATCATCGTCGAACTCAACCGAAATCATCAACCTCGATAGAGATGCTATCCGAAAAAACCATCGGATTGGTAGGCAAACCAATATTATGTTCGACACCAATATCCTGATTGCAATCGAAAGCGCCTATAAGACCGGTCAGCGACACCAGGAACTCAAGAATGCTGGTGTTCTGGAACTGGCGAGACTTATCGAGAAAACCTCGAAGTATGGCGTATTCATCTCGCCCGCGGCCGCTTACCAGGAACTCCCTCCTGCGCGCAGAGGTGACGTTGAGGCAGCGCTCGACAGATTTCTCGGCGACTATCTGCCAAAGTTCGGTGGAGACCCCAACGCGATAAAAGTTCCGCTTGCGGGCGGAGGAGCAGACCCCGAGCATTTCAGCGCCCTACCACTAGAGCGTCAGAAGACAATCGCGTGCTCATACGCTTCATTGCTCGCGATGAATGTCATACACCGATTAGATGCGTTGGATGGCTTAGGAAAATTCGTCCTCTACATCGATTATTGCGCCGAGGTACTCGACCTTATCAGTCTCAAGGAACTGACGATCGCGCGATACATATTCGCGCCCGAGAATGGCATATCGGAAGAACTAAGGACGCGGAAAGTCGCGATCACAAACAATTTCGCGAAACTGAAAAAGGGCGGCGGCAAAGGTTTGACACCTGCCAAAATCCTGGAGCGCATCGCTTTGAATGGAGCAAACGATCTCAAGCTGATTTCTGCTGCAGATATCGTGAACAACTCGCGGGAGCAGTTTAGTTTCGGGGTCATCGAGCATGATGTCTGGATCGCAACGAGCGACGATAAGCTCTACGAGTTTTGCCGCGCCTGCCCGGGTTTCATAGGCTGGGAAACGGGCGGTCCGTTGGCCAGATACGTTGAAACACATGCTGACATTAAGGGAACCCCCTATTGGCGGGAATCAATTGAAATTCAGCAGCGCCGCCTTGAAGAGCGATATGAAGTGGTTAATCGGGAGAGGGAAATGGATGCAATCGTGCGGGCAGCCCTCGATCTGGAGGCTGACTTGTTGAACGGTAAAGCCGACGATTATTTCAAGCTGAGGTCATGGCGATCTGAGGGGAGGATGCACCACTCAGGCTCCTGAGTGCTCGATCTTGCCTGTCGCTTTCTTGAAAATCCACCATGCAGCAGATATATGTGGATCATAGTCGAGAGCGCTGATCCGTCGGTGCGCTGAACGATTGTTTCACTCGGCTTACCCATTTCGAGCGGACCGCATGCGGTGATCGTGCGTCAAGCTGTTTATACCGGATCAACCAACGTCAATTTGGCCGAGCGTGAGAGCGGACTAAGCAAATTTCCGATCTGCACACGCTGGCGGCACAACCACCTGCATCTCTCCCGGCTCCCCGAATTCGAGCGCATCACAGACGCGGTGACAGTTATGGCGCGGTGGCGCAATCGTCGATCACTTCCGCCCAGGGGGCTGCCCTTCGCCCGCAGAGTTCCGCGGCCCCGAGCGGATGAGCTTTAATGCGCGACACCGTAGACTGCGGACGTACTTCGTGAGGCCTACATCGAGAAGGCGCCCAAAGGTTTAGAGGTCGTCATCTCTGAGCGCCAACGATGCTCCCAGCAAATTGGAACGGGGTCGCGACTGCATCGCCCGCGGTGTCAAGGACGTAGGCGCCCACTTCACCAGCGGTTGCGGGTCTGCCACTGTCAAAGGACGCGACCTGAGCGTCGAACCTTGCCAGGGATGCATAGCGGTCGTGCCCTATGCCGTCTGACGCTTGAACAGACGTAACGTCAATAATACGGAGTCTCGCCTTCTCGGCAGCTCCCTTGATGCCGGGATCGTCGATATCAAGTCGCCCGACGCACGGCAGGCACGGCCGTCAAGGTCCCAGCTGTTCAAGTCGAAGAAATTGAGCTTCGTCGTCCAATCGTCGAGACGCGAGCGGTAATGCGCTATCAGCGCTGGAGCATCAGCGTGCTTCTTTGCGTTCGGTCGTTCAGCGGCACGCCGCGCCAGCAAGAGATTGTAGAGCAAGCTTGCGCCATACATCACGCCGGAAAATCTCTCTGCGTGGCGCAGTAGCGCGCGATTGGACTTTGAGATGGTGCTCTCGCTCTGCCATGGCCAATCCTGGCTGAAGGACTTGCCCGTCGCAGACAGTTCATTCAGCAGGCTCGGCTTCGCGTTACTGGCGATGGGGTCGCGCAGAAAGTCCGCTTCCTTCGGCGTCAGAGCGAATGTTGCCTCCTCAAACAGATTGGCAGGCGCCTTCGGCAGGCTTGATGACCAAAGCTTCAGGTCGTGATCCTTGAACATTTCAGGACCATAGGACAGGAAGGTTGCCTGCGAACCCATCATGGTGCGGATACCAAGACTGTTCAGACCCGCCCAGTACACACTTGAGGCAAGCCGCTTGAGGTCTCGGCCGGCATCACGGCCGATCACACCGACAGTCTCACCGCCGCGAAGCAGCGCTTCGCTCAGCCGAAATTCCAGATCGCGCGCAATGCTTGTGCGTTCTGCTTGCGTCGCCTTTCGGCGTTGCCTCGCAATCGGTCCACGGAATGAACAAGCATATAGCGCAGCCGTGTCTGGATGGTGCTGGTCCTTGGAAAAAGAAAATCGGCAAGCCCGTCGCGCACAGTTCCGAGACCCAACTCGTCGCGAGCTTCTGGTTGTTTGAAGAGATCGATGAGCGTCTGAGCGCGTCGTCGTTCCTCCGGGTCGAAATCAATCCAAGCAAGGTAGGACATGTGCATCCGTCTGGGCAGTGAGTTAAAATCGGCGGCTGGCTCCTGCGGCGGTGTTATCACCGCTAAGAAACCAGCCGAACAGGCGTTCCGCAGGCTGCGGTGATCTCGTCGTCAGGAGGGCGGCAGGGGCGCCTTTGCCGGATTAACGGCGATTACGGTCGCGCTCGTCATCAGCACGATCAGGCCCAGCTCGGCACCTGTCGTTTCGAGATAGGCATGAACCTGGCCCCGGTACTGGTCCAGTGTCTTTGCATCTGGGTCCACATCGCTCTTCCAATCGACCACCACGACAGGGCGACCTTCGTGGTTGACCGTAAGAGCATCCGCGATGCCTGCCGTTGCGAAAATTTCATTGTCTTCTGCACGGAGGACATAAACGGGAAACTCGGCAAGCAGACTTGACCGCAGAGGCGCGATTTCCGGCAGCGCCAGCGTCCGGCTAACGCAGCCGGCCAGTTCTTCCGGCACGAGTCCGGCGGCCGAATTGGCGACCGGAACCTTGCCGAGCGCGCGGATAAGTTCTTCGGCGCGCGTGGCGAGCGCCGCGAGCGCGTCGTCGGTTTCGCCGGTCAGGACTTCTTCCATCAGCTTATGCAGGATAAGCCCGCGCTCGCGACCACCCTGCGGAGAGGCGGGTGTTTCGAGCTCGGTCGGCGCACCTTGGTCTGATCCACTCCAGATATCCGGTTCCTCTTCCTGCAGTATCGCCCCGGCTGCATTCTCGTCGCGGCTTGGCGCAAGCCATGTCAGGCGCATTTGCCGATCGGCGATCGCGCCGGCCTCGGCGGCGAAGGCCTCGCGCGTCTGGTCGTTGCTCGGGCCGCCACCGACCACAACGGGATCTGGCGGCAGGTGCGACGCGTCCAGCGTGGCGAGCGCTGCGATCGACAAGTCGACGAGACTGATCCACGCCGATTTCGAAGGCGTCACGTCGAGTCGCGGAAGAACCAGTAACTCCCGGGCACGCGTGGCAGCGACATACCAGAGACGTACGCGTTCACGGTCGAGCTCGTCCTTTTCTGCCTGCCGCGCGGTCTCATAGCCGGTCGGCGGGACCCCGAGAATTGGGCAGTAGAACGTATCGTTCTGCCGGTCGAGCACTGCGCTGTCGGGCGGCATCACACCGGTCATTGTGTTGATGGGAATGACGATCGGCCATTCGAGGCCCTTGGCCGCGTGCATGGTGAAGAGCGCGACGGCTTCTTCCTGAGCGTCTGGCCGGCCCTCGACGGCGCGGGCCTCATCGGTCCAAGCTGCGGTCATCGCCTCGGAGAATGCCCGCAAGCCGCGGACCGCATAGTTCGTCGACAGACTGAGATAAAGATCGACATTGGCGAGCGCGCGCTCGGCCTGACCGCGGTGTCGTTCGAGGAGGATAGGACGCACGCGCAATACATCTATAGCCTGGGAAAGAAGCGCGTGTGGTGTTGTGCCGTTGCTGCCCCGATGAAGCGCCTGCAGCTTTTGAAGCACGTCGCGAGCTACAAGATGACCGATAGCCGCCGGATCGACGCCAAGGTCGAGACGAGGAATCCGGTTGGGTTCGTCCTCCGAGCGCGGCAAGGTCCAGCTGATGTCCAGCAGCTCTTCTTCACTCAGCCCGACAAGTGGGCCGCGCAATAGCGCACCCAGTGCCAGGGTGTCACGGCGATCTGCCAGCACGCGGGTCAGCGCAATGAGATCCTGAATCTCCTGCCGGCGGAAAAGGCCCTTGCCAGCCTGTGTCGCCACCGGAATGCCCCGCCGCTCCAGCGCTTCTTCATAGCGCCACAGGTCCGCGCCGGTCGGGGCAAGGAGAGCGATATCGCCAGGCTGACACAGCCGGTCCTCACCACTTTTTCGGTCGAAAATGTGGTGGCTGCCTATCAAGCGGGCGCAGAGTTCGGCCACGGCATCGGCCTCCGCGTCACGTTGCTGTTCGGCGCTCGCCTTGCCGTCTGCGTCCGCGACTGCAATGTCGAGGGCGGCGACGCAAAGGCCTTCGCCGCGATCGTTGTGAAAAGGGTCGAGCGCCGTGAAGCCGGGCTGTCCATCCGCTGACAGGATCGCCTCGAAGCGCTCGTTGACGAATGCGAGGATCGAGGCGCAGGAGCGGAAATTGGTCGAGATCGACACCAGGCCGTCTGCATCCCGTGCCGCGAAGGCCGCGCGCGCCTGGACATAGGCCCCGACGTCTGCGCCGCGAAAGCGATAAATTGCTTGCTTCGGGTCGCCAACAACGAAGAGCGCGCCGGGGCGAATTCGAAAGCTGGTCCAATCCTGAGCCCCGTCTGCAGCATCGCCACACAGGCGCCAAAAGATTTCCGCCTGCAAGGGATCTGTATCCTGAAACTCATCCACGAGAATGCGGGCGTAGCGCTGTCCAAGCGCCTGCCGTACCGCCTCATGATCTCGGAGCAGATCACGGGCAGCGTATATGAGGTCATCAAAATCGAGCTGGGCGCTGGCGCGCTTGTGTTCTCGGTACCGCTCCAGGATTGGTCGTGCCTCATCGATGAGCGTCGCGAGCACCTGGCCGGACGCGGCCTGTAGAAGCGCGGTCCAGGCGGCGCAGCAGGCATCAAAAAGGCTCTCTGCAGCATCATTGAGCCGGTCGCCGTCAGCCTTGGAAAGCCCTGCCTGCTTCGCCGCGGCCACCCATTTGCCCTTCTTGCGATAAGATGAAAACCCGCCAGCCTTGGTGCACAGATCGGGATGGGGGCGTGACACTAACAGTCCGACGAGACCTGCAGGCGTTGATGCATCAGCTGAAGTTGGCAAGCGCGTCGCCATTTCGGAAAAGCGAGCCGCGTAGACCTCGGTCTCCGGCTCGGTGACGCCGGCTGCCCGCATGAAGGCAGAAAGCCTATCGGCCGCTTGGCGAAATGCCTGCAAATGCTGGGCTAGTGCTGTTACCGCTGGCGCGACGAGGCTCCTGCGCCGGCGCAAGGCTCCGGCGATCTTATGCATGAGCGCCACGGTCTCGCCTGGACTGTGCAACACCATTTCGGCGAGTATTCCGCTCTGATTGCCCGACAAGCGTTCTCGCAGCCACTCATCGACAATTTCGAGAAAGATGAGATCCGCCTGGTTGCGGTCCATGACGGTTGCACCGGGATCGATATCCGCCTCGGCAGGGTAGGGCTTGATTAAACGCTGACAGAAGCCGTGGATGGTCGAGCAGGTGATCTCGTCGATGGCCGCGCTCGCGATGATGAGGTTATCGCGCTGCGCTTGCGACAGTCCGTTCGGCAGCCCGACGCGGAGTTCGGGCGCAATGCGACCTACGGCGAGATCGGTGACGAAGTCCCGCACGCGGGAAAGGAGTTCACTCGCGGCGAGTTCCGTGAACGTAACTGCCGCAATAGCGCGCGGTGCAACACCCTGCGCGAGCATGACTGCGATGCGCCCCGCCATGACCGCAGTCTTGCCCGAACCCGCGCCGGCCTCAACCAGGATCGAACGGTCGTGCCCGCTGATGGCATCGCGCCGGGCGTCATCGTCCTTGAGAATTCTCTGCATGGTATTCATTATTCCGCCTCCCAGACCAGAGCGACTTCGCCAAGCCGCTCGGTCGCGGCGGATTGCTTGCGTTTGCAGTAGGTGGCGCTGGCGTTGGCCGGCAGAGCGAAAGCAAGATCGTCATAATCGCTGCCCGTATCCGGACCGGGCAAGGCGGCGCCACTCGCAAATGCACTTCGCGCCGCCCGCAGATGCTGGACAATTTCCGTCAGCGTGGCTTCTGGATCATCGAGCTGAAGGTCGATCGCTTCGCGCGGATAAAGCAGTGATGCGCTGATCGCGACATGGTCGCCCAACAGCGCCTTCACAGCGAAAGCGTAGAGGCAGCGCTGGAGTTCGCGTCCGCCGTTCAGCCGAATTTCGCCTTTGGGAAGCTTTCCGGTCTTATAGTCGCGAACCAGCGCGCGGCTTCCGTCGCGGGCAATATCGAGCCGATCGATGTAGCCGGCGATGCAAAACCCGGTGTCTGGAATTGCCACGGGCAAGGTCGCATCCCAAGGTAGCTCTGCCGTCGACTTGGGTTCTGACCCACCAAAGGGCACTTCGCCATAGGAACGGCTGCCGGGCAGATGCACGTCGTCATAGGCAAGCGCCTGACCGGCCAGAAGGCGCACGTCAGCAAGTGTTCGGCCCCATATGACATTGGGGGGAACGGGGCGTTCGCTTTCCCAGTCGATGGCGACCGCGTCCACGGCCTCGGCCACGGCTCCCTCGATGGCGGACGCATTGGCGGAAGCCAGCCCGCCGGCCGTTTCAAGAGCCCGCAATGCGCGATCAAGCACCAAGTGAATGAGATCGCCGGCCGCAAGCGCATCAAGCACCAGCGGTTCAGCGCTGCTCTGCGGCGACTTCCACCCGAAAGCGTAGCGCCAAAGAAATCCGAGCGGGCTGCGCAGCAGGGTTTTCAGCGAACTGGCCGACTGGGTCCGCTCGAGAATAGCGAGAATGAGCGGATGATCAGGCCGGACGAGGCCATCATGAGCGGTGATGTCGGCCGTGCGCCAGTCCCGCCAGCAGCTGCGGGCGCCGATCGCCTGAGGATCAGCGGCAAACTCCCGCGGGCGAGCCATCAGTCGGTCGGTTTCGCTGAAGGCATGCTCAGGAATTGCGTTACGGCGCAGATAGGCTTCATCGCCGTAGGCGGCAAACAACGGGCTGCGGCCGAGTAAACGGCCGTCGCTGTCACGACGGGCGCGGGAAAGCACCACCTCACGGGAGGTGGTCGCAAGGATCGTTTCGAAATCCCTGCGATCGGCGAGGCTGACGGGAAGAGGGTCAAGCTCGCCAGTCGGGATGATGTGATCGGGTATCAGCCTGTCTTCAGCAATCCCGCGCGGCCAACGCGAAGAGTTGAGCCCGATCAGCCGAACGAAGCGTCGAGGCGATGCGGCAAGCGCGCTTGCCGGCATCCACGCGACCGACACGCAGGCCTCCAGCTCGTCGTCCTGCTTCAATGCATCAAGCGTGGCGTCAACGGACGTGGCAGGCCCGGCAAGCAGCGCCTTGCGCCAGATGGACAGCGCCCTGCCTTCGAGGAAAACCTCGCCTATCTCCTTTGCGGCATCTGGTCCCTGGGCAAGTAACTCAACCACCGCCCGCAAAGCTGCTACGTGATCCGTGCCATCGGGCCAATCTTCCGGCTTGAGGCGTGCGAGCAGACGATTCCACGCGGCAGATGTCGATAAGGGTGCATCGCTCGGCAGCACTCGCAGCCATCCGTCGGGAAGACCAGACAGCGGCGTCGATTCTCGGCACAGCGAAGCCAAGCGGCGCAGACGTGATTGTGTGAGCCCACGCACGACGATGTCGGCAAGTGCCGCAGCAGCCTGTCCCTCTCGCGTCGCGACGGCGCGAACGCCGTGAACGAAATGCAGGTCGATATTGGCGTCGGCGCGCAAGGCCAGGAAGTGGTCGTCATAATCGGCCGGAGAAGCCGTCGCGATGGCGATTTCGGAAGGCGAGATGCCCGCGGCGAGCAAGGCACGTGCCCAGCGCATCGCCTCGATAGCTTCGTGGTGAGCGGTCGCGCAACTAATGGAACGGACAGCCGGCTCTTCGATCCCACCTTGGGCGACGGTGACGCCGCAATCGCCGAGCCAGGCCGGAACGGAGCGCGGTCCGGCCGTCCATCGCACCGGGATGCGCTCAGCAAGCTGCTTGACCAGCGGACGCCAGCACGGGGACAGTTCCGTCAGACCGACGATTTCGAGGTCGCCGAAAATCGCCGGTGCGTGAGCAATGCGGCTGCCTGCAATGGCGACGATGTCGACGGGGCGCATCATTCCGTCCGGAAGTTGCGCAAGGACCGCAGCCTCCAGTCCAGCCATGGCGCCAAGACGCGGATGGTCGCCTGCCCGAGCTGAAAGTTCGATGCCTGCGCGCCATGCCTTGTGCAGCGAGTCGGCCGCCGCGCCAATCATGCCCGGCAGCATCTTGATGCTTTCGAGTTCGCCCATCGACGTTTCTGGCAAAACCACCTGGATGGCCGCGCGCAGGCTTTCCTCGTCGATCGACCGGGCGAAGCCGCCTGCAAGTCGCGCAGCGGCTTGCTCAAAAGACATGATCTGGAGGCCGTGGCGACCGTCGCGCGCAGCCGCAAGCCGGGCTTCCCGCATAGCGAGGCGGCCATGGACGACAAGTGTTGACCGACTTACAGTGGTCATGATGTTCCCTTTCCTCACCAACCCGTTTCCCGGTCGGTTTCGCTGTGCCGTGGACCGCGCGAACGCCCGCTTTTCAGGCCGCACGGTCCTTCTTATGAGGTACAAGCAACGGTTTGGAAGTACACTTTGGCGCGATATGCTTGCGTCGCAATGTAACTCACAGGTTTATTGCTTAGGTGCTGATATCCACGTCCAAATGCGTCGCCAGACACCGCGCTGGGGCGTTGCCGGAGCGGTATGGGCAGGAGGTTCGACCTTTGCCGGCTGGCCGTAGAAACGCTCCTTAGCGGCGCGATCGCGACGACGCTCAGCTTCGACCTGCTCCTCGCTCCACGGGCCTGCTTCGATAACCTTGCTTCGTTCGATCACATAATGTGACCGGCACTTCAGCGTCCAATTGCCGATTGACGGACGAAGGGAGATGGTTTCGCCGTCGAATGTCATCTTCCAGTCCGTCGGTGTGAAGGGGACGATCACTTCCTCGCCGCAGCCGCAGCAGCAACTATGGGCTGACGTCGCATAGTCCATCGACACGTAGAGGACACCAGCCTGCAGACGCTCGGGAATATGTTCGACGAAGCGGTGCTCAAGTCGTTGGTACCGGATCATGCGAGGTCTCCGTTGATCAGCATGTTGCCGTCGGTCGTGTAGGTGCAGTGGTGTTCCTGCTCCAGATCGCGATAGAAGCCGCGGATCTTCTTCCACTTCACCACCGCGAGAACGGCATTGAGTGCGTTGAGGTCGGCCACCTGGATGTTGGAGGCGTAGATGTCTTTGGCGCCGCCGCCCACAAAGGAAATGCGCTGCGGCACGTGATCCCGCTTTTCGGGCGTGCTGGCGGTCACCCGCAGGATGCCACCCAGCGAGCCTTCATCAAGCTCAAGACCCATCCCGACATCGATGAAACCGGCGCCGATTGCCTGGAGTTTCTCCACGATTGACTGCTTGGCCTCACCCGCATCAAGGGAAAGGAACGCGAAGGTCACGCCGTCGAGAAGGTGGAGGTTGTCAGCGTTCAGAGCGACATCGTTCGCTACGATGTTGCGGTGCATGCGACTGTAAATGCGCTTGAGATATTCGACCTTCTTGGGCGCGTCCCGGAGCTCGTCCAGGCTGGGAGCACCTGGCGCGCGGAACGCATTGTGGGTGAGAAATTCATCGCTGTCGAAGATCCGGATTTCGCAAACCGGTGTTTTCGCGACGAGGTCGAGAATGTAGCCGCCCGTGCCGCCGAGCCCGATAATGGCGATGCGCTCGCCCACGAGCCGTCCTGTCAACGCGCCGATACCAACGCGGTCGGACGCAGTCTCGACGTAGTTGAAGACGCTCTCTTCCTCCTGTTCGGGCTCGCGGAAAGTGCGTGCGGTCGAACCGGGCTTCAGTACTGCAGCGGGGCCTGCGATGATGTTCGCATAGCTCGTCATCTTGTGGTGGTAGTCCGCATAGCCGCCCTCCGGCTTGCTGGAGAAGCTGTGCGTCGCCTTCAGACCATGACCAAGGTCGAAGGTGCCGCTCATGTGCGAAATCCCTTGAATTCGAACGCCATCGGCATGGCAGGGGAAATCACCATCCCAGTGGACGACATGCGTGTCGGGCGTACGGGTTTGATCGCCCGCTAGCGTGAGGCTGGAGATTAACGTGCCGATGCGCGGCTGTCGGCGCTCGTCGACGTAAGGGATCTCACGCATAACGAGATAGCCGCCCTGCTGCTGGACGAAGTAGCCCTCGTCCAGCAGGCGCTTGAGGTCCGGATTACGATTGAACAGTGCGCGTGACATTAAACACCGTACCTTTCTTCTTGACATCGACGGAGCCGCCAGCCCCGAGTTCTCCGGCATGGGGCGCCGACGCCGCGTGCCGATAGGTCATCGAGAAGACGACATTCGGCTCGTGCTGGCCCGGAAACGCGAGCTGGACGACCTGCTCGAACGTGACCGTCTGTTCGTCCACCGTGCGGAGACGCGAGTTGACGACGATTTCGAAGGTCACCGGCGGCTTGCGCGCGGTGATGAAGCGCTCGATGCCGGCGCCGTTCAGATCAATCAGCTCGTTGTGTTCGATCAGGCGATCTTCACTGCCCGGAACCTCGAGGAATACCGCCTCGTTGTCTCCTGGCTTTGCCAGACCATAAAGGACAGCACCGCTGATGACGGGTTTGCCCCAGCGCAGTTCGTCGTCGTTGAGGGTCAGCTTGAATTCGCGATCCGACTGGAAAGCAATGAACCGCTCAGCCCCGCGCTCGCGCAGGTCGAAGGACTCGTTCAACCGCACATCCTCGAAATCGCCCGTGGGCAGGATCGCAAAGAGGCTATAGCCATGCCGGTGATCGAGCGATGCGGCCTCCAGCAACTGGCGCCCGAGCGGCACGGGATCGCTCACCTGACGCTGCTGAAAATTGAGGTCGCCCTCACCAAGCAGAAAGCGATACGCTTTCGCCGGACGAAGTGCCCGGCCTTCGCGCAGGGCGTCTCCGACGTCGTCATAATCAAGAAGTTCGTTTGTAGTCATAGATTGGTTCCTTATGTATTCGCCGTGGCGACGCCACGGCTCTAAGGATCCAATCGGTGCGACATTGGCCGACCGGTAAGGTCAGGCAAACTTTTTTTTAAGCGGTCCTTCCGGGGTCGAGCCACAGATAAAGAACGCGGGACAGTTCGGGCACGTGAACGATGAAACCGCGGCAGGAAACCGCCCCGCGCGAATCTCGCCCAGAAACTTTGCAAGCTTGTCTCTGCGCCCCGATAGTTCGCGGTCCGACAGGGATAACGGATGCGCTTCGCTGTCCGAGAGGTGGAGCAGCTCTGCAACGGCGCCGGGGAAGGCCTGCTTGACCGCGAGGATCAACGCCGCGGCGGCGACATCCTTGCCCTCCGTGGATCGCATGTGACCTGTGCCGATGCGGCGCACGGCGCGGACGCCATCAGGGCG
Organism: Rhizobium sp. C104; assembly: GCF_022354505.1. Taxonomy (NCBI): domain Bacteria; kingdom Pseudomonadati; phylum Pseudomonadota; class Alphaproteobacteria; order Hyphomicrobiales; family Rhizobiaceae; genus Rhizobium; species Rhizobium sp. C104. The sequence continues at coordinate 10,937 of NZ_CP092354.1, read as the reverse complement.
CACCAGCACCTCGTCCGGCTGGACGAGGATTTCCTCGCCGCCAATTATGAGACTGACAGCGGTAGGGACTTTCGCGACCATTCCTGCGCGGCTGGACAGAAAGAACCGCAGCATCGCCAAGGCGAGATCGAGGAATTCGGCGCGATATCCATGATCGGAAAGCCCTTGGCTGACGAACGCTGCTTCCGCGCGATCTTGCAACTCCCGCTCAGAAAGAGACAGGTCAGAAGCGACCACCGCCCCAACCACCGAGCGAACTGCCTCGTGCAACTGCATGAACGCGGTGGTGGTTCGACGTCCGCCAACCTGAAGGACATGCGTGTAGAAGAAGCGGCGGGGACATGACTCATAAAGAGCGATTTGCGGTCCGCTAAAGCGAAGCCGACCGTCGATGATCAATTCAACACTCTGCGAGTCTGCGGCCGGGGGGAGGGGTCGCCCCGGCACGATCGGACGGCGCATCAACGTGGTCCCGAGGCGGTCCAGGAACGGTGAGAGCGGCCGATTGTGCCCATTGCTCTTCTCTGTCGGTGCATAGAGGAACAGGCGGTCGCGAGCGCGTGACAGGGCTACATAGAAGAGGCATTCTTGCTCCTCGGTCTGGCCAACGCGGAACGCATCCAGGGCGCTGCCTTCCGCACCAGTGATCATGCCCGTCGGCGCCGGGCATGGCGGAGCCTGCGGGGCCCGCGGTAGGGTATCGCTGTTAAGTCCCAGGATATGCACCGCTTCGAATTCCAGCCCCTTGGCGCCGTGGATCGTCATCAGTCGCACGCCGTCGAGATGCTGTGCTGCTGCCGGCAACTGTCGCAGGTCGCGGTCGTCGCCCAGGCGCACAAGTCTGCGCACGCGATCGAGCAGACGCGTTACCGGCAGCCCGCGACCCGCCGGCTGTACGCGCACGAAGTTGAGGAACTGCCAGATTGCAATACCGCGGGTGCGATCACCGAGGTCCGACGATGCTCCGAGACGTGCCGCAATCTGCGTGCGATCAAGAAGCAGCATCGCGAGAATTGTCCACGGCGAGGTGGCGTCGCCGAATCCATCCAGGGCAACTGACAGGTTGCCCAGCGTCCGGCGTCCTGCCTCACTCAGTTCCGGGATGGAGTCGATATTTTGCAGCCAACGCGCCGGCGCGGAATCTGTAGCTCTCAAGTACGCGAATACAGCTGCGACGTCCGCGAAAGGCATCGCGAAATCCGGCCAGCAGGCGATGCGAACGAGACCCATGGCGCGCCGGTCCACGAGGATTGATAGGAGCGCCAGCAGGTCCTTGACCTCACCTCGCTCGAACAGACTGCCCAGGAACAGAACCGGCACACCGAGGCGCTCAAGATCTTGCCCTATCCTGGACAGCTTTTCATTGCCGGTGCACAAGACCGCCTGATCGCGATAGGCATGCCCCTCGCGCCGCAGTTCCTCGATCGCCTCGGCCAGGGCGACCTGCTGTTCTTCGGCTCGCCGCACGGTGCGCAGTTCCGGCTCATTTCCATTGGCGTCCCGCTCTGCCTCCAGGCCGCTATCGGCATCGCCAGCGCGCATCTTGATCGCGAAATTGGAAAAGCTGGTCGTGATCTCAGGCACCGAGCGATAATTGCGCTTCAATCGACCGCGTTTGCCGCCGGTGAAATCTTGGCTGCCGAAGCGCGACATGTTGAACGATGACGCTCCGCGGAACCGATAGATCGACTGCTTGGCGTCACCGACCACCCAGAGATTATCGCCGTCGGGGCGTAGTGCGCTTAGCAGTCTCACGCTGCTGCGGTTGACGTCCTGATATTCGTCGACGAGGACATGATCGTACTGCGCCTGGAGTGTCGCGCGGATAGCCGCATCCTTCTCGAGCACTTGCACCGGTAGGGCGACAAGGTCGCCAAAGTCGACACAGTTCGCATTGCGCTTTAGCTGCTCATAGGCCGCGTAGAGGCGGGCGACCTCGACGGCGCGCTCTGCCGCTTCGCGCGCCTCCGGGTCAGCCGCCGTTGACAGCATGGCGCCGGCGAGCGCAGCGTAGCTGTCGGCATCGACCACCTCATCCTTGGCTCTCGACACGGCAACCAGCATATCGGCGATAATCTGGGTGGGATCATAGAGATTCCGATAGTGGGAAAGCTTCAGGCGCGGAAACTCTTCCTCGAGGAGTTCGACAGCCTCGGTCCGATCCATCATCCGCGGATCCTTCGGCAAGCCGAGTTCCGCATAGAATCGCCGAATGATATCGAGGCCGAAGGCGTGAAACGTGCCGATCCACATAGCGGCGGCCGCCTCGGGCCGCTTGCGCGCGATCCTTTCGGCCATTTCGCCCGCTGCCTTGTTCGAGAAAGTCAGAAGCAAGATCCGCCTCGGATCGACCCCCTCTTCCAGAAGGCCTATGACGCGTGCAACCAGCGTCTGGGTCTTGCCGGTGCCTGGACCCGCTTCGAGCAGATAGGCTTCGCCGCGATGTGCCGCTGCCGCCGCTTGCAAAGGATTCAATGGCCGTTCCTCATGCGCCGCCTCGTTCGCCGGCGGCACCGGCGGCAGGAGCAGGGCATCGAACAGCTGTTGCGCGACGACGTCGAATGGTGCGCCGAGCTTCGTGGCAATGTCGGATGCGGAAAGCCCTTGGTCGATATGAAGTGCCCGCGCGACGTTGCGCGGCAGCAGCAGTTCGCGCGCGAACAGATCCATTTGAACTTCGCGCCGCTGCTTGCGCCCGTAGTCGACAACCCGATCAATGCCGACCGGCGAAGGCTCGGCCGCGCGAGCGGGATCGATTGTCGGCGCTGGAGCATCATCGGGATCGTCGCCAAGCTCGACATGTCCAATCTCGTGCGCAACAAGGAAGGCTCTGTCGAACAAGGAACCGACATTCTCATGAAGGATCAGGTCGTCGGCGGCTATGAAGGTCGCGCGACCGCCGTTGAGAAGAGCGGCACCCGCCGCAGTCGGCTCAACGTCGATGCCCCGTCGTTTGGCTTCGGTGACGACGAAGTCATATGGCGACCAGGGATCGGCCCCGGATTGAACCAGGTGAGCGTGAAGCTCGGCGGCGACTTGCCTGGCAAGCTCCACGCTATCCATGTCATTCGGCCTCTCTCAAAAGCTCGGCGCGCCTCTCATCGGAAACGCCGGCGTCGATCAGAACTTTCTCGAAGGTGACCTGGTCTCCTGCGTTCGGCTTGCCATCTGCCTTGTAGCTGCGAGCTGCGATCAACGGTGCCGGTCCCCAAGACATCTGCAGCTGTGTGAGCGAGCAGCGCATCGCCTCTGCCAGATTTTTAAGAAACCGTTGCGGAATACTCAGCAGTGACACCCGCCGTTCACGCAACGCGGTGATGACCTGGCGCGGGACATCCAGTTGGCGAGCGACGGCGCGCCAATCGTCGGCTGTCAGAGCCGCAAAAGGATCTGGTCCGGCCGCTGGCAAAGCGTTGGCGTGTTGCGACCAGGCGGCCTCGATCAGCGCCTGATCCGCAGCGGAGAGCGGCGCGTCATCTTCTGGAATTTCACGGCGTAGCTCGCGCGAGAGGTCAACGAGTTCCGCGGCATATTCCGGATAAAGCCGCAGATAGCGTTCGAGGGTCGAACGATCTTGCTCGCTTTCGACAGCGAATGCGTCAAGCACGGCTTCACGGGAGGGGCGTTCGCCAGCCGGGCTCATTGCTGTTCCCCGTCAGCCAGAGCCGACCGCAATGTTGCAATCGCTTTATCGCGATAGGTCCGGATCGTCTTCTCGGAGCGGCCCAATGCCTTGGAGATGGTCATGACGTCTGGCTCCTTTGAATCTATGGGAAAGCCCTCTTTCAACATGTGTATGATCCTGATTTGTTCTGGCGGCAGAGCTTCAATCGCCGCATCTAGACGCGACCGGTAAACCGGATCGTCGAAATCCGGTGCGGCAAAAGGATCATGGGCCCCGGCCGCTCTCTCCACCTCCGCGGTCAGCTCACCGCTCTCCTCGTCATATTCGAGAGGCTGGGATCTGTTCTCGTCCCGCCAAGCCTGTTCCTGGGCATCGCGTCTGAGGCTCGCAACAGCGCCATCGAACCGCACTTCGAAATAGTCGAGTTTGTCGACGTATGATGCCCGGTCCGCGGACAGCATTTCGACAAACCGGCTGAAGACCTTGTCACGGACCAGGCTGCGCGTCAGCGATTCAGTCTTGCCGTCGGAGTTTTCTGATCTGGGCACGCTGCGCAGCACCCGCTCCATGAGAATGCGGTATAGCCGCTCGAACCAGGCCTCGTTATTGTCGTAACGAGACGCGCGAATGAAATATACGAGGCACTCGCTCGGTACGTAGCCTGGGTCGGAGCGCTTGGTGATTGCCGCTCGGCCGATCAACTCCTCGCGCGGCAGGGCTGCCAGTTCTGCGATGAGTGTTTCCACCTTCGGGTCGCGCTCATAAAGCTCGCCAGTCAGTCGTCGCTTGCGCAGCGGCGCGACCACCGCGTAGCCGTTGCGATATGCGTCCGGCTCCGGTTTCGCGCCCACCGATCCCTCCAGCTTCTTCATCGCCGCCCCCGCCTCATTCGGCCATCTTGTTCAGGCTTGCCTCGAGCGAAGCGATGCTCTCGATCACGGCTTCGAACGCCGGAGCCTCGCCGAAAATCATGCCCTGCATCGCCCGGTAATCAACGCGAGAGCTGTTCGACCATCGCGTCATGCGGCGCAAGCGCGAACGAGCCGGGTACAGCGGTCGCAAGGTCGAAGTCGGGCCGATTGAAGAACATGCGCGCATGCGCGACGCAATCGTCGCCGAGTGCTCTGTCTTTGATGGCGGCTGCCCCAACGGCTGTCCCAATCAGCCGGTGCAGATCGTAATAGTGTCGCGATACACGTTGGCCGCCGCCTTTTAATTCATCACGCTTGTCGAACCAGCGCCGCAGCCCGTGGAGAATTACGACCTTGTCCCAGAAGGTCCGTTCGGGATCGACGGTCCGCACCGCCGGCACCGTCAGGTCGAGCGCCGGAAGATCATCGTCGACATAGGGCTTGATCGGCACTTCGCTGTTCGGATCAAGCGCGGATTTCGCGCCCGACTCGATCTTGATGGCCGCCCTCACATAATCGGAACGCGGCGTCGCCGCGGGGTACCAGATCAGCAAAGTCTGACCGTCAGGGTCGCTGTCGTCAGCCTCGATCCGCGCTTTTGCGGCATCAACACCGGCGGCCTTGAGGCGGTCCGCAAGGATCACCGTCAGTTCGTCGCGAAGTGGGCCGTTGATGTAGGCCTTGCAGGCATCCTTGATCGCCTCGAGACGTGCCTTGCGCTTCTTACCGCTGAGTTCCTCGAGTTCTTCGATAGTCGCCGCCTCGCCGATATCGTCCCTGAACACGGTGACATCGATATCCTCGGAAAAGCGGCTGATCAGGCCAAACCCTTTGGACAACGAGGTTCCGCCTTTGAAGAGAAGGCGGGGTCCGCCTTTTTTCAATCCGTTGAACAAGACGTCCAGCGTCCAGCAAACCCAGAAGTCTTTTTCTATGTTCTGAGCGGCCGTGCCGAGGCGTTGCGCCGTCGTGTCGAAGGCGCTCAACATCGCAGCCTCTCCGGCTGCGAGAACTTCGTCAAAAGCAGGATTCATGTCTTGGCCGATCGAGTTGAACCGCGTGTGACGGTCTCCGTCTTCTGTGTGGGGAGTGGTTTTCGCGCCGTTCTGACAACCTTGGAGGCGCGCTGATCATCATCGTCGATATCGCCCTGAGGAGCAGCGTCCTCGACGAGGGGCTTGAGAAACACCCTCATCCAGTTTGGCAAAGCCGTCATGCCAGCCGTGAGGTCTGCTTTCAGCGGCGGTCCGGTCGTAGGATCGTCGAAGAGCTTGGCCAACTTGCGTCTGATCTGATCACTCTCCCCTTCGCGATCGAGGAGATCGCGTAGCCAGTGAAGCGCCTGTACGACCCGCATGCCCGGGCGCCCGGCCCAGAACAGCTTGCTTGCTGCGGTCGGCCGGAAAGCGATTGTGACGTTGCCCAGCTTGATCGCACGACGCCGGGCATCGGTGTGGACGACGATTTTTGCCGGAACCGCATCGGTCAGGCCGAGATCGTTGGCAGCGGTCATTCCATCAACGAGCATCCTCGTTTGGTCGCGTCGCCCGACCGCATCAATCACGGAGCGGGGATCCGGCGGATTGGGTTTTTGGGTTAGTTTGTTGAATCCCGGCTGATCATAAAGGCCGCGATCGATTCGCCTAAGGGTCCCCGCCTTTGTCAGTCGCTGCAACGCCTTGTCGATTGCGTCACGCGAGGCGAGATCAACGAAGTCGCTCGGCGTCCATACCTTGCGCGGCGGATCGGTATGAATGCGATCGAGCATGACACTCTTGAGGTCGGATGAATCGGCTACCATGTCCGAAACTTGTAGTCTTTTTTCGGACTTCAAGCAAGGATAGCTGTCCGAAACTTGTGTGCTTTTTTCGGTCAAAGCCGACATGTGTTTGACTGCGTGACAGCTCTTGGACCGTAACTCAGCACCGGAAGCTATTCGACGCATGTACGGACTCAAGAACAGGCCTCAGGAGCAGGGCCGAGCTGGACGAATATATCGAGAGCGTTCTCCCGTTGATCGCTAAGGAAGCCTTGAGCTTGCCTCCTGACGCAAGTATCTAGCAGATCAGAGCACAGATCTTCACAAGGCAGGATGCGGCGATGCTGAAAACCGATACCCGCCAAGCGAATTGGCGCCGTGCCAATCCGGGCAAATACGATGCTCACCTTGCTGTGCAGCGTGCGGTGAAGGCAGGAGAGCTGGAGAAGCAAACGTGCGAGGTCTGTGGCGTCGACGCGGTCGATGCCCATCATGATCAATACGACGAGCCTTTGAGGGTGCGGTGGTTATGCCGACGGCATCACACGCGTCTTCACCACTACGGCGAAGACATGTTTCCGATCAGGAATGACCTATAGGGCCGACCAACGGCCTGTCTGGGCGATCACGCCGCCAGCGACATGCCCGCGGCCTTCCGCTCTACCAGTGCCCAGATGTGGCCGAAAGGATCGAAGATCGAGGCTACGCGCCGGCTGAGCGTGTCCGTCTGGATTTCGTCACGGAGCACGGCTCCTGCCGCAACGGCGCGCTGCATCGCGCTGTCTATATCGACGACCCTAAGCTGGAAAATCGTGCTGACAGCCCCAGGTTTTTTGGGGAAGAACGGACGAAGGCTCCTTTTCGCGATTGGGGTTGGACCCGGCGACCGTCACGCCCATCTCCCAAAGCCTCATCACGACACCCGCCAAAACGCCGTCGATGCTATAGGTGTCCACTTCCTGCGCACCAAAGGCGGCCGCATAGAAATTAGCGGCCTCTCGTTCCCGGCCATGCTCGACAAACAAAGAGAATTCGACGCTTATAGCTTCGGTCATTATGTCCTCGTTTAGTCGGTCGGTGGAATCACTTCTTCAGGATCCGCGCTGGGGCCGACTTTTTGATGTCGTGGTGTCAGGGACCGCGGCGAGTCCCTGACAATCGATATTATTCAGAAAAGATTCTTCCCGTCGCTCCTTGGATCACCTTCCACATGGTGAGGCGTGTAGAGGTCGGTCCGGACCCGCCGCCGCCATGGCCTGGCAAGATTTTCCGGGTCAATGTTGATGTCAGCGACTGAAATAGCAGCCAGACCGTTCTTCGGGCATTGGGTCGCCCATTGGCCATCTGGAGCGGCGATCCCCGACGGAGCGGCCGTGCTCTGCGGTGCGAGCGTGGAAAAGCTCACCCAATAGGTATTGCTTGCGGCATGCCCCAACGCCTCTGCGGCAAATGCCGAAGCGTTAGAAGGCGTCTCTCCTGCGGTCGAAAACAGGACACAATCGACGTCGAGGTTCTCGTAGTCGACGAAAATCTCCGGATAGTGCACCTCCATGCCCAGGGCGCAACCGAAGCGCAGTCCATCCACCTCGAAAGTCACGGGGGTTTTCCCCGGCGAGTACATGAACGAGATTTTCGTGTTCGATAGCAGGCGCTCATCGTAGCGGCTCAACAGTTCACCGCGATCGGAGACGACGTAGAGGCTGTTATGCGGACGGTGCGGCGAGATCAGTCGGTGCACGGCGCCGAACACCGTCCAAAGCTTTAGCTGCTTTGCCAGCCTCCGAATCCCTTCCAGTTCTTCACGCAAAGCTTCCCATTCAAAGCGAGTCCAATCGGAGGGTCCGATTTCATTCGGTCCAACCTCGGACATGATCCGCTTGTTGGGCCAGCAGGTGGTGCCTTCCGGAAAGTGTATAAGGCGAGCCCCCGCTTTATTGGCCTCCTCCATGAGGCGGCGCATCTCTGCTGCGCTGGCGTGCAGCGCCGAACTGTCACGGGGATCGTTGAACAGGGATGTTTGTGCTACAGCCAGCCGTATTGAACGGATCGCGGGATTGTCCGCTGCCTTGCTTATGTGATGGAGAGACTGCGGTGTAAGACTCGCCGGTTTTGGCTGCGCGAGCACGGACACGGCGTTTGAAATTTCCGTTTTGAGTCATTGTCGGGCCTTTCACGTCTCGGACGCAGTTCCCCAGCAACCCGCCCGAAACGATCGGACCAAGACAAGCAACCCGAGACAGAAGTCCCTTTGCCTCCGTTCAAGACCTTGCTGGGGAAGATCTGGGAGGTTAGGCGCAGGCCACGCCAAGATGAGATTGGCGGGCAAGTGCCGATTCGTCAAGCTGGCACAAAAATCCTGTTCTTCCAGTGTCCTCTGGAAGTGGCACGTCCTTCGGACCAGGCTCTATTCCGCCGCGGCCTTGCCGAAGCTCCACCGAACCCCTGACGGATTTCGGCACATTCGTGTGACGATCCTTCGTGCGAGCGGCGAGATCCCGCCGGTACCGGCCGCGCATTTCATCGACCCGATCGTCCCCTGCAGTCCAAAGCAAGCCCGGATCTTCACGATCGCAACCCCCGGGCCTAAAAGCGCGCGGCTTCGCCTCCGCGGTGATCGCGCCCGGGGACGGACACTGATGGAGCCATCGAGCGGGATTGGCCCGCTCCGAAGATGGAGCCTTCAAATGTCTGATCTTGCTCTTGCCCAAAACCACGCCTTCCAGCTCGCCCGCACTCTCATGGTTCCCGTCACGCTCTTCCGCTCCGGCAACGAGTTCGGCGTCCTTCCGTCCGATGAACTTGAAGACGGCGAGGTCGAAGCCATCGCCGAGTTCGATCCCTTCGACCATAGACCGGCTCATTGAGCCGGGTTCCTCCTCCTGAGGTGCCGCTTGCGAGCAGCAGGCGGCAAGGGAAGCTTCGCCGCGGCTGGCTGTTTCGGCGGGTGCCGAGATGCAGATCTGCAGGTTGCCAGCCGCGCCCTTGCCCCCTTTGCTCTTCGCGTCGTCCGGAAGGAGCCCCGCAAAGTGCGGGAAAGAAAACCCGAAGGAAAGGCGCGCGCCCGCGGCGCACGAAGAGGAAAATGGATCAGCACGAACTGAATGAACTTAGAAACAGGGTGCCCTGCGCGGCTGTGCTGGATGCGGCCGGCTATGCGATCGATTTGAAGGAGAGCACGCGACGGGCGGTCAAGTATAGGCTTGGAGACGAGATCGTCATCGTGATCCATGAGGGGAAAGGCTGGTTCGACCCGCTTTCCGATGCGAAGGGGGACGTGTTCTCTCTCATGACCCATTTGCACACGGTCGGCTTTCCTGAGGCCAAGATGCTGGTAGGCCGATTGGTCGGCTACGAGCCGCGCCAGCCAGTGTGGAAAAAGCAGGCCCGGCAATACGATCCGGAAATCGCCGTGGCTGAGCGATGGAGGACGCGCCGCAAGCCCTGGCCGGGCTCGAGAACCTGGCGCTATCTGCGCGACGAGCGCCATCTTCCGGAAGCCCTGATCCGGGCCGCCGTCCGTGACGACCTGCTGCGCGAGGGCCCTCGCGGCAGTATGTGGGCCGCGCACAAAAACGGGGAGGGGACCGTGACGGGCTGGGAGGAGCGCGGTCCCGAATGGCGCGGCTATTCGACTGGTGGCGCCAAGGTGCTGTTCCGGTTCGGCCACGGCGGTGTAGTGCGCCTCTGCGTGACCGAGGCGGCAATCGACGCCCTGAGCCTCGCGGCTCTGGAAACCGGCCGACACGATAGCCTCTATGTCAGCACGGGTGGCGGCTGGGCTCCGGCTACGGAGGCGGCAATCGGAATGATAGCGGCGCGCCATAAGGGGCTTCTGGTGGCCGCTACCGACAACAACGCGCAGGGCGACGTCTACGCCGACCGCCTTCGCGGGATCGCCTCCGAGATGGGGTGCGATTTCGAGCGGCTTCGTCCTGACCTGGAAGATTGGAACGAGGAGCTTCGTGCCCGGCGCCGCGGGAATTTGAAAAGCGGACCGAGTTCATGATCGTCGCCGCCGAATGGCTCGCAACTCGACCGAGATGCAATGATCCCCTGACCTGAAACGCGCGCCCGCATTCAGGGACAGACTAATTTTCGAGTGGGGCAGAAAAAGAGGGCAGGGGGAAGAAGGAGAATGTGGGAGTGCCGCATGCCCGCCGACTGCGTCAAGGGTGAAGCTTCGCCCGGCTGCGCCGGCCCTTGACCCGGCCGGACGGAGAGGCGGCTGCGGGGGAGGGGTCAGGAAGGGCTGAAGAGGAATGGTGACATCGCGAAGATGGCCGCGCTTCAGCCCGGACGAGGCCTTGAAGGAGCCCAGCCATGACCCTCTCAACAACCCGCAAAGTCTACCAGGGCATCGCCGACCGCCGGCAGATGTTCCGAATGTTCGATCGGCACGTCCAGCGTCCAAACCGTTGGGCAAATGATGACAGCGCGCTCTATCGCAGCGAATGGTTCGAACTGGACCAGGCCGGCCACGATTACATGTTCGAGATCCTGCCGCCGCTCTGGATGCGCGGCGAGATGTTTGCCATGCGCGAATTCCTGACAGGCTCGATCACCAGCATCTTCTTCACCCTCAGGATCGAAGGTGCTGTTCGGATTCTATCGCGTTTCCCTGATCAACCTGAGCAATACGTAA